>CP091722.1:70000-2274060 GCA_022009755.1 Oscillospiraceae bacterium
TGTATCGTTTGAGGAAGCAGTGACACAGAAGGATAGTCAGAGCGCGTTGATGGTAGAGCGCGTCCAAGCAGTGAGGCTGATACGCAGTAAAGTACACGTATCGAAAGGCTGGGCTGTGACGGGGAGTTAAATGATATGAAGCTGATGAATTCACGCTGGCGAGAAAAGCTGCTAACGAGATATACGGTGCCCGTACCGCAAACCGACACAGGTAGGCGAGGAGAGAATCCTAAGACGAGCGAGAGAACCATTGTTAAGGAACTCGGCAAAATTACCTCGTAACTTCGGGAGAAGGGGTGCCTATAGAGATATAGGTCGCAGAGAATAGGCCCAAGCGACTGTTTAACAAAAAAAACACAGGTCTGTGCTAAATCGAGAGATGAAGTATACGGGCTGACGCCTGCCCGGTGCTGGAAGGTTAAGGGAATGAGTCAGGAGCAATCCGAAGCTTTGAACTGAAGCCCCAGTAAACGGCGGCCGTAACTATAACGGTCCTAAGGTAGCGAAATTCCTTGTCGGGTAAGTTCCGACCTGCACGAATGGCGTAACGATTTGGGCGCTGTCTCAACAGTGGACTCGGCGAAATTGTAGTATGCGTGAAGATGCGCATTACCCGCGACTGGACGGAAAGACCCCGTAGAGCTTTACTGTAGCCTGATATTGGATTTTTGGTAATGAATGTACAGGATAGGTGGGAGACTGAGAGACAAGGACGTCAGTTTTTTTGTGGAGTCGACGTTGGGATACCACTCTTTGATGACTGAAATTCTAACCTGTAGCCGTAAACCGGTATGGGGACAGTGTCAGGTGGGCAGTTTGACTGGGGCGGTCGCCTCCGAAAGAGTAACGGAGGCGCCCAAAGGTTCCCCTCAGAATGGTTGGGAATCATTCAAAGAGTGTAAAGGCAAAAGGGAGCTTGACTGCGAGACTGACAGGTCGAGCAGGTACGAAAAAGTAGGGGCTTAGTGATCCGGTGGTAGAGAGTGGAATTGCCATCGCTTAACGGATAAAAAGTTACCTCGGGGATAACAGGCTGATCTCCCCCAAGAGTTCACATCGACGGGGAGGTTTGGCACCTCGATGTCGGCTCGTCGCATCCCGGGCTGGAGCAGGTCCCAAGGGTTTGGCTGTCCGCCAATTAAAGCGGCACGCGAGCTGGGTTCAGAACGTCGTGAGACAGTTCGGTCCCTATCCATCGTGGGCGCAGGATATTTGAGAGGAGCTGTTCTTAGTACGAGAGGACCGGAATGGACGTACCTCTGGTGCATCAGTTGTCATGCCAATGGCACAGCTGGGTAGCGAAGTACGGATCGGATAAACGCTGAAGGCATCTAAGCGTGAAACCGACCTCAAGAAGAGATATCCCATTGCGAAAGCAAGTAAGTCCCCTAGAGACTACTAGGGTAGATAGGTCGGAGGTGTAAGTGCAGTAATGCATTGAGCTGACCGATACTAATAGGACGAGGGCTTGATCAAAGCATAGAGTTGTAGAGCGAGTAAGTAATCTTTAGCTGTCAAGGAGCTGAAAGATGATAAAGCCGTACAGAGATGTGCGTGTAATATTTCCGGTGGCAATGGCAAAGGGGATCACCTGTTCCCATACCGAACACAGAAGTTAAGCCCTTTCGCGCTGATGGTACTTGGCTGGAGACGGCCCGGGAGAGTAGGTCGCTGCCGGATCCCAAACGGAAGCTCCGGATCGAATCCGATCCGGAGATTTTCCGAATTTATTCCTCGTTAGCTCAGTCGGTAGAGCGTTCGGCTGTTAACCGAAATGTCGTTGGTTCGAGTCCAACACGGGGAGCCATCATTACTCCACGATGTGGAATACACTTCGAAACCCCTTGATTTTCAAGGGGTTTCAGTGTTTTTTGCTCATCTTTCTAAATTCACTTTTCAGGGCAAACAATTTGTGGTTTTCTCGGTATAACAGGACTTGAACCGCCGATGCTACTTAAAATCGTGCCCCGAGAGGTAAAGGAAGCGTCTTTTCTTACGAATTCAAAGAAGGTAAGAGAAGACGCACTTCTTTTATCAAAAAAACGAAACGGAAGGTGCTATTTATGAGCGAAAAATTGAAAAACGGACAGACTGCCCCCTTAGAAACCGATATTCGAAAAATCAGTATTAAATTAATTGACGGTTTTCCGAATCACCCATTCTATGTTTTCGATGATGACGAAATGTCGGACCTGACTGAAAGTATCCGGAGAAACGGTTTGATTTCGCCGGTTATCCTGTGGTGCCGTGCCGGCACTTCGGTTATAGGCAAAAAGAAAAATCGCTCCGTGAAATAACGGACGGCGGGACAGTCAGTTTATAGTGGCTGCCCCGCTTTTTTCATATCTTTTCTCGAACAGTTCTTGTATTCGACACAAATCTATGTTATACTATATTTAACTGATTAGTTAGTTATCAAGAAGGAAGTGGCGTATATGAGAGCAACAGAGGAACAGCACAACGCGCGCAAGCGGGAAATGATGGAAAAATGCTTTGAATGCTATGCCGAAAATGGACTTACCGGCACGGGCATAAAAGCGCTGGCAAAGGCGTGCGGCTGTACAACGGGAAATCTGTACTCCTATTTCAGCAGTGTGGATGAGCTGATCATCGAATCAACGGCATACTGCATGGAAAAGGTCGAGGACGACTTTATGGAGAAGGCGCCTACCGACCCGAAGGACGTTGTCCGTTTTGTGAAAGAGGTTCCTTATTGGACAGCCAAAAAGCACGGCAAAAAGTATCGGCTGATGTATCAGATCTATACGCACCCGAAATATATAGAGCACGGCAAGAAATTTTTTGAGGGCGTGAACGAGCGCTATACCGAGTATGCCAAGCGGCTGGAGCCGAAAATAGGTATTCCCTATACGGTCATCACGCCGCTGATTTTTATCTTCGTCCGCGCCTGTGTGCATTATGCGATGTTCGAGGACGAATATTACCTGAAATCCCAGATGGAGGTTTTAAAGCAGGGAGTCGCCCTGTTCGTGGATAAGTACAAAGCAAACCAAGAATAAGCCGGTCAGCCGCCGCTCATTTACGGCGCGGGCAGCGGTGCAAAGCTTCGCCGTGACAAACAATTCTGAACGGAGGAAAGAAGATGAAAACAGGGAAAAAACTACTCACAGGTACACTTTCGGCGCTTTGCGCCACTCTATTGGTGCTTGCATCGTGCTTGCCGCAGGATGGAGCAAGGCGGCAAATAGAAGCGCCGTACTGCCGGAGGTGCGGAACAACGGCACGGCGATCCAGTGGAAATACAGCGATGAAACCGATTGGCGCGACCTTGTGTCGCTTACCGAGCTGCGGGGCGCTGCCGGAGAAAACGGCAAGGACGGCACAGACGGTAAAGACGGCTCTAACGGTGCCGACGGTAAGAACGGAATAAACGGTATAAACGGTAAAGACGGCATTAACGGCAAAAGCATAGAAGTACAAAGAGCAACGGAATACATACAGTGGCGTTACGAGGGTGACGAGTGGCAGAATCTTGTTGCGATAGCCGACATCACAGGTCCTACCGGGCAGAAAGGCACAGACGGTGCAAACGGAAAAACACCGGAGTTCCGCGTGAACGAAAACACCCTGCAATGGCGCTACACCGGCGATGAAATATGGCTGAATCTTTACGACCTTACCGCATTAAAAGGTGCGGATGGCAGAGACGGCATTGACGGTAAAGACGGCATAAACGGGCGAGACGGAGCCGACGGTAAGGACGGAACAAACGGGCAAAACGGCACTGACGGCAAAGACGGAAACACCCCGTTCATCGGCGAGAACGGCAACTGGTGGATCGGCACGACCGATACGGGTGTGAAAGCCGCCGGTGTTAACGGTGAAAAAGGCGACAAAGGGGATCAGGGTGACAAGGGCGACAAAGGTGACCCCGGTGAAAAAGGCGACAAAGGCGACAAGGGCGACAAAGGCGATGCCGGTCAAGACGGCAGCAGCCCGGGCTGGTTTTATGGCGTTGGGGTGGTACAATCGGTCGATCTTCAAAATGATACGGCGCCGCTGTATTTTTCAGGGAAAAAAATGAGCAGCGGCGGGCTTGTTTCCCTGCAGCGGGGATACCGTTCGACTGTCACGTGGACATCATTATCAGGTGAGCGTAAACGGGGCGGTCTATGCCATGTCCAATGATGGCAGCGGCTTCTATTCCGTTCGGATGACGGACGGCTATGATAACCAGCTGTGCAGGGATCTTACGAGCATAAAGGTGGACAAAGGCATAAAGCTGAACGAGACGAGAAGAGAGCAGCATACGCTGAGCTTTAACCGGGTATACGATGCCAAAAGCGGCGATATCGTCCTGCGGCTTGCACTTGAGCAGGCCGAGTATGCTACCTATCTTCTTTCGTTCAGAGGCACCATTACCATAACCGCTCTTGACTGAGCCGATATACACGAAAACGGAGGTAGCAAGAAATGAAGAAACGAATACTCAGTATCCTGCTTTTATGCTGCATGGTGCTGACGCTGCTGCCGACAACAGCGTTTGCAGCGGAGACCGGCGCGATGGATAATATCCCCGCAAAATTTGATGTAGAGATCGATCTGTGCGGCAGAACGAGCGACATCAACATCAAGGACAGCAAGACATACTATATCTATTCGTCCTCAAGCGATCCGGACTTTGTCTGGACAAAGAAGATCCAGATCAACGGAAAGAAGGCGGCACCGCACATCTTCCTGGATAACGTGAATATTCAGGTGAAGAAGGACGCCAAGACACCGGCCATCGAGCTGCACGGAAAGGCGTCGGCGTATCTGTACTTTATCAACCGGGACAGTAAGCTGACGGGGGCCACCGGACGGGCGGCCATTCAGAAAAACCGCAGCGAGGGGCAGCTGTGCGTGCAGGTGATGAAGGGCACCACGGTGACATGTCAGGGCGGCTATAAAGCGGCGGGCATAGGAGGAAGCTGGGCGACCCGCAATATCGCAGAAAGTCTGTTCAACCTGGATATGTACGGTCACGGCGCAAATATGCACTTCGGCTCTCAGACGAACCCATCGCTCTGGAGCGGCACCATCATCGCCAAGGGCGGCGATGGAGGAGCCGGCATTGGCGGCGGCAGAAACGGCAGCGGCGAGAAGCTGTATTTCTACTCAGGTAAAATCGAGGCGAAGGGCGGCGAAGCGGGCTCCGGCATCGGCGGCAGCTTCAAGGGCCGCGGCCGCGATATCTACATCTACGGCGGCGATATTTCCGCCACCGGCGGCGAGGGAGGAGCCGGTATCGGCGGGGGCTGCTGGACATCGGAGCAGGACATGGATGGCGACACCGCTGCCTATAATATCAACATTTACGGCGGCAAGATCAACGCCCACGGCGGATACAACGGCGCGGGCATCGGCGGCGGTCAGTTCGTCCCGGCGCGCGATATCACCATCACCGGCGGCGAGATCACGGCGCACGGTACGCACGGCGCGGCCATCGGCGGCGGACGCTGGCGTCACGGTCAGAACATCACCGTGACGGACGCGAAGCTGAAGCTGACGACAGGATACTCTCGATACATCTCGGACGAGGCGGCAGCTATGGGCTACGGCGATTGTGTATACTTGGAAAGGGTATACGATATCGACGTAGGGAAAAGATATATAGGAGATCTTGTCAGGAACCCCCTGCCCGAAGACTACAAGTCCATCAAAATAGGCTCATACCATGGAAAGCTGGTGAAGCTGAAGGTTGAGGCGCAAGCCATCAACCGCGACGACGAGTTCGCCCGCTTCTGGAATCTCTATGATATTCTGATTCCCAATGAAAACGGGCGTATCGACGTGCAGCTGCTGACGCTGCCGTACGTGAAGAACTACGGCTGGGCGATCGAAGCGATGGAGATGGAGCTGATCGACGACCCCTGCAACGGGAAGCACGACTTCGGCTGGGTCGACCGGCAGTCGTGCCACGTCTGGGCATGCCGGAATATGAAATGTCAGGCGCGTGACCCGGTGGCGGAGATGTCCAAGCAAAACGGAAAGCACATCCCCGGCGAATGGGGCAATCAGAAGCAGCTCTGCACTGTGTGCGGCCATGTGATGGGAACGGACACGAAGGCGCCGGTGCTGGAGGTTTTGAAGAACGGCGAGAGCTACACCGTCGAGGATACCCTCGATGGAAATCCCGGCGCGTACACCTTCACCGTGAGCGACCCGGCGCTGAATGGTGAGACGTCCTCCGGCATCAAGTCGGTGACCATCAACGGCGAGCTGCAAGCCGGCCCCACCTATCGTCTCCCCGCGCCAGATGGCGGCAACAATGATGCGGGAGCGGAATATACCGTGGTTGCGACTGACAACGCGGGAAACGAGACTACGGCCACAGTCAGAACCTACAGGCGGCACCACGTGAAGGTCATCAGCCCGGACGGCAAAAAGACCTACGCCGATCTGATGCTGCCGCACAATGAATATCTGGTGCTCCAAATCAGACTGCCAGCGGGCGTGTCGGCAACGCTGACCGATGAGGCAGACGGGACGAAAATCCCATATGACAAGGAAAGGGAGAGTTCCGGGCAGGTCTGATCACCAAAAACCGGACGCTCGTGCTGAACTATTCGACGAAGCATCCAAAGGTCGAGCTTCGCTTGGGGACGGGTCAGTACTTCACGGGATATAACGCGGATTCGGACGAACCGTACTATCTCAAGGGCGCGTCCATGGTTGGGAATTCCTATCAGATAGGCATGTGGGTCGACACGGACGCGAAGCCGGGCTATTACCTCAGCTCTCCGAATCGCTACACGCAGGAAGAGCTGGCAGCGCTTGACGAGTCCCTCTGGAAGGAATACAAGATAGCGGAAGCCACGCCGGGATCGATCGTGCTGCCATTTATCTTAATCACAATAGACGCCGCGGCGTATGAAAAAAACGGCGGTTGGTATGTCTACGCCAAAGCCACGAACCCGACGGGAACGACCTTTGTATCTACGCCGAATATAATCATTGACGTCGAGAACCCGAAAGCCATTGATCTTTCTACCGGAAAGGAACTGGAGAACTATGGTAAGTATTACGGCAACCTGCGGTTCAAGGTAGAGGACTCATCGCCCGTCACGGTTCGTTGCCATACATCCCCGAGTGGGAAAGCTGAGCTTCTGACGCCGGATGAAAATGGCGTTTATACGATCCCGGCAGAGTATGACAACAGCATCCAACACACGCTTATCATCGAAGACGCCTGCGGAAATGTGGCCTCCTACAGGTCGTTCAAGGTTTTCTGGAACTACCTGACCAATGTGCGGGAGAAGGACCATTGGAACGAGACGCCTGCGCAGCCGATCCGTATTTCCAAGGAACAGAATCTGAAAGATGCGCTCTCCAATATCAAAATCGGGGTTTATACAGCTGACACCTCCGGTTGGATACCTGTCGACGTTTCGTGGGAGAACCCGGTGGATTATGATCCGCAGTCCCAGCGGGAGCAGACCTTCACGGTCAACGGAACGGTGATTCTGGAGGGCACCGGAGCACGCTGCAACTCGGGGCTTGATGTTATCACACGTCCGGGAGAGGAGTGGAAGAAGAACATCTCGGTGCAGGTGACCGTGGAGGGCGACCCGCAGTATAAGGTGACGGTGCAGGATTGCGAAAACGGCAGAGTCAAGGTGGTGAACGCTGCGGGAACCGCCGAGGACGGCACGCCACTGTTCTTTAAGGGCGAGCTTGTCATGCTCTCCATTGACCCCGACGAGGGCTATATGCTAAGCACGCTGTCCGTCAATGGCAACCCTGCCGCCGTTGCGGTTGGGGACGATACCTATACCTTCACCCAGCCGGAGGGAGATGTTACCATCACCGCAGCGTTTGAAATGCGCAACGATCATACCGTAGCATTTGACGCTAACGGCGGCTCCGAGCCTGAGGATCTGCCCGAGGAGGTCACCACCGCAATGCCCGCCAAGAAGGTATTGCACGGCAGCGAGTATTATCTGCCGGAGTGCGAGTTTATTGCGCCCATAGGAAAGCAGTTCAAGGCATGGCAGATAGACGGAACGGAGTATCCGGTGAACGCCCCTGTGACCGTCACTGCTGACATCACAGTCAAGGTGCTGTGGGAGAACGTGCGCTATACGATCACCTTCGATACCAACGGCGGCAGCGAAATTGCCCCCATTACGCAGGACTACGGCACGGCAATAACCGCACCTGCGAATCCGACCAGGGAGGGCTATACCTTCCTCGGCTGGGACAAGGCAATTCCCGCGACCATGCCTGCCGAGAATATGACCATCACGGCGCAGTGGAAAGACATCGAAAAGCCCACGGGTGAAATAAAAATCAACGAGAACAGTTGGAAAGCGTTCCTCAACAACATCACCTTCGGTCTGTTCTTTAAGGACACGCAGACGGTGACAATCACCGCAGCCGACAACAGCGGCGAGACGGTAGCGGTTGAATATCTGCTGTCGGCAAAAGAGCTTACCAAAGCGGAGCTTGACGGCATGGCCTTCACAGCGTACACCGCACCGTTCGGCATTGACCCCGATAACGAATATATTATCTATGTCAGACTGACCGATACGGCGGGCAACATGGACTATATTTGCTCGGACGGCATTGTGCTTGACGGCATAAGCCCCGTTATCACAGGCATTGAGGACGGAAAGACCTACTGCGAGGCGCAGACGGTCACCATTGACGAGAAGTATGTGGACACCGTCACCGTAAACGGCACGGCGGTCACACTTGACGCAACCGGCAGCTTTGTCCTCTCTCCGGCAGACGGCGAGCAGAGAATCATCGTCACCGATAAGGCGGGCAACACAGCCGAAATGACCGTAACGGTCAACGACGGGCATACCGGCGGCACGGCGACCTGCACTGAAAGGGCAGTTTGCGGGGTTTGCGGCAAAGCTTACGGCGAGCCTGACCCGAACACCCACACCGACTTAAAGCATTTCCCCGCAAAGGCGGCGACCGAGGATGCCGAGGGCAATATTGAGTATTGGTACTGCGAAGGCTGCAATAAGTATTACAGTGACAAGGACGGCACCAAGGAAATCAAAAAAGCCGACACCGTAACGGCGAAGCTGCCGAAGTCTCCACCGACCGGCGACAACAGCAGCCTCATGCTGTGGAGCGCATTGCTGTTCATCAGCGGCGGAGCTGTTATCTGCACAGCTGCTAACAAAAGGAAGAAACAGCAGAAATAAAACCTGAATACAGACACACATATGGTGCAGGGGCGGCGGGTTGCGCCGCCCTTGTGCTTAAAAACGAAAATTTACATGCAAAAAAACCGCGAAACTGTTGCTTCCTCTTGACATTGTTCCAAGTTGAGAATATAATATAGCCAGAGAGGAGATGTAAACGATGTACAGCATAAAATACATTTCAGCTATTGAAGCGGCGGAACGCTGGCACCTTTCAAGACGCCGTGTGGTTGCTCTTTGCGGAGACGGGCGCATAACCGGGGCACAAAAAGCCGGGGCATATTGGATAATCCCCGAAAATGCAAAGAAACCGTCAGACGCCCGTGTTAAAACCGGTAAATATATCGGAATACACATGGCGGAAAAGGAGTCAAACTGAGACATAAAGGCTTTCATATACAGACCCGTAGGCAAAGAAGTTCCGGCAAAGCCCACGAGCCAACAAAAGAGAACAAGGCATCGGCTTTGCATGGCAGGGTCGGTGCCTTACGGCATTTTACAGGAGGTGCGCAAATGAAAAAGGTTATCACAATAGGACGCGAGTTTGGGAGCGGCGGTCGTGCGATCGGCCGCAGAATTGCAGAAAAGCTGCAGATCGCTTATTACGATCAGGAGATCGTAACCGAGATTGCCAAGCGCACAAAGCTCTCCGAGGAATATGTGGAACGCATCACTGAAAATCGCCCGTATATACCTTATCCCATTCATGCCGGTACGAGTTTTCATGCTCCATATTATGCCTATGCGGAATTTGACAGAAGCCTTACGGTGTTCGCTGAGCAACACAACATCATTAAGGAGCTGGCAGATAAATCCGATTGTGTTATCGTCGGGCGATGTGCCGATTATATTTTGAAGGAAAAAACTCCGTTCCGTATTTTCGTCTATGCGGATGCAGAGAGCAAACTGAAACGCTGCCGGGAACGAAGTCCGGAGGATGAAAGCTTATCTGATTCCAAGATTAGAAAAAATATCCGTTCTATCGATAAAGGAAGGGCAAGATATTACAACTACTTCAGCCGACAAAAATGGGGAGCACGTGAAAACTACGATCTGCTTATCAATACGTCAGGTAAAGATGTCAAACAGGTTTCCGAAGCGGTAGCCGACTATTTGAAGAGATATCTGTTTTAATGACGGATAATTCGGGCGCGGGTGAAATTATGCAGAATAATTGGGAATCAAAGGGGATTGGCACTGTTCCGTGAAAGCCGCGTGCTGCATAAGGCGTATATTGCCGTGGACGAAAAGGCACAAAAGCCGGTGCGGCGACAGCTGCGGAAACGGTATATACCGCCCTTGAGGAGGGTGTTTATAAAGTGACGCTTGACCGTCCGTTTGCTTATGCCATTATAGACGACGCAATCGGGCTGCCGTTATTTATCGGCACAGTCACGGACATTGGGGAATAATGTTAGTTTAAAAGCAACCTGAAAGCAGGGGAGGCCAAAGATGTGAAACGGAAAGCAATATCGGTGATTTTTACGGTTCTGTTGCTCAGTTCCGTATTTATTCAGTCGACTCATGCCAACTCCGCTCAGCGTCACTGGAGCGGAACAGACAGCACCGGCGCACTTGTAAAAGATAAGAACTGTCCGCTTGTGGTAGATAAGGAGCTTCTGACCTTTGATGTGCAGGAGTTCCCGAATAATTACTACAACAGTACCGAAGAATTCCTCGCCTATACAGGGAAGGTCACGGCTGAGTACACCTTCCGCAACCCCGCCGACTATACGGTGACCGCCACGCTTGTCTTTCCGTTCGGTAACCTGCCTCATTACGGGGAATATATCTACGATTCCCCGACCGATAAGTATACCGTCACTTCGGATACCGAAAAATACGGTGTTAAGGTCAACGGCAAGCTGATCAAGGCTACCGTGCGTCATACGCTGAAAGACAGAGGAACACCGTTCTCTTTAGATGAGGATATGCCGAAGCTGACAAACGGATATATTGCGGACAACTTTTTCCGTTCCGATCTCCCTGTATGGGTACAGCAATATTCCGTTGAAGGCATCGGTGCCGAAAAACAAGCCGCAACCGCTGCTTTTGTTCTGCGTGAGGATCCTGCAAAAACACGGGTGCTGTGGGAGGAAAAGAGCGGCATAGCTACGCTGAAAGACGGTATCCGAATATCCGGCTGGACAAAAACCGGCGATACACTTACCGTATATCTTTTCGGTGAACCTCCGAAGGACGGAATCGCATGGTCACTTTATGAAAACGGCGCATGTAAAAAGAAAATTGACGGCAATATTACATTGAAATATTCGGAACAGATGACCTTCCGGGATTTTGTTTTCAGGGAATACGACAATAACTCCGGCATATCGGAGAGTGATTGGTATAATGCGCAGGTTGCATTTATGAATGACGGTTCAAAGGATTGGATGTACGGCGGAATTTACACCGAAAAATCCTCCTTTTCACTGATGCGGTGGTACGAGTATACCCTGTCGCTGGAACCGGGACAGACTTTGACAAACACGGTAACAGCCCCGCTGTATCCGGCAATTGATGCGGGCTACACACCGAGTATTTATACCTACACCTATCTGCTCTCTCCTGCAAAGACATGGGCGCAGTTCGGAGAGCTGAAAATTGTGGTAAACACACCGTATTACATGACCGAAAACAATCAAAGCAGTTTCTCTAAGACGGAAAAGGGTTATGAGCTGACCCTGCCGGGTCTGCCGAAGGAGGATATGACCTTTACGCTTTGCGAAGCAGAAAAGCCGCAGCTGTTGAAACGGTCCGTTTTGCCCCTACCGCTGATCTGTATTTGGGTTTGCGCAGGGCTCATATTGATTGTCGGCGGTGTGATTGCGGTTGCCGTTACGCTTATCGTCAGAAGGAGAAAAAAGAGCCGCCCAAAAGAATAGTTTCATAAAAGCGGGTTATAACCGCTTGCCGTCGGACTCTTCCTTACAGCGGTTCCGTATATTATCTTATGACGGCCATATTCAGAATATTCGGCGGACTTTCAGTTGCTTTTTCTTTGCTTTTATATCAAACGTGCTGCGGCGGCAGGCGGTTACGGTTTCTCTGCTTACGGCTTTTGGATGCTTGTGACAGCCTTGCTTGCAGGTTGAGCGGAAAACGCCCGTATCGGTTCAGGACTGTACATCTTTTCGTGTTTCCTATGACTGCGGTGCAAATGTTGCCCGGTTTGTTAATGCTCCGATTTTTGATCAGGCCATATCAAAGCCGCAACAAGCAATCAAAACCGACAGAAAAACGACGGACGCACAGCCCGACACAATCGTATCCGGTGCGCCCGAAATTATACTGTTTTATTGTTTTTATTATTTGTTTCATAAATCCAAAAAGGAAAGGGAAAAATTTATGACTTATTCACAGAAAACAACGGAAAAGCTGCGGCGTCTTGCTGCACTGTCTGATGAGAGAAACGGCATTACGCCGGATATGTATACCGAACACTCCGTATTCCGCGGGCTGAGAGATATGAACGGCAACGGTGTTGTGACGGGTCTTACGGAAATATCCAACATCAAGGCAAAGGAGAAAGCGCCGGACGGAACCGTTCATTCATGTCCCGGCGAGCTTTATTACCGCGGATATAATGTTCGCGATCTTGTAAACGGCTTTTCTTCTGAAAACCGCTTCGGATTCGAGGAGACAGCCTATTTACTTCTGTTTTCCGCACTGCCGGACAAAAAGGAACTGAACCGATTTGAAAAGATGTTGGCCGAGTTTCGAAGCCTGCCTAAATCCTTTGTAAGGGATATGATTATGAAAGCGCCGGGGCGGGATGTGATGAATATTCTTTCCCGCTGTGTATTGGCACTCTACACCTATGACGATGATCCTGACAATATTTCCACCGAAAATGTCCTGCGGCAGTGTCTGCATCTGACAGCGGCGTTCCCGATGCTGGCGGTATACAGCTATCAGTCCTATCAGCATTTTCACTGCGGACAGAGTCTGGTAATTCACCGACCGGAAAAAGGACTGTCTACGGCGGAAAACGCGCTGCGGATGCTGCGCATCACCGGCGAATATTCACCGCTTGAAGCAAAGCTGCTCGACCTTGCTCTGGTGCTGCACGCCGAGCACGGCGGCGGTAACAATTCCACCTTCACCACGCATGTTGTGACTTCCTCCGGCACCGATACTTATTCCGCCATTGCAGCGGCGCTCGGTTCGCTTAAGGGACCGCGTCACGGCGGCGCCAACATCAAGGTGGTGCGGATGTTTGAGGATATGAAAAAAAGCGTAAACACTAAGGACAAGGATGCCGTTGCGGGCTATCTGACGGCACTTCTGAACAGGGAGACCTTCGACCGTGCGGGGCTTATTTACGGTATCGGACATGCTGTTTACTCCGAGTCCGACCCCAGAGCCGAGCTTCTGATGAACTGTGCAGTGTCCCTTGCCGCGGAAAAGGGATATGAGGAGGAGTATGCCCTTTATTCGCTGGTGGCAAGGCTTGCGCCGGAGATTATCGCAAAAAAGCGAAAAATGTACAAGGGGGTCAGCGCCAATGTGGATTTCTATTCGGGACTTATATATCGTATGCTGGATCTGCCCTACGAGCTGTATACACCGATCTTTGCAATGGCGCGTATTGCCGGTTGGAGCGCTCACCGTTTGGAGGAGCTGCAGAATGCCGGGAAGATTATTCGCCCGACATATATCGGCGTGAAGGCTATCCAGGAATATGTGCCGATTGGGAACAGGTAAACAATCAAAAAAATACGCCCTCGGAAACCGAACATTACGGAATCCGAAGGCGTTTTTTGCTGTCTTTGCTTAATCGCTTTTTTGCCGCTTTTATTTTGCGGTGGGATTTATTCGGTTATTTTTGCTTTCAAGATACTCGCAGGCATAAACGGCGGCAACGGTGCCGTCGGAAACAGCGGTCGTGAGTTGGCGAACGCTTTTTTCACGGCAGTCGCCTGCGGCAAATAATCCCGGAGTTTCAGGGATGACCGTTTTTTCGTCGGTAAAGACATAACCGTTTTCGTCAAGCGGGGCAAGACCGATAAGCAATTGTGTATCCGGCAATCTGCCAAGGGCAACGAACAGCCCGGATGCCGACAGAGTTTCATTTTTTTCGGTTTTGCTTTTCAGCATCAGAGCTGTTAACTGTCCGTTTTCCTGTATCAGCTCAGAAACGGTCATGTCGGTCAAAAAAGATATGTTATTGCGCTGTTTCACTCTCTCAACAAGAATCTGCTCGGCACGGAAGCTGCTTCTCCGATGAATCAGTGTTACATGACGGCATCGTTCGCTCAAAAGCAATACATCATCAAAAGCAGAGTTTCCTCCTCCGACTACCGCAACATCTTTTCCTTTGAAAAAACTGCCGTCGCACAGTGCGCAATAGCTGACACCATGACCCACAAGCTCTGCTTCTCCGGGCAATCCGAGCGTTTTCGGCCGCGCACCGCAGGCATAGATAACAGCTTTGGCATAGTATTCGCCATCGTCTGTATCCAGCCGAAAAAATCCCGAAGTTTCTTTTACTATCTTTTGTACATCCGTAAGGCTTATCACGGCACCTGCCGCCTCTGCCTGTGCCGCCATACGGTCGCCGAGCTGCAGACCTGATATATTTTCTGCGCCCGGGTAGTTTTCTACCTGCGGTGCGCGTGTGATCTGCCCTCCGATGCATTCCCGTTCATACACCGTAACGGACTTTCCGGCCCTTGCGGCATACAGGGCGGCGGTAAGGCCCGCAGGTCCGCCGCCGATCACCGCTATGTCGGTCATATCGACAACTCCTTGAGCAAAGCTTTGATTTGCGCTATGCCGGTGTATAACACGGTTTTATCTCCGTCTCGAACCGCAAGGGTGGGCGCCTGCTTTAGCCCCAGAGCCGTTGCATCCTCAATATATTCATCTACATCCCGTTCCGTATAGCAAAGTCCCGATTTTTCCAAAAGGGGCTTAACGGCACGGCAGTTCGGACAGGTCGATGTGGTATACAGAATATATCCGTCCGCATCGCAAACCGATGAAATTTTATTCTCCAGTTTAGCTTCATTCTTTATTTCGCCGATATGATAGGTTTTTCTGTCCCTGAACTCCTGACTTTTACCGTCATTCCAGTTTTGCACCGGGCGGTAGTAACCGGTGATACGGCTGTAGACCTCGGTCTTTCTGCCGCAGTGCGGGCAGACGGCTTGCTCTCCGGTAAGATATCCGTGATCGGCGCAGATGGAATAGGTGGGAGACAGGGTGTAATAGGGCAGCTCGTAGTTCTCGGCTATCTTACGCACAAGGGCGGCGGCAGCCTTCCAATCCGGCAGCTTTTCGCCGAGGAAGGTGTGGAACACCGTACCGCTGGTATAAAGCGGCTGCAGCTTGTCCTGTACATCAAGTGCGGCGAACACATCTTCGGTGTAGCCTACCGGCAGATGGCTGGAATTGGTATAGTAGGGTGTTGCCCCCTCATGCGCCGTGATGATGTCCGGGAAATGCACCTTGTCATGCTTGGCAAGCCGGTAAGAGGTAGACTCGGCAGGGGTAGCCTCCAGGTTGTAGAGGTCGCCGTACTTCTCCTGATAGTCGGAGAGGCGCTCGCGCATATGGTTCAGAACACGGACGGCAAATTCCTGCGTCTCTTCATGTGTCAGATCCTTACGCAGCCAAGCGGCGTTAAGCCCTGCTTCGTTCATGCCGAGAAGCCCGATGGTAGAGAAGTGATTGTCAAAGCTGTTAAGATACCGTTTGGTGTATGGGTACAGCCCCTCCTCCATCAGCTTACCTACCGTTGTTCTCTTGATTTTCAGACTGCGTGCGGCAATATCCATCATCCGGTCAAGACGGGCAAAGAACTCTCCCTCGTTTGCCGAGAGATAGGCGATGCGCGGCATGTTGATGGTAACGACGCCGATGGAGCCTGTGGACTCGCCGCTGCCGAAAAAGCCGCCGGACTTTTTGCGCAGTTCGCGCAAATCAAGCCGCAGACGGCAGCACATACTGCGCACATCGGACGGCTCCATATCCGAATTGATGTAGTTGGAAAAATAGGGCGTGCCGAATTTCGCCGTCATCTCAAATAACAGACGGTTGTTTTCGGTTTCGCTCCAATCGAAATCCTTTGTGATGGAATAGGTGGGGATGGGATACTGGAAGCCGCGGCCGTTGGCGTCGCCCTCAATCATAACCTCGATAAAGGCGCGGTTAATCATATCCATCTCCGCCTTGCAGTCGCCGTAGGTGAAGTCCGTCGGCTTACCGCCTACGATGCAGGGCTGATCGGCAAGGTCAGCCGGTACGGTCCAGTCGAGAGTAATATTGGTGAAAGGAGCCTGCGTGCCCAGCGGCTGGGCGTATTGACGCCGTATACAAAGCTTTCGATACAATGCTTAACTTCGTTATAGGTCAGTTTGTCCGTGCGGACAAAGGGTGCAAGATAGGTGTCAAAGCTCGAAAACGCCTGCGCACCCGCCCATTCATTTTGCATAATACCAAGGAAGTTGACCATTTGATTGCACAGCGTCGCCAAATGTTTTGCCGGTGCGGAGGTGATTTTGCCGGGAATACCGCCGAGACCCTCTTTAATGAGCTGCTTAAGACTCCAGCCGGCGCAGTAACCGGTCAGCATGGAGAGATCATGCAGATGCAGATCGGCATTGCGGTGCGCGTCGGCAATCTCCTCGTCGTAGATCTCGCTGAGCCAGTAGTTTGCGGTGATGGCTCCGGAATTGGAGAGAATCAGTCCGCCCACAGAATAGGTGACGGTAGAGTTTTCTTTTACTCGCCAGTCGGAAACCTTCAGATAGCCGTCTACAAGCCCCTTATAGTCCAGTATGGTGGAACTCATATTGCGGAGCTTTTCGCGGTTTTTGCGGTATAGGATATATGCCTTGGCAACCTTGTCGTACCCGGCTCTCTGCAGCGTTTTTTCCACACTGTCCTGAATGGATTCGACATCGATCGTATCATCCTTCACCTTAGGAGCAAAATCCGCCGTTACCTGAAGGGAAAGAAGATTGATTACATCCGGACTGTAAGGAATACCGGTTGCGTCAAATGCCTTGGTAATGGCATGAGATATACGGGTCAAATTAAACTCGGCACTTCTGCCGTCTCGTTTGATGACAGTGTACATATGATGATCCTCCTCTGCAAATGTATTTGTAGGGGCATTACTTATTCACACGCCGCGCAGCTCTGCGGCGGGTATATACGGTTTTACGGCACTCAGCAATGCCTCAAGTTCCGGCTTTTCCATAGCTGATATCCCGCTGCCGAGCAGATTACCGGAATCGACAAAGGGCTGGATATAATACCGTTTTGCATTTCGAAGCCATCGCCCGATTTCCTCCATGCACTTAGGCGAATGAAAGGGATGGCAAACCGTTGTACGGAACTCATAGTCGATATTGCCGTTTTAGCAGTGCAACACTTTTTTTAACCTGTTCAATTACATCTGCGCCGCAGGTTTCTGCATACTGCGAGGGAGCATTCTTGATATCCATTGCCACATAATCAAGCAGCTTCTCGCGCAGAAGATGTTCAAGCATTTCAGGGAGGGTTCCGTTGCTGTCCAGCTTAACAAGAAAACCCATCTCTTTAATACGGCGAATCAGATCAGGCAGACTTGGGTACAGCATCGGTTCGCCGCCGGTGATGCAAACACCGTCCAGCTTACCCTTTCGGGAAAAAAGGAACTCAAACAACTCATTTTCCGAAACGGTTTTTCCGTTATTTCGCGGCAAAACAAGCTCGGGATTATGGCAATAGGGGCAGCGAAGATTACAGCCTGTCAGAAAAACCGTACAGGCGACTTTACCCGGAAAATCCAGCAATGTCACCTTCTGTAAGCCGCCGATCATTTCATCACCTTCGGTTTAAGAGTCTTGTACTGTCAGTATACATGATGCAGTTGCAAAAGTCAACGAGAAAATCTATATATAGTAGATTTGCGAAGAACTAAAACTAAATACGGTGCTTTTGCTAATTCCGTACATTTGAACGTCAACGATATGATGGATGCGGCTTTGCGCAATACACGCATTGAAATGTCCCAGTCGGAGCGAAGACGGTTTTTTGAAAAGTATATCAAAAACATGACGTTGAGGATAGACGAAAAAGGGAATGTCGGTATTGAACTGAAGCAGGGATAGCAAAGTAATGTTGGACGAGGTGAAATCAGAATATATAAGCTAGCAACAACTCCGGCCTGCAAAGAAAACAGGCCGTCACGCGCGATATACTATTATATGCTTTTAAATGAGCACATTCTTTTAAAGAGTGCCGCCGACCATAGACTTCTGTCGGACGAGCCAGGCGGTCATATCCCGCAAGGTCTCCTCGATCGGGCGCGGCCGATATGCGAACCTCTCCGTTGCGGCATCATGGGTAAACCGTCCGTTTGAGCCAAGAACAGCAATAGAATAAGGGGTGAAGAAAAGCGGCTTTTTTTCTTTCAGGCAACGGCGTTCATAGTACGGAGCTGCAAGCCGTGCAAGCTTTAACGGCAAACATATGGGACGGTATATCAGCCTGGCAGCCTTTCCGACGATCTGCAGCATCCTGCGGATGGTAATATAGTGTCCGGACAGAATGTAACCCTTGCCCGGCTCGCCGCTTTCCGCGCAAGCCAGAATTCCTTTTGCCACATCCCGTACATCTACAAAATCATACCCGCCGCGCACGGCAAAGGGCAGCTTACCGGTGAGAAAGGACTTTGCCATTGATGTAAAGCTTCCGCCGAACACATCACCGGGGCCGATGATCCCGGAGGGAAAAACAATGCTGACGTTAAGTCCCTTTCGTGCTGCACTAAAGACCATTTCCGTTGCAGCGGCTTTGCTTTTGGCATAATCGCCGTCCACAAGCCCCGGAGAAAATTCGCAATCCTCCGTAATGACGCAATTCTTCGGTTTTTCCGGTATGGCGTGTACAGAGCTGACATAGACCATTTTTCCTATGTGATGCTCCAAGCATTGCCGAACGACCTTACAGGTGCCGCCTATATTGACCTGATAGAGCTTTGAGCCGGATCTTGAGGCGACGGAGATAATGCCGGCACAGTGAATTACACAGGTTTTGTCATCAGCGTCTGCAAAGAACTGCTCGAGCGAGTCATCCCCGCATACATCGCCGATGACTGTATGAACCTCTCCCGGGAGCAAAGCCGAATAAGGGTCATTGCGCAGCACCAATGCGTCTACCCGTACATTACGGCGTACCAGCTCCTCAACGATTGCCCGACCGAGAAAACCGGTGGCGCCGGTGATCAAATATCTGTTATACATATAGAAAACCTCCTTAAGATAACCATACAGGTGTTGACTATCTTTCACAAGTATAGTATATTAAATATACAAGATAAAAACAATCGTCACTCACGGTTTATATGAAAGAAAAACAACATCTTCCTCGGAAGTGTTGCCAAACTTTGTAAACTTTTTTCGGAGGAATTATGAATGGAGAAAACAGACGCCAGAAAACGCTATACGCAGACGGTGCTTAAGCAGTCCTTGCTAAAACTATTGAAAGAGAAACCGGTCAACAAAATTACCGTAAAAGAGGTGTGCGAGCTGGCACAGCTGAACCGGGCGACCTTTTACGCACATTACAGCGATTGCTTTGCGCTGCTGGAGAGCATTGAAAACGAGCTTATTGATGCGTTTGAACAGTCCCTTCGCTATGTAAACTCATTTGATGTTACGGCTCTTATAGAGGCTATTTACGATATGATCGATCAGAATCGGGAGGCGTGCAGTGTTCTGATTCTCGGAAATACAAGCTCAACGGTTCTTAAGCGGATGATCGCGCTGGCAAAGAAAGACAGTATTGCTTACTGGAGAAAGGAACTGCCTACGACCGGTGATGTGGAGCTTGAAATGATGTACACCCATCTGTCTAACGGATTGATGCATGTTGTTGTAGAGGGTTATGATCAGTACAGCAAAGAGGAAATCATTCGCTTTGTCAGTCGAGTGGTGAAGATCAGCCTTTCGCTGTTCAAAAAGCCCTAAGAGTCTTTTGTGTAACTCAAAGAAGAATCAGAGAGGAATAGTTATTATGAAAGAAAACAGAAAACTGTTAAGAGAAGTTCTGAATGATATCCGTCATGATATGACCGATGAGGAGGTATTAAACCTGCTGGCGGACAGCAAAATTTCGGTGCGGCCCGAAAGCGGAAAGGAAAAATATACGCTTGGACAGCGTGCGGCGGATTCCGTTGCAAAATTTGCCGGAAGCTGGGCGTTTATTTTTTCTTTCAGCGGAGTTCTTATTCTGTGGATGATTGTCAATGTCGTGCTGGCAGCCGGGGCGTTTGACCCGTATCCGTTTATTCTGCTGAACTTGGTTTTGTCTTGCGTGGCGGCCATTCAGGCACCGCTTATTATGATGAGCCAGAACCGTCAAGAGAAAAGGGATCGCCACCGAGCCGAAAATGATTATAAAGTCAACTTAAAAACCGAGATAATGATCGAAGACCTGTATGATAAGGTCAACGCAATTCTTGCCAAGCAGTCGGCGCTTGAACGGCAGGTCCGGGAAGATCGCAGCGAAGAGTCGGAAACAGCCGAATAGTTTAAGGCGAGGGCTATCTGCCCTCGCCTTTTTGAAAATTTGTGTTATTGACTCTATACCAAGAGATTGATACGCATCAGCCCTTGCTGTTGGCAATCGCCTGATCAATCAGCTTCTGTAATGTCTCCGCCTGTTTTTTGCCGGTTATCGCACCGATGATCGGATTGCCTACAATGTTGCCGTTTTTGTCAACCACATATGTCGTGGGATATGAGTACAGTCCGGAGGTAAATTTCCCGGCTTCGCTTTTTGAGTCAAACCAAATGTTTTTATAGGACACGCCCTTCTTTGTCAGAATATCCTGTGCCTCCTTGATTGCCGTTTGATTCCCGTCAAGGGTAAACGAGTTGATTCCCACTACCGCACCGCCTTTTTCGGCAAGCTGTTTGTTCAGCGCTTCAAGGTCGGCAAGCTCACCCACGCAGGGGCTGCAGGTGGTAAACCAGAAATTTACTACGGTAACGGTGTTTCCTGCGAACAGTGTGCTGCTTTTAACCTCGTTTCCGTCGAGATCTTTACCTTCAAATGCGGGGAACTTCATCAGATTTTCCTTCCCCGCGGGCTTGCCGTTATCAGCCGGGACGCTCATATCATCTCCGGACGGTTTTTTTCCGCAGCCCGGGAACTTCTGTTCAAGAACGGCCAGCTTTTCTTCAATCCTGCGAATCTGTTCGGCTCCGTCCTTAAGCAGCTTCAGCTCGTCTGCCTTGAATTGATTCTTGGCGCCGTCAATTGTTGCAAGTAAAAAGTCGCCGTAATTACTGCCGTTCCCAATCATCGCCGTGCCTTTATTGGCAGAGAGAAACACCTTCTCCCAAAGAGCGCTGTTTTCGGAAAGAATGGCATTTTCCTGCTCCATCAGTTTTTTTGATGAAGCTCGGTTGCTTCGTCCTTCGTGCCCGGTTCCGTTGCCATCAGGGCTGCAAGTTCAGCCTTTTTGTTTCCGCCGTTTTTATTGTTGTCTTTGCTTGTACCGCAGGCTGCAAGGCCGAGGATCAGCACAAAGGCGGTCAGTACGGTTAAAATTTTTGTTGTTTTCATAGTGTTTACTCCTTTTCCGTATCGGATATTTGTTTTGCCTTTTCGGCGGGACAATCGGTTTTTTTCCCCTTGTCGAAGCCGTAGCGGAAGCTTACGGCCTTTGTCGGGCAGGCGCGTATGCACATACCGCAGCGGATACATTCGGTGTGGTCGGGGGCTTTGGTTACATCCACATCCATCTTGCACGCTTTTGCACATTTCCCGCAGGAAACGCATTTGTGCCGATCCACTTTCATCCCGAAAAGTGACACCTTGTTAAGCAATGCATAAAAGGCTCCCAACGGACACAGCCACTTGCAGAACGGACGGTAGAAAAGCACACTCAGCACCATTACTGTAATCAGTATGCCGAGCTTCCACGAAAAAAGCGCACCGAGTGCGGCGCGAATGCCGGAATCGGCGGCTGCGAGAGGAATCGCTCCCTCAAGCACTCCCTGCGGACAAAGATATTTGCAGAAGAACGGATCCCCCATGCCGACATCGTTTGTGATAAGTGCCGGCATCAAAACCACCATAAAGCAGAACAGCGTATTTTATGTAGGTCAGCGGCTTCAGCTTTTTGGTGGAGATCTTTTTGGTCGGAATCTTGTGCAGCAGCTCCTGAAACCATCCGAACGGACACAGAAAACCGCAGATGAAGCGTCCGAGCAGCACACCGAGCAGAATGAGAAATCCCGTGATGTAGTAGGAAAAGCTGAATTTCGACGATCCCACCACAGCCTGAAACGAGCCGATCGGACAGGCGCCCGATGCCGCCGGGCAGGAATAGCAATTGAGCCCCGGAACGCAAACGGCTTTTCCTTTGCCTTGATAAATTCCGCCCTTCAGGAAATTGGGCAGATGAAGGTTGGTCAGCAGTGTTGCTCCTGCTTGGAACAGGCTGCGAAAGCGTGAGAGAAACCGGGATACGTCGCCTTTTTTCTTCTTCGCGTTTTTGTTATCCAATTCCCACACACTCCAAACACAGCCGTATTGCCTTGCTCAGCACGGTCTCTGCCTCTCCGCGCCATGCTCCGTAACACAGCATCGCGGCTCCGCAGATAAGCAGCGCAATCTGGAATGCGGCTTTTTTCGATCGAATCAATTCGGTCACCCCTTTCTTTTGTGCTCTCATTGTAGCGCAGAGGACATAAAATCCCTGTTAAGAATGAAAACTTAACAAGAATCTTATTTCAGTGTGGTATAATATCCACAGAAAGTCTTGCTGCGCAAGCTTTTACGGCTGTCGCCTCCCCGTGCTGCGCACGACTGTGGTATTGACGGCCTCGCAAAAATACCCTTGCGAGCAAGCATTTTTGTTTCGTGGTATAATAAATTCGAAGAACCGGAAAAACAACGCAAGGAGATTTCCTATGCATATTTTAGTAGTTGAAGATGAACGCGCGTTATGTGAGACGATCGTCCGCAGTCTCAGGCGGCTCGCTTACAGCGTGGATTTTTGCTATGACGGAAACAAAGCGATTGAACTGCTCGGTGTGGAGCGGTACGATCTTGTTTTACTGGATCTGAATCTGCCGGGGGCGGATGGAATGACGGTGCTCAGAACGCTGCGGCAAACCGACAGAGATACAAAGGTGCTGATTCTTTCGGCACGCAGTGAGGTCGCTGACAAGGTGGAGGGGCTGGATGCCGGAGCCAATGATTATTTGGCAAAGCCTTTTCATTTAGAGGAGTTGGAAGCAAGGATACGCAGTCTTACCCGTCGTCAGTTTACACAGAATGATGTGGTTCTTACCTGCGGTAAGCTTTCCTTTGATACTAAGACCCGTATCGCCTCAGCTGACGGACAGGAGCTGTCGCTTACCCGAAAGGAAATCGGGATACTTGAATATCTGCTGCTCAATCAGGGTCGGCCCGTCAGTCAGGAAGAGCTGCTTGACCATGTATGGGATAACAGTGTGGATAATTTCAGCAATTCGATTCGGGTACATATTTCCGCATTGCGGAAGAAGCTGCGTGCCGCACTTGGTTTCGACCCCGTCCGCAACCGAATCGGGGAAGGGTATGTTATGGAGGAAGAGAAACTGTGAAAAAGCTATCCTTGCAATGGCGGATCACCATAATGACGGTACTTCTTATCGGAGCAACCTGTGTTTTTATGAATGTTCTGATCGGATATTCCGGCAGGCATTATATGGATTCCATAGGCTCTTATATTACGGGCTACGGGGATACGGACAGGGGAGAGCCGGAGTATTTTGATCCCGAGCAAAAGAAGCTCGACGAGGAATTGACCATTGTTGTACACGGGGCGCAGGAATCATTTATCACCACTAACTGGTATATCACAGCGGCGGTAACACTGCTCGGCGGTGTGCTTGCGTACTTTTTAAGCGGACACGCGCTGAAGCCACTGCGCACTTTTACTTCTCAAGTGGAAAAGGTTCAGCTGAACAATCTGACAGATATGAAGATCAACGAAGATGTTCTGCCCGAGTTTCGGCAGTTCAGCCGGTCGTTCAATCAGATGCTTGAACGTCTTGATGAAGGCTTTATCGCACAGCGGCAGTTTACGGGGAATGCCGCTCATGAGCTGCGCACGCCGCTTTCGCTGATGCAGGTACAGCTTGAACTGTTTTCTGCGGAGCATCCCGAGGTATTGCGGGAAACGGCGGATTTTCTGCGCATGCTGCGTGAACAGACCGAACGCATGACGCAAATGACGAAAACGCTGCTTGAAATGAGTGAGCTTAAGACGGTGCCCTGCACTGACCGTATTGAATTGGCTCCTATGGTTGAGGAGATCTTTGCCGACCTTGCTCCGCTTGCGGACAGAAACGGAATAATCCTTGAAAGTAAAGGCGACGGAGTTATGATCGGCAGTGACACGCTTATCTATCGTATGCTCTTTAATCTGACCGAAAATTCCATACGCTACAATCGCCCGAACGGAACGGTGCGCATTATGATTACCGATGAAAAAAATCGGTTAGTCATGCGGGTTGCAGATACCGGCTGCGGCATACCGGAGAAATACAGAGAAAGCATTTTTCAGCCCTTTTTCAGGGCGGATAAATCCAGGAGCAGAGAAAACGGCGGCGTGGGATTGGGACTTTCACTGGTGTGGGAGATTGTTGCATTGCACGGCGGTGAGATTCGGGTTGAGGAAAGCTCGGAAAAGGGGACGACTATAGCGGTGAAGTTCCCAACAGACACGAAAATAAAATAGCGGAGGTTATTTATGAAAACACTGATTGTTATCGACATGCAGAATGATTTTGTCACGGGAGTACTCGGCTCGAAAGAGGCGGTTGCTGTTCTGCCGAATGTTAAAAAGAAAATTGATGCATACATTGCTGCCGGGGATGAGGTGATATTCACCCGCGATACGCACGGAGAAAACTATCTCGAGACCAACGAGGGGCGGTATCTCCCTGTGCCACATTGTGTCAAAGGAACGGAAGGTTGGCAAGTTGTAAAAGAAATCGACTGCCCCGACTGCAAACATATTGACAAGCCGACTTTCGGCTATATTCATTGGTCTGAGCAATTCAAAGACAGCAGAATTTCGGGAATTGAGATTATCGGTGTATGTACCGATATCTGTGTGATATCTAATGCTCTGATATTAAAAGCGGTTTTCCCCGAGATTGATATAAGCGTTGATGCAAGCTGCTGTGCCGGAGTTACGCCTGAAACGCACAGGGCGGCATTGACCGCAATGAAGGCTTGCCAAATCCGCGTTATCGGCGAGTAAACCTAAAACAGCTTGGCATTTAATGCCGAACATTCGGGCATTTGAAAAATTCAGCAGAGAAGGTTTTCGAACTATTCATCTTGATGAGAGGAGCTGTGCAAAACGGAATGAAAGTAAATAAAACGGCAAAGATTGCATGTACGGTCATTATATCGGCATTTATACTGCTATTGACCTCCTGCATTGCAATCCCTACCGATTTTAAAAGTAACTCACCGGGAAATACGATAACGGGAACGCCCGGCAACACTGCGGATATTCTGCCGCCTGCGGATAACAGCGATTACGGCAAACAGGCATCCCGTATTGCTGACAGCGCGATAAGGGAGGCAATAATACTCTTAAGCAAATACCCTGCAGGCAATGCGGCATCGGATGCGCCAAAGGCGATATCCCGCCGTGATCAGTTGGCTGAGCCTGTTCGGGACATTTATGACATGCTCCTTTCCGCAGTTGAAAAGATCGGCGAATATGAGTGGGATTCCGTCAGATACGGAGCGACGGCGTTTTCTGACTTTATGGCGGCGGACGAGGCACTCAGAGCCGATTATCCCCGATTTAGGGCATATTACTATCCCGATGTTACGGGAGATGTTTCGCCCCGTTTATTTTCTTCCGGGGAATTCCTACGATATTCCTACCGACAACAGAGCGGAGATTGTCAATCGGATGAGCCTTTTTGATGCTGTTTGCCAACGCATCATTGACTGTATGCCGACAGATCTTTCTGATACGGGAAAATATCGCTATTTTGCTGCCGTGATAACCGAATTGTGCGAATACGACAGATCGCTTTCCACGGTCGGGCTGCCGTACCCGGCCTATAATGCGCTTGTAAACGGAAGCGCGGTGTGCAGCGGATATGCTTCGGCATTCGAACATCTCTGCGGCGAGGTCGGGCTGTTTTGTCAACGTACAGACGGAACAAAAGACGGGGACAATCATGCTTGGAACAGGATATGCATTGCCGGCAGTTTTTACTATTGCGATCTGACCGCCGCAGATGCCGAGGTGCCGGGGTCCGATGCATGGCTGAGGTGCATAGCAATAACCGCCGAGCGTGCAAAAAATGAAAACTATTGCCCGTTCGGAGAAGACAGGATGGCTGACGGAACGGATGAAATCAAATAAAAAGAGCATACGCCGCATTATTTGTTTTGATGTACGCGCTCTTCTTAGGCACGGCTGATTACCGTGTCAGCTTTCGGATGATCCCGTTGAGAAACACCGCCATTTTTTTCGGCGACTGGCGGTTCTCGCGATTCAGCCATTCCCGTATTACCGCATATCCGCCCTGATAGAAGAAAGACAAAGTCCGTTCCGTTCTTCCTCTGTAAAGGTTTCTGGAATCGCCATATCAAGCTGCTTCCTGATAGTTGGCAGATCGAACAGCTTGGTTGAAAATCCTTATCAGGCAGGGAATTGATAAGGACCTTAAAATGCTCTTCATCGCCAAGCAAAGCCTCCAGCATGCGGCACAGGCAGTCCTCACCGTCGGAGCCGTTGTCGGACAGTATCTCCTCCAGTTTACGGAAACAGTCATTTTCAATATCGGTTAAAAGATCATATTGACTGCCGTAGTATTTATAAAAGGTAACCCGGTTAAGCTGAGCTTCTGCGCACAGCTCATAAATGGTGATTTTTTCAAGGGGCTTTTCTTTCAGGAGTTTTATCAAAGCGTTTTTCAGCAGCATCTTACTCAGTCGCACTCTTTGGTTTTCCATATGCGCTCCTTTCGGTCAACAAATGCTCCGTGTTTGTTTACTTTAAAGCACGGAAAATTTGTTGTGTTTGCGTCATACTTTTTTATAATAAACAGTCTGTTGACTTTATATCCATCTGTAATTATACTGTAAACACAGCGGTTTGTCAACAGTAACTTGGGAGGTGCGTCTATGGAAAGGCTTACTAATTTCATTGTAAACAAACGGAACATCATTCTGTCCGTTATGCTGATACTGGCAGCAGTCTGCGCTTTTTTGATGCCGAAGGTCAGCGTAAACTCGGATATGACCAAATATCTGCCGAACGATTCCTCGATGAAGCAAGGTATTTCTCTTATGGAAAAGGAGTTTCCGACAGAGGAAGAGGTCTACACTGTTCGTGTGATGTTCAAGGGACTCGGCAGCGAGAAAAAGACGGAAGTTAAGGATGCACTTGCCGCAATTGAAAATGTAGACAGAGTGACCTATGACAAAAACAGCAGCGATTATAACAGCGGGGAATATACTCTTTACATTCTAAATACCAAATACGGATATGATACCGATGAGGAAGCAGCCGTTGAAAAGCAGGTTAAAGAAAAGTTTTCCGACTATGAAGTCACGGTGAAGAACGATGACACCTCGGCTCCGGACATTCCGATTTCGGTGTATCTTGCAGCGTTCGGAATCATTCTTGTCGTTCTGCTCGTCTCCTGCGGCTCATATTTTGAACCGGTGCTGTTCCTCATCACTATCGGCATTGCCGTTGTGCTGAACCTCGGGACGAACTTCTTTCTCGGAGAGATTTCGGATGTCAGCTTCGGTATTGCTGCAGTGCTGCAGCTTGCACTTTCTATGGACTATTCCATCATTTTGATGAACCGCTATCGACAGGAGTTGAAAAAAACCCACGACCGTAAGGAGGCAATGGCAAACGCCCTGCGCACCGCCTTCGGCTCTATTACAGGCAGCGCTGTAACCACGATCGTCGGACTGTTGGTTCTGGTGTTTATGAGCTTTAAAATCGGTGCGGACATCGGTATTGTGCTGGCAAAGGGCGTTGCGTTCAGCATGATATGCGTGTTCACTGTTCTGCCGGCGCTTATACTGCTGTCGCATAAGCCGATTGAAAAACCGAGAAGAAAAAGCGAACGGAAAAAGCGCATAAGAAAGGACCTTCGGCGGTGCTGGGCGGTTTCAGCTACCGTTTTCGCAGCGTTATTGCGATATTGTTCGTTGTGCTGTTTGTCGCCACGGGTTATATGCAGTCCGGCACAAAAACCGCCTACACACTGCCGGAAAACGATTCGATTGCCGATGTTTTTCCCAAGGACAATACGCTTGTCCTGCTTTATGAGAACGCGGATGAAAACAAGATTGCGGAGATTGCGTCGGTTTTGGGAAAGAAGAACGGCGTGAAGAGCGTTGTTTCCTATCCCACGACAATAGGCAAACAGTGTACCGTAAAGGAAATGTCGGACATGCTCTCGGAAACGGACAGTGAGATTCAGGCGGACGAAAAGCTGCTTAACTTCGTTTATTATCACTATCACGCAAACGGTAAAACAGAGCCAATGACATTGTCTGCTTTCATCGGGTTTCTTTCGGACACGGCGGCGACTGATCCGATGTTCTCAAGCTATATAGATGAAGCTGCCGCGCAGCAGCTTGCCGTGCTGAAGCCCCTAACCGAAATAAGCGCCCTGACCGTTCCTATGCCGCCTGCCGCACTCGCGCAGTCGCTCGGCATGAATGCAGAGCAGGTAACGCAGCTCTTTATGCTTCGTTTCGGTATGGAATATACGCCTGACAAAACCATGTCGCTGTATGAATTTGTCTCCTTCCTGACGGATAATGTTCTTCCGAATCCCGAATACGCCGCCATGCTTGACAATGCTGCAAAGGCAAAGCTTTATCAGACAAAGACGGTTGCCGACGCCGTTGTAAGTGACAAGGAATTCACCCCTGAGGAAATGGCTGAGTTTCTCGGCGGAATAAGCGATAAATTTAACCAAAGTACGGTGGAGCTGCTCTATCTGTACAGTGCGAGCCTTAAACAGGAAGCAGCACAGAGTACCATGTCCCCGGAAATGCTGGTAAAATATATTGATAAGCTGGCTTCCGAACCGCCGTTTTCGTCATTGCTGACCGCTGAACGGAAAGACGGCATTGCAAAGGCGAGAGAGCAGCTTGACAACGGCGCACGACAGCTTAAAGGCGAAAAGCATTCTAGGCTGACTGTCACGACCAAGCTGTCGGTTGAGTCGGAGAAAACCTCGGCGTTTGTAAAGGAGCTGACCGAGTTATGCAGCGAAAAACTGTCCGGTGAATATCATCTCATCGGAAACAGCGCAATGGTAAATGAAATGGAGTCAGGATTCAGTCGCGAACTGCTGTTTATCACACTGCTTACCGCCGTATCTGTTTTCATCGTGGTTGCCTTGACCTTCCGCTCGCTTGCAATACCGGCAATTCTCGTGCTGATCGTACAGTGCGGCGTGTTTATCACGGTTTCGTCATTGGGTGCAATAGGCGACTCGATGTACTATCTGGCACTGCTGATCGTGGAATGTATCCTGATGGGCGCAACCATAGACTACGGAATTCTGTTTACAAGCTATTACCGTGAGATGCGGGCGACACTTTCCGTAAAGGAGGCGATAGTCACCGCATATAAGGGCAGCCTACACACCATACTCACTTCCGGAACAATCATGGTACTGATTACTGCCGTAATAGGACCTCTGTTCGGTAATCCCGCCATTGAGCAGATTGTTCGCACGCTGTCGGTCGGCTGTGCTTCCGCTATGTTTCTTATCTTGTTTATCCTGCCGGGCATTCTCGTCTTGTGCGACAAAATCGTTGTGAGAAAAGGAAAGAAACAGGGAAAAAGCATTTTACCCGATTGATTAAGAGGCTTGTATAATACCCGGATTTGACGCCTCCTGCCGTAGCTTCTGTTTCTGCATCGGGAGGCGTTCCTTCACTGTCCGTTTTCGGAAAGTTGTCTAACCGTCCGCAGGGGGATATGTCCCTTACATCATCCTGCAGCGGATTTTATCGGCTGAATACACGACTTTCGATTCTTACGGTTTTGTGACAATTTTCAAGCGTTTTTGCGGTGAATGGACTGCTTCGTTTTGATATACTTGTGTTGCGGGCAGGAAAACCGCAAATAAAATTAAAGGAGCACCTACTATGAAAAGCAAAAAAACCGTATTGGCAGCAGTTCTCACTCTTATGCTTGCGCTAGGTATTGTTACCGTATCTGCAACTGCTGCTTCGGCAAATGTGAAGAAGTCGGGAGAACCCGTGAACAATCCATGCATTGCCGCTGCAGAGGTTTCCGGCGAATGTGTCGGACAGCCGCTTGAAGGCTTTGTTAAAAATCTGAGCTTTTTGAGCGAACAGGAGAAATCGAAGCTGCTTGCAGACCTTGCCGAGATCGAAAAGTATGAGAATCAGATCAACGAAATCTGCTCCCTCATGACCGACGAAAACGCAGAGCGGCTCTGCGCAGAAATCGACGCCGTTGACGAAAAGCTTACTGCGGTTCTCGAAAGAAACGCGGCTCTTTGGGAACGCGTCAACGATGAGTATGATGAAAAGATTGCGGCAAACGAGCCGGACATGACCTTTGAACTGAACGAAGCGGATTTTGATGACGCCTGTCCGGCCGAGGAATCCTACGAGAAATCCATCAAGAGCATGAACTCACTGACCGAAAAGGAAAAAGAGGCTCTGCTTGCAGACCTTGCCGAGATCGAATCTCTGGAAGCGCAGATTGACGAGCTTTACTATCGCATGTCGGACGAGAACGCAGATCGACTTTATGGCGAGATTGACGCTCTCTGCGAAAAACTCGACTCGGTTCTTGACCGTAATGCGGCTCTTTGGGACCGTGTTGACGTAGAGTATGACGAGAAGATCGCGGCAAACGAGCCGGATATGACCTTTGAACTGAACGAAAACGACCTTGCGGTCTGCGAAAAAATCAAATAAACCACGCGTACAGAGCCGTGTCCGAACGGCACGGCTCTGTATAGGTTTTGGGGGCATCATGAAACAGCTTATCTATATTGCAGAGGATGAAAAAAACATAAGAGAAACTCTTCGGAGCTTTCTTGAGAATGACGGATATGAGGTGTGCGCTTTTGAAACAGGCGACGCACTTTTAAGCGCGTTTTTTAAAAGACGCTCCGATCTTGTTATTTTGGATATTATGATGCCCGGGACCGACGGACTTACCTGCTGTTGCTTCATTCGTGAAAAGGATAACGTTCCCATCATTCTTCTGACGGCAAAGGATACCGAATACGACTATGTCAACGGTATTCTGCAAGGCGGTGACGACTATCTGACCAAGCCGTTTCGCCCGACGGTGCTCCTGATGCGTGTTAAATCTCTTCTTCGCCGCGTGGAGATGGAAAGAGGCGGAGATCCGACGGACAGGGATATTACGGTTGGAGATTTGCGCTTTTCTGGTGATGAGAAGCAGCTTTTCTGCAGAGAAAAGCCGCTTGCACTTTCTCCGAACGAGCTTAAGATGCTCCTCTTTCTAATGCGCGGCGAGGGCAAAGCCTTTTCGCGCGATGAGCTGCTCAACCACATATGGGGATACAATGACGAGGTGGAAACCAGAGTGACCGATGAAACACTGCGCCGCATACGCAGCAAGCTCTCCTCGGCAGACAGCAAGGTGCAGATTGAGACGGTTTGGGGTTACGGCTATCGCCTGCGATCGGACGGAGGCGGAAAATGAAGCATATAAGAAGAAAAATCACCGTATCCGTTCTCGGTACGATGCTGTTTGTTTTGCGGTGCTGCTTGCTACCGTCAACATATTTATCCCGGAATATCTGACGTCAGAGGCGCAGAAGGCGATACTTTTGGAGGATGAGCGCAAGGACCCTATCCCGCTTGCCGAAACAACGGACGATAGGGAGGAGCATTTTCTTACATCCAGCGTTCGGTATCTTGAAGTTGAAGAGGGTCTTACGGAGTCAGAACACCTTTCAAAAGCTGAATATCAATTGAGAAAATACTGCCGGGAGGAAAAGCCGGCCGCCGGTGAATTCCATACACTGAAAACCGGCGGCAGCCGATTTGTTTTCCGAATATCACAGGTCGAAGCCGGTGAATATGAGGACGCATATTCGTACATTCTGTATGTGGATGTCGGAGCAGTTATGCAGTATTCGGCTTATCTGAATGCTATTTTTTTCGTGGTGCTGGCAGTGCTCAGCGTGCTGGTCTGTCTCTTTGGCTGGAAGCTCGGCGGCTATGTTGAAAAGGCGCACGAATCCCAGAAATGGTTTTTTCAGAATGTGTCGCACGAGCTGAAAACGCCGATGATGGCTGTTCAGGGCTGTGCGGAGGGCATCCACACCGGGGTTTTGGATCCTTTGGAAGCATCCGGGGTGATTCTGGAAGAGACGGAACAGATGTCCGATTTGGTGGAAGAGCTGCTCGCGCTCTCCCGATTGGAGGCGGGACAAGCCAATGCTGAGTTTCATTCGATGGATGTCCGTGAGGTATTATATGACTGCCTGCGCAGTACGGAACAACTGGCGGAGCAGAGAAAGCTGCGCATTACCCCGTGCTTTGATGAAAAGTCTGTTTTGGTGAACTGCGATGAAGTTCAGCTCCGCCGTGCGTTTACAAATATCATTACCAACGCACTGCGGTATGCAAAAGAGGAAATACAAATTGACTGTAAGGCAGACAGAGGGAAAGCTGTTGTACGCATCCATGACGACGGGGAAGGTATTACGCCGGAGCTTTTGCCGCACATTTTCGACCGCTTTTTCAGTACCCGTAAGGGCGGCGCCGGGATCGGGCTTTCGCTGGCAAAAGAAATTGTGTCACTGCACAAAGGCACAATATCCGCGTCAAACGACGGCGGCGCGGTGTTTGAGATCAGCCTTCCTCTTAGATAAACAATGTAATTGTTAATGTTAATCGGGTTACCGATACTATTGCGAAAACAAAGCCTGAACTGAAAGGAAATTTTTATTATGAAAAAAAGTTTATTATACTTGCACTTGCTGCCGTCTTTGTTCTTTCATTTACAGCCTGCGCAAAACAAAACGGTACAACCACGCCTTCCGTTCCCCCGAAAGGGCAGCCGCAAAACGCTTTGGAAATCCTTGAAAAAGTCTGGAGCAAGTATTCAACCGATGACAAATTTCCCGCAGCAGGCGGTTCCGAAAAGCATATGAAGGATAATATGCCGGGCAAATTCGATGTTTCCGATGCGGAAGCCCTTGATTTTGAGCTTGGCTTTCCGAAGGCACAGGCGTCGGAGATAGACGATGCCGCATCGCTTATGCATATGCTGAATCAGAACAACTTCTCCTGCGGCGTATACCATGTTAAAAGCTCCGGCAACGCCGAAACACTTGCCGGTAAAATTAAAGAAAACATTCTTGCACGCCAATGGCTGTGCGGATTTCCCGAAAAGCTCGTTATTCTGAACATCGGCGATTATATCGTTTCCGTGTTCGGTGCCGCTGAACTGACGAACACCTTTACAGAAAAACTGTCCGCTGAATACAGCTCAGCAAAACAGCTTTTCGATGTACCTATCGCATAAGACAGAGCCATGTTGTTCTCAAGTATAACTTTTCTGTATTGCTTTCTGCCGTGCGTTCTGCTCGTGTATTTCATTGTTCCCGACCGTATGAAGAATCTTGTGCTTCTTTTGGCAAGTCTGTTCTTTTACGGTTGGGGAGAGCCGAAATATCTTGTTTTTATGCTTGCGGCGGTCACGCAGTCATATATTGCCGCTCTTTTGGTTGAACGCTTTCGCGGGACAAAAATTGCAAAGCTTGCGCTTGCCGTTTCGGCAGTCGCCAGTCTGGGCCTGCTTGCGTATTGTAAATATGCGGACTTTTTCATCGAAAACTTCAATGCATTAACAGGGCTTTCCGTTCCGCTGCTTAGGGTTGTCTTACCGGTCGGTATAAGTTTCTACACCTTTCAGATTTTAAGCTATGTTATAGATGTTTATCGCGGCGACGTACCGGCACAGCGCAATTTTATCGATCTGGCAATGTATGTGGCTATGTTCCCGCAGCTGATAGCCGGTCCCATTGTCCGCTATTCAGATATTGCCGTAAGCCTGAAAAACCGCAAAACCACGCTTACCGATGTGTCGGAGGGCATTGTGCGCTTTTCCGTAGGTCTTGCAAAGAAAATCCTGCTTGCAAATTCGGCGGCGCTTATTGTATCCGAGTTCAAGGCTTATGACGAAAAAACCGTGCTGTTTTACTGGTTGTATGCCGCGGCGTATATGCTGCACATCTATTTCGACTTTTCCGGATATTCCGATATGGCGATAGGACTGGGGCGCATTTTCGGATTCCGTTTTTGCGAAAATTTCAACTACCCGTATATTTCAGCAAGCATTACGGAGTTTTGGCGCCGTTGGCACATTTCTCTGGGCAGTTGGTTTCGTGATTATCTTTATATTCCCCTCGGAGGAAACCGCGTAAAACCGATACGCCATGTTTTCAATATCCTTGTTGTATGGGCAGCCACCGGCTTCTGGCACGGGGCATCGTGGAATTTTATTCTGTGGGGATTGCTGTATGCCGGACTTTTGCTGTTTGAAAAGTACATTCTGCACCCCAAGGCGCGGCTTGCGTTTCCGATGCATATATATACATTGCTGTTTGTCATGCTCGGATTCGTACTGTTTGATTCGGCAAACATTGCCGACGCATTTATAAGCGTTAAATCCCTGTTTGGGTTTTCCGGCATTCCTGTCGCGAATGCGGCATCGCTTTATTATCTGAAAAGTAATTTTTGTATTGCTGGTTGTTGCCGCAATAGGTGCGACCCCTTTGCCTAAACGGATTTATGAGAGAATTGGCGGCACAAGCGGCGGCGGCAAAATTCTCGCCGTTTTGACGCCGATTGCGGCGGTTGCTTTAATTGCCGTTTGTACGGCGTATCTTATCGACGGGTCGTTCAATCCGTTTGTGTATTTTCGGTTCTGACTTACAGTTTTAAATCGGCTTATCGGAGGAGTATAATGAGAAAATTCCAACAAATTCTTACCTTGATCCTGTCGCTCGGCTTTATAGCCGTGTTTGCTGCTTGGTTTCTGTTTTCGCCCGACACTGAAGAATCCGTAACAGAAAGACGGCGTTTGGCAAAATGCCCGACACTGTCTCTCTCGTCCGTTGAAAACGGCAGCTTTATGAACGGCTTTGAAAAATATATGCTCGATCAGTTTCCGCTGCGGGACGGCTTTCGAACACTCAAAGCCGCCGCAAACGCAAAGGTGTTTATGCAAAAGGATAACAACGGGCTATATTCCGTCGGAAAACATCTCTCAAAGCTTGATTTTCCAACGGATTTCAACTCGGTCGATCGTGCCGCACAGCGTTTTCGGCATGTATATGACACTTACTTGAAAAGTCCCGGAGTAAAGACATATCTGTCGGTGATACCCGATAAAAATGTCTTTATCGCCTCGCCGAACGGCTATCCGGACAAGGATTATAAAGCTCTTGTCGAACGCCTCGGAAGCGGATTCCCGGAGGCAAAGTATATTGACATTTCCGGACTCCTGTCGGCGGATGATTTCTATTACACCGATTCTCATTGGCGTCAGGAAAGAATATTGAAGGTTGCCGACGAGATTGCGGATAAAATGGGCGCGGAGCGGATAGGACAGTGTGAAAAGCATGACACGGGCGTTTCTTTTTACGGCGTTTATTACGGTCAGGCAGCCCTCCCGCACGCATCGGAGCGCTTTTTCTATCTCGATAATGCGGTGATACGGGGACTTAAGGTGTATAACACCGAAATTTCGTCTTACATTCCGGTTTATGACCTCGGTGCTGCCGCAGGCAGAGATCCTTATGAAATGTTCCTCGGCGGTGCGCGCTCCATCATCAGAATTACAAATCCGAATGCCGTGAAAGAACGCAGGCTTGTCGTTTTTCGGGATTCATTCGGCAGCAGCATAGCACCGCTTCTTGCCGCAGGTTATTCCGAAATAACCCTTGTCGATATCCGTTATATCTCGCCTTCCGCTCTCGGAAGGCTGATCGACTTCACGAAAGCAGACGATGCGCTGTTTCTTTATTCCGCATCAGTTATCAACAACAGTGAGACGATAAAGTAATACGGAACTGCGGCTGTGATGAAAATGAAAAAAGCTGTCCGCACTGTGCCGGGATACGGTGCGGACGGTCTAAAAAGCATATAAAACGATGGCTTTGTTCTGAAGAAAACTCTGTGTGCTTTTTACGGTCGAAAGTCAGGGCAGTTTGTCTGAAGGCCGGATGTCGAGGCAAGGGCGCGCAAGCCGTCAATATCCGTAAGTTCAATACATCCCTTTTGATTTGTTAAGCAGTTTTTTTCATTTAGCTTTTTTTCAGCGTTTTTTTGTTACACGCTCACGGCTTGTGCCTATGTACCGTGCAATATAGTTGTGAGTAAGTTGTATATGCGTTTTTCCGCATCTGTTGTATTCGGCTACAAGAAAAGCGGCAAGACGCTGTTCCAGACTGTTAAACAGAATCCGCTGCATTGAACCCATAACAAGATTAAATCGTTCGGCAATCAACTCATAGGCAAAGCAGCGAAAATACAGGTTGTTTTGCATCAGCTGCTTCATAATCGACATATTGACAACGAGAACCTTACTGCAACAGTCTGATGCAAGAAACACCTGAAAGGATATTTGGTTGAACAGACTCAGAGCAGAGAATATACAAATACTTTGATCGTGAAGCGAAAAAAGGGTGGTTTCTCTGCCGTCCGGCGACAGTAAATACGCCCTGACGCTGCCCTCAATCAGCATCATCAGACCGATATCTTCGCCCGCCTTGAAATGAAGAATGTATGAATCTCGGTCAAAGGAACGAATATAGGCGTTATTGCAAAGAATATCCTTTTCTGCATCGCTCAAATGGTCCCAAAACGGCAGCGCGTGAAGATGTTTTGTTGTTGCGTTCATTTGGAGTGCTCCTCTCACTATATAATTATTATACCACGCAGTTGCACCGCTGTACAGTGCCGCAGGCACACATAAAAGGAAAAACAGGACCTAGACCCGGAAAACCGACTCCCGAAGGCACATAAAGAGATTGGAAAAATACCGCAAAAAAAACGCCCCAAAAGGGGTTGACAAAAAAATGCGGGGGGGGGGTACAATATTGTATACATATGCTATATGTGTATTTTCATATCCGGCAAACCTGTCGAAGGACAAGAGTGCAAGTTAAGCGTCTAATCGGGAAAATCCGTATGATTGACTTCCCGCCCTTTTTAGATTGCAGGAAGTCTTTTTTGCGAAAACACCCCGAACAGCGCCTTGAACAGTGCCCAAGGCACATATTATATATGCTTGTGTCACAGACAAGAGATAACTGTTTTTGTATAATTTATTAAAGTGCAGCAATAGGATTATTGTACCTGTTGCCGGAAATTATGCAGATTGCTCGGGAAAAAGGACTTTGGCTAAAGAGAAACGGGGGACAATGTATAATCGCCTTTAACTATGTCCGGCAGGGACAGGGCTGCGGTTATATTTCGGATATTCGGTTTGGCTCAGGAGGCCGGGGACCTCTCTTAAATTGGAATTGTATGCGCGTGTTTGATTATATAAAATATCCGACGGAGGAATTTTAAAAGCTGCATGAGTATTTGCTCGGCGAGACGGTCGTTTTTTGCGAGCATATCGGGGAGAAAAGGAAATTTTTAAGAGTTGCGAAAATTTAACAGCGCTAATTTAAAACTCTTTCGGAGGACTGTCGTATGGCAAAAAATAAAATATCAAAAAGAATTCTGTTCATTGTCGGGGCGGTGTTGTGCTGTATTTTTGCAGTAATTCTTGTCTGTAACCTGACAATAATTATAAAAGGCGTTGTAAATCCGAAGGTTCCGCCGTCGGTATTCGGCGTCACGCCGATGGTTGTGCAGTCGGGTTCCATGAGCGGCAATGCCGAGGATCATATAGAAGTGGGCGACCTGATCTTTACAGTAAAACCCGATACGGACAAGCTGAAAGCCGGTGACATTATTTCTTATATGGACGGCAATATCGCCGTAACGCACCGTATTATTGAGGTGCAGACGGGAGCAGACGGAAAACGCAGTTTTGTAACCAAGGGTGACGCCAACAACACCGAGGATCCGGAAGTCAGTGAGGATGCTGTATTCGGACTGTATAAGGGGCGCATTCCGGGGCTCGGCGATTTTGCCATGTTCCTGCAAAAGCCGCTGGGTATGGCGGTATTTATCGGCATACCGGTGTGCGCTTTTATTATCTACGACATTATTCGCCGTCAGCGAAGCTCCGGCAAAAGGGATAAGGAAACCGAGGAGCTGGAACGGCTGCGTGCCGCTGCGGGAGAAAAGAATCCCGAAAAAGAAGACGGCGGCAATACATAATAAACGGTATTTTCCGCGAAATCGGTGCCACAGCCGGACAAAGCGGTGATATATATGAGGGTGATTCCTCACTTCAAGACGATTTCTGTCGTCTCACGAAATACGAATGACGGTATTTTATCGTCTAAATAATAATTATATCAGGAGGAATGCTCCATGACTTCAAAAAAGAATCGGACGATGAGAGCAGCAGTTCTCATGCTTGCTCTCGTACTTATCACCTCATGCTTTGTCGGAGGCACCTTCGCGAAGTATGTAACCAGCGGCGACGCGGGGGATAATGCCAGAGTAGCCAAGTGGGGCGTGAGTATCACGGCTCATGCAACCGGCGATATCTTTGCCAAAGAGTATGACGCCATTGCCGGTCAGGATAACACCGTTATCGCCGGTGGCGAGTACAAGGTTATAGCCCCCGGTACAAAAAAGGATAATGCTGCACTGGTGACACTGAGCGGCAAACCGGAAGTCTCCGTGAAAGTCACCTATAATGCCGAACACTTCAGCCTCACCGGCAACTGGATTGGCGATGAGAACAATACATTCTATTGCCCGTTGATTATCAAGGTTACCGGTAAAGTCGGCGATACGGACAAGACCGAAACCATCAATTGTGTAGAAAAGGCGAGTGCGGCGGAAGTCGAAACAGCCGTAAAGAACGCTGTTGCTGCCTGCAGTGCCACCTATGGGCCCAACACGGATCTTTCCGCGGTGGCAGGTGACGGCTTGAAAATTTCCTGGGAATGGCCTTTTGAGGGAACTGCGAACCTTGGACAGACTGATGAGAAGGATACATATCTTGGCAATCAGGCTGCTACGGCTACCGGTTTAGATGTACCTGCTATCCACATTCCGGTAACCGCCACCGTAACTCAGATCGACTAAGGGCTTGATTTTACTGGTTCTGTACAGTTGTATATCCCCCGTCATGTGGCGGGCGGGGGATGTTTTCGGGTTGTATGCAGTGCCCCCGACATCTGTTTGCCGAGAGCCCTGCATATGTCCCGAATCCCCATAACACTGCCGTTTTGCCGGATTGTTCGGTTGCTTTCAAGCGAGGTGGCGTATGAATAACTCTGAAAAAATTGCGGGAATGATGCTTCCCGCCATGCTGATACTCTTTATATTACAGGTAATGCTGCTGCCGGTAATGATAGGTCTTACCTATGCCGTACCCGCAGAGAGACCGCAACACATCCTTACCTATAGTACAGGCTCGCTTGTGTGGGACAAGGCTACTTCGGTGCGCCCGGACGGCTCGGCAGAGCTTTCGTTCTTTGAAACGCTGTACAAAAATGTAAGTGCCGATAATGCCGAAAGGGTATTGGCGCCCGGCACCGAAAAAGACAGCATGATTCGTCTTAAACGATACGAACAGGGAGATAACCTATACCGCCGTGCTGTATTCGCTCTCAACTTCGCCCGACCTTGATATCGGAGCCTCCCTTTCGGGGGACGGCTTTTCGGATATCTCCGTGTACACGCTTCCCGAAAACATTAAGAAGGAAACGGTTGTCCGTGCCGTCGGAGGAAGGCTTGACGCAAAAAAACTGCAGGACTTTGATATAAACTGGTTCTGGAATTATGAAGACGGTGCAAATGTTGACGAACGGGACCGTATTGACACTTATCTCGGCAATAAGGCTGCAAGCGGAAATGCGGATGATGTAACTCTCGGGTTTTATATTGTCGTCCGTGACGGCGGTGAGATTGGTCCTTCTTCGCCAACCGGAGATAACACCATGATCGGCGGTTATGTTGTGCTGATGCTCATCAGCGGAGGAGCGTGCCTGTTCCTTGCCCTTACTCGGAGAAGGAGGGAAAAGGTTGAAGACTGAAAAAGCACTGGCCGTTTTGCGGCGCAGCCTTAAGATTCTGGTGCTTGTGATCGTAGGCATTGTTCTGCTTGCCAATCTCTACCGACTTGCGGCGAGGGAGATCTTTAAAGTAAAAAGCCCGACGGTATTCGGCTATTCCACCGCCGTGGTGCTGACCGGCAGTATGAGCGGTACCATAGAGCCGGACGATTTGATTATCACCCGTAAGCAAAGCGATTATATGGTCGGCGATATTGTGATGTATCAGACCGACGGCGCGCCGGTGACCCACCGCATTGTCTCCGAAAGCGATAAAGGCTACCGCACCAAAGGTGACGCCAACAATACCGACGATGGCACGGATATACCGAAGGAAGGTGTAGTCGGGAAAGTGGTGCTGGTGATTCCGAAAATCGGGGCGGCTATCCGCCTTGTAAGAACGCCGCTCGGAATGCTCGGTCTGATTGCCGTGATTATTCTGATTACCGAGCTGCCGAATTTGATCGGATATATTCGCCGTAAGGGCAAAAACAGGAGAACTGAAATTAAACAAAGGAGGCGGAAAATGAAACACAGCAAGAAAACAGAGCAAAAACCGAAATTCCGGCTTCCTTTTTCCGCCGTTTTGCTTTATCTTGTGCTGATTGCCGCAGCGGTGTCCGGCGTGACCTTTTCAAAGTACACGACAGGGACAACGGTGGGCGATACGGCAAGAGTGGCAATTATGCGTGATATCACTGTTACCGAAACCGGAAATTTCGCCGAGACGGATAAGTGGGTCATTACCCCCGGTGTGGATATGATAAAAAATGTTGTTGTGAATTTCGAGGGCAGCGAGATGGCATGCTATGTGTTCTGCGAGATAAAAACGACAGGCTGGAGCAGAATGAACGATAATTACAGCTTTGCCTTTTCAGGCGGCAGCGAAAGCATCCTCGGCTGGGCGGTAAATAACGATTGGAAATTTCTTTCCGGTAACGGGAGCGAAGCAGTGTATTATCGTATAGTCAGCGCCAATACCGTGCTGCAGGCGGATGTACTGGCGGAAGGCGGCAAAATAACCGTCAGCGAGAATATCACAAGAACACAGCTTGACAGTTTGCCGAAGGATATGCAAATTAAAATCAGCGCAACAGCGGTGCAGTATAACGGCTTTTCCGAGGGTTCGGCAGCTGAATATACGGAAATACAGAGAGCCTTATCCGCATGGAATGCCGTGAAAAACAAATAACGCCCCACAGGAAGGCAGGTGAATAGTATGAAAGGAAGATATCGGGCAAAACATTATAGAAATACGGAACATACAAGGCTCAGAATGCTGCTTTCGGTTATTCTGTGCCTTTGCCTGCTTACCTCTGTTCTTCAGTTGCGTATGATAACGGCAAGTGCCGTTATAAAGATTGATTCGGTGACCGTTACACATGAAGGCAAGAAAACGGAAACTGACTCTGCCTCAAAATGAAAGAGCCGTGCTCAAAGCCGAATGCTTTCCGGATGCGCAGAATGTTGCCTATCAATGGCAGATACTTGCGGATATAAAGTCGGAGCTTTGGGTGAATATTTACGATGCGACAAAGCAGTCGATATCGCTGTCCTATGCTATGCTCGGCTCGCTTTTGGACGAATCGGGCAGCGCCTATATACGCTGCAGGGCGACAGCGGGTGAAAGCAGTCAATACTCCGATGCCGTCTGCGTAACGGTTGCGTTTAATGCTCTCGCAGATGCCGAATCCGTTACCGTGCGAAACGGTAACTCTCCGGCGCGAAAGGCTCCCGTCCGCACCCCGAAGAACAACCCGGAATATGTGGATATTTCCATAAATTACTTAGACGCCGTGTCCGGTCAGCCTATCTACACGGGATTTACCGCACAGATACAGTACGGTACCTCTTATTCCAACACCGTTATTTCGCCGACCTATCTCGGCTACGCGCCGTTTTATAATGCGGCTGATCCTTCTGTCACCGTTCCGGAGGGCGGCACGGTGGATGCGAATGACGACGCAACGGTGGTCGCTCTGAATATTCCGGCAGACTATACAGCGGCGCAGTATGTCGTAAATGTCTATTATAAGGCAATCAATGTGCCCTATGCCGTACGGTACTACTTCCAGAATATCAACGATGATATGTATACCGAGAATATGGGGCTATACCGTATATCCTCTGCTAAAACCGGAACGATTATTTCCAACGAGCAGCTGGCAGTGCAGGACGCGGATACGGTAAAGGGATTTACGAAACTGTATCATTATCCGGAGGCAGTCGCCGCCGACGGCTCCACTGTTTTTCAGTGCTACTACGACCGCAATTATTACATGGTTAAATTTGATATGGACGGCGGCTATGGCACAGAACCGATCTATGCCCGCTACGGAACGCCCTTTGTTGTAAATGCCCCTACACGACACGGCTATGTGTTTGACGGTTGGGACGATGTGACAAACGGCACCGGCGACGGCGTAAAAGATACTCTGCCTGATACCGTACCCGATGAAAACCGCACATATAAAGCTCTTTGGAGCACAGTCGACACCACCTACACGGCGGTGTATTGGTTGCAAAATGCCGACAATGACGAATACAGTTATGTAGGCAATGTGAAAAAAATGGCAAAGTCCGGAACTTCTGTTTCCGGGGAGAATGATATTACGGCGGAAACGAATATCTGCGGAAATACCGATGAAACACATACCCATAGTGCGGATTGCAAGCCCGACAAGCTTCGTTTTTCTCGGTTTGACCATGCAGATCAAAATGTGACGGTTGCCGGAGACGGGTCTACGATCGTAAATGTGTACTATGCTCGTAAAGAGTATACACTGCGGTTTTACTATGCCAAGGAATACAACCCGACAAAGGATCAGGTCAGCCCGACAGGGACAGAAACCGTATACTCCGTTGTGGGCGGAAGTACTTATAAATTCGGGCATCAGTATGATGGGTATATAAGTTCAAGGGAGGATAATAAACGGCCGTTTGACAGCAGCGGAAATGTGCTGAACGATATCGAAAGTTTACTGTACAACATAAATACAACTCAATGGGGCGCGGTTGAGGAGTTGCCGACCATAACCCCGGCCGCGGGCGTGCAGTATACTACAGGAGTATATCCGTCATCCGAGGATAGTACAAACGATGGATATACGAACAAGGGCGATAGGTTTCATTATCTTGAATTTACGGCACGATACGGTGCGGACTTGACAAAACTGTGGCCGAGCGAAGTATTTGACAGAGTTCCTATTGTCGGAACCCATACGGCAAACGGAGCAAACAACCATATGACAGAGGGTGACGATTGGGGCAAGTATGCCTACTTTGCCGGTTGGAACGGAGAATACAATGTAAAATATAACTGGGATAATACCAATGCCACGATAAAGTGCTATTATCCGATACTGAACGAAACATTATTGTATGACAGCCGCTTTATCGATGAATTCGGCGATCCCACGACAATCAATTTCTTGCTTTTTACGATAACGGCGCGAATATCGGCTGGAGCAAACCGATAGAGTGGATATATGAGCTGTATCTGCCTCTGCTTGACGGAGAAAACGAAGACGGACTGACGATACGGACGTATAACGGAAAAAAATACAAGCTGTATAATACAGTGTACGCCAATGACGATAATGACGGTTCGGGCGGTATTACACACCAAACCTATCCTCCGCTGCCGGGATTTAAATATCCCGTGAATGAGCGTGAATGGGAGGATAACGGTACAACCACGGACGGTCGCCATTCAAACATCGCACGGTTTTATTATACAAGACAGAGCCACAGCCTTACGCTGCATAACTACAACGAGGTTTACGGTCGGTTTGACGTACCGTACAACACATCACTTGATCCTTACACCGTTGGAGTTATTCCCGATTATCCGACTACTCTGGAACAGAATGCCTATGCCTTCGGCGGTTGGTATGAATCGCCCGGCTGCTTTCCCGGCAGTGAATATAAAGAAGGCGATACCATGCCTGCAAAAGATATCGGTCTGTACGCTAAGTGGACACCCGTAAATCATACGGTCCGCTTCTTTCGCACCTATGACGATATGATTGCCTTTGAAACGACGGGCAATGAAAGCGGTATAATTGAAACACGGGAAACAACACACGGCAGTGTGCTGGGAAGTGTGGATAATCCGACGTTTTCTTCCGGGGGGCTTGAGTATACCTTCGGCGGATGGTTTTATATGCGTACCGGGAACAAAACAGCGTATACGCCGCTGGATATGCCTGTTACAAAAGATATGAATGTCTATGCCGACTGGGGCACACACTCGGCACAACCTTACCGAATCCACTATGCCCTGCATGAGGGAGAAGGCGACAACGCTTGGCTGGTGCTTCTTAACACGGCTGCAAACGCCTCGCCTAAGGACAATAAACCTATAAGGCAACAAAGGACGGTGAGGATCGCACCTATGTATACCTGACATCAGACAACAGATATCACCGTCTGATTGCACCCGATTCCGCCGGCTTTGCCTATCAGGGGAACACCCGTACTTTCTATCCGAAAGCAGGCGAGCCGCTCAACGAACTTTACCCTGCTTATAACAGCAGCGGTTATTACCCGACGCTTGCCAGCCATTCCGTAACGGTAGAGTATGAAGAAAACAAGGAAGAACCGGCGCATAATGTATTCACCTTTACCTATGTGCATGCGGCGAATATAGCTTATCGGGTGGAATACCGCTATGCGGATACCGGAGCCTTGATAACCGCTGCTCCGGGCGGAGGAACGGTGACGAAATATTCAACCAAGGCAGTTGTAACAGAGCGTTTTGAAGTCATTAAAGACTATATTCCGGATGCATTTACAAGCGGCTGATTCTTGCTGTTACGGATGACGGAAACGGCAACTATGTAGGCTCTCCGTACAATGTAGCGGTCTTTTATTACAGTAAAAATACGCAGAACGCCTTTTATGCCGTACACCATATGCTGCAGAAAGTTAATGCCGCAGGGGCGGAGCTTACGCAGGATGAAAGCGGTAATTACATCAACTATACCCAAAGCGATGCCCTTACCGAGGGTATCGGAGATATCGGCTCTACGCATGATATCGTACCGCAAACATTCAGCGGTTTTACGGTATACGGCACGGGATATATCAAGTATTCCGGTCCAACGCAGCTCCTTGACGCCGAAACCAATCCGCACTTTACCATAACCGTTCAGGCGCAAGGCACCGAGCTGTATATTTTCTATACACGCAACATGCAGAGCTACAAGGTATATTATTTGAAGTATGGCACGGATATCAGCAATCTGCCGCAGCTGAGCGATACCTCACCGGGTGTGCTTCTGCCGATTGAATCCGGTACAGGCACTTTCGGCTCCGCAGTTGTTGCATCGGCAAAACCGGTCAGTGGAATGAACTGCGTTTCAAATCTGTCACAAACGATCATTCTTCGGTCAAACGATGCCCAAAACTACATCATATTCTACTATGCGCCTTTGCAATATACCGTGGAATACAAGGTGTGGCAGTATGGCGGCGGAACGCTCAGTCAGACTATTGAGGTAGTCAACGGAACGGATCTTTTCAGCGGCTCAACGGCGACAGCTAAGATCGGCTATCGGTTTGACGGCTGGTACACGGACGAAGCGTGTACGGTGCCGGTCGGCGACAATGGAACGATAACGGATAACAAACTTGTGCCTGCGACCCTGAAACTTGATGCTATGCCTAAGGTCAATGTGTTTTATGCTAAATTCGTTCCCGTTCTCGGCAACATGACAATCCAGAGACAAAACGGAACGGCCGATGAGGGCAACGGCGACAGAGTGTTTGTTTATCGTATCACAGCGGCGGATGATCCTGCCTTTGAACTGTATGTTTCAATCAAAGGAAGCGGCAGCGTGACAATTAAAGATATGTTTTGTCGGGAATACACGGTAGAACAGCAAAACGGTTGGTCATGGCGGTATAACGACACATTGCAAAAAGTGACCGTTTCCGAGGGAACAACAAGAACGGTTACCTTTGACGACGCTCCCGTTAATAATAAATGGCTTAACGGCAACAGCGAAAGGATAACGAACAGAAAGGGGTGACACCGCAATGTCGAAAAGAACAAAGCACCTGCTGATTGCGGCGGCTGCCCTGTGTATTGTCGCGGCTGTGGGCTTGACCCTTGCCTTTATGTTCAAAAAAAGCGAAAAAACAAATCGGTTTGTTCCGGCGGAGGTTTCTTGCGCTGTCCGTGAGCAGCTTGATAACAACGAGGTGGCCGGCACTGCCGCAGTGGGCGGAGAAAAGGCGGATATACGGGTGGAGAATACCGGCAATGTCAAGGAATTTATTCGCCTGAGACTGGTTTCGTATTATGTCGATTCAAGCGGCGACATTGCAGGGACGACCGCTTCTCAATACCCGAATCTGACACTTAAAAACGGTTGGATTGCCGGAGCAAACCATACCTACTATTTTCCCTATTCGGTAGAGCCCGGAGAAGCAACGGCAATACTGTGCGAACCTTTTATCCTCGGGCAGATGCAGCTTGAAAACGGCACCGCGGTGTATCAGGTAATTGAAGTTATTGCCGAGGCTGTTCAGGCAGAACCGGTATCCGCCGTGCGGGAAGCCTGGGGCGTAACGGTTACAAATAATACGATCACGGCAGCTCCGTGAAAAACCCCTCCTGTTTGACACATCATGCCCGGCAGGAGGGTTTTCTTATGTGCCGAGGCACATAAAAGAGTAAAAAGACAGAAAAACAATCAGGAAAAACTCCTATTGTTGTGTTACTGCCTATTGACTTTATACCGGTTTTCGCCTATAATATTATTAGGAACTTATCCTAATAGTTTAAGAAAGAGGGCAGCAATTATGAATGACAGAAACAAGTATGCAGGAACACGGACCGAGCATAACCTTTGGGAAGCATTTGCCGGGGAGTCGCAGGCCGGAAACAAGTACGGTTTCTTTGCTTCTATCGCAAAAAAACAGGGTTTTGAACAGATTGCCGCCCTGTTTTTAAAAACGGCGGAAAATGAGAAGGCTCACGCCAAGCTATGGTTTAAGGAGCTCGGCGAACTTGGCGGAACAGAAAGAAATCTTGATACTGCCGCCGAGGGAGAAAACTATGAGTGGACGGATATGTATGCAGAGTTTGCAGCAACGGCGGAGGATGAAGGTTTTCCGGAGCTCGCAAAGAAGTTTCGCCTTGTCGCAGAGATAGAAAAGCAGCATGAAGAGCGTTTTCGCACATTGCTTCGCAATATCGAGACCGAAAAAGTTTTCGCAAAAAGCGAAGGCAAAATATGGGAATGTCGAAACTGCGGACACATTACGGTTGGAACAGAGGCTCCGGAGGTCTGCCCGGTCTGCAACCATCCGCAAGGTTACTTTGAGATCCGTGCAGAAAATTTTTAAGGAAAACGAAAAGTTTCGAAAGGAGAAACCTCTATGAAACAAAGATTTTATGTCTGCAACCACTGCGGAAATATGATTGCATTTGTGAAGGACAGCGGAGTTCCTGTTGTCTGCTGCAGTGAAGTGATGCATGAGGTGATACCGGGTGCAATTGACGCATCAATTGAAAAGCATGTTCCTGTGTATTGCGTAAAGGACGGTATAGTTCATGTAGATGTCGGTTCAATCCTTCACCCTATGAACGAGGATCACCATATTGAATGGATTTCCCTTCAAACGAAGTTCGGAAATCAGCGCAAGGAATTGTGCCCGACCGGCGAGCCGTCAATCAGCTTTGCTATCTGCAAGGGTGACGAAGTGGAAGCTGTATACGCTTATTGCAATCTGCACGGTCTTTGGGTGACAGACGCTGCTCTATCTTAAACTGCGCAGACCTATTGCTTGAGAGCAGCGGCTGATGTTCAGCCTGCTTCAGTTGCTGCCCGTCCTGCGCCGGACAGGCAGGGCGGGCAGCAAATTACGGAGATGAAAACCGATGATTATACGAAGAGAAACAAAACAGCGGCAAAAGGTTTTACAGGCAGTACAGGCAAGGAAAGACCATCCGACGGCCGACCAGATATTCAATGATGTGCATAAGCTGGATCCGAAAATCAGCCACGGAACAGTATACCGTAATCTGAACCTTCTTTGTGAGGAAGGTCTGATCTGCCATGTGCGAGTGCCGGGAGCGGACCGATACGACCTGCGCACCGATCTGCACTATCATATGTTCTGCGTTAAGTGCAAAAAAGTGATTGACGCGCCGCATCCGTACAAACCGTATTTGGATGAAGAGATTGCCAAACGGTCAGGCTATAAGATTATCCGGCATCGTCTGATTTTTGAGGGAGTGTGTCCGGAATGCCAAAAAAAAGAGCTTTGTTCCCTTCCGGAGCCGGTATTCGTTCGTTATCCCGTTCGGCCGACACCTCAGATGCCGAGGCCTGCCTTTGCCGAAACGGAAAAATCAAACAGTAGAGAATGATTATTATAGACAATACGGCTGTTATTTCCGCATTGCCCGATGTGAAGGACGGCTTAAAATGTCACGGGAAAAGAAGACTCGTTGTTTGTGGCTCTTTGATAAGCTGAAAAGGGAAAACGCCCTTACCTTTGAAGAATATGAATGTTTGACCTCGGTTAAAGCGATTGCCTTTCTATATAAACAGGCTTTTATGCAGGGCAGAGGAGAGAATGAAAATGCATAGAAAAACGGCAATAAAAATACTTTTTGTCATCTATTGTGTTGTGATGATGCAGCTTCTGTTTTTCAGATTTCCGAGCACACGTGCTATGCCGTATTGGCAGATTATTCGGGAAAATATAAACATAATCCCTTTGGCAACAATCCGTGATCAGATATATCTCATCTTGCATGAAACCAATCACATTACGGTGCATTATGCCTATCTCAATCTGCTTGGAAACATTATTGTCTTTATTCCGTTCGGTATTTCTGCCGTTGCTTGGCAACAAAACCAAAAAGCCGGGCTGGGTACTCTTTATAGCTTTTGCAGTTTTTCTTGCAGTCGAGGCCGTTCAACTCTTTTCCTTGACCGGACGGGCGTATATTGACGATGTGCTGCTTAATCTGCTCGGCTGTTTGTTTGGATATTGCCTGTGGCGAACAGGCAACGCATTACATAAGCGAAGACTGAGCAAATGACGGAAAGCCTAAAGAACTGCTCTTGCGAACAGTAAAGCGTTTGCCTAAGTACGGTTTTCCGACCGCCGAGCGCTTTCGGGACGAGACGCATCCTGAAGCAGCGCGAATAAAGCGAAGCGGCAAAGGAGGCAGAAAAGCATGAGAAAATATTCTTCGGTATTGTGAAGAAGCTGTTTGCTGTTTTACTGAAGCTTTCACTGAAGGAAACAGCCGCTTCGCTTATTATCGGGTCATTGGAGCTTTTGGCAGCGATTTTCGGTCCGTTCGGAACCGTCAAAAACAGGCAGAGCGTTTAATGAGAGGATTGAAAATAAGATGTTTTTTAATTCGGACAAAAAAGCAATACAGATAAAGAGAAAACCGTAAACATGAGCATTGTTCCTGATTGCAAGAGCTTGCAGAAAAATTAAAGGAGGAAACTGACATGATGACGACTTACGAACACTGTGAACACTGCGGACGACTCATACCGGAGGGCGATGTTTACTGTGGTTTTTGCCGCGGTATTGCGGAAACGGATATTTCCGATTTTGATATGATCCATGATCCGGAAACAGATCCGCTGCCGCATCATGAATTTCCGGAAAACGACCAACGACCGTTTTCTTTGAAAAATGCAAGGAAACCGAGAACTAACAGGTAGGAAGAACGAAAACAAAAGCCGACCGTGCGAAACTGTCGGCTCCCGGATGGAAAACTGTTTTAAAATGTAGCGACTGCAGCGCACGGCCTGCGCACAATTATGCTTGCCGATGCGGCACATATCCGGGAGCCGGAAGCCGTCCGGAAAAACCGCCGGGCACAGCACTCCGGCGAGAAGGGGTGCACACAGATGCATACCTTTGACGATGTAAAAAACTTAAGTCGGAAAAGGCGATTAAGAAGTACAACAAGCGGTGAGATATCAGCTTGAATAAATTTACGAAAGGCAGGAGAAATTATGAAGTATATTTGCAGCGTTTGCGGCTTCGTATATGACGAGGAGATGGGCTGCCCCGAAGAGGGAGTAGCTTCCGGTACAGCATGGGAGAATATTCCCGACGATTTTGTCTGTCCTCTCTGCGGAGTCGGTAAAGACGAATTTGACATGGAAACATAGTAAGGGAGGAAGCAAGCATGATAGCCAAGGATATTTACTGCATCGGGGTAAACGATCATAGAATCGATCTTTTTGAAAGTCAGTATACGGTGCCGAACGGCGTGTCCTATAATTCCTATGTTATCACGGACGGCAAGATTGCCGTGATGGATACCGTAGATGCAGCTTTTACGCACGAATGGCTTGATAATCTGGAAACGGTTCTCGGCGGCAGGAAGCCTGATTATCTGGTGATTCAGCATATGGAGCCGGATCATTCGGCAAGCATAGCTGTTTTTAAGAAGAATTATCCCGATACTGCCATTGTGGCGACATCAAAGGCATTTGCCATGATGCATCAGTTTTGGGAAGGATTTCACAGAAAACCGCACAGTTGTCTCTGACGGCGACACGCTGTCGCTTGGAACACACATCCTGCATTTTGTCGCAGCCCCTATGGTGCATTGGCCGGAGGTCATCGTTAGTTATGAGGAGACGGAAAAAATTCTTTTCTCTGCAGATGCATTCGGCAAGTTCGGTGCGCTTGATGTAAGAGAAGATTGGGCGGACGAAGCAAGACGGTACTATATCGGTATCGTCGGTAAGTACGGCAGGCAGGTGCAGGCGCTTTTGAAAAAGGCGGCGGCTCTTGATATACGCATTATCTGTCCGCTGCACGGCCCCGTATTAAGCGAGAATCTCGGTTATTATCTTAATCTGTACAACACATGGTCGTCTTATGCTGTTGAAGCCGACGGTATTGTTGTTGCATACACCTCGGTTTACGGAAACACCAAAAGAGCGGTTGAAAGGCTTATCTCCGGACTGCGTGCGAACGGCTGTCCGAACATTGCGGTATATGACCTTGCACGCTGCGATATGTCCGCCGCCGTTGCCGATGCCTTCCGCTACGGAAAACTGGTTCTTGCAACCACTACCTACAATGCCGATATATTTCCGCCGATGCGTCATTTTATTGAGGCATTGACCGAGCGGAATTATCAGAAGCGCACGGTTGCTCTGATCGAGAACGGCTCATGGGCACCGCTTGCAGCCAAGGTTATGCGCGGAATGCTTGAAAATTCTGCGGACATTACCTTTACATCTAACACGGTGAAGCTGCTTTCTGCACCTGATGCAGACAGCAACAAACAGCTTGACGCTCTCGCGGAGGAGCTTTGCCGTGAGTATCTGGCAAGGCAGGATGAAACCGCGAATAAAAACGATCTGTCGGCTCTTTTCAATCTGGGCTACGGGCTGTATGTTGTCACCTCTAACGACGGCAAAAAGGACAACGGTCTTATCGTCAACACCGTGTCACAGGTCACAAATACACCCAACCGTATTGCTGTGACAATAAACAAAGAAAACTACTCCCATCACATCATAAAACAGACAGGCATTATGAATGTTAACTGCCTGAGCACCGACGCACCGTTTTCGGTATTTGAAACATTCGGCTTCCAAAGCGGCAGAACGGCGGATAAATTTGCATCCTGTGAACCTCTTCGCAGCGATAACGGATTGGTCTTTCTGCCCAAATATATAAATTCATTTATGTCGCTGAAGGTTATGCAGTATGTCGACTTTGATACCCACGGTATGTTTATCTGCGAGATCACCGAGGCGCGTGTCATCTCAGACAGAGAGACTATGACTTATACCTATTATCAGAAGCATGTCAAACCGAAACCTCAAACCGAGGGCAGGAAAGGGTATGTCTGCAAGGTGTGCGGATATGTATATGAGGGAGAAGAACTGCCGGAGGATTTCATATGTCCGCTGTGCAAGCACGGAGCTGCGGATTTTGAACCGATCGGTTGATCGAGAACCCTGCGAAGGAGCAATAAATGTTTTACATCGTTTCCGCATTATTATAACGGCGGCAGGATTATTTTTCAATGGAATTTGCCGCCAAGGGCAACTGTGCCTATACGATGGCAGGGCTACCTGTCACAGCGGAAGGAAAAAAGCGAACTACCCGGCTTAAGAAAGATTGCAGCAGAAATAAAAGGACTCGGGAATACCCTATTGCAAAGACAAGCCACCATATATTTCAGCAGAGGCGAATCGCAGTAAAATGCGGCTCGCCTTTTCTTTTCTGCTGCGGTGGCAGTTTGAAAAAATCGCAAAAATAAATCTATCGCTTTATAAACCCTTGTGTTTTTTTAAGAAATATGCTATAATCATTCCTACGGTCAAAGTCGGCTGTTCCTATTTTCCGAGTAAATTCCTTTTTGAATCGAGGCTGACGGTATGAATATAAGCTATAAAAAACTCTGGAAATTGCTGATTGACAGGGATATGAAAAAGAAAGACCTTGAAAAGGCTGCGGGCATCAGCAACTATGTCATTTCCAAAATGACCAGGAATGAAAACATCACGGTTGAAACCGTGGGAAAGATCTGCAAAGCACTGAATTGTACGCCTAATGACATGATGGAATTTGTGTCCGACAAGGAGCTTTGATGATGCCTTAGTATACTGTCTTTGGTAAATGCACATTTGGAATCGCCTTGCCGGAAAACACATAAAATCGTCAAGGGACCGATCCTTGTCTTCGAGAGAGAAAGCGAGTGATTCACCCAATGAAACGGAAAACGAAACGGTTGCTCCCGATGATCCTTGTTTTTACGATCATTACGGCGGCTTATTCTTGCAGAATGTTTGCCATGTTCGACATAGGCGGTGTTTACATAAACTATATCCGTGCGCTGCTTTATTTGTTGCTGTTTGCCCTGTGGGGCTTTTCCCTCGACCGGCGCATTATACAGAAGCAGGCGCTGCACTGCCTGCGTCTGACAGCGGCGCTGATGCTGGTGTGGCTTATTTTGCGCACGCTGAAATATGAGTTTGTCACCGATCTGACAGTGGCGCGGTACATTTGGTATCTCTACTATTTACCCATGCTTTTTATACCGCTGCTGGGAGTGTATATTGCGCTGTCTCTGGGGAAATCGGAGGAATACCGTCTGACCGGAAGGATCAGCGCTTTGGCAATCATTCCGGCTGTGCTGTTTTTGTTGGTGATTACCAACGACCTGCACCAGCAGATGTTTGCATTCGACAGCGGTGTGCCGGGAGAACCGAACAATTATTCCTATTCCCACGGTCCCGTTTACTTCTGCTGCCTCGGCTGGATGGTGACCTGCATGTTTTTTTCGCTTATCCTCCTTTTGAAGAAAAGCCGCATTCCGAGCAGCCCCAAAAAGAAGCTCACACCGTTTGTTATAGGCTGCGTAACGGTTCTGTACGGGATTTTGTATCTGTTGGGACTGCCGGCTATACGCCGGTGGTTCGGCGATATGAATGTGATGCTGTGCCTTCTGTATGCTGCGATTTATGAAAGCTGTATACGCTGCCGGATGATACAGTCCAATACAGGCTATGTCGAGCTTTTCGAGGCAACGACACTGGCGGCATGCATCGCGGACCGCGACGGAAATATCATTCTCCGTTCCCATGCTGCAGATGAAGATATTATTTGCCCTAAGGAGGGGCTTCAGATTATCCGTTTCAACGGAATACGTATTTCTTCGGCACCGATCAGCGGAGGATATGCCGTTTGGCAGGATAATGTTCGGCCTCTGACCGAGCTTCGCACAAGGTTGAGCGAAAACAAGGCCAAAATAAAGCAATAAAGAGAAATTGCAGGAAGCATATCTCATACAGAAAAAACTGAATGAGTTGACCGAAAAAAAACGTATTTATAAAGAATTAGAGGCAAAATACGGAAAGCAGATAAGCAGAATAGGGCAACTGCTGAAACAATGTGAGGGCGCAAAGCCTGCCGAAATACAAAACCTGCTGAAAAGAATCCTTCTGCTTGGTACTTACATCAAGCGCGGTGCCAATCTGTATTTTCTCTGCATGGAATATGAGCTTTTGCCGCAGCAGGAGCTTCGGCTGACTGTGGACGAGGCGGTGAGGGTTGTGACCGCTTGCGGCACGGAGTGCAGTGTGGTTTATCATACAACAAAACCGATGCTTTCGGCGGAGGTGGTGCGCTTATTCGATCTTTTGAAGATTGTTGCGGAAACAACGATAAACGGGCTGCAGTCGCTGTTTATATCAGTGTCCGACAGCGAGATGGATCTGTCGGTGGAGTGCACCGCGGATCTGTCATCCCTCGTTTCTTCGAATGTAACCGTAACGCGGGAGGACGGCTTATGGCTTATTCGTACGCTGATAGGAGGAGTGAACGGTGCATAGAAGAATAAAACGCTTAGGTTTCAATGCCATCAAAGAGAGCTTTGACCGACTTCCCACTGCCGCATGTTTTTTTGATCGCACGGGCAGTATCGTTCTCTGCAACCGGCAGATGTATAAATTGAGCCGACAGCTGCTTGACAGCGATATGCAGTATTTGGGTGAGGTCGAGCAAGCACTGTCTGATCTTCCGAATGGCATTGTACAGATTCCGGATGTAGAGAATACTTATCGATTTCCGGACAAATGTATGGAAATTTGAAAAAACCGAGGTCACCGATCGGTACGGAGAGAGTTATATACAGCTCACCGCCGCCGATGTTACGGAACTGCAGCGTGCTTTGGTGCAGCTTACCTTCGACAGCAGAAAACTGGAGGAGGATTCGGAGAAATTGAAGCAGCTTTCCGATAATGTCGGGGCATTAGCACGGGAAAGGAACGGCTTGCCGTAAAATCGGCCATGCACGACAATCTTGCTTCATGCATTACATTGACGAAGCAGTACATGACAGGCGAAATTGACGGTATTGATGCGGATATTGTGTGCCGTGAATGGGAGAAAGTCATTGCCTTTCGGGATGCAATCGGTCTGTCGGCAAAGGAAAAACTGCTTGACAGTGCAAAGACGGGCGGCGTGACCGTGAGGATAAGAGGCGAAGACCCGACGGGCGGTGAGGCAGAGCTGATGTACACCGCCATGCAGGTCTGCTTGACCAACGCTATTCAGCACGCCAACGCGACCGAGGTTTCTGCGAATATTTGGGAGAACGAACGCAGCTATACAGTAGTGATACGCAATAACGGCAAACCGCCGGAGAAAAAGATTACGGAGGGCGGCGGTCCTACCAATCTGCGCCACCGAATAGAAAATTCGGGCGGCAAGATGACGGTACAGAGCATGCCGGAGTTTTCTTTGGTGATTGAGATGCCGAAGCATGGAAATTCGGAGGAATAATCTATGGCTGTAAGAAAAATACTGATTGTTGAAGATCAGGCATTGGCAAGAACATATCTGTGCTCCTGCGTGGAAAAGTGTACGGATTGCGAGGTCGCGGGCACGCTGTCCCGTGCCGATGCGGCTCTTCGTCATTGCAGCGAGGGGCACATCGATCTCATTCTCATGGATATATGCACCGAAAGTGACTCGGACGGTCTGGCTGCTGCCGAATCGATCAAGAAGTTCTATCCCGGGATAAAGATCGTTATGGTGACATCTATGTTGGAGGGACGATTTCTTGATCGGGCAAAAAAAATCGGCGCCGACAGCTTCTGGTATAAGGATTCACCTTCGGGTGACCTTGTGAGCGTGATCGAAGGCACTCTTTCGGGTAAGCGCTTCTGGCCGGACAGTGTACCGAGTGTGCAGCTCGGCAATACGCTTTCCTGCGAACTGTCCGACCGTGAGATGGAAACCCTGCGCCTGCTTTGTGAGGGAAAAACCAATGCCGAGATTGCCGCAAAACTGAATGTGGCCGAATCCTCGGTGCGAACCTACATTAACCGAATGTTGGAAAAAACAGGTTATACAAACCGCAACCGCCTGATAATCGCAGCCGTTGGCAAACGGATGGTAGTATCCGGATGCTGGCCGGAAGAACACGAAGAAATCTAATATATTCGCGGCAAATGCGACGGTTGTATACATTCATTCGCAGCCGTCCGGCTTATAAAAAAAGTCGGGCGGCTTTATTGTTGTCCGAAGAAAAACAGCGGCGTGTTCATAATTTGTTTACATTTTAAGCCGAATTTGTCCTCGATTGTGAGGACAGACAAAGCACTTTTTCTTTGATATAATGGTAACGAAAATAAAACGGAATAAGTCCATCAGGAATAATAATATAGGAAGGGGGGATGGTTCGATGCAAAAAATTGTGGTCGACATGCAGAATTTTCTGTTTGCCGATTCCGTGGCGGCTGCTTTCAAGAATTCGGACTATGATATCGATGTAGTCCGTGCAGAGTCGCCTAAGGATACCGTCGAACTGTGTCAGGTGTACAAACCGTTTGTTCTTGTGATGGAAGTAACAGGCTATACCCCGTGGCTGCTTTGCGAAAGGCTTAAGCTTCGTGATGAGGTAAAGGCGGTGTGTCCATATTGCAAAATCGCCCTCATTGTGGACTCCAATACCGAAAAGCAGGCGGCGAAGGACATCCGGGATGCCAAAAAAAACGGTTTTATCGATCAGTTCTTTTACGGTTCTATGACTGCGGAATATCTGATGGATCAGATTTATGCGATGTGAGCAAGCAACAAAACACAGAAAGCAGCATATGCAACTATCCGAATATAATCAAGCAGAAGCATGTTTCCTGAAAAGAGCATGGCAACCGGAGCATTACTTAAGGCCGAGGATACAAAGACATCGGATTGAACGGCAAATTTCATGGTTTTTGAGCGATGCATGAGCGGCTTTCGCGGCCGGATAAATTGAAAGGAGGAGACAGATGCGCGGGACAAAACGAAAAGGCGGATTTTTTCTTTGTTTGGCTTTTAATATGCTGATTAATTTTGTGGGATTGATTCCGTCAGTAATTTTGCTCATCCTGCACTTTTGGCTGAACATATCGGTATGGTGGGCGATCGGTGCATTTGCCGCATGGGTTGTATATCTCATCCTGTGGATGGTATTTATAGGCTGGGCAGGCAGATGCGGCTCCGCACGCGACATTCCGAAAGAGAATAAAAATCCGTATTCCGTCGGGAATACGGAAAATAAACCGTAATCCGACGGCACAGGCCGGAGAAAATATTCAAAAACATATTATTTAATCATTCCTGCAATACGAAAGGAGCAATTATTATGGGTCTTATTAAAGCAGGCATAGGAGCCTTGGGCGGAACTCTTGCGGATCAGTGGAAGGAATTCTTCTACTGTGAGTCAATGCCGAAAGAGGTGCTTGTCACCAAGGGACAAAAACGAGTCGGCGGACGTTCCTCAAATACGAAAGGAAGCGACAATATCATTTCAAACGGTTCCGGCATTGCCGTGGCGGACGGACAGTGTATGATTATTGTAGAGCAGGGGAAGGTAGTAGAGGTTTGCGCCGAACCGGGAGAATTTACATACGACACCTCTACCGAACCGTCCATTTTTGCCGGAAATCTCGGGGAAAGCATTAAGGAAACCTTCAAAACCATCGGCAAACGTTTTACTTACGGCGGTGACACCGGCAAGGATCAGCGCGTTTACTATTTCAACACCAAGGAGCTTATCGACAACAAATTCGGCACCCCGAACCCCATACCCTTCCGTGTAGTGGACAGCAAGATCGGGCTGGATCTGGATGTATCGGTGCGCTGCTCCGGTGTGTATTCTTATAAGATTGCAGATCCGCTGCTGTTCTATACCAATGTATGCGGCAATGTGGAGAAGGAATATTCCCGTGACGAGCTGGACAGCCAGCTGAAAACCGAGTTTGTCAGTGCCTTGCAGCCAGCCTTCGGACGGCTGTCCGATTTGGAATTACGACCCAATCAGATAGTGACGCACAATACGGATCTTGAAATGCCATGAATGCGGCACTTTCGGAAAAATGGGGTGCACTGCGGGGATTAAAGGTTGTCAGCATAGCGATCGGTTCGGTTACCCTGCCGGACGAGGATGCAGAGATGATCAAGCAGGCGCAGCGTGTGGCCATCATGCGCGACCCCACTATGGCGGCGGCCACTTTGGTGGGAGCTCAGGCGGATGCCATGAAAACGGCGGCGGGCAATCAGGCCGGCGCCATGACCGGCTTTATGGGAATGGGCATGGCCATGAATGCGGGCGGCGGCATGAATACACAGAACCTGTTTGCAATGGGTCAGCAGCAAGAGCAGGCTAAGCAGCAGGCACCGGCGGCTCCTGCGGCGGGCGAGTGGAAATGCGCCTGCGGAACAGCAGTCGGCGGCAAATTCTGCCCGAACTGCGGAGCAAAGAAGCCGGAGCCGCAGCCAGCGGCAGATACTTGGAAGTGCTCCTGCGGCGCCGAGGCTGCCGGCAAATTCTGCCCTGAGTGCGGCAAGCCGAAACCTGCCGATGCAGCTGGCTGGACCTGCTCCTGCGGCACTGTAAATCAAGGTAAGTTCTGCCAAAACTGCGGAGCAAAAAAGCCCGAGGGCGCACCTGTCTATCGCTGCGATAAATGCGGCTGGAAGCCGGAAGACCCGATACATCCGCCGAAGTTCTGTCCCGAATGCGGAGATATATTTGACGATAATGACCGTAAATAAATAAGGCTGTGAAGATGTTGATCACGGTTCTGTTGCCGATTTTGCTTCCGGGGGTTGTCGGATCGGTGTGCACATTCCTCTGTCGGAGTCTTACCATAGGCAAAATAACGTACGGGGGCGGACGCACAAAGACGGAGAATGCTCCTGCGCGCATCCCGGAGGATGCTGTGCTTAGCAGTCTGAACTGGGGGCAGAGCTCGTCAAACGAATACGAGTGCTTTGCGTTTGATGTGACGCATAGCGAGAATCGCTTATCACTCTCCGGATGGTATATAGATCCGGAGAGTGAGAGGCGGATTACAGCCGAGGATGTACTGCTGACTGACGAACAATGCTGTCATATCGAGCAATGCCTTAAGGACGGCAGTCACAGGCCGCCCCCCGTAAGACACCGAAATAAAGTGATATATGATGAAACAGGCAGCAGCCTGTCGGTATGTTGGAAAACGGCGGACGGCGGCAGGATATCGGCGAAATACGACGGCAGAGGCGAAGATATGCTGCTTGAGCAGTTAAAAGCCTGCTTATGCGGCTCCGCGCAAGACATATTTTCCGAATAAAGACAGCGGACAATCATACGGATCAGGGCGGCTGCAGCCTGCAGATCGGCAATGCAGCATGGGTCGTGCAGACGGCGAAGCATCAAAGGAGGATTTTATACATGGGATTGTTTGACAAAAAATACTGTGATATCTGCGGCGAGAAAATAGGATTTTTAGGAAACTGCAAGCTGGAGGACGGTAATCTCTGCAAGGATTGCGCAAGAAAGCTATCTCCATTTTTCAGTAATCGCCGACACTCTACCGTGGAGGATATCAAAAACCAGCTTGCCTACCGTGCGGAGAATGAACGGAAGCTTGCGGAATTCTCTCCGTATATAACATTTGAAGGAAGCAAAAATGTGCACATCAATCCATGGAGCGAGGAGTTTATCGTCACGGGGCTGTCCGACTGGCGCAGCGGCAATCCCGACCTGATTCACTTTTCGCAGGTGACCTCGGTACACACCGAGATCAGGGAGAACAAAGAGGAGATTTTCTATGAGGATTCTGACGGCAACAGGAAGAGCTATGATCCGCCGCGTTACGAGTGCGACTATGCGTTCAATGTGGAGATTCTGGTAGATTCACCGTGGTTTACCTCGATTGAACTGGAGCTTAGCGACGGCAATCGCCCCAACAGCCCTTATACCGATCTGTATCGGGAATATGAGCAGAAAATGCATAAGCTGTCGGACATTCTGCAGCGCCGTGATGAGGAGCATCGTGTTTTTGACGGCGACGGCATGATGAACAGGGTTGAAAGCTTGCACCCCCGGCAGGAGGAATCGGTGCCCGCCTCTCAGCCAATGGGCGGCGAGGCGTGGAAATGTCCCTCATGCGGCACTGAAAGCTACGGCAAAAAATTCTGCGAGAACTGCGGAGGGCTCAGGCCGGTTCCGAAGGCGGTGCGCTGTGCGTCCTGCGGCTACGCTCCGGAGAATCAGGCAAAGCCTCCGAAGTTCTGTCCGGAGTGCGGAAAACCCTTCCGATAATAACATGAAAAACACTATCGTTTGCAAGGTGGTGATTATGCTGTCGGCTTTCTTACTGTTTTCCGGAATTTTCGGTTGCAGCGGAAACAATGAGTATACCGTCGATGATATAGTTTTCATACATGCCGCATATTATGCAACGGAAAGCAACCCGGTATATTCTTTCGCTCTGCGCAAGGAGAAAGCTTGCTGGTTATTCTCGGCGGATTGCCGTGTGGGAAATCAGAAGGAGCGTTACGCTTCGTTTTCCTCATTTCCGATACCGTCTGAAGAGGCGAATGAATTTCTTGCAATAATTCGCGATGAAGGGGAGATAAAGCGGCTGCGAAAACACCGTAATCCGATACGTATTTTTCAAATACCCGATGCACCGATGCGCAGCTTCGGGATGACCTTCTCCGACGGAACCGAAGTTAATAAAGAGACTGCAATCAGCAATAAAGCGCTCGATTATCTCTTTACTCTTGCAGACAGACACTGCGAGGCGGCAGAGAACGTTGAAGTCACGGCTGTCTTTATCTGCAGCAGCATGAATTATTCCTCTTCCTATTCGTTTACCCTTGAAAAGAACGGAATTTCATGGTATTTATCGTTTGATGCAGTGATTGACGGCAGCGGCACTCACACGGAAGCGGAAAAACAGCCGGTCGATGAGTGTGACGCGGAAGAAATACTCCGCATTGTAAAGCAGCAGCAGTTGGTTACAATGGTCAGGCAGTATAAGAAGCCGCCGGATGACGGCATATTCGCGCTTGACGAAACCGCATACCGTATTTCGTTTGATTTCGCAGACGGCAGTTCAATATGTGCCCCGGTATATGCAGGCGATGAACTGATTAATGCTTTCCGTTGCCTTACGAAAGCGAAAATCCGTCAGCAATACTGATGCCGTCGGTAAACAACGGGAACCTATAATGACCGACCGATGTGTGCAGTCTGCGAAGCTGCAACCAACCGATTCAAACACGAAAGCCTGCCGGGGCAACTTTGCCTAGCGGAGTCGAAAAGCAAACGCAGCACTTACTGCTTTCAGCGGGCAATATTCTTTAAGAGAGGAGTTTATTCATGCAAACCTTACAGGAATACAAATGTCCCTGCTGCGGCGGTGCGATAGCCTTTGACAGTACGCTCCAAAAGATGAAGTGTCCTTATTGCGACACCGAGTTCGAGATGGATGCGCTCAAGGGCTATGACGCCGAGCTCCGGGGTGAACAGTCGGACAAAATGGAATGGGAAACTGCGGCGGGACGCGAATGGCAGGAGGGCGAAGCCTCCGATCTGCGCTCTTATGTGTGTGCAAGTCCTGCGGCGGCGAGATCGTCGGCGATGCCAATACGGCTGCCACATCGTGTCCGTTCTGCGGCAATCCCGTTGTGATGATGGGTCAGTTTGCCGGCGCACTCAAGCCCGATCTCGTAATCCCGTTCAAGCTGGATAAAAAGGCGGCGAAGGCCGGACTGATGCGGCATTTGACGGGAAAGCGGCTGCTGCCTAAAATTTTCAAGGATCAAAACCATATCGACGAGATTAAGGGTATCTATGTTCCGTTTTGGCTTTTCGATACCGATGTGGATGCACAGGTACGATACCGCGCCACCAATGTCCGCACGTGGAGTGACAGTGAGTACAACTATACCCAGACAAGCCATTATATGGTGCACCGCGGCGGCAGTGTCGGTTTTGAACATGTGCCGGTGGACGGATCCTCGAAAATGGCGGATGATCTGATGGAATCCATAGAGCCGTATGACTTTTCGGAGGCGGTGGATTTCCAAACGGCTTATCTTGCCGGATATTTGGCGGATAGGTACGATGTGACCGCCGAGGCCAGCATTGACCGTGCCAATCAGCGCGTCAAGCGTTCCACAGAGGAGGCCTTCTCCGGAACGGTTAAGGGATATACCACCGTTACAACGGAAAACAGCAGCGTTCAGTTCCGCGGCGGCAAAGCCCGGTATGCGCTTTATCCCGTATGGCTTCTGAATACCACATGGAACGGCAGCAAATACACATTTGCCATGAACGGACAGACCGGTAAATTTGTCGGCGATCTGCCTGTGGACAAAGCGGCAGCCTCCCGCTGGACACTGCTGCTGGCAGCTGTTTTTACGGCCGTAACCTACGGCGGCGCATGGCTTTTGCACCTGATCGGATTGTTTTAAGGAGGAAGACGGAATGAAAAAGAAAATAATGGTGCTTCTGTTTTCCGTTGTTCTGTGCCTCTGTATGGCAGCTCCGGTTTTTGCAGAGCAGACGGACGGTTTTGCTAATAAGTATGAGCGTGTTTTGGATCAGGCGGGGCTTCTCTCCGACAGAGAAGAAGCGGCGCTTGCCGACAAACTCAACGAGCTGAGCAAAAAGCAAAAAATGGATATAGCCATTCTGACGACAAGCACGCTGGACGGAAAGACCCCGCGCGACTATGCCGACGATATTTATGATTATTGCAGCTTCGGTTACGGTGAAAACAGGGACGGTCTTTTGTTGCTTATCAGCACGGAAGACAATGATTGGTACATATCCACCCATGGCTACGGCATCACAGCGTTTACGGACGAAGGCATCAAATATATCGGGAAAAAAATGAAGGATAATCTGTCAGCAGGCGATTTTGCCGCAGCCTTCGACACTTTTGTCGGGCTTTGCGAAGACTTTATCGTTCAGGCAAAAACCGGAAAGCCCTATGATGTGAACAATCTTCCGAAGGAGCCGCTTTCACTGTTTTGGATACCGCTTTCAATAGTGATAGGCTTCATGCTGTCGTTCGTTGTGGTCGGCAAGATGAAGGCCAAGCTTAAAACGGTGCGGTTTCAGGCAGCAGCAGACAGCTATATGAAGGACGGCAGCCTGAACGTTACCGAGAGCAGGGATCTGTTCCTGTACAACACAGTATCACGTACGGCTAAGCCTAAGAGCAGCAGTTCCGAAGGAAGCAGCACGCATACTTCTTCCTCGGGATCGACCCACGGCGGCGGAGGAGGTAAATTTTAATGTACCGCACAGAAATGAGGGGCCTATGAGAAAAGCAGCTATTATTCTGTTAATCCTTGTTTTGTCGTTTCTTTTGCCGGCTTCTGTACTTGCGACGGATAAGATTGAAATCATTCATCAGCCGCAGAATATGATATTTCCGGAACATGCGTCGGCAAACTGGAGCGTGGAGGCAACAGGAGACGGACTTGCCTATGAATGGTTTATCGTTTACAAGGGCACTGCCTATAATACGGCCGAATCCTTTGACGAAAACCATCCGTGGCAGGTCGGGGTTGTCGGTGACGGCTATGGCCGTAACGATATCGGAAACGTCTTTTTCATCAACGGTATCGGAAGTGCGCTTGACGGTGCGGAGATTTATTGCGTCATATCAAATAAAACGGGAAGTGTAACCTCGCAAAGGGCGCATATCTCGGTCGGTGGGCAAAGCCTGCCGCCGCGCTTAAAGGTTCCGGCAGCGGTTACAATAAAAAAGGATAAGATTTTGAAGCTCTTATGCGACGCTGAGGCATTTGAGGGAGATGACATAAAATCTTATACATGGTATGAAACCGATACCGGCGCACTTAAGGATATTGTTGCTATCGGTGCACAAGATGGGCAACCGGAAGAATACCCGATACTCGTTTGCGACACCACAATGCTCGGCACGCGATATTATGTCTGCTGCGTGGAAACCAATCTCGGGGGCAAGGCATATTCAAGCGTCATTCCGGTCACCGTAATTGAGGGCTCCGAATTGCCCGATAATTCCCCTACGGCTTCCGATACGGAAGGAGCTCCTGCTTACTCGCAGATGCCGTCAACGGACGGCACCGCAGATTCAGGGGGAAATATCGGTAAACCGGAAGAGCACAACACCGTCGATGCTTCGGAGGATTCCGAAAAATCGCCGCAAGGCAATAACGATAAAGCCGGTGTTTCACCATTGGTAATCGCACTGATTGCAGTGGGCGGCGCGGCGCTGGGCAGCGGCGGGGTAATTGTTGCGGCAAAAGTTGCAAAAGACAAACATCCGCGATGAGCGCGGTTGAGAACTAATATTGAAATGTGGGAGAATCAATGAAAAAACAGTTATGCATTGTTTTGGCACTGATTATGTTTCTTATGACCTTTGCCGCTTTTCCGGCGGTTAAGGTTGCAGCTACGGCACCGAGTTATCCGCGCGGAGTTGCCGATATTAAGAGCGGAGAGGTCAAAGTCGTTTTCGAAAACCTTCCGACGGAATACATAGAAGTAAAAGAGCTCTATTCGCTGCGGTACTATATGGAAAAGTACCCCAAGGCGAAAGAGATCATGGGCTATTACAAGGGGACGCTTTACTACTGGACAAAAGACGAGAAAAAGGTTCTTTTCCTCGGCGGGCTTGAGGGACAAAAGCTGACCCTGAGTCTCAGTTCGGGCGATGTCAAAATGGGTGCGATATATGCGCCCGGAGTGGACCTGACCATTGATACCGACTCGAAGAATACGCTGACGCTTACGCTCGGCTCGAATTATAAGTACATAGGAGCGGCAGGAGCGGCGGTTGACCTTTCAAAACCCAACACGACCTCATCGGAAAGCGGAAACCTGACCGTTACCGGATACGGTATTCTCCGTGTCGATACGACCGGATCCGGCAAAGACGGCGCAACCTACGGACTTTATGCCAAAACGATAACCATCAGCGACTGGAGCAACATCGAAATGCGGATGGGGAACAAGAAGAAAGAGGTCTCCCATGTGATGCTGTCAAGCGACCTGACGTTTGATACGATGGGTTATGTAGACATCAAGGTCTTCAACACCAAAACCGTCGCGTATTCCTGGAGCGTCAACAGGGAAAGACTCCGCCTTCTGAACGCGAGGTATCTGCAGGTCCAGTTCGAGAGGCATGAACTGTGGGGCGAATTCGGTACACATCCCACCAAGGAAGCACGGTTACTGTGGACTGAACTGAACGTATACGGCAAGATTCACAAGGCATGGCTCGTGGATACGTTTTATTCGGCACGAAGCTCAAAAGATAGTCCGTATAAGATCAGAATGTCGCGAAGCGGCTCCATGCCAAACAAAAAAGATATGGACATCAAGATAAACGGTGCCGAGATAAGCAGCGACGGAATGGTTCCGCTCTATGCCGGCAAGCCTTATACCTTCAGCGTCAGTGTCCCGCTTCCCGACTGGTTCCTCCAGCTTGAAAAAGAGGGACGGGTCAAGCAGCATTCCATGGTATATGTATACGACGGAACCAAGTTACTATACGAATCCAGAGGCAACAGCACATTCAAGGTGCCGAAGACGGGGGTATACACGCTCTATGTCGAGTGGTACTACAGGAACCCCGGAACCGCGATCTATTGGGACGAACTCAGCCACATAACCACTGTGCTGACAGCGGTTGTGCCTGAGGAGGGCGTTCTGCTCAAAGGACCGGTCGAGTATTCCAAAACCGACGCGTTCTACGGCGGCACCATCACGGCTACACTGCCGAATGTTACCGACCTGAACGGAGTTGTGTATCAGTGGAAGTATAACGATCCTAAAACCGGCGTCGGCAAGGATATCGAAGGCGAAAACGGTCCGTCAATCAAGCTGAACAAGCCTGAATACGTCAATAAGTACGTGTACCTGTCGGTTTACGGCAAGGACGGCACCAAGTACTACGGAGGTATTCACGGAAAGTCTCTCTACGTCAAAAAGGCTTACAATCCCGGAACACCCGCACCGCTTGAAGTTGTTGCGACAAAGTCAAAAGACTATTACGACGGATACAGAATCACAAACTTCGACAGCACGAAGTACGATTACGTTGTAAGCAAAACCAATTACACTGACCTCAGCAAGATCGACTGGAGTAAGAAACTGACCTCGGCTACGGGAAAAGGGTACTATACCGGCGACAGGCTGTACTTCTACTACCGTCTTGCCGAAACCGATGTAAAGAAACCGGGCTTCATTATCAAATCCCAGGAGCTTCTGATTGACGATACGGTGCGGCTGGGAGGTATCACCTTTGACGGGGTTGAAACGGCACGGTGTTTATAAAACCCGGTCAGACCATTAATCTCAGGGTGAGGCTGAACCCTGCCACGGCAAACCAATTCACTTATTTTGAAGTCAAGACACCGACATCGTACGACACTCAGTTTTTCGAGATCGTTTCTCCGAAGAACAAGGTGACGAGTCTCAACGGCTTTACCACCGTAACGATCAAGGGAAAGAAGGTGGGTTACGGGTCGTTCTCACTGTACTATCCCGGACCTTCTGGCCCTATGCAGAATACCTACGGCGGTGCGCAGGTCGTTGTATATACGCCCACGGACATGGGACCAAGCTCTCCAATTCTTAGCTATAAGCCGGATTTCAGCGATGTTACTCTTGAAGAGGGCGAGGCATATACTCTTCCGACCGATCTTCCGTCGATCCTTCCGCGCGATGTCTCGGGATATTCGCTGGTATGGGGAGTCGGAAAGAAGGTCAAGAACAGCCTCGGCCACACCACTTATATTTACGATTTTGAGAACGAGTATGCCAAGATAGAGGACGGAAAGGTTATCGCGAAGAAGAAGACCGTTGACCCTGTCGCTGTGGTGCTCTGTATTCTCAAGCCCGGCGAGAAACCTTCCGCTGCCTACCGTGCTCAGTTCATGCTGACAATAAGGGAAAACCCCGTCGTAAAGCCAACCGGCGTTGCCGTCAGCACAAAGTCGCTCTCGATGCACGTCGGAAACATCTGGCAGCTGAATGCAGCAATAACGCCCGTTGACGCTGTCGGTACATTCACCATAAAGTACAGCAGCAGCAATCCCAAGGTCGTGAAGGTCGATGAAAAAACCGGCTTGGTTACCGCTGTCGGCGCAGGAAATGCTACAATAACCGCAAAAGCAAACAACAACAACTCGCTTGTAGGAACCTGTACCGTTACCGTCGGGAACCATAGCTTCGGAACATGGGTTCCGTCTCAAGCATCGGCGCACAATCATCAGCATATCTGCTCTTGCGGAGCGGTGGAAATACAGGAGCATACCTATGGTGAATGGACAAATGATGAATCTCAAGGCAAGCACTGTAAAAATGCACTGTTTGTGACAACAAGATATATGAAGAACACATAGAAAGTGTATGGATAATCGATACAGAGGCGGAAGTTGGGGTTGAGGGCAAGCAGCATACTGAATGCAGCCAATGCAACAAGATCATGCAAACAGAAACCATCCCCGCGATTGTCAACTATATTCCGTTGACCGTTATCGGAGGCAAGGCGATGGATACTGACGGCAATCCGCTGACACAGGCTGCGGAGGGAGAAAAAGTCGTTGTTATCGCCGACACGGCTCCGGACGGGCAGCGCTTCAGCGGCTGGACGGCAGACGGCATTGAGCTTCAAGACGCCTCGCTGGCAAGCGTGACCTTTACCATGCCGGGAAACGAGGTGAGGCTGGAAGCAAGCTTCATTGATGCCGACAAATCCCATACACATGAAGCAGATACGACAAAGTGGATCTTCGATGAGGAGGAACACTGGCATGCCTGTCGTGATAACACCTGCTCTGAGCGCATAGATAAGGCAGTACACAACTTCGCGTGGAAGGCTGATATTCTGGCAACAGACAGTGCGGAAGGGACAAAGCATGAGGAGTGTACCGTTTGCGGAAAGAAGCGGAATGAAAATACCGTTATTCCGAAGGGAGGTCCGAATCCCGAGTGGACGGACGATCAAAAGGGTTCCGACGGAGACGGCAAAAAGAATGCTTGGATTTTACCGGTCATTATTGCCGGAGCGTCAATTCTGATCGGCGCAGGAGTGACAACGGCAATTGTCATGCTTATGAAAAAGAAGAAAAAAGCCGTATAGGTGAATATGTAACTCGGCAGTCCGGCACTGTCTGACGGTTCTGCGTGATGTCCGCAGACAGTACGGTACTGCCCAAAATAAATGGAGGTTATCAAAATGAGTATTTTTGACAAGCTGAAAAGCACAGCTAAGCAGGCGGTAAATACCGCCGCACAGTCCGTCGGCAACAAGAGAGAAACCTTTACCTTCACTTCGCTGCCGGAGAGTTTGGCCCAAATGCAGGCATTGCCCGAGGCAAGCCTCGATACGCCGTTCAAAACTGCGGCGCTTACGGTTCTTGCTCTCTGCGCATATGCGGCGGATAAGAACATCGGCACCGAAATGCTGAACTGGCTGCGCGGTCCCCGTCCGCTGAACGGGCAGGATATTTCCTTCCTGAACGACCGTTTCCGCGACGGCAAGACCTATCTGCCGTTCACCTATTTTGCCGGCTCTACGCCTGACAATAACTATACACCTACCGAGCCGTATACGATAATTATTGAGAGCAATCACGTCTCCGGCGAGGAGCAGGGCTATATGAAGCTGTTTATTCCCTGCGGCGGTGCGGACGCTCCGCGTCCCATAAAAATGCGTCAGCGTGGCAGTGACGGAAAGTGGTTCCTGTGGGAGCAGTATCTGCTGACAGGCGTGCGTACACCGAAATCAGCCGATCCGTGGGCTTGATGATTTAATGAGAAGGAGGAAACAATAATGGACATTTGCGGAATCTGGAAAGTCAAGGAAGTTCGTGTGCCGACACCGGACGGAGAGAAGGTTTTTACACCCGATAACCCGCCGACGGATGAGAGATTTGAGGGCAGCGCCGAATTGATGCAGTATCGGACGGAGTTTACCGAGGACGGCACACTCAACACCCTCATGTTCGTGCCGGAGGAGATGCGCGAGGAGGCAGCAAAACACGGAGCTGTCGTCCGCGAGGACGGATATGCCGCCATTGAAAGCACGGTATGGAAGGAAGAAAACGGAAAGTTCTATTATGACACAAAAATCGAGGGTGAGGTTCTCGGCGAGAAGGTTGATTCCTTCGCGGAGATTCCCGTCACTGAGGACGGCTGTCTTCTGTACGGACTCGGAATGATTCTTCTGGAAAAAGCCTGATTTACGGACAACGGCGGAGGTGATACGGTGAATACTGATAATCCATACAGCCTTAACTTCGAATCAACACAAGCACAGCCTATGAGCAATGTTCGGGTGAGCGAAGCGGTTCTGAAGAAAACCTTTAAGGAATATTTCGGAGGATTGAACTATTTCTTTGCAACAGAGCAGGCAAACCTTACCTATGCGGATGTTGTTGCGTATATCGGCGCAGATCCTTCGGAATACCGTTACGATGCCCAGAGAGAGGCGCAGGTTTATTCATGGTATGCTGCCGAGAGTAAGGCACGGGTTATGCATGTTTGGTTTAAGGACGGCAAACTCTACGCTTGCGGCGTATATAACCTCGGCTTTCCGAAGATGAATTAGTATATGTAAAAGGAGGCTTGCTGTGCAAGCCTCCTTTCCGAAAGGCATCGAATTACCTCCGGTGCCTTTCGGAAAGGAAGAATAAATGGAAAGCTGCTTTTATGTTTTATCTTGGCACTCGCCTTTTTAATATCTGTTTCCGTTTGTGTTTCAAAACATAATAATTGTAGTAATAGTTATTACGGAGGGGATCCTATGGGTTTCAAAAGCTTCAAACTGGTGCAAACCGATATGACGGCACAGCGCCGTGTTTATGAGGGATACAAAACGGAGAACGGCGTTCATTTGGAGTATTACATCAGCACGGAAATGTGGGATGCTAAGACCTCCGGGAATGTGGAATGCCGCAATGTCGTTCGCGCAATTGACGCAGATGAGATCGTTTTTCAAAAGCTGTGCGCAGTATTCGGTAACTACAAAATAGCGGAATGGGAGGGCTTTCACGGTTACGATTCTCAGGTGCTTGACGGCACCGGTATGAGCTTTAAAGCCGTATTGGCGAACGGTACGGAGGTGAATGCCAACGGCACCAACAGTTTCCCGAAAAAATTTTCAACATTTACTCAAGAGCTTCGCAAGCTTATAACAACAGTAAAAATAAACTCAGTAAAATTTACCGACGGAACCTATGAGGTTACGCTTCCGAAAAGCTGGGTCGGTACGGTTACGGCAAGCTTTTCGGAAAGCCATGTGGCATTTTATGTTGATAAAACCGATGGCGGAGAGCTCACATTTTTTATAATCGATAACGATACATACGGTTATTCATCAGATGCCTATAAAGGAAGAATAGAAGTCGGACGGCTTATTTCGAACAAAGATGTCAAATTTATTACGGCACGCGACAATTATTCAATAGCTTCATATGCCAAAAGTGTTTCCGAGGAAGCTATTGCGATTTGGAATAATTATGCAAATGATAAGCTTGCCGTAATTGAAAGTCTTCGCGGCGTAAACGGGTATGAGCTTTATCCTGAGGACGGAACAATCCTGTACTACGCAGATGCGAGGAAAATGGCGGATAAAGCGAGAAGCCTTTGGCTGAGCTTAAACTTTGCAGGCGAGTATCCGTGCAGCGCAAAGCCTGTACGGTTCAAGCGGAAGAATTATGTACCTATGTTTCCTCCGTATGATTATATAAACACAATCGAAAGTGTTCGCAAACAATTCTTAAAGGTTTTTTCGAAGGAATTTACCGATAAAACGTTGAATCGTGCCGTTGCCGATAAAGAACTGATTGAATATAAAGGCGATGTCTATGTGGTTTGTAAGAAGCGCACGGGCGAAGCTTCTTACAACAGCTGTGTGGACTGCGTCCGGGATGAAGGCAACGGAAAATTTACGGTTGTGATTGCCGTAAAAATGCCGCCAAGCGGCAATATGCTCTATGTTAACCTGCCGGCAGAGAAAAATGCCGCGGAAGAGTTTGTGCTTTCGGACTATCCCTATTGGGAGAAAAGCGAATGATCTTTCCTTTCTAGGGTTAGAAAACATAACGAAATCCTTTCCCGGCAGATGGGAAAATAATGAATCATCTGATTAGAAACAGCCTTTATGATATGAATTTTTCAGATCCCGAGGGGTTATCGGAATTCGTAAAGCGGCTATTTATTAAAATAATGTTACCCCTTGTCAAAAACAATTTCAATTTATGCGAACTCGCACCGAGAAGCACAGGCAAGGCGCATTTATATAAGGAAATATCGACTAACAGTATTCTTGTTTCGGGCGGGCAGACAACGGCAGCGAGCTTGTTTTACAATATGAGCAGGAAGTCTGTCGGACTTGTCGGCTTGCGTTGCGTTCGATGAAGCTGCGGGTATCAGATTTAAGAACAAGGACGGCATCAATTGTTTTTGGATTCCGATATCGACAGCAATATCGGCAGCAATAAAAAAACGCCTTGCGGTTTTTTCCCGCATGGGGTATGTTTAAAACATTGCATACCGGGAGGCGGCAAGATACGGCGCGGATATTTACGAAATTAAAAGCACGGAGCGCTCGGAAGGAACACTTGGCCTTTGGTGGTGCGGCAGATTTGCAATGCATCTTATATTCTTGTGCATCCCCGCCGGCGGGGCGTACAAAAATTCGGCTAAAGATATGGATGGGCTGCTGAAACTTTAGCATACCGGGCTGCGCGGCATACGCTGCCGCATGGGAAAGTATGGGGAAGCTTATGACAGCTTCGAAAACAGCTTCCCGCAGGCCTTAAAGGCGTATGCACCGCACAAAGCTGTCCTCTGCGGAAAATGCTTGTCTAAAACACCGTTTCAAGGTATAATATTCTGTGAATAATTGTTCGGAACATGTTTTTTGAAACGGAGGTAACTTTATTAGTGGCAAAAAAACAGAATAATACAAAGCTGCGGGTTATTCCGCTGGGTGGCGTTGATGAGATCGGAAAGAATATGACGGCCATCGAGTACGGAAACGACATCGTGGTTATTGATTGCGGTTCGATATTCCCGCGGGAGGACATGTACGGAATTGATCTTGTCATCCCGGATGTGACATATCTGGAGCGCAATCGCGATAAGGTAAGGGCGTACCTTATAACTCACGGACATGAGGATCATATCGGCGCGCTTCCGTATGTGCTTCCGCGTGTTAATGCGCCCGTGTACTGCACAAAGCTTACCCGTGCGCTTATTGAATATAAGCTTAAGGAGCACAAATTCGACAAAGCGCAGCTGAATACCGTTTATCCGCGGGATAAGGTCAAAATCGGCTGCTTTGAGGTGGAGTTTATTAAAACCAACCACTCCATCGCCGGCGCCGTTGCACTGGCGATTCACACGCCGGTGGGCACTGTTGTCCATACGGGAGATTTCAAGGTGGATTACACCCCGGTGGACGGCGAGGTCATAGACCTTGCAAAATTTGCGGAGCTTGGCAGCAAGGGCGTGCTGCTGCTCATGGCGGACAGCACCAATGTTGAGCGCGAGGGCTACACCATGAGCGAACGCTCTGTGGGCAAGGCGCTGGAGCGCTTTCGTTGAGGCGGAGGGCAGGCGCATAATCGTTGCCACCTTTGCCTCCAATGTTCACCGTATTCAGCAGATAGTGGATCATGCCGCCGCCTGCGGCCGCAAGGTCTGCTTTTTGGGGCGCAGCATGGAAAACATTGCGGGCATTGCAAGCGAGCTGGGCGAGCTTATAGTCCCCAAGGATATGTGGGTGGAGCCCGACAGAATAGATTCCATACCCAAGGATAAGCTGGTGGTCATCACCACCGGAAGCCAGGGCGAGCCCATGAGCGGGCTTGCGCGTATGGCAAGCGACGAGCATTCCCGCATCAGGCTGGGCGATCAGGATACCGTAATAATATCGGCAAACCCCATTCCGGGCAACGAAAGAATGGTATCAAGGGTTATAAACAATCTTTCCGCAAGGGAGTAATCGTAATATACGAGGCCTTGGCGGAAGTGCATGTTTCTGGACATGCGCGAAAAGAGGAGCTCAAGCTCATCCACACCCTTACAAAACCCCGGTATTTCATGCCCGTGCACGGCGAATACCGCCATCTTGTGCAGCATGCGCGTCTGGCGCAAAGCCTTGATATGATGAAGGAAAACACCTTTGTTCCCGAGCTTGGCTGCGCACTGGAAATCGATAAGCAGGGCGCGTCCATGGTCAACGGCATTCCCGCAGGCGCGGTAATGATAGACGGTCTGGGCGTGGGCGATGTAGGCAATATTGTCCTGCGCGACCGCAAACTGCTTTCGCAGGACGGCATAATCATCGTCTGCGTTACCTTCGACGGCACAACGGGGGATCTGCTTTCCGGTCCGGATCTTATTTCCCGCGGCTTTGTCTATGTGCGCGAGTCGGAGGAGCTTATGGAAAACGCCAAGGCCGTTGTGGCCGATTATATCGATTCCCTTCAGAGCGGCCCGCACAGCGACTGGAACAGCATCAAAAACGGCATTAAAAACCGTCTTAAGGATTATGTATTCACCAAGACCAAACGCAGTCCGATTATTCTGCCGATAGTAATAGAGGTGTGACGGAGAATTCGGGCATAAAAGGAGAGTGAACGCAAGTGGCACAGAACAGAAAAAAAGCACCGCAGCCCCCGACGCGCAGCAAAGCCGGGTCGGATAAGGCTAAAAAGGGCGGTAAAAATAAGGGCGGCCTTTGGCAGCGCATAAAAAACGCATGGGGTGCGGCGCACGATAAAATCGACGATCTCAAAAACGACCGTTCCTTTATGCGAACCTGGCGTGTGCTAAGGCCCGTAAGCATACGGCTTATAAGTCTGCTGCTTGTAATAATTATCATTTCCTGCGTGTTCAACACGGTAAACAGCAAAATGTTTGCGCCGGTTGATAAAAACAACAACGAGCCGGTCATGCTTGTGGTGGGCAGCGGCTCCTCCATGAGCGCAGTGGCCAGCAAGCTTCAAAAAATGGGGCTTATAAACTCCAAGTGGGGCATAAAGCTTCTTGCGGATTTCACAAACCGCTCCGGCAAGGTAAAGGCGGGCGAGTATATACTGGATCGCACAATGTCGGCAAATGAAATTTTGGAAATACTCACTCAGCCCTCCCCGGTAAGGCTCACGGTAACCGTTACGATAACCGAGGGCATGAATCTTGAAAGCATTGCCAAGCTGCTGCAGGAAAAAGAAGTAATAGAAAATGCGCAGAGCTTCCTTGAACAGTGCAACGATCTGACCGCCTTTGAAAGCTTTTCCTTTGTAAGCGGGCTTAAAAACAGGCAGAGCGTGCGCTATCAGCTGGAGGGTTATCTCTTCCCCGATACCTATAACTTCTATGTGGGCTCCTCAAATGCTTCCGTAATAAATACGCTTCTTACAAGGTTTTCCGGTGTGTTTACGCCGGATATGCAGGCTAAGGCCGAGCAGATGGGCATGAGCATGAACGAGGTAATAACCCTTGCTTCCATTGTGCAGTCCGAGGGTCTTACAAAGGATTTCAATAAAATATCCGCCGTATTCCACAACCGCCTGAAAGCGGATATGACGCTGGGCAGCGATGTATGCGTGCAGTATGCCATCAATAAAGAAACTCGTGCTCACGGCGGAGGAGCTGAATGTGGATTCTCCCTACAATACGCACAAAAACAAGGGTTTGCCTCCGGGACCTATATGTTCTCCCGGAAAAAAGGCGATAGAAGCGGTACTCAGCCCGGACGCCGATATCATAAACGGTAAGTATTACTATTTCACCCTTACAGACCCCGCAACCGGCGAATTGGCCTTCTCCAAAACCTATGAGGAGCATCTCAGGATAGTGGAAAAGTGGCGCAAGGCGTGGGAGGAGTACGACAGAACTCATTGATATATGGTTACAAGCAGAAAAACAAGCGACTATCTGCGCGGGCTTATACCGGGGGCGGAATATGTCCGCAGCGAACAGAATCCGGCATTGCCTCCCGAAAGCATGCAGCTGCTTAAAACATTAACGGCGGCGCTTCGCCCGAGGCGAATACTGGAGATAGGCACAAATGTCGGTATGAGCGGCATAACCATGCTGAACGCCTGCGCTTGTGCCGAGCTGTGGACGGTGGAAATGAATGAGCAGACCGCGGCAGCGGCGCGGGAGAATTTTTCCGCCGCCGGTCTTTACAAGCGTGCACATGTAATAACCGGGCGCGCGGAAGAGGTGCTGCCCTATATGAGCGGCAGCTATGAGCTTATCTTTCTGGACGGCTCAAAGGGACAGTATGAAGAGCTGTGCACATATCTGCTGCCCCTGCTTTCGGCAGGCGGCGTGCTGGTTTGCGATAATGTCCTTTTCCGCGGTATGGTCACCGGCGATAAAAAGGTAACAAGCCGCAAGAGAACCTTGGTAAAAAAGCTGGATGCCTTTCTGCACAGCCTTTATGCCGATGAATCGCTTATAACCACCGTTTTGCCGATAGGCGACGGAGTAAGCATCAGCTATAAAAAAGCGGCGGAAAAATAGCCTGTGCTCATTTTTGCCTTTGCAAAACAAAATCATCAGCAGGATAAAGGAACGGAAAACCGTTCCTTTTTTATATCCTGTACCCCTGTTGCTTCCGCATGGGAAGCGGCGCTGAATTTTTTATCAAATAAAAATCAAATCAAATATAAAGTCCTCTTTTTGGTACAATTAGTTCGGTATAATAGCCTCGTTGAAAAGATAAGCTGTTCTTCGGAGGTATATGATATGAAGGCTATAAACGAGCTGCTTTATTACAGAAAGATACTTGCTTCCCGTCAAGATTCGCTCTACCGTTGGGTGGATACGCATACGGAGGATGGCATAATAATTCTGGGCTATCCCGTATACAGCCGCACTCTTTTAAGGTTCATAAATGCCGTTTACGATTCCGGCCTGCTGCTGGGCGAGTATGAAGAGGTTATTGCGGAGTATGAAGCCCCGGATATAGATCTGCTGATTGCCGGCGCCGATATGCGCCTTGCACGCGCATTGCTTACATATTATGTCCGCGGCGAGCATTACAACCCCGGCCTGTGGGGCAGGGGCGTTTATAAAAGATGCTTTTTAAGAATTCTTGACAGACTTGAGGAGCTCAGTCATATGCGCACGCATGCTAAAGTACAGCCGCGCCAAAGGCAGTATGCGCATAACCGTGCCGTAAATGTGCGCAAAGAGCCATCCAAAAACCTGCGGAAAACCGGATAGCGGCTGCTTTAGGTGCCGTAAGGCTTCGGCACGGCCGGGATAAATATAAAAATCATTCCGCCCGTTACGCAATACCGTGCTTGGCAAAATAATACTGGTTGCAATTGCCTGCGCCGTAATTGCCGCTTTTAAGAATAACCTATTGCTCAACAGGCAAAAATAGCTTTACATTAAGTAAGGCGGTGACGGCTTTGGGCAATAAAGTGGATCTGTGCGGAGTGGACACGGGAGCGCTTCCTACACTCAGCGGCAAGGCAAGCCGGCAGCTGTTTGAAGCGGCAAGGCAGGGGGATGCGCAGGCGAGAGAGCAGTTCGTTTTCGGCAATCTCAGGCTTGTTCTCAGCGTGGTTCACAGGTTTGCCCGCCGCTGCGACAGCATGGACGATCTGTTTCAGGTGGGCTGTATAGGGCTTATAAAGGCCGCGGACAATTTTGATCCCGATATGGGCGTGTGCTTTTCCACCTATGCCGTGCCCATGATAATAGGCGAAATAAGGCGCTATCTCAGGGATAATAACTCCGTGCGGGTCAGCCGTTCCGTTCGCGATACGGCATATAAGGCGCTTCAGGCAATAGAAAAGCTGTCTTTTCAGAACGGACGGGAGCCGACTCTTGACGAAGTGGCAAAGGAAACGGGAATACAGCGCGGAGCAATCGCTGCGGCGTTAGAGGCAATACAGGAGCCGGTTTCCATCTATGAGCCTGTATATCACGACGGGGGCGACGCCGTATATGTGGCGGATCAGCTGGCCGACAGCGCCGCGGATTGCGAAGGCTGGCTTAACAGCATAGCCTTGACCGATGCGGTAAAGCATCTTGAAAAAAGAGAAAAAAGCATCATTTATCTGCGCTATTACAAAGGCCTTACTCAAATGGAGATAGCGGGGGAGATAGGTATAAGTCAGGCACAGGTATCAAGGCTGGAGAAAAATGCGTTGGAGCGCATAAAAAAGCAGATTTGAAATGCTTCGGGTGTTTTATTTAATGCAAAACAAAAATCGTATCAAAAACCGAAATAAAGAAAGCCGCAGGCATTTGCAGCCTGCGGCTTTAATAATTCTGTTACAGAGGCGTTCAAAGCATTGAACGGCTATATTTTTCGCGCAAACTCCTTTATTTTGTCAAGCAGCGATTGCCTGACCTTCTCGTTTGAAGTATCCTTGGCAAATATCCGCTGCCGCAGCATATCAAGCGCCGCTTCAAGCTGCGAGGCAAAATCCGGCCACTTTCGGCTTATCACGCGTTCCCTGCTGCCGAAGGCCACCTGTGTGCCGTCCGGCAGGGAGTATTCGTCGCCGCTGTAAGGCGCCGAGGCGTCAAAGCCTGCATCTGCAAGCCGCGCGGCCAACTCGTCCGCGCATTTTTCTTCACCGTGGTTTATAAACACGCGCGGATGCCCCTCAAAGCCCTTTATCCAGCGCATAAGCCCGTTCATGTCAGCATGCCCGCTTATTCCCGCAAGGGTATATATACGGGCGTTTACCTGTATTTCCTCACCGAAAATGCGCACATTTTTTTCACCGTCCAGCAGCCTGCGGCCGAGAGTCCCCGGGCTTTGATATCCCACAAACAGCACCGAGGAATCGCTGCGCCAAAGATTATGCTTAAGATGATGCCGTATGCGTCCGGCATCGCACATTCCGCTTGAGGATATAATTACCTTGCACCCCGGAGTGTCGTTTATGGCCTTTGATTCCTCCGTTGATTCCGTGGTTATCAGTCCGTCAAAGCTTATGGGGTTTATGCCTTTAGCAATAAGGTTCGCGGTTTCCGCATCGCAGCACATGGCGGTATTGCGGTTAAAAACATTTGTGGCCTTTAAGGCAAGCGGGCTGTCAAGATACACCTTAAACGGCTCTTTTACCAATCGCTCATGGCGTATCTGCCGCAGAAAATACAGCAGCTCCTGAGTTCGGCCTACGGCAAACGAAGGGATAACAACATTGCCGCCGCGGGCAAAGGTTTCGTTCAGCACTGCACTTAAGGAGGCAATGTAGTCAGGTGCCGTCGGGTGTACTCTGTCGCCGTAGGTGGATTCCATAACCACAATATCCCCCCTGCCGGGACACTGCGGGTCGCGCAGAATCGGCTTGCCCGCGTTTCCTATGTCGCCGGAAAAAACAATTTCGGTGTTCTCTCCGTTTTCCTCCACCGTAAGGCGTATGCTTGCAGAGCCGAGCAAATGTCCCGCATCAAAGAATTCCGCGCTCAGCCCCGGCGCTATCTCTGTTTTTTCGCCGTAACGGCAGGCAACCAGCTGGGATATCGCCTTTTCCGCATCCTCCATTGAATACATGGGGGCGGATTCCGGCTGTCCGGCGCGCTGCGCCTTGCGGTTTTTCCACTGTGCTTCCATGGCTTGAATATGAGCCGAATCCCGCAGCATTATGCCGCACAGCTCCGCGGTTCCCGCAGTTGCATATATAGGGCCGTCAAAGCCGCATGCAGCAAGCAGCGGCAGCTTGCCGGAGTGGTCAATATGGGCATGGGTAAGAAACACCATGTCCACCGTTTCCGGCTTAATGCCTAATTCGGCATTTACAAAAATATCCTTGCCCTGTTCCATTCCGCAATCGATAAGAATGTTGTATCTGTCCGTGCTCAGCAGGGTGCAGCTGCCCGTAACCTCGTGCGCCGCGCCTATGAACCGTAATTTCATGCTTTCCTCCGTTTTTGCACCGGCTTTTTAATATGCCGCCGTGCCGGCTGATATGTCAGCCGTATTACATTTAAGAATTATAACATAACATGCCGGGCTTTTGCAACAGGGCCGTAACGGAAACGGAAGATGCCGCTAACAGACCGCGGGCAGAGAATTATGGTTAATATAGTGCTATGCTATATTACGATTGTGTATTTTCCGCCGTTTGTTTATGCTGTATAATACCCCCATAGACAAATATTATAAACGGAAAGGATGCCCGCATTGCGGGGGGAAGAATTATGAAAAAATTTATTGCTCTGTTGCTTGCTTTGCTTACTGTATGCGCCTGCTCAACGGCGCTGGCGGCACCGGTCGGCTATGAGTCCGAAAAAAATTACATGTGTGAGGATTTCGAGGATGCCGACAACACCATGATCGGCAAGGAGGATTCTTCGGTTGCAAAGGCCTTTGACAAGCACGATATGGATCCGTACTATTTTGCCGACGGCACCATGGAGATCACTAACGATGGCGAAAACGGCTCCAAGGGTCTTAAGCTTATCCCGGATTATTACAGCGACCTTCAGAATGGCTCCGATGTCATTCTCAGAACCCAGCTTCAGCGCGTCTGCGCAACGCTGGATGAATCCAAACGGGAAGAAGTGCGCAAGGCATGGGGCGAGGCAACCGGCTTTTCCTTCTATGTAAGAAACGAAACCGGCTCCAATGTGCTTTGTGTTCCGGGACTGTTCCTGCAGCTGGGTGAGGACCGTACCCTTGCGCTGGGCGCAGGTCTTGACACCGTGCTTATGGAAAAAGACGGTACTGTTATTGATACAGAGTTTACCAATGGCTGGTCTAATACCTCCGTAATCATTCCCGTTGATTTTGAAGGCTGGTTGATACAGAAAAATATACTTGGCGAGCATGATGATTGGGATGCCTGCTGGGGCGCGCAGCCGTGGGAGGACGAAAGCAAGATCGACGACCCTGAGGCAAAGTTTGAAAATGCGGCATTCTTCCAGGTGGATTTCCGTCTGAATGTCAGCGGTCTGGACGACACCGGCTATATCGTTGTGGATTCCTTTGAGCTGCTTACACAAAGCCAAAGCGATGCGACTCCCGCTCCCGAAAACAGCGAAGCTCCTGCTGAAACAACAAGCGCCGCAACCGATAACACCGCTGCGCCCCAGAATCCCTCCAAGGGTTTAAGCACTCCCGTCATTATCATCATTGCCGTAGCGGCTGCTGCCGTAATTGCGGTGGTTGTAATTGTCGTTGTGCGCAAATTAAAGAATAAAGCCGATAAATAGTATAAGCATTGCAGCATAATTATCCGCCGCCTGAACGCGGCGGCAGATACCGGAACGCATACGGAATTGTTTCCCGCCCGCGCTCCGGTTTTTTGATATTTTGCTCCAAAGCCTCTTTTTATGCAAAATTCTGCAATATTAAGGCATAAATCAAATAAACGGCGCAAAATTTCACTTGAAACAAACAAAAATAAGCTGTAAAATATAATTAAGAGTATATCGCGTAATCCTTTGCCTTTGATATAATTGCTTGTTAAAACGGTATAATGCAGCGTTTTATACGCTTTTTCTGGAGGTAAAAATGAAACGATCTGCGGCAATTGTTCTTATGTTTTTGCCCGCACTGCTTTGCGGCTGTATGAAAACAAATATCACGGCCGACCCGTCTGTGCCTGCGGAAAGTGCCGCATCAATACCGTCTGCCGTAAGCACCGGCACGCCGGCGCCGACCGTGCAGGTCACTTCAGTACCCTCTGTTTCGGCGCCTGCCGAAACGCCTTCGCCGGATATAACCCGCCGACCGGAGCTTACTCCGTCGGCTCCGGCAGTCACGCCCGCCCCGTCGCCTTCGCCTTCCCAAGCGCCGGAGCAGGAGGCGGTTATAAGCTTTTGTGAGGATAAATACGGTATGCCCTCTGCGGATTTGCCGGCCTATTCGGAAATAGCCTTTAATTTAAGAGGCACCGTCACTGCCGACCGCCCGCTTGCCTCGGTCACCGTGACCGTCAGGGATAAAAACGGCAAAACGGCGAAATGCACCGTCAGCTTTTCTTCAACAAACATCCGTTCCTACCGTCTGGACGATAAAACCGCAACAAAGGAAAAAACCTCCCCGGACAATGCGGATCTTTTCCGTAAGGGAAAACCGGCAGTGGGGCAATGCTCAATAACGGTCTCGGCACGCTGCATCGGGCAGAAAAGGGATACGGTGCTGCTTAATCGCACCTTTAAGCTTTTGGACAGCGGCAGGTACAACAGGCTCAGCCCGAATAATTTCCGCGACGGCTACTATGAAACGGCGCTTGCCTTTTTCGGCGGTGAGGATTTTCTCTTTGAATTCAAAAACGATAGGGGCCGCGCCATCATTCAGGAAAAAGATTGGGCAAAGAAAAACATAACCGGAGTGCAGGGCCCCGACGGCAGGAAGCATTATGTCAATGTAAAGGGCGCACAGCAGTTTGCAAAGGCATATGAATATATGAGCGCAAGCTATGTCCGCGTCCGCAGCGCCGAAGGTGCCTTTGATACGGGAGTCGTGCCGTTAAAAGCCCTTATTGCGGAATTCAACGGCACCTATGTTTCCCGCTTTGTAAGCGGAAAGCGCTTCATAAGTCACCATGCATACGGCACGGCCGAGGATGTAAACGCTTCGTACAGGGCAAATACAAATGCGCTTAAAAACCGCGATCTTATAAAGGAGGAGGTCGCTTTGCTTGACTATGAAGGCATCCCGCAAAGCGATGGGCAGCGCTATTACAGCTTTGTATATCGCGGAAGCTGCACCGAAATGTGCGCCGGCATCCCCAATACGCTGTCAAACTATATCATCTACGAGCTGTCATACTTCCGCGCGGGCTTCGGCTGGGGCTGCTATTATCCGCATACATCGGATGCAATGCACTTTACTCTAAGCGAGCTTCCGCCTTCGGAGCATGAGCCGGAAAACGGCGGCCTGCGCAAGGTCTACGAGTACATTGATTAAACAGCGGTAAAATAAGCAAAGCCGTCAGTTTATGACGGCTTTTTCATATCGGCGTTTTCACTATCTGACTGTGAAAGCTGCTCCATGGCATCCTGAAGAGCTGCTGCTATGCGCTGCTTTTCTTCATGCCTATTGGCCTTTTCGTCATACCGCACGCCCTTGCCTATGCGCAGCGTGCGTTCGTGCTTGGAAACAAATACGGGATAAAATGTCACGCATTTGCCGCACCTTTTATAGGCCTCAATGCCTATTTGGGCAAAGCCTGTGTAAAATGCCGCCGGAGCTCCTGACAGCGCGTATCGTCCGTTTTCCTCGGCATTCGGGTTTTCCGGAAACAGCAGCAGCGAATCGCCCTGCGAAAGCACCTTTACCGAGTCCTGCATGGTTTTGAGCACCTCCTTGAGGTTTCCCAAATATACGGGAACCGGGTCAAAGGAATTAAGCGCCCATACCGCGCACCGCGCACATATGCAGCTTAAGAATTTTGCAATAAAACCGGGCAGATGCATTTTTTCAAATGTACCCTTGAGAATATGCTCCTTTGCCTGCCTGTAATCCAGCATTTTTGCCTGTACCCACGGACGGAAATAATACGGCAGCTGCGTCACGGCGGTTACCGGGCCGTATATTTCACCGTGGTTGCACACAAACACGGCGGGCAGGTCGTCGTTGTCGACATTTTCCCTTCCGTATACCTTGTGGTACAGCAGCGGCTTCAGGAAAAAAGCAATTATCCTTACGCCGTAGCGCCTGCGGTATTTTTTCACAAGAATATCCGAAAGATATTTCTTCATTTCCGTGCCGCCGCTGCCCTTCTCCAAACGGTGAAGCTTATCCAGCCCCGCACCGTCAAGCGGCTGGCGCAGCGCCTGTATAATGCTCAGTATTATAAATATAAGGGGCGCAAGCATGGCGCCAAGGCCGGATATGCGCATCTGCTCCGGCTGGGAAAACAGCCTCGGCGAAACCATAAGCCACAGCAGCAAAAGCAGCGCCGCAATATTAAAGGCGGCGGACTGCACAAGGTCGGTGGACTGCATAAGCCTGTCAAGGCTGATATCCTCGTCTATCACGCAGCTTACCTGCTTAAAGTTTTCGTTTATTCTGTAAAGCGCGGAATACATTGCCGCAAGCCCCAGTGCAAAAAGCAGGCTCATAAGCAGTATGCGCACCGTATTTCCCAAAGCGGTATAAAGCCGGAAACAGGCAAATATCCAGCATACCGCCCCGAAAATAAAAAGCCCTATGCCGGCATTTCGGGGCAAAACACGCAGAAGGCGGTAGAATATAAGCGTGGCACCGCCGGTAAGCCACAGCCACAGCAGCAGCATCGAATACGGCTGCGCAGCATCCTTAGCGGATACGCCGGCAACGGTAAGACCTATAAAGCAAATGCAGCCAGATAAAAGGATATTCCGCAGAAAAGCGACATCATGGAAAACAAGCGGTAGCTTCCGGTCTGCGCCAGAACATTGGGCTCAAGCCGTCTGGGGGAGGGGTGAGTGATCTCGCCCAGCAGCATTACCGTATCGGAGGATATATATCCTATAACGGGAAACAGCAGGGCGTATGACGGCATAAAAAAGCAGCACGCAATGCAGAAGGCGGCGCAGAACACCAGATGTATTGCCGCAAGCGTAACGGTGCGCCGCATACGGCTCAGCTCCTGCGAGGCTGCCCACAGTGCAAGCACACGCTTTAACAGCGTAAGCATCGCAAGCATAAACAGCACGGCACATTCGCTGCGCAAAGCACTGCCCGGATATACTATGAATATCATCACATTGCATACAACGGTTGCAATCAGCAGCAAAAAAACGCTCAGGCGCGCCGCGCGGCCGGAGAGCAGGCTGCCCCCGGCAATGCTCAGGCGTATATAATTGAATACAAGGGTCACAAGCAGACCGGCACCCAATCCGTAAACCGGGTTGCCCATAAGTATGTTGCTGATATATGCATACTCCAGCAGACATATAATGTCAGGCAAACGCCGCAGCATGGCATTGTTTGAAAAGGATATATGTGTTTTTGCCGTGTCGGACATAATTTTTCCGCCTTATGATAGTATAAATGCCTGCATGTTTTGCTTATGCATACAGGCATTCGGCTTTACAGCCTTGCTCGGGGGTATCCGGCCTTATATAAACAACCTTTTGCGTATGCCGTCTTTCCAGCGGTTGCGCTTGTTAAGCACCAGAAAAAACACAAACAGCACAAGGCAGGGCAGCATGGAATACAGCGACCATATCGGCATAAGCGCAAGCCCGCAGTACAGGTTCACAAAAAGGTTTATCCCTACCGTAAGAATCCCTATGCCCAAAAAGGCAAAGGCGCATATCAGCGCAATCGGACGCCGTTTGCGCAGCCAAAGGGAAAATGCAGCGGCAAGAATTGCCGTAAGCAGCACAATGGGCAGTGCAAGGGGCAGCAGCCAGTCTTTTCCGGAGGCGGGCAGCCCGCAGGCTATGCGTATAAGCAGCAGATAGGCACTTGTAGACACCGTATCCAGCGCTATCAGCAGCAGCGCCGAGGGCCTGTGCAGCATCATGGGAATAAGAAATATCACAAAAACATTAAGCAGCGCCCCCGTTACCAGCAGCGACCAGGAAAGCCTGCCGTCCAGAATATCGCAAAACATGCACACAACCGCAGGAATAAGCAGCACAAGGCTTATAAGTCCGGCAAGATACCGCCTGTCGATACGGCGGATACGCTCCGCATTGTCGGAATAGGGCAGGGCTTCCGGCTCGGTCCACGGCTTCGCCGGGTTTACAACCTCCACTCCGCACAGCGGGCAGCGCTTTTCCGAGGGCGCCAGCTCTACTCCGCAGTTTACGCAATAAGACATAAAAACAACCTCTTATAAATATAGTTTCAATATACAGCTTCGATTTTTGATCTGCCCGCAAATAAAAAGCGGGCATACGCGGCGCTATAAAAGCTCCTCGGGGCTTAACGCCGCATAGGAAAATGCGTTTTGCAGCGAATATGTGTTGCTCTCCACAGTCACATGCAGCCCCAGCCTTACAAGCCTTGTAAAAAAGCCGCGTTCTATATCGCTTTCCTCTATGCTTCTTGTAAAGCTTATATTAAGCTGCCCGTTATAGCTTACGCAGGCGCATGCCACGCGGTTGCGGTAAAGCGGACCCAGCAGAAAATATACGCTCTTTACATACCGGCTCATTTCGGGCGGCAGCGTGCATATTCCGAGGTTTGAAACGGTGCTGCTTGTAAGGGTCTCCCCCTGAAGAATAAATACGGATTTCATTATGGCGCTTTTCAGCCCAAGCGGCACAAGACGCAGCGCAATATTCTTTTCCTGCGCAACATTGGTGGAAAACTTTGCGTTAAGCAGCTTTTCGTCGTTTTCCAGCGCCATGTAGCCCCGCACTGCGCGCAATGTCTCCTTAAGGCTGTAATGCCCGAGAGCAGGGTCAATGCCCGGGTTCATATAGGAAGCAAAATTCCGCACCGTGCATGTGGGATAGTACTTTCGCAGGTTTATAGGCACGCATATCTTTACCGGCTTCATATTTCTGCGCAGCGGTACCTTCTTTTCCTGAAGCTCCTGAACGGACTGTATCAGCACCGCCGTCAGCAGCTCGGTAACGGTGGCACCCATTTCCTTTGCCAAAGCGTTTGTTTTTGCCGAATCCAGCATGCCGGTGGTAATATGCATCATGTGCCGGCAATCCGTTCCGGGTATTTTATAAGCCCGCGCTTCGCTTCTGCTCCGCGTGCCGCTGCGGGCATATTTCAAAAAGCTGTCCCCGGTTTCATCCGGCGTAGGTGCCTGATCGCAATCAAGGATATCCGCGCTTCTGGGTATAACCGCGCCGTATTTAAGGGTAAGATATTCAGCCGTCAGGGTTTTCAAAAACAGCAATCCGCCGTTTCCGTCCGTCAAAACATGAAAAAATTCCACCGCAATGCTGCAATCGTGATACCTTACCCGCAGCATATAATCCTTTTCGCCGTGCAGCTCCATGCGTACACAGGGGTTTGCAACATCCGGCTGCACTGAAAGCGGCGTGTCTATCGTATCCATGTAATACCAAAAGACTCCCCGCCTTAACCGCATTGCAAAGGTGGGGAAGCGCTTCATGCAGCGGTCAAGAGCCTTCTGCAAAACGACCGGGTCGACCGTCTCGCTCAGTACCGCACTCACTCTGAAAAGAGCATTCCAGCTGCGGCTCATTGCCGCCGGGTATATTTTTGCCGCATTGTCCAGCTTCATCCATTTGCGCGGCCTTGCCCCGCTCATCAGACATCCCCTCCGCCGATCTCGTCTTCCTTTGCAAGCATCTCCGTTACACAGGGGTTGATAAGCGCTATATACGACCCCTTCATACCAAGCGACCGCACGGTGATCACTCCCGCGCCCTCCAGCTTTTTAAGCGCCGAAGCAATGACCGAGCGCGTAATGCCGTATTCTCTTGCCACGGTGGAGGCATTCAGCAGCCCCGCGGCAACGCCCTTTTCGTCAGCCTGCTTCGCCAGCGATGCAAGCAATGCGCGTGCCGCCGCCCGTTCCGTATAGGAAAGCGAGGAAACAGCCTGAACGGCGGCGCTTTTTCTGCGCGCCTCCTTTTCCCGCGCCGCTTTTTTTTCGTTGTATACCGCTATGCTGCACAGCAACGCAAGCATCTTGCAAAGGGAAAGATACAGCTCATCGCACTCTCCGTTGTGAGTACATATCAGCGTGCCTATGCGCTCCGAGGCATAAAACAGCGGAAAAACCGCGTGCGTGCGTTCATCAAAATTACAGCTTCCCTCATTGAAGGGGCAGATCCCCGCCTTGTCCACGCTTATGCGCTCGCTTTTCAGGTCTCCAAGCCGGTGCGCCACCCGTCCCGCCGCAAACGGGTCGCTCAGCCTGCATGTGCTGCCCGGCAGACAGACGCTGCATTTAAGCGGCGTCCCGGAATCGTCCAGCACATGAATGTCGGAATCCAGCAGCTCGCGTGCCAGCCGTCCTATGCTGTCCAGAACGATCTCGCCCTCAAAGCCTTCAAAATAACGGCAGATATGCGTAACTGCCTTAAGCATTTGCTCACTGTTCATAGCCTACCGCCTTAAAGAATATATTTTGCAAGGTCGCGCTTTTCGCCGCTTGTGCCCAAATGCAGGTTTACATATTCGGTATTCACGGTCAGCTTCTGCGGATTGAGCGCATCGGCCGAAAAGCTTATTTCGTCAAGCAGCTTTTCCATCACCGATACCAGCCTGCGCGCGCCGATGTTTTCGTGCACCTCGTTTTCGTCGTAGGCATAGTCCGCCAGTGCGTCCAGCGCCTCCGGGGTAAACTCAAGCTCCGCTCCGTCCGTTGCAAGCAGGGCGGTATACTGCTTTGTCAGTGCATTGTCGGTAGCGGAGAGTATCCGGCGCATATCCTCGCGCGTCAGCGGCAGCAGCTCCACTCTCAGCGGAAAACGCCCCTGCAGCTCCGGTATAAGGTCATTTATCCGCGCTACCTGGAATGCGCCCGCGGCAATAAACAGAATATAATCGGTTTTTACCGGCCCGTACTTTGTGTTTACGGTGCACCCTTCAACAAGGGGAAGGATATCGCGCTGTACTCCCTCGCGGGATACTGCGGGGCCGCTTCCGCCTCCGCTCATGGCTATCTTGTCAATTTCATCAATAAAGATTATTCCGTCCTGCTCCGCTCTTTCAAGCGCCTCCGAAATCACGGCATCGTTGTCCAGCAAGCGGTTCAACTCCTGCTGCGCGATTATTTTCCGCGCTTCCTTTACGGGAACACGACGCTTCTTTGTGCGCTTGGGCAAAAGTCCGCCCAGCAGATCTCCCATGTTCACCTCAGGCTGCCCCGGAACCTCGCTGTTCATGCCGACAGGCTTGTCCTCAACCTCTATTTCAATAATATGCTCCTCAATAACGCCGCTCTCAAGGTCGGCAATAACGGCGTTTCTGCGCGCGGCGGCGTCCTCGCCCTCCTTTTGCTTGCGAAGGGGAAGCAGAATATCCACCATGCGGTTCTGTACCGCCTTGTCAAGCTTTGTGCGCATCGCTTCCGTTTTTTCGCTGCGCACAAGCCGTATTGAGGCCTCAACAAGCTCCCGCACCATGGAATCCACATCGCGGCCCACATAGCCTACCTCGGTGTACTTGGTCGCCTCCACCTTCACAAACGGCGCGCCTATTATGCGGGATATCCGCCTTGCTATTTCCGTCTTTCCCACGCCGGTGGGCCCGCTCATTATTATGTTTTTCGGGGTGATTTCATCCCGCTGCTCAGGGGCAAGCTTGCTGCGGCGATAGCGGTTGCGCAGCGCAACGGCCACCGAGCGTTTGGCGTCCGCCTGCCCGATAATATATCTGTCCAGCTCTTTAACAATCTGGCTTGGAGTCATAGAAAGCATAGAAAGTACCGTTCCTTTCCTTTGTTTGCAGTATTTTTAATATTTGCCGTCCGTCCCGCCTGCGGCCGCGATAAAATGTGTCCTGCACGCATCTGCGATGAAATGTATCCCGCCCGCGTCTGCTGCTAAACGCAGGGGTCAAAACGGCGCGTTATCATCATTCCTTTGGCAGTGCGGGTGCAACATCCAGCTCCTCAAGGGTAATGTGGTCATTGGTAAACACACATATTTCACCTGCCACCTTCAAAGCCTCGCGTGCAATTTCGGCGGCGCTCATATCGGTGTTGCGTATAAGCGCGCGCGCCGCAGCCAAAGCATAGTTTCCGCCTGAGCCTATGGCAACCACTCCGCCGTCAGGCTCTATAACCTCTCCCGTTCCGGAAAGCACCAGCATGCCCTCGGGCCCTGCAACTATCATCATAGCCTCCAGCTTCTGCATCACCTTGTCCCGCCGCCAGCTCTGCGCCAGCTCCACCGCCGCACGGTAAAGGTTGCCCGAATACTGCTCCAGCTTCTGTTCAAACATATCGCAAAGGGCAAAAGCATCCGCCACGGTGCCGGCAAAGCCGGTAACAACACTGCCGTGGTATATCCTGCGCACCTTTACCGCGCCGGATTTGAATATCACGCTTTGTCCCATGGTAACCTGCCCGTCGCCCGCTACGGCGCATTTGCCGTTGCGCAGCACGCCCACTATCGTTGTGCCTTCAAGCTGCATTATTAAAACCTGCCTTCCTGTCTGTGCCGCTTAAACGAAAATGCGGCCCGTATAGTCATCTGTTGCATCATATAAAAGTATTTTTGCGTTTTTTTGCCTTGCCGTACAGCCAAAGCGTGCGCATTTGCCGCTCTTTTTATCGACTGTGTTCATTCTATCACAAAATCACCGCCGTAAAAGCATTTTGACAAAATATTCAGAAAATATTTACAACCTTGTTCTGCGCCGCAGGCCTTTGCGGCATCAGCGGCGCGGCCCTGTGTCCGAAAAAGGCATATTTAATGCAAAAGTGCGGCCTTTGCTGTATAAAACCTCGCATAAACCGCCATTCTAATATCGCATTTATATTTATTTTTCGGATATGACAATACGGATCTAACGGACATAAACAGCCGGACAGCAGCAAATTCGCAAAGGAGATGCAAAATGAAAGCAGTTATTCTTGCCGGGGGCAGAGGGGAGCGCCTGCGCCCGCTTACCTGCTCCCGCCCCAAACCTCTTGTTGATTTTATGGATGCAGCCGTGCTTGACGCAGTGGTAAAAATGCTCAGAAAAAACGGCATAGGGGAAATTATACTCACCTGCATGCAGTGCAGCGACAGCTTCGAGGGCTTCGCTTCGCGCCGGGGCATAACCGTTGTAAAGGAGCCTATGCCCTTAGGAACGGCGGGCGCCGTTAAAAACTGTGCCGAAATGCTAACGGATACCTTTGCCGTGGTAAGCGGCGACTGCATATCCGATATGGATATTAAAAAAGCCGTCCAAGTGCATGAAAAGCTGGGCGCCGAGGCTACGCTTCTGCTCATAGAGCCGTCAACGCCCACGGATTTCGGGGTGGTCAGCCTGGACGAAAACGGCTATGTCACTTCCTTTAAGGAAAAGCCGGCGTGGAGCAGGGGTGGATTCCCCGTACTGCAATTCCGGAATATATATTCTGGAGCCTTCGGTGCTGGATATTGTTAAGGAAAACACCTGTGCTGATTTTTCGCAGGATGTTTTCCCCGCAATGCTGGAGCAGGGACGCAGCATTGCCGGCGTTCCCGATCCCGGCTACTGGTGCGATATAGGCGACGAGCAAAAATACAGACAGGCGCATTTTGATGCCCTTGACGGCAAATGCAGCCTTTTTCGCGCCGGAATAAGCAAAAAGGCGTATATAGGCCGAAATGTTGTTATAACGCCGCCCGTTTATATAGCGGACGGCGCGGAGATACGGGGTAGGAGCATTATAGACAGCTATACCGTAATAGGAAGGGATTGCCGCATAACCGATTCCCATATCCGGGCAAGCGTGCTCTGGCAGCGCGTCCGGGCCGACAGAGCGGAAATAACCCACAGTATAATATGCAGCGACACCGTGCTTGAGGAGGGCGCGTCCGTTTCCGCAGGCTGCGCGGTGGGCGAGCAGTGTACGGTAGGAAGATATGCGCGCCTGTTGCCGGGCTGCCGCCTTTGGCAGGGCGTAACGGTGCAGGCGGAATGCAGCGTAAGCCGGGATGTCCGTGCTCCCGCAGAGATAAAAAAGCAAAGCGCCGAGGCTCTTGGGAATACTATCTTAAGCGACGGAGCCTTCGCAGGGCTGTTTAACGCCGCCAGATGCTTTGCTCAAAACAAAAACACCGTTGCCGTAATTCCGCAATCGGAGGGCAGCGCACAGGCCGCTGCTGCCGCCGCTGCCTGCGGCGCACTGCTTGCCGGGTCGCGGGTGCTGTTTTCTTCGCCGGGCAGCATGGGTCAGGCGCGCTTTTTCGTGCGGGAATATGCCGCTCAGGGCGGAATAGCGCTGTGCGTCCGGGACGGCGGCATCAGCGCCCGCTTTATGGATAAGCACGGTCTGCTGCTTTTGCCGCAGCAGCTGAAAAGCATCACCAAACAGATGAATTCCGATTGCCCGCCATTTGGGCAGGGCGGCTCCGTTGCCTTCCGGCAGGCAAGGGGCGCATATCTCGGGCAGCTGGCCGTTCTTGCCGGCAGGGCGCGGGGAGTCGGTGTTGCCCTGTGGGGAGATGCTCAGGCAGCGCTTTTTGTGCAGCAGGCCGTAAGCAGCGCGGGAATACGCGCGGAAACTGCATTAAACGGAAACGGGCCGGAGCAGCTTGTAAAGCGGGGCTGCATATTCGGAGTGAGCGTGGCGGGGGATTTCACGGTGCGCGCCGTAAGCGACGAAAACGGAAAAAAACTGTCCTATGAACAGCTTTTAAGCCTGCGCGCGGTGCTTTGCCGCCATTGTGGGCTTCCGGCCGTGCTGCCGGGGGATTGCTCCCAAGCAATACGGGATACCGTGCAAAGCGGGGGCGATACGGTAATTTCGCAGGGCAATACCGCTGATGATGCCGCGCGGGCACTCATCGGGCAGTGCGGACTGCGCAGCAGCAGCGCGGAAAAGGCGGCCTTGCTTTTAACGGATGCCGCGGCCTTTGTGCTGGCCCTTGCCGATTGCGTAACCGTATTAAATAAGCCTGTAAGCAGCCTTGTAAACGGTGCATCTGGGGATTGCCGCTTGTGGGTGCGCTGCCCGGACCGTCTAAAGGGCAGAGTCATGCAGCAGGTGCGCGCAAAAAGCAATTCGTCGCAGGTAAAATGCGTGCCGGACGATTCCCTTGCCGTTATCCGCGTGCATGCAAACGCGCTGTCGCAGGAGTTTGCAAGGGAGCTTGCCATGGATATGCAGGCGGTCATTGACGAAACCGTGCGCCACGGTCAAAGCTGATAAAAAGCCGGTATGCGGCAATACGGAAATTGTAAAAAAACAATAAAAAGCAATAATTTCAAATAATTCTGAGAGAAACGGAGCAAAACAGATGAGAAACAGAATCATCAGCGTGTTTGCCCTAACGGTGCTGGCGCTTGTGATGTGCCTTTCAACGGCGCAGGCGGCATCGTTAAAACGGGGCAGCAGCGGGGACAAGGTTACGCAGCTTCAGCAAAAGCTTAAAAACTGGGGCTATTACAGCGGCAGTGTGGACGGAATATTCGGTTCCGCAACCGAAGCCGCCGTAAAAAAATTTCAAAAGAAAAACGGTCTCACTGCCGACGGCATAGTGGGTAAGGCCACTGCCGAAAAGCTTGGGCTTCGGCTTTCGGGCGGTCAAAGTGCGGCATCGGGCGATGTGGACTTAATAGCCCGCGCCGTTTACGGCGAGGCAAGGGGCGAGCCCTACGAGGGGCAGGTGGCCGTTGCCGCCGTCATCCTGAACCGCGTGCGCTCGGCTTCCTTTCCCAATACGGTGTCCGGAGTAATATATCAGCCCGGAGCCTTTGACGCCGTAAGCGACGGTCAGCTTTATCTTACGCCGGATTCCGCCGCCTACCGCGCCGCGCGCGATGCCATGGCGGGATGGGATCCCACAGGCGGCTGCATATACTATTACAATCCAAAAACCGCCACATCAAAATGGATACGCTCCCGCCCCGTTATGCGCACCATCGGCGATCATGTGTTCTGCACATGAAAAATTAAAACCCGCCTCTGCAATAATGTATCGATACCGAAAACGGAGGAAATATGGAGAATAACAGCAGCAATAAAAATATCGGCAATGAAAGCGGCAGTAAAAACGGCAAAAGAGCCGTAAGCCGCTGCATAACGGCGGTGTGCGCCCTTGCGGGGCTGTGCGCCGTGCTTGCAATAGGGGCAATCGTGCAGTGCCAAAGGCTGACACAGGCGGAGCGTACCCTGCGCGCGGGCTATGAAAACAGTCTGTACTGCACAATGGACGGGCTTAATACCGTGTATAACGAGCTTTGCAAGGCGGAGCTTACCGCGGACCGCAATTATAAGCGCGAGCTGTACCGCGAGATCAGCGCTCAGGCGGGTGCGGTGCTGCCCCGTATAGCCCAGCTTCCCATATCGCAAAGCTCCATTCAGAACAGTGAACAGCTGCTTAATCATATTTCCGATTACTGCGGCTTTCTTGCAAAAAACGAAGAAGAGCAGCAGGAGGAAAAAACAAATATAGCGGCATTAAGGGAAAGCTGCGGGAAGCTGTATGCGGCTTTGGACGGCATAGACGGTGATCTCCGCGGCGGCGCGGATGTTTTTTCCGCAGAGGAGGCGGAAAAAACCGATACTGCATGGCAGCAGGCGGAGGCGGACGGAGTAAGCTATCCAGCGCTTATCTATGACGGCCCGTTTTCTCAGGCGGAGGATATAGGCAGGGCGCGCACCGAGCGCCCCGAAGCAACGCAGCAGGAGGCGGCGCGCACGCTTGCGGCCTTTATGGACGCCCCCGTGTTTCAGGGGCGCTCCGAGGGCAAAATCCCCGTTTATATCTTTGCGCAAAACGAAAAAAGCGCGGCCGTAACGGTTCGGGGCGGGCTGCTGCTGTGGTATATCGACGCAGGGGAGCAGCCGGAGGGCGAGGTAAGCGTGCAGCAGGCGCGGCAAGCGGCGCAAAGCTTCCTTGAGGCGGCAGGCTATCAGGGCTTTGAGGCGGTGTTCTCCAGCAGCACATCACAAAGCGTAGTATTCAATTTCACGCCCCTTTTGGAGGAGGCGGCCGTATATCCCGATCTCGTAAAGGTGCGGGTATCTCTTTCAAGCGGAAGGGTAATAGGCTTTGAGGGAACGGAATATGTTGTAAACAACCGTGAACGCAAGCCGGAAGAGCCAACCGTTATGCCCTCACAGGCGCGGGAAAAGCTGAGCCCGGAGCTCAGCGTGGAGCGCGTCCGCCTCAGCATAGTGCCCAAGGGCAATTCCGAGGTGCTTGCGTGGGAGTTTTACTGCCTCAAGCAGGAGGATAAATATGTGGTTTATATAGATGCAAAAACCGGCAGTCAGGTGCAGATGTTCCGCATAATTAACACCGATAACGGCGAAATGGTAATATAGCCGGCAAGACGATCCTTTCTGCGGTTGTGGAATATGTGCGCGCAATATGCTGCATAAAAGCATTTTGGTGCATTGCCGCGCCCCGTGCGGCGGGCGCTCGGCCCGCCTTGCGCGCCCCCGTCCGGCCCTGCGGGCCGGCCCCGGGTTCCCCGGGGGCCGCACTTACGCCGCCCGCGGCTTTTGTGCACATGCCGCCGTATCGCGCCGCCGTTTCTTATAAAAACAGATAACCCTGCCGCATCAAAAGAAAATAAAAGAAGCGGCGGAGCTTCTAAGCTCCGCCGCACTTTGTACTCCGCAGAGTATTCCGGCATAATGCCGCTTACTGTTTTTTTATCAGACGGTATTTCTGCGGAGCCGCGGAGGAGGGTACATTGAAGGTAAGCTCAAAGGTTCCGTCTGAAGCGTCATACCATGTTTGCCAATAGTCGTTGCCGTGCACGCCCTGCTCAAGCTCATGCCAGGCGCCGTTCCTTTCAAATTCCAGGCGCCAGCCGGAGTATCCGCTTACGCCGCTTATCGTAACGGGCACATATCCCGTTCCGCCCGCAAGCGTAAACTCGGCGGCCGTGCCGCTTTGGCGGTTTTCCGCTCTTATCAGCGGCGTGTACAGCCGTTTTACCGTGCCGGCGGAGGCGGAAACGGACAGGCTGCTTTGTGCTGCATACGTATAGGGCATGTGCCATGTGTTCCATTTTTCCGGGTCTATGGAAGCAAGATATTCGCTTTGCGACCAGCAATCCTCACGGTGCGCCGGAAGGTTAAAATATATAAGCGTAAAGCTCACCGTGCTGCCGGCCTTTATAATTCCTCCCGCTTCCGTGGGCGGGTTCAGCTCAAATCCGGCGCCCTCCCACGAAAGAGAGGGTGAAACATAAACCCCGGTGGTTCGCACACTGAAGGAGGGGGAGGTGTACTCCTTTCCGTTTATCACGGCGCGGTATTCCTTTATGCCTATGGCCTTGTTGCCCTTGCTCTGCCCCGTTCCGCTCCTAAAAATGCAAACCATGCGCCCTCTCCGGGCATTTGCACCGGAAGCATGGAATTCATATATCCCGGAATCCCGTCAACGGCGGGCAGTGCAAATACGCCTGCTGTTTTTGTTTCTCCTGCATTAAAGCTTACAGGTCCTTCGCTGTTGCCTACGGCCATCGTGTCCCAATAGTCGTAGTTGTATGTGTCTGCGCCGAACTGGTAAAACCACATTCTGTCATAGCTTACATCCCCGCTGAATGTGTAGCTGAAGCTTTGATAAGCCATGGATATATCATCGGTGCGCGGCGTGCGGGCGGAGATGTCAAATGTGATTTTGTCTCCCACACTGCCTGAATAGAACACCTCCGAAAGGCAGGGCCCGTGATTTTTGAAAAATGTCTTCATTCCCTTCACGCGCCCCGTGCCGCCGGCAAAGGTGTAACCGAGAAAATCCGCGCCCCCGATGTTGGTCGTCCAGTTGTATTTTTTGCCGTCCACGCGGGAATACAGCCCGAAGGCGCATATGTCGCCCATGGAGCAGTGCGTGTAGGACCGTGCGGTATCGTAGCAAAAGCTCTCTCCGTAGGCCCCCAGCGAGCAGCTTTCCCATTGCTGCTGCCCGCCCCACCCGGCAAGACAAAGCTGCGAGTGCGTAACGCTTTCAATGCCGCCCCAGCGCGCATAGGAAACGCAGAAATCATAGCTTACGCCGGAATGCGCCGGAATTTCTATCACCGTGTAGCAGTGATACCAACGCCCCTCCCAGTAACGCCGCGGCGAGTCGGATGCTACCTGAGCATCATAGTAGTGCCAGTTTCGGGTTATCTGCACTGCATGCCCCGTAGGCTCCCCGGTAAGGGGGTCAAGCAGCATCGGGGTGGGGCCGGTAACGCTCAGCGGCTGCTCTTTAATAAACTGTACGGGTATTCTTACCGCCCTGTCCGAGTCGTTTTTAAGGGTAAAACGCACCTTTTCGTATGTATCAAGGTCCTTTTCCGTAAGCTCTCCCTCCACGGGGGAAAACGCATTGTTTATGTCCACGGAAATAAACCCGTGTCTGGCATCAAAAGCCGTTTTTTGTTTTTTTGAGCGCGGAGAAAGCTGCTCTGCCTCCGCTGTCACCGCCTCCATAGCCCTGTAAAGCGGTACCGGGTCGGGCTCCGAGGTCTTTGGCACAACAATAACGCCGAAGCCGCCGAATTTGTGTTTGCAATGCGCTTTACCGTGCTTTTTGCAGTTATGTATCCGTTTTCCCAAAACAGCCTTGCGTCGCTTCCTGAGGGAACTATAACGGTATAGCTGCCGTATTTTCCGCAAACAAACGCACTTGCGCCGTCCTGAGAAACGGTGCATTCATCACCCTCCTGCAAATAAAGCTGCATTGTAAGCTCAATGTTTTCCAGTCGCCTTTCCGCAGGGGATACTTCAATATTCATAGAAAAGAACTCCGGCGTCAGCATCACCTCAAAGCGCCCGGTTATATCGCCGCGCTCTTTGTTTTGCAGATACATAACATCGGCGCGCTGAATAAACCGCCCGGATTCCAGGATACGGGTGCTGTTTGTTCCGCCCTCCGAAGGCACGACCTGATTCAGAGCGTAATCCTTACCGTCCAGCTTAACGGAGTATTTAGTAACCGTTCGTGGCATTGAGGCAATCAAAGCCTCGGCCGCGGCGGAATCCTTCTGCGCAAGCGGCGTGCCGTACGCACCGAAACGCGCAAGCCCGCCGGTTACCGCGCTTATGCTCAGTCCGTAACGCCCGGTGGAGGCATAAAGCTCCTTTCGTCCCGCAGCACCGGGTTGCCCGTTTTCGCCGTGAGAGGAATAGCCGTCCGGCCACCATATGTTGGAGTAATCATATTCGTAAGCACGCTGAGTAAAGGTGTCGGTTCCGCCGTTCACATTTGGACGGCTGTCGGTAACAGGCGCGGTTTCCGATTCCGCAGGCAATACCGCAGAGGGGGATGCGTCGGGGGCGCAGCCTGAAAGCATAATTGGGATAAGAGCAAAAGCCGTCATTTTCATAAGCCTGTTCATACAGCTCTCCTGTTCCCGCTTTGCCACCGCGTTTTTATGTATGCGGCTTTTATGCAAAACGGTTTTTATTTTGTATGCTAAAATTATATCATGCGCCCTTTTGCGCATAAACTGATAATATTAACCCCAATAAGCACTATAATAACCGAAAAGGCGGTTTTGACGGCTTTTCTTAAAAACAGTGTTTTTGTGCTGTACCGTTTTGTATCATAACAATGCATTTAAGGTGTGTTGGGTATGAAGGCCGCATATATGGCAGCTCTGAAATCCGCTTTTGAGAATTTTTAAAATGAATTTTACAAATATACGGTTGCCTATACCGACATAATGGTATATCATTATACATGTTTTTCGTGCGCGATTTTTCAGGCCACGCGCGGCTTGCCGAAAAAAAGCGCGCTTAAAAGCAGCCGGCAAACAGTCGGGACTCCGCAAAAAAAGGTCGGAACGCCGGGTTGCATTTTTTTATAAAAAGATCAAAAAAATCGACATAATAACATAAACATTTGCAAAAGGCTTATATGAATAAATACGGTAAAAGTAAAAACAAAAAGGGCTGGCCGATAGTGGTCATGGATATATTGCTCATAGGTGTTGCGCTGGTGGTGTTTTCACTGTTCCATCATGTCCTGCCCAGAGAGGCGCAGGGCCCGTCCGGAACGGTGGGAACCATTACGATTCCAAAGCCCACGGCGGCAAATACGCCCGTAAATACTCCCGCTCCGGGAGAAACTCCGGGCCCCGATCAAACGCCGCAGCCGGAAAATCAGGGGCAGTTCGGCGCAAAATTTGCCGATAAATTCAGTCAGGACGGCACCGTTACCCATACGGAAAATCTGTACAGAAGCCGCGATATCAGCATTGAAATCAGCACCCGCACCACCAGGGTGGATAAGGGCAATGTGGTTTATCATGTTGCGGATATCTATATCCGAAACACAGAAAACTTTAAAACCCGGCTTGCAAACGATAAATTCGGTCAGGGCTTCACGGAGGATGTGCGCAAGCTCACCTATGAATCGGGCGGAATAATCGGCTTAAGCGGCGATATGTCCTCCAAGACCCGCGGCGGCATAGTAATCAGAAACGGTGTGATCTATCAGGAAAAGCCCTACCGCGATGTCTGCGTGCTTTATTACGACGGCACAATGGTTACTTATTTTGAAAAGGATTTCAACATGGAATATGCAAAAAGCAACGGCGCATATCAGGCGTGGGATTTCGGGCCCCGTCTGCTTGATGATAACGGCGAGGCGCTTACCGAGTTCAACAGCAGGGTTACTACCTATAACCCCCGCTCCGTAATCGGCTATTTTGAGCCGGGACATTACTGCTTTGTGACAATAGACGGCAGACAAAGCGCCTCCGTGGGAATGACAATGAAGCAGACCGCGCAGCTTATGCATGATTTGGGATGCAGGGCAGCCTTTAATCTGGACGGCGGACAAAGCGCCGTAATGTCGCATAATAACGGCGACGGCAACTGGGAAAACGACTTTGTCAATTCCCCCTCCGGCGGCGGCAGAAAGCTCAGCGATATCCTTTACATCGCGGAAGCCGGCGCTTAAACGCAAAAGATGGCAGGGGCAAATATCATAAAAATATAAAAAACAGAAGGCATGCCGCCTTCTGTTTTTAATGCGCCGCGCCGATATGCGGCGGAACAGCCCCTGCTTTAATATCCCTTTGAAATAAACTCAGCCGAACAGCCCTAAAAACCGAGAAAGAAAGCCGGTAGACTGCAAAAACAGTATAAACATCATAACGGGCGCAATATACCGTATCATAACGCGGTACAGCTGCTTGCGGCGGAATTTTTCCCCGTTTCGCTCCATTTCGTCGCACACATAGTCCGGCGTCATTACCCAGCCCAGCAGAATCGTGGAAATAAGGGCTATAAACGGCATCATAACGCTGTTGCTTATGTAATCCATAATATCAAGCAGCTGTCCCTCCGTTCCGTTGGGCAGCTTTACATTCACATAAAACAGGCTGTAACCAAGGGCAATAACGGCGGAGGCTGCAAGATAGATCGCCGACAGCACCAAAACGGTCTTTTTACGGCTTGTACGGAAAATTTCCATGCAGTTTGCGGTAATGGACTCCAGCACCGATATGCAGGAGGTAAGGGCTGCAAAAATTGCGGTCACAAAAAACAGTATTCCAACAACCGTGCCCGCCTTGCCCATGGCGGCAAAAACCTTGGGCAGGGATACAAACATAAGGCTGGGCCCCGCGTCCATGCCCTCCGTGCCGGAAAATACAAATACGGCGGGGATGATCATGGCGCCCGCCAAAAAGGCCACTCCCGTATCAAACAGCTCTATGCGGTTTACCGCCTTTTTCAGGTTTACCTCCGGCTTTACATATGAGCCGTAGGTTATCATAATTCCCATGGATACGCTTAAGGAAAAGAAAAGCTGACTCATTGCATCCAGCAGAATCTGAAAAAAGCGCGAAACGGTCAGGCCTTCAAAATTCGGCGTAAGATAGTATAAAAAGCCTTCCCAGCCCGTGCGGGTCTGCCCCGAAGCGCCCGTAGCGGACAGCGTAAGGGAATAAACAGAGATTGCAATAACCAGCACAAGCAGCACAGGCATCATCCATTTTGAAACTCGCTCAATGCCGCTTTCAATGCCGTTATACACAATAAATGCGGTAACTGCCATAAATATAAGCGCGTATATTACCGGCGAGGCGGGAGAGGTGATAAACGAGGTAAAAAAGCCGTCCCCGGCCGCCGCCTCCGCCTGCCCGCTTATATACAAAACCGCGTATTTTGTTATCCAGCCGCCTATAACCGCATAGTATGTCATAATTATTACGGGCACAAGAAAGGTCAGTATCCCCAGAAATTTGAATTTCGGGTTCATCTGCGCATATGCGCCTATCGCGCTTTTTCTCGTGCGCCGCCCTATTGCAATATCCGAGGAAAGCAGGGTAAAGCCGAAGGTAACAACCAGTATCAGGTATATTATCAGAAACAGGCCGCCGCCATCCTTTGCGGCAAGGTACGGGAACCGCCATAAATTTCCCACGCCCACCGCACTTCCGGCTGCTGCCATAATAAATCCTAGCTGTCCGGAAAAATGATTTGATTTTATAACGCTTGTTTTTTTCTCCATACAATATACATCCTGTAATTCTATTAAGTATACATAAAAATTTTTTGCTTAAAATCGGGTATCGGCAGCGTGCTTATGCCAAGGAATTATTATTTAAGAAACCTGCTTGCCGCCCCTGTCGGCATTATTTCGCGTCCGCCGCGCTTCCGGCGGCGCTTGCGGCGTCTTTTTTCGCGGCGCGCCGGGAAAAGAGCGCCGAAACCAGCGGAGATACTGTCAGCGAGCACACTATCGCCGCCGCCCCCGTCATGGGAGCGGAAAGGCCGGAAAGGCCGGAAATACCGGCAAGCGTTATAAGCATGGCGCATATAACGCTTGCCCACGCTCCGTAAACATTCATGCCCTTCTTAAGGCGCACTCCCCACAGATACGGCCCTATAAACGCACCGCTCACCGCGCCCCAGGAATAGGACATCAGGTTTACTATCGCATCGGCGTTTGAAAGCGCCAGCGCTGCCGAAGCGCCTATCAGAATAACGCATACCCCGCGCAGCACATTTATGCTGCTGCGGCCTCCGTCCTTCTTTTTCAGTATGTCCACGGAAAAGCTGGAGGCGGAAGTAAGCACAATGGAGGACAGTGTGGACATGGAGGCGGACAGCACCATAACCGCAATTATGCCGAAAAGCACATCGCCCGCAGCTCCCAGCGGCGTAAGCACCTGCTCCAGTATCCGGGGCACCACAAGGTCGCCGTTTTGTTTCCCGGAGGCGTCAAGCGGCATTGAGCCGTGCATATATACCCGTCCGAAGGTGCCTATAAGATAGGAGCCCACCGCAATGATAAGGGAAAATACCGTGGAAATAACCGTGGCCTTGCGTATTTCGCCCTCTCCCTTTATGGCGTGGAACTTGTGCGCCATCTGCGGCAGCCCCCATGCCCCCAAAGAGGTCATGATTATCAGCGCCGCAAGCTCCGGCGAAAAGCAAAACAGGCTGTTAAGCGCCTGCCCGGACTCCCCGCTTTGCCTCTCAAGCTCCGCCATGCCGCCTGCAAACCCGCCGATTTCGGGGTTGAATATAATAAGGCAGGTAACGGCAATTATGCCTATAAGCATTATCATGCCCTGGATAAAGTCATTTACGGCTGCGGCAAGGTAGCCCCCCAGCACAAGATAAACCGCAGTCAGCAGCGCCATTGATATTATAACGGCATTAAAGGGCAAATTAAAAGCTCGGTCAAACAGTATGCCCAGCCCGGAATATACGCTTGCGGAGTAGGGAATAAGAAAAATAAACATAATAAGGCTTGCGGCCCTGCAAAGTAAAGGGGAAGAGTAGCGGTTTTTGAAAAATTCCGGCATGGTTGCGCTGTGATAGCGCTCCATGGCGCGGTATGTGCTTTTGCCCAGTATCAGCCATGCCGCAAGCGTGCCGATAAGGGCGTTGCCTATGCCTATCCATACGGAGGAAAGCCCGTATTTCCAGGATACGCTGCCGCCGTAGCCTATAAATACTACGGCGCTGAAATATGTGGTGCCGTATGCAAAGGCGGAGAACCAGCCGCCCAGGCGTCCGCCGCCCAGCATGAAGTCCTCCGTGCTTTTGATTTTTTTGGCAGAAATTATGCCCGTTGCCGACATTGCGGCAACAAAAAGCAGTAAAATGCCGTAACGAATAGCAGTATTCATTTTTTCCGTCCTTCCGTGCTTCTGCTGCTGTAATATGCACTTGTTTTTGTTCTGCAAACCGAAATACCATTATACAGCTTAGAATTATATCCGTTCCCGGTGGCTTTGTAAAGGGATTTAACAGTTTGTACACAGCTGTTCGCCGTTTTTTCATACTTTATTTACCGTTTGTCTGTTGTATTTTTTGCGCATACGGTTATAATAAAGGCGTAAAGAATGAGGCGGCGATGAAGAACAGGCGTCGCAGCCGCGTTTGTACAATCCTCCTACTAATATACCCCCTATCGGAAGGGCCGCCGCATGGCGGCCTTTTCCGTTTTCAAAGCATGTTTTTTGCAAAAAATTTTTTCAAAAATTTCTGCTGCATTTTTATGCGCTTTTTTTGCTGTTTTTGATGCGTTTTTTACCGTTTTTTTCACTGTTTTTTGCGCAATTTTTTTCCTTTGAAAAAAAGTCAATGGCACACATTCGGCGGGTTTGTGTCATAAGTGCGGACGGGCCGTCATAAATAAATAACGGGCGTTTTCATTTCTTAAAAGCAAAAACAGGAGAAAAAATATGAAAAAAACATGCATCTTTGCGGCGGAATTCCTCGCCGCGGGGCTGATTTTGGCGTTTTTGGCCATATCCGGAGCCCGGGGAGCGGGCATAAGCTGCCGCGCGGAAAAACAGCTGGAGTGCTCAAAGGAGGCGGCACGGCAGCCGTTTACGGATATTATTCTGCAAACCAAAAATGAGCAAAACAGCGGGCAAAACGCCGAAAACACGGCGGAAATCAGCATTTATTGCCAAAGCAGCAAAAGCGTTGTGCGCCTTGATATGCAGGAGTATATAACGGGAGTGGTGGCGGCGGAAATGCCGTCGTCGTACGGAGCGGAGGCGCTTAAGGCACAGGCGGTGGCGGCAAGGACCTATTTTGAATATAAGCGCAGGCGCGGCGGCTGCGGAAAAAACGATTCCTGCGCGGTGTGCACCGCGTCGGGGCACTGCCAGGCCTATGCGGATAAAAATGAACGCAGGAAAAAATGGGGAAAAAGCTTCGAGGAAAAGGAGGCTCGCATACAGCAGGCGGTGAGGGATACGCAGGGCGAAATCATGACCTTCGGCGGAGAAGTCGTTTTGGCAATGTATCACGATTCCTCCTTCGGCAGCACCGAGGCCTATCGGGAGCTGTACTCCGGCGGCAGAGCGGAATATCTGCAAAGCGTTTCCACTCCGGAAAAAGCACGGGAGGTAAAGCGCATAAAGGCGATAAGCTGCGCGGAGTTTGCGCACCGGCTTGTGAAAAAATTCCCGGATTGCGCGGTGCGGGCGGCTCAGCTGCAAAATCAGCTGAAAATTGAGGAGCTGACTGCGTCCGGCAGGGTAAAAACCGTCCGTGTGGGCAAAATTACCGTAAGCGGCAGTGAATTTGAGGCGGCCGCCGGGCTCAGAAGCACCCTTTACAGCTTTAATTTTTCGGCGGGCAATATCATATTTACAAATTACGGATACGGGCACGGCGTGGGAATGAGCCAGCGCGGCGCGGCGGCCATGGCAAAGGAGGGCAAAAGCTATGAGGAAATACTGCTGCATTATTATAAGGGAGTGACGATTGAAAATATCGATGTAAAATAGAGAAAAAAGAGCATGAAAGAAGAAAAAGATGCATCGACTTAGCTTTTGAGCGCAAAAAATATGTATATAACACTTCCGCGGGGCAAAAATAACTGCGGAGGTGTTTATTTATGAATTTAGGACCGTTCAAAGACAGAACAAGGAAAAAGGGCTCGTTTATAAAAGCCGTCGGCAAGCAGGGAATATGTGCAATAGCCTTTCTTGCCCTTGCGGTGGGCGGAATAGTGCTGGCCGTATCCCTCGGAGGTAAAACGGGACAGCAGGCACAGGCCGACCCCACGGCAAAGCCGCCGCAGGCAGAGGTTACGCGCAGGCCGAACGACAGCAAGGATGTTACGGCTCCCGGGCTTGTGACCGTTCCGGAGAAGATGCTGCTGCCGGTAAAGGGGGAAATGCGCAAGGAATTTGCGCAGGACAGCCTTGTTTTCAGCCAGACCATGAAGGAGTGGAGCACGCATAACGGCGTGGATATCTCCTGCGCTCAGGGCGATAAGGTGGCTGCGGTGTTAAGCGGAACCGTGGAGAGGGCGCAGGCAGATTATTTGCTGGGGAATGTTGTGGTAATAAAACATTCAAACGGGCTGAAAACCGTGTATGCCGGTCTTGATGCCATTGCGGACGATATAAAGGCCGGCACAAAGGTGGTTGCGGGCAAGGAGATAGGAACGGCGGGCAACACGGCGCTTAACGAAATAGCGGACGGAGCTCATCTGCATTTCGAGGTGCTTAAGGACGGAAAAAATGTCGATCCCATGGAATACCTTGACGACGCAATAAAGTAAACACAAAAACGGCCCTCAGGGGCCGTACATAAATCGCGGACGCCGTACTGTTCCGCAAAGCATGAAACGGGTGTAATGCCGGCGTTTGCGTATTTTCGGGTTTTCGGGCGGGAGCTGCTTTGAGAATTAAATCAGTAAATTCGGCAAAAATACGAAGCGGCTGCGGCGCAGCCGCAATAAAGAGTTGCAAAAAGAATAATACCGTGATATAATACGCATAACCTTTGATAAGGGGTTTGCTTGAGTGGGCTTGACATAATCCCACTCTTATTTTTTGAAGGTGGAAATATATGGAAATATGCGAAGCCGCACGGCAATGCGCCGGCCCGCTTATAGAGAAGCTGGGTTATGAGCTTGTGGACGCGGAATATGCCATGCAGGACGGACTGATGTGCCTTTGCTTTTATATATGGAAGCAGGGGGGCGTTTCCCTGGACGACTGTGAGCAGGTATCCCGCGCCATTGAAGCGCCGATAGAGCAGGCGGATGTAACGCAGGGCAGGCCGTACTGCCTGTGTGTTTCCTCACCGGGAGAGCGCGCGCTTAAAACGGAAAGGGATTTTGAAAGAAACTTAGGCGCCTGCGTTACGGTGGAACTCAAATCAGCGCTTAAGGGCAAAAAGAAAAAATTCAGGGGAAAGCTGCTTTCCTACGGCGACAAGGTAATAATAAACACGGGCAAGGAGAATGAGACCTTCGAAAACGAAAACATTGCCTCCGTAAGCCCGTATATAGGCTTTTGAATACGAAAAAGACACAGACGCACAAAATTGCAGCACTGCATTAAAATGCCGTGAGGCATTTGCAACCGATCAAATTTGGAGGTTATAAAATGAATCTCAATCTTATAGAGGCCGTGGAGGCACTGGAGAAGGAAAAGGGCATCAGCGCCGAGGTGCTGATAGAATCGATAGAGCTGGCTATGGTTTCCGCCTATAAAAAGGCGAAAAGCTATGACGGGGAAATAATTGCCAGAATGGACCGCGAAACGGGAGATGTGCAGATATTCCTCGTAAAGACCGTAGTGGAAAGGCTCAACAATCTGGATTCCGAGCTGTCCCTTGAGGAGGCGCAGGAGATAGATCCCCGCTATCAGATAGGCGACCGCATCGAGATAGAGGATACCCCCAAGGATTTCGGGCGTATAGGCGCACAGACGGCGCGGCAGGTAATTACGCAGCGTCTGCGCGAGGCGGAAAAGGGGCAGATATACACCGAATATGCAGACAAGCAGAACGAGCTGCTTACTGCCTTTGTGCACAGAATAGAAAACGATTTTGTATATGTAGAGCTGGGCAAAACCGAGGGCGTGCTTCCGCCTAAGGAGCAGATACCGGGCGAAAAATATGAGCTCAATGAGCGCATAAAGGTGTATGTTGTGGATGTGCGCCGCGCGCTCAAGGGGCCGCAGGTAACGGTGTCGCGTTCCCATCCCATGCTGGTAAAGCGATTGTTTGAGGTAGAGGTGCCGGAGATACAGGAGGGCATCGTGCAGATAAAATCCATTGCCCGCGAGGCCGGCTCCCGCAGCAAGATAGCCGTGTATGCGGCAGATCCCGACATTGATCCGTTGGGCGCCTGCGTAGGCCCTAAGGGCATAAGAGTGTCCCATATAGTGGATGAGCTTTGCGATGAGAAAATCGACATAGTAAAATGGAGCAGCGATCCGGCGGAATTCATTGCAAATGCGTTAAGTCCGGCCAAGGTGCTTATGGTATCGGTGAATGAGGCGGATAAGACCGCAAAGGCCGTGGTGCCGGACAATCAGCTTTCCCTTGCTATCGGCAAGGAGGGGCAGAATGCGCGGCTTACTGCCCATCTTACCGGCTGGAAGATAGATATCAAGTGCCAGAGTCAGGTAGAGGGTCAGGAGGCACAAGACGGAGGCGGAGAGCTTGAAGGCTAAAAAAATACCGATGCGTATGTGTCTGGGCTGCCGGGAAATGAAGCCCAAAAAAGAGCTTATACGCATAGTGCGCGGGCAGGACGGAACGGTAAAGGCGGACGCCACCGGGAAGCTGCCGGGACGCGGGGCGTATATATGCCCCAAGAAGGAATGTCTTGCCGCCTGTATAAATTCCAAGGCGATAAACCGGGCTTTTGAAATTCAGCTTACGCCGCAGGCGTGCAGTGAGCTTGCAAAGGAGCTGGAGCAGCTTGGAAATGAGTAAACGGGCGCTGTCCCTTCTCGGCCTTGCCTGCGGCGCGGGCAAGGCGGTAAGCGGCTTTACCGCGGTTAACAAGGCGGTGGAAGCGGGCAGGGCGCATTTGCTGCTGCTTGACGGCGACATGACGCAGGACAGCAGGGATAAATATTTTTCTTTGGCAAAAAAACATTCCGTACCGTGCATAACGGCCGGAGAGGGTTTTTGTGCATACATGGGACATCCCGAACGGAAGGCGGCGGCGGTGTGCGACGCCGGATTTTCCGCGGAGATATTAAAAGAGATCAATAATACACTTATAAATGCGGGGGTATTTAGCGGTAATGAGTAAGAAGCAACCTATTGTAGCCGAGGTTCGGGAAACCGGAAACTCGCTGCTGTCCATGCTTGACGGTATAAAAGCGGACGCTCTCAAGATGCAGCAGACGCTTAAGGACAGGGAGGGCGAGCTTCGTCAGAAGCTGGCGCAGCAGAAAAAGGAGCTGGACGAGCAGCGCCGTATTGAGGCTGCAAGGCTTATTGAGCTTGCGCACGAGGAGAAGGCCAATCGGCAGAAAACGGCCTCCGAAGCACCGGAGCAGGCGGAGGCTCCCGCAGAGACAAGCGCGGAGGCACAAAGCAGGCAGGAGAAAAAAGAAAAGACGGAAATGCCTGTGCAGACCAAGGGCGAACAGCCGGAGACGGTGCAGCCTGCCGCGCAGGAAGAAAAAAAGGAACAGGAAAAACCGGCGGAGGAGAAGCAGCCGGCAAGTGAGTCTGCACCCAAGGAGCGTACCGACCGCCCGCAGGGCGCGTATCAGCAGCGTACCGACCGTCCGCAGGGTGCATACCAGCAGCGCGGCGATCGTCCGCAGGGTGGATATCAGCAGCGTACCGACCGTCCGCAGGGCACATATCAGCCCAGAGGCGACCGTCCGCAGGGTGGATATCAGCAGCGCGGCGACCGCCCGCAGGGTGGATATCAGCAGCGCGGCGACCGCCCGCAGGGTGGATATCAGCAGCGTGGTGATCGTTCGCAGGGCACATATCAGCAGCGCGGCGACCGTCCGCAGGGTGCATATCAGCCCAGAGGTGATCGTCCGCAGGGCGCATATCAGCAGCGCGGAGACCGTCCGCAGGGTGCATACCAGCAGCGCAGCGATCGTCAGCAGGGCGCGCGCGGCGGCTATCAGAAGCCGGCAGCCGCTGTATTTGAGCCGCCCATGGAGAAGGAGCGCGTAAGCAATTACGATCCTAACAAAAAAATGTATCGCAATACCCGCGATAATGAAAAGAAGACTCCGAACAAGCGCGATCTTGCCCGTCAGCAGAGCAGGATGGGCGTGGATGACGATGTGTGGCGCGGCAAAAAAAAGAAGAAGGAAAGCGCTCAGTCCAAAATGGAGCCTATCAAGATAGAATATGCCGTGATGACCACAGAGGAGATCAGCATAAAGGATCTTAGCGAAAAGCTGGGCAAGCCGGCGGCGGATATCATCAAAAAGCTGTTTATGCTGGGCATAATGGCCACCATAAACAACGAGGTGGATTACGACACTGCGGCTCTTGTGGCTACGGATTACGGCATAGAGCTGGAGCAGAAGATAGCCAAGACCTTTGAGGAGACCATGACGGATGCCGATGAGGAATCCGAGGGCGACAACAACGAGGAGCGTCCGCCTATCGTTACCATCATGGGTCATGTTGACCACGGTAAAACCAGTCTGCTGGATGCCATACGCAATACAAATGTCACTGCGCACGAGGCGGGCGGTATAACCCAGCACATAGGCGCCTATACTGTGGAGCACAACGGCAGGAAGATAACCTTCCTGGATACTCCGGGCCATGAGGCTTTTACCTCCATGCGTGCCCGCGGCGCACAGGTGACCGATATTGCCATTTTGGTGGTGGCGGCGGACGACGGCGTTATGCCGCAGACAATCGAGGCTATAAACCATGCTCAGGCCGCCAATGTGCCGATCATAGTGGCTATAAACAAAATGGATAAGCCGGGGGCGAACCCGGACCGCGTAAAGCAGGAGCTTACAAACAACGGCATCGTTCCCGAGGAGTGGGGCGGAGACGCTATTATCGTTCCGGTTTCCGCGCTTAAGGGCGAGGGCATCGACAATCTGCTTGAGATGATACTGCTGGTGGCGGATGTGAACCAGTATAAGGCGAATTCCTCCAAAGGCGCGCGGCGCTATTATTGAGGCGCGGCTGGATAAGGGGCGCGGACCGGTGGCCACGGTGCTCATTCAGAACGGTACGCTTCATGTGGGCGATACGGTGGTTGCGGGTACGGCCTTCGGACATGTGCGCGCAATGATGGATGACAAGGGACGCCGCGTGCAGAGCGCCGGCCCCAGTATGCCGGTAGAGGTGCTTGGCTTCAACGATGTTCCCGAGGCGGGAGACCGACTGTATGTGACGGAGGACGACAAGCTCTCAAGGCTTGTGGCGCAGGAGCGCAAGGACAAGATAAAGGCAGAGCAGATAAAAGCGCGCAGCAAGGCATCGCTGGACGATCTGTTCAATCAGATACAGGACGGCTCGGTCAAGGAACTGAACCTTATTGTCAAGGCAGATGTTCAGGGCAGCGTAGAGGCGGTTAAGCAGGCGCTTGAGAAGCTTTCAAACGATAAGGTAAAGGTAAAGGTTATCCACGGCGCGGTGGGCGCGATAAAGGAATCGGATGTTATTCTGGCGGCGGCCTCCAATGCGATAATCATCGGCTTTAATGTTCGCCCCGACAGCATGGCAAGCGCCGCTGCGGAGCGGGAGGAAGTGGATATGCGCATGTATCGCGTTATCTACAATGCCATTGAGGATGTTCAGGCGGCAATGAACGGCATGCTGGATCCGGAATTCAAAGAAACCGTAATAGGTCATGCCGAGATACGCGAGACCTTTAAGGTGCCGGGCGTGGGAGTAATAGCGGGCAGCTATGTTACGGACGGCTCCATTCAGCGCAACGCGGGAATCCGCCTGCTGCGTGATAACATTGTAATTCACGAGGGCAAGATTTCCTCTCTTAAGCGCTTCAAGGACGATGTCAAGGAGGTCAACGCAGGCTACGAATGCGGCGTGGGCATTGAAAACTACAACGATATCAAGCAGGGCGATGTCTTCGAGGCGTTTATCATGGAGCAGATAAAGAATGTCTGATGCCCGGCGGGGACGCCGCTTTGCGGCGGAAAAGGAACGGAAGCGGGGGAGTGTAAAATGTCATCAAACAGAGCCGACAGGATCGGCATGGAAATACACAGGGCGCTGGCAGAGGTGCTGCGCGAGGATATAAGCGATCCGCGCGTAAGCACCATGTGCTCCGTGGTGCGCACGGAGCTTTCAAAAGACCTGATGTACTGCAAGGCGTATATCAGCGTATACGGCACACAGCAGGAGCAGGAGGAAACATTTTCCGCGCTTATAAAGGCGACGCCGTTTATAAGGCATCAGCTGGGCAGCAGGCTCAGGATACGGAAAATGCCGGAGCTTAAACTGGTTCCGGATGATTCCATTACATACAGCGTGCGCATAGGTCAGCTTATCGATCAGATAAATACACAACGCGACAGCGACCCAAAGGAAGGTGAACAGGGGTGAGGCTTTGCTTCACCCCGTTTTGATTATGAATACTTCGCTTACACGCCTTGCACAGGCTATAAGAGAAATTGAAAACTTTGTGCTGATAATGCATATATCACCGGACGGCGACACGGCGGGCAGCGCGGCGGCGCTGTGCCATATCCTTAAAAATATGGGCAAAACCTGCCGCGTCTTTTGCAGGGATGAGCTTCCGGCATCGCTTGATGTGCTGAAAGACGAAACGGACGGGTTCGTTTTCGGGCTGATTAACCCGGACGAAGAGGGAATAATACCGGGAAAAACGGCGGCCATTGCCGTGGATTGCGCAGATGAGGGCAGAATGGGAGAATATGCCGCCCTGTTTGAAAAGTGCGCTTTTAGGTTTGTGATAGACCATCACAAAACAAACGCGGGCTTTGGCGATATATCCTTTATACGGCCCTATCCGGCGACGGCGCAGCTTATAATGGAGCTTGCGGACGAGCTGGGCGCACGGCTTGATGCAAATACGGCAAAATGCCTGTATGTTGCTTTTCTTACCGATACCGGCAGGTTTGCATACAGCGGCGTAACCGAACAGACAATGCGCGCCGCGGGCAGGCTTTACGGCTTTGGGATAGATACGGCGGATATTGCAAGGCAGCTGTTTTCGGTGCGGACGCTGAGTAAGACAAAGCTGCTGGGCAGGGCGCTGGAGCTGCTGGAGACCGCTTTTGACGGCAGAGCGTGCATGATATTTATGAACCGTGAGCAATACGCGCCCTTTGATACCGAGGATTGCGACAATGACGGCATAGTTAACTATGCGCTGGATGTGAAGGGGTGCGAGATAGCCGTTTTTGCGCACGAACGCGAAAAGGGGCTGACAAAGGTGAGCCTGCGTTCCGCCGGGAGGGCGGATGTTTCGCGCATCGCGCAGGCCTTCGGCGGCGGCGGTCATACACTGGCGGCAGGGTGCTGTATTGAGGGGAATTTTGAAAATGTGCCTTCGGAGCTTATGCAGCGGATAAAAGCTGCGCTGGAGGCGCTGCCGGAGGAAAGCGGCGGGGCTTGAAGATGATAAACGGAATAATTAATGTATATAAAGAGCCGGGGTGGACCTCAAGCGATGTTGTGGTTAAGCTGCGGCACATACTGGGCTGCCGCAGGGTGGGACACACGGGAACGCTGGATCCTATGGCAAGCGGTGTTCTGCCGGTGTGCGTGGGGGAAGCAACGCAGCTTTCCGACTATATAACGGACAAGCGGAAAACATATACGGCGGGCTTTTTGCCGGGGCTTGTTACCGATACGCAGGATGTAACGGGGAATGTGCTGCAAAGGCGGGAATGCAATGTGACTTTGGAGCAGCTGCAAGTCGTGCTGGAGGGCTTCAGGGGCGAGCTTATGCAGGTGCCGCCGATGTATTCGGCACTTAAGCATAACGGAAAAAAGCTCTACGAGCTGGCGCGTCAGGGCCATGAGGTGGAGCGGAAGGCACGGAGCATAACCGTATACTCCATTGAAGCAAAAAAGGCCGGCGAGGGCTTCTTGCTGCGCATTGAGTGTTCAAAGGGCACATATGTACGCACTCTTTGCCACGATATAGGCGCTGCCTTGGGAACGGGGGGCTGCATGAGCTCCCTTGAGAGGAATGCCTGCGACGATTTCACAACGGACAGCGCCCTTACGGTGGGCGCGATAGAAGCCATGGTGCGCCGCGGCGATTTTTCCTTTATTATGCCGCCGGAAAGCGCCGTTATGAAATATCCGGCCGTGGAAATAGAAAAAGGCTTTGCCTTTCATTTTCTGAACGGACTGGATGCTGACCGGCGCAGATTTTCCTGCGGCGGGGAATATCCCGGGGAGGGCGCAGCCGTGCGGGTGCGGCTGTGCGGAAGCTTCTGCGCAATGGGAAGGATAAAAAACGGCATGCTGCACATGCAGAACCGCTTTATGACCCCGGAAGAAGCGCGGAGTCTTGCCGGTGCAAAAGGAGAAACCGATGTTTGAAATAAATGATGCCCGCCTTTACGGGCTGCCCGCAAAGCGGCAGATACCGTGCGGGACGGAGGGAAAAAGCCCCGCGCTGCTGCTTGGAACCTTTGACGGGGTGCATGCGGGGCACAGATCGCTTATTGAAAAGGGCAGAGAGCTGGAAAAGGCGGGAATGTACCCGCTTGCCGTGCTGTTTTCTCAGCATCCCGCAAAGGTGCTGGGGCGCAGCGTAAGCCTTCTGAATACGCAAAAGGAGAGGGAAGAGCTTATACGCTACTGCGGCGCAAGGTGCGAATATATAGATTTTACCCCCCGGCTTGCTTCAATGCCGGCGGCGGAGTATGCCCGTATGCTTTGCGAGCGCTTTAAGCCCGGCGCAATAATCGTGGGCAGAAATCATACCTTCGGAAGAGATGCGGCCGGCACGCCGGCCACCCTGGCCGCCCTGCGGGAGGAATACGGCTTTAGGCTTTATGTAATGCCGGGAGTGAACTGGCAGGAGGAAACCGTAAGCAGCACGCGCATACGCGATTGCATACGGCAGGGCGATACGGATTCGGCCAAAGCCATGCTGGGGTACGATTACGGCTTTTGCGGACAGGTGCAAAAAGGGCGGCATATAGGCACCTCTCTCGGTTTTCCCACCGCCAACATTGAATTTCCCAAGGACAAGGTCAGCCCGCCGGACGGGGTGTACTGCGTAAGCGTGAATATCGGAGGAAAACGGCACGGCGGAATAATGAATATCGGCATGAGGCCGACTTTTGATAACGGCAGGGACAGAACATATGAATGCAATATATTCTCCTGCAGCGACGGGCTTTACGGCAGGGAGTTGGAGGTGCGCATATTAAAAAGGCTCAGAGGAGAAATACGCTTTGATTCGCCGCAGGCGCTGAAGGAGCAGATAGAGCGGGATGCCGCAGTGGCCGCGGCATATTTCAAAACTCTTGATTATACGCTGATATTCTGAACGGTTAAAGCCTTAATGACGGCGAAAATGACGGAACTGTGCATTTTGACATTGCCGGCAAAGCGCTGCACGGGAGCGGCGAAAATGCGCGGTTGGTCAATAATGCAGGTACAATTTCAAAAATAATCTTTACAAATAAATATTCTTATGCTACAATAGCATTGTTTCCGTGGCCTTTTGCTAAGGGGCGCGTTTCTCCTAACGACCGGCCTTGGCTTTCGGCGGCCGGAAGCTATAAAAATTTTATTATAAGGAGGTGCTGTAATGGATAAGGCAAGAAAAGGCGGAGATCATCGAGGCCTACAAGCTCCATGACGGCGATACGGGTTCACCCGAGGTTCAGATTGCGATTCTCAGCGATCGCATCAGTCATCTGACCGAGCATCTTAAGGTTCATAAAAAGGACCAGCATTCAAGACGCGGCCTGTTTATGATGGTAGGTCAGCGCAGAGGCTTGCTTAACTATCTCAAGAGCATTGATATCGAGAGATACAGAGCTATCGTGGAGAAGCTGGGTCTGAGAAGATAACAGCGTAGGCGGAGTGTTTTGACAGTCCGCCTTTCCCATTTTTAGAATACCGTTTTTTACGGATGAAAATAGATGTTGGAAACGAGGTAATGTGATGGAACACAGGATATTCAAAACAGAATTTGCCGGCCGTGAGCTGTCCGTTGAGGTGGGCAGATACGCCGAGCAGGCAAACGGTCATTGCGTTGTACGCTGCGGCGATACGGCGGTTATGGTCAATGTAACCATGTCAAAGGCGCCCAGAGAGGGAATGGATTTCTTCCCGCTGAGCGTGGAGTTTGAGGAAAAACAGTATTCCGTGGGCAAGATCCCCGGCGGCTTTATCCGCAGAGAGGGCCGTCCCTCCGAAAAGGCAATACTGACCTCCCGTCTTATTGACCGCCCGATTCGCCCGCTTTTCCCCAAGGGATTTTATAACGATGTTCAGGTAGTGGCTACGGCTATGTCCGTGGATAACAATATTCCCCCGGATATTTACGCCATGATCGGCTCGTCGGTTGCTTTGTCAATATCCGATATTCCCTTTGCCGGACCTACCGGCAGCGTTACCGTGGGACTTATAGACGGCGCATATGTTATAAACCCCGATATGGAACAGCGGGAGAAGAGCATCCTGCACCTGACGGTTTCCGGAACAAAGGATGCCGTTATGATGGTGGAGGCGGGCGCCAAGGAAGTTACCGAAGACGAAATGCTGGAAGCCATAATGCTGGCCCATGCGGAGATCAAGAAGCTGGTGGCGTTCCAGGAGGAAATAGTGGCCGAGGTAGGCAAGGAAAAGGCCGTTATTGATTACTACAAGGTTCCCGAAGAGATACAGCAGGCAGTGCGCGAGTATGCCACCGACAAGATCGCGTGGGTAATGGAATCCTTTGACCGCCATGAGCGCGATGTGCGCGAACAGCAGGTGGATGCGGAGGTTCAGGAGCACTTTGCACAGCAGTTCCCGGATAAGGCGCGTGAGATAAGCGATTCCCTTTATGTAATCAAAGGAAACCATGCGCCGCAAGATAATCGACAAGGGCATACGCCCCGACGGACGCGGCATTTTCGATGTGCGCCCCATATGGTGCGATGTGCATATGTTTGCCCGTCCTCACGGCTCTGCGGTGTTTACCCGCGGACAGACGCAGGTTATAACCATGACCACACTGGGCCCGCTCAACGATGCACAGGAGCTGGACGGCATTGATGAGGCGGAGCAGAAGCGGTATATGCATCATTACAATATGCCGCCGTACTCCACCGGAGAGGCCAAGCCCATGCGCAGCCCCGGACGCCGCGAGATAGGTCACGGCGCGCTGGCGGAGCGTGCGCTGGAGCCGATGATCCCCAGCGAGGATGAATTCCCCTATGCTATCCGTCTGGTGTCGGAGGCGGTTTCCTCCAATGGCTCCACCTCCATGGCCAGCGTCTGCGGCTCCACTCTGTCCCTTATGGATGCGGGAGTGCCGATAAAAGCGCCGGTTGCCGGTGCTGCAATGGGACTTATCAAGGATACCGAAAGCGACAAGGTGGTAGTGCTTACCGATATTCAGGGGCTTGAGGATTTCCTTGGCGATATGGACTTCAAGGTGGCGGGCACCGCAAAGGGAATTACCGCCATTCAGATGGATATTAAGATCAAGGGCATTGATGAGCCGATACTCAAGCGCGCGTTGGCGCAGGCGCATGATGCAAGAATGTTTATTTTGGGCAAGATGCTGGCCGTTCTGGACAAGCCCAGGGCGGATGTATCCAAATATGCGCCCAAGACCATAGTGTTCCATATCAAGACCGATAAGATTCGTGAGGTTATCGGGCCCGGCGGAAAAATGATAAACAAGATCATTGACGAAACCGGCGTTAAGATAGATATTGAGGACAGCGGCCGCGTAGTTATATACGCTGCGGATCAGGAGGCGGGCAAGAAGGCCAAGAAGATGATAGACGCCATCGCCAAGGATATCGAGGTGGGGGATGTTTATCTGGGCACGGTAGTGCGCATTATGCCCTTCGGTGCCTTTGTGGAGCTGCTGCCCGGCAAGGACGGCATGGTACACATCTCCAAGCTTGCCAAGGAGCGCGTGGAGAAGGTGGAGGATGTTGTGAATATCGGAGATCAGATAATGGTCAAGGTTATCGAGATTGACGATAAGGGCCGCGTAAACCTTTCCCGCAAGGATTTGCTGCCCGACAAATAAGGCATAGAAACCATTAAAAGACGGCCGTAAGGCCGTCTTTTTTATATCAAAAAGCCGCAGAAAATGCTGTTTTTCTGCGGCCGTCTGCAAAAACTGTTTTATATTATCCCGTGCGCATTGCGCAAAATATAACGGAGAATGTCAGCGTACCCCTATTACGGTGCGGGGAGCATTTCCCGACAAAAGCTCGGATATGCGGTATTTTGCGCTGCCGATGATAACCTGCGTGCCCTGCATAACGGGCTGCTTTATATATTCAAGCTTTGCGCCGGCTCCGTTTGCGCCGCGGCGGGAAGCGCCGATGCAGTGCTGTTGGGCAAGACATATGTTTTGCAGCACCTCGTTTATGTCGGCTCCCGATATTTCTTCAATAAGGGTGGAGGGATCCGCGGGGTTGCGGTATATGCCCAGCGCGGAGGTCATTATCAGCAGCGTGCGGGCCTTTACAAGGCAGGCCACGACCGCGGCAGTTTCGTCATTATCAACACATTCCACTACATGCTCTCCCTTTACGAAGGGTGGAAAGCTCGTAATTAAGGTTTTCCCGGGTGGATACGGCATCGTTATAGTTTATAATGGGCACTGCGCCCTGATCCCGCGCGCGCAGCAGAAGAGCTTTTATCTGGGCGCGCTTCTTGTCGTTATTGAAATGCTGATGCTCAAGCAGCACCTGCCGCACGCTGTATTCCGGCGAAACAAACCGGCGGTAGTTCTCCATAAGAATGGATTGCCCCTGCGAGGAGTAGTCGGTTTTGTTCTCGTCGTCGGTGCCGGACAGCTCACGGCCGCTGCGCTTCATATAATCAAGACGTCCGATTTCGGTAGCGCCTGAGGAAACCCAGATATATCCCGGACGCAGCTCCGAGCCCAGCTTTGAGAAGATGTTGTAGTCGATATCGTTGTCCTCGCGGCGGACAAGTGCCATGGAGCCGATCTTGCCCACAAGTTCAAAATCAAATTTCATATATTACCTGCGGCCTGAGCCGCTGCCTTTCCGCGTTTTTTTGCGTATTTTGAATTGTAGCATATTTCCGCGTTTTTTACAACATGACCGCAGCTTTTATGCGAAAAATATCTTCCGGATTGCTGCCGGCTGTTAAAATTGAGCTTAATATGTGATTTTTGAACAAATATAACTTGATAAATTGCCGGATGTTAATTATAATAGTATCGGCCTTAAGAAGGCTCTGCGCGCTTTATAAAAGCGCCGCGGAATAATTTCCGCCGAGTCTGTCTGCCTTGCGAAAATCATAAAACGGTCAGACGGCGGAAAAATAAGCGAAGGATACGGTGAAGAGAATGCTCAATAAAGAATGGAAAAAATTCAAAAGCGGCAGCGATGTGCGCGGCGTGGCTCTTGAGGGCGTCAAGGATATGCCGGTAACCCTTACCGACGAGGCCGTAACGGCCATAACCGACGGCTTTGCTTTTTGGCTTTGCCAAAGAATAAATAAAAAGCCGGAAGAAATATGGGTATCGGTGGGACATGATTCCCGCGTGTCCGGCCCCCGTATGAAGAAGGATGTAATTGAGGCGCTCACCCGTGCGGGAATCAACTGCTATGATTTCGGTTTGATGAGCACCCCCGGAATGTTTATGTCCTGCGTGGACGAAAAGCTGCATTGCGATGCGGCGATACAGCTTACCGCCAGCCATCATCCGTTCAACAGAAACGGTCTTAAGTTTTTCACAAAGCAGGGCGGACTTGAGGAAAGCGATATAACCGCGCTGCTGGAAAATGCGCAGGACGGCAGGCGTCTGCCCGATGCGCCCGGTGCAAAGGTGGAAAAGTACGATTTCCTCTCGGTTTATGCGGCCATGCTTGCGGATATGGTGCGCAAAAATGTCAACGCCGAGGACTATGAGCATCCGCTCAAGGGCTTCCGTATAGTGGTGGATGCAGGCAACGGTGCCGGCGGCTTTTATGCAAACAAGGTGCTTAAGCCCTTGGGCGCGGATACTACTGGCAGCCAATTCCTTGAGCCGGATGGATATTTTCCCAATCATGTGCCCAATCCCGAAAATGAGGATGCCATGCACGCCATAATGAAGGCGGTAAAGGAAAACAATGCCGATATAGGTTTGATATTCGATACCGATGTGGACCGCGCCGGAGCGGTGGATTCCCAGGGACGCGAAATAAACAAAAACCGTCTTATTGCCCTTATTTCCGCAATACTTATAGGCGAGCATCCGGGCGCGACCATAGTAACGGATTCCATAACTTCAAGCGGTCTGAAGGATTTATAGAAAACAAGCTGGGCGGACATCATCACAGATTCCGCAGGGGCTATAAAAATGTTATAAACGAGGCAATTCGCCTTAACAGCGAGGGAGTTTACTGCCCGCTTGCCATTGAAACCAGCGGTCATGCGGCCATAAAGGAGAATTATTTCCTGGATGACGGCGCATATCTTGTAACCAGGCTGCTTATAAAAATGGCTCAGCTGAAAAAAGAGGGGAAGAAGCTTGAGGATATGCTTTCCGGCCTTGCGGAGCCAAAGGAAAGCATGGAATTCCGCATGAACATTACAACCGAGGATTTCAAGGCGTACGGACAGAAGATAATCGACGAGCTTACCGCATACTCAAAGACTGCGCCGGGCTGGCGCTGCGCGCCGGACAACCATGAGGGAATACGCGCCTCCTTTGATAAACGACGGTGACGGCTGGTTCCTGCTTCGCCTTTCGGTGCACGATCCGCTCATGCCGCTTAATATCGAGTCCGATTCCGAGGGAGGAGTGCGCATAATTGCTCAGAAGCTGTGTGATTTCCTTGAAAAATACGAATATCTTGACACTGCACCGCTTAAGGCGTGGCTTGCAGAATAAGAGGCTTCAAAAGATAATCTTGATTTCCGCACCGGTATAGTGTATAATAGATACAATTTCAAAGATGCGTGACATTTCAATAAATTACAGGAGGAACAACATGAAACCTATTGAACAAAAGACCGTTAACGCCATCCGTATTCTTGCGGCTGAGGGCGTGCAGAAGGCAAACAGCGGACATCCGGGCCTTCCCATGGGTGCTGCACCGCTTGCTTATGCCGTATACGGCAGAGAACTCAAGCACAATCCCAAAGATTCTTCCTTTGCAGACCGCGACAGATTCATTCTTTCCGCCGGACACGGCTCCATGCTGCTTTATTCCGTGCTGCATCTGTGCGGCTACAAGGTTTCCATGGAGGATATAAAGGCCTTCCGTCAGTGGGGCAGCAAGACTCCGGGACACCCCGAGTACGGCCACACGGACGGCGTGGAGACCACCACGGGCCCTCTGGGTCAGGGCGTTGCCAATGCCGTTGGTATGGCGATTGCGGAAAGCCATCTGGCTGCAAAGTTCAATAAGCCCGGTTTCCCGGTAGTGGATCACTATACCTATGTTCTGGTGGGCGACGGCTGCCTTCAGGAGGGAATCGAGCAGGAAGCGGCGTCTCTTGCGGGCACTCTCAAGCTGGGCAAGCTTATAATGATCTACGATAAAAACAATATCACCATTGAGGGCGATATCAATGTGACCTTCTCCGAGGATGTGGGAGCCCGTCACGCCGCCTGCGGCTGGCAGGTTATAAATGTTGAGGACGGAAACGATGTTGATGCCGTTGCCGCTGCCATTGAGCAGGCAAAGGCGGAAACCGAAAAGCCCTCCATCATCATCTGCCGCACTCAGATAGGCTACGGCTGCCCCGCAAAGCAGGGCAAGGCCAGCGCTCACGGCGAGCCTTTGGGCGCGGAGAATCTGGCCGAGGCCAAGAAAACACTGGGCTGGGATTATGCTCCCTTTGAGATACCGCAGGATGTATATGACTGTATGGCGGAAAATGCCGCCCGCGGCGCTCAGGCTCAGAAGGACTGGGAGGCCATGATGCAGAAGTACGCTGCCGAATATCCGGCGGAGTATGCCGAGTATCAGCAGTGGATGAACCGCGAATTCCCCGTTGATCTGATGAAGGACGAGGATTTCTGGAAAAGCGAGGGCAAGCCCAACGCCACCCGTGCCTCCTCCGGCACCATGCTTAACCGTATTGCGGCTATGCAGCCCAATCTCTTTGGCGGAAGCGCCGACCTGGCACCCTCCAATAAGAGCCTTATGAAGGACCGTGAGTATTACAGCCCGGCAAACAGAGCAGGCTCCAACTTCCATTTCGGCATCCGCGAGCATGCCATGGCGGCTATCTGCAACGGACTTTATCTCCACGGCGGCGTAACACCGTACTGCGCTACCTTCTTTGTGTTCTCCGATTATATGAAGAACGCCATGCGCATGTCGGCTCTTATGAAGCTGCCCGTAATTTATATCCTTACCCATGACTCCATCGGCGTAGGCGAGGACGGCCCCACCCACGAGCCCATCGAGCATCTTGCTTCTCTGCGCTCCATTCCGGGTCTTACCGTTATTCGTCCGGCTGACGATAAAGAAACCGCAGCGGCCTACTGCGCTGCCGTTACCCGCAAGAGCCCCACTGCGCTCATACTTACCCGTCAGAATCTGCCGCAGTATGAAAACAGCGGCAAAGAGGCGCTTAAGGGTGCATATATTCTGAAGGATTCCGTAAAGGCAGTTCCGGATGTTATTCTTATGGCCTCCGGCTCCGAGGTGGAACAGATATTCAAGGCAAGCGAAATGCTGGCCGAGCAGGGTGTTGATGCCCGCGTTGTTTCCATGCCCTCCTGGGAGATATTCGAGGAGCAGTCCGCTGAGTATAAGGAGTCCGTACTGCCTAATGCGGTTCGCGCCCGTGTGGCTATCGAGGCGGCCTCCAGCTTTGGCTGGGCCAAGTATGTCGGCTTTGACGGCGAGATCATTTCCATTGATCATTTCGGCGCAAGCGCACCGGCTTCCGTGCTGTTCAAGGAGTTCGGCATTACGGCAGAGCATGTTGTTCGGGCGGCTTTGCGCGTTGTCAAAGTAATTAACGCCTAATACGGACAATTTTTCGGCCTTCCGCATATATTATTGCGGAAGGCTTTTTTATATTCGGATGCAAAATATGCAAACGGGAGGCGGGTAAATTGAGTATAAGGTATAATGAGCTTAGGCAAAAGGAAGTGGTGAACATATGCGACGGCAGGCGTTTGGGCTGCGTATGCGATGCCGTGCTTAACAAAGGCGGGCAGATAGAGGCGTTGGTGGTGCCGGGGCAGTGCGGGATGTTTCCTTTATACGCTCGGGAAAGGAAACGGTTATACCGTGGTGCCGTATAGTAAGGCTGGGGGACGATGTTATTCTTGTGGATATTGACGGAGTTCCGGTAAAAAAGGGCTGAAATAAAAATCAAGACTGGACGGTGCAAAAAGGATGTGTTATAATTCTTAAAGGCAAAATCGGATAAAACAGGCGCGGCAGCATTCGGAAGGTCTTTTGCTTGGGCAAAGCAGCCCGGAAAATCCGTTTGCGAAAACGGGCCTGTAAAAGCGGAATCAACAGGATGATCGGGCAGGAATAAGGAGTGTGACTTGAGTGAAATGCATGTATTGCGGAGCGCCGGACAGCAGGGTGATGGACAGCCGACCCACTGACGAAGGCACTGTTATAAGGCGCAGACGGGAATGTGTAAATTGCGGACGCCGTTTTACAACATATGAAAAAATAGAATCCGTACCTCTCATGGTGGTAAAGCGCAACGGCAGCCGCCAGCTTTTTGATATAGAAAAGGTGCGCGGAGGAATAATCAAGGCCTGTGAAAAATGCAAGGTATCGGCAGAGCAGATGGAAGCACTGGTCATGGAGATAGATACGGCGGTGCACGACAGGCATGAGCTGGAAATATCCTCGCTGGAAATAGGCGAGCTGGTAAGCGACGGGCTGCGGGAGCTTGATCCTGTGGCATATATACGCTTTTCCTCGGTTTACCGCGAGCTGAACGATCTTAACAAGCTTATGGAGGAAATGAATAAGCTTATAAAAAAAGACAGCGCGCAGGAGAACGGCACAAAGCAGTGAACAAAAGAAAACGGAAGCTGACGGAGCAGAAAAGCGTATGAACGGAGATTTTTACTTTTATGATGCGCCAAACGGCGTAAGGCTTATAAAAAACAGACGGCTGGATGCCTTTGAAAATATAACGCATGCCTTTACCACGCGCAGGGGCGGCGTGAGCACGGGAGAATGCGAAAGCCTTAACCTGAGCTGGAAACGGCGGGATTCACAGGAAAATGTGTGGGAGAATCACTGCCGCATGGCGCAGGCTATGGGAGTGGATGTTGAAAACATAGTGTTTGTCCAGCTTACGCACAGCGACAGGGTGCTGTGCGTGGATAAGGGCTTCAGAAACGGCGGACGCGGCTGGAGCGATATTCCGGTGGGCTATGATGCGGTAATTACAAACGATACCGATACGGTGCTGCTTGCACGCACGGCGGATTGTGGCACGGTGCTTATGCACGATCCCGTCAAGCAGGTAATAGCGGCGGTGCACAGCGGCTGGAAGGGGACGACGGCGGGAGTCATCGTAAACGCAGTGCAGACCATGAAGGAAAAGTACGGCTGCGCCGCAGAGAATATAACGGCGGTGTGCGGGCCGAGCATATGCCCGGAGTGCTTTCTTGTGCACGATGACTGCGCGCAGGTGTTCTTTGCGGCCTTCGGAAAAGGAAAATACGACAGGCTCATGCCGGACGGCAGATACAGCATTGATCTGTGGAGAATAATGGAGGATCAGCTGCTTTCGTGCGGCATAAAGCCGGAAAACATATCGGCGGCGCACTGCTGTACCTGCTGCGATGAGGATAATTTCTTTTCACACAGGCGCGGGCGGGGACGCAGCGGCATAATGTTGGCGGTTATAGATATGCGCGGCGCGGAGGAAAAATCAAAAAAATGATAAGCGGCATAAAAGGAATAGGACCTAAAAAAGCAGAAGCGCTTTCGCTTATGGGTATAGACACCCTTGAGCAGGCGCTTTGCGTTGTTCCGGCCTCTTATATGGATTTTACTCATCCCGTTTTCATATCGGATACCCGCAATGCAGAGCCGGCATTTTTGGTTGCCTCTCTTACCGGCAACAGCTATCCGCGAAAGGGGCGAAGCGGAGTAAGCATGCTGCTTGCACGCTTTCAGGATGAAACGGGGGGAATAACGGCAATATGGTTCAACCAGCCCTATATGTTCGGCAGGCTCAAAAAAGAGCAAAGATACAAGCTGTACGGGCGGATAGAAATAAAGGATAAGAGAAGATATATAATAAACCCGATATTTGAGCCGGAGGACGGCACCGCAATGACGGGAATATGCCCGGTGTACAGCCTGCCCAAGGGAAGCGGCGTAAGCCAGGGGCTTATGCGCACGCTTCTCAGGGCGGCGCTTGACGGCTGTGTAATAGAGGATACATTCCCGCCCTCCCTCAGAGAGCGCTTTACATTGGCACACAAAAGATATGCGCTGGAAAACATACATTTTCCCTCAAGCGAGGCGGCGTTTGCCATTGCCAAGCGCACCGTTGCATTTGAAGAGCTGCTTACGCTGCTTGTAAGCCTTTATGCAAACAAAGAGGCAAAGCAGCACATGCCGGCGCCGATCATGAGCGTCGCAGACCTGAAAAAGGAGTATTCCCAAAGGCTGGGATTCCGACTTACGGGGGCGCAGGAGCGGGCGCTTGATGATATAAACGCCGATTTCTTCCGGCAAAAGCATGAACCGCCTGCTTCAGGGCGATGTGGGGTCGGGTAAAACCGCCGTTGCCTTTTATTGTGCGTATGCCGCATGGAAAAGCGGCGGGCAGTGCGTTATCATGGCGCCCACGGAGATACTTGCCCGGCAGCATTTTCTGGCCTTTACGGCACTTTTTCCGGAGATACCGTGCGTGTATATCCGCGGAGGAATGCGTACAGGCGACAGGAAAGAGGCGGAAGAAAAAATTGCATCGGGAAAAGCGGGGGTGATAGTGGGCACTCACGCGGTTTTGAGCGAAAAAACCGAATACCGCGATCTGCGTATGGTGGTTACGGACGAGCAGCATCGCTTCGGGGTGGCGCACAGGGCGCGGCTTGAGGGCAAGGGGGCAAACCCGCACACTCTTGTTATGTCGGCAACTCCCATACCGCGCACGCTGGCGCTTGTGCTTTACAGCGACCTTGATGTTTCGGTGCTGGATGAGCTGCCGCCCGGAAGAGAGCATATCACAACGGCGGTAATACCTCCAGCAAGGGAAAGCACTTTTTGAATATATAGCGGCCTGTGCCGGGAAGGGGCTGCAATCCTATATAGTCTGCCCCCTTGTTGACCCCAATGAGGATTATGCCGCGCGCAGCGCAAAGGAAATATACGAGGAAATGCTTGCACTTTTGCCGCCGGAGAAGCTGGGGCTTATACACGGCAGGATGAAGGCGGAGGAAAAGCAGAGTGTCATGGACGGCTTTGTTTCGGGCAAAACGGCGGTGCTTGTTTCCACTACGGTAATTGAGGTGGGGATAAATGTGCCGTCGGCAGTAAACATGGTGATTGTGGATGCCGAGCGCTTCGGGCTTGCGCAGCTGCACCAGCTGCGGGGCAGAGTGGGCAGAGGCAGCATGAAATCCTATTGCTTTTTGCTTTCCGCGCAGGACAGCGAGCGTCTTGAAATACTTACCAAAACCGACGACGGCTTTGAAATAGCCGAGCAGGATCTTAAACTGCGCGGACCGGGAGATTATTTCGGTCTGCGACAGAGCGGAATGCCGGGTACGGATTTTTCGGCACTGTTTGCGGATATGAATATGGTAAGAGCGGCAAAGGAGGCGCTGGCGCTTATAGTATGCGAGCCGGAATACAAAAATTTTTATGCTTCCTTGCGGGCAAGTGCCCTTTCAAACGGGGAAAAAGAGGTCACATACAATTAGGGCGGCGGCCTTAACATGCGTTTTTTCACACATGTGTGCCGATGTGCGTTTTAATAATTGCGGCGGCATATATTCATTTATAAAACGGCATATGAAAACCGCATAAATTCCGCATAAGCTGCAAAAATGCGTTTACTAACCGAACAATGTGCGGTATAATGTCTGCGTATTCATTATTTATTCATATTTAAGGAGAAACCGCAATGATTGAAATCAAGGAAGCCAAAACACGACGGGAAATTCACGACTTCGTGGAATTTCCAAATAAGCTCTACAAGGATTGCCCGTATTATGTTCCCTGTCTGAGCGTGGACGAAACAAAGGACCTTCGCCCGGAAACAAACCCGGCCTACGAATACTGCGAGGCCAAAATACTGCTTGCCTATAAGGACGGCAGGCTGGCGGGGCGTATGTGCGCGATTATCAACCATGCCTACAACGAAAAATGGCATAAAAAGCGCATTCGCTTTAACCGCTTTGATGTAATTGACGATATCGAGGTTACAAAGGCGCTTATTGATTATGTAAAGGCGTGGGGCAAGCAAAACGGACTTACGGAGATCACCGGCCCTATCGGCTTTTGCGATATGGACAAGGAGGGCATGCTGGTTGAAGGCTTTGACGAGATGGATATGTATATCACGGCCTATAACGCGGCATACTACCCCAAGCATTTGGAAGCGCTGGGCTTTGTAAAGGATGCCGATTGGGTGGAAATGGAGATAAAGGTTCCGGATAAGCTGGATGAGCGGATAGTAAAGGTGTCCAACGGGCTTATGCGCAGAGGCAATCTGCACGAGTTCAAGTTTACCAAAATGAAGCAGGTGCTGCCCCGTGTAGAGGAAATCTTCGACCTGCTCAACGAAGCCTATTCCGGACTGTACGGCACGGTGGAGCTTAACAAGCGACAGGTTATGTTTTATAAAGATCACTACATAGCGCTGCTTGACCCTCAATATGTATGTGTTATAGAAAACGAAAACAATGAGATCGTGGGCTTCGGCGCTGCGCTGCCCTCCCTTGCAAAGGCAACAAAAAAAGGCGGCGGACATTATCTGCCCTTTGGCTGGATACACCTGCTTAAGGCGCTTAAGAAGAATGACCGTTTGGAGCTGCTGCTGGTGGCCGTGCGCAAGGATTATCAGAACAAGGGCGTAAATGCCATGCTGATAAACAAAATATATGCAAACGCCATTAAAAACGGTATTAAATATGCCGAAACCGGTCCGGAGCTGGAGCTGAACGACAAGGTGCAGTCCCAGTGGAAGAGCTTTGAAACAAGGCAGCATAAGCGCAGAAGATGCTATGTTGCACCCATTGAATGAATAAAAGCATGATTAACGGATGCGTCCGGGGTTTGCCCGGACGCATTTCCGCATATAATGGGCAGGAAAAAATATCCCGCTAAATGCGGCATTGCTTTTGAAGCGGTATTGTGATATAATACAATGTACGGCTTAACTCAATACGGCGGATTCTTCATGAAATCTGCATTGATTTTGTTTTATAACGGCGCCTGCGTCAAAAGCGGCATCGCCGGAAAGGAATTCTGAATTACATGGCGGAAAAAAAGAAAAAAAGCACGGCAAAAAGCACCTCGGGCAAGGCTAAGACCTCTCAGACCAAGCGTGCCCCGCAGAAGGGCAAAGCCTCCGCAAGAGGCACTTCGGGCAGAAACGGCAAAAGAAGCGGCCGGTCGGGAGTGTCGGGAAATGCTTCGCGGGAGATGCAGGGGGTAATATGCGCCGCACTGGGGCTGCTTGTTCTTGCCTGCCTTTTCATAAGAAAAACCGCTGCGGTGCCCGAGGCGATAGCCGGGGTAATAATGGGGCTTTTCGGTATAGGCGGCTATCTTGTGCCCGTTGCAATGCTGGTGTTCGGCATTGCAAGAATAGTCAGGAGCAGCTTTGACATTCATGCGGGCAAAACGGTGTCCGGCATAGTGTTCGCGCTGTGCATATGCGGCCTTATACACCTTGCCTTAACGGCGGCGGGCGGGCTTGCGTGGACGGAAAGCGGATATTTTGATTCCCTTAAAACCGTTTATAATGCGGCATCGCAGTCGTTTCCCGTTAAGCATGGGCGCGGTATGCGCAGCTTATGTTTATCCGCTTGTGCGCCTTTTCGGAGTGGCCATAAGCGCGATAATTCTTGTGTGCGGCGTTGCGGTAAGCGTGATATTGCTGTTTAATTTTTCTTACAGGGAAATGGGCATACGCCTGAAAAAGCATATTGACAACGGCAGGGAGCAGCGCAGAAACCGTGCGCTTATGCAGGACGATCTGTTTGAAGAGGACGGCGATATTGACGGCGAATATGACGGCATGGAGGATGAACGGGAAGCCTATAACCGCAGCAGCGGCCGCTTTGCCCAAAACGAAAACACAAATACGCGCAAAAAGGTCAAAATGTTTGACGATACGGTGGAGGAGGGGCTTAACCGCAAGCATAACCGCGAGGTTATAAGCGAGCAGGAATCGCCGCTGTCCATAGATGAGGCGGCGCCCGTAAGCGTATTAAAAAGAGAATTCAACGAGCCGGACAGCCATACTTTGTATGACAACGCATTTAACAGCGGCGCAGCGGTTCAGGACACGCAGGAGCAAACCGTGCGTGCCGAGCAGGAGGAGTATTCGCCCTTTATAAAGCCGACTTCGCAGGAGCCGGGCGGGCAGGCGTTTGAGGCGCGCCCGGAGGAGGCGCAGTATGTGCAAGGGGACGGGCCCGAGGAAGTCCGTGAGGTGCAGGCCGTAAAAACACCGTACCTGCCCACGAAACAGGGCGGAGCGGAGGATACGGAAAGCGACCCGGAGGAGCCGGAGCACGAAAAGGAAAATGTAAGCGGAGAGTTCAATTCCTTTGATCTGCCGGCGCAGCCGCCCAAATATGTTTTTCCGCCCCTTTCGCTTTTGCCGCCTCCAAAGCCGCCCAAGAATGTTGCAAATGTGAATTATGCTGCCTTGGCAGCTAAGCTGGAGCGCACACTGGCAAGCTTCGGCATACGGGCGCGGGTCATAAACTATACCGTGGGTCCGGCAATAACGCGCTATGAGCTAACGCTGGAGGAGGGCATAAGAGTAAATAAAATTCTGAACCTTTCCGATGACATCGCATTGGCCATGGCGGCGACCGGCGTGCGTATAGAGGCGCCGATTCCGGGAAAATCGGCAATAGGCATAGAGATACCGAATGTTAATGTGACCATGGTATGCCTGCGCGAGGTGCTGGACAGCGACAGCTTCCGCAATAATCCCTCCTGCGTGGCAATAGGGCTTGGAAAGGATATAACCGGCAGAGCGGTCATTGCCGATATTGCTAAAATGCCGCATCTGCTTATAGCCGGTCAAACCGGCTCCGGTAAATCCGTTGCCATAAACAGCCTTATTGTAAGCCTGCTTTACAAGGCCACCCCCGATGAGGTGCGTCTGATACTTGTAGACCCCAAGCAGGTGGAGCTGAGCATATACAACGGCATACCGCATTTGCTGCTGCCGGTGGTAACTGACCCCAAAAAGGCGGCGGGCGCGCTGCAATATGTGGTGCGGCAGATGGAAAAGCGGTACAGCGAATTCAGCAAGCACAGGGTAAAGGATATATACCGCTACAACGAGCAGGCAAAAGCGGCGGGCGAGCCGATAATGCCCCGCATAGTGGTTATTGTAGACGAGCTTAACGACCTGATGATGGTGTGCCCCGGCGAGGTGGAGGACAGCGTGCTGCGCATAGCCCAGCTGGCGCGCGCCGCAGGCATATATCTTGTTTTGGCTACTCAGCGCCCCAGCGTCAATGTAATAACGGGAGTTATCAAGGCAAATATTCCGTCCCGCATGGCCTTTGCCGTGGCATCATCGCACGATTCCAAGACCATTCTGGACAGAGTGGGCGCGGAAAGGCTTGTGGGCAAGGGCGACATGCTTTATCATCATAACGGCGAATCAAAGCCTTTGCGTATTCAGGGAGCCTTTGTGGATGAACCCGACATCGAAAAGGTGGTGGAGTTCATAAAGGGCAATTCCGGCGAGCCGGAGTATATCGACGAGGAAGAGATCACCATGGTTTCGCAGGAGGATAAAGAGGAAGCGGGTGCCGACGGCGAAGAGGGCTATGACGAGCTGATCTTCAAGGCCGTGGACATAGTCATGCAGACGGAGCAGGCCTCAATATCCATGCTCCAGCGCAAGCTGGGCATAGGCTATGCCCGCGCCGGCAGGCTTATAGATGCCATGGAAAAAATGCGCATTATCGGCCCCTCCCAGGGCAGCAAGCCAAGGGAGATACTGATAACGCAGGAGCAGTATATACAGAATTTCAAAAGGAAATAGCAAACAGCAAACGGGCTTAGGGCAATGCGCGGGTCTGCATGCTGCTTAAGGCTGCGTAAGATTCTTATACAAAAGGAAAAAACAAATCATGCAATACAGGGCGGCAGTAGTTTCACTGGGCTGCAATAAAAATCTGGTGGATTCCGAAATAATGATGAAATACCTCTCCGAGGCGGGCTGTACGGTGGTGCAGGATCCGGCGGGGGCCGATATCGTATTTGTAAATACCTGCGGCTTTATAACCGAGGCAAAGGAGGAATCCATACGCACGATATTTGAAATGCTGGAGCTTAAAAAGCAGGGCGTTCGCGCGGTCTTTGCCACGGGCTGCTTTGCCAAGCGCTATGCAAAGGAGCTGCGCAGTCAGGTTCCGGAGCTTGACGGAATACTGGGGGTATATGATTACTCCCATATATCCGAAATGCTTAACTACTTTGAAAAGGGGCGCAAGTATTTCTGCACCGAGGGCACTCCGGAATATATGGACACCGCGCCGGGAAGGATTGTTTCCACCCCGTCATACAGCGCATATCTTAAAATAGCCGACGGCTGCTCAAACCGCTGTCACTACTGTGCCATTCCGTCAATACGGGGTGATTACTGCTCAAGGGATTTCAATTCACTTATAACGGAGGCTCAGGCGCTCTATGACGGCGGCGTGCGCGAGCTTATAGTTACGGCGCAGGATTCCACACGCTACGGCGAGGATAAGGGTAAGGGGAGGCTTACGGAGCTGCTTAAAAGCCTTGAGAGCATAGGCTTTAAGTGGATAAGGCTGCTGTATGCCTATCCCAGCCGCATAAGCGACGGGCTGCTTGAATATATGAATTCCAGCAGCGTGATATGTCATTATCTTGATATGCCCATTCAGCATACAGAGGATAAAATGCTCAAGGCCATGAACAGGCATTATAATTCCGATGTTATAAAGCATATTTACGACAAGGTGCGCTCCTTTGATAAGCCGTGGGCGCTGCGAACTACGGTAATATGCGGCTATCCCGGCGAGACGCCGGCGGATTTCCGGCATATGCTTGATTTTCTGAAGCAGCGTCCCTTTGAGCTGCTGGGCGCCTTCAGATATTCGCCGGAGGAGGGCACGGTGGGAGCCTCCCTGCCGCATCAGACGCGCGCTTCCACAAAGCAGGTGCGTTTTGACAGCGTAATGCTTCAGCAGTCCTCCATTACAAATGAGCTGAATTCAAAATATGTCGGGCTTACGCTGCCCGTACTTATAGAGGGTTACAGCGAGGAAAACTCAAGCTATGTGGGCAGATGTGAGTTTCAGTCCCCGGAGGTGGACGGATGTGTTTATGTTTCGGGGGAAACCTTGAAACGGGCAGCTTCTATTCCTGCACGGTGCAGGAGGCCTTCGGTTACGACCTCTACGCAAGCGCACAGGCAAAGGATAAAACAGAATAAAAACAGTCAGACACCATCACCGAAAGGGGAAGAAGACAGCCTATGAATCTTGCCAATAAGCTCACATTTCTGAGAATTATTATGATACCGGTAATGGCGGTATTGTACTTTTTCTCTTTGGAATATGCGGCGGCCGCCGTATTTGTGCTGGCGGTGCTTACCGATATGCTGGACGGACGCATAGCGCGCAGCCGCAACATGGTTACGGATTTCGGAAAATTTCTGGACCCGATAGCGGATAAGCTGCTTAATGTTACGGCGCTTATCATGCTGCTTTGGGCATCGCGGCGCGATGACCCGTGGGCCGTGGTGCTCACCGTGTGCACCGTAATAATCGTTGCGCGGGAATTTACCGTTACCGGCTTCAGAATCATTGCGGCTACTAACCGTGTGGTTATTGCCGCAGATAAATGGGGCAAGATAAAAACCGTCACTCAGGATGTTGCAATAGTGCTGCTTTTGACGGGCAACTGGCCCTTCGGGCTTATCGGTATTCCCATGGATTACATAGTGCTTATTGCCTCAACGGTGCTTACGGTAATAAGCGGCGCAAATTACATAGTAAAAAACATCGCGGTGTTCAAAGGCGGCGATGCATTTAAGGAGAAAAACGGAAAATGACGCAGAAGCAGCGCGTAAAAAAAGTGTGCAGGCAGCTGCTGGAGGGCGGAATCACCGTATCTGCCGCCGAATCCTTTACTGGCGGCGGGGTGTCGTCGCAGCTTGTAAGCAGGGCGGGAATGTCGGCATCGTTTCTTTTGGGCATTGTGGCCTATACCGATAATGCAAAAGCCGCGCATCTTGGCGTCAGCACGGAAATACTTGAGCGCTTCGGAGCGGTAAGCCCGGAGTGCGCGCAGGCAATGGCAAAGGGCATTCGCGAGGCATCGGGCAGCGACATTGCGGTGGCCACTACCGGCTTTGCCGGCCCCGGCGGGGGAACGCCCGCAGCCCCGGTGGGCACCTTTTTTGTTGCCGCAGTACGGGGCGGTGCGGTATGCTGCCGGCGCTTTTTCGTAAAGGGCTCGCGCCGCAGGGTAACAAAGCACGGAGTAAAGGAAGCCTTCAAACTTATCGAATATATGCTGAAACAGAATTCCGATGCCTGACCCATACCGCATATGTTTTTTCCGAAATTAAACGGCAAAAAGCGTATTTTGTTATCTTTGGTGTTGCACGGGCGGTTTCGGGGTGCTATAATATATTAGAAATTACGGGTTTTAACAGCCGCAGGAAGGCTGAAAGATATAACAAAGGAGAAAAAAGATGGACAAGCAAACGGCACTTGAGGCGGCTCTTGTACAGATCGAAAAACAGTTCGGCAAGGGTTCCGTTATGAAACTGGGTGACGCTGCGGCAACGCAGATTTCCGTTATACCTACCGGCAGCATACAGATAGATGCGGCTTTGGGCGTAGGCGGAATACCGCGCGGAAGAATAATCGAGATTTTCGGGCCGGAGTCATCGGGTAAAACAACAATTGCACTGCAAATGGTGGCATCCGCACAAAAGCTGGGCGGTATTGCGGCATATATCGATGCGGAGCACGCAATGGATCCGGAATATGCAAAGGCTCTGGGCGTGGATGTTGACAACCTGTACATCTCACAGCCCGATACCGGCGAGCAGGGCTTGGAGATATGCGAATCCCTGTGCGTTCCGGCGCCATTGACATAGTGGTTATCGACTCGGTTGCCGCACTTGTTCCAAAGGCAGAGATTGAAGGCGATATGGGCAGCTCTCATATGGGCTTGCAGGCGCGCCTTATGTCGCAGGCACTGCGCAAGCTGGCGGGCGTCATAAGCAAAACAAACGCCACCGCAATATTTATAAACCAGCTTCGTGAGAAGGTGGGAGTTATGTTCGGCAACCCGGAGGTCACCACCGGCGGCAAGGCTCTTAAATTCTATGCTACGGTGCGCATGGATATCCGCAAGGGCGACGCAATAAAGGACGGAGCCGATATAATAGGCAACAAAACCAAGGTGAAAATCGTCAAAAACAAGGTTGCGCCGCCTTTCCGTTCCGTCGAGGTGGAAATGTATTACGGCAAGGGCATAAGCCGCGCCGGCGGTTTGCTGGATGCTGCCGTGGATGTCGGCCTTATTGAAAAAAGCGGCACATGGTTCAGCTATAAGGGTGACCGTATAGGCCAGGGGAAGGACAACGCCCGTGCATATATTGAGGCCCATCCGGAGCTTATGGAGGAGCTGGATACCAAGCTGCACACCATGCTCAATGTTATAAATACAAACCTTGCAGCCGGAAAGCGCAAGGCGGTAAAGCCGCTTAAGGCGGCGGATGCCGCAGGAGATTCTGCGGACGAGCTGGATCAGGACGATTGACCCCGGCATTTGTAAACAGTAAAATAAAACAGTCAAAAAGCTCTGCACTGCGCATTTATATGCCGCAGCAGAGCTTTTTTGCAAGATATTAGCCAAAAAAATAAAAACGCGGCCGTCGGAAAGGAAAACCGATGCCGCTGTGATGCTTTAAGGCTCAGTGCTTTTGCGAGGGGTCCTGCGCCTCCGTGCAGAAGGGGTGAATGGCGGTTATTCCGCTTTTAAGCACGGCGCTCCTTAAAAGCGGGGAATACATAAAGGGCAGCTTCAGCTGTTTTAATGCAAGGCGCATCCGCAGGGAACGGGTAGCGGCGGCATAACAGGAGAAATCTCCCTTGCGGGCTATGCTCTCATATGCTGCCGCGGCGCTGTTTATTGCAAAGCTGATGCCCTCGGCAGAGCTGGGAGATACAAGCCCGGCAGCCTCTCCGATAAGGGCGCAGGAACAGTCGCTGCTTACGGCGGCGGAGGGCATAAAGCGCGGGCGCAGCAGCATGGCCCCTTCCCGTGACAGCTTCCGTCCGAAGCGGTAGCCAAAGCCGCTGAGCCGCTCTACCATTGTATCCAGCTTTTCGTTTGCGCTTCCGTCCGGGAGAAAGGCGCCGCCCACATAGGCTATGCCGTCCTTTACAAAGGTCCAGCCGCTGTAATCGGTAAGGCGGCGGTCAAATACCGCGCTGTAAAGCATCTGATCCTCGCAGGCGCGGAAAAGCTGCTGTACACACACATAACTGCGGGCATTACGGGATATTCCGAGCCGCTTTGCGGTAACGGAGCACGCGCCGTCTGCGCCTATAAGCAGGCGGCTGTGAAGCGTCGTGCCGTCGGAAAGGAGTATTTTATAGCCGTCGGGAAGATGCTTTATATCGCGCACAACGCGCCCGGCGTACTTGTCGGTGTTCTGCGACAGCCCGAAAAGATATCGGTCAAAGCGGGCGCGGTCAATGTTCAGATAGCAGCGCTGATAGAGCCGGCTCAGCCCGGTTTCAAGGTCCAGCGTTTTTACTGCAAATATCTGCGGTGAGGCAAGAATCTCCTTGGGCAGAGAGAACGACAGCCGCGCCAGAGCCTTTTGCGCATCGGGCGCAAGCAGACCTCCGCAGGATTTTACAAATGCGGGATTCGGACGGTCAAAAAAACGCCGGTCGGCTATTCCAACGGAAACTCCGCTTTTTTCCAGCAGGTATGCCGCAATACTGCCGGCAGGTCCTGCGCCTGAAATAAATACATCATAATGCTTCATGCTTCAATTATATACCATCGGGCGCCGATGCGCAAGATGCAATGTGTCCCCGGCCAAATATTCAATTGATTTTTGCGGGGATTTGTAGTAATATTACAATTGCGGCGGAGTGTGCAAGTTTCGCGCGACCGTCAGTCTTTTTTTTCGGAGATGAACATATGGAAAAAATCATGATGAAAACTCCCCTTGTGGAAATGGACGGGGACGAGATGACTCATATTATCTGGCAAAGCATAAAGGATATTTTGCTTAAGCCCTATATTGAGCTTAAATGCGAGTATTATGACCTCGGGCTGCCCAACCGCGACAAAACAGAAGATAGGGTTACAACCGAAGCGGCGCTTGCCATTAAAAAATACGGAGTAGGCGTAAAATGTGCCACAATAACCCCCAATGCGGCAAGGGTGGAGGAATATAAGCTTAAAAGCATGTGGAAAAGTCCCAATGGCACTATCCGTGCCATTTTGGACGGCACGGTATTCCGCGAGCCCATAATAGTTCCCGGAGTGCAGCCGCGTGTGCCGGCATGGAAGCAGCCGATAGTAATTGCCCGCCATGCCTACGGCGATATTTATAAAAACACCGAAATGCGCACCTCCGCCGGCGATGTGGCCGAGCTTACCGTAACCTCGGCGGACGGCTCAAAGCGCACCGCGCTCATTCACTCCTTCACCGGCGACGGCGTTATAATGGGCATGCACAATACCGATGCCTCCATAAGAAGCTTTGCACGCTCCTGCTTCAATTACGCTCTTGATTCGGGAAGGGATCTTTGGTTTTCGGCAAAGGATACCATATCCAAAACCTACGATCACCGCTTCAAGGATATTTTTCAGGAGATATTTGATGCGGAATTCAGGGAAAAATTTGCATCCGCCGGCATTGAATATTTCTACACCCTTATTGATGATGCGGTTGCACGCATAATGCGCTCCGAGGGCGGCATGATATGGGCGTGCAAGAATTATGACGGCGATGTAATGAGCGATATGATAGCAACCGCCTTCGGCTCTCTTGCCATGATGTCCAGCGTGCTTGTTTCTCCGGACGGAAAATACGAATACGAGGCCGCTCACGGCACCGTAACAAGACATTACTACCGCCATCTCAAGGGGGAAGAAACCAGCACGAACTCCATAGCCACAATATATGCCTGGACCGGCGCGCTAAACAAACGCGGCGAGCTGGACGGTATACCGGAACTGTGCGATTTTGCAAAAAAACTGGAGAAAGCCACGATATTGACGGTGGAAAACGGAATAATGACAAAAGAGCTGTATTTGCTCAGCAGCGCCCCGAATAAGCGCAGCGTAAATACCGTGGAGTTCCTTGAAGAGGTTGGTAAAACACTCAAGGCCATGCTGTAACGGGCGTGCAAGCAATCAAGGAAATTTACCGTAAAAACAAATTGCAGATATTATTTATTACAAAGAGCCGGTAAGGCCGCGAAAGGAAGATAAAAATGAAAATATACCAAGCTTGGGAAAAACTCACCGACAGCTTTACAAACGAACAGCAGCAGCTGCAATTCTGGAATGAATATTACAGAATCGAAACCGAAGCCTACAAAAAGATACTTGCAGATCCGGAGCATAAGCTCTCCGGCAGCATCAAAGAGGCGGCAGAGAGCATCGGTATGGAGCCGGTGATGTTTGCGGGCTTTTTGGACGGTGCAAACACCAGCCTTAAGCAGGAGGTTGACCTTGGCACTCTGGAGGATACCGACAGCATTGAAATAGTATTCGATACGGAAAAGCTGTATTACAATATGCTTTCCGCAAAGGCAAAATGGCTTTATACTCTGCCCGAATGGGACGGCGTGCTGAGCGCGGAGCAGCGAGATACCATTCTTAGACAGTGGCGCGCCGACCATACGGCTGTAAGCCACAAGGTGGGAAGAAACGATCCCTGCCCCTGCGGAAGCGGCAAGAAATATAAAAACTGCTGCGGCTGATAATCGGCAGCGGCACTATCTGATGTGATAAGAGGTTGGAATGTCGGACGACAGAATGAAGAAAATACGCAATTTCTGTATAATTGCGCATATAGATCACGGTAAAAGCACCCTTGCGGATAGGCTTATCGATGCTACCGGTACCATAAGCAAGCGCGATATGCAGGATCAGGTGCTGGACACCATGGAGCTTGAAAAGGAACGGGGAATAACCATAAAATCCAAGGCGGTGCGCATGTTTTATGACGCGCCGTGGGGCGAGGAGCTCACCTTCAATCTCATTGATACGCCCGGACATGTGGATTTTACCTATGAGGTTTCCCGCAGCCTGAACGCCTGCGAGGGCGCATTGCTTGTGGTGGACGCCACTCAGGGCATTGAGGCACAGACTCTGGCAAATGTGTACCTTGCCCTTGAGCAGGATCTTGAAATACTGCCGGTAATAAACAAAATAGACCTTCCCAGTGCAGATCCCGAGGGCACCAAAAAGGAAATTGAGGATGTTATAGGGCTGCCTGCTCAGGATGCGCCCTGCATATCCGCAAAGGAAGGCCTGAATATAGAAGCGGTGCTGGAGCTTATCGCACGCGGTGTTCCTGCACCAAAGGGGGATGCGGATGCTCCGCTTCAGGCGCTTATATTTGATTCCTGCTATGATAACTATAAGGGCGCGCTCAGCTTTGTGCGCGTTAAAAACGGCACGGTGCGCGCCGGGGACCGTATACGCATGATGAGCACCGGCAGCGAATTCGATGTGGTGGAGGTAGGAGTGTTCACTCCGGATTACACCCCCGCCGAGGCGCTCAGGGCGGGCGATGTAGGGTATATTGCCGCCAGCATAAAGAATGTCAGCCAGACCCGCGTGGGCGATACGGTAACTCTTGCCGAGAATCCGGCAAAGGAGCCGCTTCCGGGCTATAAGGAAGCAAAGCCCATGGTGTTTTGCGGAATATATCCCGCAGACGGCTCGGAGTACGGCGATCTTAAGGATGCGCTGGAAAAGCTGCGTCTTAATGACGCTGCGCTTACCTTTGAGCCGGAAACCTCGGCGGCGCTGGGCTTTGGCTTTCGCTGCGGATTTTTAGGGCTGCTGCACATGGAAATAATTCAGGAGCGGCTGGAGCGCGAATTTGATTTTGATATAATAACTACCGCGCCCAGCGTAATATACCGCATAACCAAGCCGGACGGCACCGAGCTGCTGCTGGATAACCCGGCGGATATGCCAAGACCCGAAGAAATAGCATCAATATCCGAGCCGATAGTAAGCGCGCATATCATGACTCCGCCGGAGTATATCGGCAACATCATGGAGATATGTCAGGAAAAGCGCGGGGAATATATCAATATGAAATATATAAATGAAACCCGCGCGGTTCTGGAGTACAGGCTTCCGCTTAACGAAATTATATATGATTTCTTTGATGCGCTCAAATCCCGCACGCGCGGCTACGCTTCCTTTGACTATGAGATTGTGGGCTATAAGGAAAGCGAGCTTGTAAAGCTTGATATACTGTTAAACGGCGATGTGTGCGACGCCATGGCCACAATAGTTCATAAGGACAAGGCGTATGCGCGGGGCAGGGCAATTGCGGAAAGCTTAAGGATGTAATTCCCCGTCAGCTTTTTGAAATACCCATACAGGCGGCAATCGGCGGCAAGGTCATAGCGCGGGAAACCGTAAAGGCAATGCGCAAGGATGTGCTTGCAAAATGCTACGGCGGCGATATAACCAGAAAGAAAAAGCTGCTGGAAAAGCAGAAGGAAGGCAAGAAACGCATGCGCCAGATAGGCAGCGTGGAGCTTCCCTCCGAGGCGTTCATGGCCGTGCTTAAAATAAACTGAAACGACCATCCCGTTTACGGCGCGTCCGGGCGGTGCTTCGCCCTGCGGCGCGCTTTTTCTGCGGCCGTGAAGGCTTGCGGAAAAATAATTATGCCGTAAAAAAGGAGGGAAAATAACGGTGAGCTCCGTATATGTGCATATACCTTTTTGTGCCGGAAAATGCCGCTATTGCGACTTTGTATCCTTTGCGGGCAAGGAGTCGCTTACGGACGATTATATTCTAGCGCTGCTGAAGGACGCGGAAGGTTACCGCGGGGAAGCTGCGGAAACCGTTTTTATAGGCGGGGGCACGCCGTCCGTGCTGTCCTGCGGGCAGACGGAAAGGCTGCTGCGCGGTCTTGCGGATATATTCCGCATAAAGCCGGGCGCGGAATTTACAATGGAGAGCAATCCTTGCAGCCTGACAAAGGAAAAGCTGCGGCTTTATCGCGATTTGGGGGTAAATCGGCTGTCCGTAGGGCTTCAGTCTACGCTGGACAGCGAGCTTAAAATGCTGGGCAGGCTGCATGACTATAAAACATTCCTTGATGCGTATGCAATGGCAAGAGAATGCTTTGATAATATAAATATCGATCTGATTTCCGGGCTTCCCGGGCAGCGCCCGGAGGATTTTGCCCTGACGCTTGACCGTGTAACCGCGCTGGAGCCGGAGCATATATCGGCTTACAGCCTGATACTTGAGGAGGGTACGCCCCTTGAAAAAGAGGTAAGCAGCAGGCGGCTGAGCCGCCCGGATGAGGAAACCGACCGCAAAATATATGCGCTCACGGCACAGAAGCTGCTTATATCGGGCTATAAAAGGTATGAAATATCGAATTATTCCCGCGAAGGATATGAATGCCGGCATAATCTTGCTTACTGGACGGGAAAGGACTATATCGGCATAGGGTGCGCCGCACATTCGCTGCAAAACGGTATAAGAAGCCGCCGCAGCAGCAATTTGACGGAATATATGACGCATCCGGGCCCGTGTGAAAGCATTGCGCTTACAAAAAAGGATCGCTATGAGGAATTCATAATGCTCAGGCTCCGCCTGAGCGAGGGCTTTTCCTTCCGGCAGTGCGCTTTGGATACGGGAACGGATATAAGATGCGCGCGCGCGCGTGAGCTGGAAACGCTGCAAAGGGGCGGATTTATAATAATTAACGGGGACAACTGCCGCCTGAGCGAAAAAGGCATGGATCTTTGCGATGCGGTGACCCTGCAGCTGATATAAAGCCGCTGCCGGGGGCGGGGCCGGGTTAAATATAAAAATCAAATATAAAATAAAGGACGGTAATCGTGCATTGCCGTTCTTTTTGTTTGCGTTTTATGCGTTAATAGGCTTGTTTCCGGGGCTTAAAAGGGATAAAAAGCGCAGTAATGTTCATAATAGCAATATAAAAACAGGAGGCAAAAAATGTTTTTTATTGCATTGGCTCTGGCGGCTGCGTCGTTAATTGTTATGCTTGCGTGCAGGTCGAATACGGGAACTACTTGTTCAAAAGCGCTGAAAAAGGAGATAAAAACGGCATTATTGCTGGAAAAAAGGCTGTATTTGATTAAAACGCAGGAGGCTGCGCCCAGCCTTGCGCATACCGTGGCACAGCTGTGCCGTGAAAGGGTGCGCGTTTGCGACAGCGCTTCTGCTGCGGTGCGCAGAGCGCAAAATGAAGGAATGCGCCTCTCCGGCGCTCTGTGGCGCAGGGTATACGGCGCGTGCCGGGAGTTTTTGCGCAAGGGAGCGGAGGCCGACGAGCTGGCGCTTTTGCTGGGGGCGGGCAGCCTTCCCGCATATGCACTTTGTGCCCTGCCGGTATGTCTGCCCCTTGCAGCAGCGGAGCTGCTGAGTGCGGCAGCGGCGGAAATTGCCGTAAAAACGGGGGTTTTCGCCGATCTGAAGGGGGAGCTGAGGGCGTGCTGCGACGGGAAAATCTCCGGGGAAGAGCTGGCGGAAAGGGTGGCAAAGAGCGGTGAGAAGCTGTATCAGGTGCTGACCGGGCCGGAAATGTGCGAGAATATCGGGTTGACCGCGAGGATCGGCGAGGCGGCGCTTGAAAAAAACGGCCGCAGAAAAGAGAACTTTATAAGCGAATATAGTGTTAAATGTACGGAAAATGCGGTGTTGATTGATGAATTAGTGGGCTTTTTATGCGCAAAAGACTATAAAAAGGCTATAAGTGCGGCGGAAAAGGCGTGCATTCAGGAAAAGTGGCTCATGAGGGACAAGGGGTATGAAATGAGCGATGACGCAACGCGCGCGGAGTACAGAAGGGCGCTGTACGGGCTGCTTTGGGATATGGGCCTGGGTGACGGGCAGAAGCAAACGGCGAAAAATTGTGTAAAAAACAGTGAAAAATGCGATAAAAAACGCATAAAAAACGGGCAAAAAACGCTTAAAAAAACGCATAAAAAATTTTCCGAAGCAAAAACGGGGACGCAATGCGTATCCGTTACGGAATTGCTTGACGGGCTGTACCGGGAGGGCGGCACGCCGGAGAGCGGGATGGGATATTATTTGCTCGGAGAGGGACAGGAGAAGCTGTATAAAAGCGCGGGGCTTGGCAAAATGACGGACAGCAGGCGGGCATGGGTGCAGCGCATCGGCGCCGCCGGGCTGTATATTGCATTTATAGTTATGTGGGAGGCGCTGACGGCGGCTGTCTTGCCGATAAAGGGCGGTCTGCTGTGGGCGGCAGTAATTCTGAACCTGCCCCTTGCGGCGGCGGCAGCGCGCGCGCCGCTTTATGCTGTCGCCGGAAGACTAATACAGGGGAAGAAACTCCAATGCTGCGCGAGGGGGCGGAGGCGCTTGAAAAGAAAAAATGCGTTATAGCGATGTCCTGCATTTTAAGCACGGGGGAGAAATGCAGAAGGCAGCTGGCGGGACTTGAGCGTATGGGGGTGGCAAATCCCGGCATACCCTGTGTATTGGTGGGGGATTTTCTTAACGAAGGGCAAAACGACAGCAGGGAAGTGGTTTTACAGACATTAAAAGAAGGGATAGAACGCCTGAATGAACGCGGGGGCGGCTTTGCGGCGGTTGTGCGTCTTGGCAGCGGAGAGCCCAGAGAGCGCAAGCGCGGAGCACTGGAGGCGCTGAGCAGGTATCTTGTAAAAGGTGACGGCAGCGAATTCGGAATTATTCTGGGCGGGGAAAATATTGCGGGCTGTGAATTTATACTGGCGGCAGATCAGGACACGGTGTTTGTGCCGGGGTGTGCCTTCGCGCTTATGCGTGCGGCGCTGCATCCGTTATCAAAGCGGAAAAACGGCAAAGCGCCGATGGTTCAGCCGAGTGTTACCGCGGGGCTTCCGTACAGGCGCACAACGGCGCTGGAAAAGGCGCTCTCCGACGGCATGATGCCGTTTTATCCGTCGACCGGAGGGGAGCTTTTGTGTAAGCCGGGCTACTCACCCTTCGGCGGAAAGGGACTGTTTGAGGCGGAGGCGTACCTTGAGGCGTGCGCCGTGCTTCCGCAGGGACGGATATTGAGCCACGATCAGGCGGAGGGGGATCTGCTGGGGTGCATAAAATGCCCGGAGGCGGAAGCGGCGGAGACGGTGCCGGAAACTGCGGAGGCATATCTGTCGCGGCGCAACAGATGGATAAGAGGCGATTGGCAGAATTTGCTGTTTCTTGCGGGCAGACGGGAATTCTCGGCTTCCTTCAGGCTTTGTACGGTGCTTAATTGCATAGATTCCGTTAAAGAGCTGTTTGTATGTACGGTGCCGGCGATTTTGCTTGCGGCAGCACCGGCGGCGTTTTTGCCGGCGATAGGGCTCTATGCGCTGTTTTGCGTGATTCCGCTGCTGCTGTTGCTTGCACAGACCTTGCCGGCTGCTTTTGACGCTAAACGGGTGTGGGCGGCGGATAAGACCTTTAATGCCTTGGCAAAGGGGGCTGTGCGCGCCGGATTTGAGGCGGTGTTTTTGCCGTGCAGCGGAGCAAACGCCGCAAATGCAGTAGGAAAGGCTTTGTGGCGCAGCGCGACGCATTCCCGCAGGCTGCTGCAATGGAACGACGGAGAGAGAGCGTCTTTTTGCAGGAGGGAATATTTTGCGCAGTTCTGGGCAGCGCCGTTTTTCGGGCTTGTGCTGCTGTTTATTTCGCTTGCGGCAGCGGCGGGCACCGGGCTTGTGCCGGATACGGCGCAGTGGGCAAATGTGATTTTTTGCTGTCTTTTATGCGCGTTTTACGGCTTTGCGCCCGTTATTTACTATGATATTTCGCAAAAAAGGTTTTCTGCAAAGCAGCGTGCAGGCGCGAGGGAGGATAGGGCGCTGCGCGTGCTGTTTATAAGAACGCTTAGATTCTTTTATGATGCAATATATAATAACGCCAACCGGCTTCCGCCGGATAATTATCAGCAGGAGCCGTACAAGGGCTTCTGCACGAGGACTTCCGTAAGCAATATAGGCTTTGCGCTGCTTGCGCTTGCCTGCGGAATGTATACGGGGTTGCTGCCCGCTGCGCTTGCCCTTGAAATTATTGAGGAGTGCCTTTTTGCTGCCGAGGGGCTGGAAAAATATCGGGGATGTCATTATAACTGGTATGATGTTAAAACCGGGAAGCGGCTGGGCGATTTTGTTTCGGCGGTGGATTGCGGCAATTACTGTGCCTGTCTGCTTGCGGCATCGGGGCTTATTAGGACGGCGGCAAAGCGGAAAAGCGGCGATGATGAAACGGGAGAGTATGCCGCGCTGCTTATTGAGGCAATGACGGAAGGCCGCGAGGGAATATGTGCCGATTTGCGGGCTGCGACGGGCAAAGAGGCAAGGCAATGGATAACGGAGGAAAAATACAGGGAGCTTAAGCTGCCGGAGTTTGCGATTGCGGCGCTTAAGGCCTGCGCTGCGAAGGAAGGCAATGAGGAGGAGCGGGCGCTTGAAATAGCTGAAAGAATGCGGCGCGAAGCGGAGGCGGAAAGACTGGAGCTGCTTTTTGACGGGAAAAGCGGATTGTTCTGCATAGGAATAAATGCTCTAAGCGGCACTGCCGCAGCGGGCAGATACGACCTTTTTGCCTCGGAAAACCTGCTGTGCAGCTATACCGCAATAGCGCTTGGGCGTGTTCCGGCGCAGCATTGGTTTCGGCTGGGGCGCCGATGCGTGCGTACGGATACCGGAAGCGTGCTGCTGTCCTGGAGCGGAACGGTATTTGAAAGCCTTATGCCGCTGCTGTTTTTGGAGGCGGGTGCGGACACGCTGGCCGGGGCCTCCGCCGATGAGGTGATAAGGCGGAATATTGTGGCTTCGCGCAGGCTGGGGACGCCCTACGGCATTTCGGAGAGCTGCTGCGGGGATATAAACGGGGATGGGGATTATTCCTATTCCGCCTTCGGGCTGCCCTGTCTTGCGCTGGACGGCAAAGAGGCAAGGCCGATATTTGCCCGTATGCTTCGGTGATCGGAATGGAATATGCCTTTAAGGAAGCATGTGAAAACCTTGAAGCTTTTACCGCGGCGGGAGCTGCCGGGAAATACGGGATGTACGAAAGCGTTGATTACAGGTTTGACCCTCCGAGAGTGGTAAAATGCTGCATGGCGCATCATCAGGGCATGATAATCGCGGGGCTGTGCAATGCGCTGTGGGACGGCGCGGTGCGGCAGGCGTTTATGAGCCGGCCCGATACTTCGGCGTGCAGGCTGCTGCTTTGCGAGGAAATGCCTGCCGGGTACAACGCGCCTTTGACGGAAAAAGGGGTGAACAGGCGGAAACGGTATGGAGGAAGACCTGCGCGGCGCGGCTGAATTATGCGGGGCTGACTGCGGATATTTTTCGGGATCATTTTGCGGTTTATTTTGAGGGCATTACCCTTGTGCCGGAGGCGCGGCGGGGGTTTGAACGGGGCGGTCATATATATTTTATGCATAATGAGGACTGCCGGGAGGTGTACTGGGAGGAAATACAGGCCGGAATGGGGGGGAGTGAGATGCTTTGCCTCAACGGAGAGGGCAGATATAGGCTGCGATATATATCCGCTTGCCGACGGCTTCGGTGTACAGATGCACTTTTCGGTATCCGCAAAAAAAGGCGGCGGAATGCTGCTTATAGGCGCGGATATGCTGCTTGCGCGGGAAGAAGGATATTATGCTCATCCGCAGTATAACGATTTATTCCTGATGGCAAAGAAGGGGGACGGCGCCGTGGCATGGACCCATCGTGAGGGCGCGGAGGCTGCGGCGGGCATTATCTGCTCGGACAACGGAGCGCGGTATTACACTTCGCGGCAGGCGTTTTATCAGCGCGGAAGCATATACAGCGCATATCCGGGAAGCGAGGAGGATTTTGAGGCGCCGTGCGGAGCGATGCTGGGCGTATGCGTACCTGTCGGCGAGGGCCTGTGGGAGGGCGATGTGATAATATCGGCCGGATATTCCCGTCAGAGCGTCCGTGAACGGCTGCGGGAATATGAGTTTTTGAGCGGAGAACGGCTGCGGAGCATGCAGGAGAGGCTGGCCGGAGAGCTTGCCGGAAAAGCGGGCTTTTGCCGCGGTGCGCAAAGAGAGTATCTGCGCACGGCCTGTGCGCTGCTGCTTGGAAGAGCCGGGGCGGCAAAAGGCGCGGAGCAAATCCGCGCGGAAGAAGCCTCGGAAAAGACGGACGGCAGGGCGGCGGATATTTATGCAACGGAGAAAAAAGGGGAGCATATAAGCGGGCCGGAAATTCTTTACGGCATGGGAATAAGCGGACGCAGAAGGCTTGCATATATTACCGTAACGGGCGATGAGCAATTGCCGGGGCTGGAAGCGCTGCTTGGTTATATAGGGATCTTTGCGGGCAATGAGGGAGCGGATGTGATAATTGCCGCAGAGGTGGCGCATGAGGCAAAAGTGCGGGAGCTGATAAACGGATATAATGCACGCTTTCGCGGACATGCGGCGCAGACAAAGCTCTGCACAGAGCTTGCGCGGCTTGCGGACTGTGCGTTTCTATCGCTTAGGGCGCACTTCGAGAAGCCAAAGCCGGTGCTGCCCGCGCTTGGCGCTGCGGATATGCCTTCCGTTCTTGAATATATAAGCCCCGGGTTTTGCGCGGAGGGGTATATGATAAAGGGAAGCACGCCGCGTCCGTGGTGCAATATACTTGCGCAAAAGGGGATGGGCAGCGTTGTGGCAGAAAACGGATCGGGCTATACCTTCGGCGACAATGCCCGTCTTACCGGGCTTACGCGCCCGGCCGACGACCCGGTGCGCAGTACGGCATCGGAGATAATTTATATAGAGGATGAAGATAACAATGTGTGGACGGTAACCTCGTCGCCTATTGACAGGGGGGATGAGCATGCGGTGCTGCACGGCTTTGGGAGAAGCGTGTTCTATTACGACGGCTTCGGGATTGAGGCGGTGCAGACCGTATTTATTGAAAGGGATAAGCCGCGCAAGCACTTTATTGTGCAGCTGAAAAATGTGTCGGGGCGGACAAGACATCTGCGGATAGGATTTTATGCGGATGCGTTTATAGGGGAAAGCTATCGGTATGATAAAAAATACTGCATATATGAAACGGCGGGGAGCGCGGCCGTATGCAGGCGCGGCGGCAGGGCGCTGTATCTTACGGGAGGAGAAGCGGCGGGCTGCGATTCGCGGGCTTTTTTGGGCAGCGGCGGCTTATGTGCGCCGGAGATGAGGCTTTCCGCGTCCGACGGCGACTGCCTTTGTGCCGTAAAGGAAGCGGTGCTTGAAAAAAATGCGCAGACGGAGCTGTGCTTTTCCCTGTGCCTTGAAGAAGCGGGGCATCCTGCGCCGGAGGCGACTGGGGCGCGGGAAGCGGTGCGGCTGTGCGGTGCTGTCATTGGAGCGTATGCGGCCTTTACGCAGGGAATACGGTTTGGCACCGGAATAAAGGAAAGGGACGCGCTGCTTAGCGACTGGCTGGCTTATCAGGTGTACAATTCCCGTTTTATTGCGCGGTGCGGATATTATCAGTACGGGGGCGCGGCGGGCTTCCGGGATCAGCTGCAGGACTGCCTGTGCCTGATGTATTATGACAGGCAGGCGGTGAAAAAGCATATTTTGGAATGCGCGCAGCATCAATATATTCAGGGGGATGTGCAGCACTGGTGGCATGACGAAACCTTGGGCGTGCGCACGCATATATCGGATGACCGATTGTGGCTGCCTTATGTGGCGGCGCGTTTTGCAAAGTACAGCGGCGATATGTCGATATTTGACGAGGAGGCGTATTATCTTGAGGGGGAAGAGCGCGATGGGGATTATTACGGCAGGGCGCGGATAAGCGGGCGCAGGGAGAGCCTGTATATGCACTGCGTGCGGGCGTTCAGAATAAGCATGACAAGGGGAGAGCACGGCTTGCCGCTTATCGGCGGCGGGGACTGGAACGATGCAATGAATGAGGTTGGAAAGGATGAAAAGGGAGAAAGCGTGTGGCTGGGCTGGTTCACGCTGGCGTGCGCCGATGTGTTTAAGGAGGTTGCGGCATCGCGCGGGGATGAGGCCTTTGTAAAGGAGCTGACGCAGTATTGCCGGGAGCTGCTTGCGGCTCTGGAAGAAAATGCGTGGGAAAAGGACAGATATCTGCGGGCATTTACGGCATCCGGGGAGGTGCTGGGAAGCAGGGAAAGCAGAGCGTGCAGAATAGATTCAATATCCCAGGCGTGGGCGGCAATAAGCGGATTTGCTGATAAGGATCGCGCGGTGTGCGGCATAAGAAGCGCATACAGGCAGCTTAAGGAGGAAAAGAAGCGGCTTGTGCGGCTGCTTGCGCCGCCGTTCACGCCCCGCAGCGAGAGAGCGGGGTATATAAACGATTATCCGCCGGGGATAAGGGAAAACGGCGGGCAGTATACCCACGGCGCGGTATGGTTGGCAAAGGCGTTTGCAATATCGGGCTTCGGAGATGAGGCGTGGGAGATACTGGAGATGATATCTCCGCTGTTCCGGGAGGAAAAAGGGCTTTACGGAAATGAGCCGTATGTGCTTTCAGCGGATATTTATGCAGACGGCCGCGGAGGCTGGAGCTGGTATACCGGGGCGGCGGGATGGTATTTTACCACGGTGCTTGAGGATATCTTCGGGGTACGGATAGCGGGGGACAGGATGGATATTTCCCCGTGCTTCCCATCGTGCATGCAAAGCGCAAGGCTGCATATAGAAATAGGAGAGGCAAGCTATGAGATAAGATATCATAATCCGCCCCGGAGAAGTGACGACAGCACGCGGCTGACAATGGACGGGCAGGCGTGCGCGGACGGCATTGCGATAACGCCGGGAGAACACAGGATATCGGTTATTGTATGACGGCGGTAAAAACGGCGCGGGCTGCGCGCCGTACATATATTTATTATATTAAGTGTTATATAAAAATCGGTGCATGTGCAGATTGAAGGGAAGGGGGCATGCGAATATCGGCGCAAAGCGAAAGGGGGCTGCGCGTGAAAAAAGGCGCAGCGGAAATGCGGGCGGGAAAAAGAATTTTTGCACAAAAACCGTTTGACAAATGGAAACGGCTATAATATAATACCGATGTTTCCGAAAGGAAAAATGCGGGTGTAGCTCAACGGTAGAGCCCCAGCCTTCCAAGCTGGTTGCGTGGGTTCGATTCCCATCACCCGCTCCATTTTTTCCTGCGTTTGTAGCTCAGTAGGATAGAGCAACGGCCTTCTAAGCCGTGGGTCGGGGGTTCGAATCCCTCCAGGCGCACCAAAATAGCTGAAACGGCGGGTATAGCTCAGTTGGTTAGAGCGCCAGATTGTGGCTCTGGAGGTCGTGAGTTCGACTCTCACTACTCACCCCATTATTATATTTATAAATCCCTGTTCATTGGGGTGTAGCCAAGAGGTAAGGCATCGGATTTTGATTCCGACACGCGAAGGTTCGATCCCTTCCTCCCCAGCCAATATCCGATTCATTAGCTCAGTAGGTAGAGCACCTGACTTTTAATCAGGGTGTCCCGGGTTCGACTCCCGGATGGATCACCATAAACCGGCAGGTATAGAAGGTACCCGCCGGTTTTGCTTTATACTCCGGCACGCAAAGGCGTGCCTTTTGTTTTTTGAAAACGGCTTTTTGCGGCGAGAAAAAGCACGGGGACGGGCGGGGAAGAGGGAGAGAATAAAGCGGGAGAGACGGGCAGAGGCGGTGAGAAGAGCGAAAAACGGGAAAATGCAATTTGAACGGGGATTTCCTGCAAATAGTATGAAAACGGCGGGAAGACGGTTTCGATAAAAAGCGCGGGATAGCGGGAAACGGGGCAAAATACCGTGAAGGAAGGCAAAGCAAAAAAATTCAAAATATGAGTTTCAAATGCGTATAAAATGCAAAAAAATTATTGACAAATCAGAGAGGTGCGAGTATTATAATTACAATCATATTAGTTTACGTTCGTGATCCGAAGGAAACGGTTTTCCTGCCTGTTTTGCATAAGGACGACAGCGAAATTTCATTTCACGGGAGAATCGGGCGGGGGTAATATGGAAAATTCATTAAGGAGTGATTAAGATGAAGACGAAGAAGATTCTTGTTTCGCTGCTTGCTCTGTGCATGGCAGTGGTTCTTCTGGCATCCTGCAATCCGTCCGCGACTACTCAGCCGTCGGCCGGCCCCAGCGGATCCACCGGAGAGCTTAAGGATCTGACAGACGGCCTTGAAGCGCTGGATGCGTCAAAGAAGATTTATGACGCAAACTTCGGCGAGTTCTTGGCCCTGTATAATGACGCAAAGGATAACTCAAAGAGCGTTTCCGAGCGTTATGCGAAGATGGCTATTGCCGAGGCTAAGCTGCTTCAGCTGGCTACCTTCCTGCCCATGACGGCTAAGGGCGGCAACTATGCTATAAGCAGAGTGGCTCCCTACACCATTGACTATGCCAACTGGGGCGCTGATATGAACAGATTCCATCAGGCTCTTGTTATCGACGGAGCTCCGCTGCTTGCTGAGCACCGCAACGAGATGAAGGCTAAGTGGGGCGAGCTGAAGGGCACCGGCACCTATGAGGCGTGGGCTAAGGAGTACCTTGCAAGCAAGGGCTACAAGCTCAAGGACAGCTACACCCTGGCTTTCACCTCCAACGTGGAGATCTGGGACGCACTGGCTACCTCTTATGCTTCCGATACCGAGGCTCTGGTAAACACCATTGACGGCCTGTATGAGTATGATGTTGAGGGCGTTCAGAAGCCCGCTCTGGCTGAGAGCTACACCATCTCCGAGGACGGCAAGACCTACACCATCAAGCTTCGCGAGGGTGTTCACTGGGTGGACAGCGAGAAGCGCGACCTGGGCGAGCTGACCGCTGAGGACTTTGTGGCGGGCTTCCAGCACATGCTGGATGCTGCGGGCGGCAACGAGTACCTGGTTCAGGGCGTTATCAAAGGCGTCAACGAGTACCTTGCCAAGACCAACACCGACTTCAGCGCTGTGGGCGTTAAGGCTACCGACAAGTACACTCTGGTTTATGAGCTGGAGAATGCTACCTCTTACTTCCCGACCATGTGGGCTTACAACATCTTTGAGCCTATGTGCAAGAGCTACTATGAGCAGCTGGGCGGCAAGTTCGGCACCGAGTTCGATGCCACCGCCGAGAGCTACAAGTACGGCAAGGGCCCGGACAGCATTGCTTACTGCGGCCCGTATGTAATCAGCGGATATGTAAAGGACAGCTCTGTTACCTTTACCGCTAACCCCTCTTACTGGAACAAGGACAACATCAATGTAAAGACCATCAACTGGAAGTACTATGACGGCAAGGATCCGCTTGCTACCTTCAACGACATGATGGCAGGCACTCTGGACGGCGCAGGCCTGAACTCCTCTGCTCTGGTTTCCGCTAAGGAGACCAAGGTTGACGGAACCGACAAGAGTTGGTACGATGTGTACGGATACATTTCCGCTCCTGACACCACTGCGTATGTTGCATTCTACAACCTGAACAGAACTGCGTTTGCAAACTATGACAATGCCGACGCAATGAAGTCCACTCTGAGCGCTATGGATCAGATCAGAGCTAAGTATGCTCTTAACAATGTGCACTTCCGCAGAGCTCTGTCCTTCTCCATCAACCGTGTTGCTTACAATGCAGCTGGCGTTGGCGAGGATCTGGCTCCTATCTGCCTGATCAACAGCTTCACCCCCGGCGACTATGTGTCCATGGAGGAAGAGGTTACCGTTAAGATTAACGGCAAAGACATGACCTATCCGGCAGGTACTTTCTACGGAAAGATCATGCAGGATCAGATCGATGCCGACGGAACCCACCTGAAGGTTTGGGATCCCACCGCTGAAGGCGGCGCAGGCTCCAGCAAGGGCTTTGACGGCTGGTACAATGTTGAGGCTGCCGTTGAAGAGCTGAACAAGGCTATCGACGAGCTGAAGGCCCAGGGCGTTGAGGTTTCCGCCGAGAAGCCGATCATTCTTGACTACCCCGTATATGCGCAGGGCCCGGTGTATGTAAACCGTGCCAATGCCGTTAAGAAGTCTGTTGAGGATGCGCTGGGCGGAAAGATCAAGATCATGCTGGTTAACTCCGCTACTCAGCAGGAGTATCTGGCTGCAACCTACCGCTTCACCAGCGGCGAGGGCGCTAACTATCACATCAATACAAACAGCGGTTGGAGACCTGACTACGGCGATCCTTCTACCTATCTTGATACTCTTCTCCCGGAAGGCGCCGGATACATGACGAAGTCTTTCGGTCTGTATTAATTGATGAAGGGTACAACCGTATCATCAAATAAAGAAGTAAGGCGAGAGAGGCGGGGCTGGTTTAGTTTCGCCTCTCCCTTCTTAATTTATTGCATATCGGACACAAAAAATGAAGTAGTGGTACGAAAAAATGAGTAAGTATTTGATTAAGCGCCTTTTATTGGGGCTCCTATCCGTTCTGGCGATCGTCGTTATCGTTATGATTTTGATATATACCTGCATGAGCCGTGAAATGGTGTTTGCAGGCGATCCGAACTACAGCCACAAGGTGAGCAACGAGAGGATCGCTTACGAATACACAAAATGGAAGGAATACGGCTATGTTGACTATATTACATATGCCGATTACCTGTTAGAGCTTCAGAAAAACGGAGAAATTGACGAAGAAACCCGCGTTAAGGCGGTTGCATTCGGCATTAAGCCGGATAGAGATTCCGAAATTGTTTCGGAATATGTTAAAAAATTTACCGAATATTATGAGTCTAAAGGTTATACGGTGCAGCGCGTGGATGCAAAGATGCAGACCTCCACAAAGCCGGTGCTTGGCGGAAAGCAGCTGCTTTTTGCATACCGTGATATACCGATAACCACAAGGCTTTGGAAATATCTTACGGGACTTGTTTCGGTGGACAACATTCACTATGCTTCCGGCGATGTAGGGGAGCGCGGGCTGACCTTCACACTGCACGACCCTGTTTACGGCGGAGAAAAGTTCTCCCCCGCGATTATCGGAAACGGCACAAAGCACAAGTATCTGCTGTATTTGACGATAAGTTCCCGTTTATACATCAGAACCTTATTACAATAAATCTTGCAACCAGCTATAACATCAACCCCGGCGAAGATGTGTTTGACACAATGACAAAAACGCAGGGCAACAAGGTGCTTTCCATGGTGACCTATCCTACCGGCTTCCAGGAGGAAACGGCGGGCGATCTGCATTCGGCTACTTATGTAGAGGGCTCACTGACTGCCTCCAAGCTTAATCAGGAAAGATTCCTGGACGATTATACCAACCTTGCAAAGAACCTCAGCGGCAAATCCAAAATGTTCTATTCCTTTGTGATTGGTATTATTGCAGTGGCACTTGCGTACCTGCTGGGAATTCCGCTGGGCATACTGATGGCGCGCCGCAAGGACAAAATTGCGGACAAGCTGGGCACCATATATATTGTGTTTATAATGGCGGTGCCGTCCCTTGCGTATATATTCATGTTCAAGGCCATAGGTGCGAAGGCGGGGCTTGAAATATGTCCGTTTCAGCACTGATACATTCAGCCCGCTTTACTATATTCTGCCTATCGTATCCCTCGCGCTGCCGTCGGTTGCAAACCTGATGAAATGGATACGGCGCTATATGATAGACCAGCAGAATTCCGATTATGTTAAGTTTGCGCGTTCGGGCGGTCTTTCGGAAAAGGAGATATTCTCCAAGCATATTCTTAAAAATGCGATAATTCCGATAGTACACGGAATACCGGCAAGCGTGCTGGGCGCCCTTACAGGTGCGATTATTACAGAGCGCGTTTACTATGTTCCCGGTGTAGGTAATGTGCTGACAGAGGCGATATCGCGCTATGACAACTCGGTAATCGTGGGCATTACGCTGTTCTATTCGGTGCTGAGCGTGCTGTCGCTGATTCTGGGCGATATACTTATGGCAATGGTTGACCCGAGAATTTCCTTCTCGGAGAAGGCGAGGTGAGCATAGTGGAGCAGAAAATAAATCTTGAGGAGCTTGGAATGACGGAGGAAGAGCTGTTTTCCCCGGTGGACAACAGTGCGTTGGACGCCGAAAAAATAACCGCTCCGCGGTATTCCTACTGGCACTCCGTGTTCAGGGTATTCTTCCGCAAAAAGATAAACATTATCATTCTTGCGCTGCTTGCCATAATAATAATGTTTGCTTATATCTATCCGGCAATAATCCATTATGACCCGGAGATAGACCCGTACATTCATGTTTTAGAGCCTTCCAATTTCCATTTGACGCCAACTGAGGCGATGAACCGCTTCGGTTCCTCGCTCAAGTGGGTGCTGGGCAGCGGTGCTTCCGGCGAATCCACCTTTGATGCTGTGTGGTACGGTGCGGGAATATCGATATCCCTTGCATTCGTGTGCGCCCTTATCAACATGACAATGGGTGTTGTAATAGGTGCAATATGGGGCTTTTCAAAGAAATTCGATATGATAATGAACCCGATATACAATATTGTAGGCAATGTGCCGTACATTTTGCTGATATCGGTGTTCATAATGATAATGTCGGCCAGCTTCTGGACGATGGTATTTGCCCTTACAATAACGGGCTGGATGAGCATAGCCTATTTCATACGAACGCAGGTTATAATCATAAGAGATCGTGAATACAACCTTGCTTCAAGGTGTTTGGGAACTTCCACTATGAAGATAGCGATGCGCAACATACTGCCGTTTATGACCTCAATTATAGTGACTCTTATTGCAACGGAGATTCCTTCCTATATATCCTATGAGGTGTTCCTTTCCTTTATAGGTATGGGTCTTAAGGATATGTCGCTGGGTAAGCTGATTGAGATGTCCAACAGCTCGATGCTTACGCCGGGCTGGGAGCTGGAGTTCTGGAGCCCTGTAATTATTGCCTCCATCATAACGGTTGTGCTGTATGTGGTGGGTCAGAACCTGGGTGACGCTTCCGATCCCAGAACGCATATGTAAGGAGGCGCGCAATGGAAAACAACAATGCAAATGAAAAAAAGGTGCTGCTCTCGGTTCAGGATCTGTTTGTAAAATTCCGGGTGCGCGGCAGGATACTTACCGCCATACGCGGAATATCCCTTGATATTTACGAAAATGAGTCCATTGCCATAGTGGGGGAGTCGGGTTCCGGCAAATCGGTATTTACAAAGACCTTTGCGGGAATGCTGGACGACAACGGCTTTATCGACAACGGAAATATAATTTTCAACGATGAAGAGCTGGCGGACACCTACGTGCCCAAGGGACGCACGGAACGCTCGATAGTGGGGCATGCATACAGGAAGCTGAACAGATTTTCCTCGCTGGAATTCGGCGCGGACACCTATAAGGAGATTCTGGAGCTTAAGCATGACAAAAAGATACGCATGTCCTTAAGCGATGAGGATGAGCAGGCATACAAGGAAAAGATCAATGCAGCTTTGTTCCGCAGAACCGAAGCGTATAACCGCAAGCAGACCTATGCTTCCTCGGAAAAGGATAAAATAAAAGCGGCGAACGAAGAAATCGATGCGGAGAATGCCAGAATAAATGCTTTGGGCAAGGAAATGAAGCAGGCCATTAAGGAGCATAAGGCCGCGCTTAAGAAGGATGCTGCATATCAGGCGGAATATGCCGAAAAAATGCTGAAGCTCAAGGCGCAATATGTAAAAGAAACGGAGCAGGAGCCGGATGCGCAGACAATGGAGCGCAACATGGTGCTTGCAAAGGAGATTTATCTTTCGATAGGGCGTTACGGCGCATATAAGCGCATGCAGCTGATACGCGGCCTGCTCAAGGCGCTGGGTCAGGCAATGCGCATGGGAGTTGACCTTAACGACGAGCAGCAGCGCAATGCGGTGTTTGACACCGTTGCCTTCCGCGTTAAATATCTTGACGAGAATGAAAGCAGCTGCACGGCACCTGCGTGCTGAACCTTGCAAAAATTAAGTACGGCGGGGACTGGGGACAGATTCGCGGCAAGCGGATTGCAACCGTGTTCCAGGATCCAATGACCTCGCTGAACCCGATAATAACCATAGGCAAGCAGATTACTTCGATTATTATCAAGCATCAGCATTGCTCTGAGGTAGAAGCGCGCGAAAGAGCAATGATACTTATGAAAAAGGTCGGAATACCGAATGCGGAAAAGCGTTTTGACGACTATCCCTTCCAGTACTCCGGCGGTATGCGCCAGAGAATAGTTATTGCAATTGCGCTTTCCTGCCAGCCCAAGATTCTTATATGTGATGAGCCTACAACCGCACTGGATGTTACGATTCAGGCGCAGATACTTAAGCTTATAAAGGATCTGCAGAAGGAATTCGGGTATACCATTGTGTTTATTACGCACGACCTTGGCGTGGTGGCAAATATTGCGGACCGCGTAGCCGTGCTGTATGCAGGGCAGATAGTGGAGCTGGGTAAGGTGGAAGAGGTGTTCTACGACCCGCGCCACCCGTATACCTGGGCACTGCTTTCCTCGCTGCCGCAGCTTGCGCAGCGCAATACAAAGCTGTATTCCATTACCGGCACGCCTCCGTCTTTGTATAATACGATAGTGGGAGATCCGTTTGCGCCGCGCAACCCGTACTGCCTTAAGATCGACACGGTAAAGGAACCGCCGATGTTTAAGGTGACGGATACGCACTATGCAAAGACCTGGCTGCTTGATCCAAGAGCGCCGAAGGTGGAAAAACCGGAGATTATTACGGACATTCACGAACGGCTGATGAAAGCCTTCAATATTTGATAAGGAGGGGATATCGGTGTCTGAGATGAAAAATGATGCCGCAGTTAAGGCGGTAAAGAAAAGCGGACGCGGCGCTTCACGGCTGCCGGAGCATGGCCCGGTGGATGCAAACGGCAGAGAAATACTGCTGTCGCTGAAGAATGTTGATATCACCTTCGGTAAGGGTGAGAAGGCGGTAAGAGCGGTTAAGAATGCGACATTCGACATTTACCGCGGAGAAACATTTTCCCTTGTGGGTGAGTCCGGTTCGGGAAAAACAACTATCGGACGGGCAGTTATAAGGGTAAACCCGTGTGCTGCCGGCGAAATCGATTATAAAGGCGTAAGAATATCCGGAAAGCTGCCAAGGGCACTGGACCGTGAAGTGATTCGAAACATCCAGATGGTGTTTCAGGATCCGGCGGCATCGCTTAATGAGCGCGCGACCGTTGATTATATAATTTCCGAGGGCCTGTATAATTTTCATCTGTTCAAGGATGAGGAGGAAAGAGTGCACAAGGTGGAGGAGATCATAAATGATGTTGGTCTGCTTCCGGAGCATCTGACAAGATACCCGCACGAGTTCTCGGGCGGTCAGCGTCAGAGAATAGGTCTTGCGCGTGCAATGGTAATGCAGCCGGAGCTGGTGGTGGCGGATGAGCCCATAAGCGCGCTGGATGTTTCCATTCGTGCGCAGGTGCTTAACCTGATGAAAAAATTCCAGCAGGAGCGCGGCACGACATATCTGTTTATTGCACACGACCTTTCCATAGTACGGTTTATTTCCGACCGTATCGGCGTTATATACAAGGGTGATATAGTTGAGATAGCGGAGGCTGATGAGCTGTTCAACTATCCGCTGCACCCGTATACACGCTCACTGCTTTCGGCAATTCCGATTCCGGATCCGAAGCTGGAGAAGCACAAGGAGCTGTTTACTTATGATCCGTCGGTGCACGATTACAGCACGGAAAAGCCTGTGCTTACCGATATAGGGCATAACCATTTCGTATTCGGCAGCAGCAGCGAGATTGAGGCATACAAGGCTCAGCGTGAAGGGGAGCCGCTAAAATCCATAAAGATTCTTACTCCCGAACAGGAGCTGGCAAATGCTGCCGCCGAAGAAAAGGGAGAAAAAGCCGAGGAAAAGGAAATGCTGGAGGCAGAGCAGTATGTGCTGGATGCCCCGGTTCACGATACCGGCAACAAGTGGTACAGCGTCGGTTCATTCTTCCTTCCGATATTCGGTTTGATAGGATGGCTGCTGTTCAAGCACTTTAAGTATTACAGAAATTACAAGGCCTGCAAAAAGGGTACGCTGTGGGGGCTTGGAATTCTGGGAGGCATAATAGTGCTGTATCTGCTGCTTTTGCTTACATCTCTATTGTAATTTATTCGGGCGTCCCGGAGGGGACGCCCTGTTTTTACCGGGGTTCCGATTCGCATTTTTATGCAATCAGGGTTTTGAGTGCACGGCTTTTTTCATACAGCGGTGTAACGGACTGCGGATATAAAGCACGAAACGGACGGGAACACCGGCAAAAAAACATATCGGAGGTTTTTGATGAGCAAGACGACTGGTAATGCGAAGGATACACGGCCGAAGCTCAAACCTGTTGAAAAGGTGAATTTATCGTCCAAGCGATGGCCGTTGCGGCTGGCCATTGTTATAGTGGCGATAATAGTGGCGGGGCTTGCTTTCGGATATGCGTTTTCACAATTGGTGCACGGCGATGAGGGATGGCAGACAATAAGGGCATCCTCGTCCGAATTGCCGGCTTGTGACAGCGAAATGGTGCTGCGGTATAATCTGGGCGCGGGTGAAATGTCCGCCGGCGCTGAGAAAAAGGCAGTAATGCAGGTGTACACCGACGCGTGTGTGGAAATGTACCGGCTGCTGGATGCTACCGTGCAGTACGGGGCAGTGCACAATATGGCATATATAAACGCGCACCCTAATGAAGAGATAGAAGTGGATGAGCCGCTTTACAGGGTGTTTGAGCTGATAAACAAATATGACAGCAAACAGATTTTTTTAGCGCCGTTGTATGCGGATTATTATAATTTGTTTTCCTCGGAGGATGATGTGATAGCCGCGAGGTTTGATCCGCGCAGAAACGCAGACACTGCCGAGTATTTTGAAAAGGTCAGCGGATATATTAAAAATGTCCGTATCGTGCTTAGCGGCGGCAATACCATAAGACTGGAGATACCGCAGGATTATATGCAGTTTGCAAAGGATAACGGCATTGAAACATTTATTGACCTGTGGTGGATGCGCACTGCATTTATGATAGATCATGCGGCTCAAGCGCTGCGAAATGCCGGGTTTGAAAACGGGATTCTCGGCTCCGAGGAGGGTTTTTCGACAAGCCTTGGCAAAAACGGGAGCGTGAGCGCTTCGGTATATGACCGGGAGGACGGAAAACGCATTGAGACGGCGGAGGTTAAATTTGATGCACCGGCAAGCGCAGTGTATTTTCATTTGAGGCCGGATGCGCAGGCAGACAGGACATATCGCTACGAATATGCGGACGGCAGCGTTACGGGGCTGTATCTTTCGGTGAATGACGGGCTTTGCTATGCGGCAAAGGAGGATATGTATTTTTATTCCCATACGGCAGGCTGCGGAGAAGTATTGCTGAAAATGCTGCCCGTATATGCAAGTGCTGCACTGGACACGGACAGTGTGAAGAAAGCTGCATCGGAAGGAATATACAGCGTATGGTGTGAAGAGAATACAATTTATGCAACGGATAAAAATGCGGAGATCACCCCGGCTTCCGGAGCGAACTACGGCATTGTAAAAGGATAAGGCGGTTTTAAGCAAGCCTAAATACAGAATACGGAATATGTGCGGGCATGGTCGGCTATCGGCTGTGCCTGTTTTTTATGCAGGCTGTGCCCGGAATACGAGAAAAAAGCATAATGGGGCGCATATGGCGGTCAGTATCTTATCCAACCGGCGGAGCCGAGGGCAAGATCGAGGGCGAGAAACAGCAGCAGTATGGCGGTAAGAGTACAGGATATTATAAACAGCAGCAGCTTATCCCGTTTAAGAGAACGGATATAGCGCTCTGCGGACATTTTGACTTCAAAGAGCCGTCTTTCATACGCACGACGCAGAGTCGCTTCGGACTGGCTGTCGGAAGGATCAACGGAGGATTCGGCGTCGGGAGGCTTGCTGTCCTGAAGTGGTTGGCCGGTGAGCATATCGTCAAGTGAGCCGCCCATGGCAGTGACGATCAAAGAAATTGTTTCAAGGCGGGGATCAGAGGTGTCTCCGCTGAAAATTTTTCTGATGGTGGAATCCGGAAGCTGAGTAGCAGCGGAAAGCTCGGCCCAGGACATGCCGGAGCGTTCTTTGAGGGTTAAAAGATATTTTCGACTGGTTTCAAAGGTGTTTTGCAATTATATCAACTCCGTTTTCGTATTTTACCGAGGTGCTGTTCGTATTTTACCAAGGGGTGTTAAAATTTTACCGGGCAATAGTAAAATTATGGCAATTGCATTCAGCGGCCCGACATGTTATTCTCGTGCTGAAACAAAAGGTGAGTCGGATTTTGGCATACAGGGTCGGATTTGCACTATCAAATATCTTAATACCATTATATACCAATTGAGACGCAAAAGTCAACAGTATCGAAATAAAAATAAAAAGTAAAATGCTCCGGGCAGAAGGCATGTGAAGCAGAGTCGAAGCACCGTGCAAAATTGATTGTACGCTGAACATTATATGCGCTGGATGAAAAAATATGCACAGGCGGGCCGAAATCAGAGAATAAAAAATATTCAGGAGGTTAGAGATGAGCTTTATATCACGCTTTATAGGGGAGTACGGAACGGTGATGCTTTATGCGGTGATAACGGCAGTTGCCGGTGCGGCAGCGGCGATGCTGAAAAAGACGGCGGCGCGCCACACGAAGGGAAGAACCACAAAAAGGACGGTTTGCAGCTGCATAGAGTATGTTAAGGCATTATATGCAGACATGCCGGCGGAGGAACAGAAGGAAGAAACGGTGAAGGCGGTTATGGACGCGCTGGCCGTAAAGGGAATATATATTTCGGATATTGAAGCAAGAATGCGCATAGCGCGCCAGATGAAGGAAAACGGTGAGAAGACAGGCACAGCAGCCGAGAAAGAGGAGAAAAAAGACGGGGAGGAGAGAGAAAACAGCCTTTGGTATTTTTGAAAAATACCAAAGGCCGGGAAAAGTATTTGATGTGCAGCGTTTATGATGCGCAAATGGGTGCTTGTATTAAAGCGTACCTAAAATGCGGCACCCCTTTTTACAGAGCCAAGCAAGCCAAAGAGCAGAAAGCAGCAGATTGAATACGGCAAGCAGGAAGAGATAAAGGACGGCGTTAAGCCCGGCCGGCACCAGCAGGAAGCCGGCAACTGCGGTTATTACCGCCCCGAAGAAGCCGCATAGCATGATAAGCAATATGCTGATGCTGCGTTTTATGGGTGTTGTTTCATTTGTCCAGTTAAGGTTGGGCATTTTAAGATCCAATACCAGACCCAAAGCGGACAGGGAAAGTACAAAGGAAAAGGTCTGAGCAATTACCGCAAGGAGAGAGGCGGCAGTGTACTGATATGCAATGGCGGTAAGGGCTATGCACAGCGCTGCGGGCAGAAGCGTGAGAATAAGCTGCATTGACAGCTTTGCACCCAGCACCTGCCGGGGCTTAACGGGAAGCGACTGCATAATCCACAGGCTTTTTCCTTCAAGAGATACGGCGGGGGTGGAAATGGTGTTCATGGCGGCAAGCAGGCATACGGCGGCGCAGAGGAAAACGGGGAGTATATCGCCGGGCAGCCCGAGCAGCGAGGTGAACAGCGAGGTAAGTGTTCCGCCCCTGAGGGCAAAGAATACTCCGCCTAACGGCAGCAAAATGATGCCAAGCCCGCAATTGAGCATATAGTTGGGGCTTGAGGCAAAGCGGCGGAATTCCCTTGCAAGCAGGGCGGAAAATGCCCTCTTGGGCTTGGAAACGGTGACTTTGCCGCCTTTGATGGCGGCGGCGCCAGAGGAGGCGGCGAGGTTGAAAAAGGAACGGGAAAGCAGCAGCCACATAAGAGCAAACAAAATAAGCACCACGGCCGCTGCTGCGGCAAGGGAGAGGGGATCGCCGGCTCCGGCGCGCCCGAAGACATAAATAGGCAGCGCATCGCTTTTGATCTTATCGCTGTAAAGGCCTATATTTTCAAGCAGTCCGTCAATGATGGTTTGCGCTTTGAAATAAAAGACATAATATGCGCCCATAAACAGCAGGGATACAAACACGGTTATTATGCTTTTGCGCTTGAGCTTCCGGCTGATTTTTGCCACCACCCAGCCAAGAAGACAGGAAAGTGTAAGCACGAATATTGATATTAGCGCAAAAAACAGCAGAGAGCAAAGAATGATTCCGGGAGCGGTGGAGACGGTGATAAAATAAACCGCCGAGGCAGGCAGCATAACCACGCCGGAGTACATAAGCCCCATAAGATATACGCTTAAAAGGCGGGAGGCAATAATGGTGTTAACGGGTATTGGCATGGACAGGAGAAGGTCGTTGTCCTTTGCAAGGTACAGCTCGGAATATGTGCTGAAAACGCTTCCGAAGGTGCCAAGAAGTATGGCTATAAGCCCGATTACGGCAAAATAGAGCCAGTCTGCCCCGGCAGCGGACAGCGGCAGACAGAGGGAAAACGCCATGGAGGCGAATATTCCGCCCAGCACCGCTATCATCAAAACGGCGAAAAAGCAAAGGTATGCAGCGGTTGCGCCCTTGGAGCGGGCCTTGTTGTTTTTGGCATCGTAGAAATAGCTGCGGAATATTTCCGTAAGCTGCTTTTTTACGAGAATCTTCAGCATGGTTTTTCCTCCAGTTCAAGGAAAACATCCTCAAGTGTTTCATCGCCGCGCACCTGTGCCATGGAGCCGGAGCGGATGAGCCGTCCGCCTTTGATTATTGCAACCTTATCGCACAGCTTTTCGGCCACTTCAAGCACATGGGTGGAAAAGAATATTGCGTTGCCGTCATTGCAGAAGGAGCGCATCATTTCCTTGAGGGTGTAGGAGGCCTTTGGGTCAAGGCCTACAAAGGGCTCGTCCATAAGGATAAGCCGCGGAGAATGTATCCAGGCGGCAATTATTGCAAGCTTTGCTTCATGCCGTGGGAATATGCGGCAATTGGCTGGGAAAGATGACGGTTCATATCAAACAAAGAGGCGTATTTTTCTATGCGCTCCTTTCGGGCGGCGGCGTCAAGAGCGAATATATCGGCAATAAAGTTAAGGTATTTTATGCCCGTCATATATTCATACAGGTCGGGATTGTCCGGAATGTAGGCGATATCGCGTTTGCATTGCAGAGACTCCGTTTTTACGGAATGACCGTTTATAAATATTTCGCCGCTGTCAAATTGCAGTATTCCGGCAACGGATTTCAAGGTGGTGGTTTTTCCGGCGCCGTTGTGCCCGATAAAGCCATATATTTCACCGGGGGCGATATGCAGACAAAGATCGTCCACGGCCTTTTGTTCGCCGTAGCATTTTGTCAGATGTTCTATTTTCAGCATTGTTTTTCTCCTTGAGTTAAATTAAAAAGGAAAAGCCGTGATCTGTCGGAAGGCAGATAGAAAAATGAAATACACAAAAATTATAAGCCGGCGGCAGAGATATGTCAACAGGACAAAGCATGCAGCGAATACGGTAAATGCAAATGTGCGGTAATAAAAAAATAAAAAAAATTAAAACCGGCAGATATACCGCGATACCTGTCGGTTTTGGTCTGGGTGAAAGGATTCGAACCTTCGGCCTCTTGAACCCCATTCAAGCACGCTACCAAACTGCGCCACACCCAGATTTCTTACAACGGCAGTGATTATATCATATAGGCGGAGGCTTGTCAAGAAGTATTTATTCAAAGCGGCTTTTGTTTGCGGACATGGAGCCGGACGGGGCGGGATGTGTCAAAACAAGGCAAAAGATTTTACTATTCGTACGCATTTTTTTATAATGATAATATATCAATTTTTGTAGTATATTATTTATAATTTACGGAGGATGAAAATGCGAGGGAGAAAACAGGTTTACCGCAGAAGACGCGTGGGTGCAAAGTTTTATATTTTTCTTTTTGCGCTTGCGGCACTGATTATATCCGTGACGCTGTTTTTTGCCCTTCCGCGTACGGCCAGAGTAAAGTGGGACAGTATTTCTTCCGCTGAATTTTTGGATTGCGCAGTGATATTCAACGAAGCGCAGATCGATCTTCCCGATAATGAAAGGCTGATTTTTTCCGTTCCGAACAACAGCGCGGTGCAGTCTGAGGAGCTTATAGGGGAATATTACAAAAAGGGCTATGTTACTGCTGCATTTGAGGCATATGTCAGCCTGCGGCAGAGCATTGTGAGCTATCAGAATGATGTGCTGCTTAGAGATATTTATCAAAATGAGCTTAATGAATATGCCATTGCGATAGATACGGTGCTTACGGAGCTGCAGACATTTGATTCGGCCGTTTCCGATTATATAACGCTTAATAACAGGCTGATAAGCATACTTTCGCAAAGGCAGGATTATATAAGAGAAAACTATCCGGCGGACGAGCAGCTGCAAAGCCTGTATGACGAGGAGCAGGAGCGGCTTAATGCGCTTAATGACTGGATAGTGCCCATAAGGGCCGTGGGCAACGGCTTTGTATCGTGGTATCTGAACGAAGCCTACGCGGGGATAAACACAAACACGGCTGCGGGACTTGAAGTAAAGGATATACGAAAGCTGCTGGAGAGCGGAAATGTATACAAAAATGTCAACAGCAGCAACGGCTTTGTGGTGCGGATAATACTGGACGGCAGCGTTTATTTTGCAGCCGTAATGAAGGGCGATGTTGAGCCGGGCAGGACGCTTACGCTTTATTCCGCTGAAAATGAATATGCCTGCCAGGTCGTGGCGGTAAACGGCAGCGGAAGCACAAAGGCAGTGATTATAAAAACCGATTGCAGTGTGGAGCCGCTGCTGGAGCATCGTGTGCTCAGGCTGGCACAGCAGCCGGTATATACGGGGCTTACCGTGCCGGAGAGCTATATTGTAAAGACGGTATATGACGGAAATTACATATATGCCGATGTGGACGGCGTAAAGGAAAAGGTGCAGGTAAACATTGTTGCCTCTGCGGGAGGAAAAGCAATAGTGGAGGCCGTTCAGGAGGGCAAGCTGCATCAGGATTCCAAGGTGTATTCAAAATAACCTAGCAGGATGCGTGTTTATAACGCGGGGGTTTGAAAAAGGACGGTGAGAGGATGATAACACCGCAGCAGCTGGCGGAGAATATCAGAGGGGTAAAACAGCGGATAAAAGAGGCGCTGGAAGAGGCGCACAGAAGCGATGAGGTGAAAATCATTGCCGTAACTAAAACGAGATCGCCGCAGGAGATAAATCTGCTTACGGATTACGGTATATTTTCCATCGGTGAAAACCGCGTTCAGGAGCTTATGGACAAAATTGACAGCCTTGATAAGCGATTTGACATACAAGTTATTGGACAATTGCAGAGAAATAAGGTAAAATATATAATTGACAGGGTAAACTGCGTGCAGTCGCTGGACAGAGAGGAGCTTGCATGCGAGCTTAACGGGAGAGCGGCGGCATCGGGGAAGAGGCTGGATGTGCTTATAGAAGTTCGCCTGAACGACGACCCTGCAAGGGGCGGGGTTGCGCCGGAGGAGTTTGGGACCTTTTGTCTGAATATGAAAAGGTTTGAAAGCCTTAACATATGCGGTATTATGGCTGTTGCACCGCCGGGACTTTCCAAAGAGGAGCGGGTTGCGGCTTTTGAAAAAGCGGCGTGCCTTATGCCGGCGGCAAAGGAAGTATTCCCGGAGGCGGACAGGCTTTCCATGGGGATGAGCGCTGATTATTATGAGGCAATTTTGGCGGGGGCTACGGAGATACGCTTGGGTTCCGCCCTGTTTGGCCCCAGAGAAAGCAAGCCCAACGGCTTAAATGTGAACATATAAAGGGGACGGAGATACCGGCCCGCAAAAAACGAAATATTATACATACCGGAGGTAGTTATGAGCAAATTCTCAAAGGCACTGGAACTTATCGGCGTATCGCCCAAGGAAAGCAGAGACAGCTTTGATGATGATTATTTTGAGGATGATTTTGAACAGGAGGAGCCCAAGCAGCGCGCTTCTTCCTCCTCGCAGGAGCGTTCTGACAGATATTCAAAGAGCCGCTACGGCCAGAGAAGGGATGTATTGGATGACGATAGTGACGAGCAGAGCAGCTTTGCTCCGCGCCCTTCGGCATCGCCCGCGCCTGCCGCATCGGTACAGACAAGAGGCAGACTTTCCACTATTCGCGGCGGAGCCGCTGCGGGAAACGCGCGCACAATGGTGATACATGCTCCGGCATCCTATCAGGAATCGCAGAGCCTTGTTTCGCAGCTTAAGCAAAACAAGCAGATAATAATCAAGCTGGATGCGGTGGAGCGTTCCGATGCACAGAGAATACTGGATTTCATGTCCGGCGCGGCATATGCGCTGGAGTGCCAGGTTATAAGATATCAAAGGGCATATATCTTTTTGCTTCCAACGATGTGCAGATAGAGAGGCCGGAGGAAGATGAAACGGAACAGACCCCGGCGGACGATTTTTACAATGTGGACGACACGCGCAGGAGATAATGCGGGAAGACGCAGGTGCGCATTGGAAGTAAAGGGGGATATATATGGCAATAACCGTTCAGGAAATAAATGCGGCAACTTTTGAAAAGTCGAAAAAAGGTTACAGCGCCGAGCAGGTGGATGCGTTTATCGACCGCATTTCGGGCGAGGTGGCGTCAATGCAGAAAGAGCTTGACAGCCTCCGGCACGAAAATGAGGCGCAGCGCGGCGTGATTGAAAGCTATAAAAGCAGAGAAAATGCCATTGATCGGTCCTTGCTGGAGGCCTCAAATCTCCGAAAAGAAATAATCGAAAAAGCCAAAGCGGATGCAGAAGGAATGGTAAAAGAGGGCGAGCTGGCGCTGGAGCAGCAGAGAAACCGTCTTAAGCAGCTTAAGCAGGAGGAAGAGCAGACCGTAAGAAGAATACGCTATATTCTGCAGGCACAGCTTTCCAATCTTGAATATCTGCTTAAGGAGCAATAATATACGCTTTGAGCGTCTATGCGTTTTTACGGGCGCACAGACTTGCAATTGCACGGACCGATCGGTATTTTGCCGGTCGGTTTTGCTTTTAGGCGGACGGTGACCGAAGCTTGCTTGTTTTGCACCTGTGAATGGGACATTTTTACGGCTTATGCGATATTGAATCGGTATTAAAATGTTACGGTGAAGGGAGTGTGTTGCCGCAGTGAAATAAAGGTGATAAAAATGAAAGAAAAATTTCGGTTGCATATTGACTTTGGATTTTTCCGTGCTATAATAAAAACAAATACGAGGAGGTTATATAGTATGAAGAAGTTTATTGTTGCACTTTGTGTTGCTGCAATGCTGAGCCTTGTTTGCTTCAGCGCCTTTGCAGTGGGCACGGAAACCGTTGCAAAAACCAAGAACCGTGATATCAAGATCACCGTTATCGACGATTTTTCCACATACAGCGGAGAGGTCGGACCGTGTGGCAATGCATTTTATACCTTTGACGGCGAAAAGCTGACCTTTGCCATTGAAACCGGCTACGCTTACAGCGGCCCCGTGGGAAATGAGTACAAATCCCCCGCTGCATCGGCTGACGGCATAAAGGAGCTTTACAACAATGCCAAATACATAGGCATGAGAATTAAGAACACCGGCGGCGTTGAGGTTTCCATCGCGCTTGAGAAGGATACGGACGGTGCTGATGCGTGGCTGACTCAGCTTAGTAAAAACGAAGGCTGCTTTCTTGCAAGCGAGAGCGTTGGCATTTACAATGCCGAATATGAGGATATAAGCGCTATTTACCGCGGCTATGCCGTTAAGATTCCTGCCGGCTTTGACGGCTGGCTGTTCATTCCCTTCAGCAGTCTGCGTCTGTACAATGATGAGAAGGTTGAGGGCGAAAAGACCAATGACCGCTGCATTATGGATTATATTCATTTCAGCGGTGCAAACACCAACGAAGAGGACGGCATTCTGGAGATAGACGATTTCTGCCTGACCTCTGAGGATCTGGCAGCAGATGCTGAGGCGCCCACTCCCGGCGAAACTGAGGCGCCCACTACGGCTCCCGAGCAGAGCGAAGAGCCTACCGCGGGCGAAACCAAGGATAATGCCGTAACTGCCGCGCCTTCCGCCACTCCCATTCCCGCAAAGGGAAACAGCTTCCCCTGGGTACCGGTTGTAATTGCCGTTGTTGCGGTGGTTGCCATCGTGGTTATCGTTGTGGTTGTAAGCAAGAAAAAGAAGTAATATAGGCTTGCACAAAACACATTGGAACTGAAATGCTTAAAAGCGTCCGGAGAATTCCGGGCGCTTTTTGCATAAAAACAGATCTTGCGCAAGGCATCCGTCTTATCAAATCGGGGCGATAAATACGGTATGCGCGGGAAATAATAAGCGTATGAAAAAAGCGGAGCATAATATCAAAAGGGCAAGGCTTATTGCCGTTCGGGCCCTTGATGACTACATTTATTATCTTACCGACAAAAAGCGGATAGTGAAAAGCAATTTTTTGGCGGGGCTTATGCGCGGGATAGGCACGGGTATCGGCTTTTGGCTGCTGAGTGCCTTACTTGCCGTGCTTTTTGCATTTTTGGCCGATAACGGGGTGCCGCTTGTAGACAAGCTGGTGGAATATTTTATCAAAGCGGCGCAAAAGTATTCATGAAGCCTTTTCAAGAGTGTTTCTTCGTGTTATAATATCAAAAACAATCGCTGCACGAGAAGGCAAAGCGGCGGTTTTCGCGAAAGGAACATAATATGCTGATTATAACAATTATTGCGGTGGTATTCATAATACTGGATCAGCTTTCGAAGGTGTGGATTTCCGGGGCGTTCGGCGGAGTTCCGGTTGCCGACCCGGTTGCGGACGGCATACCGGTTATAAAAAACATACTGTATTTCAGTTATCAGAAAAACGAGGGCGCGGCCTTCGGAATAATGCAGGGAGCACGCTGGATATTCGTTCCGCTTACGATAATAGTATGTGCGTTGTTCATATGGTGGCTGATTCGTCTTAAAAAAAAGCATTCCCTTCTTTGCGTTGCTTCCGGACTTATGCTCGCCGGAGCGGTGGGCAATCTGATCGACCGGGCGTTTTTGGGCTATGTGCGTGATTTTATATATGTGAACATTCCCTTTGCAACCTTTAATGTTGCGGATGCCTGCCTGGTTGTGGGAACAGTGCTTATGGGTATATATATACTGTTTTTCCATGAACGCTTTATGAAAAAAAGCGCGCAGCAGGAGGAACAGGCGGCGCCGGAGACGGATGCGAAAGAGGGAGAAGCCGCCGAGCCTGAGGAGAAGCCGGAGACGCTGGAAGAAGAGGATAACGGACAGGCAGATGCAAAGGTTTGATATAATATGCCCGCACGAGCATCCCGCCGTAAGGGCGGATGCCTTTCTTTCGGAGCTTGACGAGCCGGATATCTCCAGGAGCCGTGCGGCGCAGCTTATTCAAGAGGGCAATGTGCTGCTTAATTCAAAGCCATGCAGAAAAAGCAGCACCGTAAGACCGGGGGACAGCGTATGCGTATTTTTGCCGCCGCCCGCCGCTGTAACGCTGGAGGCACAGGACATTCCGCTTGATATTATATATCAGGATGATGATATAGCCGTTATAAACAAGCAGCGCGGCCTTGTTGTGCATCCTGCAGCGGGACATCCCGACGGTACGCTGGTCAATGCGCTTTTATATCATCTGAGCGGACTGTCCGGCATAAACGGAGAGCTGCGTCCCGGAATAGTGCACAGGCTGGACAGGGATACAACAGGGCTGATCGTGGCGGCAAAAAATGATGCCGCACACAGGCAGCTTGCACAGCAGTTTCGGGATCGTACCTGCCGCAAGGAATATCTGGCCCTTGTGGAGGGCAATATAAGCAGGGATTTTATAAGAATAGACGCCCCGTTGGCCAGAAGCGCGAAGGACCGCAAACGCATAGCTGTGATGCCGGGCGGGCGCGAGGCAATTACTGACTGCACGGTGCAGGAGCGCTTTGGTACGGCGACGCTGGTGCGGCTGCTGCTGCATACGGGCAGAACACATCAGATACGCGTGCATATGGCGCACATCGGGCATCCGTGCCTCGGAGACCCCGTGTACGGATTTCAAAAGCAGCGTTTTACTTTGGAGGGGCAGCTGCTGCATTCGGCATATCTTGAAATAAACCAGCCTTCAACGGGCGAAAGATTAAGCTTTTCGGCGCCGCTGCCGCAGGATTTCGCGGAGGTGCTGGACACTCTGCGCGCCGTAAAAAAAGCGGCGGAGAAACGCGGAGAAGAGTTTTAGTGAGTCTGTTGGGAGCGTATTTTGCTTTTGGTATTTATAAATGAGTTCTTTTATAAAGCTTGGCGATTTTGCTTGACAATAAAAAAGGAATACTCTATAATAACGCAGTAAAGCAGAAGCTGCCCGCTTCTCACCGTGCGAATTCGTTTCAGCATCGGTTAATGGCGTTGATACGGCGTATTATATGCGGGTGGATTTTGCCCGCATATTTTTTTTGGAGGTGCGTACCTATCAACGAAATTTACATCAACGACGAGATCACAGCCAAAGAGGTCCGTGTAATCACGGCAGAGGGCGAGCAGCTGGGCGTTATGTCCACACAGGAGGCCATAAGGATTGCCGAGAGCAAAAATATGGACCTGTGCCTGATAGCTCCCAAAAGCGTACCGCCGGTGTGCAAGATCATGGACTACGGCAAATATCGCTTCGAGATGCAGAAAAAGCTTAAGGAAGCCAAGAAAAACCAGCGAGTGACCGATCTTCACGAGATTCAGCTCTCCGTGACCATTGAGGAGCACGATATGGGCGTTAAGGCCAAGAAGGCGCATGAATTTCTTAAGGCGGGAGACAGGGTAAAGGTTTCCATCAGATTTCGTTCAAGACAAATTGCACACCCCGAGATCGGACTGGCGGTTATGAATTCTTTCTTTGAGTTGGTCAAGGATGTGGCCAAAATAGAAAAGAAGCCGATCGTTGAAGGCCGGAATATGACCATGATACTCGTATCACAATGATTTATTTTCAAGGAGGAAAATACCATGCCTAAGATGAAAACCCATCGCGGAGCGGCTAAGAGATTCAATCTCACCAAAAGCGGCAAGGTCAAAAGAGCCAAGAGCAACCGCAACCATTTCCTGCGCAGAAAGTCTGCAAAGACCAAGAGAGGTATGAGACAGAGCGGCCTGGTCGATGAGACGCAGCAGAACACGATCAAGAGATTGATTCCGTATAAATAAGCCGGGAGGATAATAAACCATGAGAGTTAAAAGAGCCGTTAACGGCAATAAAAATCGTAAAAAGGTACTGAAGCTGGCTAAAGGCTACTACGGCGCAAAAAGCAAGCAGTTCCGTGTAGCAAATGAGGCAGTTATGAAATCTCAGGCTTATGCCTTTGTTGGCAGAAAGCTCAAGAAGAGAGATTTCCGTTCCCTGTGGATTACGCGTATCAATGCTGCGGCCCGCATCAACGGCATCAGCTACAGCAAGCTTATTCACGGCCTTAAAAATGCCGGCGTACAGGTAAACCGCAAGATGCTTTCCGAGCTGGCTGTTTACAATGCCGAGGCTTTCACGAGCCTGGTGGAAACCGCTAAGGCGCATCAATAATCAAAGGAATTCAGCGTAATACGGAACTATTACGCTGTTTTTATTAAAATGCAACCAATAATAACCAGCGTAAATAATCCGCTGATAAAGGAATTAAGAGCGCTTAAGGAGCGAAAATACCGCAGGCGCAGCGGCTGCTTTCTTATTGAGGGCAGACGCCTTATTGAGGATGCTGTCCGAAACGGCATAAAACCGGAGCTGCTGCTTGTACAAGACGATCGCGCGGAGGAATTTGCGCTTCTTTCCCAGCAGTGTCTTCAGACGGCAGCGGTCTCGCGGGCGGTGCTGGAAAGCCTGTGCCTGACCGAGGCGCCGGAGGGCGCGGTGGCAAAGGTGCGTATTCCGCAGGAGATGCCGGAGGGCGACGGCTCATTGGTACTGGTGCTGGACGGCCTGCAGGATCCCGGGAACATGGGCACCATCATCCGCACTGCCAATGCTGCGGGTATACGGGATATATATTTTTTGGGGGAGAATGTGGATATGTTCAACCCCAAAACCGTACGCAGCGCAATGGGAGCGGTGTTTTTTGTGCATCCGCATTATTTTGGCGATGCGCGGGAGATGTATGAGCATTTGAAAGAGCGCGGCTACTGCGTTTGCGTCACGGCGCTTTCGCAAAAAGATTACTATTCTCAGCAGCTTCCGAAAAAAATCGCGCTTGTTATGGGAAATGAGGGCAACGGTGTAAGCCGGGAAAGCCTTGAACAGGCGGATCGTCTGCTTACGCTGCCTATGAGCCCGGAGGCGGAATCGCTTAATGTGGCGGTATGCGCAGGAATTCTTATATTTGATATTTTATACAGGAGGTAATATATGTCCGGACACAGCAAATGGGCAAATATTAAGCATAAAAAAGAAAAAACCGACGCTCAAAAGGGCAAGGTATTCACAAAGATCGGCCGTGAAATATCCATATGCGTCCGTCAGGGCGGGCCGGATCCGGCCAGCAATTCAAAGCTTGCCGATGTTATTGCAAAGGCAAAGGCCAATAATATGCCCAATGACAATATTCAGCGTGCAATAAAGAGAGCGGCGGGCGAAAGCGACGATTCTGTATATGAGGAGATCACCTACGAGGGCTACGGCCCCGGCGGAATGGCGGTTATACTTGAGATAATCACGAATAACCGCAACAGGATTGCAAGCGAGATCCGTCACATATTCGACAAAGCCGGCGGCTCCATGGGGGCAACGGGCTGCGTATCCTGGATGTTTGACAAAAAGGGCGTGCTTGTTATCGAGCGCACACCGGATATTGATGAGGACACTCTCATGATGCAGGCGCTGGATGCCGGGGCTTCGGACTTTCAGCCCGGCGAGGATGTGTTTGAGGTTATATGCGAGCCGGCCGATTTTTCACAGGTGCGCAAAAGCCTTGAGGAGGCCGGATACAGCTTTGTAGAGGCGGAAATTGACCGTATTCCTTCAAACACCGTCGATGTTTCCGAGGATAATCTCAAAAAGGTCAACTGGATGCTGGAAAACTTTGAGGATAACGATGATGTGCAGAATGTTTTCCACAACGGCAATCTGCCGCAGACGGATGACGATGAAGACTGATTTCGGGGAGAAGCGTGCGTGAAGGACGAGATGATTAAAAGCGGCGATACGGAAAAGGTGCCGGAAGCGTCAGGCGATAGCCGCGCCGAGGGTATGGCGGAAAACTCCGCTGCCGCAAGGGCTGCTGCCGCCAAGGCGGCGGTTACGGCGTGCGCCCGTCTTGACGGCAATACAAAAAATGCCGTTCTTGCGGCTGTGAGCAATGCTTTAAGCAGCAGAAGAGCGGAAATTTTCAAGGCAAACGCTGCGGATATGGCTGATGCAAAGGAGCTTCCCGCTGCAACGCAGAAAAGGCTTCGCTTTGATGAGAGCAAGCTGGCGGTGTGCCTTGACGGAATAGCGCAGCTTATTGCCTTGCCCGATCCCAACGGAAGGGTGCTTATGCAGACTCTGCTGGACGATGGGCTGCTGCTTAAAAAGGTTTCCTGCCCCATAGGGGTTATAGGCGTTATATTTGAAGCCCGTCCGGACGCACTTGTGCAGATAAGCACGCTTTGCATAAAGCGGAAATTGCTGCCTGCTCAAGGGCGGAAGCGAAACCGCCAATACAAACGCCAAGCTTTTTGAAATAATCCTAACTGCGGCAATGGAGGCGGGGCTGCCCGAAGGGAGCCTCGGGCTGCTGCAAAGCCGGCAGGATGTGCGCGATATGCTCAGGCTTAACGGTTCTATTGATCTTATTATACCGCGCGGTTCCAACGCATTCGTGCAATATATAATGAACAATACCTCAATACCGGTGCTTGGACATGCTGACGGCATATGCCATGTATATGTCGATAAGGATGCCGATATAGCAGAGGCCGTTAGAATAGTTACGGACAGCAAGGCACAGTATGTATCGGTGTGCAATGCGGCGGAAACGCTGCTGGTGCACCGCGACATTGCCGCCGAGGCGCTGCCCCGAATAGCAAAAAGCCTTAATGATGCAGGGGTAACGATTGTCGGATGCCGGGAGACCTGCGGCATCATAGCGGTTCAGCCGGCCTCTGAGGAGGACTGGAAAACCGAATATCTTGATTATAAAATATCGGTAAAGATTGTGGGAAGTGCACGGGAGGCGGCGGAACACATCAACCGCTACGGTTCAGGGCATACCGATGCCATTGTAACCAAAAATGCGCAGACTGCCGAGTATTTTATGGATGCCGTGGATTCCGCAAATGTATATTGGAACTGCTCGACCCGCTTTGCCGACGGCTACCGTTACGGCTTCGGCGCGGAGGTGGGGATAAGCACCAACAAAATCCACGCGCGCGGACCGGTAGGGCTGGATGGACTTATGATATACAAATACAAGCTTTACGGCAGCGGACAGACGGTGGGGGAATATGCCGACGGAAAAACACTTTAAGCATATACAGCTTCCGTGCAAATAGCCGCAAAAACAGAACAGAACTTTTGAAAAACGCGGATTTTTATCTGCGTTTTTTTTGAAAAAAAGAGGGCAAATTATAAGTTTTGTTCATATCCGTAGTGAATAATGTGCATTGAATACGACAGTGCGGTGTGTTAGAATATAATATGAGGTTGTACGCAAACAACCGAATCAATATCAGAAGGAGAAGTACAGAATGAAAAAAACATTGGTTGTTTTGATGGCTGTCATGCTGCTCGTAAGCTCTTTGGTGTTTACCGGCTGTGATACCGGCGAACCGATTCCGAGCTACGATATAGTACAGCAGGATGATATCTATAAGTGGATCGATGAAAACGATAAGTATGCATCAAACGGCTACGATATCAAGGATATGGTGTCCGTAGATGAATACGGAAGAGTAACCTTGAGCGTTGGCGATAAAAAAGAGGAAAAGTCGGTAGGAATGTTTTATCATGTGTCGCAGGGTTTCCACAGAGGCTCCTTGAGGGATATATACGATGTTTCCAAGATCATCGCCGAATACGGCGCCGATAAGGTGTTTAAGGAAAAAAAGCCGCATAAGCCCCAACAACATGGAGCATTTCTGGGGCGAACCGCTCTACGGCTATTATGACAGCCGTGACCCGTATGTTATCAAAAAGCAGCTTGAGCTGTTTATTGCGGCGGGAGTGGACTATCTTGTGCTGGATGTAACCAACGGCTTTATTTATTCCGATGCAACCAGAACACTGATGGAAAACATCTGTGCTCTTCGTGCGGACGGCTGGGCAGCTCCTCAGGTGGTATTCTATGCACATTCGCAGAACAATAACACCGTTCGCGATATTTATAAGGATTTTTATAACGGCCATGAGGAATACAGGGATGCATGGTACATGAAGAACGGGAAGCCCGTAATAATTGCATACAGCGAATCCGAGAAGGATAAGGCAGAGGCAAGAACACGCGGAGTCAGTGAGGAAGACCTGAAAAAGCCCATGTATGCGGACCTCAGCCAGGAGATCCTTGATTTCTTTCATTTTGTTGAGCCCAGATGGCCCAACGACAGAATGAGCCATCTTATAAAAGAGCCGATATATGACAAGGTCAATGAGGAAGGCCACTATTACGGCTATTCCTGGATTGAATGGAAACAGCCGTTGCCGCGCCGCGATACTTCGCTTGGCACCTATATGAATGTAGCGGTGGCAAGCCATCCGAATATTCCCTTCTCCTTCAGTATCACCCGCGGAGTGCGCAACTGGGGCAGAAACTACAATATTCTCGAAGGCCACGAGGTGGAAAACGGCGAATATACCGGCACATACTATCAGTGCTGCTGGGATGAGGCATTTGAAAAGGATCCCGATACCCTTATGCTGGTGCAGTGGAACGGCTGGACGGCACTTAAGCAGCTTTGGGACGGCGAGTATATGATGTGCGATACCTGCGATTTCAACTACTCCCTTTCAATAGAGCCTGCAAACGGCTATTATAAAGACGCTTATGTGCTTCAGACTTCGCAGAATACGCGCAAGTACAGCTATTCCGAGGGCGTACGCACCCATGCCGCAAACAAGATTGATATTAACGGTACTGTTGCACAGTGGTATAATGTGGATGCGGTATACCGCCAAATAGGCAAAGAGACCTACGGCCGTGACTATTACAGTGCCGACGGTAAGCGGTATCATTATCAGCTTGATGCGGCCAAGAATAATGTTCAGGAAATTCGCACGGTTCACGACAACGACAATGTTTACATGATGATCCGCTGCGGGAATGATATTACGGCGCAGGAAGGCAGCAACTGGATGAATGTATTTATCACCGCAGGTTCGCCGGAGCAAAAGGGCTGGAACGGTTATGAGTATGTTATCAACCGCAAGGGCATAAATAACGGCAAGGCCGTAATTGAAAAGCTTAACTCCGATTATTCCGGAAGCGATGCCGGAGAGGCTGAGGTGGTGGTGCGCGGCAGCTTCATGTTCCTTAAGATACCCAGAAAGGCCATAGGCATGACCAAGGAAGTCAAGTCCTTCTATTTCAAGGTTTCGGATTCCGTGGAGAAGCCCGAGGATATTCTGAGCTATTACACCACCGGCTCCGTGCTGCCGGTAGGCCGTTATTCTTACAGCTATACGGCAAAATAAGCCCGGTAACAGCGCGGACTGTGCCGCAGACAGATTTATTTTGAGCCGGTCGCGGCGAAAAACCGAATATTGCAGTAAAGCGCGCCGCTGCATAACCGCAGCGGCGCGCCTTTACAATTCTTCCCGCCCGTTGTATTCTGCAAGCAGTGCCGGAACGCCGAATTTCAATACGGCATCGTGGAAGACGGCTATCTCAGGGCAAGCTCAAACATCAGAAGACGCATTGCGCGCTCGCAGGCGGAGCAATTACTGCAGGCTGGACAGCTCGTGCTGTCGTTTATAATGCCGCTGCAGCCGCTGCACCGGCCGGTGAGTGCGCCGCTTGAGCCAAGCTGCGCAAGAGTGCCGCTGCAGGGCGAGCCGCAGCGGGAACAGGAAGAGCGGCGGGCGGAGCAGCCGCATGCAGATGATGAATAGGTTGTGCTGGGGGATTGCAGGCGGTTATTGCCGGCATATTGTGAAGTTGCACGGACAGACATAAGGTTCCTTCCTTTCGTTTTGTGCCTTTTGGCGCACGGGCCGGTATTTTGCTTGAATACGGGGCCCATTTTACAATATGCAAAGAAAGGGCAAAAGGTTAAAACGGCGTATGCCCGCTTATAGAGCATACGCCGTTTGCAATTGTGCCCCGGAGGGCTTTTATTTTCCGGTATTGATAATTACATTGAATTCGCCGTACATTTCATCGGGTGCGGGCGAGCTGCCGTCGAGGGTGCGTGAGGCTTCGTATTCCGGCTTGATCTTTGCTTCATAGTAGCGTATATCAAGCCCTTTGTATTTAATGCCTACGCAAAAGCGCAGCGGGGCTTTTATTTCTTTTTCGTTTTCACAGTTGATGCTGCAAATATCAAAGAAAAAGTCGGTATTGAGAATAAGCTTACGGGTATCGGAAAGCAGACGCTCGGTCATGGCCTCATTGGATTGGGAGCGTACATTGAAAAAAACGCTTACGCCGATTTCCGAGCCGAGATAATTGCAATGCATGCTTTTTACATCGGAATATACGCTTCCGGATTGCAGCTGCTCTGCCGCTGCATTGAAGGAGGGCAGCTTTTTCTGTATGTTGGTACGGTTATCAAGGGTATTGATGCCGAACCAGCAGCCGGCTATTACGGCGGCCATAAGAATCAGTGCCAGTATGGATTTAATTATTTTTTTGCAAAGCAATACAATGATTACTATTGCGGCAAGTGCCGCAATGCCTATAAGCGCGATGTTTACAAAATTGGGGTTCAATATATCACATCCTTTTATCGGCAGCAGACATCGGAAGACAGAAGTATTATTTCCAAAATCGCAGCAATTATTGATTTTGTGTCGCATTCCGTGCCAAACTGCGTATATGCGCATTTTTTTACAGAGTGCTTCCGGGAGAAAAACACCGCCCTGCAAATGCCGCCATTATTAATATATCAGCATTACAAAAAAATACAACACTTTTTTTAATTGTTTTATAGGCACACAAAGGGTTCGCCGATAAGCGTAATGCGGGTATGTGTCTGCGGTGAAACAATTGCAAACAAATTATGAACAAGTTTTCGCAAAAACCAAAACGGGAGAAAAAGCGCAAAAAAGTTATTTAAGGGGCGAGATAGGCCGCTAAACCCGTCTGAGGGACGCAGGGGCGCATTCAGGGCAGATACGGGATAATACGGGCAAGACACACGGGGTTTACATCGGTAAACATTTTATATATAATTGACGGACAAATACATTGCTTTATCGCAATCTGCCAGAAGTGGCGGGGAGGATACCCAATGAAAATACTGCGAAAGCTGTTTCGGTATTTCCGGCCGTATCTTGGACACATTATTCTTTATGTGCTTCTCGGCTTCGTTGTTGTGGGCCTTGGAATGATAATGCCAAAGGTTCAGAAATCATTTTCGACAATCTTTTCTCTTCAGTTCCGTACGACTTTTTCGGAATGGCGCTTTCGGGATCGGCACTGCTTGTCGGTGTTGCCATTGCCATGATAGGGCAATCCCTTCTGCGCCAGTCAATGCATTATTTCCGGATAATTCTTAATGAAAACACGGCTCAGCAGGCGGTAAATGCCATGCGCGCTGATTTGTTTGACTGCATGATAAATCAGTCGCAGAGCTTTATGCGTTCGCAGAACACCGGCAACCTCATGACCGTAATAAACGGCGACCCGGAAACGGTAAAGAATTTCTTTATCGGTACGGTGCCGCAGATGTTTGAGGTGGTCGTGGCGTTTATATTTGCCGCGGTTATGCTGTGCACGGAGATACATCCCTACATGTTTCTCTGCGCAGTCGTTCCCATGCCGCTTGTGGCGTTCCTGTCGGCAAAGGCTCGTAAGCGCATACGGCCGCGCATGCAGGATATCCGCGATTACTCTGCGGACCTTTCAAGAAGAGCGCAGGAGAACATAAACGGTATCCGGGTGGTAAAGGCCTTCAATAATGAAGAGCTGGAGCGCCGGGTATTTGATAAGCACAACGATCAGATTATCGGTGCGCACTTTGCGTATCTGAAGGAGTATGTGCATTCATATCTTCCGATGGATCTTTGCGCTTCGCTGCCGTATTGTCTTGTAAATATTGTGGGCGCGCTGCTTATTTCGGCGATCAGCTTTCCATAGGCGGACTTGTGGCAACCGGCGGATATCTCTCCTATGTTACGCAGCTGTTTGCCTGTGTGCCGGGGTGGATAAGCGCAACGCAGCAGGCAAACACCAGCGCGGCCAAAATAATGGAGCTTATGGAGTGCGGCAATGAACTGGCGGATAAGCCGGATATGCCGCAGATAAGCGCGCACGGCGACCTTAAGCTGGAGCATGTAAATATGGTTTTTGACGGGCATACGGTGCTTTCCGATGTATGCATTGATCTGCCCCTGGGCAAGCAGCTGGGTGTAATGGGCAAGACGGGCTCCGGGAAAACCATACTTGCAAATGTAATGATGCGCTTTTATGATCCGACATCGGGCAAGGTCACGCTGGACGGAGTGAACGAGAAGGACATGCGTCTTGGCGATGTACGGCGGGCGTTTTCGCCGGTTATGCAGGATGTGTTTCTTTTCAGCGAAACGGTGGAGAAGAATATAGCCTTCTACGATGAGACAGCTTCTCACGAAAGGGTGGAATGGGCGGCGCAGACAGCTCAGGCGGCGGATTTTATAAACAATCTGCAGGAGGGCTATCAGACCATAATCGGCGAACGGGGAGTAGGACTTTCCGGCGGACAGAAGCAAGAATATCAATAGCCCGCGCGCTGCTTAAAAATGCGCCGATAATCATACTGGATGATGCCAGCAGCGCTCTTGATATGGAAACGGAGCAGGCGCTTGCAGAGAGTATGCGCCGGGAGCTGCGGGGGCATACCGTGGTTACCATTGCGCACAGAGTGTCCTCGGTTAAGGATTGCGACGAGATAATATACCTTGAAAACGGCGTGATAGTGGAGCGCGGCACGCATGAGGAGCTGCTTGGTCTTAAGGGCCGCTATTATGAGATATACAAAGAGCAGTACGGCGAGCTTACCTCGGCGATAGAGGGGGTGGAATAAATGGCACGCAACAGATATTATGACGACGAAGGCGCGCGCCGCGGCATTGACGGCAGTTTGTTCAGACGCCTGCTTTCCTTCTGCAAACCGTATATTGGGCAATTTATCATATGCAGCCTGATAGTGCTTTCTGCGGTGGCGCTGTCCCTGCTTGCCCCGCAGGTATCCAGATGGATGATAGACGAGGTGTATCCCGAGCGTCAAACAGGGAATGCTTTTATAGTCGTAGGGCTGATAATCGGGCTGAATATAGCGGGCAAGCTTATAAGTATGCTGCGCGGCGTGCTTATTTCAAAGCTTGGTCAGCGGATAGTATACGATATAAGAAAAGCTGTGTTCTATCATCTTCAGGAGCTGTCCTTTGATTATTTTGACGATCTTCCCACGGGAAAGATACTCGTAAGGGTAACATCGTATGTGGATAACCTTGCAAACCTTTTAAGCAGCAACCTGATAAGCATAGTGGGCGATTTTGTAACCCTTGTGGGCGTTGCGGTTATAATGCTTATGATGAACCCGCTGCTTACGCTTATAAGCTTTGCTACCGTGCTTCCGCTGATGATATTCATAGTGCTTTTCCGCCGCAAGCTGGAAAAGCTGCGCATACCGGTTATAAACAAGGTCAGCAACCGAAATGCATATATTCATGAAAATATAATGGGTGTGTATACGGCTCAGGCGTTCAACCGCGAGGCGGAAAACAGCAGAGAATTTGTTCGCCTCAACGGGCAGGTAAAGGATACCTATATGCGTCAGGTGCGCTGGTCAACAATAATGTGGCCCATAATTGATATTTCCGGCGTTACGAGCCTTTTGGTGCTGTATGTAATGGGCTACAATATGATTACCGGCGGCGTTATGACGGCAGGTGAAGTGTTGGCGTTCTCGGCATATGTTTCGCAGTTTTGGACGCCTATAAACTCACTTAGCAGCATATACAGCCAGGTGGTTTCCACCATGGCAAATGTGGAGAAGATATTCAGCACCATCGATACTCCGGCGGAGATAACCGATGAGCCCGGCGCGAAGGCACTGCCCCCCATAAAGGGCGATGTAACCTTTGATCATGTGTCCTTTGCCTATGAAGAAGGCGTGTTTGTGCTGAATGACATTTCCTTCAAGATAAAGGCGGGGCAGACGGTGGCTCTGTAGGGCCCACCGGTGCGGGCAAAACCACTATTGTAAACCTTATATCCCGTTTTTACGATGCAACGGACGGTTCCGTGCTGATAGACAACCATAATATCCGGCATGTAACAATAAACTCGCTGCGCAAGCAGGTAACTGCCATGATGCAGGATTCCTTTGTGTTCTCCGGAAATATAATAGAAAACATCCGCTACGGAAAGCCGGAGGCTACGGATCAGGAATGTATTGAGGCAGCACGCAAAGTGCATGCCGATGAATTTATTGAAAAGCTGCCCCGGGGCTATTATACCAGAGTAGAGGAACGGGGAGCCGGAATGTCGGCCGGAGAAAAGCAGCTGCTGTCCTTTGCGCGTATAGTGCTTGCCGATCCCAGAATAATCATACTGGACGAAGCAACAAGCGCCATTGATACCAAAACCGAGCTGCTTGTGCAGAAGGCGCTGGCCTCGCTGCTTAAGGGCAGAACCTCCTTTGTGATTGCACACCGGCTGTCCACTATCCGCAATGCAGACTGCATAATGGTGGTGTCGGGGGGCGGCATAGCGGAAAGCGGCACTCATAAGGAGCTTATGGAAAAGCACGGGATATATTATGAGCTTAACCGTTCGCAGCTTATCGGGCTGTCACAGGGCGCGGACGATTGATAACAAGCAGCGGCGCGGGGCGGAAGGCGAGGCTTTCCGCCCTTTATATTTTTTCTTAAGAAAAAGACCTGTCAGCAATTGTCGGATACGGCGGCTTCAAAGCTGTAATCACTGCTGTCAAAGCCGGCAGCCGCCATCACTGCATAGAGCACGGTCGGGTCCGGCACGGTTTCGGCCTGTACAATGATACGGTTATCCGTTCTTTTCACCTTTTTAACGCAGTACAGTGCACGAAGTGCGGCTGCGGCGCTTTTGCAGCGGGCAGTTTCGTTCGAGAAAACGGTAATACGGCAATTCATAGGCTTGCTCCTTTTGAAAAACGGTTTTGTTTTTAATTAGTATCGGCAAATTTTGAAGGAGTATTCCGGGTGTATTTGCGCAGTGCGTTTTTTCGATTCTGCAGGCAGCGCTTATTAAGCATGATAGGAATTGCTTGCCTTTTTTACGGGCAGAAGGTATAATAAAAACAATATAGGATTTATTACGGAATTATCACGCAGGAACGCGAAAATTGAAGAAATTTTTGCCCTTCAGCCCTGAAAATCGGAGAAAATTACGGAATCCGTCGGCGGAGAGGCATATTTTATATTTATTCGGAATTAAATTCGGGGGGATTTTGTGAATAATAAGCGGGGAATTTTTCAAAAAATACGGAATTCATTCGATATGCGCATGCTGCATCGCCGTGTTTTGCACGGCAATTTTAACAAAACAGTAACGGCACCCGCTGCGGCCGTTATGGCCGTTATGCTGGTTATGCTTGCGGGGTGCAGCGGTGAGATTTTACAGACGGCTGCGCCTACGGGAACGCAAACATATCAAGCGACGCCGGATACCACCGCGACTGCCGAAAACACCGCAACGAATACGCCCGGTGTTACAGCAACGCCGACATCAACGCCGCAAATTACCGCTACACCGGAGATTACGCCGCTGCCCAGCGATACTCCGGCACTTACTCCCACGCCGGAGATAACTTCAACGCCGGTGCCTACACCGACGCCGCGCCCCACGCCCAAGCCTACGCCGAAGCCTACAAAAACGCCCAAACCCACAAACACTCCAAAGCCTACGCCGACGCCGCATCCTACACCGGTTGTGACGCCGGGTGCGAATTTCAATGCATTGGTGAATCCCGAGGGGGATACCATACTTACGCGGTTTCTGGTGCCTGAGGGCTTTGAGAGAGTGGAAGCACCGGCGGGAAGCTTTGCGGAGTTTGCGGAATCTGAAGCTTAAGCCGGACGGTTACGCGCTGCATTATCTTAAAAACGGCAAAAAGACAAATGAATTCGGCGAAAGCGTTACGGTTGCGATGCCGGGAGCACTTGTGCCCAAGAATGAGTACAGCACTCCGCAGGCGCATGCGGCGGTTCTGGATTTTGAAATGCTTAATACAAGCGAGCAATGCGCAGATACCCTGATGCATCTTTGGGCGGAGTATCTTTATCAGAACGGGCGTTACGGTGAGATCAAATTCACCTATTATAACAGCGGCTTTGTATGCGATTTTGAGCACTATACCAAGGGTTACAGGCCGTATACAAAAACGGCAAAACAAGCTGGCGCCAAAACGGCAAGGTGGGTTCTTCACGCGGGATTTTTGAAGCGTATCTTAAGAATGTGTTTTCAAACTGCAAGACCACTTCAATGTATTATAACGATGTGATATTCAAAAATACATCGGACATGAAAATAGGCGATATGTTTCTTGTGCCGGCGGAAAACGGTCACGGCGGTCATGTTGTAATGGTATGCGATATGATAAAAAATACGCAGACCGGAGAGGTGCGGTTTATGACGCTTCAGGGCAGCCTGCCCGCAGTGGAGGCGCATGTTATGATGAATGCCGAGGAAGCGGATATGTCGCCCTGGCAGAACACCGAATTCAAGGACGGCTTTTTTACAAGCGCTACCTATTGGCAGTGCCCGTTAAGCGGTTTTTGCAGATTCAAAAACTGCGGCGATTAGCTGCCGGCAAGCTTTGCAAAAGGAGAATTACGCACAGCAGTGCCGTTTATTGCGGCGCTGCTGTTCTTTTACGGAGGCAGAAAATACGGCTTCTGCGGCTTTGGCGAAAAAGCGGACGAAGTAACGCTGCGCCGCAGTGCGAAAGCCGGGCAGACTGCCGGAACATGCTGCACATAAGTGCGAAAATACGGTTTTAATATAAACTGATTTGCAAATCATAATCATATGTGCTATGATTTAATAGGGTGATATTTTATGAACAGCGCAATATATAACGAACGCGGCTTAAAGGTGGCGGGGGGCGAGGTTATGCCTCAGGCTCTGCCGGATCAGGTGTTTTTGCAGGAAATGCCCTGCTATGCAGGCGGAGTTCTGTATTTTGAACAGGATAACGGCTTTGTCGGCGCCGTGGCAATGGACGAGAGCGCAGCACGGCAGGCAATAGACCGTGAGCCTACGCTCAGGCAGCCCAGTGCGGAAAAGCTGTTCAAAATTGCTCTGTGCGGCGGTCTTGGACAAAAGGATGTATCAGGCTTGTGCCGCAGGCTGCATATCCGTTTTGATGAAAGGCGGAGCGTTATCTGCGTATTGCCGGAAAGCAATGTTTCACCGGCAATGCTGGGCGTGCTTTCGGAGGTGTTTTCCTCCGAGGATGCCATGATCACGGAGATGAGCCGGGAAGAAGTGGCCGTGGTATGCTCGGGAGTTGCCGATGCGGAGCTTGCAGAAACCGCCGGGGCAATACGCGACACATTTGTAAATGAGCTCAATACCGATGTGCATATAGGAATCGGCGAAACGGCAGCAAACATAGCGGGCATAGGCGCTTCGCGTCAGACTGCGCTTCAGGCCGCGTCAATTGGACGCCGTCTCAGCTATAAGGGCGGAGTGTGGATATATGCAAGGCTGCTTCCCGAAATGCTGCTTGCGGGGATAGAAACCGAGGCGGTGGTGCGTCATTCGGCATTGATATCCCGTATACGGCATACAATAGATGATGAAACGGAGGAGCTGCTGGATGAGCTGTTCCGGCAGAATCTGAATATAAGCAGAACGGCAAAGGAGCTTTTCATGCACAGAAATACGCTTATTTACAGGTTGGATAAGATAAGAAAAAGCACGGGACTGGATGCAACAAGCTTTGATGATGCTGTAACGCTGCGTATGATTTTGGCTCTTGCAAGGCTGAATTACGAACAGTAGCGGCCGCCAGCGGTTGTTTGCGGCTGCAAACGGGAGCGGCTTGAATAAATAGGCTCATGCGGTGAAGGGAGAAGAATATGAAGCTTTTCGGCAACGGTGTTACAAAAAAAGAGGCAAAAGAAACAGCGGCAGCAAATACGGAAGCGTCAAAAGAAAAAATGCAGGCGGAAAACGCACAACCGGCCGGCACAGGTACAAATGTGCAAAAAAAACGCACTTCTGAGGGCATACGCCCGTGGGTGGCGCTGCTTACATTGGTGGCGGGCTTTTTCGTTGGTGCATTTACACAGGAAAAACGCCTTGCGGGCAAGCTTTCCATAAGTCAGTTTGAGTCCATATCTCAGGCCGCCGGAATAGTTAAGAATAATGCCGTTGAGGATTATGACAGCGAAAAAATAACTCAGATGCTGCTTTCGGGGCTTTCTGCCGGGCTTAATGACGATTATTCGCGCTATTATACCGCCGAGGAGCTTAAGCAGTATAACGATCAGAAGGACGGAGTAATAGAAGGGGGCATAGGAGTTACTGTTGCCGTTACCCAGGCCGGTATTAAAATAACCGAGGTGTATGAGGATTCTCCCGCCAAAAGCGCGGGGCTAAAAGCGGGGGATATAATACTTTCGGTGGACGGCAAAAGCACAGAAGGACTGAGTGCATCCGAGCTTGCAGAGCTTGTAAGCGGTCAGAACGGTACAAAGGTTGCGCTGCGCGTGCTCAGGAACGGTCAGGAAGCGGTTTTCGAACCGGTTCGCGCGCATATAACAGCGCCGATGGTAACGCACAGGAATATCGGCGATATAACCTATATCAAATATAAAAGCTTTCACGGCAATGCCGTGGAAAAATTCCGCGAGGCGCTGGACTTTGCGCAGTCGCAGGGCTCAAAGGGCATAATAATCGATTTGCGGGATAACCTCGGCGGAGATCTGGATATTATGGCCAAAACTGCGGATATGATTTTGCCGGAGGGGGAGATATTCTATGCCATGGACAAAAACGGCAAGCGTTACAGCGAAAAAAACAGCGATGCCGATTTTGTGGATCTGCCCATAGTCATACTTGTAAACGGCTATTCGGCAAGCGCCTCCGAAGCCTTTACCGGTGCGGCAAGGGATTTCAAACGAGCGGTAATCGTAGGCACCAAAACCTACGGCAAGGGAATAATGCAAACCACATATACTCTGCCCAACGGAGGAGCCTTCAAGCTTACAACGGCAAAGTATTATCTGCCCGGCGGAGAATGCATACACAAAACGGGAATAACGCCCGACTGTGTTGTGGAGCTTCCTGACGGCAAAACAAGCCGCGATGCGGATATGACGGATGAACAGGACACTCAGCTTCAAAAGGCCCTTGAGCTTCTTAAAAAGTAATCTGCGGCCGGTGCGCTTTGGCATTATATGTGTTTTGAAAAATGACGGTTTGCTTATAAAAAAACACTTTACGCAAAGCTCTATCCGTGCTATAATCAATTTGCTGAACCGAGGGAATACGCACAGAATGCGGTATTCTCAGGCAAGGCGCTAAAGAAATAACACTGAGGCAGGGGATGTATCCTGAGCCGAGGGAATAAGCGGATATAACTGTTCTTATAATGCAATTCTACGCCTCTTTCCTTCGGAAAGGGGCGTTTTTTGCCCGGGAAGGAGAAATTATTTGCCGATGGAAAATACAGATACGGCCGTTAAAGACAAACTGCCGCAGCGTATAGGAGTAGTGGGCATAGTGCTGGAGAATCCGGCAAGCTGCTCACAGAATGTCAACAGGCTGCTCAGCCGCTATGCTTTTATTATCAAAGGACGGATGGGTTTGCCGTTCGGGGAGCATAATATCGCGGTGATATCCCTTATAGTGCAGGGCAGTACGGACAGCATAGGGGCGCTTACGGGAAGCCTTGGTCAGATACCCGGCGTTACGGTAAAAAGCGCGCTTACATCAAAGAGCCTTGAAGAATAATTAAGATAAAAAACAACAAAGGGAGGAAGAATATGAAACGGTTTATCAATATCGCGGCTTTGACAATTGCACTTATTATGGCGCTTGTAACCGCCGGCTGTACGGGAGGCGGAGCAACGGCTACCGTTCCGGCGGGCACGGCTGATATTCCGACAGAGAGCGCACGGACCGAAAAACCTTATCAGCAGCGCACACAGGTACGCATAGGCGTGCTTAACGGCCCCACCGGCATGGGAGCGGTGCGGCTTATGCAGGATAACAAAGAAGAAAACACGCTTAACAGATATGATTTCCAGCAGTTTTCCGCGCCTACGGATATTCTGCCGCTGCTTATAAAAGGAGAGCTTGATATTGCGGCGGTGCCCACAAACCTTGCGGCGACTCTGTACAATAAAACAAAGGGCGGAGTAAAGCTGCTTGCGCTTAACACACTGGGGGTGCTTTATGTACTGAGCAGGGATGAGAGCGTAAAGTCGCTTTCTGACCTTGAAGGGCGCAAGGTTGTAATTTCCGGGCAGGGTTCAACGCCCGAGTATGCGTTTGATTATATTTTGGATTCAAACGGAATAAAGGATAAGGTAAATGTGGAGTTTGCCGCGGATCATTCCTCCCTCGTGGCCATGTGCGCAGCGGGAACGGCGGATACTGTTGTGCTGCCGGAGCCGTTTGCTACGGTGCTGCTTTCAAAAAATATAGGCTTCAACCGCTGCATTGATCTTAATAAGGAGTGGGACAGCGCAAGCCGCGGGCAAAGCATCTTCTCCATGGGCTGTCTTGTTGTAAGAGCGGAATTTGCACAGCAGCAGCCGGAGGCGGTAGCTGATTTTCTTAAGGAATACGGAAAATCCGTTGAGTATGTAAACGCAAATAACGATTCGGCGGCTCAGCTTATAAAGGAGTTCGGCATTGTGGCCGATGCCGAAATAGCCAAGGCCGCGCTGCCGCAATGCAATATAGTATGTATTGACGGACAGGATATGAAAGCCAAGACCGATGCGTTTCTTAAGCTTATGCACGGATATAATCCGCAGTCCGTAGGCGGCAGCGTACCGGGCGACGATTTTTATTACGAAGCAGAATAAAACTATGAATCAGAACAAAACCTCTGTCAAACCGGGGGGCGGCCGCGAGAGCGGCCGCAAAAAGCTTTATCGGGCGGCTGCAGTGCTTTTTTGGATAGCCGTTTGGTGGATGGCTGCCTGCATTACGGATAATGAACTGCTTCTGCCGGCTCCGCCCGCAGTTGCGGCGGAGCTGGGCAGACTGTGCGCAGACGGCGGCTTCTGGAGCAGCATAGCACTGTCCGTTTGCCGTATAGCAGCCGGCTTTGCAGCCGGCTGCATAGCCGGCTGCGCGCTTGCGGCCGTGGGAGCGCGGATTCCCTTCGTGCGCACGCTGCTTTCCCCGCTTATGACTCTGCTGCGTTCCGTGCCGGTGGCCTCATTTATAATGCTGGTAATTCTCATATTAAAGCGGGACACACTGCCGGTGTTCATCTGTTTTATTATGGTGGTGCCGCTTGTATGGAGCTCGGTGTCTATGGGGCTTGATTCGGTACCGCAGAAATATAAGGAGCTTGTGCACGCTTACCGTATGAGCGGCGCGCAGAGGATATTTCGGCTCTACCTGCCTTGGACGCTGCCGTATTTTGCGCAAGGAGCCGTAAATGCGATGGGCTTTGCCTGGAAAGCGGGCATAGCGGCGGAGGTGCTGTGCCAGCCGGCGCTGGCCGTCGGCAGCGGCATATATAACGCCAAAATCTATCTGCAAACGCCTACACTTTTTGCATGGACGGCCGTTGTGGTGGTTCTCAGTCTTGTGCTTGAGAAATTGCTGGAAAGCCTGCTTGCAAATATCAGGAGAAACAGAAGGTATGATACTGAAGGATCTGAGCGTAACGCTTGATGCGGCAAATAATAGATCGCCTGTCCTTTGAGGCGGAGGGCGGCGTATGGGCGATAATGGCGCCTTCCGGAGCCGGAAAAACCACTCTGCTGCGTGCAATAGCAGGGCTTATTCCTTATGAGGGCAAGGTGGAGGGGGCGGGAAAGGTTACGCTGCTTTTTCAGGATGATCGCCTTTTTCCGTGGCTAACGGCGTTAGATAATGCCGCTCTGTTTTGCAGAGACCGGGAAAAAGCGGCCGGACTGCTTGAAAAGCTGGGCCTTGGAAAATATGCGGACATGCTTCCCTGCAAACTCAGCGGAGGAATGCAGAGAAGGGTGAGCATTGCCGCGTGGCTTTCGGTTGACGGAGATACGCTGCTTATGGATGAGCCCACAAGAGGTCTGGATGACGCATGGGCTCACAGAGTGATGATGCTTGCACGGGAGCACGCAAGGGGAAAGCTGCTGCTTTTCACTACTCATTCCTCCGATATAGCCGCGCGCTTTGCAGACGGAATAATTACATTGTGATAATATTTCTGCCGATAATGCGGATGTTGGTTTGCCGCAATAACGGCAATGGCTATTTTTCAGGAATATAACGCTTGAAAAAGCTCTCCTGCTCACGGGAAAAACCCCGTGGGCTTTTTGTTTTTGCCGTTTCACATTCGCAGCCGTCATTAAGATTGTTGAGGTTATCATCAAAATTGTCCGCGCAGCCGCAGCCATTGGATGTAGGGGCGAACCCGGCGCTTTTGCAGGAGTCAAAGGGCGGCGAAACAGCGTTTTGACAGGAAGCAAGACAAAGCAGCAGGGAAAGCGGGTCGAAGGAGCCTGCGGAGCCCTTTGATATTAAAGCGGACAGCAGATTTGCAGTGCTTCTGCTTTCCGCGCTGCCCAGAAGCTCGCACAGCGCAGACAGTACGGCATCGTTTCCGGCATTTTCCCGCCCGCAGCTGCCGCAGGCTTCGGGCGCGGCGCAGTGCTCCTGCCGGTCTTCGCAGGAAAAGTATGCGTTAAAGGCGGCAAGCGCACGCCGCACGGTGTACGGCAGGACGGGCAGCATATCGGCAAAGAGAGGATAATCCCTGAAAAGCAAGTATGCAATTATCAATTGTAAGGCTTCCAGATGCAGCACCTCCCACGGCGGATATTTATAAAGCGGTCTTTTGAATATGCGGTTTTGTATACTATATGCCGCACATACGAAGGATAATTACTTTCTGCATCAGGAAAACAGAGGGCTGCGGTCTTTTAACGGAGGGCTTTTGTGTAACGGGAAGGGGTTTGATGCATAGGATAAAGCATGACTCTGATAAAGGAGATATAAATATGTATCGTTCAAACAGCGGCTTTAATACAAAACAGAAACGGCGATCCGTACAGAGAAGTCGGACGCAATACGGGTTCAAATAATAAAGGCCATGATAATTACGGCTCAAATGTACGGAGAAACGGGAACGAAAAGGGCACAGGATGGCAAGACGGCACATACAGCAGCGGCCGTGCAGACGCACGGTCGGAGGAAAGACAGCGGCAATTAAAGGAGCTGCAGCGGCGGTGCGAACACTATAAAGGAAAAAGCAGCCGGGAGCTGCTGGAGGAGCTTGAACGCCTGAAAGCGGCGGACGGCGGGCGTACTCTTACGCCGCAGGCGATGCGCGATTTTCGAGCAAAAATAAGCCCGGCGCTGAATGAAGAGCAGAAAAGGAAGCTGGATGCGCTGCTGGAGAGGTTGAACAAAAGCTGATGCCTGCGGCATTTATATACGCCTAAAAACATGCGGATGAGGCAATCCGGCAGCGGCAAAACGGTAAGCAATTTTTCAGTGGAGAAAGCAAAAGCGAAAAATGCGGTCAAGAGTGCATATTTTTGCAAAAAAACGGGAAATCCGATTGACAGGGCAAGGGGTATGTAATAAAATAAATCAAACGATATAACAGGAAAGGCATAACGGCATTATTATGAAAAGCTCGGCTTTCATTTTCGGATACGCGTTTTATTTTGGCGGCTATTACTTTAGTGATTACCGTCCTGTTTGCGCTGTCTGATTTGCCGATACCGTATATTAAAGTATGATTTATGACCCGGCAATTAGACCGGGTCATTTTTTATTCAGATTTCAGGAGGACACCCATTATGATGATAATACTCCGTCCCGGTACCACCGAGGACAAAATTGCAATGCTGGATGCGTTCATTCGCAAAAACGGCGTAGATGTACAAAGAATACAGGGGCAGGATACCACTATACTCGGGCTTTCCGGAGATACCTCGCGCATAGATCCGGGAATGTTTGACAGCTTTGATTTTGTGGAGCGTACCATGAAGGTGGCGGAGCCGTACAAGAAGGCAAACCGCAAGTATCATCCGCAGAACACCGTAATAAATGCAGGGGGAGTGGAGATCGGCGGCAATAAGATAGCGGTGATGGCGGGGCCGTGCTCGGTGGAAAGCGAGGAGCAGGTTCTCTCGGTTGCAAGGGACTGCAAGGCTTCAGGGGCCGCAATACTTCGCGGCGGTGCTTTCAAGCCCAGAAGCTCACCCTATGCCTTTCAGGGGCTGGGGCTGGAGGGTCTGGATATGCTCAAGGCCGCCGGAAGAAGAACGGGTATGCCGATAGTATCCGAAATAATGAGCACGGAATATCTTGACCGCTTTATACAGGATGTTGACATTATTCAGGTGGGCGCGCGGAATATGCAGAATTTTGTGCTGCTTAAGGAGCTGTCGCATATCAAAAAACCGGTGCTGCTAAAGCGCGGGCTGGCAGCCACAATAGAGGAGCTGCTCATGGCTGCGGAGTACATTATGGCCGGGGGCAACGATCAGGTGATTCTGTGCGAACGCGGCATACGCACCTTTGAAACCTATACCAGAAACACTTTGGATCTGAGCGCCGTGCCGGTGCTTAAGCGTCAAAGCCACCTTCCGGTTGTGGTGGATCCCAGCCACGGCACCGGGCTTTGGTGGATGGTGGAGCCCATGAGCAAGGCGGCCATAGCTGCGGGAGCGGACGGGCTTATAATCGAGGTGCATAACGATCCGCCTCACGCAAAATGCGACGGTCAGCAATCGCTTACTCCGGCGGTATTTGATAAGCTTATGCAGAAGCTCAGGCTTATAGCAAATGTTGAGGGCAGAGATATCTGAAGGCAGTCCTTAAAGCAAACCGCATTGAAGCGGAATATACAATATCCGGCCTTGCTCGGTTTGGCAGAATGCAAACACGGGCAAAACGGCAAAGGTGTTGAGTACCTGCATGGGAGGCGATAACGGTGTCAAAAGAAGAACAAATCGTATATTCGGTGTCGGGAAACGAATGTAAAATAATCATAAAAAGAGGGCTTGCCGAGGAAGTGTGCAATTATCTTCCTCTTGAAGGAGTTGTGCGCATTGCAATAGTAACCGATTCCAATGTGGCGCCGCTGTATCTTGCAAAGATTAAAAAGCAGCTTTGCGATGCGGTGCAGGTGTATTCCTATGTGTTTCAGGCGGGAGAGCAGAACAAAACGATGGCTTCGGTGCAGCAGCTTTACGGCTTTTTTGACGAAGCGGGCATAACAAGAACGGATCTTATTATTGCGCTGGGCGGAGGCGTTGTAGGGGATATAACGGGCTTTGCCGCAGCCACCTTTCTTCGCGGAGTGCCCATCGTGCAAATGCCCACTACATTGCTTGCCATGACGGACAGTTCCGTAGGCGGGAAGACGGGAGTGGATCTTCCCAGCGGCAAAAATCGCGTCGGTGCGTTTTTTCAGCCGCACAGGGTGCTTATTGACCCCGAATTTCTTTCTTCGCTTCCTTCACGGGAATATGCCTGCGGAATGGGCGAGGTTATAAAATATGCCTGCATAAAGGATAAAAAGCTGTTTGAAAGCCTTAAAAGCGGCGTTGATTCGGAGGAAATGATATGCCTCTGCGCAGGAATAAAGGCAGATACCGTGCAGAAAGATCCCTTTGACACATCGGAGCGCAAGCTGCTTAACTTCGGGCACACCGTAGGGCATGCCCTTGAAAGGCTGTACGGTTATTCCGTATACAGCCACGGCGAGGCTGTCGCGGCCGGAATGTGCATGCTGCGGCGGGCCAATATCCTCTGGGGCGGGATTGCAGCAGCAAAATGCGATGAAATTGAGGAGCTTTGTCGCAAATATTCGCTGCCCGTATATATTCCCTTTGATGAAAGATTAAAAGAATACATTTGCGGCGATAAAAAGCTGGAGGGTAGGCAGCTTAAGCTGGTGGTGCTGGAGGATATAGGCAGGGCAAAAATCGTTTCGGTTCTGCCGGAGGAACTGTATTGCACACTGACGGAGCAGTATGCGGCAAAAGCCTGTCGTATGATCGGCGCTCGCACCGGTCGCCTTTTATTATAAAAAAATTAAAAATTTGTTTACGGAGGTTTATTTATTATGACGGAATTCAGATATGATACTCAGCTGCTTATAGAGGGCAATAACCTTGATGAAGGTACCATCGCACGGTATTTTACGGAGAATTTCAAGGGCGATTGCCTGCTTGCGGTGGGCGATTCCTCTTTAATAAAAATACATTTTCATACAAACGAGCCGTGGAAGGTGCTGGAATACTGCGCATCCCTTGGCGAGATATACGATATAGTCATTGAGGATATGGACAGGCAGTCCCGCGGGCTTCAGGGCTGAGGCGTTCCGTGCAGCTTGGTGAAGCATCTGCAAAAGCAAGCATTACGGCTGCAATTTGCAACAGGATTATTACAGCAAGGGGGAAAATGCCGTGACGGTAACCGTTAAGCCTTCGCTGCTTAAGGGCCGCGTTGATGTGCCGGAATCAAAAAGCCGGCGTCACAGAATAATGATATGTTCTTATCTTGCGGGAATGCCCGTAAGCATGGGAAAGGATGAACCGTCCCAGGATATGCTGGCTACACGCGACGCCTTGTCAGGGATGGCGGGCGGATATTGTCCGTGCCGGGAATCCGGCTCGACTCTGCGCTTTTTGCTGCCTGTCGCACTGGCGCTGGGCGGCAGATATGTATTTACGGGCAAGGGACGGCTCATGCAGCGGCCCATGGAGGAATACCGCAGGCTGTTTGAGAGCATGGGGGTCACATGGCTTCAAAGCGGCGACACGCTGACGGTGGAGGGACGCCTGAAAAGCGGAGAGTACCGGCTGCGCGGCGATGTGTCCTCGCAGTACATTACGGGTCTACTGCTTGCCCTTCCGCTGCTTGCGGGAGATTCCCGCATAGTGCTTACCACTGCGCTGGAATCGGAAAGCTATGTAAATATAACGCGGGAGATACTCGGGGCCTTTTCCGTTATATGCGTAAAGGAAAACAACGGATATTTCATTCCCGGAGGGCAGAGCTACCGCGCGGCATATCCGGTTTTGCCGGAGGCTGATTTTTCTCAGGCTGCCTTTTGGCTGTGCGCAAATGACATGGGCTCGCAGATCGATATGCAGCTGCCCGAGCGCAGCACACAGGGGGATGCCGTTATACGCGATATCATCAGAGAGCACAGGCGCGATATCGACATTTCGGATTGCCCTGACCTTGCCCCGGTGCTTGCCGTATGGCTGAGCGGCGCCGGCGGAGTTCTGCGCGGGTGCAAAAGGCTTAAGTATAAGGAAAGCGACCGTGCAGAGGCAAGCGTGCGCCTGCTAACGGCGCTCGGAGGGCATGCGCGCTGCGGCGAGGATACGCTGTTTGTGGACAAAGCTGCATTTGCCGGAGGAAATGTTGACAGCTTCGGAGATCACCGTATAGCAATGGCGGCCGCAATTGCGGCAACCGCAGCAAAGGACAGGGTGAGCATAACGGGGCGGAGTGTGTTGAAAAATCCTATCCCGCCTTTTGGAGCGATTATGAAAGCCTCGGGGGCATAACGGAAAAAATACGGATATAACGGCATCGGATATGCAAAATTAAAGCATTATACAGGGAGGCGGAATATGGGAGCTGTATGGGGAAGCCGGATCAGGCTTACAATATTCGGGGAATCACATTCTGCGGCAATAGGCGGTGTGCTTTCCGGGCTGCCGGCGGGCATGTCCTTTGACGCTCAGAAAGTGGCGCGGCAAATGGCGCGGCGTGCGCCGGGCGGGGCAAACAGCACGCAAAGAAAGGAAGCCGATGAGGTAAATACTCTCCGGAGTAAAAAACGGCTGTACCACGGGGGCGCCGCTCGGCTTTGAAATAGCCAATAGCGATACGCGCAGCGGCGATTACTCCGCCTTTTCCGTTACGCCGCGTCCTTCGCACAGCGATTATCCGGCGGGCGTAAAATACGGCGGCCATAACGATTTTGCGGGAGGCGGGCATTTTTCGGGACGGCTCACTGCGGTGCTGACGGCCGCGGGGGCCATTGTAGCGCCGGAGCTTGAAAAACGCGGCATAACCGTCGGGGCGCACCTTGTGTGCGTCGGAGGAGTAAGAATATCGCGCTGGGATCCGCTAAACCCGGTTATAAGCACGCAGCAGGATGTTTGTTTGCAGCGGCGGATTGCAGAGGCTGCCGCGGCAGGGGATTCCGTTGGCGGAGAGATAGAGTGCGCCGTGTGCGGGCTTCCCGTAGGCCTGGGAGAACCGTTTTTCGATTCTGCGGAGAGTGCTCTTGCTCAGCTGCTTTTCAGCGTTCCGGGCGTAAAGGGCGTGAATTTCGGAAATGCCGAAGCTGCGCCGTGCGCGCAGGGCAGCAGCTTTAACGATCCCCTTGCCGTGAGAAACGGGCGTGTGGTGACCCTCAGCAACAATGCGGGCGGTATAAACGGCGGGCTGACAAACGGCATGCCGGTTATTTTCAGCGTAAAAATGCGGCCCACGCCATCGATTTTTTTGCCGCAGCAGACGGTGGATGTAAGCAGCGGGCAGCCGGCTGAGCTTACCGTAAAGGGGCGGCACGATCCGTGCATAGCGCTCAGAGCGGTTCCTGTTATCGAGGCCTGCGCGCAGCTTGCGTTTTTTGATATGTTGATGTGTGATTGCGGCAGCGTTTCAAAATTACGCTGAAGGCGTGCCGGTCGGAGACAAATATAAGCTGAAAAATAAGCTGGAAATATAAATATGCGAGCGGCGTTGCCGAAAGCCGGCGGGTCGCGGAGAGAAGAAATATGGATGATATAAAAGAGATGCGAAGCGAAATAGACGCAATTGATGCGTCGCTTGCACAGCTGTATAGGCAGAGAATGGAGGCAGCCCGCAGAATAGGCAGATTCAAGCTGGAGCATAACCTGCCGGTTGACGATCCGCAGCGCGAGGCACAGCTGCTTGCTGCGCGCACGGCGGAGCTTGAGCCGGAGCTGCGTCCGGGCTTTGAACGGCTGCTGCGGGAGCTTATACGCGCAAGCAAGCGCTGCCAGCGCAGGAAACGGATATTCGCCCAAGGGACGCCGTAGGCGAATTTCTCTCGCGGGCGCTGTTTTGCGATGAGCTTCCGAACGGAAAGATAGGCTATTCGGGCATTGAGGGCTGCTTTGCACACTGTGCTGTCCGTGAGATGCTTCCGAAAGCGCCTGCGCAGGGCTATAACGGCTTTGAGGCGGTGTTCAGAGCGCTGGGGAATGAGACGGACTATGGAGTGCTGCCCATTGAAAACAGCTCTGCCGGCGGCGTTATGGAGGTATACGACCTGCTGCGGCGTTACGGGGCGTATATAGCGGGGGAGTATGTTATGCCAGTAAGGCATTGTCTGCTGGGCGTCAAGGGGGCAGAGCTTTGCGATATAAGGCATGTATATTCGCACAGTCAGGCGTTAATGCAATGCAGGGATTTCTTAACCTCCCATCCGTCGTGGGAGTGCCTGCCCGAGGTAAATACCGCAGTGGCGGCGCGGAATATTGCGCAGCGCGGGGACATAACATGTGCGGCGGTTGCGTCAAAAGAGGCAGCCGAGCTTTACGGCCTTGAAATTCTAAAAGAAAATATAAATGAACAGAGCGGAAATTATACACGGTTTATAGTTGTTGCTCCCCGTCCCGTATTTGTGCGCGGCGCAGACAAACTCAGCCTGTTTTTGTCGCTGCCCCATGTAAGCGGGTCCCTTGCCGGTTTATTGGATGTTTTTGCAGAAGCTGGCATAAACCTTGTAAAGATAGAATCCCGTCCCATACGCAAGAAGAACTGGGAATACTATTTTTACATTGATGCAGCGGCGGATATCACGAACCCTCGCGTGCGCGCGGCGATGGCGGAGGCAGAGCAGCATGCGGAATACCTTGAAGTGCTGGGCGCGTGCAAGTCGGGTATATAAAAAATGCGGTGCCTGCGGCACACGGAGGAACAATGAAGCAAAATCTTGTGCTTATAGGAATGTCGGGCTGCGGTAAAAGCACGGTGGGGCGGCTGACAGCGGAAAAGCTGGGGCTGCTTTTTGCCGATACCGATTCAATAGTGGCAAACACCGCCAAAATGAGTATAAAGGAAATATTCGCGCAAAAGGGAGAAGAAACCTTCCGCAGGCTGGAGCGGCAGGCAGTAATGTATGCCGCAGGTCTGCGCGGAGCGGTAATTGCCACCGGCGGCGGCGTGCCGGAGGAACGGGAAAATATTGAGGCGCTGCGCAAAAACGGAATTATCCTGCTGCTTTTCCGTCCCGTTGATGTTATAGCGGAAACCGTTGATAAAAATACAAGGCCGCTTTTTACAAACAGTGAGGCGGTGCGGGCATTATGGCAGCGGCGAAAGGAAATATACGGCAAATGCGCGGATATTACGGTGCCAAATACCGCTTCGCCCGCAGAATGTGCTGCAAATATAGCGGCGCTGTGGCAGCAAATGCGCGCGCAGTGATTTTGGCAGTCATTATGGGCATGCCGTAAGCAATTAAATAAAAAAAGAGGGAGCGTTTCTCCGTCAAAGCGGTGAGACGCTCCCCGCTGTGTATTTGTGCGCGGCGGCGGGTGCAGCAGGGCTTATTCCGACGGAAACAGCGCCTGTACCTCCCGCTGTTCCTGGGCTTGGCGGCATCCTGAATTTACCGGGCAGGTGTACGCCGTAAGCGGCACGAAGCAGGGGACATATGAGCAAAGGGATACAACCAATGCACCGTCGCACAGGCAGCGGAAGGTGTTGCCCTCCAGGAGCGCGCTTTTGATGACCTCGCATGAGCCTATTGCGAAAAGCTCCGGCTTTATAACAGAGGCATCGGGATATTTCATAAGCGCTTCATAAGGTATGGAAATGGTGCAGGTGCCGGTGTGGGTTTGATTGTCGGCGCCGGTATAGCTGCATGTTCCGGGGAAAACGGCATCTGCGCTGCATAAACGGAATTCCCTGTCATAATTCTCCGACGATACATCGTAAAGCGCGGCGCTTTGAGAAACAGAGCGCGCAGCAAGCAGCGCAGTGGGGGCGGATTCGGGAGATATAACGGTAACGGTGCAGGCCGATGCGTCAAGCGGATCCTTTACGCAATCAAACACCTGCCGTGCCATAAGGCAGATGCTGCCGGAAACATTCGGACAGCTGTCGTTTATGACGGATCGGCCTGCGTTTGTTTCCGCCGCCGTGCAGCCGCAGCTTTTGGCCATAATAATTCCTCCTTGCTGAGATGATTTTTATGCCGGTGGTATTAGGTTTATTAAACGGGATAATACGCCCGACCTGTTTGATTATATGCTGCTGTTTCGAAAAATGTGACGGATCTGCACTTGACAGACAGAATTTGTGTGTTATTATATTCATGCCAAGGCCTAAGCGCACAGTACGGATAATAGTAAAAGTATTATGCAAAAGGGTTGCCATTGGCCGAAATAACTGCCGTCTGTGCGGCATAGCACCGCATAATTACTGTTGTGGGGGGAAGTTATGAACAGTACAATAATGGATGATCTTGCAAGGCAGGGCATAAATGTCAATATAAAAGCCGTGGGCATTGTGACGGAAGTGCTGGTTTTGCTGCTTTTTGTCTGGGGGATGGCAAGAGCGCTTTATCAGTGGCTGAGCCCTAAATTCGGTGCCGTAAGCTGGCTTGGGCGGCTTTTGCGTGTGGAAGCGCAGCCCAGCTTCGGAACTGTCGGGCAGCAGGAAAGCCCGTGGCGCACATTGCTGCTGGTTTCGGTTCTCACGCTTGCCAGCCGCTTTTTGATTTACGGCTTCGGTTATCTTGTGTGCGTAAACAGGGCCGTATCGCAGGGCTATCCTTCCTACGGCTTTTTTGAAAGCTTTATGAACATATGGAACCGCTGGGACAGCCCGCACTACATTGATATTGCGCGAGATTGGTATCTTACGGAGGCTCAGGTAACGCAGGGCGATTCCTATCTGTTCATCGTTTTTTTTCCGCTGCTGCCGCTGCTTATGCGCATAAGCGGACTGCTTGTTTCCAACCCGACGAATGCCTTTTATTTCTTTTCGGGGTGCGTAATATCAAATATAGCAATGTGCCTCGGCTGCTTTTATATATTCCGCCTTACTCAGGCCGAATACGGGCGCAGGGCGGCGCTGTGGACGCTGCTGTTGGTGCTGTTCACTCCGGCTTCGCTGTTTTTCGGCATATGCTATACCGAGGCGCTGTTTTTATGCCTTTGCGCGGCTTTTTTCTGGTATCTGCGCAGGGGCAAATATGTTGCGGCCGGCGTGCTCGGCGCATTGGCTGCTTTTACCCGCAGCCTCGGCGTTTTGCTGGTCGTGCCCTTTTTTGTGGAATGGATGGATACCGTGGTTTTTGCCGGTGGAAAAAAGCCGGAACGCGGCAGCTTCCCCGGCTGTCTCAAAAAGCTGCTGGGCGCATTTATAATTCCGGCGGGAACGCTTGCATATCTTGCTATAAATCTTATAATATACGGCGATTGCCTAAAGTTCATGGAATATCAGCAGCATTGGAGCCAAAGCTTCAGCTTTTTTGCCTCAAATATTGCGGGTATAGCACAAAGAGTTTTTAACTATAATAAAGCTATTTCACTATCCACATGGCTGCCCGAGCTTATAGTCATAATGGGTACGCTGGTGCTGTTTGTCCTTGCCGGCGGCAAAAAGATGCGGCCGTCGTATCTTGCTTATATCGCCGTTTACATCGTTGTGGCGGCGGCGCCCTCATGGCTGTTAAGCGGAGTGAGGTATTTTGCTGCGCTTATACCTGTGTATATGCTGCTTGGGCGTTTTGCCGATAAAAGACCGGCTCTCGGCGCGCTGCTTACCGCGCTGTCGGCAGCGGCGATGTTTGCATATACTGCGGGCTTTGTCTGCGGGGCGCATATAATGTAAGTTTGGGCGCAGCCTAAAAAATCAACCCGCAAAATGCGGTAGGAAAAAGCAAGCGCCGAATAAGGCCCCAAAAATGCCTGATTCCGCCTTGCGTAAACTGAACGAAACGGAGAAACGGAAAATATGATACTGGCGGTCTGTCTTAATCCGTGCATAGATAAAACAATCACCGTAAACGGTGTACGCCTGGGAGAATATAACCGTATTGAACAGACAAGCTCCGATATGTCGGGCAAGGGCGTAAATGTGGCGGTAGTGCTTAAGCGCCTCGGCGCAAACACCGAGCTGCTGGGTTTTAATTTCCGTGATAATGCCCGCTTGCTGGAGGAATTGCTTAAGCGGGAAAACATTAAAAACCGCCTTATAATGTGCGAAGGTGCGGTGCGCACAAATATCAAGCTTATTGACCTTTCAAACGGCGAGCTTACCGAGCTTAACGAAAGGGGCAGCAGGGTGGAAGACGACAGGCTGTCCGAAATGCTTGCGTGCTTTGAAAATAAAAGCGCAGACGCTGCTTTTGCGGTAATGTCGGGCAGCATTCCGGCCGGCTGCAGGGTTTCCGCATATGCGGAGATGATTGAAAAAGCCAAGTGCTGCTGTGTGCTGGACTGTGCCGGTGAGGCGTTTGCCGCCGGAGTGGAAGCACGGCCGTATATGATAAAGCCCAATCGCAGGGAGCTTGAGGAATATCTTGCAACAAGGCTGGATACGGTTGAGCAATGTCTTGACGGTGCGCTGGAGATGATAAAGCGGGGAGTAGGGCTTGTCTGTGTGTCGATGGGAGGCGACGGAGCGCTGCTAACGGACGGAAAGCGGGCGTATTTTGCGCCGCCGTTAAAGGTGAAGGTGCGTTCAAGCGTTGGAGCGGGGGATTCCATGACCGCCGGTATATGCATGGCGCTTGAGGCGGGGCTTTCGCTCAAAGAGGCGTTTGCCTGCGGTACGGCTGCTGCAACGGCCTGCCTGCTTAGTACCGGCACAGGCCTGCTTACATGCGGGGACTACAACGAAATACTAAAAAAAGTAACAGTTAAGGAGATAAGAATATAAATGTCTTCCGATCCGGCTTTGCAGCCATAATAGGACGCCCCAATGCGGGCAAATCCACATTGCTCAACAGTCTTGTGGGCCAAAAGATCACCATAGTTTCCCCAAGGAGCCAGACCACGCGCAACTGTATACGCGCGATAGTAAACGGAGAGGACTATCAGCTTGTTTTTTTGGATACTCCCGGCATACATAAGCCGCAGAATAAACTGGGGCAGTATATGATGCGCGCGCAAAGGGAGGCGCAGGAGGGCTGCGATGTAATAGTTGCCATGGTAACGGCGGACGATCGCTTCGGCCCCACGGATGAAGCCATGCTGGAGGGGCTTCGGGAGGCGCAGTGCCCGTGCGTTGCGGTTATAAATAAAATGGATGCCGCCGATCCGGAGCTGCTTAAAGCGTGCGGAGCAGCCTTGAAAAATATACATTCCTTGAAAGCGTGCACTGCATTTCCGCACTCACGGGCGAGGGGCTTTCGGAATTGCTCGGTACGCTTGTAGGTCTGCTGCCGGAGGGAGAAGCTTTTTTTTTCCGCCGGAGCTTGTAACCGATTATCCCGAGCGCTTTCTTGCATCGGAGATTATCAGAGAAAAGCTGCTTGAGCTGCTGCGCGATGAGGTGCCGCACGGTGTGGGGGTGCAGATAGTGCAGATGAAGGAGCGTGCAAACGGCGATGTATATATTCTGGCGGATATTTGTGCGAGCGCAAAAGCCATAAGGGCATAATTATCGGCAAGGGCGGCTCCATGCTGCGTACAGCCGGTGCCGCTGCCCGTGCCGAGCTTGAGGAGGCTTTGCAGTGCAAGGTTTATCTTGAACTTTTTGTAAAGGTTCAGCAGGACTGGCGCGACAGCGAAAAAGCGCTGAAGCAGCTTGGCTATACGCAGGAATAGGTGCGGTTTGATTTTGCGGTGTTTTTTAAGCGTTTTTTAAGCATTTTTGAACGGTTTTTCAAGCATTTTTTATGCGTTTTTTGCATAAATAATTGCGTTTTTTGCTGCAGGCGGGGAAGGCGGCTTTTGCTGCTTGGCCTTGAATAGTATGCACTGTTTTAGCAAATGCTATTGCAAAAGGGAGTAAAGCGGTGCAGGAACCGCGGCAAAACGGGCATGAAACAGGATATTTACGAAGATAAAAAGCGCAGGCTGTGCATGCAGGAGCTTGAAAGGCTTTTTTACAGAACCGGCGATCCGGTATATCTCAATTTTTATTGTGCATTAAGGGACGAAAACAAGCCGCGCCGCCGCTGAAAATGCGGCGCTGCGGCATTTTCGGGGTGCGGAAAGAGAGAGGGATAAATGAGCAGCCTAAAATGTACGGCGATAGTTCTGCGTTTTGCTGATTATAAAGATGCCGACCGTATGGTTACGCTTTTTTCAAGGCAGCAGGGACGCATCAGCGCTTCGGTACGCGGAGTGAAAAAGCAAAATTCCAAGTTGCGGGCGGGGGCGGAGCTTTTCTCGTTGGGGGAATATATAATAAATATTTCCGGCACCCGCCACAGCGTTACGGGCTACACTCAGTCGGAGGCGTTTTATCCGCTGCGCGCCGATGTAGAACGCCTGTGGTGCGCAATGCTCGCCTGTTTACTTACTGAATCCGTAATAACCGACCAGCCCGAGCCGGAGCTGTTTGATGTCCTTACGGGTACGCTTTATGCGCTTGCATATTCCGATGAGCCGGCAAAGGCGCTCATGACGGCCTTTATGCAGGATTTTCTTTTGCTTCAGGGTATATATCCGTCAACGGGCAGCTGCGCGCTGTGCGGCGGGACGCCCGCTGCGTTTTCCGCTTCCGAGGGAGGGGTTGTTTGCGAAAAATGCATATCGCAGGATGCAATAAAATTGAGCATGGAGGCGGTTTACATACTGCGGGATACCGGCGGTACCGTTGCGGAGCGTGCGGGACGCCATAAAAAAGCGGATGATGCGGCGCTGTTTTCTGTTTTCTCCGTACTTATGGCACAGGCGCGTTACCGCCTTGATCGGGGCTTTCGCACTGCGGATTTTCTTTTTGATATGTGGCGTTAAATATGCCGCGCGGCATGTCGGCGTTGCGGCTCAAGCGGCTGCTGCGCCGCAGCATCGTGCGGCATTTTTCTTATAAAGCGCCTTTGATTTTTGAAAAAGCTGTAAATTATCCGTTATTTCGGGCGTCAGAACGCAGGAAATGCAAAATTGTGTTGTGTTTTTTACGGTTTTGTATTATCATATTACAGGTCTATTAAAGGTCAATTTGCTACAAGGGCGCTTTGCGCCTTAAAATTAAACAGGAGGAATACTCAATGAGCAAAAAGTACGTTTATCTGTTCAGCGAGGGTAATGCCGGCATGAGAAATCTGCTGGGCGGCAAAGGTGCCAACCTTGCTGAGATGACCGGCCTTGGTCTGCCGGTTCCTCAGGGCTTTACCATAAGCACCGAGGCCTGCACGAAGTATTATGAGGACGGGCGTCAGATCAACCCCGAGATCCAGGCGGAGATCATGGAGTACATTGACAAGCTGGAAAAGATCACCGGCAAAAAATTCGGCGACAAGGAAAACCCGCTGCTGGTCAGCGTTCGTTCCGGCGCCCGTGCATCCATGCCGGGAATGATGGACACCATTCTTAACCTCGGTCTTAACGAGGATGTTGTCAATGTTATTGCCAAGAAGTCCAATAATCCCAGATGGGCATGGGACTGCTACAGAAGATTTATCCAGATGTTCTCCGATGTTGTTATGGAGGTCGGCAAAAAGTACTTTGAGCAGCTTATCGATAAGATGAAGGCTGAAAAGGGCGTCACCTACGATGTTGAGCTTACTGCCGATGATCTCCATGAGCTGGCAAATCAGTTTAAGGCTGAATATAAGTCCAAGATCGGTGATGATTTCCCGGACGATCCCAAGGTGCAGCTTTTCGAGGCTATCAAGGCCGTGTTCCGCAGCTGGGACAACCCCCGTGCAAATGTGTACCGCCGCGATAACGATATCCCGTATTCCTGGGGCACTGCCGTTAATGTGCAGATGATGGCTTTCGGAAACATGGGTGATGACTGCGGTACCGGCGTTGCCTTTACCCGCGACCCCGCAACCGGCGAAAAGAAGCTGATGGGCGAGTTCCTTATAAACGCTCAGGGCGAGGATGTTGTTGCCGGCGTGCGTACTCCTATGAAGATCGCCGAGATGGAAAACAAATTCCCGGCTGCTTTTGAAGAGTTCACCAAGGTTTGTCGCATTCTTGAAGATCACTATCGTGATATGCAGGATATGGAGTTCACCGTTGAAAACGAAAAACTCTATATGCTCCAGACCCGTAACGGCAAAAGAACCGCACAGGCTGCTCTTAAAATAGCCTGCGATTTGGTGGATGAGGGAATGAGAACCCCCGAAGAAGCCGTTCTTATGATCGATCCCCGCAACCTTGACACCTTGCTGCACCCGCAGTTTGATACCAAGAGCCTTAAGGCTGCCACTCCTATCGGCAGAGGCCTTGGTGCTTCTCCCGGTGCTGCCTGCGGCCAGATCGTGTTTACCGCGGATGATGCCGAAAAATGGAAGAGCGCCGGCAAGAAGGTCGTACTGGTTCGTTTGGAGACCTCTCCTGAGGATATTACCGGCATGAAGGCTTCTCAGGGCATTCTGACCGTTCGCGGCGGTATGACCTCCCATGCGGCGGTTGTTGCCCGCGGAATGGGTACCTGCTGCGTTTCCGGCTGCGGCGATATCAATATGGACGAGGAGAACAAGCGCTTTACTTTGGGCGGCAAGACCTTCCATGAGGGCGATTATATCTCCATCGATGGTTCTACCGGCAACATCTACGACGGCATTATTCCCACGGTGGACGCTACCATCGGCGGTGAGTTCGGCCGTATCATGAAATGGGCGGATGAGTTCCGCGTACTGAGCGTGCGTACAAATGCGGATACTCCCCGCGATGCAAAGAAAGCCCGTGAGCTTGGCGCAGAAGGTATCGGCCTTTGCCGTACCGAGCACATGTTCTTTGAGCCGGACAGAATTACTCTGTTCCGTGAGATGATCTGCTCCGATTCCGTTGAGCAGAGAGTTGCCGCTCTTGAGAAGATCGAGCCCATGCAGCAGAGCGACTTTGAGGCTCTTTATGAGGCGCTTGAGGGCTGCCCCGTAACCATCCGCTTCCTGGATCCGCCGCTGCACGAGTTTGTTCCCACCGAGGAGAGTGAAATTGCCGCTCTGGCGGATAATATGGGCAAGACTGTTGATCAGATTAAGGCGATCATTGCCGGTCTGCACGAGTCCAACCCCATGATGGGCCACCGCGGCTGCCGTCTTACCGTTACCTACCCCGAGATTGCAAAGATGCAGACTCAGGCTGTTATCCGTGCGGCTATCAATGTCAAGAAAAAGCATCCCGACTGGAATGTGCTGCCCGAGATTATGATTCCGCTTGTAGGCGATGTAAAAGAGCTGGCCTTTGTTAAAAAGACCGTAGTGGCTACCGCCGACGAGGAAATTGCAAAAGCGGGCATCGAGCTTAAGTATGAAGTGGGCACCATGATTGAGATTCCGCGTGCGGCTCTTACCGCTGACGAGATCGCTACCGAGGCTGAGTTCTTCTGCTTCGGCACCAATGACCTTACTCAGATGACCTTCGGCTTCAGCCGTGACGATGCAGGCAAGTTCCTGGATGCTTATTACAACAATAAGATCTATGAGAACGATCCCTTTGCAAAGCTTGATCAGAAGGGCGTTGGCAAACTGATGAAGATGGCTGTTGAGCTGGGCAAGAAGGTACGCCCCGATATGCATTGCGGCATCTGCGGCGAGCATGGCGGAGATCCCAGCAGCGTAGAGTTCTGCCATAACATCGGACTGTCCTATGTTTCCTGCTCTCCGTTCAGAGTACCGATTGCACGCCTTGCTGCTGCACAGGCAGCTATTAAAGAGCAGGGAAACAAGTAATTGTTCCTTCCTCAAAATCGCCGATTTGACGATTGATGAAGCGTATGCTCATAAGTATCTGGAAACAGTTTCGGATGTGCACCACTTCAAGACGTCAAGTTGGAAAGATGTAAAGGTTTCAATTTATATCTAAAAAATCCCTCTGTCGGGAAACCGGCAGAGGGATTTTTGCATTGAGGTATGATTCTATTTAATCGTCGTCTTCGTCATCGTTAGACCACGATGATATGATATGAATATCACCAGTATCCATATCCATCGCCATGTTATCGTCCAGTCTCATCAGAAGATCACCATCGGAATCAATAGCCATATTATCCGATATCGTATGGGCAAAGTCGCCATCTTCAAAATCAAAGAAATGTTTGCTCATTTTGATTCTCCTTTTTAATCATCATATTCCGGGTAGTCGGGTGCCCATTCGGGCCAGATTTGATCTTTATGCCTACGGTTAGAGTTGTGAATCTGCTGATGTGTTTTGCGATTTGGATTCAATTGGTTTGCGTGATTATTAGCATTTGACCGATACGCCTTATTGTTTGGATTGTTCTGGTTTGCCCAACTGTCCAGTTGCTCTTTGGTATGAGTCTTCCCCGATACTTTTTTACCGCTCATCTTTTTCTCCTTTCTGAACCGAAAAAAACCACGCACTTGCATTGTGCGTGGACGACGATTACAGATATACTGCTTTACACGCAACAAAACAAGACCGATGAAATACTATCGGTTCGTAATGTGGTGTAAAGCAACGAAACAAAAGGGGGACAACTACAGTCAACCAACACAACTGCTTTCTTGATTCCATAATGAGAATTTGTAAGGAATCAATAGTTTCGATGATTTACTCATTTGTTTGTCAAGTGCCCAAACCCTTCCGGATCTAATTCGTACTCTCATTCTACGAATCTTCAATACTAAAGGACACATTATCACTTGACAAATGTATTATAGTTCAAAAACCGTGATTAGTCAATATGTTTCTGTAAATCCAAATCACACATTTTTGTTTTTTTCTCCGTTGCGGCACAATGTACTTGCAAAGGAGGATTTTGCTATGAAAGATGAATTTATTACCCGTGTCGGCGTTTGGGGACAAAGACACTATAACTTTCTGAAAAAGAACACCCCGACGGTTATCAATGTAATGCGGTTAAACGGTACGCTTGAGCAGTATCTGACCGACCTCGACCGCGACGCACAGGATATGTTCGGCTTACTGATGAAACAGTACACAGAAGTTGAGGGCATTACCGAACATCTTAAGCTCACGAATCAAATGGAGTGGGTGCGACAAATAAGCAATATTAGAAATAGAGTCACAGAAATCGTTTGTAAAGAACTTATTTATATCTGATTTAAGCGGAGCTTCGGCCCCGCATTTTTATTCCCGATATTCTAAAAAAAGGAATAATATCGGTTGACATATTCAAAAAAAGCACTTGATATTATTCCTAAAATATGATATACTAAGTCTGTGTAAGTGTATTTAAGTTTGGAGGAAGCCAAATGGAATATATAAAAGCTTCAAAGGCAGCTGAAAAATGGGGACTATCTGCGCGTCGCGTTCGCATTTTGTGTGCTGAGGGAAAAATTCCCGGAACAATACGAAAAGGAAATTTATATATGATTCCAGCCGATGCTGAAAAGCCTCGTGACGGCAGGTTAAAAAAGCCTACGGTTTTTGATGAAATTGCACAAAAGAAAGAATTGCTTTCTGATCTTCGTCCTTTAACACAAGGAGAAGTTGAACGCTTGCGTGAAGAGTTTATGGTTGAATTCACATATAACTCGAATGCTATTGAAGGAAATACTCTCACACTCAAAGAGACTGCCATGGCGCTTGAAGGCATGACGATTGACCAAAAGCCTCTGAAGGATCATATGGAGGCTATAGGACACCGTGATGCGTTTATGTTTGTGCTTGATATTGCATCAAAAGAGATGCCTCTTTCGGAGAGTATTATTAAGCAAATTCATTCTCTCGTTCTTATTGACAGACCGGAGGATAAAGGTGTTTTCCGGAAAATACCCGTTCGCATTATGGGAGCGTACACCGAACCGGTTCAACCGTATCTCATTGAGCCGAAGTTGACAGCACTCCTTCTTGAAAACGAACAGCGAAAAGAAACAATGAACCCTATCGAGCGAATTGCCCGTTTTCATCTGGAGTTTGAGGGCATCCACCCATTTATTGACGGCAACGGAAGAACCGGCAGATTGATACTTAATCTTGATTTGATCAGAAACGGGTATCCGCCTGTTAATGTCAAGTTTACAGATCGCAAGAAGTATTATGATGCCTTTGATGAATACTACAAGAACGGCAGTGCCGAAAAAATGACAGAACTTGTAGCAGGTTATGTAAATGAAAGGCTTGACGATTATTTGAGAGTGCTTGAAAAATAGCTTTGCATGAGTCCGCTTTTGGGTACATTTATTATGAGATAATGAAACCTGAAAAGGAGAAATGCATGGATAAGCCTATTAAAATAATATTGTTCGCTTCAGAAAACGATTGAAAGATTGCATAGGAATAATTATGGAACAAAAATATCGATATAAAAGAAAACTATATATATCAGCTGGATTCTAATCTGCTTGCTATTCTATTGCTTGACAAGAGCTCGGGCAAGAATATTATCTGGGCGACTGATAATTATTCTGATCGTGGATTGGGGTATCAAAGTGACGATCAAATTCGGATAGACAGTATAACACATCGTAATGGCAGTGTTATAAAGCCCAGAACGACAAAGTCAAAAAAAGAGCAGGCAATCCGCGTTCGTGACAAGGCAGAGGTTTTCACTCCATCCTGGGTATGCAACAGCCAAAATAATCTTGTTGACAGCGCATGGTTTGGCAGAGAAAATGTTTTCAACACCGAAAGCGAACAGACATGGATTACGGCAAAAGACAAGATTACTTTTCCTGAGGAAAAGACATGGCAGGATTATGTGAAGGCAAATCGCATGGAGATCTCCTGTGGTGAAGCGCCTTATCTTGTAAGCCGTTATGACACGGTTACCGGAAAGTGGATTGAGGTTGGTGACAGAATCGGGATTTTGGACCGCAAAATCCGTATTATCAACGAAAATGCCGATGGAGAGCAGGAATGGATGAAATGGGTGATAAAAGCCTTTCAGTCGATTTACGGATTTGAGTGGCAGGGAGACAGCCTCTTGATTGCTCGCGAAAATTTGCTGTTTTCATTTATCGATTACTATACAGCCCGCTTTACCATGCCGCCGATTAAGGCTTACCTTATCAAAATTGCAAAAATACTTGCGTGGAACCTTTGGCAGATGGACGGATTAAAGTATGTCATCCCAAATTCCTGCAAACCAATCGAAGACCGGCAACTATCGCTGTTTGATGATGAAACTAAATTCAACCCTTGCCCGGGGTGCGCAAAAAATAACAATGCTTGGCATACGGGTATTTATTGCAAAATCATGGATTGGAGCAGAGAGCATTCTGTAAGATTTGTTGACTTGCTTGAGAGGAGTGAAAGCATGGAAAAGTTTGATTGCACCTATAAATACAAACTCATATATGTTTTCAGTATGCCATATGACACACACAAGGGACTGCTGAAGATCGGTGAGGCAACTTTAACCACGGACACAAAACCTGAATTTCTGACGCCGAATTGCCGTGAACTGAATCAAGCCGCTATTGCACGCATCAAGGGTTACACGGCAACTGCAAGTGTAAACTTCAAGCTGGAACATACTGAACTTGCTGTTCTGCAAAAAGATGGTTACACATTTACCTTTAAGGACAAAGATGTTCACAAGGTTTTGATGAACTCCGGCGTCCATAAAGTTCAACCGAACGGAGCAACCGGAGAGGAATGGTTTGAAACTTCGCTTGATGTGGCGGCAAACGCTATTAAAGCAGTAAAATCAGGCAGATTATCGCTTTCCGCTTCAGAAAAGGCAACCTACGAAAAAGCGGCTGCAAAGATCGATTTTCGTGAAGAACAGAAGGCGGCAATCGAACAGACCATCAAAGCGTTCAAAAAAGAGAACGAAATGCTGTGGTATGCCAAAATGCGTTTTGGCAAAACGCTGACAGCCCTTGAAGTCGTGCGCCGTTCGCAGTATCGCCGCGTAATCATTGTCACGCATCGCCCGGTCGTCAGCGACGGATGGAGCACGGATTTTGCAAAAATCTTTTATCCGGGCTCGTCCGAGCATGATTATTCCTTTGAACTGAAAACCAACGACTCCGCTTATACCTACGATGAAAAGATCGACCTTGAAAATGATCTGAAAATCAAGAGGCTTGATAAAGACGGCTCCTATTTTCTCTATTTTGCGTCGATTCAGGATCTGCGCGGTTCCAAACGTGTCGGCGGAAAATTCAATAAAAACAACGCGGTATTTGACCTGGATTGGGATCTTATCATCGTTGACGAGGCCCACGAGGGCACACAGACCGAACTGGGCGATAATGTCATAAAACAACTGCGCAAAGCGGGCACCAAAGTGCTGGCTTTGTCCGGCACGCCGTTCAATCTGCTTGATAAGTTCGGCGAAGACAACGTCTATACCTGGGACTATGTCATGGAGCAGAAGAAAGGCAGAGTGGGACATCTGCCATTACGGCGATCATAACCCGTATGCAGACCTTCCTCAAATGCACATTTATACCTATGATCTCGGCGAAAAACTGAAAAAATATGTCTCGGACGAATACGATACCAAAGCATTCAACTTCCGCGAATTCTTCCGTGTATGGTCAAGGGGACCGCATGGCAAGCGTGAGATTCCGCAAGGTGCCGTCGAGGGCAATTTCGTACACGAAGCGGATGTCCGTTCTTTCCTTGATCTGATGGCAAAAGAGGACAAGGACAGCATCTATCCCTTCTCGACCGATGCCTACCGCAATATGTTCCGCCATACGCTGTGGATGGTGCCCGGCGTCAAAGAGGCAAAGGCACTCAGCGAAATGCTCCGCCATCACCCGGTGTTTATGCATTTCGGCATTGCCAATGTTGCCGGAGAGGGCGATACTTACGAGGAAGACCACGCAAAGGACGCACTGGAGCTTGTCCGCAAAACCATCCGTGAAAATAAGTATTCCATCACGCTTTCCTGCGGAAAACTGACCACGGGCGTGACCGTTCCGGAGTGGACGGCGGTGCTGATGCTTTCCGGCTCCTATTCCACAGCCGCCTCTCAGTATATGCAGACCATTTTCCGTGTGCAGTCTGCCGGATGTATTGACGGCAAGCAGAAAACCGATTGCTATGTTTTCGACTTTGCACCAGACAGAACCCTGAAAGTGCTGACCGAAACCGTGCATCTCTCCCGTAAGCCCGGCAAGAATCAGAAAAAGCGCCGTGAGGTAATGACAGAATTTCTGAACTATTGCCCCGTCATTGCGATTGCCGGATCGAGAATGACCAAATACAGCGTCAACTCCATGATGGAGCAGGTCAAGCAGATTTACGCCGAGAGAGCCGTCAACAGCGGATTTGAAGACGAATCCATTTATAACGATGAGCTTCTGAAGCTTGACGATATCGATGCCTCCAAATTCAATGCGTTGAAGGACATTATCGGCGCCTCCAAAGCGCAGAAGAAAAAAGACAGCGTCGTTGTCAACGGTCAGGGACTTACCGATGAGCAGATCGCTCATATCGACGACGGAGATGATGAACCCGTCACACCTCCCTCACCGCCAACACCGGAAGAAATCGCGGATCGCCTGAAAAAGAAACAGGCGAAGGAAGCGCGCAAAAAAGCCATTGATATTCTCCGAGGCATTTCTATCCGTATGCCCCTGATGATTTACGGCGCCAATGTGCCGATTGACGAGGACATCGACATTGACCGCTTTGTGGAACTGGTGGACGATACCTCATGGGCTGAATTTATGCCCAAAGGCGTGACCAAGCCGCTGTTTGCGGATTTCACAAAATATTACGACCGCGATGTGTTTATTGCGGCAGGTAAGCGCATTCGTAAACTGGCGGCAGCGGCGGACAAAGAAACGCCCACAAGACGCGTAAAACTGATTGCCGAGATCTTCCGCCATTTCAAAAATCCCGATAAGGAAACTGTCCTGACGCCGTGGCGCGTTGTCAATATGCATATGAGCGATACGCTGGGCGGTTGGTGCTTCTTCAATGAACAGTTTGAGGACGACACGCAGGAGGAAAAGCACCGTCTGGACGAGCCGCGCTTTGTGGATCAGGGGGATGTGACAAAAGAAGTATTCCGCGAGGATACACATATTCTGGAGATAAACTCCAAGACCGGCTTGTATCCGCTCTATGTCGCTTACAGCGTTTACCGTCAGAAGTTGGAGGACACCACCGATGACGACTGGGAACCCGCCGAACTGCAAGCCATGTGGGAAGAAGTTCTCCGCGACAATATTTATGTCATCTGCAAAACCCCGATGGCAAAGTATATCACAAAACGCACGCTGACCGGTTATCACGATAATGTCGTCAATGCCCACTATTTTGACGACCTTGTCAATATGCTGAAAAGCAAACCGGAGCAGTTCAAAAAGAAGATCCTCAAAGGCAGCTATTGGGGAAAAGAGGTGAAAGAAATGAAGTTCGATGCAATCGTCGGGAATCCGCCGTACCAGGAAGAGACTGCAAAACAGCAATCGGAAACAAATGGTCAAGCAAGAAGCCGTAGCGTTTTTCAATACTTCCAAATAATTTCTGACGAACTATCAAGCGGGGTTACTTCTCTTATTTATCCCGGTGCAAGATGGATTCATCGATCTGGGAAAGGCATGCAACAGTTTGGATTGGATCAAATAAATGATCCATCTTTGGAGAAAGTTATTTTTTACCCGGATTCTCAAGATGTTTTCAAAGATGTTGCTATAGCTGATGGCGTATCAATTGTTTATAAAAATAAAAGGAAAAGTTCATCGAGGTTTACTTATGTTTACAACAAAGGCGCAAAATCAACAGAAGTGACTTTGAATGCCCCTGGAGACGCGTTGATCCCACTAAATCCTCATGATGGTTCTGTAATACAAAAAGTCGAAACATTTGTTGTAACATACAATTATCCTTATATGTTTGATAGAATTCTTCCGCAGAAACTGTTTGGAATAGAGAGTAGTTTTGTAGCAGATAATCCATCAAAAGTGGCGGAGTTAACAGACGGTTATATTTTGAAGCCAAATGAAATCAAACTATTTGCGAATGACAAAGCCGGAAAAGCCGGGCGTTCCAAGTGGTATGTTGCTGATAAATCTATCATAGAGAGTGGGAAAGAGTATCTTTCAGAGTGGCAGGTCGTTGTTTCCAGCGCCAATGCCGGAGGGCAAAAACGTGATAACCAAATTGAAATAATTGATAATCATTCCGCTTTTGGTCGTTCGAGAGTGGCACTTGGTTCATTTAAGACAGAGACGGAAGCAATCAATTTTTATCATTACTGCAAAGCTACGCTTATACGCTTCATGTTCTTGATGACTGATGAGGCATTGACTTCCCTTGGCAAAAAAGTGCCGGATGTTTTGGATTATTCAGATAAAAACGCGTTAATCGATTTTTCAAAAGATTTGAATACACAACTGTATGCTCTTGTAGGACTGACAACTGAGGAGATTTCGTATGTTGAATCTGTTGTTAAAACCAAAGAGATGGTTTCTGTATATGATCAAATGCTCTCCATGTCATACGACGATCTCGTCAAGCATCTTTTGAAGAAATACGGTGCCGCAAAGCATGACTATTTCACCGATCGTGAATGTACCATCAAGAACAAACTGGTTTCCCGCACTTCCGAAGGGCTTTCTGTCATCATATCGATGAAGACAAAGCTATTATGCTGAGCAATGACGAATATGCCGCAAAGAATCCGTTTGAGTATCAAAAGAAAAACCGCCTTGTCTACTGCAATCTTCTGGAGCACCTGTTGCTTCATGTGAAGATCGCCGAAGAGCCGAGAAATCCGGATGCCAATGAAAATGAACTTCCCGGAATCGGCGGTGCCATCAACTATCTCTGCAAGCAGCTCAACGACATTTACGCCGGCAAAGAACCCGCCGAGGAATGGCGCAAAACCGTGGCTTCCAAAGTGCAGGATAGTTTTGATGACTATATTCGCATCCTCCGCCATCTCTGGAGCGTCATCGAGCAAAACCCGCTCTATAAAACCATCATCACCAAGCAAATGCTCTGCACCGGCTGGGACGGCAAGACCGTGGATCGGGTGCTGGAGGCGTTATAAGCATAAATAAGCTAAGAAGGAGGCTAAACATGAGCAATAAAAAACTTAACGGCGCAGATTATCTGTTGTTACTTCTATATTTAGATAATAAATCACCGATATTGGGGGCGATACGACTAGAAAAAATGATGTTTCTCTTTAACAATGAAATCGCTCCTCGACTGAAAGAGACGGGATTGGATTCAGATAAACTTCCAGAATTCATTGCCTATAATTTTGGACCATTTTCTAAAGATGTATATGAACAAGTTGAACTCTTTAAAGGAATTGGATTTCTTCGAGTGACCAATTTAATGGCAAAGGAGGAGTTAATAGAGGCAGATGATTGGGAAGAAGGGCCATTTAGCAAGGAACTTGATTATGCAGGTTTTCAATTGAATGATGAGAAACGCTATTATAAATATCAAATGTTGGATTTAGGAGCGGATTATGTTTCTAAAAAAATTTGCCCGGAACTAACCGCAGAACAATTGGCTATGCTTTTGCAATTTAAGAAAAAAATAACTTCACTTTCGCCGAAGCAAATATTGCGTTATGTATACACGAAGTATCCGGACTTTACAAGCAACTCTCTCATAAAGAATGAGGTGTTTGACGATGACTGAGGGACTTGAGGAAATACTGCGCGATAATTATTGCTCTTACAGAAGAGCCCGTGGCAAGAAAAAAATATATGTTGAAGTCCCGGTGTTTTCACGATCAGTCGATTTAGTCGAGTTCGACAGCCATTCAAGGAAGATTACCGCGGTGGAATTTAAAATTAGCGATTGGAAAAGAGCTATTAGGCAACTTTCCGACATCTCTATATGTTTCGATTATCTTATTTTGTGCGTTCCAAAGCCCAAAACAGATAGATGTATAGAGAACATTAAAAATACATGTCTTGAAAAAGGCATGGGACTCATATTATGGGATCAATCTGATAACAGCTTTACGAAGATTTGTGAGGCCGTTGAGTCATCCGACATATGGAAAGAACCCAAAAGACAGATTCTAAGATACTTGAAAGAGAGGGAGGTATATCGTGGATAATAATTTAAAATTACTGCGTTACAACACTGGCACAGATAAACAGGTGCTAATCCAGTTCAAAAATGAATTTTCCGCTGTGATATTTAACGCAACTATTGTTGCATACAGCCGAAGTGCTGTGGCTGACTTGGTATCTGTTCATAAGAACCTATATATCATAGATCCCCAAACTCATATTTATCAGCAGAGTATTGATGATGTGAAAACTCAAAGCAAGTCTGGGGAATATGTGATAAAAAAATCCGTCAGCCAATACCTTGATGAACTCCCACCCGAATTAAAGCGCGAATTCATTGATCGAAACGGTTGCTTACCAGTTTCGGTTATTTCATCCCACATGGACAGTCTCATAGATGCTGTATACAGCTTTGAAACATCATATGTAAATCAGTATGTGAAGTCAAAGGAATATGATAAGTATCTCGAATTTGCACAAATAGGACCAAAGGCTATGGCGGTTATTGCTCCTTATTTTATGATTAAATCGTCCTATACGGATATCGAGATTAACGACTGGATTACTCTGAATGCTGAGGTTGCTAAGAAATTCGTTCAAAAAAACAATGATTCCTACTCTGTAGGTGTGCAAATTGTGCTTGATAAGCAGATCCTTGTTAAAGAAGGCTTGGTAGAACAACTATGCAAAGCTTATCAAGGGATCAATGCGGAGTATGCTTTTATTTGGATAGATGAATTTGACCTTTTTGAAACAACGAATGCGCATCGCAGTGCCTTTAAAGCGTTACTGATAGGACTGACGAATTTGAAGATGAAACCGATTATGGCATATGGCGGGTATGATGCAATTTTGCTTTGTCATAAAGATATCTCATATAGAATGTATGGTGTAGCGCAATCTGTTGGATATGGGGAAAATCGTGCGGTAACTCCAGTTGGAGGAGGGCTTCCAGTTAATAAATACTATTTTTATCCTTTGCATGATCGTCTTAAAATGTCAGATACCAGTAGTATCTTAAAAAGTCAAAGATTCTTTTCAATGGATCCGCAAAAGGCGAGCGAGTTATTCTATTCGACAATATGTAATTGCAAACAATGCAAAAGCGTCATCAAGAACAATATTAATAATTTTAATTTATATAATGATGCAATAGACTTCACAATGAAGAATGGCATAAAGAGAAACCGACCAACCACTGAAGCAACATTGATTGCGGCGAAGCACTTCATGTATTCGAAAGTTAGAGAATGGGAGTCTCTCGAGCATGCAAGTTTCGCCGACTTAAAGAAAGAACTTGTAAGCAATTACCGAACATATAGTTCTGATAAATTGCAATCAATAAGTGATTGGTGTGAAATTTATGACTGAAGAAGGTAGAAATGTTTTTATAACCGGCGCAGGTTTTTCAGCATCAGCAAAGCTCCCGATACAGGATAAAATACTGCGGGAGATGATGTCACCAACAAGCGATGACATATTATCTTACACCCCTGAGTCAGAAAGCGTAAAGTTTCTGATAGCATATATTAATGTTGGTCTATATCTGCTCGAAAACTATACTGCTATTGACAGCACAAAACAGTCGGATTTGTTCCTACAGTATAAAAAAGATGAATTCTTGTTAGACGAAACTTCAAGTAAACTGGTTGATCGGTATGTACAACTACAAAAAATCAAAGAATCTGTGCGCGAAGCATTGATTTCGTCAGAAATTCAGATTAGTTTGGAGGATGTATTTACTTCGTTCGATAAAAGCTATCAGAGTAAGGAGTATTTTCATAAATACTCCTATCATACAACGGACGATATAAATGAGCATATCATCAGGTTGTTTGTCTATTACTTTTGTAAATGCGGAAAGAAGCACAGTTATGACAGCCCTGATTATATTGCCTTTTGCAACTACATAAGACATCTTCCCAATGTGTCTATCATTTCAACAAATTGGGACGTGCTCATAGAGGAATACTTCACCCGACAAAAGATTTTATATGATCTTTGCTTAAATGAGCCTTACTATTATAAGGGGCGTTCAACAAAAAAGGCGAGTAAGCAAAAGTTAAATTTAATAAAATTGCATGGATCAATTAACTGGGTAAAGTGTTTAAGTTGCGGAACAATACAGATAGTTGAACACAAAAAATGTGGAGATTTTCTTTTTGATGACGGAAAAACTGAAAAGTGCATGGCATGTCAAAAAGAAATTGAAAAAGGCTGTTTGTTGCAATCGCAAATAATCACCCCTACTATGATGAAATCAATAAATAGTCAATTGTACAGTAATTTGTGGGCAGCAGCAAGGCGTGATTTGCGTGCCGCAAAAAAAGTTACATTTATCGGTTATTCATTGCCAACAGCTGACTTTGAATTGAGATATTTACTTCATCGAACGATTCCGTCGGGTGTTCCGATTGATGTGGTGCTTTATCATGATGATGATCCTTCTCAAACCGATAAAGATAACTTAAAGCGGCTTTTGCCTGAAAAGCGATATCGGGATTTCTTTACAAAAAATAAATTGACCTTTTATTATGATGGATTTGGAGCGTACTTCCGTAATGCGATTTCAAAACAGTAATGCCGAAGCTAAGAGCTTTATTGCTGAACATATAACTTTTTGCCTTTTCCCCTCGCAGTAGTCAAAAAATAAGTCTTGGTGGAGAAACTTAGTTTTTTCACGCTAAGCGGTGGTTGTTTACTACATTTCATCTTTGAAACTCTGAATAAATCGGGATTTTTACAGTTGCCCGGATGGTTTTTATAGCTCACATATACTCTAACGGAATATCGTGTCTTCATCTTGATTTACCTCCGAGTATTTTTAATTATTTTACCCGAAAAGCATGAAAACAAAAATTGTCATTGTTTATTGTAAAGAAACAGACAGCTATAATCGAATGTGCGTTTTTAAAATATCATACAATGTACTGTATTTCGGACAGTTGTTATGATAAAATAAAAACATAAATTCGAGGAGGCAGGTTTATGGCGAACAAAATCAAATTCACACCAGAACAGTTGTCGGAACTGCAATCATTTTTTCAGCAAAACGCTTTTACGGCAAATATGGCACTGGAACGAGAGCACAATTCCGAAGGCGAACAGGCTGAAGCTTTTGTTCGCGCCAAAAAGATTTTCGGAGAATATTGGCTCGGAAATCTGCGTCCGCTCGGTGTAAACCGAAAGATGAAAAACTTTTCAAAAGACTATCCGGTAAACTTTTTGGAGAATGCCGACGCGGACTATTTTTCCGAAGAAATTTCAAAAATCTATACAAACCCCGAAATGTTGAACAGGTACATAGACCGATTTTTTGAAATGTATGAAGAATCGGTTATGCTTGGGCTTGATTGCTATGCAAAATCCGTCGGCAAAGAGGTTGATGGACTTACGGATGAGGAAATACATACTGTTGTGGAAAAGGTCGCCGGAGTGATTGACGAGACGCTGATTGAAACGGTTATGCAAGGTCAACAGGTTTCGGAAATTTTCGGCATCTCAAAAAAGATTCCGCAGCACGAGGATTTTTCGGAGCAGTTAAATCAAGATAAAATCAACTTCTACAACAAGTGGACCCATTGCAAAACCAAGCTCGGCGCGCCGCTCTTTTTCAGCGAGTTATCGGAGGACGAATCTACAAACATTGAGGGGGTAAAAAACTTTTTCGCAAATGATCCTGCTGAAGAACAGCGGTATATTTTCCTGCGTGATGAGTTTGCAAAAACCTTAAACAGTACCGATAAAGAAATATATTATCTTTCGGAAAAAGGACTTACTCAAAAAGAAATTGCCGATCGGATCGGTTATAAAACCCACAGCGCGGTCAGCAAGCGGATGAAAATAATGAATAAGGATTTTAAAAAATTCATAGGCTTTGAAAACTGAATAAGTAAAAATCTACGGCGTTGTTCCCCCAAAAGGAGCACCGCCGTTTTTTTATATCCGAAAATATTTTTTTAAAAAGCCTAAAAAAATTGTTGTCAAAAACACAGGAACATTTTTTTCGTTTTTTTCGCTTTGTACTGTATATGGATAGAAAAAAATTTTAACCGGGAGGAAATCAAATTGAACGAAACCAGACAAAGCACAGAAAAGAGATTTTCGGAAGCCGCTTCCGAAAATACGAAAAAACGCGGAAGACCTACCGTTTACAAGCGTGACCACATGGAAGGCATAGGCAGAGATTTAGAAATATTTGACGGGCGCACGCACAGAACTCATGTCAACCAATACTACCGTGCCGCTGTATTCGGAATTTTAGAGGAACACAAAGAAATACCCTATCTTGAAGAAGTTTTTAAGATAGGTCAGTGCTTATGTATTCAAAAGGATGAAATTATAGAGCAGCTCGGACGAATGTATGCACAGGATGGATATAGCGAAGAAACCATCGTGGAGGCGGCAACGCTGGCAGCAAGATTTTATCACAACGGCAACACCGTGAAAGAAATAGCGGCATATTTACGGCGCGTCAGAAAAGCAAAAAGCTGGGATGTTTAATGTATTTCGGAAACCGCTTCCGAAAAGGAATAATATCGGATCGGCTAAAAAGTCTGTCTTTTATTATATAAAATTTCAGAAAAGAGGTAATGCCCATGATTGTATTATTTTAATCCGAAGATTAGCGGCACAGGTTTAGCAAGCACTGAATTTGGGTGCACCAAATTCTACTTGCTTGCAAATGGCATTGCATTAGCAAGCATCGCGTTTGGGTGCACACACCGCAAACACACTTGTTAGGGGTAGCTTTCCGCGCCCCCTAAAACCCCGAAAAGGAAGGATGGTAATTATCGAAAAAAGAACAGAAAGAATTAAGTTTTGGTTGACAGATAAGGAGTTAAAGCAAATCGACGGTAAAGCTAAAAGGCTCGGTATGAATCGTTCAGAATATATCCGTCATCTCATTGCAAATTGTAAGCTTGTACACACGCCTAACATTGATTACGAGCGCTATTATAACCGACTTAAATGTATCAGCGATGAAATAAACCACCACTTAATTGTTCTGAATCAAATCGGAACATTGGAGGAGCCGCGGTTTAATCATCTCTGCGAAGACGCAGTCAAAACAGCAAAAGAATTATCTGATGAGCTGACCGAAAAGCTTGACATTGAAATTGAAAAGTCAAAGGAGATGAACACTTGAGAAACGGAAAGCACTATGTCCACGTTCGGATGACAAAATCCGAAAAAAACAATTTTTTAAAGCTCAGTAAACTGTGCAACGCCCCTGAGAAAACAGTTCTGTATTGGCTTGTAAACGATATGATTGTCAACGAAAAACCACCCGAAATCTTTTTCAAAATCACGAAGTTGCTTTTAAGGCTTCAAACCAATATCGATCACATTTGGCTCGGTCACAACAATTTATCCGAAACAACCAAGCACAAATATCACAGGTTTTCAAAGGAGCTTAATGACTGCGATTGCGAAATCACTTTCAAAGGATTATTCGCAGACGCACATTACGGTGAAAACCGTAAGTAACAACATTGAAAGGCAGTAATTATGACACAAGCAAACCAAACTGCCGTTTCAAGCATATTTTTCTATACACTCTTTTTTACAAAGGAAACGGCAGACAAAGAAAAATTAAGGAGATTTTTATAATGAAGAAAGAAACCGAAATGTCTGCCGAAAAGGTAGTAAAACAACCTAAACCGAAGCTTATGAGCATTAAGCTTGAAAAGCTTCACCCATTCCGCAATCATCCGTACAAAGTAATAGATGATGAGTCCATGGCAGAGTTGCTCGAAAGCATAAAGCAATACGGAATGTTAAACCGCATTATCGTCCGTCCGCTTGAGGATAAACAGGACGAATACGAAATTATATCCGGACACCGCAGAGTACACGCCGCCGAGCTTCTTGGAATGAATGAAGTCCCGGCGGTTGTTCATTTTATCGACCGTGACCAAGCCACGATTTTAATGGTAGATTCAAACTGTCAGCGTGAAAACCTATCTCTTATGGAAAAAGCGCGGTCTTATAGAATGAAGCTTGATGCGATTAAGCACCAAGGCACTTCTCGACAGAATGTCGAGAAGTCAGAAGTGAGTGCGGAGTTGATTTCAGAAAATGACAGCGGAAGAACTGTGCAGCGCCTAATTCGTTTGACCTATCTAATGCCCGAACTTCAAGAATATGTAGATAACGGCAAGATGAAAATGCTGCCTGCTTACGAATTATCTTTCTTAAATGAAGACGCGCAAAGAGATGTTATCGACCGCATTGATGAAACGGAAAGCTTTCCGTCACACGCACAGGCCCGCCGTATGCGCGCCGCTTTTGAAGAAGGCAAGCTTGACTACGATACCGTGACCGAAATCATGGCGGAGGTTAAGCCCAATCAGGTGGAAAAGCTGAAAATCCCGATGAACGATATCAAGAAATATGCACCTGATTGCTCCACACCTAAGGAACTTTCCGACTTTATCATTAAATTGATGAAGCAGGATTATGAGCGCAAATACCGTGACCGCGATGACTGTCGCTAATCGCACATTTGCAAGGAGAAAAACGGATGGGTAAAATAATGTCGAACGATCCTAAAATGTGCTATGCGGCACTCAAATTGATTGAGCAATTATACAAGGACGGACACATTCCGGCGTATATGTATCGCAACATTTTAAATGATTATGCCGAAATCGTTGACCTTTCAAAATTTACAGTGGCAAAGGAGGAAAATGAATGTATGAAATAAACCCAACACCCAAACGGGTTGTGATTTATGCCCGCGTTTCTACGGAACATGAGGCACAAATCAATGCTCTTGAAAATCAGCTTGACTGGTACAAGCCTATTTTGGAGATGCACAAGGAATGGCAGGTTGTGAATTGGTACGTTGACAAAGGCATTACCGGCACATCCGCCGAAAAACGGCCGCAATTTATGCAGATGATATTCGATGCAAAATGCGGTAAGTTTGATATGATTATCACCCGTGAGGTATCTCGTTTTGCGAGAAACACCGTTGATACGCTCAACTACACACGACTTTTGAAAACTCATAAGGTTGATGTCTACTTTATAAACGATAATATCAAAACCTCGGACGGAGACGGAGAATTTCGACTGACCATTATGGCATCGCTTTCGCAGGATGAAAGTCGAAAGACCTCCGTCCGTGTAAAAGCCGGACAGCAAACCTCTATGGATAACGGTGTGTTCTACGGAAGCGGAAACATTCTCGGTTATAGGCGAAAAGAAACCATAGACGATAACAATAAAAAGCATGTAGATTTTCTTGTTGAGCCGGAACAAGCCGAAACCGTAAAAATGATTTTCAGTATGTATCTTGACGGTCATGGGTTAATGCAAATCAAGAATGAATTGGAACGGCAAGGACGGCTGACGGCTATGGGAAAAACAAATTGGCATTGTACAGTAATCTCTCATGTCCTTAAAAATTCGTTCTACTGCGGCATTATCACTTACCACAAGGAATATGTGCCGGACTTTCTCGTTCAAAAGAAAGTCAAAAATTACGGTGAAATTGAATTGACACAGGTAAAAGGCAGACACGAGCCGATTATAACGGTTGAACAATATGAAAGGGTGCAAGCAATTATGAAAAGCAAAACAAAAGAGCCGAAAATCACACCAAACGGACGAAATTGTACCGGCAAAACTCTACCGAAGGATATATGGGGCAGACTTCTTGTTTGCTCCTGCGGTCACGGCGTAAACCGTGTTCATTGGTCGGGCTCGGGAAAGGCGATGAAAATAGCATACCGTTGTCGCTCGGTAACTCAAAACGGAACCCCGGAAAACCGCAAGAAGAAGGGTTTGCCCTATGAGGGGTATTGCAATTCTCCGATGGTTCCTCGTTGGAAGCTTGAAATGATGGCAATGTATATTTTCAGAGAATTTCTTAATAATCGCGATGAGGTATTGGCGCTTGCCACATCAATGCTTGAAGCACACATCGACGATGTGCCCGAAAGCGACAGTATGACGAGATATGCTTTGGAGTCAAAGCAAGCCGAGCTTGATAAAATGCAAAAGCGGATTGACCGGCTAATGGATATGCGAATGGACGGAGAAATTACCGCAGATGTGTTCATGAAGCAAAGCACCGAAACGCAGGTGAAGATTGACTCCTTAAAAGATGAAATCGAAGCACTGATGCCGAAGAAGGAAGACACTGTCACAAATTACAGCGAGAAGCTGGAAATGCTCCGTTTTGCTCTTTCTCAGTACAATGCTCCCGAATACTTTGAAAACGGAATCCCCGAAAGCGTTATTGATGCCTATGTTGAGAAAATCGTTGTTTTTGAAGACCATTTTGAATGGTATCTGCGATTCGGCGGAAATGACCCGCTTAAATGCCGTGTGAACGGCAAGAAAGATGCAAACCCCGAGGTAATCTTCGGGGGCTCTTCCTCATCACTAACCGAATTAGAGAAACACAGGCTGCAATTAAGGAAAAGAACCAATAAAATAGTGATGCAGGCAGCGTAAGAAAAACAAATGATAAAAACTGCCGCACGGTTTAACGGAACCGTGCGGCAGTTTTTGTATAATAAAAATCCACTTGCTATGCAGGTGGATTTTTATTGTTATGCCGTGACTCTGCGGTGTATTCGATTCGACGGCGATTAGCTTTATTCGGAAACGGCAGCGGCATTATATGAAATGCTCAACTTTGATTCGGCACCGACAGTGCCTGCTGCGCAATATAGCACAAGTGCAACGGTGACGGAATTATTGGCTTCAAGAGTGCTGGAAAAAACATATCCCGAATCGAGCGGTTTTGATTCGATAATGCTTCTGACTGCGGAACCTAAAGTTTCGTATGCAGCCTGAACGGGAGCGATGAATCCAAACTCTGCACTTCCTGCAGTACCTTCGGTCATTGTAAGCTTAAGCTGGTAACTTATAGGTGTTGCTTCGTGATTTTCAATGTTGAAATACACGATTTTTCCGCTGTTGGACGGTATTTCGCTTATATCCTTGAAAGGCTCGTCATCTGTTTTCGGAACAGTCCAATCCGTATAGTTAAAGGAATATTTGAATTCTGTCATAAGCTCATTTTTTTCCGGATGTTCGGATTGTGTCGGCAATTCGGTTGCTTCATCGGGTTTCTTTGAGGAAGAGCAGGCGGCCGAGCATAGTATCATAACCAAGCACAGCGCTGCGGCTGCCGATTTCACAAAAATACCTTGTGTAGTTTTCATAATTCTATCTCCTTAATACATCGGTTGATTTTCACAATCGTATTTTGTACATTATAATAATATATTTATTTTTTTGTCAATATATTTATGCAGTAATAATCGAATGTGCGAATAAGGATGAATGCAAAATGATTATCGCTTGGCATTCTTGATTTTCTTTCGTGAATTGAACGGCTTGACAGAAACAGCAAATTTGCGGGATTTTTGCAAGCAATCCGGCCGACGAATTCCGGTATCATTTTCCTGAAAACAAAGAAAAACACCGATAAAAGCCTTTAATAGACTAATCTCGGTGTCCGTGCTCATAAGTAATTGTCCTTATGGTGCAATGAATTTGGCAGTCCTTTTTTGTCCGTTAATCTCAGCCGTTGATGTTATAGTTCTCGCTGAGCATATTCATTGCCTTAAAGAGCTTATGGAGATATACAAACGGTCCGATAACTATGGCAGCACCCAGAACATTCCACAGCCAATAATCGGAAGCGCTGAAACTGTAAGCGATCTGGCGGCGCTTGAGCTCATTGCCGATACGGTTTGAAATGCGATGGAACCATACAATATCTGCAATTCCTAGGGTGATAGGCCCTACAAGGAAGAACAGCAGGCAGAAATGCATGGTCTTTTTGCCGTCGTAACGGCTGGCAATAACATTTATGTCGCTTGATATGCCGGAGAAGATAACCAGTGAATAAATGCCGAGTGTGATGATGTTAAGCAGAATGAATTTGAGCAGACCGCGGTTGGTTTTGAGCTGACCCGCCGGAGCGGTCTGCTGAGGCGCCGGCTGCTGAACCGGCTGATTCGGGGTAACAGTCTGATTTTCCATTATGAAATACCATCCTTTCAGGTTGCGTTTTTATTACTATAACTTATATGAAATCATTTGTCAATATATTGTTAACAAATTGTGCATAAATCCGCCAATATTAATTGCAAATAACCGTTGATATAAAAACAGAGCGAACGGTAATCTGCCCTTGCACGCCGCACCAATGTCAAATAAACAAAAATACGGTATCAAAAGTTTTATATTTCTAAACAAATTATATCTTATTGCTAAACAAAAAATGCTTCGATTTATATATATGCGGACATGCATATCGCAAAAGTGCCTGTATTAGGCGCTTTTCGGCGCCGTTCCCGAATAACTCTCAAAAAACCTCAAAATATTCGCAATTTGCGGAACAAATATTGCTGCAAATGTGTTTGACATAATTATTTCACAAATGTATAATAAGCCGTCGTCGAGTTTAGAATTTATAAACTGTAAGTTTATTATTACGGAGGCACCGTATGCAGATCGGTGAAAAAATAAAGCAGCTGCGCATGCAGCACCGGCTTACGCAGGAGGAACTGGCCAACAGGTGCGAGCTTAGCAAGGGCTTTATCTCACAGCTTGAGCGTGACCTTACCAGCCCCAGCATCTCCACTCTTATGGACATTCTGGAGTGCCTGGGAACCAACCTTAAGGATTTCTTCAACGAAACAACGGAGGAGAAGCTGGTTTTCGGAGTAAACGATTATCCCGTAAAGGAAAGCCCGGAAAGCTCCGTTACATGGCTTGTACCGTCGGCACAGAAAAACAGCATGGAGCCTATTATGGTGGTGCTGAATCCCGGATGCTCCACTGAAGTGGATAATCCGCATGAGGGAGAGGAATTTGGCTATGTTCTTTCGGGAAAGCTTATTCTCCATATCGGAGCAAGCGAAAAAAAGTGCCGTAAGGGCGACAGCTTCTATTTTCGTTCGGCACTGCCGCATTATATAGAGAATCCGGGAAAAACTCCGGCGCAGCTGATATGGGTCAGTACGCCGCCGAGCTTTTAATAATAACCGTCAACGCGGCATGTTTTTTGCCAAACGGCACCGCTTAAATAACCGCAGCCTGTAATAACGGGCGGGAAAGGATATGCTTATGGATAATACCTGCAGGCTTCCGCAGCAGGAAGAAACGAACAAGCTGATAGAATTACAGGGCATCACTAAAATCTATGATGATAATACCGTGCTTGATAATATAGATCTCTATATAAGAAAGCGCGAATTTATAACTTTGCTCGGTCCGTCAGGCTGCGGGAAGACCACAACGCTCAGGATCATTGCCGGCTTTGAATATCCCACCTCCGGAAAGGTGCTCTTTGACGGCAGGGATGTATCCGGCGTGCCTCCTTATAAGCGGGAGGTGAATACGGTATTCCAGAAATACGCGCTTTTTCCCCATATGAATGTTGAGGATAATATCGCCTTCGGACTTACCCTTAAAAAAACTCCGACCGACGAAATCAAGCGCCGGGTGGATGAAATGCTCAATATGATAGATCTTCCCGGGTACAATAAACGCAAGGTGGATTCCCTGAGCGGCGGTCAGCAGCAGCGCATTGCCATTGCGCGCGCGCTGGTAAATCGCCCCAAGGTGCTGCTGCTGGATGAGCCCTTGGGAGCGCTTGATCTGAAAATGCGCAAGGAAATGCAGCTGGAGCTTAAAAGCATGCAGCAGCAGCTGGGAATCACCTTTGTTTATGTAACTCACGATCAGGAAGAGGCGCTCACCATGAGCGACACCATAGTGGTTATGGCGCAGGGCAGAATACAGCAGATAGGCACTCCGGAAATGATATATAACGAGCCTAAAAACGGCTTCGTAGCGGATTTTATAGGTGAAAGCAACATTATTGACGGCATAATGCACGCCGATTGCGATGTGTCCTTCGGCGGCGCGCGCTTTGAATGCGTGGATACCGGCTTCTCGCCCGACGAACCGGTGGATGTCGTGGTGCGGCCGGAGGATATATATCTTGTCGAGCCGGAAAAGGGACAGATATCCGGGCGTGTTATATCCACCACCTTTAAGGGCGTGCATTATGAAATGATTGTGCAGTGCGGCGATTATGAATGGATGATACAGGATACCACCATGCGCGAGGTGGGGGCGGAGGTAGGCCTTTTTGTGCGGCCCTACGATATCCACATTATGAAAAAATCCGATGTAAAGCTTTATTCGGATGAGATATATGAAGAGGAATTCCCGGAGGAAACGGAGGAAGGATATGAAGAACAGTAAGTATTTTGCATATCCGTACTGCGTCTGGATGGTGTTCTTCATTGCCGCGCCCATGCTGCTGGTGGTCTATTATGCCTTTATAAACACCTCGGCCGGCGGGGACGGCGGCTTCACACTGAAGAATTTCTCCGAAATATTTACGGACAGCGATATCAACTATGTCATTATATTTCTGCGCTCACTGCTGCTTGCGGCGGCCTGCACGGCTATTTGCCTGCTTGTTGGGTACCCGGTGGCGTATCTGCTTGCAGACAGGAAAATGAAGATCCCGGCAGTAATAGTGCTGCTGTTCATCATGCCCATGTGGATGAACTTCCTGCTGCGTACCTATGCCACAATGAATATCCTCAGCACGGTACCGCTGCTTGACAGGCTGTTTATGAATAATATAAACGGTGTGCTTTTGGGCATGGTTTATAACTATCTTCCGTTTATGATCCTGCCCATATACAGCTCGCTGTCGAAAATGGATCCTTCACTCATTGAGGCAGCAAGCGACCTTGGCGCCTCTCCGCGCAGAACCTTCTGGAAAATCGTATTTCCGCTTTCGGCACCCGGTGTTGTAAGCGGCATAACAATGGTTTTCATGCCCGCGGTTTCCACCTTTGCAATAGCCACCCTTATAGGCGGAAGCAAGGTCACCATAATAGGTGATATAATCCAAAGGTATTTCGGCAAAATGTCAACATGGGGCATAGGCTCCGCGCTGTCGGTTGTGCTGATGCTGTTTATAATTATCAGCATGCTTATAACGGCGGTTGCAAATGCCCGCAGCGGCAAACAAAAGCAAACCCGCCCAAAGGGGGTGAAGAATCATGCGTGACCGCAAAAAGCCGTTTAAGTATATATATCTGATACTGGTTCTGCTGTTTTTGTACACGCCGATCCTTTATACCGTGCTTTATTCCTTCAATGAAAGCACGCTGGGCGCCTTCAGCGGCTTTACACTCAAATGGTACGGCTATGTATTCACCGATTCCGGCATAATGGATGCGGTGCTCGTAACTTTTTCCATTGCATTGCTTGCCTCCTGCTTCTCTACGGTGGTGGGCACATTTGCGGCCATAGGTTTTTTCTCCATGAAGAACGGGCCGCGCATGCTGTGGAATGCCGTAAATAACATACCGGTAATAAACCCCGATATAGTAACCGGCATTTCCACCATGCTCATCTTTGCATATGTGGGCCTTGGCGGCGGTTATTTCAGCCTGTTTCTGGCACATTCCGCGTTTTGCATACCGTATGTGGTGCTCTCGGTACTGCCAAAGCTGCAATCGCTTAATCCGCAGTATTATGAAGCGGCGCTGGATCTCGGTGCAACTCCCATGTATGCAATCAGGAAGGTGGTGCTTCCGCAGATACGCTCCGGCATCATCACCGGCGCGCTTATGGCCTTTACAATGTCGCTTGACGACTTTGCCGTAAGCTATTTTGTAACTCAGGGTTCCGATATCAATACGCTGTCCACTTTGATCTATTCTGCGGCCAAAATGGGCGTAAAGCCCTATTTCAACGCGCTGTCCGTGCTGATTTTTGCAAGCATATTTATTCTTTTGCTTATAATCAATAAGCGCGCCGATATAACGGAGCTGTATTAACCTTGCGGCCTTGAGGCAAAACGGCTTGTGTGCAGCATAACATGCAGCAGCCTGACAGCTTTATAAAAATAAATAATAACAATATGCCGCAGCGGCGGCGTGAAGGGAAGGGTTTTTGAAAAAATGAAAAAGTTTTTATCCTCGGCACTTGTGTTACTTTTTGGTCCTCGTGGGGCTTTTTTGCCATGACCGGCTGCGACAGCAAGCCCGTTCTCAGGCTTTATAACTGGTACGATTACATGGATGAGTCCATTCTTAAGGAATTTGAAAAGGAATACGGCTGTACGGTCAGGGTGAGCTATTTTACCGATAATGAAGGTATGCTTACAAAGCTTCAGGCTCCCGGCGCAAATTACGATCTGCTCTTTCCTTCGGATTATACGGTGCAGCGTCTTATAGCGTTGGATATGCTTGCCGAGCTTAATCATGCCAATATCCCCAATATCGAAAATATCGATAAAAAGTATCTTGATATGTCCTATGATATGGGCGGAAAGTACAGTGTTCCCTATATGTGGGGTACGGTAGGTATACTCTACAACAAAAACAAGGTAAGCGATGAGGTCAACAGCTGGGACATTCTTTGGAATGAAAAATACGCCGATGAGATCTATATGCTGGACAGCTCCCGCGACAGCATAGGGCTTGCGCTTATGCGCCGCGGTTACAGCCTCAACGATCGCAGCGATGAAGCGCTTGCAGCTGCCAAAGAGGAGCTTATGAAGCAAAAGCCCCTGGTAAAATCCTATTATGTTGACGAAACCAAGGGCATGATGGCCAAAGGAAACGGCGCGCTGGGCGTTGTTTACTCCGGGGATGCCATTATAGCCATGGCGGAGGCGGATTTCCTTGATTATGCGCTTCCCGAGGGCGGTACAAATGTATGGTTTGATGCTGTATGCATTCCCAAGAGCAGCACCAACAAGGAGCTTGCGGAGAAGTTTATAGATTTCCTTTGCCGCGGCGATATAGCCTTCCGCAATGCCGATTACATCGGATACTGCACACCCAATAAGCTTGCCTATGAGCAGCTTGACGAGGAGATCAAAAACAATAAAAAAATATACCCTGATGAGGAATATCTCAAAAAGTGCGAAGTATTCGTGGATCTGGGCGATAAAGCGGATGATTTTGACAAGCTTTGGCTTTCCGTGACCTCCGGCAAATAAGCCTTTCCGGCATAAAAGGCATAAAAAATAACGGTTTATTCAATAATGGGGCATCAGCTGTTTCTGATGCCTCTTTTTTTACGCACGGCATATGCGGGAAGGACACAATACCTTCTAATTATCATTATCATAAAAATAATTATACTTATTATTTGTTTTTGCGGTGCATAACTATTATTAATACATTAATACGCAGGGAGCGGCGCCTTACGCATAAATCGGTAAACCGAAAGAAAAAGCGGAGGCCGATGCCCGTGTATCTTGCGTAAAAAACGGCAGCAAACGCTTTATCCGCCGGAAAAACCGTATTGCCAAAAGGCAGCATATATGCTATACTGATATATCATAAATAATGCAGGCAGCAGCGGTGCGGCGGCTTTTTATGCGCAGCGGTATTAGCCGGCCGGATAGTTTTTTACGGCATCGGTATTATAAATCTATTTATATGTGGCGGTAAAGTATGCAGGATACAACAATAACCAAACCCAAGAAAAAACGCAGGTGGCTTCCGTTTGTATTTGTCGGGATAAATGTTGCCGTTATTGTAATAATGGCAATTTCCGAATTCGGTAATCAGGACAGCCAAAGCAAGCCGTTTTTCCGAGGTTGCAAGGCTGTTGGGCGAGCACTGGTATTTTATACTGTTTGCATTGGCCGCTTTCCTTGCTGTTATTGCTTGCGAAACCTTCAAATACTTCACTCTCATCCGTGCCTGCACCGGGAAGCGTATGCTCAGGGAATCCTTTGAGGTTGCGGTGCTGGGTAAGTATTACGATTTTATCACCCCCTCAGGAACCGGCGGCCAGCCCTTTCAGATGTACCATCTTAAAAAAAGCGGACTGTCAGCCGGAATATCGGGGTCGCTGCCCATAATGGGCTTTTTTACAAACCAGATGTCCTTTATAGTTGTCGCGGCGGTGCTTTTTGTTTGGCGCTCCGCAGCCATTGAAACGGCGGCGGCAATGAAGGTGGCGGCTATTTTCGGCTTGGTTTGCTATTCGCTTGTGCCCATGATTTTTGTTTTCTTTTCCATCTTTCCCAAGCCTACAAGGGTTATTGTTTCGGGCGTGCTGCGTTTTTGTTCCAAAATTCATATAGTTAAAAACTATGATGCAACAGTAAACAAGGTGTTTGCATATTTTGAGGAATACCGTGTTAATCTGTTTTTCCTTGCAAAAGAAAAATTCTCGTTCATTATGGCGTTCGTGTTTTCATTGATTGCTCAGATAGCCAATGCATCGGTGCCCTTTTTGGTGCTTAATGCCTGCGGCTCACAGGCGGTTTGGATAGATACCGTAGCGCTCAGCTTTTATGTTTATGCTGCTGTAACCTATATTCCAACACCCGGCAATATGGGGGTGGCAGAGGGAGCCTTTTATATAATTTTTCAGGCGCTCTCCGGCGGCGTGCTTTTCTGGGGTACGCTCATATGGCGCTTTTTCACATACTATATGTATATAATTCTCGGTCTTGTCACGGTGGCGATAACCTCCTTCAAAGCAAAGGCAAGCTGTCAAAGCGTGGAGAATGTGCATATTGCACAAAACAATGCGGAGGATGCTTTGGCACCGGACAACACAAAAGAAAACGCTCAACGGCAGGGAGGCTGACATGAAGCATTTTTTTGCATATATGGCAAGAATGAAGTATATTCGCCGCTGGAGTCTTATGAAAAACAGCACGGCGGAAAATGTTCAGGAGCATACCACTCAGACAGCCATGATAGCGCATTGCCTTGCGCTTATCAGCAACAGGCTGTATAACGGGAGGCTTGACGAAAACAAAGCGGCATTGCTTGCTCTTTATCACGAGGCAGGCGAGGTGCTTACCGGGGATCTTCCGACCCCGGTTAAATATTTTAATCCGGAAATTAAAGCGGCTTATAAAAATATAGAAGCCGTAGCGGAACAGCGGCTGCTTACGGCACTTCCGCAGGAGCTAAGAAGCGATTATGAAGCCCTTGTGGTGCAGCACGATTGCCCGGAGCGCAGAATCGTCAAATACGCCGATAAAATCAGCGCCTATCTCAAATGTGTTGAGGAGCTGCGCTGCGGCAATAACGAATTCTCTCATGCGGCAGCCTCCATAAAGGCGGAAATTGAGGCATACGGCGCTCCCGAGGTGGATTATTTCATGTGTCAGTTTGCGCCCAGCTTTGCGCTTACGCTGGACGAGCTTGAACTGTAAGGAAAGGGGCAAGGAAATATGAAGCTGGGCATATCCACGGCCTCCCTTAACGGAAAACTTAATACAGAGGATGCCCTGCGCTGGATAGGCGATCAGGGGGCGCAGTGCGCAGAGGTGTTTCTTGCAACCTTTTGCGAATACGATCGCGCCTTTGCAAAGGAGCTTGTGCGCGCAAAGCGGGCAACCGGCATAAGCATCAGCAGTATGCATACGCTTAATACTCAATACGAGGGACAGCTTTTTCACGGCACGAACGGCAAAAACGCGATGCCATGAACATTTTTTGCAGTGTGCTTGATATCGGTGCGGAGCTTGGTGCAAAAAACTATGTCCTGCACGGACCTGCACAGATCCGTTATGTAAAGCATAACACCGATTATCCGCATTTTGCCGCCGTAACACAGGAATTGAGCCGGGCCTGCAAGGAACGCGGTATGCGCCTTACATGGGAAAATGTGCATTGGACGCATTACAATCATCCGGATTTCATTTCCCGTCTTTCGGAAGCGGCGGAGGAGCCGCTGTACACCACGCTGGACATCAAGCAGGCCATGCAAAGCGGTACGGATGCCTTTACATACCTTGAAGCCATGGGAGAAAGGCTTGTAAATGTGCATATTTGCGATTTTGACGCGGAGGGCGTGCTCTATTTGCCCCTGAAGGGGGAATTCGATTTCAGGGCGCTTTTTGACCGTACACGGGCATTGCCGAGTGTTGAAACCGCAGTAATCGAGGTATATGACCGCAGCTTTTCCCGTCTTGAGGAGCTTGCCGATTCATACAAAGCTCTGCTGGAGTTTTATGAAAGCACCGGAAAGGACGCATAATAAAATTTCGCGCGCAGCAGAAGAATTCTTTTAATAAATTATCTGATTTATCCGTGTATTAGGTGCGCGGATATTTTCGCATTTTAACTGTTTTTATAAAAATTACCCGAATAATAATATTCAATTGCTTTTTTTACCTGATTAAAAACGGCATATTATAAGCAAAATAAATAGGAATCGACAATTATAACCGCAAAGCCGCATCGTCGGCTTGCTTCACGGTCGAAATTATTTTTTTGAGAGGTATAAAAAATATGAAAAAGAGGAGGATATTGAGCTTTGCCGCTGCTTTGATATTTATAATCACGCTGCCGTTTTTCGGGGGTTCGCGCCGCGGGTATTCCCCCGCAGCACTGAAGGTAAAACCGTCGTTCCGGGAGGGCAATGCATCGGCATAGCGCTTTATATGGACGGAATAATGATAGTGGGCAGTCAGGAAATAAGGGGAGAAAACGGGCAAACGGCATATCCTGCAAGGGATGCGGGTCTTGCGCCCGGAGATATCATAAAATCTGTAAACGGCACAAGAGTGTCAAATATAACGGAATTTGTGCTGCAAAGCGATCGTGCCGGGGAAGCAATCCGTCTTGAAGTAGAGCGGGAGGGACAGCTGCGCCAAATGACCATCAGGCCCGCATACGATTCATCGGACGGAAAATACAGGCTGGGGCTTTGGCTTAAGGACAGCACGGCGGGCATAGGAACCCTTACATTCTACGATCCCGCAAATTCCGGCTTTGCAGCGCTCGGACATGCCGTGTGCGAGAGCGAAACCGGCGTAATTATGCCCCTTGCAAGAGGAGAAGTGGTTAACTGTACCATAAACGAAATAGTAAAAGGACAAAGAGGCAAGCCGGGTGAGCTGCGCGGAGGCTTCCGTGCCGATGCAGTTACGCTGGGCAAAATATGTACAAATACACAGTACGGAATTTACGGAACAATGCTCAAAGAGCCGCAGAATCCCAAATACAAAACCATACAGCTTGGCAGCCGCGAAGATGTACACACGGGGGAGGCAAAAATACTCACTACCATTGAAAGCGAAGTAAAGGAGTATTCAATAAAAATCGTAAAGGTAAACAGGCAGACGGAAAAAGCACAGAAAGGAATGGTTCTTCAGATAACGGATCCCGTGCTGCTGCAAAAAACGGGAGGAATAGTGCAGGGGATGAGCGGCAGCCCGATAATTCAGGACGGCAAGCTGATAGGTGCGGTAACGCATGTTATGGTAAATGAACCTACAAAGGGCTACGGACTGTATGCCGATTGGATGATCGACGCTGCATGATAACGCGGCGGAAGCGTTCATGCCGAGTGCTGATCACAAAAACAATATTGACAAAAAATATTGCAGGCGCTATAATTAAAAACAAATGTTAAAAATATGCACAAAGTCGGTCTCGGTATGCGACCCGTAAGGAGAATACTGGCCGACAATAGCTTAATGATAAAAAGCGGAGGAACATTTATGCTCAAGCGCCTGCTTATATGCGGACATGAGGACAAATTTGCATCGGAGCTGATAGCAACGGCGGTGCATAACGGCATTGCCGTAAGTCATTGCAGCGATATGCCGGCCGCGATGAACAAAATAAAGGTTTTTTTACCGGATGTCATCGTTTCAGATATTATTCTGCCCGGCGGGGACGGCATAGAGCTGCTCTGCGCCTGTGATGATATCCCCGTTGTGTTTGTGACCGGTTTATAAATGATGCCGCGGTGCGGCTCAGCGTTGCATACGGAGCCGCATATCTCATGCAGGATATGTCGGGGGCCAGAACTGTTTTGCGGCGTATCTCCCAGTTGTGCTCAGGCAGAGAAAGAAGCCTGTCGCAGGAAGCAATTGCTCATCGCCGTACAGCCTGCGCAGCCCGGCTGCTGGAAAAATCGGGAATACGGCACGGAAGGCTGGGCTTTCGGTATGCGCAATGCGCCATTATGGAAATGACGGTGCAGGACGGCACAGAACCCATGCAGAATGTCTATTCAAGAGTGGCGCTGCGCTTCGGAACAAAGGCCAATTGTGTGGAGAGGAGCATACGCAGTGCCGTAGAGGAGGCGTGGACAAACGGCGATGTTGCACAGGTGAATACGGCCTTTGGAGCGTTGTGGATAAAGAAAGGGGCAAGCCCACAAATCGAGAATTTCTTACGGCGCTTTGTAAAAAGCTTAAAGCTGAGTATGCATAGTCCTTCTGTCGCAAATCGGTTTAGTTGAATGTTCGGTAAACACGGCTGCAGGTGTTTTAATAATGATTCCATATGGCTGTTATGTCTTCAAACTATAATCCAAAAAAATGTCCGTTGATTTATCCGTCAAAGGGCGTTTTCATATTATATCATTATAACGACAAAACGAAGCACGGTGCAAGCGAAGGTGTGGCTGATAATAAAGACAGCTTGATTATATTCAATCGGCGGCAAATATTATGCAAATAAGCACTTCATGGCAAGATGAAAGATGGCATTATGCAGATACGGCTTGCCGACATATTGCAGCCTTATTGCCGATGCTTCCGGCAGAATACGGCAAGCATGTGTTCACATACGGGACGGTGCGGAGAGATTCCTCCGTGCCGGTTTGTTTATTTATCCGCATTTTTCCTTTCGCCGGCGCGGAAGGTGAGCGGAGTGACGCCTGTCTCTTTTTTGAACACGCGGCAAAAATAACTGTTATCCGGAAAACCGACTGCTTCGGCTATCTTTCTGACGGAGTTATCCGTTTCCGCCAGCAGCCGTTTAGCCTCGCAGAGCCGCCGCCTTTGTATATATTTGCCTATGCTCTCCCCGCGAACGCGGGAAAACAGATGGGAAAGATAGTACTTGTTTGCATAGCATTCCCGCGCCAGATCTTCAAGAGTTATTTCCTGAGTATAGTGCAAGTTGATATAGTTGATAACGGTATCAAGAATTCGTCCCGAATCCAACAGGTTTTCGGCGTTTTCGGTTTTGTTGATAAGACGAAACAAATACATGAGTAGAGTGCGCGACATGTTCTGCGCGATTTCCATGTAGAACCGCTCCTTTTGTTCGAATTCCCGCAGCAGACTTGAGAATAATCGATCAAATATGCCGTACATATCTCCGGCGGGAAAAAAACAGCCGTAAGAGGACGGGAGCAGCCAGTTTGGCGGCAGATCGGTAATCTCCAGCTTGTCATAGGCAATGAAACACGCTTCCATCGGGTCGTCCATTCTGCTTCTTTCATAGTGAGAAATGCCCGCATTATAAATCAGAATATCGCCGCGGCTGAGCTCATGTTCGGATTCGCCGATTATAGCGGTGCCGTGCCCGTCGGTAATAAACACCATTTCAAAAAAATCATGGGCGTGCGGTTCTTCGCGCCAACCTCCATGCTTGTCAAGTGAGCCGACATAAAGCAGGCGGGGCTTGAGCTTGAAAGAATAGTGTGCCTCCAGCAGGTAATGCTGTCGTTGAGCGCTGTTGTAACGGTGTTTAATTTTCATGACAATTCCTTTCGGGAACCCTGAAAGATTCCGTGGAAATATGGATAAAATCGCATCTTGTCTATTTATACATACTATATTTGATGCAAAAAGTCAATATATAAAAAGCAAAAAAAGTTAATAATTTCATCACAAATTAGGATTTTTCTTGCGGTCAAAAACACAACAAATTAGTCTCTTGTACTATTAATTTAAAATGATAAAATAGCAATAGAAGCAACAGACACGGAGAAATTTTTGAGAAAAAATGACAACTCGGAAGGGGCGTGAATTCAAAGTGGGCGAAGTAGTCCTGAAAAATGACCGACATTGATAAACGTTTTTCGGGCGTTCATGCCTTGCGGTCGGTCTGTTTTGAGCTTCGTGCCGGTGAGGTGCATGCGCTGATGGGAGAGAACGGCGCCGGAAAATCCACATTGATGAAAGTGCTTTGCGGAATTCACCAGCGGGATGCCGGAGAGATTGAGCTTTTCGGAAAACCGGTCAGCTTCTCCTCAATTGCGGAAGCACAGGCGGCAGGAATCAGCATGATCCATCAGGAGTTAAACATGATGGCTCACCTGACCGTGGCGCAGAACATATACATCGGACGCGAGCCGAAAAAGGGCGGTATATTTATTGACGATCGCAAGATGGTTCAGGATGCAAAGGCGCTGTTTAAGCGCATAGGTATTCGTATAGATCCGACGGTGCGTCTCGGTTCGCTTACGGTCGGTAAGCAGCAGATGGTGGAGATCGCCAAAGCAATTTCGCGGGATTCCAAACTGCTGATTCTTGACGAACCGACGGCGGCTCTGACCCAGCCGGAGGTAGAGGAGCTGTTTGCAATCATGGATGACCTGCGCAAAAAGGGCATCGGCATGATTTACATTTCCCACCGTATGGACGAAATCGGGAGGATATCCGACCGTGTGACGGTGATGCGCGACGGCGAATATGTCGGCACGCTCAATACCAAAGATACCTCAAAGGACGAGATAGTGCAGATGATGGTCGGACGCGTGGTCTACGGCGGTCAGAAGGAAAAGAGCTTGGTTGCGCCGGATGCGTCGGTTGCGCTTGAGGTGCGGCACCTTAACAGCGGCAACACGCTCAAGGATATCAGCTTTACTCTCAAAAAGGGAGAGATTCTCGGCTTTGCCGGTTTGATGGGCGCCGGGCGCACCGAGCTTGCGCGTGCAATATTCGGTGCAGACAATTTCGATTCCGGCGAGGTGTTTATAAACGGCAAGCCGGTGCGGATTAAGTCACCGGAGGCGGCGGTCAAGCACGGTATCTGCTACCTCTCCGAGGATCGAAAACAGTACGGACTGATGCTTATCAAGTCCGTAGCGGAAAACACGGTTTTGGCTTCCCTTGACGATTACATCCATACCGGATGGATTTCGGATGCGGAGATTCGCCGTTCTGCAGAGCAGGTTAACGCCACGCTGCGGACAAAAACCCCTTCAATGAATCAGACGGTCAAAAATCTGTCGGGCGGCAACCAGCAGAAGGTTATTGTGGCGCGCTGGCTGCTTAAAGACTGTGACATATTTATCTTTGATGAGCCTACCCGCGGCATTGATATTGGCGCAAAAAGCGAAATGTATGATCTGATGGCGCAGTTGGCCGCCGAAGGCAAATCCATCATTATGATCTCCTCTGAGCTTACTGAGATCCAGCGGCTCTCTGATCGCGTGGTGGTTATGTGCGAAGGCCGTGTAACGGCAGATCTGCCGATTGAGGGTCTGACGCAGGAAGAGATTATGAAATATGCAACTATGCGGGAATCCGCTTAAGACAGAAAAGCAGGAGGTCTGGATATGGAAAATCAAGTCAAGCTGACAGCGGCGCGAAGGATGCGTCGTCAATGCGTTCGGCTTCGAGAGACGGTCGCCACCAAAGGCAAGCAGAACATGATCATTGTCTTGGCACTTGTGGCGCTTATTGTCGTGTTCTACATTCTCAACCCGAATTTCTTAAAAACATATAACATAGTCAGTATGGCGCAAAGTCTTGCCCCTTACGCCGTTTTGGCTCTCGGTGTCACCTTTGTTATAGCTACGGGCGGCATCGACCTCTCGATCGGTACGGTATGCATTGCCTCATCGGTTATTGCAGGTCACATGTTTGAGAGAAACCTTATACCTCTGTGGGCGGTTATCCCGCTGATGATTGCGATGGGTGCTCTGTTCGGCTTGGTTAACGGTATTTTGGTTGCGAAGCTGAAGGTGCCGGCGTTTATCGCAACGCTAGGTACGATGATGCTCTCCCGCGGACTCAGTGCCATCATTGTGGCCGTGCCTAACATCTTCTATCCGACCGGCAGTTGGTTTAACAAGGTGTTTTCAAATTACAACAAGTTTCCCGTAGGACTGATTTGGGTATTAGGCTTGATGCTTCTGTGCATGTATCTTATGTATAAAAACCGTATCGGCCGTTATATCCTGGCAATAGGCAGCAACGAGGAGGCTACCCGCCTGTCAGGTATAAACACGGATAAATATAAGATGCTTGCCTATCTGTTCAGCGGCATTGGTGCCGGCGTAGCTGCGATTTTTTGGTCGGCTTCGTTTACTACCGTTGCGGCGGCAACAGGCAACGGTTATGAGCTTGATGCAATAGCCGGTGTATATATCGGCGGAACCAGTGCGGCGGGCGGTATCGCCTCAGTAGCCGGCTCCGTGATCGGCAGTGTTATGCTGGTTGTGATCCGCAGCGGTCTGAATTTTGTGCTGGCGCGCTTCAATCTCAACGTCAACGCGACCTATGTCACCTATGTATTGACCGGCATCATTGTGGTTGCTGCCGTGTTGATGGACATTGTTAAAAATAAGAAAGCCAGCCGTGTGAAGATAGAAACTCCGGCACAGGAAGCTAAACGGCACTATCGCGAGACCGTCGCCGACATTGAAAACCGCCTTGATGTAGCGTATTCTGACCCTGCGCTAACCGTTGAACAACGGAAAGTACAAATCGAAGCGCTGCGACAGGAAAAAGCAGCGGCAAAGACGGCATATGACGATACAAAGGCTAAAGCCGCAAAAGCGTAAGCGTAATTCAAGCAGATCCGACTCCCAAATGGGGGTCTGGCGAAGAACCAAAAAAATTTTTTAAGGAGGAACCCCGAATGAAATTGTTCAAAAAAGTCGCTATCTCTGTCCTGTGCATAGTTGCACTGCTGGTAACGTGCCTGGCAACGGGCTGCAAGCCTGCCGAAACGAGCAAGACCATCGCCGTTGTTGCAAAAGGCGAGTCCCATGCTTTTTGGCAGTCCGTTAAGGCCGGTGCGGTTGCTGCCGGCGAGAAATACGGGTACAAGGTAACGTTCCAGGGCCCTGCAAGCGAGTCCGCTAAGGATTTGCCATCTCAGAAGGAAATGGTAAGTACCGCGCTGAACAACAATCCGGCTGCCATAGTACTGGGAACCATTGGAGAAGGCTTTGTGGACAGCCTTACTCAGGCGTTTGACGAAAAGATTCCGGTTGTACAGTTTGACAGCGGTATATGGGCAAATGATATAGCCGCTCTGGACAAGGCTAACAAAAACCCGATTATCTCCTCTGTTGCAACGAGCAATGAATTGGCCGCCGGACTGGCTGCCGAAAAATTCTTTGAGGCCATCAAGAGTGATATTGCCGCTTCCGAGAGCAAATATGTCGTAGGCATCATTCAGCATGATGAGACCCAGACCGGCATTGACCGTGCAAACGGCTTTGAGAAGAAATTCAAAGAGCTGGCAGAGGCGGACAGCACCACGGCCGGCAAATATGAGATTGCCAAAGAAGTAAAGCCCGGCGATGCGGATCAGGCGTACAAGAGTGCTCTTGAAGCGCTGTACGAAAAGGGTGTCAAGGCTATCTTCATGAGCAATGAAGGTGTCGTTAAGCAGGTTTACGATGCAATCGGCGCAGCAGGCAACAAATACGATGAAATCAAATTCTGCGGCTTTGACGCCGGCACAAAACAGATTCAGTGGATGAAAAAGACGACCGGACCGAAGCTGATCGGTGCTGTGGCGCAGGATTCCTATCAGATCGGCTATCAGGCCGTCGAGCAGGCCATCTATGCAGCCGAGGGCAAAAAAGTGACGGCAACCGTTTCCATCGCAGGTGCTTGGTGGAACAGCGAGAACGTTGATGAGATGGTGAAGAACAACCTCGTGTACGAGGGCTGATTTCAGCAATACAACAATCAGTGCAATTAAGCCGACCGCGCCATGCGTCACCGTGTGGCGCGGTCGGCTCAAATTATACTTAAAAAAACGGAAGGCTGAAGCAATATTACCTGAAAAATTCATTTAAAAGAGAGGATGATTTTAATGCTTTATCCAAAGATCGGTATCCGTCCCGCCATTGACGGCCGTTGGGGCGGTGTGCGCGAGGGGCTGGAGCAGCAGACTATGGCAATGGCGAAAAGCGCCGCGACACTTATTACCGAAAATGTGCGTTACCCTGACGGAACGCCCGTGCAGTGCGTTATAGGCTGCACGACTATCGGCGGCGGTGCTGAAGCGGCACGTGTGGCGGATCAGTTCGCTACTGAAAATGTGGTTGCAACACTGACCGTAACCCCATGTTGGTGCTACGGCACAGAAACATTTGATATGGATCCGCATACCATCAAAGCGGTTTGGGGATTTAACGGAACCGAGCGCCCCGGCGCGGTATACTTGGCGGCTGTTCTGGCGGCACATGCACAACGCGGCCTGCCTGCCTTCTCCATCTACGGTCACGACGTACAGGATCGCGATGATACCGCGGTTCCGGCGGATGTAGCAGAAAAGATTCTGCGGTTTGCCCGCTGCGCAATTGCGGTCGGCTGGATGAAGAACAAGGCGTATGTCAACGTAGGCGCGGTCTCAATGGGTATAGCAGGCAGCTTCTGTGATGCCTCCGTGTTGCAGAAGTATTTCGGCATACGTGCTGAGTGGGTGGATGAGGTTGAGATTCTTCGCCGCATGCAGATCGGCATATATGACGCAGAAGAGTACGAAAAGGCACTTGCATGGGTCAAGGCGAATTGCCCTGAGGGCTTTGACAAAAACGCCGCCAAAACCTTTCCTTCGATTATTACAAAATCGAAGGCAGTTCCTCCCGATAAAGATTGGGAATTTATAGTCAAAATGACGCTTATTCTGCGGGATATACTCTACGGCAACCCAAAGCTTGCCGACATGGGCTGGCATGAGGAGGCGCTCGGACGCAATGCGGTTGCCGGCGGCTTCCAGGGTCAGCGGCAGTGGACCGACTGGTTGCCGAATGCTGACTTCTCCGAGGCAATTCTGGCTTCCACGTTTGACTGGAACGGTAAAAAAGCACCGACGCCTTTTGCCACCGAAAATGATACCTGCAACGGCATCGCAATGATGCTGGGCACGCTGGTCAGCCATACAGCCCCCTGCTTCCATGATGTACGCACCTATTGGAGCCCTGAGGCGTGTGAACGTGTGACGGGGCATCGTCCCGAAGGTGTTGCAGCCGATGGATTTATTCACCTCATCAACTCCGGCGCGACGGCGCTTGATGGCAGCGGTGCGGCGAAGAATGCCGCAGGTGAGGGCTGTATGAAACCGTTCTGGGAGATGACCGACAAAGATATATCCGCTTGTCTGAATGCAACCGACTGGTGTCGTGCCGACTATGAATATTTCCGCGGCGGCGGCTTCTCAAGCCACTTCCGCTGCCGTGCAGAGATGCCGATGACAATGCTGCGCTTCAATATTGTTGAAGGTATCGGTCCGGTGCTGCAAATTGCCGAAGGATATACCGCCGATCTGCCGGATGAGATTCATAAAACAATCGACGCCCGTACCGATCCGACATGGCCGACGACATGGTTTTGCCCTCGTCTTACCGGAAAGGGCGCGTTCACGGATGTGTACAGCGTCATGGCCAACTGGGGCGCCAACCACGGCGTAACCGTTTACGGACATATCGGTGCAGATTTAATTACGCTTGCTTCAATGCTTCGTATTCCCGTTACCATGCATAACGTACCTGACGATAAGGTCACCCGTCCGCATACATGGGCGGCATTCGGCACAGAGAATACGCAGGCAGCCGATTATGCTGCATGCCGTGAGTACGGCCCGCTTTACGGCTGATCGGGAGGGAGCTTAATGCTGAAAAATCTATCACCGCTGCTCGCTCCGGAGCTGTTAAAGATCCTCTGTGAGATGGGACACGGCGACGAGATCGTGATTGCAGATGGTAATTTTCCCGCTGCGGCGCTGCACAACCGCGTCGTACGGCTGGATGCTCATGGCGGCGTAGAGGTTTTGCGCGCAATTATGTCGGTGTTGCCGCTGGACAACTATTCCGATCCGAACGCTATGCTTATGGAGGTCGTACCGGGCGATCCTGTCGAGACACCGATTTGGCATGAATACGCCGCAGTGCTGCGTGCATCGGAAGGCGATGTTGCACGCATAGGCCATATTGAACGGTTTGCGTTTTATGAACGTGCCCGACACGCTTATGCTGTCATTGCTACCGGGGAAACAGCGCTGTATGCCAATATAATTCTGAAGAAAGGTGTTATTCTTCCGAATAATTAGTTTTCTTCTTATTGCTCCGTTATGCCGCTAAGCATCTTGATTTTTGCATTACGGTGCGGTGAGTTTCAATTCGGGATGTTTTTCCGTAAGAAACGTCATTTGCAGGATTGCTGCTTGGCATTTTACGGAGGATGGCATATAAAGCAATGGTTTGCAATCTTCAGGCCGGTACGCATTTATTTGCAATCTGATAAATGTCGGTGCTGTGCATGATAATGATAAATACCACCCGCATGCGGGTGGTATTTATTGTATTATATGCTCACATTATTTATTATAACGGTATCTGATGGGTTATAATGGTTTAACGTAGCCGCACAGGACAGATAAATGTATTTCCCGTCCGTACCTGTTGTTATTTCATAAGTGCCGTAAAGCGTTCCAGCGTATCACGGAAGGAACTGAGCGCTGCCTTTACGGTGTCCGGGCGGGACATATCAACGCCGGCAATCTTAAGCAGCTCAATGGGATAATTGCTTCCGCCGCTTGAGAGGAAGGAAATATAATCCTTTGTAGCACTTTCGCCCTCGTGAAGTATACGCTCCGCGATTGCTACCGCCGCACTGAAGCCCGTAGCATACTGATATACATAGTATGCGCGGTAAAAATGCGGAATTCGTGCCCATTCGTAGGAAATAAGCTCACCCGTGTTCACGGCAGGGCCGTAATAGTCGGCATTCAGCTTGGCATAGGTGGAACACAGCCAGTCCTTGGAAAGGCTTTCGCCGTTTTCCGCCTGAGTATGCGCAAGGTACTCAAATTCCGCAAACATTGTCTGGCGGAACAGCGTGGTGCGGAACTGTTCAAGATGCAGCTCCAAAAGATATTTCTGCATTTCAACATCATCGGTGTTGTCAAGCAGATAGTGCAGCAGCAGCACCTCGTTTACCGTGGAGGCAACCTCCGCCACAAAGGTGCGATATCCGGCCTTGGAATAGGGAAGAGCTGCGTCGGAATGGTATGAGTGCATGGCATGTCCCGCTTCATGAGCAAGAGTAAACGCGTCATCCAGCCTGTCCTGATAGTTAAGCAGAATATACGGGTGAGTGCCGTAGGGCCCCCAGGAATATGCGCCGCTTGTCTTTCCCTTGGTTTCATATATATCTATCCAGCCCTCATCAAAGGCGCCGGAGAGCACCTGGCAGTAATGACTGCCAAGGGGCTTCAAGGCCTCCAAAACCAGCTTGCGTGCTTTATCAAACGGGGTTACGCTTTCGGCATAGTGTGTCATGGGCACATACATATCGTACATTTCCATGCTGTCAAGTCCCAGAGTACGCTTGCGCAGGGCAACATACTTATGCATATCGGGCAGAGCGTCGTGTACGGCGCTTATAAGGGAGTCATACACGCTCTGAGAAATGTTGCCGCCGAAAAGAGCTTCCTGACGCGCCGTGTCAAAATGACGCGCGCGGGCAAAGAATACATCCTTTTTTACCGATGAGCCGTAAAGCGCGGCCAAGGTGTTTATCTGCTTTTTGTGCGCATTATAGGTGGATTCAAAAGCCTGACGGCGCACATCGCGGTCGGGATCCTCAAGATACAGACCGTAGCGTCCGTGGCTCATGGGCAGCTCCTTGCCGTCCTTTATTATCGGGTCAAACTGCATATCCACATCGCCCAGCATTGTGAATATATCGTCATAGGAATTGCCCACTTCGCCGGCAAGGGCCAGTATGCGTTCCTCGGCATCGGAAAGGACATGCGCCTTGTTGCGTCCGATCTCGCGCAAAGCAAAATCAAAGGGATACATTTCCTCGCGCTCTGCCCAGGCTTCCAAAACGGCGGAATCCAGCTTGGAAAGCTCCGGCATAATATAGCTTGTAAGCTCCTGATAGCGCACCATGGCATTTGTGGCCTTTGATACCATGTCGTTGTACTGTGGATCGGCGTTGTCCGTGTCGCGGCACATACGGGCATAGGTAAACAGCCGTTCCGACATAAGCTCAAGACGGTCGTTTTCGTAAAGCATATCCTTTACGGTTTCGTAATTGTCCAATTTACCGCGGTATTTGGCCATATCGGGCATATCGCGCAGCAGCTGGTCAAGCTCTGCCTGCCAGTCTGCTTCTGAAGCGTAAATATGCTCAAGACACCATTTGTCGCCGGCAGGAATTTCACTGCGGCTTTTCAACTGACTCATTTTTCCTTCCTTTTCCTCGGCACCTTGTACTGCCGAATTAATATATTATTTTTGCTTTATATTCGTCTTTTTAACAGTCGGGGCGGCTGTTAATTTCTCAGGCTGTGAAGCGGGGCGGGAATAAGTCCGCCGCGGCTTATAAGCTTTTTGCAGTCGGAGGAATTCACCGGCATTATCGGGGCCTCGCCGAGCAATCCGCCGAAGGATACGGTGTCGCCGACCTTGCCTCCCTCAACGGGAATAATGCGCACGGCGGTGGTCTTTTGGTTTATCATGCCTATTGCCGCTTCATCGGCAATTATGCCGCTTATTGTATCGGCGCTTGTATCGCCGGGGATTGCTATCATATCAAGTCCTACGGAGCAAACGCAGGTCATTGCCTCCAGCTTTTCTATGGTAAGGTTCCCGCTGCGGGCTGCGGAGATCATTCCGGCATCCTCGCTTACCGGTATAAAAGCGCCGCTCAGTCCGCCCACACGGGAGCTTGCCATAACTCCGCCCTTTAACGGCATCGTTAAGCATGGCAAGCGCTGCGGTCGTGCCGGGCCCGCCTACGGAGGAAAGCCCTATCTCTTCAAGAATGTGGGCTACGGAATCTCCTATCTCCGGGGTGGGGGCAAGGGAAAGATCCACTATACCGAAGCTTGCGCCCAGGCGTTTTGAGGCCTCGCAGGCTACAAGCTGACCCATTCGGGTTATCTTGAAGGCAGTGCGCTTTATACATTCCGCAACCTCTCCAAGATCTGCATCCGGCAGGCTTTCAAGGGCGCATTTAACAACGCCGGGGCCGGATACGCCAACATTTATCACGCAGTCCGCTTCGCCCACACCGTGAAACGCGCCGGCCATAAAGGGGTTATCCTCAACGGCATTGCAGAATACAACCAGCTTTGCACAGCCTATTGAGCCGTTATCGGCGGTAAGGGCTGCGGTCTGTTTGATTATTCTGCCCATTTTGCCTACGGCATCCATATTGATTCCGGCCTTTGTTGTGCCGATATTTACACTGGAGCATACATGCTCGGTAGCTGCCAGTGCCTCAGGTATGCTGTTTATCAGCGCTTCATCGGCGGGGGTAGCACCTTTATGCACCAAAGCGGAAAAGCCGCCCAAAAAGTTTACCCCGCAGGCTGAAGCGGCTCTTTCCAAAGTCAGGGCAAAGGGCACAAGATCCTTTGCGCCGCATGCGGCGGCAACAAGGGAAATGGGGGTTACGGAAATACGCTTGTTTACTATCGGGATGCCGTATTCCGCACTTATTTCCTCTCCCACGCGTACAAGGCGGGAGGCCTTGGAGGTAATTTTATCATATATCTTGCGGCAGCAGTTCTCAACGGAGCTGTCGGCACAGTCAAGCAGGGAAATGCCCATTGTGATCGTGCGTATATCCAGGTGCTGCTTGTCGATCATACTGAGTGTTTCCGTAATTTCAAAAATATCCAGCATAGCTACAATCCCCTTAATGGGGCCCTTTCAGTGTGTGTCTGCCCGAATGCTTCGGGCTTAAAGCATGCATCGCTTCTTGGGCGGTGCTTTGCATAAAAAACCGCCTGCGGCTTTTATATGCGGTGCATGGAATTGAAAATATCCACATGCTGAAGGCGGATATCCTCGTTTATTTCGTTTCCCAAGGCTTCAAGTGCGCTTTGCAGCGCGGCAAAATCCACATTGCAGGCGGTGGTATCAACAAGCATCATCATGGTAAAATAATCCTGCATGGTGGTTTGGCGTATATCGAGTATGTTTACATTAAGCTGGGAAAGCTTTCCGGCCACCTGAGCTATAATGCCTACTCTGTCTTTGCCTACTACTGTAACGATCGCTTTCATAAAAATGTTATGCCCTGCGGCATCCTTTCAATGGGTATTTTTTTCAATTGCTGTATTAACAATTTGATTCGCCGCCCAGCTGGCGTTCGTATGCGGTTATCAAACCGCGGTATGACGATATAACGGCTTTTTCTCCGGGTGTAAAAGGGCATTTGCCTTCAAAAAGCAGTTCCCGCTCATAGCTTCTGCCGTCATTATCCTTTCCGGAAAAAACAAGAACACTGTAATTTGAAAATTCAAAATTACGCATTCCGCCGCAGGAGATAAACAGTAATTCGTCACTGGCGGAAAGCCCGCTTGCAATTTCCTTAAGCAGCCGGCATTTACGGGCGGCCGGAGTCAGCAGGAGCAGACCTACTGTACAGCATACAATGCAGCCGGCAGCACCTATTCCCAGTGTCAGCCATTTGCTGCCGGGATACAGTATACTCAGAACATAGCCTGCACAAAAAAGCATGCACAAAAGGATAACCGCGCACAGGCGTAAAGCATAGGAGCGCTTTGCGGAGCGTATATATTTTTCATCGTAAACCCGTGTCATGATGCGTATCTCCTTCCCGCCGGCAGCCCGGCAAAAAATGATGCGTTTTTTGCCCGTTTTTTGCCCGTTTTTTAAGCGTTTTTTCGCTGTTTTTAATGCGTTTTTTGCATGTTTTATGCACTTTTTCAACGCGCGTCTTTATTAACTCAGCCGAACAGCGAGGCGTATATAACGCCGCTGAGCTCGTCCTTTTCGCACACAAGATCGTGCAGCACGGGCATCATCGGCAGATATTTCAAAGAATCCGGCTCGGTTATTCCCAGCTCTTCAAGGCGCAAAACCGCCTCTGCATCGTCCATTTCGCGCCCTTCTATTGCTTTTATCACGCTTGCGGGAAATTTGAAGGGGCTGGCGGTGGATACAACAACGGCGGGAGTGATATCGCCGGTTTTGCGGCGGTAATCCTCCAAAACGCTCTGCGCAACGGCAGTGTGCGTATCAATAATGTAGCCGTAGCGCTCGAATGTGCTTTTAATTGCGGTTGCGGTCTGTTCTTCCGTTGCAAAGCCGCCGTAGAATTTTTCGCGCAGACGCTCCATAACCGCGCTGTCGGCGGTGTATTCGCCCTCGCGGCGCAGCTTGTCCATAAGGGTTTTTATATAGTCCGAGTTGCCGTCCGCAAGGTGATACAGCAGCCTTTCCAGATTGCTGGATATCAGAATATCCATGGAAGGACTCATGGTTTTATGGAATTCGCGGCGGGAATTGTAATGCCCGGTGTTTATAAAATCCGTCAGGACATTGTTGCTATTGGAGGCGCAGATGAATTTGTTAACGGGCAGCCCCATACGCCATGCATAGTAGCCTGCAAGAATATTGCCGAAGTTTCCGGTGGGAACAACAAAATTGATCTCGTCGCCGGGAATGATTGCATTGCGTTTGCAAAGATCGGCATATGCGGAGAAGTAATAGACAATCTGCGGCACCAGACGGCCCCAGTTAATGGAGTTTGCGCTGCTGAGGCGCACTCCGCGGCCCGCAAGAAGCTCGTTGAAGGCGGTATCGGCAAAAATACGCTTCACTCCGGTCTGTGCGTCATCAAAATTGCCCTTTACGGCACCGACGGTGACATTGCTGCCGCGCTGAGTGACCATCTGCATTTTCTGCATATTGCTCACGCCGTCGCAGGGGAAAAACACTGCAATGCGTATTCCTTCAACATCGCAGAAGCCTTCCAAGGCGGCCTTGCCGGTATCGCCGGAGGTGGCTACAAGGATCATTATTTCGTCCGTTATGCCTTGTTTTTCTTTTGCCTTTACAAGCAGGTGCGGCAGCAGCTGAAGCGCCATATCCTTAAAGGCAAAGGTAGGGCCGTGCCAAAGCTCCAAAACATTTTCATCTGGAGTAAGCCGGGTAAGCGGAGCTACTTCTTTATTGTCAAACGACCCGCTGTCATAGGCGTTTCGTACACACTCAAGCAGCTCTTCGGGGGTAAAATCGGTAAGATAGCGTGAGAGAATTTCAAAAGCTCTTTCGCTGTATGACAGATCGGCAAGTGACATGATCTGCGCAAGGGAAAGAGTGGGGAAGGACTGCGGTACAAAAAGTCCGCCGTCGCTTGATATGCCTTTAAGCAGGCAAGCTGAAGACGGGACGGACTTGGATCCGTCCCGCGTGCTGGAATAATTCATTATATGGCTCCGTTTCAGTCGTCGATGAAATTGCAGATAAAGGGCGGTATCTCGCTGCGCTCCTTGCTGATGCTCAAGTAGATTTCAATCTTGAATTTATCGCTGAAAGCAGCAAGCTGAGTGAAGAGATCCTCCAGCTTTTCAAGATCGCGGTCCATATGCTTAAGAAAACCGTCGATGTAGATAATCTTAAGGTCAAAGTTGGAAGCCGCAAGGCCGTCCAGGAAGCCCAGAAGCCGGTATGCGCCGACGATATCGTAATCGCTGGTATTGATGAAACGGATGGAATGGTCAAGCTCGTACATATAGCTGTTGTCGCAGTTCATGAAGTATACGCTGCCGTCGCAATGAGCCACAGTGGCATTGGCGTGCTGTATAATCTTCTTTGTTTTGCCCGAACCCTTTTTACCGCAAAATACATGAATCATAATATTACCTCCTGATTTTGTTTATACTATTGTAATACATTTCGGCGGAAAAATTCCATAACTATTTCAGATATTTTTTTATATAAAAATATTGTGAATTTATTCCGCCCATGACTTTCTTAAGATGCGCTTTTTGCCTTAGTGGACACCGCAGCGGTATGTAAATGCGCAAAGATATATCGACTTTGCCGTTATAATGCCGGCTTTTCGATGTTTTTACCGGGGCCGTGATGCATAAGATGAAGGTGTAGCTCGGGATCAAGAGAATGCAGCATTTCATCAAGCTCAAAGTCGCCCATTACGGTATTGCGTCCCGATGCGTATTCCGCATCGACCAGCTCCTTCATTCGCTGAACAATAGGATGCTTTTTATCAAGCGCACGATCCTGCGGAAGCTTGTAATAGCCGTTTATCCAAAAGGCTATGCCGGCAAGCCCGGAGTGAGCGTCAACGGCAACGGTAGCAGGACGGTTAAGCAGCTTGGTCGTATTGAAAATATTGTATATTTCTTCGTTTTTAAGCAGACCGTCGGCGTGGATGCCTGCGCGCGTGGCATTGAAGGAGCGCCCCACAAACGGGGTGCGCGGGGATATTTCCTGATCCAAACAGTTTTCGAAATACTCGGCGATTTCGGTTATGGCGGTAAAATCCATTCCGTCCGGCGTGCCCTTAAGAGAGGCGTATTCAATGCACATTGCCTCAACGGGCGTATTGCCGGTGCGTTCGCCTATGCCCAAAAGGGAACAGTTCACTCCGGAGCAGCCGTAAAGCCAGGCCGTGGACGAATTGGAGACCGCCTTGTAGAAATCGTTGTGGCCGTGCCATTCAAGCTGAGCGCTGGGAACCTCGGCAAGGGTGTTAAGACCGTATATAATGCCCTGCACGCTGCGCGGCAGAGTAGTGCCGGGATAGGATACGCCGTAGCCCAGCGTGTCGCAGGCGCGTATTTTTATAGGGATGCCGCTTTCACGGGAGAGCTTCATAAGCTCGCTTGCGAAGGGAACGACAAAGCCGTAAAAGTCTGCACGCGTGATGTCTTCAAAGTGACAGCGGGGTATTATGCCCTGCTCAAGAGCGGCGCGGACTATGGTAAGATATTTGTCCATGGCCTGGCGGCGCGTAAGGTTCATTTTTTTGAAGATGTGATAGTCGGAGCAGGAAACCAAAATTCCGGTTTCCTTTATTTCCATTTGCTTTACGAGCTCAAAATCCGCAGGGTTGGCGCGAATCCAGCTGGTGATCTCCGGGAATTCATATCCCTTATTGCGGCACAGCTCCACTGCGCGGCGATCCTTTTCGGAATAGAGAAAGAATTCGCATTGGCGTATGATACCTTTCGGGCCGCCCAGCTTATGCAGCAGGGAATAGAGATGGGCTATCTGCTCTGCCGAGAAAGGCGAACGGGATTGCTGACCGTCGCGGAAGGTGGTATCGGTTATCCAAAGCTCCTCGGGAGTGTACATGGGTACATTGCGATGGTTGAAGGCCACCTTGGGGACGGAGTCGTAGTCGAACAGGTCGCGGTAGAGCTGAGGCTCGGCTACATCCTGAAGCTGATAGTGGTAGGTTGACTGCTCCAAGCGGTTGGAGCGCTCGCTGAGTTTGAACATCGGGTAATCTCCTTGTAATAAGTCTGTCGGCGGCAGGGCATGATAAAGCCGAATATAGGTCTGTGCACATGTTTATATCCGCAAACATTTCAAAAAAACGAAATAGCGCGCTGCGCAAGGGAAAGCAATTATGTAAGGCTGTTTACAAAGCCTTCAATGCGGTCCATGGCTTTTATTATGCTTTGCATATCCGTAGCGTAGGCAAGGCGTATGCAGCGGGCATCTCCGAAGGCTTCGCCGGGCACTACCGCAACATTGGCTTTTTCAAGCAGCAGTGAGGAAAAATCCATTGCGCTGTTTATGATGTGTCCGTCGCAGCTTTTGCCGAAAAGACCGCTGATGTTGGCGAAGATATAAAATGCGCCCCGCGGATTGACGGCATTTATGCCGTTTATGGCGGATATACGCGCCATCATATACTGACGGCGGCGGGAAAACTCACTTATCATGCTGCGCTGCTCGTTTTTGTCGCCGTCAAGGGCGGCGATGCTGGCAGCCTGGGCGATAGAGTTGGCATTGCTGGTTGCGTGTGACTGGAAGTTTGCCATGGCGGTGGCTATGCGGCGGTTACTGGCGGTATAGCCTATACGCCAGCCGGTCATTGCGTAGGCCTTGCTGAGGCCGTTGACAACAACGGTGAGATCCTTGATTTCCGGCCCGAAGGAGGCTATGGAGGTGTGTACGGCGCCGTCATAAACGAGGCACTCGTAAATTTCATCGCTGATTACATATATATCTTTTTCCACGGCAAGAGCGGCGATTTCCATAAGTCTGCCGTCCGGATAAACAGCGCCGGTAGGGTTGCAGGGGGAATTAAGAATGAGAGCCTTTGTTTTATCGGTTATGGCATCTCTGAGCTGCTGCGCGGTGACAAGATAGCCGTTTTCCTCGGTGGCAGTTACCAGCACCGGGGTTGCGCCCGCCATTTTGATAAGCTCATAGTAGCTTACCCAGTAGGGAGCGGGGAGAAGAACTTCATCTCCCGGATTGCAGACTGCATGAAGTGCGTTGAAAAGGGAATGCTTTGCGCCGTTGCTTACTACAATATCCGCCGGCTCATATGTAAGACCGTTATCCCTTTTGAGCTTGCGGCATATAGCCTGCCGCAGCTCCAGCGTACCGGCGGCGGGAGTGTAGCGCGTTTTTCCCTCCTGCATGGCCTTTATTGCGGCGGCAACTACATGCGCCGGAGTATCAAAGTCCGGCTCTCCGGCTCCCAGTCCTATAATATCGATTCCGGAAGCGCGCATTTCTTTTGCCTTGGCATCGATTGCCAGAGTGACGCTGGGCTGAATAGCGGTTAAGCATCTTGAAAGTTCTTTTGCCATTTTAAGTTCCTTCTTTATAAATATTGTAATGCTTGTTTATAAGCTGTATTAAAGCGAGGTTCTTCAGCTGTTATAAAAAACAGCGGATCGGCTAACGGGAATCAGCCGTGCCGTCTTGTGAGCCGTGAGTGTCCGAGGTATTCTCTTTGACGGCGGCATCCGGCTGGGTTTCCGTACAGCCCGAAGCAGTGTCGACGCTGTTTTTGTCGGGATCGGAAGCGTTTTCACGGTATTCAACGAATTTTTCCAGAAGCTTGCCGATTATAGCGACCGCCGGAGCACCCAGCAGCATGCCGGGAAGCCCGAACATGGCGCCGCCTATAATGATGCCGACAAATATCCAAAGCGGGCTGACGCGGAGACGGTCTCCGAGAATGCGGGGGCCCAGAACAAAGTTGTCAAGCAGCTGGAGCGCAATAATCACAACAAGCGTCCACAGTGCTGTTGCCGGGCTTTCCAGCAAAGCAAGGATAAGCGCCGGGATGGCGGCTATCCAGGGGCCGATATACGGTATTATGTTAAGCACTCCCACCATGACGCCTACAAGCAGGAAATAGTCAAGCCCGACAACTCCGAAGCCTATGCAGGCAAGAATGGTGAATATGAGCAGCTGTATAAGGCGTCCGCCGATATAACGGCCCATTACCGAATCGGATTCGTGGATGAAGCTGAGTGTGTTATTATACTTTGTTTCATCCTTCATAAAGGAGCGCAGAAGGCGTTTTGTAAGCCTTTTATAGCGGCTTGCATCCGCAAGCAGATAGAAGGCGACTATAAACGCGATGAAGGTATCAAATACGCCCGTTCCTATGCCCAGCAGCAATTTCCCCGCAAGAGTGACGATATCCTGTGTATTCTGTGATATGAGATTTCCCAATGACTGCCAAAAGGAATTGAGCAAATCAAGGTCGTCAGAGGAAAGTTTTAAGTTCAGCTTGGCAGCGGTTTCAATCAGCCAGTTTGCTATGCTGTCAAGGTAGGAAGGCATATTCTGGGACAGGCGGATTACATTATCGTATATCTGCGGAGCCAGGAGCCATGCAAGCCCTGCGATGAAGCCAACGGTCAGAAGCAGGCATATGGCTGCCGAAAGCAGCCGTGCCCAACGGGTACCGGGCTTGGAGCGAGTGAGCCTTTCAAAGAGCTTTTGCAGCGGATTTACGGCAAATCTCAGAAGATAAGCAAGCACAAACCCCCAAATGAACGGACCGGTTGCATCCAATCCTGCCTTAAGAGCCGGAAGCAGCCACTGATCAAGAAAACGCGAAAACAGCAGCAGCAATATACCTGCTGCAAGCAATATGCGAAGCAGTCCGCGATTTTTGCGGGTATTTCCGTTTTCCATAATAGCGCCTCCTTTTTATGTAGGTTGCCTGAGGCCAACGGCCGCTTTGACCGGCGCGACGCAATCTCAGCCCTTTGAACTGTTGCGTGCGGCCCGGTAGCGCTGAGTGGAATCCAGAATTTTTTTCCGGATGCGGATGCTTGTGGGGGTGATTTCCGCAAGCTCGTCCTCGCCGATATAATCAAGCGCCTGCTCAAGGCTCATGATTATCGGGGGAACAAGGCGGAGCGCTTCATCGGTTCCGGCGCTGCGGGAGTTTGTAAGGTGCTTCTTTTTGCATACATTGACTTCTATATCCTCGGCACGGGAGCATTCGCCCACAATCATTCCCATATAAACGGGCTGGGCAGGCACTACGAACATGCGTCCGCGGTCCTGCGACTGAAAAATGCCGTATGCGCAGGCCTCGCCTGTTTCAAAGGCAATAAGGGAGCCGTTGCTGCGGGAGGGAATATCACCCTTATAAGGAGCATAGCAATCAAATACGGTGTTCATAACGCCTTCGCCGCGGGTATCCGTAAGGAAGGCGGAACGGTAGCCGAAAAGCCCGCGGGAGGGAATGGAGAATTCCAGACGCATGGTGACGCTGCTTAAGGAATGCATGGAGACAAGCTCGCCCTTGCGGCTGCCAAGGCGCTCGATAACGGTGCCCATGTATGTTTCGGGAACATCGATGAACACCTTTTCGATGGGTTCGCATTTTACGCCGTCTATGATTTTATAAAGCACTTCGGGCTTGGAAACCTGAAGCTCGTAGCCCTGTCGGCGCATATTTTCAATAAGCACGGACAGGTGCAGCTCACCGCGCCCGGAGACGCGGAAGGAATCGGCGCTGTCGGTATCCTCTACGCGCAGGGAGACATCGGTTTGAAGCTCACGGTAAAGGCGGGCGCGAAGATGACGGCTGGTGAGGTATTTGCCTTCTTTTCCGGCAAAGGGGGAATCGTTTACCGAGAAGGTCATAGCCACAGTTGGCTCGGTGATTTTTACAAAGTGCAGCGGTTCGGGCGTGTCGGAGGCACAGATAGTATCTCCGATATTTATGCCTTCAATACCGCTTATTGCAACGATATCGCCGAATTTTACGCTTTGTGCGGGGACGCGCTTGAGACCGTCGAAGGTGGCGAGGGTATTAACACGCATTTTTTTGCGCATGTCGGCATCGAGGTAGTTGCACACCACAATCTCCTGCCCGGTTTTTATTGTGCCTCGTTCCACCTTGCCTATACCGATACGACCGACATATTCGTTATAGTCGATTGTGGAGATAAGCACCTGTGCCGGGGCATCGGGATCGCCCTGAGGAGCGGGGATATATTTAAGAATGGCATCAAAGAGCTGAGCCATATTCTGCGAAGGATCGTATTTGTCAAGGGTGGCTACGCCGTTGCGTGCCGATGCGTATACAAACGGGCAGTCAAGCTGTGATTCGTCTGCGCCCAGTTCTATAAAAAGGTCGAGAATTTCATCGGCTACGGCCTCTGCGCGCTGATCGGGACGGTCCATTTTGTTTATTACCACTATTACCTTAAGACCCAATGCAAGCGCTTTGCCCAAAACAAAACGGGTCTGGGGCATGGGGCCTTCAAAGGCATCCACAAGAAGAAGCACGCCGTTTACCATTTTGAGCACACGCTCTACCTCGCCGCCGAAATCGGCATGGCCGGGGGTATCCACGATGTTTATTTTTGTGCCCTTATAGTGTACGGCGGTGTTTTTGGCAAGTATTGTGATGCCGCGTTCGCGTTCGATATCATTGGAGTCCATTACCCGTTCGGCAACCTGCTGATTTTCACGGAAGGTGCCGCTTTGCTTGAGCATTTCATCTACAAGCGTTGTTTTGCCGTGGTCGACATGGGCGATTATGGCTATGTTTCGTATATCCTCTCTTATCACTTATCCGCACCTCTTTGATTTTTAACCGCAAATGAACAAATTGACGCACTGTTGATACCGGAGTTGCATTTTACGGCTGATTTTATCGATAATTTTGTACATAACAACCACACGCCTGTAAAATATGAAACGGGCGCATGAAATTCTTTCATTTGTATTGTAGCACAAGGCGGGTGTTTTTGCAACCGATTTAATGATGACCTTCAAAACGGTGAAGAAAAAACCAAGACCGGCTTAAAAGATGAAACGAAGGCAGAGCCGAAAAAAGGTGAGCGGCGAGATTTTATGCTTATTCGGTGCCGTAAATGCACGCGGGGACAGAAAATGTGCGGTACGGGATTGCAAATTACGACGATTGCTGATATAATAAATCGATAACTTTATATTAATGCATGATAGTGATTGCAAACGCGGTTTTCATGCGGGTGACAAGCGCTTTGCGCGGATATGCATGACCGTTGCGGCATCGGAAATTAATAAACATAAAAATAAGTGCCGGAGGATAAAAATGAAGCTGCTGGAGAACACGCTTCGAAGCGAAATGTATTTCAAAACGGATCACAGAAGCTCGTCGCAGCTTTGTCTGGCGACACCTTCACTGGGATTGTCAATATCGATGTATTCTCCCGACAGACCGGTGCTTTGCGGTGAAGGACCCATGCAGCTTGAGCTTGTAAGGGAGCTGCATATAAATAATAGGGTATACACGGCTCAGGGATGTGTTCCGGGCAGTATAACATTTCTGCAGCGCGGAGAATACTACAACCGGGCGGATGCGGCGATAGGTGCGTTTGTATCACAGGGGGATGAGGCGCCGGTCAGTGCGCGTTTGAAACGGCATGTATCGGGGACAGCATAGTGCTGTCAACGGTATTTATGATGAAAAAAGAAGCCTCGGTAGCGGTGGCGGTGATGCGCCTGCGCGGGGGTGCGCCCGTACAAAACGGAGATAATGCTGTTTTGACTGCGGGAGGAGAAAGTATATTCGCAAGCACGGTCGGCGGCGGGATACTTGAGGTGAACGGCGAAGAGCTGATAGTAAAGCAGCCGGTTATGAGTGCGGAGGACGGTGAAAGTTACAGCACATCACTGCGTTTCAGCAGAGCGGGAAACAGGGCTTTTTTTGAACCGGCGCTGGCGATGTGCGTACAGGGGCGCGTTGCGGGGCGACTGATACAGTCGGAATTGGACAGGGTTCACGGCGTATACATTTTGGATGATACGGAGGGGGAAGAAAACGAAATTGAAATAACCGTGGAGAACCCGTTTGATGAGCCGGCATGTATGCCCTTTATGTTTTCGCGAAAAAGCAAAATCCCGCTGGGAGCGGTATTGGAGCAGGAGGGACGGCAGACGGGAATTCCGGTGCAGATATGCTGTGAGAGAATTGTGCGCAGCGGAGGCGGGACAGGCTTTTATGACTATACTGCGGCGCCGGTGCTGGAAGCGGGAGAAAAGCTGTGTTTTACATTGCGCCTGACAAAGCAGACCTGCGCCTGTCACCTGTGGACGCACGGCAGAGAGGCTCAGCTTGGAAGAGCGGAGCTTTCTGCGGCGGGAGGAAGCTGCATACTGGATCCGTCACGCAGCGTTATGGCGGGGCTGATGCCGTCGATGCGTTCCTTTGCCGATGAAAAGCCCAGAAGCTTCAGCGCCGACATGCTGGAGATAATCAAAGATGCGGCAAGGCTGGAGCTGTGCAGGATAAGGCTTACCGAAATGTTCTGCGGTCAGCTTGAAGCGCGCTGCGTGCATGAGGCGTATTCTCCTGGAAAAACGGTAAGATTCACATTGGAGCATTCAATGCTGATTCAGCGGGATTACACAAGGATTGCTGCAAGAGTGCGCTGGGAGGCCTTGGAGGATGATGATTTTGAAGAACTCAGGATATTTGCTTTCTGCGGACAGGGATTGTATTTCGGAGATGATGTATCTTTAGGGTGTGCGCGCGTATTGCCGGGAGAGGGGTACAGATTTTCCCGCGATATAGGAGCGGATGAATTTATAGGCTTTGAGGGCATGGGAGTGTGCGTGCGCCGCGTTGAGGGGCGGAAGCTGGAGGCCTGTGTATACTCTCGGGAAAGGGAAGGCGAAGATTATTGCCGGGTAGTTCTCAGAACGGAAGCAGCGGAGATAAAAAAAGGCGAAAAAGCGGAATATGAGTTTTGCATTTCGCTGCTTCCGGAGGCGGACGGCTATGCCGGAAAGGATGCCGAGCTTCGACGAAGCCTTGAGATGAGATCGTGCGGACAGCTAATGCGCCGCGAGACGGCCGCCAATAGGGTGGAGAATGTTCCGACAGTGGGAAGCGGAGAGAAAACGGTTGCGGTGAGCGGCGGAAATGCCGAGGTTATACAAAGCGGAGGCGTGGGAATGATTCCTATTCGCTTCACTGATATAGAAACTGCGGAAAACATAAGTGCGGTGTCGGGGCTGAAGGAGCTTCCGGTGCAGGTGGAAAGAATCGGCGAGAAATACAGTGTACTTGCCGTATGTACTGCGGCGGACGGCAGAAATCAGCGCAGGATATCGTTTTCAAGCGGAAAAGCCCGCTGAAGGTTAAGAACAGCGGATTGTTTCGGGCATTTGGTTTAAGCTGTAAAATGCCCGGAAGGTAATGATAAACAGTGCAAACGGCGTTCCGAAAAAAATCGGGGCGCCGTTTTTTCATATTATATGTACAGTCGGGAAGCGGAGCAAAATTGCGCCCGACAAGAGAAAATCAATGTTTGAAGTGCTGCTTCGGGATTGCGGGAAAGATGCCATGTGAGATTGTGATACAATTTTAAGGTATTCGATTACAAGCACATAAATGGCAGATGGTGTAAAATACACATGAAAAATTAAGCTTGATATTCGGCGGATATGCCAAGGAAATAACGGAGGAAAATACCGTAAAATGCGCCGGATAGAGAGAATTAAAGGAGTGAAAGCAATGGCGGAGGTTACAACATATGCCGGAATAGTACTTCCGGTTTCCAGCGCCGAGGGCGAAAAACTGCAAATAAAAGGACGCAGCGTAAATGACACTCATTTTACCTATGAGGGAAATGTTACGCACAATCGGCTTATTCCCAGAACTATCGGTGCATATTGCAACACATACACGGCTATGCAGGAGGGAGCGTCATTCCGGCTTAATTTCCGTGCGGCAGAGATAATACTTGTGGCTACGGCGGAACAAAAGCCCTGCTTGGTAAGTGTGGATATTGACGGAAATGTGTCGCAGGCGCAGGCGCATTCCGGAGTATTTCTCCGCTGCAGATGCGACGGAGAGAAAAGCATAAAGCTTACGGTGCTGGAGGGCGAGCTGCGCTTTGACCGTGCGATACTTACCGGGCGCAATGCTGCGGTGACGCTTATCGACGGTGCGAATGAGGGTTATATTATTGCTTCTCCGGGCTTTGAACGCCGAGGCGATTCGATTGTGGGAAGCACGGGAGAATACGCCGAGATTTACAGTCGCGGCAGTGAAGCGGCGGTTACGCTTGACGGCAACGGCAGAATGCGCATTATGTGTGCCGGAGCGGATCGCTATGTAAATATTGATTGTGAACGCACCGTGCACATTGCTCTTGAGGATAAGGACAACTTCAACCGTATAAGGCTGGAGGTGTGCTCCGGCGAAATAGCTATAGTCAGCCTGCGCCTTGCAGATACCACCTCGGTTGTGAGCGTTATGAATGACTGTACGGACAAAGAGCTGGATGATATGAAAAACGGAAAGCGCAGCTTTATTCCGGTGGAGCAGTGGCAGCCGGTAAAATGCCTGCGCGTGCCCATGAACAATGTTGAACTGTGCGGAGGCGTGCTGGCTGACCGTTTTGCGCGCAATATAAATTATCTGAAAAAAAGCCTTGAATTGCCGCGCTGGGTGGACAAAAAGGACGACGACAGGATATGGATAGATATGCTTGTTGCCTCAAATGAGGGCAGAATGCTTGCCGGTATGGGCAATACCCTGCGTTATAAGGAGGTGCCGGCATTCCGCAAGGCTGTATCCGATATGCTGGATGAGGTGGAGCGCCGTCAGTTTACTAACGATAACGGCTATTGTCTGCCTTATGAAAGCTCGCTGTTTGCAATATCTCATGACTGCTGGCCGGGCTTTATGCGGGATGAAATCAAGAATTACGACCGTACAATGTTCACAAAGGGACTTATAGCTGCGGGATATGCGGGCTATGATGAGGCGTGGCAGATCATAAGAAAATTCTATGATTGGTATAACAATTGCGAGTATCTGCCGGATATGCTTTTGGGCAGCATGGGCATACAGGGCAGTGCGGCGGGACCGAGAGTGCAGTCGAGCCCTGCGGGCAAGCCGGAGGATATCATAACCAACATGAAATACTATGATATGGATTGGTGGCTTGATTATCTGGCGCGCGAAATTCCCGAGGCGGTATGGCGCTTTACACTGAACAGACCGCATAACTATCTGCTTACAAGCATTTGTGCCCTGTTTGACATCTATGCGGCGACGGGAGCGAAAAAATATCTGGATGCGGCGGTGGGCGCATATCATATATACAGAGATTATTTCATGCTTCCGGGCAGCTTTATAACCATATGCGAGCATTTTGAATGCAAGCCCGGAACGCATAAGATATCAAATGTTCCCAACAGCATATTTGAAACCTGTGCGGGCGTATTTCTTACGGAGCTTGCTCAAGGCTGCTCAGTGCAGATCCGGATAATGAAGAATATGCGCTGAGAATGGAGGAGAGCATTTATAATCTGACCTGCTCCTGCCAGGGTGAGGACGGACGCATCAGGTATTTCAATCATATGAACGGCGTGAAGTATCCGGCGCTGAGATACAATACATGCTGTGAGATACAGGGCACCGGCTTCATAGGGCAGATACAGAGCTTCCTTTATCTTCTCAGTGACAAGGGAGTGCAGGTGAATGTGTTTGCGCCCTCAAAGATCGCTTTCAGTGTTGACGGCAGGGATTTTGAGCTGGAGCAGCATACGACTTTTCCCTACGGCGACAAAATGCGCTTTACGGTGCATGGAGAAGGCGAATTTGAATTGAGAATGCGTATTCCGTCCTGGAGCAGGAACACGGTGCTTACCGTTTGCGGTGAAGAGATGCCGTGCACGCCCGGCGGCTTTGCGGTTATAAGCAGAGCGTGGAAGGATGGGGATGAGGTGGTTCTTAAAACCGCAAGAGAGCTGCACATGGAGCTTTATACCGGTGAAAACCGTGCAAAACAGCCCAGATACTGCGTTTCCTGCGGCCCGGTGCTGATGAGCGTTGTGGGAGAGGGCGAGCATGCGGAGCTTGGCAAAGATGAGCGCTGCGCGCTGCTGCCGTTTGCACATACTGAGCTTTTGAGCAGGCTGAAAAAGAGCGGCACTATGGAATATGATATTCAGGGGACGGGGTACAGGCTTGTGCCGTATTTCTCCTTTGATGATAACCGTGAGTTTACTTGTTATCCGGCATTTGAGGAAGAGGTATAAGAAGGCTTTCGGGAAAAGAAAAGATGGGAGTGAATGGGACGCCGGCGGGCGTCCCGTTCCGTTTTTACGGTGTGAGTGCCTGCATGCGGGATCGGCGGGTATTCAGGCCGTAAATGCATAAGACCCTTCCAGTACGGGAAGGGTCTTATGCTGTATTTTGCTTTGCGTGGCGCAAAGAGTTATTTTACTTCGACAACCCAGCCGAACGGATCGGCTATGCGGCCGTACTGGATGCCGGTGATGTCGTTATAAAGCATCTGTGCAACGGGCCCGATTTCGTTGTTGTTGATTATTACCTCGTCATCATCCTTGCGAAGCATGCCTACGGGAGATATAACGGCGGCAGTGCCGGTGCCGAAGGCTTCGTTGAGGTGACCGTCATGAGCTGTCTGCATAACTTCATCAATGGTGATGCGGCGTTCCTGCACTTCGTAGCCCTTGTAACGCGCATATTTTATTACGGAATCACGGGTGATGCCGCCGAGAATGCTGCCCTGGAGCGGAGGGGTAACAAGCACATTGTCAATGACAAAGAACATGTTCATGGAGCCGACCTCTTCAACGTACTTAAGCTCAACGCCGTCCAGCCAAAGCACCTGTGAATAGCCGAACTGAGCGGCGCGCTCGGAGCCTATCAGGGAGGCAGCATAGTTGCCTGCACATTTTGTAAAGCCGGTTCCGCCGCGGACCGCGCGCACATATTCGTCCTCCACGAATATTTGACGGGGTTGAGCCCTTCTTTATAGTAGGGGCCGACGGGGGAAAGAATTACATAGAACAGATAGCTTTTGGAAGCGTGTACGCCAAGAGCCACATCGGTGGCAATTATTGTAGGACGGATATAAAGCGAAGTGTTGGGAGCCGTGGGAATCCAGTCCTTTTCGATTTCCACAAGCTTTTCAATGCAGGCAACCACCTTTTCAACGGGAAGCGGCGGTATGCAAAGACGGGCGCCGGAACGGTTCATGCGGTTTATGTTATCCTCGGGACGGAACATAAGCACGCGGCCGTCGGAAGCCTTGTAGGCCTTCATGCCCTCAAATATTGCCTGTCCGTAATGAAGCACCATGCAGGCCGGATCCATATCAAGATTCTGATAGGGAACTATGCGTTCATCGTGCCAGCCTTGGCCTTCGTCATAGTTGATCATGAGCATGTGGTCGGTGAAAACCTTGCCGAAGGTGAGGCTGCTTTCGTCGGCGGGTTTTGCTTTCGGAGCGGTCGTTTTTTGTATAAGCATAAAAATCATCCTTTCGTAAGACAGCTTTGTCGGAGTGTATATATCAGCCGTGTGCTTTGGCGCACGGCTGTTTATATCTGAATTTACGGCCCGGCGCCGCTTTCGCTGTCGGGCCAAAGACAGCAGCGGATTTCCGGCTCTGAGAATACAGCGCTGCCGCTGCAAAGATCGGTTATGGCGCTGCGGACGGCATCGGCGTGACAAACACGAACCGTAAGAGGAAGCGTTACGCCGTTTCCGAAAATCGGGGGCCGGGATATAACGCGTCCGTCAATGACAAGAGCACGGCGCAGCTTTTCATAAAGCGGATAGGCGACGGTGCAGTCAAAGCATTCGCAGCTTTCCATGCGGGCGCGTCCGGCGCCGCTTATACTGCCTGTTGCCGCTGCCGTATATGCCCGCACAAGCCCGCTCGCGCCAAGCAGTATGCCGCCGAAATAGCGCGTTACCACTGTTATGCAGTGGGAAAGCGCCTGCTTCTGCATAACGCCGAGGATGGGCATTCCGGCAGTGCCGGAGGGTTCGCCGTCGTCGGAAAAGCGGGAGCCCGTGCCGCTTTGAGAAAGAATATATGCCCAGCAGTGATGCCGTGCGTCGGGATAGAGAGCCTTTTGCGAAAGTATTACGCTTTCGGCTTCCTCGCGGCTTTGTATGCAGGCGGTAAAAGCAATAAAGCGCGATTTATTTACGGTTATTTCGGAATTTGCGCTTTTTGCTACGGTGAGATAGCTTTCCATAATCATCCTGCGAGCATGCGCGAATGAATCTTTGCTCCTGCCTGCGGCAAGAGGGCATGCATCATTGCGCAGATGTCTTTTTATTTATCCGAAACAGGGATTGCACCGTTTGTGCATATTCGGACTGCACACATGCAGAGAGATTGCCGCTGTGCTTTTTATGGCGGCAGCGCCGATTTATCGGATAAATTTATTTTATTATACTACAATCGCGACATTTAGCAACGGTTTTTTGCCCTAAAGCGGCATACAACGCAAAACAGCGGGGCATTACGGGGGAGGGCAGTATGTTTTCGGATAATGCGGGCATAAGTTTATCACATTTTTCGCAGCGGAATATTGCTTTGACGGCTGTGCTTTGCTATTGCGGTGATTTTTCATCCGAACGGGCGCAACACGAATATCGCCAAGTGGGCGGAATTTGAACGGCAATGATCTCAAAAACGGCAGCACTATGGGCAAAATTCGCATTCGGGTGGTGTGAGGTGGTTATAAAGTGGGCATTTTAATCAAAAAATAAGCATTTTGAATTAAAAAGTGGTTGCAAGTGGGCAGAATGTATTATATAATAGGGCTACAAAGCAATTTAGTGGGGAGGTGCGTCCTTTATGCAGAAGGGTTTTTTGGGAACATACGATGCGACCATTGACGATAAAGGCCGCGTACGCCTTCCCGTTAAATTCCGCAATATGCTGGGAGAGGGCTTTGTTGTAACTCAGGGCACGGAAAACTGCCTTTGCGTATATCCGCAGGAGGCGTGGGAGGCGCTGACTGCCGATGTGTTAAAGCTGGGCTCACTTGACCCTGAGGTTACAAAATTTCGCAGAAGCCTGTTTGCAAATGCGGTTGAAGGCGATTTGATGCGGCGGGCAGGGTGCTTCTTCCGATACGGCTGCGCACCTATGCGGGGCTGAAAAAAGAGTTGACGGTAATAGGCAATTTTGATTGCTTTGAAATATGGGACAGTGAAGCCTGGGAGAAAAACGATGTATCCTCGGCCGAGGCAAGGGCAAAGCTGCAGGCGGCGGTGGCTGCAAAGGAAGAGCGTTTGGGTTGAGCTGAAAAATGCAAAAGCGCCTGAAGAAAGTATTTTTCACTTAGCGGAGAGAAATGTATGGATTTTAATCACACATCGGTGCTGCTTAACGAAACCATCGATATGCTGAACATTAAGCCGGACGGAATATATGCCGATTGCACACTGGGCGGAGGCGGACACAGCTATGAGCTGCTCAGAAGAGGCGGCCCGGGAGTGCGGCTTATAGGAATAGACAGGGACAGGGACGCGCTGGAGGCGGCAAAAAAAAGACTTGCGCAGTTTGAAGGGCAGGTAACATATGTTCATTCGAATTATTCCGAGATAAAAAGCATTCTCAGCGAGCTTGGAGTATCCGCGCTGGACGGCTGCATGCTGGATCTCGGAGTGAGCTCTTATCAGCTGGATACGCCGGAGCGCGGCTTTAGTTATATGCATGATGCGCCGCTGGATATGAGAATGGATACGGACCAGTTTTTCAGTGCGTATCAGGTGGTAAACGAGTATTCCCAAAAGGAGCTGTGCCGGATAATACGGGATTACGGAGAAGAACAGTGGGCGGCGCGCATTGCTCAGTTTATAGTGGAGGAAAGAGAGCGCGGCGCCATATGCACAACCGGCGAGCTTGTAAACATAATAAAAAAAGCAATACCGATCAGGGTGCGCAAAAGCGGATCGCATCCGGCAAAAAGGACATTTCAGGCGATAAGGATTGAGGTAAATAACGAAATCGGGCTGCTGGAAAAGTCATTAAGGGATATTGTGGATTGCCTTAAGCCGGGCGGGAGGCTGTGTGTTATCAGCTTTCATTCGCTGGAGGACAGAGTGGCAAAGCAGGTTATACGCAATTTGGAAAGGCCGTGTACCTGCCCGCCGAAGGCGCCGATATGCACCTGCGGAAATGTACAGAAGCTTAAAAGCGTATCCAAGCTGATTTTGCCCTCAGAGCAGGAAATGAAGGAGAATACCAGAAGCAAGAGCGCAAAGCTGCGCTGTGCCGAAAGAGTGTAAAAACGGGCGGGAACGGAAGGAAAACCGGAATATATACGGGAGAGGATGAATAGTCTTATGGCAGGTAATATAAAGAAAAACGAAGGTTATGATGCCGGCAGATATACGGTGCGTTACGGATACGATGCGAATGCCGCGCTTCAGCCCGAGTATATTCCGTATCCTCAGCCGCAGCAGCCCGAAAGGGAGCCTGAGCGCAGGGAAGCTCCGCGTCCGCGGGTGCTGCCGCCGGCAAAGCCGCAGGCAAGGCCGAGAAGAAAACAAAAGGCAAAAGCCAGGGCCATGCTTGTTTTGGGAGTGGTTTTTACGGCGGTGCTTGCCTTTGCGGTGGTTATGCGCAATTCGCAGATATATCAGAATAACCGCAGCATACAGCAGATAGGTGCCGGGATATCTCAGGCTACCGACGAGCTTAACGCTGCAAAACAAAGGCTCAGCGCTATGGAGGATGTTGAAGAATACTTAAACCGTGCCGACGGGGAGCTGGACATGACCTTCCCCGGCGAGGGAGAATACAGGGTTATAAATATAACTCCGGCAGAGGCGGCCGGGACGGAGGATAATGCCTTGGCAGGAAACGGAAGCATAATCGATGCGGTATTGGATTGGTTAAACTCTCTTGAGAGGAGGACTTGATTTTGTCCCAAAGGGTACGCCGGTACAGCCACAAAAGAAGAATAAGCGTGTTTCTGACGGTGTTTTTTATCTGCTTTGCGGTGCTTATTGCACAGCTGTTCAGATGGCAGATAGTGGAGGCGGAAAGCCTTCAGAGAAAGGCGCTGGGGCAGTGGACATCCACCACCGTTGTGTCGGCCGCAAGGGGCGCTATATACGACAGAAACGGCGAATTGCTGGCGGTAAGCGGACTATCCAAGAGCCTTGTGGCAAACCGTCAATTGTGGCAAAATCGGGCAAAATCAACGAGCTTGCGGACAGCCTTGCCGATATACTGCAATGCGACCGTGAAAGCGTGTATTCAAAGCTGAGCAAGACGAATTATGCGGAGGTGACCGTAAAGCGGCATCTTTCGCAAACGGAAACAGAAGCGATTGAGGCTTTGAAATACAGCGGCATTGAGCTTGTGGATGACCGAAAGAGGTATTATCCCAAGGGAAGCACGCTGGCTCAGGTGATAGGCAGCACTGCATCGGACGGTACGGGCAGGGAGGGCCTTGAGCTTAAATACGACAAATATCTTCGCGGTCTTACTGGCAAGATATATTCTTCCGCCGATGTATGGGGTTCGCTTATACCCGGAGGAGAGGAAAGATATGTCGACCCGTCAAACGGGCTGAATCTTACGCTGACGGTTGATTATAATATTCAGAAATTTGCGGAAAGCGCCATGCGTCAATGCATGACGGAGCAGAATCCAAAAAACGCCGTATGCATAGTTATGGAGCCGTCAACGGGCCGTATACTTGCAATGGTGAATATGCCGGATTACGACCTGAATCAACCGCAGAGCGGTGACTGGGAGACAAGAGCGCAGCTTGCGCGCAACCGTGCGATACTGGATGTTTATGAGCCGGGCTCGACCTTCAAGGTGATAACTCTTGCGGCGGCGCTTCAGGAGGGAAAGGTAGATAAAGATACTACATTTTACGATCCCGGATATCAGCTTGTGGACGGACAGAAGATAAAATGCTGGAGGAGTGTCCCGCATGGCACGCAGAATCTGACTCAGGCGGTTCAGAATTCCTGCAACACTGCATTTATGCAGATGGGGCTTGCACTGGGAACGGATAAGCTGTATGAGTATATTCGGGCATTCGGGTTCGGAAACGAAACGGGAATTGATTTTTCGGCCGATCAGAGCGGACTGGTATTGGCGCAGAAATATGTGCGCAATGTGGATCTTGCACGTATATCCTTCGGTCAGGCAATTGCGGTTACGCCGCTTCAGCTTATGAGCGCGTTTTGTGCGGCTATAAACGGCGGAAATCTGATGCAGCCGCATCTTGTTGAGGCGCTGACGGACGATGACGGAAATGTAATTGCAAGAAATGAACCCGTAACCGTGCGGCGAGTAATATCGGAGCAGACGAGCGCGACGGTAAGAGAAATACTGGAGGCGGTGGTTTCCGGCGGAAGCGGAAAAAATGCGTATATTCCGGGCTACCGCGTAGGCGGCAAAACGGGAACGGCACAAAAATATCGCGACGGTGTTGTGGTAAGGGATACACACATTGCCTCCTTCATAGGCTTTGCGCCTGCGGATGATCCGCGTATTGCGGTGCTTGTGGCAGTGGATGAACCGAATGTATCCATAGATTACGGCTCTGTTGTTGCGGCTCCCTATGCAAAGCTGATAATGGAGAACGCTTTGAAGTACCTGAAGGTGCGGCCGACGAATGAGGCCGAGGACGAAAAAAACATGACAGCCGATATTGAGGTGCCGAACCTGAAGGGAATGGATTGCGCACGGGCGGAGCAGGTGCTTGCGTCATTGGGGCTGGGAATGCTTGTGCAGGGAACGGGAAAGGTGATTGCACAGGTTCCGGCGGCGGGCACAAAGGTGTACTCGCACTGTCAGATATTAGTGACGGGGCAGGATGCGTTTGATTCATACACCGACATTTTGAAGTGAGGAATGCCCGCCGGGAAGCTAACGGCGAATAATACGCAAATTAAAACGAAACGGAGACAGATATCATGCTGCTTAAGGACGTTTTGAAAAATATAAAGGTATACGAGACAAACGGAGAAATTGACGGTGTAGAAATCACCTCCCTTACATTGGATAACAGAAAATGCGTTCCGGGAAGCGCATTTTTTGCAATTCGGGGGCTTGTAAATGACGGTCATAAATATATTGGCGGGGCTGCGGAAAACGGTGCGGCCGCCGTATTTGTTGAGGAATTCACCTGTGACCCGGTGCTTCAGATAAAGGTTGCCGATACGCGGAGCGCTATGTCATTGGCAGCGGCGGCTTTTTACGGCGATCCGGCCCGTAAGATGCATTTTATCGGCGTTACCGGTACAAACGGAAACCAGCATAACCTTTATGCTCAGAGCGGCGCTGGAAAGCCTGGGAGTAAAGGTGGGCATGATCGGCACCTCAGGAATATATGCCGGCGAGAAAAAAGTAGAGATACCGATATCTACAAGCACAACGCCGGACCCGATAGAATTGCAGTATATTCTTTCCGTTCTTGCGGATATGGGAACAGAGACGGTGGTTATGGAGGTGACGGCCCAGGCGCTGCATCTGCGCAAGGTGGAGGATATTTATTTTGATGCGGGGATATTTACCAACCTTACGCAGGATCATCTGGAATTTTTCAAAACGATGGAGATATATGCGCAGGCAAAGAAGAAGCTGTTTGAAGCCTCCAGATGCGCTGTTGCGGTAATAAATACGGACGATGCGCTCGGGGCTGAGATTGCGCGGGATACGGACTGCCGCAGGGTTACATATTCGGTAGCGGGAGAGGCGGACATTACTGCAAAAATGCGGCGGTTCACGGGATGGGCTGCACATTTGAGCTTCACATGGGAAGCTATACGGCCTTGGCGAAGCTGTGTGTTTCCGGCATATTCAATGTATATAACGCCCTTGGCGCGTTCGGAGCGCTGACGGCCATCGGGTATGAGCCGCAGACTGCGCTGAAAGCGCTGGAATGCTATCACGGCACGCCCGGACGGTTTGAAACGCCGGATATGAAGGGAAAGCCGTACAGCGTTGTTATTGATTATGCGCATACGCCGGACGGGCTTGAGAACATACTCCGCGCGGTGGCCGCGCATAAAAAGGGAAGGCTCATATGCGTTTTCGGCTGCGGCGGAAACCGCGACAGAAAAAAACGCCCCATAATGGGGAAAATTGCGGCCCGATATTCGGATTTCTGCGTGCTTACAAGCGATAATCCCAGATATGAAAATCCTGATATGATAATTGAGGAGATTGCATCGGGGATACCGACGGGGTATAAGGCTTTTGTAAAAATTGAAAACCGTTATCAGGCAATAAAATATGCGATGCAAAATGCCGGCAAAGATGATATAATCGTTATTGCCGGCAAGGGTGATGAGGATTATCAGGAAATTGCCGGCGTCAAGCACCACTTCAGCGACAGAGAAACTGTGGCGCAGCTGCTTGATGAGGTTTGAGCTGATAGCCGGAGGATAAAAGAAAAATGGAACAAGTGATAAAGTATATCCTGCCTGCGCTGGTTGCGTTTTCAATAGGCGTAGTGATAGGGCCGTTTGTAATAAAGCTTATGAAGCGGCTGAAATTCGGACAGCAGGTTAGAGACGACGGGCCGCAGAGCCATTTAGCAAAGCAGAATACTCCAACAATAGGCGGCATAATAATTTTTGTTGCAATGGCGGTGGCGGCGGCGATATTCGGGCTTACCGAGATATCGCTGATTGCGACTCTTGTATCGGGAGCCTACGGTTTAGTGGGCTTTCTTGATGATTTTATAAAGATTATTAAAAAGCGTTCAATGGGGCTGCGGGCATACCAGAAGATAATAGGGCAGTTCGGTATTGCGCTTATTACGGCGGTATATGCTTACAGAAGCCCGTATATTGGAAGCAGCATCATGCTGCCCTTTACAGACAAGCTGTTTGACCTTGGTGTGTTTTATATACCGGTGGCCGTGTTTGTTATTGTGGCGATTGTAAATGCCGTTAACCTTACCGACGGTCTTGACGGGCTTGCTTCGGGGGTTATGTGTGTTATACTGTTTACATTTACTGCCGTAACGGCATTTTCGGCACAGCATTTTTCCGGTGACGGCGGCAATCCTGAGCTTGCGGCACGCCTTGTATCGCTTGCAAAATTCGGAGCGCTTACATGCGGTGCAACGCTGGCTTTTTTGCGGTTCAATGTTTATCCCGCACGGATTTTCATGGGGGATACCGGCTCTCTGCTTCTTGGCGGTGCGCTGAGCGTTATGGCTCTCTTTTCCCGCATGATGCTTTTTGTGCCTGTTGCGGGCGGTGTATTGGTGGCATCGTGTGTGTCTGTGATTCTGCAGGTGGGTTCATATAAGCTGCGGAAGAAGCGAATATTCAAGATGGCGCCGCTGCATCATCATTTTGAGCTTATGGGATATCATGAAACAAAGGTTACTTCGCTTTATATTATAAGCACGATTATTCTGTGCATGCTTGCAGTGCTGGCAGTGCGCTTTTAACGGTTCTGAAACAGGAAACGAAACGATATCGCCCTTAATGAACGGATGAGGAGAAATATATGCAATCGGATTTTCGCAATAAAAATGTATTGATTATAGGCATGGCGCGAAGCGGGATAGCGGCGGCCGAGGCGCTGCTTAAGCTTGACTGCACGGTTACGGTTAACGATTCAAAGCCGGAGCAAAAGCTGGAGGGGCTGGAACCGCTTAAGGGGAAATGCTTTTTTGAGCTGGGCTGCAAGCCCGACGGTCTGCTTGACGGTAAGGAACTGATTGTTATAAGCCCGAGCGTTCCGCCTTATATTCCTGCGCTTGAAGAAGCAAGGCGGAGGAATATTCCCGTGCTTACGGAAATTGAATTGGGATACCGCCTTTGCGAAGGAGTTCCGGTTGCGATAACGGGGACCAACGGGAAAACCACAACGACCTCGCTTACGGGACAGATGTTCAGGGACGCGGGAAGAAAAAATTATGTGGTGGGGAATATCGGCATTCCGTATACCGCTTATGCACTTGAGGCAGCGCCGGACTGCACTATGGTTACCGAGATAAGCAGCTATCAGCTTCAGTGCATTGAGCAGTTTCATCCGCGCGTTGCGGCGATGCTTAATATCACGCCGGATCATCTTGACCGTCACGGCGGCATGGAGGGATATATCGAGGCCAAAAGGCGCATATTTATGAATCAGACGACGGATGATTTTGCGGTGCTTAACTATGACGATCCGACGGTTCGCGCCATGGCGGAACAGATAAAAGCAAAGACGGTGTTTTTCTCGCGGAAAGAGGAGCTGAAAGAGGGCGTATTTGTTAAAGACGGGGAATTGATCTTCAAATACGGCGCGGTAAGCGCTGTTGTATGCAGAATTGAGGATATTTATATAAAAGGCCCGCACAATCTTGAAAATGCCATGGCGGCAACCGCTGTTGCGATGCTTATGGGAATAAGTGCGCAGAGCTGTGCATATACTCTAAAGAATTTCCGCGGCGTGGAGCACAGAATTGAAACCGTGGATACGGTCAACGGAGTGACCTTTATAAACGATTCCAAGGGGACAAATCCGGATTCTACGGAAAAAGCCATACAGACGATGACGGCGCCCACCGTGCTGCTGTTGGGGGGCTATGACAAGGGCGGAAGCTTTGATGAGCTTATTGGCTGCTATACGGATAATATACGCTATACCGTTGTATTGGGAGCAACAAAGGATAAAATTATAAAAGCACTCAAGGATGCGGGCGTTAAAGAATACACTGCTGCCGATACATTTGAAGAAGCGGTTATGGCGGCGTATAAGGCTGCAAGCCCGGTTGGAATGTGCTGCTGTCTCCGGCCTGCGCAAGCTGGGATATGTTTGCGGATTTTGAACAGCGCGGACGCGTATTCAAGGAAATCGTAAAGCGCATTAAGGAAAACGAAGCAGCGGTCAAAAACTGAAACGGATTTTCGGGATAGAAGAAACGAACCGTAAAAAGGAATTGCAGGGGAACGGAGGGAAGAAAATGCGTCAGAAACACGGTTTGTCAAAAAAAGCCGATGTAATAAAGGGCGGAATCAGCTTTCCTTTGATGTTTATAACCCTTACGCTTATCCTTATAGGCATTGTGATGGTTTTTTCCAGTACCTATGCAAGCTCGGTGCTTGGGGGATACAAGGGATATAAAAATGCCATACAGCATACCGTGGTTGCGGTTATATGCATTGTTATGATAACCGTGGGAAACAGGCTGTTTGATTACAGATGGCTGAACAAAAAGCCGGTGGTGCTTACTGCCGTGGCGGCATGTGCCCTGCTGCTGTGCGCCGTTTTTGCGTTTCCTGACAGCATGGGCGCAAGGAGATGGATCAAAATAGGCGGCATAACAATACAGCCGTCGGAAATCGCAAAGTTTGTGGCGGTAATTTATATGGCCTATTTTGCATCGCATAATCGCTATTGGTACAGCAATGTTAAAACATGGATATGCTTTTTTGTGCCCAGCGTATTTTATGCGGCGCTTATCGTTTTGGAGCCCAATCTTTCTACGGCACTGGTATGCATCATTGCTCCGGCGCTGATTCTTGGCTTTATTTCGGGATTGCAGCTTTTTTGGGCGGTGCTGGCGGGAGCTGCCGCCGCAGGCATGGGCGTTTATTTGATATTCTTTACCGATTGGAGAAACGGCCGTCTGCAGGCGTGGATGGATCCGTGGATCGATCCCTCCGACACCTCATACCAAATAGTGCAGTCGCTGTATGCTTTGGGCGATGGCGGCTTGTTCGGTGTAGGCCTCGGAAACAGCAAACAGAAGATATCCTATCTTCCCATGAAGGATACGGATTATATCTTCGCAATAATAGGTGAGGAATTCGGTTTTATCGGGGCATTGGCGGTGATATTGCTTTATGCTGCATTTGTGTTTTTTGCAATAAAGATTGCGCTTAACGCGCCTGATGCCTTCGGCTGTTTTACTGCGGCAGGCATAACGGTTATCGTGGCATTGCAGGCAATAGTTAATATTGCCGTTGTTACCAATACGATTCCCTCCACCGGAGTGACGCTGCCGTTTATAAGCCGCGGCACATCGTCACTGCTGTGTTTTTCTGCCGGCGCAACCATATTGCTTAATATAAGCCGATATTCACGAAGAAAAAAGAACGCGGATGCGCCGGAGATAATGCAGGCGGGCGGTGATGACGGCAAGGGACGCCCTGCAAAGAGGAAAAACGAAAACAATATAAGAGCAGTTAAATAAAGCGGTAAGCGATGCGTGAGTATCCGGGTGAGGATTCAACACAAAAAGCGGCGTCGCAATTGCTTTATGAAACACGGCGAAATTAAAAGCTACTTATGATAAAAGCGATTGAAAAGGAGCGGCAGTGGCAACAGAACGGTATATAAAAAGCACCGGAAGACGGGGCTTCAGAATAAAATACAAAGGGCGTTTGATCGCCTTTTTGGTGTTGCTGACGGTTATTGCGGCCGCTGTTTTTTTAAGCTCGTCATATTTTGACATAAAGGAAGACTCGGTAGTTGTTACTGGGGATGAAAGATATCATTTTGATGATATAAAAAACGCGGCTACAAAGGAACTGTTCAATGTGAGCATTTTCCGCCTTGATGAAGCCGCGGTGGCACGGAGAATAGAAGAGGACAACCCCTACATAGAGGTAAAGGATATAGTGAGGCGTTTGCCGAACAAGGTGGAAATAGTGGTGAAGGAACGCGAGCCCGTTTTCCAGTTTGAACACGGCGGATTATTCTATGATGCGGCGGAAAACTGTGTAATAATGTCGGAGGGACGAAGCCAGGATCCGTCCCTGATGCAGATTGCGGGCTTTGAAATAGAACAGCCGGTAAGAGGGCAGCTGCTTTCTGCGGTAAACGCCGCGCAGCAGCGTGACTTTGATGAACTGATGGCGAATTTGAAAAAATACGGCTTCATGCAGCAGATAAAAACTGTTGATATGACGCAGGAAACAAATCTGATCCTGCAGACAAGGTCGGGATTTCGGGTTATTGTCGGTCTGCCTACACAGCTTGAGGGAAAGATATCCTGCCTGCAGGCCGCCGTTGATTCCGTAATAAATGACGGGAACACCTCGGGAACACTGGACATTTCCGTTGTGGGAAACATATATTTTACGCCGGACGATAAATGACAGAGGGCAGAGCCGTTTTTTGATGCAATGCCGGTGCCGAAACGAATTAGTAATGGCTATTCGTTTTGGGTCGGCAGTATTGATACGGGAGCTTTAACGCCGCCGGGGTTTGCCTTGCCATACAACATTTTCGCCGGTTTTAGTGTATAATGCGGCAAAATGTGATAAATAACCGGGAGAATTTCGAAAAAAATGCGTCCGGAATGTAAAAAAAGCATAAAAAAATGCGTGGAATAGTTCAAAAAAATACTTTTATTATTTGAAAGGTTTTTGCTATAATAGAATAAGGCATATGCCGATAATGCTAAACGGAGGTTGCCAGGAGCAATGCGGCAAGTATCTGCAGCTATCGAAATAGGCACCTCTAAGGTGGTCTGCACGATAGCAGAATCCGGCGCATATGAAGGGTTTAACCTTTTAGGCGCTTCAACAATTGAATATTCCGGCTACACACGCCGCGGCTGGATTGAGCCCAAGGAAATAAAATATGTAGTGGCTTCGGCGCTCCATGAGGCGCAGAAGCAGGTGGGAATTCGCGTGCGGTATGTCAGCATAGGTGTTCCGGCGGACTTTACCGAGGTTGTCTGCCGAAAGGTGAGCCTTAATCTTGGCAAGCCGCGCAGGATATCAGAGGATGATATAGCGCTTATGTTCAAGCGCGGTGAGAGCTTCACGGCGTATAAGAATTATATAGTGGCGCATCGCTGCCCGATATATTTCAGTGTAAATGAAACAGACGCACGCTTGACCCTCTTAACATGATGGGGGACAGGCTCAGCGCGATGGTTTCGTATGTGCTTGTGAACCGTTCGTTTACCGATTCGGTGGCTAACCACCTGCAGAAATGCGGTTATGAGGTGGAAAGCTGCATCGCATCGGTGCTGGCGCAGGGAGTGTCGTTCATTCCGGCCGAGGTCAGGGATAAAACGGCAATACTTATTGATATGGGACACAGAATGACATCGGTCACGGTGTTCAAGGGGGATGGGATACTTTTTCATTCCTCAATACCGCTTGGTGGGCTTCATATAACAAAGGATCTTGCAATTACGCTGCGTGTGCCGGATGAAATTGCGGAACAGCTTAAGCGCCGTGCGATCTACGGCTTGTCCGTAAGCGGGGACGATTGGTACGAAATAATGTCAAAAGAGACATATCAGCTTTACCGTTTTCCCATGCTTCAGGTGCAGGAAATAATCAATGCGCGTGTTTACGAAATATGCGGCCTAATTAAAAAGATGCTTGCTTCTTCGGGCTGCATACTTCCTGAATATGTAGAGGCTTTCATTTCCGGAGGCGCGGCGGAGATGCGCGGAATAAGAGAGTTTATGCAAAAGGCTTTGGGGCGTAATGTTACGGTGATACAGCCCCGAAGCACGAGGCTGAACAATGCCTGCTATTCTGCGGCGCTTGGCGTTACGGAATTTATGATGGACAAGTATGTTCAGGAGAAAATATCGATCTGGGAACAGATCAAACAAATATTCAGAAAATAAGCTTTATTTAATAAATCGGGAGGACTGTTATGGAATTCAATTTTGATGCCGGCGATTTTGCACAAATTCGCGTTATCGGAGTAGGCGGCGCCGGAAATAATGCTGTGGACAGAATGATCACGTCCGGATTGAAGGGTGTTGAATACATCTCCATCAATACAGACAGTCAGGCGCTTAAGGTATCAAGGGCCAGCAAAAAGGTTCAGATAGGAGCAAAGCTTACAAAGGGTCTGGGTGCCGGAGCAAATCCCGAAATAGGAAAAAAGGCCGCAGAGGAGAGCAGAGAGGATATTGCCGAGCAGCTCAAAGGGGCTGACATGGTGTTTGTTACGGCCGGAATGGGCGGCGGAACAGGTACCGGCGCCGCTCCCTGCGTTGCGGAGATTGCCAAGGAAATGGGCATTCTTACTGTGGGCGTTGTTACCCGTCCGTTTATGTTTGAAGGCAAGATAAGAGCCGATCATGCGGAAAAAGGCATTGCGGAGCTTAAATCGCGGGTGGACAGCCTTATAATCATTCCTAATGACAAGCTGCTTCAGGTGGTGGGTAAGGGAACTTCGATAATCGAAGCGTTCCGTCAGGCCGATGATGTTCTGCGTCAGGGCGTATCGGGAATTTCCGAGCTTATTACCAAGCAGGCGCTTATAAACCTTGACTTTGCCGATGTAAAAACCATTATGAAGGATAAGGGCGTAGCCCATATGGGCATAGGCTCGGGCACCGGTGAAAACCGTGCGGTGGACGCTGCCAAAAAGGCCATTGCATCTCCGCTGCTGGAAACCACAATCGAGGGTGCACGCGGCGTTATCTTCAATGTAACCGGAGGCGCCAGCCTGTCCCTTACCGAGGTTAATGAAGCGGCATACATGATACACGAAGCGGTGGATCCGGAGTGCAACATTATAATGGGTGCGGGAATTGATGAAACGCTGGATGATGAGATCCGCATTACAATTATTGCAACAGGCTTTGAGCGCAATCCGCAGCCGGCATATCAGCCGCGCCGCCAGACGGAGCGTCAGGCGGACAGGAGACAGATGTCCGATGCCGAGGATGATGGGCTGGAAATGACGGATTTTGATTCCGAGCCGCGCCGTCAGCCGGAAAGAAGCGTGCGTCAGCAGCCTGCTTTTGACGAGCCGCAGTTTGCCCCGGCGCAGCCCGCACAGCCTGCCGTGCAGCAGCCCGTGCGTCAGGCGCCGCAAAGAAACAGCTATGAAGAGTATGATGAAGAACCGGCTGTTATGAGAAGAGATCGGGCAAGAAGCCAGAGCCAGTCCTTTGACGACGGTGCGGACTATGATTATAACGAGCGTCCGCGCGAGCAGAGAGCGGCACGCTCCGGATTCTTCTCCTTTGGCAGCAAGCACGGAGATGAGCAGGAGGACGACATAGATTTTGATATGCCTGCAATAACCCGGCGGCAGAGCAGAAATAAATAATTTTGAAACGGCGCACTTCAACGGTGCGCCGTTTTTCAATATGGTTTACATGATGAACGGTTTTGCATTTGCCAAAATGAGAGTTTATCGGCAGCGGCGTCAAGAGCGGGCGGCGCTGTTTTTTTGAGATCAATTTGAGAAGAAAATGCGCTTAACCATTAAGCAAAAAAAGGATTTTTGAATTTTTTGAAGAATATTGAATAAGGCCTGCCGCATAAGAAAACGGTACAATCGGGCAGGAGCGTCGGAAAGCGGGTGAAATATTTGACTTTGCGTGAAGAACTTGAGAACAGAGAACGGCAGTGGCTGGCACCGGCGGCAAAGCTGAGTGCGGAATCGGCAGGACGCAGGTTTCCTATCGGCAAATGTGATCTGCGAACGGATTTTCAAAGGGACAGGGACAGAATAATTCACTGCAAGAGCTTTAGAAGGCTTAAGCATAAAACGCAGGTTTTTCTTTCCCCGAACGGCGACCATTACCGTACAAGACTTACGCACACTCTTGAGGTCAGTCAGGTTGCAAGAACTATTTCGCGCTGCCTGCGTCTTAATGAGGACCTTACGGAGGCCATCGCGCTTGGGCACGATCTTGGACATACCCCCTTCGGGCATGCGGGGGAAAGAGCGCTGCGAGAGTGCATGAGCCGCGGCTTTGATCATAATGAGCAGAGCCTGAGAGTGGTGGATATATTGGAACCGCTTAATCTTACCTATGAAGTAAGAAACGGCATACTGTGCCATACGGGAGAGGACAAATGCGCAGATACTTTAGAGGGCAGAGTTGTGCGTGTTGCCGACCGCATTGCGTATATAAACCATGACATAGACGACGCGCTCAGAGCCGGGGTTATAACACAGGAGGAATTGCCGGCTGATATTCTGCGCCTGCTTGGAGAAACTCACGGGCAGAGAATTGATACTCTTATAAGAGATGTTATACATAACAGTGAGGCGGATATTGCCATGTCGGAGGAAATCGGCGGGGCAATGTACAGACTGCGCGAGTTTATGTTTGAAAATGTATACAGCCAGAAAAGCGCGGCGAAAAAGGAAGAAGCAAAGGCTGAGGATACAATAAAGAGACTGTTTGAGTATTATTACAGCCATACGGATATGCTGCCAAAGGATCTTATAGCGCTTGAAAGCGATAAAGAACAGCTGGTGTGCGATTATATTGCGGGTATGACGGACAGATATGCCATAGAGGAATATATTGCCCTGTTTGTGCCGGCTCAATGGGGCGGCAAATAATGCCCGGTCTGAGCATTTGAAAATTGCATGGTGCATTAAACACTTATATAAACACTTATCGGAGATTTGATGTTTGGTTAAAAGACTGCGTGTGAATTTGCAATTCGTGATTTTTATGCAAGGAAAAACGGGAGGAATGTCGAATATAATCAATTGCGTCTTTTCGGGAAGACTGTATAATTCTTTGAAAAACCGGGAATAAAGGAGGGAACGATGGGGAATGGCTATGATACCGCAGTCCTTTTTGGATGAACTGGCATCCAGAGTGGATATCGTGGATGTGATAAGCGATTATGTTACCCTGAAGGGGTCGGGCAGATCGGGCTTTGTAGGTCTATGCCCTTTTCATCGCGAAAAAACTCCGTCTTTTTCAGTAAGCCCGGATAAGCAGCTGTTTTACTGCTTCGGCTGCCATGAATCCGGCAATGTTTTCAATTTTATAATGAAGATTGAAAACCTCGGTTTTTATGACAGCGTAAAATTGTTGGCGGAACGCGCCGGTATGCAGCTGCCGCAGGGGCAGGAAGGTGAGCGGGGCATAGGAAAAGAAAAGAAGGAACGCTTGCTGGAAGCCAATCGTATTGCGGCGAGATTTTATCACGATACTCTGTATACTCCGGACGGAGCGGAGGGTCTTGCATATTTACGCAGCAGAGGGTTGAGCGATGCCCACATAAAACGGTTCGGCCTGGGATATGCGCCGGGTGACTATGATGCATTGTGCAAATGTCTGAAGGAAAAGGGATATACTGCGGGTGAGATAATCGAGGTGGGGCTTGGAGCCGCTTCGGATCGCGGAGTAAGAGATTTTTTCAGAAACCGTGTGATGTTTCCGATAATCAACATATACGGGCAGGTGATAGCCTTCGGCGGCCGCGTTATGGATAAAACCGAGCCGAAATATCTCAACACCGGGGATACGCCTGTTTTCAATAAAAGAAAGAACCTTTACGGTATAAATATAATCAAAAAAAACGGCAGTAAGAAAGCGATTCTCTGTGAAGGCTACATGGATGTTATCGCGCTTAACATAAACGGCTTTGATTATGCGGTTGCCTCTCTGGGAACGGCGCTGACAAGAGACCAAATAAAGCTGCTGCGAAGACTGGCATCGGAGATATACATTTCATACGATGGGGACCGTGCGGGCGTGAACGCTACAAAGCGCGCAATAGAGATAACCCGTCAGGAAAAAATAAAAGCACGGGTGATTGCGCTCAAGGACGGCAAGGACCCGGATGAATATATGCGGGATTACGGTCCGCAGGCATATTCGGATGCCATGAACGTGGCGCAGTGGGGGGCGGACTATCTAATTAACGGCGAGCTTTCACGCCCGGCGCAGACGGATGAAGATAAAGCGCGCATTGCATTCAGTGCTTCGCAGTATGCAAGGGCCAATGCCTTTGATACTTTGGAGCTTGAGATGTATTTGCGCAGGATAAGTAATGCCACGGGGTACTCGCTTGAAGCACTTTACCGCAATGTGGGAGTGGAAAGCAATGCGGGGATTCGAAGCCTTACGCAGGAAACGGTGGCTCCGGAGCAGATCAAAAAGGAACCCGTAAGCAGAGGAAGCGCGCCGGCAACTGAGCGCCTGCTGCTCAGACTGCTGTGCGAGCATCCGTTTATGTAAGGCTGCCGTACAGGATGACTTGGCGGCAATGTTTTCCGAGGGGTTCAGAAAAGAACTTCTTGGCGATATTATTGGTGCTGTTAATGCGGGAGAAAAGCCGAATGCGCAGAGTCTTGCCATGAAATATGTGGAAGACGGCGATAAAAGCAAGGAAATAGGCGCGGTATTTGTTGACGGCACGGATTTTGTTGATCCTTCCGCTTATTACCGACAGTGCATTACCACGCTGAGAAAAGATGCGCTTATTAAGGCCAGAGCAGAAGCCAAAGAGCGGCTTGATGCATATGTGCGTCAGGAGCTGTTTTTAGAGGACGATGAGCTTAGGACGCTTGTAAGAACCATAGAAGAGCTGGACGGGCGCATTAAGGCATTAAAGATGGAAGAAACATAACGGACAGCGTGAAAAAATGTAAAAGAACCGCTGCATAAGCAATTGGCGGATAAGATATAAGCAAAACAGAAAAGGTACATAGGAGGACAGTTGATGTCGGATAATTTAAAAAACGAGGCGGATAAAATGCAGGAAATCGCAAAACAGAGGGAAAATGTTTCCGTTGCGGAAACGGTAAATCCGGAGAAACAGAGAAAAATCGCGGAAACGGAAAAGTTAAAAAGCGATGCCGATTTTGTTGAACAGCTGAGAAAGAAGAATGTTTCACCCAAGGTGGTAAGCGGAAGAAAGAAGCAGGCTGCCGCAAGCAAAAAGCAGCCGGATAAAAAAACGGCTGAAATCCCGGTGAAGGATGTGTCTGCACAAAATAATGATGGCGTGCCGGCAATACAGATCGAAAATCCGGGGATCGCGCCGAATTTATCACAGGAGATAAATCGCCGTGTTGCGGAGATGCGGGAAAAGCTGATATCGGGCAGCCTTAAGAGCACTCTTACCTATTCGGAAGTCATAGATATGTTTGACGACATTGAATATGACCTGGAAACAAGTGAGGCAATATACGATCTTCTTGAAAAGAACGGCTTCAAGGTGGTAAGCGATGCCTTGCCCGACGCTGATCTTGACAACATTATGCAGGAGATCAATGCAGAGAACCCGTCGCTTGCCGCCATTGCGGATTCCATTGCGATTGATGACCCCGTACGCATGTATCTTAAGGAAATGGGGCGTATTCCGCTGCTTACCGGCGAGGAGGAAAAACGCATTGCGTCCGCCATTGCAGCCGGCGATGATTCCGCAAGGAAAGAGCTTACGGAGGCAAACCTTCGCCTGGTTGTAAGTATTGCCAAACGGTATGTCGGACGCGGAATGTTGTTTCTTGACCTTATTCAGGAAGGCAACATGGGCCTTATCAAGGCAGTGGAAAAGTTTGATTATACAAAGGGATATAAATTCTCCACTTATGCAACATGGTGGATCAGACAGGCTATAACACGCGCCATAGCCGATCAGGCAAGAACCATACGAATACCCGTGCATATGGTGGAAACCATAAACAAGTTGTCAAGAGTAAAAAGACAGCTGGTGCAGGAACTGGGAAGGGATCCGCAGCCTGATGAAATTGCAAAGGAAATGGGCGTTTCCGTAGAAAAGGTGCGCGAGATAATGAAAATAGCACAGGAGCCGGTATCGCTTGAAACCCCTATCGGAGAGGAAGAGGACAGCCATTTGGGCGATTTTATCCCGGATGATGAAATGCCTGCGCCGGTTGAAGCCGCTACTTCCACTATGCTGAATGAACAGCTGATGGATGTGCTTTCTTCGCTTACTCCACGCGAAGAAAAGGTGCTGCGGCTTCGCTTTGGTATAGATGACGGCAGACAGCGCACATTGGAGGAGGTAGGCAAGGAATTTAATGTTACGCGTGAGCGTATACGCCAGATAGAGGCAAAGGCCCTGAGAAAGCTGCGCCATCCCAGCCGTTCCAGAAGACTGAAGGATTTTCTGGAATGATTCGCTTAACGCCGCGGCAGCAGAAAATTGCCGCCTATATACCGAAATGCGCGTGCGTTGCCGATATCGGCTGTGACCACGGAAGGCTGGGGGCGTACCTGCTTCAAAGCGGCAAGTGCAAAAAGGTTATCGCCTGCGATATAAGCGCGCCCTCTCTTGAGAAGGCGCGCATGCTTGCGGTTCGATTAGGCCTTGAAGGCTGCGAAACAAGGCTTGCTGACGGTATGCTCGGATTAAAGGAAAATGAGGCGGACTGTGCTGTTATTGCCGGTATGGGCGGACTCACGATAGCGAACATCCTTAAAGCTGCCGTATACAAGCCGGAAATTATCATAGCGCAGCCAATGAATGGGGTGACATTGCTGAAACAGACCTTGCCTGAGCTTGGATATATGCTTTTGGATGAATGTATCGCCGCAGAGGGCAGGAGAATGTATCAGGTGCAATTATTGGGTCGGGGATTGTCCGAGCTGTCGGAAATAGAATTGCTGCTGCCGATGAAAGCCATTGTACGGCAGGATGACGAATGCAGGGCATTCATAGACAGCAGGATTTCATTATTGACTGATGCGGCGTCTGCTGCGGGGCAAGGTGACGAATTGAGAAGGCAGCTGAATTTGCTTCGGGAGGTTAAGTGGTGGTAAACTCGGAAAGGATTACAGAAAATAATTCTAACGGCAATCAGGCAACGGCGGGCGAAATAGCTGCGTTGATAGAGGAAATTGCCCCGGTTAGCATACAGATGTCCTTTGATAACAGCGGTTTTTTGGTGGGCAGCAGAGAATCAAAGGTAGACCGTGTCATGCTTGCGCTTGAAGTAAGCGATGAAGTAATTAAGGATGCGATAAAGCAAGAGTGTCAGATGATAATTACCCACCATCCGCTGATTTTTCACGCAGAAAAGAGTGTAACGGCGGATACATACCAGGGCAAATTGCTTTTGCGGCTTATTTCTTCGGGTATTGCGCTTTACAGCAGCCATACGCCGCTTGATGCGGCGCCCGGCGGCTGCAATGATGTGCTTTGCGATATGCTCGGTCTTAAGAATGTTCACGGAATTGTACCGCTTGGCCGCAGCGGCGAGAGGGAATATTTTTGTGCAAGAGTGGGCAGTGTTGATGCAACGGTGCAGGAGCTTGCGCTTACTGCATGTAAAGGGCTTGGCGCGGATCGGGTATCGGTTGTTGACTGCGGTAAAAGAATACGCAGACTGGCGGTATGCAGCGGCTCAGGCGGCGGTATTCTTAATGAGTGCATTGCGGCGGGGGCTGATGCGCTGCTTACCGGCGAGCTTTCGCATCATGAGGCGCTGGCGCTGCGTGAAGCCGGTATTTCGGCAATAATATGCGGTCATTATCAAACAGAGGTGCCGGTACTTACTAGCCTACTTGGGCATTTACAAACGCATTAATGTGTTAAAATATAATACCGATGCGGTTATAACAAGCGTTGTAACCGATCCGTATTGCGTATATACGCTTGGAGGTGTAAATATTGATCGATAAAATTAAGCAGCTGCTTGATTATCAGGCGGTTGATTACGAAAGTGAAAAAGTAGAAAAGGCGGTTATCAACTGTGAAGAGCGTCGTGCGGCAGTGCAGATGAAGAAGAAATTCGAAGCGATAATGGAAAACCGCAAAAAGCTGATTGCCATGCTGGAAAAGCTTAAAAACGAGCTGGCATCGGTGGAAGCGAAATGCACCGAACTTTCGGCACAGACTGCCCAGTGTCAGAAAGAGATTCAAAACGACGGCGAGGATATAGATAAAGTAGAAAATGATCTCAAACGCCTCCGCAGGATTACCGATGCTACCGCAGAGCTTGGCGAACAGATAAAGCAGATTATAATTCGTTCGCAAAAGGCTGATAAGATGCTTTCGGAACAAACGGCAAATGCCAATGCTGCGCGCGCCCAATATCAGGCCTGCAAGCAGAAATACGACGAGAGGCTGAAGCAGGAGATGCCGGCTATTGAGGCTGCTAAGGCAAGACGGGCTGAGGCGGCGAAAAATGTCGATCCGGAATTGCTGAAAAAGTACAATGCCTTAAGGGCAAATAAACAGGTTCCCACGGCAAGATTGCAGGGCTCAACATGTACGGGATGCAATATGATGCTGCCTAGCGCTATTGTAAGCAGGGTAGCGGCAGAAAAAGAAATAGTGGAATGTGAAAACTGTTCCAGGATCCTGTATATCTGAGATTCAGCGTATGCAAGCCGTATTTCGCATTGCTTTTGATTTGACTTGCGAAAAGCGGCGCTTAAATATGATAATTATCGAGCGGGCTGAATGACCGCGGTGTAAATACGAGGAAAGTCCGAGCTCCACAGGACAGGGTGCCGGGTAATACCCGGTGGAGGCGACTCCAAGGAAAGTGCAACAGAAATATACCGCCGCAGCAATGCGGTAAGGATGGAAAGGCGAGGTAAGAGCTCACCGGCCCTCGGGAGACCGAGAGGCCCTGTAAACCCCACCCGGAGCAAGATTGATAGTGAGATGTTAACGGCGGTCCGTCGGTCTCCGTGTAATCGCTTAAGCCCATTTGGCAACTATGGGAATAGATAGATGGTCATTTTTAACAGAACTCGGCTTACAGGCCCGACTCGATATTATTTTTTTATTGATTATTAAAAGACGGCGAAGAATAATCGCCGTCTTTTAATATTAAATATTTGTTTATTGCGGGTAATCGGGTCAGTGCCAAAGCAGCAGAGTTATAACCCTTATAAGCGGAGCCAATACTATGGAAACAACGCTCAGCAGCTTTATAAGTATATTTATTGAAGGGCCTGATGTATCCTTAAACGGATCGCCCACCGTATCGCCCACAACGGCAGCTTTGTGATTGCTGCTGCCTTTTCCGCCGAATTCTCCGGATTCGATATATTTTTTTGCATTATCCCATGCGCCGCCGCTGTTGCTCATCATAGTGGCAAGACAAAAGCCTGATGCGGCAGCACCTGCAAGCATACCGGCAATTCCGTCAAAGTCCAGCAATATGCCAACCAGCAGCGGTGCAATGATGGCCACAAGCGCGGGGAATATCATCTCTCTTTGGGAGGAGCGCGTGCATATGTCAACGCAGGCCTCATAATCCGGCTGAACTTCACCTGTCATCAAGCCTTTTATTTCGCGAAACTGCCGGCGCACTTCCGTAACTATGCGCCCGGCGGCCCTTCCGACTGCCTGCATTGTGATGGCGGAAAAAAGGAAGGGAAGCATGACCCCTACAAATAAGCCTATAAGCACTTTCGGGTTGAGGATGCTCAAATCAAAATCATAACCAAGCTGCATGACAGTGCTGCGGAAGGCCGCAATAAGCGTTATAGCGGTAAGGGCAGCGGAGCCTATTGCAAAGCCTTTTCCGGTAGCGGCGGTGGTGTTGCCCAGGCTGTCAAGAGCATCGGTTCGCTTGCGTACAATGGGATCCTGACCTGTCATTTCCGCAATACCTCCGGCATTGTCAGCAACGGGCCCGTATGCATCGGTTGACAAGGTTATGCCCAGGGTGGAAAGCATGCCAACGGCGGCAATTCCTACGCCGTAGAGGCCAAGAGAAGGATTGGCTGCGCCTCCTGCAAGGAAGTAGCTTCCGGCGATTGCTGCGCCGACGGTTATAACGGATGCCAATGTTGAACGCATACCCAGTGCAAGCCCGTCAATTATTACGGTGGCGCTTCCCGTGTCGGAGGATTTTGCCAAACGCTTGGTGGGTTTATAGCTGTCCGATGTGAAATACTCGGTTATTACGCCCATTATTGCCCCGGCGGCAAGACCGAAAAGCACCGAACCGTACAGCCCCCATGGGCTTACCGCTGTGCCGTCACCGTTACCCGTTCCCAGAACCAGATGGATAATTGCACCGGATGCAAGTGCCATTATGCCGGTTGCGGCATACACGCCGCGCCGGAGTGACGAAAGAAGGGAGCGCTGCGAAGCGTTTTCGCCGGTTCGCACAAAAAATGTTCCTATTACGGAGGCGAGCACTCCGGCGACCGCTATTAAAAACGGTATTATAAAGCCGCGCTCGCCCATGCCAGCAAATGCTCCCAGAGCGCTTGCCGAAAGGACGGAGCCTACATAGGATTCGTAGAGGTCGGCTCCCATTCCGGCAACATCGCCGACATTGTCGCCGACATTATCGGCAATAACTGCGGGGTTGCGTACATCATCCTCCGGGATACCGGCTTCAACCTTTCCGCACAGATCGGCGCCTACATCTGCGGCCTTTGTAAAAATACCGCCGCCGACACGCGCAAACAGTGCCATGGAGGATGCGCCCATGCCGAAGCATATCATGGTGGAGGCAATCTGGTTTATATCAAGTCCTGCCAAATATTTAAGCCCCAAATACCACAGGCTTACATCAAGCAACCCAAGGCCCACAACACTCATGCCCATTACGGTGCCGCTTGAAAAGGCGGTGCGCAGGCCGGCGTTGAGGCTTTTGCAGCAGGCGCTGACAGTGCGGCCGTTGCTTGAGGTTGCAATGCGCATTCCTATAAAGCCTGCAAGCCCGGAAAAAAGTCCTCCGGTAAGGAAGGCAAACGGCGTATAGATATTTCCTGCGCCGCATAATGCAAGTACAAGCAGTAATATAAACACTGCGGCAAAGAATATCCCTACGCCGATATACTGCCGCCTAAGGAATGCATTGGCGGCTCGTCTGATTATTCCGGAAATTCTGCGGATATCGTCACCGCCCGGGTCGCTTTTTGACAGGCGTTTTGCCGTAAACAACGCAAACGCAAGGGCGATGAGTGCGGTCAGGGTAACAATGAACATCAAATCCATATTTCAACCCCCTTTGTTTGAATGCAGATGTGCCTAAGATGCGCTGCGGTCCGGTTTTTGAAGCGGTCAGGCGTAAAGCACACAATCTGCATCAAACCGATAGTTTACTATTGATAATATACAATACAACATTGCCCGTGTCAACTGATTATGATAATTTAGTGCTTGAAAACAACAAAATTCCGCCGTTTAACTGTTAATAACTAACAAGCGGTGTGGAAATATAACATAAATTTTATAACAATCATACAAAGTTAAAGTATGCAGCGGATAAAATGCTTGCTTTTACGGTGATTTTAGATGCGCAAGCTGTTACGGTATTAAAGGGTGTTTGTGTCGCCGTTTTCAGAGCGGATAAAAAAGCTGCGCGAGGCGGCAAGGGATACTGCATAACAAAATGCTTTGTGCTTTTACTATGCAGAATTCGCAGAATATGATATAATAAAATATCTTATTGTGTAAAAATAGCCTACATGGGACAAGGCAGTGAGGCTATTGCTGAGTTTTGCAGCATTACGGAGGTGTTCATTTGTTTCTTAAGAGATTGGAAGTTTACGGCTTCAAATCCTTTGCCGATAAAACGGAACTGGCTTTTACCAATGGTATTACGGCCATTGTCGGCCCGAACGGAAGCGGCAAGAGCAATGTCGGCGATGCGGTACGCTGGGTATTGGGAGAGCAAAGCGCCAAACAGCTTCGCGGCGGCAAGATGGAAGATATCATCTTCAACGGCACGGAAAAGCGGAAAAAGCTTTCTTTTTGCGAGGTTACATTGGTGTTTGACAATCAGGACCGCGCATTGCCCATAGACTATACCGAGGTGGCAATTACAAGAAGACTGTATCGCAGCGGAGAAAGCGAATATTGCATAAATCGCACGCCCTGCCGTTTGAAGGATGTTACGGAACTGCTTATGGATACCGGAATAGGTAAAGAAGGCTATTCGATTATAGGACAGGGAAATCGATAATATACTTTCAAATAAGGCGGAGGAACGCCGCAGCGTTTTTGAAGAAGCAGCCGGCATAATGAAGTATAAAACAAGAAAGCTGGAGGCGGAAAGAAGGCTGGAGCGGACAAGCGAAAACATGTCGCGCCTTAATGATATACTCTCGGAACTTTCCGATCGCATTGGCCCATTGGAGCTGCAGTCACAGACAGCGCAGAAATATCTTGCCCTAAGAGAAGAGCTTCGCACGCTTGAGGTTAATTTTTATCTGTACCAATATGATATGGCGGCCAAACGCAAAGAGGAAATCAAAGGCGCAATGGAAGCGGTAGAGGGCGAGTACGCCGAAAAGGAACGGCTTCGCGATGAACTTCAGACCGCGCAGGAGGGCTCGCGATCCGATGTTGAGAAGATAGAGGAGGAGCTGTCTCAGCTGCACGGGAGGATGCTTGCGCTTACTGCTCAGATAGAACAGGGGACGGGCCAGAACAAAATTTATTGTGAACGAGTGGAACACCTTAACCGCGAAGCGGAACGGCTGGAGCAGGAAAATGACGGCGCCGAAAAAACTATCCGTGAGCTTTCTTTGTCCGGCGGAAATAAGGAACTGATTGCCGAAAAAGAAAAAGAAGCTGGGCAGCTGAAGGCAGCGGCAGAGGCGGGACAAACCGAGCTGGACAATAAAGATGCGGCGCTTGAAACAGAAGAAAGAGAGCTTGAGAGGCTGCGCAGCGAGCTTATAGAGGCCATGAATCGCCTTAGCGGGGAACGGGTAAATGCCGGCAGGTGCGAAGCCATGAAAGCAAGCATTGCGGAGCGCATAGAGCAGATAAATGCTCAAAGCACGGTTCTTTCCGATGAGCTTGAGAGCATAGCTCAGGCGAGAAAGGATCGGCAGCAGGCAGGACAGGCTTTGGCGCAGGAATATGAGCGCCTGAGCGGAGCGCGGCAGCAGGCAAAAGCCTCGTTTGAAGAAATAACGCGCAAAAAAGAAACTCTTGCAGCCGAGGCGCAAAGAACGGCGGAGCAGCTTCAGGCGGCGGCGCAGAAGGCTTCGATGCTGCGTGAAATGAAAGGGATTATGAGTCCTTCAACAATGCGGTAAAGCATCTGTTAACGGATTGTCAGAAAAATCCCGCGCTTGCCGAGTGTTCAAGAGGTGTCGTTGCGGAGCTTATTACCGTTCCCGAAAAATTTGAACGCGCGGTGGAGACGGCGCTGGGTGCGGCAGTGCAGAACATAGTAACGCCTACCGAGGAGGATGCCAAGCGGCTTATAGAATACTTGAAGAAATGCGGTTACGGGCGGGCTACTTTTTTACCGATGAGCGCAATAAAGGCGCGGCGTGCGGATAATGCTGAACGCGCGGCGCTGCGTGTGCCCGGCTGCTTCGGCATAGCCAGCGAGTTGATAAGCTTCGATAATCAGTATCGCGCGATTATGGAAAGTCTGCTTGGGCGCACTGTAATATGCGATAAGATGGACACCTGCATTTCCATCGCCCGTGCCTGCGGACACAGCCTTAAGCTTGTTACATTGGATGGCGATATAATAAATCCCGGCGGAAGCATGACGGGGGGAAGCCGTCAAAGCCGTCTGACATCGGTGCTGGGGCGCACTCGCGAGCTGGAAGAGGCGGAGCGTCTGCATGAAGAGCTGCTTGTTAAAAAAGAGAGCCTGCGCGCCCGGTCGGCAGAACTTGCGCAGCAGCTGCGGGCCGCATCCGAAACGCTTGAAGAGGCAAATGCTCAAATGCACAAAACAGAGGTAGAGATTGCGGCGGAAAACGAAAAGCTCAAGCGCCTTGACGGAGACAGGGATTCGCGCTTCAGATCTTTGGAGGACCTTGAAACGGAAAAAAAGCAGCATAACGATACTCTGCTTGATATTGAAGCGCAGCTTTCCGGTGCGGACGGCAAGGCGGAAGCACTGGAGGAGGATAATAAATCGGCACAGCGTACATTGTCGCAAAGAACTGCGGCATATAATGCCGAAAGCTTGCGCGCGAAAAAACGGCGCAGGAGCTTACCGAACTCAAAGTGCGCATGACGGCGGCTTTTTCCGAGCTTGCGGCCATACGCTCCGATGCTCAGCGCGTAAATCGCGAAATTGAACGCCTTAAGGGAATTAAAGAGCATAGTATCGGCAAGATAAACGATTGCCGCAGACAGATAGAGGAGCTTGACCGCGAAAGTGTTGCAGGCGGCAAAATGGTGGAAAAACTGAAAAAGGAGCTTGAGCAGATAAGCAGCCATGGCGAAACGCTTGAAAAGAGCAAAAGTGAGCTGGCTGATATAAGCCAAGAGCGGCAGCGCCGAATGCGGGAGCTGGAAAAAGATATCGGCAATGCACAGGAGAAAAAGCATCGGTTTGAGCTGTCTTTGCAAAAGGTTGATGCCGATATATCCCTTATGGAACAAAGAGTGTGGGATGAGTACGAGCTTACATATACAAATGCGCTGCAAATGCGTATTCCGGATTTCCGTCCAAACGGCGTGCAGGGTGACATTACGCGCCTGCGCAAGGCAATCGGGGCATTGGGCAATGTAAATGTAAATGCTATTGAGGAGTATGCGGATACCAAGACTCGATATGAAGAGCTTACGCGCCAGCTTGAAGATCTGGAAAAGGCAGAACGAGATCTTAACAAAATCATTGTCGATATGATGAAAAAAATGGAGAGCCGTTTTGCGGAACAGTTTGCCGTAATAAATAAATATTTCGGCGAAACATTCAAAAAACTGTTCGGAGGAGGCCGCGCGGAACTCAGGCTGGAAAATGCCGGAGATGTTCTTGGAAGCGGAATTGATATTGTTGCGCAGCCGCCGGGAAAATCATTGCAGATGCTTTCCCTGCTTTCCGGAGGAGAACGGGCGCTTACGGCAATAGCCATACTTTTTGCCATGCTGCGCCTTAAGCCGACACCGTTTTGTATTCTTGACGAAATTGAAGCGGCACTTGATGAGGCTAATGTTTATAATTTTGCGGGATATTTAAGAGAATTCACGCAAAAAACGCAGTTTATTGTTATAACGCACAGAAAGCCGACAATGGAGGAGGCGGACTCTCTTTACGGCGTGGCCATGGAGGAAAAGGGAGTGTCGCGTATGGTTTCGGTGCGTCTTACCGATGTTGAGGCTTAAGCGGCAATAAAAACGAGGGTGTAACCCAAGACAAATATGCATAAAATACATAACCGGGAGGGGCATATGAGTTTTATAAACAAGGATAACAAGCAGGAGAATGCACAGAAGAAGCCGGGACTATTGGGGCGTATGGCACAGGGACTGCTGCGCACAAAAAGCGCATTGGGACAGAAAATCGGTGCGATGCTTGCCTATTATGACAAAATAGATGATGATTTTTTTGAAGAGCTTGAAGAAATACTTATCAGTTCGGATATGGGAGCGGCGGCGGCAGCGGAAATAACCGCGAAGGTAAGACAGCGCTGCAAAGCCGAAAAAATCAGCGATACTGCCCGGATATACGGCCTTTTGCGGGATAGTATATCTGAGATCATGCGTGCGGATAAAAATGCAGATAGCTACCCGTTGCTTATTCTTGTGGTCGGAGTAAACGGAGTGGGGAAAACCACGGCCATCGGTAAGCTTGCGTACAGATATTCGCAAATGGGTAAAAGCGTGCTTCTGGCAGCGGGTGATACCTTTAGGGCGGCGGCGGCGGAACAGCTTGAAATATGGGCTCAGCGCAGCGGCGCACAGGTCGTGCGCCACGGCGAGGGAGCGGACAGCGCTGCAGTGATTTTTGATGCGCTTTCGGCAGCTGCGGCGCGCGGTGTTGATGTATGCATATGCGACACTGCCGGACGGCTTCAAAACAAGAAAAATCTTATGGATGAGCTGGCTAAGGTGGGGCGAATAATTGCCAAGGGATGGCAGGGCGCAAAGGAAACCTATATTGTATTGGATGCTACCACCGGGCAGAATGCGCTTTCTCAGGTGAAGCTTTTTGATGAAGCGGTAAAGCTGGACGGCATAATTCTCACCAAGCTTGACGGCACGGCAAAGGGGGGCGTTGCTGTGGCGGTAAAGCAGGAATTCGGACTGAATGTCAGGTATGTCGGAATAGGTGAGGGCAAAGAGGATTTGATCGATTTTGATCCTGATGCCTATGCCGCAAATATAATCTGAATAATTTATTGTATCAGGGATTATATTGCGATATTAAAACAAAAACAGATCAGGAGGCGGTTTTGTGGAGATGCTGGGAAAAACAAGGTGGATAATCCCGGACGGCTATATTTCCGGGAAATCCGGCAGCCAGACAAGTCACGACGCGGTGTGTGTTCTTAATTGCGGGCCTATTGATGCCCGGATTATACTTACCTTATATTTTGAAGATAAGGAACCCATAGAGCTTAGTGCCGTGTGCCCGGCGCAGAGAACTCACCATATAAGAATGGACCGCATTGCGCAGGGAAGCGTGCCGCGCGATACGCCGTATGCGATGTTGGTAACAAGCAATGTGCCGATCGTCGTGCAGTATTCACGCTTGGATACTTCGGCTGATGATACTGCGCTTATGACCACTATGGCGTTTCCCGTATAAAGGAGCCGTAAGTGTAAAAAATTAAAAGCCGCCATTTCGGCGGCTTTAATATAAGACAAAAATTACTTTATGTTGTCCGGCTTATCCTCAAGTACGAGGGGATAGTCGCCCAGGTGCTTCACCTTGAAGCCGTTGGCCTTGAATTCTTCATAGTTGAAAGCATCCAGCTCATCGCAGGCCAGCTTGTGGAACTCGTAGAAATTGTGCCACCACTCATAGCCGTCACCGAGATCGTGGTTCAGGAAGGCTTCGGCAATTTCAATGCCCATCTGAGGAGCAACATAGAAAGCGCCCATTGCGAGAACATTTACGCCGTTTCCGGTTATAGCGCGCAGCGCTGCAGGAACGGACTCAACAACGCCTGCGGCAACGCCGGGGCATTTGCTGGCGGCGATATGGATGCCCATACCGGTTCCGCAGAACAGCAGAGCACGGTCAAATTCCTTTTCGGTGATGGCTGCGCCTACACGCAGACCGATGCGATGGAACATAAGGTCGGTATCGGTCTGGTCAGGAGAGGTAACACCGTAATCGGTGATTTCCCAGCCTTTTTTCTTAAGATGCGCTACAACGGCTTCCTTGAGCGGGAAACCGGCAAAATCTGCACCCACAACGAGCTGTTTGTTTTTGTAAGACTTCATAGCAGTAATTCCTTTCATGAAGATATTTTTTTCATGTATTTAGATTATCACATTTTCCGGCGTTTGTAAATAGTTTAATTGTAAATATCTAATTAAAATTGCGTATAAACCGATGCGATCGCATATGTTCCGTTACGGAGCGCCGCTTCTCATTGCGGTATGGATATCCCGGGAAGCACAGCCTACGGAACATAATGCGCCTAAACACGGCAATGGCGCCGGAGCATCGTACATATCGGCATAAAAAAGAGCAGGTGCCGGCCCTGCTCAAAGAAGAAGCATAAAAAATGAGTGTTCATAACTCAAATCCGTTATGAACACTCGATATGGTGCGGATGACAGGACTTGAACCTGCATGAAATCGCTCTCACACGGACCTGAACCGTGCGCGTCTGCCAATTCCGCCACATCCGCAAAATATGCCGCAAGACGATATCATCTCACGACTTTATTATTATAGATTAGGGCAGGGGTATTTGTCAAATGGAATTGTTCGGCTTTTGGAAAAACACATTATTGACCGTCTGCCTGTATGCGATAAATGAAAGTCAGGTGCTTTCACCGCATTCTTTCAAAAGCGATGCAAACTCGTCCTGCTTTATTATTCGCACTCCGAGATTTATTGCCTTGCTGAGCTTGCTTCCGGCGTTTTCGCCGGCAATTACCGCAAATGTTTTGGAAGAAACCGAGGAGGAGCATTTGCCGCCGAGCCGTTCGATAGCGGCAGAGGCTGCGCTCCGCTCCATGCCGGCTAATGTTCCTGTCAGAACAAAGGTTTTACCCGAAAAAAAGGTATCGGCCGCTGCAGTCTGCATTTCGGCGGGGGAGACTCCTTGCCTGAATAGGTCATCAACTATGGCATTGTTGAAGGAATCCGAAAAAAAGGATACTATGCATTCCGCTACGGTATCGCCTATATCGTCTATGCCGGCAAGCTCTTCTTTAGTTGCTGTGCGAAACCTGTCAAAGCTGCCGAAATGCGAGGCACAATCCTTTGAGGTGCGTTTTCCGACATTTTCTATTCCCAGTGCAAATATGAAGCAATCAAGGCTGCATCGGCGTGAGGCGCCGATAGAAGCTATAAGATTATCCGCTTTCTTTTCTTTCCATCCCTCCAGCGTAAGAAGATTATCCTTTGTAAGCCTGTAAAGATCGGCAGGGGTGGATATCAAGCCGGCATCTGTCAGTTGTATAATGCTTTTTGAGCTGAAGCCCTCAATGTCCATGGCCTCTTTAGAGGCGTAATGGTTTATGCGTGCAATTATTTGCGGTCTGCAGCCCAAACGGTTGGGGCAATACAGCAGCATTCCCTTTTCTATAAGCTTCGTACCGCATGCGGGACAAACTTCAGGAGTTGTTATATCCTTTTCGTGCGGATAATCGGAGGCTACTCCCATTATTTCGGGAATAACATCATTTGAGCGGCGCACCCATACATCGGCACCTATGCGTACCTTTTTGCGTGCAATGTCGAATTTGTTATTAAGAGTTGCACGCTTTACCGTAGCTCCGCCGATATCTACGGGGGAAAGATGTGCAAGCGGGGTGAGTTTTCCGGTGCGGCCCACTTCCCAGCTTACACTTTCAAGACGGGTTATTACCTGTTCGGCATAAAATTTATATGCAATTGCCCACCGCGGATATTTTTCCGTAAAACCGAGCATGCTTCGGGTTGCAAAATCTTTAATTTTAATAACCGCTCCGTCAATTTGAAAATCCAATTCATCGCGCTCTTTGGCAATGCTTTCGAGTTCGCCTATAAGCGCATCTATACTGGTGAATGTCTTACAGTACGGATTGACGGGAAGGTGCTGGCGGCGCAAAAATTCCAGCATTTCGTCCTGGTTTGCAAAACTGATGCCTCTGCTGTAACCGACATTATATACAAAAACATCCAGTTTTCGTGATGCAGTAACTTTCGGATCGAGATTGCGCAGCGCACCGGCGGCGGCATTGCGCGGATTTTTAAGAGGCTCCTGTGCAGTTGCGTTATATTTATTGAATTCGGAATAACGCATTATACATTCGCCCTGAACTTCAATTGTTCCGGTAAAAGGGATGGTGTGGGGAATGTTGCGTATGGTAAGAGCCTGCGCAAGTATGCCTTCGCCCACAATGCCGTTGCCCCTGGTAGCTGCTTGGGTAAGCTTGCCGTTTCGTAGGTAAGATTTACCGTTAAACCGTCGAATTTGTATTCAAGGGCGAAGACGGGCTTTGGTAATTTTTCCGTTGCGGTGCGATTATACTGCTCCACTGCGTTGTTGACTCGCGCTTCCCAATCAAACAGCTCCTGATATGATTGAGCCTTATTCATGCTCCAAAGCTGTCCCAGATGTGTGTGCGGTGTAAAGCCTTCAAGAGGTTCTCCGCCTATGCGTTTTGTGGGGGAACCGTCAAGCACGGTGCTGGTTTGCTCCTCTAGCTTTTTAAGCTCGGAATAAAGAGAATCCCATTCGTCATCCGAAGCGATGGGGGAATCAAGCACATAATAATGATAGTTCAGCTCGTTGATGCGGTTTATAAGCTGTGTCATTCTTTCAATAGGCGTCATAGATAATCCTCCGTAACCGTTTATGCTAAAAATGACGGCTGCAATGCAGTGAATAAACTCGGTTAAATCGAATGCGACCCGTTAAGGGCGAGTTTTGCTGCAATATAACGGCATCATATCTTCTCAATGGGAGCAACCGCCGCCGACAGCTCTTTTATGCCTTTGCCTTCAAAGGCTATCTGCAATATCTGATCCGCACCGCTGCCTTTAACGCCTATTATGCGTCCGTGTCCGAAGGTTCGGTGCATCACACATTCGCCTATGCGGAACGAGGCATCCGAAGAATGTGCAGGCTGAGCGGCAGAAGTAAAGGAAGCAGAAAATCCGACACGCCGTGTAGCAGTCTGAGAAGATGCCCCGGAAAAGCCGGAAGAAGGACGCCTTTCGCTCCTGTTTGTTCCGTAGCCGGAAGCACCGTATTGTGTGCGCATACCCTGATTATAGCCGAAACTTCCTTTATTCATGCTTCCTGCCGGGTGCGCGGAAGCGCGTTCCAACAATTCTTCGGGTATTTCGCGGATAAAGCGCGACGGCAGGCTTTCGGTTATGTATCCGTGGGACATTCTTTGGCGCGCGCAGGTAATATAAAGCTTGCGCTTTGCGCGAGTCACGGCAACATATGCAAGACGCCGCTCTTCTTCCATTTCGTCTTTTTCCTCAAATGCGCGACTGATGGGGAATATTCCGTCCTCAAAAGCCGCAATAAATACATTTTTGAATTCCAATCCTTTGGCGCTGTGCACTGTCATCATGTTTACGGCGCCGCCGTTGCCGTCCTCATCGGCAGCCTCAATATCGTTTACAAGTGTTACCTGTTCAAGATAATCCTCCAAAGTGCCGTCGGGATTGCTTTGTGTAAACTGTGCGGCGTCATTTATCAGCTCGTTAAGGTTATCGGCTCTGGCAGCCGCTTCGGCAGAACCTTCATCGCTGTACTGCTTTGTAAGACCGGTTCTTTCAAGCATATAGCGCACGGCATCAGCCGGCGGAAGCGCGGCGCACTGACCGGCGCAGTCTTCAATCACGGAAATAAAACCGGCCAGTTTTGCCGCGGTTTTTGCCTTTATGCCGTAATCCTCCGGGAACATAGCCACGGAAAAAAGACCTTCATTATACAGTGAAGCAGCCTGACTGAGCTCGTCAACCGTGCTTTGACCTATGCCTCTTTTCGGTACATTGATAATTCTGCGCAGACTGATTTCATCTCTTGAGTTTACAATGACGCGCAGATATGCCAATGCATCCTTGATTTCAGCCCGTTCGTAAAAACGGTGTCCGCCGTATATCCGAAACGGTATTCCGCGCGACATAAATGCCGCCTCAATGTTTCTTGATATTGAATTTACGCGGTAAAGAACCGCAAAATCGGAAGGGGAAGCGCCTTCGCGCATTCCGGCGGCTACAATGCGGGCAATAAACGCTGCCTCGCTGCGATCGTCGTCAAATTGCTGCAGTGATATTTTTTCTCCCTGACCGAGCTCGGACCATAAGTGCTTTTCGGTACGGTTCGGATTATTCCTGATAATTGCGTTTGCGGCGTTAAGTATGTTGCCCGTCGAGCGGTAGTTCTGTTCAAGCTTGATTATTTTTGTGTCTTTATAATCATTCTTGAAATTGCGTATTATGGAAATATCGGCACCGCGCCAGGAATATATGCTTTGGTCGTCATCGCCCACTACACATACATTTTTCCATTTGGCGCCGAGATATTTAACAAGCCGGTACTGTGAAGCGTTTGTATCCTGATATTCATCCACCATAATGTAGCGAAAACGATTCTGATATTTTTCAAGGATATCGGGACGCTTGTCAAACAACTCCAGGGTTTTCAGTATAAGGTCGTCAAAGTCGAGGGCGTTGTTCTTTTTAAGGCCGCGTTCGTATTCCCGCAGCAGCTCGGGAAGAAGCCGCGCAAGGGGAGTGAACTGGTCGCGTGATAATTCCTCCGGCGTGCGAAAGGAATTCTTTGCATTGCTTATGGCGGATTTGAGCATTTTAACCGGGAATTGTTTTATATCGATATTCATGCTGTTGCATATCTGGGTTATGATTTTTCCGGTATCGTCATCGTCAAATATTGTAAAATTGCGGCTGTACCCCTCCAATGCTTCAATATCGCGCCTGAGTATTCTTACACATGCCGAGTGAAAGGTGGCTACAAGAATACCGTCGGAGGCATCGGCACACATGGAAGCGACACGCTCCTTCATTTCGTTTGCTGCTTTATTTGTAAAAGTGATTGCAAGTATGCTGTACGGCTGCACATTGCAGTCAAGGATCAAATGAGCGATCCTGTGTGTAAGCACTCTGGTTTTGCCGCTTCCGGCACCGGCAAGTATCAATAATGCACCTTCGGTGGTATTTACCGCTTCGTATTGTTCTTTGTTCAATTTTACGGAGTTTATAAATGAATTCATATGTAAAATAATATCTTCGCCATTTGGCGATCCTTTCAGAGGAAATGCTTACAGGCGCACCGTGCCTTTTATATTGCCTCCGGCTTTTTGGAAAATACCGTTAAAGCAGAATTATTATATCATACTTTGCCGCACAGGTCACGCGTAAAAAATTAAACCGCGTTTGCATTCGGAATATCAAGTGTGCAAATGTGAAAAACAAACAGAAAATGATTAAATTTTTGTTGAATTTATGCGCTTTAATCTTTACTTTTATACGCCGTCAATGTATAATAAGAGTATTCTGTGATTATTCTGCTTTGATTTCTTCATTACGGAATTTGCAGTAAACATGTGTCAATACAAAGGAGCTGTTCAGTTGGAAAATACCGTTGTGCAGATATTGCCCAATGATTACGAAGCCGAGCGTTCCTGCATCGGATGTATATTGCTTTCATCTGATTGCGCGGGAGCGGTTTTTGAGCGTGTAAAAAGCAAGGAGTATTTCTATCGCCCGAATCATCAGGAGCTTTACGAAAGCATAAAGGCGCTGTATAACAGCGGCAGGGCTATTGATACCGTAACGCTGATGAGCGAGCTTATGCGCCGCGGTACGCTTGAGGTCATAGGCGGCGTGGGTTATCTGACCGAGCTTACCGGTGCAGTGCCCAGTGTGGCAAATCTGTCTTACTATATTGATATCGTGGTGGAAAAATACAAGCTTCGCCGCCTTATTGCAAGCGCAGGGCAAATAAGCAAGGACAGCTTTGATCAGCAAAAGGATTCCAAGGATATCATTGCATCGGCGGAAAGCGATATTTTTTCAATATCGATGAATAACGAATTGAGCGCATTGGTGCCCGTTAAGGATGTACTGCCCGATGTGTATGAGCAGATTGACCAATACATGCTTACAAAAGGCAAGGTTTCCGGGGTGGCATCGGGTTTTAGGGCGTTGGATGCAATGACGGGCGGTTTTCAGAAATCAAACCTGATAATAATTGCCTGCCGTCCCTCCATGGGAAAAACCTCCTTTGCACTTAATGTGGCCAGCTACGCCGCTATTGCGCAAAGGGCACCGGTTGCGATATTTTCTCTTGAAATGAGTAAGCAGGAGGTTGCAATGCGTCTTGTCAGCGCAGAGTCGGGAATAAGCGCGCAGCAGATAAAAGACGGCGAAGTCAGGGAAGAGGATATGGAGCCGCTCAACCGTGCGATGAACAATCTTGAGCATGCTCCTATTTATATTGATGATACGCCCAGTATTACGGTGCCGCAGGTTCGCAGCAAATGCCGCAGAATAAAGGATCTCAAGCTTGTAATTATCGACTATCTCGGTCTTATGGGAACTTCCGGCCGTTCGGACAGCCGTCAGAACGAGGTAAGCGAGCTTTCCAGAGACCTCAAGGCGCTTGCGCGAACGCTGAATGTTCCGGTAATCGCGCTTGCACAGCTTAACCGTGCCAATACGGCGCGAACCGATAAGCGACCGATGCTTAACGATCTGCGTGAGTCGGGCTCGATTGAGCAGGATGCCGACCTTGTTATGTTTATACACAGAGAGGGCTACTATTCCGACAATCCTGATGCAGACAAAACACTTGCGGAAATTATAATAGCCAAGCAGAGAAACGGAGCAACGGGTAAAATTGAGCTTACATGGCAGGGCGAGCTTACAAAGTTTCTTGACAGATCATACCGCAGCGAATGATTTAATTATTTCGGTGCCGGCGGGGATGTGCCCCCGTGCAGGCTCCGAAAACCATATGCATTATTTCAGCTTCTATAAATTCGGGGAGGAAACACCATGATTCAGGTTACGAACCTTACAAAGACTTACGGCAGCAAGGTGGCGGTAAACAACATAAGCTTACCGTGGAAAAGGGCGAGGTCGTAGGTTTTCTCGGGCGCAACGGTGCCGGAAAAACCACCACGATGAATATGATCACCGGTTATATTTCATCGACCGGCGGCACGGTCACCGTTGACGGCTGTGATATTTTGGAGCAGCCTCTGGAGGCAAAACGCAAAATCGGATATCTGCCGGAGCAGCCGCCGGTGTACACGGATCTTACCGTGAATGAATATCTTGATTTTGCTGCCGATCTTAAGGGCATTGCCAAAAAGAACCGAAAGCAGCATCTTGACGAAATAAAAGAGCTTGTAAAAATCACCGATGTGTCCGGAAGGCTTATCGGCAATCTTTCCAAGGGCTACCGTCAGCGTGTCGGTATGGCGCAGGCTCTGGTGGGAAACCCGGAAATACTTATTCTTGATGAACCTACGGTGGGCCTTGATCCCAACCAGATAATAGAAATACGCAAGCTCATAAAACGGCTTGGCAAGGAGCATACGGTCATACTTTCCTCGCATATTCTTCCTGAAGTGGCGGATGTTTGCGAGAAGGTTATAATTATCGACCGCGGAAGTATCGTGGCACAGGACACCATATCAAATCTCAGCCGCGGCACGGGGGAGAGCAGTATGCTTTCCGTCAGAATCGCCGGGGGCGAAAATCAGGTTCTGCGCACCGTGCGCGAAATTGCCGGCGTATTAAAGGCGGAAAGCCTCGGAACGCGCGAGCCGGGAAGTATTGATGTTATAATTACCACTAATAAAACCACGGATGTGAGGCGGGCACTGTTCAACGCCGCCGCGCGCGCCGGCACTCCGATATTGCTTTGCCGCTATATGGATATAACGCTTGAAGATATTTTCCTGCAATTTACCGGCAGTAAGAGAGAGGAGCAGTAAAAATGAATGCAGTATACAAAAAGGAATTGCGCGCATATTTTTATTCGCCGATAGGCTACGCCTTTATAGGCATCTTTATGCTTATGCTGGGCGTAATATTTCTCGTAACAAACATTTCCGGCTCTTCGGCCGATTACGCCGCCGCCCTGTCGGGAGCATCCAGCTTTTTCGGCTTTCTTGTTCCGCTGCTTACAATGCGTTCCTTTGCAGAGGAACGCCGTACCAAAACGGATCAGCTGCTTCTTACATCACCGGTGCGCATCATTTCCGTGGTGATGGGCAAATTTTTCGCAGCCGTTACGGTTTTGGCGATAACGCTGCTGCTCAGCTTCATATATCCCGTTATACTGGCAATACTGGGCTCGCCGAGCTGGGGCGAGATAATATCGGCATATGTAGGTTTTTTGCTTATGGGGTGTGCAAGCATCGCCATCGGCATCATGATCTCCGCCGCTACGCAAAGCCAGGTGGTGGCTGCGGTGGTAACCTTCGGCGTATTTTTCATGCTGCTCATGACAAGCAATGTAATAAAGCTGATAAGCTCTGAATTTCTCCGCCGGACGCTTACGGCGCTTTCGCTGTTTGACCGCATGCGGGATTTTACCTCCGGCGTACTGGGGCTTTCCCCGGTAATATACTACTTTTCCATCTGTGCAGTCTGCATTTTTGTAACTGTGCGTATCATTGAAAAAAGAAGATGGAGCGGCAATTAACGGGCTGCAGAAGCAAATGCGTACAACTATTCAGGAAAGGTGCCATATCAGATGAAAAATACGGATGAGAAAAACATAAAACGCTTAAGAAACGATAAGCCTGCGCACAATTCTTCAAAGGATAACGGCGTTAAAGTGGCAGCTGATGTAAAAAAACGCGTAATTCGCGGCGGCTTTTCCACTATTATGGTGGTGCTTGCAATAGCCATTGTGGTGGTGCTTAATGTTATTGCAAGCGCAGTGGAAACAAGGGCCGGACTCAAGATAGATCTTACCTCAAATAAGATATATTCGCTGTCGGCAAAAACCGAGTCGATTGTCAGAAATATAAAGGACGAACTTATCATCTACAGCTTCGCTAACGACTATACGCAGGATAATCTTATAGGCAAAACATTGGAGCGCTATGCTGCCTTGAGCGGAAATGTAACGCTCAAGGTTGTTGATCCTGCAAAGGATGTGGCTCTTGCAAGGCGCTTTCCGGCGATACTATTACCATTACAGATAAAACGGTAGTGCTTTCCGACAGTGAAAACAAGTTTTTCCGTGTTATTCCTTACAGCGATATGTATTATACCGATACGGAGAACAATGTTACCTATTGGGTTTTGGAACAGAAACTTACAAGCGCATTTATGTTTATGGATTCGGGCCGTGAACAAACGAATGCATATTTCCTTACCGGCCACGGTGAGCTTGTTACCGACCCGGCATATGCTGATGCCTCTGCATCTTTACAGGCAAGGCTGGAAGAGGAAAATTACAAGGTAGGCACCATCGATCTTGCCATGAACGATCTTCGCAGCGGTGATATTCTTATAGTCATAGGGCCGGCAAGCGATATTTCGGAGGAAGACCGTGACAAAGTGATAAAGTTCCTTGATGCCAATGGCAAGGCTTTGTTTTTCCTTGATCCTTCGCGCGGCGGGCTTAAAAACTTTGAGGCTATATTGGATCATTATATGATCAAATTCAAAAATGAAATGGTATATGAGCAGCAAAGCTCAATGCATACCGAGCGCAGCAGCTTTGAATTGGTGCCCGAGGTGCTTTCAAGTGAAATCACCGATGGCATAATTAATTCAAAAAGCAGCGTTTATGCGGACAGCTGCGCTTATATAGAGGAATATAATCCCAGCAGCGATCTTCTTACGGTGCTTCCGCTGCTGAATACATCTTCCCAGTCGATCAGCTTTCCGTATGAGGATTATACAACGGGTGCATATGAGAATAAGATGGGCGAGTATACAAAAAAACAGCGCTGCATCGGTTTGGCACTGTATCAGAAGGATTCTGTCAGCATGCAGATTGATGAAGGAATCCGTATATGCGTATTTACGAGCTCTGAGCTGGCGCTTGGAAAGCGCTCCGGGTCTGCGGGCAATATCAGCCTTATCAAACTGTGTAAACTGGGTGGATAATAAAACAAACATGATTTCCATCTCCGGAGTGCAGATGAACGCTTACGAGCTTTCCATTGCCGATGCCGCTACCGTAAAAACCTTAGTAACCATCGTTATCATTGTAATTCCCGTGCTTATTCTGGGCGGCGGCGTTATCATTTGGCTTAGGAGGAAGAATCTATGAGGGCTTCGCGCAGCAGCATCAAGGTTATGATAATCTCGCTGGCATCGGCAGTGGTTCTGCTTGCAGGGCTGCTTGTCGGCTTCTTTGCAATAAATAAGGAAGAGACAGATCAGACTGCCGGCGAGCTGATACCGCTTATTGCCTGCAACGAAAATGAAGTAAACAGTCTGCATATTGAATCCGCAAGGGATACATACAACATCGTATCCGACGGAGTAAAGGATTACATTCCTCAGTGGCGCATTGAGGGCAGGGATAATACGGATATCGATCAGTATTCCGTTAAAACCGTGCTTAACAGATGCTATAAGCTCAATGCCCGCCGTGAGCTTGGCACCGTTGATATATCCGACAGCGAAATGATGGCGGCATACGGCTTTGATAAGCCCACCGCCACCGTAACTGTTGACTATAAAGACGGCATCAGAACCTTTGTTGTGGGCGCGGCTTACGGTAAGGATTATTATATGTATGAAAAAGGAACGGGAAAGTATTATGTGGTTCCCTCTACGGTAGGGTTATATTTTTCCATGACGGTGGATGAGCTGCGCACATTGCCTTCTTTGGCTGTGTCAATGGGAAATGTGGGGGTTATTTCTCTTCGCCGCAGGGACACAAAGGATATGAACATCGCATACATGCCGTCTTTTATTTCCGGCTCCAGCGTGTGGCAGATGACCTCTCCCGTAAGCGGCTTTGCGGACAATACCGCTATTACCGAGTATATCAACAGCATTTCCGATTTTAAGATGAGCCTTTATGTGGATTCTGCGGTAGGGGAGGATTTGGCCAAATACGGGCTGGAGGAGCCTTATGCTACCCTTGTGCTGGCACCTCACGTGATGGGCGGTGAAAGCTCCAATAAACCGTCGCAGATAATTGCGGTGGGGGATCCGCTTAAGGAAATAGAAGGCTACCGCTTTTGTTACAGCTATACCTTCAAAAAGGGCGACGAGGTTGATGCTTCAAAATGCCGTCTGTATGCAATATCGGATGAAACCTTCAATAAGATATTCAATGTCAATGCAATAAATATAGTGGACCGTAATGTCCTTATGACAAATATAGTAAACGTTACAAGCATTGATATGGAAATTCAGGGCAAAAAGAGCACAATGAGCATTACAAAGAAAACCCTGCTGGATGACGACGGCAACCCCATTGTTGATGAAAGCGGAGAGGCAACATACGAAACCTTCTTCGATATGCAGGACGGGCAGCGTCTTAAGGCGTCCTGCGCCCGCGCCTTTTTTTCAAGGCTTATTACATTAAAGATTTCCGCCTTTGTGCGTGATGACGATCCGCAGGAAATAGGGAACAAGGTATTCGATGTGGCAATACATACGGATATCAAACCTTACGGACTTTCCGACAGCAAGGTGTTTGTGGATTTAACGGCTGAAGCATATGAGCTGGACAGCAATTATTATGTTCTGCGTTTTCATGGGCAGGAGGAGAATTCCTGCAAAATAAGCCGTAAGCAGCTGGACGAATTATTTGAGGCATACGACCTTATGTTAAAGGGAGAACTGCCGGCATTGCGCGATTGACCGGATTTGGCTGCAACGGCACAAAACAGTATTATATAAACCAAAAAGGATGCCTTAAAGGCATCCTTTTTAACAGCTTCGTTTTCTTATTCAACCGTAACGCTTTTTGCAAGGTTTCGCGGCATATCTACATCGTTTCCGCGCTGCACGGAGGTGTAATATGCAAGCAGCTGCATGGGCAATATGGCAAGTGTCGGCGTATATTCCGGCATTGTATCGGGAATTTCCCAAATATCATCGGAAACATCATCAAAGAAATGGTCGCCTCTGCGCACAAGCGTCAGTATTTTGGCACCGCGCACGCGGCATTCCGTAATATTGCTTTTAATTTTCTCGGCAAGCTCTTTCTGAAGCGCAATTGCAATCACCAGCGTGCCCTCTTCCAAAAGAGCAATGGTACCGTGCTTAAGCTCGCCTGCTGCAAGCGCTTCGGAGTGAATATAGGATATCTCTTTAAGCTTGAGCGATGCCTCCTGCGCTATGGCATAGTCAAGGCCGCGGCCTATAAAGAAAACACTTTCGCGACCGTAATTGCGGCTTGCAAATTGCTGTATCTTTTCCTTGTGCTCAAACAGTTCGCGGTTTTTCTCCGGCAATGCCGAAAGCTCCTTCAGGGCTGCACTGATGCGTGCATCATCAAATATACCGCGCTTGCGTGCAATGTCGAGTATAAGAATATATGTCATCATGAGCTGCGATACATACGCTTTTGTAGAGCAGACGGATATTTCCGGTCCCGCCCATGTGTAGCAGACAAAATCCGCTTCGCGGGCGATTGTCGAGCCTACAACATTGCATATTGCAAGCACCTTGGCACCGCGACTCTGTGCAAGCTTCATTGCGGCTATGGTATCAGCCGTTTCGCCGGATTGGGAAATTACAATCACTAAGTCCTCTGGTCCTATAATCGGATCGCGATAGCGGAATTCCGATGCAATATCGGCTATAACCGGTATGCGCAGCTGTTTTTCAATTATATTCTTGCCTACCAACCCGCAGTGATATGCAGTGCCGCAGGCCACAAAGAATATGCGTTTTATCTTTTTAATATAATCGCTCTCAAGGGGCATTTGCTCGTCCCGGAGATACAAATTACCGTTTTCTTCAATAATGCCGGGTGAGAGCGTGTCCTTAAGAGCAATGGGCTCCTCGTGCATTTCCTTCATCATGTAGTGCTTGAATCCGCCCTTTTGCGCGGTTTTAACATCCCAATCAACATGAAGGATATCTTTTTTGACTTCTTGACCAAGTTCATTGTAAATTTTTATATCATCCCTTGTAAGAACAGCAACCTCCATATTGTCAAGCAGAAAAACATCGCGGCTGTATTCAAGAATTGCCGGGATATCCGAGGCAATAAAGCTGCCGTGAGAGGCCTTTCCCACAACGAGAGGGCTGTCCTTGCGTGCGCAGTAAAGCTTGTCGGGGGAATGCTTTGTTACTATTCCCAGTGAATATGAACCCTGAAGGCTGCCGAGAGTTTAAGAACGGCCTGCATCATATCTCCGTCGTAATAGTAATCCAAAAGCTGAACGATAACCTCCGTATCGGTCTGAGAGATAAAGGTTTTTCCGGCCTTGGTAAGGCTGTCCTTGAGTTCCTTATAGTTTTCAATTATACCGTTATGTACAATGGCGATATCGCCTGCGGTATTCATGTGGGGATGCGCATTTGTATCATTTGGCTCACCGTGTGTTGCCCAACGGGTGTGGCCTATGCCCATATGCCCGCCGATGGGCTCGCGCTCTATAAGGGAACGCAGGTTGCTGATTTTGCCCTTAACCTTGCGCACCTCCAGCTTATCACCGTTGAGAGTGGCTATTCCGGCAGAGTCATATCCTCTGTATTCCAATCTTTCAAGTCCCGACAGCAATATCGGCACAACGGGCTTTTCACCAATATAACCAATAATTCCGCACATAATGTGTTTCTCCTTAAATAATACGCGCATACCGGCAGAAGCCGAAATTAAAAGCGTCGTAAGCAATAGTTGAAATTTTGTCGTGTATGATAAATATTTATATATTATCTTTTATATTATATTCCCGTTGGCGGCTTTGTGTCAATTAAAAGTGCCGCATTTGAAAACTGCAATGCGCTTTCGAGCGGTTTAACGATTTGAGAAACACGAACATTAATACGAACATTAAAAATAATGTTTGCTTTTAATCGATGTATGGTTTGACAAAAAGGGTATAGCGTATTAGAATTTTCACGAAAACTAATGAAACGGCGGTGAAGGAATATGGATTTGATCAAAAAGGAACAGTTATACGAGGGCAAGGCAAAAAAGGTTTTTGCAACACAGGACTCGGATTATGTTATTGTTTCATATAAAGATGACGCTACTGCTCTTAACGGGCTTAAACGCGGTACCATTTCGGGAAAAGGTGAGGTAAACAACCGCGTGTCCAATATTCTTTTTTCATACCTTGAAAAGAATGGCGTGCCTACGCATTTTGTTAAGGAGCTCTCGCCGCGGGAAACTGCGGTAAAGCGGGTATCAATAGTTCCCGTTGAAGTAGTGGTGCGTAATGTCGCCGCCGGCTCTTTGGCAAAGCGGCTGGGAATTCCCGAAGGAACAGTGCTTAAAAAGACGGTTCTTGAATTCTATTATAAAGATGACGCCCTCGGCGACCCGCTTATTAACTGTTCGCACATCTATGCACTGGATCTTGCAACAAAAGCCGAAATGGATCGCATATCCGAGCTTGCACTGAAGGTTGATGGGCTGCTCAGCGAGTATTTTGCTCCGGCGGGAGTAAGGCTTATTGATTATAAGCTGGAATTCGGCAGATTTCACGATCAAATCATTCTTGCGGATGAGATATCGCCCGATACCTGCCGTTTTTGGGATGATAAAACGGGGGAGAAGCTTGATAAGGACCGTTTTCGCAGAGATCTGGGCGGCGAAGCCGAGGCCTATGCGGAGCTTATGCGCAGAGTGCTGAAGCAATCTGAGTGCTGAAAAAGGAGCTGCAATACAAAATGACTCAGTGTGAAGAATATGCAGTGCAGGAGCATTTCAGCGAAGAGTGCGGGGTAGTAGGCGTATATAATAACGGCGATATAGATACCATGGCAATGTATTTTGCTCTGCACGCACTTCAGCACCGCGGACAGGAAAGCGCGGGCATGGCGGTAACGGACGGAAAAACGGTAATTTACTGTAAGCATACCGGACTGGTAAACACAGTATTTACAAAGGCGCGCCTTGAGCGCATGAGCGGCAAAAAAGCCGGAATAGGACATGTGCGGTATTCTACAAAAGGGCATAACACCACGGTAAACGCACAGCCTCTTGTAGCGTCGTTTGCGGGAGGGGATGTGGCTGTTGCGCATAACGGGACGCTGCTTAATACATTAACGCTTAAAAAACAGCTTGCCATGCACGGCTCAATATTTCAAACGCAGACCGACAGCGAGGTTTTTCTGCATCTCATAGCACATTATGCCGGCGATGGAATGACTCAGGCGCTTGAACATATGATGAAGGATGTTCAGGGCTCCTATGCGCTTACCGTGCTTACTCGCGACCGTCTGTACGGCGTGCGTGATCCTTACGGCATAAGGCCGCTGTGTATAGGCAAAAAGGGCGGCTCGTATGTACTTGCTTCCGAAAGCGCGGCTCTGGATGCGCTGGGTGCTAAGCTGGTCAGGGATGTATGCCCCGGAGAAATCGTGGAAATTGGCCCCGAGGGTCTGAAAAGCAATATGGTAAAACACCGCGTCAGACCCGCCGGCATGTGCCTGTTTGAATATGTTTATCTTGCCCGTACCGACAGCATAATGGATGGAATCGATATCATGGGGGCGCGTCTGCGGGCCGGCATGGCGCTAGCGCAGGTGCTGCCAGTGGATGCCGATCTTATAGCCGGAGTTCCCGATTCTGCATTAACAGCCGCAATGGGCTATTCCCGCAGCAGCGGTATCCCGTACGGCGATGCGCTTGTAAAAAACCGTTATGTGGGGCGTTCGTTCATTCAGCCTGAGCAATCGCTCAGAGAGTTGGCAGTGCGCATGAAGCTTAATGCGCTCAAAGCAAATGTTGAGGGTAAAAGAGTCGTATTGGTGGATGATTCAATAGTCAGGGGAACAACAAGCAAACGCCTTGTTGATATACTTAAAAATGCCGGAGCAAAAGAAGTGCATTTGCGCATAAGCTCGCCGCCGGTAAATTATCCCTGCTATTTGGGCATAGATACTCCTTCAAGACGACAGCTGATAAGCGCGGGACATTCCGTTGAGGAAATATGTGCAATGACAGGGGCTGATTCTCTGGCATATCTTCCGCTTGACGGGCTGATTAAAGCCGTTTGCGAAAATGACGGCCCCGGTTTTTGCACCGGCTGCTTCAACGGAGGCTATCCCATGAATATAAGAACCTGCAAAAAAACAAAGGAATGTGCAGAATTAACAAATAATTGCGTTTACAAGGCAGGCGCAAAATGTTATAATCACGGTGTTGCAACCGTGATTTTTTATACGGTTTCGGCGGCAGTGTTCGTCTGTCTTAATCGGCGCTGTTTGCCAATACCACGGCTTGATACTTAATTACTGATACCTGTTTGCGAAAGGAGCGGCATTTTGATGGATACAGAACTTCTGAGAAAAAAATATTACGGCTTCGGCGGAAGCGACAGCGATGAATGGACTGTTTTTTTTGAGGATACCCCCGAGGAGCAAAGCATATTTGTTCCCGGCTGCTATTTTGATGTTGCAAAGGAAAACGGCTTGTTCCGCGGAGTTATAAAGCTGCCGGACGGGGACAATGTCGTTATTCAGGACGAAAAAATAGAAGCGCTGCCAGATAAAATGCAGCTTGCCGCAATAAGCGCGATGCTTCGCAAGCCTGATTCCGAGAGGTTTGTTTGCCGGCTTCTTGCGGGGCGGATGCTGGATGTTCCTGATGAATGTGATATTCTTATGGACGAAAACGGAATCGCATTCCGTCACTGCAATATCGAATTAAAAATTTCAAACGATGCGGCAATCCTGTTTCAAAACGGCAAGGAGTATAAGCGTGTGAACATTCAGGACAGCGATTTATCCGCGCAGGAGCTCGGGGCATTGCTGCTTGCCGCAACCGCTCCGGCAGTAACTTCCATGGCACAGGATGAGCTTGCAGAGTGCCTTGCGGAAAAATATCCGGATTTTGCACAGCTTTGGATAAAAAGCTACGAGCTTTCTAACGGCAATGCGGCAATATACCGCTTGGTAGTGCCGTCGCCGGCCGATCCCGCCCACAAGCTTTGGGTCATAATAGGGCAGGAGAGCGCCAATGTCGGCATGGATGATTTTTCGCTTTGCGACGATATTTGCTTGAACTGCGATGCGGTGGCAAAGTATATTGATTCAATTATCACCGAACATACACTGTTTGTAGCTAAATATAAGGATAAAAAAAGCATTTTTGAAGAGAAAAAAATGAGGCGGAATTTGAATGGCTCGCCGCCCCTGAATCGCCGGAAAAAAACTGGAAAAAAAACTTTGCAAAAAAAGCAAAAGGACTTTCCGGATTGTTCAATAAAGGAAAAAAATAATAGATATTTTTTTCATGGAACAATACATTCAGTATGACTCTTGAATTATAAGCCTGCATTTGTGAAAACACCGAACGACCGTCAATAAAAACACAGCCAAGGCCGATATGCATCGGCCTTGAAACTTTTAAGCAAAATAAACAGAGGTAACTCAAATGAAAATCGAATTGCACGCACATACATCCGAGGTCAGTCCGTGCTCCGGGATCAGCGCGGCGGATATTATAATCGGATATCACAATGCCGGGTATGATGCCGTTGTAATAACGGATCACTTTAATTTTTATGTGCTTGAAGGCTTTAATATTGACAATGAAACCGACAGGGTCAAGCGATATATGCTGGGCTATGAATTGGCGCGGAAAGCAGCTGCAAAATACGGAATGAAAGCTATTCTCGGCGTTGAGGTATGTCTTCGTCACGAAAAAGGCGGGGATCTTTTGCTTTACGGTATCAGGCCGGAAACACTTTGCGCTCACCCGTATCTTTATGATTACTCCATGCAGCAGCTCAGGGACATATGTGATAAAGAGGATATACTCCTGTTTAAGGCGCATCCCTTCCGCGGAGTTTGTGATGTGGATGTTACAAAGCTTGACGGCGCCGAGGTGTACAACGGCTGCCCCAGACATGACAGCAGAAATGATCTTGCGCTCAGCTGGGCCAAGGAGCACAATCTGATTTTTTCTTCGGGCGGCGATTGTCATCTGCCTGAGGATATCGGCCGCGCCGGTATAGTTTCCGATATTCTTCCGGAGAATTCGCTGCAGCTTCGCGATCTTTTAAGAGGCGGCAATTATTCTCTTATCCGCGCTCAGGAGTGATTTGGCCGCCCTGCAATATGGTTACATCCCTGTGTGCATCAACCGCATACTGCAAGTATATAAAGCAAGAATTCAGCATAAAAACTAAGGCATCGGCCCTATGGACCGATGCCTTTTGGCATATCAAATTTATAAAATCAAACTACACCCTGAGCCAGCATGGCATCTGCAACCTTTACAAAGCCTGCGATGTTCGCGCCTATAACAAAATTGTCCTTAAAGCCGTACTGTGCGGCGGCAGAGGATACATTCTTATAAATGTTAACCATTATGTCGTGCAGCTTTGCATCCACTTCTTCAAATGTCCAGGAAAGCCGCATGCTGTTTTGACTCATTTCCAAAGCCGAGGTTGCTACGCCGCCGGCGTTTGCCGCCTTGCCGGGGCAGAAGAATATGCCTTGTTCAATGAGATAATTGGTTGCTTCCAAGGTGGTGGGCATATTTGCGCCTTCGGCAACTACCTTGCAGCCGTTTGCAACCAGCATCTTGGCATCCTCAAGGTTCAGCTCGTTCTGCGTAGCGCAGGGGAAGGCGATATCGCATTTTACCGACCAAATACCCTTGCCCTCGGTGTATTTTGCGCTCGGAACATAATTGAGGTAATCGTAGCAGCGGCCTCTCTTTACTTCCTTGATTTCCTTCATTGCGTCAAGATTGATGCCGTTCTCGTCATATATCCAGCCCGTGGAATCACTCATTGCAACAACCTTTGCGCCAAGCTGCATTGCCTTTTCCGCTGCATATATTGCCACATTGCCGGAGCCGGAAACAACGCAGGTCTTACCCTTGAGGGTATCACCGTGATCGGCAAGCATTTCGGAAGTGAAGTAGATCAGGCCGTAGCCGGTAGCCTGGGTTCTTGCAAGGCTTCCGCCGTAGGAGAGACCCTTTCCGGTAAGCACGCCTTCGTACTTGCCCGTAAGACGCTTATATTGGCCGTACAGGTAGCCGATCTCTCTTGCGCCCACGCCGATATCGCCGGCCGGAACATCAACATCGGCCCCGATGTGGCGGTAAAGCTCACTCATAAAGCTCTGGCAGAAGGCCATGATTTCGCGGTTGCTCTTGCCCTTGGGATCAAAATCACTGCCGCCCTTGCCGCCGCCGATAGGCAGGGAGGTGAGGGAGTTTTTGAATATCTGCTCAAAGCCGAGGAACTTGATTATACCCAGATTAACGGAAGGATGCAGACGCAGACCGCCCTTGTACGGGCCGATAGCACTGTTGAACTGCACACGGAAACCGCGGTTTACATGTATTTTGCCGTTATCGTCTACCCACGGTACACGGAACATAAGCTGGCGCTCCGGCTCCACGATGCGCTCCAACAACGCGGCATCCTGATACTTCGGATTCTTTTCCAGTACGGGCTCAAGCGAGGTGAGCACCTCGGTAACGGCCTGAATAAACTCCGGCTGATCGGGATTCTTTTTCTTAAGGTTTTCCAGTACATCCTGAATGTAAGACATATTTCAATACCTCCGTATTTTTTATGCAGATCAAAGTATGCCGCAAATAAAAGCAGCACGGATCCATTACGCAAAAATTATAACACGCAGCAGGCAAAATATGCAAGAAGAAATTATAAAAATTGCAGATTTTACAGCAAAAAATTGTTTTTTATCGCAAAAACGCTTTTATTTGCAATACTCCATACGCATATTGTACCGTTTATAAGGTACTCTGGTGTTATTTTTGCTTTGCGTACAAGCGTTTTGCAAAGGGCTGTAAAACGGGAATAAGTATGCATAACAGCACCGTAAAGACCGGAATGTAAAATATCAGTCCCAGTGCGCGGCCGCTCAGAAGCAGAAAATAAGAGGTTCCGGAAAACATAGAGATCCAAAGCGTATTTACGCAAAGAAATATAAGCTGTACACACACAACGGTTATTACGGTGCGCACAACATTTTTCCAAGACCATTTCTGTGCCGGTGCGGAAAGCAAACCGAGGCGTCCGATGCCGTTATATACAGCCCATGCCGCTATTGCTGCAATCACAAAGGTCAGTGTGTATAAAGGATTATAGCTTCCGCCTATCGGAGCAATAAGCATTGACAGAAAATCGGAAAAAATGCCGGTAAGCGCACCCATAAAGGGGCCGAAAAGCAGGGCGGCAAGGTATACGGCAATCAAATGAAAGCCTAACCTTGAAATAACAAGGCCGCCCAAGGGTATATTGAATGTCAGGGTCTTAAGCACGGCTCCCGCTGCAGTCAGCAGGGCGCAGCAAACCCAACCGCAAGCGGCGGGCAGAAAACGGTTTTTGCGTTTTGACGCATTTTGTTTGTTCTTTCGGACATAAAAAACACCTCCTCGTATTCAGAATAGCAGATCCGAAAACGGGGAGGCAAAACACCTTCCTCTGCAGCGGATGCGACGGCGAACCGCAGGCGCAGCCTTTCGTCCGGAGGCAACTTCCCATCCTTACCGACACTTAACGCTCGCTCGTCTACTCTGCATATTCAATGCACCTACTATACGACTTTTTTTTGATTTTGACAATTCCTTTTTCGTGTTTTTCTTCTTTTTTTAAAGCATATACAGCGGTAAGCTGAAGCGTGCATTCAACGGCGAATTGTATAAGTATGGCTGCTGCATAACCCGTAACTCCGAAAAATCTCGGCAGAAAAAAGCACATAACAAGAGCAACCAGCACCGAGATGATATGCCGCCTGAATAATTCGCGTTCTTTTTTTAATGCAATAAGCACCGAAGTGCATATCTGGCTCAAACCGGCAAATATGCAGCATGGGCTAAGCATAAGCAGCATTTGTGCCGCTTCGCTGTTTTTATATACGATTCGCCCTATAAGCGGCGCAAAAAGTGCAATAAGTATTCCGGATAAAAGTCCGATGCCTCCGGCTGCCGCTATTGCAAGCAGTATACGCTTTTTCAGTGCCTGTTTTTTCTTTTCGGCATACAGCTCGGAAAAGCGGGGAAGTAATGTTGCACATAACGCCCCTATAACGGTGCAGGGCAGCATAATAAAGGGCATTACCATGCCGTTTATTATCCCGTAGCTGCTTAATGCCTGCGTTGTATCAAGCCCGAACCGAGCCAGACTGATAGGAACAATGCTTGCCGTGGCCATGGAAATAAAAGAGGTTATAAATCGGTTTGCACTGATGGGAAGGGCGCTTTTAATAAGAGCTGCGGCGGTGACGCGCGGTATGCCTTGTGCCTTCTGTTCTTCAAAGGTTGCCGCACCAACATCCTTGCCGCCTTTGCGCTGCCACGTCTTACATACCGCCGCATTCTGTGGACGTACCTTGTTTTTTCTGCCGCAATACCGCTTTATTGCAAGGCTTGAGGTTAAAAAAGCGGCTATCCCTCCGGCGCTGATACCGGCAACGGCGCCTGCGGCCTGCAATTCTGCGGAACCGCATATAAATCGTATGCATATCACTGCAATTGCAATTTTTGCGATCTGTTCGGCAATTTCACAAAATGCAACCGCCCGTGTTTGCTTTACGGCATGCAGATATCCGTCGTTTACAGAGGCGGTGCCGCCGAAAAACACGGCGGGAAGCAGCACAAGAAATATTCCGAAAAGCAAAATATCTTTAAGCATAAACCATGCAAGAAACGGAGCCAGCATCGCCAGAAGCAATGCGGCAATTCCCGAAACTATCATTCCGAGACGGCGGCCGGTACGAAGCACATTTTCCGCTCCGCCGCGGGCAATCGCTCCGTACGCAGCGCAGCTGCCCGACACGGCGCCGGGAAGCCCTGAAGAGGGCAGCGACATAAACAGCATATATACGGTCATTCCGAGCTGGTAAATTCCAAGCGCTTCGCCGGATATGTTTCCCGCCAGCCAAACCTTGTATATAAGTCCAGCCAGCCTCGTAATTATATTTGCACACGCCAATACGGCGGCGTTTTTTATAAGCACGCTTTTAGCCATTATTTTCCTTTCCTTGCCTTGTGCCCTAAAGCCATACGGCTGTTTCGGCAAAAGTAACTTGCAAATTTGATAAAAGCCTGCTATCATTTTTATATAATAAATCAAACAGCTATGAGCATTGCTGATAAAAATAGTTTTGGCTTAATAGATATTTGCGTTAAACAGCAGCTGAAGCCATTAGGCGAGGGGACACATAATGAACAATATCAACACATTCGGATTGATTCTTCCCAAGGAAACGGTGTTTGCAAGCGGCAGCTTTGCAGGCTTGGGACAAAGGCTGAAAAGATACGAGCGCGTATTGGCGCTCTGTTCGCGCAGTGCGGTAAGAAACGGCCTGTTTGACAGCTTAACACAGCAGGATGGCCCCGAATATATTCTTTATGAATACGGCTCCGGAGAACCTACGGCGGAAGCCGTGGATGCGGCCGCGGCCGCGGCGCGCGAGGGTGGCTGCGATGCGGTAATGGGGCTCGGAGGGGGCAGCGTGATGGATACCGCCAAGGCGGCAGCTGCCGTTGCCGTAAACGGCGGTTACTGCGAGGAATATCTCGAAGGAGTGGGAACAGGCAGAACACTTCAATACGATCCGCTGCCCTTTATTGCCGTGCCCACAACAAGCGGCACCGGAGCCGAAGCCACAAAGAATGCGGTAATATCAAACGGCAAAAAGCACTATAAAAAAAGTATGCGCTTTGATAAAATGATGGCATCTCTCGTGCTGATCGATCCGTTGCTTACTCTTTCTCTGCCCAAGAATACAACCGCAAGCAGCGGAATGGACGCGTTGACGCAGCTGATTGAAAGCTATACCTCTATCAAGGCCAATGCTTTCACCAAAGCAATATGCCTTGAAGCGCTCGGCCGTGCAGACGCGCTTATAAAAGCCTGGAATAATGGCAATGATGTTGCCGCACGGGAGAATATGTCCTATTGCGCATTTGTCAGCGGAGTGGCTCTTGCAAACAGCGGTTTGGGGGCGGCACACGGTTTTGCTTCGGGTCTTGGAGCATACACCGAGCTTTCTCACGGTATGGCATGCGCGATACTGCTGCCGCATGTAATGCGATTCAATATAGAGGCTTCTGCAAATATTCCGGCATACGCCGAGGTGGGACGCGCACTGCTGAAAGCCTTCGGCCGTGTGCAGCCTTCGGATGAGCTTTGTGCCGCCCGGGCCGGAGAAGAGATTATAACCGGTCTTTGCCGAGAAATGGAGATTCCGTCCGATCTGAGCTTTCTAAATATTTCACAGCATACGGTTTCAGACATTGTAAGCGCTTCAATGGGGGGCAGTATGAAAGGAAATCCGATTTTGATGGATGTTAAAACCGCAGAACACTTTTTAAGGCAGCTTATATAAGCAGTACATATCGGCTTTGCGCAGTGCCGTATCTGCACAATAAAACTGCGTACTTAGACAAAAGGCGGTCTTTTAATGCTCAAATAAATCGTGTATGAAAAGGAAATTGTCCGGCTTTTTTCGCATATATATCATACGGGGTGATATATATGCTTATTTTTTATACAGTCAGACAGGAAGATACCGCCGAATCCATTGCCGGGCGCTTCTGCACATCAGTATCCGACCTTGTAAGGCTGAACGGGGCCGAAAACATAATTCCCGATAAAAGGGTGCTTATCAGGTCGCAGCTTCGTCCGCCGAAGTGGCTGTGCGGAGCAATACAATGGCTTGAGGAGCCGTCAAAAGCACAGCTTGAGGCTTTGACAAGGCTGCTTGCGGAGGAAAAACAGTGCTGCGTGAGCAAATGCGAGCCGTGCGGAGAACCGCTGCCGCAGGAAACAAAACAGACGGACTGCACAAAACTCGACAATTGCGGACAGAAAGCAAATCCCGACAGTAGGCAGGAATGTGAAACGGAAAACAAGAACGGAAAAACTGCGGGTTGTGCCGGCGGCATCGATAGCGCGGATAATTGCGGCTGCGGCAAAAACATACAGGAAGAGTCTGCCGGCAATAAGGGAGGAAACGGCGAGAAAAAGAGCGGTATTGAATATACGGTATGTCCCGGCGATACGGCGGCTTCCATAGCTGCACGCTTCGGGCTTACTCCCAGAATAGTGCAATGTGCATGCGGCGGAGAAGCACCTGCTTCGGGCGCGCATATAGTGCTTCCTTCAATACGCTCAAGAAGGTATTTTTACACGGTAAGAATAGGGGATACGGTGGGCAGGATCGCCAGACGCTACTGCACAAATGCAGAGGGCATATTGACGCTTAACTGCATTTCTCCAAATGAAAAACTTATGCCGGGGATGCGGCTTGTAATAGTGCCGTGATTTTCAGGCAAAACAGCTGACAATAACGCCCCTGAAGCATTTAGGCTTTCAGGGGCGTTTACATCGGTTTTTGTATTATATGGCTCTTTTATTCTCCCATCGTCCGCTGAAATAGCGTCCTATAAACAGGGCGGCGCGGAATATCCAGTCAATATACATTGCAAACCACACGCCGAAAAGTCCCATTCCCATAGCCTGTCCCAAAATATACGAAAATCCCAAACGGAATATTCCCATGGTGATCATGGAGCTGTACATTGTAAACTTCACATCGCCGGCGGCGCGCAAGGCATTGGGCAAGGTGAAAGCGGCGGGCCATATAAGTGCGGAGGCTATGCCGAAGGAGTAAACAATATCTTCGGCATACGAGCTTGCGAGTTCGGATAAGTTGAACGCTCCAACAAGCGGTTTGGCAAAAATAACCATAAGCACATTGAGTGCGTTCATTGCAACATAGGTATATATCATCAGCTTTCGCACATAAAACCTTGCCTGAACATGGTCGCCCGCGCCCATACACTGTCCCACTACCGTAACCATAGCCAAACCTATCGCGCTTCCCGGAATATTTGAAATCGAGGCAATAGTGCCGGAAATGGCATTTGCTGCAATAGCCGCCGTGCCGAATGTGGTAACAAGCGAAGCTATCATCAGCTTTCCCACCTGAAAGGCGCCGTTTTCAAATCCGCTTGGAATACCGATTGCAAGAATGCGTTTTGTCATATTCCAGTCAAATTCGGGGCGGAAAAGGGAATCGATAAATATTATCTGTCCGCGGCGGGAAATAAGTACCAGCATTATAATCGCGCCCGCTATACGGGAAATAAGAGTGGATATTGCGGCGCCGGCAGCACCCCAGCCAAGCACATATATTCCTACGGCATTGCCCGCAACATTCAGCACATTCATTATCAGCGCAACAAACATGGATACTCGGCTGTTTCCCACCGCGCGGTATAATGCGGCGCAGGAATTAAAAATCGCAAGAAAGGGGTAGGAGATACTGGTTATAAGAAAGTAATTTACGGCAACCTCCATAACCTCCTGTTCGATTTTTCCGAACACCGTGCTGAGGATAAATTTTCTGAAGCACAGGCAAATAGCCATAAGCGCGCCGGAAAGCACAATCGAGGCGTTAAGCAGCTGTTTTGCGGAGCGGCAGGCGTTATTTGTCTCGCTTCTGCCGATGTACTGTGCCGCAACAACGGCGCCGCCGGTAGCAAGAGCGGAGAAAATCTGAATTACCAATATATTTATCGAATCTACAAGGGAAACGCCTGATACGGAGTTTTCTCCCACATACGATACCATAATGGTGTCGGCAAAGCCTACGGCAATTGCTAAAAACTGCTCAATAACAAGCGGAATAATTAATAAAAAAATAGCTCTTTTTCTTGAAAAAAAGCGCTTTGCGGAAAATTGCGGATGCATATATCAGAACTCCAATGATCCCTTGAATTGTGTTTTGCAGGAGCTGTCGTCATTGAATATAACGGACAACTCAAAAGTATAAATACCGCTGCGCGGCTGACGGAGCATTACGGCAAGATACACGGAAGTCTGGTATTTGACTTCAAGGTTTTCCACTTCCTGCTGCGTCATAATACGGAAATCTGCGTTTTTTTCGTTTTCGCTGATCGAAAGAACGGAAACGCTCTTAACTATATCAACACTGTCTCCGTCCAGATTTATCGCAACTGCACCGCCTTCCCGATCAAGGGTAATAACCTCCGCATAAAAATCCGGTTCGTCCTCGGCCCCTGTGCTTCTGGGAGTCAGCAACGGCAATAATGAATCTTCGGGCACCGCAGTCGGCGTTGCGGGATCTACATATACTCTCTCTGTAACCGCGGCAGTGGCGCTTTCTTCAATTTCCGCATCCCTGCATGCCGTAAGCCCGCAAACAAGAAGGAATAACACAAAAAGCACAAATACTTTGGCTGTGTTTCTTTTCATCGGTAAAACATTCATGCCGTACCGCGTCACGGGACGGCGACTCCTTAAATATTCTGTTTCTGCCCGCTGCTGCCTGCAAACACCGAAATATTCATAAAAGCAGCATGCTGTAATATGTACTTTATTTAAACAAAGTAATCCGGCAGAAAATACATTAATATTATACTCCGATTTGATTTTATTGCAAGCGTATCCGCCTGACGAAGGCTTTTGCGGGCAATTTGATCTTGCATTTTTATCTGCTGCCGGCTTTATGCAGGCGGCATATAAAGCAAAAAAAGCAGATATTTCGCAGCCTTATTTTTTGACAGAATATAAAAACAGTTTGATTATGTGCGGAAAAAATAGTATAATTAAAAATCGGCTGTGTCAGCGTGCATCGCAGCAGCGACCGGTTAAACCGGCATTTTTACGGAGGAATAAAGGATTGGATAAAATTGTTGTCGGTATGTCCGGAGGAGTGGACAGCGCCGTGGCGGCACTGCTGTTGAAAAAGCAGGGATATGATGTCGTCGGCGTCTTCATGAATAACTGGGACGAGCAGGACGAGGACGGCGTTTGCTGTGCCGCAGAGGATTTTGATGATGTAAAAGCCGTATGTGCAAGGCTTGATATCCCGTATTACAGTGTAAGCTTTGCAAAGGAGTACTGGGATAGAGTATTCAGCATTTTTTTGAAGGAGTATTCGGCCGGACGCACTCCGAATCCGGATATTCTTTGCAACAGTGAAATAAAATTCAATGCGTTTCTCGATTTTGCCATAAAACTGGGCAGCGGCTGCATTGCTACCGGGCACTATGTCAGAAGCAAAAATGAAAACGGCATCCGTTATCTTCTTAAAGGTACGGATCCCGGGAAGGATCAGAGCTATTTTCTTTGCGGGCTTAATCAGGAAATGCTTTCGCGCGCCGTCTTTCCGGTGGGCGGTATGTACAAAAGCGATGTCAGAAAGCTTGCGCAGGAAGCCGGGCTGGCCGTCAGCCGCAAAAAGGATTCAACCGGTATATGCTTTATAGGCGAAAGACGCTTCCGCGAATTTCTGAAAAAATATATTCCGGCTTCACCCGGAGAAATGCGCACGCTTTCCGGGCGCTGTATGGGCATGCATGAGGGCGCGGCGTATTATACTCTCGGACAGCGTCACGGTTTGGGTATCGGCGGAGATAACGACGGCCGTCCGTGGTTTGTAGTGGGAAAAGATGTAAAAAATAATATACTCTATGTTGAACAGGGGGAGCACGAAGCGCTGTACAGCCGCACTGCGTATACGGAGGCCTTCAACTGGATATCCGGGATTCCGGCTGCACATTTCCGCTGTACTGCGCGTTTCAGATACCGCCAGAGCGATCAGCCGGTGGAGGTATCGGTGCAGCAGGACGGCACAGTGCGCATTACTGCCGATGATTTGCAGCGCGCCGTAACGCCGGGGCAGTCTGCCGTGCTGTATGACGGCGATATATGCCTGGGCGGCGCAGTGGTGGAGCATACCGAAAAATAAGCCGTAGATTTAATATTTTATTGCGGAGGAAAAGAAATGGACTGTAAAAAGATAAGCGATTCCAAGTGCGAAGGCGTATATTTGGTTCTCAGCCAGCATATAAACGGCAGCGGCCGGCTTTTCGGCGGAATACTTCTTCAATGGATAGATACTGTCGGCGCCGTTGTTGCCCGCCGTCACAGCGGCTGTGAGGTTACAACCGCTTCCATTGATAACCTCCAGTTTGTAAAGCCGGTAACGATAAACAGCACGGTGGTGATAAAGGGGTATCTTACATATGTGGGACATACATCAATGGAGGTGTGTGTGGAAACATATACCGAGGATATGGGCGGCCAGACCAATCTTGTAAACAAGGCGTATCTGGTTTTTGTTGCAATGAAAGACGGACGGCCCACCCCGGTGCCCGGATTGCTGCTTGAAAACGAAACGGAAATTCGCGAAAATGAAAACGGCTGCAAAAGACAGGAACTGCGCAGGCACAGACGCGCGGCAAACTACTGATTTTTTAGCAGGGAAAGCCGAAAGAATATTATAACTGCTTTGCATAAGCGCCGTACATAGCCGTGACAATTGAGTCAGCGGCATTGCAGCATCTGTCACGGCTATGCTTCAAAGAACTTGCAGGCTGAAATATCATAAAAATACAGCATCGGTAAATTAAGATAATTTTCAGTCTTGACAATCGGGCGGCAATATGCAATAATCTTCTGTAAGTAATTTTTTGTAAATAAACTGGCGGCCGGCAGGCTGCGGGCGCCGAGATTTGGAGGAAAAACTATTAATGGAGGTTGTTCTGTTTATTCTTGGCGTAACGGCATTTCTGCTTTCAATGATAGGCTGCATGACCTTTCTGAACCGCAAATTCAGAATAAATCCGGCTTTTCTGCCGCTGATTGTTTCATCCGCAATAGCAGCCGCCGTGTTTCTCGGCGGGCTGATCGGTCTGCTGCTTCCGTTTTCAATAGCGGTTTTGGCAGCGGGCTGGGGGCTGCTTGTGTTCTTTATAATTCAGGCCGTCCGCAAAAAATATGCCTTTGAATTTCTTAAAAATCCGGGAATCGTTTTCTTTCTGGCGGCTTCTCTCCTTATGATTCCGGTTCTTTACGGAGCACATTATTATCACTATGATAATTTCTCTCATTGGGGAACGGTGCTTTCCGAAATGCAGTATTTCAATTCGTTTCCCGATGCCCGCAGCATTGTTAATTTCAGGGCCTATCCGCCGGGTACGGCTTCGTTTTTATATGCCTTTTGCAAAATAGCGGGACAAACGGAGTACAGTGCTCTCTTTGGGCAGACGGTTCTGTGTCTCAGTGCACTTTCCGCTCTTTTTGCTTCCGTAAAAAAACTGCTTTCATGGCGTTTTTTCGCCACCGTTTTCCTTTCGGCGGCGCTTTTCACTATGCTGGTTTATGATGACGGTACATTGCATATATACAGCTTATTGGTGGATGCCCTTATCGCCCTTGTGTTCCTTGGCGGTTATATGATAATAACCGCGGAGAGGCAAAATCCCGTTCGGTGTGCCTTTATGCTGACGCCGGTTACGGTCTTTCTTGTAATTATTAAAGCCAATGCCGTTATATTTGCCGCAGTCTTGTGGATAGCGCTTATTGTGATTGCCATAAAGGATAAGTCCGTTGGTGCCGGGAAAAAGCTTACCGGTATAGCTGCGGTTTTGGGCAGCGCGGGTCTTTATTGGATAGGCTGGCGCATTTATCGCGGCATTGCATATGAAAGCGTTGATTTTAATCTTAATCTGCCGAAAAGCCTTGCCGGCGAAGCGGCCCGGCGCGGCAGCGAATACTATTCCACACTGTTTTCAAGGCTCTGGGAAAAGCTTATAGACACCGGCAGGATATATACCGTGCTCATTATAGTGCTGTTTGCGCTTGCGCTGTTTTCTGTTTTTGCCTTCAGCGGAACACGCAAAACGCTGAAGAAATACCTGCTCAGTATGCTGCTTTCTCTGGGAATAATAGTCGGGTATATGGGCGTTTTGGTATTTCTTTACTGCTTTATCATCTCTGCGGATGAGGGCATCGTTTTGGCATCGTTTGAGCGCTATATAATGACGCCCGTTATTGCCGCTTGCGGCATAAGCGCAATTGCCTTTTTGACTGCGCCGAGGCCTCGGAGAAAGCTGCGGTAACAAGCGGCGCGGCTACACTCAGGCGGATTTGGGCGTTTTTGCCGGCAGTGGTTATGTGCATAGTCACCTTTGGTCAGGCAAAGCAGCTTGTTGTCCGCCCGGACTTTGATTCCACCCAGCGCGGCGAGGTCTATGCGGCACTGACGGCCGGGCAGAGGGTTATACCGCGCGGCTCAAATACCATCATGTATAACGGGGCGCGCGACCGTGTGGATCTGTATTATTACCTTATGTATTATCAGCTTTCTTCCCGCGGGAACTATGTCGTTGACATGCATTATCCCGAACGCATAGAACAGCTTGAGTTTTTGGAAAACTACGATTATATAATAATCGCCGTAAACGACGGATACATCTATCAGAAACTCGGCGAGTACAATATCGAAAAAAAAGGAAGGCTGCTGCGTTTACAGGATAGAAAAAAACGAAAGTCTTGTAACGGCTATCGTGCCGGCGGAGTGAATATTTTTTCAGGAAAACTTTTATCTGAAAATGTATTTTTCTCATTAAAACAGCTGTCGATTGTTACGAAAATATTACATTTTTTCGACGGAGTTGCATAAAATAAAAGAGCGTGATATAATATCATCAGATATTGTATTGCGCTTTTTCATTTTTTAAGCATAGTATCAATATTGAAAGCGAAAAGCATTGCGTGTATTGCTGCCTTTTTTCGTTACGGTCGTGCACCGGGGCAACGGTAAATCGGCGCTTATATTCATAAAAACAGGGGTTGAACCTTAATGCGTACAAAACGAATTTTTGCAGTCATAACAGCTGCGATAGTAATATCGTGCGGCATAGGCTTCACGAATGCCGAGGCTGCGGAGCTTAAGCTTAAGCAAAGCGGAAGTGAAGTAAAGGCGCTGCAGCTTGAGCTGATAACACTTGGATATCTCGACAACGCACATCCTACTGGCTACTACGGCGAAGCAACAAAAAGGCGGTTGCAAGCTTCCAGAAAGATAACGGGCTCAAGGCGGACGGTATTGCAGGAAGTAAAACAACTTCCGCAATAAAGAAAAAGCTTATAAAGCCGGATATCACCAAGGTTTACGGTCCGGGTGATGTATCCGAAGAGGTTTCCGCCCTTCAGCAGCTGCTTGTAAAAAAAGGCTATCTTGCAAGCTTCAGTGTATCCGGAGTATACGGCGAGGTAACCCGGAATGCGGTAAAAAAATATCAGGCGGACAATAAGCTTAAAAGCGACGGCATTGCCGGGCGCAATACGCTTGCCAAGCTTATGGGCATAAAGCTGGACGGTTCCTCCAAGACCGATTATACCAAGCCGGACAGCAAGCGTCTTGAAAAGCTTTACGCAACTCTTAATGAAAAACAGCGTGACGAGATAGACCTTTTATCGCATCTTATCTACGCCGAGGCGGGAAATGAGTGCTATGAGGGTCTGGTGGCGGTGGGCAGCGTGGTTATGAACCGCATGGAGGCAAGCGGAAAGTCCATGCATGATGTAATATATCAAAAAAATGCTTTCAGCGTCGTAAAAAGCGGAAGCATCAATAAAACCCCCACTGCCATATGCCGCCTTGCCGCCATTGATGCATATTTTGGGGCCAGACCTGTCAGTACTGCTCAGTTTTTCAACATGAAGAATATAACTGATTCTTGGGCCGCAAAAAATCGCAAGCTTTACAGGATCATAGGCTGTCACGCCTTTTATATCTGATCATGCGGCCGCTTTTCACGGCCAAGGGACTGAGTATGCATAATAAAGCGGGCGCAGAAAAATGAACAGTCGGTTAATTATCTTAAGCATCCCGCATTTCGGGGTGCTTTTTTGTTTTTTTGCTTTTGTTTTGCCTGAAAGTATAGTATAATGATTCTGATATTTATCCCTGAATATCAATAGAAGCAGTGCGGAATATAATACTGCGGGATATTATTCAGGTAATGTCATATACCGGCGTGTTCTGCGCCTGTTCGGTGCTTTTGAAAGGTGTAGTATGACACAGTTAATAATAAATGCGCTTTTGCTTACAATGAACGGCAGGGAGGTTATCCCGGACGGCTGCATAGAGGTTTCCGACGGCCGTATAAGCTATGTCGGGAAATACGGAGATTACACTCCCCGACAGACTTACAGCATCATTGATGCTCACGGCGGAATTGTTATGCCCGCCTTTGTAAATACGCACAATCATCTTGCAATGACATATTTCCGCTCCTTCGCTTCCGATCTCCCGCTTGACCGCTGGCTGGGCAGCATCTGGCCGGTTGAAGACAAAATGGATGAGGAGATACTTTATTACGGCTCGCTTGTGGCCTGCGCGGAAGCCATGGAGCACGGAACCGCGTGTGTAAACGATATGTACATGGGTGTTGATGCAAATGCCCGCGCCTGCATAGAAAGCGGCATACGCGCCTGCATTTCACGCCCGATTGTAGATACGGACGGCCCTGACGGCTTAAAACGCCGCATGGAGGAGAGCAGGGCGTTATTTAGCAAATATGACGGTGCATGCGGGCGTATACGGGTTATCCCGTCCGCCCATGCGGAATATACCTGTTCGCCGCAGGTGCTTCTTGAAGTGTATGCAGAGGCTGAACGGATAAACCGACCGGTTCATATCCACATCAGCGAAACACAGTCCGAGGTTGAACAATGCGTAAAACGGCACGGAACAACGCCGCTTGGGCTGCTTGATAGGATAGGAGCTCTATCCAAGGCGCCTACTCTTGCGGCTCACTGCGTGGTGGTAACGCCGGAGGATATAAGCCTTATGAAGCAATATAATGTCAGCGTATTGCATAACCCATGCAGCAATCTTAAGCTGGCAAGCGGCGTTGCACCGATTGAGGAAATGCGCGGCGCAGGCGTAAACATCTGTATAGGCACCGACGGCAACGGCAGCAACAATAACCTTGATATGTTCCGTGAAACCTTTGCGGCATCTCTGCTGCAAAGGGCATAAATAAAAACGCTTCTGCATTTGATGCCTTTGCTGCTTTGGAGGCTGCAACGGTAAACGGGGGCAAGGCTTTGAGCACCGGCACCGGCATACTAAAAAAAAAGACGCGCCGGCAGATATAATGCTGCTGCGCCCCTCTCCGTTTCTGATGCCTCTGCACGACCCGTTTGCGTCCGTTGTATATTCGGCAGAGAGCAAGATGCTTGATACGCTCATGGTGAACGGCCGCATAACCGTAAGGGATGGTCATTGCGTTACGATCGACCGCGACTATGCGCTCAACGGCTTTGCAAAAGCGGTGCGCCGTATCTTCGGCAATGATTTTGAAGCCTTCCGTCTGTTCGGCCGATAAAATTCTTATCGCTCTGCCGGCGGCGGTCTGTACAATAAACGCCGCGGCTGCTGCAACCAACAATACACCGTGTCCTATAAATGTGCGATATTTATCGCGGGAAAAGGAGTCAGATTAAATGAAAAAATATATAGCGCTTCTTGCAACCCTTTGTATGCTTCTGGGTATGTGCGCCTGTAACCCCGCCGTAAGCGGCGGCGATTATAAGAACACCGATCAGGCGGTAAACGGCGGTACTGCGCAGAGTGATGTCAACCTTAAAGATATTTCCACGGTGCAGTCCGGTGAAGAAACGGAGGTCCGCTTCAGCTTTGTAAGCGGAAGCAAAACGGCCACCGGAAATGAAAGCAATATAATCGGCGTGCCTGAGTATACGGTTTCATTCTGCGAAAACCCCACAAGGCTTGTGCTGTCGGTAAAGAATCTTGCTTATTGGGATTTTCAGCAGAACACTCATATTTCCGATGATACAGGGCTTGTAATGGGTTGCTTTAAGGTTTTGCCGGCCGGCGGAAGAACAAACTCGCAGATATATCTGAACCTCAGCCAAAAAGTGGATTTCCGTGTTGCACAAAGCGACGGTGTGCTATCCGTGTTTCTTCGCAAAAAGGATACAGCGCCCTCTGTAAGCTATTATGTAGTGGGTAATCTCTTCTATGAGTATCAGGAGGGTGCGCTTGATGAAGATGCCGGCCTTACGCCTACGCTCACCAAAGACGGCTCCGCGGTCGTTATGATAAGCGAAGCCTTTGATAACGAGGCGGATGCGTTAAGCCTTAAAAGCGAAATAGAAGCGGAATATCCGCGTTTGCTTGAGAATAAGCAGCTTCGCATATTTTCCACAGGCTCCGGAGAGCTGCCGGGCTACGCTGACGGCGGAGAACTGAATGAGCTTAACGAAAAAATAATCATCAATCGCAGCGGAATAGGGGAAAGCGCCAATGTTTTCTTTGCCGACGGACGGCCTCTTTGCATAAGCAATGATGATACCAAGGCGATTTTCGCCCGTAAGGAGGTAAGTGATAAGTACGATACCGAGCGTTTGTTCGTGGTGGACAAAAACGGCTCCATTAGAAAGCTTACCGAGTATGAAACCACATCCATCGCTTTTGCAAAGTTTTCTCCGGATGACAAGTATCTGCTCTATGTGGAACAGATTGAGGGCACGATGCTTGCAAGCGTATATTCGTTTGAACAAAACAGCATCATAAGCATTGATGCCGATATTCTCGGTACATTCATTACGGGAGCGGCATGGTCTTCGGGTTCCGATGCTATATACTTCATGGCGGGCGTTGATATTCCGTATCTTTCAAAGTTTGATATCGCTTCTCAAAGCATTACAAAGCTGTCCGATAAGGAACAGATAGAAACCGATATCTACTGCAGCGGCAATTATCTCTATTTCAACACGGTCAACGACGATAAGGAAGAGCTTGTGCGGTATGATATAGCCTCCGGAACTTCCGAAGCATTGCTCAGCTGCGATTATTTCACCGTTGATGCATCGGGCAGCAGCATTCTCTATACACTGCCATATAAAGAGCAGGAGGGCAAATACGCGCTGTATATATACAGCATGCAGAATCGGCAGACACGCACCATTATTGATAACATAACCATCGGCGAGTATTTCTTTTCGCATGACGGCAAAAAGGTTTATTTCTCCATAGATTCCGAAACTGACGATCAATATGTGCAGAAAGTATATGAATATGATATAAACAGCGGCATACTTACCGCGCTTTTCACCAGCATCAGCGCCGACTTCTCCCCGTCATGGACGGATGACGGCATAATGATGAAGATCACATACGAAAAAGACGGCAGCAGCTATCCTGCCACATATCAGATAAGACTTAAATAATAAATTTAACGCATAAACGCACATTGCAAAAACGCCGATAACTTCGGCGTTTTTTGCGTATCTTAATCAACCTTTACGGCGTTGCGGCAATAAGTATTTTGCGGTATATTGAAAATCATATGATTTGCAAAACTTAACGAGTGTATTTAATATAATAGATTGTATTTTTAATCGTAAAAGTGCTTGTATTTTTGCAATCACTGTTTGCATTTTTTACGGCTATATGTTATACTAAAACTAAACGAATGGTCGTTTTATATTGTTGAGGCATGCCTGAAAGAGAATAACACGGCAGCATGATGAACGGAAAAGCGAGCTTATGAAAAAACGCCTTAAGCAAGTGCTGCGCCTAAAACGGCTTGGAGGGCAGGACAATCGGGAATCCGGCAGATGCCTGCTTCTATACAAGGGCAAATTTGTACACATGCTTCAAGAAACGGATAGCTGCTAATTGAGCCCATCGCCAAATGCGCGGCTTTTTCAGATAAATACCGCTCACAATACATAAACACATAAACGGAGGTAACGGACAATGAAGAAACGAATACTCAGTATCCTGCTTATCTTATGTATGGCGGCATGGCTTGCGCCCACCGTCATCATTGCCGCCGGAAGAGCGGCGGGGACGCCTGCCGCAATACAGCTTGGCACGGACGGCATCAAGGGAGAACGGGGCAGCAGCATCTATTACGGCACATGGAGGGGCAGTGCCGTTGAATGGATTGTGTTGGACAAAAAAACCAACACAGGGGCAGACGGTATGTTCCTGCTGTCAAAAAAATTGTTCGGCAATGATGCCGGACATTTGTCGGGCGGTATGTATTTCCAAAACGCTTACTACTACGATGTATATTATAATCAGTATTATAAAGACGACACCAAAACCTCTCATTCAAACGAATGGAAGGGCAGCGATGCGCAGAAATGGTGCACGGATTTTGCCGGCACTACAAAGGGGGCATATGGGTATTACAGCATAACATCTGCCTTCAGCAAGCAGGAGGCGGCGGGGCTTATTGCCACCGTCAAGAGCGACAATGCCTATAACGCGGAGCAGTATAACGTAAACCTTGCCGCATCAGCCGATATTCTAAACGGAGACAAAGTGTTTCCTTTCGGCCGAAGAGGCGGAAACTTATTTTCCGGCCGGCGAAAAGGGAAACAGCTCTCGTACATCAAGCGGATCGGGTCAGGGCATATGGTGGCTTCGTTCGCCCTATAAGGATTCGTCCTTTAAGGTGGGCACCATTAACGGCAACGGCAGCGTAAGCGCTACGCCGGTAAACTATTTCTGGGGAGCCCGCCCGGCTTTTAACCTTGATACGAACGCGGTTCTCTTTATTTCTGCCGCCGTAGGCGGGAAAGCGGAAAGCTTCAATTATGTTTCCGCATATACGGGAAATGAATGGAAGCTGACCCTCAGGGATGCCGGACGCAGCAGCTTCAGCGCCTCCGCAGACACCACTGTGGTGGAAGCCGGTCAAACCCTGTCCCTAAATTATTCCGGTTCAGGCACCGGCGCTAACGAGTATGTTTCCGCAATGCTGGCGGATAAGAGCGGCAATATCCTCTGCTACGGGCGTATAGCGCATTATAACCCCCGAGGCACCGCAAGCCTTAATATTCCGTCTGACCTTGAGCCGGGCAGTTATACCCTCAAGCTGTTCAGCGAACAGTATAACGGCGACAAAATGACCGACTATGCAAGCGATTTACGGATATCGAGCTTACGGTGGTGAAAAAGGTCGAGGAGCAATTTGACCTTGTCCCCGGCACAAGATACTACTTTGATCTGTCCTTAGCGCAGATTCCGGGCACGGTGAATGGCAGCCTGCCCGACGGTACCCTGCATTATGTTCCGTTTACCTATGCGGGAACAGTTAACGCCTATGTGCTTAACGGCAATTCCAAAGGAATTAAAAAAGCCTCCGAAGAGGCGGCGGCCGCAACTGACAGCAGCGCGCAGTACGGCTACTCCTATGAACACAGCCTTTTTATTGCGGATTATGCCGTGACCCATACCGTCAAATGGGATATTCTCAATGCGGAGGGGCTGATTTTCGGAAAAAACTATGAAAGCGGAAACATAAGCTATGTGCTGCGCGCCCCTACGGTAGGAAGTGCATACAGCGGCACAGGCGCCGCCGAGCGCGGCATCCCGGCAAACAATGAATGGGATACCATTCTTAACAAGGCACAGCAGGACTACGCGGACAATTCGGGATATATCCGCAACTGGAGCAAAATGTACTCCACAGGACAGGATACAAGCGCCGGGTATACATCGTACCGAGTCATTCGCGGCGAAAGCTCCGCAAGGTATTTCAGCTATAACAATGCCGAGCCCTCATCTTACAGACTCGGCTTCCGCCCCGTTTTGGAAGTGAAATGCCGGCGCGCTGGGCAGGGACGGGCTGAAGGCCGTTAAATTGAACCTTGGCGGAGGAACGGTGAACGGCGAGGGCAGCATAAATCTTGTCGTTAAAAACGGCGAGAGCTTTGCCGCTCCTGCGCGGGAGGGCATTGCCGTAACGGATCCCTCCGCCGATTTCCTCGGCTGGAGCGACGGCGTAAACACCTATATGCCGGGGGACAGCGTTCCGGCGGAGGTTACGGTGCTTACGGCAAAGTGGAAACAGCATGAGCACTGCATATGCGCAAACAAAAACACTCAAAGCGGACATACCCATACCGATACGATATGGACGGCGTGGCCTTCAACCGATTCGCTTCCGCAGACGGCGGGATATTATTATCTGGTCAATAATATCAATCTCGGCTCGGCAAATGCGGTAACAGCCGACGGCGTTTATATCTGCCTCAACGGCAAAAGCATAAGCGGCGGAAACACCCAAGAGACCGCTGTCACGGCGGAAAACAACGGCGCGCTTGTTATCACCGATTGCAGTGCGGCCGGGGCGCTGGATAATATAACTCTCAAAAGCGGCAAATTCCTTTTTTACACAAACGCCTTTTCGGCAAATACCATACTGAGAATAGGTGAAAATGCCGAGTTTGCGGCAGAAAACGAAGTGGATATCAAGGCTGCGGTTATAAACAAAGGTAAAATTACCGGCGGAATTTTCAGCGGAACGGTTGATAACGAGGGGATTATTAACGGCGGTACATTCCGCCATAAGCTTACAAACAAAAGCGGAAGCATAAATAACGGCAATTTCAGCGGTCGGGTTATTCTTGAAGGGGGAGCCGTCAACGACGGCGAGTTTGCGGCTTCGGCTGAAATCGAGCTGAACGGCGGTACTGTTTACGGCGGTATATACTACGGAAATGTGAAATTCGGCGGCGCTGATATCAAGGAATCCGCATACCGTTATGTAACCTTCAACACGGGCGGCGGCAGCGAGATTAGCACGCAGAAGATTCTGCGCGGACAAAAAGCGGCTGCGCCCGATGAAAAGCCCGCTAAGAAAGGGTATATCTTCGGCGGCTGGTCGGCATTTGATTTTACGGCGCCTGTCCTTGAAAATACAGAAATCACGGCGCAGTGGACGGTGTGCGATCACAGCGGCAGCACAGCAAAGCCGACATGCACGGATTCTGCAATATGCTCCGAGTGCGGAGAAACCGCTGCGGCAGTCGGGCATCAGCCCAAAGCCGGGTATATGTATGATGACGACACTCATTGGAGGGAGTGCGCCGTATGCTCGGACAGACTGGACGAAGCGCCGCACAGTGACGATAATAACGATCACCTCTGCGATACCTGCGAAAAGACGGTTTCAGAGCACGCGGGCGGCACAGCCACCTGCACGGATAAAGCAGTGTGCGATATATGCGCTCAGAGCTATGGCGAGCTTGACGGAAACAATCATACCAAGCTTGAGCATTTTCCCGCCAAGGAGGCCACCGCGGAGGCCGAGGGCAATATCGAATACTGGTACTGCAGCGGCTGCGGCAGGTATTACGGCGATGCTGCCGCAGAAAAGGAGATCACAAAGGCAAGCACCGTAACGGAGAAGCTGCCGTCCACCGGCGATAACGGCGTGCTGTACCTGGCGTTGCTGTTCATTGCCGGCAGCATTTGCACCGTACTTGCAGAAAAACACAGAAAAAATACTTTAATGCAGAGGTAATTAAGCAGAGGTAATTAAAATGAGAAAACGAATGCTTGGCATATTACTGACATTATGCATTATGATAATGTATATTGTACCGTTAACAGCCCTTGCGGCATCGCCCGCTTCCGAAACTGCAGACTTTACCGCTTCCGACGGCGGCGCAGAGGCAATCGCTCTGCTGAACAGTGTCAAAACAGGCTCGGCTGATTCAACATGGGACAACAGTACAAAGACCCTTACGCTGAAAGGTATTTACTTTGTCACCACGGCACCGACCGCAGTCAAGCTGCCCGACGGCGCGACCGTTATTCTGGCAGACGGCACGGAAAACCATATCATCGGCGGCAGTACAACTGCGGCACGAGACGGTGAGTATAATAATAAAAATTTTTTTGTTTACGGAATTTACGCCGCAGGTGCGCTGACAATACAGGGCGAAACAAAGGGGACGGGCAAGCTTTTCGTAAACTCCGGCGAGCATAACAACAGCGGCGATGCTTGGACATATTCGGTCGGCCTTTATGCAAACGGTGATTTTACTGTCAAAAGCGGCGTTGTGACCGCGCAGGGCGGTAAATCGTCCGGCGGTGATGTAGCATTCTCTCTCGGCGTTCAGATTGCTGAAGGACACGGCCTGTCCGTTACGGGCGGCACGCTTACCGCTGTCGGCGGAAAGTCGTTTGATAACGAGGATCCTGATAATGTCCGTGAGTCCTTTTCCGAAGGCGTTGATATCTATCGCGGTAATATCAATGTTTCCGGCAGCGGTAAATTGATTGCCGAAACCCTTCCGGATATAGGCTTTAGTTTCGGTATATATATAATTTCGGGTAATCTTACCGTTAAAGACAGCGCCTTTGTTTCCGCCACGGCAAGCGGTGCCATCAATATTTCCAATGGCGACCTGAAGCTTTAAGGCGGCAAAATAAGTGTTTTGGGCACAAATGATGCCGCCAGTGCCGTTACAATTGCAAAAAACATATTTGCCACGGCAAACGGAAACATTGAGGTAAGCGGCGGTGAATTTGAGTGCGCCGGCGGTATATATATGGACAGCTATCACGCCAAAGAGGGTCAGGAGGTGTTTTCTGTTACCGGTGGTAAGGTAACAACGAGTCATATTTACGGCCCGGATAAACTTACGATATCGGGCGGCACGGTTGTGAGCGGCCGCGTCAATGCGAACACCGTTCTGCTTCAAAACGGCAGCCTGACGGTGCGCGAGGCGGTGCATATGTATCCGAATAGGGGCGATGTAATGTACGCATCTCATGCCATATACTGCAAATCTTACGGTCAGCGGCGGAGTGCTGGACGCGGCATGGGATTGGGACGAATATACGCCCATTGCGTTTCCGGCGGGGTGGTATAGCGATGATTATGTTCAGCCTTTGATAAAAATACCCGGCGGTACTGCTTCGTTCAGCGGTGGCACCGTGAAATTTGATGCCGGCTGCGCCGGAAATACGGTAATCAAGGCGGAAACACTCAGCCTTACCGGCGGTGTCAGGGGAAGCGGCTATACAAATGAGGACGGCAGCGATACTTATATTCAAAAGGACAGTGACAAACCAGTAGAATTTTCCGTACAGCCTGCGGATTACAGCAGTGTGGATAACGCGATAGCCAAGGCAAACGCTCTGAATAAGGATGAATACAAGGACTTTTCAGCGGTGCAGGCGGCGATGGACGCGGTAGTACGCGGCAAAAACATAGACGAACAGGCGGCGGTTGATGCCATGGCAAAGGCTATTGAGGATGCCATTGCCGCCCTTGAGAGAAGACCGTCGGAGCAGAAGGATACGGCCGATAACGACAGCTTCCTGCTGCTTGCAGCGCTTGCATTTATAAGCGGAGGCGCTTTTGTCGGTGCTGCAAAGCTTATAAAAAAAGAAAACATATTCTAATCAAAACTTGCGTTATTATAAAAACAGCAGCCTGACCGGGCTGCTGTTTCAATATTCTCAAACATTATTCAGCGCTTATGCTTGTACTGTTGCGCGTCTGTCATTTTGCATTGCTCATTTCCCGGCTTTTTTCCTCACATTTTTTAACAGCTTCCATAATAGCGGCAGAAAATCCGTTTTTCTCTAGTGCATACACGGCTTCAATTGTTGTCCCGGCGGGGGAGCATACCATATCTTTAAGGTCGGAAGGCGATTTTCCTGTTTGCTTAACCATGTTTGCCGAACCTATCACCGTTTGCAGTGTAAGCGCGGAAGCCTGTTCGCGGGAAAGACCGGCGCGCACTCCGGCATTTATCATTGCATCAATAAACATAAAAACATATGCAGGTCCGCTGCCCGATACGGCAGTCACCGCATCCATCAGCCGCGCGGGCACCTCTGTTACCGATCCGATACAGCCAAGCAGCCCTATTACAAAATCCACAGTATCTCTGCTTGCCGTATAATCATCCGATACCGCAAACATGCCCATTCCCACAAGCGTAGGGGTATTGGGCATTATGCGAATAACTTTGAATTTATCAAGCAGCATGCGGCTTATTTCTTTTGCGGATATACCGGCAATTATACTTACGCAGCTGTCGCATGTGCAGACGCTTTGGGCATACTGCTCCAAAGCCTCTTTGGCGTGTGCCGGCTTTACCGCAAGAAATGTAATGCGGCTTTGACCAAGCATTGCTGCATTGGCAACTGCGTTAAAGCCAAGCCCGATAAGCTTTTCCCTGCGCTCTTTTGATATTTCGTAAATTGTTATATCAGAGCTTTTCACGCGTCCGCACTGTACAAGACCGGAAGCAATTGCAAGGGCCATGTTGCCTCCGCCTATAAAACTGATTTTTTCATTCTTCATTGCTGCTGCGACCTTTCGGTGTGTAAATCTTTTCACACATGAAATTTATATAATACGGTAAAAAGCGGCGGAGAAATCCTAAAAAAATACTTATCGCTGCGTTACCGTGATTATTATAACAGCAGTATATCATAAAACATCAAAAAAACTCCAACATATAACGCAAAAAAATAACACTTTGCGGAAAAAAAGCCGTGAATGTATTATTTTTATTATATTTATGTGAATCAAAATAAAATAATGTTAATTGAAAGGAATGCATGTATAAAATGCCCGCTTCTTGTATCGGTTTTAATAAAACTTGCTTTTGTACAGCGGCGTTTATTAAAAGCTTTTATAATGCAAAAAGTGCTTGCCAATGCATTGCCTTTTGTGTATAATAACCGAGCAGTCAGCAAAGCAGACGGGGTTATAGCTCAGTTGGTCAGAGCGTTACGTTGACATCGTAAAGGTCGTTGGTTCGAGCCCAATTAACCCCACCAAATTCCTGGGATGCGCGCTGTCCTTTGTTATAATACCCACAAGTATTAAATAAGGGAAACTATGCGTGCTCTGTAATAAAGACATGCCACCGCAGCTTGCTGTGCCAGTGGACGCCTGCGTACAGAGGCAGTTATCCCGCCTGTCTTCGGAGACGGGTGTTAGTTCTTAGGACTAAAACGGCACCTCGGGAACAAGATTTTTGCTTGACAAATAAATAAAGCTTTGTTATAATACACTGCGTTGAATCGATGCGGAATTGTGTAACGGTAGCACCTACGACTCTGACTCGTATTGTTAAGGTTCGAATCCTTATTCCGCAGCCAAATGCCTCCCTGGTCTAGTGGCCTAGGACATCGCCCTCTCACGGCGGTAACAGGGGTTCGAATCCCCTGGGAGGTGCCAAATATCGGCAGATCCTGTTTCGGGTTTGTCGATCTTTTTATCACTTTTTGCTTTGTTTTTTTGCATTCATTTGCAAAGTTTTTTGCCGCTCCTTGCGCAGATTTTTTGAATTTCGATAAATACGGTGCTTGCCTTTGTAAAAGTGCTCAAATAGCCGTTTTTTATTAATGCATACGGCGATTTCAAAAAGCATTTTACAATCGATATTTTAAGTGATATAATCAATATGTTGATGTTAAGCATTATATCAGTGTAAAGAATCCGAATACTTTTATGCGGTTTTGCACTTTTACAGCGCCGGCAACAATTATAAATAATCTGCCTTATAATCGGTACAGTGATGCTGATAAGGAGTAAATTTGTGTTTAAGCCTTGTCGCATATTTCGGCGGCGGGCTTTTGTTTTATTTTTTTGATCCTTGCCGCTGCATCATATTTGAGTATCAGATGCAAAGTCGCTTAGACTTTTTTAATAACGGAATACTCTGACTGATTATAACGAGATAACAGGGAGGATAACGGGCATGAACAGCCAAAACATCAAAGCATGCATCATGGATCGGGCTGCCGTCGACAGGGCGATTACGCGAATAGCGCATGAAATAATCGAAAAGAACAAAGGCGTAGCCGATCTTGCCATAGTTGGCATACAGCGTCGCGGAGTGCCGATTGCTCGTGACATTGCGGACAGAATAAAAAAAATCGAGGGAAACACTCTGCCATTCGGAATTCTCGATATCACGCTGTACAGAGACGATCTTTCCATTATGGAGGATATGCCCAAGCTGAACGGATCGGATATTCCCTTTGATGTAACCGGCCGCAAAATAGTGCTTGTTGACGATGTTATATTCACCGGGCGAACGGCAAGGGCCGCGATCGATGCCGTGCTTCACTGCGGCAGGCCGAAACTCATACAACTTGCGGTGCTTGTTGACCGCGGACACCGCGAGCTTCCTATCAGAGCCGATTATGTCGGCAAAAATGTTCCTACCTCGCTTGATGAAATTATCAATGTCATGGTAGAGGATATAGACGGACAAAAGGGCGTATTGCTTTGCGAAAAACAGGACGAGGTGTAAGTACGCAGCGGCGGCTTTTCGCAAGTCAACCAAAAAACGCTCGCTCGCAAGTTCGTTCCCTTTCAAATTGACAATTATACTGCGTGCGTGGTATTATAATCATATTACATTATAACAATTCAAACAATACATGCAACGCAGCCGTAGCCGTAGCTGACGGATCAAAAGCTGCTGTTGCTGCGGTTTTTTCTGTTTTCGGAGGTTACATGAAGCTTACAGACGGTCTATCGGTTCAAAACGGACATCTTTTCATAGCGGACAGCGATGCCTGTGCGCTTGCCCAAAAATACGGAACGCCCCTTTATGTTATGAATTACGATCTTATTCGTGCCCGCTGCCGCGAATTGCGCGAGGCCATGGATAAATATTGCCCGGGGGGGCGCGTTATGTTTGCTTCCAAGGCGTTTATGAACGAGGCAATGTGCCGCATCGCATATAACGAGGGGCTGGGTCTTGATGTTGTTTCCGGCGGAGAACTGTATACGGCGCTGCACGCGGGAATACCAGGCGACTGCCTTGAACTTCACGGCAACAATAAGACCGAACATGAAATCGAGCTTGCACTTAAGAATAATATTTACCGTATAATCATTGACGGTTTTGATGAAATCGCGCTTATAAAGTCAATAGCCAAGCGTATGGGTAAAAAGAATATTCCGGTAAGCATAAGGCTGCGTCCGGGTATTGAAGCGCATACCCATGAAGCGATACAAACCGCAAATCTTGACTGTAAATTCGGTTTCAGCGTGTCGGGCGGCGAAGCAATGAAGGCCGCCGAAATGCTGCTGGGCGATGATACCTTCCGCCTTTGCGGTGTGCATTGCCATATAGGCTCACAGATATTTCAGACCTCTCCCTTCTCGGTTCTTTGCGCGCATTTTGTCGATTTTGCACAGCGTCTGCGCCAAAAAACCGGGTATACGGCCGAGGAATTCAATTTCGGCGGAGGGTTCGGAGTATGGTATGTAAACGGCGATACGCCGGTTGAATTGGGCAGCTATATCAAAACCATTGCCGATACTCTCAAAGAGCTGTGTGCGCAGGCTTCGTTTCCGATGCCGCATATAACGGTGGAGCCGGGCCGCTCCATAGTCGGAGAGGCGGGAACTACGCTTTACACGGTCGGCGGAGTAAAAAATATACCGGGAATACGCACATATGTTTCGGTGGACGGCGGTATGTTTGATAATCCCCGCTGCGCTCTGTATGATTCTCATTATACGGTAGTTTGTGCCGACAGGGCGGACGCACCGCACGATAATACTGTAACATTGGCGGGGAAATGCTGCGAATCCGGCGATATAATAACAAAGGATGCGCTGCTTCCGCAGGATATCCGTCCGGGCGAAACGGTTGCCGTGCTTACAACCGGCGCTTATAATTACAGCATGGCCAGCAACTATAATCGCAACGGCGTACCGGCCGTCGTGCTTGTCGGCAAAGGTGTAGAGAGCATAATCGTAAAAAGACAAACCTATGAAGATCTGGTTTCGCACGATGTACTGCCTGATTTTCTAAAATAAATCTGTCATTTTTCCACGCAAATATATTTATTAAGGAGGGGTACAGCGTGCTGCTTGGCTTTTTAAGAGAACTTTTCAGCGGAAATCTTGATACCGTCTATCTTGCTGCCTTTTTGCCAATAGTGGCGGGCGTGCTGCTTTCAATATCTGCTCATGAGTGTGCACACGGGCTTGCTGCTTATTGGCAGGGGGATACTTATGCCAAAAATACCGGCAGGCTTACCCTTAACCCCTTCAAACATCTTGACCCGCTGGGCACTGCGCTGCTGCTGTTAGTGGGATTTGGCTGGGCAAAGCCTGTGCCGGTGGTGCCGTCAAACTTCAAACACGGCAAGGCGAGTATGCTTTGCGTAGCTTTTGCAGGGGTTGTGTGCAATATTTTCATTGCCTTTTTGCTGATGAATTTATTGTATTTCTTCATTTTTATCTGCGGGCTTGACCTCAGCGCTTTTTGGGCAAAGGTGCTTTATGTTGCGTTTTATAATATAATTTTTGTAAATATATCGCTGGCCGTTTTCAATTTGATCCCGGTCCCGCCGCTGGACGGATACCGTGTAGTAAAGGCGATTTTTGCAAATATGCGCAATCAGAATTTCTTTTATACGGTTGAGCGTTACAGCACCTATATCGGTCTTGCCGTGCTGCTTATAATCAGTCAGACGGGAATACTTGATATATGCTCTGACGGCGTATTTGATTTGCTGTCTTCTCTTTGCAGGCTGATATACGGTGCGTACGGCGGCACTGCAATGTGAGGTAGGCATGGAACTGAATTTTAAGCTCACGGAATTTGAGGGACCGCTTGATCTGCTGCTGCACCTGATCGATAAAGCCCAAATTGCCATTGAGGATATTTTCGTTTCGGATATCACGGAGCAATATCTTGAATATGTTAATACCCTGCCGGAAATCAATATGGAATCGGCAAGCGAGTTTTTGGCTACGGCCGCTATGCTTTTGGAAATCAAATCACGCCGCCTGCTGCCCAAACCGCCCAAGCCGGAGGAGGATGAAGAGGACCCCGAACAGGTGCTTATCCGTCGCTTGCAGGAATATAAGCGCATAAAAGAAAATGCCGTCATTCTTCGCGCCCGCGAAGGTGAACTGGAGGGAATGTATTTCAAAAAGCCGCAGGAATATTGCTTTGACGAGCGTTTTGAGCTGGAGGATGTTTCAATGGAGGCGCTCATGAAGGCGCTTGAAAATGTCATAGCACGCCTGAACAGCAAGCGCCAGCTTCCGGCAGTAAGAGAAATACGCAGGGACACTTTTACAATAAAAGATAAAATAAATTATATAAGGCAGCGCCTGAGTATACGGAAAAGTCTGCGTTTTGACGAGCTTTTCGCTCACGATCGTACCCGAGGAGAGGTGGTAACCACATTTATGGCTATGCTGGAGCTGTGGAAAAACCGCTATCTGAGCATCACCCAAAATGAGTTGTTTTCCGACATAATTGTAACAAAAACGGAGGCTGCATAGGATGGAGATCAAGAGATTGGCATGCGCATTGGAGGCAATACTGTTTGTCACCGGCGAAGCAGTGAGCCAAAAGGAGCTGTGTTCGGCTTTGGGAGTGCAATATGCGGCTCTTGAGGAGGCTTTTGAGCTTCTGAAAGCCAAGTATTCGGGAAACAGCGGAATACTTTTTATGAATTACGGCGACAGCATGCAGCTTTCTTCAAATCCGGAATATCGCCGCGAGGTGGAGGATATGCTCAACCCCGTACAGCGCAAGTCACTGTCGCAGGCAAGCCTTGAGGTGCTTTCCATAATTGCCTACAAACAGCCTGTAACGCGCGGTGAGGTGGAAGAGATACGCGGTGTAAAATGCGATTATTCCATCATGTGGCTGCTGCAAAAGGGGCTTATAAAAGAAGCAGGCAGACGCGATACGGTTGGGAAACCTATGCTTTTTGTCACAACAGATCTTTTTTTGAGACATTTCGGGCTGTCCGGCCTTGATGAACTGCCGGAGCAGCCGGAGATGCTGCTTTCGGATGCGGATATACCGGAGCAGGAATAATTTTCGGATTGCATCCGTTTGGGTATATTACAGCTGATATTGCGCACACTTTCCGGCGGAGGTGTGCGTTTTGTTTTTTGGGGTGCTGGGCGCTGTTTTTCTGCTTATTTCGGCATTTTTCGCCACATTTCGACTGAAAATACGAATTTGCGCGGCGGATGGGGAGGCGGCGGCAGAGGTGGGGGCGAGATTTTTTTATATTTTTTTGAGCCGAAGCGAATATTGTCGATTTGCAAAAAAAGGCGGAAAATGGGGGGGCCTTTTCGCGTTCGGTATTAAAATTGCGCCGGACTTTAAGAGAAGGAGGAGAAAAACAAAAAAACGCAAAAAAACAGTGAAAAAAAGCGTAAAAAAATGCCTCAAAAAAACCGTTAAAAAAGTGCAAAAAAACGCTCAAAAAAACGAAGAGAAAAATTTTTTTGGCGTGGCTTTTTTTAAGCATATAAAGGTGAGAAAGCTGAAAATCAAGGCCGTGATTGGAACCGGGGATGCGGCAAGCTCGGCTTTGATATGCGGCATTATCAATGCGTTGCTTTTTGCTGCGGCGGAGGCTGTTTGCAAACAGCCGGATATTGGAATAGGCTTTTCCGACAGGTTTGATTTCTGCTGTGATGCGGCTGCGGAAATATCGTTGTAGAGGCAAGGCAACCGTAAATATATTTTTGAAAGCGTTTTTCAAAATGACAAGAAATGATATTGAATAATTTTTCGTGAAATTTGCAGATATTATCCTTACGGTTAATTTGACCGAATATATTTTCGGAGTTGATGCAGTGATGGAAAGACAGCCGGTGGAAAGCGTAATGGATACAACGCTTGCGCATATCAAGGAGATGCTGGATGTGGATACGGTTGTTGGCAAGCCGGTATTCAGTGAAGGCGGAACGGTGATAATACCTCTTTCCCGTTTGGGAGTGGGGTTTGCAGCGGGGGGCGCACAGTACGGCGATAATAAAGGGGAGGAGTATCCCTTCGGCGGCGGAGGCGGCGCGGGAATGTCGGTAAACCCGTGCGGCTTTCTTGTGATAAACGGAGGAAACGCCAGCTTTTTGCCTGCGCAGCAAAGCGACGGTCTGGACAGGATAATGGGCGGGATGCCGCGTTTTATAGAGCAGCTTAAGGGGCTTATTTGCCTTTTCAGAAGCGGGGAGACGGATGAGGATGAAAAGGAGCAGTAGGCTGCGGCGCGCGGCATGCGCATGCGCGGTTATTACGGCGGTTGTCTTGGGTGTATGTTCTCCGGCTGCGGCAGCCTCGCCTGCTACGGCCGGAGCCTATTGCGTTATGGATGCGCAGACGGGTGAGGTGATATGTCAGAAATGCGTATGCCCGCATGGAGATGGCAAGCACCACAAAGGTGATGACTGCACTTGTAGCACTGGAAAATGCGCCGCTTTCCCTTACCGTGAGGATAACACGCGCCGAAGCGGGCACCGAAGGCTCCTCGATGTATTTAAGAGCGGGGGATGTGTATACGCTTGAGGATTTGCTTTTGGGAATGATGCTGGTTTCGGGCAACGATGCGGCACTTGCGGTTGCAAAAGCGGTGGCGGGAAGCGAAGCCTCCTTTGTGCATTTGATGAATGAAAAGGCGCAGGAGATAGGAATGTGCGATACGCATTTTGATAACCCGCACGGACTGCATTCGCAACAGCATTACACATCGGCATATGATCTTGCTCTGCTGTGCGGATATGCTATGCAAAACGCCGAGTTCTGCCGTATAGTGGGCTGCAAAAGCGCCGGCATAAAAGAGCTTACGCGCGGCGAGACAAGAGTGATGGTGAACAAGAACCGCTTTATATATGCCTTTGAAGGGGCGGACGGAATCAAAATAGGTTATACGCGCCGGGCGGGAAGATGCTTGTGTGCTTCTGCCGGCAGAGACGGAAAAAGAATGATATGCGTGCTGTTAAATGATGCGGATTGGTTTGCTTCTGCCGCGGAGCTATTGGAGGAAGCTTTCAAAAACAAAAGGTGACTGCGGCATTTATAAACAGAAAATGCAAAAACACAATACTAAGGGGCGGCTGTTGCGGCGGCGTGACCTGCGGGGCGAGTTTTTGTTTACTTTATTGCGGGAATATTATATAATAATCGCAATGTAAAAGGTAAAAGCGGCCCGACGCAGGGCACGGCGCTTTTGACCGTAATAATGGCCGTGAGGCCTTTTTGAAAGAGGAAGCAATGGAGAGACTGCATAAGCTTATGGCGCGCTGCGGCGTGGCATCAAGAAGAAAATGTGAGGAAATGATCAAGGAGGGGCGGGTGAGCGTGAACGGAATTACGGTCACTCTGCCCGGAAGTCAGGCTGACCCGGTGAAGGATCGCATAGCCGTGGACGGCAAAGAGATAAAAGTACCCGCAAAGAAAACCTACATAATGCTCAATAAGCCGGACGCCGTGGTAAGCACGGCTATGGACCCTGAGGGGCGGAAAACGGTGCTGGACTGCGTGCCGTTTGAAGGCCGGCTGTACCCGGTGGGCAGGCTTGATTATCATACTCAGGGGCTTATACTGCTTACCGATGACGGCGATGCCGCATATCGCCTGACACATCCCAAATATGAAATTGAAAAGGAATATGTTGCCGTAATTAAGGGGGATATAACCCGTCATGAGCTGAACAGGCTTCAGGCGGGCGTGGTTATCGCCGTTCCCGAGGGCGAGGTGCGTACTGCGCCGGCAAAGGCGGCGGTTATAGGCCGTACGGAGCATACGGCAACGGTGAGCGTGATAATACACGAAGGCCGAAACAGGCAGGTGCGCCGTATGCTGGAGGCTGTCGGCAAGGAGGTATTAAAGCTTACAAGGGTACGGATGGGAGAATTGCAGCTGGGAAATCTGGCAGCCGGTGAATGCAGGGAGCTTAACAGCGTTGAGATAGCCTATCTCAACAGGCTGAAATGACGCGCGTTATATGCTCTGACTGCGGCCGCGCATGCAATGCGGAGCGCACGGAGAAACAGGGAAAGGGCTTTTGCGGCTGCGGGCTGCTGCCGCGTGCGGCGCTTGCAAGGGCGCATTTCGGAGAGGAGCCCTGTATAAGCGGAAAGAGGGGAAGCGGAACCGTTTTTTTCTGCGGATGCTCTTTAGGGTGCGTTTTTTGTCAGAATTACGAAATATCGCATGACGGCGCGGCGGGAAAGGAAATAACGCCGGCGCGTCTTGCGGATATATTCCGTGAGCTTGAGGATTCCGGCGTGCACAATATAAACCTTGTAAATCCCACGCATTACACATATGCAATCGACAAAGCCATGAGGCTGTACAGACCGGGGATCCCGGTGGTATACAATACCTCCTCCTATGACGGTAGCGCGGCCCTTGCAAGGGCTGCGGAGTGGACGGATATATTTCTTGCGGATCTGAAGCTGGTTTCGCCGTCAAGAAGCAGACGGTATCTTAAAGCGGAGAATTATCCCGAAACGGCCTTAAAGGCCATTGATGCAATGAAGCGTATGCAGCCAAAGGACGAGTTTGCATCGGACGGGATAATGCAAAGGGGCGTTATCGTGCGGGTGCTGGTATTGCCGTGCAATGCCGACCAGGCGCGCGCCTGCGGGCGTATGATAAAGGAAAGATTGGGCGCGGATACGGTAGTGAGCGTTATGAGCCAGTATTACCCGGCGGGAGAGGCGGCCGGAGGCAAATATCCGGAGATTGCGCGCAGAATAACGGCAAGAGAGTATGAAAGCGTATGCGCCTGCTTTTCGGATTTGGGATTTTCAAAGGGGTATTATCAAAAGCCGGACAGCGCGGACAGCGTATATACGCCGATATTCAACGGCGAGGGAATATAAAAGGGAATACATAAAGAGATAGCGGAGCAGCCGGCTGCACGGAACGAAAAAAGCGCTGAGGTGTGCGGCACGCGGGCAGTGCAAGGGGACAGAACGGGAGAAAGGAGCATTTCGCAATGACGGAGGAAGCCGTTAAAATGCTTATGCAGCTTAACAAAGAGGGCTTTGACACGGCTGTAAAGCGGTATGAACTGCTTAGAGCGATAAGCTATGTTCAGCCGGTGGGGCGGAGGCAGCTTGCACTGTATACCGGCCGCACGGAGCGGGAGGTGCGGGCGGAATGCGAGGCGCTGCGCGCTTCGGGGCTGCTGCGGGTGGAAAGCGCCGGGATGATAGTAAGCCGCAGCGGATACCGGCTGCTTGAAGAGCTGGAGGAAACGGTGCACAGCCTTACAAGCGCGCAGCAGCCGGAGCAGGAATTGGTGCAGAAGTACGGTATAATGCGGGCGGACATTGTAAGCGGAGATTCCGATGCGCATTCGCTGGTAAGACGGGATATAGGGCTTTGCGCGGCCATGCAGATGCGGCAGTACATGAAGGAATATAATACCTTTGCCCTTACGGGCCATGAGATAGTAGGGCTTATGGCGGACGGGGGATATCCGCCGGATTGCGGACGGGGGGCGGTGCTTTACCCGGCGCGCACGGCGCAGATGAACAAGGAGGATACGGGAGCAAATTCCAATTGCGCCCGTTTGGGACGCAAGAGCGGAGCGGAATACAAGCTGCTGCACCTTGGGAGCAATCCCTCGCTTAACGAGCTGGAGCGGCGCTATCATGAGCCGGATGTAACGCATATCGTGGCCGCGGTGGAAAATGCCGATGTTTTGGTATCCGGCATTACGCCGCTTGAAAAAAGCCAGCTTTTTGCCTCGATGAGCGTGCGTGCGCAGGATCTGCTGATGCAGTCTAGCCCCTGCTGCGAGCTGCTTGGCAGCTTTATAAGAGAGGACGGAAGGCAGATAAACAATCCGCCGCTTTATTCCTTAAGCGTGGATGAGATAGCGCGCTTTCGGGTGTTTTTGCTTTTGGCATCGGGCGCACGGGAGACGGCCGGGATAAGGGCGATGATACGAAGATTTTCAAATGTGCATCTTGTGACGGATGAAAAGACCGCAAAAGCGTTATTGGAGTATGAGTAAAATCAGCTGCGCATGTAAATCGGGGGGCTGCGCCGGCACAGGCGGGGCGGTCTGCGTTTCGGCAGGTAAACAAACGCTGAACAAATGCTTAAAAAAACAGCAGCATACGGCAAAAACGGCGATATCGATTGACTGAAATGCGCGAATGGGCTATTATATACGGCGGGTAGGAATATTTCGGGCTTATGGCATCGGATATTCCGAAAGCAACAAATAACAATTATAACCTGTAAGGAGTTGTAGAAATGAGTAAGAAAACAATAGAGGACATTTCCGTAAAGGGCAAGAGAGTTCTTGTTCGGGTTGATTTCAATGTGCCCCTGGATGATGAGGGCAATATTACCGACGAAACCAGAATTAAAGCGGCGCTGCCCACAATAAATTATCTTTTGGACAATTCCGCCAAGGTTATTCTGTGCTCGCACCTCGGAAGACCGAAGGGAGAATTCAATATGAAGTATTCCCTTGCGCCCGTTGCAAAGCGTCTTAAGGAAATCTACGGCGAGGATAAAGTGACCTTTGCCTCCGATGTTATCGGATCCAGCGCACAGGAGGCGGTAGCAAACCTTAAGGAAGGTCACATTGTGCTGCTTGAGAACCTTCGCTTCCACAAGGAGGAGGAGAAAAACGATCCTGAGTTTGCAAAGAAGCTGGCTTCCTATGCCGATATTTATGTAAATGACGCATTCGGAACGGCTCACCGCGCTCATGCCTCCACTGAGGGCGTTACCAAATATCTGCCCTCCGTTGCAGGATATCTTATCGGCAAAGAGCTTTCCGTAATGGGCGGCGCGCTTGAGCATCCGCAGAGACCGTTTATTGCCATTCTGGGCGGCAAGAAGGTGTCGGACAAGATAGGCGTTATCAATAATCTGCTGGATAAATGCGATGCGCTTATTATAGGCGGCGCAATGAGCTATACCTTCTTTGCTTCAATGGGGCTGAATACCGGCACAAGCATTGTGGAGAAGGACAAGATTGAGCTTGCGGGAGAGTTGATGAAAAAAGCCGAGCAGAAGGGCGTTAAGCTGCTGCTTCCGGTGGATTGCGTGGTTGTACAGGAGTTCGGCCCCGACGCTCCCAAGAAAACCGTTAAGCGCACGGAGATCCCGGACGGCTACGAAGGAATGGACATCGGGCCCGAGACTCGCGCAATTTATGCCGATATTATCAAAACGGCAAAGACGATTATTTGGAACGGCCCGATGGGCGTTTCGGAGTTTCCGAGATTTGCCGACGGCACCCGCGCCATTGCCGAAGCAATGGCGGCCAATACCGATGCGGTAACCATTATCGGCGGCGGCGATTCTGCTGCTGCGGTTGAGAAGCTGGGCTATGCCGACAAGATGACCCACATTTCCACCGGCGGCGGAGCAAGCCTTGAATTCCTTGAAGGACGCGAGCTTCCCGGCGTTGCGGCGCTGAACGATAAAGAATAAGATATTTGTTTCGGGGTAACGGCTGTTACCCCGAAGCTTTGCTTTTTACAAAAGATTTTTGCCACGGGCACAAAAAGAAAGGTGATTTTTTTATGCGTAAAGCGATTATTGCAGGCAACTGGAAAATGAATAAAACCCCGGCGGAGGCCGTTGAGCTTATAAATGCGCTCAAGCCCCTTGTTAAGGATGCAAAGTGCGATGTTGTGGTATGCCCCAGCTTTGTATGCCTTGCCGCTGCCGCAGAGGCGGTGAAGGGCAGCAACATACATCTGGGCGCTCAGAATGTACACTGGGCTAAAAGCGGCGCGTTCACCGGCGAGGTATCGGCCGATATGCTTAAAGAGCTGGGTGTGGAATATGTTATCATCGGGCACAGCGAGCGCCGGCAGTATTTCGGCGAAACTGACGAAACGGTGAATAAGCGTGCCGCATTTGCGCTGGAGAACGGTCTTATACCGATCATTTGCGTGGGCGAGACGCTGGAGCAGCGCGAGGAGGGCATTGCGCTTTCGCTGGTGGCGGATCAGACGCGCAAAGCGCTTGAGGGCTTTACGGCGCAGCAGGTTGCGGGCATTGTGATAGCATACGAGCCGGTATGGGCTATCGGAACAGGAAACCGCTACTAAAGAGGATGCAAACGAGGTTATTGCGCACATCCGCAAAACGGTGGCGGAGAAATTCGGAGAAGATGCGGCGCAGAAGATTCGCATACAGTACGGCGGAAGCATGAAGCCCGTAAACGCTGCGGAGCTTATGGCGATGAGCGACATCGACGGCGGTCTTATCGGCGGAGCGAGCCTTAAGGCCGAGGAGTTCTCAAAGGTGGTCAACTATTAAACCGCGCGGCAACATTTATTGAAGGTATTATCCGGCATATAGCAGATATATGCTCAGTGGGGAGTGAAAGATATGAGTAAAAAGACTACCGCACTTATTATTATGGACGGGTTCGGGATTACCGATAAAACCAAGGGAAATGCCGAGCTGGCGGCGGGAACGCCGAACCTTGACCGTCTGCGCAGCGAATATCCGTATGTGCAGATCGGTGCAAGCGGTATGGATGTAGGGCTGCCGGCGGGACAGATGGGCAACAGTGAAGTGGGGCATCTGAATATCGGCGCGGGCCGCGTTGTATATCAGAAGCTTACGCTTATAACAAAGAGTATTATGGACGGGGGCTTCTATAAGAAAAAATCTTTTATTGATATGATGCAGCAGGTGAATGAAAACGGCGGACGGCTGCACATTATGGGATTGCTTTCCGACGGAGGCGTGCACAGTCATATCGAGCACCTGTTTGCCGTGCTGCGGCTTGCAAAGCAGCAGGGAATAAAAGAGGCGTATGTGCATTGCTTTATGGACGGACGGGATGTGCCGCCTTCCAGCGGAGAGAAGTACATAGGCGAGCTTGAGGACTTTATAGCTAAGGAAGGGTACGGCAAAATTGCCACGGTTGAGGGCAGGTATTATGCCATGGATCGTGACAACCGCTGGGACCGCGTGGAAAAGGCATATAATGCGGTGGCGCTTGGCAAGGGCAACACGGCAAAGAGCGCGATGGAGGCCGTAAGAGAGGCTTATGGGCGCGGAGAAACCGATGAGTTCATAACGCCGTGCGTAGTGACGGAAAACGGCCGTTCGGTGGCTACGGTGGAGAACGGCGACGGTGTATTCTTCTATAATTTCCGTCCTGACAGAGCGCGTGAGATAACAAGATGCTTCATTGACAACAACTTTACCGGCTTTGAAAGAGAAAAGAAGAATGTTGTATTCCTTGGCCTTACGCAGTACGATGAGACCTTTACGGGCATTATCACCGGCTATACTCAGGAGGAGCTGCACATCTCCCTTGAGAATAATCTTGGCGAATATGTATCGAAAATGGGCAAAACGCAGGTTCGTATTGCGGAAACGGAAAAGTATGCTCATGTGACCTTCTTTTTTAACGGCGGTGTGGAAAAATGTAACGAGGGCGAGGACAGAGTGCTGGTGCCTTCGCCGAAGGTGGCAACTTATGATCTGAAGCCGGAAATGAGCGCATATGAGGTTTGCGATAAGGCGGTGGAGGCCATTCGCTCCGGGAAATATGATCTGCTTATTATGAATTATGCAAACTGCGATATGGTAGGTCACACCGGCGTTATGGAGGCTGCCGAAAAGGCGGTGCGCACCGTGGATGAGTGCGTTGCAAGAGTTGTTGATGAGATTCTTGCTGCCGGCGGCAATGCGATTGTGACGGCGGATCACGGAAACGCGGAGCAGATGGTATATTACGATTCGGATATCCCCTTTACGGCGCATACGACAAACCCCGTGCCGTTTATTCTGGTGGATCCTGCAAGAAAGAATGTGCATCTGCGCAAGGACGGTAAGCTTGGAAATATCGCGCCTACGCTGTGTGAGCTTATGGGATTGCCGGTGCCCAAAGAAATGGATTGCGGCAGCATGATTGTTAAATGAGTTTTTAACGTTTTGTTTACTGAAAATTAACAGGAATAAACTCCCTTGGTGTTGAATTATTATATTAAGAAACACGAAGGGAGTTTTTTTATGAAGATACGGTACAATACAAAAGATCACGAACCCAGTGCAAGACTTAAAAGCGTCATTGAGAAAAAACTCGTAAAGCTGGACAGATTCTTCGTGGAGGAGCCGGAGGCCGAGGTTGTAACGCGATGCATTAAAAAGACCGCCATAATGGAGATTACGGTAAGCTGCCAAGGGGCGGTGCTGCGCTGTGAAAGACAGGGAGAGGATTTTTTTGCACTGACGGACGAATGTCTGGCGGTGCTGGAAAAACAGATAGTGCGGTATAAGGGCAAGCTGAATAAGCGCGTTAAGATGACGGAGGCAGCATCGGAGCAGGAGCCTGAGCCGATAGGGGAGCTTGTAAGAACCAAGAAAATAGAGCTTATGCCCATGAATGCGGAGGAAGCGGTTGCGCGTCTGGAGCTTTCCGACCACGATTTTTACATTTTTGAAAATGAGGATAACGGCCGGATATGTACCGTTTACAGAAGGAAGGACGGAAATTACGGATTACTTGAGCCGATGTAAGCTGCCGGATGCGGTAAGAATTACGGAAATCAAAAAATCATAAATACAGTGCTGCCGCGTTTTGCGAAAGGAAAGACATAAGGAGTGCCGATTCGGCACTCTTTTTTTCATTTACGAGCGAGCGGTATCATATCGTTTGATATGGGAAAATCAGAAAAGCATTTGTACAAGGGCGGGTGATTTTACGGAAAATCTGCGTTATGTACTGCCCGTGCGCATATCGGAAATGCTTTTTCAAACGCCGCAGGATAAGCTGAATACGGTAAGTGAGCTGCGGTTAAGAATAGGACAGCCGGTTATTGTGCGTACGGGATTTACGGAAAACGGACTGGGGGAAAGGGGATTGCAGAGAGAACCGGGAACGGTGTTTTCCGCTGCGGATGCGCTGGCGTTTATGACAAGGATAAATGAGCATTCGCCGTATGCACATGCTCAAAGCATGCAGTCCGGTTTTGTTACCGTGCGCGGCGGGCACAGAATAGGAATGGGCGGACAGGCCGTATGCAGCGGCGGCAAGGTTTCGGGCATTGTGGGGCAATCCTGCTTTTGTATACGGTGCGCGCATGAGGTAAAGGGCTGCTTTGAGAAAATACGCAGCCTTGTGTTTACGGAAAGTGTGTGTTCCTGTCTGTTTTTTTCCCTGCCGGGAGGCGGCAAAACGACAATGCTGAGGGATTGCTGCAGGACTCTGTCGCGGGAGGGATACAATGTATCGCTGATAGATGAGCGCAATGAAATAGCAGCCTGCTGCGCGGGCGTGCCCACGCTTGACCTGGGAACAAGGTGCGATGTGCTGGCGGGCTGCCCCAGAAGCGAGGGAATGATGATGGCGCTGCGTACATTGGCGCCGGATGTAATAATTACGGACGAGCTTGGCGGCGAGAAGGACGCGGAGGCGGTGAGAGATGCCATTAACGGCGGAGTTGCGGTGATAGCCTCGGCTCATGCCGGAAGCATTGAAGAACTGAAGCGGCGGGGTTATGCAGACGGTATGGGCTTTGAGCGATATGTGTATTTGTCACGCGGCGCCGGAGGAACGGCTTTTCGGGTGTACGGGCAGGATATGAAGCCGCTTATAATGCGGGGAGGCAGAGTATGCTGTATATAAAGCTGGCGCTGTGCGCGGGGATCTTTGCGGCGTGCATTGTATTGCCGGCGCGTGCGGCGCGGACATACGGAGAAAGCGCGCACACGCTTAGGGAAATAGGGCAATTCATGCGTTTTTTAAGAAACGGTCTTATCCAGCGCAGGCCAGTAAAGGAACTGCTGGAGGAGATGAATTGCCCGTCGGAGCGTGTGGACAGATACCGAAAAGTGTGTGTGGAAAGCATGGAACGAGAGCCGGAGGAAAGGCTGGCAAGGCTGATGAAGGACGCGGTGCCCGGCCTTGAGCTGACAGGAAAATACGAACAGGCGGTATTACAGGAGCTGGAATATGCCGCAAGGACATTGGAAAACGGCGATGCAGAAATCGCCTCAGAGCAGCTGGAGGCAGCCTATGAACGCCTTACGGAGCTTGCGGAGGAAGCGGATAGATGCTTTGAAAAGAAAAGGGAGCTGTACAGGCGTACGGGTCTTATAAGCGCGGCGGCTGTGTGCATGCTGATAATCTGACATGGATAGTACGGCGGAAAAACGGCAATACAGCAATACGGAGGCGGTGCGGCCTGTGCGATAGGCCGGACAAAACGCGCAGCGCGCGGGGAGCGGTTATGAACATTGATATAGTATTCAAAATAGCGGCCATCGGACTGCTTGTGGCGGTTTTGAACCAGCTGCTTACCAAAGCCGGCAAGGAGGATATTGCAATGATGACGACCATTGCGGGGCTTATATTGGTGATGCTTATGGTGATAAACATGGTATCCGGGCTGTTTGAAACGATAAAGCAGGTATTTGGGTTATACTGATGCGGGAAATATTGCAATTGGTGCTTTTTGCGGTGGCTGCGCTTGCAATGCTGGCTGCGGTGCGCCAGCAGAACAGAACATATGCGCTTATGCTGTCGGTAGCTGCGGGAGCGGCGCTTTTGCTGTATGCGCTGCCGCAGCTTGCGGCCGTTATAAAGCAGGCATCGGCGCTGGCTGCTGCTGCGGGCAGGGACACGGGAGCACGGCTGGGCGTACTGCTGAAGGCAGCGGCTGCTGCGCTCTTGGGAGAATGGGGCGTTAATATCTGCCGGGATGCAGGTGAAAACGCGCTGGGCTTCAAGCTGGAGACTGCGGTGAGGATATTGCTGATAGCATCGGCAATGCCGATATACGCAGAGCTGCTCTCCCTTGCCCTTGAGGTGCTGCGCGATGCCGGCGGAGGTTTGAGCGGATAAGAAGCGGACATGCGGCTTAATACGGCGTTATATGCCGTTTTTTGCGCAAAAGTTTCGGCAGCGGTGCCCGGAGATGATGAAATAATGAAGGCTGTAAAGAAGAAATGGTCCGTCGAGTGCGGAAAAATCAGAATTTTGTTTGCTGTTTTTACGGCGCTGCTTATTGTGCTGCTTTGGGGCAGAACAGCCTGCGCTCAGGAAGAGAATGAAATATGGGAAAGGCTGCAGGGACAGCTGGATGCATTGGAGCTTGGCAGGGCAGAGGAGCTGTACATGCAGTACGGCAATGCGGGATTTTGCGATACCGTAAAGGCGATATTTGAAGGAAAATATGAAGCGGGAGGAACAGCACGGGCGCTGCTTGGGCTGATATTGCCCGAAGTAAGCTCTGCGATAGGTATATTTACGCTGCTGTATCTTTTGGCTGCCGGAATAGGCGCGGTGGAAAAAGCGGCGAGGACAGAGCGTTTTTCCGGCATTACCGGCAGCATTGCCTCCGGGGTGTTTGCCCTTATATTTTTCGGCGGATTTCTATCTCTGTGCAAACGGGCGGGACAGGCTGCGGCTTCCCTTAACGAGGTTACCGATGCCGTATTTCCGGCGCTTACCGCGCTGCTTACGGCTGCCGGGGGAAAAAGCACGGCGGCCGTTTTGAATACGGAGTGCCTTGCAGTATCCCAAAGTGTAAACAATGCCGTAAATACCGTTATAGTGCCGGTGATACTGCTGCTTTGCGTGATATTGCTTTTGGACTGCACGGTATCGGAAAACCGTTTTGACCGGGCTTTGGCCTTCGGTAAGAGCACGGCGGGATGGTGCGTAGGCATGATGTATACATTTTACGGTGCGGTGGTGGGCATACGGGGGCTTTCCGCCGCCTCATATGACGGCGTGGCGCTGCGGGCGTTCAGATATACGCTGGGCAGCTCCGTTCCACTGGCGGGGTCGTTATTGGGGGACGGTGTAAACCTGGCGCTTGCGGGCTGTGCGGCGGTAAAGAATGCGTTTGGAACAGCATCGCTGCTGCTTACGGTGTTTACGGTGCTGGCACCGTTTTCCGCAGTGGTAATGAATATGCTGGCGCTGCGGGCATTTACGGCGTTCTGCGGTGCATTTGCGCCGTCCGGGATAATACGCATGGCTGCCGGGGCGGCGGATCTGCTTAAGCTGCTTGCCGCAGTTATGCTGGGCGCGGGGCTTTTGACTCTTTCGATGATGGGCATCGCGATTTGCGGCAGGCGGAATATAGAGGAAAGCGGTGAAATATGGAAAAAATTGTCGAAACGGCGGCGTCGTGTGTGGCCGCCGCAGCGCTTGCGGGCTGCGCGGTATATGTTATAGAGCAGCTGCTGCCGCAGGGGCGGCTTAGAGAATGCGTGCGGCTTATAGGCAGTGCAGTTATGGGAATAATTGTGCTGACATGCGCAGGGATGCTGCGAATACTCTTACTGAAATAAAAACGGGAGAAAATACCGCGGTAATTATGTCGCGGCAGGCGGATATGGGGCTGGAAAAAGGAATAACAATTCAAATACATAATCAGGCGGGCTTCGGCAATGCGGATGTAACGGTGAGGGTGGCAAACGGACAGGCGGAAGGCGTGATTATACATGCAAAAAGCGAGGATAATGATGATGTTATATCGTTTGAAGCAAGAAAGGAAGCGTTGGTGAGAATGCTTAAGATGCTTTATTCGGTAAAGGAAGAGAATATAGTAATTACGCGGGACTGGCTGTAACGGTGCGGGTATTTGATGAAACGGCCGATGCTTAATGGAGGGATGACGGGTGAAGGCGGCAGAGATATGGGAAAAATCAAAGGAAAAAAGAATGTAAAAGCAATAATTGCGGCGGCGGTGGGAGCGCTTATACTGCTTATTTATTTTATTCCGGGCAATACTGCGCAGGGGAAGACCGTGCAGAGCCGGAGTGAAATCGAAACAGGCGACGATGCGCAGAGGCTGGCCGAGGTGCTTTCCGGAATAAAGGGGGCGGGAAAGGTGGAGGTGATGATCACATATGAATCGGACGGCGAGCTGGTGCCGGCATATCAAAGGGAGGAAAACGAAAATCGTTCTTCAAACGGCACTCAGGAATCATATTCGCTAAGCAGCAGTAATAAAATAGTAACGGTCTATGAGCAGGGAACCACGACGGCGCTGATATTGATGAAAAAGAAGCCGCAGGTGAAAGGGGTGATAGTTATTGCGCAGGGTGCGTCCGATCTTACGGTGAGGATGAGCCTTAGCCAGGCGGTACGCACGGTGCTTCAGGTCAGCGCGGACAGAGTGGACATATTTGAAATGAAATAAAGAGGGTGTAGAGGTATGTTCAGAATCAATAAAAAGGTATTGGTAATTGCGGGGCTGGCGATATTGCTGGCGGTAACGGGCGTGCTTAATTGGAAATTTGCCGCTGATAAAAAGGCGCGTCAGCAGGCAGAGGGAAACGGCGGCGGCACGGAGCAGACGGTAAGCAGCTTTGCCGATTTCCGCACGGAGCGCGAAAGAGTGCGCACTCAGGAGCTTACGAGCATAGACAGTATAATCAACAATGAAACACCGACACGCAGACATTGGCGGAGGCGCAGAAAATGAAGCTGGAGCTTACGGACACGATGGAGAAGGAGCTGCTGATAGAGGGGCTGCTTAAGGCAAAGGGCTTCGAGGATGCCGTTATTACCATCAGCGACACGGCGGTTAATGTTATCGTAAAGCAAAAGGATCTGACAAAGCAGCAGGTAGCCCAGGTGCTGGAGATTGTGCTCAGAGAAGCGGGGGATATAAGCGCCGAGAATGTTAAAATATCCGAAGCAGCATAATACTTAAAGCTGCATGAAAATGCCGGACAAAATGCGGGCGGCGCGCTGATTGCGGCAGATGACGAAAAAAAGAGTGCATAAGCACTCTTTTTAACATTCGGCATTATTGATCAGATGGTGCGCTGCACCTTGCCGGACTTCAGGCATGAAGTGCAAACACAAACACGCTTTTTGGTACCGTTTACAATAGCGTTTACCTTCTGTACATTGGGCGACCAATGGGTTCTGGTATGTCTCTTGGAGTGGCTGACATTGTTGCCAGACATAACACCCTTGCCGCAGATTTCACAATACTTTGCCATAACGCACACCTCCTTTAGGTATGTTGTAATCAAAACTCAATGGACATAATATATCACTGATGCGTATTTTTTGCAAGGGTTTTTTAGCAATATGCTGAAAAATAAGCATTCGGAACTGATTTATAGGCGCAACGGACGAAATAAACGGGGAAAGCATGCAAAATACTTGCAATAATTGCGGAATTGAATTAAAATACAATCGTATTCATATATCATTATCGGCAACAGTGTATTTACATCGGAAGGAGATTGAAACCTATGGCGATAAAAACCACGAATCAATACGGCTCCGTTTGTGTGGCGGACAATGTTGTTGCTACAATTGCAGGCCTTGCGGCAATGCAGTGCGCGGGCGTTGTGGGAATGGCTACACAGGGCGCGGCGGAAGGATTGGCCGAGCTGCTTAAGATCGACAGCCTTACAAAAGGCATCAAGGTGAACACGGAAAACAAGGATATTACCGTGGATATAAACATAATAGTAGAGTACGGTGTGTCCATGGCGGCGGTGGCGGAGAATGTGATAGCTACCGTCAGTTACAGCATAAGGTCTATGACAGGGCTTGAGGTGGCGGCGGTGAACGTCAATATCAAGGGAATCCGCGTCTGAGTTGGAGGAGCAAAGTGAAGGATAATATGATTGACGGCGCATCACTGAAGGAGTGTCTGGTTGCTGCTGCCTCTGCGCTGGAGGCAAAAAAGCAGCGATTGAACGATCTTAATGTTTTTCCGGTTCCCGATGGGGATACGGGCACGAATATGTCGCTTACCATGAAATCCGTGCTCAAGGATGTACAGGCGGTAAGTGATATTACGGTTTCCAATATCAGTGCCGCGGCAAGCCGCGGCGCGCTTAAGGGAGCAAGGGGAAACAGCGGCGTTATTCTCTCGCAGCTGCTGCGCGGTATGGCGGTGCCTTTGGCAAGCGCGGAGCTTATTGACGGCATGCTGTTGGCTGCGGCTATGCGTCAGGGCGTGGAGATGGCCTATAAGGCCGTGATGAAGCCCAAGGAGGGCACTATCCTGACGGTGGCGCGCGTGGTTGCCGATGCCTGCCAGAGCGAAGCAAGAAGAAGCAACAGCGTATATTCGGTTATTGACACGGCACTCAGTGAGGGCGCAAGATACTTGCGCAGACCACCGAAATGCTGCCGCAGCTGAAAAAGGCGGGAGTGGTGGACGCCGGCGGTCAGGGGCTGATGTTCATATATGAAGCCTTTTCCAAGGTGATACACGGCGAGTATATTCCCGATGCCGAGGAGGATACGGAGCAGGGAGTCATACAGTCCAATCCCGCGCAGTGGCAGAGTGATGAAAACGACCTTGAAAACATTACCTTTGCATACTGCACAGAGTTTTTTATAAAGAATCTGTATGATTTTGTAACACAGAAGGATATTGATAAGCTGCGCAATATGCTGAGCAAGATCGGAGATTCGCTGGTTGTGGTGGGCGACCCGGAGCTTGTGAAGGTGCATGTGCATACAAACACGCCGGGAAAGGCTTTGCAGTATGCCATACAGCTGGGCGAGCTTGACGGAATCAAGATAGAAAACATGGTTATCCAGCACCGCGAGATAATGGCGAAAAAGGCGGAAAACCGCAAAGCCATCGGCATAAGTGCGGTTGCTGCCGGAGACGGTCTTGCGGCTGTATTCAAGGATATCGGTGTGGATGATATCATTGAGGGCGGACAGACGATGAATCCGAGCACGGAGGATATTCTTAATCAGGTAAAGGCGATAAATGCCGACTCCGTTATCATTTTGCCGAATAACTCCAATATAATTCTTGCTGCGCAGCAGGTGCAGGAAATGACGAAGCAGCAGGTTTATGTTGTTCCGACAAAGAGCATCCCGCAGGGAATAGCCGCTATGCTTGTGTATAATCCGGAGGCGGACGCAAAGACGAACTACGAAAACATGTGCGGCGCCATAGGCGAGGTGAAGACAGGGCTTGTGACCTATGCGGTAAGGGATACGGTGGTGGACAATCAGCCCATTGCGCAGGGCGACATTCTCGGCTTGTATGACGGAAGCATTGTAAAGGTGGGCAAGGATGTAAATACCGTGGCGGGCGAGCTGGTGCGCGCTATGCTTACGGCGGATAATGACCTTGTATCTGTTTATTACGGCGAGGAAGTCACAAAGGAGCAATGCGACAGCCTGCGTGAGAGCCTGGGAGACATTGATGCCGATGTTGAAACCTTCAACGGCGGGCAGCCGCTGTATTATTATATAATATCGGTGGAGTAGATTCGATAGCGGATTGTGTTTTTAAAGGCTTACAAGAGCAAAAATAAATATTCGTTTTTTTCGGCGCGGTACCTGTTTTACGGGTACCGCGCTGCTGCTTTTAACTAAAGGCATATGTATGAGCTGTGCGGCATATTATCTTTATACGGAAACGCCGCAGATCGCGGCGAAGGCAACAGGTGCCGGAATGAATTTTTGTTCGGCGCTGCGCGAAGCGGCACGGGGGAGGGACATTATGGACGGAAACATGCACGCAAACAGGGGCAAAACAAATAAAAGCAGAACGGCGGCAAAGGCGGTCTGCACCGTGCTTGCGGCAGTGACGGTAACGCTTGTGGCCGTATGCTGCAATAAGGTGCTTAATGTCGGGGTTCGGGATATGCTGGATTGTGACCTTGATATGCGGGGAATTGTTGAATGCGCGGGAATAACGCTGCCGGAAAGGCGGGGAGATACTGCCGTAAGCGGCGGGGCGGCGGTGGAAATGTTTTATCCGCCGGTTGAGGGCGAGGTATGTGCGGGTTTTGAAGCCGGCAGCTGTACACAGTATATCTGCGGAATAATCAGCACGGTAAAGGCTCCGTGCGGCGGAAAAGTGAGCGATGTGTTTATGCTGGACGGCCTCTGCGGAGTGTGCATTGAAGCGGCGGGCGGAGTGAGGATAATACTGCGAGATATGGAAAGGGTGTTTGTAAAAAGCGGCCAAAGCATAAGCAGAGGGCAGATAATAGGAAGCGCGGGCAGCAGCGGAGAAATACGGGTGGAAGCGATGAGAAACGGCGAAGCCGTGGATTTTGAAAAGCTGTTGGGATAGTTTGTTCGTGGAAAGAAATTATCTGAGGGAGAAGAATATGAAGCTGTTTAACATAAAGGGCGTTCTTATAAGAATAAATCCGCTTTTGCTTGTGCTTACGGCGGCGTGGATAATTACGGGGTATTGGACAACTGCCGCTGTTATCTATGTGCTGCTTATTCTTCATGAATTGGGGCACGCGATGGCGGCCGCAGCCTTCGGAGTGCGGATATATGAATTGGAATTGCTGCCCTTCGGAGCCTGCGTAAGGATGGAAAATGTATTTGAGGGGCATCCGTTAAAAGAAAGCATAATCGCGGCGGCAGGCCCGGTTACAAGCCTTATGTGTGCGGTTTCGGCCTGCGCGTTATCGGGATATTTTCCCGCCTTTATACCTGAGCAGCTGAAGCTTGCCGAGCGCTTCGGGCTTATTACGGCTGTGTTCAACCTGCTTCCGGTGCTGCCCCTTGACGGGGGCAGAATATTGCGTGCGCTTATAAGCCGCAAGTGCGATTTCGGCAGAGCGACGCGCATTGTATCGGCTATGGGCATGACGGCGGGGGCCGGCTTGTTTTTATGGGGTGTGTATGAGATATTTAACGCAGCGGCAAACCCTATGCTGCCTCTGCTTGGGGTGTTTCTGTTTTTTTCCGCACTGGAGCAATACAGGCAGGGAAGATTTGAGCTGGCTAAGTATTTGCTTGACAGAGAAAGAACGCATAATAAAAGCGATACTTTATATGTAAAGGAATTGGCAATAAGAGATAACATGCCGCTCTCCGGCGCGCTGCGTTTGCTTAAGGACCCGGACAGATATTATGTTTTTCGTGTGCTGGATGACGATATGCGCATAAAGGGCAGTTTTGACGAGCAGCAGCTTAAAAGCTGTATTTCGGATGCGGGATGCGCAGACAGCACTGCCGGCGAGCTGGTGTGCGCTCAATGCAATGAGGGCTGTAATGCAGGAAAAAGCGAAGGCATTTGCAGCTGTTAAAGAGGATTGCTGTTGACCGTATCGGAATTTGCGGTTAAAATAGTATACAACACACAAAAGAAGGGAAGATACTGCCGATGTCCGTTCTTGAGGAAATATTGAACCGGGTGGAAAAGCCGGCACGGTATACGGGGGGAGAGCTGAACAGCGCACACAAGGAAAAATATGATGTGCGGTTTGTTTTTGCATTTCCGGATACATATGAAATAGGCATGAGCAATCTGGGAGGCAAGATAATATATCATACCCTTAATCAAAGAGAGGACACGCTCTGCGAAAGGGTATATGCACCGGCGCCGGATATGGAAAAGGAGCTGCGGGAAAACGGGGTGGAGCTTTTTTCGCTGGAAACAAGGCGCAGCATAAGGGAAGCGGATCTTATTGGCTTTACGCTTCAGTATGAGATGAGCTATACCAATATCCTTAACATGATGGATATGGCCAATATTCCGCTGTATAGCAAGGAACGGGAAAACGGCGAGTATCCGTTTATATTTGCGGGAGGCCCGTGCGCATATCATGCGGAGCCATTGGCGGATTTTTTTGATTTTTTTGCGCTGGGCGACGGCGAGGACGAGCTTCACGATTTGGTGGAGGTATATAAACAGTGGAAGGCGGCGGGAACGCCGAGAGAGGATTTTCTTTTAAGGCTTTCAAGGGTTCCCGGATTTTATGTGCCGTCTTTTTACGATATAAAATACAATCCCGACGGCACGGTGGAAGGAATATATCCTAACCGCGAGGGAGTGCCCGCTCAGGCGGTGCGCAGGGTGGTGAAGGATTTTGACAATGCCTTTATACCCACGGCGTTTGCCGTGCCCTTTATCGAAACGATACACGACAGAATAACAATAGAAATATGCCGCGGATGTACCCGCGGGTGCAGATTCTGTCAGGCAGGGTACATATACCGCCCGGTAAGGGAACGCAGCGTGGATACCATACGAAAAGCCGCGCAGGAATCCGTAAAGAACACGGGCTATCAGGAAATATCGTTATCGTCGCTTTCCGCGGGTGATTACAGCCATATAAAGGAGCTTACGGCGGCTTTGTCGAAGGATTTTGAGGGCAGACATGTTTCCGCCAGCCTTCCCTCGCTTCGTCTTGATTCCTTTGACCCGGATTTGTATCGGACGAGATGCGGCGCAGCAGCCTTACATTTGCGCCGGAGGCGGGCTCGCAGAGGCTGCGGGATGTAATAAATAAAAATGTTACGGCGGAGGATTTCGAGCGCACGATGCGCGGGGCATTCGGCGCGGGATATTCTGCGGTAAAGCTGTATTTCATGCTGGGACTTCCGGGAGAGACCGATGAGGATATTGCGGGGATAGCTGCTCTTGCGAAACGCTGCACTGAGATTTACGGCGAAATGAACGGCAGCCTCAGGGGGCTGAGAGTGGTGGTGTCCACAAGCTTTTTCGTTCCAAAGCCTTTTACGCCCTTCCAGTGGTGCGCGCAGAATACCGAAGAAGAGCAGACGAGAAAGCGCAGATACCTTGAGGGGCTGCTTCGCCCGATAAGAGGGGTACAGTATAAATATCATGAAAGCAAGGTTTGCTTCATAGAAGCTGCACTGGCCCGCGGCGACAGAAGAATGTCCGGCGTGCTGTACAGTGCCTTTCAGAAGGGCTGCAAAATGGACGGCTGGAACGAATATTTCAATTATTCCAAATGGCTGGAGGCCTTTGAAGAATGCGGGCTGACACTGGAATTCTATGCCGCCAGAGAGCGCCCGCTTGATGAGGTTCTGCCGTGGGATACGGTTTCCTGCGGGGTGGACAAGCGTTATTTCAAAAGCGAATACGAAAAATCGCTGAAAGCACAGACCACGCGCGATTGCAGAAACGGCTGCACCGGCTGCGGAATGAGCAAGCTGTTGGGAGGAAAATGTCCATGCGAGCAATGATGTGTTTTAACAAGGGGGAAAACATTCGGTATATATCCCATCTTGACATTCTGCGTCTTTTTCAGCGCGCCGCAGTACGCGCGGAGCTGCCAATGAGCTATTCTCAGGGGTATAATCCGCACATGCTTATAGGCTTTGCCTGCGCGCTGCCCACCGGCGCGATGTCGGAGGCGGAATACGGCGAACTTACGCTCAGCAGCGAGCTTGAGTGCGAAGAAATAATGAAAAGGCTCAATGCCGTGCTGCCGCTTGGGTGTAAAATATCGCTGGTGAAGCGTTTGCCGGAGAATTATCCAAGCCTAATGGCGATTGTTGCGCGGGCTGAGTACAGGATAGAGATTATTGACAAAGGGGCAGACAGGCTGATTGCGGAGCTTGTGGAGCACACTAACGGCTTGACTGAAGTAATGGTGAACAAAAAGACGAAAAAGGGCATGAAGCTTACGGATATCAAGGGAATGATATATTCTCTTGAATACAGAGACGGCGCCGTATACTGTGAGCTTGCTGCGGGAAACAGCGTGAATTTGAGGCCGGATACGCTTATGGAGTATTTCAGGGATCAGATGGATTGCTTTCCCGCATATCGGATATACCGTACCGGCATGATGCTGGAGCACGGCGGGCTTTTTGACGCAGCAATGGCGGGGGAGGAGCGGGCGTGACGGAACTGATTGCCGATATACAGCCCTGCGGAAGCCGCATAGCTCTTTTGGAAAACGGCGAGCTTGCGGAGTATCATGTAGCGCTTAGCGGCGGGGAAACATTGGTTGGCAGTATTTACAAGGGCAAGGTGGAAAATGTTATATCCGGCATGCAGGCGGCGTTTGTAAATATCGGTCTTGAGCGCAATGCGTATTTGTATGCGGGAGATGCCGCAGGCTATGAAGGCGGAGAATGGACAAAGGGCACGCTGCCTATAAACAAGGTTGTTCATCCGGGCGAAGAAATAGTGGTACAGGTAATAAAGGATCCCGTGGGCGATAAGGGCGCGCGTGTGAGCATGGAGATAACCGTTCCGGGAAAAAGCCTTGTGTTCATGCCGTTTGAGAAATATGTCGGCGTATCCCGCAAAATTGATGATGAACAGGAAAGGGAGCGGCTTAAGCGGCTTATTCAGACACGGGCGCCCGGACGGGGCTGCATTGTGCGTACTGCGGCGCAGGGGTGCCGGGAGGCGCTGTTAACGGAGCTTGAGCAGCTGGAAAAGCGCTGGGAAAGAATAGAGAAAAGTATTTCGCTTAAGAAGGCGCCGTGTCTGGTTCACAGTGAGGAGTCCCTGATAATGACGGCGTTTAGGGATATTTTCAACAAAAAAACAGACAGATTTGTAATAAATGACCCGGAAGCGTTTGCTCTTATAAAGGAAACGGCGCAAATACGGACGCCGGAGCTTAAAAACAGAATTGAGCTTTATAACGGCCCTGACATTATGGCGCATTATCAGCTTACGGGCAAGCTGGATAGGCTGCTTGACAGAAAGGTGTGGCTGGATTGCGGCGCGTATCTTATTATCGACCGTACGGAAGCACTTACGGTGATAGATGTTAATACGGGCAAGTTCACGGGTAAAGTAAATCTTGCGGATACGATACTCAAGACGAATCTTCAGGCTGCGCGCGAAATTGCTCGGCAGCTTCGGCTGCGGAGCATAGGCGGAATAGTGATAATAGATTTTATCGATATGGAAAATGACGAGCAGCGCGGGGCGGTGCTGGAGGCGCTTAAGCAGGAGGCCGGAAAGGATCGCGTCAAAGTGAATATTGTAGGCTTTACGGGGCTGGGGCTTGTGGAGCTTACAAGAAAAAAGACAGAGCAGAGCCTAAGTGCCGTGCTGGAAAAAACATGCCCATGCTGCGAGGGGCGGGGAAGCGTTAGCGATATAAAAGCGCAGGCATGGCGTCTGAGAGAAAAGACGGAGCGGGCGCTTTGGGATAAAAGCGGGGTATGCGCCGTAATTTATACCGATAATGAAACGGCGCAGCAGCTGAAAAGGGAAAACGATGAATTTCCCATGCGCACGGGCGATTGCGGCGTTTATGCGGTTATGCACGAAAACGACGCGCAGAGGGTATGCCTTATATCAAGTGCCGAGGCGGAAAAGCTGGAAAAAAACGCTGCGGGGAGCATTACGGTGATTAAAGCGGTGCACGCCGACACAGGCGATGCTCAATAGGGTGCATAAGCCGAGGTGAAAACAGATTATAAAACGGAATACGGACGATGTCCGCATTCCGTTTTTGCAGGTATTCGCGGTGCTTTGCTGCCGCGTTATGCGATATAATAGCGCATAAAACACACAGGCTTTGTTTGGGCTTTATTCGGACATTGCACGGCATATTCTTTTTTCAAGCAGACTTACAAAGTAGTACATTATTCCCGCAAGAATACACAGTATTACAATGCTGGCCATTACAAGATCAAGCCGGAAAACCTGACCGCCGTATACCAGCAGATATCCAAGACCGTTTTTTGAAGAAAGAAATTCGCCTACAATAACTCCCACCCAAGCCATTCCCACATTGATCTTAAGGGTGGACATTATGGCGGGGATACTGGAGGGGAGAACCGCCATTGTGAATATACGGCGCTTGTCTGCGCCTAAAGAGCGCAGCAGAAAAACCTTTTCCGGATCGACCTCAAGGAAGCCGTTAAGCATTCCGATAACGGAAACCACAATGGAGATAAGCAGTGTTATGGTAACGATCGCACCCATGCCCGAGCCTATCCATACGATGATTATGGGCCCTAAGGCGATTTTCGGCAGGGCGTTTAACACAACAAGATAAGGGTCGGCAACACGGCGCGCCGTTTCGCTGCTCCACAGCAGTAATGCAATTAAAAAACCCAGTATGGTTCCGGCTGCAAAACCGATAAGCGTTTCCGCAACAGTAACGCCTATATGAACAAACAATGTTCCTTCTTTAAAAAGGTTGATTATTGTTTTTATGCAGCGCGTGGGAGAGGATACGATGAACGGATCCAAAACACCAAGGCGGGTGAGTGCCTCCCATAAAAGTAGAAATACCGCACAGAGAGATATGCGCAGAAAAGTTATGGTGCGGCGATATCTCCTGCGTCTGCGAAGATACTCCTGCCTTTGCGGGGAAACAGATTGTTCGTTTTTCATTTTTATAACCTCGCTGTTCAATGCTTCTTTTTGCATTTGCCGCTATCGCTCAAATGCGACCATATGATTTCAAAATACTCCGAAAATTGCGGGCTGCGCCGCTTTTCCGGCACACTGTTTCCGTCCAGCTTTATATCAACTGTTGCGCAAACGGAAGCCGGACGGCTGGAAAGCACGATTATGCGGTCGGAAAGACTGATTGCTTCCGATATATCGTGAGTTACAAGTATCGCAGTTTTATTGCGGCGGCGAATTATGCCGGCAATATCGTCGGAGACACGGATGCGCGTTTGGTAGTCAAGGGCGGAGAAGGGCTCGTCAAGCAGCAGCAGGCCGGGATCCAGCGCAAGGGTGCGCACAAGCGCGGCGCGCTGACGCATGCCGCCGGAAAGCTCGCGGGGATATTTTGAGGCGAAGGCGGCAAGGCCGTAATCTTCCAGCATGAGCCGGATCTTTTTGCGGTTTTCCGGCGTGTTTATATGCCGCACCCGAAGTCCGAGAGAAACATTTTCCTCCACGGTGCTCCACGGAAAAAGCTGATCGTGCTGAAGCATATAGCCCACATCGGAAAGCGCACCGCTCAGAGGGGCGCCGTTATAAAGCACGCGCCCGTCGGTAGGCTTAAGAAGGCCGGATATTATGGAAAGCACGGTGGATTTTCCGCATCCGGAGCTGCCCACGATGCTGACAAATTCATTTTTATATACCGAGAACGAAATGCTTTTAAGGGCCTCGATCTCGCCGGATGGCGTATTGTATTTCATGGATACATTTTCAAGCTTTATAAGCTCATCGCTGCTGCCGCAAGCATGCTTTACGGCGGGCGGCGGAAAAAGAATTGCATTTTCGGAATTCAAATAATATCACATTCCTTTCGCGGACCGGGCAAAAACCGGATGGGTACAGGCCGGGAATTGTTTACCGGGATAATCATCTGCATGGCAGCGGAATAAGCATGCGGCCGGAAATAAAATGACGGCAGCATAAACAATGCCGTACCACGGATACTATATAATATTCGCAGCAAAAGCCGCCGTGCGGAATTATTGCGATATATGAAACGAAACGGCGAAAAACCGTGATGACTGCGCGGAAACGCTATAAAAATTGGCTTGACAGAAACGGTGCATTTATTTATAATTATGCAGAAAACGCACCCATGATTATTTGCGTGCCTTGTTGAACGAGCCGTTTTGTGTCATGGGGAGGTAAAAACAAGGAGGAAGACAAAATGTCAGTTATCTCAATGAAGAGTCTGCTGGAAGCAGGCGTACACTTCGGTCATCAGACCCGCAGATGGAACCCCAAAATGGCTCCCTATATTTTTACGGAGCGCAACGGCATCTATATCATCGATCTTCAGAAAACCGTTAAGAAGGTTGAGGAGGCCTACAATTTTGTTAAGGAGTCCGTTGCAAACGGCGACACCGTTCTTTTTGTAGGCACCAAGAAGCAGGCGCAGGAGTCCATTGAGCAGGAAGCTCTCCGCTGCGGTATGTATTATGTTAATCAGCGTTGGGCGGGCGGTATGCTTACCAACTTCCGCACCATTCAGACCCGCATTGCCCGTTTGAATGAAATCGAAGAAATGGAAAACAGCGGTCAGATGGCTCTGCTGCCCAAAAAGGAGCAGTCCAAGCTGGCTAAGGAGAAGGCGGAGCTTATCAACAACTTCGGCGGTATCCGCAACATGAAGAAGATCCCCGGCATTATGTTTGTTGTTGACCCCCGCAAGGAGCACAATGCAATTCACGAGGCCAAGAAGCTGGGCATTAAGGTAATCGCCATTGTGGATACAAACTGCGATCCTGACGATGCAGACTACATTATCCCCGGCAACGACGATGCTATCCGAGCAGTAAAGCTTATTGCCGGCACTATGGCAAATGCCGTTATCGAGGCAAACCAGGGCGAGAGCATGTATGAGGGCGAGCCGGAGGCTCAGGAAGCAGCAGAGGCTGCTCCCGAGGCTGAGGCCGCAGAGGCTCCTGCCGAGGCATAAAAAGAACCTTCGGGCTCTTTAACGCGGGAGCCGGATCGGCTCCCCGTTTTTTATCTGCCGCCAAAGGCGGCGGACATTATAAATTATGAAAGGATCAGGTGAAGATAATGGCTGCATTTACGGCACAGGATGTTAAGGAACTGCGCGAAAAAACCGGCGTAGGTATGATGGATTGCAAGCGCGCGCTTGTTGAGGCTGACGGCGATATGGAGGAGGCTGTAAAGGTTCTCCGCGAAAAGGGTCTTGCAGCAGCGGCAAAGAAGGCCAGCCGCATTGCCGCGGAAGGCATTGTGGAATCCTATATACACCTTGGCGGAAAGATCGGTGTTCTGCTGGAAGTTAACTGCGAAACCGATTTCGTGGCAAACCCCTGAATTCAAGAGCTTTGTTCACAGCATAGCAATGCATATTGCTGCCGCTAAGCCCCTTTTTATCTCCCGCAGCGAGGTTCCGGAGTCCAGCGTTGAGGAAGAAAAGGAGATAATCCGCGCGCAGGCGCTCAATGAGGGCAAAAAGGCTCAGTTTGTAGATAAGATTGTAGAGGGCAGAATCGATAAGTTCTATAAGGAAATATGTCTGCTTGAGCAGAGCTATATTATCAATCCCGAACAGACCATCGAGCAGCTGCTTAACGAGCAGATTGCAAAGATAGGCGAGAAGATTTCCATTCGCCGTTTTGTGCGTTGGGAAATGGGCGAAGGCCTTGAAAAGCGCAAGGATGACTTTGCTGCCGAGGTTATGAGCCAAGTAGTTTGATTTTATCAATAAAGCGGGTAAATCCCGCTTTTTTTATGAGGTCAACAGGTAAATGCGGAGCAAACGGAAATGCTGCTGCACATGCGTTTTTGCACAAAAGCAAAGGGGAGAAATATATGGAGCCTATATATAAAAAGAGTTATACTTAAGATCAGCGGGGAGGCATTGGCCGGCGAAAACGGAACCGGAATAAACCAAAGCGTAATTTCCGCGGTGGCCGATCAGATTATTGAGGTTTCGAAGCTGGGCGTTGAAGTGGGTATTGTCATAGGAGCGGGCAATATCTGGCGAGGCAGGCAGGGAACCGATATGGACCGTTCCACGGCGGACTACATGGGAATGCTGGCAACCGTTATTAATTCCCTTGCAATGCAGGACGCGTTGGAGAAAAAGGGCTATCCCACACGGGTGATGACGGCTATTTCAATGCCGGAAATTGCGGAGCCCTATATCAAGCGCAAGGCTATAAGCCATTTGAATAAAAAGCTTATAACCATTTTTGCCTGCGGTCTTGGGTGCCCGTTCTTTTCCACCGATACAACGGCGGCGCTCAGAGCGGCGGAAATTGAGGCCGATGTTGTGCTTATGGCAAAGAACATCGACGGAGTATATGAGGGCGACCCCCGGAAGGATCCCTCCGTGCGCAAATTCCGCACACTTAAATTCCTTGATGTGCTGGAAAAGGGGATACAGGTTATGGACAGCACGGCGGTCACGCTGTGTATGGACAACAAAATACCGCTTAAGGTATTTGCGCTTGCAAACCAAGGCAGCATAGTCCGTGCAGTTTGCGGACAGGATGACGGTACCACGGTGTCGTCGGACTGTGTTACGGAGCTTTACTGACGAAAGAACAGAGCCGGGATATTCTGCCGCTGTGCCTTTTTGTGCACGGCGGCATTTTTTACTTGAAAAAGTCTGATATATTTGATATTATATATATACTATTGTATGTATAAATCGTGAAGGGAGCCGACAATATGGCACAGGAACTGAAAACAATCGAAAAGAACACAGCGGATAAAATGGGGAAAACCATTTCGGCGCTTAAAGAGAGACTGGCAACGGTGCGTGCGGGCAGAGCAAATCCACAGGTGCTTGATAAGCTTACGGTTGAGTATTACGGAGTGCAGACTCCGATAAATCAGGTGGGCAGTATTTCGGTTCCTGAGCCGCGCATGCTGCTTATTTCCGTTTGGGATTCCTCGGTGCTCAAGGAAGTGGAGAAGGCAATTCTTAAGTCGGACCTTGGCCTAAACCCCACAAACGACGGCAAATGCATACGCCTTGTATTCCCGGAGCTTAACGAGGAGCGCCGCAAGGAGCTTGTAAAGCAGATTAAAAAATACGGTGAGGACAGCAAGATCGTAATACGCAATCTCAGAAGAGAGGCAAACGATGCTGCAAAAAAGCTTAAGAAAGATAACACCATTACGGAAGACGAGCTTAAGAAGAACGAAGAAAACATTCAGAAGCTGACGGATACGCATATCAAAGAGATTGATACCGTTTGTGCTGCCAAAGAAAAGGATATAATGGAAGTTTAATGCATGAACAACGAAGCTGATATAAGATCCGCCCTGCCGCGCCATATAGGCCTGATTATGGACGGTAACGGCAGATGGGCCGCAGCAAAAGGAAAGGCGCGTTCCTACGGTCATCGTGCCGGCGTTAGCGCACTGAGAAGCATTATCAGCCACTGCGGCGATCTCGGAATTGAATATGTAACCGTTTATGCTTTTTCCACCGAGAATTTCAAGCGAAGCTCGGATGAGGTGGGAACGCTTATGGCGCTGCTTTCGGATTTCTTACAAACGATCTTGATTTTATAATCGGAAAAAATGTAAGGCTCAGGGCCATCGGCGAAACGGAGCGCTTTTCCGCAATGCTTGCAAAGCAGATACGCAGAGCGGAGGAAAGAAGCAAAGACTGCACCAAAATGACCCTTAACATTGCCCTTGCATACGGCTCAAGGGCGGAACTTGTGCGGGCTGCGCGCATATTGGCGCAACAGGCGGTAAACGGCGAGATAAAGCCGGAGGATATAACGCAGGAAATGCTTGCCGAACAGCTTTATACGGGCGGTGAGCCGGACCCGGATCTGATAATCAGAACAAGCGGGGAGATGCGCTTATCCAATTTTATGCTTTATCAGGCGGCGTATTCCGAACTTTATTTTACGCCGGTTTTGTGGCCGGATTTTACTCCGGAGGAGCTGGACAAGGCAATAGAAGATTACAGAGGGCGCACCAGGCGCTTCGGAGGTGTTTGATGTCCGGAATTAAAATCGGAACGGCGCGTATTCTTACAGGCATTGGGTATGTGCTGCTTGCGGCGGCGGCGGTTTATTTCGGCGGATATGCGGCACTTGCGATATGCTTTGTAATTGCATCCTTTGTGCTTTTTGACGCAGTGGAGGCACTGCGAAAAGCGGGTATTCGTCCTTTAAGAATAACTGCGTATATTACCGCAGTTGCCGCTTTGCCGATGTATCTTATAAAGGGCTTGGGCGGCGTATTTGTATTTTTGCAATAAGCGTTATAATTACGCTGTGCATTGCGGTGTTTTCCAAGCAGCGTTCTTTTCGGGATATTGTATTCACGCTCTTTCTGTATATGTATCCCATTTTGCCTTCGCTGATGTTTGTATTCATCCCGGCTTACCGCGTTCAGGAAAATAACCGTATTTTTTTGCTGATGATGTTTCTTCTGCCTTCGGCCTGCGATGTTTTTGCGCTGCTGTTCGGAATGGCGTGGGGAAAGAGAAAGCTGTGCCCTGCGATCAGCCCCAAAAAAACCGTTGCGGGCTGTATAGGCTCCTTTGTGGGGGGCACGCTTGCCGGGCTTGCTTCGGGGATAATCATCAACGCATGCTTTACGGATATAATACCATTATATCACTATGTTCTGCTGGGCTTTGCGTCAGGGTTCTTTTCGCAGGTGGGAGATCTGTCTGCAAGTATGCTTAAGAGGTTCTGCGGCATAAAGGATTTCGGGAAGTATCTGCCCGGACACGGCGGAATGCTCGACCGTTTTGACAGCGCCATAGTGGTGGCGGTTTGGATATTCTTTTATATGGAAATAATACTTGGATAAGAAAGTGCCCGCAGGCAAGGCATATCGGGGATAGATGATGAATATTTCTTTACTGGGAAGTACGGGGTCAATAGGCACGCAGTGTCTGAGCGTAGTGGATATGTTCCCGGACAGATACAGCGTATTTGCCCTTGCTGCCGGAAGCAATGCGTGCGTTTTTCAGCAGCAGCTTGATAAATATCGTCCGCGTTTTGCCGCTATGTCAGATGCAGCTGCGGCAAAGAATATACGGGTTCCGCAGGGCTGCACATTTCTTACGGGTGCTGACGGAGTACGGGAACTTGCTGCGCTGAAGCAGGCGGACACGGTTGTGGTTGCAATTGTAGGTATAGCCGGGCTGGATGCAGCATATCAGGCGGCTTGCGCCGGGAAAAGGGTGGCGCTTGCCAATAAAGAGGCCCTTGTTACGGGCGGCAAGCTTATTAACGATGCGGCCCAAAAAAGCGGCGCCGTAATCCTGCCTGTGGACAGCGAACACAGCGCGATATTTCAGTGTCTTCATGGACAATACGAAAAAAGCGTCAGCCGACTGATTTTAACGGCATCCGGCGGTGCGTTCAGAGATTATACGGAGCAGATGCTGGAAAATGCCACGCCTGAGGAGGCGCTTTGTCATCCGAACTGGAGCATGGGCGAGAAGATCACTGTTGACTGCGCCACAATGATGAACAAGGGGCTGGAAGTGATTGAGGCGCACTGGCTTTTCGGCTTGCCTGCGGACAGGATAGATGTCGTGGTGCACAGGCAAAGCGTGATTCACTCCATGGTGGAGTTTTGCGACGGCGCCGTTATGGCTCAGCTCGGCTGCCCGGATATGCGCCTGCCTATTGCCTATGCGCTGTCCTACCCGGAACGGCTCAATCTGCCGATAAGACATCTTGACTTTGGCCAAGCCTTCGGAATGACTTTTGAGCCGCCCGACAAAAAAAGATTTCCCTGTCTGGAGCTGGCATATGAGGCTCTGCGCAGCGGGGGTGCGATGCCGGCGGTGCTTAATGCCGCAAACGAAGAGGCTGTAAAGGCTTTTTTGAGCAAAAAGATCGGTTTTAACGATATAGCGCGAATGGTGGAATATGCCTTGAAAACGGAGAATGCTGCCGCGCCCTCCGATATTGAGGAAATACATACCGTTGATAAATGCGTGCGCGAAAAAATCAGGCGTAATTTTAAGCTTTTATGATAAACGACGGTTATACGGTGTATAATTGCTTTGGGCATAGACTATGCGGCTGCTGTTCGGCCGATGCCGATTGCCGTCTTTAATGGGTATTTAAGGAGAGAACACCGAAAGGTCAGGTTTTTCAATGGCGAGTATTCTTTTTTATGTTATTGCACTGCTTATATTGGCGCTGCTGATCGTTGTGCATGAGTTCGGGCATTATATTACGGGCCGCCTGCTCGGATTCAAGGTATTGGAATTTGCAGTGGGCTTCGGGCCGAAGCTTATCAAATGGGAGCGCAAGGGCATCAAGTATTCCGTGCGCGCAATTCCGTTGGGCGGTTTTTGCTCCTTTGCCGGGGAGGATCAGGACAGCAAGGATGAACCGGGCGCCATGAACAATATGCCGTGGTATAAGCGCCTTATAGTGCTGTTTTCCGGCGCCGGATTCAATATTCTGTTTGCAGTGCTTATAGGCATAATCCTTTTCTGGTGTGCCGGTTACAGCACCGCCACCATAGCTTCCGTGGAAGCAGGTACGCCCATAGCGGCAACCGAGGCAGCGGCGGGGGACAGAATAACGGCCGTTAACGGAATAAAGGTGACCACTGCCGACAGCCTTTCTCAAATGCTGTCGCAGGCTTCCGAGCAGGGACATGTGAACCTTACACTTGAGCGTGACGGCAACAGCTTCGATGTCGATACTGCATATTACCGCGATTACAGATATTATGCCAGAGTTGAATTTGAGGTACGCAAGGACGGTATACGAGTATATTCCGTTGGCGATGATTCTGCCTTTACAAGCCTTAAAAAGGGCGATGTTGTTGTGAGCGCCTGCGGAGAGAGCATAAACAGTGCGGCGCAGCTGTATGATATTATTTCAAGCTGCGGTAAGGAAGGAAAGGATTTGCAGCTTACGCTTGAAAGAAACGGCGAGTGCTTTACTGTATCGGGCGCGGTAGTGAAGGAGCCGTTTGAGCGCATTGGCGTTACGCTTAACTACGGCTATGCTCCGATGCCGTTTGGCAAGGCGGTGATATCCTCCCTGAAGGCGGGCTGGGAGCTTTGCGGTCAGATATTATCCTTTATCGGAAAGCTGTTCACGGGGCAGGCTGATCTGAGCATGGTAACGGGCCCGGTAACAACAATAGGTACCATGGGGGACCTTGTGGGACAAAGCGCGCAAAGCAGCGCATTTTCCGCTTTTGTTATGGTGCTTAATCTGATTTGGGCTATCAGCCTGAATCTTGCGGTATTTAATCTGCTGCCCATTCCGGCTTTGGACGGGGCAAGAATGGTGTTTGTGCTGATAGAGGCCATTTTCCGCAAGCCTGTAAAACGCGAGGTGGAGGGGGCAATACACTCCATAGGCTTTATTGTGCTGATATTGCTGGTGGTGGCGCTGGAGATATCAAAAATATTTACCGGTGTCGGAGGTACGCCGACATGGCTTTAACAAATGAAGATGCACATCAGAACGGCGCCTTTGCCGATGATTCCGACGGTCTTTTGCCTGATGAACACCCGCGCCGACCAAGCAGGTGCGTCGATATAGGAAAGCTTCAGATAGGCGGACAGAATAAAATAGCGGTACAGTCCATGACTAATACACGCACAGAGGATGTTGACGCTACGGCAGAGCAGATAAAGCGTCTGGAGGAGGCCGGATGCGATATAGTACGCGCATCGGTGTATTCCATGCCGTGCGCACAGGCTATAAGCAGAATAAAGGAGAAAATAAGCCTCCCGTTTGTAGCGGATGTACACTTTGATCATAGGCTTGCCATTGCAGCGGCGGAGAACGGCGCGGACAAGCTTCGTATAAACCCCGGCAATATCACAAAGCCGGAGTATGTTTCCATGGTTGTGGACTGTGCAAAGCAGCATAATATTCCCATTCGCATCGGGGTCAATGCAGGCAGCCTGAACAAAGATATAAAAGCGCGCTTCGGTAACGGCCCCCGCGCTTTGGTGGAATCCGCAATGCAGAATGTATCTATGCTGGAAAAACGCGGGTTTTACAATACGGTAATTTCGGTAAAGGCAAGCTCCGTGCCGGTTATGGTGCGCAGCTATGAATTGCTTGCGCGGCTTTGCGATTATCCTTTGCATCTGGGGGTGACGGAAGCCGGTGATATATACGACGGCGCCGTAAAAAATGCAGCCGGGTTGGGCGCGCTTCTGCTGGAAGGGATAGGCGATACAATAAGGGTGTCCCTTACCGGGGATCCTGTGGCCGAAGTTCATGCGGCGCATGATATACTGCGTGCATTGGGTATGTATAAGGGCGGAGTTGAAATCATTTCCTGCCCGACCTGCGGCCGCACCCGAGTGGCACTTGAGAGCGTTGTAAGGAGAGTCAAGGAAGAAACTCGCAGCATACGCTGCCCGCTTAAGGTGGCGGTTATGGGCTGCGCAGTAAACGGGCCCGGAGAGGCTTCCGATGCGGATATAGGCATTGCCTGCGGTGAGGGCAAGGGCGTGCTTTTTGTAAAGGGCAGGGTTATATGTGCGCTGCCGGAGGAAAAGCTGGCAGAGGAGCTTATAAAAAGAATACATCAGGCCTCCTTGTTGCAGGATAACGGAGAAAATCAACAAAAGCATTAAAGCAGCGAAAGATAAATTATGGCAGAAATCGTACTTAAAAATACAGACAATGTGTTTGCAAAACGCGTATATGAATATTGCGGTGAGGACATAGGCGACCTTTTGACGCTGCTTTGCGTAGAGGTTAGCAGTGAAAAACACAGTATGAATGCTGTGTTTTTTTCCACGCGAGTTATTGAGCAAAGAGAGCTTTCGGTTATTGAGCACGCAGTAACCAGAGCGGCCGGCGGCCTTGACATAACATGCGAGGTGCATTTTGATATAGTACACCCCTTTGATGTTAAAGACGGTGTAATGCTTTATATGCGCAAGGAACGCCCTATTTATGCTCTTGCCCTTTCCGCTGCACAGTGGAGGGTTGAGGAAGCGGCGGTGCGCATAAATGCGCAATCAGGTAAAAGACTTGATAAAAAAGAAGTGGAGAGCTATATACGCAGCTGCATAAAGCGCATATTTTCGGTTGATTTCAGGGTGGAAATGACGGCACAGGAGGATGCCGGGCCGGTAACTCAGGAAGAATATGAACGCACAAGGGAAGAATTGAGCCGCAGGATTATACTTAAAAACGCATCAGGCTCAGTGCAGGAGCCTGATGAAGCCCTTGTGCCGCCGCCGGGGGACGAATATGCTCCGCAGGACGGAGAGCCCGTGCAGGATGCTTTAGGCGCGGACGCAAATACACAGGAAAAGCACGGAAAACCGGCTTATAACAGTGATAATAAAAAGGCGGCCGACCAAAAGGGCAGCAGGGAGCAGGATAATTCCTCCCGCCGTCAGCGCATGAACCCGGACAGAATATACGGGCCGGACATTAAGGATAAGCAGACTCCCATAAACGAGCTTAACGAGTTTTCCGGCAGAGTATGCGTTGAGGGTGAAGTGCTGGCAGTGGAGAGCAAGGCGCTTCGCAACGGTGAAAAAACAATACTTACCGTTGACATAACGGATTATACCGGTTCGGTACGCTGCAAGCTTTTTGTAAAGAATGAGCTGGTGGAGGAAATATGTGAAAATGTCCGTCAAGGTGTAAGGATAGTGGTGGGCGGAGACTACACCATTGATTCCTTTGCGCGGGAGCATGTGGTAATGGTTCGCAGTATCGCTAAAAGCAGCGTACGGATCATAGAGGAGGATACTGCGCCCGTAAAGAGAGTGGAGCTGCATCTTCATACCAGGCTGAGCGAGATGGACAGCGTCGTAAACCCGTCGGAGCTTGTAAAGCTGCTTAAGGCCTACGGTCACGACTGCGTTGCCATAACCGATCACGGAGTTGTGCAGGCCTATCCCGACATGGAGGCAGCCATTGCCAAGCAAAAGCTGAATATCAAGCTGCTGTTCGGACTTGAGGGGTACTTATTTGACGATAAGGTGCCCATGCTGAGCATAGACGACACGCCTCTTTCGGAGCCGGAATATGTGGTGTTTGACCTTGAAACAACGGGACTGGATTCACAAAGCGACAGAATAATTGAAATAGCCGCCGTAAAGGTAAAAGACGGCGAGGTCGTGGGCAGATTTTCCACTTTTGTGGATCCGGAACGGAATATATCCGATAAAATTGTCCGGCTTACCGGCATTACAAATTCCATGGTAGCGGGAGCACCCGATCAAAAAACGGCCGTTTCCTCTTTTCTTGATTTTGCACGCGGCAGCATACTTGTGGCGCATAACGCAGCCTTTGATACTTCCTTTATACGCTATGCCTGCAATAAATTCGGGTTTGAATACGGCTTTGCGGCACTGGATACGCTGGCGCTTTCAAGGCTGCTTTACCCGGAGCTTAAGGCGCATAAGCTTGATAAGGTGTGCGAGCACCTGCATGTGTTATTGGACGGGCATCACCGCGCAATAAATGATGCGGAGGCAACGGCCGGAATAATGCTTAAATGTTTGCCGAGCTTGAAAAACGCGGTATTACTACTTCGGAGCAGATGAATACTGCTGCGGGAAGCATAGCAACGGGCGAAACCTATCATATCATAATTTTTGCAAAGAACAAGCAGGGGCTGTTCAACCTTTATAAATTGGTAAGCGAGTCGCACTTAAACTATTTCAAGCGGCGTCCGCGGATACCGCGCAGCCTGCTGAATAAGCTCAGAGACGGCCTAATTCTGGGCAGCGCCTGCGAGGCGGGGGAGCTGTACAGGGCTATTGTAAACCGCGAAAGCGACGAGCATATAAGACGCATAGCGGAATTCTATGATTTTCTTGAGGTTCAGCCGATAGGGAACAATGCCTTTATGATAAGAGAAGGAAAGGTTTCCGGGGAAAAAGAGCTTCAGGATTTCAACAAGTATATTATTGAATTGGGCGAGCGCATGGGCAAGCCCGTTGTTGCAACGGGCGATGTGCATTTTTTGCGCAAGCGTGATGAGTGCTTCCGCCGAATAATCATGGCCGGACAGGGTTTTGAGGATGCGGATAATCAGCCGCCGCTTTATTACAGAACCACGCAGGAAATGCTGGATGAATTCTCATATCTTCCGCCGGAGAAGGCTCGCGAGATAGTTATCGAAAACACACGCAAGATTGCCGATATGTGTACTCCCATGGAGTCCTTCCCGAGGGACAGGCTGTATACTCCGAAAATGGAGGGGGCAGAGGAAGAAATACGCGCCATGGCAATGGAAAAGGCGCACAGGATATACGGCGATGTTTTACCCGAAATAGTGGAAAAGCGCCTTGATAAAGAGCTTACCGCTATAATCAAGCACGGATTTGCGGTGCTGTATCTTATTGCTCATAAGGTCGTAAATAAATCTCTTTCCGATGGCTATCTTGTGGGTTCCCGCGGCTCCGTAGGCTCTTCGTTTGCTGCCACAATGACGGATATTACCGAGGTAAATCCGCTGCCGCCGCATTATGTCTGCCCGAACTGCCGGTATTCCGATTTTAATGTGGATACCGAGAAATACGGCTGCGGTTTTGACCTTCCGCGTATCCCGTGCCCCAAATGCGGCACCGAAATGGACAGACAGGGCTTTGATATACCCTTTGAGGTGTTTATGGGCTTTAACGGCGACAAAGCGCCGGATATCGACCTTAACTTTTCCGGCGTATATCAGCCCGTTATCCATAAGTACATTGAGGAGCTTTTCGGGCACGATAATGTGTTCAGGGCCGGCACAATAGCCGGTGTGGCCGATAAAACCGCCATCGGCTATGTGCTCAAATACTGCCAGGAGCGCGGGATTACCGTAAGCAATGCCGAAAAACAGCGTTTGGCCTCCGGAATAATTGATGTTAAGCGCACCACCGGGCAGCATCCTGCCGGCATGGTAGTGCTGCCCAAGGAATACCAGATATATGAATTCACGCCGATACAGTATCCGTCCAATGATGCAACAAAGGGTGTTATAACCACACACTTTGATTTTAATTCGCTGCATGATACCCTGCTTAAGCTTGATATACTGGGGCACGATGATCCGACAACCATTAAAATGCTGGAAAAGCTTACGGGCATCGATGCGCGAAGCATACCCCTTGACGATCCTGCCGTAATGTCGCTGTTTCTTTCAACGGAGGCTCTGGGTGTATCGGCGCAGGAGCTTGGTACGCCCGTGGGCACCTTCGGTATACCGGAATTCGGAACAAAATTCGTACGCAAAATGCTTGTGGAAACAAAACCGGTAAGCTTTGCCGACCTTGTGCGAATTTCGGGGCTGAGCCACGGTACGGATGTGTGGACAAACAACGCGCAGGTGCTTGTCGACACCGGCGTTGCAAAGCTGCCGGAGCTTATCTGTACCCGTGAGGATATCATGAATAAGCTTATCCATAAAGGTGCGCCGGAGTCAATTGCGTTCAAAACCATGGAAACGGTTCGTAAGGGCCGTAAGATGACGGAGGAAATGGAGCAGGCAATGGTGGATGTCGATATGCCGCAGTGGTTCATCGATTCCTGCCATAAAATCAAATATATGTTCCCAAAGGCACATGCGGCCGCATATGTTACCATGGCGCTGAGGATCGCCTATTTCAAGGTGCATTACCCGCAGGCCTACTACATAGCCTACTTTACGGTGCGTGCGGACGATTTTGACATATCGCTTATGCAGGGCGGAGTGGAAAGCATACGGGCGCAGATAGAAGAGCTTTACGCAAAAACCGATCTTAATGCAAGGGAAAAGGGGATACTGACAATGCTGGAGCTGGCGCTTGAAATGAAGCTCCGCGGATTGGATTTCTCCAATATAGACATATATAAATCGGCAGCGACGGATTTTCTGCCAGAGGGAGAAAATATAATCAGACCTCCGCTTAACGCCATTGCAGGCTTGGGCGACGCAGCGGCGCAAAGCATTGTGGAAGCGCGAAAGGATGGAGAATTCAGCTCTCAGAATGATCTGCTTGCCCGCACAAAGCTGTCAAAATCGCTGCTTGACACAATGGCGAATTACGGCTGTCTGCGCGGGCTTCCCGAAAGCGAGCAGTATGTGCTTTTTCAGCTGGATTAAGAGTGATATGACTGTGCGGTCTTCTAAACTGTATTTGTAATTCAACGGCCTTTTCGGGCCTGAAGGCAGCAATTATTCCGAAACGGAGTTGGTTTGTTTGGATAAAATCGATGCGAAACTTATTTCTTTGCTACAAAGCAATGCGCGTATGCCGTTAAAGCAGCTGGCACAGGCGGTGTATCTGTCCTCCCCGGCCACTGCGGCCCGTATTGAAAAGCTGACGCAGGAGGGTATCATTACCGGTTACAGCGCCAAAGTAAGCAATAAAAGCTTGGGCTGCCCGATAGTGGCTTATATAAACCTTGAGGTATCGCCGTCGCAAAAGCCGCAGTTTTATCCCTTTATCAGAAAGTGCAGAAATGTTCTTGAGTGCAGCTGTGTTACCGGGCATTATTCAATGCTTATAAAGGTTGCCTTTGAAAGCACGGAAACACTTGACGCTTTTATAGGCAGGCTGCAGGAATACGGCAGCACACAAACACAGATAGTGTTTTCCACCGTGGTGGAGCACCGCGATATTGTTATTCAAACAGAGGAGGATTCATCTTCAAAGGAAGAAGCGTAGTGCTTGCATTTTGTATGCTTAAGCAGGTTTTGCTATTGATTTAATTTATTTGCGCGGGAGTAAAACAGTATGGATATATGGGAAAAGCTTTATGAGAAGGCTCGGAAGGAATATCACCCGGAGGATGTAACGCCCTTTGTGTATGCGCACCATGTTGTATGCGCATTGGAAAGCGAGGACGGAACTGTTTATACCGGCTTTTGTATAGAAGCCTGCGGCGGCGTTATGAATCTGTGCGCCGAGCGCGTTGCAGCCCTGAATATGTATGTAAACAGCGGTCAAACCAAAATCAAAAGGCTGATTGCCTTTAGAGATAAAGCGCCGTTCGGAGGCGGCAGCGGTATGCCGTGCGGTGCATGCCGCGAGTTTTTGTATCAATTAAACGAAGAAAACGAAGACATGGAAATAATGGTGGATTATAAAACCGGAGAAACCGTTACGCTTAAGGAGCTTATGCCCAACTGGTGGGGAAAAGAGCGCTATCTTGAAAATAAATAAGAGCATAAGCCGAAGGAAGATGGGCGGAATAATACTTGCTAAACCGCAGTTTGTCCGCATGCATTTTTTGTTACGGCGTCGCCATAAAGTCTGTGAGTTACGGTCATGATTATGACAAAGTTCTTGACAAAACTACTTTAGTCATATATAATAAATAAAGATAGGGGAGTGGCTCAACGGTAGAGCAGCGGTCTCCAAAACCGCTGGTTGCGTGTTCGAATCGCGTCTCCCCTGCCAAAAAACTCCCGCACAGTAGTGCGGGAGTTTTACTTATTACCTCTTCACTTTTCACTCTTCACTTACATGTACATGCGGAAGGTTTTGGAGGTAATAAGTAACAGTGAACAGTGAAGAAGTGATGCGGCTTTTCGCCAAGGCGAAAAGCGTTTTTTATTATTTAATGGTGGTAAAGTGATGAATTTTGCAGTACAATTGCGAAATACAAAAAACGGTCTCCGAAGAGACCGTTTTTTACTAAAAGCTAAATAATTAAGCCTTGCCGTTGCAGCCGAGCACACAGTTGATCTTATGTGATACAACCTCGCGTACAGCATCTCTTGCGGGTGCAAGATACTGTCTGGGATCAAAATGAGTGGGATACTCATAAAGGTGCTTGCGGATAGCGGCGGTAACAGCCAATCTGAGATCGGAGTCGATATTTATCTTGCATACCGCCATAGAAGCAGCCTTACGCAGCAGATCCTCCGGCACGCCCTGTGCGCCGGGCATTTCTCCGCCGTACTGCTCAATAATCTTTACATACTCCGGCATAACACTGGAAGCGCCGTGAAGCACGATGGGGAAGCCGGGCAGTCTGCGGCCGACCTCTTCCAGAATATCAAAGCGCAGTCTGGGAGTTCCCTTGAATTTGAAGGCTCCGTGGCTGGTGCCGATGGCTATTGCCAAAGAATCAACGCCGGTGCGGGAAACAAATTCCTGAACCTCATCGGGGTGCGTATAGCAGGAATCCTCGGGGGCTACATTAACATCATCCTCAACGCCGGCCAGCTTGCCAAGCTCGGCTTCTACAACCACTCCGCGCTCGTGGGCATAATCAACCACGCGGCGGGTGACCTCAATGTTTTCTTCAAAAGAATACTTTGAGGCATCGATCATTACCGAGGTAAAGCCGCCGTCTACGCAGGCCTTGCATATATCAAAGCCGTCGCCGTGATCCAGATGCAGTGCAATCGGAATATCGGATTCCTCAACAGCAGCCTGCACCAAATGCACCAAATAGTTGTGCTTTGCATATTTGCGTGCGCCTGCGCTTACCTGAAGAATAAGAGGTGCGCGGTTTTCCATACCGGCTTCAACGATACCCTGAACCAGCTCCATGTTGTTTACATTGAAGGCGCCGATGGCATATCCGCCTTCATATGCTTTTTTGAACATTTCCTTTGTGGTAACTAAAGGCATATTATTCACTCCTTGCAGATGAATTTTATGTATATATTATACAATACACATTGTGTTTTGACCAGCAAATTATGCTTATAAAGTTCAGATTTTGTTGCTGTTTCACACATTTTCACCGTATTGCGGTCAATAATTGGTGCTTCACACATTCCGTAATGTATTTTCATCGGGTATAACCGACTGAAGCAGAACATATATCCTTTCTTTGCAATGTTTTTCTTGCAATAAATCGCATTGAAATGTATAATAGTTCGTAAAGAGCAAAACGGCTTTTACATACTGCCAGATGCTTTTTGAGAACAAATTTTTTATGAACGGAGAATCGCAAATGCTGCTGTCGGTGATCATCCCAATGTATAACGAGCAGGAGGTCATAAGCGAAACCTACAAGCGCCTTACTGCAATACTTTCAAAAATGGATAACGATTATGAAATGATATTTGTAAATGACGGCAGCAGGGATGCCACCATGGATATCATGTCCGCCGTTGCCAAAGAGGACAAGCATGTCAAAATTGTAGAGTTTGCGCGCAATTTCGGGCATCAGGTGGCCGTAACGGCCGGCATGCTTTACTGCTCCGGCGATGCCGCCGTAATAATCGATGCCGATCTTCAGGATCCCCCGGAGCTTATTCCCCGATATGCTCAATAAATGGAAGGAAGGCTACCAGGTGGTTTACGGAAAGCGCCTTAAGCGCGACGGCGAATCTGCCTTCAAGCTTTTTACGGCCAAAGCCTTTTATAAGTTTATTAACCGTCTTTCCGGCAATATGATTCCGCAGGATACCGGTGATTTCCGCCTTATCGACCGTTCGGTTATAGATATAATGAACTGTATGCCGGAGCATAACAGGTTTTTGCGCGGCATGGGCTCATGGGTAGGGTTTAAGCAATATGCATATGAATATCATCGCGATAAGCGCTTTGCCGGCACTACCAAATATCCGCTTAAAAAAATGATTCGCCTTGCAAAGGACGGTATAATCTCCTTCAGCAATAAGCCGCTGGAGCTGCTTTCCGCTCTGGGCATATTCAACATTTCATCCGGCTGTATTTGGCTGCTTGTATTGATAATCATCGCTTTATGCGGCGTCGATTTCGGCGCATGGCAAATTGTTGTTTCCACCATGCTGCTGCTTTGCGGTATACTTCTTGCAGCGATGGGTGTAATGGGAGAATATATCGGCCGTATATACGATGAGGCAAAGGGAAGACCGCAGTTCACGGTTGCGCATCTTTATAATTTGATGATGAACAGGAGCACGACGGTCAGAAGTAGGCATGCCTTCGGGCAATACCCGATGCTTAACAGCATAAAAACACAAACTGAATTTTGAAATCCGAAAGCGAGGTTTTATTATATGTTTGATCCAAGACAAAAGGAACTGGCTCGTAAGCTGGTCAACTATTCCTGCAAAATCAAAAAAGGCGAGCACTGCCTTGTTGAGATGTTCGGTGTTGATACCGTATTTGTAAGCATGATTGTGGAGGAGATATACAATGCGGGCGGAGTGCCTCATGTATGGCTGCGAGAGCCGGCCGTCCAGCGCGCATTAATCACCAATGCTTCTGCTGAGCAGCTTGATGAGGAAGCACTTCACGATGCGGCGCTTATGGATAAAATGGATGCTTATATAGGCATACGCGCCAGCAACAACAGCAGTGAGATGTCCGATGTACCGCAATCCCAAATGGAGCTTTACACTACAAGATACAGCGCTAAGGTGCACGGAAAGATTCGCGTGCCCAAAACAAAGTGGGTGATTCTGCGCTATCCGACCCCTGCCATGGCACAGCTTGCGAAATGCTCAACCGAAGCATTTGAAGACTTTTACTTTAATGTATGCAACCTTGACTACGGCAACATGTCCCGCGCTATGGACAGCCTGAAGGCTCTCATGGAAAAAACGGATAAGGTACGAATCACCGGTCCGAATACCGATCTGACATTCTCAATTAAGGGAATGAACGCCGTAAAATGCGACGGCGGACGCAACATTCCCGACGGCGAGATATATACAGCGCCCATCAGAAACAGTGTAAACGGCCGTTTGACCTACAATACGCCTTCGATGCAGCAGGGTTATGTATTTGAAAACATATCCTTTGTGTTCAAGGATGGCAAAATTGTTGAGGCAACCGCCAATAACACCCGCTTCTCAATAAGATACTGGATACCGATGAGGGTGCGCGCTACATCGGCGAGTTTTCCTTCGGTATCAATCCGTATATCAATAAACCCATGCTGGATACGCTTTTTGATGAAAAAATTGCCGGCAGTATTCATTTTACACCCGGAAAAGCCTATGATACCGCATTTAACGGCAATGTATCCGCAATTCACTGGGATCTTGTATATATACAGACTCCGCAATACGGCGGCGGTGAGATATACTTTGACGATGTTCTTATCCGCAAGGACGGCCGCTTTGTTTTGCCTGAGCTGGACTGCTGCAACCCCGAAAACCTGAAATAACCAAGGTTATGCTTGAATAAGGCAACATAACAAACAGATTTTATCACGCAAAAATGCAGCAAAACTGCATTTTTGTTCTACATTCACAGGAGGCAAATATGATTTCCACCGAGATGACGGAATTAGGGCGCAAACGCTCCGTTATAAGAGAGCTTTTTGAATACGGCAAACAGCGCAGCAGCGAAATAGGCGCTGAAAATGTTTTTGATTTCAGCATCGGCAACCCAAGCGTTCCCGCTCCCGCGCAGGTAAATGCCTGCATCAGAGAATTGCTGGATACAACACCGTCGGTGCAGCTGCACGGCTATACCTCTGCTCAGGGCGATATGTCAGTGAGAAAGGCCATAGCTGACAGCATATACAGCCGATTTTCTTTCCGTGCGGACCCTGATTTTATATACATGACCGCAGGCGCCGCCGCCTCGCTTACAATAACGCTCAAAGCCATAGTGTGTCCGGAGAATAAAGATGAAGTAATTGTAATAGCGCCGTATTTCCCGGAATACAAAGTATTCATCAATATGACGGGCGCAGGCTGCGTCATCGTGCCGCCTAAAGCGCCGGATTTTCAGATCGATCTCACCGCGCTGGAAGCTGCAATAACTTCGCATACAAAGGCAGTAATCGTAAATTCGCCGAACAATCCCTCAGGAGTTGTATATACAAAGGAAACAATGCAGGCGCTGTGCCGCTTGCTTGAGGAAAAAAGCAAGCAGAGGGGAGAGCCGATATACCTTATTTCCGATGAACCGTACCGCGAGCTTACATACGGAGCCGAGGTTGCATATCTGCCGCTGCTGTATAAAAACACCATTGTTTGCTATTCCTTCAGCAAATCACTGTCGCTGCCGGGCGAGCGCATCGGCTATATACTTATAAGCCCCGATTGCTGCCGGGCAGCAGCCCTTTTTCAGGCTGTTTGCGGCGCAGGACGCGCACTGGGCTTTGTTTGCGCTCCGTCGCTTTTTCAGTATGTAATTAAAAGCTGCTTAAATGCCGATATCAGCCAAAATGTCGAGATTTACCGTAATAACAGGGATATTCTTTATAATTCGCTTGTCGAAATGGGGTATGAGTGCGTATACCCCGATGGCGCCTTTTATCTTTTTGTAAAGTCGCCGGAGCCGGATGCCAACGCCTTCAGCGAGCGCGCAAAGAAGCACGAGCTTCTTATCGTGCCGGGCGATGATTTCGGCTGTCCGGGTTATGTCCGCATTTCCTACTGCGTGCGTGAAGAAATGATACGCCGTTCGCTTCCGGCCTTCCGCGCACTGATAGAGGAATACAGGAAAGGCTTTTAACCGATAAGCGATTTTTCCGGATAAACACCGAAAAAGAGCCTTTTCAGGCTCTTTTTTCACATCCGACTATATTATAAAAATCACTGATTATCTTCGCTTTTTTCGGTCTTCTCACGGTCCTCACGAAGCTTAATAAGCCGCGAGGCTTCGCGTCTTCGGTCTTCCACCATTGCTGCATAATGCTTTCTTGTGGTATTTACATCCTTGTGTCCCAAAACATCGGCAACAAGATATATATCGCCGCTTTGTCTGTATAAATTTGTTCCGTAGGTTGAGCGCAGCTTGTGCGGGGTAATGCGCTTGAGCGGGGTGGCGATTCTGCTGTATTTCTGAACAAGATACTGTATCGATCTTTGCTGCATACGCTTTCGCTGCCCGGATAGAAACAGCGCGGCAGCAGCATCGTCATCAGCCGCCTCCACTGTACGGCGCTGCTCTATATAGGCAAGCAGCACCTCGGCAACCTCATTGCTGATATACAGGATTGCTTCATTTCCGCCCTTGCGGGTAACCTTAATGCTCAGATCATCAAAATTTATATCGTCAATGTTAAGCCCGACGCACTCACTTACACGGATGCCGGTACCAAGCAGCAGGGTAATAATTGCCAAATCCCGCTTTTGCGTGTTTCTGTGCAGAGATTGCTGACGCTGGGTAAGCTTTTCACCGCTTTCAACCTCGTTTAGCAGCTTTTCAATTTCATCCACTTCAAGGCGGATTATTGCCTTTTCATGCAGCTTGGGGGAATCCACCAGCGCCGCCACATTGCTTGATAGCTTTTCCTTCTTGAAATAGTATTTGAACAAAGAGCGTATTGAGCTTAATTTGCGCGCCTTGCCGCGTTCGCCGTTCTCACTTGTAATAACTACCGTTTTGTTTTTCGTAGTCGAAATTGCGGTCATAGAGGGAAACATAGTCAAGGAATTTTTTTCAATGTCGGTGGCGGTCACGGTTTCCAAATCGTCAAGTGTGATTTGACGAATGCTTTTTTTGAATCAAATTTGGCATCGGAGAGATACTCAAAAAACAGTTTAAGATCATAAACATAATTCAGCCGTGTCAAAGCACTGGTACGGGAGGAAATTGCGCGAAAATAGGCCTCGCAGAATTCCGGAAGCTCTTTCATTGAAAGACGAATTTTTTCCGTAAGCTCACGGGTATGCTGCTTATAATAATTTGTACTGCCTGACTGTAAATCGTTAGCCATAAATTCATTGCACCTTTTATACGGGGAGAAGACGCGATACTTTTCGCAAAACACAACTTTTGCGAAAAGATAGGGCATATCCGGGCTGAAATATCATCAATCATTCATATTTGCAGCTTCATTATTGATATCTTTAATATCCCGTATCAAAGCCTCATCCGTACATACATCTACAAACTGTGCGGGTTCCACAGACGCTTCATCGCAGCACTTGCAATTTGCCTCTGCATTAGCCGTATCATCATCAAATGCACGCGTGCACGCCGCCGCATCGTTTTTACCGTCAGAATCCTCCGCCGTGTTTTCCTTTCCGATGCCAAGCTCATTGCACATTACGGACAGATCAAGATTAACGCTTTCAAGAATCTGCCGCTGTAAGATATCCGAATTTATTTCCGCTGCTGTGTCGGTGCCGTCCCGTTGTTCGGCATTGTCCGACGACGGCGATTTTTCGGCATCTGACGGAATCGCTTTGACGCTTTCAAGGCTCAGCTTAGCGTCCGACCATTTTTCCAGCGAATCAATTCTGCCTATCAGTTCATCATAGCTGTCCGCAACCGCTTTTTTCATTTCGGCAATGCCGGTTCTGCAAAGCTGCGCGCGCTCATTCCATTCCTTTTTAAGCTCATCGTAATGCTCATCGGTCTTTTTTGCGCGTTCCTTGCAGTCCGATTCAATATCCTGTGCGCGCTTTACGGCATCCACCAGCACCTCCGAAACGGCCCTGGACGAATTTTCCAATTCGGTAATTTTGCGCCGGAAGGAATCGTTTTCGGTCTGCAGCGCCTGGATTTCATCTCGCAGAGACATTATCTGCTGCTCATAACTCTCCTTAAGCTCGCTGATATAGCTGTCGGTTTCCCTGCGGTCATAGCCGCGAAAGCAATTTTCATAAGTAAATCATGCTCCGTTATTCATTGAAAATTATGCAGACATTGTATATCGTAATCCGTAACCGCAGTAAGAAGCGCGTTTTTATCTGCGCTGCTCCTTGCAATTGCCTTCAAGCAGCATCTTTTGCTTAAGATCATACAGCTTTTGCGAAAGGTCAACCTTGTATATATGCGGCTGCACAAGACGCTTGTATTCATCCCACAGCGTGTTCATCTGCTCCTTATGATATGCAGCGATATCCATAAGCTCCGGCGAGTTATATACCTGCTCGCCCTTAACGAAATCGGCACCAACAGCTGTTTTGCCGTAAAATTTTCCACCGTCATCCGCTTCCATGTGTTTACCGGATCAAAAATCTCCATAGGCTTGCTTGTATCAATAACCTCATCGTCAAGACATACATAATCCGCTATTGCTTTGCCCGTCGCGTTTTCATAGAAACGGTAAACATTTTTTATGCCGGGGTTTGTCATTTTCACGGGGTTTTCCGATATTTTGATTCTCGGATAAACAACGCCGTTGCGGACAATGGCAGAAAGCTTGTAAACGCCTCCCAGTGCGGGAAGATCATCGCTTGTGATCATTTTTGTGCCTACGCCCCATACATCGATAGCCGCCCCCTGCGCGCGAAGCTCCCATATGGTTTGTTCATCCATATCACCGGAAACAAACACCTTTGCATCGGGAAAGCCGGCCTCGTCCATCATCTGCCGCGCTTTTTTGGAAAGATAAGCAAGATCGCCGGAATCAAGGCGTATGCCTACCGGCTTATAGCCCTTCTCACGCAGCTCTTTGAATACCGTTATTGCATTTGGCATACCGCTTTTCAGCGTATTATATGTGTCAACAAGCAGCATGCAGCTGTCGGGATATACATCCGCGTATGCCCGGAAGGCCTCCAATTCCGTCGGGAAGGACATCACCCAGCTGTGAGCGTGCGTTCCCTTCGCGGGCAAGTTATACTGCTGCCCGGTATAAACATTGCTTGTTGCCACGCAGCCGCCTATTATGGAAGCGCGCGCACCGTAAATGCCTGCATCTGGCCCCTGAGCTCTGCGCAGCCCGAATTCCAATACATCAGTGCCGCCTGCCGCATAGACCACCTTGCTTGCCTTTGTTGCAATCAGTGTCTGATGGTTGATTATATTAAGCAATGCCGTTTCTACCAGCTGCGCCTGCATTATCGGCGCTCTTACACGCATCATAGGCTCGCCGGGGAAATCGGCGTGCCCTCCGGTATTGCATAAACATCCCCCATGAATTTGAAATTCCGAAGGTATTCAAAGAATTCCTCGTCAAAAAGGTTCAGTGACCGCAGATACTCAATATCCTCCGGGCCGAAATGAAGGTTTGCAAGGTATTCAATAGCCTGCTCCAGTCCCGCCATAACGGCATAAACACTGTTGTTTTGAAGCGGGCGGTAAAACATATCAAACACCGCTTCCTCATCGCTCATGCCGTGCTTGAGATACCCGTTCATCATTGTAAGCTGGTAGAGATCCGTAAGCATTGTCAGGTTTCTTTTTCATTATACATCAGATATCATCCTCGCTCTCATTTTGTCCGTCGGATTCTTCTTTCGGAATGCTTTTGTCATCGTCGGAAGCCTCCGCATCATCGGTATCACTGCTTTCGGATGCCGCGCCGCCGTCTGACTCTGCGCAAGCTGCATTGTCTGCCGTTTCCTTCAGCGGCTTGCTTTCCTCCGAAGCCGCTTCGCCGACACCCGCGCTGTTCTCGGGCTCCTTGTAATATATCGAGCCCGGCGTGCACGGCGCAAGCTTTCCGCGGCGTGCATACACATGCCCCAGTATCAGCAGCACTCCCGATACAATAACAAGTATTGCGCTCAATACGCTGGATACGGGCAGCCCACTGTTCCACAGCTTAAGCTGATCCTGCCTCAGCAGCTCTACAAAGGCCCGCTCTATGCCGTAGAGCAAAAATACCACAGCGCAAGCTCACCGCTGAAGCGCTGGCGTTTTCGGTATATAATAAGAAATATGCATATCAGCAGGCACCAGAAGGATTCATAAAAAAATGTAGCCTGATACCATCCTGCTTCAAACGCAGCCCCTGTAACGGGGTTTGAGCCCTTGGGAGAATTGAAATACACCGCGTATGGGAACCATTGCAGGGCTTTATCGGTAACTGCATTTCCGAAAGCCTCCTGATTCATAAAATTCCCCCATCTTCCGAAAGCCTGACCTATCGCAAGACACGGCGCGGCAATATCAAAGCAGACTCAGCTTTTGCTTGCGTATTTTGCTGCAAATAAAAAGTCCCAGCACGCCGCCTATTATGCCGCCGTATATAGCCAGCCCGCCGTCGCTTATTCTGAATATATCCGCTATCGTCTTAAAATGATGATCCGGATCGAATATCACATAATAAAGCCGTGCAAATACTATTGCAAATATCATGGCCCATATTACCATATCCGTAGAAAGGTCGCCCGGCAATTTACGGCGCTTTGCATCCAGCGTTGCCAGAAAAAAGCCCGCAAGCACGCCTACTGCAATAATTATTCCGTACCAATAAATGTTTCTGCCGAACAATTGGAATGCCACATTGTCAATATTACGCCCCGTTCCGAATATATCATTGAAAAACGAGCCGATGGAAAGCAGCGTCATTTGTACACCTTCCTTTTCGTACCTGAAATAAACTAAAAACTATTATACCACAACAAAAGCATAAGTCAAGATTTGCCGTCAAAAATCGCCGCCGTATTCAAACCGTTGCCGCCGGCTCATTCTCGATTCTGCCCAAAATAAGCCTGCGGGCAGGCGGCGCCTGGCTGCCTATAAAGGTCGATTCCCTAAGAATGCTTACCGCTTCAATTCCGTCGTGCGAATTGCTGAACAGCCGCGCGATTATATCGCCTTTTTTCACTGTGTCGCCGCGCTTTTTAAGCAGCAGGATTCCCGCTCCGTAGTCAATGCCGTCGTTTTGGCGTGCGCGCCCGGCTCCCAGTATCTGCGCCGCGCGTCCGTAACCGCTGCAATCCACGCCTGTTATAAAGCCGTCCTTTTCCGCTTTGAAAACTCCTGCATCTTCTCCCGACGGCAAACGGGAATAATCATCGCATACAAGCGGATCCCCTCCCTGAGAAGCAATTATCTCCTTCAGCTTCCTAATTCCTGCTCCGTCCGTTATTGCCTGCTTTGCCGCTGCGCGGCAATCTGCAATATTCCCCTTACCGGCAAGGTAAAGCATTTCACCCGCCATTGCAATGCATATTTCCGTAAGATCCGCAGGACCTCGCCCCTTAAGGGTTTCAAAGGCTTCAATAAGCTCCGCGGTATTTCCTATGGCAAAGCCCAGCGGTTCATCCATATCGGTAAGCAGTGCAACGGTCTTTTTGCCGGCGCGCTGTGCTATATCAAGCATTATTTTGCCAAGCGCAAGCCCGGCGGCCTCATCCTTATTGAAGGCTCCGCTGCCTACCGTAATATCAAGCAGCAATCTGTCTGCGCCCGAAGCCAGTTTTTTGCTCATAATACTGGCTGCGATAAGCGCCGGCACTTCAACCGTGCCTGTTATATCGCGCAGGGCATATATTTTTTTATCCGCCGGCGCAAGAGAGGCGCTTTGTCCGGAAATGCCGGCTCCCACCCGGTTTACGGCGGCAGCAAACTCTTCCTTTGAAAGATCGCATCTGTATCCCGGTATAGCCTCCAGCTTGTCCACCGTTCCTCCCGTATGCCCAAGCCCGCGGCCGCTGAGCTTTGGGCATACAACGCCGCAGGCGCAGGCAGCGGGAATTATCACAAGGGTGGTCTTATCCCCTACTCCGCCGGTAGAATGCTTATCCACCTTTATTCCCTTTATTCCGGACAGATCAGCCCTTTCGCCGGAATCTATCATGGCCTTTGTCATTGCAAATATTTCATGCCGTGACATCGAACGGAAATATACCGCCATCAAAAACGCCGCCGTCTGCTCATCGGGTATTTGTCCGCTGCAGCAGCCGTTAATAAAAAAGCGTATTTCTTCCTCCGTCAGCTCTTTGCCGTCCCGCTTTTTGCAAATCAGGTCGTATGCCCGCATAAATTCTCACCTGCCGTTTTTAATGATGTTTATGTTATGTGAAAGTATAAAACACACACGGTATATCGGCATTATACAGCTTTCGCCGCGACAGTGCCTTAAGCCCCAAAATCTTTTCTGCCTGCGGTTCCGGCGTAAGTATTCCCACCGTCCACAGCTGCTGTGTCAGCTGCGAGCATACGCCGGAGAATTCCCCCAGCAGCCGCGCCGCCTCGTTTCTTTCCATAAGCCTTTCGCCGTACGGCGGGTTTGTCACAAGTCTTCCGCAATATGCATAGCTTTCAAATTCCCGTGCATCGCGGCATGCTGTTGTCAGCACCTGCCCCACTCCCGCGCGCTCGGCGTGAAACCGCGTCATTTCCGTCATTTCGCCGGAAATATCACTGCACAGAATATCCTCGCACTTTTTTTGCGGCATCTGCCTTGCTCTTTCCTTCTCTTCCATAAAGCCGTCACGGAATATCGGATAGTCTTCTCCGGCAAATTTTCTCCGCGCACCCGGAGCAATGCCGCGCGCTATCAGCGCAGCTTCAATTCCTATCGTGCCGCTTCCGCAAAACGGGTCGCACATTACCTGTGTACCGTCATAATCCGTCAAAAGCAGCAGCGCCGCCGCCAAAGTTTCTCTTAACGGCGCTTCGGCGTTTTTTACTCTGTAACCCCTCTTGTGCAGCCCCTCTGCACACAAATCAAGCGTCAGGCTTACAACATCTTTTAATATGGATATCTTCAGAAAAACCGCATTTCCGCTTTCCGGCATTCTTTGCATGTGCCACTTGCTTTGCATTGCGTCTATAACGGCCTTTTTTCCTATTCGCTGCACATCGCGCTGCGACATAAGCCTGCTTTTTACGCATCGCGCCTCAATACATATACGGCTGTCACGCCCCAAATGCTTAATAACTCCCGCATTTCTTATGCCGTCATAAAGCGTGTCAAAATCCTGCGCCGGAAATTCCGCTAACAGCAGGCTTACTCTGTCCGCGCTCCTGAGCCATATGCAGGCCCTTGCCGCGTCCTGAGCCGTACCTTCAAAGGTTACGCGCCCGGTTTCACACTTTATTGCTTCCATGCCGAGCCCGCGCAGCTCCTGAGCAATTATTCCTTCCAAAGCAAAAGCCGATGATACTGAAAATTTCATAGTTGTTTTTCCAAACTGAAATAAATTTTTTATGCCTATGCATCCCCGCCGACGCATCCCAGGGCGTTTAGACTGCTACGGCTCCAAATTCATCTGTGTGCCGTTAATATAAAGCCGAAAGCTGCATCCCAGATGCTGCGCCGCTTTGGAGCAAAACCGCATCCTCTCAAGATATATCGTAAAAAAATCCATAATGCAGGAATTTTCATCCATGCTCAGCACAAAGCTTATAGTCTTGTTCTCCGCATCGGTTTGCACCGTACTGCTTTTAATTGCATAGTTTACTCTGTCGTGAATATCCAAAGAATCGTATTTTCCCTTGCGCACCCGTGATCTGTGCGCATCCGCCTTATCGGCAATTATCAGCGCGTCCGTTATTGCACTTACCGGCTTCCCCACTTGCTCTTCATGGTTTCCTATCGCAGTGCTTATCTGAACCGCCTCAGCCATCGGCATGCCCATACGAAGAAGCATGGGCAGCACCATAACGGCACCGGATATCCCGTGATTGACCCGGTTTACGAGGTTTCCGACATCGTGCAGATACCCCGTGATCTCAGCAAGCTCCACCGTCCGCTTGTCATAACCCAGGTTCGACAGAATACCCGCTGCGGTTTTGCTCACCCAGCCTACATGCCTCATTCCGTGCTCGGTATATCCCAATACCTCCAATGCGCGGTTTGAGGCATTTATCATTTCCGTAATATCAGGATTATCCTTAATATCCTTAAGCGTTATCAAGAAGACCCCTCCGTTTTATGCAGGATTTACTGCTCTGTTCCCTGCTTCATCATTTCGTAATATGCATCTCCGTCAAACTCACGCTTGCGGTCCGGCTCGCCGCCCAGCATTTCAATGGCGTTGCATATCTCGGTATAATCAATATAGTTTATTTCCTTTGAAGCGGCGGCCTCCAGCAAAAGCGGCAGGCACCTTTCGTCGCCGGTCTGACCCATCATCGCAGCAACAAACGCTTTATTGGGCGATTCTCCGTACAGCTCCATTGCATAGTCTGCAAGCCGCGGCTCACTGTATTTTTCCACAAGCGCATTAAGCAGCAGCTCGCGTGCGCACAGTGAGGCCGCGCGTTCGTATGCCAACAGACCGCTCTGAAGAAAATCATGCTCGGTGTTTGTCAGCGCCTCGGCGCATACATTTACTATCTCATCCTCCTGCTTTGCCATAGCAACGGTTTCAATAAAGGATTCTATGGGCAATGCGGAATCTATCTGCGAAAGCAGATTGATCAGCAAAACCTTGACCTCATCCGTATACATATTGCAGCAATACAACCTGTAAAGCGCCTCCTGCGTTTCTTCGCCGCGATGCACTATCATTTCACACACGATATCCGGCACGGACATTCCCGCGCTTACATATCGGTCAATCAGCCCCACAAGCTCTTCCGCAGGCATTTTTTCTAACGCAGCACAGTTTTTATGCATCCATTTGTGATATAATTCCGGCAGAAGCTGCTCTACTTCCTCCGGCTTTTCAAAATGCTGCTTATTCTCCTCGTACCATTTTTCAAGATATGTGCGGAATTCCGCATCATAATCAATTAGCTCATTGCTTTTTGTCACTTGCGTCTTCATCTGTATATAAAATTCCTTTCCTGAATAACTGCTTCATTATCTCTCTTGCATGCTCAGGTTCAATGCCGTAATAGCCGCTCACCCGAAGCAGGGCGTCATCATTGCTTGTCAAAAAATCCGAAAAATCGCCGTCCGGCACCTCGACTCCGCGCCCGAAATTTTCCTGTACGCTGCCCTCTGCGCCGGCCTCGCCGTCCGCGTGATGGGCAAATCTTTCCCAAAACATCAGGATCATATGCGCCGCAAAGGCATAATCCTCATCCGGAGCATCATATGAAAGAATCCCGCTTCCCGGCAGCTGCATATAAACACTTTCCACTTCATCCGACCCAAAGCATTCTTCAAGATATGACGGCACATTGAAATTTCTCATTCTGAACCGCTTTGCAATATCCTCAATGCTTACTATATCCCCAAGCACCGAAACGCCGCACTGTATCCCCGGCACCGTGTGCTTGAGTGTAAGTGCAAGCAGCAGCTTTTTCTCCGGCAGAAGCGAATAATCCAGCAGCAGATGCCCTATGACCCTTTGCTGCACCGGCAGCTCCGGTCTAAGGTGTCCCATAAGGTCGCTCGTGTCCCTTAAGGAGCAGTAGTTGAGTCCGAGCTTCAGATTGCTTTCCAGCAAAGAGGCATATTCCGATGTGTCCGACGGCTCCTCCAACAGCGATTGCAGCCGGCTGTACAGTATATCCGCCTGCTCCGAAGTCGGCGCAAACAAATATCTCATTTTTCCGGCGGTTCCGTAAGCCTCAGATCCTCCAGACAAAGCGCACCCAGTCCGCCGCCGCCCTCCAATAAATTCACTCTTTCCAGCATATTTATTGCCGCGTCCCGCTGCCCGGTATTATAAAAAGCAGCAGCCAGTGCAAAACAAGCCTGTATCCAAAATGTATTTTCACGGTACAGCGACGCAAACACATCGCAGGCCAGCTTATCCTGTGATGCCGTTTCAAAAAAACGGCACAGCGACATCATTTCCGCATCGCTGCAATCCCGAATGCTTCTTAAGCAGGCCGCAAACCGCTTTATGCCAAAGCGGTTTTTCTGTGCCGATGCAGCGGTATATCCAAGAAGCATGGCTTCAATGCAGGACGGGTCCTCCTGTAAAAGCTGAGACGCAATGCGATGAACCGCTTCATAATCTCCGCTTACCTGTGCCGCGGCCGCTTCAAACAGCAGCGACTGCTCGCCAAGCCGGCTTGCGTCAGCGTCCTGCATCTGTCCGTCCGCGCCGTCCGCAGCCTGCGCGTCGGTCCATCCCGAATTTTCCTGAGTATCGGCACATTTTTCAAGCTCGGCTCCGTAAACGGCCGCATCCGCCGCAAACGGTCCCTCCGGCGCCGCTTCAAGGGACGCCTTTATATATCTTTTTGACGGCTCGTTAAGCCCAAGGCAATAACACGCCTCTCCCATGTGAAACAGTATTATCGATCTGTCGGTATCGTTTAATTCAAGCGCAAGCCCGCGCGCGCCGTAGGAAAAAGAGTCCTCATACATTCCCGCCTGGTTCAGCACCGATATCAGATCAACAATATATCTTACATTCTCCCCATCTGCGGAAACGGCACGCCGGAGATAATATACCGCTTTCGGAATATCGCCCGCATAAAAAGCGTTGTTGCCCCGTTTATAGCTCCTCTGAGCCGCATCGCCAAGGGTCAGGATATCACTCATCATTTTCCCCCGAACAAACAGTATTCCGATTTGTGCTTTCGCCGCTTTCTTTGTGGTCTGCATCCGTGCTCTTTATCGCTTCAAGTATTTCTCCGGAATCAAAAACATATCGCGAATTGCAGAACTGGCAGCTCATTTCCACCGTGTCCTGCTGCGAAGCAATGCTCTCAAGCTCATTTCTTCCCAAAGACAGCAGTGCGCGCTCCATGCGCTCCCTTGAGCAATCGCATTTGTATTCAATATCCTTTTTGTCCAGCACCTGCACCGACAGGCTTGCGAATTTATCTTCAACAAGCGCTTCAAGGGTGTCGTAGCGCTTTATGAGCGTGCTTATCCCCTCAAGCTCTCCCAGCACCTTTTCCGCACGGCAAAGCGCTTCTTCATCGCAGCCCGGCAGCGGCGTAACAAACAGTCCTCCCGCTGAGGATACGCCGCTGCTCGTGCAAAGCACCCCCAGAATCACGGCGGTGGGCTTTTGCTCGCTTAGAGCGTAATATGCCGCAATATCCTCCGCAATTTCTCCCGATACAAGCCTCGACATGCCTACATACGGCTCCGGCTGCCCCTCGTCCCGCACTACCGTCAGCTTTCCGCCGCCTACTATCCCGCCTACATCCAGCTTCCCGTCCGCCCTTGGCGGCAGCTCCGCTGCGGGATTCTGAATATACCCCTTTATTATGCCATCCGTAGTAACCGTGCATATTATTTTGCCCGCAGGTCCGCTTCCGTCAACAATCAGCGACAGCTTATCACGCTTTCCTTTAAGCGACGCCCCCATAAGCACCGAGGCGGTCAGACACCGTCCCAGCGCCGCTGCGGCCACGGGCGAGCAATCATGTATCCGGCGCACCTTGTCGCACAGCGCCGTTGTGCTTGCCGCCATAAGGGAAATCTGCCCGCCGCATATAAGAGTCCGTATCAATTCATCCTTCATAATCCTTCATCAAACCTTCCGCCTCTGAATATGTCCGCACGGCCGCGCCGCACGCCAAATCAAGCTGCTCCTCATGTTTATTCGTATTATTCTGTCCGCGTCCTTTATATCCGCTTTTTTCGGCACACAAACACCGCTCTTTGCGAATCACCGCGCACCGGGCTTTCGCCGTAACCGTCGAATATTTCAATATTCTCAAAGCCGGCACTGCAAAGCAGCTGCTTCAGCCTATCAAAATCATGAATGTATTGCTCGTGTTTTTCATCAAAACGGGTGTACAGCTCCTGTCCGCCCTCGGAGTACCCGCTGCTCTTTACAAAAAAACTCAATTCCATTGTAATGCTTTTTTTGCGCGGATGCAACGAATTGCGCCAAAAATATGTCACATCATCATAATCCTCGAAGAATATCTCATTGCCGAGGATCTTTTCCAGCTTATAAGCGGTGCTTACATCAAACAGCAAAGCCCCGCCTATCTTCACCGCAGCCGCCGCCTTTTTGAAAAATTCCCCCGCGCGGTCCGCAGTAAGATAATTTACCCCGTCGCATACGCAGCATACCGCATCCACCGGGTGATGCAGCTGCATTTTCGTCATGTCCTGACAGGAAAACACTGCGCGCAGCCCTGACTTGCGTGCTTTTTCCGCTGCCGTAAAAAGCATATCCTGCGAAATATCAATCCCGGTAACGCAAAAGCCTTTTTTGGCGAGCCTAAGGGTTATGCTTCCGGTGCCGCAGGCGGCATCAAGCACCGACGCCCCCGGAGTCAATCCGCATTTTTCCGTTATAAAATCGCACCAGCCGTCATAATCGACATCCTGCATCAGCCGGTCATAATAATGTGCCATTGCGCAGTATTCCAAAGCATTCTCCTTAAACCTAACGCGTATTGAGCCGTCGGCTTATTCCTTGCCGCTTTGATCACCCGTCCCAGCTTATCCTTCTTGGGCGCAAGCCCTCTTCTTACCGGCGCAGTACCGCCGGTAAGCTGCTTGTTGAAACGGTCAAAGGACGAATTGGCAAGCAGCATTTTCGCAAGCGCCACAAGCACAAACCCTATCAAAAGCGCCACCACCGCCATCACCTGCCACAGCAGCGCCGTAAGAATAACCGCCGCTCCTACGCACAGGATGCAGGCAACGGCCTGCGGTACCTGCGCCAGCGCTATAAGCAGCGCGTTTTTAAGCAGCTGCCGGAAGGATAGCTTATATGTCACCATCAGCGGGTACACATATAAATCCATCATAAGATACACTATCAGCAATATGGCAACCACCGCCGCCAAAATATACCGTACGGCGGTAGGCATTGCACTCTGCGCCACAAAGGCATTATAGCTCCAGAAATAGCAGGCGTATATCAGCAGCGATGAAAGAAAGTTATAAAGAGCGGCGGTTTTCCAGCTTCGCTTGAATTCCACCCAGAAATCCCTTGCCTGAGCATGCTCTCCCCAGCTCCAGTTGCGCAGCACATAATACATGCCCGCACGCGCAGGTCCGGCAATGGTATAAAGCGGTACGCATATCATCAAGAACGAGTTAAGATATGCAAAAAACTCCTCCATGTGCTCCTGATCGGACCATCCCTTTATCTGTCCCATCTCGGGCAGCCCTATAAAAAACACCCACATTCCGAAAATAAGTATCGGAAGCAAAAACAGCACATACAGCAGATTCACCGTAAGTAATCCGGTAAAACGGATCTTGATTACATCAAAAAACTGCTCAAAACGGTTATCCGGCAGGTCTGCCTTGGTAAAATCCTTTTTGTCCGGGTTGCCGTTTATCAGCCTGTTAAAAAGCTTTCCCATATGTTATTCCCTTCCCCTGTCGCTTTTGTAATGAATCTGCAGCCCGTCCGTTCATCGGACGCAGCCACCGCAATTAAGATAATGCCGCTTCAAAACCGTACCCCTGTCTTCTTCCGTACGGTTCTCGTTGCAATACTGTAATCATTTTTAATTTTACTTTATTATTGTGAAAATATCAAATGAAAAATTTTTGAAAAATAATATATTTTTGCCCTAAATTCGCCCTTTGCGCTTGTTTTTTTGTCCGTAAAAGCGCGCAAATCCTAATATTTTACGCATATCTTTAATGCTTTAATCCGGGATCAGGTTCAGCATTTTGTCGGTATCGTCAACATAAACATAGCTGTTTGGAACCACCCCTACTATCAGGCACTCCGATACCACCACCTGCGCCGCTACGCTTACCCGCTTGCTCCCGGATGGCATAAGAATATATACATCGCAGCTTAGCTCAAGATATATTCTGTGGCGCGTCTGGTTTATACCGGCGGAGACAAATTCGCTTATATACGCCGCCCTTACGCTGCCTATGGGCTGAATTTCACCGATATCTTCGGCCCTGCGCCCGAAAAAATATTGCTTCCCAATAGCGTGGTAAGCCGTATGCTCACCTCCTGCTGCGCCGTTGTGTCCAGCTGCCTCTGCATCTCCTTTGATGTTGTATACGCAAGTGCATTCATGCGCACCGAATCCGCCTTTACATAGCTTACCGCTCCGTTTGCATCCGTCGTAACCGATATCAGATCCGCAAAATCCCCGTTGTGCGCCACTATGCTCAGCACGCTTTCGTTTGCAAGGCCGGTAACCTTTGCTCTTATCATTGCATCCGCAGTGTCGGCAAGCAGCGCATTCGCCCTTCCCGCAAGAAGTATATATACCGTCACCGCCGCCAGTACGCCAACGCACGCCGCAGTGAGTGCCCTCCTTGCTTTTTTGCTTATGCCCTTTTTCCCGCTTTTCTTCTTCATATTGTACCCCCTTTTCGCGCAAAATTGGCTAATTCCCGCCTTAAAAATACATGCCGCGTGAACTTTGCGTTAATTTATTGGCATCTGCCACAAATGCTCTTGTACTTAATCCGCCGTTTATGCTATAATAGATATGTATAATTTTATGCTCATGTGCAGCACACATATTGAATTTTTTCGCTGCACATTTAATTTTAACTGCATTCCGCCTGTATGAAATGCGGAAAAAACTGAAAGGAAAAATTATGCATAACAAAACCGATAAAAAACACAGCGGAGCTTCGCGCTATGCTAACGCTCAGTCCCGTGTTTCCTCCGCCTCTGGCGAAAAAAAGAATGCCGCCGCTTCGCATACGGCGGATTCCGCCTCTTTTGATAAATCATCCGCCGACCTCTCGCCGTCCCCGCGGCATACCGGCGAAGCTTTGCATAATGCCGAAAATAAACCGCAGGCGCACCGCATTAATTCCGCACCGCAGGCTTCCCGCCGCATATCCGCAAGCGAACTTGAGCAGGAGCTCTTTTCCGATGCCCCTGTCCGTCAAACGCGCAGGCGCAATACGGGTATCGACATTTCTTCCCGGGATGAAGAGGAAACCCCTATCTCCGATAACGGCAAGGACGGCATTTTCATAGAAAATGCGCCGGTGCGCAGTCCCGCAAATGTTAAATCTCAAACAAAGCCTCAGCGTGCTGTTAATGATAACGATACGGTGGGCATATCCGTTTCCGGTCGCAATGCATCGGACGGCGAAACATATAACGAAGATATCTGCATCCAGAATGTGCGCCGCAGCCGTGAAGAGGTCGAGCAGGCACGGCAGCGCAATGAACAGCGTCAGGCAATGGAGCTTGAACGCACAATGGTTTCACGCGGCGCGCAGGATAACACCGGAAGTATATTCATTAACGAAAGCGAGGTAACCCAAGAGGTGGGAAAAATGTTAAAGGCAGCCGCGGCAAAAAGAGCGGTTCCTTTGTAAACACGCTCCCGGAGCTTTTCCGCAACCGCACCAAGCCGCGCAGCTATTTTCTCAGCATTCTTTTCACTACGCTGCGCCTGCTGCTTGTATGCGTTCTTGTAGTCGGCATAAGCGGTCTCGGTGCCGTTCTGGGTCTTGCCAAGGCATATGTAGATTCTATTCCCACTCTTGATTTCTCGGTCTTCACCGAAACACCGCTTGCCTCCGTTATCTACGATATAAACGGCGAGGTGCTCACAAACTATTACGGCTCCGAAAACCGCGAATGGGCAAAGCTTGACGATATCCCCGACAACCTTAAAAACGCCGTCATCGCCGTTGAGGATGTCCGCTTTTACCGCCATATAGGCATTGACTTCAAGCGCCTTATAGGTTCGTTCATTCTTAACGCCACCGGCGATTCCGTGCAGGGCGGCTCCACAATAACCCAGCAGCTCATAAAAAATCAGCTGCTTTCCCCCGAGCAAACCTACAAGCGCAAAATCCGAGAAGCGTATCTTGCAATAAAGCTGGAGGAAACCTACAGTAAAGATCAAATACTGGAGTTCTATCTCAACACCATTCCCATGGGCGGCCTTATCTACGGAGTTAAAACCGCGGCAAAGGACTATTTCAACAAGGAGCTTTCCGAGCTTACCCTTTTGGAATGCGCCACCCTTGCCGGTATAACAAATAACCCCACACGCTATAATCCGCGCCTTAATTACTACAAGCGCAATAATCCCGAGCAGTCCGATAAGCGCACGCGTACTGTTCTTGATGCCATGCTTAAATACGGCTATATTTCACAGCAGGAATATGACGAGGCTCTCAGCCAGAAGCTTGAGGTATGCGAAAATTCCACCATTTCCACTAACTATGAAATGCTTTCCTTTGTGGAATACTCCATTTATGATGCCATAACTCAACTGCTTAAGGTAAATAACTTGGAAGACACCTCGGAAAATCGCAGCAAAATGGATAAGCTCATACGCGAAAACGGTTACAGCATTTATACCACCATTGACCCCAAACAGCAAAAGGCAGCCGAAAACGCGGTATATAACTATAGTAACTATCCTTCCATGGCCGACATAAATGATAAATACAGCTATGACGGTCAAAACCCGGACGGCAGCTACCGCACACTCATTCAACCTCAGGCGGCAAGTGTGGTTATCGATTACCGCACCGGCTATATCGTTGCAATGGTAAACGGCAGACAGCCGGTCACGGGGCTTAAAACCTTTAACCGCGCCTACCAGTCCACCATGCCCGTCGGCTCCTCCATAAAGCCCCTTGCCGTATACGGTCCTGCCATCGAGGGCGGATTGGCTCCGGGCAGCGTAATGTACGATACCCGCTCACCTATCCGTAACTGGGATACCGAATACGGCTATCCGCGCAACTACAACGATAAAGGCTATGTCGGCGAAATGACGCTCAGAACCGCCATTACCAAGTCAACAAATACGGTTGCGGCTCAGCTGCTTATGTACTATGTCGGCGGCGAAACAGCGGCAAATACCCTTGTCAATCTGGGAATTGATCCCTCTCATATTGAGCATGACGGTCCCGGCCTTGCTTTGGGCACATCGGGTATAACCCCGCTTGAAATGGCGGGGGCGTACTCTGCCCTTGCCAATATGGGTCAGTATATTCAGCCCATTTCCTTTACCAAAATTGTCGATAAGGACGGCAATACCGTGCTTAATATGCTGGATCGTCAGGAGCGCCGTCAGGTATTCAAGCCTTCAACATCATATATGATGATCGATATGCTGCAATACGCGCTTAAAACAAACCGCTCCAAGGCCCTTATATCCGGACAAACCGTCGGCGGTAAAACCGGTACGGTTATGAAGTCTCGCGGAATCGCCTTCAGCGGCTTTTCCGGCTATTATGCCTGCTCGGTCTGGATCGGCAGCGATAAATTCAAGTCGCTTTCCTCCTCTACCACCGGTGCTTCGCATGCCGCAGGCCTGTGGCACGATATCATGGAGCCTCTGCACGAAGGACTGCCCGACCGTCCCATTGCCGATACCGACGCCGCGTCCCTCGGCATAACAAGAGTTAAATTCTGCAAGTACTCCGGACAGCTCGCAAATGAAGCCTGCCCCGAAACCGTCGAGGACATCGGACTTTACAGCGATCTTGTAACCGATCGCTGTACAAGTCATCAATATGTTACCGTCTGCAGCGAAACCGGCTGTCTCGCCACCGAGGCCTGTCCCTCAACTAAGCAGATAACGCTCCTCAGCCTGCCCCTGAAGGGCCAGCTTCCGTTCATGTACAAGAATTATCACGAGATCTATGCCCAATATTGGCCCGATCCCGATGAGCCTCTTGTGGAATGCGGCAAGCATGCCGGAACATGGGATGATGAAGTTGCAAGAAAATACGAATGGAAGCATAAATCCGCTGCTCTTATAAACAAAGCAAATGAGCGTATAAAGGACGGAGGGCTTTCTCAGGAAGCGCTTGATACGCTTAACGCTCATATTTCAGAGCTTAAAAACATCTGCGCCGATCTTAGTTCCGTCACCTCGGCACAGATAATAACGGCATATAATGCTCTTGGCAATTATCTTAAATCACTTGATCCCAATAATCAATAGCGCATTTTCGGCGCGCAAAAGGGCCCGTGCAGTATATGCACGAGCCCTTTCTGTATCATTTAATATGCCTCTGCTGCACAATCGGCAATATTCAAAGCAGAAATTCATGCCGTCCGTCAGCAGTAATAAGCCTTCAATTTACATAACCGCGTTTTCTCTTTCTGCATTGCTTTCAAAGCAGGTTAGCCGCTGCGCATTTTATTATCCTGCCAGATAGTAATCAAGAAGCAGCGAGGCCTCCAGCAGCTTTTCGCCCCGGTACCTTATTCTGAAATACAGCCGCGAGCCGTAATATTCTTTCCTGCAAACCTCTTCAAATTTTGTATAGCTTATTTTTGAAAGCTTCAGCTTTCCGTCCGAGCCTGCATTTTCAGCAAACAAATCAGCATATTTGTAGCTTGCCGATTGTGCGTCCGTCAGCTTTACCCTTTGTCCCAAGGGGGATATTTCCGTCCAATCATGTCCGTACGGATCACCGTTTTTGTCAAGCTCATCAGCTTTATGACTTACTTCATCATACAGCTCAAATGTGACGCTGCCGTCCTCACCAAGCGTGCGTACACAGCCCAAAGCTTCAATAACCGGCTTCGGCTTTACAGTTTGAGTAACCTCCGGCGTTTCGGTGTTGCTGCTTTGCGGCAGCGGCGTGTTTTGGGGCGTCACATCATCGGCTGTGATGTTAGGCTGCTGCGTATCCGACACCGTCTCGGTTTGCGCGCTGCACCCTATCAGCAATACAACAGCAAGCAGCACTGCAAATACCGCAGTTAGTATGCGTTTTATCATCAAATCTTTCTTTTCTCCTTACAAATACACAGCCGGGCCTATACGCCCGGCTGCGCAAAAGTCGCACATATTATATTATGCTTCCTCATCACTGTCAAGAGAGGCTGCCGCAATAATCTTTGCCGCAATATTGGGCGGGCATTCCTCATAACGGGCAAATTCCATTTCAAAGCTGCCCCTTGCCTGAGTCATGGAGCGCAGATCAGTGGAATATTTGAACATCTCCGCAAGCGGCGCTTCCGCCATTATCTCCTGGCCTCCCGCAACGGGATTCATGCCCATTATTCTGCCGCGGCGTTTGTTAATATCGCCTATAACATCCCCCATATAATCATCCGGCACCGTTATGCGCACTGAATAAACAGGCTCCAGCAATACGGGATCCGCCTCTTTACAGCCCTTCTTGTAGGCCAGCGATGCCGCCACCTTAAAGGCCATCTCCGAGGAATCAACATCGTGATAGCTTCCGTCATACAGCGTTGCCCGCATGTTCACCACAGGATAACCTGCAAGCACGCCCTTTAATGCAGTCGTGCAGCCCCTTTTCCACCGCAGGAATAAAGTTGCGCGGCACCGCGCCTCCTACCACCCGATCCACAAATTCAAATGTTTTATCCGAATCGTAAAGCGGTTCAAACTCTATCCAGCAATGTCCGTACTGGCCGTGACCTCCGGACTGCTTTTTATGCTTGCCCTCTGCCTTTACCGCTTTTCTTATGGTTTCTCTGTACGGAATTCTCGGGTTTACAATGTTTACCTCGGCATTGAATTTGCTTTTCAGCTTCCGGCTTATAACATCAAGATGCATCTCTCCCAGCCCGCTTACCTGCATCTCGTTTGTTTCTTCGTTTTTTGAAAGACGGAAGGTCGGATCCTCCTCCTCAAGCCGCCGCAGGCCGCTCATTACCTTGTCTTCCTCTCCCTGCACCTTTGGGTATACCGACATCGTAATGGAAGGCCGCGGATAATCCGGCGCCGGATATATAATAGGCGCCGACTGCACGCAAAGGGTGTGATTCGTCTGTGTAAACTGCAGCTTTGAAAGCGCTCCTATATCGCCTGCACACAACTCCTTTACGGGAATCTGCTTTTTGCCGCGCATTATGCACAGCGTGCCTGCCTTTTCCGGCTTGCCTGCATTTGCGTTAAAAAGATCGGCGCCCGATTCCAATTTGCCGGACATAACCTTAAAAAACGACAGCTTGCCCACAAACGGGTCGGATACCGTTTTGAACACAAAAGCGGAAAAGGGCTGATCCTCCCTGCATATGCGTTCCTGCTCTCCGTCTGCGGATATATATTTTCTGTCCTTGCAGGAAGGAAAATAATAAAGAATATTGTCAAGCAGGCTGTGCACTCCCTTAAGCTCATATGCGCTCCCGCACATGACCGGCACCGTGCTGCCGGAATGAATGCCGGCCAGCAGCCCTCTTATTATTTCCTCCTGCGTAAGCTCCTCGCCGGAGAAATACTTCTCCAGCAATTCCTCGTCATTTTCGGCGGCAGCTTCAATTATCTTCGTTCTCGCCTCCGCAACGCACTGCTCAAGCTCCTGCGGCACGGGAATCTCCGTCATTTTTCAGCCGTCGTATGCATATCCCTTATTAGCTGCCACATCCACATATCCCGCAAGCTTTTCTCCCTGCATAATGGGATACTGAACGGGCGCTATTGCTGTCACATATTTATTTTCAAGCTCCGAAAGCACCTTATGATAGTCGGCATGCTCCCGGTCCATCTGATTTACAAATAAAATTCTCGGAATACCGCGGGACGCGGCAAGAGCCATAGCCTTCTCCGTGCCTACATCCAACCCCGATACACCGCTCATAACAATAACCGCCGCATCGGCAACGCTCAGTGCGCCGGTAACCTCCCCGGCAAAATCAAAATAACCGGGGCAATCCAAAAAATTTATTTTATATCCTTTATATTCCACCGGCTCCACGGTTGTGCTGATGGATATCCTGCGCCGGATCTCCTCCGGGTCAAAATCCGATACCGTTGTACCGTCCTGTGTGTTTCCGAAACGATCCGTTATCTTCAAATTATAAAGTACCGCTTCTGTAAGCGTTGTTTTTCCGTTTCCACCGTGTCCGATAAGTGCAATGTTTCTGATGTTTTCGGTGCCAAAGACCATAATAGTGATTCCCCTTTCCGCGATCTGTACGATCCCTCGTCAATGACGAATTAAGATTTTTGTATAGTAAACGCGCGGCGGTCGCCGGGGCTCTTTAAGCGCCGGAGCCCCATTAAAGCTCCGAATGCTCGGGTGGGGTTTCGTTACTCATATTTACATCCTTTCTAAAGCAAGCGGCTTTTTATTAACGATTAAACAGCTTTTACTTATCATAATATATTTTGCTTGCGATTTCAAGATGCAAAATGCACTTTTTTTGAATTTTTGAAGCATTTTTTTCATTTTCCCCTCAAAAGCAGCCATCATGCCGCGTTTTCCTGCTTCAAAAAAATCCGATTTTACGGCTAAAGCGGTTGCGCATCCATGCAATAAGTGCTAAAATAAACCGCAAAATAAAGAATTTTTACGGAGGAATTATCAAAATGAAAAAATTTGCAACGGCAATCGTATGCCTTTGCACACTGTTTGCCCTTTCTGCATGTCAGCCTGCAAAATCACCCGAAGCAACAATGACTCTGCCCGCCGAAACAAAGCAGACGGTCAGCACTCCATCAATCGAGCCCACCGTTACGGTAACCGTGCAGCCCAGCGCAAGCCCTGCAGCCAAAATCAGTGTTAAGGAATACCTTGAAAATGACGAAGTAAAGCAGTCCATCGCTCAGCTCAGCGAAAGCTTTGCAGCTCTCGGTATAACTGTTGAGTGCGCTCCTGCCGGCGATAACGACGACAAATTTGCATACATCTACACCTATACCACGGCAATCCCCGAGGAAAAGCTTGAAGCAACCGCCGCCGCTCTTGAATCGCAGCTTGCTTCTCAGGCCGACACCATGAAAAGCGTTGCCGCTTCGCTGCAAAGCAACGGCGTTGACGCAAGTGCCGTTGTAGTAATTTATAAAAATGCGGACGGCAGCGTAATATATCAGACGGAATTTACCGCAGACTGAAATTAACGCGTTTTTATACGCTTTTTAAGCCGTTTTTAACGCATTTTTAATCACTTTTTTGCGCGTTTTTGCAGCGTTTTTACATAATTTATGCGTATGCGCTGTTCTGGCGCACATATTAAAAGCCTCAGGATTCATAAACCCTGAGGCTTTTTCATAATCGTCAAATCCCCCTTGTCAGCGCAGTTTTGCGCCCATACGGAACTCCAGCGATCTTACTATTTTATCAAATATTTTGGCCACTTCCTCCACGGTAAGGGTTCTGTCGTCCGCCCGGAACTCCAGCGAAAACGCCGTGCTTTTTCTTGTCGCTTCCCAGCAAATCCGACCTGTAAACATCAAACAGCTCGGCGCTGCGAAGCAGCGGCCCGCCGGCCTTTTCGATACATTCAAGCAGTTCTCCCGCCGTTATTTTCTCATCAACCACAACGGCAAGATCGCGCTGCACCGAAGGAAATTTGGGCAGAGGCAGGAATTTTATTTTTCTTCTTCCAAAGCCGGAAAGCTCCCCGATATTTATCTGCGCAACATATACCTCGCCGGAAAGCGCATAATTTTCGCATACCGCCGGATGCACCTGACCAAGCAGCGCCACTGTCTTTCCTGCCGCAACAAACTCCGCCTGTCTGTAAGGGTGCAGGAAATTCTCTTCCGAGGCGCGGCATACGGCTTTGCCGTTATACATTCCGATTATTCCCTGTACTATGCCCTTAAGCGTGAAAAAGTCGCCCTGCCCGTAAATACCTATGCAGATATGAGGTATTTCCCGAGGCTGATTTACAATCGGAGTCTCTTTTGCAATATGAAGCACGCCGGTCTCAAACAGCTTAGCATGCCCGACACCGCGGTTTTGGTTAAGAGAAAGCACCGTAAGCATACTGTGTATCATCTGAGTGCGCAGCACGCTGTAATCCTCTCCCAGCGGATTAAGCAGTGTTATTCCGTTTCGCCGCTCATCCTGCGCAGACAGCAGCAGCATATCATCCGCCTTTTTGGATATGAAGGAATATGTGCATATCTCGCTGCACCCCGCCTTAATAAGATAGCTTCTCATATCGTTCATATTGGCGATGGAGGGCTGCATTGTGCCGATCCTCAGATCCGCCTTCAAAGGCTTGGGTGTAATGTGCTCATAGCCGTATATTCTAATTATTTCCTCTGCTATATCGGCAGCGGTTTCAAGATCGTCCCGTCTTGACGGAACCGTGCAATTCAGCACCCCGTCTCTGAGCGTAGATTTGATATCAAGGCTCAGCATAATACGCAGCATTTCATCATCCGGCACGGTTATTCCCAATAAACGGTTTACATCCTGAGTACGCACGCTGATGCTGCGTTCATATACCGCATCGGCAGCAGAATCCGCCGCTCCGTCCAACACCTCGCCCGCGCCAAGCTCGCATATGAGGGAAACGGCACGCTTAATGGCATACGGAACGCTTCCCGCATCCACGCCCTTTTCGTAAAGTGAGGAAGCATCGGTGCGGATACCCAGCGCACGCGCCGTGCGGCGAATATTATCGCGTTTGAATTTGGCACATTCAAATATAACATCCGTTGTATCTTCTTTATCTCGCTGTTTTCGCCGCCCATAATCCCGGCAAGAGCAACGGGCCGCGTGCTGTCGGCGATAACCAGCATTTCGTTTGTAAGAGTATGAGGCTTACCGTCAAGAGTGGTGATGCTTTCTCCCTCCTGCGCTCTGCGGACAATGATCTTTCCGTCCTTTATATCCCTTGCATCAAAGGCATGCATGGGATGCCCGGTTTCCAGCATTATAAAATTTGTTATATCCACAATGTTGTTTATCGGGCGCAGTCCGGCTGAAATAAGGCAATCACACAGCCATTTCGGCGATGGCGCGATTTACATTTCTCACTCCCATAAGCATATAGCGCGGGCACAGTATACCATCCTGCACCTCTGCCTGCATAATACCGTTAATGTTTTGAGATACCGAGTGGTATTGAGTCTCGGGCAGGCGGAATTCATTTCCGAGCACTGCGGCAATTTCACGCGCCATGCCCAGAACGCACTGACAATCGGGTCGGTTGGGCGTAATGCTGAAATCAATTATGCAGTCATCCTTGCCCACGGCCTTCATGATGTTGTCGCCTATTGTACAATCATCTTTTAGAATGAGTATCCCGTAAACACCGGCACCGGGATATTCCTCCTCGGAAAGCATAAGCTCTTCTCCGGAGCAGAGCATACCGTCGGAAACTACACCGCGCAGCTTACCGCTTTTTATATGCGTGCCGTTTGGCAGAATCGAATCGTTAAGTGCGGCCGGTACAAGCGCGCCCTGAAAAACATTGCTTGCTCCGGTCACTATCTGTACGGTCCCGCTGCCGACATTCACCTGACAAATTAGAAGATGATCGGAATCGGGATGCTTTTCTATTTTTTCTATTCTTCCCACAACGACATTTTGCGCAGCGGCAGAGGCATCCTCAATGCCCTCCACCTCAAAGCCCGCCATTGTCATTTTATCGCACAGTTCCCTGACGGAAACATTGATATCGGTATATTTTTTTACCCAGTTTAGTGACAGTTTCATTTTTATCTTCCCTTCCGCAAGCTATTTGAACTGTTCAAGAAAACGCAGATCGTTTTCAAACAGCAGGCGCATATCAGAAATTTTATAACGCGTTACGGCTATACGGTCAATGCCCAAACCGAATGCAAAGCCGGAATACACGGCCGGGTCGATGCCGCAGCCCGCAAGCACCTTGGGGTTAACCATTCCGGCTCCGAGTATTTCCACCCACCCCGTTCCTTTGCATACACGGCAGCCCTTTCCGCCGCATTCCGAGCAGGAAACATCCACCTCGACGCTGGGCTCCGTAAAGGGGAAAAATGAGGGGCGCAGTCTGGTTTTTGCCGAAGAGCCGTATATTTTTTTTGCAAAGGCATCCAGTGTGCCGCTGAGGTCGCACATTGTTATATCCTTATCAACCACCAGTCCCTCAAGCTGATGGAATACCGGCGAATGCGTGGCATCCACTTCATCGGCGCGGAAAACGCGTCCGGGGCAGATGATTCGTATGGGCGGCTTCTGCGATTCCATGGTGCGTATCTGCATGGCAGAGGTCTGCGTGCGCAGCAGCAGATTTTTGGTTATATAGAAGGAATCCTGCATGTCCCTTGACGGGTGATCCTCCGGGATATTCAAAGCCTCAAAATTGTAGTGATCTGTTTCCACCTCAGGGCCTTCCGCAACATCAAAGCCCATAGACATAAAAATCTCTATAAGCTCATTGCGCACGGCAGTGATCGGGTGTATTGTTCCGATATCCGGCGTTTTTGCCGGCACTGTTACATCAATACGCTCGCTTAGCAGCTTTTTCTCCAGCAGCTTTTTCTGAAGCTCCTGCTGCTTTTGAGCTATGCGCTCCTCCAGAAATGAGCGCAGTCCGTTTACCTTCATGCCCATTGCGGGGCGCTCTTCCGGCGGGCAGCTGCCCATGGAGCGCAAAAGCTCGGTCAGCTTTCCCTTTTTGCCCAAATAGCGAATGCGCAGTGCTTCCAGCTCTTCCGGCACGCTGATATCTTCAATTTCTTTGCCGGCATCGGTGCGGATGTCGTCTATTCTGTCCTGCATTTTCTTTTCCTCCTGGTATATCTTGACCGACGAAAAAAGCCCCGTCCGAAGGGACGAGGCTGATCGTGGTACCACCCTATTTTTCCGCTGATAACAGCCGCTTAAAAACGGCGCCTTAACGGACTCATATGCTGTAACGGGCTGTTCCCGTATTTTCTTAACGGCCGCGGTGCTTTTGTTATTTACCCGGCATAATTATTTATACACCGAACAAATTCATCAAAGCACAGCTGCTTTAGGAAAATCTGCTCCGAAGGGAACTTCATACGGCTTGCCGATAGAGCGCTTACAGCGGATGCGCCCCTCTCTTTAAGGGCAAAACCATACTACTTTTCTTCATCATTGCATTTATTTATTTTTTATATATTATCACCTTTGCACAATACTTGCAAGCAAAATACGATTAAAAATAAAAAATAAGCCGCAATTATACGGTAAAGCAGCAATTCCGCTTTACAATAAATCGGGTGCATGTTATTATATCCCCCGTTAGAGGCGCGGTTTTTATCAGTAGTCAGGCTCAGGGCGCAGCCTTGCCCGTATATCCCTGCATGAAAGGAAACACCGCCGAAAGCGTGCTGCAGGCAAAGCGCAGCATGGCTTGGCTGCACGGGCGAACAGCTTTGCAGCTGTCATCAAGCAATTTGATGGAGTGCTAACCTATATGCGTTTTTGCGTTGGCAGCACAATCATTCAAATTGTACTGCTTTATTTATTTTGGGGAGGATAATCAGATGTCTCGTAATTACAATGTTGGAATAATCGGAGCCACCGGCATGGTCGGACAGCGTTTTATAACGCTGCTGTGCAATCACCCGTGGTTTAGAATCACGGCTCTTGCCGCAAGCCCCCGTTCTGCCGGAAAGCCCTATGCTCAGGCGGTAGGCGCAAAATGGAGTATGCAGGAGGAAATACCTGCGTCCGTAAAGGATATGACGGTTCTGGATGCGGCGGCAGATGCCGAAAAGATCGCCGCAAGCGTGGATTTTGTATTCTGCGCGGTAGATATGAAAAAGGATGAGATACGCGCTCTTGAAGAAAAATATGCGCGTTTGGAGTGCCCCGTTATATCAAACAACAGCGCACACCGCGGAACGCCCGATGTCCCCATGATCATCCCTGAGCTTAATGCCGCTCATGCCGCGGTTATCCCCTTCCAGCGCAAGCGCCTGGGTACAAAACGCGGCTTTATTGCCGTTAAATCAAACTGCTCGCTGCAAAGCTATGTTCCGGCGCTTTACCCCCTCAACAGCTTCGGTGTGAAATGCGCAAGCGTATCTACCTATCAGGCCATTTCCGGCGCCGGCAAAACCTTTGCCGTATGGCCCGAAATGATTGACAACATTATTCCGTATATCGGCGGAGAGGAAGAAAAAAGCGAGCAGGAGCCGCTTAAAATTTGGGGGCATCTTGAAAACGGCGTGATTGTATCCGCCGACGCTCCTCTGTTCAGCGCTCAGTGCATCCGCGTACCGGTCTCGGACGGACATACCGCCACTGTTTCCGTAAAATTCGACAAAAAGCCCTCAAAGCAGGAAATCCTCGATATTTGGGCCGGCTTCCGCGGTCGTCCTCAGGAATTGGATCTGCCCAGCGCTCCTAAGCAGTTTCTGCACTATTTTGAAGAAAATGATCGTCCGCAGATCAAAAGCGAACGCAACCTTGAACACGGAATGGCCGTTTCCATAGGCCGCCTGCGCGAAGATACGATATTTGACTATAAATTTGTCTGCATGTCCCACAATACACTGCGCGGCGCAGCGGGCGGTGCCGTTCTTATGGCGGAGCTGCTTTGCGCCGAAGGATATATGGACTGATTTCCAACCGGGCATTGCCCTTGCACCGCTTGCGGCAATACGGCTTTATAAACAGCAGCTTGCAATCCTCACGCATATGCTGATATTGCAGCACGATTTACACGAGCATACGGTGACGCTCTTTGCGGCGGTTTATACCGGCTGCGGGAAATAGCCGCAAAAAACAATACTACTTCTTTAATTTGGGAGTGATTTTATGCGCAAGAATACTATTTTTACAGGCTCTGCGGTAGCAATTATCACACCGTTTACCAAAGACGGAGTGGATTTTCCGGCCTTTGAGAAACTTATAGAAAGGCAAATTGCGCTAGGCACGCAATGCATCGTTGTATGCGGAACCACGGGAGAACCCGCCACAATGACGGCCGCCGAGCGGGAAAGCGTTATCCGCTTTTGCATAGAGCATACAAACGGGCGCATTCCGGTTGTAGTGGGCACGGGCAGCAATTGCACCGTCGATGCCGTAAAAAACTCGGAAAACGCGCAAAAATGGGGTGCGGACGGTCTGCTGGTGGTAACTCCGTACTACAACAAATGCTCGCCCATGGGGCTGAAAGCACATTATAAGGCAATATCCGATGCAGTCACGCTGCCCATCATTGCATACAGTGTTCCTTCAAGAACCGGCGTTAACATTTCGGCTTCGCTTATGGCAGAGCTTGCGCAGATTGAAAATGTAGCCGCAATAAAGAGGCCAGCGGAAACATGGATCAGGTGGTGGCTATTGCCCACGCCTGCGGAGATGCCGTAGATATTTATTCCGGCGAGGACGCATTGACCGTACCCATGATGTCAATGGGAGCAAAGGGCGTTATTTCCGTTGCGGCAAATATCGTTCCCGGCGATGTTCAGGCCATGTGCGCAGCAGCGCTTGCGGGCAATTTTGAAGCAGCGGCAGCCGCACAGAAAAAGCTGTATCCGCTTATAAAAGCGCTTTTCTGCGAGGTAAATCCGATACCCGTAAAAAGCGCAGCCGCAGCAATGGGGCTGTGCAGCAGCACCCTGCGCCTTCCGCTTACGGAGATGGCGCCCGAAAATCTGGAACGACTGATATCGGCAATGCGGCAATACGGTGTTATATGATTTCGGTTTTCATCACATTACGAAAGGCAGTGTTATAAGTGCTTGATATAATTCTCAGCGGCTGCGGCGGAAAAATGGGACGATATATTGCCCAGTGTGCCGCCGAATCGCCCGATGTTTCCGTTGCGGCGGGCATAGATCCGTTTTTAAGCGGTGAAAGCCGATTTGACTTTCCCGTGTTCGGCTCCTTTGTCGATTGCGATGTAAAAGCAGATGTTATAGTTGATTTTTCCTCCCCCGCTGCCCTTGATTCAATAATCAGCTATGCAAAGCTTCATCATCTTCCGGTGGTATTTGCAACAACGGGATACAGCAATGAGCAAATCGCAAAAATCAAAACTCTTTCACAAAGCGTGCCTGTATTCCGTTCGGGAAATATGTCGCTTGGAATAAATTTAATGACAGAGCTGCTGCGTACCTGCACGCATGTTCTTAAGGGCTATGATATTGAAATAACAGAAAAGCATCACAACCAAAAGCTTGATGCTCCCAGCGGCACGGCGCTTATGCTTGCCGATGCAATAAATTCGGCATCGGATGAGCAATATGATTATGTCTACGACCGGCATGAGCGCAGAGAAAAGCGCCCGGCAAACGAAATAGGCATACATTCGGTGCGCGGCGGCACAATAGTGGGAGAGCATACGGTGCTATTTGCGGGTAGGGACGAATTTCTTGAAATAACCCACACCGCGCAGTCAAGACAGCTGTTTGCCGTCGGCGCGCTGAAGGCTGCGCGCTTTCTGCAGGTGCAGCCCTGCGGGCTTTACAATATGAGCGATGTTATAAACGCGGGCAGCTCCGCGCCCCGCATAGGCATATGCGAGGACAGCGCAATTATCCGCGTTTCCGATATAAGCATAAACGACGGCATGATTTCCGATATGTTTGCCCTGCTTGCAAAAAACGGGATATCCCCGGAGCTTATAAACCAGTCTTCGGCGTTTAGCGGAAGGACGGATATATCCTTCTGCGTTTCCGCAGATGTGCTGCACGAAACCGTGGAATTGCTCTGCAGCCTTGCGGACCGCCGCAAAATTTCCGTAAACAGCGATATATGCAGAATTTCCGTAGACAACTCCTCCTTTGACGGCAGCGTCGCTGTTTCCCGTATCACGGCAGCGCTGTATGAAAACAGAATTCCCGTATACATGGTAACCGGAAACGAAGCCGGTCTTTCGCTTTGCGCCCCAAGGGAGGATGCCGAGCGCGCGGCGGATATAATCCGGGACAATCTTTAGGAGAAGCCAATGAACAGGCAAAAAAGAATTCTTGCCGTACACGATATATCGGATATAGGCCGTTGTTCGCTTACGGTGGCGCTGCCGATAATTTCCGCCTGCGGCATTGAAACAGCCGTTCTGCCCACGGCTATTTTGTCAACGCATACGGGCGGTTTTACGGGATATACCTACCGCGACCTTTCGGACGATATTATTCCGGTCACCGATCATTGGCGTTCCCTCGGTATAGATTTTGATGCCGTTTACAGCGGATTTCTCGGCTCTTTCCGCCAGCTTGATATCATGTACGGGCTTTTTTCGCAATATAAGGAAAAAGGTGCCGTAATAATTGTGGATCCCGTATTGGGCGATAACGGCAGTCTTTATTCCGTATTCGGCCCTGAATTTGTGCAGGGCATGCGCCGGCTTTGCAGCCTTGCCGACATTATCACCCCCAATATAACCGAGGGAGCCCTGCTTGCCGGGATGCAATACCGTTTAGTCGGAGATGACGAATATATAAGTACAATGCTTGAAGGTCTTCACAAAATAACAAACGCAGCCGTAGTGCTTACCGGGGTTATCCGCGGCAGCGAAACCGGGGTTGCAATGCGCGAAAAAAACGGTGATGTCACTTATACGGGCAGCGTACAGGTGGACGGCATTTTTCACGGAACGGGGGATGTTTTTGCCAGTGCAATGACGGGTGCGTACATGAAATGCGGAAATATGCAGCAGGCAGTACGCATAGCGGTGGATTTTACCTTGGAGAGCATACTCAGAACCAAAGCCTACAACACCGAATACCGCTACGGCGTGTGCTTTGAAGAATCCATTCCTTCCCTTATAAAAGCCCTCAACCTGTAAATATAAGTATTTACGGTTTCAATTCCAAAACATCAAAAGCAAAAGCCCGGCATTATGCAGCAATTTTTTCATTGCTTAATGCCGGGTATATTTATTTCTATCCGTATTGCGGCTCAATTGCCGCTCTTTATTCTTTTATAGAGGCAAAAAGCAAATTCCACGCTTTCCGGCACTGTTCCGTCCGTAAGTGTCCCTATCTTATCGCCGGTACGGCTGCATTTTCTGTCGCCCTCATATTCAAGGCGCCATTCATCACTGCTGTCAAGATCCGTAAAATATGCGTCCTTGCAGAAATCAGCATACACCTTTGTAACATAAGCCTTGTTGCAATACGGCAGCAGCTGTTTATATACGCTGGCTCCGCCTATTACAAACCTCGCCGGAATCTGTTTTTTCCACCGTTTCCAGCAGCTCGCCGATGCTGTGTGCAACCACTGCGCCCTCCGGTGCATAAGTGGGGCTGGGGTTAAGCACAATATTGCGCCTGTTTTTCAACACTCTTCCGCCGGGAAATGTAGCCAGTGTGTTTGAACCCAGAATTACCGTTTTCCCGGTAGTGAGCGCAGCAAAATTCTGCAGATCCTCTCTGAGCCTTACCAGCAGATCGCCTTTATAGCCTATTCCCCATTTTTCATCTACGGCAACTATAAGATTCATATATCCTCCGCATGTTAAACAATTCCGATTCCTTTGCGCGTGATTGCATATTTAGCGCCGCCGAACCTGAGCATCATACCGCAACGGGAATTTTGCCTATTTTTTCGCCGTGACGGTAATCCTCCACGCTGAAGCTGTCCGGCGTAAAGGCATAAAAATCCGTCACTGAACTATCCAGCGTCACCTTCGGAGAATCATACGGTGTACGCTGGATCAAATCGCGCACAATGGGAATGTGACGGTCATAAATATGAGCGTCGGCTATCACATGCACAAGCTCGCCCGGCTTAAGACCCGATACCTGGGCCAGCATCATTACAAGCGCGGCATACTGAGCCACATTCCATGCATTTGCAGCCAGCATATCCTGCGAGCGCTGATTAAGGATGGCACAAAGTTTGCCCTCTGTTACATTGAAGGTCATGCTGTATGCGCAGGGGTAAAGCGCCATTTCATGCAGATCCTCAAAATTATACATATTGGTCATTATTCGGCGGCTGCACGGATTATTTTTTAGATCGTACAGCACGCGATCCACCATGTCGAAGCGGCCTTCCTTATACTGATGCTTTATTCCCATCTGATAGCCGTATGCCTTGCCGATAGAGCCGTTTTCGTCAGCCCAACTGTCCCATATATGGCTGTTCAGATCGTGTACATTATTGGATTTTTTCTGCCATATCCAAAGCACCTCGTCCACTGCAAGGCGAAGATTTATCGGCCTTACGGTGATAAGCGGGAATTCCTTTGAAAGATCATATCGATTTACCACGCCGAACTTTTTAATGGTATAAGCGGGCGTTCCGTCCTCCCATTTGGGGCGCACCCTTTCATCCCGTACCCATGTGCCGTTTTCCAGTATATCTCTGCATGTGTTTATAAACGCCGTATCCGCCGAACCCATAGTGTTGTTTACCGTCCCTGAAACATTATATGTTTTGTTAACCTCAATGCCGCAATTAAAATCAACCGGCATAAGGTAAAAAACTGTTTACACTGAATTATACCATATACCTTAAATTCATTCAACGATTTTTACTGCAAACCGAATATATAAAAACAGCGCAGTAAAGCTTCCGTTTGATTTACTGCGCTTTATGTTATAAATTTGTATGCCTGCTAAATTTGTATGCCTGCGCTTTTGCGCCGCCGATCAGGCAGCAATATATCTATAATACGGCGTTGCCGTTAAAAAGGCGCATTGCAAATAATGCCGCACCTGCCGCCGCTTCCTCCGCATCGGGCAGCACCTCCGGATCGGAGGCAAAAATGTCGCAAACAGCCGCTTTAAGCAGTTTGTTTTTGCGTATTGCATTGCCGGAGGCAAAAATGCGCATATTTTCTAACGCGGACATTTTCTCATATGCATCATAAAGCTCCTGCACCATGCCGCGCATAATACCGCGAAGCAATAGCCCCGGTGTAAAATTGTCCGGCGTGATGCCGGTTACGGAGCCTGTTATACTGCCGTCATATCTTGTGCCGCAAAACGCAGTGCATACAATGGGCGGCTTCTTTTGTGCGTCCTCCATGGCAAGGCGCGCCATAAGCTCGTACTGTTCACTATTGTCGCCGCAGGCGGCATAAACAATGCTTCTTATGAAGCGTTCCGCCAGCGCATATGCATATCCGCCGCACAGTGCGGAATAGCTTTTAAGATATAAGCCGTCAAAGAACGGGCGCAATTCAATGCCTTCCTCCGCATTGTACCGTTGGTCCGCCTCCGCTCGCCCGGCAATCGTAATCTGGCTGCCGGTGCCGAAGTTTATCAAAACACATTTTTCCGCTCCGCATTCTGCGCTGACGCTGAGAAAGCTTGCCTGATGGTCGCCTATCGGAACATAAACCTTTGCGCCTTTATATTCCCCTATCTCACCGTTTACCGTGCAGCGGGGCAAAAGCGAAGCATCAATGCCCAGCTTTTTAAGCTTCTCAATAAAAAAGCAATTGTTTTTTATATCATAAAAACCAAGCGACGCGGCGTTTGTGGGATGTATTACAGGAGAATTCCCGCCCGTAAGCTTAAGGCAGATATAATCCATGATCGTACAAAGCTTTGCTGCGTTTTCGGGCACTTCGCCTTTTTCGGTAAGATAATAATGCGTGATAAGTCCGTAGCCCTCCGGCACATCCATGCCGGTTATTTGCCTTGCTTGTATGCGGCTCGTACCGTCATCTTCGTTAAATTGCCATGTATAAAGCGGAGAAACAGCATTCCCTTCGGAATCAAGGTACACAATACCGTGCATCTGTCCCGCAATGCCGACGGCGCGCACATTTTTATATGTTCTTTCCGCCACATCTATAAGAGCAAGAGTGCGTGTGAGTATATTTTCCGCATCCTGCACTCCGCGGCGCTCTGTTTTGGCATCATTTGTAATATTGAAGGTATCAAGAACATTCCCTTTATCGTCAATAACCGCAAGACTTAGGCTGCTTGTGCCTATATCAAGCCCGAGTACAACCGGAATATCCGCGCAAAAAATCGACTGTGCTTCCTCGTTTACCGCGTCGGCCTCTTTATCAAGCAGCTTTTCAACATTTTTTATATCGGGATAAGCGCGCAGCATTTCCCTGCACAGCTCCAGCTGGCGCTCGTTGCTGATGCGGCTTTCCTTCAGGTTTTTCTTCTGCTTATTAAGCAGTTCTTCAAGCCCTATCATATTGCTGTTCAACAGCAGTATATCGGATACCGATATTCCCGCTGCTCTTAAGAGCTTTATCCTCATGATCTTTTCTATAAGCTCCGGTGAATATACTCTGTAATCGTTTTCCTTCCGTTCGGTTATGAAAAGCCCCTTGCTTTCATAAAATCTCAAAGTCTTTTTGCTCAGCTTTGTATATTCTGATGCTTCGTTTATATTCATTGTCCGCCCTCCGGAATGATATCTGTCATAATAATTCTATACCTTGCTCCCACTGGAATGTCAAGCACAATTTTTATGCCTATTGCAAAACAATAAAACACGCGCCGCTGCGCAGGATGGGTGCTTTGCATTGTACTTTTATACGCTTTTTATATCATTTTTATATTCCTGTGCGTATTATTTGTGCAAAAAGCACTTGTAAATTATAATTGCATAGGCTATAATAGCATCATGATTTACAGGAACCCATTCCAACTCAAATTGTTCAGGAGGCTCGTAATATGAAATCCGTTTCCATAATGCTTCAGGAAGCACAGAATATCAAGTCCTTCGTTTCCATCATCAATAAATACCCCTACGATATCGACCTTCGTTCCGGCAGATATGTTGTAGATGCAAAAAGCATTTTGGGTATTTTCTCTTTGGATCTGTCCAAGCCCATCACCATGGAAATATACAGTGACAGCTGCGACGATCTGCTTAACGATATTAAGGAATTCATTGTTAAATAACACATGCGATTCGTAACAAGAAGCAAGCTGCGGCCTGAAAAATGGCCGCAATTGTTTTTTACGCAGAATTTCAGCATAGCGATAAGTTAGGAAATAAAAATGAAACCGCCATTTTCAGAGGAGATCCTCACCGTGCTGTATGTGCTTTTCCGCGCCGAAGCCGCTCTTCGCGCCGAGGACATAATAGACACGCTTGAGGACACCAGCATAGATTATTTTACCGCTCATCAAATATTGGAGCATCTTTTGGAAAACAAGACCGTGTTTTCCGTAAAGCAAAACGGCTATGAGCTTTACTTTATATCTCCCATCGGCAAGGATGCCATTGAGCAGTTTTATCCCACCGTGCGCGCCTCCGTGCGGAACAGCATAGACAGCTACCTTAAGGATAATCTTGCCGAAATGACCGCCGCTGCCGGCATACGCAGCTCCGTCTGCTTCTCCTTTGACGGTAATTACTGTGTTATACTCAAGCTGTTTGAAAACAATCTCTGTGCAATGGAAATAACTCTTACTGTGCGTGATTCCGCCACGGCAGAGCTTTTTATGCAGAATTGGAGCAAATCGTCACAGGATATTTATACTGCGGTCCTGCGCACCTTAAGCCAAAGCGCCGCTATTTGATAATTCAGTACGGCATATCAATCATAATTATTTGCGAAGGCTCACATATTCCCGGCAGCTGCTTAAGCAGTCTGCCGTTTTTCATGCTGTGCTTCTCCACCCTTCCCGCCACATTCATTCCCACCAGTATATCCTCTCCGCAAAGGCATATGCCCTCCGGCATTGCGCCAAGTGCAAATGAGCGCAGCGGCATCAAATCGCACGCTTGATGCAGCAGCAAGGCTTTGTCCCCTGCACAGGAAAAGACAACCGTGTCCCCCGTCTGCACCGCATCTACCGGATTAAAGCCCGTGCGCCCGAACAGAAGCAAATCTCCGCTTATGTCAAACAGCGCGGCACAGCCCCTGCCGTCGGCTTCGTTTCCGTATACAAGAAAGCCCTCCCCCCTCTTTTCAGTTTCCGTAACGCATACTCCGTTAGGCGCAAAGCCGAGTTTTATCTCTTTAAGCACCGTAAGCTGCGGCACGGACAGCAGATAGAGTGCTTCCTGCAAAAAGCATACGGCGGCGCAGACATTTTTTGCTGCGCACACACCGCACAGCGCCTGACCGAGCCGGTTTGATATAAAGCTCTGCCCGCCGCTGCAAAGACATATTTCCACCGTATCCGTCTCGCCGCAGGCAGTAATTATATACCCGTTCCAAAGACAAAGCTGCATGGGATACCGGCCTATGCAATGCCGGAAAACCGAGGCTCCGTTGTATGTATCCAGCCTGAGAATACCGGAAGCATGGCTTGCTGCAATATATAGATATCTTCCGTCCCCTGCGGCCGATCTGCATCCGAGACTGCCGCAGCGCGTAAAAAACGAATTGCGGCCGGTACGGCCTACCGGGGCAGCATATACGGTGCCGCCCGTAAGCGAAAGTTTTTTGATTTTCCCGCTGTCCGGATAATAGAACACCGCAGCGTCCTCCGCCATTGACAATATAGCCGCAGCGCGCACACTATCACCTCCTTATGCTTTATAGTATGCATCACCCTGCGACAGCGGGATTAAAAAACAATTTTTCGGAATTGCTGATGTATTTTGCCGTGCAAATCAAGCTTTTATGCAGCCCTTTCCGTGTCAAGGCAGCGTCAGAGCCGCAAAAAGTACCGTTTTTTTGTTTATATCTTGACCGCCTTTATGAATTGTTATATAATTAACTGAAATTTAAGTTAAGCGGTGAAAATAATGTTTATTTACAAAACAACGGGCACATGCTCCAAGGAAATTCAGCTGGAAATCGACAATAATGATATCATCAAATCAGTTACCTTTGTAGGCGGATGCCGCGGCAACACAAAGGGGGTCGCCGCTTTGTGCATCGGACGCAATGCTCACGATGTAGCAAAGATGCTTAAGGGCATACCCTGCCAGGGCGATACCTCCTGTCCTGATCAGCTTTCCAAGGCCATATGCGCTTACTACGCTTCCAAGCAAACGGCATAGTAGGCATAGTATAAAAGCAGTTTATCTGCTTTTTTCAAAAATATAACGGGGTGAAGTATGGAAAATACAGACATGATACGCATTGAGCATTTACAAAAGAAATTCGGTGATATCTGCGCGGTAAACGACCTCAGCTTTCATGTTAAAAGGGGCGAATTGTTTGCTTTTTTGGGCGTAAACGGCGCCGGGAAATCCACTACGATAAATATCATCAGCGGCCAGCTTAAAAAGGACGGCGGCCGTGTAGAAATATGCGGTGCCGATATTGACACCGACATTCAAAGTGTAAAGCGGAAATTGGGCGTTGTTTTTCAAAATTCCGTGCTGGATAAAGAGCTCAGCGTAGCAGACAACCTTGAAAGCCGCGCCGCACTTTACGGCATACGGGGCCGTGAGCTGCGCAGCCGCGTTGATGAGCTGTGCATGATCCTTGATATCGGCGGATTGCTTAAGCGCCAGGTCGGAAAGCTGTCGGGCGGTCAACGCCGCAGAATAGATATCGCCCGCGCATTGCTGCATCGGCCGGAGATACTTATTCTCGATGAACCCACCACCGGTCTTGACCCGCAGACCCGCAGGCTTTTATGGAACGCCGTTGCGGAGCTGCGCGCCAATAACGGTCTTACCGTTTTCCTCACCACCCATTACATGGAGGAAGCTGCCGATGCCGATTATGTTGTAATCCTCGACAGCGGCGCCATATCGGCACAGGGCACGCCGTTAGAGCTGAAAAACACATATACCGGCGATTTTATATCCCTCTACGGCTGTGATGAAAATGATGTTCGGTGCTTGAATATGCCGTATGCGTCGCTGCGCGACGGGTTTCGCATAACAGTACCCAATACTGCTGCCGCAACCGAGCTGATTATTAAATACCCGGAAATATTCCGTGATTATGAAATTATCAAAGGCCGGATGGACGATGTGTTTCTTGCGGTTACCGGTAAAAAACTTAGCGGAGGTGAACAGAAATGACCGGAATTTCTGCCCTGATAAAGCGAAACATAAAGCTGTATTTCCGCGATAAAGGAATGTTTTTTTCCTCGCTTATAACACCTATTATTCTGTTAATACTCTTTGTTACCTTTCTTGGCAGCATTTATCGCGATTCCTTTGCCTCCGCCCTAAGCGCAGCGGGTATAAATGCCGACGCGATCCTTATTGACGGATGCGTAGGCGGTCAGCTTATTTCTTCGCTTTTGGCCGTAACCTGCATAACGGTGGCCTTCTGCTCAAATCTTATAATGATAAAGGATAAAACAAGCGGCGCCCGGCGCGATCTTACGGTATCGCCGCTCCATTTATCCACATTGGGCTTCAGCTATTATTTGGCGGCTCTTATATCCACGCTCATAATCAATCTCACTGCGGCGGCGGTATCTCTTGCATACCTTGCTTTTGTCGGATGGTATCTGAGCTCCGCTGATGTCCTGCTTCTTATATTGGATGTATTTCTGCTTACAATGTTCGGCACTGCCCTTTCCTCGTGCGTTAATTTCTTTTTGAGCAGCGACGGTCAGGCATCGGCTGTCGGCACCATTGTAAGCGCAGGCTACGGATTTATCTGCGGCGCATATATGCCTGTTTCAAATTTCTCGCCCGTACTGCAAAAAATTCTTTCCTTTCTGCCCGGGACATACGGAACCGTTCTTTTAAGAAACCATGCAATGCGCGGGGCCTTCCGGCAGATGACAAAAGACGGTATTCCGCAGGAGGTAATTGAAAAAATCTGCGACAGTGTTGACTGCAATCTTTATTTCTTTGGCGAGAAGGTAAGCGTTTCTGCAATGTATATGGTTTTATGTGCAAGTATTCTGCTTTTTATAGGCATTTATATTGCAGTGAACTTAATTAAAGAAAAACGCGCCGACTGAGCTTCATAAAGAATCTTAATGCATAAAAATAACGGCTGCTGCAAACATTCGCAGCGGCCGTTATTTTTTTAATACATTTTGATTTTTCAAATCACCTTGAAGTATAGTTAGGCGCTTCCTTAGTGATATCAATATCGTGAGGATGGCTTTCGGTAAGTCCGGCGTTTGTAATTCGTACAAACTCGGCATTTTGCTGAAGCGTCGGAATATCCGGGGCTCCGCAATATCCCATACCGGAACGGATGCCGCCCAGCAGCTGATATACCGTATCGGAAAGCGGCCCGCGGAATGGCACTCTGCCCTCTACGCCCTCGGGCACGAACTTTTTGCTTCCGCTCTGGAAATAACGGTCTGAGCTGCCCGCATGCATCGCAGAAAGCGAGCCCATGCCGCGATAAACCTTAAAGTTTCTGCCCTGATAGATTTCGGTTTCTCCGGGGCTTTCCTCAGTTCCCGCAAGCAGACCGCCTATCATGACGGCGCTTGCGCCGGCGGCAAGCGCCTTTACAATGTCGCCCGAATACTTTATGCCCCCATCGGCAATAATCCTTTTTCCCAGCTTCTCTGCGGCTTCGGCACAGTCCATAATTGCCGTCATCTGCGGTACACCGATCCCCGCGACTACACGGGTCGTACAAATAGAACCGGGGCCTATACCCACCTTTACACAGTCCGCACCGCTCTTAATAAGATCCTCAACAGCTGCGGCGGTAGCAACATTTCCCGCAATCAGCTGAAGGGACGGATATTTGCTTTTGATTTTTTCCACCATTTTAAGAACGCCCACCGAATGCCCGTGCGCAGTGTCCAGCGCTATAATATCAACATGCGCATTATAAAGCGCGGCAATGCGTTCCATTGTATCCGCCGCCGTACCTACTGCGGCACCGACAAGCAGCCTGCCCTTGCGATCCTTGGCGCTGTTGGGATACTGTATGGCTTTCAATATCCTTTATTGTAATAAGGCCCTTGAGATTATAATCCTTGTCCACAATCGGAAGCTTTTCAATGCGGTGGCGGCGCAGTATCTCCTTTGCCTCCTCCAGCGTTGTGCCTTCCGGAGCCGTTATCAGGTTGTCCTTTGTCATAAGGTCGGATATTGGCTTGGAGAAATCAGTCTCAAATTTAAGGTCGCGGTTGGTGAGTATTCCTATCAGCTTGCCGTCGCGGGTTATCGGTACTCCGGAAATATGAAAACGCTCCATCAGTTTCAGTGCGTCTGCAAGGTTGTGATTTTCGGAAAGATAGAACGGATCCGTAATAACCCCATGCTCCGAGCGCTTCACTCTGTCAACCTGCATCGCCTGTTCCTCTATCGGCATATTTTTATGAAGTATGCCGATACCGCCTTCACGCGCCATTGCTATTGCAAGCCTTGCCTCGGTAACGGTGTCCATTGCCGCACTCATAAGCGGAATGTTGAGAGTGATCTCGTCCGTAAGCTTTGTCCCCAAAAACACCTTGTCCGGAGTAACCTCGCTGCGGGCCGGAACCAGCAGGACATCATCAAAGGTTAATGCTTCTCTGATTTCTTTTTTCATCGGTATACCTCTTCCGTATTTATACTTGTTATATTTGTTTAAGGCGGTTTTGCCGCCGATTACACCATTGCTGCATTTTCTGTATATTATATAACATCAAAAAAAGCTTTACCTCGCTTCCTCGATGCAAATCAAACGAAAATCAGATTTTGACGGCATCAATGCACAACCCGTAAATGCCAAAACAAAATGAAATCGTGCACAGTTAATACTGCTTCTGTTGACTGTATATAAACAATTCGGCTTTACAATGCAAGCACACCCCGGCGCGCGGCATAAAATATGTACTGCTGCACAATTCCCGCGTCTTGGCCGAAATGCTTTGAGGCATAGGCTTCAATCTGTGCATTAGCCGCACCGCAATCCGGATAAAGAAAAAGCATAGCCTTTTTCATCCATGTGTCCACCGGAAAAGCGGAAAGCTGCCTAAGCCCGAAGAGCAATATGCAATTTGCCACCTTTGGGCCTATTCCGTACATGGAAAGCAAGGCCTGCCGCGCTTGGGCATATTCCATCTTCATCAACGAATCAAGCAGGCTCGGATTTTCCGAAACAGCCGCGGCACATTTAGCCACATAAGGCGCTCTGTAACCCAAGCCTATTTTTTCAAGCTCTTCAACCGATATTGCAGCCAGCCGATCAGCAGACGGAAAAGAGTATACCGTGCCGCCATAGGCCTCCGCTTGCCGGCCGCACAAAGCGCACATGCGTTCTATTATGCCTTTTATACGCTTTATGTTGTTATTCTGCGATATAATAAACGATATAAGCACCTCCCAAAGCTCCTGCCTTAGAATGTGCATTCCCGTTCCGGCTTTCACACAGTCCCCGATAATGCTGTCGTGTATAAAGCGGCCTTCAATTGCCGCATAGTCGGTATCAAGATCAAAATAACGCCGCCAATATGAAAAATCCTCATCGCTGCAGGAAAAAAGCACCCCGTCGCCGTACTGCTTAAGGCGCAGCGCACGCCCGGCAGCAACACCCTGATATATGTCTTTGTCCACCTGGTTCCAGCGAAAGCATTGGCCGTTTTCCAGAGTATTCTTTATATTAAAGCAATCCGATGAGAAAAAATGCTCTTCCATATTGCACCTATGAAAAAACTGAAACTATACTGCAAAACAAAACAGTATTTGAAAAACGCCCGCAGAAAACCTGCGGGCATGATTATCAAACGATTTTTTCTTCCTTGGGATAAATGCTGACCTGCTTTTTCAGCTTACCCTTGTGCTCAAAGCGCACAACGCCGTCCGTTAAAGCAAACAGCGTATCATCACCGCCGATGCCTACATTAACACCGGGATGGATTTTTGTGCCTCTCTGACGAACCAGAATATTGCCCGCAAGCACAAACTGGCCATCAGCGCGCTTAACGCCAAGGCGCTTGGACTCACTGTCACGGCCGTTCTTGGTGGAGCCCACGCCCTTTTTATGAGCGAATAACTGAATATTCATACGGAGCATTATAACACCTCCTCAATTAGCTTAATATGCCTTTTGTTTTCCGTCCGGAAGGCCTTCAGCCCTAAAAGCATTGTTTCCGTAATGGCTCTTGCACTCTCGCGGTGCGCATCCTGAGGGCTGATTTCACACTCAAGATACCCGTCCTCAACGGAAACTTCGGCTTTAATTCCGGCATAATCGCACAACCCGATAACCGCTGTCTGCAATATTGCGGAAATTGCGGCACAATGAATATCCGTACCGTATTCTCCGCCGGCATGACCCTGCGCACAGAAAGCATATATATCACCGCTGCGATTTGTTGATCACTACTTTGACCATTTTTGTAACATTACAGGCTGATCTTGGTTATCTCAACCTTGGTAAAAGGCTGACGATGTCCCTTGATGTTGCGGCTGTTCTTCTTGGCTTTGTACTTGAAGGTAATAACCTTGCTCTTTTTGCCAAAGCCGCGAACTACGCCCTCAACCACAGCACCCTCTACAACAGGAGCGCCGATCTTTACATCCTCGCCCTCGCCTGCCATAAGAACATCGAACTTTACGGTGTCATCGGCCAGCGCATTGAGCTTCTCGATGTAAATCACATCGCCTTCCTGAACGCGGTATTGCTTACCGCCGGTAGCTATAACTGCAAACATTGTGTAGCACCTCCTCTACATCATCTCGCTAAGGTGGGTCTTGTCCGAAGACAAAGTTAAAAAACCGTACTTATGCGGCAGATATAATATATCACAACCGCCCGCTGTTGTCAACGGATTCCCGCAGCAATATGAAAATTCGGGAGAATACTCCCGAATACTCACGCCTTACGGCAATAACCGTTGAAATCCGTATTCACTTATTCTCAATGAAGCCCGCTCAAAAGCCGTTTTTATGCAGGCTGTGCCATCTCCACGCATCCGTAAGAATATCATTTATATCGTCATGCTCCGGCTTCCATCCAAGCAGCCTTTTAGCCTTTTCGGAACCGGCTATCAGTATTGCCGGATCTCCCGCGCGCCGCGGGCCTATATTATATTCAACCGTTCTGCCCGTAGCCCTCTGCGCCGCATTGATTATATCAAGAACGGAAAAGCCGTTTCCGTTTCCGAGATTAAAGGCATCGCTCTCCCCTCCGCAAAGCAGTCTGTCCACTGCAAGCACATGCGCCTGCGCAAGATCCGTTACATGAATATAATCCCTTATACATGTGCCGTCCGGCGTATTATAGTCATTTCCGAAAACAGTCACCGGGCCTCTGAGTCCCAGAATCGATTGCATAATGATGGGAACAAGATGGCTTTCGGGTTTATGATCCTCTCCTATCTCGCCGCTTTTATGGGCACCGCAGGCATTAAAATAACGAAGAGCTATGGACTTTATACCGTAGGCATTGTCATAATCCCGCAGCATATTTTCCATGTAAAGCTTTGTGCGCCCGTATACATTTGTGGGCTGCTGCGGATGCTGCTCATCTATCGGCGTATAGACCGGCTCGCCGAAGGTTGCTGCCGTGGAGGAAAACACTATTTTGCCCACCTCTGCTTTTCTCATTGCTTCAAGCAGCGAAAGTGTTCCGCCGATGTTGTTATTATAGTATTTGCCGGGACTTGTCATGCTTTCTCCCACAAGCGAAAACGCCGCAAAATGTATAACAGCCTCCACCTTGTACTTTTTCATGGTTTCTATAAGCAGATCGCCGTCAAATATATCGCCGATAACCACAGGCCCGTTTACTGCCTGGAGGTGACCGGTTGAAAGGTTATCGTAAACCACAACCTCTCTTCCCTGCTCCTGAAGATATCTGACCGTATGGCTGCCGATATACCCGGCGCCGCCTGTAACAAGTATTGCCATATAAAATCCTCCTTTTAACCGATAGTCTCTGTTGATTAATCGAAATTATACCGCACAGCAACAGAGGCGTATATATAATTCTGTCCGTATTTATAACAATCCGTAAATGCAACGGCTGTTTTTTGCAAGGCCCGTCATATATCAATTCTTATAGGGCAAAAGCCCAGCATATCGCACGAGGTAAGATAATACGGTATCCCGTTATAAATCCTGGGATTGCTCTCGCCCGTTTTGCCTCCGTGAATATGTCCGTAGATCACCGCGCAAACCGGATATTGCTCAATAAGCCGGGTGATATCGCTCCCCCCTTGGCTGTCAAGGGGCGGAAAGTGCGTAAGCACCGCAATCTTTCGCCCGTCGGCTATTCTTACCGCCGAATCAAGGCTCATTTTTAAGCGTATAAGTTCACGGTCAAATATTTTTCTGTCTTCCTTTGAAAAATCCTTTACGCCCGGAAGCAGCCATCCCCTGCTGCCGCAATAAACAATGTCCCCCACCGCCGCTGCATCGTTTTGAATAACCGTCATATCCCCCGCAAGCGCGCGAACTCTTGTAAGCGAGCCCCACCAATAATCGTGGTTCCCGCGCAGCAGCACCTTTTTCCCGGGTAAGGCGCGGATGCGCTCAAGATCGGGAACCGCATCTTCAATTTTCATAGCCCATGATATGTCGCCGGCAATAAGCACGGTATCCTCCGGCAGTATCATATCCCGCCAGCATTCTTCGATTTTCTGCATATAATTCTGCCAATGCTGGCCGAATATTTCCATGGGCTTGGGATGAACCTGCGACAGATGCAGATCGGAAATAGCAAATACACTCATTAAAACACCCAACTAATACAGCTTGGAAAACGCTCCCGCCCAAGCAAACATTGTTTTCTTCTTTTCGTTTTCGGATACAGCATGTATATCCACTCCGTCAGTAATTCAATGCATCCTTGGCCGGAATATCATCAGCCGCCTGCTTATATTTAAGGTCAAGATAATACTCAACGATAGCTTTAACGGTAATGGAGGACATAGCTCCCGCATAGCCATTGGGAATACATACAGAAATAGCAATCTCCGGCTTTTCGTACGGAACAAAGGCTACGAACCAGGAATTGTTCTCTATATCGATGGTATTTACCTGCGCCGTCCCGGTCTTTCCGCCCATTTCACTTTATACTTGAAATTCTTAAAGTATTTCTGCGCCGTCGTGCTCTGCTCGCCCGCAACCACATCGTTCATGCCTTCCTTAAGCGCAAGCAAATAAGCAGGGTCAATATTCAGTTGCTTGTAAACGCTGGGCTCGGTTTTGTATACGGTTTCTCCCTGGGCGTTCACAACGCGGTCCACCACATGAGCGTCGTAAACCGTGCCTCCGTTTACTATTGCAGAAATATACCGTGCAACCGCTATGGGCGTAAGCGTGGTAATACCCTGACCTATACCGGAGTTTACGGTTTTAAGGGGCGTCCAGATAAGCTCCTCGACATAATCGCATATATGGAATTTAGTTTCGTAATCCACAACGGATTTTTTTAATCCGAGTTCTCCCACCAATATGCTTCTTACCGCAGCAAGCCGTTCGCTTCTTGTAAGATCTATAAGCATCATCATGCGCAGCGCCGCATCGTCCAGCACATCGTCCGCCGGTTTTTCCATTCCGGATTTCTCCGCGCACTCAATTATACTGTTTTTTATCGAACGGTTAACGATATACGGCATGCTGGTTTCCTGCTCGCTCAACCCCTTTGATATGTCAAACAGCACCTGTTGATTGCCCACCTGCCCCTTGGCTTCACCGGACAGTTCAATGTTCGTTTTCGAAAGCAAACCGAAATTTCCGGCCCATTTGCGAATATTGTCAATACCCAGCCTGTCGGCTACTTCATAAAAGAAATAGTTGCAGGAGTGCATTATGGCTTCGGCAAGATTGATGCTGCCGTGAGTTTTGTGCGAATCGCGCCATCTCCAGCAGCGCGGGCCGGTATAGCCCTTTTCAACATATTTTGTGTATTCGCCCTTATCCTCAATTTTTTCGTTAACGGTCAGTACACCCTCGGAAAGCCCTGCGGCTCCCACTACCATCTTGAATATCGATCCCGGTGTTGAAGCGCTTGATATAGCCTTGTTTACAAGTATTCCTCTTTTATCTCCCAGCATCTGCTCCATCTCTGCACTGCTTATGCCGGAAACAAAGCTATTTGGGTCATACCACGGATAGCTTGCCATCGCAAGCACCGCCCCCGTATTTACCCGCATAACCACAACCGAGCCCGTTTCCGCCATTTTTATGCTGCGGCCGATCTCTTCCTCAATCTTCTGATACTTTTCCTTTTTGTCGTTATACCTCTCCGTCTGTGCAGCGTGTATGGCTTCAATATTTTCTGCAAGGGCAGCTTCGGCAATTTTCTGCATGTTTATATCAATTGTAAGATATACATTATCGCCCTGCCCCGGAGCCGTATACGAAAGCTCACGCAGTATGGTTCCGCTGGCCGTTGTTTCCACCACCCGCTGACCGCTGCGGTCCTTGCCGTTTCCGGTAAGATAGCTTTCAAACTTCTGTTCAATGCCGTATACGCCCACAAGATCATCGGTATCATAACCAAGCTCTTTGTATTTATCCGCCGTTTCTGCCGTGATTCTGCCTATATACCCCACTATATGCGATGCTGTTTCATATTGCGGGTATGTACGCTTTGTGGTCTCGGTTACCGTGAAGCCGGCCAGCTCATAGCTGTAACTCTCCAGCCTTGCCACCACGGTTTCACTCAGCTTCTGAGCCACCGTAATGGAACGGGAATAATAATAATTCTGTATGCTGTCCTGCCATATAGCCAGAACCCTGAAGGCCTGCGCGTCCGACATGTCCTCCGGAATATGATAACGCTTGCGCAGGGTGGTGTACATCTCCTCGGGTGAAAGCCGCTCCCCCGCCTTTATGCTGAAATAAAAATCCTGACGCCAGCGATCCTCCTTCTTTTGCGCGGTTTCCTCGCTGAGATTTCCCCAGTCAAAATAGTATTCGCGCGCCTCTCCCTCGCCGCGCGCCTTTATTGCAAAGCTGTTTTCAATTTCAACATCGCTCTCATCCAGTATTTCCAGCGCCTTTATTATGGAGTTTGTATATATTTCCCTCTGCGCCGTTGTATTATAATCCCTGTAAAACTCAAGATTGTAAGTTTTTTGATCAACAGCCAGCGGTATTCCGTTTTTATCAAGGATCTTTCCTCTTGTGCCGGATATGTTCAGCGTGCGCGTTTTGGTAGTGCTTACGGTTTGGCTGAGCTGATCCCCTTTTACCACCTGTATATCAAACAGGTTTACCGCCAGAATCACAAAGCAAATAATAAACACAGCCGCAGTAACATACGGTCTGTAATCATATGAAAAATTATTCAAAACCGTGGTTATGCCGTTTTGCGTAATTTTCTTTGTGTTTTTATCGGGTTTAATTCTCATGCCCGTTCCTCCGTGCCGTTTTGCTCCGTGCAGCCAAATGAAGCTTCCCTTCATTAACCGTGCGTATGTCTAAAATCCGATGCAGATAATGCAGCTGCCGAGCTTTTTCGATATAGTTTTATTTCCCGCGTTTTTTTGTCATCGCTGTCGCGGCGAAACCCCTTCAGCCTATGATAGTTTTTCCGTCGTCCCTGCCTATGTGTATGTTCATAAGCAGCCTGAAAAGAAAGAAAAACGGTATCAAAAGCACAGCGGTATATAATGCCGACGGAATGAACTTCAAAAAGAAAACAAAGGATATGCTTTGAGTAAGCCCGGTAATATAAAGCCCGATAACGCTCAGCACTCCTTTTATAAGCACCGCCGCAGCTGCGGCGGTCAATTGCGCTATAAATTCATCGCCGAATCCCAACAGCTTATAAAGACACATGCCGCCCGATATAACAAAATAAGAGGCGGTATTAATAAAAATGCCTCCCGATGCGGTAAGATCAAAGGCCGTACCGAGAAAAAGAGCCTGCATCGGCAGAGAAGCAGCAGCAAAATACGGCGTAATGCTTACAATAAATATTATTATAAAATCCGGTCCTATTCCGGCAAAGGTGATGGACGGCGCAAGAAAAAACTGAAGCATCAGCATAACAAAGGCATATACCACCGTAAAAACATACTTCACTGCGCTTCACCGTCCTGCATTGTATCGGTTTCCCCGCCTCCGGTAATAATCAACACATATTCCAGATGCTCAAAATCCACTGCCGGCTCTATCCTTGCCGTCGTTCCCAGCGTTGTGCTGCCCGTTGTTATTTCCACTATGCTGCCTATATACAGTCCCTTGGGGAAAACATCATCATTCCCGGAGGTCTTTACCGTGTCGCCCGTGGTGCTTTTAAGCTCAAAGGGCAGATATGTCATTGTACAGCGGGACTGCACCTGCCCCGCAGTGCTGTAGCCCTTTACAACTCCGGTGTCGCGCGTGCGCTCAACTATCGCAGGCACCGAGCTCCGGCTGTCCAAAATAGACATCATTATGCAGTAATTGTCCGATACGCTTATTATTCTGCCGGCAAGCCCTCCCTGCGCCACCACCACCATGTCGGTTTTTACGCCGTCCCTGCTTCCGCGGTTTATTGTATAGCAGTCGCTGTATGTGTCCGTACCGGAAACCGATACGCGCCCCACCAGCAGCTCATATTCGGTATATCTGCTGCTTTCCTTGATTATATCCCGCAGCCGTTCGTTTTCCCGGAGTATCTCATCGTATTGGCTGTCCTTTATCCTGAGCTTTTCCAGTTCCGCCTGAAGCTGACGCATTTCCTCCTGCATTTTTATGTTGTCGGAAAACCCGGTAAAAAAGCCGGATATCGCATCGCCTACGGCAATACAGGCGTTCTGTATCGGCACTATTATATAGCCGGAAACACGCATAAGTGAATCGATTCCGCTGTTAAACATAAGCAGCAGAAGTATAACCACCGCCACCACCGCCGAAAGAACAGACAGGATTATTTTGTTTGTTTTTCCTCCGCCGCGCCGCCCGTTCTTTGAGCTGAATCTCATGGTATATGTGCCCCTTCTTACAGTTTATATAAAGATATTAAACAGCAGCCGACGCTGCGAAAAAGCCTTCAATCAAAAGCTCTCACCGTTTTTCTGGGAACGGATAAGCTCATCCATATCCTCAAGTGCCCTGCCGGCGCCGAGAACCACGCAGTCCAGAGGGTCGTCCGCAACATAAACCGGCATACCGGTTTCATATTTCACCAGCATATCCAGCCCGCTGAGCAGCGCGCCGCCACCCGCAAGTGTTATGCCGCGCTCCATAATATCCGCTGCAAGCTCCGGCGGCGTGTCCTCCAGTGTGTTCTTAATTCCGTCCACAATGGTAATAAGAGGTTCTCTGAGCGCCTCCCGGACATGTTCGCTTGTAATGGTAACGGTCTTGGGCAACCCGGAAATCAAATCGCGTCCCCGTATCTCCATAGAGCTTTCATTATCGGTGGGATAAGCCGAGCCTATGCTCAGTTTAATATCCTCCGCAGTACGCTCTCCGATAGCAAGGTTAAACTCCTTTTTTACAAAATTCACTATGGATTCATCCAGCTTGTTGCCAGCCACTCTTAACGAGCGCGAAACCACTATGCCGCCAAGGGAAAGCACCGCCATTTCGCTGCTGCCGCCGCCGATATCCACTATCATGCTTCCCGAAGGCTCGTTAACAGGCAGACCGGCGCCTATCGCACTGGCCTTTGGCTCCTCCATAATGATTATATCGCGCGCACCGGCGTGCCTCGCCGCATCCACCACCGCATTTTTTTCCACCTCGGTTACGCCGCAGGGCACGCATATAACTATACGGGTTTTGCAAAAGGAGAACCTCCTGGGCATTGCACGGCGTATAATATCCTTAAGCATTGCCTCTGTTATTACAAAATCCGCAATAACACCGTCTCGCAGCGGCTTAACCGCCACAATATCCCACGGTGTGCGTCCTATCATATTCTTTGCGCGTTCTCCCACAGCCATAACCTCACGGTTCTTTGTGCCGTTATAACGGACGGCAACAACGCTGGGTTCTCTTATAATAATACCCTTTCCCTTTAGATATACAAGTGTGTTTGCAGTACCCAAATCAATTCCGAGATCTCTTGTAAAAATGCTCATCTTTACCTCCGTTTATATCAAGCGGCTCAGCCGTCATATCTTTATTTTAGTATAATATCATTCTTTAATGTACGCCGGTCACTGTCCACGCGCTTACCGGGTGCTGTAAAGCCCCGACGCGTCAGCCGGTTAATCGCCGTCAGAAATATCCGCAGAAGCCAGCATATTCTTAAGCCTGTTGAGGGGCAGACCTACAACATTGTAAAAGCAGCCCTCCACCTTCTTTACAAAGCATCCGCCTTTTCCCTGTATTCCGTATGCCCCCGCTTTATCAAGCGGCTCACCGGAAGCAATATAGCTGTTTATTTCACTGTCCGATAAAGTATCAAAGAAAACCTGCGTGCTTTCGGTACAGGAAAGGCATTTGCCGTTAAAACGCACGCACAGCCCCGTGTGAACCATGTGCGCCGAGCCCGAAAGCGCTTTAAGCATTTCAAAGGCTTGTGCTTTGTCTGCCGGTTTGCCAAGCAGATGTCCGTCCTTTTCCACTACCGTATCCGCCGCAATTACCAGCGCCTCGGGATATGCTTTGAAAACCGCCTCAGCCTTCATAACGGCAAGCTGTCTGCAAGCCTCACGCGGCAATATTCCGCAAGGCACACTTTCATCAATATCGGCACATACAATATCGAATTTCGGAATAAGCCTTGCAAGCAATTCCCGTCTTCTGGGCGAAGCGGAAGCTAAAATAATTCGACAGTTATCGTATTTCATTTTTTCTGTATAAAATCCACTCTGTGTATTCTTATCTCATTATGCTTTTTTATTATAGCACATATTGCGCTCCTTCTCAACAGTACAATTAAAAAAAATATATTTTTTACAATTGCGACGCAAAGCTCTTTTCCCGCCGTCACGAAAACCGTCTGCCGTGCTTAAATACAAAAAAAGGAGTCTTGAAAACAAGACCCCTGTAACTAAAGCACTTATTATCGCTCCTCGCGGTCATACGGCACACCCAATGCCGCCGGTCCTCCAGCGCTTCTGCGCACCTTTCCGCTTACAAGAATAAGCACAATGATCGTTGCGGCGTACGGAATCATCTTTATGAATTCCGGAGGAATATTCTGCAGCCCGAAATCGGACAGACGCACCTGGAAGGATACGATAAGCCCAAACATAAAGCTTCCAAGCAGCGCAAGCGCCGGACGCCACAATGCAAATATTACAAGCGCTACCGCAAGCCAGCCCGCACCACCCGATATGTCGGACTGGAAGGATTTCTGAAGTGCAAGCACCAAATATGCGCCGGACAGACCGGAAAGCGCACCGCCGAAAATAGTATATCCGTATTTAATACCGAAAACATTTATTCCGGCCGCATCGGCAGCCGCAGGGTTCTCGCCCACCGCGCGAAGCCTCATTCCCGCGCGCGTCTTGAACATAAATATCGACAGCACTATCACCAGTATATATCCTACATACACAAGCAGATTCTGGTTGAAAAGTATCTCGCCTATCACAGGAATATCGCCAAGCAGCGGAATTTTTATATTTTCAAATGTTGCCGGAACCGAATTTCCCACAAGCTTGAACTGTTTGCCGAGAAAATTTCCCGCTCCGACACCCAGAATAGTAAGAGTAAGCCCCGAAGCCACCTGGCTGGCCTTAAGCTTTATGCAAATAAACGCATGCACCGCCGCAAGCAGAGCACCGCCCGCCATACCGGCAAGAGTACCCAAAAAAACATTTTTCGTAAATGTTACAACCAATGCCGATGCCACCGCACCGAACATGACCATGCCCTCAGCACCGAGGTTCATAATGCCGCTGCGTTGAGTAATAATCTCGCCCAGCGTTGCAAAAAGATAAACGGTGCCGCACAGAACGGCATAACTCAGCAGCTTAACAACAGTATCAAGAGTTATCATTTTGCCGCCTCCTTGCTTATATCCCCGGTATTTTTCGCCGTATCATCAGCGCTGTTTTTGCTCTTGGGTTCTTTTTCTCTTATGCAAATATTGAATCTTGTCACATAGTCCACAGCAAGTATAATCAGCAATATCAGTCCGCGCGCAAAATCGGCAATGGACTGATCCACTCCGAAGGATTGCAGCGAGTTTGCACCGTTTGTAATACCGGCAATAAATAGCGACATGGCCGCAATGCCCCACGGATTAAGACGCGCAAGCCACGCCACCATAACCGCGGTAAAGCCGACATCGCCTACGGCGCTGGGCGCAAATCCGTTCTGACCGCCGTTTCCTGCAAGCACGCAATATCCCGCAAGTCCCGCAATCGCGCCGGAAATAAGCAAAGCCAACACCATATTGCGCTTAACCGGCATGCCGGCATATTTTGCGGCATTGCTGTTTTCTCCGGTCACGCGCATTTCATAGCCCCACCTGCTTTTGTTCATTACCAAATAATAAACAAGCATTATTGCCACTGCAATAAAAACTGTAACGTATACGCCGCTTTTGCCTATCATGGGCAGCACGACCTTTTTATCGATAGGCAGCGAGTTATTAAAGCCGGTGCCGGCATTCCACGGTCCGGCAAGGCTTATCATATATGCCCCCAGCTGCACCATGATGTAATTCATCATAAGCGTTGTAATGGTTTCGTTTACATTAAGATAGGTTTTTGTAAACGCAGCAACCGAAGCGCAAAGCGCGCCGCCCAGCATCGCCGCAAGCATCATAAGCGGAACAAGTGCCCACGCAGGCAGATCCTTCATATAAAACCATGCGCCGTATGCAAACATGGAACCGGCTATCATCTGTCCGTTTCCGCCGATATTCCATAGCTTCATTCTGAAGGCCACTGCTATTCCGAAGGTTGCAATAATCAGCGGAACGGCGTCCCTCAGCGCCATGGCAATATTCTTTGTAAAAAAGCGGTTTATAAACACCCTTTCCAGCGCTTCGCCGAAACGCGTCTTGTTTGAAAGGGCAATAAGCAGCACTATACCCACAATAATTGCCGCTCCGATTATGGCAACTATTCTGGAAAACAGCACTTGCCCCGTAACCCCGGAGGCGCGTTTTTCCACACACAGCCTGTGCGTCCCTTTAAAAAGTCCGAGAAAACGCTGCATACCGCTCTTTATCCCGCGCCCTTCAGCTTTATCAGAAATGGCCGTATTCTTCATATCTTCTGACCTCCTCAAGCGGTGTGCCCATCATCATCATGCCGATATCGGTTATATTTGTTTTATCTGTGTCGCATATTCCCATGACCTTCCCGCGATACATAACCATTATGCGGTCGCAATAACGGAAAATTGAATCAAGATCCTCTGCAATAAGCAGAATTCCGCAGCCTTCCAGCTTCAGCCTTTCAAGCTTTTCAAATACGAACGCGGAGGCGGCATAGTCAAGCCCGCGTGCCGGATACGCAGCCACCAGCACCTGCGGATCTGCATCGATTTCGCGGGAAAGCAGCACCTTCTGCAGGTTTCCGCCCGACATCAGCCTCACGGGCGCATTTATATCCGCTACGGAAATGCTGAATTCCTTCACCGCTTTCCTTGCTCTTTCCGGCAGCTCGGAATACTTGATAAAGCCGGCTCTTGAGCTTGCAGGCGTTGAATAATCCTTCAGTATCAGGTTGTCGCCAAGGTCCATTGAGGAAACAAGGCCGGTGCCCAATCTGTCCTCCGGAATAAAGCCTATGCCTGCTTCGAATTTCTTTTTTGCGCCCAGGTGCGTTACATCCCTGCCGCGCAGCTCAACGCTTCCCTGCGACGGCATGATCATGCCGCTTATCACCTCGGCAAGCTCCTTTTGTCCGTTTCCGGAAACTCCGGCTATGCCCAAAATCTCTCCCGAATGGATATCAAAGCTTACATTATTAAGGCGAACCAACTTTTTTTCATCCGTAACGGAAAGATTTGACGCTCAGCCGCACCTCTTTTTCCCCGGTATACTGCGGACGCTCCTGATTCGGTTCCTCTGCCGCAGTATTCATCATCAGCTTTGAAAGAGCGCGGTAATTTATCTCCTCTTCGTTCATCGTGGCAACGCTTCTGCCCTTGCGCAGAACCGTAACACGGTTTGCGATCTCGCATACCTCTGCCAGCTTGTGTGTAATAATAATAATCGCACAGCCGTCCGCCGCCATGGCGCGCAAATTGTCAAAAAGCTTGGAGGCCTCCTGCGGAGTAAGCACTGCAGTGGGCTCATCCAGCACCAGCACCTTGGCATCGCGATACAGTACCTTTACTATTTCCACCATCTGCTGCTGGCCTACGGCCAGCTGCCATATCCTTGCAGAAGGCTCAACTTCCATATTGTATTTCTTTGCACACTGCGAAATACGGCTCTCCACCTTGCGCCTGTTATAAAAGAACGGCAGATTGTCATCGCCCATTACAATGTTTTCCGCAACGGTAAAGGCGTTTACCAGCTTGAAATGCTGATGTATCATGCCTATGCCGCTGTTGATAGCATCTTTAGGGCTTGCAAAATGCACCTTCTTTCCGTGCATATATATCTCGCCGGCATCCGGCTGATACAGCCCGGTCAGTATATTCATAAGGGTGGATTTACCCGCGCCGTTTTCTCCCAACAGCGCGTGTATCTCCCCCGCCTTTACATCGAAGGTTATATTGTCGTTTGCAATATTATTGGGGAATATCTTGGTTATCCCCTTCATTTGTATAACCGTTTCTCTCTCCTGCATATGCCACCATCGATAATTATTTTGCCGCACCGGCCTATATCCCTGCCTCCGCATGCGGTTTTGATTCTTTAACTAAAAAACAAGTGCCCGTATCAGCTTTTGCTGCATACCCCGCGGCAAGCAGCAACAATAAAAACACATTTACTCATAAAAATACAGCAAATAAAATAAACGCAAAAATGCTGTCGGCGCATTTGCTGCGCCGACAGCCGTAAGTTATAGGTCAGACATACCCGAGGCGATGCTCATTACTGAATAGCCTCGTCGGTTGCACCCTCCACCAGCCAGGTGAAGTCAACGGACAGCATGTCGGCGTCGGTCATCTTGGCGCCCTCAGCAACCTTAATGTTGCCCTTGTTGTCCTTAATGGGGCCGGCAAATACATCAAACTTGCCGTCAATCATATCCTTCTGAACCTTGGCAATAAGGTCGCGGGTCTCCTGAGAAACCTTGTCGCCGTACTCATCAAGGCCGATTACATAACCGGTTCCGCCTGCGTAGGTGGTGTTGCCGGCAGTGTCAAACTTGTGCTCATAGCCGTACCAGCCGGTGCTCACCTTCCAGGTGCCGTCCAAAACCTGCTGAATCTGATCCTTGTAGAAGTAACCCCAGTTGAATACGGGGCCGGTAAGATAGTTTTCGGGGTTGGCATCCTTCATGGGGCTGTTGTAGCCGCAGGAGAAAGCGCCCTTTTCCTTTGCAGCGTTGCCGGGCTCGGTGGTATCCTGATGCTGAGCGATAACATCGCAGCCGCCGTCAAGCAGAGCCAAAGCAGCAGCTCTTTCCACGGTGGGATCATACCAAGTGTCGGTCCACTTTACATAAACGGTAGCATCGGGATTAACGGATTTAACACCCAAAGTGAAGGCGTTGATGCCGCGATAGCACTCGGTAAGCTGCTTTGCAGCAACATAGCCGATCTTGTTGGTAACGGTAGCCTTGCCGGCAGCAATACCCGCAAGATAACGAGCCTGATAAGCGCGGCCGAAATAGTTGCCGAAGTTTGTATCGTTGCTCTTGTAGCCGGAGCAGTGCATGAACTTCACATTGGGATACTTCTCGGCAGCCTGAGCGGTGGGCTCCATAAAGCCGAAGCTGTTGGTGAAGATAAGCGTGCAGCCGTCATCATTGATAAGGCTTTCAATGGCAGCCGTGGTAGCAGCGGGATCGCCGTCATCCACATTGTCGCGGTAATAAATCTTTACCTTGCCGTTGAAGCAGGACTCTGCATATTCCATTCCGCGAGCATGAGCATAGGTATAGCCCTTGTCATCCTTGCTTCCGATGCAGACAATACCCACCTTGAGAACATCTCCGCTCTCTTCCGGCTTGCAGCCGGCGAAGGCGAACACGGAAACCAGCAGCAATGCAACCAACGCAAAAACAGTAAGCTTCTTCATGTTGTAATTCTTCCTCCTGAAAATTTGTGTTTTTATTGATAAGCCTTAAAGGCTATATCTCCGTTATCGTTTACATCCACTACGGCCAGCGATACCAGCTTGATCCCCTCGGCACGCAGTTCTTTGCCGCCCGGCTGAAAATCCTTCTCCACCGCGATGCCTACCCCCGCAAGCGCCGCTCCGGCCTGCCGGACAATGTCCTTAAGCGCCTTTACCGCCTCGCCCATTGCCAAAAAATCATCCACTATCAGCACTCTGTCCTCGGGCCTTAGAAATTTTGCCGATACCACCAGGGTGTTGTCAACATTCTTTGTAAAGGAATGTGCCTTTGCCGTGTACAGCCCGTCCTTGCCGAGGTTTGAGGAGCGCGACTTTTTTGCAAACACCACCGGCACCTTGAGAAAATATCCCGCCATTATGGCAATGGCTATTCCCGATGCCTCCACCGTGAGGATCTTTGTCACACCGTCTTCACGGAAGCTGTCGGCAAATTCCTTTCCCAAAGCCGCCATCAGTTCGGGATCCATCTGATGATTCAGAAACGAATCCACCTTTATGACTCCTCCGGGCAAAAATGTCCCTTCGGAAAGTATTCTGTCCTCAAGCAATTTCAAAGCCATACCCTCCGTACAGTTTTATTTTACATATTACTCACAATTCCGCAACAAAAAACTCGTAATTATTTAACCGTTTATCTTTAATGTTCGTGTTTTTTGCGTTTTGCAAATACAGCCTTCTGTCTGCGGCACTTTCACGGGCGGCACAGCCTGTCCCGCCCGAGCCGTCTTGCTCAAGCCGCGCACGCCCTTTTAAGCTCAGTCACTTTTTATCTGCATAATAATTTATAAGCCCGCCGCTTGTAAGTATATCTCTCTCGTCCTCGGTCATGGGTTTTATTGTCAGCTTAAGCGGTATCCTTCCCTCCGGCCTTACGATATAGCCCGTCAGTGCGTCGGTCTTTTGCGCTATCGCACTGCGTATTCCGGGCAGGATCAAAAAATCATCCTCCCTTATAAGCAGCGCTTCCTCAGGTGAAATATGAAGCGGAACCAAGCCCCAGTTGATCAGATTACTTCTGTACCGTTTTGTGGCATAGTCAACGGCAATATTCGCCCAGCCGCCCAGCACCTTCTGGCAGCTTGCCGCCTGCTCGCGTGCAGAGCCGTCGCCCGGCATATTTGCATAAATAAAGCTGCCTATTGCATAGCTGCCTGCAAAATCCTTCCCCGCCGCTTCAAGCGCCTCGGCATAATCGCCATCAAGAGCCTTTCCCGCTCTGCGCTTTTCCTCCTGCGCCCTTGCCGCCTTTGCCCTGGGAACATATGTGGGGTCCTTTCTGGAAAGCGCATAATCCGACAGCTTATACGGGTTTGAGCGCAGCGTGCTTGTTTCTCCCGAGGGTATCAGCTCATCCGTAGTGGTCACCTCATCGCGTATAACACAGCAGGCACGCAGCAGCAGGTTCTCCGGCATGGGCAGAAGTGCCGGCCAGTTGGCTATATTCGGCCCCAGCACCAGCTCCTGCTCCGGCTGCGGATGTCCCCATCCGTTGTAGACGCGCTTTTTATACAGCTCATCATGAAAGGTGTACGGATACTCGCCGTATTCCGTTTCCGTTTCGGTCGCCGCCGTTATCTCGCCGTGTCGGGCCGCCGTCGCCGCAACGGAGCGCGCATCCATAAGTGCGCAATAGGAAATTTGGCCGTCGCCCGGCTTGCTTCCCTCGCGATTGGGGAAATTGCGCGTGGTATGGCGCACGGAAAAGGCGTTGTTTGCAGGAACATCCCCCGCGCCAAAGCACGGGCCGCAGAACGCCGTCTTAAGCACCGCTCCCGACGCCATAAGCTCCGCCGCAGCACCGTTATTTATTATCTCGTAATATACGCTTTGGCTTGCCGGATATACATTCAGCGCAAATTCACCGTCGCCTACGCTCTCTCCCCGCAGAATATCCGATGCCGCCATTATGTTTTCAAATATGCCGCCTGCGCATCCGGCTATAACACCCTGGTCCGCATATACCTTGCCGTTTCGTATTTTTGAACGCAGATCGCTTTTTATCCCGTTTTTGCCGTACTGCCTGTCCGCCTCCTTTTCCACCGCCGCCAGCAGATCCTCTGCGTTTTCCTTGAATTCCTTTATTGTATATGCATTGCTGGGGTGGAACGGCAGCGCTATCATAGGCTCTATTTCGGAAAGCTCCACCGTAACCAGCCCGTCATAGCAGGCAAGCTCGCCCGGCTTCATCTCGCAATATGCCTCCGGACGGCCGTGAACGGCATAGTACTGCTTTACCCTGTCGTCCGTTTCCCATATGGAGCTGAGGCATGTTGTCTCTGTGGTCATTACATCTATGCCGCATCTGTAATCAACGCTCAGATTATGCACGCCATCGCCTATAAACTCCAGCACCTTGTTCTTTACGGCGCCGCTTGCAAAAACCGCCTTTACAAGCGCTATCGCAACATCGTGCGGCCCTACTCCCGGTCTTGGTTTGCCCTTGAGCATAACGGCAACCACCTCCGGGTAGTCAATATCATATGTCTTGCAAAGCAGCTGCTTCACAAGCTCCGGTCCGCCCTCGCCTACCGCCATGCAGCCAAGAGCCCCGTAGCGTGTATGACTGTCCGAGCCGAGTATCATTTTTCCGCAGCCCGCAAGCATCTCGCGGGCATAGGAGTGAATAACCGCAATATGCGGCGGAACGAATATCCCGCCGTATTTTTTTGCCGCCGACAGTCCGAAAACATGATCGTCCTCATTGAGCGTGCCCCCCACCGCGCAAAGACTGTTATGACAGTTTGTAAGTGCATACGGCACCGGGAATTCCGTAAGTCCGCTTGCTCTTGCGGTTTGTATAATGCCGACATATGTAATGTCGTGCGAAGCAAGCGCATCAAATTTTATGCACAGCTTCCCCTCGTCTTTTGATGAGTTATGACTCGACAGCACCGAATACGCCATTGTTTCCCGGGCAAAATCAGTCTGCGGCGCGATCCCGTGCTCCGATGCAAAAGCCAGCGCCTCCCGCCCGCCGTGAAAGGGCAGCACCTCGCATCCTTTGTATATGTAAGTCTTTTCCGTATTTACCGATATCATTTTTTCTTCCGTCCTTCCGTAATTCTATGCTTATCCCGCCCGTTTCTGCGTGATCCGCCCCCGGTAAAGCTTAAAGCCGCAGGAGCTCCTGCGGCTTTTTCCGGCAGGCCGTTCCGTCACAGTATGACCAGATTCTTGCCGTAGGCCTTTTTGAAAATGGTGCTGCTGGTAAGCGCATCCTTTATTTCAAGGGTCGCATCCATCGTTGCGTTTGTCTTAACGATCACCGAATCTCCCAAAATATCGCAGGAAACATTTGTAACCACTCCGGACATGCAGCGGTCAAAGCTCTCCGCAATGCGAAGCAGTACACCCATCTTGTTTATTATCTCAATATCCTCGCCCGAAAGTATATCGGCATATTTGATATAATCCTTCTTCGGCTCCTCCTTGCGGTGGAATTCCGCAATAAAGGCCGCCATCAGCCTGTCATGATGATTGAATCCGTACAGATTGCAATTCAGCATCATGTAGAAGGTATGCCTGTGATGATCGTAATACCTTATCTTAAGCCCGATATCATGCAGCATTCCAGCCGCCTTTACAATGCGGGCATAGGAATTGGGCAGCTTATGCAGCTGACGCAGCTGCTCAAACATGCTCAGTGACAGCTGTGCCACGCGCTTTGCATGCTCTTCGTTTTCATTATACAGCCCGGACAGGTTCTTAAGGCTGAAATCCAGCGCGCTGGGCACCGCCTTGACCGCAAGCTGCGGCTCGATATGCTCGTATATGATTCCCTCTCTGAGGCCTGCACAGCTCACATATACATCCGCGCAGTTCAGGCGTTCTATTATCGTGGTTATTGCCGCCAGCGCGGAAAGGAAAATATCCGCTCTTTCATTTGACAGCCCCTTTATCTTCATCCTGCCGTCAAGATCCATCTTCATAACACCGTTATAGACGCTCTTTACCTCGTCGGCCGTCATGTGATAATTATGCGCAATGTCAAGGCTGTATTTCTTTTTGCGGCGCAGCACCTTTCCGATATTGCGGTACGATCCTCCGACGCCTATCATGGGCAGGTTCGACACCGTGTTCATCCACGGAAGCTCATCGATTTTCTCTTTTATGAAGCTTTCAATTGCCTCCATCTGCTCAGGGTTCACTCTGTCATAGGTTCCGAACTGCTCCGTAAGGGTAAGCGTGCCGAAGGGCAGGCAGGCGACATCGCGTATCTGCCGCTTTTCAAAGTGCACAAGCTCCACCGTACCTCCGCCTATATCCATAATAACGCCGGCATCAATGTCCATGCTGTTTATAACGCCCTGGTAAACATATATTGCCTCCTGCTCACCGGTAAGCAGCGTAAGGTTTATGCCCGTAGCGGAATATACCTCATCCAGAAAGCTGCGCTGATTCGCCGCTCTCCTCACTGCCGCGGTAAGCACCGCAATTATATCGGTTACACCGTTTGCCGCGCAAAGCCTTTTGAACATCAGCAGTGTTTTTATCAGCTGCTGTATTCTGCGGGGACGGATGATATTATCCTGCGTCATATCCGAGATAAGCCGTACCGGCTCCTTCAGTTCATCAATAATGCGAAACGAGCCGTTATCAAAAATGCTTACTATCACCATCCTGGCATTGTTTGAACCGATATCAATTACGGCAAGCTTTTTTTCATGTGTTATCCTCCTGAAATTATAAAATCAATATAAAATAAATAATGAATGCTGGGGACATCTCTCTACGCATTTGCCGCAGCCTATGCATGCACCGTTATCTATAACGGGATGTCCGTTCAGCATTGTAATTGCATTCTGTTCACAGGATTTTGCACACAGTCCGCAGCCGATGCACCCAACCGAGCATACCGTCTTTACCGCCTTGCCCTTCTCCTTTGAGCTGCACCTAAGCACCACCCTTGTGCGAATGGATGATAAATGTACAAGCCCCTTGGGGCACGCCTGCACGCATTTTCCGCAGCCTATGCACTTATCGCGGTCCACCTCGGGCACTCCGCTTTGATTTTTGCTTATGGCTCCCGCCGGACAAACCTTCGCGCAGCTCATCATTCCCACGCACCCGTAAGGGCATCCCTTAAGTCCGGAGGAGGCCGATCGGCAATCGTGCAGTCCCTCATACTGTGCAAGATCGGTGCAGCGTATACCTCCGCCGCACGCCGTAACCGCCGCCTTCGGTTCGCTTTCTCCGCTTTGTGTTCCCAAAAGCTGAGCCATCTTTCCCGGCTTTCGCCGTTCATCACCGGGCACTCGGTCAGCACCGCCTCGCCGGAGCACAGTGCCTTTGCCATTGCCGCGCAGCCTGCGCGGCCGCAGCTGCCGCAATTTGCTCCCGGTAAAAGAGCCTGGACCTTTGATACCCTCTCATCCTCCGGCACCGATATGTACTTGTCCGCAAGTGCCAATGCAAGACCAAGCAGCAGCCCAAGCCCTGCAACAACGCCTACACTTATCAATAATGCTTCCATATTATAACCGTATTATACCGCTTTCCTGAATGTATAGTCAATACCCCATGAGAGGAATTTACATTTTTCTTGATTTTTAACCCGATTTTTTATGCAGCTTTTCACATAAAAGCCTGCCGCGAACAGTTTTGCGGATATGCTTCTACTTCAGCATGCCGGAAAAGCCCATAAATGCAAGGGACATAAGCCCCGCAGTAATCAGCGAAATAGGTTTTCCCTTCATCGCCGCCGGAATATCCGCGCTCTCCAATCGTTCACGCGCAGCCGCCATAAGCACAAGCGCCAGCGCAAAGCCCAGCGCCCCGCCTATGCCGCTTGCCATAGCCTCCAAAAGAGTGTATCCGTTGTCAATGTTCAGTATCGTAACACCCAAAACCGCGCAGTTTGTAGTAATAAGCGGAAGATAGACCCCCAGCGCCTCATACAGTGTGGACGATACCCTCTTTATAATTATCTCTACCAACTGCACAAGGGAAGCAATAACCAGAATAAAGGCCACCGTACGCAAATAGGTGATTTCCAGCGGCTCAAGCACCGAATGATAAACCACATAGGTTATCGCAGAAGCCATCGCCATAACAAATGTTACGGCAGCCCCATACCCACCGCCGTCTTCACCTTTGAAGAAACACCCAAAAACGGGCATATTCCCATGATTTTGGAAAGCACGAAATTGTCAACAACAATCGCGCTGAACATTATTCCAAGCAAATTCATGCATCACACCTCCCGCCTTGCTTCCAAGCGTTTCTTTTTGGCGTTTCCTATTGCCGCAACGGCAGCTAACAGCACTCCCAAAGTTATAAAGCCGCCCGGCGCCATAATAAACCCGAGTATAGAAGGCGCTCCATCAGGCAGCAGGCGTATTCCGAATATCGAGCCGCTGCCCAGCACCTCCCTTATTATGCCTATTATCGTAAGGGCCGCAGTAAAGCCCACGCCGCTGCCCAGCGCATCCGCAATGCTGGGAAGCACCGGGTTTTTGGAAGCAAAGCTTTCGGCTCGCTCCAAAATAATGCAGTTCACAACTATAAGAGGTATGTATATTCCAAGGGATGCATCAAGTGCCGGAACATACGCCTTCAGCAGCAGCTGAACGATAGTGGAAAAGCAGGCGATCATAACTATAAAGCAGGGAATCCGCACCTGATCGGGTATCGCCTTGCGCACACAGGATACCAAAGCACAGGAGCATACCAGCACAAACGTCACCGCCGCCCCCATCCCCAGCGCATTAAAGGCGCTTGTAGAGGTTGCAAGCGTTGGGCACATTCCCAGCACCATCGCAAAAATGGCGTTTCTCGTAACGGCGGAATTGTAAAACACATGCCACAGTCTTTTCTCTTTCATGCCGCCTTCATCTCCTTCATAAACGCACATGCCGCGTTCACCCCGCGTATTACATAGCGGCTTGTATATGTTGCGCTTGTGATTGCATCAATATTGTCAAGGCTAAACGGCGCCTGCCCGCCGGAAAACTGTCCCAGCCACTCCGGCTCCGATGCTCTTGCCCCAAGTCCCGGAGTTTCCGAGCTTTCGCCTATCACAACGCCGCTTACCGCTCCGTCGCTTTTAACCCCCACGCGCAGCCCGATAACCCCGGCGTATCCCTGTGTCTCCACCACGAATACATAGCCCTCAATTTCGCCCTGCGCATTTTTGGCTTCAAACACGCGGGTGATTTCCGTCTGTTCAAACTGTCCCGAGGCGTTAAAGCCGGCCGTATCCGTGCTTTTGGTCACTTCTTCATATCCCGCCGCATCCGGCATCAGGGCCCCCAGCGCTTCGTTAAGCTCTTTTTCGGCGTTATCGGCAATTTTTGCACGGGTCAGATATTCCACCCCGGCCAGCGCGCCCACCGAAACAAAGCATACAAGAAACAGTGCAAAAGCAATCCTCAGTATTTTCTTCATTTTGCCTTCACCTCTCCGAACACTCTGGGACGCAGCAGCTTGTCAATAAGCGGAGCAACAATGTTCATAATTAAAATCGCAAACATCGTGCCCTCCGGATAAGCCCCGTATGCCCTTATAAGCACCGTAAGCACGCCGCACATAACCCCGTATATTATCTGCCCCCACGCGCTTAACGGAGAGGTCGTGTAATCCGTTGCCATAAATACCGCGCCGAAGGCGATGCCGCCCGTAAGTATCTCAAATACCGGGTCTCTGCCTATAATAAGCGCCAAAAGCATGGCCGAGCCCAGCATAGCCGTCGGTATTCTCCATGTAATTACTCTTCTTATAAGTAAATATATAAGCCCTATAGCTATTGCTATCTTGCAGGTCTCTCCCATTGCGCCGCCGTATTGGCCCACTGCAAGCTCTAAATAGCTAAGCCCGCCGGTATATCCCGGCGCAAGCGGCGTCGGCCCCGTCACCGCATCCGGTGCCGCCGGCTGACAGGAGGCAAACTGCGCCGCAAAGCTTATAAGCATAAATGCGCGCCCGGCAAGAGCGGGGTTTACAATATTGCAGCCTATGCCGCCGAAACTGCTTGGCAACCACTACGGAAAACGCCGCCCCCAATATCACAACATACAGCGGTATCTGCGCCGGAAGCGTAAGGGCAAGCAGCAGCCCGGTAACAGCCGCCGAAAGATCGGAAATGCTGTTTTCCCGCTTCATTGCACGCCTGCATATGTATTCGCAAAGCACGGCCGTGCCCACCGAAACCGCCATAACAAGCAGACTGCGTGTGCCGAATATCAGCACCGCCGCAATTACGCTGGGAAGCAGCGATATCAAAACATCGCCCATTATACCTCTTGTGGTACGCCTGCACCTGATGTGCGGCGAGGAGGATATATGCAGTTGTGTCATTTCTTTTCCTCCCTGATCTTTTTAAGTGCCGCTCCCTTTGCAAGGCGAATGGATTGCATCAGATATCGCTTCGCCGGGCAGATAAATGTGCAGCTGCCGCATTCAATGCAATCCTGTGCACGCAAGGCGGTAAATTCTTCGGTAAGCCCCGCCCTCTGCGCGGCATCTATCCTCACCGGCATAAGCCCCATGGGGCAGGCCGCAACGCATCTGCCGCAGCGTATGCACGGCGTTTCCTTCGGTAAGGAAGCGTGCTGGCTGTCAAGCAGCAGCAGTCCCGAGCTTCCCTTGGTTATGGAAGCCGTAATGTCCCCCATTGCAATTCCCATCATCGGGCCGCCCGATATCACCTTTCCTACGCTCTGCTTGTCCACTCCGAGATAATCCAGCACATCGCACACCCTTGTACCGATGGGGATAAACAGATTCCGTCCCCCCGCAATGGCGCTGCCCGCTACGGTAGTAATGCGCCCCGTAACCGGACGCCCCTGATAAACCGCTTCGCACAAGGCATTTGCCGTAGCGACATTCTGCACAACGCAGCCCACCGACGAAGGCAGCGCACCGCTTTTTACAATGCGCCCCGTAAGCTGATATATAAGCTGCTTCTCCGAGCCCATCGGGTAGCGCTTGGGCAGCCTTTTAACGGTTATATCGCCGTATTGCGCCGCCGCAGCCGTCATATCCCTTATAGCCTCCGGCTTATTCCCCTCAATGCCGATAATGATTCTTTTCGCCTCCACCGCCTTTTGCACAAGCAGCGCTCCCGATATTATCTGTGCGCTGTACTCCCGCATAAGACGGTCATCCGCGGTAATGTAAGGCTCACATTCGGCGCCGTTAATAATGACTGTATCTATTTTATCCTTGGAGGAAAGCTTTACATGGGTGGGAAACATGGCACCGCCCATTCCGGCAAGCCCCATTTCCTCCGCCGCTTTTATAATGCCCTCTCTGGTTATCGGATCAAGCGGTCGGAATTCCACCGATGCATATTCATTATCATTATCAATAACAATGGTTTCAACAGGCGCACCGGCAGCATTTCTTCCCGCAACTACGGCCTCCACCGTTCCGGAAACGGAGGAATGGATATTTGCGCTTACAAAGCCCGCTGCACAGGCAATAAGCTGCCCCACAAGCACCTTGTCTCCCTTTTTTTAACAACGGCCTGAGCCGGCTTTCCGATATGCTGAGAAAGCGATACATATACCTTGGACGGAGCCGGCATAATTTCTATCGGCTTTTCCCTCCACGATATTCCGCGCTCCTGCTTATGTGTCAGCGGATGTATGCCGCCGCGATATAATCTGAACATAAATGCACCCCGTAATTGGATTATTCGGATTATATCATACAAAAGCAAATTTTTTTGTATAAAAAAATTAGTCAAAATCAGAGTGTTTTTTTGCTTTTTGCGAAGAAAAAGGTTTTCAGAATGTTCGTAATTATAATTTAATTATATTTGATCGTCATTATTATATAGCCCTTCGCCGTTTTTATGCTCCTTTTCCCCGTATAATCGACGGCAGCACGCTGATAGATGCCAATATCATTATACCTCCGCATACCTTTTCTATTGCCTCCGGTGCGCAAAACCCCGCAGCAACAGCCCCCGCCGCTGCGCCTGCCATTCCGGCAGCGGTATATAGTACCATGCTTTTGTTCCACAAAAACCTTCCCCTGCTGCTGTTTATCGCCGTAATTATCACCGAAACCGGAATGTACAGCAGCAGCGAGTACATTCTTGCTTCACGAACCGAATAACCCATGCATACAACAAGCAGCGGCATCAGCAGCATGCCGCCGCCGGTACCCAGGCTAACAAGCAGTGCAAAAGCGGCGCCTGCCAGTATCATCTGCAAATAAAGCTCACCCCCGAAATAAATGTAAGCGCGGCAAAAAGCCCCCGCAGCATTGCCGGACTGATCCCCTTTCCGGCACAGCAGCCCGCTATCGCCCCTGCTGCCGCGCCCGCAATAGCAAATAAAATGTCTTTAACATCCGGCGCAAAACCTCCGCCCCTGAACAGTGCGCCCACTGCGGAAAACACACCCACCAGCATAACCGTGATTCCCACCGTCCTGTCCGCACGCTTATCGCTGTGCATCATGTAAATCACCGTTCCGCCGCCCGCTCCGGCAAAACCGCTTACCGCTCCGGCAGCAAACCCGCCGATTATATCTCTGAGAATACCCCGTATTTCGCCGCTTGTACCGCCGAACTCAGAATTGCATAAAAATTGATGCGTTTTTTTCACTGTTTTTAACGGTTTTTTTGCGTTTTTTAAGCGTTTTTTAAGCATTCATTTTTCCTTATTTTCGAACATTATTCAATCAAGCTGTTTTAATGTTCGTATTTAATCGCAAATCCACTTATAGTATTCCCAATTCGGCTCAATACATTGCAATAACGCTCAAAGTCTGATATAATATTTTTACGGTTTCAATATAAAATCGTTAACAAAATATTTAAGGAACACATAAAACCATGCTGAAAATACGCCATTTTACGGCAGCCGTATTGTTTTTAATTTTGATTTTTACCTGCGCTTTTGCCCAAAGCTCCTCCCCTGTTCAGAATCCGTCATTTGAATTATGCGAGGATGAGCAGCCTCCCGCAGGCTGGTACAGCGAATCCGGCAATGCACAGTATACCGATTTTTCCCTGTCATATGCCGCATATAACGGCGAAAAATCGGCATATTTGTCCAATTCCGTCCCCACATACTCCAGAATAACACAGTTTATAAACTGCACACCCGGAGTCAAATACCGCCTTACCGTCATGGCGCGCACCGAAGGCGTACATTCCACACAAAACGCTTACGGCGCATATATAACGGTGCAAAGCCGTTCCGCCTACGGTCAAAATAAAGTATGCTCCATGATGCTTGATGACGAATGCCCTTCATGGACTCCGCTTACTCTCTACTTTACAACCACGAACATTCAGCAGGTGTGCATATGGCTTTGTCTAGGCGCCGACGGCGCCGAAAACTCCGGCAGCGTCTGCTTTGACTGCGTTGAGGTCGAAGAGGTGGAGGCTGTCCCGGATGACGAGCCCTTTGTAATACTGAGCGAAAAAAGTGCTCCTATTCTTGGTTATTTGCCGTTTTTAGCAGCAATTATCATAACAGGTATCGCAATTTGGCTTATTGCCGGCAAATCACGGGGAAAAAACAAACAAACTGACGGAAAAAAAGATAAAAAATGTGTCCCGAACGATACCGATACCGCTCCGCTTGGCCATGCAAGCAGTAAAGAGGCCGATATAAATGAAAAGCAAAGGGACAGTGATGATGATATTTAAGCGTTTATTCTAGCCGGTGAGCTTTCGTGCATCCGAACTTAATCGTAAATATTACGCCGAATGTTCGCATTTACGGGGTAAGCAAAACAGTCCTGCTTCTCGCGCCCTTTTCGTAAGCTTGGCTTTTGAAAAAGGGTTCTGTGAGCGGAACTGCTTTATTAACGGATATTATAACACCTACGGTACAATTTAGATTTATCGGATATTCGATTATTCAATTGCCGCCTTATCGGCTCTTTTTCGCTGCTGCGCTCTTTGCGGCTGAAGCCGCACATCATTTCCTTCAAAGCGAAGAACGCGGCTGCCCGCTCTGTCAAAGAGTCTGGAGGTGATCCTCTCCGTATATCTTGCTTTAAGCTGAGACGGCGTAAGATTCGTGGTAACAATACACGGCAAGCCGCTGCGCATGCGTTCGTTTATCACGGTAAAAAGCATTTCCACCGTTATATTATTCAGCATCGGCTCCATACCAAGCTCGTCAATAACCAACAGATCTACACGGCATAGCCGTGCAAGCTCCCCACCGTTGTTAAAGGCGGCGTTTCTGAACGCCTCACAAAGCGCATATGAGCTTACAGCCAGCACGCTGAAGCCTCTGCGCAGCACTTCGGCCGCAATACAGTTGGCCAAAAAGGTTTTGCCGGTGCCTGTGGGCCCCGTAAAAACCAAACTATCACTTTTGCCGGGACAAAAGTGTTCCGCATAGCTGCGTGCCGCTTCCGTCAGCTTTTCCATAGCCGCCCTCTGCCGGCAGCCGGCTTCATCGTCCCCGCCGAATATATCGCTTTTACAGTTTTCAAAGCGCTGCTCCCCGGACAGATCAAGACAGGCGCCGCGATACATAAGCTCATAGATCATTCCGGTGCAGCAGGAGCATCTCCCGTCTTTTGTATATCCGGTATCCTTGCATACAGGGCAGGTATACTGCGCCTCCAGGTCTTCGGGGGTAAGACCGTTTTCCGCCAGGCGGGCTATGTACTTTTCTTTTAACTCCGCAAGCTTTTTATCCGTCTGCTCATACGGCTGCCCGTTTCTCATGGCGCGGAATTTTTCCACCTTCAGGAGTGCAATTTCATCATCCGTTTCTTTAAGGAGCGGGTCTGCCGCATAGGCATCGGCCTTACGCTTTGCCGCCCGTTCCCGTGCCGCTGTTCTGCGCTTTTGTAACAGCTCGTCTACATCGCGTGCAGTAAAGGCATCCATAAATCAATTGTCCTCCAGTTCATCAAGGGCTGTATATATATCGTTTTGCTCCGAAGTGCGCTCATCGTAATCATGTGCCGAAGTGCGTTTGGCTCCTCCCGTAAGCTTCCTGCGCAATTCCTTCATACCCGAACATTCGTTTGCAATGGCAAGCATTTTTTCCTGAGTGAAGCCTTTTGCGCAAAGGAACGAATATATTCTTCTGTCCTCTGCACTTACGGCGGCATCCACCCCCATAGCTGCATACAGCGCCTTTATATTCTCATCATCGCCTCTGCGCGCCGTGTTGTATTCCTCCATGGCCTTCGCGGTTGTTATGCCGCGTTCCTGCCACAGCGCCAGCTCACGCTCAAAGCTTTCCACGCTTTTGTAAGCTCTTTTGCCCAATGCTTTGGCTACAAACTGCAATGCCTCCGCATCAAAACCGGAAAGCTTTGCAGCTTTAATTATATCAAGCAGCTCCTGTGTAACATTGCCTCCAAGCCCCATAGTGCGCAAAAGCTCGGCAGCTTCCTCCCTTTTGGTGCGTGTTTTGCGTAAAAACTCCTCCGTCTGGCCCGTTTTTGCAGCGCCATCCCTCATGCCCTCAATTATTTTATCAAGATAGGCAAAGGACGGATTGGCGGTTTTCGTGGTTTCTGCGCAGGCGTTTATGATATCCTCATGCGAAAAGCCCCATTCCCCCGTCCATTTTTCATAAAGACGCACTTCCTCAACCGAAGGCATACGCCGTATTCCGATATGCAGCATAACATCGTTTACCACATGATGTTCAAGCTCATATACGCTTAAATAATGCTCGGCTTCCGACAATGTTGTTATGCCGTTTTCCGCCCATGCACGGGCTGCGGCATCGATATATGCAAAAATGCTGCGCGTTTTTTTGCTGCTTTTGCGTATTCCGTCCATACAGTGCTGAACCAAAAGCATAATAACGGGCTCCGGAAGCTGATATACCTCCACCCATTCTTTGGCTTTTTCCATTTCGGACGGCTTCATCTCCCGCCCGACAAGAGCGCGCAGTGCCGCAAAATAATCTCCATAGCCCGAAAGCACTCCCGGCAGCTCACTGTTTTTCTTTTCGGCAGCCTCCCGTACGGAACGCACCTCGATTGCAAGCGGACTGCGGCTGGCCACACTGAGCAGCTGCTCTGAGGAAAAATACTCAAGCGCAGCCTCTACGCTTTCCACGGTGACGGCGCATGCCGAAGCAAGCTCGGAAATACTGCCGCAGCGGACATCGTTAGTGAGCGCATACTGGCAAAAGACATACAGCTTCACAAATTCCGGCGGCATATCCTTAAGAAAGGTGCGCACAAATTCCCCCTCCAAGGCCACAATATCTCCAAAAGGGTTTTCCTTTGCAAGGACGCAAAACGACATATGCCACTCTCCCGTTATAAAACTTTGCTGAATATGACTATCTGCGCGCTGATTTCACGGCGGCGTACGCAGTTTTTATTTATTCTTACGCAATAAACGATACCGCCAATTTAAGTCATATGTAATTTCTTTACGCTTGTTTTTTCGCACGGTTTCATAAAGAGTTCCGCATTAAACTACGGAAATGCTATACCGGCGACAAAAATCGGCACAAATTTATAATTTAATTATAGCATATCCGGGGCAGATAATAAAGCGGAATTAAAGCAAAAACGCTATCTGACCGAAACGGATATTCATCAATTGATATTATATATACGCCGCTGCCGCAATTCGGAATAAATGTCTCCGCTTAGCTATATCCTTTACGGGGCGACAGATAAAATACCGGCTTTTGAACCTGACCGCAATGCCGCCTTAGAGCGGTATGCTGCAATCTGCAAATATAAAATACCGCAGAAAGGATGCCCATGCAGAATAAAAAACGCATGAATATATACAAAAGCCTGATATATGTACTGGTGCTTTCCGTTATTGCCGCAATGCTTGTTACTCTTTTTTGCGGCTGCACGAAAAAATGCAATGCCATAAGCGAATACCGCATTGAAGCAAAATATGATCCCGAAAGCCGCGCACTTAAAGGAACTATGACGCTGAACTATATAAACCGCAGCTCCGAGAATTTAAGCGAACTTATGCTTCTGCTGCCGCCTAATGCGTTTTTGACAAGCGATACAGCGCCTTTTACACAAAACGATATGGACAAAGCCTATCCCGGAGGCTTTTCGTGCGGCGGAATAAATGTTGAAAATGTACGGATAAACGGAAAAAATACCGAGGCGAGCTATTGTGAAAACAGGCAAAGAATGCTTATTTCCCTACCGTTTTTATTAAAGCCGTCGGGCAGAATGACGGTAACACTGGAGTTTGACAGCATAATACCTCAGGCAAACGGGCGCTACGGAGCATGGGACGGCCGGGTCAATTTAGGAAATTGGTATCCGACGGCGGCGGTATATAAAGACGGCGGCTGGATATATACGGATTATACCTCGATAGGAGATCCGTTTTTTACGGAAAACTCAAACTATGATATTACACTCACACTTCCTTCCCGCTATGAAGCGGCTGCCTCGGCACCGGGGGAAAAAACGGAAGATGGTTCTGAGGCAAGCTGGCACTTTTACGGCGATTCAATGCGGGATTTTGCCCTCGTGCTGTATGACAGCTGTAAGAAAATATCCAAAACAGAAGGCGATGTAACGGTAAATTGCTACTATACCGACTCCGATGATGCCGCCGATGCGGCAATTAAATGTGCATGCGATGCAATCCGGCTTTTCGGCGACCTTTTCGGAAAATATCCCTACAAAGAGTTGAGTATAGCGCAAACAAACTTTTTTATAGGCGGAATGGAATATTCCGGTCTGGTAATGATAGACGATTCGTATTTTATAAGCGGAAATGTTCATCCGCTTGAGAATGTAACCGTGCACGAAACCGCTCATCAATGGTGGTACGGCGGTGCGGGGAATGATCAGATAAACGAGGCCTGGATAGACGAAGGCCTGGCCACATACTGCACAATGCTATACTATGAAAAATACAAGGAGCCAGAGGATTTTCGGATGTATTATAAATACTATATTACAAACGGGTATCGCTTCAGCCGAGAACGCGCAGAGGAAAGCGGCAATTACAGCCCGCTAATGAACAGGCCGCTTTCGGAATTTGAAAATGCCGTTGTATATAATATGCTTTGCTATGAAAAATCCGCAATGATGTTTCAGACAATACGCGAGCTTATAGGCGACGATGCATTCTTTTCGGGCCTTGGGAAACTATATGTGGAGGCAGAGAGAGAAACAGTAACGGCGGAAAAGGTAAAAAGCACCTTCGCGCGCGAAACAACAAAGCCGATCGCAGAGGTTATTGACGGCTGGCTTGCCGGTAATGTATACCTTCCGTAAATACGGCAAAAGGCGCGCCGCAAAGCATAAAACCACCGCTAATTCGGTGGTTTTATGCGTATTGGTTAATGAAATGAAAGCACCGGCTTAATTTTTTTACTGCATAGGCTAATACTTTACGAAGCCTAAATCCGGATGTAAAATATCAAATACCAGAACGAACAGAAGAAACAGCATAATGCCTACAAGGCACCAAAACAGTCGTGAAATCCATTCGTCCTTCTTTTTTTAATGCGTTATTATAAAAAAACTTAATATATCTTCATAATATTTTTCGCGTGACGAATTACCCGCACGATTTTCATCGTCCGCGGAAACATTGCGCTCATCATCCGAAGCATTGCCTTTTTCCGCTGCTTCAGCGAGCATTTCCGTTCTGCACTCCGCTGCGGACAGCAAACCGTCATTGTCGTCTGCGGCTTGTGCATTACCTGTCTCCGTGCCGTCCTCATTAAAGAAGTCGGCGGCGGAACCGCCCATCGCACGCGCCATTGCTATAACAGTGGCAATTGTAGGATTGGGCGTTTTACCGGAAAAAATCCTTGCAACGGTGCTTTCCGGAATATTGCTCTTTTCCGCAATCTGCTGATTTGTCATGTGTGATTTTTCTTTCATTTGCCTTAGCTTTTCTATCATGATATTCCACCTCTTTGACAAGTATTCCAACTGCATTTTGTCCCACAGCGGTTCCGGATTCCTGCTATTGAGCATTATTGCAAAGCGCCCCTGAGAAAAATTTATTAAAATGCAAATTCGGTTCATTAAAAAGTACATAAACGATAGTATTTGCATGAAAAAAATGCATATTTGATTTTCCGGATGCAAAGTTGACAGCCTCTTTTACAAAGCTGCGTATTGTTTTTCTATCGCCTGCATGATAATATAAAGTTGCCGGAACCGAAAGCGCAAGACAAAATCACAGCATTCCAATAAGAAAAAAATGTAATGAAATCACTTGTTTATAATACTCTTATTGGCAATGATTGTCAACGATTTTATCTTTTGCTTTGCACGCTAAATCAAATTGTCGGAGGATAAAGCAGAAAATAAAAATCTCAGCATACGCAAACGACAATCGTCAGAACACGGAAACAATCGGCGCTGCAGCATAAATCCGCAGCTATTGCTGAGGCTGCGATATAATATTTAATGCGGCAAATGACATTCAATGAAAAATAATGTTAAGGAAGGGTGAGCAAAATGAAATTTACATACTGCATGAGATGCGACACTGTATGCGATGAGGAAAAGAATGTATGCACTGTTTACGGAATTGATGCTATACGCTCTGACGGAAAGGTGCTTTCAAGCTATTCCGATGTTTTCTTTGACAGACAGCAGGCCGAATGTTTTGTGAACATGTGCAATGAAGGCAAGCTGGCATTGATACATTTATCCAGTGTAATTGAAGACGCGCTTGCATAAAAAGAAGCATGCGGCATGACCGGGCCCTTGCACTGCCCAGCGCAAAATTACCATACCGCCGTTTTGTCCGCACATGCAGGATGCGGTGTGAATGAAAAGTTTTGAGGAAAATATTTTCGTTTTTGAAAACGGCGGCTCCAAGATGCGCTTTGCATTACTGCTTTTTGATGTGAAATGCGAATAAATACCGTACTTTTTACAGCGGTACGGTATTTATTCGTTCATAACCGAAAGCTGAGGCAGCAAATAAATATCAGGCCTGCAGAATTTTGTGATAGTAGTAAACCGGCATGGCGCTCCATCCGTGACAAAGACTGCCCGCATTGCCGAAGGCGCTTGCCCCTTCAATAGTTTCCCATACTGTTGTTGCGCCGGCATCAAGCATTTTCCGGTAATCGCGTCTTATATCTTCAAGCACATAGTCCTTCCATCTTGAAAAATCCGTCATAAGCAAAGCATCGTACTTAAAGCATTTCATGCTTAAGGAAGCCTCTGTAAAGCATCCGTCTGCAAGCATTTCGCAAAGCTCTGCCGGATTTTCGGCAATTCCCGCTATAATTGCAAGCGAATTGCCCAAGCCCGTAAATTCGCCGCCGCCCGCGGTAAGCGAATATGCTTTTTTATCGGCATTATAAAAGGCATATGCGGTATTTTTACGGCTTTCCGATAAAAGGGCTTCATATTCAAAAGGAACCGATATTCTTTTGCATATCTTGTTTAGGCTATCAAGGGCCATGATAAACAGACAATTGACGATAAGATCGGGTTCCTTTTTCTCCGTACCGAAAAGATTGCCTTCCAGATACGAAGACCAATCATAAAAATTCCACTGATCACTTTCCGAAAACCGGCATACAAGCCCGTTATGCCGATTATGAATAAACGCCTTCAGGATGGAAAGCAGCCTTGGAAAAACTTCTTGCACAAACGCAGCATCGCCGGTGTGCGCAAGATATTCACCGATGGCTATAACATAGTGCAGGGAAAATGACGGGATTGCCAAATTCACTCCGCAAGGCGCGCAAATGGGCAGCAGGCCGTCCTGCCTTATATCCTCCGAAAGCAATTGCAGACCGGCCCGCGCGTATTGAGCGTTGCCGTTTTCAAATGCATAGTATCCGCAAAGCATTTGATTGCGCGAATCAAATGCGTACAGACATTGCTCGCGCCATGGAGTATCAACATAGTGTTCCATCATGGAACACTGCAGTGTTTTTACACAAACATCATAAATACGGCGGTCTTTGTCGCATTTCAAAGAAAACGGCAATACATTTACGGGATATACCTGCGGAATCAAGCCGAGATAGCGCAGCTTTATCTCCTGCTCTGAGTATAATTCAAGATATCGGCAGCCCAGCCTGAGCATATAATTTGTATAGCAGTTATTCCCCGTTTTGGCTATATACTCATAGCTGAAATCCCTGTCGCCTATAATGCGCCGAACATGACCTTCCTGAATATCCTCGCCCCAACAGACCGTGATTTTTTGTTCTGCCGGGGACACAAATTCCATAGTAGGCAAGCCCACCGTTTCTTCGCCCAGATCAACAAGATAATAATTTTTTTCTCATTTTTTTCAGTATTTTTTTGCCGGCTTTTCTGGCGCACAGCTGCAGCTTTTTTTGTAGGGCGCGGATAAAATGTACAGGTTTTGTTGACAGTTACAGACGGATTTATTGAATCAAAGCCTTTTTCGCGCCAGTTATCCTCCTTTGATGCATTGTACAAAAAGCTGAAGCCCATCTGATTTGTAATTCTTTTGCACAGCCCGCTTTTATACGCCCTGCTTTGCCTGCAATGCACCCGTTCATCGCTTGCAAGCAGGACCTGTTCATTGCGGCATATTTCAAAAATCAAGCCGGCCTGCGCCGTCTTGTAGCGTTGAAAATCGTTGCCGTAATGCCATACAAGAATGGCAATTGCATTTTTTCCTTTTTGCAGATAGCGGCTTATATCAATTTCATCATATATTTTATAATGCTCAAAATCTCCGTATTGATTACTTCCCGCAGCAGATCCGTTTATAAACAGAGTATAATCTCCGTCACAGGAAATACGGCACACGGCGTTTTCTTTTTCGGAATTAAATACGGCAAAGAATTCTCCGTATTCATCCCTGCTTTTCTCGTTATGAAGCCATATCCACTTGGCACCTTCAAATACTTGCATAATAAAACACCTCATATAGCTATTCCGCTAAAATCATCTGCATTTACAGACACGGCTTTATAAGCTACTGCCCGAATTTATATAAACGGGCGATTTAATTATACCATACATGCAATACCGAATTCAATACAGAATTATCGTCATTATGCTGCGCAATACGGGCATACAAACAGATTTATGCTCTGTTTATAAAATACGATTGCTTTTGTACGGCGGTTATGATATTATTTCAGAATAAAAATACTATTCAGCAGTTATATGTGATTCATTTAAGCAAGTGCCAATAAAAAGCCTGACGGAGCGTAAAATGCAAAACAAATACAGCAAAACAATTACTGCCTGCTTTATCGGATATATTGTACAGGCGATCGTAAATGTCTTTGTGCCGTTATTATTTATTAACTTTCAAACCGCTTATAATATTCCCATTGAAAAGATTACGCTTCTTATAACCATTAACTTCTTCATACAGCTGATTACCGACACCGCCGCCGCATGGATTGTGGACAAAATCGGTTACAGAATATGTACCGTAAGCGCTCATATATCCGCAGCAGCCGGGTTGCTCCTGCTTTCCTTTCTGCCGCAGCACTTGGAAGACCCTTATATGGGATTAGTCATTTCCGTAGTGCTTTATGCCGTCGGCGGCGGACTGATTGAAGTTGTGATAAGCCCGATTGTTGAAGCCTGCCCCGGTGAGCATAAGGATAAAACCATGAGTCTGCTGCATTCATTTTACTGTTGGGGCAGCGTAGGCGTAATACTGATTTCGGCGTTGTTTTTCTTTGTGTTCGGAATAGATAACTGGCGCGTTTTATCAATCCTTTGGGCTGTGCTGCCGCTTGCAAATGCAATAGTATTCAGCATAGTTCCGCTTCCGTCCGATAAATCAAAGCATCATGCCGCAAATATAGTACAATTGATAAAAAACAAATATTTTTGGCTGTTTTTTGCGGTTATATTCTGCGCCGGCGCCAGTGAATCGGCAATAGCGCAATGGGCTTCCGTTTTTGCCGAAAGCAGCCTTAAAGTATCAAAAAAACAATCGGCGATATTGTCGGTCCGGCTTTGTTTGCCGCATCAATGGGACTTTGCCGTCTGCTTTACGGAAAAGCCAGCGATAAAATCAATCTTGAAAAAGCAATGACGGCTTCGGGGATTCTTTGTACCGTATTTTATTTGATAATTGCTTTAGTACCTTATCCCCCGCTTGCCCTTACAGGCATGGCTCTGTGCGGCTTTTCCGTGGGATTGATGTGGCCGGGCACATACAGCTGTGCGGCAGCTGCGATAAAAGACGGCGGCAACGCAATGTTTGCACTTCTGGCCTTGGGCGGGGATCTTGGCTGTGTCGGCGGACCTGCCGTTGTAGGCTTTGTATCCGGGTGTTTTAACGGCAATATGCAGCCGGGAATACTTTTAGCTGCCGTATTTCCCGCTTGCCTTACTGCCGCCCTTCTGTTAGGCCGCAAATCGTTTCATAAATAATAATCAGGCGCCTGTTTATTGCACTCAGCCACTTCCCCATTCATTTTTTGATGATTTGAGTTTTTATTGACAAAACGGATATTTAAGCATATAATTTGTTTGTTTTGCGGATGTGGCGGAATTGGCAGACGCACCAGATTTAGGTTCTGGCGGTACCCCCGTGCAGGTTCGATTCCTGTCATCCGCACCATATTGAGTGTTCATAACGGATTTGAGTTATGAACACTCATTTTTTGTATACCGAAAACCCCGCCATAGTGGCGGGGTTCAAAAAAGGTTAACCGATGAACAAGAGAAAAAACTCCGATTGTGTTAAAATAGAAGGGACCTGCCAGTCGCCAAAATAAAACACAATCGGAGGACATTAAAATGCAAGAACAAAATAACATCAGTAAAAGTTTAGCACATACGCGGTGGAATTGCAAGTATCATATAGTATTTGCGCCCAAATATCGTAGAAAAGTATTCTACGAAGAGAAACGAGCGGAGATAAGAGAAATATTAAGGCAGTTATGTGAGTGGAAAGGCGTAGAGATTATAGAAGGAGAAGTGTGTCCCGACCACATACATATGTTGGTGAGTATACCTCCCAAAATGAGCGTTTCGGGATTTATGGGGTACTTAAAAGGGAAAGCAGTCTGCAAATATTTCAAAAATGGGGTAACATGAAATTTGCATACCGAAATCGCGAATTTTGGTGCAAAGGATACTATGTGGATACGGTGGGAAAAAACACGAAGGCAATAAAAGAGTACATAGAGAACCAGCTGAAAGCGGACAGAGAAAGTGATCAGATGAGACTGTTTGATCCAAGAGACCCGTTTACGGGTAGCAAGTAATAATATGCATGACTGGCAGGTCAATAAATAGCGCACTTGTGCGCAGCCAGCAAAGGATAGGGCTATGCCCGAAAATGAAAAACCACCCGCTATGCGGGTGGATATTTATTATATACCAAAACCAACCTCCGTGAATAGTAGTATATAAACAGACGGTGCGCCAAAATGCGCACCGCCACTAATGCTGTTAATAATTCTGATAACGACAAGAAATAAAGCTTTATTTTATTACTATATCTGCGTACAGCGGATATTTTTCAGTGATAGACATGACCTCCTGCCGTACCCCGGGGCATGCGGCTTCTCCATTTTTGATTATATCGCATATAAGCTTGGCTACACGCTTAAGAACGGCAGCGTCCATCCCTCTTGAGGTTGCAGCAGGTGTGCCCACGCGTATGCCGCTTGTAACAGCCGGCTTTTCCGGATCAAAGGGGATGGCATTTTTGTTAACCGTAATATTTGCCTTGCCAAGCAGCGTTTCCAGTTCTTTTCCCGTAACACCCGTGCCGCGAAGATCCAAAAGGATAAGATGGTTATCCGTGCCGCCCGACACCATGTTTATACCGTTTTCAATGAAGCCTTCCTCCATTGCTTTGGCATTTTTCACAATGTCGTGCGCATAGCTGCAAAACGCCGGTTCCAGCGCTTCCTTGAAGCACACTGCCTTTCCCGCGATAACATGCATGAGGGGACCGCCCTGCGTGCCCGGAAAAACTGCACGGTCAATATCCTTGGCGTATTTTTCGCGGCAGAGGATCATGCCGCCTCTTGGGCCGCGGAGAGTTTTATGTGTTGTAGTGGTAACGACATCCGCATACGGAATCGGGCTTGGGTGCTCTCCCGCCGCGACAAGCCTGCAATATGCGCCATATCAACCATGAGGAGCGCTCCGACTTCGTCACATATCTCACGGAAACGGCGGAAATCAATAACACGCGGATATGCGCTGGCACCGGCAACAATTATCTTGGGCCGGAACTCGCAGGCCGTTTTGCGCACCTGGTCATAATCGATATATCCGCTTTCGTCCACCCCGTATGAGGCGCTCTGAAAATACTTGCCCGATATATTTATTTTATAGCCGTGCGTAAGGTGTCCGCCGTGAGCAAGACTCATACCCAGTATTCTGTCTCCCGGCTGCAAAAAAGCATAGTAAACCGCCATATTGGCCTGAGCTCCGGAATGAGGCTGCACATTTGCATGCTCTGCCCCGAAAAGCTTTTTGGCGCGCTCTATTGCAAGCTCCTCCACCATATCGACATATTCGCAGCCGCCGTAATATCTTTTCCCGGGATAGCCCTCAGCATATTTGTTTGTAAGATGAGAGCCGACAGCGGCTATAACCGCGGGAGAAACAAAGTTCTCCGAAGCAATAAGCTCGATATGAGAACGCTGACGCGTGAGTTCCTGTTCCATTGCGATAGCCACTTCGGCATCTGAAGAATAAAGCTCTTTTAGATCAATCATTTGAAATCCTCCGAAAATCAGTAAGTAAAAATTGCACGCGGCGTTTTTTTGCCGCGTGCAGAAGATCAACCGATATACCGGCTGATCATTTCGCTCAATTGGTTCTTGGAACGCGTTCCCACAACGGTCTCCTCTACCCTACCGTTATTAAAAACTATCATGGTGGGCATAGCCTTTATATTGTAACGCTGGGTGGAAACATCATTCTGATCGGCATCGATGCGCGCTATTCGCAGCTTGCCGTCATACTCCTGTGCCAGTTCTTCAAGTACCGGGCTGAGCAGAGAACACTCGTTTACCCACGGCGCAGTGAAATAAGCCAAAACCGGCACTTCGGAATTAAGAACCTTGCTGTTAAAAGCTGCATCATCAACATTAATTATTTTGCTCATTATACTCTTTATACTCTTTTCCTGTAATAGCGATTACCCTTGCAACCGTCTTTTTATCGATATGCTTCCGGAACAACCTTACAAAAGCATAAACAGATAACATTAAGATTATACCACACAGAACCGCGACTATGTCAACCGTTTTCGGGGAAAAAAGCGATCCGAGTGCATAATAGCCCGCAGCGACGCCGGCTGCAAATGCAATAAGCGGCACTATATACAACAGCAATATTGATTGGGCATATTTTCTGTCGCTTATTTCAATCTCGACCTTATCCCCGGGAACGGAATCCGTCATATCCTCCGCCGTTACGACCCTCGGTTTTGTCGGAGAGCATTTTCCGCATTTTCCGCAGGCATCATTTGTGCCGATACGCACTTTTGAACGGCCGTTCTGTTTTTCTGTAATTATGCCGCAGGTCAGCATAGACACCTCATTTACTTCCGTGCAAACAGCACGGCAAATTATGAATTATTCCTGCTGCCCGTCTTCTTTGCGCACAACAGCGATATTCAGTTCATCAAGCTGTTTGTCGTCTACAAAATCCGGTGCATTTGTCATAAGGCAGGCTGCATTTTGCATTTTGGGGAACGCAATAACATCCTTTATATTGTCAGTACCGCAAAGGAGCATTGTAAGGCGATCCATTCCTATTGCAAAGCCTCCGTGCGGCGGAGCTCCGTACTTGAAAGCATCAACAAGGAAGCCGAAGCGTTCACGAATATCCGCCTCCTCAAAGCCCAGCGCTTTGAACATGCGGTTCTGAACTGCACTGTCATGTATGCGCACACTGCCTCCGCCAAGCTCATAGCCGTTAAGCACGATATCATACGCCTTTGCGCGCATAGCGCCGGGATCGGTATCCACAAGGGCAAAATCCTCATCCATCGGTGCCGTGAAGGGATGGTGCACTGCATAATATCTGCCGTCCTCAGGGCTGTATTCAAACATCGGGAATTCAGTTATCCACACAAAGCGATAGGCATTTATCAATAAGATCAAAACGGCGCCCCAACTCCAGGCGCAGCTGTCCCAATGCTTCCAGCACCACCGTATTGTTGCCGTCCGCCACAAAAAAGGCTATATCGCCCGGCTGCATATCCATGCGTTTTATAAGGCTGTTAAGCTCCTGCTCCGTAAGGAACTTTGCAAACGAGCTGCGCACACTGCCGTCCTGGTTCAGGCTGAGCCACGCAAGGCCCTTGGCGCGATAGGTTTTTACCACCTCGGTGAGCGCGTCGATCTCCTTGCGGGAAAGGTGCTGTGCCATGGATTTTCCGAGCAGGCCGCGAACGCTCCCGCCCGATGCCGTTGCTGAAGAAAATACGGAAAAGCCGCAATCCTTTGCTATATCGGATATATCGTTTATTTCCATACCGAAACGAAGATCCGGCTTATCCGAGCCGTACTTTTCCATTGCAGTGCGGTAAGTCATTTTTTCTATGGGTTCCGGAATTTCGTAGCCGGCAATATCCCTGAATACACGGCGCAGCAGGCCCTCGCAGATCTCCATTATCTGATCCTGATCCGCAAAGGACATCTCTACATCGATCTGGGTAAATTCCGGCTGTCTGTCGGCGCGCAGGTCTTCATCTCTGAAGCATTTGACAATCTGATAATACCTGTCCATACCGCTTACCATAAGCAGCTGCTTAAGCAGCTGCGGAGACTGCGGAAGAGCATAGAATTTTCCGGGATGAACACGGCTGGGCACAAGATAATCTCTTGCTCCCTCGGGAGTGCTTTTGCAAAGCACCGGGGTCTCGATTTCCGCAAAGCCGTTCTGGCCGAAATAGCTGCGAACTGAAGCGGCTATATTGCTGCGGGTACGCAAAATATGCTGCATGGCCGGCCTGCGCAGATCAATATACCTGTATTTATAGCGCACGCTGTCGTTAACGACGGCATCATCATCTACCGCAAACGGCGGAGTCTGCGCTTCGTTGAGAATAATCAGCTCGCCGGCACACACCTCTATTCTGCCCGTTTTAAGCTCGGGATTTATGTTCTCCGGAGTTCTTTTTTCAACAACGCCCCGTACTGCAATTACATATTCGCTGCGAAGCTGACCGGCTTTTTCAAACACTTCCGGAAAACGCGACTGATCAAAAACTATCTGAACAATGCCGGTATAATCGCGCAGCCAAACAAAAATCAGCTTGCCGAGATCTCTTCTTCTTTGCACCCAACCGCAAAGCGAAACCGTCTGTCCCGCATTTTTCTCCGTAAGATCGGCGCACATTCCGCTGCGTTGGAAGCTTCCCAATGACTCGCCCATTATGTTATTCCTCCCGTAAAAAATCATCAACAGTATAAATAATCAATTCCTGACGGAATATCCTGTTTTGTTATGATGGACATTTCATGCAAAGGCGGAGGCAATATCTGCTTTGGCAAATACGCTTTCCTCTCCGCTTGCCATATCCTTTACCGTATATACATCGCCGTCAACCTCATTGTCGCCTATTACTATAACACTTTGAGCACGAATCTTATCGGCATATTTCATTTGTGCCTTAAGGCTGCGCTTGCAGTAATTTATCTCTGCCCGTATACCCAATGCCCGCAGACGCTGAGCAAGAGTAAAGGCCTCTGTCTCGGCTCTTTGTCCCATGGAAGCAATGAAAACACGGCAATTATCATCATCCGGCGGCAGTATTCCGGCGTTCTCCAGCACCATTATCAGGCGCTCAAGCCCCATTCCGAAGCCGGCGCTTGCAACGGATACATCGCTTATCTGCGCAGAAAGTCCGTCATAGCGTCCGCCGCCGCAAACGGTTATTTTATCCCCGCCCGGCTGAGTATAAATAATCTCAAACACGGTGCGAACATAGTAGTCAAGCCCGCGTACAATATGCGGATCAACCGTATATGCAATGCCCGCGGCGTCAAGCAGCTGCTTCAGCTTTCAAAATGCTCGCGGCAGTCATCGCAGAGGTAATCAAGTATAACCGGCGCATTTGCCGCTATTTCGCCGCATGAAGGCACCTTGCAATCCAGTATGCGAAGCGGATTTTTCTCCAATCTATCGCGGCAGGTGGAGCAAAGCTCCTCCCTTCTTGAATTCATATACTCCTTAAGAGCAGCGTTATATTCAGCGCGGCACTTTGGGCAGCCGATACTGTTTATGCACAGTGACAGTTCATTTATGCCAAAGCTTGATATGATATCCAAAGCAAACGCTATAAGCTCCGCATCCATTGTAGGCTCGGTAGCACCGAATACCTCCGCACCGAATTGATGATGCTCGCGGTAGCGCCCCGCCTGCGGGCGCTCATAACGAAAAACGGGAATGAAATAATATGCCTTTAACGGAAGCGCACTGTTATAGAGTCCGTGCTCCACAAAGGAACGCACCGCTCCGGCCGTGCCCTCCGGTTTAAGAGTCAGGCTGCGCCCGCCTTTATCCGTAAATGTGTACATTTCCTTTTGTACAACATCAGTGGTGTCGCCCACTCCCCTTTGAAAAAGCTCGGTATATTCAAATGTCGGAGTTCGAATTTCGCGATATCCGTAGATATCGGCCCGTTCCTTTATGGTATCTTCTACAAAATGCCACTTGAACGCCTCGGACGGTGTTACATCCTTTGTGCCCTTTGGTGCAATGATCATAAAATCACTCCTTAAACAGTTTGGTGGACGGTTTTATTGCTTTTATACTCCTTCAGCGGTACGGTTTGCAATGTTCCGGCCAAATAAATGCCGAAATAAAATAAAAAAACACCCGGTAAGGGACGAAATCTCTTCCGCGGTGCCACCCTAATTGCAAACACTTAAATGATGATAACGCTTTCAGAGCGAACGGGGACTACCCGCCGGTTCAGGAATGTCCTTCAAAGAAGAGCACGCAGCGGCTTACACCTTACCCGCCTCGCTTGGCGTTTTCTTTCTTTTACTGTTTTCCTTCATTACCTTTCGGAATCATGTTTTATCTTGAATGCTTAAACATTCTTATATCAGGCACATATCGAACCGCAGTTTGCCCGTGCAAAAAAAATACGGAAATATATCAATGTGCAAGCTTATTTTTATATTATAATATCGGAAATGGCAAGCGCTTTTTGTTTAAGCGCGATACGCTTTCCGCAGACGGCTACTGTCTGTGTTTGGGAAAAATATGTTTTGGACATACATCAGAATGTATCAAACAGCTGCTGCTTACGCTTTATCATTTCCTCTATACGCTGTATATAATCATATATGCTTTTGCTATTGGCGCAGCGCTCAATTCTGCCCTGACCGTCAAACACCCTTTTGGAAACGGCACCTGCGCCCAGTGCAAGCACGGACACTGTTTCCTCCATTATATCAATATTATAAATGCATTGTTTGCCGTCCAGCGCATATCCAACATTTTCAAGATTGCCTGCCTGATATTTTTGTCTGTAAAGATAGTATGGAGTATATCCCGCTCGACTCAGCATTTCCCGTGCCGTATCCACCATGGCGGCCGCCTCCTCCTGCGAAGGCATCGGATACTTTTGCGGATATTCGCTGATCACCGAGCCGTTTTTAACCGAAAGCGTGTGGACGGTTATATTATCCGCTCCAAGCTCCAGCACGGATTTCAGCGACCGGGCGAAAATTGCATTGTTTTCACCCGGCAGCCCGGCTATAAGGTCAGCGTTTATGCTGTTAAAGCCTATGTCTTTTGCCTGCGTGAAGCAGTCAAAAATATCCTGCGGTGAATGGCGCCGCCCTATGAGGGCAAGCGTATCTGCGCACATAGTCTGAGGATTTATGCTTATTCTGGTTACTCCGCGCTTTTTCATTGCCCGCATTTTCTCAACGGTTATAGTGTCCGGCCGTCCCGCCTCCACAGTATACTCTTTTTCCGGCTCAAAGACCGAAAGCGCCTCCAAAAGATGCGCAAATTGCCTTTCGTCCAGCGCCGTAGGCGTGCCTCCGCCTATATAAAGGCAGCGCGGTCTGAGCCCCTTGGCCTTCAGCATATCACTGGCCGCTGCAATATCGCGCTCCAGCGCATCCATATATGCCGGAATAAGCTTGTGCTTTGTGGCATCATGAGTGGCAAAAGAGCAATAGACGCATCTTGTACGGCAAAAAGGAATGCCGATATAGACATCAATGCTTCTTTGAGGCGGATGAATAAAGGGCTTCTGCGCCGAAATTATTTCCTCCAGCAGCCTGCATTTATCCGCAGAGACACCGTAAACCTTTTCAAGCTCTTCACTGTCGGTGCCGCCGTAGATAAGCTTTGTAGGTCTTATCCCGGTGAGCGAGCCCCACGGCAATGCTTTATTCTCCATGCAGCTCAAAAGCCTATAAACAGCCAGCTTTGAAACTCTTTTTAGCACCCGCTTAACATGAAGCGCGCTGCCCTGTCCGCATGCCAGCTCCGCATGACCGACCGGCGTATCGGCTGCATCGGCTGCATCTGCTCCGTTATTCAGCCGGGCATTTGCATATGCAGTTTCCCCCTTGATATACGCATCTACCGTTAAAACCGTTTCGGCATCGGCATGCGTAATATCGGCATTGTCCGCAAGCAGAACATTCGCATCGGGAAAAAATGCGCGAATGCTTTCACTGAGATCGTTATAAAATTCAGAATGGTTTGTTGAAAGAATCATAAAACTCCGCAGCTAAAACAGCAGCATATCAAGCAGCGCCGTTTATGCTTAGATTGATTTTGATAAAACAGAGAAAAACGGTTATTTATCCCACCCGTAGCCCAAAAACGGATTATCCGACTTTTCCTGCCCGATTGTAGTTGCATCACCGTGGCCGGGAAGCACATGCGTGCCGTCCGGAAGCACAAAAAGCCGCTTTTTAACGGACTCTATCAGCGCATCATAGTCGCCGCCGGGAAAATCGCTTCTGCCGACAGAGCCCGCAAACAGTGTATCTCCGGAAAACAGTATGCCGTCAGTGTAATAGCATACGCCGCCGGGGGTATGCCCGGGAGTGGAAATTACCTCAAGGTTTGTAAAGCCAAGGCTTACGGTATCGCCGTGGGATACGCATCTGTCCGCATAGCACGGCGGGCAGGAAACTCCGAAAGCATGAGCCATACTCAAAACATTATTGTGCAGCATTTCTTCATCTGCGGCGCTTATTATTATCTGCGCACCCGTTGCCGCCTTCAGCGCATGAACCGCTCCGCAATGATCAAAATGCCCGTGAGTGAGCAATATTTTATTAAGCTGCAATCCGTTTTCCTTAAGCCAAAGCAGCAAGCGCTTTTCGTTTCCGCCCGGATCCACAATTGCCGCCGAATGCGCATCGTGCAGAATGTATGTATTTACTTTTAACGGCCCCGTATGGGTTGTATATATCTCCAAAGCGTTCACTCCTGTCTTGAATCCAGCAGAATCGTTACCGGTCCGTCATTTACTATTTCAAACTGCATATCGGCGCCGAAGCATCCTGTTGATACGGCAATCCCGGAATCCCGCAGCCTTTTAACCGCCGCGAGATATAAAGGTTCCGCTTCCTCACGCGGTGCAGCTTCGGAATAGGACGGGCGGCGTCCTTTTCTTGCATCGGCGCACAGAGTAAACTGAGAAACAATAAGCACGGCCAAACCGAGATCCGAAAGCGATTTATTCATTACTCCGTTTTCATCCGGAAATATGCGCAGCTGCTCGATTTTTGTGCATATATAGTTAACATCATTTAATGTATCGCCGCGCTGTACGCCCAGCAGCACAGCCAGTCCGGCACCTATCTCCCCCGTTGCTTCGCCATTTACAGTAACTTTAGCCCTTGCCGCACGCTGCAGTACTGCTTTCATGTTTTTATTCTCTCTTTCTCAGGCGGCCGACTTCTCCCGACATTCGCCCGACATTCGCCCGACATATTATGTTAAAGCACAGCCGCGCCCGAATACCGACCGGAATAACAGGCATCACGATTATTTATTTACGCGATATACCTCGATGACCCCGTTTATTCGCTTCATTTGCTTTATTAAAGCATCCAGCTGTTCCGTATTTTTTATCTCAACGCTCATGGTTACGGTAGCAACACCGTTTTTCCCCTGAGCATTCATTGAAACAAGCTTCAAATCGTTATTATAGATCATATTACTCACATCAATAACTATTCCGCGCCTGTCGTATGCCAGCAGTTTTAAATCGGCATTATAAGCAGTATTGCCCTCATTTGCCCACGCAACCTCTATTTCCCGTTCCGGCTCAAAATCGGTGAGATTATTACAGTCTCTTCTGTGAATGGATACTCCTCTTCCGCGCGTGATATAGCCTACGATATCGTCCCCCGGAACGGGATTGCAGCAATGTGCAAAGCGTACAAGCATATTCTCCTGCCCCTTTACTATTACATCGCTGCCGGGTTTCAGAATGGAACGGGTTGTTTTATGCGGCTGCTCCCCGGGCTTTGGAATGTTGTTCTCACGGCGATATTCTTCAATAAGGCGAAACAGTACCTGATTGGTAGTAAGACCGCCGTAGCCTACGGATGCATACAGGTCATCTACGCTTTGAAGCTTATAGCGGCTCATGATAGGCTCCAGCCACTCATGGCGCATAAGAGAAGGCAGAGAGTATCCTTGCCGTTTAGCCTCCTTTTCCATCATATCGCGACCCTTGACAATGTTCTCTTCACGGAGTTCCTTTTTGAACCACTGCCGTATCTTGCTTTTGGCCTCATTTGTCTTTACAATGTTAAGCCAATCGCGGCTGGGCCCGTGGGGCGATGCAGAGGTTAGTATTTCCACGATATCGCCTGTTTTCAATCTGGCATCAAGATTTACGATACGCCCGTTTATCTTTGCGCCTATACATTTATGACCGATAGCGGAATGGATGGCGTATGCAAAATCAAGCGGCGTTGCTCCGGCCGGAAGATCTATAACATCTCCGCGCGGCGTAAAAACAAATACTTCATCGCTGAAAAAATCCGTCTTGACAGAGTCTACAAACTCGCGCGAATCATGGCTTTCCGTATCATACTGAAGCATTTTGCGAAGCCATGTAAGCATAACATCGGAATTTGTAGAACCTTTTATGCCTTCTTTATATTTCCAGTGAGCAGCAATACCGTACTCGGCTGTTTCGTGCATTTCCTTTGTGCGTATCTGAATCTCGAACGGAGTTCCGTTTGGCCCGATAACCGTGGTATGCAGCGATTGATACATATTAACCTTCGGCATTGCGATATAATCCTTGAACCTGCCGGGCATGGGCTTAAATAGTATGAACTATGCCCAAAACCCCGTAGCAGTCCTTTACGGTATCCACAATCACCCTCAATGCGGTAAGATCATAAATCTGATCGATGCCCACATTATGAGACTTCATTTTTTTGTAGATGCTGTAAAAGTGCTTGGGACGGCCGTATATATATGCGTCGATCCCCGCCTCGACCAGCTTCGGACGGACGATATCAATAACCTTTGCAATATACTCCTCCCGTTCTGCGCGCTTTTGATTTATACTGTCATGAATTGCATTATAGGCATCGGGATCAAGATAACGCAGCGAAGCATCCTCAAGCTCCCATTTGATCTGATATATACCGAGCCGATTGGCAATCGGAGCATAAATGCTTAAGGTTTCATTGGAAATATATATCTGCTTATCATGCGGCAAAGAGGAAAGCGTGCGCATATTGTGCAGCCTGTCCGCTAATTTCAGCAGCATTACCCGCACATCCTTGGCCGTTGCGATGAACATTTTTCTCAGGCTCTCCGCCTGCTGTTCCTCTTTTGAGTTGAAATTGATGCGGGACAGCTTCGTTACGCCGTCCACCAGCTCCGCCACCTCTGTGCCGAAATTCTTTTCGATATCGGACTTTTCAAAGGCTGTGTCCTCCACCGTATCGTGCAGCAAGGCGGCTGCGATGGTTGCCGCATCCATGTTGAGATCGATGAGGATAAGAGCAACATTCGTGGGATGAACAATGTACGGCTCACCGGAAGCGCGCCGCTGTTCGCGGTGTGCAAGCGCAGCGAACTCGTACGCACGGCGTATAAGATCGTAATCCTTTTCGCTGTATTTTGCTTTCGCCTTTTCAAGCAGCTCGTTCATCGTTTCTCCCCCTCCGTCGCACCGTTATTCAGGCAAAAAAATCAATGCGGAAATGTAAAATCAGAACTTGATTATCGTGTGCACATTATAGCCGTCAAGATTTTTTATGCCGCCCAGCATTGTATGCTCCATTGCAAACACAACGGCCGCAACCTCGCCGCCAAGCTCTTCGACCAGCTTGCACGCCGCCAGCGCCGTGCTGCCCGTGGCAAGAAGGTCGTCAATCACCACCACTTTATCGCCGGGCTTTATTGCATCCTTGTGGATCTGCAGGCACTGCTCGCCGTCGCCGAATTTATAATTTCTGCTTACAACCTCTGCCGGCAGCTTTCCGGGCTTACGCGCAGGCACAAAGCCAACGCCCATGGAGTATGCAAGTGTTGCACCAAGCACAAAGCCGCGTGCCTCCGGGCCCACTACCGCATCAACCTTTATTCCGTCAAGCTCGCGCTTCATTCTTTCCACAAGCTCTTTGAAGGCATCAGCATCCTTGAACAATGTTGTAATGTCCATAAAGCGTATTCCCTGCTTAGGATAATCCGGTACTATTCTTACCTTTTCCTTCAGATTCATAACAGTTCCTTCCTGCGCGGATATATATCCGCTACCGCTTTCCGGCGCGGTCTGCCGTAGTTTTAATTTTTACGGGCTGCTTGCCCTCGCTTTTGTATCGTTTGTTTAATGCTCATATCCGCTCAGCGGCAATTCTGTAAAGGCGATATTAAACCCATACCGGGCCGTCGAATGCAAAATGCGGTGCGTTTTGCCGTTACAATCCGCAAGAAGAATAGCCGCAGATATTTTTGTATATCCTGCTGTTTGCAAGCGGATTGGCCGGCGCTGCGCGATTAAAAACAACGCTGAAGCCGTTATCTCCGCATTCACACTTAAAAAAGCCCAACTCTTCAAACACCGAAAGCGCAATGTCCAATAGCACCCGGCTGCGCGGCGAACCGTCAGCAGCCTTTGCATGAATTCCTCGCGTGTACGGCAGGGCGGCAGCTTTTCACAAGCCGCTCGCAGCACACCGTATGCCACCCCCATGCCGCTGCGGGAAAAATCGCGGTAACGCTTGGCAATAAGCTGTGTAAGCTCCTTGGACGATTGCATAAAAGCATATATCTCAGCCTCGGGAGCCGCTTTTGAAACAGCCGCTATCATCTGCTGCGTACAGCTGTCGCATAGCACAACATTGCTGAAATTCACAAGCTCCATGTTTTCCGGAATACAGCCCGCCGCAAATGTATTATATCCGTTTTTCTGCGATGCAGAGGAAAACAGCTCCACATCGCACCGCGGATATCCGGAATAAATGAATTCCGCGATTTTGGGAACAATAGCCGGATGATTGCAAATTATAACCGTTCCCGTTGCCGACTGACTTAGCAGCCCGTCAAGCAGCGCTGTAAGCTCCTCAAAGGATTCAAGCGCCTCGTACTGACATTCCTCTTCACCGTTATTATACATAATCTGATGAAAAAATGCACGAACAAATTTTTCATCATTCAGCCGCAGCACCTCTTCCAGCGCCGATGCCGTTCTCTCGGGGCGCGAAGCATCAACTATAAAGCTCAGCTTTTCCGTATCGTTCCAGACATTTATATCGGGTGCTCCGGTAACGGTGTAATACATGCCGTCAACAAGCTGAAAATCACGGTTTTTATAGGAAAACATCATGGACTCGGTGGATGTAAGCTCATCGCTTAGAGTCAGCTTAAGGTGAGCACCCGTCTTCCCCACCGCCTTGGAGCAGGAGGCTCTGAGACCGTCGATACGGAATTTAGGTGAGGGATTGCCCATCCCGAAGGGCGCAAGCAGCTCTATCTGCCGCGCCAGCCCCATGTCCATTTCACTAAGGCAGGCACGCGCGTCGTAGCGCGCCACCGGAAAGGTATTCAGTTCATCATAGTTTTCCTTTACATAGCAATCAAGGCGGTAAGCAGCTTCATCCAGCCTGTCCGCATCAATGCTCAGCCCCGCTGCCATGGCGTGACCGCCGAAGCGCAGCAGTAAATCATTTATGCTTTGCAGCATTGAATACATGTTTATGCCCTCAACGCTGCGCCCCGAGCCGGTAGCTATACCGTTTTCCACCGAAAAAAGTATGCACGGCCGATGATGTCTTGCTGCCATCTGCGAAGCGGCTATGCCGACAACGCCTTTTTCCCACCCGTCGGAGGCAGCAACCAGCACGCGCCTGTCGCGCACCTGACCGGAACGCAAAACTATTTCTTCCGCCTGTTCAATTACCTGCTGCTCCAGTTCCTGTCGCACGGTATTGAGGCGGCAAAGCGTTGCCGATATTTCCTGTGCGTTTCCCGCGCCGGTAAGCAGCTCCACGCCCAGCTCTGCGCTCTCCAGCCTTCCGGCTGCATTAAGTCTTGGGGCAATTGCAAATGCAATGTCAACTGATGTTATCCTGCCGGGGGTTTTGCCGCTTTGCTTTATCAATTCAAGAAGACCCGGACGGGGGCAGGAATTTATCCTTTCCAGCCCCATTTTTACGATTGCCCGGTTCTCTCCCGTAAGCGGCACCATATCGGCAACCGTTGCAATGGCTGCAAGATCCAGCAGCTCGCAAAAAAACTCGGATTTCCCTAAAAGCTGCTGAGCCAGCTTAAAAGCAACACCCGCGCCGCAAAGCTCACTGAAGGGATAATCCGACGGAATGTGCGGATTTATTACTATGCATTCCGGTATCTGTTCGGGCACTGTATGATGATCGGTTACTATTACCTTCATGCCGTTTTGAACGGCAAGCGCCACCTCTGCGTGCGAGGCAATGCCGCAGTCCACGGTAAGCAAAACCCCGCCTTTTTTTGAAATACGGCTTACCGCATCGGAATTCAGCCCGTACCCTTCGCTATGCCGATCGGGAATATAATAATCGACATCCGCCTGAAGATGGCGAAGCACAAGAAGCATAACGGAAACCGCGCATATTCCGTCTACATCGTAATCGCCGTACACCGTTATGTGCTCGTTTCGATATATTGCCTGAAGCAGCGTGTCCGCCGCCTCTTTTATTCCCGGCAGACGCTGAGGCAAGTGCAGCTCCGCACCGGCATTGATAAAGCCGGCGGCTTTTTCAACGGAATCAAAACCGCGGGTATAAAGAACCTCCGCAATGGGGCGCGCGATTTTTAACGATGCCGCTATTTCCGCTACCGTGTTTTTATCGATCTCCGAGGCTTTTTTATTGGGCTTTAGTACTACTGGCACGGGCTTTCCTCTCCGAACAAATAATCAGTAAAAATCTTTTAAGTTATCCGCAAACCATATATTCAGCAGCCGTACAAAAATGGCGACGCCGCAATAATGCCGTTTACGGATAGACTAAATCCCTTCAATGCATAAGAAAGAAGGGATTTTTTATTAATATTAAGCAGTCTTCTTTGCCTTGCGCTTTTCAGCAATGAATTCCCACACATTGGGATTGATGAATATGCAGGAATACATGCTGGAGAGAATACCTACAATAATAGGCAGTGCAAAGTCGCGCACGCTGGTAACACCGAAAATGCACAGAGCGCCGATTGTAAAGAGCGTGGTGAGCGAACTGAACAGTGTGCGTGTTACGGACTCCTTTACGCTTGTTGCAACAACAAACTGGCGAGAGTAGGTTTTTGTATCGTACTTTTTGTTGTTTTCGCGTACACGGTCAAATATAACAATGGTATTATTGACGGTATAGCCAACAATCGTCAGCATGGCAGCAATAAATGTGCTGTTGAGCTGAACCTGAATGATGGACATAACGGAAAGCGTAATGAGTATATCATGAACAAGACCGACTACCGTTGCAACACCGAAGGTCCACTCAAAGCGCAGTGAAATATATACAAGCATACATACCACAGCCAAAGCCACCGTCCAGAAAGCAGCAATTATAAGCTCGCGGCTGGCGGCAGCGCTTACGGTATCAAAGCTTGCTTCAACTGCGGTACCGCATACATCCTTGCCGTATGCCGCTTCAAGCTGCTTCTGTATCTCCTCGCGCACCTGACCGACATCCTGCGACTCATCCGTCATAAAGCGAATGTCATAGGAGTTATCTCCGCTTTTCTGCAGCTTAACATCTTTTCCGCCTGCCTGAGCCACAATGGCCTCCACTTTGGCACTGTCGGCAGCGGTGCCGAAGCTTACCGCAAGAAGGTTTCCTCCCTTGAAATCAATGCCGAGGTTAAGTCCCTGAACACACATGGAAATTATTCCGGCAAGAATTATAACTCCGGAAATTATAAACCAAAGCAGTTTCTTATTTTTCATCAGCCTTGCCCTCCTTCAGCGAAAGAAGCCCGGGTTTGTTAATGCCGAGTTTGATAAGTACATTGAGGAAATATCTGGTGACAAATATGGCGGTAAGCATCGATATAACTACGCCTGCAAGCAATGTCGTTGCAAAGTTTTTAATAGGCGCAGGGCCGACCATAAGCATAACCAAACCGGCAATTATGGTAGTAAGGTTTGCATCAAGTATTGCGCTGCGCGCCTTGGTGTAGCCGATGCTCACACAGGAGTCAAGGTCTTTGCCGGCATAAAACTCTTCCTTAATGCGTTCGAATATGACAACATTTGCATCCACCGCCATACCTATGCTTAAAACGATACCGGCAATGGAAGGAAGGGTAAGCTGCATCCACGGGAAGGAAGTTATAAACCAGTAGAAGATGAGCATATACACAAAAAGTGCAATATCGGCCGCAAGCCCCATAAAGCGATAGACAACAAGCATAAACACAAACACGAGGATTACACCGATAAGACCGCCGATCAAAGCGGAATTGAGTGCTTCCGAGCCAAGGGTCGCACTTACCACGCTTGCGCTGATTTCCGTTATATCAAGAGGCATGGCTCCGCTCTGAAGAACGATGGCCATATTGTTTGCCGCCTCGGCAGTAGCACAGGTAATTACGGCCTTGCCGTCAGTGATAGCCGCATTTACAGTAGGACGGGAATACTCGCTGCCGTCCATATAGATTGCAATATAGCTTTTTTTCTCCAAGGCCTTCTTTGTGGCCTCGGCAAAGCTTTTGGTTCCGTCGGAGTCAAAAGTTATGCTTACAACATAATCGCTGCCGTCCTGCCCGAGATATGTTGCAGACTTCAGCTGATCTCCGGTGCAGATCACATTGCCTTCATCATCGCGGAATTCCAGCTTACCGGGCGTGCCCAGCAGCGACGAAACATCGCTTACCGATGCAACATCCGCTATTTCAACGCGGATGCGGTTCGTGCCCTGCTGGGTTATGGATACGTCGCTGTAACCCTTGCTGGACAAACGGTTTTCAAAAATGGTGATTATTCTCTTTATGCCGGCATCAAAATCGGAGCCTTCCTTTTCCTTTGCCTCATATATGACGGTAACGCCGCCCTTGATATCCATACCAAGCTTAACATTTTCGTACCAGGGCTTGAACCGCGTGATACCGATGGTGACGCCTTTGCCGGTTACACCAAGGGAAAATACAGCCAAAACCGCAAGCAATAGTATGACCACAACCAGTGTGATTACACTTTTAGTTTTCATCACTGTTCCTCCTTGCAAAGCAATACTCAAGTATTATAAATGATTTGAAAGTAATAGTCAATATTTGCACCGAAAAAAACACAAAAAAACTCAGGAATTTTTTTGTATTCCTTCAGTAAATTCATGTATTCATCGGCATTATCCCGTATGCTTTGTATTTCGTCATTTGTGAGTTCGCGCACTATTTTTCCCGGAACGCCTACAACAAGACTGCCCGGAGGAATGATTTTTCCCTGCGAAACAAGGGCTCCCGCGCCGATTATTGTGCCGCTGCCTATAACGGCTCCGTCCAGAATAATCGCTCCCATGCCGATAAGAACATTATCCTCAACGGTACAGCCGTGTACTATTGCGCCGTGTCCAACCGTGACGCCCTTGCCTATGCGCACAGGATATCCGTGCGAAACATGTACTACGGCATTGTCCTGAACATTGCTGCCGCTGCCAACGGTTATTGCCGCACTGTCCCCGCGCAGTACCGCGCCGGACCATACCGATACGCCGGAGGCTATCGTTACATCGCCCAGCAGCTCTGCGCTGTCAAATACAAGAGTTTCGCTGTCAACACAGGGCGTTTGCCCCCGAAAGATCTGATCATAATTATTCCTCCGTGACATACAATTGAAAAAAGATGTTATTTACCCTCTTCCGCGCGTATTGCCATTATTGCCAAGGCACATTCAAGGCGCTTGCGCTCGGTAAGGCATCCCATTTTGAAGGGCTTATACAAATCACCGTTGTAAATATATGCATTTGCAAGGCAGCCGCCGGAGCAATAATACTTTGCCCAGCATTCTCTGCAATCCGGCTTTGTAAGCACATTGCAGGCCTTGTAGCGAGCCTGCGCCTGTGTATCAAAGCTGCCGTCCATAACGCTGCCCATGCGGCACTCCTCAAGACCTACAAACTGATGACAGGGATATATATCTCCCGTGGGAGTAACCGCAACATATTCGCTTCCGGCGCCGCAGCCGGTAATGCGCTTTGGCAGGCACGGTCCCCCCGTAAGATCCAGCATGAAATGGAAAAAGCCGAATTCTTTATCCGTTCCCATCCGCTCAAGGTACAGCCTTGCGAGCTTTTCGTATTCCTGCTCAATTGCCTCCATATGCTCCGGCAAAAGAGCATAATCCTTTTCCTTTTCCGCGACAACCGGCTCCATGGAAAGCTGCTTAAAGCCGTAATCGGAAAGAAAACGGACATCGTTTGTAAAGTCAAGGTTGTGCGCCGTAAAGGTTCCGCGAACATAATACTGCCGCTGCCCGCGGGACAAAGCAATTTTCAGCGAATTTTTAGCTACCGTGTCAAAGGAATTCTTTCCGTTAACGGTTTTGCGCATGCTGTTGTGCACCTCAGGTCTTCCGTCAATGCTAAGAACAACATTGGACATTTCTTTGTTGAAGAAATCCATTATTTCATCGTTTACCAATACTCCGTTTGTCGTGATGGTAAAGCGAATAACCTTGCCGTATTTCTTTTCCTGTTCACGGCCGTATTCAACGGTTTTCTTTACAACATCAAAATTCATAAGCGGCTCGCCGCCGAAGAAATCCAATTCCAGCTGACGGCGCGAACCGGAGTGCGTCATTAAAAAGTCTATGGCGCGCTTGGCCACCTCAAGAGGCATAAGCAAGCGCTCCCCGTGGAAATCCCCCGTGGAGGCAAAGCAGTATTTGCAGCGCAGGTTGCAGTCATGCGCAATATGAAGGCACATGGATTTCACAACATTCTTGTTGCGCTCGGCGGCTGCGGCCAGCTCCGCCTCGTCCACCTTTGCACAAAGCTGTCCTTCCTTTTTGAGCTCGTCCAGCTCCTGCAGCACCTCGTCAATTTCCGCTGCCGTATATTGGGGCAGGCCGGCAATTATTTCGCTGCGGTCATGATCCTCGTAAAGCTTTGCAACATCATGCGTTATTTCATCCACTACATGAACAGCGCCGCTTTCAATATCCAGCAGCAGAAATCTGTCCAAACATTTGAAGGTATGAAGCATTACAATTCGTTCCTTTCGTTTTTTGCACCTACGCCGCGCGCTTGGCATTTGCCGCTTTTTGGGGCGCACCGGGCGCAAAAATCGTCCATAAAAAAAACGGCATAAAAAAGCCGTTATTTTGACTCCTGCCGAAAAACGCCTTCAGCATCGGGGGCTTGTTCACCCGCCGCCGCCGTCGTTTACGGCTATCCGCTCTTACTGCTTCTCGCAGGACTGATTGCCTACGGTGCAGGAGGTCTTGCAGGCAGACTGGCAGCTTGCCTGGCACTCGCCGCAGCCCTTATGTTTGATATCTTTATTGAGGCAGGGCTTGCTGATGGTTTTTATATGTTTCATTTTGCTTTCCTCCGAAATATTCATTTGTTTTTTCTATTATACTATATTTTTCTTTTTTTAAAAAGCAATCATAAATTATACAAGTTTACAAGATACGATTTTTTTATGCTGCTTACATGCCGCTATATCCGCCGTCAGAGCTCATGCATAACGCGCTGTTTTGTTCTTAGCCGCATTTTACGCAAAAGGCGGCGTTATCTTTTTCTGCCCTTGCTTCTTTTTCCTGCACCAAACAGTATTCCGAAAAGCGCGCCGCCGACAACCGCCATGAACATATCGGCAATTGCCGTCCCCATTCCCGGAAGAGATTTATTCAATATGCAGAATAAAGCCGTTGAAAGCAAAACCTCGATGCCGGCTGCCGCCGCTGCGGCAAATGCAGGATGCATGGCGTCTTGCTTTGACGCAATCCGTGCGCATACGGCCGCACCTATAAGCTTTATAACCGTGCATAAGACCGATATCACACCGTCTGAAGGATGCATGTTTTTAATAAGCAGCGCCGCAACAAGCAAAAGAATAACAACAGCCGCCGTTCCGGCCAATGCACAAAGCAGCAGAAAAATAAGGTTTTTCAAAGCCGTTTTTCTCTTAGCGTGAATACCGACAGTATTTGTCAATGCGTTCATAGTTTTACCTCCGAATATATACTTATTTGATTATACTGTTCCGCCGTGCCGATTATCACGAAAAAGCTGACGGTATACCCTGTAATTGTAATTTTGATGCGGAAAACGCCCCCCGCCCGGCTTTAATACAAAAAAACAATATAAAAAAAGGTTAATATTAAATTAAAAGCGGAATTCCCTTATAATTAGGAAACTCCGCTTAAAAAAAGCCTTGTTGACTTATAAACTTTATTCATTATAAATGCAGACTAACCGAACAGTGACATGGAGGCCTCTGCGTTAAGCGTAAGATCGGAAGTATATCCGCGCATAAGACGATAGTACCCGGCACAGCCTATCATTGCGGCGTTGTCCGTACAAAGGATCGGCTCCGGCGCAAAAAAGCTCATATTTGCTTTTTTGCATTCTGCCTCCAGCATTTCACGCAATCTTGAATTTGCAGCCACTCCGCCGGCAAGCACGATTTTGTTCTGCTCGTATTTTACGGCAGCGCGTACGGTTTTTTCCGTAAGATTTCTGCACACGAATTCCTGAAAAGACGCCGCTATATCCTCTACCGGCAGGCTCTGACCGTTTTGCTCCAGCTTATGAACAAGATTGATAACGCCGGTCTTTATGCCGCTGAAGCTGAAATCAAAATTATCCTGATGTGCAAGCGCGGAATTGAACTTAAACGCTTCACCATTGCCCTGCCGCGCCAGCCGATCAATATGTACACCTCCCGGGTACGGAAGCCCCAAAACTCTTGCAACCTTGTCAAAGGCCTCTCCCGCAGCGTCATCCCGGGTGCAGCCTATAAGCTCATAGCTGCAATAATCCTTGCACAGAACTATATGGCTGTGCCCACCTGAAACGACAAGCGCCATAAACGGGGGTTCAAGCTGCTTGTTTGTTATGAAATTCGCACTAATATGCCCCTCAATATGATGTACGCCTACAAAAGGTACTCCCAAAGAATAGCTCAGCCCCTTTGCAAAAGATACGCCTACCAGGAGTCCTCCCACCAAACCCGGTCCCGCGGTAACAGCCACGGCATCGATATCTTTCCATGCGATTCCCGCCCTTTGTACCGCCTCCTGTGCCACGGCAGCTATACACTGCGTGTGGCATCTTGACGCTATCTCGGGAACCACGCCCTTGTATTTTTGGTGTATCGCTATCTGCGAGGATATTACATCAGAGAGCACCTCTCTCCCCCCGCGCAGCACCGCCGCAGAAGTTTCATCACACGAAGACTCCACGGCCATTATCAACATATCTTTCTTCATCAAAACCGTTCCTATACAAATCCTTTGATAAAATCAGGCAACGCCGCTTCCGCGGAATCAATATCACTGATACATATAATCATCCAAAGGATCGCTGCGTTTTATATTCATGCGGCTCAGCAAAAGCAGCACAAATGCGGCAATTGCGGCAAACAAACCGCTCATGCACATAAATGCGCGCATGCAAACCTCCATGGTTACCCTTCCGTAGATCAATGCCAGGTTGCCCTGCGTATACTCCCTGATTGCGCCGCCCGTAAGCAAGCCGTAAACGGCATCATCAATGCTGTGACCGCTTAAATAAACACAGGCAACGGATACCGCAATTATAACCGCGCATATCAGAAAACCGATCAGCATAAAACGCGCCAATATCGCGCCCGCATTTTTGCCTTTTTTGACACAGATAACAATAAAAAAAACCACAATTGCAGCGCTGCACGCCGCTGCTGCAATTTTTAAGGCAGTATAAACATTGCCGGCAGACCTGAGCAGCCGAACATCCTGTTCAAGGAATATCGCCTGCTCCTGCCCGTTTGCCGTAAAGCGCGCCTGCTCCAGCTTTGCAGCATCGCCAAAGGACGAAAACTTAAGCATAGCGTTATAATATGAAGCAAAATTATCGCCGTCAATATCCATATCCGGCGATACACAGCCTTTTTTATACGCCGACTGATAAACAGCAGTGCTTGAAACAGCCGACATAAGCCCAAAGCTTACGCAAAGAACCGCCGCAAGCACGCCTGTAATAATGCCGCTGACGATCTGCCACTTTTTACTTTCCTTTGTGATCTTCTTAAACATCTGTTTCTCCGGGTGCCATTATTTTTCCAGCTTGCTGAGATAGGTATGAATAAACATATCCAAATCGCCATCCATTACCGCCTGAATATTGGAGGTTTCGGCTCCTGTTCTGTGATCCTTTACCAGATTGTACGGATGAAAAACATATGAACGGATCTGGCTGCCCCATTCTATCTTTTTTATATCGCCACGCAGCTCAAGATCACGCTCTTCGCGTTCACGCTCGCGCAGCTCAATAAGCCTTGAGCGAAGCATACTCATCGCCGTTTCGCGGTTCTGTATCTGGCTGCGTTCGCTCTGACACTGCACTACTATTCCTGTCGGAATATGAATTATCCGTATTGCCGATTCGGTTTTGTTGATATGCTGACCGCCCGCACCGGTTGAACGGTGAGTTTCCACCTTGAGATCCTCCGGCGGTATTTTTATTTCGCCTTCATCTTCAATTTCCGGCATAACCTCTAAGGCCGCAAACGAGGTGTGGCGTCTGCTCGCAGCGTCAAAGGGTGATATACGCACAAGCCTGTGAACCCCTTTTTCGCTTTTGAGATAGCCGTAGGCATTTATCCCCTCCACCTTCATGGTTACGCTTTTAATTCCCGCCTCATCGCCGTCGAGATAATCAAGCTCGGTTACCTTATAGCCATGCTTTTCGCAATATCTTCTGTACATACGGTAAAGCATGCCGGTCCAGTCCTGTGCTTCGGTTCCGCCCGCGCCCGCATGCAGTGTAAGAATTGCATTGTTTGCATCATACTTACCGGTAAGCAGCGTTGCAAGGTGCATCTCCTCGGCATCGTTTTCCAGCTTTTGAAGCTCCTGCTCTATCTCCGGCACCGCAGATTCATCATCCATTTCCTGCGTGAGCTCAATAAGCGCCTCCACATCATCGGCTGCACTGTGAAGCGCCTTCAGACTGTTCAGCTTGTTTTCGCATATTTTAAGTTCTTTGTTTTTTACGCTTGCTTTTTCCGGATCGCCCCAAAGCTCCGGATCGGCCATTTCTTCGTTGAGTTCCGCAACACGGTTTTTTAATTTATCCGTGTCAAAGAGACTCACCTACCTGTTCGATTCTGTTTTTCGCTTCGTTAAGCCGCTGCTTATATGCGTCCAATAAAACCATTTCATCACATCCTTATATCTTTTTTATTAACCTATACCGCAGATTTATTCGTTGCTGTTATTTTACAGCGATATTATCAGCTGCCGCAGCAATTTTTATATTTTTTGCCGCTGCCGCAGGGACAGGGATCGTTTCGTCCCACCTTTGCACCCACCTTTACGGGCTTTTTCTTGGTATCCTCATCGGGCGCATTTGTATAAACGGGCTGATTTACCTGCTCGCGCTGTACAGGTTCGCGTCTGACATTAAGGTACGCAAGGCCTCTGACGGTGTCTCCGCGTATTCCTTCTATCATTTCGTCAAACATCTCAAAGCCCTCGACCTGATACTCCTGTACCGGATTACGGTTGCCATAGGAACGCAGAGATATTCCCTGACGCAGCTGATCCATTGCATCGATATGATCCTTCCAGTGGCTGTCGATGCTCTTAAGCAGCACTATGCGCTCTATTTCCCGCATATCAAGGCCGCAGGCTGCAATCTCCTTCTCGCGCCTGTCATAGCGCTCACGCGCTTTTTTCTTCAGCTCTTCAAGAAGCTTCTTGGGCTCCTCATTAAGCATTGAAATATCAATATCTTCCTTATCAAAGCAAAGCGAAGTCAGCTCGCGATAAAAGGCCTCGTTGTTTTTTCCGGCATTATGCTCATTGCAGTAATAATCTACAAGGTTCTTTATGCAGCCGTCCATCATTTCCATAACATAATCATGGACATTTTCGCCTGCAAGCACGCGCCGGCGCTGTTCGTATATTATTCCGCGCTGCTTGTTCATTACATCATCGTACTGAAGAACATGCTTGCGGATCTCAAAATTGCGGCCCTCGACCTTTTTCTGTGCCCCCTCGATCTGCTTTGAAAGCATACCCGCCTCTATGGGCTGATCCTCCGGCAATCCCAAGCGCTCCACGATAGCGTTCATGCGTTCGCCGCCGAAAAGACGCATAAGATCATCCTGAAGCGACAGAAAGAAGCGGCTGGCTCCGGCATCGCCCTGGCGTCCCGCGCGGCCGCGCAGCTGGTTATCGATACGCCGGCTCTCGTGGCGCTCGGTACCGATTATATACAATCCTCCCGCCGCTACAACCTTATCATGCTCCGCATCTGTTTCTTTTTGAAATTTTTTTATAAAGCTCGGCATATTCGACGCAGCATTTAAGGACATTTTCATCTTCCGTATCCTGATGCCCCACTGCCAGTTCGATGGTTTCATCATCCCAACCGTGCTTTGAAAGCTCTTTTCTTGCAAGAAAATCCGGATTTCCGCCAAGCAGTATATCCGTACCGCGTCCCGCCATGTTTGTTGCAATCGTAACGGCGCCGAATCTTCCCGCCTGTGCAATTATCTCCGCTTCCTTCGCGTGATGCTTGGCATTAAGAACCTCATGCTTTATACCCGCTTTTTTCAAAAGGGAGCTGAACAGCTCACTGCTTTCAACGCTCACCGTACCCACCAGCACCGGCTGCCCCGTTGCATGCGCCCTGCACACCTCTTCCACCACGGCCCGGCATTTGCCCTGAAAGGTTTTATAAACGGCATCGTTCATATCCTTTCTTATCATGGGCTTATTTGTAGGAATGCAAACAACATCAAGATTATAAATGCTGTTGAATTCCTCCTCCTCCGTCTTTGCCGTACCCGTCATGCCGGAGAGCTTCTTGTACATACGGAAATAGTTCTGATATGTGATTGTAGCCAAAGTCTTATTTCTCTTGCCACCTTAACATGCTCTTTGGCTTCGATAGCCTGATGCAGCCCCTCGCTGTATCTCCTGCCCACGAGTATGCGTCCGGTAAACTCATCTACAATAAGAACCTCGCCGTTTTGTACGACATAGTCTCTGTCCTTCTTAAAAAGGAAATTGGCCTTAAGCGCCTGTATTATATGATGATCCAATTCCTGATTCTCCGGATCCGAAAGGTTTCCGCACCCGAATATTTTTTCGCATTTGGCAACGCCCTCATCGGTAAGCTGCACGGTTTTTGCCTTTTCATCAAGCGTAAAATCCTCATCCTGAATAAAACGGCATACGGCACGATCCACAATGTTGTACATTTCGGTGGATTTTTCGCCGGGGCCGGAAATAATAAGCGGCGTACGCGCCTCATCAATCAGTATGCTGTCGACTTCGTCCACTATTGCATAATTCAGTTCTCTCTGCACCCTGTCGCGGTCGTATATTACCATATTGTCGCGCAGATAATCAAAGCCGAACTCACTGTTTGTTCCGTAGGTGATATCGCAGCTGTAAGCCTTGCTCTTTTCCTCCGGCTCCATTTGCGACAACACAGTGCCGACGCTCAGCCCCAAGAAGTTGTACAGCTTGCCCATCCAGTGAGATTGAAAGGATGCCAGATACTCATTTACCGTTACGATATGAACGCCCTTTCCTTCCAGCGCATTAAGATATGCAGGCAGCGTAGCCACCAGCGTTTTGCCCTCGCCAGTGCGCATTTCGGCAATTCTGCCCTGATGCAGCACGATTCCGCCTATAAGCTGAACAATGAACGGCTTCATGCCCAGAACACGCCATGCCGCCTCGCGGCAAACCGCAAAAGCTTCAACAAGTATATCATCGGCAGTTTCACCCTTTGCCAAACGCCCGCGGAATTCCGCCGTCTTTGCTTTGAGCTCTGCATCGCTGAGCTTTTCCATCTGCGGCGAAAGCGCATCTATTTTTAATGCGGTAGTGCGAAGCTTCTTTACATTGCGTTCGTTCTGATCTCCGAATATAGAGAAAATACCCATCATAAACCTCCAGATACTATTGGGGATATTATAACACTTATTTTTCTAAAAAAATACAAGTGTACAGATTTTTTTAATATTAAAAAGCATGCCTGCTGTATCAAGCCCTATTCATGCAGCTGCGGCTTCACCTCCGAATCAGGCCGATTCGCCTCCCAGTTTGGTGTCATTTTCTCCCGCTCCGCATGCATATACCGCCAAACGCAAGCACAAAATAAAATAAGCATGGTAAAGCAAAAGCCGGACGGCATCCGTCCGGCTCTGTCTGTATTGTTCTTATTCTGCGTCATCCCCGTCATCGCAGCAATCACAGCAATCGCAATCCTCTTCATCGCAGTTATCGCAGTCAAAATCACAATCGCAGCACTCATCGCAATCGTAGAAGCACTCTTCAAGGTCGGCAAGATCCTCGTCCATTTCTTCTACATAATCATTAAGCTCGCTGAGCTCCCTGGCCCTGATCGTCCAGTTCAAATGCAATAAGCTCAAGCGCATTGACGATCTCAAGCAGCAGACGGTTCTCCGGCTTGTCGGCACTGATGTTAGCCGTATCGATTATACCCTTGAGATAAGCTACTTTTTCATTGATAAGCATAGTTCATTCTCCTTTTCAAAATATATTTTATGTTATACGCGCTCCATGTATTCGCCGGTACGCGTATCAATACGAACCTTGTCACCCACATTTACAAACAGCGGCACCGCGCAGACATATCCGGTTTCCAGAGTGGCCTGCTTTGTGATATTTGTAGCGGTATCTCCGCGAACGCCGGGCTCTGCATCCACCACTTCAAGCTCAACAAAATTCTCCGGCTCAACGGAAAACGCGTTGCCTTTGAAGAATTTGATCGTAACATTGGAATTATCCTTAAGATACGGCAGTGCAGACTCAACCTGCTCCTTGTTAAGGGGCAGCTGATCATAGGTCTCGTTATCCATAAAGTAATAAATGCCGCCGTCTTCATAAAGATACTGCATTTCTTTACGCTCAATATGTGCAAGCGCATATTTTTCCGAAGGATTGAATGTGCGCTCAAGCACCGCACCCGTCATAACATTCTTCAACTTTGTGCGTACAAACGCAGCTCCTTTGCCGGGCTTAACGTGCAGAAAATCAACAATTATAAACACGTTATTGTCTACCTCAATGGTAACGCCCTTTCTGAAATCACCGGCAGTAATCATGTGAACCTCCTGAAATATTAAGATTAAAATGGTTTCAATTGAATCAATTAAATAATTATCAGCTTATTGTCCGATTTTTGCAAGATCAATATAGCCTTCTTTGCTTATGGCGCACATATTTTCTATTCTTACGCCGCCAAGCTCGGGAACATAAATTCCCGGTTCGATAGTAACAACATTTCCCGGCTCAAGAATCGTATCACTGCGGAAAGAAAGAACCGGAAGCTCATGAATATCGATTCCCACTCCGTGACCGAGCCCGTGCCCGAAATATTTGCCGTAGCCTTTAGAAGCAATATAACCGCGCGCAAGCTCGTCTATGCTCTTTGAGCTGACACCCGGCGCAAGCGCATGCTTGCTTCTGTTGTGTGCCTCCAGCACAATTTCATAAATATCGCGCTGTTCCCGGTTCAGCGAGCCTATGCCTATTGTACGGGTCATATCGGAGCAATAGCCGTTTACAACACAGCCGAAATCAAGCGTAAGCAGGTCTCCGCAGCAAATTTTTCTCTCTTCCGGAACCGCATGCGGTTTTGCGGAATTCGGGCCGGAGGCCACGATGCTGTCAAAGGACAGCTTGGTGGCTCCCATCCTGCGCATTGTAAATTCAAGCTCCAATGCAATTTCAGTTTCGGTCTGTCCGGGCTTTATGTAGCCGAGCATATGGGTAAAGGCTTCATCCGCTATCTTCTGCGCGGCACATATATTGGCAAGCTCATTGTCATCCTTAACCGCACGCATAAGCGTCAATCTTTGGCCAATCGGACAAAACTCAATGCTTAAGCCCTGCGAAAAATCCATATAGCGTCTGAGTGTAAGCTGTTCATCCTGTATGCCGACGCGTTTGCAGCCGTGCTCGGTAAGCCATGAGCGTATAAAACCCACCTGATTGCTGTTGCATTCGATTATCTCATATCCTTGGGCAACGGACTGCGCAATAAGCGTATATCTGCTGTCCGTAATGAGAATGTTTTCCGAAGGGGTAAAAATCAGCACGCAATCGGAAGTATTAAAACCGGAAAGATAAAAAATATCAGACTGATTTGTAACCATCAGTGCATCCAGATTGTTCTGGCAAAGCAGTTTTCTGACTTCAGATATCCGATTCAAAATCATTTGCCTCCTTTATCGAAAATCCGATACAGCACATTCTCGATATATAATAACATAATATCCGCCGTTTGTGTAGTATTATTTGAGACATTGCCGATAAATTTTTTGCATTGTTACGGCATCCTCCGCCATGGTGCCTGCCGATTCGCATATTATAACAGGATGTGCATCATGCTTTACAAGCGCCCTTGCAAGATATTCAAAATGCGGACCCCAGCTGTCATCCATTGTACAGTGTCGCTTTTCGCCGCCCTTTGTATACTCTATCTGTGAAAAATGTATATGCAGGCTTTTCATCCGTTCCTCTCCCAGAGCATTTGCTATCCTGCAAAGAATTGCATCAAACGCCTCAAAAGAATCCGTTTCTCCGAGACTGCGTGCATAGAGATGTCCGAAATCAACACACGGAATAATCCTTTCATCCACCGAGCACAGCGCAAGAACCTCATCAACCGTTCCCAATTGCATCTGCTTTCCCATGGTTTCTGGGCAAACCGTCATATCCCCCAGCCCCTCCGCATCAATATCGCGCATAAGCAGACGCATTTGCATAAGCGCAATATCCATACACTCGGACGGCTCGCGCTTCATGTATGCACCGGGATGAAACCACTCTGCTGCCCCCCATAAGCCTTGCCACCTTCAATGTCCCGATAATATAACGGTTTGTCGCCTCCCGTTTGTCGGTAAAGGGGTTTGCAAGATTTGTATAATACGGCGCATGAACGCTCACCTCAACACCGCATTCGGCAGCCGCCGCACCTATTTTCAATGCCGTATCCTCTCCCACATTTATGCCCTTGCCGCAAGAGTATTCATATGCGTTAAGACCAAGCTCCGCTATCCACGGCATGGCCTGTACGGTACTCTTGCCTCCCTGTTCATAAAATGAAAGACTGTTTCCGGCAGGACCGAATTTTATCATACTGCGCACCTTTCTTACAGTTTTATCCGATAGATTTGTATTAACAGAAATATAAAGCACACAAAAGCGTCAGTCGCCCTTTGAAAAACTGCACCGCTTCTGCCCTGGGAACACCTTTTTCCATACAGCACGCTCTCTTGTGCGGTTAAACACTTTTGTAGCCCACCACTCGCGTTTGCATATAGGTGCCACCAGCACACCCACCGCGCCGATACGGTTGGCCGCAAGCATATCCGTAAAAAGCTGATCTCCGATCATCGCACAGTTTTCCGGCGCAATACCGCATTCACTGAGATACCTGCTGATTTTCTTTATACCCGGCTTTCCCGCAGACTTTATACTGTCCGCCCCAAGCAGCTCTGCAATGCGGTCCACCCGTGCTTTTTTTCCGTTTGTTGCAATCGCAACACGAATTCCTCTTTTCTCTGCATCACTCACCCATCTGAGTGTTGCTTCGGTTACGGTTTCTTCGCCCCATGGCGATACAGTATTGTCAATATCCAATAAAATACAGCACACGCCCAGTCCTTGCAGTTTATCTATGTCAATTGCCGCAAGCTCCTTTGCCGTTATGGCAGGCCTAAGCATTTCCGGCTTCACCGCAGTTTTCACCTCCGCCGCCCTTCGGCGCTTTAGTAATAATTTCATTTGCATTATGATAACGGCAGCGCCGTCTTCACGCATTGCTTAAAAACGGCAGTTTCCCTCCGTGCAGAAGCGTCAAAACCTCTCCCGCAAGATAAAGCGAACCGCAAATAACAACGCAGCTGCCATCGCTTTGTGCTTTTTCAAAAGCGGTTTTCAGTGCCTTTACAGCGTCCTTTTCCCATTGTGTATCAACACCGTACATTGAATATCTTTGCGCAAGCTCGGCAGCTGGCATTGATCTTTTTGACGGGATATCCACCGCTATAACACATTGTACCGCCGGCACAAGCGTCTGAACAAACTTATCAACATCCTTATCCGATGCCATTCCGGTTACCAACACCGCTTTGGGCCCGATTTTCTCAATAAACAACGCAAGCTTTTCTGCCGCATCCGGATTATGCGCGCCGTCCAGCAATACTTTCGGGCTGTCACTCAAAGGCTGCATTCGTCCGGGCCATACCACATTTTCAATTGCGCCGCACGCCGCAAAGCTTTTTATTCCCAATATTTCCAAGGCTTTAAGCGCCGCAGCCGCATTATCCGCCTGATAATCGCCTATCAAGGCCGTATGCGCTTTGTTTCCGTCGATGCAAAAGTCAGTGCCGTTCCACCCCGTTTTGATGTCTTTCGGCATCGCAACATACAGCGGAGCATTGCATTTTTCCGCAGCCCTTCGTATTACCTCTACCGCCTCATCAGTTTGCTTCACCGTAACAACCGGGATTCCCCGCTTGATTATTCCCGCCTTCTGTGCTGCTATAAGCCCGCATGTGTTGCCCAGCATCGCCGTATGATCCAATGAAATCGAAGTGATAACACACACCTTCGGCATACATACATTTGTGGGATCATCCGTTCCGCCCAGCCCTACTTCAATAACCGCATAATCCGTATTTCGCGTGCAAAAAAAGCAAAAGCAATAAGCGTTATATATCCGAACTGCGTAATCTGCGCATTTATACAGTCAGCTGCTTCAAACACTTCCCGTGCAATTTCCGCAAGCTGCTCATGCGGCGCGTTTTGGCCATTGATCCTGATCCTTTCACTAAAGTCTTCAAGATACGGGGATGTAAACAGCCCCACTTTGAAGCCCGCAGCCATTAAACCGGCGTTTACACATGCGCACACCGAGCCCTTGCCATTGGTGCCGGCCACATGCACCGCCCTGATCTGCTTTTGCGGATTTCCAAGGCACTCAAGCACTTTAAGCATATCCTGCTTTTGCCGTTTTTTATCGGCAAAAGCAGGAATTGCCGCAAGACGCTCAAGCATTGCGGCATAGTCCATATCAGCCCAATTCCTCCAGCGCCGCAATGCGCGCATTTACGCTTGCAAGCATATCATTATATTTTACCAGCTTGTCGCGCTCTGCATTTATAACCGCTTCCGGCGCCTTTGCCACGAATTTTTCATTCGAAAGCTTGCCCTGCGCCCGTGCAACCTCCGAGATCAGATTGTCTTTTTCCTTCAGCAGGCGCTCCTTTTCCTTTACAATGTCGATAAGCTCCCCCATCGGGATATAGCCCTCTCCGCCTGCCGTCACTACCGCAGCCATTTTATCAGCATTTTCCGGCTTGTCCGCAATCAGCTCTGCGCTTGAGGCACACGCAAGCTTTTCTATATACACACTGCATTTCTTCCAGAAGCCAGCCTCCAGCTGCACCGGGCGTATAAACAGTTCCGTGCGTCTGCTCAATGGCACATTCATCTCCGCACGGAGATTACGCACGCTTCGTATAAGGTCAATAACCATCTCAAAGCGTTCTTCATCCTTGCCGGTTATGCCGCAATCAACGCATGAAGGCCATGCCGAAAGCATTATGGTTTCGTCGCTGCCGGGCAGATGCGTATATATTTCCTCGGTAATAAACGGCATAAAGGGGTGCAGCAGCTTCATTGTGCCGGCCAGCACAAAGCACAGCACACTCAAAGCGGTATTTTTCTCAGCAGCATCCGTTCCGTACAGCCGCGGCTTGGTAAGCTCTATATACCAATCGCAGAATTCACTCCACATAAAATCATACAAACGCTGTGCCGCCATTCCCAGCTCATATTTTTCCATGTTTTCCGTCACTTCGCGAACCGCGCCGTTAAAGCGGGAAAGTATCCACTTGTCGGCTGCATCAAGATTACATTCTTCAATAGGCAAAATGTTTCCGCCTTCAAGGTTCATCATTACAAAGCGCGACGCATTCCATATTTTATTGGCAAAGTTGCGGTACGCCTCCACCTTCTCCCAATAAAAACGCATATCATTTCCGGGCGAATTTCCCATTGCAAGGCTGAAGCGCAGCGCATCGGCGCCGTATTTATCTATAACCTCAATGGGGTCGATTCCGTTGCCGAGGGATTTGCTCATCTTTCTTCCCTGCGAATCCCTTACAATGCCGTGGATCAACACATGGTCAAACGGTACCTCGCCCATAGCGTTTATTCCTGAGAATATCATCCTTGCCACCCAGAAGAAAATTATATCATAGCCGGTAACAAGAACATTTGTGGGATAGAAATATTCAAGCTCCTTGGTTTTCTCCGGCCATCCGAGAGTGGAAAAAGGCCAAAGCGCCGAGGAAAACCATGTATCAAGCACATCCTCATCCTGCTTAAGCTCGGTGCACCCGCACTTACAGCAGGCCTCCGGCTTTTGAGCGGCTACATGAGTGTGTCCGCACTGCGTACAATAATACGCCGGAATCCTGTGTCCCCACCAAAGCTGACGGGATACGCACCAGTCGCGTATATTTCCATCCAGTTAAAGTAGGTACGGCTGAAGCGATCGGGCACAAAGCATGTTTTGCCGGAGCGAACCGCCTCTATTGCCGGCTCAGCCAGCTCCTTCATGGAAACAAACCATTGCTTTGATATCATGGGCTCCACAACCGTCTTGCATCTGTAGCAATGACCGACATTATGCTTGTATGGCTCGATTTTCTCCATTAACCCAAGGTCCTTGAGCATATCCACAATTTTTTTGCGGCACTCAAAGCGATCCATGCCCTCAAATTCCGGGCCGGCCTGCTCATTCATAGTGCCGTCGTCATTCATAACACGGATTACCGGCAGATTATGACGCTTTGCCACTTCAAAATCGTTCGGGTCATGCGCCGGCGTCATTTACAACTCCCGTGCCGAAATCAAGCTCTACATACTCATCCGCAACAACCGGTATGGGCTTATTTACAATAGGAAGAATAACATTTTTGCCCACAACATTCTTATAGCGCTCATCCGCAGGATTTACGGCTATACCGGTATCGCCCAGCATGGTTTCGGGGCGTGTAGTGGCCACGATAAGATATTCATCGCTGCCCTCTATGCGATATTTTATATGCCAGAGGAAGGAATCCTGTTCTTCGTATTCCACCTCCGCATCGCTCAGTGCCGTTTTACATTCAGGACACCAATTTATAATGCGGTTTCCCTGATAAATAAGTCCCTTATTATAAAGCGAAATAAATATCTGCGTAACCGCCTTGCTGCAGCCCTCATCCATTGTAAAACGCTCACGCTGCCAATCGCAGGAGGAGCCGATACGCTTAAGCTGCTCAACAATACGCCCGCCGTACTGCGCCTTCCATTCCCACGCCCTATGCAGAAATTTTTCGCGTCCAAGGTCGTATTTTGTTTTGCCCTCCTTTGCAAGGGCATCAATTATCTTTACCTCGGTGGCAATGCTTGCATGGTCGGTACCCGGCAGCCACAACGCCTCATAGCCCTGCATACGCTTAAAACGGATAATTGCATCCTGCATCATGTTATCCAGCGCATGCCCCATATGCAGCTGTCCCGTAATATTGGGCGGCGGCATAACTATTGTAAAGGGTTTCTTATCCGGGTTTACCTCCGCATGAAAATACCCTTTATCGCACCACAGCTTATAAAGTCTGCTTTCCACCGTTGAGGGATCATATTGCTTTGCAATAAGATTCTGTTCGTTTTCCATAATCAAACTCCCTTCATTAAATAACTAAAATAAAAAAATCCTGCCCAATAAGGGCGGGATTTCCGCGGTACCACCTTAATTCCGCTGCTTATTGCAGCGGCACTTGAACGCTGTAACGCACGTCTGCGGCGCAGGCTTATCCCCTGCGCGGCTGAAAAGCGACCTTCATGCCGTTTAAACTGCGCCCTTACACCGTACGGCGCTCGCTGTAAGCCTCTGCCGACATTACTCCTCTTTTGTTGCTGCTTTTATCATAATTAAAAATCAAAACCGGGTATTTTCAGCTTTCGGCATCCGCCGTATGCGAATCCTCCGCAGTATCATCGGGCTGCTTGTTGTCCGCCGCATTATTATGCCGCTGTCCGCACGGACGGAACACGTTTATAACCGCATACTGCACCATGGCAAGAACGCTCAGTATGACCGCACACCATACAAGTATGTCCAGTATCATTCCACCCGTTTCCGATGCAAACCAAAAATCACGGAAGAAACACAGGCATACGGTCAGACTGAAAAAGAACGAAGCCAGTTTTCCGAAAATATTCGAATACACCGCATATCCGCGCTTTTTTGTGATTATCAGTCCGCCTGCCAGCATAAGCAATTCTTTTGCAAAAACGATGACGACCGGAATAACAGGAATCATGCCTTTTATCGCAAGGCAAATCACCGCGCCAACCTGCATAAGCTTGTCGGCCAAAGGGTCAAACAGTTTTTCCGAATTCCGAAACAACATTCCACCTTCGTGCAAGATAGCCGTCCAGCAAATCTGATGCCGATGCAAGCAGGAAAACCGCAAATGCAATGCGCACATCACAGGTAAAAAACACTGCTGCGAAAACCGGAACAAGCAAAAGCCGGAATGCCGTAATCAAATTCGGAATATGTCTTTTCATATTTCACCGATAAAGCTTAATTTTTGCGAAAGGCCCCTATATAATAAACAGGCTTCCCGCGATTCTGCATGATTATAATACAGAAACAGCATTTTTGCAAGCACAAACAGCATCTTATGCCTTATACAGGCTGGATACCCTGCTTAGCATCCGTAAGCTCCGTATTAAGGCGATACTTTTCCGCCTGGCGCTTTTTGAAGAAATCCAGCGCAACCTTCGGGAACAGCGCATAGGACAAGACATCCTCTTCCTGCTCGATATACTCGCCGATCTCCGATTTATACTTTTGATACTCCGGCTCAAGCAGATCCGCCGGACGACAGGTAATCACGCTGTCATTTCCGATGCATTTTGCCCGCACCTCTTCATTGACCTCGCCCGGCAAATGTCCGTATTCGCCCCGCATCAAGCCCTTGGATTCCTTTGTGACCATCTTGTAGCGCTCCCCGGCGATAACATTGAACACCGCCTGTGTTCCTACGATTTGGCTGGTGGGCGTAACAAGCGGCGGATACCCGAAATCAGCGCGAACTCGCGGAACTTCGGCAAGCACCTCGGGCAGCAGCTCTTCCTTTCCCGCCTGCTTAAGCTGACTTATAAGGTTTGAAAGCATTCCGCCGGGAACCTGATACCTGAGGGTGTTTGTATCAACGCGCAATACCTTTGGGTCAAGGAAGCCGTCGTCCGCCAATCTCTTTGCAACCTTGCGGAAATGCTCGCTTATCGGGCTCAGCTGAGCAAGATCAATGCCGGTGTCATACTGCGTGCCGGCAAGAGTTGCAACAAGCGGCTCCGTAGCCGGCTGGCTTGTGCCGTTGGCAAGAGGAGAAAGCGCGGTATCCACAATGTCCACCCCTGCCTCAATAGCCTTAAGATATGTCATATCTCCTATTCCGCAGGTATTATGCGTATGCAGGTGAATCGGTACATTTATGCGCTGCTTAAGGCGCGATACCAAATCGTATGCATCATAAGGCAGCAAAAGATTTGCCATATCCTTAATGCAAATGGTATCAGCACCCATGTCCACCATACGCGATGCCAGCTCCACAAAATATTCGGTAGTGTGAACCGGACTTTTCGTATAGCTTATGGCACATTCCGCAATGCCATTATGCTCCTTACATGCCTTGACGGCGCGCTCGATATTTCTAAGATCATTAAGCGCATCAAAAATACGGATAATGTCTATGCCGTTATCAATGGAACGCTTTACAAACTCATCCACTACATCATCGGCATAATGCTTGTATCCAAGCAGATTCTGTCCGCGCAGCAGCATCTGAAGCTTCGTATTGGGCAATGCCTTGCGAAGCTGACGCAGACGGTCCCACGGATCTTCGTTCAGAAAGCGGAGGCAGGCGTCAAATGTAGCCCCTCCCCAGCATTCCAGCGAATAATATCCCACTTTATCAAGCTTATCGCAAACAGGAAGCATCTCATCCAGCCGCATTCTTGTTGCAGCCTGAGACTGATGTGCATCTCTGAGGATCGTATCTGTAATTAAAACTTTATGCGACATAATCATATCTCCTTTGAATCAACGCAAAAGCTGTTATGCAAACAGTGACAGCAGCACGCCCGCGGCAACGGCCGAGCCGATAACTCCCGCCACATTGGGTCCCATAGCGTGCATAAGCAGGAAGTTGCGCGGGTTCTCCTGCTGGCCGACCTTCTGGCATACTCTTGCCGCCATCGGAACCGCCGAAACTCCGGCTGCGCCTATCAGCGGGTTTATCTTGCCGCGCGTGAGCTTGCACAGGAGTTTTCCTCCCAGAAGACCGCAAACGGTCGCAAAGCAAAAAGCGCACAGGCCCATAACGATTATTTCAAGAGTTCTTAACTGCAGGAAGTTTGTGCCTGAGGCCATCGCGCCTACTGACAGACCCAGCATAACGGTTACTATATTGCACAGCTCATTCTGAAGCGTTTTGCTCAGCCGCTCCGTAACGCCGCATTCTCTTATAAGGTTGCCGAACATAAGGCTGCCTATAAGCGGTGCGGTATCCGGTATAAGCAGTATAACAAGCAGAGATACCGCCACAGGGAACACTATTTTTTCCGTTTTTGATACCTCTCGCAGCTGCTTCATTTCAATGCGCCGCTCCGCCTTGGTTGTGCACAGCTTCATAAGCGGCGGCTGAATAAGCGGTATAAGCGCCATATACGAATACGCCGCAATCGCTATTGCCGGAAGCAGCTCCGGGTTAAGCATAACGGTAACATAAATTGCCGTAGGTCCGTCCGCACCGCCGATAATTGCCGTGCACGCAGCATCGAGGTTTGAAAAACCGATAAGCCGTGCAAGAATAAATACAAGAAATATTCCGCCCTGCGCAGCAGCTCCCAGCAGTAGGCTGATCGGGTTTGCAATCATAGGCCCGAAATCCGTCATCGCTCCTACCGCCATAAATATAAGGCAGGGAAAAATTTTCAGCTCCACGCCCAAATGCAAGTAGTACAGCAAGCCTCCCACATTACCGTTTGCATCACTCGGCGGATCCATTATTCCTCCGAACGGAAGGTTTGCAAGCAGCATTCCGAATGCAATCGGAAGCAGCAGCAGCGGCTCGTATTTTTTACCCACCGCTAAATAAATCAACACGCAGGCTATCACCAGCATAACCGGATACTGCCATTTGTCAAATGCGGCAAATCCGGTTTTTTCTATCATATCCTTCAGCGCACCCAGAATATCTATGCCGGTTTCCTGCGATGCTTCAAGCAACTGAAAAAGTCATGGTATTAAACCGCACTTTTACTGAAAAAGCGTCCTTTCATGAGTTTTTTAGCCTTCAACAATGTTAAAAAGCCGTTTTATTCATATTAAATGAATATCTCAGGCAAGATACAGCAAAATATCGCCCGTGCCGACCTCCGCACCCTTTGAGGCGACAATTTCCGAAACAGTGCCGTCGGAGGGCGCCAGTATCTCGTTTTCCATCTTCATGGCTTCCAGAATCATAAGCACATCTCCGGCCTTTACTGCCTGTCCTTTGGATGCCCGCACCTCAAGAACGGTGCCCGGCAGCGGCGCTTTAACCGGATTTCCCGCACCCGAAACAGCTGCCGGCTTTACCGCAGCAGGCTTATTCTCTGCCGGCTGCACTGCCGTACGGGTCTGCTCCTTCACCGCAGGCTGCACCGAAGCGGCATCCTTTTCTTCAACTTCCACATCATAGCTGACACCGTTTACCGTTACAATAAATTTTCTCATTATTTCTACCGACCCTTCAAATTAAAAATTCAAATATGCTTATATGCCTTAACGGGCATCGCGTCTGCGAATGCTTTTAATAATAAAGCGTTCGTTGCTGTCGCCTTGACCGTAAAAGCAGGCGATCGCCGCACTGATAACCGCAGCCAGCTCCTGATTGGCCTCCTTTTCGTCTGCCAAAGCAGCATTCACACTGCCTGACACCGCTTCGGGCTGCTTTTCTTCGCACTTTGCGGCGCTGTCTTTTGCCTCCCCGCTTTTAGCGCGTTTTGATCCGATACGCTGGAAAAGCTTCATTATGGGACCAAAAACACGAATAAAGCCAATTATCAGCAACAGCATTGCTATCGTCACTGCCATGCCCAGCAGCGCCACCTTCAGACTGTCAACAAAAGCGTTCATATCTTACATTCCGTATCTGCCCATGCATCCTTTTTGAAAAAATATAGTTTTTAAAGAAACTAAAACGGCATAACATGACGCCTTGCCGCTTCGCGCCGTTTGTTACGCAAACAGTCAAGTGCGGCACACAGGCTTATTCTGGTGTTTTCCGGCTCAATTGGCTGATCAACACATCCCGCTGCCGCGGCTGCATAAACATCCATTTCGTTCTGCTGATATTCTTTTTCCATATCTTTTCGCGCAGAAACGGGATTCTCACTTGCACGCAGCCTCTCAGCGCCCTGCATCGCAACGGCCGTAGCGGCATCCACAAGACCTATGCGTGCGTTGTTCCATGCAAATACAACATCCGCACCTATGCTCTTGCTGCCCATGATCGTATATGCGCTGCCTACCGCCTCTTTTGTGATAACGGTAATCAACGGCACCGATGCTACTGCCGCAGCGCCGGCCAACCGTCCGAGATTGCAAAGCGTGCCGCCTTCTTCGCTTTTTCCGTCCGATACAACTCCCTGCGCATTGCAAATAAAAATAATCGGCATTGAATATGCATCGCACAACGAAATTATACGCGCAGCTTTTCGTGCGCCGTCGCCGCCGATAAACGGCGAATTATTGGCTATCACTCCTACGCTCACTCCGCCCAGCATGGCAAAACCGCTCAGAATATCTTTTCCGAAACTGTCGTAAAGCGCACAGAAGCTGCCGGCATCAAACACTTCATTAACCACCGCACCGGCATCGTCTGCCATGCCCTCAATGCCGCTGCAAACGCGTCCGGGATCGTCGGCACACTCAACTTGGCGATAGCTTTCACCGTTATCCGGAAGATATGAAAGCACCCGCTTTATCATTTCGTCTTCGTCCCCGGTGCACACTTTAATCGCTGCATCACCGGCCGACACCGCAGCTTTTGCTTTAAGCATGCATTCCGCAGTTATTCCCGCGCCGATACTGCCGTTTTCATTGATAATAACCGCATCGGCGCATTGCACATATGCCCCCATAAGTCCGAGCGCGGGACCCTCGACCGATATTATATGCGGCGCTTTTCCGCAAAGTGCTGCGGCGCTTTTTATCATTTTGCCAAAGCCGTTCGCCGCATCCAGCCCGTCCGAGAGCAATACGCCGCCGGAGCAGACCACTCCTACCACGGGCGTGCCCGTATCCTGCGCTTTTTTAAGCACGCCGCAAAGACATTCTGCACTTCTTGCGTCCATTGCGCCGTTTCGCACGCCGGCATCAAAAGCATAAACAAAAACTCCCCTGCCATCAATACGCGCGCTGCCGCAGCAAACCGTACCTCCCGCATATCTGTCAAATTCAAAAAAACTGTTCCTGTCACAAAGCTGGCACAGCCTTGCCCGTGCAGCCTCCGTCTGCTGTATGCGGTGCTCCGAAAGCGCCGCCGAATTGGAATTGTCCATCATCCGACCTCCAGAAAACTCAAAAAAATTCCACTTATATATTATATTACAATACCGTCTTGTAATCAACTTTTTTTTGCGTCACAGCATGCTTTATATTTTATTTTTCGCACATAATCGACAGCTTTCGACCACTTTGTCTATTGGAATCAGCTGCATATTGTGATATAATATTTGTTGTTAAAGCACTGAATAAAAATAAGGAATAGAACTGCGTCCGTTTTACATCGGCGCAAGCCCCGCTGCAGTAGCGCATCCCTTTTAACACTATACAAAGTGAGGTATATACATGATCTGCCCGAATTGTCTTGCAAACAACAGGAAAAACGCCTCAGTATGCAAAAGCTGCGGCTGCCCTCTCCGTCAGGATACCATCCCGGAGGAAAACAGCGCGCCAGCTTCCAAAGTATTTCGTTCCGATTCCGGACTTGCCCGTTCCGAAGCCAAAGCCGGACGCGAGCCTGCCCGCAGTCCGATGGCCAAAAGCTCTCGGCAATCTCCGTCCGCATCGGTTCCTCAAATAAAGGTGAACAGCATTGTAGCCGATAATATCGACTGTACCGATAATTCGGTTGAAAATGAACTCAGCTGCGATACCATTACAATTCCCACCCAGCGTTCCGATATGCCGGTGCGCCGAAAAGGCAGCTCTCATGCCTCCGCCCTCGCCGTATCCAACAGCGCCCGCAGACGCCGTCAAAGAAAAACCGCACTCACACTTTCTCTGTGGCTGGTTGTTTTAGGCGGTCTTATAGCCGGCATTGTTCTCGGCATACGATACATAGGCACCATATTCTCCCCCGCTCCGCCGCAAACTACGGCTGATCAGGCGGCATATGATTCCGCAAGTCTTAATATGGAAACCGATCAGAACGGTCAGCAATATATTCATTGCGTATTTAACGGCAATGACGGCGATTCCGTTTTGATAACCCAGCTTAATAAACGGCTCAATTTTGAAAACGGCACTGCCGTGCTTGATATTTATCTGTCCGATCTGATATCGGCCTCTGCGCAAATTTCCGGAAGCACATTGCCCGTATCACTCCAGGCAGTATACCGCAAGTCTGACGGTCAGGAGCACTCTCTTTCCCTGCCTACCGTGGAATTTGCCGTTCCTCAAACGGAAATCACCCTCATCAGCAGCGACAGCAAGGCAATTGAGGTATTCAAGGACAGCTACCGTTTGGTTTTCGCTCTGCCGCAGGGCAGCAATCTGTATGTAAACGATGTAATCTCCAACGATAAGGTGGAGTCCTCCGGCCGCGTGCGCCTGAATGTGGAGGTCGGAATCGGCGAAAGCGTCGAGGTGCGTATTCGCGCGCAGGCCCCGTATCACAGCGCCACGGAAATAATGTTCACCCTTTACCGTCAGGAGCTTCATACAAAGCTCACCCTTGCCAACTCCAATCCTAAAACGGTAGAATCCCCCACCGTCACCTTAAGCGGTACCACCTCAAAAGGCACCGTAATATCCTGCGGCGGCTATAAAACCGATAATTATACCTTTGATGAGCGTACCGGGGTATTCCGCATAACAGTAACTCTGCCCGGATACGGCACCCACGACATAGTGCTTACCGCCACCGACACCGAAGGGCGTACTGCAAGGCTTACGCAAACCGTAAGCTATTTGCCCAATGAAGATAAATACACAAGGCAGGCATGGGCATATGAAGAGGGCGTTGCCACAAATCCCGGGCAGTATATGAACAAATCCTTCCTGTTCAAAAATGTAAAAATCAAAGAATTCATTCTTGCACAGGACACAATGTTTTTAATAAATATGGGCTCCGAGGAAGCGCCTCAGTACATTTATGTGATATACAGCGGCAGTATGCAGCTGAATACCAAAACAACATACCGCATTTTCGGTGATGTTACCGGGGTATATGACGGTCATACATTAGTATCTGCGCGCTATATCTATACTGGTAATGCCGTAAAGAGCTGTTTTTGGTTTTCGTCCGCCGTGCGGCGCGAATACCGCCCGCACCGCGGACATATCCGATATGCCTTTAATAAATTAAGCGTTAAATTACACCATGCCGAATGTTATATCTGCAGGAGAAATTATGAAAAGAAACATAAGCTGCAACATAATAACCAATGATGACGGTAGTTCGCCCCTTTACGGGCTTGAATTATGCTGCATTTATTCCCAAGAAGATGACGCTCAATATCACACGGTTACACGCTGCGTAAACGGCATAACCGATTCTTTTGAAGAAGCGTGCAAGCTGCGCCGCATACTGCTTGAAAACGAAGTCGAACCCATGCATCTTGCCGATATAGTGAGCGATCTGCTGTAAGCCTCTCTTGCTTAAAATGCGTATAAATGCATCATCAGGCGTACAATCGCATACCCGCTCCTAATCTTTTTCAAAGCATCGGCGAAAGCAAAGCCCCGCCAAAAGCAGGGCTCTGTATTGTTTTGCCGCTTCTCATTGCAGCTTCACACCGTTTAATATAATTTATCTTTTCAAAAAGAAAGCAAACTCTCTTATAGCCCGGCCCATGTTGCAGCGCCGTGTCCGTTCATTTCAGGCTCTGTACAATGCTGTCCGTAAGCGCCGCACAGCCCCGATAAATATCGTTATACGCTTCATCAAATCTCCCAGAATACCACGGGTCGGCAACATTCCCTCCGCTGCCGGTATAATCCAACAGCTTATGAATCTTTTTGTCCGCATCTCCTCCGAAAATCTTATGCATATTCCGTATGTTCGCTTCATCCATTCCTATGAACATATCGTATTTGTCATAATCGCTCTTTTTCAGCTGCACCGCGCGTTTATTTCCGCATGAAATTCCGTGCTTTGCAAGCTCTTCTCTTGCAGGCGGATATACAGGATTTCCCACGCCGTTCCATATCTCTTCCGTACTTGTTGCCGATGAGGCAATAAAAATATGCTCCTCAATTCCGCGCTTTTTCGCCATGTCTGCAAAAATGAATTCCGCCATCGGGCTGCGGCAAATATTGCCGTGACATACGAACATAATGCCTATTCTTCTATTGTTTTTCATAAGTCAATAACCGCCATATAATCTGTTTTTATCAAATCAAGGGCCTTCGACGCCCGCAAAAGCATCAAAAGCCCTCCGCTCTATATTAAATACTTACTCCTGATTCCGGTATATCGGAATACCATACAACCGCATTATTTCAGTACGGATATCGCTTCGGTAATGGTCTTCTCCTTGGCTTCCATGCCGTATTTATTTACCTCATTTTTATTCTTTTCGCCATGAGTCAGGCATCCGGCGCCGCCTATGCAGCCGCCTATACAGGCCATACCCTCGATAAAATTCTCGTTAAGCACGCCTTTGGACGCCTTAAGCAGCGCCATTCTGCATTGCTCAATACCGTCGCACGAGCACGGCTTCAGGTCAAAGCTCTTGCCCTGCTCCTTAAGCGCCTCCGCAACAGCATCCGCCAAACCGCCGCAGCGTGCGAAAATTCTTCCGAAATACGAAGCGTTATCCAGCACATCCTCATCCAGTACAGTAAGATCAATATCCCTGCTGTCAAACATGGCAGCCAGCTCTTCAAAGGTTATCGCGCAATCAACATATTTTTCACGCTTTCTTTCTGCACCTCTGCCTTTTTGGCAGTACAGGGGCCTATGAATACAATTTTGCAATCGGGCTCCTTCTCCTTGATGTACCTCGATATCGCCGCCATAGGCGAAAGATTGTGGGATATTTTATCCTTAAGCTGCGGAAACTGTTTGCTTATGTAATCAACGAATGCCGGGCAGCAGGAGCTTGTAAGGAAGCCCTTTTCCGCCAATTCCGCCGCCTCCGCGTATGCCACCATATCCGCACCCAGAGCAGCCTCTATACAGGTATAGAAGCCAAGCTTTTTCAGCCCGGATATCACCTGTCCCAGCTTTGCAAAAGTAAACTGACTGGATATCGACGGCGCAACCACCGCATAAACCTTGTACTTGGTATTGTTTTCACTTTTTTTCAATATATCTATGGCATTAAGTATATATGACTTATCCATTATAGCGCCGAACGGGCACTGATAAACACACGCACCGCAGGCTATACATTTCTCATTGTTGATCTGCGCCGCTTTGGTGCTGCTCATGCTTATTGCCTTTACCTTGCAGGCATTCTCGCACGGCCGCTTGAAATTAGCAATTGCGCTGTAAGGGCAAACCGCCGCGCATGCACCGCATTCAACGCATTTCGATTTATCAATATGTGCCTTCTGGTGCGCATCAAATGTTATTGCGCCTCTTCTGCAAACATCCTCGCAACGGTGCGCAATACATCCTCGGCAGGAATCGGTAACGGAATAGCCGCACACCGGGCATTCATCGCAGGCAATATCTATAACCTCTATCACATTGGGATTGCTTTTGTCGCCCCCCATTGCCAGCTTTATTCTTTCGGAAAGAATGGCTCTTTCCTTATAAACACAGCACCGCATTGACGGCTCCGGTCCCGGTGCCAGCTGCTTGGGAATATCCACAAGGCTGTCCAGCAGCGTGTCGTCATATGCTCTGCGCGCCACCTCACGCAAAACCTTATATTTAAGGTGCTGTACCTTAGTATCAAACTTTCTCAAATTCATTTCCTCCCCGAAGACTCATTGAAACTGCCCTTAACGGCCAGGCTATATTATAGCACATTTTAAGCTAAAAATAACTCACTCTTACGCGTTTGCCCATTTTTTTCAGACAGGATTCCAATTCTTCTGTCAAACGCATTTTAATATTAAAGCTTATCGGCAGATCCGGGTTCTGATGCGCCGGATTTATTGCTCGTCCGACAAAAAGATTTATATCCGTAGCTTCCTCAAAAAGAAGCCTTGCTATTCTGGAAGCACCATCCTGCTTTGAGCTCCACTGCGAATACGCTTCGTTTCCCATAAGATAATCCTTGGCGTATTCCACCACACGGTTTATCGTAATAACGCCCTCAGTAACCAAATCCACGCCTTCAATCGACGCCGTGGGCGGAATGTCTGGATCGCTGTAATTAAGCTCCGGCCGCAGCGGTTTGTTCAGATATTTTGCCACTATCGTTGAAGTCGTTCCGCCGCACACTATATGCTTGCCTTCCTTTGCAAAAAACAGGGATATCATTCGTTGCTGGTCATCACGGTTTACCGGAGGCCCGAACATCAGATTCATTGACTCGCGCTTGCGTATGCGCACCGTGCATACTGTGGTATCATCCCCCGGCTTTCCGCCGTATAAGCGGTTACATTCTTCCAGCAGGATGGTAGTCAGCGTCTTTGCGGTAAAGCCGCCGTCCGCCAGAGTTTCCATAAAATCTATTATGTTGCTGCGCTCCCAGCCGAAATTTAGTTCCCGTCCGACTCCCGCATGCAGCGCACCGTCGCTCACCGCAATAAGCAGATCTCCGTCGCATAAAGACAGCTTGGAACGGCAAATGCTTTTTCCGCCTATCGTCATGGTCTCCACGGGATAATCATAGTTTTTTCCGCCGCGCAAAAAGATCATGCGCGGATTATCATACTGGATTATCTCCGCTTCCTCGCCGCCGCGTATCCTGATTATTGTAAATGTCGAATAAGCCACCTGACGCTCGGAGCAAACAGGCAGCGTCGCAGCAATCGTCGCCACGCAATCCTCAATGCTCATGCCCTCCGACATCATTGTGGAAATTATTTTAGCGGTAAGCGTGGAAAGAATATTTGCCTTAACGCCGCTGCCCAGACCGTCTGCCAGCACTATTATGGTGTCGTTATCACTTTCCACCATATCAATATGATCGCCGCAGAGCTGCTCCCCGTATTTGTTTAGGCTGCGATAACCTATATCCGTGCAAAGATTATTCATCCCTAAGCGACTCCTTAAGCTTTGTAAGCGCGATTTTTGTCTCCGCCGCAGTTTCGCCGAGCAAAGAAGCTATCTCCTGTACTACCCGCATTTGCTTGTCCACTACTTTATCCGTAATTTCCACCGTTTGGCGTCCAAGCTCCTCTTTTTTCTGGCGTTCCTGCTCCTGCATGGTAATATCCCGCATTATACACATAATTATGTGGAAGCTGTGATCCATTATGACCGTTTCCTCCACATATTTTTTATAATCAGCAAGATATACCCTCTTATCTCGGATACTCTTTCCGGTATTGAGCACGCTTAAAAAATCAAGCGGATCCAATAGCCTTACTACCGGCTCGCCCAGCACACTGCATCCGTCCGGGATATTCATAATACGCATGGCAGCCTTATTTATCTGCTGTACCTCCAGCTGCTCGTTCATTACCAAAATTCCGTTAGGCGTATTGTTTATTATGTTATCGGAAAATGATTCCGCCTTATCCCTCAGATACGGCATGCACATGGTCAAATCAGCCTTGCCCTGATATACGGCAACAGCCTTTTCCCTGCATGTATTATATCCGCAGCTGCCACAATTCAGCTCATCCTCCGGTTTTGTTTTTCCCATCTGACGCAGTATCTCCCGTACCGCATCATTTCCCGGCATCTGCGTTTCCACTCCCGTATACGGATGTGCCTTATCCATTTCCGGCTTTTTGCCCACAATAAAATCATTATCGCCAGCGGAATCCGTAACCGTAAGAAATTCATGAACCGCGCCCTGATGGCTTTTATCCATTGCCGGACCGCCTATACAGCTTCCGCTGCACATGGACATCTCAATAAAGCACTTAGACAGGCGCCCGCGCGAAATATCCTTAAGCGCATTTATGCAATTATCAGGGCCCGACACCGAAACATAGCGGCAATCGCTCAGCCTGTTTGTCATGCTGCCTATAACACCGCCGTCCGTGGGGAAAATTCTTGTATGAGAATGCTCGATGCGCTCGGCACCGGTATGCTCAATCTCAATCCCAGCCTCCTGAAGCCACCGGGAAAGCTCAGCAAAGGTCAATACGCAGTCCACATCACCGTACTCTTCTGCCTCCTGTTTTTTTGCTATGCACGGGCCGATAAACACCGTTTTGGCGTTATTGCAGCGCGCCCTTATATCCGCACAGTGCGCCTGCATCGGCGATACGACACGCGCAAGATATTTCAGTGCCTCGGGATAATACCGTCTTATAAGCAAATTCACCGAAGGACAGCAGGAAGAAATACATACCTGCTGCATGCCGGAAGCCATAATGCTCTCGTATTCATTTTTAACATATGTCGCCCCCAGCGCCGTTTCCTCCGCATCCGCAAACCCAAGCTTTTTCAGCGCACGGCGCATATCCTCAATGCCGCAGCCTTCATAATTTGCACTGAAGGACGGCGCCAAGCTTGCCACAACCGGACTTCCCGATGCCAGCAGCACCTTCGCCTTTTCCACATCATTGCGTATTTCCCTTGCATTCTGCGGGCATATAACAAAGCAATTGCCGCACAAAACGCATTCATCTCCCACTATATGAGCTTGGTTTCCGGAAAACCTGATGGATTTAACGGAACAATGCCGGATGCATTTATAGCAATTCCGGCAATTGGATTTTTTCAATCTCAAAAATTCCTGCATATAAAAACCCCCGTTAAAGCCGTGTCATAACTTCGTTTTCAAAGAAAACTGCCGCCTCTTCCGGGCTTACCGAAAACTGCTCCTCATCCAGCTTAATGCATACTCCGTTTTTGCAATTGCCCATGCAAAATGTTCCCGAAAGCTCCACTCTGTCTTCCAGTCCGCGTTCCTCTACCTGCTTCTGAAACTCCTCCACAACCGCTCTTGAGCCTTTGATATGGCACGAACTGCCGATGCAAACGGTAATCTTCATAAAACCACATTCCTCCGCAATTTTATTTTATCTCGCTGTATCTCATCATTGTGTGTCAAATAATTTCAGCAGCCGTCATCCCTTGCAGTACGGCATAAATACAAATACTTATTCTTTTTCCTTGATCGGAAGCCCGATTATCTCGTCGCTTGCTATTTTCAACAGCAGCTCAAGCCGTTCGCCTTGTTCTTTGCAGGACTGCGCAGCTGCAACTATCGGAAGCCATTTTATAATATACTCCTTTTTTGTGGTTCCGCTGCTGCAAAAAACATTCAGATATTTCTCTGCCAGTTCGTTTTTGCCGTCAAGAACAAAAAGCAGGTAGGTAAGCGCCGCGTCAGCTGCCGCATTGCCCTGTGTTGCGTGCGACCAGTCAATCACATAAACATCGCCGCCGTCAGTAAGAATAACATTTGACGGATTAAAATCCCCGTGGCACACTTTCTTCATTCTGGGCATTTCTCTTATGCGCTCCAGAAGGGAAAAACGCTGCGTCGCCTCCAGGCTGCTTGCAGATATTTTATCGCTCAGCCTGTCCCACTGTCTGCGCAGCAGCGGCGCACGCTTTGAATGTATCAGCTTCTGCGTCTTTACAAAAAGCTCCATATATTCATCGGTTTTTTCCGGTTCACTGCTTAAGACCTCATCAAAGGTTCTGCCTGGTATATATTTTTTAATAATTACCCATTCTTCTCCCCGTTCCTGAACCCCAAGCAGCAGCGGCACCTTCAAGCCCGTTTGCTCTATCATGGCATGATTCAGCGCCTCATTCAGCACATCCGCCTTTGAGTATTCGGAATCAAATGCCTTTACCAATGTATCCCCTTCCAAATACCCCGTCTTGCCGTCTCCGTATGCAATAATTCTTTTTTCCATTATATATCTCCGTTAATGCCGTATTATAAATCCTTATGCAGCCCTAATTCAGATCATCAAGCATCTTTTCCTTCAAATGCTTTGACAGCATAGCCAGTGAAAACGCCATATTTTCATTGCGGACAAGTATCCCCTCCGGCACAACAAGATGCGTAGGTGCAAAGCTCCAAATTGCCTGTATGCCGCAGGCAACCATTGTATCGCACACCTCCTGCGCAGCCTGTGAGGGCACTGTAATTATTCCCAGCTTTATATTCAGCCTTTTGCACACAAGCGGCAGGCGCTCCATTGAAAATACCGGCTTTTCTCCCACATAATAATTGTCAGGAACATTCAAATCAAAGCCGGCCACAATATTAAGCCCGTATTCCTTAAAGCCCTGATACGACATAAGCGCGCTTCCCAGCTTACCCGCTCCCACCAATACGGCATCATTCGCATCATTGTACCCGAGATATTCCTCAAGCTCCAAAATCAGCTCTTTTACCGAGTAGCCAACCTTCGGCCTTCCTCCGCTGCTTGCCGATGCTATATCCTTCCGGACCTGAATCTCCCCCAGGCCCAAGGCTTCCGCAATCGCCTTGGCGGATATATTTTTCCGTCCTTCGGTGTACACCTTTTTCAGATAATTCAAATAAGCAGGTAATCTCCGCAATGTCTGAGCCGAAACAGTCTGCATTAGCATCTTCCTTTCTTAGCACGCATTTATTTTATCATGCAGTTCTTTTCCGCGTCAATATGAAAATGCAAATATAACACATTATTATCGATAAAAGCGTTTCACATTAGCCATGTATGCAGAAAAACATAACAAACACAAATAATCCAATCTCCGCACATTGCTTTCTATTCACGCATCCTGCCGTTATCCGCAAAATATGTACACATCACGCAAGCATATTTTTCTGCAATTATACAAAAAGCGGCACCCTCGCAGGTGCCGCCGTAAACACAATATAATCAGTTATTACCCTCGGAAAGGATGCTGACTTCGGTTTCTTTATCAAAGAAATGTACACGGTTAGGATCAAACACAACCTTTACGGTGTCATCCATCATAACAGTGCTGCGCGGGTTGAAGCGGGCAACAATATTTTCCTCTTCATGACCGCTTACCGTCAGATATACCAAGGTTTCAAAACCCAGCTTCTCCAACAGTTCTACCTTTGCGCTTACTGTTGCTTCGGGATAGCTCTGAAGGTAAACCTCTTCCTCCTTGATGTCATCGGGACGGATACCCATAATAACATCCTTGCCGATATAGGAGCGGTCGGTCAGCTTGGCCAGCTTGCCCTCAGGCAGAAGTATGCGGTTCTCGCCGAATCTTGCGTAAACCTTGCCATTCTCCTCCATAAGCTTGCAATCAATAAAGTTCATGGCAGGCGATCCGATGAATCCGGCGACGAACTTATTGCAGGGGGCATCATAAAGGTTCTGCGGAGAGTCAACCTGCTGTATGAAGCCGTCCTTCATAACCACGATACGGGTACCCATCGTCATAGCTTCTGTCTGGTCATGCGTAACATAAATAAAGGTTGTAGCCAGTCTGTTATGCAGCTTTGTGATCTCGGTTCTCATCTGTACACGAAGCTTTGCATCAAGGTTGGACAGCGGCTCGTCCATAAGGAATACCTGCGGATCACGAACTATGGCGCGTCCCAGCGCAACACGCTGTCTCTGTCCGCCGGAAAGAGCCTTCGGCTTGCGGTTGAGATAATCCTCAATGCCCAGTATCTTCGCTGCATCCTTAACCTTCTTGTCAATGTCGGTTTTATGTACCTTGCGCAGCTTCAGGCCGAACGCCATGTTATCATAAACCGTCATATGCGGATAAAGTGCATAGTTCTGGAATACCATCGCAATATCTCTTTCCTTGGGCGGTACATCGTTCATCAGCTTGTCGCCGATATAAAGCTCACCCTCGGAAATTTCTTCAAGGCCGGCCACCATGCGCAGCGTAGTGGATTTTCCGCAGCCGGAAGGACCGACCAGAACGATGAATTCCTTATCCTTAATCACCAGATTGAAATCGTTAACGGCGGTTACTCCACCGGCGTAGACCTTATAAATATGTCTCAGTGTAACGTTTGCCATAACAGCCTCCTCGAATTCTTCTTCATTTTGCATCATAATAATATCATCTATTGCGAATTTGCACCACTGTCATTCTGCACAAATTCATCTGTATTATGATGCAGCAATATCGAATTCAGCCTTCATTTTCTGCTTCAGGCATTAACCTTCACCCTTTGTATTCCTTCTGTTGCTTCGGCCGGCAGCGCTGCAAAAACCTTTTCTCCCAAATCGCTGAATCTGTATCTTCCGCTTCCGCCGTCGCACAGCCTGCGGCAATCCGAATGCAGCATTGTCAGAATCAGCAGCGCAGAAAAAAGTAAAACAATAATGCAGCAAATTATATCATACACCTTATGCAATTTTTTCAACAACATATTCTCCTCCGTCCGTATAATATGATCATTCCATTCTCGAAAGCATATTTACCTTTTACAGCACCTATTATTCCGCAAAATCAAATAAAAATATTACTGTTTTTTTCTGCATATAAATCCACATTATATTAACGCTGCAATTAATTTGCCTTCATATCATCCTTCCGAATTCTGCTCTTATATTTCTTTCTATTTACCGCCATGGATAAACAAAAAGCGGCCCGCTGCTGCGGACCGCTTCATCGATCATTCTATATTACTTTATGATCTTGGATACTACGCCGGAGCCTACCGTTCTGCCGCCCTCACGGATTGCAAAACGAAGTCCTTCCTCAATTGCGATAGGAGCAATCAGGTCGATCTCCATCTCAATGTTGTCTCCCGGCATTACCATCTCCACTCCCTCGGGCAGCTTAACTACGCCCGTTACATCGGTCGTGCGGAAATAGAACTGCGGACGGTAGCCGTTAAGGAACGGAGTATGACGGCCGCCCTCTTCCTTCTTAAGCACATATACCTGGCCTACGAAGTTCGTGTGAGGATTGATCGTGCCCGGCTTTGCAAGCACCTGGCCGCGCTCGATCTCGTTTCTCTGCACGCCGCGCAGCAGCAGTCCGATGTTGTCCCCTGCATACGCCTCGTCCAACAGCTTACGGAACATCTCTACGCCGGTTACTACTACCTGTCTCTTCTCGTGCGTAAGTCCTACGATCTCTACGGTGTCCTGTACCTTTACCGTGCCTCTCTCCACTCTGCCCGTTGCCACGGTGCCGCGGCCCGTTATGGAGAATATATCCTCGATAGGCATAAGGAACGGCTTGTCTACCGCTCTCTCGGGAGTCGGGATGAACTTGTCTACCGCATCCATCAGCTCGATGATCTTCGCGCACCACGGATCCGTCGTTACATCCGCTCCGTTCTGCACTGCCTCAAGAGCCTTCAGCGCACTGCCGCGAATAACCGGTACTTCGTCGCCAGGGAAGCTGTACTCGGTCAGCATCTCTCTGATCTCCATCTCTACCAGCTCAAGCAGCTCCTCATCGTCTACCATGTCCGTCTTGTTCATGAATACTACGATGTAGGGCACGCCTACCTGACGCGCAAGCAGTATGTGCTCACGGGTCTGCGGCATCGGGCCGTCTGCTGCCGATACTACCAGTATTGCACCGTCCATCTGCGCCGCACCGGTGATCATGTTCTTTACATAGTCAGCGTGGCCGGGGCAGTCTACATGTGCATAGTGACGAGCATCCGTCTCATATTCTACATGTGCGGTGTTTATTGTAATTCCTCTTGCCTTCTCCTCAGGCGCCTTGTCAATTGCGTCATACGCCATTGCCTCAGCCTTGCCCAGCTTTGCAAGCACTGTGGTGATTGCCGCGGTAAGAGTGGTCTTGCCATGGTCTACGTGACCGATGGTTCCGATATTAACGTGCGGCTTGCTTCTTTCGAATTTTGCCTTTGCCATAGTAACCTCCGAAAATAAATATTAGGTAACCAGCATGTTACGGAAATGGAGCGGGCGACGAGAATCGAACTCGCAAGGCCAGCTTGGGAAGCTGATATTTTACCATTAAATTACGCCCGCAAAATCTTTTTGATTGTATAGCTGTATTTTATAACAGGCATTTGTTTTTGTCAATACAAATCGGGCTTTTATCGTTTTTTGCTTTTAATTTATCCATCATTCCCGCGCTGATGATTCGGCTTTTATTGCCGCATATTCTCTTTAATCTTCACGGCTGCGCGGTACTGCTGCGGAGTAAGTCCCGTATGCACCCTGAACAGCTTTGTAAAATAGTTATAATCCCCTATTCCCGCCATCTGGGCCACCGCGCTCACTTTATAGTCGCTTGAAAGCAACAGCTGCTTTGCAAATTCAATTCTTCTGTTTCTGATATATCCGGCAACGCCCGTTCCCTTATTGCCCACGGCTTTGTATAGCTGAGCACGGCTCACCCCCAGCGCTTTACTCAATTCCGCACTTGTAAGCTTTTCCGAGATATGCTGCTCCACATAGCGTTCAAGGCGCACCTCAATACTGTCGCAGTCTCCCACGAAGCTGTCAGAATACCATATATATCCCGCGCAGGCCTGCAATATACCGGCTGCCGCAGCTATTTTTTCCCGCGATATGCGTTTTATTCGCATATATGCCCGGTTAAGCATTTCCGCCGCAGGCTCCTCACATTCCATAGGTTTGTACCTTCTCGTTTCTTTTGCATCATCGCAAAGCACCTGACCAAACATCATATAGCCCACTGCCGTATCTGCACAAACGATGGGTACCGCCGTTTCCGAAAGCCCGGCATGACAAACATACGAGTACGGTTCTTTGCTTTTTTGGCAAATGTTAAAGGCGCGGCTATCGCTCCGTGCGCACATTTTTCTTGTTTCGGCCCCGGATTTCATAAGGGTACAAAACTCACAGGAATTTTCAGGGTAGCGTGCAATTTCGTTAAAAACGGCATCAAAAACCGTCACCCGCATTCCGGTAAGAACATAAAAATCCCTAAGCAGCTTAATAAGATTATCCTGCCTGTATTCGATAATCATTTCTTTCTCCCGCTTTATAAAAAAATACGCTTTATAGAATTATATACATAAGCTTTTATAAAAATTATATACCATATTTCCGTGCTCCGGATATAAATAATATATTCACGATGTTGCGTATTTCCTTCACAAAGTTGCATCGGCCGCCGGTGCCGTACCGTTTCTCCGACGCAGCGGCAATATGCCTGTTTCGCAATAGTTTTGTGCTAATTGTACTTTGCATTATGCACCAACTCGTTAATATCGTACATTGTTACATTCGGGCTTCTGCTTTATAATTTTCTTGCAATCAGACAAGCCGCAAAGCGGCTATTAAAATTTCAGGAGGAGAAACACATGAAAAAAGTATTCCGACTGCTTATTGCAGCCACCATTGCAGCGTTGCTGATTCTTCCGGTTTGCGCAAGCGCCGCCGCTCCCACACCCTGGTCCGACAAGAGCATGAACATTTTTGTTCTTGAGGATTTTGAAGGTTTGTCCGGCAATGCCGCATCCACCTATTGCAACACGATTCTTGAATCAGAATACAAAAACGGAGGCCTTCTTATAACCTCCAACAGTGATTGGACAGGCAATGTTCAGTACAAAACCCAGAAGCGTCACCAGATGACATCGCTTAAGGGAATTGTCGGCTTTGGCATGTATGTTAAAAACACACTGAGCCAGCCCGTAGGCTTTGTCGGCCACTGGTACGGCTGCCCCGCCGAAGGTATGGAATCCGAATATGCCGATGTCGTGGCAAATAAGTCCTTTTACGCCGTAAGCAAGGACGGCGCCGTCACTTCCTGCACCACCGGCGCAAACGGCATGACCATCATATCCAATGATGACAACGGCGATCCCATAGATGGTATCCCCGCCGGCTTTGAAGGCTATCTGCTTTTCACCTTTGATTCTCTTAAAGGTGTATGGCATAACACCGATTTCGGTAAGATTGCCGTCAACCCCAATGCCACCGATCTTATAGGACTTCGTCTTGGACAGATCGTTCCGGAGGACGGCAAGGGTCTCCTTATTGCTAATCTGTTCGTATACGGCACCTCCGAAATGGAGAAGAACGACATTATCAAAGTAAACGATCCCGGCAGCCAGACCGCAGATGTTTCCGTTCTTTGCTACGCTGCAGCCGCAGTTGCAGGTCTTGGCTCGCTCGTAATTGCTAAAAAGAAATAATCCGCATCCGTTTTGTTTAATCAGCCTCCGGGATATCCCGGAGGCATTTCACGGCAAGCATTTTTCCTTCAATTTAAAAAAGCATATTAAAAAATCATCAAAATTTACACAAAAAACGCCTGTTTTTCAGGCGTTTTTTCATGTTTTTTTGCATAAAATCAGCTGTTTTTTTATTATTTCAGGCCCATTACCTCGTCGACGGGAAGCGACACAACTATGCCGTGCGCTTCGGTGGAAAGGCCGCATTTATCCGCAATTGCCGTCATAATCCCATGTTTTTTATCTTTTTCAGCAAGAATCACCACAAATTCCTGCTCGTCCTGTTCGGATATTCCCAGATTTGCAGCAACATCATGCTCACAGGTGCGGCTTCCCTTTATCAATGTGCCGCCGCGCGCACCCGCCTCGCGCGCCGCATGAACGACTTCCTCAGTGAAGCCGCGCGCCACAGATACCCATATTAACGAATATGCCGTATTGTTGTCACTCATATGTTTATCCTCCTCCCGATTTTCCTTAACAGAATCATTTTTTTCTTTTACGGATGTGATAAGCTGCATCTGCGCACCTGTCAGCACAACCGAAAAACCGATTCCGCCGCCCCGTTCCCAAAACGAAACCGCCTTGTCCAACGCTCTGAAAACGCCGTTCACCCTGCTCTTTTGCATAATAGAGAGGCTTACCATTCTTCCTGTTCCTCCCATACCTAAAATATCAAGAATTTCCGACGGAGCAGTGCCCACACCCCTGCATTGATAGTATATGGGTATATTCAATGAAGTAAACGCCGCTTTAAGCTTTTGTTCTTTTTCGGAAGGAACAATGCATATCACGGCCCGCATGCCGTCTTGATTATTGTTCATATATCCTCCTCAAGCTCGACGATGGTATCGTCATATTTGACAGTATCGACATTGCTGCGGGATTTTATCCTATACAGCAGCCCCATTATCTGTATTGATATAAGCGGTGCAAGAGCCACCATTGCCACAACGCCAAAGGCATCCGTTACGACATTTCCTCCTACCGCTATACATGCGCCGATAGACAACGGCAGCAAAAAGGTGGAGGTCATAGGTCCGCTTGCCACTCCGCCGGAGTCAAAGGCAATGCCTACAAACACGGGAGAAACAAACAGAGAAAGCATGGTTGCGATAATATAGCCCGGTATAAGGATATAATAAATGCTGAAGCCGAGTATTACCCTTGCCATCGAAAGCGCAACGGCACAGGCGACGCTTGCGGAGAGAGCAAGATTCATCATTTTTTTAGTGACGGTACCGCCCGTGATTTCTTCTACCTGATTGTTGAGCACATGCACCGCCGGTTCCGCCTGAACTATATAATAGCCGATTATTGCGCCTATCGGTATAAGCAGCCACTTGTACTCCCCTTCCGCTATTACATGACCGATTGACTGTCCCACCGGAGCAAATCCGAAATTAACGCCGGTAAGAAACATAACAAGACCTATATATGTATACAGAAAGCCGACCGTCATCTTCTTGATCTCGTGCAGCCTGTAATAGTGCGTTACAAGGGAAAACACATAAAACAGCGCCGCAACAGGAAGTATGCTTATTGCCACTTCTTTGCATAGCCCGGAAATGTTTTTATAAACAGCGTTAAAACATCCCGACTTGTTTCCACCTGCGGTATTTGCGCAACCTCGTACACGGCTTCGCCGGGATTAAAGCAAATACCGAGGATAATTACCATCATTATCGGTCCGACACTGCACAGAGCTATAAGACCAAAGCTGTCCGATGAGCTCTCTTTATCGCTTCGCATTGCGCTTAAACCGACACCAAGCGCCATAATAAACGGCACCGTCATAGGCCCCGTAGTCACCCCGCCGGCATCAAAGGCAACCGCCGCAAAGCTGTCGGGAGCGGCTATGGAAAGCAGAAAAAGCGCCGCATAAAGAACAATAAGCACCAGCGAAAGCCGTATCTTTTTATAAATTCGTATAACGGCAAGCACAAGGAATGCCCCCACGCCCAACGCCACTGCCCATATAAGCAGCCGCGAGGGAATTGAAGCAACCTGATCCGCGAGCACCTGAAGATCGGGCTCCGCTATGGTTATAAGCACGCCCATTACAAACGCGCTGATTATTATAAGCCACATTTTTTTCTTTTTGTTAAGGTACTGCCCTATTCCCTTGCCAAACGGGGTCATTGCCATCTCGGCGCCCAGCTGAAAAAATCCCATGCCGATTATCAGACAAGCCGCGCCTACAATAAAAATCAGCGCAGTGCCCACATCCATAGGTGCAAGAGAAACGCTTAAAAGCTGCACAATTATCGTGATCGGCAATACGCTTACCAATGATTCTTTGATTTTTTCTCTCAGCTTTTCATGCATTACCGCCCCTCCTTTTTATCTTTATTTGCATTTTGTCCGCATTTTTTATATACGCCGTTTTTTTGCGTGATTTTTAACTAAGCTTTTTTTAATAAATTATAGTGCGCTTATTATAATGCATGCGCACCTGTCACTGCCACCAGCCTCGCCGAATTAAATACTTATTTAATTATATCATGTTTCGCACCAAAACGCAATACCGGGTTTGACACTCATATACACTTCAAATTAAACGGCTTATATGCCCGTTTACGAAAATACAATCCGATCGGCTCCCGTTTTCGGCATTGATTATGGGAATTTTTTTGCCCTATAAATGAATTTTGCCTCTTTATTTTTTGTTGATGATATATTATAATACTGTTATATTTATAATATGAATTGACGCGGCTATAACCGACGCGTCACAGAAGGACGGTTAATGTGATAAAAAAACATCTTGCATTTGATTTCGGCGCTTCCGGCGGACGCGCAATACTCGGCGTTTATGAGAACGGCAAGCTGACCCTTACGGAAATACACAGATTTCTCAACGAGCCGGTAGAAACAAACGGCACCCTGCACTGGGACGCTCTGCGTTTGTTTCACGAACTGAAGCAGGGCCTGCTAAAGGCTCAGCAGCAGGGACATACCGACATTGAAACCATAGGCATTGATACCTGGGGCGTAGATTTCGGTCTGCTTGATAACGGCGACCTTTTAGGCAATCCAGTTCATTACCGCGACGGCAGAACCGACGGCATGATAGAAAAAAGCTTTGCCGTTATGCCGAAAGAACAGCAGTATGCGCACTGCGGTCTTCAGTTTATGCAATTCAACACTCTGTATCAGCTTATGGCAGTAAAAAGAGATTCTCCCGAAATTCTTGATATCGCCAAGCAGGCACTGTTTATGCCGGATCTGTTCAATTATTTTCTTACAGGCGCCAGAGTGTGCGAACAGACGATTGCCAGCACCTCCGCCCTGTGCAACCCGGCAACGCACGATTTTGACACCGACCTAATGCACACTTTTTCGCTGCGTGACGATCTTTTCCCGAAAACGGTAAAGCCCGGCACGGTAACAGGTCATCTGAGGGAAAGCATAATAAAAGAGCTTGGCCTTAAATATAATCCTGCGGTTATTTCCGTTGCACAGCACGATACCGCCAGTGCCGTAATGGCCGTTCCCGCCGATGGCGAGCATTTTGCATACATTTCCAGCGGCACCTGGTCGCTATTGGGAACCGAAACATCCGCTCCCTGCCTTAGCGATGAAGCCATGAGCCTTAATTTTACCAACGAAGGCGGATATAACGATACCACAAGGCTGCTTAAAAACATTATGGGGCTTTGGATAATACAGGAATGCAAACGCCAGTGGGACCGTGCCGGTGAAGTTTACTCCTTCGGCGAGCTGGCCGATATGGCCTCCAAGGCTCAACCGCTGCGCTGTCTTATTGATCCCGATGACGATCTGTTTATGACCCCGAATGCCATGGTGGACCGCATAGGCGCATATTGCGAAAAAACGGGCCAGTATGTTCCGAAAACACACGGTGAAGTTGCCCGCTGCGTATACGAAAGCCTTGCAATGAAATACCGCTTTGCATTGGAAGGTCTGGAAAAAATAACGGGAACCCATATGCCGGTACTGCATGTTGTGGGCGGCGGATGCCAGAACAAAGCCCTTTGCCAATATACCGCCGATGCAATAGGCCGCGATGTTATTGCAGGTCCCATAGAGGCAACCGCCATAGGCAATATCGTATGCCAGATGATAGCCTCGGGAGAGCTTGCAGATCTTAAGCAGGGGCGCGCAATGATTGCCGATTCATTTGAAACAACAGTATACCATCCCGCCGATACCGCAGCGTGGGATGCAAAGTATGTCGATTTTCTCAAGCTTATTAAGCATTGAGTTTATAAGCGGGATGCGTGCCGCATCCCGCAATTTTTACATCGTCAAAGCCAAGGTCAATACAGTTTCCCATTTCCCGACAAAATGTTAAAGGAGATAAGGTTATGTGTACAGTACCAAACGATGAAAGTTTATTTAACAGCTATATTTCGGTAAGCCGCGAGCTGGGTCAGCAGCCGTACTCGATACAGGCGGGCGGCGGTAACACATCAGTAAAAATCGGCGAAAATCTTTTTGTAAAGGCCTCCGGCTGCTGCCTGAAGGATATGAGTTCATCCTCAGGATATGTCGCCATACCGCTGAGCGAGCTGCGCAGCATCTTTGAGCATTCCGACCGCGGAATAAACAGTGAAGCCCAAACCTCAGCCGCGGTATGCAGCCTTGCCGCACCACCCTCCGCCTCCGCACCGGCGCGTCCGTCCGTGGAAGCCGGTTTCCACGCCTTTTTAGGCACTGCCGTGCTTCATTCCCACGCAGCACAGATCAATCTTTTTACATGCACGGCCGGAGGAATGTCAAATGCAGCAAATATGCTGGAGGCTGCCGGAATTCCATGCATCTGTTTTCCCTTTACGGACCCGGGGGCTGAGCTTGCATTTGCAATTATCGATGCAAAGAATGCCGCCGACACGGCCTTCCCGCAGGTGCTGCTTTTGAAAAATCACGGCCTTATCGTATGGGCGGATACCCCTGAGCAGGCCCTGTCCCTGCATGCGCGTGTACTAAGAACAATAACCGAAGGGTTTTCGCTCCCCCGCTATCCTGTCCCTCTACTTAAAAAGTGTGCAGACGGGTGGCTGTCGGACGACGGACTGATAGACACAATGGTTAAACGCGGCACTTTGAATGACAAGCGGCTGGGCACAAATTTATTGTATCCCGACCAATTGGTTTATCTCAACGCACGGCTCGGCATGCCGGACGGACTGGAATTTCGGGAGGACACGGTATTGTACAGCGGCAACTACAATACGGCCATGGCACTTGAGGAATCCTTGCTGGCCTGTGCCTATATTCTGAATACCGCTGACAAACTCGGATTATCCATTGATGAAATGCCGCAAAGCGGAGTGAGCTTTATTAAGGGCTGGGATGCGGAAAAATACCGCAGCAAAATGCTTCATTAGGACTTCTGCTTGACGAGGAAACACAATGATACTATACTGATTGCAAAACACACCGAAAGGATCAAAAGATGAAAGACGGATTCATAAAAGCCGCAGCGGCTTCACCGGAGATAAGAGTAGCGGATTGCGATTATAATGCCGATGCAATAATAAACTCCGTGATGCAGCTTGCCCAGGAACAAGTTAAGCTTGCCGTATTTCCGGAGCTTTGCATTACAGGATATACCTGCGGCGACCTTTTTTTGCAAAAAGCTCTCCTTGATGCCGCCGAAAGGGCAGTCCGGCTCATTGCCTGCAAAACCTGCAGCTGTGATATTATATTTGCCGTAGGCACTCCGATTTCGGTACAAAACCGCCTGTACAACTGTGCCGTAATAATCAACAGGGGCAAGATACACGGAATAGTGCCTAAAAGCTTTATTCCGAACTATTCCGAATTCTACGAGCTGCGTCATTTTTCTCCCGCTCCGGCCGATAATACCAAAGTCCGGTATGCCGGGCAGTCTGTTTTATTCGGCACCGACTTGCTTTTTTGCTGTGAAACCATGCCGGAATTATGCATTGCCGCAGAGATATGCGAGGATCTTTGGGTGCCGCAGAGTCCGTCCGTACGACACTGCAAGGCGGGGGCAAACATTATTATCAATCTTTCCGCCAGCGACGAAACTATCGGCAAGGCGGAATACCGGCGCAAGCTTATCTCAATGCAAAGCGCCAAGCTCATTTGCGGCTATATATATGCCGATGCTTCGATTGGTGAGTCAACTACGGATATGGTGTTTGCCGGTCATAAGCTAATAGCGGAAAACGGCACCGTACTTGCGCAAAGCAAGCTGTTTGATACCGGCTGTGTTGTTTCGGAGCTGGATGTTCAGCGTCTTAACGGCGAACGCCGCAGAATGAATACCTTCTGCAATGAGCAGACCTCCGAAAACAAACATGTAATGGTACCGTTTTCGCTTGATCCCGTATCCACCGTGCTCACACGCTTTATTGCGCCGAATCCGTTCGTACCGAATTCCGATGCCGACCGGGACAGCCGCTGCGATGCAATTCTTCCATGCAGGCGCACGGGCTTGCCAAAAGAATAACCCATACGCATGCCCGCAGTGTTGTTATAGGTGTTTCCGGCGGGCTGGACTCTACACTTGCGCTTTTGGTTGCTGTTCGCGCATTTGAGCTTTCCTCCAAACCTGTCAGTGACATTATTGCCGTTACAATGCCCTGCTTCGGCACAACCAAGCGCACAAAAAGCAATGCCGAACGCCTGTGCGAGCTTCTTGGCGTACAGCTGCGCTGTATTGATATAGCCGCCGCTGTAAAGCAGCATTTTTCCGATATCGGGCATGATCCTGCAGTAACGGATGTGGTGTACGAGAATTCCCAGGCACGCGAGCGCACTCAGATTCTTATGGACATAGCAAACCAGTCGGGCGGCTTTGTAATAGGAACGGGCGATTTGTCAGAGCTTGCTTTGGGATGGGCGACCTATAACGGCGACCATATGTCGGGCTACGGCGTAAACGCCTCCATTCCAAAAACACTTGTGCGACACATTGTAGGATATTTTGCACGGACCTGCGGAAAAAAGGAGCTCTCCGACATCCTGTCAGATATACTTGACACACCTGTCAGCCCCGAGCTTCTTCCTCCGGCCGGAGAGGAGATATCACAGCAGACGGAAGATATTGTAGGCCCGTATGAGCTGCACGATTTTTTCCTGTACTATTTTGTCCGATTCGGCTTTTCGCCGGATAAAATACGGCGGCTTGCAATTTACGCATGGCAGCATGCATACAGCAGCGAAACAATAGATAAATGGCTCAGTATTTTTATGCACAGGTTTTTTGCGCAGCAATTCAAGCGTTCCTGCCTGCCGGACGGTCCGAAGGTAGGCTCCGTAACGCTCTCGCCGCGCGGCGACTGGCGAATGCCGTCTGATGCCTGCTCTGCGCTTTGGCTTAAATCTGTCAGCGAAGAATGCCGGTAATTACAGCTGGATTTTAATTCAATACAGCAAAAAGCCTCCGGCGCATTACTGTGCGCGGAGGCTTTTTAGCTTTTATAAGCAATTAATTCATGCAGAAAACAAAGCCGGCAGCGGGATTATTTATTGGCGTTTTCAGCTTCCTTTTTGCTGAGATCTTCGGTATCGTCATCATATTCAACAACAGCGATATACTGCTTGTTGAAAACAAGGCTCGTGCCCTCGGGTCCGCCGGTAAGCACGGTAACAACACTGTCGCCGATCTCGGTTACGGTGCCGTATATACCGCAGGTCATCATAACCTTATCGCCCACCTTGAGGTTATTGCGGCGCTCAGCCATGATCTTCTGCTGCTTTCTCTGCTTTCTTCCCATAAACCAGAACAGAAACAGCATAAGTGCAAGCACTACAAGCATCATTATTGTATACTCCCAGCTTCCGGCATTATTGCCGGCGGAAGTACTGTTTTCCAGCAAAACAAAATCCGTCATAGTTCAAATCTCCCTTTCATTTATGAATATATGATAATTGATTTTATCTTTTTGTGCAAGCAAAATTCGGTATTGCCGCCGTATTTAACAGAAAATTCATACAAATTTTGTACACATACCCCGCATTTTGCTGTAAATTCCGTCAGGCAAAAGCAATTAAAGCTCATAGCCGTATTTCGCAAAGAATTCCTGCCTGAAATCGCCGAGAGAATCCTGTCGTATAGCCTCCTTGATCTTTTCCATAAGATGCACGAGGAAATAAAGATTGTGATAGCTTGTAAGCCGTGCACCGAGTATCTCGCCGGTGCTCATAAGATGGCGTATATAAGCGCGGGAATACTTTTTGCATACGGGGCAATCGCATTCACTGTCCAGCGGAGAGAAATCTCTTGCATATTTTGAATTCTTAATTACCAGTCTGCCGTGTGATGTGAAGACGGTGCCGTTTCTTGCAATCCTTGTAGGCAGCACGCAATCCATCATGTCTACACCTCGCATAACGCCCTCCACAATGCAGTCCGGCGAGCCGACGCCCATAAGATAACGCGGCTTATCCTGCGGAAGATACGGCCGTATTGCATCCAGCATATCATACATTATTTCCTTCGGCTCCCCGACGCTCAGACCGCCTATTGCAATACCGGGCAGCTCTTTTATTGCAGCCGTACCCTTTGCGCTTTCAATACGCAGGTCTTTATACATATTGCCCTGAACAATGCCGAAAAGCGCCTGCTCCGGATTGCTCCATGCATTGCAGCAGCGTTCCAGCCATCTGAGCGTTCTTTCCATAGCGGAGGCAGCATCGCCGTATGAAATACCGTACTCCGAACAGACATCAAACGCCATCATGATATCAGAGCCCAAAGCGGTTTGAATTTCAATGGACTTCTCCGGAGAAATAAAATGCCTTGAACCGTCAAGGTGAGAGCTGAAATACACGCCCTCTTCCTTGATTTTTCTAAGTGACGCAAGGGAAAACACCTGAAATCCGCCGCTGTCCGTAAGGATCGGCTTGTGCCAATTCATAAAGGAATGCAGCCCGCCTGCCTCTTTTATAAGCTTTTCACCCGGCCGAAGATACAGATGATATGTATTTGAAAGTATAATCTGCGCTCCGAGCTCCTCAAGCTCATCGGCTGACATTGCCTTAACGGTGGCTCTCGTGCCAACAGGCATAAACACCGGTGTTTCTATATCTCCGTGCGGTGTATGCAGTATGCCGATACGCGCCCCGGTTTGTTTACATTCTTTTATAACTTCATAACCGAATTTGTTTGTGGAAATCATTATATGCTCCTATGAATTAGTAAAAAGGTATTTTCATGTTATCTGCGCCGTCTTTTACGGAAAAAACATGCATGACAGATGAATTCGTTTCCGGCTCAATGCTCCGAAAGATTGCGTCCGTTATTCCAAAGGCGCTCAAGCGCAAAATAGTCCCGCTCTTCTTTACGAAAGAGATGCACGATTATATCGCCGTAATCAAGCACTATCCATTTTCCGTCGGCATAGCCCTCCTTACGGATCGGCCTTAATTGCAGCTTATCCATCCCCTCTTCAAGATAATCGGCCATGGATTTTACCTGCTGAGCCGTGGCTCCGTCCGCTATTACGAAATAATCCGCAATTACGCTTTGCTCCGACAAATCCACAGTGGTTATGGCATGTCCCTTATGAAAATCAAGGATATTGCATATGCTGTCCAGTTGTTTTTTTATATCAGTATTCATTAACCCACCTATGCGGCTTTACACCCATCCGATGCGCCGCAGATATTATTAGCTTATATATTATATATATCAATATATTCGGAATAAAAGCGCAGACATTCCAGTGTGTAGGGATTTATGGGCCACTTATTCTGCATATATCGAACGCTCCCCAGTGTACACAGACCTACCGCGCGCTCAAGGCTTTTTTCGGCAGCAATGCGGTATTGTTCAACGCCGGGATAATCCCTGCCGGGCTCGATGGCATCAGCCAAGTATACAAGCAGCTCTGCTTTTGTCATTCCCGCTTTCCCGGTGCAGTGCCAGCGTATAGCCTCCAGTATGCTTTCGTTCTCAATGCCGAAGATATCACGCGCTATGCAGGCTCCAAGCGGCGCATGCAGCGTTGGCATATATTCTTCAAACCCTTTTATCTCTTTGGAATACTTTTTTAACAGTTCTTTTTCTATTCCCTTTGCGCAATCGTGATAAACCGCCGCTATATACGCATTATCCGCAGCGTCAGCTTGGATTTTGAACCTGTCGGAAAGCTCCTTAACAGTCTGTGCCGTACGAAGAATATGTTCTTTTCTTGCATCCGTAAGCCACGGCATACGATTAACCGCTTCCTCAGGGCAAATAAGCGCACGCTGTTGAGAACAAGGCATTTTATCATTCTTTATAGAGCTCATTTCTGTAAATAAACGCCTCCACCTCATTTGTTGTATAGCCCTTAAGAGACAGCCCCTGACGCGCTCTTTGCCTTATTTCCGTAGATGAAATATCCGGCCCTACATATTGTGCATCTATCAGTTGGGCTCCGAAATCCTCCCGCGCACGCAATGCCGCGATATGCAGCTGGTCGCTTGTAATACCGTTACGGCCCACCACCAGAAATTTTGTCATCCTTGCCACATCTTCAATTCTGTACCACGAATACAGATCCTCCAATGTATCGGCGCCGATAATATAATAAAACCCGTAGTCGGGATATTTCTCCCTGAGCTGCTGCAAAGTATCAAACGCATATGTCATCCCGCTGCGTTCCACCTCAATATCGGACACCTCGAAGCCGTCAAGATTCCGCACCGCAAGGCGTGTCATTTCCAGCCTGAGTTTTTTATCTGTTGTGCCGTGCTGCTTGTGCGGAGGATTTCCGGTAGGTATAAACAGCACCGTATCAAGTGAGAAATGTTCCATGCAATGCTTTGCCATGGCAATATGCCCGTTATGTATGGGATCAAAGGTTCCTCCCATTATTCCAAGGCTCTTATGCGTTATCATAAATTACTCCCCTAAAAAGGATCGGACAGCATTCGTTATAATACCGTAAATGCAGCCGGGTTAGGTTTTCCTTTTATAAAATATCTATATAGAAAGCAGCGCAAAGCATAGACGGCCAAAAATGTGCAATAATTATTCTGACAGCTTTTTCGGAAAGTCGGTGATTGAAATCCTAAAAAAAACGCTGTATTTATGCGCATGCTTTATTTCAAGCTTTGCATTGTCTTTTGTTATTATTTACTTTATTCTCGTATTCAAACTGTCCTCCAAAAACGCAGCGCTTACCGTATCTGCCCTTACAGGCATTTGCCTTGCCGCATTTTTTACTTTGGTAAACAGTATTCTCCGCTGCCGTAAGGAAGCCAAACTAAACGAAAAAGCGCTCCGTTATGCACGCATACAGCACCTGACACTGCTTGAACGCCGCGAATTTTTCAGTGTGTTTATATCGTGCTTTAATATAAAGCATGCGCGGCAACGGGGCTGCTGCATATACACCAAGCACTCACTTTGGATCATTTCCCGCAAAAGCTCTCCGTTAAACGCCGAGGATGCCGTAAGGCTTATACAGATTCGTAATGCCTACCCCGACAAAGCAGCAACGGTATGCGTTTTGGGCGGAACAGATACGGCAGCCGCAGCGCTGATGTCGGAAAACGGCTGCACGATAATGCCGTCTGAGGATCTTGAAAAGCTTATTTTTTTCCTGCCGGATGACGCAATATCCGCCTGCACCCCAAAAAGCATCCGCAGCAGCTTCAAGCAGCGGTTTTGCAATATACTGCTTGAAAAAAAATTCTCCAAAAGGTGTCTGCGTTCCGCCCTGTTTCTCGGCCTCGTCTCTTTTCTTTCAAGAAAGCGTTTGCTTTATCTTATTGCAGCCCTTATCCTTTTGGGAGCAGCGCTTGCATCTGGAATATACCGCCGGCTTCATTCGAGCTCTATTGTATGATGCTCACGAGAGCGTTTATATATAACAAACTTGCCGCCGATGCACTGCACGGGTTCACTTCCCGTACGCGCAACTATTATATCGCAGGCTTCGCGAGTTGTAAGCTCGCAGGTTTTGAGCACTGTAATCTTCACAAGTTCCCTTGCCTCAAGAACATCATATATTTCCGATATTATCTGCGGCGAAACTCCGCCTTTACCGATTTGAAATACCGGTTCGATGCCGTTTGCAAGGCTTCTTAAATATGCTCTTTGTTTTGTGGTGATCATTTGTTGTTCTCCCAAATTGTATTGCAAATTTATATTTATTCGACAAAGTCGAATTCAATATCTCCTATTCTTACCGTACTGCCCTGTACCGCTCCGCTGTTTACCAGTTCTTTTATTACGCCCTTTTCACGCAGCATTCTCTGGAAGTAGCTGAAAGATTCGGTATCGTCAAGAATGACACTGCGCTCAAGCCGCGAAATCAGCGGGCCGGTGACCACAAACGCCTCTCCGTCCTTTGAAACATAAAACGCGTCCGGGTTTTCCTGCTGCTCCTGCCACATCTCCTGCGGCCGTATCGGCTCCGGCGCCGGCAGCTTTTCCAGCACCCTCCACACCGCTCCGAGCAGCTTATCAAAGCCCTGTGCGGTAGCAGCCGAAACTTCTATAATTTCATTATCAACAGCTTTTTTCAGCCGTTCAAGGTTCTCGGTGCTGCCGGGCAGTTCTGATTTGTTGGCAATTACAATCTGCGGCAATGCCGCCAATTTTTCGCTGTAACGCTCAAGCTCGTTATTGATAACCCTGTAATCCTCCACCGGGTCGCGCCCCTCGCTGCCGGATATATCCAATACATGCAGCAGCATTCTGGTTCTTTCAATATGCCGCAGAAAATCATGTCCAAGCCCCACGCCGTCCGAAGCGCCCTCTATAAGCCCGGGAATATCCGCTACAACAAAACTGTGCCCGTGATAGCTTGCAACGCCGAGATTGGGCGACAGTGTTGTAAAATGATAGTTTGCAATTTTCGGCCTTGCTTTTGTGATTACGGAAAGAATCGTTGATTTACCCACATTCGGAAAACCAATCAGGCCAACATCGGCTATGGTTTTAACCTCAAGCAGAACGGATATCTCCTTTTTAGCCTCACCGGTCTGAGAAAAGTTTGGCGCCTGTCTTGTGGGCGTAGTAAAGCGGGCATTGCCCTTGCCTCCCTGGCCTCCCTTAAGAATAATTTTTCTCTCGCCGGGCTTGTACATATCCGCCATTATTCTGCCGGAGAGTCCGTCCTTTATTACCGTGCCGCACGGCACTTTAATTATTACATCCTCTCCCCGCTTGCCCTTACACATATCGCCCTGGCCGTTCTGACCGTTCTGAGCTCTGTAATGCCTGATATACCGAAAATCAAGCAAGGTGCGCATGTCGGGATCGGCCACAAAAACAACATCTCCGCCGTTGCCGCCGTCGCCGCCGTCCGGCCCGCCGTTGGGAACATATTTTTCTCTGTGAAAGGAAACAGCGCCGCTGCCGCCGTCGCCGCTTTTAATATAAATCTTCGCAGTATCTACAAACATTCTTCTTTGCCCGTACCTTTGTAATTTTGTTTTATCTTCCGCCCCTATTGCATCACCGATTATTATCGGCAGGCAGCCCGCACCTAAACAGCTTTGTCCAAAGGATTATTATTTGCGTGTGCCCTCTCCTGCTTACGGTTTAAGACGGCAATTTTGCCCAAACACATATCGGCAACAACACATTTACCGCACTCCGGTCTTTGCGCCTTGCAGCATTGCCTGCCGTGAAATATAAGCAGATGATGCAGACTTATCCATTCAGAGCTGTCAAAGCTGTTCATCAGCTGCATTTCAGTGTGCAGCTCATCCGATGCACAGGTAAGCCCGATCCTGTTTGCAACGCGGAAAACATGAGTATCCACCGCTATTCCCGGTATTGAAAAGGCTTCGGCGCAAACAACATTTGCAGTTTTTCTTCCTACCCCGGGCAGCTTTTGCAGCAGTTCTTTATCCTTTGGCACATCACCGCCGTACATATCAACAAGCATATGGCTTGTTTTTAATATATTGGATGCCTTTGAATGATAAAAGCCGCAGCTGCGGATATATTCTTCAAGCTCAGCCTGAGAAAGAGAAAGCATTTTCTGCGCAGTATTATATTCTGCAAACAGCTTACCCGTTACTATATTCACCCGCACATCGGTGCATTGCGCAGACAGCATTGTTGCCACAAGCAGCTCATACGGCGAGCCGAATTCAAGCGCACAGCCGGCATTCGGATATTCCTCCTTCAGCCGCCTGCGCACAATTTCCTTATTTTCATCGGTAAGCACACATTCTTTCATAGCTTATATTTTAACCGATTTTTCGCTTTTGTGCAAGCGTTGATTTTACTCCCTGCCGCCTTCAGCTGCTTCTTCTGACGACGCTCCTCCCCTTTACATTTACCGTTTCATAGAAGCCCTCAAAAGCCGTAGGCTCGGTTGCTTTAATTATACTTCTTGCCGTTTGCAGCGCCTCCTTTGAAAATGCGGCCGACAGCCCGCAGCCCAAAGCAACGGCACGGGGCGTCGGCACTATTTCTGTTTTTATTCCGGCCCGACGCATAGCAGCATCAAAGCTCATAAGCTGCGATCTTGACTTAAAAGCGGCAATGATTTTTCCCTCCATGAACTATCAACTCCCGATTAACATATCAATATAATATACGCCTGTTAAATATAAAGTGTGAAAAGTGTGTGCTGCATGTTCCCTCACGAAATATTCGCCTTTTTCCTTTATGTCTTGTTTAATGCTTATATATGAAAGGATGTTTTTATGATATATCTTGATAACGCCGCCACCTCTTATCCCAAGCCCCGGCAAGTAATACGGGCGGTGGATAAATGTCTTGCACATTTCAGTGCAAATCCCGGCAGGAGCGGACATACTCCCGGCGCCAAAGCAGACCGCGTGCTGTACGGTGCGCGCATCTCGGCATCACAATTTCTGCGGGCAAAGGAAACCGATGTTTTTTTCACACTCAACTGCACGGATTCGCTATGCTGTGCAATTAACGGCGTTTTGCGCCGCGGCGACCATGTAATTACAACAATATGGGAGCATAACAGCGTTTTGCGGCCGCTTGAGCACCTGAAAAAACAGGGGCTCATCACTTATGACTGTGTTTTGCCGGATAAAAACGGAAATATAACGCCGGAGCTTCTGGACCGCGCAAGACGCAGCAGCACCCGTATGGTTATTTGCAGTCATGTATCAAATGTAACCGGAATTCAGCAGAACGCAGCATTGCTTTATGACTATTGCAGAAAACACGGCCTCCTGTTCTGCCTTGATGCAGCGCAATCTGCCGGTTATATTCCCCTTAACGCAGAAATGGCCGATATAATATGCATACCGGGGCACAAGGGGCTGCTGGGACCGATGGGGTGCGGGCTTATATATATTACCCCTCGAATAGAACTCACACCGCTTCGGATGGGCGGCACCGGCAGTCAGTCGGAAAGCCTGAACCAGCCCGCTTTCCGCCCGGACAGGTATGAAAGCGGCACACTGCCGCTGCCCGCCATTGCCGGAATGGCCGCCGGAATAGAATTAATCAATAAAAAAGGCACCGAAATAGCCAAACGCGAAAAAGCACTTACCGTCCGTCTTCACCGGGGATTATCCTCAATAAACGGTATAAAGCTGCTCTCCGCCGAGGATTCGTCGGCAGGAATTGTGCTGTTCAACTATAAGCATGCGGATTCGCGCCAAATCAGCCGTCTGCTTGATCTGCGTTTCGGTATAGCCACCCGCGCCGGATATCACTGCGCGCCGCTTGCCCATCGTTATCTGGACACATTGGAGCAAGGCGCCGTACGCATAAGCATAGGCTACGCCAATACCCAAAGCGATATAGATGCCGCTATCCATGCGGTTTCCGCAATTGCAAAAAAGTTATAACGGTAAAAGCCGTGCTCCGCACAAGGTACAAATGACGGCGGATTTTATGAAAATCCGCCGTCATTTTACCGTCATTTTATCATTGCTTCACTATTATTCTACCGATATAATCAAAGTTATTCCGCCAATTCGTTCTGATCCCCGGCATCGGTTTCGTGTGCCAAAAGCATTGCAAGCCTATCGCAGATTGCTTCCTTGCCCTGCCGCGTTACCGACGATACCGGAAATATTTCGCTTGCAATAAGACCCGTTTCTCTCGAAAGCTCCTGCCGGCGTCTTGACAGCTGCGCCTTGGACAGCTTGTCCGCCTTTGTGGCAATAATGCTGAAGGGCACATGATAAAAGCTAAGCCAGTTTATCATCATCAGATCGTCCTGCGTCGGCGCATGCCGCACATCCAGCAGCAGAAACACATGCTTCAAACGCTGTGATGCATGAAGATAACCCTCAATCAAACGCGAAAAACGCTCCTGCTCGGATCTTGCCACCTTGGCGTAGCCGTATCCCGGAAGATCCATCAAAGTAAAGCTGCCGTTAAGCAGGAAAACATTTATCATTCTGGTTTTGCCGGGCGTTTGCCCCACCTTTGCAAGGCCGTTTATGTTGGTAAGCATATTTATAAAGCTGCTTTTCCCGACATTTGATTTTCCCGCTACTGCAATTTCCGGCATTTCCAGCGGTCTGTACTGTGACAGCTGTGCAAAGCCGTAAAGATAGCGCGCGTTTTTAATTTCCACCGTATACATCCCCTCTGAGCGAGTTTGAAAGCAGCTGCGTTACATTTTTTACAGGAATGAACTCCAGCTTCCCGGCAACCTCCTTGGGTATCTCCTTAATATCCTCTCGGTTTCCCTCCGGAATAATTACGCGCTTAACCCCGGCCCTGTATGCCGCTATGGATTTTTCCTTAAGTCCGCCGATGGGCAGCACACGCCCGGAAAGCGTAATCTCCCCCGTCATTGCGGTATCGCCGCGCACCGTTGTATTGCAAAGAGCAGACACCATGGAGGACAGTATGCTTACTCCTGCAGACGGCCCGTCCTTAGGCGTAGCTCCCTCAGGAACATGCACATGAATATCCTTTGTTTTATAGAATTCCTCACTGATCCCGAGCTTTTGCGCATGCGAACGGATAATACTCAGCGCCGCCGTCGCTGATTCCTTCATTACATCTCCGAGACTTCCGGTAAGCACCAATTCCCCGCTTCCGCTCATAACCGCAGTTTCTATGCTTAAGGTTTCTCCGCCCACCGCAGTCCATGCAAGGCCGGTTGCAACGCCTATCTTGTCCTCGGTTGCGGTTTCATCCCGAACGAAATGATGCCCCTGCAAAATGTCCGAAAGCATTCTTGAAGTCACGCGGACACTGTTTCCTTTTTCGGCACTGCAAACGCAATACCTGCAAACATCAGCCAGTCTGCGTTCAAGATTACGAACGCCCGCCTCTCTTGTGTAATCGTTGACTATCTCCATGAGTACGGCATCGCTGATTTCACATCATCAGGATTCAAGCCGTGTTTTTTCAGTTGTTTGGGCAGCAAATGCTCCTTTGCAATATGGAATTTTTCAATATTCGTGTAGCTGCCCAGCTCGATTATTTCCATGCGATCCTTTAACGGCTGCGGAATCGTATCCAGTGTATTGGCAGTTGTAACAAATGTAACCTTGCTCAAATCATACGGAACCTCAATATAGTGATCCCTGAAGGCATTGTTTTGTTCCCTATCCAATACCTCCAGCATCGCAGATGCCGGATCGCCTTTGAAATCGGAACTCATTTTATCTATTTCATCCAGCAGAAACAGCGGATTCACGGTGCCGGCCTGCTTCATCGTATAAATTATACGCCCCGGAATAGCTCCGACATATGTGCGTCTGTGCCCGCGTATTTCCGCCTCATCACGCACTCCGCCAAGCGACATGCGGACATATTTTTTCCCCATAGCCTCAGCAAGAGAAACAGCTATGCTGGTTTTTCCCACGCCCGGAGGGCCTACAAGACACAGAATGGTTCCTTCGGAATTGCCCGTGCGTTCCCGTACCGCAAGATACTCAAGCACTCTTTTCTTAACCTTTTCCATGCCGTAATGATCCCTGTCCAGTATTGCCCGTGCATTTTTAAGGTCGCAGCATTCTTTGGATTCGGTTGTCCACGGCAGCTCCAGCAGCCAGTCAAGATAGTTGCGTATCAAGGATATCTCCGGCATTCCGGGCGCCATTTTTGTCATGCGGGAAAACTCCTTAAGCGCCTTTTCCCTAACCTCATCGGGCATATCCGAAGCTTCGATTCTCTCCTTCAGCTTATCGTTTTCCTGCGAATCACTGTCGCCCAATTCCTTTTGTATAGCCTTGATCTGCTCTCTGAGATAATACTCCTTCTGCGCGTTATCCATTTGCTCCTTGACCCGCAGCGCAATATCCCTTTCAAGCTTTGCAATCTGATTTGTCTTAATATGTATTCGCACAGCAGCCTGAGCCTCTCCAAGGTATCCGCCTGTTCCATTACCGGCGCAATATCCGCCGGTTCTGTAAGCAATACATCTGCGGTTATATCCACCGCTCTGTCCGTCAAATTGCCGGAAAAAATTGCCGGCAGATCTATCGCGATGCCTCTTGATGCCGCCAGCGCTTCGCCTTCTTTTTGTATAATATCCCTATATGCCTCGGCTTCCGGCTGCTGCGGCTCTGACGCAGTGAACGGTGCTCCTATGCAGGCGCGGAATATATTATCCCGCATCTGCAATTCATTAAGAGGCGCCCGTTCCATTCCCTCAACGGAAATGCGAATTATATCGCTGCCGACATTTACCGACCGCAAAATACGCGCGATGACCCCAACCTTCATGCAGTCCTGCGTTGAAGGCACATCAACGGTTTCATCCATCTGCATTACCAGAAATATTCTGTTATCCGCCTGCATAGCCTCATTAACGGCGTTGCGTGCTGCCTCTCTGCCGACATCAATATTGGTTTTCACCCCGGGAAAAACAGCAATTCCGCGTGTAGGAATTGCAGGCATAACAATCAATATATTTTCCATTTAATCCTCCGTGATAGCTTTTCGGAAAACACAGTTTCCTAAAAAAACACTTTCAAACGGTTTTTATAAACATACCGTAATTTAATCTGAAAGCAAAAGAAAGCAAAAATATTTATGAAATCATAATATTTCTAACTATTTTATACTTCTTTAATTCGATATTATATCGCAAAGCCGCATATTTTGCAAATGCCATAAGCGCTGCATTTTGTACAGTTATAATACAATGTGCAGCAATTTTCATAATGTTCACAAATGGAACGGATAATTGCCCCGCCCCGGTATAAGGAATAGTCAATATACAAGCTGTATCATGTTTTTTTATTCGGCACATAAAAAGCAGTACGAACCGGCCAGCATATCGGCAAAGCAAAAACGAATTCAAAAAAATACATAATAAAAATTCAAATATCATTAAATTCCGATTGACAATTGCCATCACATTTGATAAAATACACTTCGTTGCGATAGCGCAGTTGCGACTTCGGGGTGTAGCGCAGCTTGGTAGCGCATCTGCTTTGGGAGCAGAGGGTCGCAGGTTCAAATCCTGTCACCCCGACCAAAGTCAACTATAATGGCCCCGTGGTCAAGAGGCCTAAGACATCGCCCTTTCACGGCGGTAACAGGGGTTCGAATCCCCTCGGGGTCACCATTATTTTCTCCAATTATTTTTAATTGGGCCTTTAGCTCAGTTGGTCAGAGCGGTCGGCTCATAACCGATTGGTCCGGGGTTCGAGTCCCTGAAGGCCCACCATTTCTTTGGTCCGGTAGCTCAGCTGGTTAGAGCGCTAGCCTGTCACGCTAGAGGTCGAGGGTTCGAGCCCCTTCCGGATCGCCACTTAAGCCTTTGTAGCTCAGTCGGTAGAGCAGGGGACTGAAAATCCCCGTGTCGGTGGTTCGATTCCGCCCGAAGGCACCAGACGCTGGTGTAGCTCAATTGGTAGAGCAGCTGATTTGTAATCAGCAGGTCGCGGGTTCGAGTCCCATCACCAGCTCCAAACAGTTTAATATGGTGGGGTTCCCGAGCGGCCAAAGGGAGCAGACTGTAAATCTGCCGTCTCTGACTTCGATGGTTCGAATCCATCCCCCACCACCATTTATAAATTTAATACGGTGGGGTTCCCGAGCGGCCAAAGGGAGCAGACTGTAAATCTGCCGTCTCTGACTTCGATGGTTCGAATCCATCCCCCACCACCATTTGCGGATGTGGCGGAATTGGCAGACGCGCACGGTTCAGGTCCGTGTGAGAGCGATTTCATGCAGGTTCAAGTCCTGTCATCCGCACCATAAAAGGGCTACAAAATAGATGTAGCCCGTGAAAACCCCGATAAAATCGGGGTTTTTCACCGTTTATACGGCAAAATTTCAGCGAACCGTTTTTGACAGATATAAAAATGATGTTTTCCCTTTGTTGGATGTCTTGAACTCTCACACAACCGAATAATGATACGCAAGGCAGATAGAAATCAAAAATCTATCTGCCTTTTTATTACCCTAAAAAGGAGAAATCAGATATGCTACAGAAAGAATTATCCAAACGGCTCAGGGATCGGTACGACACCAAGATGGACGGCAACGGATGGTTGGAGGTGTCCTCGGACGGCATCCCCCTCTGCCGGATAAAATACAACGGTCAATTTCTAAGCAACGCCGACCAAAACCTCTCGGATGAATACCGCAGTAAAATTGCAGACATTCAAGATGAGATTTCTACGGTGCGGGAATATGTCGGTCTCTACGAACACGCACCGCAGATGAAGGCGGCGGATGTTTCGGAGTACCGACAGCTTGCCTCCTTCGGAGATACTGTATTGGCGGCAACCTACAGTGAAAAGAACGGCTTTATGTTCTGTACCTGGAAACAGAATGCAGACGGCGACTCGGTGTTCTGGGGAGATTACTCGCCGAACTATGAATATGTCAAGGAAGCCTTTGCCGTGCGCTCCGGTCTCGTCAGCAAACACCGCCTGTTCAGTGAGAAAGAATCGGCAGACCTTTGTCGCTGTGTGGACTTTGCCAAAGGCAACTGCGAAACGCTGACCTATGAGCAGGAACGGCAGCTGGATAAGCTCCAAGAAAAGCTCACGGACGGATACCCCTCTCTTGAAGCCGAGCCGCCGACCTTTGAACAGGTGTCACCCCCACAACAGAATATGTAATACTATTGATCGCCCTTCGGTTACACAAAAACCGGAGGGCTTTTTCTATTTCACAAGGAGAACCGAAATGACCGTATTTTCAAATAACCCATATGACAGACGCATGGAACGGCTGATGATGACCGTTCCGAATTTTGCACCGAGAGGCGTGGGCTTCCGTTTTACCGAAGCACAGCTATTCATCACAACAACCGCTGCCACACCCACAGAGATACTGACAGCCACCATGAGGCAGATACGCTGTCCGCCCTTCCAAAAGAGATTCAACGAATATATAGAAAGCGAGGAAACGCCTATGACCCACCTTAACGAAAAGCATCGTGCAAGATTTGAGCTTGCCGCCAAGAATGTACACCGAGAGAATTACGCATTGCTTTCGGCGCTGTATCTGCTTACCGCAGACCAAAGGCTGTGGAGCTGCTGCAAGCACCACATAAATAACGGCTGTGTGTTTTTTGAGAACATCAAGCTCAATAACTGCACCGAACGAGCCTACACCCTCTACTGTGCGGCAAAGGATTTGACGCTCGGCACAAAGCATCTTACCGTGTCGGATCTGTCGGACGCCGACCTTGTTCCGCCTATGCTGTTCCGCACCATCTGCAACGCTATGGCGATCCGCCGATTCGGACTCGCAGCCATTAAGGAGATTTGACATGATTAAACTGAAAATAAAATACGGAAACAGTCTGGCCGACCTCCGCTTTCCCTGCACCGAAAAGGAAATGAATGCGGCACTCAAAAGAATCCACGCCGAGGATGTCACACCCCTTGAACTGTATGTGTCCGAGGTCGTATTCCCCGAGGAACTCGGCTGCCTCCAAGAACGATTCGTTAACCTCGATGAAGTCAACTACCTCGGAAAACGAATGGACAGCTTTCGGCGATGAGGAATATCAGTTTTACGAGGCGATGAAATTAGAGGGCTTCGATACCTTGCCCGACCTCATTAATCTGAGCTTCAATCTCAATCGTTATCCGCTGATTCAGGACATCGGCGATATGGGCAAGATCGGCAGAGAATACCTGCTCACGGTCAAGGGCTGTCTGCCTGCCGACGATGCGGACGATCCGAAATATGCAGAATTCGGGCGGGAGCTGATTCGATCCGGCAAGGGCGTTTTTACCGAACACGGCTTGCTCTTCGTCGACGAGGATACACCGTTCGTAAGGGATTATGACGAGCAGAATTTTCCGGCATATGTGTATGAGGAAATGCTTTGCTTCATACGGGCTGAGTACAACGGAAAAATCGAATTCCTGTATTTGCCCTGCGAGGAAGAAGCCATTGACAAGGCGTTTGCCCGACTCGGCGCACCTACATCGGATGATGTGGAGCTCTCATGGGAGGACATTTGCATCGAAAGTGAAAAATGGACGGAACGCTTCAAGGAGATCGCCGCCGAGGAAGGTATTTACGAACTGAACAAACTTGCAGCCGCCGTCAACAGCGCCGATATGGACTTGGAAAAGCTGTGGGCAGTCGCCGAATACGCCGAAGCTGAGAACGCAGAGCAGCTTGCACGGCTTGCGAAAAGTATCGACTGCTTCACCTTTGTTGAGGGTGCGAACTATTTTCAGGAGATTGGAGAGTATGTAACACAAAACAACGAGGATTTTACTGTGAATCCGGCCGTGGCAAAGTTCTTCGATTACAGAGCCTTCGGTGAGCATATCGGCGAAATATATTACGGGAAATTCGTCGACGGCGGCTTCATCTACAACGACACCGACACAAGCCTGCTCGACATCTTATATCAGGACGAGCCTATGACAATGGGAGGAATGTAAATATGATCACCGCAATTATTCGCAATAAAGAGAACACCCTTGTTCTCGAACTGCCTCACAGCATTTACGACATTTATGAAAAGCTACAGTCTATCGGCATTATGCAGCCGCCGAAACAGATCCCGCTGACCGACAATGAGGACGAGGACATCGGCGTAAAGCTGTTCAGCGAGAGCGGCTTCGGTCGGCATCTGCTCCTCACGCTGAACGAGAAAAACACCATCGCAGATGCCAATATGCTGACGCTTGTTATTGGGGCGGCAAGCGAGGACATCAAAGAGGAACTGGAACAGAATGTCCTCTATGACCAGTACGATTCAATGGACGAGGTGATTTCCGCCATCCGTCAGATGACGCAGGACGCCGGCCCCGTAAAGGCTGTGTTCTTCTGTCCGCTTGTCGGCAACATCGACGAGGGCGACGGAGATATGTTCACGGTCGGAGATTCCTACCTTGCCGACAGCGCCGATGAAATTGCCGACGCATTGAATCGTTACACCGCCAATGACGAAAACGATATGGCAACCTATTATAACAAGGATGACGGCGTGAGTGAAAAGCTGACCTCGGCTGTATGGTCGGTGGAATTACACGGCGACAAGCTGTTCGGACGAATTGATTGCAGCCTCAAGGAAGCGCTCACGGCAGAGGAAACGGAAGCTCTCCGGGACTGGCTTACAGGACAGTGCTCGGACGCCCTCGGCGAAGGCTTTGAGCAGCAGCCCATTGACACCATGGACGGTGAACTGTTCGTCTCCTTCTGGAACAGCGGCGATGACTACGCCATGATGACCGAGAGCGAGTTTGACGAATACCTGCAGCAAAATGAAATGCAGATGGGAGGGATGTAATATATGGCCTTGCTGTTTTCTGCGGTTACCGTAACCGCAGGCTATGACGAAACCGAATTCACGGTCAGAGGAATACCGAGAGAGTACGACGACCTCGTCGGCTGGACAGCCTTTGATGACTTTATGGAAAATGTCGATGCGGAAACAGAGGTCAGCGTACACGCCGAGGTATACCTTTACGGCGGCGAGGAAACCGTGACCGCCACTCCCGAGGAGGTCGCATATCTGATAATGCGCATGGAGCGGGATGAAAATTTCCTTGCCGGACATTGTGACAACATCGAGGATGTCGACTTCTCCTTTTTACGACCGCCGGAGGAATATTACGGAATGGAGATGAACTGATGACAGATAAAGCAAAACCGCCGCAGCCCATGGCGTTCAAGAACCTTGCCGAGCTGAAACGGTATATTAAAATCGGCACGGAATTCAAAGCGACAAGACACAAATACCACCCCGACATCGTTGGGCTGACCCGTGTAGTGACAAAGGTGCAGACCAACGGCTTTTATTCGAAAATCAAGGATGAGCCGAACCATCGGTTCTCCGACTGCAATGGAGGCAAAGGCTTTTTCACTGAGCTCGGCAAGGCCGGCGGATATATCTTTGACGGCACTGCGGTTAAGGTGTTGGACAAGCGCGGTGAAAACGGCGTTATTTACGAATTGGAATTTTACAGAGAAAACACGGAGGTAAATGAAATGAACGAATATGACCGCCTGCACAGACAGGCACAGCGATACAAAGAACTCTATCCCAAAGGAACTCGTATCCTGCTTTTGCACATGGGCAACGATCCCCGACCTGTTGAGGACGATATGCGCGGCACTGTAATGTTTGTGGATGATACATCCACCGTCCACTGCAAATTCGATAACGGCAGGCAGCTCGGCATCATCCCCGGCGAGGACTCCTTCCGCAAGCTCACCGATGAGGAGCTTGCCGAGGAACAGGCTGACAGCGAGGACATGGACGAGGACAACGGCCCCGTCATGGGAATGTAGGAGGTTGCCTATTGGAACACGATATTCATATACCGCAGCCGCAGGCAGATATGCTGCTCCGGGAAGCCGCCGAGCGTGAGGTGTCGGCAGAGAAACTGCTTGCGGAAATTATCAGAAAATATATAGAAAGGAACGAGCGCAATGGCGGATGAAAAGAAAGGCATCACCGTAAAAATCGATGCCGATCTCCATGCCGAAATCAAGGAATACCTCGAACGGCATGAAGGAATGACAATGGCTGAGTTTATCACCCTTGCAGTGGGCGATGAACTCCACCCGAAAATACAGCAGAAAGAAGGAAATAACATGGGCAATATGAGAACGATGGCATTTCAGGTGCCGGAGGAGCTGTTTCAGAGAATCAAGGACTACCTGCACCGCAACAATATGAGCCAAAAGGAATTCGTCCTCGGTCTTATTGAAACCGAACTTGACCGAGAGCAGGCCGAGCGTGAGAGCCAAATTGACGCCGAAAGCCCCACAGAGGATACCTGCGAGGAAACCGACGAGGAAGCCGCAGAAAACGGCTTTGTGGGCGAATGTGAGGGCGACAACAGCGCCGATGAGGAAGCAGATGAGGAAACCGAGGACGAGGACGAATCCGAAGGCTTCGGTATGACGATGTAAGGAAAGCGAGGCGGAACGAAAAAAAATAACGGTATCGGTCGGATGAGCTATGCCGATGAAGGTTTTGGATATGTTCTGCGGAATGAGCGCATTCCGCACTGCCGCCGAGTTGATCGGCGGCTTTTCATTTATAGGTCACTGCGACAACGATCCCACCGCCATCGCAGCCTACCGCACTCTATACAAAACGGAAGGAGAATATTTTTGTAATGACGCAAGAGCAGTCAACACCGATGAAATCCCTGATTTTGACCTTCTTGTCGGCGGTTTCCCGTGCGTCGCCTTCAGCGCTGCCGGAGCAAGAAGGGCTTTCGACGATCCACGGGGAACTCTCTTCTTTGAGCTTTCCCGAATACTTGAAGCGAAACACCCTGCATATTTCATCTTTGAAAATGTACCCCCGATCCGCACGATTTGCGAAGGGCGCGTTTACCGCGATCCTCAGTGAGCTATCTCGATTGGTAGAGAAGCCTCTGAAATGTTCCATTCAGAGGCTACGGCTTTTTTTGATGCTTTTGCAACCGTGTAGCTCCACTTCATAGGAAGTAAATTCAGATATACATCTATGTTGTCCTTATCTTGAACTACCATCTTGTCTAAAATGTGCTTATAGAACTCATCTTCGTACTCCACGCCGCTGACAATCTCTTTGATTGCGTCCTCAATCTCCTTTAGAAGCTGCTGTTGCTGCTCTATCATTTCCCGCTGCTTATCCACGCTTTCGATGATAGATTGAAGCTCCTCGATTTCCGCATCGCAGCTTGCACGGGTGGCGGTAAATTCGTCCTTGTTGATTAGATTGGACATATACAGGTCAATCAGATTAGCCCGCTTGCCCTCGACCTTTTTAATCTGCTCTTGCAGCTTTAGGACATCCGTACCCGTCGTATCCATAGCAATGATGGACTGAATAACGGCGGTTAGGTTGTTTATGATTTTATCCCTGTTGTATTTAAGGCTCTTGGTTACGAGATACATAATGTGGGTCGCATCCTCATTGCGGATAGACAAGCCCGTACAGCCGACTTGATTTCCTGCCTTGTCGATATGGGGGCTTCCGTGCTTTGCGGCTTCGTTGCAGCGCCACGCCTTATATCGGCTGCCGTCTTTTCTGGTTTTATACCTTGCCACATAGCTTGAGCCGCAGCAGCCGCATTTGATTTTGCCAGAGAACGGATAGCGGTTAGAGTGCTTCGCCTTGCCCTCCTGCGAAAGCGACTTTGCATCTAAAATGCGGTTTGCTTCATCGAACAGTTCACGGGAGATAATCGGCTCGTGATGGTCTTTGATGATAACAAATTCCTCTTGCCCACGGTTGTACTTCTTTTCGTGGGATAGGAAGTCGGGCGTATAGGTCTTTTTCTGCACCAAATCTCCGCAGTATTTCTCGTTGCGTATCACTCGCAGAATGACCGTGTTGCTCCATTCCTTGACCCGCATAGGGCTAATACCTTCCTCACGAAGCTCACGGGCGATGACGTGCGTTCCTTTGCCCTCATTGACAAACTTATGGAAGATAAGGCGTACAACCTTTGCGCCTTCCTCGTTGATAGTCATTTTGCCGCCCTCGACATCGTAGCCCAACATACTTCTGCCGAACACAACGCCCTGTTCCATCTGGCGTTTTTGTCCCCACTTTACACGCTCGGAAGTCTTGCGGCTTTCTTCCTGTGCAATAGAGGACATAATTGCCAGACGAAGCTCTGCATCGCCGTCTAAGGTGTTGATATTGTCATTCATAAATATAACACCGACGCCGTGCTTTTTCAATTCACGGGTGTAATATATACTATCAAGGGTGTTTCTCGCAAAACGGGAAATCTCCTTGGTGATAATCAAATCAAAGTCGCCGTTCTTTGCGCACGCTATCATACGGTTAAACTCTTTACGCTTCTTTGTATTCGTGCCAGAAATGCCCTCATCGGCAAAAATCTCATAAAGCTCCCAATCGGGATTGCGCTCAATATACTGTCTGAAATACCGCTGCTGGCTTTCAAACGAATTGGCTTGGTCTTCATTGTCCGTTGAAACACGGCAGTAGGCAGCTACCTTTCTTTTCGTTTCAACCATCTTCAGCTCTTGGTTTAGGCGTTCATATCTATTTATCATAGCGAAGCTCCTTTCTCAGTAAACTTTGTTACTGTATTTAATTATAGAAAAAAGAGAGTGCGGTGTCGAATGTGCAAATTTGTTTTTTCACTCGGCTATGTAAAAACGCCAAGCGTTATGCTCGGCGTCTGCTTTTTGGCTCCCTGCTATATTGCTTTTCAAGCTCGACCAAACAGCGTTCCCGCTGAGAATGTGTCAGCAGCTTTCTTTTCTCCAAAGAAAGGAGTATCGACTTTTGGATATTCATAAGGAACGCAGCGTGTTCCTGCTCGTTTAATTCTGGAACAGGGTCGCCAACATAAACAAATTCTCTATGCAACAGCCGCAACACCTCCCTCGTTTCTAAAATATATGAGCTACCGCTTGTACCGTATAACGAGAGAGCTAATCCTTTTTTGCAAGCCCGATGCTGATAGCGAGAGCTTTGTCTGCGCAATGAATAAAACGCCTGTCAAGAGTTCCTAAGTACTCTCGCAGGCGTTGCTTGTCTATGGTGCGGATTTGTTCAAACAATATAATTGAGTTCTTATCCAGACCGTCGAAGTCTTTAATTAAGGTGTGCGTAGGTAATTTTGCTTTTGTGTGTACCCGACTTGTGATAGGGGCGATAATGACCGTAGGGCTATGCTTGTTGCCTATATCGTTGGAAATGATAAGTACAGGTCTTGTGCCGCCCTGTTCCGAGCCGATAACGGGATTTAGCTCCGCATAATAAATGTCGCCACGCTTGATAGTCAATTCCATTGTGTTTGACCTCCCAATATGATTTAGACAGAGGTTTTCTGCCTATGTAGGCAGCCAAACACAAGGAAGTATTTAAGGTCGGGAGAGCATAAACAATATCTCTGTTCTTTTGACCGCCTTGCGTCTGGCTGCTATGAGAAAGCATTTCAATTTGTCCTCGACACCCCGAAATGCTATTGGGAAGTCGCCAAACGGTCAGCAGCGAACTGACGCCACGGGAGTTTCACCCCAACTGTCGTTCTGACAGAGCCGCCCTCATTGCCTGCGACGGTTTTATCACGCTCGGACTGTGACTGGACGGGAGTATCATTGTCCTCTTTGTGGGTTATGGCGAAATCGGGAGCTGCCCGATATTTTGAGTAGGTAGTTGTCGCTCTCTGCTTTACGGCAGGTTATGGCGTACCTCTCGACACGCTTATGCTCATCACAATCACAAAGAGAAGGTATTTGGCGAATGGGTATTCGGTTTTCAAAGAGCAATCCCGTTTTCGCCACACAAAGGAAAACAGGGCGAGAGGTTTTGTCCTCTCACCCTGTAGCCCGTGGGAACGCTCAATTTCCCCTCTACTCAAAAATTTTTTGGATTTTTTCTTTGAGCCTGTCCAATCGCCTGTAAACGGCTTTCTCCGTGATACGCAGATACGATGCAATTTCACGGGTAGAATATCCCTGTACTTTCATAAAAGCGATATGCAGAGTAAGCCTATCCACCTTAATCAGCACTTGATAGAGCTGCTGATTTTCGATGTTATCCAGAAAGTCCTCAACCGTGTTTATTTCGGGCTGTGTCATATCCGCTGCGACTTCTTCAAGGTATGTACCTGTTTCTTGCATACGCTGATAGTAACGCCTGTCGGAATTGAAAATCGCCCAATCGTGAACACGGAGCTTTTCTATGTCTTTCTCGCTGACACCCAAACTCCGCAACTGTTTCTTCGGCTTCTTTCCATAGCCGCCATTTCTTTTCTTCTCTGGCTTTGTTGTACGCCATACTGTTTCCTCCAATCTGAATTTTTTGAAAACTCAGACTGGCGGGCGGACTGCGACAACTAACGCCAGATGCGGGCTTGTCCTGTATCAAAGAGAAGCAGGACAAGCAAAAAGCCGCAAAGGTACAAAGACCTCTGCGGCAATAAGCATAACTATACCTACGGCATAGAAATGAAATCTCTATTTGAAAACCATAAAAGTGCCACGAACAGGCGAGGATTTTTTTAACAGCTTATCCTCGTTCATGCGTGACACTCTATATGTATCCGCTGCTTCTGATGAGCAGCGTTGCGGTCATATTAGACCAACACATAAAAATCCCTCCAAACCTTAAACGGGCTTAGAGGGCTGAGCTATTTTTGTTTGGGCGTGACAGAGCAGCCCACCAAAGCACCGTTTTTTTTATTTGGTGGGCTGTGCTGCCAAATTTATTGATGAATAAAAGAGCCGATGATCTATGGTGAGTTTCCTCACAAGTTCATCGGCTCTGCGTCTTAGCGTCTGGCACTTCTGCTTTTGTGATATTCAGTTGCTTTGCATTTATCAATGTCTGCTTATGGCACTTGGGGCAGAATAGCGGGAAGTTCTTTAGCTCTGTATCCTCCCGTATCTGCACCCTTGTTTTGTTGCCGCAGACTGGGCATAGTATGAACTTTTCTTTTTGCATTAGGCATATTTCCTCCGACTTATGGCAACATCACAAACGCAAGATTACCTTAGCTATTGCTGCCAAGGAAAGCCGCAAGTCCCTTTTGCACTTCTGCTGGATCTTTCACACTATATGTGAAAGAAAGCGTTGCGTTTGTTTCAATCCAAATTTTAGAATAATCAGAAGTGAAGCTGATTACGGAGTCCATAGAATTGTCTGCTCGGTAAAATGTAATTTTATTATTTCCCTCGCTGTCATTCCAAGAGCCTCTCTTGACTTCTTTCGTGTTGACCTCAATGCCTTCTATGAAGTTCAGCAGTTGATTGAAGCCTTCACTGTCTGTAATGGTTGTATTTCCATCGGCAGTCTTTATTGCAGCTTGAGTTGCGGACTGCGTAGCTATTGCGGGAATGCCCGTAATAGCATCCTTTGCCGTCGCATACTGCGGACGGTTAGGAATAAGGCATATTGCAATGACCACAATCAAAATTACCGCCCCTAAACCTGCAAATCCAATTATTTTTTTCGTGTTTGATTTCATAACATTCTTTATCCTTTCTTTGGGATTTCCCTCGGCAAACGCCATCGGTACGCCAAGTGTGCTTTTTTCAATAGAAAGCTCTAAAAGCGACCGGCTGTATTCTTTGCGAATATCCTCCTTTGAATTTCTGATTACGCTTTCATCGCAGGACATTTCCATATCGGTAACGAACAGCTTGAACGCAAGCCACACAAGAGGGTTAAACCAATGCAGGATAAGAACAACATATCCTAATATCTTCGCAAGGTTATCACGCCGAGCGAGATGCGTCTGTTCGTGGGCAATTACATATTCCTGTGCGTCAGCCAAATTGCTCGGCAAGTATATTTGGATTTCGCAATCCAAGCGCAAAGGGCGTGCCGACTACTTGCGAAATATAAATATTATCCCGAAGAAGGACGGCACTCTGTAATTTCTTTTTGAGTTTGGAATATGAGCGTATGCTATACAGGCAAAACGCACAAACGCCGATGAACCATATAATCTTCCCCCAAAAGGTAAATATCTGATATACATTTGCGGTAGAATCGAAAACCTCAGTTGCTACAACAGGGTTGATTACGCTGTCTATTGCTTTTATACCCGTTTCCACATAAGGGGTTTCAATATAAAGCATATCCGTAGAAAGCGGTGTGGTGTTGAACGGCAATATGCTCAAAACGCTTTCAAAGGAAACGGGTACAAGCAGACGGAAAAAGGCAACAAACCATAATGCGTAGGAGAAAACCTTTGGAGCTTTTTTCAGCAGCAACCGTGCCAACATAATAATTAAGATAGCAAAGCTGCCCGTAATACTCATATTTACAATATCGAGAAATACTTTGTCGCTCATAGTCATTCCTCTGCATTTTGGTCGATGATTTTCTGTATCTCAGCGATTTCCTGCTTTGAGAGCTTTTTGCGGCGGGTAAACGCCACTAAGAATTGTGGCAGAGAACCGTTGAATGTTTCTTCCACGAAGCCCTCACTTTGCTTCGTAAACCACTCCTGCTTTGAAAGGACAGAAACGACATTGCCCGAATTGTTTTGAAAAATGCCCTTATCACAAAGACGCTTCAGCATCGTATATGTGGTGGATTTCTTCCAAGAGAATTTCTGCTCACAAAGCTGAACCAAGCCTCCAGAGGAAATAGGCTCATTCTCCCAAATTAAGTTGGCAAACTCCAGTTCCATATCTCCAAGTTTGTAATTTTTCATTATAATCCTCCTTGCGGGTCTACAAGCATTAGACCTTTGCTTATAGTCTAACACTTGTAGACCCGTTTTGTCAAGAGGAAAACAAAAAGTTCACAAACTCTTTGCTGCCAATACTCAGACAGCATTCAACTACTTTGGATTTATCAAGGTTAGTTTTTCGTTTCGGTTTCCTTGTCTGGCGTTGCCCGATATGCGTGGTTCTCCACATATACCATCATACGGTTATACAGTACCACATAGAAAAGTATAGCAAGCATACTGCCTATTGCACCCAAAAGCGCATAAGAGTCGCTGCCTCGTAATTTCAGCGCAGTCCATATTATAATACCTATCCACGCTACAACGCACAGGACGATAGTTGAAATATGTTCGTGCAGCCATTTCTTCTTAAAAAAAATGCTATCATTTTCTTTCAGCGTAAAGGTGCTGTTGTTCAGCGCCGTAACGAGATTATCGTCGGCGGCTTTCTTAAAGTCCTCCGCCCAAAGCCGTTCGCCGCTTATAAGTTCGTTAATACTTACGCCGAATTCCTTTGAAAGCAGCGACAGCATTTCAACATCGGGCATATAATTGCCGTTCTCCCAATGGGAAATGGTTTTGTTGGTCACACCAAGCTTTTCTCCGAGCTGCTCCTGCGTCAAGCCTTTATCTTTTCGCAGGGCGGCAATAAATTTTTCCAATCTTTATTTGATCCATTTTTTTGTGTACCTCCGAAGAAAAAGTATAGCACGGCTTTCGCAAAAACTCTTCCCCACAAACAGCGAATTTCGCTTGACAAACTGCAATTTGTAATTACTTTGTAAGAACCTTTTTATGATACGATTTGTTTCCGCAGTATGGGCATTTCATCTTTCTTGATGTGCCGCTATGCAGCGCCATAACAACAGCTTTCATTGTCGGTACATATCTTTTTTTGCATACAGGGCATTCGTAGTATCCCGTATCGTGCTCAATTCTTACTCCTACAAAGCAAGTGGCGAAAACTACCGCAGCTCCAAATGCCAATAAAGCGATTCCGAGGGCAAGATGTGCTTTCATCAGATAGCATCCGACAAATATCATTGTGAGAGATACAACAATCGTCATTGTGATAAGAAGCTTCTCCAGATGCAGAATCCGTTTATTTGACGATTCCTCCTGCTTCTTCATCTCCAAAGCAAAGCATCCGAAGTTTTCTTGTAGTTTTCCATTGCGATTCGCTCCCCACTAAAAAGCTCGCTTAGATTTATTTTTAGCAAGTCACATAGTTCTGGCATGGTGGCTGCATCTGGCAGACTCCGCCCAGTTTCCCATTTTGATACGGCACGGTCTGTGATGCCAAGTTTCTCCGCAAGAACGGCTTGTGTGAAACCCTGCTCCTTCCGACAGGACGCTATGAACTTTCCGATTTCTCCTGTTCCATGAGGAGCACCTCCTTTCTTGCATCCACTATATCGCTGTATGACGATTTTTAACAGGAACCAGTGGTTGATATGTCTGAAATTCACTCTTTAACGGGACTCTACTTTGGGTGGAGCAAGATATTCATCAGTTTTCAACAACGATAATTAACGCTTATTTTCTCTGCACTTCTTTTTCCATTGACCAACTTTATCAAATGCCCCTAACAAATGCAGAAAATACAATACCAAACCTGCCGCAGTAAGACCAGATGTAAATGAGGTAATATTATCACAAATATCTTCGGGGACAGTCCCGTATAGTACCCCTATATAATTACTCCCGAACAGCAGATAGCAGACAAAACCAAGTGCGATTGATGCCGCTAACAGGGTACTTAGGCGTTTATAGCGTTTCTGATTTTCTTCTGTAGCATATTTTGCAACCTTTTTCAGAGTAGCCTTAGTTTCGTTATCCATATTCTCGCTTTTCCTCTCTCCATCGATTATTTCTCGAATATCTACTTCATAGAAATCCGCAAGCTCAATGAGCATATCCACATCAGGCATATTACTACCTGTTTCCCATCTTGAAACAGTTCGTGATGAAATATAGAAACGTTCTGCGAATTGCTCTTGTGTCAATCCTTTTTCTTTTCGCAGTTGCTTTAAGAAATTTCCTATTTTTTGTTGTTCCATTATAGCCCTCCTTGCGTAACTGATATTATCAAAATTTTTAATCTTAATACCACGACACAAAGCGAGGAATATCGTGATATAGGGAAATAGACATATCGTGTCTGGTGTTTTTTTGCGTTATAATGGTTGACCGAGTACGCCGAATATATCTCATTAACAAATTTATGATTGTTGCCTTGACCTTTTAATTGGATGGCGAATAACAGTTTTCCATTTTTCTGGTGCTACTTTCCGTGCATCTGATAAGTAAATTTCGTGATGTAATCGGCTTTCGGTTATATCATTTTCATAACCGTTCTGCGCTATATATTCATCCATTAACGCTACCGTTTGCGGTTCATCGTCAAATGCGCCTATGTGCATTATTTGAACACACAAGCCCTCATCAACGGTCAGAAATTCCGCCGATGAGCAGTCGAGCTTTTTCTTTTCGGATGCGGTTTCTACCGCCCATTCAAAATCCTTTTTAGTAATAAATTCGGGCAGGCGAATGACAGAAATCCAGTTAAATGCAGCTTTATCGGCGTAGTCTATACCATCAACATTATCCTGCCACCAAAAGCCCTCCAGCGGAGGAACAACATACTCAAAAAAGCCCTCGATTTTATGCTCTGTTTTATAGCTCATTTTCAGCGTGTAAGCAACAGCGTATAGGATACTGATTGCCTTCTGATAAGCGCCGTCAATCTCGTTAGGATTGCCTTTTCCTCGTACAGCAATGTAGTTAGCCTTCGGAACAGTAACAATCTCTGGTTTGTTCTTCGGCATATAAAATTCTTTGTATTCTTTTTTGAAATCGAAAGCCATAATGTTCTCCTTATAAATCTCTATTTATTCTAATTTGTGAGTAGATTGTACCACACTTATACTGACACCCTGTGTCAAGATTTATATTTTTCATAGATACTTTTGCCTGCTTTGCAACGATGTCCTTGAGATGCGCAGGCTCTACAATATCCACCTGTGTTCCGAATGATAACAAATACCCGATTAACCATTCATCTTCTGGCATTTCAACAGATACGATTAAATCCCCATTTTCTTCTGTGCTTATTTGAGTATTATCAAATTCATCATAAACACGATACGAGATTTCTTTGGCAAAGCGCAGTACGATTGTACTATAAACTTGCCCCGACATCTCATCTAATTCTGGAAAAGACTTTTTATCAAAAGTGTCTGCAAGCACTTCCAATGTTATAATGCGAGTCAGCTTAAAAATGCGATAGTCCTGTTTTTCCGTACAGTACGCTTTCAAATACCACGACATAGATTTATATAACACTTTTAACGGTTGGATAATTCTCTCGCTAATCGTTCCATAGGAGTTGGCGTAGGTTATTTTCACGCACCTTTGTTGAATTACTGCCGATTTCAGCAATTCAAATTTTGTATTATCAGTTCCGTTATTGCCCCATCTGGAAAAATCCACTTCAAGCCAGCTTTCTGAACCGACATTAAATATCGCAGAGAGTTTTTGCAGTATTTGGCTGTTGTCAATATTGCTTGTGGAATTGATGCTATGCAAGGCTGTTAGAATTTCTCGCTTTTCTTCTTCGGTAAGCACAGCTTTATCCATAACAAAGTCATTCATTAAATAAATGCCGCCATTTCGCCCCGCTTCCGCATAAATAGGAATACCTGCGCCGCTTAGAGCGTCAATATCTCTATAAATCGTTCTTACAGATACTTCAAACTTTTCTGCCAGTTCTGAGGCAGTAGCCCGACCTTTATCAAGTAAGTGATATACTATCTTAAACAACCTGCTTTCCTGCATTGTCTTATTCTCCTTTGATAATAAGATACCATCAAAAACCTGACACGGTATGACAACATTTATTATAATTGATTTGCCGAGCAGTATCAAGTATGCAATTATGAACTTTAATCGCCTGATATAAGAGGTTTAATATCCTATTGCAAGAGATTTCAGACCGTTTCATAAGAAGCCTCGTTTCTGTAAAATATATAGAGTAGGATTTTACAGGCACAAGGTGGTGAGCTTATGGACGAAAGAAATAATGATTTTGACTTCGATTTTACGCCAATCGGTCTGGCTATCAAGAAAGCCAGAACAGCACAGGGTATGACGAGAGAACAGCTTGCCCGTATCGTTGACTACGACCCAAGACATTTACAGGCGATTGAAAATGAGGGGCAAAAGCCAAGTCTGGAGCTGTTCATTCAGCTTGTGACGATGTTCAACATTTCGGTTGACGAGTACATATTCCCCAATAAAGAAGTCAATAAGAGTTCCGCCCGCAGACGCTTAGACGCACAGCTCGACAATTTAGATGATAAAGAACTGTCCATTGTAGAAGCAACCGTCAACGGTTTATGTAAGGCAAAGAGTAAACAGAGGAAAGAAAAACCTCTGTTTTTCTTTTGCCCTTTTTTTAATAGGCAGGAATACCGTATCCGTAAATAACGCTGCTGCCGACAGCGTATTGCTTCTGCCTGCAAGCGTCGCCAGAGTTACCCTCAACGGTATAGACAATGCCGTTTTCGCACTTCTCTACAATGCCCACATGGTCTACCTCGCCGTCGCACTCCCAATCAAAGAAGATGATTTGACCTGCCGACGGCTCAAAGTCGTTGTCCTGCCATTGCCCACGGTCTTTGAACCATTGCACCCCGTTGACGCAGCCTGCGAATTTTGGTATCACGCCACTGTCGATATAGCCGCACTCATTCGCACACCAACTTACAAAGCAGGCGCACCATTCCACACGCCCGTCAAAGCCGTACCAAGACCAATAGGGCTGACCGCCCACATTGCCGACCTGCGATAAAGCAACGGTCACAATTTCGCCGTCACCAACGGAGATACCATAAAGCACCGCAGACCAGAGCGAATTGTTTCCTCGGCAAGTAATTCCGATAGCTGCTGTCGCTGTTCCTCATTAAAGCCGTACAGGTCTGTCATTTCATCGGCAGTCTTGTGACTGACCGTGATATACAGATAAGTCCGTGTAACGGTGGTTTCCGTCTGCACGATGTTCCCGTGACCGTCGTCGCTCTCGGTTATCTGGGTTTCGGTCTTGCTTTCTGTCCTGCTGCTGATTTCGTTCATCTCCCAGAAGATACCCGATAAAAGCTGCTTTTTACCCTCGTCCATCGTTGCCACTTCCTGCGGATTGTCTGGGTCGGTGGCAGTCTTTACGGAATAGACCGCAAGCACCTCTTTCCAGACCGCACGGCTGCCCGACATTTCCAGAACATCATAGGTCGTGCTGCTTTGGATTTCGTCAAGACGGGTATCGTATTCGGCATTGATTTCCCGTACAACGCTCTGCATTGTCATACCGTTTCCAGAGTCCTCGCCCGAAAAGAAAATGCCGAACACCGAGCCTGCAATCAAGGCAATCAGACAGATAACAATAATAATCACGACGGCAATCCAACCGCCTGCGGCAATGGCGGCTACAAGCGCCTTGACGCCTGCAATAATCGCCTTAACTGCGGCAATCGTAGCTTTTACCGCCGCTTTCACCGCAGCAACCGTAGCCTTGGCGGTGGCTTTTGCCGCCTGCGCAGCCCTTTGAGCCGCTTTTGCCGAAGCCTTTGCCGCTGCCTTCGTTGCTTTGGCGGAATGCTCGGCTGTTTTGATAGCCGCCTTAGAGGTAGCCTGTGCAGTTTTAACGCTTTTCTGGGTGGTCTTGACCGTGCCTTTTGCGGTTGCCTTGACCGTCTTTTCTGTATTTCGGGCGGTGGTCTTGACCGTCTTTTTGCCTTGCTGTCGGGTCTTGATAAACTGAGATTTTGCCCTTTGGGTGCTATCGGGAGCAGAGGAACGGCTTGTAGCCCCGTGACGGATCTGCAAGCCGTTGTTATTCTGTTCGGCGGCTTTTGCCGCCTTTTTCTGCTTGTAGGACGATATTTTATCCTTTGCCTTGCCGATATTTTCCCTTGTTTCCTTGACCGCCTTTTGACCTTGCTTGTTGAATTGGTGGATACCCTCGTCCTTGATACGGTCAGCTCCGTAGGAAAGCCTGTCAGCAGCATATTCCGTAGCGGAGCTTTCATCAGTATAGCAGCCTTGTTCCGCCTTATCCTTTGTTTTTGCATAAGCGGACTTCATACGCTCGGTAGCAATGGCGGCTTTGTCTATGGTCTTTATCGTGCCTTTGACTGCATCTCTGGTTTTTATATCAGCCATTAAAAGCCTCCTTTCCTTGAAGCGGTACAGATATTAGGCAACCTTTTTTCCCACTACAACAAGCCTGCCGTTTTGTGCGGAGTATTCGCAGGTAGAAAGCGTAATAAGCCTGTCGCCGTATTCTGCGGTCACACCTGTATCATACAGGGCAAGTTCCTTGCACTTGGCGATATAAGCGTTAAAGGCGTTTTCATCCTCTGCGTTTACAAAATCGTAGTAGCGGAAGCCTGCCGAGCTGTACGCAACCGTTTTGAACACGGCAATGATTTCATACTCGTCCCTCTTTGTGAGGGTATCAAAACGAATGGTCTTGTGTTCCTCGTAAAAATCCTTGCTCTTGTAATTCTCCAATGCGCCGAACATCTTTTGCCCCTTGATGTGATGACCGTAAATAACAAGGTTATCGCTCGTCAATAGGTCGCAATTTTCCTGCACATACGGCGTACCTAAATCGCTGTACTCCTTTTCAAAATTGTGCTTCAGATAATAATTGGGGTTGTTCGGGGTCTGCATTACGGGAAAGTTGATATTCGTGCCGGCAATCGAAAGCCATCCGACCATATCCGTATTTTGCAGATACAGCTCGCCGTATTCCGCAAGCACGGTTTCTTCCTCCGTGAGCAGAACATCGGCAGTTTCACTTTCGCCTGTCTGCGCCTGTTCCACAACCTCGGCAATTTTTTCAAAGACTTCTTCCTGCTCGCTTTCGTGCGCATAGTGGCTGTAAATACGGAAGCCGCAAAAAGCCGCCGCACCTAACAGGCACACGGCGGCAATCATACAAATGATTTTTTGTATTTCTTCATAAGCGTTGTCCTTTCTTATTCTGTTTTTAGGGGCAAAAAATAACGCCCACATTTTCTGTGAGCGTTACTGTTGCAATATTGATTTCAGATACAAAATGCGGCATAGAGAGGAACAATTTTTTTGTTATCCTCAAAGCCGAAGTTTTTGGCAGAGAGCTTGATAGCATAAGCGGGCTTGTAGGTGTCCATATAGACCTTCAAGCTCTTGGCTCTGGTGTTGTCGGCAGATTTGACCTCAATGGGAATGAGCTGCCCGTCACGCTGAATGATAAAATCAATTTCAGCCCCACGCTCGGACTCCCAATAGTAGGTGTGGTAGCCGTTAATGGTAAGCTGCACATTGACATAGTTCTCCGCCATACCGCCCTTGAAGTCGTTAATTTCCTCGACCATATAGAGGATGTCATTGGCGGCTAAATCTTTCTTGGCGCAAAGCAGCCCTAAGTCGGACACATAAATCTTGAACGCATCAATATCACGGTAGTTTTCAAGGGGTTTTTTGATTTGTTCGACCTTATAGACCTGTGACACGATACCAGACAAGCAAAGCCATTCGATTGCATTTTCAAATTCGGAAGCCCGTCCGCCTTTCTTAATCAGCTTATATTGGAACGGGTATTCTTCTTTGAAAGCTGAACGGTAATATTATCATAAGCAAGTCTGGTTTTCTTGATTTCATTCAAGTTGTTATACTTGCTCATATCATTGAGATAGCTTGCAAGTATCGTGTCCTGCGTATGGCGGACAAGGATATAATCCTTTGTTTCGGCGAACTGCATCACGCACTCCGGCATCCCGCCGACCACAAGATACTGACGGTAAAGCTGCATTGCGGCATCGTGCAAGGCAGACGGCAGCGGCGTATCGGTTTGGAAGCACTTTTTAATCTGCTCTACCAAATCGTCCTCACCGAGCGCCAACATAAATTCCTCCATATCCATAGGATAAAGCGTTTTCATATCGACCTTTCCTACGGGAAAGAGAATTTCGCTCTGTTGACCGCAACGCCGAGCAAGCTGCCTGCGACGATGATGTGATAATCTGGAGCGTCCTCGCAAAAGTATTTGAGCGAAGTCAACGCCCTTTCGCAGAGCTGCACCTCGTCAAATACGATCAGCGTTTTTTCCTTTACGATGGTCTGACCTGCGATATGGGATAAAATCGGTATCAGATAATCGGGGCTGATGTTTTCCTCAAAGGTTTCGTTCAGCTTTGGATTGGTTTCAAAGTTGAAGTATGCCACATTTTCGTAGTGGGTGCGCCCGAACTCCAGAATGGAATAGGTCTTTCCGACCTGTCTTGCGCCCTGTAAAATAAGCGGTTTGCGGTGTTCGCTTTCTTTCCACGCTTCCAAGAAGCCCATAATCTTTCTATACATAAGCAGTCCTCCTTAAAGGTACTGACCATAGTATAGCAGATATTCGTGCAATCAATGAAATTTCCTTGAATTTTCACACTAATCAGCACGATTATTTTTAGCAACCTCTCACGATACGACACGAACACCGCAATTTCTGCATTTTATACCTCTCCGAACTTGGTCGTCATCAGCTTGTAAAGCTCGGTATTGCGAGGGAACTTGTTGACAAACGGCACAAGAGAGCTGCCGACCTTGAGAAGCCCCTGTCCTGCGCCGACATTCGTGATATAGCTGAGCTGAAGGTCGGAGATATTAAGGAGCTTGGCAAGCTCGATACGGTCTGTGGACGCTTGGTTGAGCATAATGATAAACTCGCTGTTGGCAAGCATTGTTCTTGCCGTGTGGCTCTGCAAAAGGTCGTCCACATTCTGCGTAATGCCCGTGCAGTACGCACCGTATTTCTTACTCTTTTCCAGAGCGTAAAGAGGAAGTTGGCGGAGTATTCGTGCTGAAAGAGCAGATAAATCTCATCAATAAAAATGAAAGTGTTTCTGCCTTTGGCTCTGTTCTGGGTAATACGGTTCAAGATGCTGTCAAGAACAACAAGCATACCGATAGGCTGTAACTGCTTGCCGAGGTCAAGAATGTCATAGCAGATAAGGCGGCTGTGGGTATCCACATTCGTATGCTTGGCAAAGGTGTTCAAAGAGCCATCCGTGAAAAGCTCAATGGCAAGGGCGATTTCCTGCGCTTCTGGCTCGTCCTGCTTCAACAGCTCCTCACGGAAGTCCTGCAAGGTCGGCGGCGTTCCCATATAGTTGCCTTGCTGATAGTACCGATACACCGAAGCGGTACAGCGGTCAATGATAGATTTCTGCTTTGCGCCAAGACTGCTGCCGCCGATGAGCTGTTCGCAAAGGGACAAAATAAACTCCGATTTCAAGATAACGGGGTTTGCACCGTCACCGTAATCGGAGTTCATATCCATAGCGTTGATATGGTTTTCGCTCGTTGCCGAGATGTGAATGACCTCGCCCTGCATTGCCTTAACAAGCGGCGAATACTCTCGCTCTGGGTCAATGATGATAATATCGGCGTTGGGGTCGGTCAGAATGATGTTCGTCATTTCTTCCTTTGCCGTAAAGGATTTGCCTGCACCCGATACGCCGAGGATAAAGGAATTACCGTTGAGCAGGTGGCGGCGGTTGGCGATAATCATATTCTTGCTGATTACATTCTGCCCGTAATAAACGCCGTTCTCGTGATAGATTTCCTGCACCCGAAACGGAATAAACACCGCAAGACTTTCCGTTGTAAGGGTGCGCAGGGCGTCAATCTTTCGCACACCGAAAGGCAGCACCGTATTTAAGCCGTCCATCTGCTGATATTTCAGCACGGCAAACTGACACAGGTGCTTTCTGGCAGTCGTAAGCAACGCTTCTGTGTCGCTGTCAAGCTGCTCCTTGCTGTCAGCCGTATGCACCATAGTCAGCACGGCGAACATCATTCTCTGGTCACGGGTCGTAAGGTCATCAAGAAACTCCTTGCTTTCTTTTCGCTGCTGCTCCAAGTCATACGGTACAACGGCAGAAATTGTTGTTCTGGTTTTGCTTTCGCTGCCAATTCGTGATATTGGTTTCCACGCCGAGCAGTCGGTTTTCCACCTCTCGCACGGCTTCATCTGTGGGAACGGGGATAATGTCAACGGAGAGCATCATATTTCTGTTCAGCTCACAAAGCTCCGCTACCATACTGTCCTTGATATAGGCGGCGTATTCTCTGAGGAAAATCACACGCCCGTATCTGTCGCCCATTCTGAAACAGTCCTTTTCAAACTCAAAGGTGTCGGGACAGATAAAGTCCTTGAAGTCGTGACCCTTTCGCATCGTCTGGGAAATATCGAAACGGAACGCCGTTTCTTCACCTGTGCGGTAAAGTCGTGAAAAATACGGAGCTTTTCTTCGGCTTCAAGCTCTACGCAGCGTGACCCCAGACGGGAAAAGTGTGCAATAAGGTCAGCGCCCACACGGGCGAAATAGTTTCGGGCTTCCTCAATGTTTTTCTTGTTGACAGATACCGTCACATACTTGTCCTGCACAATGGAATTTGCTCCCGTCGCTTTCTCAAGGAGCATCTTGTTATATTCCTTGCGGTACTTATCCAGACCGTCATCAGCCATAGGAATGAGTATCGTCTGTTCAAAGTCCGCTTTGTTTAAGCGGCGGTTATTGATAGTGATTTTCGTAGTAGCTCCGCTGTCAAGAGAATTAAGCAGCTCCGAGTATTCAAGGAACATCGCTTCCTTATCCTCACGGCTTGCTACGGCGTAATTGATGTCCTCAAATTTGAATGTCTTAGCGTACTTGTTCTTGCCGACAAGGAAGATACCGTCCTCCCAGATAGTTTTAATTGGGATAACGCTCTGTACCGATTTCGGCACGACAAACTTCTCCTTGTCCTGTTTGAACAGGTTTTTGAGTGTTTTAAGCATTGTTCTTCAACGCCTCCTTTTCGTGATTTTGAATTGTTGCTTTCAGCGTTTCATAGTAGAGATTATCGGGGTGAAACATCAGCTTTTTCGGCATAAGGAACTCCGATTTTATCCACGCCCAGACAAACTGCTCGGCGTTCATACCGTTGTATTTGACAAAGCCCATCAGCGCAAAAGGCGCAGCACCGAGGATACATACCCAACTGAGGGTTTCCGTTCCGAAGTGCGGGCGCAGCAGAAAATACAGACCTACCGCCACGCCGCAGGCAAGCATCGAAAAAATGAACTGTCTGAGCGACAGTCCGAAAAACATACTTTCCGTGTAATTGCGGATTTCCTTGTTTATCTTAACTTCCAATTCGTCGCACCTCCTTTATAAGCCCATCATTTCTCTTACAACACGGTCGGACATTTTGACTGCACCTACAAGGACGAGCATATTAAATACAAGCTCTCCGATATAGCTCCATACCATAGACACCGCAGCGGCATTAGGGTCAACCGCAGGGGGCGAAGCCGCAAAGAGCGAGAAGATGATACAGGCAAGCACAATGATTGCGCCCTCCAGACACACGGCGGCATAGCTCTTGATAAAGCTCTTGCCGACGCTCTGGCTCGGCTCTCCCGCAAAAGTGGAAAGCGGAACAGGGGCAATGGCGGTATAAAGGTACAGCTTAAAAAATCTGCCGTACACCGACATAATCATAATGAACGACAGCACCGTAATGAACAAACCGCCTATCAGCGTGACCGCCCATAACGGGATACTCTCAAAAAAGCCGCAGTCCTCAACAGCGGTCACGATTTCAGACGGCAATACCGTCTGCTGTGCCGTTCCGAAGCCTGCGGCGTTCATAATGGTTGAAATAAGTCCCTGTACGATATTGAAAAGAGCCATCATCAGCTCCAAGCCATAGGTCACAGCACCTTTGGCAAGGGCGAAGCGGATAAACAGTTTTAATGCGTGTTCTGGTTTCTTGACTTCTGCAAAGCTGCCGCAGGTACGCATTACGCCTACGACGAAAAAGAGAACGAGCAACGCAAGCCCGATTGCCTGCACTGCGCCGTGTATATTTACGATAACATTCCATATCGTGCCGCCCTTAAAGCTCTCTGGGGATTGGGTAATGAGCTGCCATATCTCCGACAGCTTCTCATTCCAAGTTTCAAGAGCGTTCTCCAAGTTCTGCACAATCCAATTATCAGACATTCGACCACCTCCTTATTGATTTGGATAACGGGGGCAATTCCGCAAAGCGGATCTGCCCCCGTTACCGTCAGTCTTGTGTCAATCTGTTGTTCTCTCAGCCTGTGATAAGGGTCAAGATTTCTTTCGCAAAGGTAATGACCACACCGCCTGCAAGGGTCAAAAAGCCGTTTGCTCTCTGGGACGGGTCGTGAGATTTGAGAGAAAGACCAATCTGCACAATGCCGAAGCCGAGCATAATCATACCGACAGCTCTCACCAGACCGAAAATAAAGTCGGACAGGTTATTGACTACAGCAATAGGGTCATTCGCCGCAAAAGCGGTCACGGATGTTCCCACAACAAAGGTCAATGCCATTACTGCTGTGCAGTAAAAGCGGAACCCCTTTCTGACCTTGCCAGACATCGGCAGCTTTCGGTTTTCTTGCCCTCATTGTTCTTAAAAAGTTTCATAGATAAATCCTCCTTTTAGATGTTGAATATTTCTTCCAAGTCCTCATCGGACAGAAGCTCGTAGGAAGTGCTGACAGCGTTTATGCTTACGGCGCTTTGAGGAATATCGCTGTCAAACACAAGGGTTGCGACTGCCTGCGTCGGCTCTCCGTGATTATACGGCGGCTGCCCTCCGTCAGCAGTCAGCTTCACATTCGGGTGCTTCATAATGTCATATTTGAAGTCCATTACGGGGCGTTCTCCCCGAATAAAAAGAAGTGCGTAGCGGTTATCAAGCATACGCACTTCGTCTGGGGTCATAAGCTCACGCCCCGATATTTGATAGTTGGTCGAATAGTTGCCGCTTCGCCCAGAGCTTTTTCCGTAGGTGTTGGTATCAATGGTTTCCTTGCCGAGCAGCTCCGACACATATTTGTGGGTGCTTTGCTCATTGCCGCCGAGGTAAAGAAACTCATCGCAGTTGCCTACAATGCTTTCCCATTGCTTCTCAAAAAGGGCTTTGAGCTGCGCCAGATTTTGCAGGATAATGGATACCGACACCCCTCTGGAACGCATAACGGACAAAATCTTATCGAAGTCATCGGGCAGCGATACATTCGCAAATTCGTCCATTATAAAGTGGCAATGCACGGGCAGGCTGCCGCCGTATTTATGGTCTGCCAGATAAAAGAGCTGTTGAAAGAGCTGCGTATAAAGGATACTGACAAGGAAGTTAAAGCTCGTATCATTGTCGGGTATCAAAGCAAACAAAGCGACTTTCTTTTCTCCCAGACTCGGCAGGTCAAGCTCATCGGTGGCGGTAAGCCCGCAAGGCTCTCCAGATTGAATTTTTCAAGCCTTGCGGCAAGCGTGATTTGAATACTCTTTAAGGTCTTTGCCGAGCCAGAGTGATAATCCCTGTAATACTTGAGGGCGATATGCTCTGGGTTTATCATTTCCAGACGGTCAAACAGCTCGTCCAGAGGGCTTACATAGCTGTCGTCGTCCTCACGGACTTCACCTGCACGAAGCAACTCCATAACCATAGGAAAATTCTGCTCGTCGGGCGGAGCTTCGTATTTGAGATAAAACACCAATGCAAGAAGCAGCATACTTGCCGCCGTATCCCAGAACGGGTCTTGCGACTGTGAGCCTTTTGGCGTAGTTGCCTTAAACAGATTCGTTACCAAACGCTGCACATCATTGTCGTTGCGCAGATACACAAAGGGATTGTAGCAATGGCTGCGGTGCATATTGATTAGGTCAAGGACACGCACCTCATAGCCCTTGCTCTCCAACAAACCGCCGATGTCACGGACGATTTCACCCTTTGGGTCAAGCACCACAAAAGAGGTGTTGCATTGCATAGCGTTAGGCTTACAGAAAGCGTGTTTTGCCTGCACCAGAGCCGCCGCAGACTAAGATATTGAGATTTCGGCGGTGCTTTTTCCCGTCCAGACCAATGCGGACATTCTGGGTCAGCAGCTTGTTCTCGGACGGGTCTTTATCCCGATACTTTTTGTTCAGCGCATCGGCGTTGCCCCATTTTGCAGAGCCGTGTTCCTCACGCCTGCGGTAGTTCCTTCGTGTGGAGAAGTAAATACCGATAGCCATACCGTATGCGGCTAAAAAAATAAGGACAGTCTTTACGCTGTCCTCACATACGGTTATGGCAAAGGGACTTCCCATAGCATCGGTCAGTCCTCGGATGATTTCTACAATACCGCCGCCCACATAAGGGGCGGTCAGCAGAGCAAGCCATACGACAGGAACGACGCCGCAGGCGGAAAGGATTAGGCTCGTCTTTGTCGTTATCGTTCCTCATTGCACCTGCAATGCACGACCTTGAATTTCTTTGTCGGGGCGTGTGCTACCTTGCTAATCAGCTCGTCAACAGGCTCGGTGGGGCGTTCCTCCTGTAACTGCCGTGTACGCAGGGTGTTGAGCGCATTGATAACGATATTTTTATCGTACTTATCAAGTGCGATATGGTATCGTTCTTCTCTCATAGGCTGTACCTCCGTTTATCGTTCCTGTTCCTTGCTTTTGGCAGGCTTGTTCTTTTCCATACTCTTATACATTTCGCTCTGGATTTCACCCAGAACATCACGCATAGAGCCAAGCTCTCCCTTGAAAGCCTGCGTATCCGTTTCCGTAAGCTCTTTCGGAAGTCTGGAAAAATTAAAGCCTCTGGTATCAACGCCGTATCGGGAGCTTACCATATACGCCACGCAGTAGGATTTGAACTCGGACGCTTCTCGGTTTTCGTTATGCTTAAAGTCAAAAACCGCCGCTGACACTTCCTTTGCCATACTCACGAAAAGCTGTTCCTCGTTAAGACCCGTGCGGATAAAAATGCTTTGCTGTTCGCTGTCGTAGTAGGCAGGCATTTCAAGGTCTGCAACAGGTACAAAAGGCACGGGGCTTGCGTCAATGAGTGCCGACACAAGCTCACGCATAGATTTCTTTTCCTGTGCTTCCTGTCTGTCCTTTGCAGAGGTTTCGGAAATGTCATAGACCTCTTTTGCGTTGTAGCCGACCGCCTTAGAGCCATCCCCACGGGTGTATTCCTTGCTCGGCTCAAGGATAACGACTTTCTGTGCGTCCTTATTCACATAGACACGGCTTTGCTTCCAAGCGGCTTTTTCTTTAAGCTGCGTTGCTTCTGGCATCTGTGCCGATACCAGAATGGCATTGTTTACAGAATAGCGGTCAAACCGTCCTGCACATCAAGATACTGACGGAAGCTGTCGCCGCTACTCATCATTTCGGAGCAGGTGTTGTCAATCAGCTCATAGGCTTCTTTGCGCTGTGCCTGCTTCTGGGCAGCCCATTGTTCTTTGTCAAACGGCTTGCTGCCGCCGCTGAATACATCATAGATACTCATACTTGTTTACCTCGCTTCTTTGGATTTTTTGTGTTTCTTTTTTCTCTGGGGCTGTTTGTGTTCGGTCTTGCCGTTGGCACTCTTAGCCCTGTCGGAAGCTCCGCTTTTGTCCAGGGCGGAAGTGCCTTTGTCCGCTTCCTGTTCTTTGCGGCTCTCCTTGATTTTCCGCAGTTCCTCTTTGACAGAAGGTTTTTCCTTAGTCATAGTAGCCCCCTCTGCGGATTTGCTTTGCTTCTCTGAGGTAGGCTCGGACTGAGGGGATTTTTCGGTCTTTGCCACCGAGGGGTTTGGGGCGTTTTCCTCCTTGCCGACAGGCTTACCCATAAGCTCGTCAAGCAACTTGTCCTTTTCTGCCTTTTCGGGTGTTGTGATTTCTGGCTCTGGCTGTCCGTTCTTTTCGTCTTTGGATTTCTCCGCTTCGGTTACGATAGAAGCGGTGTCCACCGATGCAAGGTGGAAGCGCTCCACGATACGGCTGATTTTCGATGCGTCCTCCGCACGGGCGATAACATCGACCTCTGCATTAGGGTCGTTATTCTTGCGGTCTGCAAGGACGCAATAAAGAACGCCGTATTTTTTGGCTTCCTGCGTGAATGTTTTGAGGTCGTCGTTTTTCACGGTAAAGACCTTCAGCTCTTTTCCAGAGCGCAGCATTGAGGAAAGCCGTGCCTTGCCTTTGGTTTTCTTTTCTTCTTTCAGAATGGAATACAGCAGGATAGCGATATTTTTCGCTCCTGCGCCTGTGATTTTGGCAGCGACCTCAAAGCCCTCCAAGCTCATTCGGACGATTTGTTCTGCCGCTTCGCCGCCTGTGTTCATTCTTTGTCAGCTCCTTTCTTTGCTGTTCTTGTTCATCTGCCCGTATCGCTGCGAGTTTTTCTTTAAGGGTGTCGCTACGGGCGGCGATACCCTCGCAAAGTTTAACCTCCTTTCGCAGAATACTAAGGCGTTTGGAAATATCGGACAGCTCTGCCTTGACCTGTGATTTTGTGTCCTCGTCCTTTGCGGAACGGGATTTGGAGTAAAGCTCCTTGCGCTTTTCAAGCAAGGCGGACATTTCCGTTTCCAACGAGCCTTTGTATGACAAAAGCTGCTGTGCCGTATCAATGTGATTCCGACAAAGCAGCCTTGTTTCTTTTGCTATGGCTTCCATTTTCATAAGGTCGTCCTTTAACAGATAATGAAGCCGAGCGTAATTCTGTTTTTTGTTCTTCGGCAGGATACCGAGCTTGTAGCAGTAATGGAGATAAAGTCCACGCAAGCCGCCGATTTTCTTAATATCCGAAAGCGCCCCTTTGACCCGATAGACCTTAACCTGCTTCGGTGGGGCGGTAAATCGGTCAAACCTTACGGCATAAGAGTTCTGGCTGATGCGCTCCGTTATTCTGTCGTTGGTATAATCCTCTCCGAGCTTATAGAGCCGCTTCGGTCTTTGCCAGCCTTTTCCGATAATCGTCCAATACTTGCGATTAGGGTCAAAGCTCACACGGTAGCCCATATCTGCCATAATGCGGTCAAAGTCTTTCAGCGTGTAGGATTTTGCAATCGCTTCATCAACTGCTTGCCTTGCCACATTATCTCTTGTGGGTCGTCCTTGTTTTTCCGCTTGATAAAGAGCATAGGGCTTTTTCCTGCCGCTTGGGTGTTCAATAACGGACAGAGCATACTCACGGCAAAGCTCATCGGAGTGCTGACGAAGCAGGCGCAAATTTGCCTTGTTGTCGTGATAGTGCTTGCCGTCCGCAAAGGAAACGGAGTTTACTACAAAGTGGTTATGCAGGCACTCGGTGTTGAGGTGGGTGGCAACAATGACTTGAAATCTGTCGCCCCACATTCTCTCGGCAAGTCTGACCCCGACCTCGTGCGCCTGCTCTGGCGTGACCTCGCCAGACTTGAAGCTTTGGAAGCCGTGATAACAGACAATCTCGCTTCTGTCGTTCCATTGGGATTTAGCAATCATCATTTCATCTCTTGCGGTAGTCGGGTCGCAGTTTACGCCCGTGACAAAGAAACGCTGTTCGGTCTTATCCTTATTGGTGGCGTACTCCATTACATCGACCATCGCCTGTAAATCAGCTTCGGTGTATTTGGGGTTGGCGGTTTTTTCGGGATTTTCTGCGTAGTCAATCGGGTGGTCGAGCCTGCCACGCACATCCCATATCTCGCAGACCGCCATTAAGATACCTTGCAGGGCAGCAGATACCTTTTGCGGATTTCGATTTGGAACTCGTGCCATTTCCTCGCTTCCTCTCGGAGCATCGGCGTGTCGATAAAGCCGAGGGCGTTTGCCTTGACCGCAAGCTGATTGATACGGTTGCCGATAGCCGACAGCTCACGCATCATTTTATAGAACTCTGGGTCGGGCTTCTCGCACAGGCGGTATCCCTTTACCGTTTCTCTGAGGAATGCTTCTTTTGAGCGACCCGATTTCGCACAAGCTCGTTAAGCTGCTCGGCTTCTTCCTCAGTCAGACGGAAAAGTATCTGCACATTTCGTTTTCGCATTTTTCACTTCCTCTCTCTCGGACAGACGGTTTATCTGCAAACAGCACATAATCGCAACGCCCGTCAGCCCACCGAGCATTATGCCGATGATAAAAAATATAAACTCACTCATTTTCAAACTCCTTTCTGTTTTCACGGGGTATTAGGGGCAGCCCCCTAACAAGCGGAATTTGGTTAGCCAAATTCAGTGCTTGGTAAGACATATCATTCTTCGCACTCGTCCTCATACAGACATTTTCCGCACACGGGGCAGAAGTACGGACAGTCCGAACAATCATCTTCTTCGGACAATTCTTCCTCATCGGTATCGTCAAGACCGTCCTCGCTATGCTCGGTAATATCGGCTTCGCCGCAGACAAAATCCTCATCGGAAAACTCGATAAGGTCGGTATCAAAGAGAATGATTTTGACTTTCTCCGCCGCCTGTTCGGGGCTGTCGGCGCAAACGGAAACGGTCTTTTCGTAGTGGGCGGTAAGGGTCACATCATAGTTTTTCAATCGTCATTTCCTCACTTTCGTTCTTAAATTTGGGGTCTGTTTGGCTGTCTTTTTTTCAAAAAACTGTTACACAATCAACGGATATCACTCCTTTCACGGACGGGCTTTTGCCTTGAAAGCCCCAGATAGGACATTAAAAAATCGTTGACATCCTTGCCGACAGGCGGCGGAGAATCAACGATTTCATAGTCCTTTTTCAGTAATTCGGTTAAGGCGGCAGTACACAGCCTGCCTGTTTTGTCATTGTCAAGATGCAAAACAACGGTCTTGATTTGCGGATTTTCTTTGAGATAAGTGGACAGCGCAATGGGGACTTTGCTCTCGCTCAGCTCCTTTTTGGGCTGATATACACCCGACAAAGAGAGCAGATTTTGTGTCCGATAGTCCTTGCCCTCGCATTTAAGGTAGGTCGCATAGGACAGCAAATCAATGGCTGCTTCAAATAAATGCACCGTGTTTATCGGCTCTTTTGCAAGCAGTCGGAACGAATATCGCTTGTCACTTCCCGAAGCGTCCTGCTTGAAAGTGCTGCCGAGCGTGCTGCGCAAGGCTGCATACTTTGGCGTTCCGTTTTTATCCTTGCCCACAAAAACGGCATTGTGATAATCGGCACTTTCGTAAATCGTACCGTCTGCAATGCACTCCTGTATGAGCTGATAATCTATACCACGCCCGAAAAGATACTGCATTACTCGGTTACAATCCCTGTGCTTCGGCGGTAATAGCAGAACTTTCGGCTCGTCTTTTTTCGGCGTTTGCGGCGGTGTCCATTCAACCGCACCGCCCGTCAGCGCTTCGACGGCTTCTACAAATCCGTAATCCTTGACCTTGATAAGATAGTCAAGGGCGGAAACACCGCCGATACCTCTCGACCACCAATACCATTTGCCATTGGAAATCTTTAAGCTGTCGTGTTCTCTGGTGCAGTAAACGCTGCCGCCGACACGCACCAGATTGTTCGGCTCATAAGCTCTGAGATAGGAGAGCAAGTCCATTTGCCGTGCCTGTTCGATAACCGCAGGGTCAAGCTGCACATAGGGTCTGCTGCTTCTCATTCAATCAAATCACCTCCAGAAATAGAAGCCGAGTGATTTTCGTTAAGTGAAAACCACTCGGCTATGTAAAAGCGGCATCAGCTTTTCGCCAATGCCGCCGTTCTCGGTTATAAAATGCCTGCCTTTTTCAGATAACCCACGCTGTCATAGCAGCCTCGGAAATAAATTGCTTCCTGCTGCATATCGCAGAGCCTTGCCCGAAGCTCCAGAATTTCTATCAGTGCCGCACACTCCTGCTCGGATAAATCGCTTGATTTCTCCGTATCGAACACCGCCATTACTTTCGGATACTGCCTGTAAAGGCTTTCTATCTTTTCCTCTATGGAACGGTATTCGGAATTGGTTTCTCTCAGCTTGGATATAACGGAGCTTAGATACTCCTCGAAAATATTGCTGTGCGCATCGACAAAGGTTTCAAATTTGAAATTATCAAGCACGGTTTTCACCTCCGATTTAATACTTCTTGTACCTATTATACTGCCCCAAAAAGGTCATTACAAATATACAAACAGCATTATCTCTCTCGATTTGCACATTTTCTTTCGGGTTGCTCCTCGCTCTGGTCTGGCTCGGTATCCATAACGGAACGGTCTTTCTCATTCAGATTAAGCTCGATATTGAGAGCGTTCAGCCGTTCCGTCTTTTCCCGCAGCTCATCTTCAAAGGCAAAAGGCTTTTCAACCTCTGCTTTTACGGTTTGTAGCTGCTCGATGGTTTCCGTCCGCTTCGTCTTTGCGACCTCCAGTTTTATAGGGATTTCGCAAGCTCATTTTCAATTCGGGTCAGATTGCCGAGTGCATCACTGCCCAATTCCACCTTGTGCTTTGCTTTTCCGCAAAGGTTTAGGCAGTAATGGGTGTTGAGCGTATCATAATAGACCTCCATTCTAAAGCCACGGTAGCTGCCGATTTCCACGGGATTTGCAAGAGTATTTTCCTTGCAGACGGCAAGGAGCATTTCGCCTGCGGCTGCTTTTTCGGTAAAGGTCACGCCTTTTAGGGTCATCGGGCAGAACTTATCCTCGCCCTGCGGCTTGTGCTGCTCGGCAAGAGCCGTGTCGCTTTCATAGCCTGCAATGCGTTCCTCATACTCCTTTATGGTCTGCGGATAGAATTTGAGTATCCTGTCCTCAAGGTCGTAATGCTCGGACAGATAGCTTTGTTTGAGTACACGCAGCTTTGATACCTGTATATCCAAATCCATTTTCTCCTTGAAACGCTCATCGCCTGTGGCAAGCATTTTGACCTCGGCAAAGGACAGCGCAACCTCGTCCACATCTTCGGCAGAACGGACGGGGCTTTTGCTCGTCATTATCTGGCTGATAAATTTTTGCTTGCTCTCTACCAACTGATAGAGGTAGGCGTCAAAGGTCTGCTCAGTAACATAACGATAGACCTCAACCTCTGGGAACATATTACCTTGCCGTTCAATACGCCCTTGCCGCTGTTCAAGGTCGCTCGGTCGCCACGGACAGTCCAAATTATGAATGGCTTTGAGCCTGTCCTGCACATTCGTACCTGCTCCCATTTTCGGGGTAGAGCCTAAGAGGACACGCACTTCGCCGCTTCTGACCTTTGCAAACAGCTCCTTTTTCTGTGCATCGGTGGTCGCTTCGTGAATAAAGCGTATCTGCTCCGCAGGGATACCCCTGTCGGTCAACTTTGTTCGTATATCGTCATACACATTGAAAGTGCCGTCGTTTTTCGGCGTTGACAGGTCGCAGAATACAAGCTGTGTCGCCCGTGCATCGGCGTTTTCCGTCCAGATACGGTACACATTATCCACGCAGGCGTTGACCTTGCTGTTTTCAAAGTCTGGCAGCATCGGGTCGATAAGCCTTTGGTCGAGTGCCAGCTTTCGCCCGTCATTTGTATTTTCAGCATATTGTCGATATACGGCTCTACAAGTCTGTCACGGACTTTCTCGGCTCTCTTTGCGAGGGAAGCAACCATTTCCGTTTGGAATTTCGCTCGGAGCGACCTTGATATTGCGGTAGTTGACCTTTGGCACGGGGAGCTTCAGCATATCGGCGGTCTGAATGTCGGCTACCTCACGGAACATCTGCATCAGCTCTGGCAGGTTGTGAAACTTGGCAAACCTTGTTTTCGGGCGGTAACTTGACCCCTCTGGGGCAAGCTCCAACGCCGTTATGGTTTCTCCGAAAGTAGAAGCCCAACTGTCAAAATGCTGTAAGCCGTTTTGTACCAGAGTGTCGTACTGCAAATATCTCTGCACCGAGTACAGCTCTACCATAGAATTGCTGACGGGCGTACCCGTTGCGAAAATCGTTCCTCGGTTGCCCGTGATTTCGTCCAGATAGCGGCACTTCATAAAGAGGTCGCTTGACTTCTGGGCTTCGGTCTGGGCAATGCCGCCCACTCTGCGCATCTTGGTGTAGAGGTACAAATTCTTGTAAAAATGGCTCTCATCAATGAACAGGCGGTCAACGCCGAGCTGTTCAAAGTCGATTACAGTATCCTTGCGCTTGGTGTCATTGAGTTTGTCGAGCTTTGCTTTGATACTCTTGCGGGTTTTCATAAGCTGCTTGACCGTGAATTGTTCGCCTTTGGAAGCCTGCACATCTTCGATACCTCGTTCTATATCAAAGAGCTGTTTTTCCAACTGCATTTTCTGGCGTTCCACGCTCATCGGGATTTTTTCAAACTGACTGTGTCCGATGATGACTGCATCGTAGTCGCCCGTGGCAATGCGTCCGCAGAACTTCTTGCGGTTGCCCGTTTCAAAATCCTGCTTGGTCGTAACAAGGATATTGGCGCTCGGATAGAGCCGCAGATATTCGGAAGCCCACTGACCGACAAGATGATTGGGAACTACAAACATTGATTTCTGGCAAAGTCCGAGCCGCTTGCTTTCCTGTGCGGCGGCTACCATTTCAAAGGTTTTGCCTGCTCCTACCTTGTGGGCAAGGAGCGTATTGCCGCCGTAAAGGATATGAGCGATAGCGTTTACTTGGTGCGGTCTTAATGTGATTTCTGGGCTGATACCGCCGAAGTGATATGGCTGCCGTCATACTCACGGGGACGGATACAGTTAAAAGTGTCATTGTAATAGCGAACAAGGCGGTTTCGCCGTTCTGGGTCTTTCCATATCCAATCCGCAAACGCCTGCTTGATAGCTTCCTGCTTTGCCTGTGCTGCCGTCGTTTCCTTTGCGTTGAACACCGCTTTTTGTTGCCGTGTTCATCATACACATAGTCAAAGATGCGAACATCACGCAGGTTCAGAGTATCCTCAATAATGCGGTAGGCGGAAGCCCTCTTTGTACCGTAGGTGCTGTTTGCCTTGACATTATCGAAGTCGGAGCTTTTGTTCTCAATAAACCAATCGCCGTTAAACTCGGTGTAGCGCACCTTGATTTTTCCTCTGGCGTACTGCGACGGAGTAAGCAGCTCCATAACAAACTGCTGAATATCCTCCTGCGGTATCCAAGTCGTTCCCAGACGGACGGAGATTTCGGCAGCGGACAGGTCTTTCGGAATGACCTGTTTTAAGGCTTCCACATTGACCGCAAGCTCTGGGTCGTCCTTTGCCGCCGCCTGTGCAATAATGAGCTTTGTGCGGACATTACCCGACAGATACTCGTCTGCGGCTGCATAGGAAACAGGCTCGGAGTTCGGCACTTTGAAGATAACGCCGTGCAAATCCTTGACAAGCTCATCCTGCGTTTTGCCCGTAAGCTGTTCCATATAGGGCAAATCAACACGGGCTTTCTCTCCGATGGATAGGGCGAGGGCTTCGCTTGATGTTTCAACCGAGGTTACTTCACGATGCGGCTTGATAGTCCGCTTTGTAAACATATCCGCTTTCCGCTTGAAATTGCCTTCATCATCAAGCACTTCCAGAGAACACAAAAGAAAATAGCTCTCGTCGGACGCAAAGGCAAGATAATTACCTCGGCTGTTGATAAGACCGTATTTCTCGGTATAGCTGTCGTACAGGCGGTTTAGGTTTTCCTGCTCGGTGTGTATCTTTTCCTCTGGATAATCCTCGGTCTGATACTCAATGAGCCTGCGCACACAGTCCCGTATCTCGATAAGTCCCTTGATACGGTTTTCTGCCGTCATTGATACGGTGGCAGGGGTCATACGGTCATTCTCTCGGAAATAAACTTTGCCGTCTACCAGAGCGAATGAGAAATTGCGTACATTCGGGTCGGCAGGAATGGATGTGTCCTGTTCATCGGAGATTTGGTCTATCTCATTATCAAGCTCTGTGATTTCGCCGTTTATTCTTTGAACGGCACTGTGAAGAAGCTCGGACAGAGATTTATCTTCATAGGCTTTGCAGGCAGGCTCTGATTTCCCGAAGCGTGTACTTTCAAGCCGCATTTGTCCAAGCACCATTTCGGGATGCTGAACAAAATAGCTGTTCATCGTAATGCCATTCTCGTCCGTGTCCAGATACACCCAATCTGGCTCAACATCAATTACACGGTCACGCTTTTGCAGAATGAGAATATCGCTTGTGACCTCTGTGCCTGCGTTGGCACGGAATGTGTTATCTGGCAGGCGGATTGCGCCCAACAGCTCGGCTCTCTGGGCGATATACTTTCTTACCTCTGGGCTTGCTTTGTCCATTGTTCCCTTAGAGGTAATGAACATCACAACACCGCCGGCACGGACTTTATCAAGCGCCTTTGCGAAAAAGTAATCGTGTATGAGGAACTTCTGGGCGTTGTATCGGCTGTCGTTCACACGGATTTCTCCGAAAGGCACATTGCCGATAACTACATCAAAATGGTCGTCTGGGAGCTTTGTTTGCTCAAAGCCCTCTATGGCAATGTTGGCTTTCTGGTAGAGCTGCTTTGCGATTTTACCCGTCAGCGGGTCTAACTCTATGCCGTGGAGCTTTGAGCCTGCCATACTTTCGGGCAGCAAGCCGAAGAAATTGCCTGTGCCGCAGGAAGGCTCCAAGATGTTGCCCTGTGAGAAGCCCAAGCGGTCGAGCGCTTCATACATTGCCTTGATAACAACGGGCGGCGTATAAAAGGCGGTCAGCGTTGACTCCATAGCGGCGTTGTATTCCTCTGGAGAAAGGCTCACATACAGCTCCTTAAACTCGTCAGCCCAAGCCGCATTGTGTTCATCAAATGCCATAGACAAACCGCCCCAACCGACATACCGAGATAGGATTTCCTGTTCTTCGGGTGTGGCAAGGCGGTTTTCGATTTCAAGCTCGTGCAGAAGGTTGATAGCTGCCATATTGTTGCGGAATTTTTCTTTTGCTCCGCCTACGCCGAGCGTGTCATCGGTAATGCGGAAATTATGACGGTCAGCAGATAAAGCGGCTGGAGCTTCCGTCTTTTCTTCGGGCGGTAATTCGGCTTCCGCCTGTTCCAAAAGGCTTTGGATATAGCCGATTTTCTCCACTCGGTTGATAGGAAAGCCTGTGCCGTTCTGAAAAGTGATGTCACGCAGGGACACATCGCCGCTTATCCTGCCGACGCTCTCCACAATATATTTGCGGTTGTCTATCGTGATTTCTTTGCCGATAAGGTCGGCGTTGTCCTGTGTGGGAACGGGACCTAAACCTTGTTTAGCCCGTTCCACATACAGCCATTCCTCGGCTTCTTTGTCGGCAACCGCTTTCTTGACTGCCGCCAAGCCCTCATTTGCCGCTTCCTCTGTGGGATAGGTCAGAATTTTACCGTAATCATCGGCGTAATATTTCTCTCGTATATTATCCCAGATGGCATAAACATCTTCGGGGTCGGGAAACGCATCCGAGGTCATCAAAATCTCAAAGCGTTCCTCCTGCGGCTCGGATTCATATTCCGAAGCAACCTTTTCCGCATAGGCAATCATCTCATCTGCCGCAGACGGTTGTTCGGGTTCTTTGGCTTTCTTGTACCAGTCGCTTTCGGTAGCCATAATCTCGGCAAGGAGCTTTTCGTCCTCTGGCGTCAACTCGGTATTCTGCTCCAAGAACGGGATAAATACATCACGCCCCAAGCGCAGACTTTCCATCCGTTCTCGGTAATAATCCTCGCCCTGTCGCTTCCATTCGGGGATAAACGGGCATTGCGGCGACAGGCAGTAATCATAATAATTCTTGATATGGGCGATAAGGTCGCCCTCGCCGTCGCCAATATCAAAGCGCCCCTCATAGTGAAAGTCCTCGCCGCCGACGGTAGCAGTAATCTCAAAATCCGTCTTGTGATACCAACCGATTTCCTTGCTTTCACGCTCTCGGTGCTGCTTTTCGTCCAGAACACCGAGCAGCTTGTTTCCGAGGGCAAAGCTCAAATCCGTATAGCGGTCATTAAGCTGCCTGTCGTAAAAAGCAGGGTGTTCGGAAAAGCCGATAGAAAACTGTATTCCGTCTGGGTTTTTCTCGGACGGTGCTTCTGTCCGCTGCTTCTCGGTCACGACAACTTTCAGATGGTCGTTTGCGGGATTTTCCTTGAGTTTTTTCTCAAAATCCTCTCGGCTGTATTCCTTGCCGAACAACGGAAACTCTGCATTTCGGAGTGATACGGCGTTTTCGTCAAAATCTGTGATTTCATATTTGTCTGCGCCGATATACACCACATCGCCCTCGTTGTAGAGATAGCGAAGCGGATACAGCTCCCGCAATTCTTCGGAAAATTTCCACGCATTGCTGCGGCTGAAAACCGATGTTGTTTTCCATTGTATCTGGGTAAGAAAATCAAGGAGCTGTTGAACGGTAGCGGGGTCGGACAAGTGCTGTTCCATCTGCTCAGCCGTAACATCGGCAAGGTCAGAACGCTCCACATTGGATAACAGGTCTTTTTCGTACCCGTCCAAGTCACGGATAAAGTCCGACAGACGCATAGCAAGGGTATCCCGTTTGTCGGCAGGCGGCAGGTCACGATGAGCGTCGATAAAACGCTGCCTTGCCATTTTCCTTTGGGCGTCAACCTCATATTGGGGAGCTGACACGCTCTCCAGATAATCGGCATAATGGTCTTTTTCTTTCGGATTGAGATAGCGGTTTGCCTTTATCAGCTCACGCAGCCGCTTTTCAACCTTAGACCAACTGAGCCGCAAGTCTGGGTTTGTATATGACCCGTGCTTTTCAATGCCGATACCTTTGCCGTCGTGCCATTCGCCGCCGTTTGTTCCGTCGGGGTAAAGGTGCGTTCCGCCGCCTGTACCGTATTCCTTTTTGAGAAAAGCGATATTACTTTTACTGTCCTCGTATTTCTGAAACTGACGGTAGATACGGTATTTCCCGTCTTGAAAGCCGCTTCCTCTTGTCAGAACAGAGTCAATATCTTCCTGTGAAACAGCAAAAGCAGAGGATTTTTCGTCCTCTGCTTCGGCTATCATTTCGATTTGTTCCTCTACGGTGGGAAGATTGACCTTGACCTCATCGGCATTGGCAATGCTTACTTGTAAATCAGCTCGGTCATAATCACTTCCTCCGCTTGGCTGCGGATGTTGTTCATTCTCTGTACCCACTGCATCGGGGCTTTCTCTTTCAGTTCCTCCGTCACGCCCTGTTCGGCTGAAAGCTGCTTCGTCAGAAGCTCCAACCTCTGGAGTGCTGTCTGCTCGGTCTGATACAGATGCTCGTTCAGTTTGCCCGATGTCAGCAGATTGAGATAGGTCACTCGCTTGTGCTGCTCCAGATAGCTCCTGTGCATCTGTGCGTATCTGCCAAGCGGAATTTCTTGCTCGGTCGGTAATGTCAGGTCGGGAATAAGATAATCGCCCTGTCTGCTGTAAGTGATTGCGTTCATTATTTTCGCTCCTTTCGGGTTGTATTCTGCCTTTATTATATTGGCTTTTGCTTTCTGGTACAAAGGTGCGATTTGTGCCTTTCTCCGCAATTTGCAGATTTTGTATCGCAAGAGAAATTTCCTTGAGAGCCATTTCGGAAATATCGCTTGTGGCAATGCCGAGGGCGTTGATGGTCGCAGGTGTATTGAAATTGATAATGCCCTCAAAATCCTCTCGGTCAAAATGCTCGTTTGTATCCAGACCGCAGCGGCTCATCAGCATAAATGCAACGCTGTTTGTTACCAAACGCCTGTAACAGACCTCCACATTAAGGTCGTCCAATTCCTCCAAGAAGCTATCCCTTGTGAAGCCTTTGAGCTGAGAGAAATAGTCTTGCAGATTATCCTCAACGGCGTTCTTTGCCGTTTCCGTTAGGGCAGAAGCAAGGTCGGTGCTTTCCGTATTACCAAACCTGTCGGAGAGCCTTTCGATAACAGCCTGCTCGTATCGTCCGTTCATCTGCCATATCGGAACGGGGCGGCTGCCGTAATATCCGTCGTGCGTGTCCGAAACATCAAAATAATATTTAAGGGTATTCCTGCGACCCTTCGGGTCGAAAACGGCAATGCCCTTACTGTCTTTGTTTACCCAACGCTTAAACCGCTTGTTCCAAGTGTCAAGCTCTGCAACAGCGATAGCGTCGGGGCGTTGTGCATAGATTAAAAGCTGTTCATCAAAGCGGCATTTATAGTTGCGGCAAGCAGCAGCTAAAAAGCTCTGCCACGCCTGCGGATTTTTTGCAACTGTAATACCTGTGCGCCGATACAGCTCCGTAATTAGCTGATACTTCGCAGCCATTGATTTTGCACCTCCTTATCTTTCAAAATCACGACTTTTGTGCTTTTTATCATATTCCTCACATCGTCCTGCAAGCTCGGAGTACATCTTTTCTCTCATATCACGCTCAAAAGCACGATATTCCTTTGCCTTTTCAGTAGGCTTATACCATACGCTGTCCTTGTCGGCTTTCTCCAAGCTCTCATAACGGTCATTAATCTGGTCGATGTACCGTTGATAGATAGCGTGTGCTTCGGGAGAATTAACGGCATAACGGTAGCGCTCAAGACTTTTGTGCCGTCCACGAAGTTCTGCGTATTCGTAAAGCATACGGATAATCTCACGGTCAAGACCTTTCTGTCCCTCGGCTGCATAGATTTCCGATAAGCTTTTGCAATACCACGAATGAAATGGTGCAGTATCGTTTGAGCTGTGTGAGGAAAGGTAAACACCGTCTTTTTTTACTGTGATGCTTTTGATAAGCTCAGTACTCATTCCACATCACCGCCGAGAAAGGAAATGACCTTGTTCGCTTTAATGCTCTTTTGCAGGTCGTTGATAAGGGCAATGTCCGCAACCGTGATACTCTGCATAGAGAGAATATCGTCCATCGTCATAGCGGAAATTGCTTTTTCATCGGTAAAGCCTGCTTCCAAAACCTTGTTCAAGACTTTGACGGCTTTCTGATTAACAGCCATATCGCAATCCTCCTTTATCGTTCATAGTCGTTTTTTCTCGGAGCTTTCTGGGGCGGCTGCTCCGCCTGTTTCGGCTCGTAGGTCGCCCCATTCTGCTGCATACGCTCGGCAAACTCGCAGATATGAAAAATATTGTTGCCGACCTCGGTATGACATTCATCTATAAAGCGGCAGGAATATTCTCGCTTTTCTCCCCAAGAGTTCGTTACGATTATCCTGCCGCCGTCTGGGATACGGAACAGCTCTTTATAGTTCGGGTCAATAAATCGGATACCTTGCTCGGCTTTCTGAATGTGCTTATCAAGCCATTCCTTTACAAAGCAGTAGCAATAAAAATTGTAGTCGCCCCTTGTGGGGTTGCAGCGCAGCAAATAGGCGTGTTTCTCCGTATCCACTCGGAAACCGTACTCCGTGCAATAGCACCCCTTAAAGGCGCAATCTGCATACTGCCTTGCATACGCACTCATATCGGAACGGTTTTTCAGCAATCCGTATTTATCGGAGCGCAGAGCATTGATAACCTCGTCAAACTCCGTCTTGAACTCGTCCGTTTTCCATTGTGTTCGGGTGTCTGTCCAAGTGGTATAAAAGCCGTATCCAGAGCTGTCAAAATCTCCACGCAGATGACCGATATTGGCGGTCTGTCCCTCAAGCTGCATACTCTGAGCATAGGTGTATTTCTGCTCGGCAGGGGTTAAGGCTCGTATCTCCATATCAGCGTTCCTCCCGACTTTTCTGCTTTTTCTCTTTTTCCTGCGCCTTGATTTTAGCAAGCGCTTCCTTTGCCCAATCGGGCATACATTCAGGCTTGATTTCGCCAAGTACATCGTACCTTTCCCATCTGGCTTGTTCGCCTGTGGCAAGGCAAGTACCGAACACCGCCCGACCTCTGCCGCCGATAGCTCCGTTTCCTCCGTCAGCCAACACAAGCTGATAGGCAGGATGCTGATATTCATAGCGTTTCGGCTCGGAATTGATAACGACGACCTTGCCCACAATGTTACGCATACCGTCATCGGGGATACAATGCTCCTTTGTAAACACGGTCTTGTCAAAGGGGAATTTGGCAAGCTCCGCTTTGGTGCGGTCAATCTGCGACTGTACTCGGTCAACAAATCTGCATTGCTTCCAGATAATCGTCCGAAGCCACACCCTCTGTCGGCCACGCCGCTGACAGAGGGTTGTGGTAATCGCAGTAGCATACCATAAAGGGATACGGGTCTTTTTTGTCTACGCCGAACACAACCTCTTTATCTCCGATATAGATGCTCTGGATAATCTCGTAATCACCGAGTTTTCTCTTTTCCTTACTCATTCGGCTGCTCCTTTCGTTCTTTTTTCTCGTTCTGCTCGTCTAAAATTTTTCGGATACAGACATCGCAGAAAATAACAGACCCGTCCTTATATCGGGGATAAGGACAGGTCTTGCAGTCATATACCTTTTTATCGCTCACGGTCATCACGGCTTTTCTGGCTTTTATCGGGCTGATTGTAGGGCATACGGCACTCCCGCCGATAGCGTTCATTCAGCTTCTTCCTTGCTTCGGACAACTGATTGCAGTAATATCCCCAGAAATAATCCGAGCCGTTTTTGCAGTACCAACACACATAGGGGTTGGGTGCTTCGGGGTTATGACCGATGACAAGTTCATTACTCCCGATAGTATGACTTTCTATGATTTCATAACCGCTGTTTATCCGTTTTTCCTCCATTTTGCACCTCATTCCTTTGCGTATTTGCGATACGCCTTTTCGCCTGCGGCACGAAGTCGCCTTACACGGGCGTTTCCCATAAGCTCTGGATATTGCGCCTGTAATTTACGGCGTGTTCTGCCGACGCTCTCAAAGCTCGGCAATCCCAGATATTTATACTGAGCCATTACCTCGGCAAAGGGCATAGCCCCTGTATCTTTCAGACAGCCGTTGCAGACTTTCAAATAAAGCAGCATATCGTCGTTTCTGGCTTCCTCGTCCTTTTGCAGAACGGCTCTGACCTTGCCCTCAATGGTTTTGAGATTTCTCATAGATTTACCTCCATAAACAGCAAAGGGGCGGCTTTTTCAGCCGCCCCAACGCTTGTTACTTCTTTCTGTTACGGATATTCAGCCATACCGCAGCGCCTACGATAAACACCACAAGCACGATTGCAATAATGGTCTTTGCTTCCATAAATCAGTCCTCCTTTTTCTTTTTCTTAAAGCCTACGAAGCCGAGAACACCTGCACCCAGAACGGAAGCAGCCGCAAGGCTTACCCACAAAGCAAGATTAAATTCATCGCCCGTTTTCGGGGTGTCCCGAAGCTCGTTGTGCATCTCAACGATAGTGGTAGCACCGACTTTGACCGTAGCCTGCTTGTCGGCGGGCAGGATATATCCTGCGGAAACGCTGTCGTTTACCTCGGATACGGTGTATTCGCCAATTCGCAGACCCTCAATATAAATCTCGCCGTTTTTGTCGGTCTTAAAGGTCTGGTCATAGCCGTCAGCACCCGTCACACGGAATGAGAAGCCCTCAACCTTACCGTCGGAGGAAGTCTTTACGATTTTAAGAGAGCCTTTCTGCGCCGCATTGACAAAGCCCACGCCTGCCTCATTTTCAACGATATAGGTTTTGCCGTTTTCCTCGATGGATACGGAATACACATTCTCATCAAGCACAAAGCCTGTCGGAGCAGTTTTCTCACGGACAAGATATTTTCCGTAGCGAAGCTCGTTCATCTGATAAACGCCGCCGTCAAGCTCGGTCATTGTTCCGAGCAGTTTATCGTCGCTATCCAGCTTGCCGTCACCGTTGGTATCGGCATAGACCTCAAATTCTGCACCTGTGAGCTTGTTGTCGGGGTAGTCCTTATCAACCTTAGTCAATTCGATATTGCCCCTAATGAAGTAGTTGACAAGCTCGATTTCCACGACCTCATCAACCGCACCGATTGTGACCGTGATTTCTTCCTCGGAGAGTACAAAACCTGTCAGGCTTTCGATTTCACGGATTACCCAAGTTCCATACGGCACTTTCAAAAGAAAAGCTACTGTCAGCAGCCGTAACGGTAGTCTGGATAGCGCTTTCGGTTGTGAATTTCTCTGTGCCTGTCTTGAAAACGCCGATAACCGCACCGCCGAGAGCGTTGCCGTCCTCGTCGGATTTCTTACCGCTTACAGAGCCGTAAATGATGTCGTTCTCAATGGCTTCGCCGTCGTTGGCTGTGATGTGAACGGTAGCCGTTTCCTGTCCCGCATACTCGAAAGCGACGGGATATTTCTGCCCGTTCAAGATATATGCGGAATTGGTAGCAAGCTCTTTTACATAGTAGCTTCCGATAGGCAGGTCGGTTTTGACCTTACCGCTTCCGTTCCCGTCAAGAGAGATAATCTCAATCAGCCCGTCGGCAGGGATAACCGTGCCGTCTGCCGCAGTCAGTTCCTTTTCCGCATACAAGCCAAAGGTTACATCAAAAATTTCGCCGTTCTTACCGATGCCGTAGGCTTCGTCCGCCATAAGGCGCTTGATAAGGTCGATTTCTACACGCTGCCTTTCGTTATAGAAAGAGGTGGCGGTTTCGGTAACAGCGACATTCTGACCCGCATATACAAGCTCAACGGCGTGAGTTTCCTCGTTCAGCACCATTCCAAACGGAGCTGTGATTTCCTTGACCTCGTATTTTCCGAGATAGAGTTCCTTGCTTACCGCCGTACCGTCTGCACCTGTGGTAACGGTATCGACCACTTCGCCCTTAGAAGCTCTGAGCGTACCGTCCAGAGTGTAAATATCCTCGGCGGCGGTAATCTCATAGACTGCGCCCTCAAGCCCACGCACCGCATAGACGGGCTGATACAAGCCGCCTGCTTCATTGACGGAGCTGAACACTTCGCCCGATTTGGATACGGTAATCGTGCCTTTCTGCGCCATATTGGAGCGTACCACCTCAATGACGGTAATGCCGCTGTCAATCTCGGAGTTTTCCTGCATCACATCAAAATATACAGGCTCGGAGTTCAGCACATAGCCATACGGCGCTTGTACCTCAACCAGAGAATAGCCCTTGCCGTATTCCAAGGTCTGCGGCGTGATAAGCTCGCCATCGGCTGTGGTATAAAAGGTATCAATGGTCGTCACTTCGGGATAGGTGAAGGTCATTGTCACAAGGTTTCCGTTCGGGTCGTAAATCTGGAAGCCTGCGCCTGCATACGGAATGGTGTTGCCCGTTTCCGCATCTTTCTTCACGACCTTGATATAGCTTTCAAAGTTTGCGTTGTTGATAAGATAGCGGTAGGTCTGACCGTCTTTGCTGATAAACACATCAAAAGGCTTCATCAGCTCACGCCCCTCCCAACCAGAGGTCTGGCGAACGGTGTAGATACCGTAAGGCATATCCTTTGTCTGGGCAAAACCGTTTTCATCACAAGTGAGAATATCTCGCTCGGTTTCCTTTGCGGCGTCAAAGCTGCCTGCCGCTTTGCGGAACACTTCAAAGGCTGCGCCTGTTTCTGGCGTTTCAATCTGCGTTTCGCCGTTGTCAGTATGCTTGATAATGGCGATATTGCCCTTGATGACCTGCTCGGTCACATCATTTGCGGTAGAGTTAAACTCCACGGTGTAAAGCTCTGGCTCTGCGCCGACCTTGTGGATTGTTCTGTCGAGCAAATATCCCTCGGACGGGCTGATTTCTCGGACAGTCCAATCGTTGCCGCATACATAATACTTCGTTGTAAACTGACCGTTTTTATCTGTCGTGTAGGTGTCAATGAGTTCTTCGCCCTTATAAATGCCGTAGACTGCACCTGCAAGAGAAGCGTCGCCCTGTGCCGTACCCATCTCCGCATCGGATTTCGTTACGGTCACATTGAATTTTTTGAGAATGTTTGTAAAGCTGCGGCTCGTTACCTTTTCCCATTCGATAGGCGCTGTCTGAGAAGCGGGAATGACATAGCGCACCGCCGTATCAATTTCCTCTACGGTGTAGGGGTCAGCGCCGCTGATAAGCACATTTTCAAATCTTGCAACACCGTTTGCATCGGTCACGGCGTATTCATCAACGGGCAGACCGCTTAAAGATGTGCCGTAAAGATGGAATTTCACGCCCTCCACCAGATTGTCCTCGGAGCTTTTGATAATCTCCAGACTGCCACGCTTCAGCGTATTGCTGAAAGTCACGGTAGAGGTGTGACCGCTTACGATAGTAATTCTCTGAACGCTCTGCGGCTCATATCGGTCAATCGGCTGTTCTGTGACGGTGTAGACCCCCGGCATCAAAGAAATATCTACCGTGCCGTCTGCTTTGGTCACGACGGTTTGATTTACGCCGTTGCCAGAAATGTTGAATTTGATGCCAGATACAACACCGTCCTCAGAGGTCTTTTTGATAAGTCCCGTTCCGTAGGTTTCGGTGTTAATCTTGAAGTAGAAATATATAGGGTCGGAAGCTCCCGAAACCATTGTTTGCTTGCCTACGCAGCCCCAGATAAGCATTTCGTCGCAATCCAGATTGACGGCTTTCTGTGCGGATACCGTAATCGGCGAGGTAATCATATTGTCGCTTGTAAAGGTGTACTGATTTCCGCTTCTGGACACCTTAATGCCGCTTGCCGAAAGGCTTAGATTGGCGAGGGTGTTGTTTGTGTCGGTAAGGGTCAAGCTGTAATTCTGCTTGTCGGGATTATACTTGAGCGTATAGGTGTCTGCCTTGTTCTGATTTCTTGCGGCAAAGCTCGGAATGGTATAGTGGCTTGCCATCTGCGACAAAATCCAGTCATAACACTTCTCGGCAGGTCTGCCCTTTAGGGAATAGCAGTAAGTGTCCGCATCAATGCCGTTTGCGCTGTGCAGGTCGGACGGGCTTGTGCGGAGCTGCTGCTGATATTCCCAGATAATCGTTTGGGTCGCAAACGCATAATCATCTGTGTTCGTGCCCGCAACGGGCGAGGATTTTCCCTCGTGCCAACCGTACATCAGAGCCATCATCACGCCGAACTGTGCTTCGGTAGGCAGCTTACGGAAATAAGAGCTGTTTTTGCCGTTCTGGGATACATAGCTGTTTCCCGTATTAAAGTCAATACCAGACTCTACGCAGTAAACTTGGTGCGTTCCGCTGCCGTCGGTCATCAAGTATTTACGCTTGGCGTTGCCTGCGCTGATTGTTCTTACAGAGGTGTTGCCGTCGCTGTCGTACACGATGAACGAATAAGAGGATTTGCTGCGATAGTATCCTCCGTCAGAGCCGACATAGTAGTCCCCAAATGAGGAAGTGCAGCTAACGCCTTCCTCGCTCGTCCACGCAAAGGCGGACATCGGCAATGCCATAACCGCCATAACAAGGCAGAGGATAGCTGCCAGAAGCCGCCTTCCGTTCTTCTTAAACTTTGTTTTCATAGACTGTTAAACCGTCCTTTCTTGATTTTGGGTATAAAAAATCCCCCTGTTTTTGAAACAGAGGGATAAGCCTTGCTGCCGCTTATGCAAAAAGGAAGTAAATCAGATATTCGCCGTTTCCTTTTGCTTCGCAGCAGATATTAAAATCTGAGATTTCATCAATTCCGTATGCGCTGAGATTTTCAGCGGTATGAAACTTGATATAGCTTTCAAGGCTCTGCTTTAAGGCTTCGCCTTGATTGCTCCGTGACGCCGTTACGGGATTCCACCAGCTTGCGTTGCTCGGAGTGAGAGAGGTATCCAAACGAAGCCCCATTGACTGCCCGATACTGATACAATCCGCCTTTATCGCTTCCATATCGAACTCAAAATCATAGGCTGTCTTTGTATTTCGGAAGCGGTTTGTGTCGGTGTTTCCGCAGGCGGCGGATTATTATTTTCCGTAGTGGGTTTTGTTGCAGGTGTTTCCGCTTCACTCTGCTTGACAGGCTCGGTTTGCCTTACCGTTTCGCTCTGAACAGGCTCACGCTCCGTTACCTCTGCGGCAGTTTCAAGCGCCGCAACCGCTTCTGGAACTTTGCTCTCATTACTCTCCGAGGAATAAATGCTCTTGGTGCTTTCGGCTTTGGCAGCAGCTTCGGTTTCTGTCACAAGCTCACTTTCATCATTTCGGGTGGGGGCTGTTGAAACATCGGAGCAGCCGTCAAGCAGCATTATCAGCACAAGAAGCGCTGCAAATATTGATTTCTCATCATTTCGACCTCCTTTACGGCTTCATTATATGAAAAACAGCGGAAGCTCTCAAAGGTACAAACCGATTTGCGAGATATTGCAGCTATTCTTTTCTCGGATAGTTACTGGCAGTAGTTAGGGGGTGAGGTGTGGAGAGGGGGAAGCGCAAAATGCGGCTATTCACGCAAACAGGCAGACCTTGCCCTCGGTGTGCGGCTATCTTTCGTGCGCTTTGTTCCGTTGCAGGTGTCGGTTGTAAAACTCCAACGCTTTGACAACAAAATCCGCTTCCTGTCCTTTGGGAACGGTTTTCGGAATGAGCTTGGTTATCCGTTCATCACGGAAAACAGGCTTTTCCTTTTGGTTTGGCTTTTCTTCCTCCATAATGGATTGGATAACCTCGTCCGTCAGTTTTCCGTCTTGGTTAAACTTTTTCATTTTGATAGCCTGCGCCAATGAGGGAGTAGCGTCGTTATAGCTCATCGCTTCAAGCAAGGTGTATTGCTGCTCCTCGGCAAGATAGGAAATCTCCACCGCAGGACGGAAAGCAATCTGCTTTTCATCTACCATCTGGAGAATTTCGGGTACAAGCTCGGTCAAGCGGATAAAACGGCGTATTTGCTCACGACTTTCGCCAACTTTGTCGGCAAGTTCTTCGTTAGACCTTGACTTCGACACCAATGGTGTCGAAGTTAAATCATTGCGTTTTCCTTGTCTGTCCATTGCTTCAAGCCGCATTTTATAAGCAAAGGCTTTTTCACTCGGCAGAATGACAGACCTTTGCAGATTGCTTTCCACCATAATGATAATGGCTTCATCACGGGTAAGGTCTTTTACCTCGCATTTAAGGGTTTCAAGTCCCGCAAGTTCACAAGCCTTTTTGCGCCTGTGACCGCTGATAAGCTCATACCGCCCGTTCTCTTTCAAACGCACGGTCGCAGGAGTCATCACGCCGTTCCGCTTAATGCTCTCGACAAGCTGCTCCATATCCTCGTCCATTAAAACCTTGAACGGGTGGTCTGGAAACTCATCAATCTCCGACATGGGAATATCCCGTATCTTGCTTAAAGCTGCTTCCGCACGGCTTTCGTCTGTCTGGAACAGGTCATCGTAAGCGGTCAGCTCGATTTTGGTTTCTCTGTTTCTCGCCAAGCTCTGCCACCTCCTTTGAGAACTGTTCATACGCTGCGGCAACCTTGCCGCCTTTGTCGTAGGCGAAAATGCTTTTACCCTCTGCGGTTGCTTCCACCGCACGGATAGAATGAGGTATCTCGGTGTCAAACACCTTGATTTTCTGACCGTAGGCGCTCTTGACCGTCGCCGTAATTTCTTTTGAAATGTTGGTACGGGGCATAACCATTGTCATTAAGATACCGTCAATTCTGAGTTTGGGATTGATTTGCCGCTTGACCATTGACACGGAGCGAAGCAACAGCTCTAAGCCTTTTGCAGAAAGATAGTGGGGCTGTGTTGGGATAATCACGCTGTCAGCCGCCGCCAGAGCATTGATGGTTATCATACCCAAGCTCGGCATACAGTCAATAAGCACATAATCGTAGTTTTTTAACCTCATTGACATAGGTTTTCAGAACACGCTCACGGCTCATCGCATTGATTAGCCTTACTTCAAAGCCCGACAACTCAATGTTTGACGGAAGCAGGTCAACGCCCTCGCTGTGGGATAAAATCCCTTGCGAAACATCAAAAGATTTATCGTCTATGATGTTCTGCATGATTGTGGAGAGCGTAATGGGTAAATCGTCTGGTCGGTTGTAACCCAGAGCCATTGTGAGATTTGCCTGTGCATCGGCATCAATCAACAGCACTCTTTTTCCTTGCTTCGCCAGACCCACACCCAGATTGACCGCTGTTGTGGTCTTGCCAACACCGCCTTTCTGGTTGGTCAGAGCAATCACTTTGCAATTTGACATAGCTGCGTCCTCCTTTCGCATAGATTTAGCCGCTTTGTCAGGGCGGCTATGTAAATCGTACAGAGAACGCAAAAAAGCCGCTTACTCTTATGGAAAAGAATAAGCGGCTCACTCTTGAATTGCCTTAGTCATATTTGACTTTCATTCTCTTGACAGGCGCATTGGCTACCTTGAAAATGAGTTCGTCGATGCAGTCCGTATATCTGCCTTGCCGTATGAGAGCGTTTTTCAGCTCCACAAGGCTATGTAATATCAGCGTTCTTTCGTGACTGTCTACATATAGATGAGTGGTTTGTCTTTCATACGCTCGACCTCCTTGCATTTATATTGTACCGTAGGTTGATGTTAAGTTCCAATATGCAATAGGCTTGTCCTACGCCACATCGGGAACAGCGGCGTAAATGTTGATTGTTCTAACGCTGCCACGCTTAACTACCGTCGGATGCTCGGAGAAGTCCACTTTGTTATTTTCACCGTACTTCAACACCTTGTCCGAGGTCTTTAAGCTATGTACCCAAAGCCCACAAAACGCAGAATTTTGAGCTGAATTTGCGCTGTGGAACATTTCCGATGCTTCTCTGGGTCTAAATTTTCAAAAATGATGTCATTCGTTAGACCCTTGCTTGAGTTTCTTGTGATTATCCGAAATCCAATGAATTGCGCATTTTTGTAATTTTTCAAGCAATTCAAGGTGTTCCGCATAGTTAGCATCATTCAAACATCTACGCTTATCTGTTAATCTAATTACATTATTTGCTTTTTGTTCCATTCCGGTCTCTCGCTCAGTTCCGACTATGACCTGTCCATCGTCTGACAAAAACAGCTCCAAGGACTTAAATATGCTTCCTAAATTTTCGGCATCCTGTCCTTGTTGGTTTGGAGTGTCAACCACATAGAAATTGAAAGGACTCTTTGCTCTATATAAATTATATAGATACAGTGCTGATTGATACATATAAACCAATCGAGGCGTTTCACTACCTGTACGGTCTATTATTTGCACAAAATCCCTGAGTTTAATGAATGTTTTAGGAAGATTTATCGCATCTGCAAAAGTGCGACAATATCCTTCTATGTCTCCTCGTATTTCTTTTGAACGCTCTTTGGATTTCTTTTCATTTATTTTATCATCGATTATTGCTATCTTCGCAACATACGAATCAATGTCTCGTTGTAGAACTTCCAATTGAGCCTTGCAAGATTCATATATTTCATACTGTCCCTTGTTCTTATAAAAAGACGAATATGATAGAAGTTCTTGAGAATTACGAATTTTTTGCTCGACGGATTGAATCTCTAACGAAACTTCGCTATAACTTTTTCTGAGGCCTTCCAACTTTTCTGTAGCAATAGATATACTATTTTTTTCAATTCATCCATAAGTTTCTCAGAATGAGCATAGTCTGAAGTTATATTTAATTGCTCATCTAATCCGTTTGAATAAACAGCACCACAAATTGGGCAGACCAACTCATCTTTTTGAGTCATTGCAAACTCAATGTCCTTTTTGGTTTCTACGAGATTATGCTCTACCATATGCAATTTGTGCTGATTGACATATATCTCATTTTCTAAAACTGACATCTCTGCGCTATAAGAGAATTGCAGCTTTCTCATTTCTTCCGCCTTAGAAAGTAAGGATTCAATATCAGTTGTGACATCATCAATGGATTCAATATTCTCAATTTGTGTTAGCGTAGATGTAATACGGGAGACAAAATTTTGATTGTAATTAAATTCTTTTTTCTTGTCGTCCCTTTCGAGTATGTGTTCTGCTTTTTGTGCTTGAAGTTCGTAATATGTATCGTCAAGATACCCGCACACATACTTATTTGTATGCGCTTTCCAATCTTTAATATATGCAACATTGCTGAAGGAATCGGCTATTTTTCCCCAACCTTCATCTTGGTCGATATACTGGAATCTAAATAGTAATGGTGGTGTCACATTGAATTGCTTGCCATCTTTTGAAATGCACGGCATCCTAATACCTAAAATATCCATTAGGCAGTTGCTATATTCGTGAAAAGCGTCTGTTTCAATAATGCAAGAATAGTCATCTCTGTTACTCTTAAAAAAATCTGAAATTTCTTGCCTTGACGAACAATACAATAAGAGTTTTTTTACCATATTCAAAGAACAACAAATAAGTGGAAATTAACTTTTTCCAATCAGATTCAATCCTTTTGCACTCGCATCCCAATGTGGTAAATATACTTTTAATAATCGAGGATTTTCCCGTTTTATTTCCACCGAGAATAATATTAAGTCCATTTTCAAAAGGAACCTCTAACGACCGAGACTCACTTTGACTGATTACTATCAGTTTTTTTATCGTTAGTCTTTTCATTTCCTTTTTCCTCCTGCTGCTTTCGTAAATTTCTAATTAAAATTTTGTACTGTTGTTCTTGTTTAACCTTATCGACTGAACTTGTGCTCATAATACAACACCTCAACTAACGATTTATCAAGAGATTCTGATATGAGACTGCGATTTCGTAATTCTTGAATGCATAAATTATTTAATTCATCGCATACTCCGTTCGTCTCACTTGATTTGCAATATGTAGAAACCACTTTTCTCAATGCCACAACAATTTCTTGATATTTTACATCATTAACATCGAGCCATCTCGCATCATGAAGTGTTTTTGCTGCTATTATACGATTAACATCTTTGTCCGACAGCGATTGCGTAACCAAGTAATTGCGAAATGCATCATAATTTCCGCCGCTTTTTATATTATCATCAATTTTCTTGCCTACTTGAGCTACATCTACACCTTTTTTCTCAACTAATCTTCTCATACTAATGGGTACTCTAATTCTTTCTTTGCTCTTTTTTTCTTACGTCATTTAACAACTGCTGAAAAAAATAAGATTTGCAGTATTTGACGGAATATTTTTTTATCTGCCAAGTGATTAAAAAACTTGCCCATAGCTTGAGATTCATAAGTTGTTAGTTGTAATTCTGATTTATGAACAAATGTGTTCTGGATGAATTCTTCAAAGACTGAATCAAAATTGCTCGGCATATCATCAGAGAATTCTTCTTTGATGCGGTCTTTGATTTTTTCATATAGTTCTATATTCTCTGTTTGAAGGCTTTTCCCGTCTTCAACATACGTCTGCCATAATAAAACATCATTATCGAAGTCATTGTTTGATACAAAGTGACAGTGCGAGCATTCGGAACCAAAAACCAAATAGTTATAGAAAATAAAACCTAAAAAAATGACTTTTTTTGTATCCACCTGTTTTTTTCTTCTCCTTTTTAGACATTTCCGCAATAGTCCAGTCAGAAGAGTCTTCTTTTGTTTTTATCTGGAAAAATTGGTACTGCTGATTACTGGGAGAAAACTCAGCCATATCATCATGGAATTCACAAAAAAAACTATACACTCCGCATCCTCTTGTAGTCTTCCTATAATATGACATACTATCCAATGGACTTGATATTCGAATCTGTTATAGGAGTCTGAACCTGCTTGCTCACGCTGTTCGGTTGTAAGCACTTTACTCATAAATCGGAACTCCTTTCATTCTTAATCCAGTTCAAATCAACTTTCCACTGTTTTTGCCATTCCACCTCATTGACTATCGCATCAAACACAGGTTCAAGGAAAGTCTGGATTTCAGCGATGACAAACGGAAACTCAAGTGTATCGTCTTTTATTGTTTTCAAAAAGTACTTCCAACGCTTTTGCATATCCTCGTCATCGGCAAGTGAAACAACCCGCTTAAAGCTATCTCTATCGTAGGGAGTGCCACGCCGCTGCAGGGTGTTAAAGATAGCGGATTGTAATCTTTCTCCGTCAAAATTGAATGTCCTTGAAAGATAATAAATATCGTAAAAATCTTTCATTCTTCCTGTCAGCTCAAAGCGCTGCAATATAGCATCAAACTTCTCGGCAATAGTGCTTTCAAGTGAATAAGTTTTGATTATCGGTGCCTCAAAATCTGGAAGTTGCGTACTGATTTTGCGTTCTTCAGCACGGGGGAATATAATATCACCCACACCAATGTCAATGTTGAATGGCACACGCACATTCTTTATTTGAGCAATAATTTGTGTACTGATACCGTGGTATTTCCTTTGTGGGGAAATTTCCTCAAATCCTTTTGCCTGCATTTCTATATAATCGTTGCCTGTTGGCGTGTCAATAATTTTACCAATCAAATCTTTTATATCTTCTATAGAATTAGGGTATCCACGGAGCAGAAAATCGACATCAATAGTAGCTCTGCTTTCGAAATTGGTTAGGGTATAAATGAACAGTCCGCCTTTGAGTATCAGCGTATCTCCATACCCCGATTTAGATAATTTTCTCAGAAATTCTTCTTGAACAAAAAGCTGCAAGCATTGTTGATAACTGATACCCGAAGCCTTTGCCTTATTTCTGAGCTTTGCCAAAACGGAAGCTGCTTTGTCTGCCATTACAACCACACTCCTATCAGTTCTTTTACCTTTTTCTGCACACGCAGCTTCTTGGCATACATCATAAGATTGGGGATATTTTTTTCGGGTCATTAACATATCCCTGTATTGCTTTATTGAAAAATTTCCTTATCCATTTTTACTCATATTTTTTTAGAACATCACATATCGTCCTGTCACGGTCATAAATTCGGACTTTTGTAAAATCGATTTTGCCGGTTGTTTCGCCAAGCGTAACCAACTCTGGCTCAATGCGATATGCTTTAATAAACGGGTACTCTATGTTAGTTCGCAATTTTGAAATATTCCTATCTATTGCAAAACACCATTCGGCAGGGTTTCTATCACTGTACTTGTAATAAAACAGCGCTGTTTCCATGCAAAGAACAGCATCTGGAAACAATGTGTTGATGATAACTATTTCTCTGGTTTCACAGCTTTCAATCCAATGATAATAACCACGTCTTATTCTTTCAATATAGCCTTCATCCAAAAAGTTGTTTAATGTCGGCATAATATAGCTTGGCTTTAAGAATTTCGGCAGTAGACATCACATAATGATGTTGCTCAAAAAAATCTTTTTTTCACCACTTTAATATCATTTTTCACGCAGCATTCGCACACCTCTACTTAATTGCCTCAAATTCGTTAATCGGTCGGGTACTTTACTATATTATTATATACTATTTTTCATATAGAAAGTCAATAGCGAACTACCCACTTGTTTGTTTCCAAGTGGGTAGTTCGCTATTGATAAGGTGGATGGCTTGTCCACAATTGAAGCATACGGGGCTGATATTGAATTAGACAGCAACTTGAAATTTTGTTGAAGCGATAGCGTATAGATTTATAGTCCGTTCTATCTCTCCAACCTCGATAGAATAAGGCTTTTCGGCATTTTCCTCGTTGCCAGAGCCGTCGTACTTTTTAATTCTGTCGAGTGTCGAAAAGCTATGTATTTTTAAGCCAAATACCTCACGCTTGTCCTCGTATTTGATACATTGGAACATTTCCGATGCTTCTCTGGGGGTATCTGTGCGAATGGCAATGTATTGACGGCGCGGCTTACCTTCCCCAAACAAGAAAGCGCGTGTTCCTTGTCGGATATCTTGATCCCCGATGTGCCGGAGAAATACTACCTATCGAGAGAAAAGGCGGAAAAGCTCTTTCCGAACTCACAGATCATCAGCCTCAGGGAAAGCGGGTCTACGACGCAGGCGGAGCAGCCATAACACAGACGGCCTCCTGTGGCGGCTTCGGAGGCAGGACGGGTCTGTATCTGGTGGATTACAATGAAAACTCAAAATTCACCGATACGGCGCGGTGCATCACTGCCCGGCAGGATTCGGGAATGAGCCACCACAAGGGAGAGCATTCCGCCGTGTTCTTTGAGTACGACGGCGTATATCCCGTCATCAACCCCGACCGGGAAACCGTCCGGCAGAACGGCCCGCGCTTTCGCCCAAGCGGGGCTCCGTCATATTGTCTTACCGTGTTGGATCGCCACGGTATATTTCACCGCGGATGGATTCGGAAGTTACACCCGCAGGAGTGCTTCCGACTCATGGGCTTTTCGGACGAGCAGTTTTTCAAGTTGAAAAATGAACTCGGCCTGTCCGACAGTAAGCTGTATAAGCTGGCAGGCAACAGCATCATGGTGCCGGTGCTGGTGGATAAAAGGAATTGCCAAACTACTTGAAGAAAAGGGCATCAAAAGCCCGACGGGAAAAGCAGAATGGCAGTTTTCCACGATACAGTCCATTCTCTCCAATGAGAGATACAAAGGCGATGCCATCATCAATAAGACCTACATCACCGACTGCATCAGCAAAAAGGTCAGAGTAAACAACGGCGAACGCCCGAAATACTATGTAGAAAACAGCCACCCTGCCATTATCGACTCGGCTACCTTCGGCAGAGTTCAGGAGGAACTTGCAAGGCGCTCCGGCAAACGCAAGATCAGCCGAAAAGCCAAGACCGAGCAAGGCAAATACTCAAGTAAATACGCTCTGACAGAATTGCTCGTCTGCGGCGAATGCAAAACACCTTACCGCCGCTGCACTTGGACGGCAGGCGGCAAAAAGAAAATCGTATGGCGATGCATAAATCGTCTTGACTACGGCAAGAAATACTGCCACAACTCGCCAACCATAGAAGAAAGCATATTGCAAAAGGCTGTTATGACGGCAATCATGGAAACCGCCAACCAAAATGCCGAGGTATTGCGAACACTAAAGACGCACATCGGCATGGGCTTGGCGGGAGAAAAGAACGAGGATAACAGCATCGACCTACAGATACGGATCGCCGAGATCGACGCAGAATTCAAAAAGATGCTCGACCGAGTGTCCACCGACACCATCGAAGCCTTTGATGAGGAAACCGCAACTCGGCTCATGAATGAAAAAAGCCGCTTGCAACAGCAGCTCGGCAGTATAGCCGACGCAGAGCAGCGGCGAGAAAACGCAAAATCCCGACTCGATGACATCTACACGATACTCAACGGCATAAAAAACCGCCCGATGGAATACGATGACCAAATCGTCCGCCAACTGCTCGAATGTGTAGTGGTGGACTCCAAAGAACAGATTACCGTAATATTCAAAGGCGGTCTCAAATCGGTGCAGCCGCTGACCGAATGACAGCGGCTCACCTCCGCCCTTAACCTTGAAAGTTCAAGATTTTGTAAGGGTACAAATACCAACTAAAAAGGCGAAAAAATCTTTTTTATAGTCCTCCCACATATCGAGTGTTCATAACGGATTTGAGTTATGAACACTCATTTTTTATGCCTTTTTACCCCGCTGCTTTGCCTAGGTTTCATTATAAAAATATAGCGGCAGGAAAGTATGTTCCTACCGCTATAAATTTTTTAACCTTAATAAAAATGCAGCGTGTGAAAATTATTCATTAAGCACGGTAAGGGTTACATTAACGGTCATTTCCTTGGTACCGCGATCAAACCTGATTGTTACGGTCTGCCCCACGCTTTTATAAGAAAGCTGTTCGGAGAGATCTTCCATTTTTTTAACCTCTACCCCATCAATGGCGCGGATAATATCACCCTTTTTCAAGCCTGCCTTGGCTGCCGGACTTCCGGCAGTTACCTCAACCACCTTTACGCCGTCCTCGTTATTATTCTGTACATTTGTTTGGGCTGTTATTCCCAATGCGCCGCGTTCGATTTTTCCTTTTGAAATAAGCGTCAATGCAATACTTTTAACCGTATCGGACGGAATGGCAAAACCTATATTATCAACCGGTATCTGCCCTTCTTCGCCTGTCGTGTAGACTTCTTTTAAGCTGGTTATGCCTATAACCTCGCCCTTCATATTGAACAAAGGTCCGCCGCTGTTGCCGGGGTTTATCGGGCAATCCGTCTGCAGGAGTCTTTGGCGTATTCCCTTCTCGTCGACTGCACGGTTAAGCCCGCTTATAACTCCGTGCGTTACCGAATCTGCATATTCGTAACCGAGCGGATTGCCTATTGCAACCACATACTGTCCCACTCTGAGGGACGCGCTGCTGCCAAGCGCCGCCGCATGATATGTGCCGCCGCCCAGCTTCAGCACTGCTAAATCGGTTCGCTTATCACCGCCAACTACCGTTGTACGGTGTTCTTCATCGCTGCCATACAGCCTGACCGTAACTTTAACGGCATTTCTATAACATGATAGTTTGTTACTATATAGCCGTCGCTGCTGATAAAAACACCGGATCCCGTTGAAGAAAGAGTGGATTCATCAGAATAATTGCTGACAAAAACCACTGTATCCTTCATTTTTTCGTATATATCCGCTATCGGCTCTGTGCCGTCAATGGTGGGCGGCGTAATCTCCGGAAGCGCCGTTACATTGGGATCAAAAGAAGGATTTATGGTTACATTGGGCTTGTCAGACTGTCCCGGGATAACCGTAACGCCGTCAGACGGCGCCGGTGCATTGGTTCCTTCAATCGGATGATTCTGACTGCCGCCCGTATAATAGTATATCAGCGCCGCACCGCCTACCGTTCCCACGACAATGGCGATAATTACTATCAACGCCACAACGCCGCTTCTCATTCCTTTGCCACGGTGCTTTTTACCATCAAATCCGTTGTTATAATCATTATAGTTTTCCATAATACCTCCATGCATATGTAGAGCATTTATATGATAAATATGATATCAACTTGTTTTTACAGTTTCATGGCGCCGGAGCCTTTTGGTGCAAGTTCAAGTTCAAATGAAAACGCCGTTCCTTTGCCAGGTTCCGATTCAACATTTATATCCTCGCCATGTTCGGCCAGTAATCGTTTTACTATGGAAAGACCAAGTCCCATTCCGCTGTTGCCGCTGCGCGATTTATTCTCTGTATAAAATCTGTCCCATATATGAGCCAAATCCTCTTTGCTTATTCCCTTTCCTTCGTCCGCAATGGTTATGCGCGCTTTTCCTCCGACAATTTCGCTGGTAACGGTAATATTCTTTCCTTTATCCGTAAACTTTATGGCGTTATCCATTAGATTTACGCAGACCTGCTCGATACAGCCCGCATCTGCTGCGACGCAAATTCTTTCCTCTTTGAAATCGGCGACAAAATCGATTTCTTTTTCTTCCAGCTTATCTCCCAGCGTAATTATGACACGCCTGAGCAATTCATTTATATCAAACACGGCTTTACTGATCTTATACTTGCCGGATTCAATCCTTGACAGATCCAGCATTTCTCTCGTGAGTCGACTGAGGCGCTGCGATTCCGCCAGTACAATCTCAAGATAACGCCGCTGCTCAGAAGCAGGAATTGTACCGTCCAGTATACCTTGCACAAAACCGTTTATGCTTGTAAGCGGAGTTCGAAGCTCATGGCTTATATTTGCAATAAAATCCTTGCGCATTGTATCGGTTTTTTCCAGCTCGTCCGCCATGGCATTGAAGCTCTGCGCCAATTGTCCCACTTCATCAGAGCTTGTTACCAGCACATGCTTACTGTAATTTCCGCGGCTTATTTCCTTAGCTACGGAATTCATTTCAACAAGCGGCGTTGTAATGCTGTAATTCAGCAGCAAAATAAGCACGATACAAAGGCCGACAATCACAACGCACGGTATCCAGAATTTACCCAGTATGCGAAGATATGCGTTATCAACGCTTGCATCACTTGCATGAATAGCCACTATATACTTAAGCTCTCCTTCTATGGAGGTAATACCCACTGTTACGGTGGATGTAGACTCACCGTTTTCGTTGCGGTAATCCATACGGGAATATACCTTGCCCGCAGTTACCGCTTTCATTGCCGCAGTATCAATATATTTGCCGTTTTTCATAGCGCCGGCCGCGCGTCCGTCATACTCCGCAAATATACGGCCGTCACTGTGGGCTATCTGCAATACAGCATCATGTTCCTGTGCTATGCTTTGTAAAACGCCGGAATACAGCAGCTGCTGTTCCGAAATTCCGGTCTGCATAAGCATCTGACCTACGGAAACCGCTTTTTCGTTCAGCTGGCGAAAGCGTATTTTCAGCAGCTCCTGTTTGCATGCGCCGGTAATGGTAAGCCCCAATACACCGACAAGCAGGAAGGCAATAATTATATATATGGCTATAAGTTTGGCCAGCACGGAGCTTTTCAGTTTTGCCAGCATAATTCACGACTCCAGAATAAATAATGCAGTATTTTTTACAAAACACACTCTTTACGAATTTTGATCCTTGACCTCGAACTTATATCCGATGCCCCAAACCGTTTTTATGCTCCAGCCCTCGGAAACCGGCATCTTTTCACGGATGCGCTTAATGTGCACATCAACGGTGCGCGAATCTCCGAAATATTCAAAGCCCCATACCTGCTCAAGCAGCTGTTCTCTTGTAAATACTTTATTTGGATGTGATGCAAGGAAAAACAGCAATTCTATTTCCTTGGGCGGCATATCAAGCTCTTTACCGTAATATACCACTGTGTAATCCGAAATATTTACCGTGAGATTATTATAGCTGTATTGCTTTACCGTATCCTCGTTCACATTTGTACGGCGCAAAATTGCCTTGACCCTTGCAATAAGCTCTTTGGGTTCAAAGGGCTTAACTATATAGTCATCCGCCCCCAACTCCAAGCCGAGCACTTTATCAAATGTCTCGCCTTTGGCAGTGAGCATAATGATAGGCGTATTATTAATCCGTCTTATCTCTCTGCAAACCTGCCAGCCGTCCATTACCGGAAGCATGATATCCAATAGTACAAGCTTAGGCTCGAAGCTCTTGAATTTTTCCAGCCCTTCACCGCCGTCATGAGCAACCTCCACCTCATAATCTTCCTTTTCAAGGTAGAGCTTCAGCAATTCGCTGATATGTACATCATCATCAATAACCAAAATACGCGTTTTCATATTGCCGTTAACCTCAGCTTTCGTAAAAATGAAGAATCCCGCCGAAACTTTGTTGATATTATTATACTATATTTGCACCGCAGACGGAATGAATAAAATGTGAATATATTTCAATTTTTCTGAAAAAATACGGATTCTATTCACAACAGCAAGCGTCCTTGCCGGTTAAATACTATTTCAGCTCAATTACGGTAACGCCGTTTTCCCCTTCACCGTATCTGCCGTCGCGCATGCTTTTAATTCTCGGATGACCTTTCAGTTCACGACGCAAGCCTGCGCGCAGGGCTCCGGTACCTTTGCCGTGGATAACCGTTACCTCGCTGAACCCCGCGTATGCAGCCTCTTCCAGATATCTGTCAATATCAAGCAGCGCTTCTTCCACCGTTTTTTTCCGCGTACATCAAGGCTCATAGGCACGGCAGCGGCATCACGGCTTATTCCGGTTTTGCTTTTTTTCTTTTTTTCCTGCTGCGGTGCAACGGTTATATCGCTTACCTTAACATCCATTCGGATAACACCTGCCTGTATTTTTACCTCTCCCTTTGCATTCGGGGCAGAGCATACCTCTGCATTTTGGGCAAGTGAACGCACATATACCGTCATTCCGGGCTTTATAACGGAGGGATCAAGGCTTTTCAGGTCTTTATCCGTTTTTATGCTCTGTTTTTCAAGCAATTCCGATTTCATGCCCTTACGCAGCGTCTGCATTCGTATAAGTGCTTCATCACTGCAGTTATCCTTAAGCGCTTTAAGCTCGTCAATATATTCCTGCGCCTTCAAATCGGCATTTTCCAGGATTTTTTTCGCCTGAACACGCGCTTTTGCAATAATTGCATCCTGCTGGGCACGCAGTTCCTCCTGAAGGCGCTGTGTATCCATGCGTATTTTTTCCGTATCCATACGCAATTTAAGCGCCTTTTCATTTTCCTGCTGTGCCATGCGCTTATGCTGCTCCGCCTTTTGCAGCACGGATTCAAAGCGTATCTGTTCTCCGTCCATAAGCTCGCCGGCACGCGCAATGATGCCTTCGTCAAGCCCCAGCCTGCGCGATATAAGAAAAGCATTGCTTGCCCCAGGCACTCCCACCGACAATTTATAGGTGGGCCTGAGCGTTGAGGCATCAAACTCAACCGATGCATTCTCTATGCCGGCAGTTGTAAGCGAGTACGCCTTAAGCTCACTGTAATGAGTAGTGGCAACGGTTCTTGTGCCGTACTGTATAAGCCGTTCCAAAATGGCCATTGCAAGAGACGCTCCCTCGTTAGGATCGGTTCCTGCTCCCAGCTCATCAAAAAGCACCAACGATTTTCCGTCGCATTTTCGCATAATGTCGGCTATATTTGTCATATGCGAAGAAAAAGTAGACAGCGACTGCTCAATGCTTTGTTCATCGCCTATATCGGCATAAACGGCATCAAACACCGTAAGTTCACTGCCGCAGTCGCACGGAACCTGAAGCCCAGACTGCGCCATAAGCTGAAAAAGCCCTATTGTTTTAAGGGTTACCGTTTTGCCGCCGGTATTCGGGCCCGTTATAAGCAATACGGTAAAATCACGCCCCAGCCACACGCTTATCGGGACAACCTTGTCCTTTTTTATAAGCGGATGCCGTCCGTTTTTTATGTTTATATAGCCGCAGGTATTAAGTTTGGGCTTTATTGCATTCATTTCGCGGCTCAGCTTAGCTTTTGCAAATATAAAATCCAGCTTGCATGCAGCTTCATAACTTGCCGCAATACAATCCGCCGCCTGCGACACCATAGCGGATAATACCGACAGAATACGCTGTATCTCCTCCGCCTCTCTGCCGGCAAGTATCCTTATCTCATTATTCAACTCCACCACTGCCAGCGGCTCGATAAACAAAGTGGCGCCGCTTGACGACTGATCATGCACGATTCCGGGCACAGCCCCTTTGTTTTCACAGCGCACAGGCAATACATAGCGGTCGCCCCTGATGGTAACTATCGGCTCCTGCAGCAGCTTTGCAGACTCAGGATTGCGTATATACCCATTCAGGCGATCTCTGATTTTTTCATTTGCACGGCGCATTTCCCTTCTGATCTCCGACAGGGCCGCACTTGCAGAATCATCCATCTCATCGGGCGCGGCAATACAGCGAAATATTTCCTCCTCAACATCTCTTCTTGCCGTAATGGCAAAGACCACGGCATCAAGTACGCTCTGCTTGCTTTCTTCGTGTTCAAGAGCCTTTTTCAGTTTGCGTGCCCCACGCAGAAAATCAGCTATGCCAAGCAGCTCCGGCATTGACAAAACCGCCCCAAGCTCTGCTCTTCGGACAGACGGCATGATTTCCGCAAATTCCGGCACGGGACTGCTGCCGGTTCTGAGCAATACAGCCTCTGCTTCCGCCGTTTGTTCCAGCAGCATTTCCGCCGTATCATATTCAATCACGGGCTGCAAATTATCGGCCAGCTCCCTGCCGCCCTGCGACAGGCATTTATGTACAAGCATCTGTTTGATTTTATCATACTCAAGAGTATGCAGTGTTCGTTCATTCATAGGTTATCCCATCCTTATATTGCTGTCGCTGCTCAAATGCCGTCTTTAGTCAGATGTTAAATCAAAAGCCTCAACCGATCAGGCGCCGGGTTAAAGGCGTTATTGCATTAATAAAACATCAACGGTCATTTATACGCATCGACCATCGCATCGACTATACACCAAGTTCAAATGCCCTTTTGTAACGGGAAAAACACGGTTTTCCGTATTATTCAAGTCGCATATTGCGGCATTTATATTCCGAAGCTCGTCTGTTATATCCAAGCTTCTTCCGTCCAGAATAATATGTCTGCACTCGGAAAGCTTGAACACTTTATCCTCAAGCCACAGCCCGTTGCGGCCCTGAAGACCGAATTCTCCGCTGCATTTCCCGCATCCCATGCACGCTCGGCGCGGGCAGTATACAAGCTTCATCAGCGGCAGTCTTCCGGCTGCAATGATCTCTACACCCTCGCTGCGGCATATTTGAGCAAGAAGGCGGCCGTCCGCCTCCGGAGAAACCGTAACCCTGACGCAGCCAAACACCTCAAAAAGCTGCTTTGCCGCAAGAGAATTCAAAACATTCAGCCCTGCGCCCGCAATACACGCCTTTTTCAGCTTGGCCGCCAGCTCAATTGCGCCGAGGTTCTCGGCATATATTCCGTCATAGCTTGCCGCCTGTTTGAAAAGCGCTTCGTCATTTGAAAAAAAGATATCAAAAGGAACGAAAAAAACAGGGATTTCTTTGTTTTTTCGAACTTCTTTTGCTGTTTTATTATAGTCATACGGCTTGAAATATATTCTTGAAAGCCCCGCTTTGTCAAGGAGCGCGTCCAGCATTTGTGCGTTGTAGGCAAAACAGCTTTTTTCTCCCGCGGAAAAGCCTTCAATACGGTTGATTTCTGCCATTTCAAAAGCAATATCTTTTTTGGCTTTTTCTCTGTTAATAATACCGGCGCGCCGCCTTGCCCGTTCAATTTTGTAATTATTCAGCTTTTCTGTCGCCTCGCGCCTCATTCCGTTAAGCAGCGCCTGAGGCAAATATCCGTTTTCTTTTATATCCAGTATGATCCTTCCCGCTTTATATGGCGTGCCCCCAAGCTTTGAAAGCGCCGCACGGACATCATCACTGCCCGTTCTTCCTTCCTGAAAGGTATATTCTCTTAAAACAAAGGACGATGCAGTATCATCACTTACAGTAAGCTCAAGCGCATCCGCAGTTTGCCGAAGTATTATCTCCAAAGGAATTATACCGCGTTCTTTGATGTAAAAGCCGTAATATCTTTTATAAGAGCCGCATCGGTAGTACGGAAAATCTCCGCCTGCGCACAGTTGTTTCCCAAACTGTTAATGCGCACATCCCCCACGGCGGTTTCCGCTTTTCCGTTTGCATCATATATTTCATATACGGTTCCGCCGCCAACGGATGTGCCGTTTGCGCGCAATTCAACGCCGTCCCCTCTGCAAATCGGAATATCGGCATGAATTTTTCTTCCGTCGCGGCTTATCACTTTTCCTATCGGGCAGCCCGTGTTATTGGGCTGAAGCGGAAAAACGATATCGTTCTTACACAAATAATACCCTTTTGTAAACCCGCCCCTGTTAAAAATTGCGCTGAGCTGCCTTTTTATATCCCGCACATCCGGATCGTCACCGTTTTGAATGGCATCAATCAATTCTCTGTAACAACGAGTAACTACCCCTACATATTCCGGCCGTTTGAGTCTGCCTTCTATTTTCAGGCTGTCTGCGCCGCAGGAGATAATATCGCGCATGTAATCAACGCAACAAAGATCCTTTGCCGAAAGAAGATATCCTGAATCGACAGTTTTTCCTTTACCGGTCAATGCATACGGCAATCTGCATGCCTGTGCACAGCATCCGCGGTTTCCGCTTCTTCCGCCCAGCATCGACGACATCAGACACTGCCCTGAAAAGCCTATGCACAGTGCACCGTGAATAAATATTTCTATTTCCGCACCGGTTTCTTTTTTTATTTTCGCAATATCTCCAAGCGGCGTTTCCCGCGCCAGCACCACTCTGCTGCAGCCCAGTTTTTGCGCAGCCAGTACGCCGTATGCATTATGTATGCTCATCTGCGTGCTTGCATGAAGCTCGGCATTTGTATGCTTTTTCAGCATTCTGATCAGGCCAAGATCCTGTACTATGAACGCATCAGCCCCCATATGCAGCATATCGCACGCAGCATCAAACGCCGGCAGCAATTCACTGTTCTTGAGCAGCGTATTTAGTGTTACATATGCTTTTACATTATGAATATGGCAATAATCAAAGGCCTCGCCCAATTGTTCCATTGTAAAATTCGTGGCTGATGCCCTTGCATTAAAAGCAGGTCCGCCGAGATATACTGCATCCGCGCCGCAGCGCACCGCCATTTGCAGCGCCTTCGGGCTGCCGGCCGGGGCCAATAATTCCACCATTAAGAACCCTTTCGTTTTTTGCTTTATGCAGCAATACTATGCCCTGCAGCGCCGTTTAAGACAGGCGGACAAAGCAATGCGCATGCATGTGTTAAAGCTGTATTTTTGAAATGATAAATTATATATCGCGATAATTAAGCAGCGCCGAATAACATTTAAGCGTATACTGATCATCGCTTGACGAATTAAGCACAACGCAGCCGCGTCCGCCCGATGGCTCCTTGCACCCGTTTTCCGTAAGCACACTGCGCAAATGCATAACCGTACCGTGATTACCGTCAAACAGCCGCGTTCCGGGAAGCCGGCTTGCAATTCTGTCTTTTATAAATACATAATGTGTGCATCCGAGCACCGCCGCTTCAACACTGCCTGCATAAGGAACAAGCAGCCGGTCCAAATATGTATCGATTTCCTCTTTATCATCATAGATATGTTTTTCAATCAATCCGGCAAGGCGGTCACAGGGACAATTTATCACTCTTTCGTTTCCGTGAAGCCCCTCAACGAGTTTCTTGTACCTTTCCTGCTCCAATGTTGCGGGAGTGGCAAGCACCAGCACTTTGCCGTTCGTGTTTTCAAGCGCAGGCTTAACTGCCGGTTCCATACTTATAACAGGTATTTTCAGATCACATCTCAGCTGCTCCACAGCCACGCTGGTAGCTGTATTGCATGCAATCACCAATGCCTTTATATCCTGGCTCTGCAAATATCTTATGCCCTGCATTGTCAGAGCATATATTTCATCATGACTTTTGCTGCCGTACGGAGCATTAGCCGAGTCGCCGTAATAGATATAGCTTTCCTCCGGCATTTCCTTTACCGCTTCTCTCAAAACGCTGATCCCGCCCAATCCGGAATCAAAAAAGCCAATTTTTTTCATAAATCCACCGCTGTAATTATTTGTTTTGCAATCATATTATAATGTTTTTTGCTTCTTATGTATGCAAATTATTGCCTTATAAAAGCAAAACCGATAATGCCGGCACATTACAAAACAACAATTCACATACAATGTGCATACATACTTTATTATAGTTAAATTCCCGCATATGTCAATATAAACGCTTTTATATAAGCATGTGCGTTTTCCGAATACGCAATGCAATAAAACAGCAATATAGCGTTTAACAGTGTTTCATGTTAACACCGTCTTACGCAGCTACAGTGCGCCGATGTTTCGCTGCCGGATTTTATGCCCGGCAGCCGGTTCAGTACATAAAATCCGCAATTTCTTCTTCGGTAACTCCATCGTGCAAGGCAAGATTTATGCCGCCGGCAATAATTGCCGAGCAGTCATTGATTATTGCATCTATATTCTTGGCAGTAACAATCATTTCCTCCTCTCCGTCCTGTTTTTGCAACGGCAGCCTGACAACAACCGGTATGCCGATTGCCAAAACAGGTACGCCCAGCGATCTGCTGTCTATGCCCCGTCTTCGGTTGCCTACGCCTGCTCCGGGCGCAATACCGGCATCACTTAACTGGATCGTATCATTTATGCGCTGCGGTTCGGCCGCAGCCAAGGAATCCACTGCAATTACGCAATCCGGGCGCACCTTATCACACATGGCGCTTACGGCGTCTGCGCTTTCTATGCCGGTAGCACCCAGCACGGACGGCTGAAATGCGCACACCGCAGAAAGTCTTTTGTCCGTCATGCCGGGAAAAAGCTGCTTAAAATGCCGCGTTACCATTATTCTGTCTGCAGTTCTCGGCCCCAACGCATCCGGCGTCATTGCGCGATTTCCTAACCCCACCACCATTGTAAGCCGTCGTTTTTCCGGCAGCAGTTCCTTTATTCTTTGGCATAGCACTGCCGCAAGCTGTTTATGATGTGCCTTGTCTCTGTTAAGCGCATACTCCGAGCGTATTGAAACATACCGTCCGCAGCCCTTCCCCAGCTTTTCTCCGCTTGCGGCATCACTGATTTCGATTATTTCAACCCCGATATTTTGCGGTGCCGACTTTATCTCCAACACCTTTCTTGTCACTCCCGGCAGCATATCAGCGGAATTTTCTCTGCTGAATGCTTCATTTGCAAGGTCGGTATAAATTGTTTTTGTATCCTTAAAAATTGAAGTTGTCATGCTTAACACTCTCACATTTAATTTGCTTCCGCGCATGCCTTATGCAGCAAAAGCCGATATTTTCGCATTGTTTTATATATCGGACGATATTTATTATGCTCCCAAGCACAATTTTTACTCATTTTGGAGATTATTTGGCCGAAAATTGCGCAATTTATGCGCAATTTAATTTCACATATAAAAAAAGTGTTGCACATTTTCCGCATGTGTGGTATTATTCAATAGTTAATAATTCGTAATTAACCTGCACAAGGGGGTGAATTCATGGCCAATATCAAATCCGCAAAGAAGAGAATTCTGGTAAATGACAAGAAAAATCTTCGCAACCGCAGCATCAAATCCGCTTTGAAAACTACCGTTAAGAAGTTCAACGCCGCCGTTGCCGAGGGCAATAAGGAGCTGGCTGCTTCCATGCTTCCCGGCGTTATCAGCGCAGTAGATAAAGCAGCTGCCAAGGGCATCATGCATAAGAATGCGGCAAACCGCAAAAAGGCGGAACTGTCCAAGGCTGCAATGTAATGCAGAGACCGGCGATCAAATGATTTTGATTTATCGGTCCGATGTTTTACGGAAAGTTAAACGGTATGACCGTTATGCTTTCCGTTTTTTATTTATTTTTCGGTTGTTTATGCAGCTTGCTGTATAATAAACCCAATCTTCCGTGCGTAAATATCGAAGCATCACAGTTTGTTTACAGTTTTCACTGTTGCTATTTCTTTATTATTGCATTATAATATATATTGAACCTTTTGCCTGTAAATGTTTGCGGGCAATGCTTTTGAGGTGTGCTGATGAAAAATGAGATTATTCGGTTTCTCGCCGATCATTACCGCGGCGTAATGGTTTCTGACAGGGTATTTTTTTCGCTTGCCGGATATTGCGCAACGGCACAGATACGCAACGGAAGCGTTGTTATCAGTGTTGAACTGCCCTCTCTTGCCGAAAGCATTGAAGCTCTTAATGAAGTAACGGAGCACTGTCCCCTTCCGTGCGAATACACTGCTCCTGCTTTATATATCACCCCTTCGGATAGCGATCCTGAAAAAATCACTCAGGTTTTAGACCGCATCGGAGCCTTTCTTTGTGATAAAAGCATCCCGACGGAGCTTTGCGTATTATGCAAAAAAAGCACCGACAGCAAATATAATCTAAACGGTTATTATGTTCCCCTTCATAAGGAGTGTGCCAATCTTCTGCTTGCGGAAAACACCGCCCAAAAGAAAAGCTCACCATCCTGCCGTATACGCGGCTTTATTGTAGGAACAGCCTTCGGCGTTTTCGGCGCTGCGTTTTATATACTGTATGCATATCTCGGAATTATGCCGGCATTGGGCGGCATAACTATGGGTTTATTTGCGGCTCTGGGGTTTAATATGTTCAACAAATCGCTTACCAAGGCGGATAAATTTATCTTCGCCGCAATATTTTTTGTTCTTGCAGCCTCCTTTAATTTTGCCGCTGATGCCGTATACGCCGCACACATAGGCAAAAAGCTCGACTTTATGGCAACATATACAGAGCCGCTCAATCTGTTTAACACCCTCTTTGACATAATTGCAGGTATAATCATTGCTGTTTCTTCAATGGCAATAGTGTTTGATTTTAACCGTTCTGTTGACGGATACCGCATACGCAAGCTTCCTCCGGCACTTTCCGAGAGCAGCGGCGCAGCCTCTGACAGCAACAGCTCAAAAGCCGTTAAAAAGGGCTCCTGATCCGTCTGTATATTTGTATATTAAAAAATCTTTACTCCGCAGTTTTTCCGGGTGTGTTTTTACTTCTTATCTGCGGTTTCCAGAATTTCAATAATTGCGCTCACCGTGTAGGTGAATATGTCCTCTGCCGCAAGCGCAGAGGCTTTCATTTTTTCATCTGCCGCAAGCAGAACATCCGAACATTTTGTGAAGACGGATAACGGATAGCATCTGCAATATCCGGCAATACGCCGTAAAGCAAAATCCTTAACTCCTAATGAGGCGCATATTTCGCTGTCCGTGCTTCCGCTCTTTTTCATGCTTTTATATATCAAACAATTACGCACGGTTTTTGAAAGAATAGCCAGAATATATATCGGTTCCTCGCGTTGAGATATCAGCATATCCGAAAGTGCCGCGGCATCACTTTTTTTCTTTTCAAAAACAAAATCGGTCAGCCGATATATTTTATAATCACGCGCAGGTGTGACGGTTTCCTCTACGGCCTTACGGTCTATTATTCCGTCGCTGCTAAGAGCAAGCTTATTTAACTCCGGTACCAGCATACACAGCCCGGTATCGGTATAGGATATTAAAAAGCGTAAGGCGTCAGCATCTATGCTCCGGCCGTATTTTTTTAATTCACCTCGAATAAATTTTTCCAGTTCAGTCTCGCTCGGAGTCAAAAATTCCACACTCTCCCCTTGTTTTACAAGCTTTTTGAAAAGCGGAGAAGTCTTTACCACATCCTGAGTACAATAAAACACAAGTACTGCATCTGCGGGATTATCAATATATTCAAGCAAGCACGGCTCTGCCTGTGCGTCTTTGCCTATAAGCGGCGGATAGTCCTCCACTGCAATCAATTTGCGCGGCGAAACAAAGGAGGCCGTGGTACAAAGCTCCGTAATTTGCTCGCCGTTTATCTCTCTGCCGTCCGCATTTATGTAATCAAGATCACCTCCGGCAGCCCTGCTTTGCTCTTCCAGTACTTTTTTTATTTCTTCAAGCGCAGCCCTCATCAGATATGTTTCCTGTCCGTAAAACAGATATATATCCTTAATTGTGCCGCTTTTTATTTGCGCAAGCAGCTCATCTCTTTTCATTTTTATACCCCCTGATGTAATAAGCACCATTTCGTTGGATAAATATATTAATTTGCCCGCATTCCGCGGTGGAAATTGCGCCGTCTTCGCTTCCCGCCTTACCGGTGCTTTTGATAAGCACATCTGCATCAGCAGCTTCTATCAGTTTTGAGGATGCCGTGTTGACGCTTCCGTGATGCGGTAAAAACATAATATCAAAATTCATATCATTTGTCTTGATTATATCGGCAATTTCATCTCCGTCCTGAGTTTGGTTATCGCCGCAGAAGAGCGCACCGAAATTGCCCCTTTCCACCCTGAAGGCAAGCGACAGATTGCGTCGGTATTCACTTTGAGGCGGCGGATACAATACGGTGATAACCGCATCACCGAAACAGATACGGTCGTGTGCGTTCAGCTCCGTCGGAATACCCCATGCAGAAATTGCATTTTTCAGATATGCATTTTTAATAGTGGAATAATTGCAATAAATATGCCCGAAAGTAATCTCGTCCTTTTCAAGCAGCCGGATAAGTCCGCCCGAATGATCCGAGTCACCGTGTGTAAGCAGAACATCCGCAGTTGTTATCCCCTCTCCGGACAAATATGCCGAAAGCTCACGATAACCCCTATCGCTCATATCCTCCTGTCCATATGCTCCGGATCCCGTATCAATTATAAGGCATTTACCGTTAAGAGTCAAACCGTACAGTCGCCGTCGCCTACGGAAAGCACCGCCATTTTCATTATATTTCTTTCGGATACGGCGGATGGTACGGTAAGAACAAGTGTAAGCACCACTATGGACAAACAGGAAACAAGTCTGGCCGGTTTATGTACTGCATAAAAGCGCGATAATGCAAAAAAGAGCAGATAGTACCCCGCAACGAGTATTGCCGGAAGCGTCGGTATCACCGCCGCAGCACCCGGAATGGCCGAAAACATATGTGTTATATATGACATCAGCCTGCATATACCGCCCGGAATCCAAAGCAAAAACCCCAGCTGCGAAATAAGAAGGCACAGAATGCAAACAGGCAGCGCAATAACAAGCGCACAGCTTGCTATTGGAACAATGATCAGGTTTGCAACCGGCGCAATAAGCGAAATGTTTCCGTATGAGTTTACCATCACCGGAAAAGAGGCGAACTGAGCCGAAAGTGTAACCATAAGCCCTGAAAGGACGCTTCTGATAAATTTTCTCTTTGGAAGTTCAAATGTTTGTGCGAAACACACTATCCCCAGACATGCCAAAAATGAAAGCTGAAAGCCGACGGAAAAAATACTGAACGGATTGACCGACATTATCAGCAATGCTCCGCATCCCAGTGCTGAAAGCTGGTCATATTTCCTTTTATGCATGCCTCCGAAAAGCAATGCAAGGCTCATTACGGAAGCTCTGACGATGGATGGTGTAAACGCTGTTAACGCACAGTAAAACCCGACAAATACCGCCGTTATCGCAAAACGCATTTTGCGGTTAACGCTGAGCGCCAAAAGAAAGCGGGTTACCGCCGCCACAATTATTCCTACATGCAGGCCGGATACGCTAAAAATATGGGCAACCCCAACCGTTCTGAACTCCTGACGGTTTTCCTCCTCCATATATTCATCGGTTCCCAGCATCATAGCGGAAATAATTCCGGCATCCTGCCTTGGCAAAACCGAAACAAGCAAGCTGTTTATGCTCTTTTTAGCCTTCCAAACAGGCGTAAGTATATCCGGAGAATTTCCTGATAATACTACATCGGAATAGCTTGCATATGCCGTATATGATACCTTTCTGCTGAGATTATACAGCCTTGAATCAAAAGAATGCTCGTTTTCTTTTTCTGCCAAAGGCTTAATTTCAGCATTGACGGCAATATCATCGCCATAAAAGAATTTTCCGGCGCCGTCTTTTACATTTACTGCAATATCAGCGCTTTGACCGGCAATATTGCTGCGAACAATCAGCATGCTGCGTTCACCGTCGTCGCTGTAGCTGACAACTCTGCCGTTAAAGCTTTTCTGATCCGTTAAAACCCTTTCTGTTCCTTTAATTACTGAATCCGCATAAAAGCAAAAAAGCAGCATGCAGATACCGAAAACAGCAACAGCAGGCTTGGAGGAACGAAATATTATACTGTAAAGAAAAAACGCAGCAGTGATCAGAAGAATTATCAACCACCGCACATCCCGCGCGGCAAACACGGCAATAGCCACCCCGGAAATTCCAGCCGCTGACAAAAGAACGGGATACCGTATGTTAAAAAGCGGATGCCTCAGCCGGATTTTTTCTTTTGACGGCTCCCGATTTTCCCTTTCATCCTTTGCAGTATCCATTACTTTTCAAACCTCAACTCTGTATAATGAAGGGGCTTCAGCGTGCTTACCGATTTTCCTATATACGCTGCGGTAAGTCCGTCGCAAAGAAATCTGATATAAGGTACTGAAAAATTAATACACATTGTATTTACCAGTGAAAAAATAAACATCTGCTCTGCCCGTTCACTCATTGTTCGTACATATGTTATCAAATCTTCTGTTACGCTTATGCATATTTCTTCGCCGTTATTCCACGCATTATAAATAAGCAGAGTGTCTGCCGGTTCTATTCCGCTTGCTTTAAGCGCCTTTTTTGCACAGTATGCCGCAGCGGCAAAATACTGATTACCATTTTCCCTTATTGCGGTTTTTTCAATATTCAGTCCATATTGAGAGGGATAATAGCACGCAAGATCAAACCCTCGTATTTCATCGGAAAATTCCGTGCAGAGCTCTGTTTTGCTTACAATCAGATGCGCATCTGCCGTATATCTGTAATACTCAATCTTTACGGAAAAATCAGGAATGTACATACGCATTGTAAGCAAAAAAATATCGGTGATGTCTGTTCTCACTTTATCAAAAACGCGCAAAACCGCCATATTTTCTTTTTCAATCAGTTCGGGTTCACCGTAATACAGCCTCAGCGTCGGTTTTTTTCGTCATATAACAGTGCACGGTTTTCATTGCATACAGCATTAAATACCGATTGAATGTATGTTTTTCCCATCGGAATGCTTTTTACCACCGGCACCGCAGCGCCCGACGCATTCCACTTCCACAGCAAAACGGGAAAAACAAAATCATCCTCCCCTTTAAGAAGCTGCGCAGCCTCTTTAGCATCTGAAAGCAAAACAGATGGCGTAATATTCCCATTTACCGGGATTGGCTCAAAAAACAGCTCCGGCGTATCGGAATATCGAACAGCCGTTCCTCCGCTGCTTAAAACAAGATAGTCCGCGGCAGCCGTACTGCTTAGCGTACACGCGAGCGAAGCGGCAATAATCGCCTTGCATCCGCCTTTTAATTGGTTAAATTCAAAGCCGAGAGATACAAATGCAATTCTGTTGGATATATATGCATTATCACACTCGACAGCTATTCCCGTTTCTTCCGATATAACCTCAAGCACCTTTGATACAACTCCGCCGATACCGTCCAAAATGCAGTTCACCGTTTTAATGCATTGTTTGCCGTCTTCAGAGTTAAAATACGATACGCTTACAGAGGAGGTTTTAGGCGAAAAATTATAATAATGCGCCGTAAAGCCGGATTGGTGCTCAATGCTGCTTTCAGGCATACAGGCTGAAAAAGCAAGCAGAAATATACAAAGCAAAGGTATTATTTTTCTCACTTTTTCCTCCCGTTTATGTGTAATATCTGTCTTAAGGCTGATTGAATTCGTTTTGTATTATTCCCTTTAACCGCGTAAAACAGTATTTGCAAAGCTGCCGTCTATATAATAACGGCATCCTGACAGTCTTAATCTTACAGGTATTGACTTATACTCAGATATGACGCTGCCCATTCTTATAGCATAATCAATCATTACAACTGCCGAACCGTCTCCGGATACGGTATAATTATCATGGACATAATAATCGCCGAGCATCATTTCTGTACCGAAAACTTTGTTGAAAACTCCTGCGCGTTCATTCCCGCGCTTACCTGCTCTAACTGCGCAAAAAAGCTCTCCGCCTGATTTGCACCCAAATAGTTAAGCGCCAGCTTAACCGTATTTGCCGGCGTAAGCACACAGGAATTGTCTCTTGGCAGTGCCTCTAATGTTTGTATTTCAAGACCATCCCCTACAAATCCGAGCGTGCCGCGGCTTACACGCATTTCGTCGCTGTTATTATTTTTTTGATCAATATATATCTGCACCCGAGTATACGGCGCAAACTCGGTAAGTGTATTTACAATGCAATATACCGCCATTTCTCTGCCGCATCACTTCTTTTACCTTTGACTCGTCCATTTGCCAATTGCTGTCCTCCGTCGCCGGCACCATAAGTATGTCCTCGCTCAGGCAAACACTTACCGTATCGTTTGAAATGCCCAATGTGACAACTTCCGTGTTTGGGTTTATATAATTGATCAAGCCTGCTTCCGTTTCGCTTTTGATCAGTTCCCGTACAGCAAAAAAATCATTCGGAGGAGCATCACTATACACAACCTCCTTTGTAACCGGAACAATATAATCCTCGCCGCTTATCCCGTAATACAAAGTGATGGTTGTGCTTTTTTCAGTGGCCTGAGGATGCAGTTGAACGGTATCATATTTCTCATTATAGTTGCTGTTTACATAAAGCTTTGTGCATCCGCAAAGAAAAAACACAGCTAAAAATGCTATACTGAGCAATTTAAGATATCCGATGCTTTTACTCATCCGTAGTTTACTCCTTTTTAATTACTATTCGGGTTTTTTACGGTCTGCAGCGGCAGTGTTACCGTAAACACCGAACCTTCGCCCAGCCGGCTCTTTACGCTTATAGTGCCGTTATGCTGCCTGACAATGCTGTCAACAATGGACAGCCCCAGCCCCGTTCCGCCGGTTTCGCGTGAACGCGCCTTATCAACTCGGTAAAAGCGTTCAAATATTTTCTTTTGTTCTTCCGGCGCTATACCTATTCCCTGATCCTCTACTGTAATAATAGCATTTTTCGCATCTCTGCCGACAGACACCGTAATTGTAGTGTCTTCGGGCGAATATTTTATTGCATTATCCAAAAGATTTGAAAATGCCTGCTGAAGCTTCATTGCATCTCCGACCACGGTAAAATCGCCGTCTGTGATGTATGAGATTATTATCCCCTTCATCGCCGCAAGAGGCTGCAGCTTATGACGCACCTTATCAATAAGATCGGTTATCTGTATGGGCACCTCGTCCGGCTCCTTGGGCGGCTTATCCATTCTGACAAGCGCCAAGAGATCGTTTATCAAATATGTAAGCCGGTCGATTTCGTGGCTTATATCTCCCATAAATTCCTTTGTTATTGCAGGATCCAATTCCGGTTGATTGATGAGAGAATCCACTAATATCTTCATTGTTGCAAGCGGGGTTTTCATTTCGTGTGATGCATCGGAAACAAATTTATTTCTGGATTCCTCCAATGTTTCCATTTTGGCACACATAGCATTAAATGCCACCGCGAGCTCGGAAAGCTCATCGTTCCCCTTGCCCGTTTCTGCCCTGACCTTAAAATTTCCCTTTGCCATATCGGCTATTGCGCCCGTAACGCTTTTAAGAGGTGCAAAATATTTCCGCATAAGCAGTATAAGCACAAGGCTTACCGCAATTCCGACACCTACACTTATAAAAACGATTTTTAAGGAAAGCTCATCAATTTCATCCACCAATTCCTGAACCGATGCAATTATAAGAATGGCGCCCAATAATTCATCATCATATTCAATTTCGGATGCGCTGTATATTACCCACTGCTGTGTTTGTGCGGCATTTAGCGTAGGATTGCTTCTGTTATCCGCACCAAGCTGATACATTCCGCTTGAAGTGCTCATACCCACCTGCAGACAATCCTGAATTTCTTTGATATTCAACTTCAGTCCGCCAAACTCGGAATAGCTGTCCGCCGCTACATTGCCGTCGGTATCAAAAACCATAACACGGCAATCGTTATCAGTGCCGTATTGCCTGCAATACTCCTGCAGAGAACGCCAGTCACCGCGCGAAAAATATATTCCTACTTCCCCCGCAGCTTCGATGACCGTCTTCTTATCCGTCTTTTTCCTTTGATATATCATGCTGTTGCCGATAGTGCTTATAATTATGATATTTATAACCACAAGCGCAACCACAAGAACGGCCAGCACCGAAGCAATAAGCTTTATATAGAGGCTGGAAAAGAAACCTTTTCGTTTTGCAGCATCGGGAAAACCGGCATTGTTGTTTTTTAGTGCTTTATTTTTCGGCAAAGAAATAACCTACTCCCCATCTTGTGAAAATATACTCCGGTTCGTCCGGATTTTCTTCAAGTTTTTTTCTCAATCTTCTTATGTGAACATCTACCGTGCGGGCATCTCCGGCAAATTCATTATTCCATATTGTAGAAAGCAGCTCTTCGCGTTTATACACAACCCCCGGATGCGACATCAGCAAATACAGTATATCAAATTCTTTTGCGGTAAGCTGAACCGGTTCACCCTTAACGGTGACATAGCGTTTCTGCACATCCACCTTTATGTCTTTATAGCTGGTCATCTCTCCCTGAAGCTGTACCGCGGTTATGCGTCTGAATAAGCTTTTAATACGAGCCTTGACCTCGAGAATATTAAATGGTTTGCTTATGTAATCGTCCGCTCCGTATTCCAAACCCATAATTTTATCCATATCCTCGCCCTTGGCGGTGAGCATAATTATCGGAACATCAGAAGTTTCCCTGATTATCCTGCACACCTCAAGCCCATCCACTCGCGGCAGCATTACATCAAGCAGTATCAGATCGGGATTTTCCTTTTCAAACATCTCAAGCGCTTCTTTTCCGTCATAAGCCGTAACGATGCTGTAATCTTCCTGTTCAAGCGCATAGCGCAATCCTTTTACGATCAACGGCTCGTCATCCACTATAAGTAGCTTCTTCATATTTGCACCCCCCTTATTTTATTATATTTTAGCATATATCGTGCAAATAATACAATACTTATTTATCAAATAGTAAATAATTGATTTTTGCTATTTACAAAACGCAATAGATTTGTTACAATACTATTAAATAAAAAGAGGTGTCAGAGTTTAATGAAGCGATTTGTATATGCTATTATAATAATTGCGTGTATGATTTTGTTTTTATGCTCGCCGGTTTATGCTGCTCAGCTCGGTCAGCTTAGTATAGGCGATCTTTCTTTGCCGTCTGCGCCGTCCGTTTTTTCACAAAAGGCTCTCGTTCTCGATAACAGCACAGGCACTGTCCTCTACGCAAAGGGCAAACTGACCGATCGCCTTTTTCCTGCCAGTATTACAAAAATAATGACCGCGCTTGTTGTAGCCGAAAATATTGACGACCCGGACAATGCCATTGTATCCGTATCACGCAAGGCCTGCAACCTTACAGCGAACGCTTCTGTTATGGGATTAAAATCCGGAGACCGTGTTTCCGTTACCGACCTGCTGTACGGCCTGCTTTTAAGATCCGGAAACGATGCCGCCATTGCCTTGGCTGAATTCATTGGCGGTGATGTATCGACCTTTGTGGAAATGATGAATGACAAAGCAAAGGAAATGGGAGCGGAGATGACGCACTTTGTAAATCCGCACGGAATGCAAAACGAAGAGCATTATTCCTGCCTTAACGATATTGCAATTTGCTTCCGCACTTACAAAAAATCCTTTACTTGCAAAAATGGTTTCCACCGTGAATTACACCGCTCATGTACAGCGCGGATCATCCGAAATCAATATCGAAATGAGCAATACCAATCAGCTGCTTAATCCGGAAACTGCAAGCTATAATAAATACTTTACCGGCTTGAAAACGGGAACCACAAACTCCGCCGGATATTGCTTGGCATCACGCTATCAGAAATCGGATCGTGATTTGATTATACTTACATTTGACGGAGATGCCGATACCTATTATGCCGATACCGTAAAGCTTGCGGAATATGCAGAAAGTGCCTTTACTTCCGTTAATCTGCGCGATATTTCGCTTCTCGCGATTTTGTGATACAGGTAAACAACGCCTCGTCCGCCGATGCAAACAACGGCCGTATAACCCTGCGTTTTTCCGAAGTCCCCGATGTAAGCTACACCACCACATCGGCAATAGCACAGGCAATACGCAATGCTGCCGACCCCGTCCGTATTGAATTGCCGCAAAGCCTTGCTGCGCCGATTTATACCGGTGATAATGTCGGGCGTGCCACTGTATATGTAGGCGATTCCATACTCCTGGAGGGCGAGTTGATCGCCACAACCACCGTACTGGATCATGTGGATGTCCCGGCGGACCTTGTTGCCCTCACATTTGCAGACAGCGTAAATTCCTCTTCTTTTGCACGCACCTTGCTTATTATACTATGTGTAATAATCGGCGTTGCGGCATTGCTGTTCATGCTGTTTTTCTTAAGGGCTCTGCATATAAACCGCAAGCGTCAGGCAATGCGTTCCTCTAATATTTACGCACGCCGCAACCGCGCGCATATGAATCATGTATGATTCACGCTGTATGATTATTTAATAAATATCCACCCGCATAGCGGGTGGTTTTTCATTTTCGGGCATAGCCCTATTCTTTGCTGGCTGCGCACAAGTGCGCTATTTATTGACCTGCCAGTCATGCATATTATTACTTGCTACCCGTAAACGGGTCTCTTGGATCAAACAGTCTCATCTGATCACTTTCTCTGTCCGCTTTCAGCTGGTTCTCTATGTACTCTTTTATTGCCTTCGTGTTTTTTCCCACCGTATCCACATAGTATCCTTTGCACCAAAATTCGCGATTTCGGTATGCAAATTTCATGTTACCCCATTTTTGAAATATTTGCAGACTGCTTTTCCCTTTTAAGTACCCCATAAATCCCGAAACGCTCATTTTTGGGAGGTATACTCACCAACATATGTATGTGGTCGGGACACACTTCTCCTTCTATAATCTCTACGCCTTTCCACTCACATAACTGCCTTAATATTTCTCTTATCTCCGCTCGTTTCTCTTCGTAGAATACTTTTCTACGATATTTGGGCGCAAATACTATATGATACTTGCAATTCCACCACGTATGTGCTAAACTTTTAATGATGTTATTTTGTTCTTGCATTTTAATGTCCTCCGATTGTGTTTTGTTTTGGCGACTGGCAGGTCCCTTCTATTTTAACACAATCGGAGTTTTTTCTCTTGTTCATCGGTTAACCTTTTTTGAACCCCGCCACTATGGCGGGGTTTTTCGGTATACAATAAATATCCACCCGCATAGCGGGTGGTTCAGTCTGTCGAAAAAGCCCAGTTTGCTGGGCTTTTTCGCATATATATGGTATAATAAAAGCGGTGATGAAAATGATAGTAAAGCAGAGAGAAAACCGCAGTCAGATGGAAATATTCAGCATAGAGGAATTTGTACCCGAGGAGCATTTGTTAAGAAAAATAGACAATGCCATAGACTTTACGCACATATACGATATAGTAGAAGAATTATACTGTGCAGATAACGGGAGACCGAGCATAGATCCTGCAGTAATATTTAAAATGGTGTTAATACAGCATCTGTACGGATTGCCGTCCCTGAGAAGAACGGTAGAAGAAATAAAGATGAATGTAGCATACCGCTGGTTTCTGGGATATTTAATGAATGAACAAATACCGCATTTTTCAACCATAAGCTATAACTTCAAGCATAGATATACCGAAAAAAACGATAGAAGAAATATTTTTATTGGATATTAAACGAAATTGAGCGAGCAGGATACCTGTCGCCTGAAGCGGTATTTGTAGACGGAACACACATTAAGGCAAATGCAAACATTAAAAAAAGGCTGTAAAGAAAGCAGTGCCGCAAGCTGCCAAGGTATACGAAAAAAACAGCTGATGGAGGAAATTAACCAAGACCGTGAGGAACACGGCAAAAAGCCGTTTAACGGACCGAAGCCGCCCGAGGAAAAGGAAGTATCCGAATCTAAAACGGATCATGAAAGCGGAGTGTTCCACAAGGGAGAACATAAGAAATGCTTTGCATATACGGCACAGACGGGCTGTGACAAAAACGGATATGTAATGGATGTTACGGTAAACCCGGGCAATGTTCATGACAGTGCAGCCTTTGATGAACTGTATAACAGACTGACAGAGAGAAATCCCGAAATTAAAGCCTTAGTAGCCGATGCGGGATACAAAACGCCTTGGATAAGCAAACGAATACTTGACGACGGCAGAATACCGGTATTACCGTACAAAAGGCCAATGGGCAAGGAAGGCTTTTTCCCGCCGTACGAATATGTTTATGATGAATACTTTGATTGCATTATCTGCCCGGAGAACCAAGTCTTAAGTTATGCTACAACAAACCGAGAGGGCTACAGAGAATTTAAAAGCAAGGGATATATATGCGAAAAGTGTTCGGCAAGAAATTCATGCACGGAAAATTCCAAATCTGAAAAGACAGTAACAAAACACATATGGTCGGATTATCTTGAAACGGTCGAAGATATCCGACATACGCCGGAGTACAGAGAGCTTTACGAGCGAAGGAAAGAAACCATGAATAGAGTATTTACCGACGCGAAAGAAAAATACGCAATGCGATATACTCCGTACAGAGGCTTGACTCAAGTCACTAACTGGGTCAGGCTTAAATTTGCTGCCATGAACTTGAAAAAATACGCAGTACACCGGTGGAAGAGAACACACTTGTATACTGCGTTTGCTCGTTTTTCTTTGTTTTTCTTTGCTGAAAAATTTTTAATTCAAAACTCAGCTTGATTTTTGGGGTTATTCGACAGACTGATCCACCCGCATAGCGGGTGGTTTTTCATTGTATAACAAAAAAGCGAGTCACCGTGACTCGCTTTTCTGAAAATCTTTTTATTGCTATTGTTGTGGCACCAAGCTGTTGTCTATAAGCACCGGCACATTCTGCACTTGCAGACCGACCACCGATTCAATTTCATTTTTGATGCTTTGCTGAAGCTCCGCAGTGGCCTGCGGAATGATTGTTTGATTTGTCAGTGCTACTTTAACATGAATTTCAAGACCGTACTCCGTTACATGAGTGCGCACACGGCAATCTCTTACGGTCTGATTTGCTTTTGCAATTCTGAGTGCAATGGAATTGATCGTATCAATCGATACGCGTATACAGCCGTTTTCCGTGTTCCTGATAACCGTAGAATCCGGCTGCGCACGCCCTGCCCCCAAAAACATTATGGCAAAGCAGCCAATGCAAACTATTACCGCAGCAGCCGCCACGCAAGTTGTATAAAAAACACTGCCGTTTATTTCACTTATAAGCGCCGCCTCCGCCTCGGTTCCGAACAATCCGCACATGAATAATGCGGCAACCACCGTAATCGATATCATCATTAGTGAAAAAGCGATCAACGCTATTCTTTGTCCGACCTTCATATTCACCATTCCTTATTCTTCAGTAATTAAGTATTGCAGATATCTATTTCAGCTTCTGTACGGAATTACCGTCCTCGGCTTTTACATTGACTCCGAGAATATTGACATTAACTTCAACCACCTGAAGCCCGGTCATGGTTTCAACTGCTTTCTTTACATTTTCCTGCACCGCTTCCGCCACCTTGTGCAGCTCGCTGCCATATTCAACAACTATATTGAGATCGATGGCAGCCTCCTGCGTTCCTACCTCAACCTTAACGCCTTTTGTAAGATTCTTTTTCCCGAGCATTTCCGTTATGCCGCTGGAAATACCGCCGCTCATACCCGCCACACCGGATACCTCAGTTGCCGCAACACCGGCAATAGTAGCAATAACATCATTAGCATAAGTCACGGTACCGTTATTTGTATTACTGTCGTATACAGTGATTTCATCAGCCATTTCAAAACACCTCTTATTATGATATAGAAATATGATTCCCGAATCTTATTATATTGTATCAGAATTAATCGTTATTATCAACAGAAATTTGTTAAAAATCAGCTTGTCCCTGCGCCATAGCACATAAAAAGATAAAAATCGCGGCAATTTTGCCGCGATATCACCGCAAGAGGCTACCCGCTACTGCTTCTTCCTGATTCTTTTTAACAGGCACCGTATAAACAGCGGAGGCTTTATGCATACGATCCTCATCGTTTCACCTCCTTACCCCAGCAGAATAAATATACCAAGTACGGACATCATGCATCCCAGTATAGCAACCCACAGCCAAAACGGCACGCAGCACAGTATAATTATCAGTCCGCACAGTAAAAGCGCGCAGCCCGTCGCAGTGATTGCATGATTGCGGCATCCGCATTTCATAATAATCACCCGACCTTCTGCTTTATGGTATGCAGAAGCAGCTGTATCGGTTAAAAATTTCGGCGATATTTAGGTGTATAAAATGAAAAAGACGCAAAAATGCGCCTTGTTTCATGAAACTATGTAAAGAATTAATGATTCAGCATTATTGCAAGCAGCAATCCTCGTTTAAGTCGGATATATGCTCTGCCGCTAAGCATGATATTGCTCAGCCCGCTGAGCGAAAGCGCATCGCAGCGCGATAACATCAATCCGTCCATAGGATAGCGAAAGCCTTCTGCAAGCACAACCTCGGCCGTATCCGTATACGGAAGCAGGGATACCGTTGTTCCGGGTGCTGCATATAATGTTTTCTCTGAATTTATAATGAATATACGCTCATTGCGGGTAAGGATAGAAATACCGCAATTCTCATTTGCTGCGCATAAAAGCCTCAGGTTTTCCTGCTCGTGATCGGTTCTGCCGCCCAGCGCGCCCAGAATTACGATATCTCCGGGATTCATATCCAGCGCTTCCTTAAGTGCCATCTGTCCGTCTGTATAATCCTTTTCCGGAATGCTGCGAATCAGCCTGCCCCCGGGTCTTAGCGCGCTGCTCAGCCTGTCAAACTCAAAAGAGTCGAAATCACCCACTACGCAATTGGCCTTTATTCCAAAATCGCAAAGATATCGACAGGCTCCGTCCGCTGCAATAATATAGGCGTTTTCCATTGCTGTCCGCAGCAGACCTTCATCGGGTTTTTCTCCGTTAAGACAGATTACTATTCTGTTATTGCTTGTTTGCATATTATCAGGCATTTCCATGCTGCTTATCTATCCTCTGAGTTTTCTGATCGCTTCCGCCGGATCTTTATGTCCGAATATTGCACTGCCGGCAACAATTACATCGGCCCCCGCCGACAATACAGCTCCGACATTTTCAAGGTTTACGCCCCCGTCAACTTCCAGTTCAATATCGTATCCTGATTTTTCGATCATATCTCTTACTTTGCTGATTTTCGGCAGCACCGACGGAATGAATTTCTGGCCGCCGAAGCCCGGATTTACCGACATCAGCAATACCATATCAACACAATCCATGCAGTATTCAATATGCTCAACCGGAGTAGCCGGATTCAGAACAATGCCGCTTTTTATTCCCTTTGAGCGGATATATGTAAGCACTCGCTGTATATGCGGTGTTGCTTCGGCATGCACTGTAATTATGCCCGCTCCCGCAGCTGCAAAATCATCTATATAACGCTCCGGCCGTTCTATCATAAGATGCACATCCAGCGGCAGCGTCGTATGCTTTGAAATAGCTTTTACCATCGCCGATCCGAAACTGATATTCGGAACAAATGCGCCATCCATTACATCGCAATGAATATAATCGGCGCCGCATTTTTCCATAAGCTCCGCCGCCGCTCCCATATTCGCAAAATCTGCTGACAAAACGCTGGGTGATATTTTAATCATATCTCTTCCTCCAATTATCCTTTATGCCGGCATACAGCCTGCAATATCGTTCGTATCGTTCTTTGGATACAGCACCGCTTTCCGCCGCCTTCTTAACTGCGCAATCAGGTTCGGCAGTGTGACTGCACCCCCGGAATCTGCACTTTGACGCAAGCAGGCCGTATTGAGGATCAAACAGCTCCTGCAGCGCCGCCGGATCAATAACCTCTTCCTCCAGGAGCGAAAATCCCGGCGTATCCACAACATATCCGCCGCCGTCAATACGATACAGCTCACAATGCCGCGTGGTATGCTTTCCCCTGTCCGTTTTTTTGCTGAGATCGCCCGTAACCAAATGTGCACCGGGTATCAGTTGCTGCGTAAGGCTTGATTTTCCTACGGCGCTTTGACCGGAAAAGCACGATACTCCCTGCCTCATATACGCTTTGAATTCTTTCAAACCAACACCATCGCGGCAGGAAAGCACAAAGGTCTGAATATCCGCCTGCGCAAACTCCGATGCCAATTCTTTCGCCCGCTGCATATCAATTTCACTTTTATTTATTGCAATAACCGGCTCAATATCGGCTTTGCGCGATGCAATAATCATTTTTTCGGCAAGCATCAGATCCGGCAGAGGCTTCTGCACCGCAAGCACAATTACCAATCGGTCAACATTTGAAACCATTGGCCGCAGCAGGCAGTTCCTGCGCGGAAGAATTTCGCATATACGGTATGCTCCGCCGCTGCTCTCCAATCGTACGCAATCTCCTACCCTCGGAAGAACACTTTCGCTTCTGAAGCTGCCCTTTGCCTTTGCCGCCATCGCCCCCATTGGAGTATCCACATAATATGTACCGGCAAGCAATTTATATATCCGTCCTTCCAGCATCGGCCTCTCCTTTTGATAATTACCGCAGCAATGCTGCTTTTACTTGCTCTGCGTGCAAGGCAAAAGCTTTGCGGTTTTCCCGCTAAACATCTCAGCTGACTAAATTGCCGTCCTTATCATAGAATATCATTACAAATTCACCCTTCTTCTCACCATTGAGATACAGGCAATATGTAATTTTTGAAGCACTGAAGCTGTTCTGCTCATATTTGAGCGTTTTCCCCTCGGCATATGAGCTTCCGGCCTCAATATGCTCCTCCTGTACCGTTATCTCTGTTCCGTTTTCGTCAATGAAGGTAATCTTCATATCCGTAGGCACTTCTATTGGCGGCACTTCAATCTCAACCACACCCAAATACTGCGCAGCAGGACCCTTGCTTATATATACTACCACCTGCACATCGGTATCAAATTCAAATTCAATTCCTGGGCTTGGCTCCTGGCGTATAACGGTTCCTGCGGCATATTTATCCGAGTATTCATAATAGCGTCCGCCAAAGACAAAATGCTGATCTTCAATTGACGCCTTTGCCGCCTCCTCAGTTTTGCCTATTACATTAGGAACACGCTTTTTCAACAGGTTTGATTTTGCAATCCATACCTCCACCGTTGCGCCGCGTTCAAGCCTTTCGCCGGCCGCCGGCTGCTGCCTGAAGACCTTAAGTGCTGTATAGCTTTCCGTATCCTCATAGTGGACCTCGCCCAAACAAGCCCGTACTGTTCCAGCTCTTTTCTTGCATCCTCTTCCGAAAAATTTTTAAGTTCCGGCACCTTGACTTTTTCTATTCCGCCGCTCACGGTAAACCTGATAGCAGAGTATTTGGCCGCATTGGTTCCGGGTTCAAGGCTTTGCGCAATAACCTGCCCCTCCGGGACACCGGTATTATAAACATACTCCGGCTCATGCTGCGGCCTCAGCCCTGCATCCTGAGCCCATTTAACGGCCTCCTCAAAATTCTTGCCCCGCATATCCTTAATGACAACATTTCCTTCGGAGGTTGTTGTTGAGCCGTTGCCGCCGAACAAAAATACCAACATTAACACAAGTGCAGCCAATACCACGACAATTCCGCCTATGAGTGCCACCAGCTTCTTTGTAAATTGCTTTTGCTGCTGAACACTGCGTTTTTTTGCTCCGCTCTTTTTCTTTTGTGCCATAATCTCCCCCCCGTCCGTTTGCGGCATAACCGGTGTTGTCCGCGCCGCTCTTACAGTAAAACCCTCCGGATCACGCTGCGCCGCAAGCAAATCCTGTTTCAGTTCCGCTGCCGTTTGATATCTTTTAAGCGGATCCTTTGACATACACTTAAGGATTATATCATTAAGGCACTGCGGTATGTCGGGATTGATATCCTTGGGCCGTTTGGGCGATTGATTTATATGCTTCATTGCAACCGTAATCGCATCATCCCCGGTAAACGGCAATGTTCCGGTAGCCATCTCAAAAATCGTTATACCCAGCGAATATATGTCGGATCTTGCATCGATTATGCCGCCGCGCGCATGTTCCGGCGAAATGTAGTGTACAGAGCCTATAACATCCCTTCCGCCCATGGTAAGAGTATTCTGATTGAGCAGCCGGGCCGTACCGAAATCAGCCACCATCAGCCGTCCGCTTTTATCAAGCAGTATATTCTGCGGCTTAATATCACGATGAATTATACCGTTTTCATGTGCATGTTCCAACGCATCGCAGATTTGCACTGCTGCCTCTACTGTCTCATCAAAATCCAGACGACGCTTTTTAAGTATGTATTCCTTCAGGGTCATGCCGTCAACATATTCCATTGCAATATAATCCTTGCCGTCCTCCATCTGTCCGACATCAAGGATGTTTACTATATTTTCATGAGAAAGATTGTGAAGGGTGCGCGACTCACGCAGAAAGCGTTCTATCTGTTGAGCATTATCACTCAGTTCATCCCTGAGCACCTTTATTGCTACAAGCTTTCCGTCCTCTAATCTTTCCGCCTTATAAACAACGCTGGTACCGCCTGCGCCTATTTTTTCAATTATTTTATACTTGTTATTAATTACTCGCTCCATTAATACAATCCTTATGTGTTCAATTGCTGTTTTTTATAACAATTACGGTTATATTATCAAAGCCCCCGGCCCTTTCTGCCAGTTGTACAAGCTGTTCGGCGCTCTTTTGGGGGCTGTTTTCCCTTAGCTGCTGCTCAATTTCAGAATCCGGAAGCATGGTACATAAGCCGTCAGAGCATAGCATCAAAATCGCCTCATTATGCAATATAGCCATATTTATATCCGTGCTTACATAGCCCTTCACGCCGACTGCTCTTGTTATTTTGTTGCGGTCCGGATGCAAACGCGCCATCTCTTTGGTTATTTCCCCCGCCTGCACCAATTCCTGTACATACGAATGATCTGTTGTAAGCTGCCTGAAACCGCTTTCATCAAGAATGTAAGCACGGCTGTCTCCGACCTGAGCAACATATACCACATTGTCAACAATAAGCGCCGCCGTACATGTTGTGCCCATTCGACTCAGCTCGGTATCCATTCTGCTCATTCGGTATACCGCGCCGTTTGCAGCATTTACCGCACTTCTTAATAAAAGCGGATAGTCCGTGCAACCGGAAAAGTTATCCTCTATAAATGTAACTGCTGTACTGACCGCAACCGTACTTGCAATCTCGCCGCCCTTGGTTCCGCCCATTCCGTCGGCCACCATAAAAAAGGGAATTCCGTCTTTAGCCGGGACATGGTAAAAATCCTGATTATATTCCCGTATGCATCCTACCGAGCTTTTAACACTGAAAATCATATTTCTCCCTCCCCGCCAAGGCTGCTCCTTCTCAGCTGACCGCATGCTCCTGCAATATCGCTTCCCATTTCCCGCCTTACAGAGCAGGATATTCCCAATTGGCGCAAGCGCTTTTCAAACTCTGTTATCTGCAGATCGGTTGCTTTATCGAATTTGCGTTCCTTGACTTTGTTAAGCGGAATCAGATTAACATGGCACTGCATCCCCCTGAGCCTGCCTGCGAGCTCCGTCGCATTATCTCTGCTGTCATTGACACCTTTTATCAATGTGTATTCAAATATAACTCTTCTGCCGGTTGTTTTTACATACATTCTCGCCGCTTCGATGAGCTTCTCTATGGGCCATACCTTAGCAACCGGCATTGTCTGTCTCCGTATATCATCATTGGGGGCATGCAATGATATTGACAGCGTTATGCCTAAATGCAGCTGCGCCAGAGAATATATTTTATCAACAAGTCCGCAAGTTGACAAGGAAATATTTCTCATGCTGATGTTAAGTCCTTCCGGCGCATTTAACAGATGCAAGAATTTGACGACATTATCAAAGTTGTCCAAGGGTTCGCCGCTTCCCATGAGTACAATATTCGACACCTTTTCCAGCCCGTCCTGCTCCGCATCCTTATTTACGCAAAGAACTTCTGCCAGCATTTCGCCCGGCCGGAGATTCCTTACCTTGCCCTCAAGCGTTGACGCACAGAATGCGCATCCCATAGCGCAACCTACCTGCGTAGATATGCAAACAGTGTTGCCGTACCTGTACTGCATCAGCACGCCTTCCACAATGTTCCCGTCCTCAAGAGAAAAAAGATACTTTCTTGTTCCGTCCTTACCTACAAGTTTTTTCAGAATACTCGCACCGCCCATTTTAACAGCACCGAGTTTATGCACAAGAGCTGACGGAATATTCGACATTTCGCACGGTGCCTTTCCTTGTGAAAAGCCTTTGAAAAGCTGTGCCGCCCTGAAGGACGGCTGTCCTAATTCCGCCATAAGCATTTTCAGCTCGTCCGTATTCATATCAAGCAATGCTTCCAAAATGATTCTCCTTAAAATTACGATGCCAGTTTTGAATGGTCAATGCACACCTGTTTTATATGTCCGCTCTGCGCATACGCGCAATGAAAAAGCCGTATACACCGTCACGCCACGGCAGCAGCTGTATAAAACCCTCCCGAGTTTTAACTGCCTCCGGCGCATTTATATTATCTATTGTAAATTCCGGATGCTTTGATAAAAAACTATTTACCTGTTTGCTGTTTTCTTCAGGGCGTATCGTGCAGGTGCTGTATACAAGCACGCCTCCGGGCTTTACATAATTACAGCAGTTATCCAAGATTTTTTTCTGAACCTGCCGTATTTCCTTCAGCTTTTCCGGAGTAAGCGTAAGCTTTACATCCGGCTTACTGCCCACGACGCCCAGCCCTGAGCAAGGTGCATCCACCAGCACTCGGTCATAAAGCCCTAATTCTTTCTGGGGCTGCGTCATATCGGCATTGATTATCTTAACCTTGTCGCGCACTTTACAGCGCTGCGCATTTGCAAATATTAAATCACATCTGTGTTTATGATATTCGCATGCAGTAATGCTTCCGTTTCCGATGATTTCCGCCATGCATACTGTTTTGCCTCCCGGCGCAGCACAGCAATCCAGTATACTCTCTCCGGGTTGAGGATCGACCGCTCTGCACACCATAGCAGACGGTTCGCTCTGCACGGAATAAAATCCGTTTTCAAACAATTTTTCGCCCAAAGCGGCATTACCCTTTATATATATTACATCGCTTTGAAGCGTGCCCCGCCGCGGTTCCGCTCCCTTTTCCTTCAACAACTCAAAAAGGCGTTCATCACCGCATAAAAGCGGATTTGCCTTAACCGAGTTCATGGGTACTGCATTATATGAAAGGGCTGCTTCCGCTTTAGTAAAGCCGAGATCTTTTATGGCCTCCCGCACAAGAAATATCGGCCACGAATACTTTACGGATAAATACTTTTCCGGCTCTTTCTGCGCATCAGGATAGACAATGTTTTCCTTATTTCGGGCAATATTGCGCAAAACGCCGTTTACATATCCCTTCAGCGCCTGCTTGCCCGTTCGTACCGTCAAAAGCACCGCTTCATCGCATACGGTATAATCAGGAACATTCATGTAGATAAGCTGATAAACCGACAAGCGCAGAATATCCTGAATTACGGGTTTAAGCTTTCCGCGCGCAAAGCAGGATATAATATAATCAACATTATACAGCTTATCCAGTGTGCCGTATACAAGTGCCGTTGTGAAGCCTTTGTGACTGTGTCATATCCGGCGTAAGGCTTTGCGCCAGCACAAGGTTTGAATAGCCGCCCCTTCTTACTACCGCGGAAAACACATTGTAGGCAACCAGCCTAACATTAATCATCGCTTCCTCCGTGCCCTGCAAATTGTCCCACGCGTACTTTGTGCCCTCTCAAATAATCCGCAGCCTTCATTACCTTCCCTCCCGGAGCCTGCAGCATATCGATTACCAAAAAGCCGTTTGCATCCGATGACCAAGCCATGCTGAGCATCGGCGTATATTATTTCCCCCGGGGCAGCCTGTCCCTGTTCCGCATGCGCTTTATGAACCTTAAAGGTTCCTTCCTCGATATCAAAATATGCAATCGGCCAGGAATACATCCCTCTAACGAAACAGTCAAGCTGATCCGCCGTTTTGTTAAAATCCATTAGTGCCATGCTCTTTTTTATCATCGGATAATAGCTTGACTGCTCATCATTCTGTTTGACGGGCACTATTGAATTATTCTCCAGCTCCTTTATGGTTTGTATGAGCAATTGAGCGCCTTTATGCGAAAGGCGTTCAAACAGTGTCTGTGCAGTATCATCCCGCATTATAGGTTCCGTACATTTCAGCAGCATATCGCCGGTATCCAGCCCCGCATCCGTCATCATTGTGGTAACCCCGGTTTCTTTTTCCCCGTTTATTATTGCCCACTGTATCGGAGCGGCGCCGCGATATTCAGGAAGCAGGGATGCATGAACATTTATGCACCCCTTCTTGGGAATGTTAAGCACCTCAACCGGAAGAATCTGTCCAAAGGCCGCAGTAACAATATAATCCGGCTCAAATTGCTTAAGTATTTCCACGCCCTCCGGCAGCCGCACAAGTCGAGGTTGATACACGGGTATCCCCTTCTCCGATGCAAAAACCTTAACCGGCGGCGCAGTAAGCCGTCCGCCGCGTCCGGTGGGCTTATCCTGCTGTGTAAACGCACAGCTCATATCCGGCATCATACAGCGCCGCAAGAGAGGGTACTGCAAACTCCGGTGTTCCCATAAACGCAATTTTTATCATTATGCCTTCTCCATTTTATCCGTAAACAAAATACCGTCCAGATGATCGATCTCGTGACAAAACGCTACCGCAAGCAAGCCCTCCGCCGAATACTCCATAAGGTTGCCTTCTCTGTCGTAAGCCTCAACGGTAACCTTTGCAGGGCGCTTCACCTCGCCGTGTATATCCTTTACGGAAAGGCAGCCCTCGGTTTCGAGCTGTTCGCCCTCACTTGATACGATACGCGGATTGATAAGCTCCAATAGCCCTACTTCTTCATCACCTATGTCTATTACCGCCACTCTTTTAAGTATCCCCACCTGCGGTGCAGCCAAACCGACTCCGTCATTTTCGTACATGGTCTGCGCCATATCATCAAGCAATGTAAGCAGCTTATCATCAATATGGTCCACAGGCCTGCATACTTTTCTCAGCACATCATTTGGAGCCTTTACAATGTTTCTTATTGCCATAAATTAAATTATCCTCCGTATGTAATAAACCAGTGTGCAATACCGGTAAATATCTTTGATAAAAAAACATTATCGTTTCATAGAAATCTATTCCGGCACGGCCGCCGTGCAAAACAATCAATACAAGCCCGTAGGATTAATTTCTGCATCCAGTAATACCTTTGCATTATCAAAAGTATTATACATGTCGAAAAACATGTCGGTAAGCTTCTCGCAGCAGCCATCCGTTTTCATTTTAAGTAATATCTGAAATCGGAATTTTCCCTTAATACGCCCTATCGGGGCTGTCATCATGTTTAGATACAAAACCGTGCTTCTGCTTTCCGCTACCGCAGAAACTGCATCGCGCAGCCGCAAAAAAAATGTATAGCAGGCACTTCTGGCTTCGTTTTGGTCTTCCGATGAAAAAATAAGTCTCAACATCCGGGAAAACGGCGGATACATACCGTTTTTACGCATTGCAAGCTCGCGGGTGTAAAAATCATCGTATTTATAGTTAACGGCATCCGCTATTGCATAATGCTTGGGAGTATAGGTCTGCAATATTACTTCTCCGCCCGTCTGTGCCCGTCCGGCTCTGCCCGCAACCTGCGTTATCAAGCTGTAAGTTTTTTCTCTGCTTGTATAATCAGGCAGCTGAAGCATTGTATCCGCCGAAACGATGCCCACAAGCGAAACCTTAGGAAAATCAAGGCCCTTGGCAATCATTTGAGTGCCGATAAGTATTTGAGCCTTTCCCTCTGCAAAGGCTGAGAGAATATGATAATGAGCATCCTTTGTTCGGGTAGTATCGTTATCCATCCGCAATACGGGAACTCCCGGAAAGAGTTTATTGCACTCCTGTTCCACCTTTTCCGTACCTGCGCCCATAAATTTTATATATTTGCTTCCGCACGAAGGGCAATGCGTAGGATACGGCATTTCTGCTCCGCAATAATGACATCGCAGCCGATTAGCTCCCCCCACACTGTTAACATCACTTATATGATAGGTCATGGAGATATCGCAATTGGGACATTTTACCGTTTCGCCGCAGCTGCGGCAGGTCACAACGGTGGAATGGCCGCGGCGATTAAGAAACAGAATCGCCTGATGCCCGCTGTCTATCGTGCGCTCCAAAGCCGAAAACATTTTTCGTGAAAACAGCGATTTATTGCCGGATGCCAGCTCCGATGCCATGTCCACAACTTCAACACGCGGCAGTTCTTTGCCGTTTATACGGGTATTCATTTTTACAATGCTGTACATCCCGTTCTGCGCATTATAATACTGCTCAATCGACGGCGTCGCGCTGCCCAGCACCAAAACTCCGCCATGCAGACGCGCAAGCTCGCGAGCTACTTCAACGGCATTATATTCGGGGTGACTTCCCGCAATATAGCTGGATTCATGCGCCTCATCAATAATAATCAGCTTCAGCCTTTCGCACGGTGCGAATATTGCCGACCGCGCTCCTACAACCACTTTCGCCTGCCCAAATCGTATTCTTTGCCACTCGTCAAAGCGTTCACCCCCGCTTAGGGCACTGTGCAGTACGGCTACGCTGTCACCGAATCGTTCACGAAAACGCCCCACTGTCTGCGGCGTAAGGCTTATCTCCGGTATGAGCATTATTGCGCTTCCGCCCATATCCAAAACATGGCGTATTGCACGCATATAAACTTCTGTTTTCCCGCTGCCCGTTACCCCGTGAAGCAGAATATCACCGCTGCCGCTGTCAATCGAGCGGCAATAGCCTCCAGCGCATTTTTCTGCTCTGTATGCAAAGGCAGCCACTTTTTTTGGGAGGTGAAACCATTTCTCCGTACGGATTTCGTGCAAGTCTCTGCTTCGTAATGGCTACAATTCCCGCAGCATCAAGCTGCCGCAGAGGAGCATCCACTCCCCCTATTTCTTCTTCAAGCCTGCTTTTTGAGCATTCGCCATGCTCGGCAAGAAACAAAACAATTTTTTGCTTTTTTGTTCCCTCCCGCATCATAGCCGCTGCTTCATCCGCTTTTTCCGGACAAAGCAGGGATACCGCCGTCACCGTTTTTTCCTTTACGCTTCCGCTTCGAAGCCCCGGCGGTATCATAAGCCGTATGATCTGTGCCAGCGTTGCGCGATATGTACGCTGCATGATCTTTGCAAGCTCAAGCTGCTGCTTAGTCAGTACCGGATAATCCTCCACAATTCGCAGTATCGGTTTAATCCGTTCAATTTCAAGAGGGCTTTCATCGCAAATCAAGCACATAGCCCGTAACCGATTTACTTTTTCCAAAAGGTACAACAACACGCATACCTACAGCAAGCCTCCGGGAAAGCTCCGCAGGAACGCTGTAGGTAAAAGGACGGTCGATCTTCTGATAGGAAATATCGGTTATTATCTGTGCAAAACGCATATCAACACACCGTTTTACTGCTCCGAGGCATGGTGATAAGTATAGCAATCATTGCTGAATTCAAGAGCCGCTTGTATTACCGGCTTCTTTCTCCGCAATCAATCAGCTTGCAATCAGGATTATCTATAAGCATCCTCGCTCTTTTGGATACTACCGTAACCAGTTCATAACGGCAGCTTACCTTGCCTATCAATTCATCAAGAGAAACACTTTTCATTATCAAATACCTCCGTCCAAAATTTCGTGAAGGAGCGCTTCATTACGCACTACCCTGCACTTCTCAGCAGCAATTATCGCTTCAATTTTCTTTATTGCCTCATCCACTTTGTCATTTGTAACAACATAATTATACCGGTTTATAAAATTCATTTCTTCATAAGCCGACTTAAACCGCTCCATTATAAGCTCTGGAGTCTCTCTGCCCCGCTGCACCAAGCGTCTGTGCAATTCCTCCATGCTCGGCGGCACCAGAAAAATAAAAACGCCTTCTTCAAATTTTTCTTTGACCTGAAGCGCACCCTGAATATCAATTTCCAAAATCAGGTCATCGCCCGCCATGAGCGTTTCCTTAACATACTTTTTGGGAGTGCCGTAGTAATTTCCGCTGTATATGCGCGCATATTCCAAAAACTCCCCCTCCTGAACCTGACGCTCAAATTCTTCTTTTGATATGTATCGGTAATCTCTGCCTTCCACCTCGCCCGCCCGTATTTCTCTGGTGGTAGTGGATACCGAAACCTTTATCTCCGGATGCATTGCCCTGAGCTCCTTGCAAATCGTCCCTTTACCGCAGCCGGACGGACCGGAAATCACTATCAGCAACCCCTTTTGTCTCACTGTTCAACTTCCTCCGCATCTTCGGCATCCTCAAATTCATCTTCATATGTCTTATCATTGTCACCGTCAACACTGCGGCTCTCCATGCGATGCGCCACCGTTTCCGGCTGAACCGCCGAAAGAATAACATGATCACTGTCGGCAATAATCACCGCTCTGGTGCGCCGTCCGTAGGTTGCATCAATAAGCATCCCCCTGTCTCTGGCATCCTGAATTATCCGCTTTATAGGAGCAGACTCCGGACTGACTATGGCAATTATCCGATTTGCAGACACAATATTGCCAAACCCAATGTTTATCAGCTGTACCTTCATATTGCTTTCTCCTTTATCAGCCGCTGCATTAAATTGCTTGGGCAAAATAGTTCAAGGCTTATTTATTCCACATTCTGAACCTGTTCGCGAAGCTTTTCCAGCTCCCCCTTTAATTCCACCACTATTGACTGTATTTCCGTATTCATAGCCTTTGAGCCTATGGTGTTGACCTCGCGTCCAACCTCCTGAAGCATGAACTCCAGTTTTCTGCCCTGCGGCTCGTTTGCTTCCATATAAATACGCATATTGTTTATATGCACCTGAAGTCTTACAACTTCTTCATCAATCGCCAATCTGTCCGAAGCAATGGCAATTTCCTGAAGCAGTCGCTGTTCGTCAACAGGTGTTTCGCCCAGCAGCTCCTGTATTCTAAGGCGCATTCTGCCAGATAACTCTTTTGCAACCGAATCGGAAAGTCGGGCAATCTCATCACGACCGTGCTGAACAGTATTAAGCTTGGCCAGCAAATCATTTCATGCCCTCGCCTTCAGCACGGCGCATTTGATACATCTGCATGCACGCTTCCTTTACCGCCTGGCGCACAAGCGCTTCCAGCTCCTCCTGATCTTCCTGTTCTGCAGTAACTGTAAGCACATCGGGCAACGATGCCGCCGTTTGCTGAGTAAGCGCACCCGCAAGCCCGCAAGCCCCGAGGCGTTCAAACGCCCTTATATATTGCGATAATAAGCCCTCATCAACGGCCACCGTGCGTGAATCTTCCCGCATATTGCGGTAATTTACAAATACATCTATGTGCCCGCGCGCAAAAAAACCGCTGATTTCCTTCTTAATCGCATCTTCGGCAAACAGAAAAACTCTCGGAGCGCGCACGGATATATCAAGAAAGCGGTGGTTTACGCTTTTAAGCTCAACCACTACCTCTCTGCCATCACGGCATACAACGCCTCTGCCGAAGCCTGTCATACTTTGCATATTTCCCTCCTGCACACACAGCCGCATCGAATGCTTAGCCGCATGCATAAAAAGACAATCATTCCGTTTATTATTTTATCATAAATCCGCAATATGCAAAAGCCTTTACAATAAAATTTTCAAAAAATACTTATTATGTGCGTTATTATATATACACTTAAGGCTGTATGATACCGCTTGCGGCGCGCTTCAGGCTCAGTGACCCGTTTGCTGCAGATAATTAAGCACTGCCGCCTTAACCTGTTCACAAGCAAGTCCCCCCTGCATAAAGGCTATGTACGGGCTGCGAATAGGAGCGTCCGCGCTGAGCTCGATAGACGCGCCCTGAACAAATGTACCTGCCGCCATAATCACCTGATCTCTGTATCCCGGCATATCCCAAGGCTCCGGAACGACATTGCTTTCCACCGGAGAAAACGCCTGTATACTTCTAATAAAGGCAATAAGCTCATCTGCGCAGCCGAAATGTACCGTTTGGATTATACAGGAACGCTTTTCGTTCCGCTCCGGGCTTACTTTATAGCCGCATTCCTTAAGAGCCGCAGCGGCAAATACAGCGCCCGTCAATGCTTGCGCCACCGCTCCGGGAGCTAAATACAATCCTTGGAAAAACGGCAGATATCCCGCAGCATATGACCCTACCTCACCGCCGATTCCCGGTGTTGTAAGTCGGCAGGCAATTTTGTCTATATTCTCCGCACTGCCCGCAATATACCCGCCTGTCGGAGCTATGCCGCCGCCGATATTTTTTATAAGAGATCCCACCGCAATGTCTGCGCCGACCTGGGTAGGCTCCAAAACATCAACAAATTCTCCGTAGCAATTGTCCACCATTATCAGAGTATCCGGCGATTCCTCTTTTATTACATTAAAAACCTCGCGCATTATTTCAATGCTTATGGAGGGCCGATCCGCATATCCTCTGGAACGCTGGAGCATCATAAGGGTCGGATGCTTTTGAGCTGCAATCCTTACTCCTTCAATATCAGGCATACCGTCTTTAAGCTCCACCTGTGAGTATTCAACTCCGATATCCGTAAGCGATCCCTCAGTATAGCCCTGCGCGCCTATGATATCACAAAGTGTGTCATAGGGTGTTCCGCTTACGGAAACCAGACTGTCTCCCCTTCTAAGCAGTCCGAACAGCGCAAGCCCCAACGCATGTGTGCCGGATGCTATCTGCGGCCGCACAAGCGCCTTTTCCGTGCCGAATAAGCAGGCAAACAGCTCCTCCAGCTTTTCTCTGCCAGGATCGGAATATCCGTAGCCGTAACTGGGCGCAAAATGCATGGGAGCCACCCTTTTATCACGAAAGGCATTAAGAACTTTTATTTGATTATAGCCCTTAATTCTTGCAATTCTCTCATATTCATCTGCACATTTACGGTCAATACTCCGTCCGAGTTCCAATAAATTCTGCCCGATGCCCAGAACATTGCCCATAAAATCATAACAATCCGCATCTTCAGTACAATAATTATCAGCCTTAAAATTGCTCATATTATCCTTTCATATTTGCCGCAATACTCACAACCTGCGGTAAGCTTAAAACCTCAGACAACAATTCGTCTTCGCTTTCCGTAAATATCCACTCGAAGGCAATCTCTTGCGCGCATCCATGTAAGTTGTCTTTTTGCATATCTGCGGCTTTCCTGCTTTATCTCCTCCTGTGCAGCATGCAGATCGGCCCCTTGAGTCAAACACGGAATAAGCTGTCTGTATCCTATTGCCTTCATGCATTGCGCATCCTCCGGCACCCCGGCTTCCAGCAGTCTTTTAACCTCGTCCAATAAACCGTTCTGCATCATAATATCGGTTCTTTTGTTTATTCTTTCGTATAAATATTCCCGATTGCTGCACTCCAGTGCAATCCATACCGGCTCCAAACCGTTCCTGATTTTTTTCTCTTTTACCTGTAAACTGGGGATCTGACCGGTTCTGCATATCTCCAGCGCCCTGATTACGCGTTTTATATCGTTTTCATGCAGTTTTTCCGCCGTTTCCGGGTCTTCATTTTCCAGAAGTCGGTGCAGCGCCGCAGCACCGTTTATATTTGCATATTCGGCAAGCTCCTTTCGCAGCTCTTCATTTTTCCCGGCTGAAGTATAGTCAAGATCATACAGCAAAGCATCAACATACATGCCGCTGCCGCCAACAACGATCGGAAGCTTCCCTCTGCCTGCTATCTCCGCAATGGCTTTATCGGCATCTTTGCGATAGTCGACCACGGAGTATTCACTGCCCGGCATAATACTTCCTACAAGATAATGCCGTATGCCCTCGGCTTCCCGTTCACTTACGGCAGCGGTTCCTATTTCCATGCCCTTATATATCTGCATTGAGTCCGCCGAAACAATTTCGCCATTCAGTCTGTGCGCCAGTGCTATGCCCAAGCCGGACTTCCCGCTGGCGGTCGGGCCTGTAATAACCAGAATTTTCATTTTTTACTCCGCAAAAATTTCATGACTGAATACGCTTAAACCGCATCTCAAGCTCTTTTTTGGTAAGGCTTATAAGAATCGGCCGGCCGTGCGGACATGTAAGCGGCACTTTTTCAGCCTGAATCAGATGCATAAGCTCTTCGAGTTCTTCATCTCTTAACATATCGCCGCCTTTGATTGCATGTTTGCACGCCATCTGCATAAGCTTGGCCCGCTTTATGTCCACTGCACGGCAATTCTTCAATGTATCAAAATCCGCCAATATGTCATTTATCAGATCACATGAGCATGCATTCCCCATTAAAACCGGCACGCTGCGAATAATAAATTCGCTCTCTCCGAAAGGCTCAATATCAAAGCCCAGCACCTCAAGCTCCGGCAATATCCCTATCAATTTGCCCTTTTCGGCAAAGTTCAGGCTCAGCACCTGCGGTGTCAGCAAAGCCTGCGATTGCGCCGCCTGTGCTTCCATGGTTTTACTCATGCGTTCATAAAGCAGCCGCTCATGAGCAGCATGCTGATCTATCAGATATATAACATCGCCGCTTTGAATAATTATATATGTTGCAAACACCTGTCCTATCAGTCGATAATCTGCCAACACCGCGGAAGTGCCGCCCTGAAGCACCTCCTGCATTTCCATTTGTACCGAAGGGGCATCTTTTTTATGGGCATACTCATTATTTTGATAATAATGCTGTGCCTGTGTATATACGGCACCCGTCGGAGCGCCTTCTGCAAAATGTGTCCTATCCCTTTCTTCTGCTCTCAGAACTTCCGAAAAGTTTTGTTCGGAATTATCAGCACAGCCGCCGGAGGCTTCCCGCACCTTGTCTTGCGTCCCGTCTTCCGCGCTTGCCTGTGTATTATTAGCCGCATCTTCCGGCGGGTTCTTTATGCCTGTATCTGCATCAGCGCCGGCAGTGGCACGCTTCGGTGGATAAATCGTCCCCGGAGGGATAACCGCATCGCTGCTTCCTACTACGGTAAAAAGAATATTCTGCTGTTTGTGCCTGTCTTCTAACCCCGGAATCGGTCTTTCGGCTCTTAACGCGTCCGCAACAGCTTTTCTTACTGTTTCGCCCGCTTCGTCTTCATTCCAAAAACGAACTTCCAATTTGTTGGGATGCACATTTACATCCACCATAGTCGGCGGAAGCTCCATAAACAGCACAAAAAACGGAAATTTGCCTATCATTATATTGTTTACATATCCGTTTTGCACCGCTGCACTTATTACCTTGTCCTTAACATATCGTCCGTTTACAAAAAAACTCTGATAACTGCGATTATTCTTTTCTATATTGCCGTTGCCGATAACCCCGTAAATTTTCACATCCCCCGCTGTGTAATTTACCGGCAAAACATTATCTGCCGTATCCTTGCCGTAAACCGCCATTACAGCGTGCTCCAGCTTACCGTCCCCCGGCGAATGCAGCACTGTTTTTCCGTCCTGTACCAATCTGAACGACACATTCGGGCAGGACAACGCAAGACGGGATATTATATCCCCTATGTATGCAGCCTCCTGCGCCGGTTTTTTAAGGAATTTTCTGCGTACCGGCGTATTAAAAAACAAATCTGTAACAGTAATTCCCGTTCCCCTCGGGCAGCCCGTCTCGCACAGCGAAACCATCTCTCCGCCGGAAAGCTCCGCCGTCATGCCGAAATCCGCCGTTGCCGTCCTTGTTGTCATGGTCAAATGAGAAACAGCCGCAATGCTTGCCAATGCTTCTCCGCGAAAGCCCAGCGTGTGCACATCGAAGAGTTCCTGCTCGTTATAGGTTTGCTGGTGCTGTGACGCATAAACGCAAGCCCTACTTCATCCGCCTTTATACCGCTGCCGTTGTCCGTTACCCGTATATATGTTATTCCGCCTTGGCGCGTCTCCACGGTTACTGCAGTGCTTCCCGCATCTATGCTGTTTTCGCAGAGTTCCTTTACTATGCTTCCCGGACGCTCCACTACCTCGCCTGCCGCTATTTTCTCAGCAAGCTCTTTGCTCATTACTCTAATGCTTCTCATCAGAATTCTCCGTCTAAGTATCCGTTGACCTTTGGCTCATGTGTCTTGCATATACATAAATATTTCCTTTATCCGCGGCGCGCTTTTTCCCTTAATTCACAAACCAAATTCAGTGCAGCCATAGGTGTAAGTTCATTTATATCAGTCTCTTTTAGGGTGTCCACGATTTCCTGTGAAATCGGGTCTGCCATAAGGCTCAACTGTGCCGCATTCTTAAGACCGTAATTGTCCTGTGCGCCAAGTATATTGGCGCTTATCTGTTTTTTACTTATATCGGCTTCTTCCAACCGCCCGAGAATCTCCTTTGCACGCCTGAGCACATCCTTCGGCACCCCCGCAAGCCTTGCCACCGCAATTCCGAAGCTCTTGTCCGCCGAACCGCGCAGTATTTTGCGCAAAAATATTACATCCTCGCCGTGCTCCCTCACCTGAATGCAATAATTCTTCACACCGTCAAGGCGTCCTTCAAGCTCGCTCAGCTCATGATAATGCGTTGCAAACATCGTTTTGCAGCCCGCCTTTTCCGGATCTGCCATATGCTCCGCAACAGCCCATGCTATGCTTAAGCCGTCAAATGTGCTCGTACCGCGGCCTATTTCGTCAAGCACCACAAGGCTGTTCCGCGTACAATTATGCAGTATTGTGGCAACTTCATTCATCTCCAGCATAAATGTACTTTGCCCCGATACCAGATCGTCACTTGCACCTATACGGGTGAATATTCTGTCTGTTATGCATATATCGGCGTAATCGGCCGGCACAAAGCAGCCTATATGCGTAAGCAGAGTTATCATTGCTACCTGTCGCATATATGTGCTCTTTCCCGCCATATTTGGCCCCGTAATTATCATCAGCCTGTTATCTTTTGTATCAAGCAATGTATCGTTGGGAACAAATCTTCCGCCGTCGGTAACCGCCTCCACTACCGGATGCCTGCCCTGGCGTATCTCGATTCGCCCCTCATCATTTATCATCGGCCTGACATACGAATTCTCGGAAGCAGTCTCCGCAAATGAAAGCAGCGTATCTGCAAGCGCGACCGCACCGGCATTTATATGCAGCGATTTAACCGTATTTGATTTTTTCCCGCACGGCACAAAACAGTTCGTATTCCAGCTTTATGATCCTGTCCGACACACCCAGGATTTCTTTTTCCAGTTCCTTAAGCTCTGCCGTAACAAACCGTTCGCCGCCGGCTAAGGTCTGCTTGCGTTCATATTCCACAGGCGCCATATGTGCAAAGCTCTTGGATATCTCAATATAATACCCGAAAACCCTGTTATATCCAACCTTCAGTGTCTTGATTCCGGTGCGTTCACGCTCACGGGCTTCAATGCCGGCAATAAAGCCCGCACTGTTGCGTTTTATATCACGAAGTCTGTCCAACTCCGCATCGTATCCGTCCCGTATGATCCCGCCGTCTGTAATTATTGCAGCCGCATCGGGATCTATTGCGCGGCTGAGCAAATCCGCAATTTCCGGCATCTCATCAATCGAATCCCCGGCTTCCTTCAGCACGGCGCTTTTGGCTCCGGAAAGCACACCTTTTACTCCGGGCAAGGCATGCAGTGATTGAGCAAGCGACAGGCAATCCCTCGGGTTCACACTGCCGTACGCCACTTTGGTCGCAATTCTTTCAACATCGTACACATTCAGCAGCGCTTCCGACAGTGAAGTCCTTATTCCGTAGCTGCCTACCAGCTCCTCTACCCCGTCTAATCTTCTCTCAATCTCAGCCTTTGACCGTATCGGCCGTTCAAGAAAGCCGGCAAGCATTCGTCCGCCCATGGCCGTGCGCGTACGGTCAAGAACCCAGAGCAATGTCCCTTTTTTGCCCCTTCCGTTCATAGGCTGAGTAAGTTCAAGGTTCCGTCTTGTATGCGTATCCATCATCAGATAGCGCTCATTTTTATGCCGGGAAAGCGTCAATATCTGTGCCAAATCAGCTTTCTGAGTATACTTGAGATATTCAAGCAGTCCTCCGGCTGCGCAAATGCCCGCATTCATGTCACCGCAATCAAAGCAATCCAGCGTTGTTATATCAAAATGCCTGCAAAGGGAGCGTTTTGCATTATCAAATACAAAAGCAACATCGTTAAATTTGCTGGTGCAGCATTTAACACACAGCGGCTTCTTTGTTTTTACTGCATTTTTTGTGCTTAAAAGTAACTCGTTAGGCTTGACAAAAGCCAATGTATCGTTAAGGCCCTCCGCATCAGGGGTTTCCGTAAGACAGAATTCTCCTGTTGATATATCTGCCCATGCAATACCGTAAGTTTTTGCAGTATACACAACCGCACAAATGTAATTGTTTTTCTTTTCCTGAAGCATGGAGCGCTCAGTGAGCGTACCGGCTGTTATTACTCTGACAACATCCCTTTCCACCAATCCCTTACTGGCCTTGGGGTCTGTAAGCTGTTCACATATGGCCACCTTGTAGCCTGCTTCGATAAGCTTATTTATATAATTATCAACTGCGTGATATGGCACTCCGCACATAGGCGCACGCTTTTCCAGCCCGCAATCGCGCTGCGTAAGCGTAAGCTCAAGAACTCTTGACATCTCCTCCGCATCTTCAAAAAACATTTCATAAAAATCGCCCAATCGAAAAAGAAGCACTGTATCGGGATATTTTTCTTTAAGCATAAAGTATTGCTGCATCATAGGTGAAAGTGCCATATCACAACCTCCTTGCTACACTATATTTGTTCTTCGGTTTCAAGCACACCGCTCAGAGTGTTTGCTTTTGCTTGAATTATCCTTACCGGAACAGTTTTGCCGATAAGCGACGCATCGGCCGGGAATGAAACCATCCGTCCGCATAATGTGCGCCCGGAGAGCATTTTCTTGCTCCTTTTGCTTACACTCTCAACCAGCACCATATAAACTCCGCCGATATATCTCTTCTGGAACTCGGCGGTGCATTCTGACTGCAAGGCAATCAGCCTTGAAAGCCTCTCCTTTTTTACATCCAGCGGTATCTGCTCCTTCATTCGTGCCGCCGGAGTACCATTGCGCTTTGAATAGATGAAAGTATACGCCGAAGCATATCCGACTTCTCTATACAAATCCATTGTGTCCGCAAAATCACTTTCTGTCTCGCCAGGAAAACCCACGATTATATCCGTTGTCAGCGCAACACCGGGTATAATTTCCTTCGCCTTCTTTGCAAGAGCAATATAATCCTCTCTTGTGTATTTGCGATTCATATGCTTAAGTATACGATTCGAACCGGACTGCACCGGCAAGTGCAGCTGTTTTGACACCTTATCGCAATCTGCAATAGCCTGCAGCAGTTCCAATGAACAATCTTTAGGGTGACTGGTCATAAATTTATTCTTTCAAGGCCCTCTACTGCATTAAGGCGCCTCAAAAGCTCAGCAAAGGATATCTCGCCGCAATCCTTACCGTATGAATTAACATTTTGACCAAGCAGCGTTATCTCTACGCAGCCGTTGCTTGCAGCCTTCTCCGCCTCCGCAATTATATCCGCACTGCACCGGCTGCGTTCTCTTCCTCGTACATAAGGTACAATGCAATAAGAGCAGAAATTATTACAGCCATACCCAACCGTTATCCATGCCGAAAGCTGCTGTCTCTATGTACCGGCTCGTTCTCGATAATAGTCTGTGCATCATCAATAATTTCAAATTGTCTCTCATTTTCCATCAGAGACTCAAACAGAAGCTTAGGCAGTGAATGTGTATTATGGCTTCCGAATACAATATCAACAAAATCAAACCGTTTTTTAATATGTTCAGCAACTTCGGGCTGCTGCATCATACATCCGCAAATTGCAATCCGCATATCAGGCCGGCTCTCTTTAAGCTCACGCAATGCGCCTACATTACCATAAAGCCGCAATTCAGCATTCTCACGAACACAGCAGGTATTGAAAATGATAATATCAGCCTCACGACAATCTTCACATTTTTTATATCCCATCGCCTCAAGCATGCCCGCCAGCCGCTCAGAATCGTGTACATTCATTTGACAGCCATATGTAACAATATGATAGGTTTTGTTCTTATTCTTATTCAAATCAGCTGTTTTCTTAATATAGTCTGCCGCTTCACAGCGGTCAAAGCTCAATCTTCTGACAACCATACTTCCTCACATAAGAAACATATAAATAAACGAAAAAAATAATTCTTAATTCACCTTAACTCTCATAACAATTGATTATACTATATTTTCTGCGGAAAAACAACAACATTTTTTTATACGGTTTCGCGAAAACAGATTGTATGAACGCACATGCAGCAGGAAAAAATGAACATATAAAAGGAAAAGTGTCACAATAAAAAAACAATTAAATACTAAAAAAACAAATTGTAAACGGCATCAATATAGTACTCCATATAACGACAAATATCGCTATATGACAAGTACAGTAATAATAAATTGCCGCAACAAAACGATAAAAAAGAGCAGATTTCTCTGCTCTTTGGGAACCGGCAGCGACCTACTCTCCCGGGCCGTCTCCAGCCAAGTACCATCAGCGCGAAAGGGCTTAACTTCTGTGTTCGGTATGGGAACAGGTGATCCCCTTTGCCATTGCCACCGGAAATATTACACGCACATCTCTGTACGGTTTTATCGTCTTTCAGCTCCTTGACAGCTAAAGATTACTTACTCGCTCTACAACTCTATGCTTTGATCAAGCCCTCGTCCTATTAGTATCGGTCAGCTCAATGCATTACTGCACTTACACCTCCGACCTATCTACCTGGTAGTCTGCCAGGGGACTTACTTGCTTTCGCAATGGGATATCTCTTCTTGAGGTCGGTTTCACGCTTAGATGCCTTCAGCGTTTATCCGATCCGTACTTCGCTACCCAGCTGTGCCATTGGCATGACAACTGATGCACCAGAGGTACGTCCATTCCGGTCCTCTCGTACTAAGAACAGCTCCTCTCAAATATCCTGCGCCCACGATGGATAGGGACCGAACTGTCTCACGACGTTCTGAACCCAGCTCGCGTGCCGCTTTAATTGGCGGACAGCCAAACCCTTGGGACCTGCTCCAGCCCCAGGATGCGACGAGCCGACATCGAGGTGCCAAACCTCCCCCGTCGATGTGAACTCTTGGGGGAGATCAGCCTGTTATCCCCGAGGTAACTTTTATCCGTTAAGCGATGGCAATTCCACTCTCTACCACCGGATCACTAAGCCCTACTTTCGTACCTGCTCGACCTGTCAGTCTCGCAGTCAAGCTCCCTTTTGCCTTTACACTCTTTGAATGATTCCCAACCATTCTGAGGGAACCTTTGGGCGCCTCCGTTACTCTTTCGGAGGCGACCGCCCCAGTCAAACTGCCCACCTGACACTGTCCCCATACCGGTTTACGGCTACAGGTTAGAATTTCAGTAATGAAAGAGTGGTATCCCAACGTCGACTCCACAAAAAAACTGACGTCCTTGTCTCTCAGTCTCCCACCTATCCTGTACATCTATTTCCAGAATCCAATATCAGGTTACAGTAAAGCTCTACGGGGTCTTTCCGTCCAGTCGCGGGTAATACGCATCTTCACGCATACTACAATTTCGCCGAGTCCACTGTTGAGACAGCGCCCAAATCGTTACGCCATTCGTGCAGGTCGGAACTTACCCGACAAGGAATTTCGCTACCTTAGGACCGTTATAGTTACGGCCGCCGTTTACTGGGGCTTCAGTTCAAAGCTTCGGATTGCTCCTGACTCATTCCCTTAACCTTCCAGCACCGGGCAGGCGTCAGCCCGTATACTTCATCTCTCGATTTAGCACAGACCTGTGTTTTTGTTAAACAGTCGCTTGGGCCTATTCTCTGCGACCTATATCTCTATAGGCACCCCTTCTCCCGAAGTTACGAGGTAATTTTTGCCGAGTTCCTTAACAAGGGTTCTCTCGTTCGTCTTAGGATTCTCTCCTTGCCTACCTGTGTCGGTTATCGGTACGGGCACCTTTCCGCTCGTTAGCAGCTTTTTCTCGCCAGCGTGAATTCATCAGCTTCATATCATTTAACTCCCCCGTCACAGCCCAGCCTTTCGATACGTGTACTTTTACTGCGTATCAGCCTCACTGCTTGGACGCGCTCTACCATCAACGCGCTCTGACTATCCTTCTGTGTCACTGCTTCCTCAAACGATACACTGGTGGTGCAGGAATCTCTACCTGCTGGTCATCGCCTACGGCTCTACCGCCCTCGGCTTAGTCCCCGACTTACCCTGAGAGGACGAACCTTCCTCAGGAAACCTTTGGCTTTCGACGGTGAGGATTCTCACCTCACTCTCGCTACTCATACCGGCATTCTCTCTTGTGTACTGTCCACCGCTCCTGACGGTACGGCTTCTGCCTGTACACATTGCTCCTCTACCACTTGCCTTGCGGCAAATCCATAGCTTCGGTGGCAGGTTTTAGCCCCGTTAATCTTCGGCGCATCAGCACTCGACCAGTGAGCTATTACGCACTCTTTAAATGTGTGGCTGCTTCTAAGCCAACATCCTAGGTTGTCTGTGCACTGACACATCCTTCTCCACTTAACCTGCACTTTGGGACCTTAGCTGATGATCTGGGCTGTTTCCCTTTTTGACCGTGAGACTTATCTCACACAGTCTGACTCCCGGGTATAAGTTAGCGGCATTCGAAGTTTGATAAGGTTCAGTAAGCTTTGTGGCCCCCTAGCCCATTCAGTGCTCTACCTCCGCAACTCTTTACCCCGAGGCTAGCCCTAAAGCTATTTCGAGGAGAACCAGCTATATCCGTGTTCGATTGGAATTTCCCCGCTATCCACAGCTCATCCCCCTACCTTTTTCAACGGCAGTGTGGTTCGGTCCTCCATGAAATTTTACTTCCACTTCAACCTGTCCATGGATAGGTCACACGGTTTCGGGTCTACGTCATGTTACTCTCGCCCTCTTCAGACTCGCTTTCGCTCCGGCTCCGGTGCTCTACACCTTAACCTCGCAGCATAACGTAACTCGCCGGTCCGTTCTACAAAAAGTACCAGGTCGAGCCCTTAACGCTCTTCCTGTGCTTGTAAACATAGGGTTTCAGGTACTCTTTCACTCCCCTCCCGGGGTTCTTTTCACCTTTCCCTCACGGTACTGTTCGCTATCGGTCACCAAGTCGTATTTAGCCTTGGAGGGTGGTCCCCCCGACTTCATGCAGGATTCCTCGTGTCCCGCACTACTCCGGATACAGATCAGATCAGCTTCATTTAAACTACGGGGCTTTTACCCTCTCCGGCCCGGCTTTCCAACCGTGTTCCTATATAAAGCTTTCTCCTTACCTCTGTCCTTTACCCCGCAGATCCGAAAACCCGCGGTTTGGGCTCCTTCCATTTCGCTCGCCGCTACTCTGAAAATCGTGTTTACTTTCTTTTCCTCCGGTTACTAAGATGTTTCAGTTCACCGGGTTCCCCTCATTACACTATTTATTCATGTAATGATACATACGCATTACCATATGTGAGTTCCCTCATTCGGACATCTACGGGTCAACGCTTGCTCGCAGCTCACCGTAGCTTTTCGCAGCCTGCCACGTCCTTCTTCGGCGCTTGGTGCCAAGGCATCCTCCCTATGCTCTTTGTAGCTTGATCATAGTTGTTATTGTCTCAGCATTTTGTTGTAGTATGATTTCGTGAAGTATCTTCAATACCCTTTCCTTTTCAGGATCGATCTCTCTGATAACTTCTCTAATCTCTATCGTTTTGCTTTCAGTAATCTTTAGTTGTCAAAGAACTGCTCTGCATTTCTGCAGTGGTGGGCTCAAGTGGACTCGAACCACCGACCTCACGCTTATCAGGCGTGTGCTCTAACCAGCTGAGCTATAAGCCCGTATGGTGGAGATGAACGGAATCGAACCGATGACCCCCTGCTTGCAAGGCAGGTGCTCTCCCAGCTGAGCTACACCCCCGTTTCAGAGATAACTCTCTGAAAACTGCACAGTGAAGTGTCTAAGTAATTCGTCGTATTGTTTTACATCTTTCGATGTATCGACCTCGTATCCGCTTACCTCTTCGGTAAGCTCTACTCTAGAAAGGAGGTGATCCAGCCGCACCTTCCGATACGGCTACCTTGTTACGACTTCACCCCAGTCATCGATCTCACCTTCGGCGGCTCCTTCCCTTGCGGGTTAGGTCACCGACTTCGGGTGCTCTCAACTCCCATGGTGTGACGGGCGGTGTGTACAAGGCCCGGGAACGCATTCACCGCGGCATGCTGATCCGCGATTACTAGCAACTCCGTCTTCATGTGGGCGGGTTGCAGCCCACAATCTGAACTGAGACCGTTTTTTTGAGATTCGCTTTCCAGGTTGCCCTTTCGCTGCCCTCTGTTACGGCCATTGTAGCACGTGTGTAGCCCAAGACGTAAGGGGCATGATGATTTGACGTCGTCCCCACCTTCCTCCGTGTTGTCCACGGCAGTCTGAACAGAGTTCCTAACTTAATACTGGCAACTGTTCACAAGGGTTGCGCTCGTTGCGGGACTTAACCCAACATCTCACGACACGAGCTGACGACAACCATGCACCACCTGTCTCTCTGCCCCGAAGGGAACATATATCTCTATATGCGTCAGAGGATGTCAAGTCTTGGTAAGGTTCTTCGCGTTGCGTCGAATTAAACCACATGCTCCGCTGCTTGTGCGGGCCCCCGTCAATTCCTTTGAGTTTCAACCTTGCGGCCGTACTCCCCAGGCGGAATACTTATTGCGTTTGCTGCGGCACAGAGGGGGTCGATACCCCCTACACCTAGTATTCATCGTTTACGGCGTGGACTACTAGGGGTATCTAATCCTGTTTGCTCCCCACGCTCTCGCGCCTCAGCGTCAGTTACAGTCCAGAAAGCCGCCTTCGCCACTGATGTTCCTCCTAATATCTACGCATTTCACCGCTACACTAGGAATTCCGCTTTCCTCTCCTGCACTCAAGCCAGACAGTTTTAAATGCAACACCCAGGTTGAGCCCGGGGATTTCACATCTAACTTATCCGGCCGCCTACGCGCCCTTTACGCCCAGTAATTCCGGACAACGCTCGCCCCCTACGTATTACCGCGGCTGCTGGCACGTAGTTAGCCGGGGCTTTCTTACCGGGTACCGTCATTATCGTTCCCGGCGACAAAAGTTTACAATCCGAAGACCTTCTTCCTTCACGCGGCGTTGCTGGGTCAGGCTTGCGCCCATTGCCCAATATTCCCCCACTGCTGCCTCCCGTAGGAGTCTGGGCCGTGTCTCAGTCCCAGTGTGGCCGATCACCCTCTCAGGTCGGCTACCCATCGTCGCCTTGGTGGGCTGTTATCCCGCCAACTAGCTAATGGGACGCGAGTCCATCCTGTACCGATAAATCTTTGACCCCTGTACCATGCGGTACTGTGGTCTTATGCGGTATTAGCAGTCATTTCTAACTGTTATCCCCCTGTACAGGCCAGGTTACTCACGCGTTACTCACCCGTCCGCCGCTAAAGTATCCAAAAAGCAAGCTCCTCAAATACTTCCGCTCGACTTGCATGTGTTAGGCACGCCGCCAGCGTTCGTCCTGAGCCAGGATCAAACTCTTACGTTTAAATCTTGGCTCTTTTTAATGTCATCGCTGACTTCTTTATTGTTGTTGTCTCTTAAAGAATTACTTTTGTGGTTAATAAATTCGAAAAATTTATTCTACCTCTTGTTTTTCTTCACTGTTCAGTTTTTCAAAAGAGCTGTCCCACTCCTTTCAGTCGCTTCCGCTCCCTCAAGAGTGCCTGTTTAGTATATCAGCCTTCCCCGTTTCCGTCAAGCGTTTTTTTAAGCTTTTTTTCCTTAATTTTTTTCTTAACGTTCCCGCTCGGTTCAAACATTCCGCCTCTCGGCTCCGCTCTCCCCTCGGCTGACTTTTGCTAATTATACTCACCTTTCGCCTTTTTGTCAACGACTTTTTTTGCCCTTTTGCTTCGCTTTTTTTATTTTTTTCTCCCGCATTCCGCTTTTTTTGACTCGTCAAATTCCAAAAAAAGCTCATATCAAACTCATTATAATTCCATTTTCACTCTTTTAATCACGACAAAAAACATAAAGCAGGGTCGTTAATGCAACCATGCTTTATGTGCCTATCCAAATAAAAAAATTATTTTTAATATGCAATATAACATGACTGTCGCAGCAAGCTATCACACCTTACGCCGCCTCATGTGTTTTTACACTGTTTCGCCGCGCATCTTTTTAGTTGCATACACCACGGCAAGCAGTACGCCGCAGCCGATCAAGGCTATGCCGGCCCAAACAGCTGCCGAGACATCGCCTGTCGCACTGGTTTCGGTCGAATATACAAATTCCCATGTCTGCTCAGTCCATGTCCAGTCCGGGCTCAGTCCTGCATTATTGCCGGTAACGGCTAAATAATAGTTCTTCCCCTCCGTAAGGCCGGACGCATCCATAATATACTCTTTACCGCCGCCGCTAAAACCACCGGCAAGCGTTTGCTTCGCAAGTTCATCTGTGCCGTCAACTGCACGGAAAATAGCCCAAAAGCCGGCATCACCCTCAGTGATCAGCTGCGGCTTCTCTGTAAATACCGCTCCTCGATAACCGTTAGGCGCATAATTATTTATAAAATCATCGCTGAAAGTTATCGTTACTTTTTTTGACTCCGTGTCGGCTTTTATGCTTTCCACCCACTTGCTCCCATCTACCGCATTATAGGCATATGCCGTGGTAAAAAGCAAACATATCACAGCAGTCGCCGCAATTGCAAAAAATTTTCTTTTCATTTTTCCTCTCCGATTAATAAAACTATTGTCGGCCGATACGCCGCAAGATTTATTATCTCCAATAGGAGTGAAAAATATCACAATTTTGTTTAATATGACAAAAAAGCCTCCGAAAATTTCGGAGGCTAAACCGTTTACGCAAATGAATACTAAATTTACCGTTTCAGAAAACACAAATTATCTTTTCTTGGCAATAACCAGCGCGCCGCAGCCCGTGATAGCAGCCAACGCATACGCAATCACGGAGAAGTCCGCAGTGTCGCGGGGCTTATCCTCAAGCACAAGCTGAGCATTCTTTGCTTCAATCTCTTTGCCGTAAACAAAGATGTTGTCAAACTCAAGACCGGCAGCAGCATCGCAGCCGAAACCTATAATCTGCGCGTCGTCATTAATTGCATCGGAAGACCATGTTTTGACAACACTGCTCTTCGCGGTCATTACATAACCTTCAAAACCGGCAGGAATGACAAACGAGGAGTGAACCACAATCTGGTTATTATAAGGATGGGTGCGTTTTTCAGTTGTAAGCACCTTCTGAGTTTTATCCGCCAGAGAATACAGAGCATATTCCATCTCGGAACCGATAGAATAGGCATTGTTTACACTGCCTTTATTTTCGTTTCCGTCACCGTCTTTACTGTCTACGAGATAAAAAGCGAGCTTGATATCTTCCTTGCCAGTGTTCTTGATATAAAAGCCAAAGCCCTCGGCTGCGCCGAACATCGCCTTCAGATTATCATCAACAACGCCGACCCACGAGGTAGCCGCTGCGCCCTCTTTAACAGCAAACTTGCCTCCGGCAAAACTATAATAATCCGAAAATCCTTTTTCGGTAATGGCAATGGGGCCGTCCGGAGTTCCGAGATATGCATTCTTAATTGCCTTTGTATCGTCAAAGGCCTCAAGAACATTCACCTTAAGAGCATCATTGTCAAAAGGCGTGGTCAGTGCAGCTTCATCTGCAAAAGCCGAAACCGCCAGCAGACTCAGCATACAAATCAGAGTAAAAAATACTACAAACTTCTTCATACTTTCCTCCTTGTTTCACCGTAATTAAACTGATTTTCTTCGTTAATTTTACCATTTAATATGCAGTAAAGTAAATACACAACCTTCACTCCAAAGCGGCACAAAATTCACTTTTAATATCTAATATTTCGCAACAATTCTTCCGTTCTGCAACCAAATTTTACATATCAGTTCCGAATACCGCCGCAACAGAATTTAACACCTCCTGCAAAAAGCCCGAACAAGCATAAATATATCATATATACAAATCAATATTATGATACCAGAACCATTTCAATTGACAAAATACGCCCTTACGGGTTATTATATCTCAGTGTCGGAAGCGCAGCGCAACTGAATACAAAAAACAATGTGAGTGTTCTTATGCGCCTTTTTTGCGGCACAAGTGCACTCTTATTTTATTACAGCGAGGTACATACACCGTGTACAAATCAAAACTCGATTTACAGGAAACAGAGCTTGCCATAAAAGCACTGAAGGATCATTTTGAAAGCACTTTGGCGGCAAAGCTCAATCTTACCCGCGTTTCCGCCCCTCTTTTCGTTTTGCCTCAGACAGGGCTTAACGATAACCTTAACGGCACAGAACGGCCCGTGGCTTTTGACATCAAAGAAACCGGCTGTACGGCCGAAATAGTGCATTCCCTTGCAAAATGGAAACGCTATGCGCTTAAGCGCTACGGCTTTTCCGCCGGAGAAGGGCTGTACACCGATATGAACGCCATACGGCGGGACGAAATATGTGATGAGCTGCACTCTATATATGTAGATCAATACGACTGGGAAAAAATCATTACCCCGCAAGAGCGTAACCGCGAATATCTCAGATATACGGTTAAGGAAATATACGAAGTCATTCACAATGCTCAGCATTATCTTGAAAAGCTCTTTCCCGTGCTTAAGACCGATTTTCTGCCGCGGGAGATCACCTTTATTTCCACTCAGGAATTAGAAAATGAATACCCGTTGCTTACCCCGCGCGAGCGGGAGCGCACCGCTGCCGAAAAATACGGAGCTATATTTCTTGAAAATATCGGCGGTAAGCTTAAAAGCGGTAAGATTCATGACGGCCGCGCCCCGGACTATGATGACTGGTCCCTCAATGGCGATATAATTCTTTTTTATCCGGTGCTTCAAACAGCATTTGAAGTATCCAGCATGGGAATACGAGTGGACAGCGAAACAATGCAGCGCCAGCTTATGCAGGCAGGGCTGCCGGAACGCGCATGCCTGCCCTATCACCGCGGCGTTATAAGCGGCGAGCTTCCCCTGACAATCGGCGGCGGCATCGGACAATCACGGCTTTGCATGTATTTCCTACAAAAAAAGCACATCGGAGAAGTTCAGGCTTCCATATGGCCGGAGGATACAATGCGCAAATGCAGCATTGAAGGCATAACCCTTTTATGACACGGTATGCCGTACAAAACAATTTTAACAGGTTTATTATTAGCTGTATAACGGCTTTTAGTATAGTTGCCGTCCCGCAGACGGTAAATAGTGAAAGGAATCGGTGATTTTATGTCAAATTGTGCAATCGTAGGAATCACTTGGGGTGACGAAGGAAAGGGCCGCATGGTGGACCTGCTCAGTAAGGATTTTGATATCGTCTGCCGTTATCAGGGCGGAAACAACGCCGGGCACACGGTAGTAAACGACTTCGGCGAGTTCAAACTCAACCTTCTGCCCTCCGGCATTTGCCGCGAAAATGTTATAAATGTATTGGGCAACGGCACCGTAATTGACCTTGAACATCTTTTCGGTGAAGTAAATAAGCTTCGCGAACGCGGCATTAAGATAGACGCTTCAAATTTCCGCATAAGCAACCGTGCAATTGTGTGCATGCCTTATCACAGAGAACAGGATGTTTACGAAGAAGAACGCCTTGCCGGCAAGAAATACGGTTCTACACGGCGCGGCATTGCTCCCGTATACGGCGATAAATACATGAAAAAGCCGTTCAGATGTGTGAGCTGCTTGATGAAGACTATCTGCGCCGCCATGTAGCCGATATTCTTGAATTCAAAAACCTTTTCATTTCCAAGGTATACGGCGGCAAAACCTATACAGTGGAAGAAATAATGGACTGGATAAAGCAGTTCGGCTATCCCTTCCGCGATTGCATCTGCGATACGGGCGAGCTTTTGCTGCAAGCACAGAAGGACGGAAAAAACATAATGTTCGAAGCCCAATTAGGCGCACTGCGCGATATTGACTTCGGTATTTATCCCTATACCTCCTCCTCTACCCCGCTGGCAGCGTATGCTCCTATCGGAAGCGGCGCTCCCTTTTTGAAGCTTGACCGCGTAGTCGGCGTTGCAAAAGCATATTCCACCGCTGTCGGCGAGGGCCCTTTCATCTGCGAATGGCACGATGAGCGCGCCGACGACCTGCGCAAGGCCGGCAACGAATTCGGCGTAGCCACCGGCCGTCCCCGCCGCGTAGGTCCCATCGACCTTGTTGCAACAAAATACGGCACCCGTATGCAGGGCGCAACCGAAATCGGACTTACAAAGCTTGATGTGCTGTCCTATATGAAGGAAATCGACCTTTGCGTCGGATATGAAATCAACGGGCAGCTTTGCACCGTATTTCCCACCACTCCGCAGCTTGAAAATGCAAAGCCCGTATTCATCACTCTGCCCGGCTGGCAATGCGATATAAGCAAGGTAACCCGCTATGAGGATCTGCCCGTTCAGGCGCGCAAATATGTTGAATATATCGAGAAATTCATCGAATGTCCGATTAAATTTGTTTCCGTAGGCGCAAAGCGTGATGAAATCATCTATCGCTGATAGTATTTTACCGCAATCACCCAAGTTTTCAGTGCCGTATTCGGGTTAACCACGGCGGCAGTATAAATAAGAACAGGAGAAACACTCTTGATGAATTCAAACGACACCTATTCAACGCCCTTGGGATCACGATATGCCTCAGAGGAAATGCTGCGCAATTTTTCTCCAAACACACGGTATTCAACATGGCGCCGCCTTTGGGTCGCCCTTGCGGAAGCCGAAATGGAATGCGGCCTCGACATCACTCCCGAACAGGTCGAACAGCTCCGCGCACACACTGACGACATCGATTATGACGCCGTAAGTGCAAAAGAAAAAGAGATTCGCCACGATGTAATGGCTCACATTTATGCCTATGGTTTGGTTTGCCCCGATGCAAAACCCATAATCCATTTGGGTGCCACATCGTGCTATGTTACCGACAATGCGGATATAATCATATATAAGCAAGGTCTTGAAATAATCCGCAAAAAACTGCTTACGGCAATAAAGCACCTCAGTGATTTTGCACGCACTTACCGTGACCTTCCCACGCTTGGATACACTCATTTTCAGGTCGCGCAGCCTACCACCGTCGGAAAACGCGCCTGCCTTTGGATTCAGGATTTTCTTTATGACCTTAAAGATCTTGAATACATAAAAAACGGAATGAGGCTGCTTGGCAACAAAGGCACCACAGGTACCCAGGCCTCTTTCCTTGAGCTTTTCGACGGCGATCATGAAAAAGTAAAGCTGCTTGAACAAAAGATTGCCGAAAAAATGGGGTTTACGGAAGTTTACCCGGTATCAGGACAGACCTATACGCGCAAGGAGGATATGCGCATATGCAACATCCTATCCGGCATAGCGCAAAGCGCCTATAAGTTTGCCGACGATTTGCGCCTTCTCCAACATATGAAGGAAGTGGAGGAGCCTTTCGAAAAAGATCAGGTCGGTTCTTCCGCTATGGCGTACAAGCGCAACCCCATGCGCAGCGAACGCATCTGTTCCCTTGCCCGTTATGTTACCTGTTCGGCAATTAATCCGCAGCTGACCGCATCAACACAGTGGTTAGAGCGCACATTGGACGACTCTGCCAACAAACGCTTAGCCGTTGCCGAATGTTTCCTTGCCACCGATGCCCTGCTTAATATTGTAATCAATGTTGCAAACGGCATGGTCGTATACCCAAAAGTTATTCTTAAGCATATGACAGAAAATCTGCCCTTTATCGCAACCGAGAATATACTTATGGAAGGCGTAAAACACGGCGGTGACAGACAGGTGCTGCATAAGAAAATCCGCGATCATTCCATGGCGGCGGCAAAAGTAATAAAGGAAGACGGCGGGCAATGCGATCTGCTTGAGCGCATTGTCAAAGATCCTGCATTCAACCTCACAATGGAAGATATGCTTAAAGTGCTGCGGCCTGAAAATTACATAGGCCGCGCCCCGGAGCAGGTTGACGAATTCCTTGACGGTTTTGTTTCTCCCGTGCTTGAAGGCTTTTCGGACGAAGCCTCCGGCGACCTTAAAGTATAGCAATTAAAAATATAAACATACGGAGATAGTAATGACAAAAGAAAAAAATTATTGTTCTTGATTTCGGCGGTCAATACAATCAGCTGATTGCACGCCGCGTGCGCGAATGCAATGTATATTGCGAGGTTCTTCCCTATCGCACACCGCTTGAGAAAATCAAATCCGAGCATCCTATCGGCATTATATTCACCGGCGGCCCGCACAGCGTATACGAGCCCGGCGCGCCAAGCGTCGATCCTGCAATATTTTCTCTCGGCATCCCGGTTCTGGGCATATGCTACGGATGTCAGCTCATGGCGCATCTTCTGGGCGGGCGCGTCTCGCCGGCCAGCGATGCAACCGCACGCGAATACGGCAAAACCCCCACATTTTACGATACCGCCTGTCCTCTCTTTGACGGACTTGACAGCGAAGGCATTTCATGGATGAGCCATGGCGACTATATGGAGATCGTGCCCGAAGGCTTCAAGCTCAGCGCACATTCCGACAATTGCCCGAATGTTGCAATTGCCGACACAAGCGCGGTTTTTACGGAGTACAGTTTCACCCTGAGGTAAACCACACGCAGAATGGTCTTGCAATGCTGCGTAATTTTCTCTATAAGGTTTGCAATGCTTCCGGAGACTGGACCATGGCCGACTACCTGCAATCCTCTGTTGCCGCACTGAAAGATAAAATAGGCGACGGCAAAGTGCTGCTCGCTCTGTCCGGCGGTGTGGATTCCTCCGTCGCCGCAGCGCTGCTTGAGCGCGCCGTCGGGTCACAGCTTACCTGTGTGTTTGTAGATCACGGCCTGCTTCGCAAAAACGAAGGAGACGAGGTCGAAGCCGTATTCTCCAAAATGCAAAGCAAATTTATCCGCGTAAATGCGCAGGAACGCTTTCTTGATAAACTCACCGGCGTTTCCGAGCCTGAGCGCAAACGGAAAATAATCGGAGAGGAATTTATTCGCGTATTTGAAGCCGAAGCTAAAAAAATCGGCGCTGTTGACTATCTTGCACAGGGTACGATTTATCCCGATGTAATAGAATCCGGCGCCGGAGATGCCGCAGTGATCAAAAGCCATCATAATGTGGGCGGTCTTCCCGATTATGTGGATTTCAAAGAGATCGTGGAGCCGCTGCGCATGCTTTTCAAAGACGAAGTGCGTCAGCTCGGCCGCGAGTTGGGTCTGCCCGAGCGCCTGGTAATGCGCCAGCCCTTCCCCGGCCCCGGTCTTGCAATTCGCATTATCGGCGCCGTCACCAAAGAAAAGCTTGCCCTGCTCCAGGATGCCGATTTTGTATTTCGCGATGAACTTGCAAAATCGGGCGCCGATGCCGAACTGAGCCAGTATTTCGCCGTACTTACCGATATGCGCAGCGTCGGAGTTATGGGAGACGGCCGTACCTATGATTACACTCTTGCTCTGCGTGCCGTAAACACATCGGATTTTATGACTGCCTCATGGGCCAGAATTCCATATGATATTCTTGACCGTATTTCAACAAGAATCGTCAACGAAGTGGGCAGCATAAACCGCATAGTCTACGACATCACAAGCAAACCCCCGGCAACCATCGAGTGGGAATAATGCCGCTTGGCTTACTGCCGTATTTGAAAACTGTATAAAATTTAAGGCTTCTGCCCAAAATGGGCGGAAGCCTTTTTACATACATTTATTGATAGTATTTGATATGTTGTCATTTATACAGATGGATTTATGCCGTATTTCAGTCGGACAAACCGCTTGACCTTTATTGATACTAGCATAGGTGGCATTGGGATTTTTTGCCGTCATCTGCCAGAACGGATATTTAATAATAACCGGCGTGTTATAGCCGACGCCCAATTCAAGAAAAAGGATTTTTCCGCCTGCACGGGTGCGGAGAAAGTTTTGATACCGTTCTGCCGCACGATGCCAACCCTCGTCCTCAACGAATTTGTCGTCGCTTCGCAAGTTCATTGTAAGCGGTTTTCCGCAATGCGGACAGACAGGCAAAAGTTCTGTGGGGATTTTCATATCCTTTTGCTGTTTGAGCATTTCAAGAACAATAGCCTCATTGTCAAAGGTTTCCTGACAGCACGGCTCATTGCATTGAAAAAGACCGTAATCGCCCTGCGTGTAGAAAAGTCGCTTTTTGTCAAAGCCTGCCTTTTGAAAGCAATGGTCAACGTTTGTTGTAATCACAAAATAGTCTTTATCTGCGATGAGTTTCAGAAGGTTCTCATAGACCGGCTTTGGCGCATCTTGATAGCGATTAACGAAAATGTACCGGCTCCAATATGCCCAATGCTCCTCAGGCGTTTGATAGGGGTAAAATCCGCCCGAATACATATCCTCAAATCCGTATTTTTTGCGAAAATCGGAAAAGTATTTTTCAAACCTCTCTCCGCTGTAAGTAAAACCTGCGGCGGTGGAAAGCCCTGCACCCGCACCGATTACAACAGCGTCAGCCGTGCGGATTTTTTCTTTCAATTTTTCTATATTATCCGAGATATTCTCGGTAGATTTCATAGTCTGGATTCTTGAAAACATTAAATATCACCTTGATTTTACTGTTTGTCTGCTTTTTGTATTCGCCGACTGTTTCGATTGCGTTTTTTGCCCCTTTGTCGTTTGGAAAATGGAATTCGCCTGTGGATATGCAGCAAAACGCAACGCTGTTTAGCTTGTATTCGTCCGCAAGTGCCAAGCAAGAACGGTAGCAAGAACGCAGTAATTCGCAGTCCCTGTCTGTCAATTTGCCTGTAACAATTGGACCTACCGTGTGCAAAATATATTTGCATGGAAGATTATACGCAGGTGTGATTTTTGCTTTGCCTGTTTCTTCATCTTTGCCTTGCATTTTCATAATTTCGGCGCATTTTAGACGAAGCTGAACACCCGAAAAAGTGTGAATGGCATTGTCTATGCAACCGTGATTCGGGCAAAAGCAACCGAGCATTTGGTTGTTTGCCGCATTGACTATTGCATCACATTTCAGCGTTGTAATGTCGCCCTGCCACAAATAAATATCAGGTTTAACAGGCTCTAAATCGTCTATACTTGTTATGCCTTTTTGAGCGATTTCCTCTTGCAAATATTCATCCTGCACCCTGAGAAAGTCATCGCCTATCGGCAACGGCAAACGAACATTGAAAAGTGCACGAAGCAGTTGCTTTTCTTCCGTTTTGCTGATTGGAACAGATATATTTGAATATTCAGGCTGTTCTTTCAGCAGTTCTGCAATTAAATACTTTCTTCTATCGTCCTGTGTCATTGTGTTCCCTCCGTACAAAGGCAGAAAGTCACGCAAGAAAGGGCTTGCGTGACTCTCCCTCACATTAGAACTTACCGTTCTGATTCTGCCAATCGGACTTATCGGCAATAGTCTCCATTACATCCCAATGTTCTACGATTTTGCCGTTTTCAATTCTCCACAAATCATAATAAGATGTAGGTGCTCCGCCGAAGGTTCCCTCGCTGACTGCAAGCACATAATTGCCCTGTGCAAGCACCTGATGAACAGTAGTATAAATCATTTGGATGCCCTGCTTGCCGAGTGCTTCAAGTGCTGCGCCAAGTCCCGAAAGTCCGTCTGCAATACCCGTGTTATGCTGAATGTAAGTATCACCGTCAAAGTAATCGGGTGTTCTTTCAGGACGATTGCCTTGCATTACATCATAAAGAAAATTCTTTATGAGCTCACGGTTTACCTCTGTCTTATCAAGGTCATTGATTTCCATAGTGCCGTCTGTTTGCGTGTGACCCGACGGGTTCGGCTCTGCCTTGTTTGCAAGGTTGTCCCAGTGTTCTGCAATCTTGCCGTTTTCGTCAAAGCGGAAAATGTCAAAGGCGACCTGCTCGCCCGCACCGGCAAAGTTGTAGACCGTCTGCAAGAACACCTTGTCGCCGTCCTCGAAAGCACGAATGTTGTTCACAGTTGTTTTTACGGGAGCTGAAGCAAGGTAGGAAACAGAGCCTACAAAAGCATCCCTGCCCGTGCCGTATGCGAGATTGTGCTGAATGTAATTTTCTGCAAGAAGCTCGGAAGCCTTTTCTGTATCGCCTGTGGCAAAAGTGTTAATAAGTGCAAGAGCTCTTTCTGTATTTGTCATTGTAATTACCTCTTTCTTGTCGTTTTGGTTATTCCTAAAGATTTTCTTAAAAATATTCATTTCGGATTTCTCCTTACCTGTGCTTTGAGTTACGAAACGGCCGTTCTCCGTAGCTCTTGACTTCATTATATCTGCATCGATATCACTTGTAAAGTAAGCACAATATTGTGCCGTAGTTACCAAATAGAAACTATTGGGCAGTTACCCAACGGAAACGAATGCGTAAATACAAGGTTTTTCGGCATTTTCTGAGTTGAAAAAAATTTTTCGCTTGACGAAAATAATTTCTGTATGGTATATTAAATCTGTAAGTAACCAAAATATACTGCTATGGAGGTAGCTTATGAACGAGAAAACAAAAGAGCTTCCGGCTTGCCCTGTGGAAACCACCTTGACATTGATCGGGGACAAATGGAAGGTACTGATATTAAGAGACTTGATGCCGGGAACAAAGCGTTTTGGCGAGTTGAAAAAATCTATCGGCACAGTATCGCAAAAGGTATTGACCGCACAGCTTCGTGATATGGAGGCAAACGGGCTTGTGCACAGAGAGGTGTATGCCGAGGTTCCGCCGAGGGTGGAATATTCCTTGACGGAATTAGGTCAAAGCCTCAAGCCGATACTTGACTCTATGTGGAGCTGGGGCGAAGATTACAAAAACAGCGTAACAGAAAACTAAAACTTTTTTGCGACAACAAAATGACAACAGGAATTATGATACACCGTAATTCTTGGATAATCTAAGTAATCACGATAATCAGAGCTAAACGGTCTATACAAAATCGTTTAGGTCACGGTCTCAGGGAGCGAGCAGGAATAATCCAAAAGGCCGAAAAGCCTTGCAAATGCTGGACTTTTGCGTTACGGAATTGCCGCGTGACAACAAAATAACAACATTTTTGATTAAACAAGAATAGGCGCTATATGATTTCTGTCGAAAACTCATATAGCGCTTTTTTGTGTCTTTTTATATATGCAGATCAATTAAATCGTCAACCATTTCCGGCTTAACATGCTATACCACAGCAATTGTGTATTATCTGTTATCCCTCATTACCGTTTTCCTTTTAAGCTTCAATGCCGCCGATCATAGCAGCAAGCACGGCCTTAACGGTATGCATACGGTTTTCCGCCTCCTGAAACACAACCGACTGCGGGCCTTCAAAAACCTCATTGCTCACTTCCATCGAGCTTCGGCCGAATTTATCGCATTTTTCTTTCCCTATTACAGTGTTTCTGTCATGATATGCCGGCAAACAATGCATGAATATGGCATCGGCCGATGCATTTTTCATAAGTGCCGAATTTACCTGATACGGAGCAAGCACTGCAATGCGCTCCTCCCATACCGAATCCGGCTCCCCCATCGATACCCAAACATCTGTATAAACCGCCTGCGCACCTCGTACCGCTTCCGCCGGGTCCTGGCAAAAACGCAGCGTGCCGCCCGTTTGCCGTGCAATTTTCTCACACTCGGAAACAAGCGCGGCCTCCGGAAAATAACCTTTTGGAGCGCTGACTGTAAAATGCATCCCCATTTTGGCACATCCAACCATCAGCGAGTTGCCCATGTTGAAGCGTGCATCCCCAATATATGTAAAATGCATCCCCTTCAGCCCGCCAAAGTGTTCCTTAACCGTTAAAAAATCCGCTAGTACCTGTGTTGGATGAAATTCATCTGTTAAACCGTTGAAAACCGGCACAGAGGAATACTTCGCCAGTTCTTCCACTTTACTTTGCGCATACCCCCTGTACTCAATACCGTCAAACATCCCCGAAAGCACACGCGCCGTATCTGCAATGCTTTCTTTTTTTCCGATCTGAGAACCGGCTGTATCCAGAACGGTAACTCCCATACCTAGATCCCTTGCCGCCACTTCAAAAGCGCACCTTGTGCGCGTGCTGGTTTTTTCAAAAATCAACGCAAGGTTCTTTCCTTCACACAAACGGTGCGGAATGCCGCTCTTCTTTTCCTCTTTCAGTTTTGCCGAAAGATTAAGCAATGCTTCTATTTCTGACGGTTCAAAATCAAGCAATTTCAAAAAATCCCGCCCCTTTAATACACTCATACATTCTCCCGTTTGTGCATAGATTCCCGGCAATACGCCTGTTTCGTCGCATAAATGTTCAATATTTGTCAAACGCCGAACGGAAAACGGCGCAGCGCAGTCCTCCGTAAGCCTTACACTTTTTGCAAGGCTATTGGAAACGCAAAATGCCGCCGCGCCGCTGCTCATGGTTATAAAATATGTTTTTTCATAATTTCAGGAATTCCCGCGTATCTGCAATTTGTTTTCGTACAGAAAGCGTTGATGTTCCGCCTTCGCTCATGCGTTTTTTTCCACGCATACGGAAAGGTCAATTGCGCTGTATACCGATTCATCAAACAACTTGCTGAAATGACGGTAAACCTCAATATCCAAGTCCTCCAGCACCTTGTCATGCGCAATGCAATAAGCAACCAGCTGTCCGGATATCTTATAAGCGCTGCGGAACGGCTCTCCCTTTTTTGTCAGATAATCTGCCACATCGGTCGCATTTATGAACCCCTTTTTAGCAGCACTCAGCATATTTTCAGGTTTTGCGCGCATGCCCTTTATCATTCCGTTAAATACGCCAATACACGCCTTTACCGTATCGCAGGCATCAAACACGCTTTCCTTATCCTCCTGCATATCCTTGTTGTACGCAAGCGGCAGCCCTTTAAGCACCGTCAGCAGCGCTATCAGATCGCCATACACCCTACCTGTTTTTCCGCGCACAAGCTCCGCCATGTCCGGGTTCTTTTTTTGCGGCATAACAGACGAACCGGTAGTAAATGCATCCGAGAGCTCCACAAAGCCGAACTCCCAGCTGCTCCAAAGAACGATCTCTTCGGAAAAACGGGATAGATGCATCATGATAATCGCAAGTGCTCCCAAAAGCTCCGCACAAAAATCCCTGTCTGATACAGCGTCTATGCTGTTTGCGGAAACAGCTGTAAAGCCAAGCGCCGCCGCTTCCGCTTTTCTGTCTATCGGATAGGTAGTCCCTGCAAGCGCGCAGGAGCCTATCGGGCACACCGACATTCTGCTGCGGCAGTCCTCGATTCTGCCTATGTCTCGCCGGAACATCGCGGCATACGCCATAAGGTGGTGTCCGAATGTAACGGGCTGCGCCCGCTGCAAATGTGTATACCCCGGCATAATTGCCGCCTGATAGCATTCCGCTTTATCCGTAACCGTACCGATCAATTCTTTAATTGCAGAAAGGATACCATCCGTTTCATCCATAAGATACATCCGCATATCCAAGGCAACCTGGTCGTTCCGGCTGCGTGCCGTATGCAGCTTTTTGCCGGCATCTCCGATGCGCGCTGTCAGTACCTCTTCTACAAACATGTGTATATCCTCGCAGGAGGAATCAAATGCGAGTTTACCGCTTTCCAAATCAGCAAGAATTCCGTTAAGACCGCCTATAATCGCATCGGCTTCATCCTCCCCTATGATTCCCTTAGCGGAAAGCATGGCCGCATGCGCCATGCTTCCTTTTATGTCCTGCCGGAACATCCTGCTGTCAAAACCGATAGATGTATTGAAATCGTCCGCGATCCGATCGGTTGCCCCATCGGTTCTTCCCGCCCACATTTAGCCATAAATACCGCCCTTAATACTATTTCAGTCCGTTTTTCGCCTTCATCTTTGCATATACCTTAGTGGAAAGCCCGTACAAATTGATAAACCCTGTTGCATCGGCCTGATTGTAAACATTATCTTCATCAAATGTAGCAATTTCCGGGTCGTACAGTGAGTAGGGCGATGTTACACCCGCATTTATGATATTGCCTTTGTACAGCTTCAGCTTCACATCACCGGTCACGGTTTCTGAGTGGTTTTTACAAACGCAAGTATAGCTTCGGTCAGCGGAGTAAACCACTGTGCGTTATATACGATTTCCGCCAGCTTCTGTGCAACCAAAGCCTTGTAATGCGATGTTTCTTTATCAAGGCAAAGGGTTTCAAGAATTTCATGCGCCTTATACAAAATCGCGCCGCCGGGAGTTTCATATACACCGCGGCACTTCATGCCCACCAAGCGGTTCTCCACAATATCAAGCAAGCCGATTCCGTTTTTTCCGCCCAATTCATTCAGCTTTGCAACCAACTCAACGGCTCCCGCTTCTTTACCGTCAATCGCCGTAGGAATACCCTTTTCAAAATGCACCGTCACATAAGTCGGCATATCTGGAGCCAGCTCAGGCGAAACTCCCATTTCCAAAGCCCGCCTTATTATAATGCGGCTCATTTGCCGGATCCTCAAGATCCAACCCTTCGTGCGATAAATGCCATATGTTTTTATCCTTGGAATAGTTTGTTCCACGGTTTATCTTCAGCGGTATATTGTGCGCCTCTGCGTAATCAATTTCCTCCTCGCGGGATTTTATGCTCCATTCGCGCCACGGAGCAATAATAGTCATATCAGGTGCAAGCGCCTTTATGGCCATTTCAAAGCGAACCTGATCATTTCCTTTTCCGGTACACCCATGGCATATTGCATCAGCCCCTTCCGCAAGTGCAATTTCCACTATTTTCTTTGCGATCGGCGGACGCGCAAACGCGGTGCCCAGCATATAATTCTCATACAGCGCTCCCGCCTGCACGCAGGGAAACACATAATCGGTAAGGAATTCCTCGGTTATATCTTCAATATATATCTTGGAGGCGCCGGTCTTCAGTGCTTTTTCTTCAAGCCCCTCAAGTTCGTCAGCCTGTCCTACATTCGCCGAAACGGCTATTACCTCCGGGTTATTATAGTTTTCCTTCAGCCACGGAATGATAATGGAAGTATCCAATCCGCCGGAATATGCAAGCACTACTTTTTTTATTTCCTTCGTTTTCATCTCAGTCTCCTCCGTTCAAACTCTATCTGCTATCTGTGTGTATAATTATGCACCATAAACGCATTATTGTCAAGCAAATATTCATAAAAATGCATATTTATTAATTCGGATTGATATATATACACAGCAACTTATAAATGCTGACAACAGACAGCCGCACGCGCCTTTCCTGCCGCGTCCTCCGCCGCACAAAAATCAACAGCCGATTGTCCGGGCTTAACGCCTTATATCCCCCTCATAAAGCGTTAATTATTGCAAATTAACATTAAAAAAACATAGCCCCTTGAACCGTTCCATTCAAAGGGGTTATGTACACATTAATTTTGCCGCCAAATTTGATGCAAACTTTATATATCGGCCCGCAGATATTCATTTTGCCCAAACTGAAAGCTTGTATATTATCGGGTTTTGTTTAACCGACGCTCTCCGCTTGGCTTTTCTTTATGCTTATGTATCATTCATCACAGGCAAAAGCCTCCTCATCAAAAAAGCCTTGTGCATAATTATGCACTATTCCTTCAAGCATGAAGCCATGCCGGCCGTCATTACGGCCGATATAGATGATTACTTTTATGCGTTATTGTCACCGCGCCGTGCCTTTTTTCGGAATGAACATGCGGCTCATATCCGCATGCTCCAGCTTCAGCAGCCCGATTTTTTTGTCAAGGCCGCCCGCATATCCCGTCAGGCTCCCGTTTGTGCCCACCACACGGTGACACGGAATAATGATGGAAATTTCATTGTGCCCCACCGCCCCGCCGACCGCCTGCGCCGACATTTTCTCAAGCCCCATGTTCTTCGCAATCTCCTTTGCAATATCTCCGTATGTAGCAGTGGTACCGTAAGGTATCTGCAAAAGAAGCTTCCACACGGCACAGCGAAATTCCGAGCCGATAGGATGCAGCGGCGGAGTAAAATCCGGCTCTTTTCCGGCAAAATAGATATCCAGCCAGCGTGCAGCCTCTGAGAGAACAGGCGTTTCCTTTACCTCTCGCTCCTGCGGAAGATTATCAGCATAGTATTTTTCTCCGTCAAACCACAAGCCCGTCAAACCGATTCCGTCCGCTGTCAGCAATATGCCTCCAAGCGGCGAATTATAATGCATAATGCAAGTCATTTTCTATACCTCTAAAAACAGCCCGAGCCGAAACAACAAATCACACTTGCCGCTCAGCCTTCTTCTTTTCTGATTTTTTAGGTTTGCAGTCCTTCATTTCCGGAATTGCGCCTCCGGCCACCGCCCATAAGTAAAGGCTTGCCACGCTTCCGTACGGACTGAAGCGACGGCGGTATTTTTCAAACAGCTTACGATTAATTTCACGATGCCTGTAAACCATCCGAAGACCTCGCTGAACGGCAAGGTCGTCATAGCTGAAAACATCAGGACGCTTAAGGCAGAACAGCAAAATCATTTCCGCCGTCCATACTCCTATACCCTTAAGCCGGCTCAGCTCCTGTACGGCAGCTTCATCATTCATATGTTCAACAGCCTCAAGGTCAAAAGCGCCTTCATGAACCTTTTGCGCAAAATCAGTAATGTACTCCGCCTTACGGCATGTCATGCCCAGCGATTGCAGCCTTTGAGTTCCTGCATTGCAAACTGTTTGCGCATTTATCTCTCCGAGTGTTTCCTGCATGCGCCGCCAAATTGTCGCCTGTGCCTTAGTTGAAATCTGCTGCCCAATTATATGATGAATAACCGAGGAAAAAAGCTCCGCGTCCGTCTCCCTGTAAATATGTCCAATGCGGTCTATCACCTCACGAAGTCTTGCATCCTTTTGTCTTAAATAAGATATTTCCTTTTCTCCGTATTCAAAATACATCCCGCCGACACCTGATTTGCGTTTAATAATTTCAATTATTATAGCATAGCGCTATCTAAATAACAATCCCGAAAGCGCAGGCTTGATATGCTTAAATTATTGCTCCGCATTAATAAATACCCGCATACTTTACCGATAATCGCCTTCCGTCTTCCTGAATCGGCTATATAAAAACAATCCCCTGTTCGGGGATTGCTTAATGCTTATTTAAAATTTAACGACGCTTCAGCCGCTAAAACAGATACCGGCTTTACGACGGAAATGCATAGTGATATACATTGCCGGGCTCCATTCCGCCGCGCGCCTGCAGCTGCGGAACGGTCACAAAGGTATAACCCTCACTCTCCAAACGCAGTATCATTTCTTTTGCAGCAGCAACCGTAGTGGGATAAATATCATGCATAAGCACTATGGCTCCGTCACGAATACTGTACGGGCTGTCTTTATCAAATGCAACCTCCAGTATTTTGTCCTTATCGCGGCTCTTCCAGTCCAAAGTATCTACGCGCCAAAGAATTATTGACATTCCCATCTCTTTGCAGGCCTGTTTAACAAGCGCGTTCGTGCTTCCTCCCGGCGGTCTGAGAAGCACGGGATACGCTCCCGTAGCTTCCTTTATAATTTCATTGCACTCAGAAACCGCCTTTTTTATTTCCTCTACACTGCCGAGATTTTTAAGGTTTTTATGCTGATCGGAATGATTACCGACCACATGCCCCTCCGCCGCCATTCGTGCAAGAATGTCTTTATGTTTTTTAGCATTTATTCCTATAACGAAAAATGTTGCCTTAACATTGTGTTCTTTAAGAAAATCCAATAGCTCCGGCGTAGTGCGCGAGCCCGGACCGTCATCAAATGTCAGAGCAATCAATTTTTTTTTTGCCAATTCACCGTTTTGCTGCTGCTTTGCTTCCAAACGCCTGTTGAGCTCGTTTATCTGTTCCTGCAAAGCCTCTTTATCGGCATTGGCTTTTTCAAGCTCTTTCTGCAGGCGCTCAATCTCTTCCTTGAGCGCATTGACATCGGATTGTTCAAGCTGCTTTTCAAGCTCCGATATACGCGCCTCCTGCTGCGCATTTTTGTCGTTAAGCTCCTGCGCGGCACGCTTGGCTCCGGTGAGCGAAAGCGCAAAACCGGTAAGCGCCAGCACAAAGCACACCACAAGTGCAATAATGGTAACCGTCAGTGAAGTATTATTACGCCTGCGGCGGATATTCCGTTCATATTGTCCGTATCCCATATGCTTTCATTCCCCATAAAACAAAAAAATGAGTTTTTAATAATTAAACTCGACATTTTTTCGACATTACTATTCTATCATAAAAAGCATTAATGTCAAATAAAACACGGCCTTGTAATGCGAAATAGTTGTAATATTTATACGGCTTCCGTTTCTTACCAACAACCTCGACACCTGCAAAGCCAAAGCAAAAAAGTGCTTGACTGACTGCTCAATATGGTATATAATACACCGTGTTAAGACATCGCGGGATGGAGCAGTCCGGTAGCTCGTCGGGCTCATAACCCGAAGGTCGTGAGGTTCAAATCCCACTCCCGCAACCACAAAGGTACGGTAGCAATGATACAAATTGCTACCGTACCTTTTTAATTATTCCATATGAAAATCCCTTGATATAAAGCCAAAAGCGAGGTTAGTGGGTTCAAATGTGAACCTGCCGACCTCGCTTTTTTTCGTTTACGGAGTTTCTGGCAAACGCTGCCGCCGGAAAAAAAGTGAACCTATTCATCCTAACTTTTTTTAATTTTTTTCATAGAATAATTAAAAGGTTAGAGGAAAAAAATTTAAAAGGTTATTGAGATAGTATTCTACACACATAATCCACGTCGAGACGGTAGTATTGATGACGAGAACTGGCTCTCAAAAGGGCTGAAATGTACTGAAATAAAGGGATTTCGAGGTTTGCCCCAAAAACCGGCGGTGGCCTGAGATCCCTTTCAGACTTTTTCACTATCTATCCTGCACACTGAAAGTGCCGAAACGCGAGGCTACGGGTTAGATATTTGCTTGGCGAGGCTACAGGTTTGATGAGAAAAGCCTACCGCTTCTGACCTTTATCTTATCTTTTGTCATTGCTTTCGCAACACGAAACTTGACTTTTAACGGCTTGGATGGTATAATGTTTTTATCAGGATAAAAACACGATAATATCCTGATGGTTTGGAGGCGCGTATGAAAAAGAAAACCAACGTTGGTGGCAGGCCGACGGGGCGGATAAAAAAACGGCCAAAATTGAAGTTGCGATAGAGCCTGATATCAAGGACGCTTTTATGCAAAAACTGGCATCAGAAGGAAAAAAGGCGTCCACTGAAATCGGTTTGTGGATAAGAGAATATCTAAAAAACGATGAGGAGAAAAAATAATGGCATATGCTATTGACCTGTTTTGCGGAGCGGGTGGTTGCTCTGAAGGATTGATTCAAGCCGGCTTTCATATCTTGTTCAGTTCCGATATTAGCGATATGGTCGAGGTAACCTATAAGCATAGACATGAACAATTAGGGTTGATTCAAGGAAAGAACACTTGGTTCGAGCGTTCAGATATAAAAGATTTGACGGGCAAGATTATCGAGGAGAGAATAGCTGCTCTTGAGATATTCAAAAACGCGCCGGTCCCAGAAATAGATTTGATGATTGGCGGTCCCAGTTGTCAGGGATTTTCACGCGCAGGAAGACGCGATAAGTCTGATCCTCGTAATATGCTGTTTGGTGAGTATGTGCGAGTTATCAATGAAGTGCGTCCGAAGTACATTGTGCTGGAGAATGTTGAGGGGTTTGTAGATATGCAATTCCTCGGATATAAAGGCATAACCGGAATTGAATATCCAGATGGTAGCGTGACACCAGATATCTTGCGGAGCGAACTTAACGAAATCGGTTATCGTACACTTCAACCGAAAATTCTCAACGCGGCTGATTATGGAGTTCCGCAACGCAGAAACAGAATTATTTTTATGGGTTATAGGGACGGATTGACCCCTCCGGAGTATCCAGAGCCTATACTGACGCCAGATCAACATTTATCTTTGCTGGATGCGATAGGTGATCTTATCGTCGATGAGAAAGTTCGCGGTAAAATTTGCCCGAACCTTACGCAATATCAAATCGATAGCATTAACGGAAGGACTCCTACCACATCAGGAACTCCAATCAAATCTAAAGCACATATGAATATGGAACTTCCGAAGCAAACAGCCGTAGTTGGAGAAAGATTTGGCCTTTTTCCAAGAAGGAGAAAGTGGAGCAAGTCTGAGAAAAAGGGTGCTTGAAGAAGGCATTGACATTTCGGGAAAAACCGGCGCTGGTTGCTTTATGTGCAAAGGAACTCGGGTTTACAGAAGATGAAGTGATTTCTTTATTCAAGGAAGGAAAAGCAACAGAGGAACAAATTGATGTTCTGCTTACAAAAAAGAATATTCGTCAAAGGTGGAAGTCAGACCAACCGTCCGCAACTGTTGTAACGATTGCAGATGACTATATCAGCCCTTGGGAAGATAGAACATTCAGCGTTCGAGAAATGGCAAGATGCCAATCATTTGATGATTCTTTTGAGTTCCTCGGAAAAAGAACAACTGGAGGATTACGAAGAAGAGTCGAAATCCCCCAGTATACTCAGGTTGGCAATGCGGTACCTCCGTTGCTTGCAAAAGCAATTGCATTGGAAATACTAAAGGTACTACAGTAAATCAAAATAACTGTATGTGGTTGTAATATCGGGCAAAGCAGCGCGGATTGTGTACAGTATTCCCCTGTTTTGCCCGGTTTTTAAATTACGCTCGAGTAACTCCTTAACTGAACTTGCAATACCTGCTTTGGACTCTAATCCCCAGTAATTTCCACCAGACAGATTAATCACTCTTAAAACGGCAGTAGATGTATTTTTGTATGTCTCTCTGCCGTTTTTTACTAACTGATTTGACGGAACAGTAACAAAGGAGTATGTAAAGCGCTTGGCGTCATGAATAGAAAAACCATCTGCACCAACGGAGATACCATTTCTGAATGTGTTAGCAGAATACACAGCATCCCAAAGCATAGGTATTTGTGCATTATCGTTCCAGTTCGTTTTACACTGAATGATATGGATCTCAATGTCCTCGAAATCTCGCGCAACAAGCGCATCTAAAATGGGCAGGAAATTGTAGCTCCTTCCAGATTGGGTGGGTACTGCTTCGCCATTTACATCATTGACGGCGATATCATCCTTATCGCAGGAATAATCTGGCTTGTCCGGAAAAGTAATTGCAATTAAATCCGACTCTGTATTGGAACGGAAATTCCCATAGTTTACTGTTATAGCCTTATTTATAGGAGTAGGAATCAAATCCTTATGATGTTTTATGACAAAAGTTCTTCTTCCAATCAAGCACAGGTTCAAGTACCAGCAAACAAGGGCTTCCCAGTTTGCGCCTCCTCCTGAGACATCACTCTGGGTTCTTCCTGCCGTTCCGGTTGAGCGGAAGATATCTCTTAGATGATCACCGATTGAGTAGATTTGGTTTTCGGTAGGACTCCCCGAAAGAAATACATCCGTGTTAATTACCGACCTCCATGTAGTCCAAACAGTGGAAAAACCGTTTGTCTCAAAGAGTTTTCCTACTGCTAATTCTCTCGCGTATTCTATAATATTCTGACTCATAATATCCTCCTTATTCGTCCACAGTTTCAAGGATGTCCTCAATGTGGCAGTTCAGTGTTTCGCATATTTTCAAAAGGACACCGGTTGTGATGTTTTCACCCTTCCCGAGTTTTGCGATGGACGCGGCGCTGACGCCAGCGGCTTCTTTTAAATCCATCTTCGTCATGTTCTTATCGATCAGCAGTTTCCACAACTTGTTGTAACTGATTCGCATTTTGGTACCTCCGTGTATGCTCATTTCACATCGTTCAAAAAACCATATCTGCCGTCTTCAAGTCCCTTGGTAAAAGTGATTACATTTGCGCCAGAGCCTTCATAGTCAAGAGCAGGAATATGCATCATATTTTCCAAGATGATTATTTGTCCGTCATTTTGATGATTGATAAAGAACTTGAATAACGCGGTTCTCATACTTTCCGGTGCGGCGTCTGTAACGCCTTGGTCAAGTCCAAGCAGCGGAGTATCGATTACCAAAAAGCCGGGGTTGTATTTTGCGTACGCCTCCATGTACCGGCGGAACGTGAGCGCAACGATAGTGTTGAGATAAGAGCAGTACCCTTGCCCGTGAATATCCGCCTTTTTGTGGCCGTTTACCTCAACATCAAAATCCTTCATGTTGAACCGCACCGTGGTCAGGTTGTCATAGGCGCATTCGATCAAAGTGTCTTTCAACATCTGATCGATCCGCTCCTGAAACTCATCGCCAAAATATTCTTTGGGGTGATACTCGATCTGTGTTTCATCCTCGCTGGGAAGCTCTCTCAAATCCGTTTCCCAACTGGAGGCAAAGTCATCGATAACGTTGAGTTCCTGCTTTATCTGAATAAACGCGCGGTAACCGTTCAAGGATTCTCGCAGTGCATCTGCTTTCGGCTGCAGCTCGTTTTCAATCATGGTCTCAATGCTGTCGCGCTTTGCCTGTAGTTCCTTCAGAGCCGTCTCAATTTCAGCCTTTTCCGCTTCGAGGTCTTTTTCCGTTTCAGCCAGGCCGTCCATTTGGAGGGTTATTCTGTCAAGTTCAGCCTGTGCAGAATCGATGTATGATTTCTTGTCCCGAACAGGCAGTTTGCCATCGCAGAATGGGCATACCTGATTCTTCGGAACGTGTCCCATCTCGACCTCGCCGTTAACGATAAAAGAGAGCCTCTTCACATCAGATACATACTGCGTTCTAAGGGCGGCATAGCGAGACTTCAAAAGATCGCATTCGGCGGCTCGGCTTTGCAACCGCAGAATCTGGCCAAGCAGTGCACGGCTCTGGTCAACGGCCGTGGAGATCTGGGTTTCCGTGCTTTGAAGACTGTTAATGATGTCCTGCATTGTTTGTTCGACATCGACACCATCGAAGGCGCTCAAACTTTCAAGCAGTCCTTTGCGCTTGTCCGTAATAGCCTGTATTTTCCTGTTGACATATTCTTCGACTGCTTTTTTCTGGGCGACTCGAATTTCCTTCTTGGTTTGAGCATCCGCCTCACCAAAATCCTGTCCCGACAACAGGTATAGCAACGCCGAGAGCAATGCAGTTCTGTCAGTAGCTTGCTCCGGTTCGATGATGGATTTCTCTTTGGCAATATCGGCTACATGGAAAAGCAAAACATGAAGGAATGTGCGCCAGGTCAGCCGTTTCTTTTCAAAATTCTTGTTCTTTATAACGAAGTGTTCACCCTCTATCCCGATTGAGTCCAGAAGCAGATCGCTCAATATGGGGAGAGGGTCTTTTTTATTTGTGTGTTTCAAATCGTATTTGCCGCTTTCAAAACCTGGAACGTCGGTGACAACATCGACCTGGTTTTTCCCCAAAGCACGTGTGATTGTAATATCGCCCTTGCCCGTGTGCAGGGAGATTTCAATGGTATCATATCCAAGGCTTTCATCAAAAGGTTTCGCCTTACTGCCAAAGCAGAAATCGATACACTTGATGATGCAGGTCTTGCCGGTATTTGATCTCCCTCGGATGATATTCAACCCAGGGCGGAGGTCGATTACGGAATCGGTTTTGCCGCTGCCTTTAGCGACCACCTTGGTAATATAGAATTCTCCCATCGCTACCTCCTTAACGATTGCACGGCTTTGCCGCTGATTTCTTTCAATATTGCCGAGTCACTTTTTCGTGCATATTTTTTATGTACGGTTTCTGCGATAGCTAAATACTGATCTTTGTAATCGGACTCAAGGGTTCCTATATACTTGCGTCCTGCGACGGTCAGCTTATACAGAAAACCGCCTTCAGTTCGGTTGACGGCGATAAGCCCATCCAGTACAAACATCTTGATGCCTTCCGAACATACAGACCGCTTGGAGGATAGTTCGCTGAAGCTGTAACTGTTATCTCCGTGCAAGTTCCGATCAGACACTTCAAAATCTTTTCCGTATATGGTCATAAAGTCGTATGCTGAAAGGCGGTCAATTGTCATACCGCAGGAACGGATGACGGAGAGAATGAGCATCGCACGCAACCCGGTTTCAAACGGAGTGTTGAAAAGATCATTCATCGATATTCACCCACGATTTAATCGTCCCGTCATTCACCAGGATATGGCAGATGCCTTTCTTTTCAAGATTTGCTATCAGACCGATTATGTTCATAAACGAGGATTTTGAAAGCGTAATGTTCGTAACCTTATTAAGTACTGCGAGGAGACGGTCATATCCGCTCGTGTGGCGATCATCAAAGAGTGTGTCGGAAATCCCGTCATAAGCATCCGTTTTGAGCGCCTGAAACTGTTTATCGCCGTCGGAAAAGACCTCGCGCACCGAACGATGGACGCTTTCTGCACTATAGTAGGCTTTGCGCTGTTCTGCAAAGTTTCTGCGAAGGGTGTTGGACAAGGTTCCTATTGTGTCTGGCGTCACGACACTGTTGATTTTTTCTGCATACACTTCGCACAGCGCGTTTACATACGGAAGTTCCTGCGGGGAAATACTGCTCTGCGGCGTAAGCTGAACAGGCAGTTTAACCTCTTCGGTTCCGAGGTAAATGATCCGGGTTGTGCTGTCATATCTGGTTGGCGTGAGGGGGACGAAGGGAACACCGTTCTCGTCCTCGGTAGGAGAGCCTTGATTTTCAATTACTGTAACATTCAGATTCTCTATGTGATCCGCATGAACCGAACGATCCCCAAACTGGTTCACTTGAGTAATCGGCGCACCGGCAGACGGAACTGCCGGAACAGATCCCTTTTGTATTTCATTTGCCATACGCACTACCTCCGTTACAGTTTCAAATTCTCGACGTGATCAATGTGAACGGGATGATCCCCATATTGATTTACTATGGTTTGATGCACAACTTTTTTATCCACCGCTGCGGCACCTGATGGATCTTCGCCATCCACGACCTCCGCTTCGGTATTATCGGACGCATCTTCGGATGAATCCGCTTTTTTATTATTCCGCCGTATTTGTTCGGCAAGCTGATGTTCAGCGGCTCCGAAGACTTCTGCCATTATTCGGCCGGTGTTTAAAATGGCATTATCGATTATTTCACGGTCAGTTGGTCCCTTTGCGTAGCATCTGTAGGGTTTGGTAAAGAAGCGCCTGTAGAAGGAACGGAGAGGTCTGTATCAATGCTGATTGCTGAAATCCCGCTCCCAATATCGCTGTTGAATTTCCATTCGGTGTTAGAACCCGCTTGAGAATACCAGATGGTAAAGGTAGCTTTGCCGGATTCGCAATCAGGACAATTGCACATGACGTAGTTTATGACACTCAAGAGAAACGGCAACAGCATAATCTGCTGTGCTTCATGAAGCTTTTTTACCGGAAGAGAATTGGAATAGCTGACCGCTATTAAGGTTTCGCTATCGACAGAAGCATCTTTCTGCATTGTTTCAATCAAAGCTGAAACTAACCACACGCACTTATCCTTATTCAAATATCTCTCTATAAACTCTGCTGTCCGCTTGAGGAGGTAGGGTTTATTTGTTTGATACAGATTTTGAAATGCGGAGCGTGTGGCTGCTTTTGTAAAAGGAACATAGTCGCCGGTGCTGTCATCGCATTTTTTATAGTTGGTCGCGCACTTGTTCAGAGTCGTCCCTGCGACCGAAGAGAAGTCTTCCCCTGTGACTATGTAGATAAGTCCGGCGTAAACACCGGGAATCGTTAAACCGTCTGATCCGCCGTTCAGCTTATTTCTCGCCTTCTGGCGCGGCTTTCTTGCTTCGAGCAGCAGGTCGAAGAGAATACCTCCGCAAAGGTGTGGCACCGGATTTGGGGTCATCTCTATAACCTCCTTCAAAATTAGTAACCTTACACCGCCTTAGTAACCTCAAAGAGCTGTTTTGTGATGTTGACAGGAACCTTATCTACTTTAGGTTTAGTTGTAGATGAGGCGAAGGCGGTAATGGGGAGAAATCCGAAATCTACACTTCATCCAGTATAACACAAAAGTGTGAAAAATTCTACCCCTTTTACAGATTTCGTTTCTGTGGATGTGAAATTCCCCTCATCAAATATGAAATAAACATTCGGAGGCAGCAACATGACCAGACAGGATTGGCAGATAAACATCGAGAATACCGTCGCCAGCGTAGCGGCGAAGTACGGCAATGAGGTGGCGGCGTCAGTGTTCAGACGTTACGACGCGACCTGCTTCGAGGATCTCAGCCCCGTTTATTACAGTGAGGTCTTCGGCAACCTCATGCTTATCGATGAGGACGGGTGACTGCTGACGCAGACTCTCCTCCGCCAACCTTATATATGATTGAACGTCGAGGTGACAGCACGGGTGCCGCGCTGTCACCTGGACGCTTAAGCCCAAACAACCGCCGTCAGCTGGACGGAGTCATGAACCGTTGCTCAACGGCTCACGGCGGACAAGTCAATAATGACGGCTGCCTATTGAGCGGGTTGCCGCAGACCGAAACGGAGAATCTCTCTGTCGGGCTGTGGTTAGTTTTCTGCACCCCTTTTGCAGCCGAACCCGGAGTCCTCCGTTTCGAGAAATCGAAAATCGGAGGACTTTTTTATGTCAAAGAAAGACAAGCAGTACACCATCTACATCCGCTCCACGAAAGAGAGCATCCCCGTCTGCAAGGAAGAATTCGATGCCTACTACCACGACATCAATATCTACCGAATCCGTCAGCAGAGGCATGGCCGTTGTGTGTGTCCCGCAAGCAAGCGGCTCTCCTGCGATATGGACTGCCTAACCTGTCCCTTCCATCGCATGGGCGATATGCGTTCCCTTGATTACACCGAAACCGATGATGAAGGAAACGAAACTGCGTGGGTAGAGGAAATCCCGGACGATTCGCCTTTGCTTGAAGACGTCATCATCGAGGCTTCCGAAATGAAAGCTCTGTACGCTCGGCTTACGGAGCTGATGCCGGAGGCAATCAAAATCGGCGAGCTGCGACTTGAGGGCTTAACCGAGGATACCATCGGCGAACGCATTGGAATCGGCAGAAAGACCTATGCCTACAGATTAAAAAAAGGTTAAAGCTGTCCTCGAAAAAGAATTCCCGGACATTTTCTGAAAAAAGTTTTCCGGATTTTTTCCGAAATGCCCTCCTCATGTTCATGGGAGAGTGTAAGGGGCAAAACGATAACGCTCCTTCGGGAGGTGAAAACGAATGAACGAAGCAAAGAGAGATGCTCTGAAGCCGGAAGAAGAACTCGTTGACGTTCTGCTCGACTTCATCATCGTGTCAGCAACCTGGCAAAGAAAGTCACCCGGGCGGTAAGAGAAAAGCAAATCAAGGAAGGAGCGTGTAGAGATGTCAAAAATGAGCGAACTGGATGCCGTGATCAGAGACCTGCGAACTGCGGCTGCCGCTATTAACGAAGCGGCTGATACCCTCACGGAGATGTTCAGCGGCGAGACCTCCGAAGCTCCGGCAAAACCGACCGAGCCGATTCCTACCAAAGAAGACGTCCGTGCGATTCTCGCAGAGATGTCCAGCCGTGGCTTCACCGCACAGGTGAAGGAACTGCTCCGTCAGCACGGCGCGGCAACGCTCTCCGGCATTGACCCTTCGGAGTATGCCGCCCTCATCAAAGATGCGGAGGGACTCGGCAATGGGTAATCACGCTCTGCTCTCCGCATCTTCATCCCACAGGTGGCTGAACTGTCCTCCGTCCGCAAGGCTCGGTGAGAACCACGAGGACAGGGGCAGCAATTTCGCCGCCGAGGGAACGGATGCCCACAGCCTGTGCGAATATAGACTCAAGACGGCTCTGGGCATTCCGTCCGAAGACCCCACCGAAAACCTTTCCTGGTACAACGAGGAGATGGAGGAATGTGCCAACAGCTATGCCGCCTATGTGCTTGAACTCCTCGCCGAAGCGAAGAAGGTCACAACCGACCCCATCGTGCTGATTGAGCAGCGGCTCGATTATTCCAAATATGTCGAGAGCGGCTTCGGCACCGGGGACTGTGTCCTCATCGCCGACGGCACCCTCAACATCGTGGACTACAAGCACGGCAAGGGAGTGGAGGTCTCGGCAGAACACAATCCGCAGATGATGCTGTATGCCCTCGGTGCTTTGGAGATCTTCGATGCCCTCTATGACATCGACACGGTCACGATGACCATCTATCAGCCCCGCCGCTCCAACGTCAGCACCTACACCGTTTCGACCGCCGAGCTTCTCGAATGGGCAGAGACCGTTCTAAAGCCGACCGCCGAGCTTGCCTTCAAGGGCGAGGGTGAGTTCCATTGCGGCGAGTGGTGTCAGTTCTGCAAGGCGAAAGCGGACTGCCGGGAACGCGCCAGAGCGAACCTCGCGCTTGCTGCCTATGACTTCGCCGAACCTCCGCTCCTCACGGATGAGGAAGTCGAAGAGGTCCTCTCCAAGGTCGATGCCCTCGTGTCCTGGGCAAACGACATCAAGGAATACGCCCTGCAAGCCGCCATCAGCGGTAAGTCGTGGAACGGATGGAAGGTTGTCCAGGGACGATCCAACCGCAAGTACACAGACGAAAGACTCGTAGCCGCAGCGGTCATTGCCGCCGGTCACGACCCTTACGAACAGAAACTGCTCGGCATTACCGAGATGCAGAAAACGCTCGGCAAAGCCAAGTTTGACGAAATCCTCGGCCGCTTCATCACGAAGCCCCAGGGAAAGCCTACGCTCGTTCCGATGTCCGACAAGCGTCCGGCTATGAACACAGCGGCATCAGATTTTGAAAATTAAAGGAGTAAACGATTATGTCTAATAACACCACCAAAGTCAACAACCCCATGAAGGTCATCACCGGCAAGGATACCCGTTGGTCTTACGCAAACGTCTGGGAAGCCAAGAGCATCAACGGTGGCGCTCCCAAGTTCAGCGTTTCCCTCATCATCCCCAAGAGCGATACCGTCACCATCCAAAAGATTAAGGCTGCCATCGAAGCCGCATATCACGAGGGCGAGGCGAAGCTCAAGGGCAACGGCAAGTCCGTCCCGTCTCTCTCCGTTATCAAGAACCCTCTGCGTGACGGCGATACCGAGCGCCCCGATGATCCCGCCTACGCAGGGTGCTACTTCGTGAATGCCAACTCCACGACCGCTCCCGGCATCGTGGACGCTGACCGCAATCCCATCCTTGTCCGCAGCGAGGTCTATTCCGGCGTGTACGGCAGAGCCTCCATCAACTTCTACGCTTTCAACAGCAACGGAAATCGCGGCATTGCCTGCGGTCTTAACAACCTTCAGAAGATTCGTGACGGTGAACCCCTCGGCGGTAAGGCTTCGGCTGAATCCGACTTCGACACCGATGACGATGACGATTTTCTGGCGTAAGGAGGGCTAAGTCATGAGCGAAATGATTACCACCATCCTCTGCATCGGACTCCTGTCTATCTACGCTCTTCTCGGAGTGACCTTTCTGATCCACTCCATCGCTGACATCTTCGACAATCGCCGCAGGGCGAAGCGTGAGGAAGAGCGCGAAAAGCGTGACCTCGAATACCACGAGATGCGCATGAAGGAATTTAAGTAATCAACCGCCGTGGGCGGTGGGAGCGATCCTGCCGCCCTTTACGGCTATGTGAGGTGACAACTTTTGAAAACCATAAGTATAGATATCGAAACATACAGCGGCACCGACTTAAACAAGTGCGGTGTTTACAAATACACGGAAGACCCGGACTTCGAGGTGCTTCTCTTCGGCTATGCCGTGGATGGAGGTGAAGTCCATGTGGTCGATCTGGCTCTCGGCGAAAAAATACCGGCAGACATTTCCGCCTCGCTGACCGATGAAAATGTGCTGAAGTTCGCCTTCAACGCCAACTTTGAACGAGTCTGTCTTTCCCGGCATCTCGGCCTGCCCACGGGTAATTACCTCGACCCGTCCTCATGGCAATGCACGATGGTGTGGGCAGCATATATGGGACTGCCGCTTTCACTACAGGGTGTCGGTGCGGTGCTGAACCTCGACAAACAGAAGCTTACCGAGGGCAAGGAACTCATCAAGTATTTCTGCTCCCCGTGCGCTCCGACCAAGAGCAACGGCGGCAGAACACGCAACCGCCCGGAGGATGCCCCGGAGAAATGGTCACTCTTCAAATCATATAACCTCCGTGACGTGGAAACCGAAATGGGCATACAGCAGAAGCTCATGAAGTTCCCCGTGCCGGAATTCGTGTGGGACGAATACCGCATTGATCAAGAGATCAATGATCGCGGGGTTCGGCTGGATATGCCCCTTGTAGATACAGCTATCCAAATGGATGCCGCCTCAAGGCAGGAGCTGATGGACGATATGCGTCGCATCACGGAGCTTGAAAATCCCAACTCGGTATCGCAGATGCGGTCATGGCTTGCCGACAACGGTCTGGAAACCGATAGTCTCGGCAAGAAGGTCGTCAACGAAATGCTGAAGACCGCACCGCCGGAACTCGCCGATGCCCTTGTTCTCCGCCAGCAGCTTGCCAAGTCCTCGGTGAAAGTATCAGGCAATGCAAAACGCTGTGTGTTCGGACGGCAGAGCCAGAGGGATGTTTCAGTTTTACGGTGCCAACCGCACCGGGAGATGGGCAGGCAGGCTCATTCAAATGCAGAACCTGCCCCAGAACCATCTGTCCGACCTTGCCGAAGCGAGAGGGCTTGTCCGCAGCGGCAATTATGAAGCCGTTAAAATGCTGTATGAGGATGTGCCGGACACGCTGTCGCAGCTCATTCGCACCGCATTCATTCCCCGTGAGGGTGCGATGTTCTATGTGGCTGACTTCTCGGCAATCGAAGCGAGGGTCATCGCATGGTTCGCCGGAGAGTCGTGGCGGCAGGAGGTCTTCGCCGAAGGCAAGGACATCTACTGCGCTTCGGCATCGCAGATGTTTCGAGTGCCGGTCGAAAAGCACGGTGTCAACAGACACCTCCGTCAGAAAGGCAAAATCGCTGAACTGGCTCTCGGCTACGGCGGCTCCGTGGGTGCTTTGAAGGCAATGGGAGCATTAGATATGGGCTTGACCGAAGAGGAGCTTCAGCCGCTTGTTCAGGCTTGGAGGGCGGCAAACCCCAACATCGTCAAGTTCTGGTGGGATGTTGACCGCGCCGTGCTGACCGCTGTCCGGGATAAGACCACGACAGAAACCCACGGCATTCGTTTCCTCTGCCGCAGCGGAATGCTCTCCATCCTTCTCCCGACCGGCAGGATGCTCAATTACGTCAAACCGAAAATCGGCGAGAACAGATTCGGCGGCTCCTGTATTACCTACGAAGGTGTCGACGGTACGAAGAAATGGGAACGGCTCGAAAGCTACGGTCCCAAGTTCGTGGAGAATATCGTTCAGGCAACAGCGAGGGACATTCTATGCTATGCCATGAAGACCCTTCGCCGCTGCTCGATCACCATGCACATCCACGATGAACTTGTAATTGAAGCCGACCCTCGTGTATCCCTCGATACCATCTGTGAGCAGATGGGCAGAACGCCGCCGTGGGCAAAGGGACTGCTCCTCCGGGCAGACGGGTATATCACGAAATTTTATAAGAAAGATTGAGGTAAATCCTATGGGAATAAACAAGTTCAATGCGGAGGGCTATTACGACCCTACCGCATACGAGGCAATGACAAACATTATAAAAGAGGAAAAAGCGTTCTTCGCATTCAGACCTGTTGTGTATATCTGCTCACCCTATGCCGGAGATGTGGAGACAAACGTCAAGGCGGCACAGAGATACAGCAGATTCGCCGTGGACAGCGGCTATCTCCCCATCGCTCCGCATCTGCTGTTTCCGCAGTTCATGGATGACAGCAATCCGAAAGAGCGTGAGCTTGCCATGTTCTTCGGAAATGTGCTGATGAGCAAGTGCGCCGAATTATGGGTCTTCGGAGAGCTGATTTCAAGCGGCATGGCTGCCGAAATTGACCGGGCTAAGCGTAAGAACTATACCATCCGATATTTAATTCCGACCTTAAGGAGGTAACCAAAAATGCGTGACCTGCCAATCGCCTACGGCAATAGCTGCTACGCAAAGACCTGGGCGAATAAAACCACCGCATGGGAAGACCTGTGCGAAAGATTGAAAAACACTATCCGCACGACCGAAACCGTGGAGGAATATCCGAAGCTCAAGAAGGATGACCGTGACCGTGCCAAGGACAAGGGCGGCTTTGTCGGCGGCAATCTCAAAGGCAACCGCCGCAAGCGTGAGACTGTGGCTTGCCGCTCCATGCTGACGATGGACGCAGACCATGCAGAGATCGGTTTCATCGACCGTTTCACATCGGAGTGCCGGTACGCATCCTGTCTCTATACCACCCACGGACATACACCCGAACAGCCTCGCTGCCGCATCATCGTGCCGCTGACGAGGGACATCACCCCGGACGAATATGTGGCTCTCGCCAGATACTTCGCCGCCGATTGGGGCATCGACCAGTTCGATGAATGCTCCTACAAACCGAGCCAGCTCATGTATTGGCCGACAACCCCGGCAAACGGTGAGTTCATCTGCGAGACCACCGAGGGCGAATGGCTCGATCCCGATGTATATCTCTCGGCGCATCCAAACTGGAAGGACTGCTCTCTGCTTCCGACCTCCTCCCGTGAAAGTGCCGTCCGTGAGGCAAGCGGCAAAAAACAGGAAGACCCTCTCGCCAAACCCGGTGTGGTGGGCGCATTCTGCCGTGCCTACGGTATCGCCGCCGTTATCGAGACCTATCTCGCCGATGTGTATGAGCCTTCAGCAATGGAAGGTCGTTACGATTACATCCCCGCTGACTCATCCGCTGGTGTCGTGGTCTATGATGACAAGTTCGCATACAGCCACCATGCCACGGACTCCGCCTGCGGCAAACTGCTGAACGCATTCGACCTCGTCCGTATCCACCGCTTCGGCGATGATGACGAAAAGAAGTCCTTCAAGCAGATGACCGAACTCGCTCTCGCAGACGATATGGTCAAGGAGAATCTTGCCGCCGAGCGTATCGCTCAAGCCGGAGAGGACTTCTCCGATGATGCCGACTGGCACAAGCGGCTTCATTTCGTTCCTCGTTCCGGGGCATTGGAAAACAGCGTGTGGAACTTGAACCTCATCCTCGAAAACGACCCGGACTTGCAGGGATTTGCTTTCAACGACATGGCAAACCGCATCCAAGTCACAGGCGAACTGCCGTGGGACCGTCCCGAAGGAAACTCCTTCTGGCGGGATGCCGACTCTGCCCAGCTCAAGTCCCTCGTGGATATCCGCTACGGCGAGTTCACGACCCGCAACTATGACGTGTCCTTCACCAAGGTGGCAGATGACCGCCATTTTCATCCTGTGCGGGATTACCTCAATGGACTCCCCAAATGGGACGGTGTGAAGCGTGTCGAGAAACTGTTTATCAAATATCTGCAGGCAGACGATACGGAGTATGTCCGCACCGTTACGAGAAAGACCTTCGCCGCGGCTGTTGCGAGGGTACTGTGTCCCGGCATCAAGTTCGACTGTGTGCCGGTACTTGATGGTGAGCAAGGCATCGGCAAAAGCTCCATCGTCAAAGACCTCGTCACGCCCGAATATTACTCCGAATCCCTCTCCCTTACGGATATGGACGATAAAGCCGGAGCGGAAAAGCTGCAGGGCTTCTGGGTGGTCGAAATCGGAGAGCTTGCCGGAATGAAGAAAGCTGACATTGAAAAGGTGAAATCGTTCCTCTCCACCTCCGATGACAAATACCGTCCGAGCTACGGCAGAGTGGTCGAAAGCCACCCCCGCCAGTGCGTCATTATCGGTACGGTCAACGGCGAACGGGGCTACCTCCGTGACATCACGGGCAACCGCCGTTTCTGGATCATCAAAGTGCATCAGAAAACACAGAAGCAGAGCTGGCACTTCACACAGGCTGACCGCGACCAGTTCTGGGCAGAAGCGAGAGCCATCTGGGAATCCGGCGAAAAGCTGTATCTCGAAGGCGATATCCTCGCCGAGTCCGAAAGGCGCAGCGGAACGCTATGGAGGTGGACGAGCGTGTCGGAATGGTCGAGGAATATCTGAACACCTTGCTGCCGACCACATGGGACAGTATGGATATATATGCCAGACGCAGTTTCCTCTCTGGCGATCCGACTGCCGAAAAAGGAACTGTAAAGAGAACCTCGGTGTGCAACGCAGAAATATGGTGCGAGTGTTTCGGCAAAAACCTCTCCGAACTCAAAACCACCGACAGCTATACCATTGCGGCTCTTATGACACAGATAGATGGTTGGCAGCGGACGTCGAATCGGAAACGCTGCCCCTGTATGGTAAGCAGCGACTCTACCAAATAACCGAATAACACACAGCCACGGGACGGACAGGACAACTTTTTCCCTTATATTTGTTTGGCGTTAAGTGAAAAAGAAACAGCACATACGCGCAAAAGGAATATATAGGAACAGTTGTCCTCGTTGTCCCTGTTGTCCCGTAGAAAGGAAAAATATGAAAAGCGAAAAACAGATAGAACAGAGCCTGGTCAAAGCCGTGAAAAATATGGGAGGCATCGCTCCCAAGTTTGTCAGTCCCGGTTTTGACGGAATGCCCGACCGCATCGTGCTTCTCCCTCATGGGCTGATGGCATTTGTGGAAGTTAAGGCTCCGGGCAAAAAGCCCCGTCCTTTGCAGGTGTCAAGGCATGGCTTGCTTCAGCGTCTCGGCTTCAAGGTGTATGTCCTTGACGATATGAACCAGATCGGAGGGATTCTCGATGATATACGAACCGCATGACTATCAAAAATATGCCATCAACTTCATCAAGGAAAATCCCATCGCCGCCGTCCTGCTTGATATGGGCTTGGGCAAAACGAGCATCACGCTGACGGCGATAAACGACCTTCTTTTCGACAGCTTCGATGTACGGAAGGTTCTCGTCATCGCTCCGCTGCGAGTAGCGCGGGATACATGGATTGCCGAGGTCGATAAGTGGGATCACCTCCGGCACCTCATCTGCTCCGTAGCTGTCGGCACCGAAGCGGAGCGCAAAGCCGCCCTGATGCGACCGGCTAACATTTACATCATCAACCGTGAGAATGTCCAGTGGCTTGTTGAGGAAAGCGGCATTCCGTTCGCCTTCGATATGATCGTAATAGACGAGCTGTCCTCTTTCAAGAACCGCAACACCAAGCGGTTCAAGGCGATGCTGAAGGTCAGACCCAGAGTTTCCCGCATCGTTGGACTGACTGGCACTCCCGCTTCCAACGGTCTGATGGATCTATGGGCAGAGTTCCGTATCCTGGACATGGGTCAGCGGCTGGGACGCTTCATCACCAAGTACCGCACCGACTACTTTCAGCCGGACAAGCGTAACGGGCAAATCATCTACAGCTACAAGCCGCTGCCGTATGCGGAGGATGCCATTTATAAGCAGATATCCGATATCACCATCTCCATGAAAGCGACCGATCATCTGAAAATGCCGGAACTGGTCAGCAGCGAATATGCCGTCCGTCTTTCCGATGAGGAGAAGCAGAAATACACCGATCTGAAGCAGGAACTGGTGCTGTCCCTCGGTGATGCCGAAATCACCGCTGCCAATGCCGCATCTCTCTCCGGCAAATTGTCGCAGATGGCAAACGGCGCGATTTATGATGATAACGGCGAGGTCATTCAAATCCATGACCGAAAACTCGATGCTTTGGAGGACATCATCGAATCTGCGAATGGCAAGCCGGTTCTTGTGGCTTACTGGTTCAAACATGACCTTGACCGCATATCCGAGCGGATGAAGAAACTGCATATTCCGTTTTCCCGACTGGACACTTCCGACAGTATCCGCAGATGGAACGCCGGCGAGATCCCCGTTGCACTGATTCACCCCGCATCGGCAGGACACGGTCTGAATCTTCAGTCCGGCGGCTCCACCCTCGTGTGGTTCGGTCTTACCTGGTCATTGGAACTATATCAGCAGACCGTGGCTCGCCTATGGCGGCAGGGGCAGACATCCGAAACCGTAGTGGTGCAGCACATCATCACCAAGGGCACCATTGACGAGCGCATCATGAAAGCCCTCTCCCAAAAGGAGCATACGCAAACGGCTCTTATCGACGCCGTGAAAGCGGACTTGAAAATCTGAGACAATATATGAAAATCCGTGCCGATCCGAGGATCACAAAATATCGGAGGTACGAATATGAACCCTTATCAGGCATTAGCCAACGCCATTGTAGAACTGGCCGTAAAAGACTACAAGAAAGCCCTCAAGCGCCACTATCGCTTTCCGAACAACGAGGATTACGTCGCCGAGGTAAAAAGTTTGGAGCGATTCTTCCGTTCCGGTTGGTATGGAATGCTGACCGACCTTGACGGCGAGTACCTCATGACAGGTGTTCGCCGCATGGTGCGCATGGAGGCGGCGGCATGAAGGCAAAGGATTTTTTGAACCAGGCATATCTCTTGGATCAGCGGATCAAGAGCAAGTCCGAGCAGATACAGTCACTGAATGAACTTGCCACCAAATGCACCGCCACACTGACGGGTATGCCGAGGAATCCCAATCACGGCGGCTCCACGATGGCAGATGCCGTGTGTAAAATCATTGACCTGCAGAATGAGATCGCTGCGGACATGGACCGGCTGGTACAAATCAAGAAGGACATCATGGATGTTATCGGCAAGGTTGACGATGTGAAGTTCCGCATTCTCTTGGAGAAGCGGTATCTATGCGGCGAAACATGGGAAGAAATCACCGTGAGTCTGTACCACAACCGCCGCTGGGTCTTCCGGCTGCACGACAAAGCCCTGGACGAAGTGCAAAAAATCCTCGATTCCGGCGAAACAAGCCACTAAAAGCCACTATAATACATCCTCGCTTTATGATATCATTATAATGCGAAGGAAATATGGAACAGCCTCATGGGAGTCAAATCCCGTGGGGCTTTTCTTATGCCCGAAGGAGGTGAAACGATGCCGAAGAAACCGTTGCGGCCCTGCTCTCATTCCGGTTGCCCGAACCTCTGTGAAGGACAGTTTTGTGAACGGCACCGTGTGGAGGAACGCCGCAAGTACGACAAATACGAGCGCAGCTCCGATGTCAACCGCAAGTACGGTAGAGCATGGAAACGCATCCGTGACCGCTATGCGGCAGAGCATCCCCTCTGTGAGATGTGCCTTAAGGAAGGTCGGCTGACTCCGGTACAGGAAGTTCATCACATCCTGCCCGTTTCCAAAGGCGGCACTCACGCAAGGGACAACCTTATGAGTCTCTGTCAGTCCTGCCACACCAAGATCCACCACGACCTCGGCGATCGATGACGGTCACTTCATCCATTTTTCAAATCGGAACATCCCATCAAAGCCATCTTCGCCATTATATTCCGCTGGCTTTCCAGCTTCAGGGTCATTAGGGTCATTGTGCTTACAGTTGAAAAATTCCACCGCATGAAAGCCGCATTTGTTGATATAAAAGTGAATATTTCGGGTTTCAAAATAAGGAGTGCAAGTTTCCCAAACAACGGTGTCTGGGTATCTTTGCTCAATTAGTTGCCAAGCGCAGAACCCTACGCCCTTACTATGCTCATGTGGTGTAATGAACAGCAACTCAAGTTCATTTCGCTGCGTGCTTGAATTAATTTTAACCACAGCTCCACCCACTGGCTTTCCGTTTTCATAAATACGAAGAGCTTCTGCACCATCTCCGTCAATGCTGGCTTCAATCGTTTTTCGAGAGATAATCTCGCCAGCCTCTTCCATGTGATTGTCTCGCATACCGAACTCTTCCATTGCTCCGAAACGGAATGCCTCCTGGTTGTCAAGAATGAACTGCTCACGGTCGTCTTCTGTAAGTGGCGCAATAGTTATATTTCTTGTGTCCATAGTAACCTCCAAAAAAATAAGCCCGGCACATGGTACAAGCGTACCTATGTTCCGAGCGCACTCGACATCTTATCTGACAGGCGGCCTGCAAAGCATAGTGCTTTACGATCCCCTACACTACGGTGTACTGTCCTCCGATGACAAAGAAATTATAACACCGAATTATGAATTTTTCAACCCAGAGTGACCGGTAGGGGGATGAAAATCTCCGGGACCTTTTCGGTCGGGCAACGGCCCGGGGTCACGTGTGCGAAAAAGGCGAAATCAAAAGGGTAATTAAGGGAGGTGAACTTGAATGCCCACAAAATCGAATAACACAGGCGGGCGCGGCGGCGCAAGACCCGGTGCGGGAAGAAAGAAATCCGCAGTCAAGGACAAGGCTGAAAACGGTAATCCCGGCGGCAGAAAACTTGAAGTGCTGGATATTCCCGAAGTCGAGGGTGTTGAAATGCCAAAGCCCCATGATTTTCTTTCTGCCGAGCAGCGGGACGGCAGTGTCCTGCAGGCGCAGGAAATTTACACGGAAACCTGGCAATGGCTCAAAGGCATCGGCTGCGCCGCAAAGGTGTCGCCGCAGCTCTTGGAGCGCTACGCCATGTGTTCCGCTCGTTGGGTGCAGTGCGAGGAAATGACCAACCGCATGGGTTTCCTCTCCAAGCACCCCACCACGGGGAAGCCGATCCCGTCTCCGTTTATCAACATCGGCATCAACTACATGAACCAGGCGGTTCGACTCTGGAACGAGATATTCCAGATCGTGAAAGAAAACTGCAGCACGGAATACGGCGAGTCAACGCCGCAGGATGACCTTATGGAGCGCCTGCTCCGTGCGAGAAAGGGGTAACACCATGTTTGAAAAAGTAAATCCGTGCCACCCGGATAAGGTGGCGGACAGAATTGCCGGGGCGCTTGTCGACCTGGCATACAGAAAAGAAACCGATCCCCGTATTGCCGTAGAAGTCCTCATCGGTCACGGCGTGTGCCACATCATTGCGGAAACTTCCGTCATGCTGGACAAGGCAGATGTCACTGCCGCCGTTCACCGCATTGCAGGAAATCTCACTGTGGACTATGTGGAAGTACCGCAGGACGGTCACCTCGCCAATAACCAGGCAGACGGCGTCCGCTGCGGCGATAACGGCATCTTCAAGGGGATGCCCGTGACTGAGGAGCAGAAAACGCTGTCCGAGATTGCACGGGACATTTTCTCCGTGTATCCCTATGACGGCAAGTACATTCTGGATGGCGACCGGCTTATCCTCTGTCAGAGTAATGCGCCTTCGGATGCGCTCCGAAAGCTGTACCCCGATGCGGAGATCAACCCGCTCGGCGACTGGACGGGCGGCACCGATGTGGACACCGGTGCTACCAACCGCAAGCTCGGCTCGGATATGGCCGACTCCGTGACAGGCGGTGGTCTGCACGGCAAGGATCTGTCCAAGGCGGATGTGTCCGTCAACATCTACGCTTTCCTCAAAGCCCAGAAAACCGGCAAGCCCGTAACGCTCTGCTGCGCCATTGGGGACGATGCCGTGGATGGCAGACCGTATGAGGAAATTGTCGAGATTGCTCGAAAATACATCTCCGACCTTGGCGGCTTTGAGAAGTTTGCGGAATGGGGGCTGGTCTGATGAAAACAACGACCGAAATGCAGCTCGTCCCCATTACGAAGCTGGTACCGTATGTAAACAACGCCCGGACACACAGCCCGGAGCAGATCAATAAGCTCCGCTCCTCGCTGCGGGAGTTCGGCTTCATCAATCCCGTCATCATCGACCGTGACTATGGCGTTATTGCCGGTCACGGTCGTATTCTTGCCGCCAAGGAGGAAGGCATCTCTGAGGTGCCGTGCGTCTTTGCCGACCACCTCACCGAAGTGCAGAAGAAAGCCTATATCATTGCCGACAACCGCATGGCGATGGACGCAGGCTGGGATGAAGAACTCCTGCGTGTGGAGATCGAGTCCCTGCAGGCGGCAGACTTTGACCCGCTCCTCACCGGTTTTGACGAAAAGGAGCTGTCGAAGCTGTTTGACGACGGCATTGAAGCCGAAGAGGACAATTTCGATGTGGATGCCGAGCTGCAAAAGCCGACCTTCACGAAGTCCGGCGACATCTGGACACTTGGCAGACACAGACTCATCTGCGGCGACAGTACAAAGAGGAAACCTACACCGCCCTTATGGACGGTCACAAGGCAAACCTCGTTATAACCGACCCGCCCTACAATGTGAACTACGAGGGCAGCGCAGGAAAAATAAAAAACGACAACATGGCATCGGAGAAGTTTTTCGACTTCCTCTTCGATGCCTTTTCCAATATGGAGAAGGTCATGGCAGACGATGCCTCCATCTATGTGTTCCACGCCGACACCGAGGGGCTGAATTTTCGCAAGGCATTTGATGCCGCAGGGTTCTACCTCTCCGGCTGCTGTATCTGGAAGAAACAGTCTCTGGTACTGGGACGCTCACCGTATCAGTGGCAGCACGAGCCGTGCCTTTACGGCTGGAAGAAGAAAGGCAAGCACCAATGGTACACCGGACGCAAGGAGTCCACCATCTGGGAGTTCGACAAGCCCAAGAAGAACGGCGACCATCCCACCATGAAACCCGTTCCGCTTCTGGCATACCCCATTCAGAACAGCTCTATGGCAAACTCCGTGGTGCTCGACCCCTTTGGCGGCTCCGGCTCCACGCTCATTGCCTGTGAGCAGACCGACCGCATCTGCTGCACCATCGAACTGGACGAAAAGTTCTGTGACGTCATTGTCCGCAGATACATCGAGCAGGTCGGCTCGGATGAAAAGGTCAGCGTGCTGCGTAACGGCAAGGAATACAAGTACAGTGAGGTAGCGCCCCATGATGAATAAGACTTTGACCCTCGGAAGCCTGTTTGATGGCTCCGGGGGCTTTCCTTTGGGCGGGCTGCTTGCCGGTATCACTCCCGTGTGGGCATCGGAAATTGAGCCGTTCCCCATACGAGTGACCACCAAGCGTCTGCCTTTTATGAAGCACTACGGGAACATCTCCGCTATGGGCGGCGGCAGGATCGAACCCGTGGACATTATCACCTTCGGCAGCCCGTGCCAGGACATGAGTATCGCCGGTCGAAGGGACGGCTTGGACGGCTCCCGTTCCAGCCTTTTCTATGAAGCCGTCCGAATCATCAAAGAAATGAGGTGTGCCACCGATGGTAAATATCCGAGATGGATCTGCTGGGAGAATGTCCCCGGCGCCTTCTCCTCGAACAAGGGCGAGGACTTCAAAGCCGTCCTCGAAGCGGTCATCGGCATCGCCGAGCCGAATGCCGAGGTGCCTATGCCTGAAAAGCACGATGGCCCTACGCCGACCTTTACATGGGAGACGGATGGAGCGTTGCGTACCGAACTCTTGACGCGCAATACTGGGGAGTTCCCCAGCGAAGACGCCGCATCTACCTTGTCGCAGATCTTGCAGGTGGAAGTGCCGGAAATACTATTTGAGTCAGAAGGCTTGTCTGGGTATTCTGCGGAGGGCTTCCGCTCGTGGCAAAGAACTGCCGGAAGTTTTACGCCTTGCACTGGAGCGACAGGCTTCGACGGGTACAACGGCAGTCTGACTGAGGAGGTTTCTTCCACGCTTGGTGTAAACTGCGGAGTCTCAACAGGTCGCAACGGCATCGTGCTGAATGACCAGGGCGGCGACCGCATGGAAGTTTCCGAGGATGTTGCTGCAACGCTCCGAGCGGAAAATCACGGGCATCCACCCTGTGTGATGGAATCTGCAGGCTTCTGCACGGAGCATTCCGCAAAAAGCCGTACCATTGGCTATGAGGAAGAATGCTCTCCCACGCTCCGAGCGGGTGTAGTTCCTGCGGCGGTGGCACTGGAAAACCATCCGACCGACAGCAGGGTTAAGCTCTCCGAGGACGGCAATGTGCAGACGCTGACCTCCCGCATGGGTACAGGCGGCAACAATGTGCCGCTTGTGATGAAGATCCGCTCCGGCTGCGAAGGCGGCGGCAAGGGTGCGCTCATCCAAGAGAATAAATCCGCGACTCTGTCCTGCAACAACGACCAGACGCTGTTCGAGCCTTGCGGTTGGGACGGCGGGCAGGTTTCTCCGACCCTCACCAAGCAGAATGCGGGTGGAAATCAGCGTATGCCGGACAAGGACAATTTCACCTGTGTCCTTCAGCCCTTCGGCATCTCCTCCAAGGACTCCAACGCCATGAAGTCGGATAATCCTCACAGTGGCATCTACAAAGCGGAAACCGCACGGACGCTGGACGGCAACGGCGGCAATCCTTCCTGTAATCAGGGCGGCATCGCTGTTGTTGCTTTCACGCAGAATCAGCGTGATGAGGTACGTGACCTCGGTGACCACTCCGCTGTGGTGTGCGCCAACGCAGGGACGAAACAGCAGACCTTTGTGCTGCAAGGCTCCATGATCGGTCGAGACGATAAGAACGGTCCACAGGGCGATGGCATCAACGAAGATGTATCCTTCACCCTCAATACCGTTGACCGCCATGCCGTGTACAGCATGACAACGGGCAGCTTCACCCAGGTTTCCAAGGAAAAAGCACCGACTGTCCTCGCACGGGACTACAAAGACCCTACCGCCGTTTGCTACGGCATAGGCAGAGACACCTTCAATCAGGGGCAGAACGCCAAGTTCGCTCCTACCTTTGAAAAGGAGCTTCAGCCGACATTGGTAGCCAAAGGACCGGGTGCTATCCAAAGCGGATACACCGTCAGGCGGCTGACACCCACCGAATGCGCACGGCTGCAAGGCTTCCCGGATAACTGGTGCGCTGACCTCGGTACGGGAAAGCCGACCGATGAGGAAATGTACTTCTGGCACAAGGTGTTCAAGACCTATTCCGAAGTGACCGGCTGCAAGATGAAATCCGATAAGCAGGTCGCAAAGTGGCTGAAAAACCCGTATTCCGACAGTGCGGAATATAAGATGTGGGGCAACGGCGTGGCGCTGCCGTGCGTATGGTTCATGCTCTGCGGGATCGTGTGGGCAGAAAAAATCGAGGCAGCGGATTGACCGCTCCTCGATCTCATCAGTTTTTCCTGGTAGGCTTCACATTGACATCCGGACGGATGCTTCCGTTGATCTCGCCGTTCTGCTCTTCAAACTTTTTGATGTTCTCACGAATCAGCACAAGAATGTGGCTGTTCACGGAACGCCCTTCATAATCGGCAACAAAGCCGAGCTTTTCAAGCATTTCTTCCTCTATGCGTATTGAAACGCTCTTGATAGCCATACGGTCACCTCTCCATAAACATATTATATGTTTATTTTATGTCCATCATGTGCTACAATGTTCTAAATAGATATACGGTATATCTACAATAAATTTTGGAGGCGGCTTGAAAATGCGTGTTGCTGTAATCGGTTCAAGAGGGCTTATGGTGGATGACCTCGGAAAATATCTGCCGGACAATGTAACGGAGATCGTTTCCGGCGGTGCGAGAGGTGTTGACAGCTGTGCAAGGAGCTATGCGCAGACACACGGGATCAAACTGACGGAATTTCTCCCGGAATACGAGAAGTTCGGACGCTCCGCACCCCTCAAGCGAAATATTACGATCATTGAGAATGCAGACCTTGTGTTGGCTTTCTGGGACGGAACATCCCACGGCACGAAATTCGTGATCGACAACTGCAAAAAGATGGGTGTCCCGGTCAAGATCTTTGTACCCAATCGGGAGTGCAAATGAAGCCGATGTCTTGTTCACATCGTAGAATGTAGCATTTCCGGCAGATAGGACTTGCTATTCAGCGAAATCTGAGCAATATATGTAGTACGCCAAACGAAAGGAGTGCTACTATGAAACGAAGCAATGAAAACTGCCGTGGATGCCTTTATACTGGAGCGCATCAATGATTGCGGCAGCAGACCGAACGAATCATTGTCCGATGCCATTGAGCGGCTGTCCGTGTGTGCCGACAAGCTGAGAAATACGCTCTCTGCCGAACAGCGCATCCTGCTGACCGATTGCGAAATGCCTACTCTGTGACAGACGGCGAGACAATGAACTGCTATTACCGTGCCGGGTTTTCCGACGCGGTATTATTTTTGCTTGGGTGGAGGGATTCTGAATGGAACTGAATTTTCATGTGAATGGTGCAGAGCGCAAGCGGCTGGTGCAGACCATCTCCGACTGGCTCGGTGTCCCCGCAAAGTACTGCGGCGCGCCCACATTCAACTATGAGGTGGATTACTTCACCATTGACCGAAACGGCAGCCTTTCCTTTGATGACCGTGCCGACAGCGAGGTCATCGAGCGGCTGCTTCAGTACATCTACGATGAGGGCTTTGACATCGACCAGAGCAATGCCGATGACGAGGACGAGCCTTGCGCCGTCTGCATTTCCATGCCGAGGAGCCTGTTCACCGACAGCAATCTGGAAAACCTCAAGGCACTCATTGCCGCCAAGGGCAATCTCATCAAGAAAGCCCTCGGAGTCGCTGACCTGCCACTGGAAATCACGGACACGAAGGTATCCTTCCCTTGGTTCCCGGCGACTCCCACCCCGGACGAGATGAACGCCTACGATACTTTCATCTGCAAGCTGTGTGAAATGGCACGGAATCAAAGCCGTGTCAATTCTTCCGAAAAGCCCATCGATAATGAGAAATATGCCTTCCGCTGCTTTCTCCTGCGGCTCGGCTTCATCGGTGCGGAATACAAGACCGCACGAAAGATACTGCTGAAGAACCTGTCCGGCTCCTCGGCATTCAGGAACGGAGGTGCGCAGCATGAGATTTCCGAGTAAGGAAATAGTCGAACGCATCCGTAAGGAATACCCAGTCGGCACTCGTGTGGAGCTTGTTCAGATGGACGATCCGCAGGCACCGCCTGTTGGCACGAAAGGCACCGTGCGAGGCGTGGATGACATCGGCAGCATCATGGTTGCCTGGGATAACGGCTGCGGTCTGAGCGTGGCTTACGGCGAGGACATCTGTCGGAGGTGCGACCATGACTGAGAAAATCCGAGAGCAGATCCTCGCCATCCGCAAGACCGGCCGCGCGAATATGTTTGATGTGCCGATGGTACAGTACATTGCCAATGAGATGCGGTTTTACGAACTGGTGGTATTCCTCGAAGAACACCGCAGCGAGTATGTGCATTTCATCCTCACTGGCGAATACAAACCGCTGTAAAATACACAGTTTCCCCTCCGCATGATCGTGTACTATATGCCTCCGAAATGACTGGATATATCCCGAACATGACGGTAATATACACTCACAACAAACAAACGGAGGTACACGATTATGTGGAAAGAAGGCAGCATCAGAGTTAACGGTGAGGTTTTTCACTACTGGATGAAGCAGTATGACAAAGGCTCCGAGTGGGGCATCGACGGTGGACGCATTTCCAAGCTGATGCTCAAGCGCAACGGATACATTGTCTGCAACTACGACAGGGGCTGGGACATTGAGCCCACCGATGAGAACACGCAGCTTGTGCTGGAGCTTCTGCTCCACAGCGAGAACTGGTAAGCCACAACAATTCAAAGCAACGGCTCCGAGAGGGGCTGCTGCTCGTTATACGGAAGGTCGCACCGATTTCGGTGGCGGCTATTTTTATGCCTTGGAGGTGAGGACAACGAGAAAACTGAAAAACTACAAGCCCACACGGTTCATGGAGAAAACCTCCCACTACGATGTGGACGCAGCGGATTATGCCGTCATGTTCATCGAGAGTCTCTGCCATACCAAGGGCACCTGGGCGAGAAAGCCCTTCGAGCTTATTGACTGGCAGGAACAAATCATCCGGGACATTTTCGGTGTCCTCAAGCCTAACGGCTATCGGCAGTTCAATACCGCCTACATCGAAATTCCGAAAAAGCAAGGCAAGTCCGAGCTCGCCGCTGCGGTAGCTCTTCTGCTCACCTGCGGTGACGGCGAGGAACGTGCCGAGGTGTACGGCTGCGCCGCCGACCGTCAGCAGGCATCCATTGTGTTCAATGTGGCGGCCGACATGGTGCGGATGTGTCCGGCACTTTCCAAGCGGGTCAAGATACTGGATTCCCAGAAGCGGCTCATCTATCAGCCGACGGGCAGTATCTACCAGGTGCTCTCGGCTGATGTCGGCAACAAGCACGGCTTCAACACTCATGGTGTGGTATTCGACGAACTGCACACACAGCCCAACCGCAAGCTCTTTAACGTCATGACCAAAGGCTCCGGCGACGCCCGTATGCAGCCGCTGTATTTCCTCATCACCACGGCCGGCAACGATACGAAGTCCATCTGCTATGAGATCCACCAGAAGGCCAAGGACATCATCGAGGGACGCAAAATCGACCACACCTTCTATCCCGTTATCTACGGCGCGGAGGAATCAGACGATTGGACGGACCCGAAGGTTTGGAAGAAAGCCAATCCGTCCCTCGGCATCACGGTGGGCATCGACAAGGTGAAGGATGCCTGCGAATCTGCCAAGCAGAACCCAGGCGAAGAGAACTCCTTCCGGCAGCTTCGCCTCAATCAATGGGTCAAACAGGCGGTGCGCTGGATGCCGATGGACAAGTGGGACGAATGCGAGTTCGCCGTCAGCGAGGACGATTTGGAAGGCCGTGTCTGCTACGGCGGTTTGGACCTTTCATCCACTACGGATATTACGGCATTTGTGTTGGTGTTTCCGCCGGAAGACGAGAACGACAAATACATCATCCTGCCGTACTTCTGGATACCGGAAGACAACCTCGATCTCCGAGTCCGGCGCGACCATGTGCCATACGATGTGTGGGAGCGGCAGGGCTTTTTGCAAACCACGGAAGGCAATGTCGTTCACTACGGCTACATTGAGAAGTTCATCGAAAGCCTGGGTGAGCGTTTCAACATCCGGGAGATTGCCTTTGACCGTTGGGGTGCTGTGCAGATGGTGCAGAACCTTGAGGGCATGGGCTTCACGGTCGTTCCCTTTGGACAGGGCTTCAAGGATATGTCCCCGCCCACCAAGGAGCTGATGAAACTGGTGCTGGAGCGGCGCATTGCCCACGGCGGGCATCCTGTCCTCCGCTGGATGATGGACAACATTTCATCCGCACCGACCCTGCCGGAAACATCAAGCCGGACAAGGAAAAATCCACAGAGAAAATCGATGGTGCTGTGGCAACGATCATGGCGCTGGATAGAGCCATCCGCTGCGGCAACGATAATGGCGCTTCGGTCTATGATAGCCGTGGGCTGTTGTTCATTTAACCCTGCAAAATTAGTCGAATATAAAAAGTTTTTGCACTATGGTGCATTTACTTGATTTTCTCGCCGATTTATGCTATACTAATAGCGCAGGAGGTGTGAAAACATGATAGATTCCCATGAACTCAGGCGGCGTGACGGCTATTTGAATAAACTGATCGGCTTTCAGGATACGGAGCCGGTCAAGGTAATCACCGGCATTCGCCGCTGCGGCAAGTCCAGCCTGTTAAAGCTGATGGTTCAGCATTTGAAAGATACCGGAATTCAGCCGGAGCAGATCATTGAGATGAATTTTGAATCCTTCGATTTCCGAGGGATGAGCGCCGATGATATTTACCGCTATGTGAAAGAGCGCATTGTCCTCGGAAAGCGGATGTACCTTTTCTTTGATGAGCTGCAGCGGATCGAAGCATGGGAGGATGCTATAAACGCCTTCCGTGTGGATTTTGACTGCGACATCTATGTTACCGGGTCGAATGCCTATCTTCTTTCCTCGGAGTATTCCACCTATCTCTCCGGGAGGTGCGTCGAGATCAAAATGCTGCCGCTCTCTTTCCGTGAGTTCCTCGATTTTCACGGTTTTGAGGTTCGTGAAACGCAAAGCGCCCTTGGTGGACGCCGCAAGCAGGTATTTGATAAGAACGGTGAACGCTACGAACTGCGAGAAGTTTGACGCCTATATGCGCTTCGGTGGAATGCCCGGCATCGCCGATGTTGGGCTGGAGCAGGAAAAGGCGCTGTCGCTTCTCGACGGTATCTATTCCACAGTCGTGATTCGTGACATTCTGGAACGGGAAAAACGAAGAGGTCAAAAGCAGATCACAGACCCTACGCTGCTTCGTAAGATCATCCTGTTCCTTGCGGATAATATCGGCTCCAGTGTTTCTATTGCCTCCATCGGCAACACACTGGTCAACGAGGGACTTTTGGACGATGGCAAACGCAAAGGCGCACCCAGTGCGCATACCGTGCAGGCATACGTGAATGCGCTTCTGGAGAGCTACTTCTTCTACGAGATCAAACGCTTTGATATCAAGGGCAAAGCCTACCTCCGTACACTCGGAAAATACTATATCGTTGACATCGGACTTCGCAACTATCTGCTGGGCTTCCGTAATCGGGACAGCGGTCACGCCATTGAGAATGTCGTTTACTTTGAACTGCTTCGCCGTGGCTATGATGTAGCAATTGGCAAGATCGGCAACGCCGAGGTTGACTTCATTGCAACTACCGCCGACGAGAAAGTATATTCAGGTAACGGAATCGATGATGAGTGAGGACGTGCGCAAACGGGAGCTTGCACCGCTTCAAAGTATCCGCGATAACTACGAAAAAATCGTGCTGTCCCTTGAGCCGGGTCTTGATGCTTCCTACGACGGCATCAAATCCGAGAACCTCATCGACTGGCTGCTCAGCGAATAAGCACTGCATTTTCGGAGCAAAATCAAAAGTTTTTGCAGTTCAAGTCGGAAACTTCCTTAAACAGAACACTTTCGGACTTGCAAATAGATACAATTGAAGATTCAAAGCATCTGTCTACGGACAGGTGCTTTTCTTTTGCCCATTTTGAAGGAGAGTGATGCGAATGGGTATCTTTTCAGGGCTGTTCAAATCCAGAGACAAGCCCCAAAACAGAACGGCAGTCAGCAACTACGCCTTTTTCTTCGGCGGCACGACCTCCGGCAAAGCAGTGACGGAACGCTCGGCCATGCAGATGACAGCCGTGTATTCCTGCGTCCGCATCCTGTCGGAAGCTGTCGCGGGACTGCCGCTGCACCTCTACAAATACACGGACAGCGGCGGCAAGGCAATGGCGCTCGACCATCCGCTCTACCGCTTGCTCCACGATGAGCCGAACCCGGAGATGAGTTCTTTCGTGTTCCGGGAAACCCTCATGACGCACCTGCTCCTCTGGGGGAACGCTTACGCGCAAATCATCCGCAACGGTAAAAATGAAATCGTTGCTTTGTATCCGCTTATGCCCAACAAGATGTCGGTGGACAGAGATGAAAGTGGGCATTTGTATTACACCTATTATCGTGGCTCAGATGAAGCCATCAAAAACAAGGAGTTCGCCGTAACGCTGCAGCCATCGGATGTGCTGCACATTCCCGGCTTGGGCTTTGATGGTCTGGTGGGCTACAGTCCCATCGCTATGGCAAAGAACGCCATCGGCATGGCAATCGCCTGTGAGGAGTACGGCGCGAAGTTCTTCGCCAACGGTGCCGCTCCGGGCGGTGTGCTGGAACACCCCGGCACGATCAAAGACCCGCAGCGTGTGCGGGAGAGCTGGCAGTCCACCTTCGGCGGCAGCGGCAACGCCAATAAGATTGCCGTGCTGGAGGAAGGCATGAAGTACACGCCCATCGGCATCTCGCCGGAGCAGGCGCAGTTTCTTGAAACACGGAAATTCCAAATCAATGAGATTGCTCGAATTTTCCGAATCCCGCCCCACATGGTCGGCGATCTGGAAAAGTCGAGCTTTTCTAATATTGAGCAGCAGTCCCTTGAGTTTGTGAAATACACCCTCGACCCCTGGGTCATCCGTTGGGAGCAGTCCATTCAGCGGTCACTCCTTTCGCGGGACGAAAAAGCCGTGTATTTCGTGAAGTTCAATCTGGAAGGCTTGCTTCGCGGCGATTACCAAAGCCGCATGAACGGGTACGCCATCGGCCGCCAGAACGGCTGGATGTCCGCAAACGACATCCGGGAGCTGGAAAACCTCGACCGCATCCCGGCAGAGGACGGCGGCGACTTGTACCTCATTAACGGCAATATGCTCCCACTGAAGAATGCGGGTGCTTTTGCAGATACACCTACCGATGACGGAAAGGAGGAAAAAACCGATGAAGAAATTTTGGAATTGGAAGAGCCGAACGGTGACGAACTCGGAGACGCAGGAACAGACACAGGAAAGAACCCTGTTCCTGAACGGGACCATCGCCGAGGAAAGCTGGTTTGACGATGATGTCACCCCGCAGCTTTTCAAGGACGAGCTCATGTCCGGCAGCGGAAATATTACCGTGTGGATCAACTCTCCCGGCGGCGACTGCGTGGCTGCAGCGCAAATCTACAATATGCTCATGGACTACAAGGGTGATGTGACCGTGAAAATCGATGGCATTGCGGCATCCGCAGCGTCCGTCATCGCTATGGCAGGCACGAAGGTGCTGGTATCTCCCGTGTCCATGCTTATGATCCACAACCCCATGACGGCGGCATTCGGCAATTCGGACGAGATGCAGAAAGCTATCAAAATGCTCGGTAGCGTCAAGGATTCCATTATCAACGCCTATGAGATCAAGACGGGGCTTTCCCGTGCCAAGCTCTCGCACCTCATGGATGCCGAAACTTGGATGGACGCAAACAAGGCTGTGGAACTCGGCTTTGCGGACGAAATCATGCAGAGAAACTCGGAATCCGAAGAGGTACCCACGCCTGCCGTTTCCATGCTGTATTCCAAGGCGAATGTGGTGAACTCCCTCATGGAGAAGATCGCCGCAAAGTGTGCCATTGAACCCAAACCCGCTGTGCCGGAGCGCACGGGACGCACTGTAGATGAACTCAGAGCCAAGCTGAACACCATCAAAAACTACATTTAATATGGAGGTATTTCAATATGACTATCGTTGAACTGCGCGAAAAGCGCGCCAAGCTGTGGGCTACGATGGAGGGCTTCCTCGACACCCACCGCGACCAAAAAGGCGTTCTGTCTGCCGAGGACGATGCCGTTTACACCAATATGGAGAAGGAACTGAACGATCTCACCAATGAGGTCAGACGCATGGAGCGCCGCGACGCTATTGCCGCAGAGCTTGCCAAACCCGTATCCTCTCCTATCACCGAGCAGCCCCAGAAAGCGACCGGCGAAGCCAAGACCGGCAGAGCGTCTAACGCCTACCGCGAGGATTTCGGTCTGCATCTGCGCGGCAAACGTATGCTCCACAATGTGCTCTCCGAGGGCGTGGACGCCAACGGCGGCTATCTCGTCCCCACGGAGTTTGAGAAGTTCATCGTGGACACGCTCAAGGAGGAAAATGTGATGCGCCGTCTGTGCAAGGTCATCACTACCGATAACGAGCGTAAGATCCCCGTTGCAGCGACCCATTCCACCGCTGCGTGGACTGCTGAAAATGCTGCCTACACCGAGAGCAATCCCACCTTCGCACAGAAGACCATTGATGCCTACAAGCTAACCGACCTTGTGAAGGTAAGCATTGAGCTTCTGGACGACAGTGCCTTCGATCTGGAAGAGTACATCGCCCGTGAGTTTGCCTACGCCTTCGGTGCTGCCGAGGAACAGGCATTCTGCGTCGGCACCGGTACGGGTCAGCCCACCGGCCTGTTCACCACCAACGGTGGCACGGTCGGCGTTACCGCAGCCAGTGCGACCGCCGTCACCACCGACGAGGTGATTTCCCTAATCTATGCGCTGAAAGCACCTTACCGCAAGAATGCCAAGTTCCTGATGAACGATGCTACTGTTTCCGCACTTCGTAAGCTGAAGGATTCCAACGGTCAGTATCTGTGGCAGCCCTCCCTGCAGGCGGGTCAGCCGGACAGGCTGCTCGGTTACGAGATTTACACCAGCCCGTATGCTCCCACACTGGCGGCAGGTGCGCTCTCCATTGCCTTCGGCGATTTCCAGAGCTATTGGATCGCTGACCGCACCGGCAGAACCGTTCAGCGTCTGAACGAGCTGTATTCTACCAACGGTCAGGTCGGCTTTGTTGCCACCGAGCGTGTGGACGGCAAGATCATCCTGCCGGAGGGTATCCAGCTTCTGAAGATGAAGGCATCCTGATGAAAGGAGGCGGCGGTGATGGACGAGCTTCTTTCCAAAGTGAAAGCCAACCTCATACTGGAACACACGGCGGATGATACCTTGCTGAAAAGCTACATCACCGCCGCTGTTTCTTACGCCGAAAGCTACCAGCACATCCCGGAGGGGTTCTATAAGGAGAATCCCATGCCAGCCACCACAGAGCAAGCCGTTATCATGCTGTCGTCCCACTTCTACGAAAGCCGGGACGGCAGCACGGGCGGCTTCTTTGCGGATAATACCGGAGCAGCACAGCAGGTGTGGAACACGGTCAATCTGCTGCTCCGCTTGGATAGGCGGTGGCAGGTATGAGTTTCGGAAAGATGAGCGGCTTTGCCGACATCGTGGAAAACCGTCAAGTCAAGGACAGCGAGGGCTTCATCCATTCCGAGAATGAAGTCCTCGCTTCCGTCCGTGTCTATCGGGAAGGTCGGCACGGCAGTCAGCGTTGGGCGAACCTCGCTGCATTCAGCGAAGCGACCGACCTGTTCCGCTTTCGGTGTATTTCTAGGCTGACGGTCACTACCGATCATTTTCTCATCTGCGATGACTGTCGCTACGATATTGTGTCCGTAGAGGATGTCAAAGGCCGTGGGATGTACATCGAGGTTTAGCGAAAAGGAGTGAACCTACCATTGGCAAAAGCTGAAATGAAAATGCCGGAGGATTTCCTCCTGAAGATTTCCAAGCTCGGCAGCAACTTTGACAGCGTTGCGGATACCGTCCTGCAGGCCGGTGGCGAGGTGGTGCTGAAAAAAGTCAAGAGCAATCTCTCCTCCGTTATTGGCAGAGGGACAAAGTTCAAATCCCGCACCACAGGCGAACTGGAAGGTGCGCTTGGCCTTTCTCCCTCCAAGCTGAACCGGGACGGTAACCACGACATCAAGGTCGGCTTCGCAGAACCCCGCTCGGACGGCAGCAGCAATGCCAAACTTGCCAACATTATCGAATACGGCAAGCACGGTCAGCCTGCAAAGCCGTTTCTGAAGCCTGCGAAAACGGCATCCCGGCAGGAATGCATCGATGCCATGACCAAGGCACTGGATGAGGAGGTGGAAAAGTTGTGAGTCTTCTATCCGATTTACAAACCATCGCCGAGCATTGCGGTGTTCCAGTGGAAACGGGTGTGTTCTCCGGCAAAGCACCGGACACCTATCTGGTGATTACGCCGCTGTCGGACAGCTTTGAGCTTCACGCCGACAACACCCCCGGCTGCGAAACGCAGGAGGCACGGCTGTCCCTCTTCACAAAGGGCAGTTACACCAAACTGAAAAATGCACTTGTCCGTGCCTTACTGGGCGCGAACTTTTATATTACCGACCGCCGGTACATCGGCTTTGAGGCCGAAACCGGCTACCATCACTACGCCATTGATGTGGCGCAAATCTACGAACTGGAGGAATAAGTTATGGCGACCATCGGTCTTGACAGACTGTATTACGCAAAAATCACCGAGAACGACGCCGGTGAGGAAACCTACGGTACGCCGGAGCAGCTTGCGAAAGCCATCTCCGCTGACCTTTCGGTGGAACTGGCAGAAGCGACGCTCTATGCCGATGACGGCGCTTCGGAGATCGTGAAGGAATTCAAATCCGGCACACTCTCCCTCGGCATTGACGATATCGGCTCTGCGGCGGCATCCGACCTCACGGGTGCAACCATCGACAAGAACAAGGTGCTGATTTCCGCATCCGAGGACGGCGGCGACCCTGTGGCGGTGGGCTTCCGCGCCAAGAAGTCCAACGGCAAGTACAAGTATTACTGGCTGTACCGTGTGAAATTCGGTATTCCGGCGACGAACCTTGCCACCAAGGGCGACAGCATCACTTTCTCTACGCCGACCATCGAGGGTACCATTCTTCGCCGCAACAAGGCAGACGCAGGCGGCAAACACCCGTGGAAAGCGGAGGCTTTGGAGGGCGATGTGACCGCAGCGACCATCACGAACTGGTATAAGGAAGTCTACGAGCCGACTTATACTACAACTCCCCAGAATCAGGGCTAACGGAGGTAACGCACAATGGATAACGAAAGAACTGCAGTCATCACCATCGGTGATGAGGAATATACGCTGCTCCTCACGACCAAGGCTACCAAGGAGATCGCCGGTCGATACGGCGGGCTGGAAAACCTCGGTGAGAAGCTGATGAAGTCCGAGAACTTTGAAATGGCAATCGGTGAGATCGTGTGGCTGATTACGCTTCTTGCAAATCAGAGCATCCTCATTCACAACCTCAAGGATAAGGAGCACCCCAAGGAGCCGCTCACCGAGGAGGTAGTGGAGCTTCTGACCACGCCCCTCGACCTCGCCGGATACAAAACCGCTATTACGGAAGCTCTCTACAAGGGCACCAAGCGTAATGTGGAAAGTGAGAAAGACGTAAAAAACGCGCAAGTCGGGTAACGGTCTCCGATGCGGAGCTGTTTACCCGGCTTCTTTATTACGGCCTTGCTCACCTGCATCTCAGCCAGGATGAGGTGTGGCTGATGCCGTTTGGTCTGCTGCTGGATCTGTGGGAATGCCATAAGCAGTATAATGGGCAGGCCACCCCGGCACGAGAGCATTACATCGACGATATTATCCCGGATGGAATCTGATATTGTATTGCTATTGTGCGCACATTCGTGTATAATGAATGGCGAACGAAAATACGCAAAGGGGTGTCGGCATGGCGAAATCGTCAAATCTGTATGTGCGAATCGAACCGGAACTCAAAGAACGCGCAGAAGCAATTCTAAGTGCTCTCGGAGTCCCTGTTTCCACGGCTATCACAATGTACTACAAGCAAATCGTGCTGCAACGCGGAATACCATTCAAAGCAAAACTGCCAGAGCCGCCGCTGAATGTCAATTGCAAGACTGATGCGCAGCTGGATGCCGCATTGGAGAAGGGCTATGCCGAGGCAATGGATGGACACACAATTCCTTTGGAACAGGCATTTGAAGATATCCGTGAGGGATTGGACGGCATTGAACTCCATGAGAAAGCCTCGGAAGCTCATAAGATTATTGCAGGCATGGAAGATGTGGAAGCCGGCCGTGTAACCGACGGAGACGCAGCGTTGTCTGCAATCAGAGACAAACGGCTCTTGACATTCGGATATACCAACAGTTGAGGAGTGACCTTTCGGGGCCGCTCCTTTTCATACCATCAAGCACGCTCTCATCGAGAACCTCGGACGGTTTTGTCCCAGCTTCCCGGTGAGAGGGTGCTTTTTTCATGCCATTCACAAGGAGGTGACGGTACATGGCAGATAATTTCGGACTGAAGATCGGTCTTGAGGGCGAAAAAGAATTCAAGAAAGCACTGGCGGACATCAACCAGGCTTTCAAGGTGCTCGGCTCCGAAATGAAGCTCGCCACCTCTCAGTTCGATAAGAACGATAAATCCGTGGAGGCACTTACCGCACGGAACAAGGTGCTGCGAAAAGAGATCGACGAGCAGACAACAAAAATCGACACCCTTCGCAAGGCTCTGCAGAATGCCGCCACCTCCTTTGGAGAGAACGACCGCCGCACCCAGAACTGGCAAATTCAGCTCAACAATGCCGAAGCCGCCCTCAACGACATGAACCGGGAACTGGACGAGAACGAAAAAGCCATCAAGGAGGGCGGCAAGACTGCGGAGGAATCCGGCAGTAAGTTTGAAGGCTTCGGCAAGGTTCTCAAAACCGTAGGTGTGGCACTCGGTGCTGTGGCCGTCGCCGCAGGTGCCGCCGCCGTGTAGCTCGGCAAAGAGGTCATCGCTGCCTATGCGGACTACGAGCAGTTGGTCGGCGGCGTTGACACCCTGTTCAAAGACTCATCGCAGGAGATCCAACGGTATGCCGCCAACGCATACAAAACGGCCGGCCTTTCTGCCAACAAATACATGGAGACGGTGACGGGCTTCTCCACAAGCCTGATCCAGTCCCTCGGCGGTGATACCGAGAAAGCCGCAAAGTATGCGGATATGGCAATTACGGATATGTCCGACAATGCCAATAAGATGGGTACGGATATGTCCTCCATTCAGAATGCCTACCAGGGTTTTGCCAAGCAGAACTACACGATGCTCGACAACCTCAAGCTGGGCTACGGCGGCACGAAGCAGGAAATGGAGCGACTGCTTGCCGATGCGGAGAAGATATCCGGTGTCAAGTACGACATTTCCTCCTATGCAGATGTGGTGGAAGCCATTCACGTCATGCAGGAGAGCATGGACATTGCCGGTACGACCGCCAAGGAAGCGGAGGCTACCATTTCCGGCTCTGTCAATGCGCTGAAATCCGCCGTGTCGAACCTCATCGTAGGTTTCGGCGATGCGGACGCTGACATGGAGCTGCTGTGCAACAACATGGTAGACGCTTTCAAGACCGTAGTGGCGAATATAACGCCGGTCATTGAAAACATCGTTGCGGCTCTGCCCACGGCGCTGGATGCTCTGCTGACGGCTGTAGGTGAACTGCTGCCCACACTGCTGGAAGCGGTCACCGAACTGTTCTCGCAGGTGCTGGAAACGCTTCTGTCCCTGCTTCCGCAGCTTATCCCGGCGGCGGTGTCCGCGCTCATGACCATCGTGAACACGCTGATTGAGAATCTGCCACTGCTTATTGAGGCTGCGGTTCAGCTGGTGTCCACGCTGGTGACCGGCATTGCGGATGCACTGCCCACGCTCATTCCGGCAGCGGTGCAGGCTATCGTCACCATCGTGCAAGGTCTGGTGGACAGCCTGCCGATGCTTTTGGATGCGGCACTGCAGCTTATCACCGGGCTTGCGCAGGGACTCTTGGACGCAATACCCGTGCTGATTGCCGCTCTGCCGGAAATCATCAACGGTATCATTACGTTTCTGCTGGACTCCATTCCGCAGATCATCGAAACGGGCATTCAGCTTCTGACCTCACTGGTGACTGCCTTGCCGGAAATCATCACGGCAATCGTGGAAGCTATCCCAAAAATCATTGACGGCATCATCACCGCTGTGTTGAACGCCATACCCCAAATCATCCAAGCGGGTATCGACCTGCTGATCTCGCTGATACAGGCTTTGCCGCAAATCATTACGACCATCGTGCAGGCCATTCCGCAGATCATCTCCGGTATTGTCAACGCACTAATTGGAAACATCGACAAGATCATCATGGCAGGCGTTCAGTTGTTCGTTGCCCTGATTGAAAACCTGCCTACCATCATTGTGGAGATCGTCAAAGCCGTACCGCAGATCATTGCGGGTATCGTGAGCGCCTTCGGCTCTCTGATGTATAAGATCGTGGAGATCGGCGGCAACATCGTCAAGGGACTGTGGAGCGGCATTACCCAGCTTGCCTCGTGGCTGTGGGATAAGGTGTCCGGGTGGATCTCCTCCATCTGGGACGGCATCTGCGATTTCTTCGGTATCCATTCGCCCTCGAAGGAGATGGCATGGGTTGGTGAAATGCTGGTCAAGGGTCTTGCAGGCTCCATTGACGACAACGGCGATGAAGCGGTTAAAGCCGCAGAAGGTATGGCCGAGGACATCAACGGTGTCATGGGCGACCTTGCCCATGATATGCAGACGGCTCTGCCCACCGACTTTGATGTGAACGGCTCTATCCGCTCCGCCGTGGACGGCGTGGTCGGCAAGGCGGCGTCCGCTTTCACCATTGCCCTGAACATCACGAACTTCAACAATTACAGCAGTGAGGACATCCGTCAGCTTACCACCGAAGTCATGGAAACGGCGAACCAATTCGCCCAGCGGAAAGGAGTGGTTTTCGCATGAGCTATTTTACCTACAACGGCCACAGCTCCGCTGATTTCGGCCTGCATATCGAGAAGAAGGATGTGTTCTCTGCGCCGGAGTACGATGCGGAGTTCATTTCCATTCCCGGCAGGAGTGGCGACATCATCAACCCGAACCGCCGCTTTGCCAACATCAAAGTCACCTACACGGTGTTTCTCGCCCGGAAGAACGCAGCCGCCCTTGCATCCGTCCTGCGGGACATCAAGGGCTGGCTGTATTCCGATCCGGACAGATACCACGAACTCTCCGACTCTTACGATGCGGAATACTTCCGCTATGGCGTTATCTCCGGCAATCTGGACATTGAAGAACAGCTGAACAAGGTCGGCAGCTTCACCGTGACCTTCAACTGCAAGCCGTATAAATACAGTTTTGCGGGACAGGAGGTTTTAGCATCCGGCACCAGAAGGTTGTCTGTAACCAATCCCACCGCTTTCACAAGCAAACCGTACATCAAAATATATGGAGGCGGCACAGTACGGCTTATGATTCAGCCGGAGGGCGAAGGTACGAACCTGTGGACGATTTCAGAGGTCGACGAAACCATCGAAATTGACAGCGAACTTATGAATTGCTTTAAGGATACCACCCTCAAAAATGATACCGTTACCGGCGACGGCTTTCCTATGCTCAAGCCGGGAATGACCACCATCGCCTGTGCAGGAAATGTGCAGCGGATCGAGGTCATTCCGAGGTGGCAGTGCTTATGAAAAGCGAACAATCTGCTTTCCACTTCCTAATTGTGTTTTTAGACAGTATATGGTATCATTTCTCTTGAAGTGGGGTGATTTCATTGGCGAGAAAGATGGCACAGTATCAAAGAAATTTTGAAACTTCTATCGGTATGTCAAACAGAAACTTCCAGAAGATAGTGAGCTTCTATCTTTTTGAATGCCCTGTTGCAGGAAAAAGTAAAAGAGGAAAAAAGTTTGATGACTACGGGATAAAGGGGCAGGCCGCCTTTGCAAGATTAAAAAAAGCGATGTTGCTCAACGCCACAACATCGCTTCAGAACAATTACTTGCCTTGCCGTCAGAATGAACTGTCATCTGCATTTGAGCGCGTAAAAAGCATTGCGCCCACTGACGAATACTGTGTTTTTCTGAAATACGATGAAAAAACTGTAATGCAGTCACTCTATTCCGCCATACGCAATGCCTTTGCGCATGGAAGTTTCAGCGTAAAAACATATTCAGGAGTGCGAATTTATTTTTTTGCAAATTTTGATGGATATCTAAAGGCAGAAATCATCTTACACGAAGATACGCTATTGAGTTGGATTGACTGCATCAAATCTTTTGAATAGTGCAAATAAATAATCCAATGTGATTTTTAAGAGTCGAGAAATCGGCTCTTTTTTTATGCCCTGAAGGAGGTGACAGTTTATGTTTCCAGTCCTATACCCGCCCAATGCCACGGATTTTTCCACCTTCGGTCTTGGTGTGCTGACGGATACCATCTCTTGTGAGGTCACCGAGGAGCGAAACGGTGTATTTGAGTGCCTGCTGAAATATCCCGTGAGCGGTCAGCACTACAGGCTTATCATCAAGGAGTGCATCATCAAGGCAAAGCCCAACGACACCGCCGCCGACCAGGCATTCCGCATTTACCGCATCACGAAGCCATTGAACGGCATCGTCACCATCTACGGTCAGCACATTTCTTACGACCTTGCCAATGTGCCGGTACTTCCGTTTTCGACCGAGAGCCGCTCTCCGCAACTTATCCTTTCGCAGCTCCTTGCCGGAGATACGCGCTTCACGGGATGGACGGACTACTCGGACGCAAAGGCATTTTCCGTCGCCCAGCCGAAAAGCGTCCGTGCCTGTCTCGGCGGTACAGAGGGTTCCATGCTCTCAAAATGGTACGGCGAGTTTGAGTGGGACAACTTCACGGTGAAGTTCCATTCGCACCGTGGGCAGAAGACCGGCGTAATCATTGAATACGGCAAGAACCTCACCGCCCTGGAGCAGGACGAGGACAACAGCGGTGTGTATACCGCACTGCTCCCGTATGCCGTATACACACCGGAAGGCTCGGACACCGAAACGGTGGTCACGCTGCCGGAGGTAACGCTCCCCATCGTGACCTCGGAGATCGTCCGGGCGAAACGCTCATCATGGATTTCTCCGACCAGTTCGGCAGCGATACCGTTATCACGGAAGAAGCACTGCGAACAAAAGCTAAAAGCTACATCAAGGCCAATCCGCTGGGAGCAACCATTCCCACGGTGAAGGTATCCTTTGAGCCGCTCTGGAAACAACCGGAGTATTCGGCACTCTTGGAGCGGGTCAACCTTTGCGATACCGTCACCATTCGGCACTCGCTGCTGGGTGTCAGCGTGTCGGCTATGGTCATTGAAACCGTGTACGACACCCTTGCTGAGCGGTACAAGAGCATTTCCCTCGGTCAGAGCAAGTCCAGCATGATCACCACCATCTCCGAGGTGCAGTCCACGGTGGACAAGGTGGAATCCACGGTGGGACGCTTTCCGAAGCTGCTCCAAACCGCCATCGGCAAGGCTACAGGGCTTATCACCGGTCAGAGCGGCGGCTATGTGGTCATCCACACCAGCGAGGAAAACGGACAGCCCTATGAGCTGCTCATTTTGGACGCCCCATCCATTGACGAAGCCGTGAATGTCTGGCGGTGGAATGTGGGTGGCTTGGGATTTTCCCATAACAGCTACAACGGCCCCTATGAAACCGCCATCACGGCAGACGGACAGATCGTCGCAGACTTCATCACCTCCGGCTCTTTGATGGCGAACATCATCAAGGCGGGTGTTATCCAGTCTCAGGACGGTTCGTCTTATTGGGATTTGGAGAGCGGCGAGGTCGTGCTTCGTGCGTACGCCACCAGCAAGGAGGTCACCGAGGTCAGCGACCGCATTACCACCATTGAGGAGCAGAAAATGCTCCGGCTCGTCATCATCTCGTCCAACGGGAACATCTTCAAACGGCAATGTGAAAACGCTGCTTTCTGCCAAGGTGTACTCCTGGGACGAGGACATCACCGACGCGCTGGACGCCAACCAGTTTATCTGGACAAGGGTGTCGGAGGATACGGAAGCGGACAAGGTCTGGAATGAACAGCATTTCGGCGGCGCAAAGTCCGTGGTCATCACCGGTGCGGATGTCAAAATCCGCGCCACTTTATTGTGACCTCATCGACACCACGACCAGGCAGAGCCTGTTATAACGGAGGAATTCACTATGGCAACCGCAGAACCCACAACAGAAACCGGCACAGTGTCCGTTTCTGATACAACAACTTCAAAGGAGGCTTCTCACATGAGCAAAGCACAAGGTCAGTTTACCATCATCGACTACAATGACGCACTGACGCTGACTGGGTACATCGGCTCGAACCTCGCCAAGACACAGATGTATAACCCCGACAACGGCAGTTATACCCCGGACTGGAAAACGAAGAACCTCGTTCTGACGCCCAGCCTGTATGTTATCGGCACCACTGCCGATCAGATTGCTACCGCCAATGTCACCTCGGTCAAGTGGTATGTGGGCGACAGCAACACCGCCATCACCGCAGGCGCGAACTATGGACTGAGCGGTGCCAAGAGCCACATTCTCACGGTCAAGGCCAATGTCATGGCAGAGCTGCCCGGCATCGACTACCGCTGTGTCATCACCTACAAGGACGAAAGCACCGGTCTGTCGCTGACCCATCCGCTGACCATTTCCTTCTCCCGTGTGGTCAACGGTTCCGGCATCGTCGATCTGCTGGTCACCACACCCAACGGAAATGTGTTCAAGAACGAGGAGGTCGCCAGTCTGACCGCCAAGGCCGAGCTGTGGCGCGGTTCTACGGTGGATACCACCAAGGTCAGCTATAAGTGGGCGGTCATGGACGCTTCCGTCACTGCCACTTCTTCTACCGGATACGATGCAGACTTCGGCATCGGCTGGCGCAAGCTCTCGGATACCGCCGACAAATACACCGGCACGGCGACCAATACCCTCACGGTCTATGCCACAGCGGTAAACAGCTACGCCGTGTTCAAGTGCTGTGCCCAGGACACGGATTCCGCATCGGCTTCTTATAACACGAAGTTTTTCGATGTGGCGACCTTCATCGACAACTCCGACCCCCTGCAGATCATCGTCACCTCCACGGGCGGTGATGTGTTCAAGAACGGCCAGGGCACGACCGTGCTGACCGCCGTCTGCTATCAGGCGGGGTCTGAAGTGGATGCAGCCGGAAACGGCAGTTACACCTGGACGAAGTACAACAAAGATGGTGTAGTTGATACTTCATGGGGAACCAACGGCAGCAAAACCGGCAAGACTCTGTCGGTGTCCAGCGCCGATGTGGATACCAAGGCAACCTTTATGGTCGTTGTGGCAATCTGAGGAGGTGGTGAGATGATCGCATCGGCTCAGTTTACGATTATCAGTCTCTGCGATGTGGTCACCTCGGACACACCGCCGGAGAACCCCTATGAGGGGCAGCTCTGGGTGGACACCTCCGTGACCCCGCCGGAAACGAAGATATGGGACGGAAATGAATGGGTGGTGCAGAACGACATTGAAACGATCCGCACCACCATTTCCATTCTGACCGAGAAGGACGCACAGTTTCAGCAGACCATAGACGGGCTGAATAGTTATGTGGCGACCCTCACCGAAACCGTGGAAACGGTGTCCAACGACCAGGGCGTCCTGGAGGAACGGGTACTGAACTCCGAAAGCCGGGTTTCGGAGCTGGAACACACCGTGGATGGGCTGTCCGTCACCATGCAGGAGCAGTACATCGGCGGCATCAACTATGTGCAGAACTCCTCCGGGCTGAACGGCATCACGGACGATTGGAGCTACTCCGGCACGGTAAAAACGGACACCTCCACGGATACCCAGAACAACACCATTTCCGACTCCTGCTTTGTGCTGGGAGCTTACTCCTCGCTGTCGCAGTACATCCGAGGTGTCGTTCCCGGCACTTACACGATCTCGGTCCGGGCAAAGAAAACCTCGACCATGTCCGGGTATTTCTATGTGACCTACAACGGCAACAAAACCAAGTACCTGTTCAATAAGTCCACGGCATTTGACTGGACGGACTATTCCGTAACGCTCACGGATGTGACCGACCCCACGCTGCGTATTTACTGCTACTGTCGGGATGCATCCGTCTATCTCGCGGACATCATGATCTCCGAAGGCGCGATTCCACGGAAGTGGACTCCTGCTCCCAACGAGATCTACACGCAGGAGGTCAAGATCGATAAGCGGGGCATTGAGGTATCCAACAGCGCATCGTCCCAGCGGACGGTCATTACGAACACGGAGTTCGCCGGTTATTACAACGATGAGGTGATTTTCACCCTGAACAAGGATGAAACACAGACCAAGAAAACCACGGTTGACGGCGAGCTGACCGTGGGCAAAACGAAGTTTGTCCCGATGCCGACGGCGTCCGAAGGGCTGAACATCGTCATTCTGGATTAAGGAGGCAGGACTATGGCAATGACGGGCGGCACCGCCTATCTGGTGAAATCCGAAAAAACGAACTACGGCTCCAATAGTTGGACGACAGACCTCTACATCTATGTGAAGGTCATCTCCCAGAATGTGATCGCAAACAGTTCGACCATTGCGTTGGGTATGTATGTCTACTCGAAATACTCCATTGCATGGTCGGACTTCGGCACCAACGGCACTTCCTATATCGGCACGGCTACCTCCGGCTCAAACTGTTTTACCTTTACGAACGGCCAGAGCGGCAGCGGCACGAAGTGGCTGGTGGAGGACAAGCAGGTCACGGTGTACCACAACAGCAACGGTACGCTGACCCTTCCGATTTACTGGCACTGGGGCGTCAACAGCCCGTGGGGTCAGTACACCGGCCCCTCCGGTAGTTACAATGTCACGCTGAGTACCATTGACAGAGCAGCCCCTACCGTTACCTTTTCCGTTTCGGCGATTACCGCAAACGGCTATAAGATCTCCGCAAGCTCCACCTCGACGGCAGATATCTGGCAGTATAGTACCAACGGTGGCTCCACATGGACGACATTCTCTACGACGGCATCCACCAGCGCCAGCGTGACGCTTTCTTCGCTATCCCGAATACGACCTATTCGACTGTGGTCAGAGCAAGGCGGCAGTACAACCAAGTTTACGGCACTTCCGGCACGACCAGGGTAAAAACCTTGGGCGGCGCAGTTGTAAACAGTGTCAGCACAGTGACGGCGGACAACGCCACGGTCATCATTACCATCAATGTGACCGTGTATGAATCTTCCTACACCAATACGCTGGTGCTCAAAAACGGCAGCGCGACCATCCTGACTATTTCCGGGCTTTCGTGGTCGAGCGGCACCGCAAACCGCACGGTCACGCTGACCGCCGACCAACGCACCACGCTACTGAACGCAATGGCATCTATGAAATCCTTTACCGGCACCTTTGCGGTCAGCTCTTTTCATGGGCAATTACAGATCGGCAGCACCTCAAGCAAGACTGCCACGGTACTGACCACGGCGACAAATTCCGCTCCGACCATAAGCGGATTCACTTATGCCGACAGCTACACGACCACAAAGAACCTCACGGGGAACGACCAGCTGTTCGTACAGGACTACTCGACTCTCAAGGTTATACCGGGAACAGCGACGGCGAAGAATGGGGCTTCCATCTCCAGCTACACCGCTTCCTGTAATGGGCTGTCATCCTCCAACACGACCGGCTCCGCTTTATCTGTGGGAAAGGTCGCCAAGTCCGGCAGCGTGACGGTCACGCTTACAGTCACGGACTCCCGTGGATATACCGCCAGCGTTTCCAAAACCATTACGGTGATACCGTACTCTAAGCCAAAGGTGTCCTCGGTGACGCTCCGGCGCACCAACGATATCGAAGCGGAAATGCAGCTCAAATTCAGCGGTTCTATTTCCGCTGTGACCGTAGACGGGACGCAGAAAAACAGCGTGGTCTATGTGCGGTATCGGTACAAGAAAACCAGTGAGAGCAGTTACGGCAGCTACACCAGCATCTATTCCGGCACGACAAAAAGCGGAACCTCTTTCAGCTACTCCAATTTGGAACTGTGCAGTCTGGATGCAAACAGCTCCTACGACTTCCACTTACAGATCCAAGACAAGCTCTATTCTTTGAGCAGTCTGGATCTGTATTTTACTGTTCCGCAGGGCACGCCGCTCATTGCACTGCGGAAAAAGAAAGTCGGCATCAACACGCCGGAGCCACAAGCCATGCTGGATGTTGCCGGGGATATGCGGGTGGATGGCTCACCCCTTGCGGATTTTGTCATTCAGCAAGGGACAAGCGGCATCTGGAATTACCGTAAATGGAAAAGCGGTACAGCGGAATGTTGGGGTCAGTATTCCTTTACGACCGCCATTTCGACGGCATGGGGTGTGCTCTATGAGAGCGGCGCAATTGCGCTCCCTAATTTTCCATTTACCTTCGCGGAAATTCCTCATGTCCATATCTCCACGGAGAACAGCAATTACGCCATGTTTGTGGAGCGTGGCAGTTCAAGTAGCTGGTCTACAACGACCAACCCCGGAAAGATATTTGCCGTAAGACCAAATACGGTACCATCGGCAACCTACAAGGTATCAATCTATGCCATCGGAAAAGTGTGACGCTCCGGCGTCACTTTTTTCATACCCATTTTTAATTTCAAAGGAGGATAACAACATGAAAGAATTCTGGACGACCATTCAGGTGGTGTTCGCCGGTATCGGCGGCTGGCTCGGATGGTTCTTGGGAGGATGTGACGGCTTGCTTTACGCGCTTCTGGCTTTCGTAGTCATCGACTATGTGACCGGCATCATGTGTGCTGTGGTGGACAAGAAGCTGTCCAGCGAAGTCGGATTCAAGGGCATTTTCAAAAAGGTACTCATCTTCGCCATGGTCGGTATCGGGCATATTCTCGACACCCGTGTCATCGGCAGCGGCTCGGTGATGCGTACTGCCGTCATTTTCTTCTATCTGTCGAACGAGGGCGTATCCCTGTTGGAAAACGCCGCATACCTTGGTCTGCCCATTCCGCAGAAGCTGAAATCCGTGCTGGAGCAGCTTCATGACCGTGCCGAAAAGGAGGACGAATAATATGGCTTACACGAACAGTTCCTTAGTGTCCTACACCAAGCTCAGTCCGAACCACTCCGGGCAGCGCACCCACAGCATTGACCGCATCACACCGCACTGCGTGGTGGGTCAGTGCAGTGTGGAAACGCTGGGCAACATCTTTTTGCCGACCTCACGGCAGGCAAGCAGCAACTACGGCATCGGCGTGGACGGTCGGGTCGGGATGTATGTGGAAGAGAAAAACCGCTCCTGGTGCTCCTCCTCCGCAGCCAACGACCAGAGAGCTATCACCATCGAGTGTGCCAGCGACAACACCGAGCCTTACGCTTTTAAGGATGTGGTGTACAAGAGACTCATCGAGCTTTGCGCCGACATCTGCAAGCGCAACGGCAAGACAAAGCTGCTCTGGCTCGGCGATAAGACCAAGACGCTCAACTACACCCCGAAATCCGACGAGATGGTTCTGACCGCCCATCGGTGGTTTGCGAACAAAAGCTGCCCCGGTAACTGGATGTATGCCCGTATGGGCGAGCTTGCCGAGAAGGTCACGGCACAGTTGGGCGGTGAGGTAAAACCCGCACAGCCCACGCAGCCAACAACCGGAACGGTGAAAATGGGCGACCTTGTGACCATCCCCGGCAGTACCTACTACAGCGGTAAGGCCATCCCGTCCTGGGTGCGCAAACTGCGCTGGTATGTCTATGAGGTCAGCGGTGACCGCACGGTCATCAACAAGGACGAGTCCGGCAGGTACGCCATCATGTCGCCGGTCAAAACCTCTGCGCTCGCCGTGGCAGGCACGAAACCCGCCAATGACTACCGCATCCACACCGTGGTGCATGGTGACACCCTCTGGGCAATCGCCAAGAAGTATCTCGGTGACGGTAGCCGCTATAAGGAAATCGTCAACCTGAACGGTCTGAAAAGCAATGTCATCTACAGCGGCATGAAGCTGAAGATCCCGAATAAGTAACCCGAAAGCCCATCGAGGATTTTTCTTCGGTGGGCTTTATTTTTTCACCCGTTTTTTCCGAAACGCCATTCTCATGTTCATGGGATAGTGAGGAGGTGGTTCGCACATGACAGACCATCAGAAAACAACGGTAATCGAAATGAGAAAAGCCGGATGCGGCTATTCCGAAATATCCAAAGCTCTGTCTGTTTCAAGAGATACCATTAAGACTTTCTGCCGCAGGAAGAATATAGAATGTGGCAGTCGGAATACCGCCGTACAAAAAGATGTTGAAGGTCTTTGCCCGGAATGTGGCAAGCCGATAACACAAACCTCCGGCAGAAAACCGAAGCGATTCTGTTCGCCGGAGTGTAGACAGAAATGGTGGAACGCTCACCCGGAGCGTGTCGGACAGAAAGCGGTTTATGAATATGTTTGTCCCGGATGCGGTCAGTCCTTTACCGCCTACGGAAACAGCCACAGAAAATACTGTTCCCACGAATGCTATGTGGAGACAAGGTTCAAAGGCGGTGAAGCCCGTGACTAAAGAGCAGATAACAGCGGAAATCAAATATCAGGCAAGCATTGCACCGTTCCGGCTTATGCTGAAACGGGCAGATTTCCACAGAGGATTATCGTGTGATAGACACAATACTCACCGAAAAATACCTTCCTGTTTTCGTTCAATTTATTCCTCCGAATTGACTGGATATATTTCAAAATCAGAGTTAATATGTCCGATACCAAAGGAGGGATACAATGAAAAAGACTATCGTAAACATTGCCCCTGCCGTAGCGGAAACCCCTTGTACAAAACGTGTGGCGGCCTATGCCAGAGTTTCCTGCGGCAAGGACACCATGCTGCATTCCTTGGCGGCGCAGATCGATTATTACCGTGACTACATTATGATGAACCCGGAATGGCGGTTTGCTGGGGTCTACGCTGACGAAGCGAAAACGGGCACCAAGGACAACCGAGAGCAGTTTCAAGAGCTTCTGTCCGAATGCCGGAGCGGAAACATCGATATGGTCATTACCAAAAGCATATCTCGGTTTGCGAGGAACACGGTCACGCTTCTGGAAACCGTGCGTGAACTCAAAAGCCTCGGTGTGGATGTTTTCTTTGAAGAACAGAACATTTACACCTTGAGTGCCGAGGGAGAAGTCATGCTGACGCTCCTCGCTTCTTTCGCCCAGGCAGAGAGCCTTTCGTGCAGCGACAACTGCAAATGGCGAATCCGCAAGGGCTTTGAGGAAGGACGGGCATCCACCTGCACAATGCTCGGATACCGCCTGGTGAACGGAGAGATAACTCTCATTGAAGAAGAAGCCGAAATCGCAAAACGAATATTTGATTTATACCTTGCCGGATACGGGCTTCAGAAAATCGCCAACACACTGAACGAAGAAGGGATGTACAGCATCTTCGGAAATGAATGGCATCCGACAACCGTGCGAAAAGTCCTGACAAACGAGAAATATTGCGGAGACCTTTTGCTTCAAAAAGTATATTGTGAAAACCATCTTACAAAAAGAAAATGCCACAACACCGGGGAACTTCCACAGTATTTTGTCGAGGATGATCATCCGGCGGTGGTTACCAGACAGATCTTTATGGCGGTTCAAGATGAATTGAAACGCAGAGCAAAAGAAAAAACACAGCCGGTTGGTTCGAAAAGCAGTTTTACCGGGAAAATCCGATGCTCATGCTGCGGAAAGAATTATCGCCGAAAGACAACACCTTATAACATCGTCTGGTGCTGTTCGACCTACAACTCCAAAGGAAAGAAATACTGCCCGGACTCAAAGGTCATCCCGGAGGAAACGCTGAAACGGGCGGCGGCAGAAATTTTGAAAACGGACGGGTTTTCGGACGAGGCATTTGAAACGCAGATTTGCACGATAGAGGCCCATCCGGGAAATCTGCTCCGTTTCATTTTTATGGACGGTTCAACCGCTGAATATGTGTGGAAAGACCGTTCACGCTCCGAAAGCTGGACAGATGAAATGAAAGCCGCCGCCGGAAGAAAAGCAAAGGAAAGGAACGCAAATCATGGCAAATAAAACAGTCAAAAAGATAGAAGCAACGAAGCCAACGCTGTCGGCACAGTATTCGACCTTCACACGAAAGCGAAAGGTCGCAGCCTATGCCCGTGTTTCAACGGCAAAGGAAGAACAGGAAAACTCCTTTGACGCGCAGGTCAGTTATTACACGCAGAAAATTCAGGCGAACCCGGAATGGGTCTTTGTCGAGGTGTATTCCGATGAGGGTATCACCGGTACGAACATCAAAAAGCGTGACGGCTTCAACAGAATGATAGAAGATGCCCTTGCCGGGAAAATCGACCTCATTCTCACCAAGTCCGTCAGCCGCTTCGCACGAAACACAGTCGACAGCCTTGTTACCATCCGGCAGCTCAAGGAGAAAGGTGTGGAGGTGTTTTTTGAAAAAGAGAACATTTACACTCTCGATGCCAAGGGAGAACTGCTGCTTACGATCATGTCCTCGCTGGCACAGGAAGAATCAAGGTCGATTTCAGAGAACACCTCATGGGGTCGAAGAAAGTCCTTCGCGGACGGAAAGGTTAGCCTCGGCTATTCCAATTTTCTCGGTTATGACAAGGGTCCCAATGGGGAGCTTGTTATCAATGAGGAGCAGGCAAAAATCGTGCGGAGAATTTATGCGGAGTTCCTCGCCGGAAAAACTCCTGGCGGCATTGCGAAAGGGCTGACCGCTGACAGCATTGAAACGCCCGGTCACAAGAAGGTGTGGCAGGCTTCCACGGTGCTGAACATTCTGAAGAACGAGAAGTATTACGGGGCAGCCATACTTCAGAAGGAAATAACGGTATCGTACCTTACGAAAGAGAAGCGTCCCAACACAGGCGAACTGCCCATGTACTACATTGAAAAAGACCATGAGCCTATTGTTTCCCCGGAAACCTACCAGATGGTGCAGGAAGAAATGCGCCGCAGAAAGGAAGCCGGAAGCAATATGCAATGTGTGTCCATTTTCTCAAGCCGTATCATTTGTGGTGACTGCGGCGGGTACTACGGCAGAAAGATATGGCATTCAAGCACCAAGTACACGGCATGGCACTGGCATTGCAATGCCAAGTTCCAAAAGCGGAAATACTGCGAAACTCCGACCCTCAAAGAGGAGAGCCTAGAAGAGACCTTCGTTGAAGTGTTTAACGGGCTGATCGCCGACAAGGACGAAATCATGGAAAACTACCGCCTTTGCATCGATGCCGTTACCGATGACAGCGAGTACCGCAGACAGCTTGAGGATTTGAACAACGGCTGCGGCGAAGTTCAGATGCTGATAAGAAGCCTTCTGATGACCTACAGCCGACAAGACACCGCCGATGATATCCATGAAAAACTCCAAGAATATGAGGAGCGGCTCGATACGATGGCTCGGCTCAAGCAGGAGCTTGATTTGAAGATAGCTGCCTGTGCCGCCAAGCGTGTGCAGATAACCGGCTTTCTGAACGAGCTTATGAAGCATGACGCTCCGCTTGCAAAGTTTGACCCGCTTGTATGGCAGGCGGTCATCAATTACGCTACGGCCAACCGTAACTGTACGATTACCTTTACCTTCCGGGACGGAACCGAAAGACCGTGCCAATCAAAAACGGTGTCCGTCCTTACACGAAACGCAATAAGCCGCAGGAGGTTGACGGCAATGACGGATAAAAATCTGCTTGTAATCACCCCTCACAGAAAAGAACCCGGCAAGCAACGCATCGCCGCCTACTGCCGAGTTTCAAGCCGAAGTGATGAACAACTGAACAGTCTGGCAAATCAGATCGATTTCTACCGCAGCCGATTCGAGAACGATAACACCGCTCTCTTTGTCGGCATCTACGCTGAAGAGGGACTCTCCGGCACCCAAGCGGAAAACCGACCGCAATTTATGAAAATGATTGAGGACTGCCGAAATGGCCTTATAGATTGCATATGGACAAAAAGCGTATCCCGGTTTGGAAGGAACACCGTGGATACGCTTATTTACACCCGTGAGCTACGGTCCCTGGGAATTGACGTTTTCTTCGAGAAAGAAAACATCCACTCCACGGAATCATCCGGCGAACTCATGCTCACGCTGATGGCTGCGTTTGCCGAGTCCGAGTCCGAAACGATGTCGGCAAACATAAAATGGGGCAAGCGAAGAAGGTATGAGCAAGGCATTACGGGGAGCATCACGCTTAACGGAATGTACGGCTTCCGGCAGAACAAAGGTGTCGTGACCATTGTGGAGGATGAGGCTGATCTGGTTCGGAGAATATACAAGGACTTTATTGACGGCTACAGCTACGGTGAAATTGCCGACAGGCTCATTGCCGATGAAGTGCCGACCAGAATGCCGGGTGCTTCCTGGGCGAAGACCACCGTTCAGCACATTATCCGAAATGAGAAATACTGCGGTGACTGCCTGTTTCAGAAGGCATTCATTGCAAATCCTATCACACATCAGCAAGTCAGAAACAACGGAGAATTGCCGAAATATCTGGTAGAAGACTGCCTTCCGGCAATCGTGGATAAAGAGACATGGAAGCTGGCGCAGGCTGTTGCGGCAAGGCACACACCGCACAGGCAGGCACCGAATGAGCGGTATCCGTTTACAGGGAAACTGTTCTGCGGCATTTGTGGTAGGCCTTACTACTATTATCATTATACGACCACCAACAAGCAGCTACTTGCCGCATACCGATGTATGAGCCGAAAGACCCAATCGGCAGTCGAAGTGCCGGGGCAAACCTATACACCACCGCACAAGGCTACATTCAACCGCAATGCCTCGGCGAAACTGATAGCGTACAGAGAACGCTACTGTAAGCCGCCGAAGAAAAGACCGATGCTCTGCACGGATGTCCGCATTCCGACCGATCTGCCGCAGAAGGCATTCTGCCGAGCGTGGAATCTCATCGTGGCAAAAAAGCTCCGCTACCAGGCAACGCTGCGTTCAACGGTCGATAATACCGAGGAAATTCTCGTCCGATATCGTGCGGAAGAGATGTGTATTCTGATTGATGAGATTGGAAAAATCAACGAATTCAATTATCCGCTCATGCTCAAAACGCTCGACAGGGTCATTGTAAATACAAACGGGAAGCTGACATTCATCTTTCAGTCCGGCATAAAAATCACAGTATAAATGCTTCGAAAAACCCAAGTGTGACTATGAAAATACCCTCGCTTTTTATGGGTAAAATCATAGTCACACTTTTTCCTTTTACAAATATTCTGAGCGGAATGAAACCTTCGGCAGCAATGTCCTCCGTTCTGCAACGGCATCCCGGCTCGGCTCTATTCCTCTGAAAAGCGCCGAAAACGCCGTGTTTCTGCGGCTTTTACAGGGTGGGTTCAAATGAACCCATTGATGAACTCAGTGGGTTCAAACGCAGAGGGAAAATTAAATTGTATCAATGCCGTAGTTATTACGCATATCGAGTGTTCATAACGGATTTGCGTTATGAGCACTCTTTTTTATACTCTTTTTGAGCAAATATATATTGAAAAAAATTATCGCAAATACATTATACTGTTTTTATATAAAGCCAAAGAGGTGATGATATGGAAATCCAAGCAAAATGCAGATTTGACTTTAAGTCGATAAAGGCATTAACACATTTGACCACTTATAGAAAGGCAAATCCCAAAAAAGCGGTACGATTAAGAGCAATTTTATATTTTGCTTTACTTTTGGTAATCATCGCAGAGCTCATTGTATTCGGATTTGATTCCGTTCTGATTATTCTGATTATTGCAGACCTTCTTGCAATCGCGCTTGAGGCGTTTATGTATTTCGAGTTGCCGAATATACGATATAAGTCTTTGGCAAAAATGAAAGATGCCGAGAACGAATATATATTTTGCGATAATAGCTTGAAAACTTTTACGAAAAGTGAAACATATAACGGCGAAGCGGAAATTGAATACTCCATGTTCGTTAAAGTTTATGAAACATCCGACTATTTCTTTTTATGCCAAAACAATAATCAGGTTTTTCTTGTTGACAAATCAACAATCGAAGGCGGAAGGATTGATGATATCAGAAACAAGCTGTCCTCGTTTGTTAAGGACAAATATATTGTTTGCAAATATTAAACACCAAATTAACCGACAGCCGCCGATATGACGGTTCGGATTTGTCCGACAAAAGCGAAAAAATATCTTTTTTATATCCCCTAAACTAAAACAATCTGTCGAAAAAGCCCGGATTTACCGGGCTTTTTCGCACATATGCGGTATTAATAAAAGCGGTGATGAACAGGATGGCAAAGCAAAAAGAAAACCGAAAACAGGCGGAAATATTAAGGAAGGTGCACCCCCGGGAATCTCTGCTAAGGAAAACAGACATTGCCATGAATTTTACACATATATACGGATACAGCGGAAGAGTTATACTGCAACGAATAAACAAATATCGCATTTTCAGCCATGAGCCATAGCTTCAAACACTGATATGCCGAAAAAAACGACAGAGAAAATATTTTGTCGGATATTAAGCGAGATTGAACGGGCGGGATATCCGCCACCCGAAGCGGTATTTACAGACGGAACACACATGAAGTCGGACGCAAACATTAAAAAGGCGGCAAAAAAGCGATGCCGCAGGCTGCCGGGGTATATGAAAATATGAAAAACAACCGATGAAGAAAATTAACGAAGGCCGTGAGAAGCACGGCAAACAGCCGTTTAACGGGTCGAAACCGCTGCAGAAAAGAAGCGATATGTCCGAATCCGAAACCAACCCCGAAAGCGGCGTGTTCCGCAAGTGAGATCATAAGAAATGCTTTGCATATACGGCACGGACAAGCTGCGATAAAACGGGGTATGTAACGGATATTACGGTAACCCCGGCAATGTTCATGACAGTGCAGCGTTTGACGGATTGTATAACAGACTGACAGACAGAAATCCTGAAATTAAAGTCTCAGCAGCCGACGCGGGATACAAAACGCCTTGGATAAGCAAGTGAATACTTGTACGTTGATAATTATAGCTTTCTGTGTTATAATTAGGCTTTGTGCGGCAACAAACATAATCCCAAAATGCAGCCGCTTTCAAGTTTTCGGAGGATATTCCACATGGCGCATAAATACCACGCGCACAGCGGTATACAAATAACGCACGGCTCACTGTGGAAAAACATGTTCTTCTTCAGCGTACCGCTTATGCTGTCTCAGCTTTTGCAGGTGCTTTTTAACATGGCAGATGTTGCCGTCGTCGGCAAGTTCTCCAGTGCAGAGGCATTGGGTGCAGTAGGCTCCACCACAATTCTCGTCTCCCTGTTCACCGGTTTTCTCATAGGCATTGGCAGCGCCGTCAATGTCATGGTCGCGCAGCATCTCGGAGCCAAAGACAAAGCACGCACAGCCTCCTCCATCCGCACATCCTTTGTAATCTGTCTTGCCGCCGGCTGCATTATCACTGCGCTTTGTCTTCTTTCCGCGCGGTTTATGCTGGAGCTTTTGGGCACTAAAGACGACCTTATCGAGGGAGCCGTGCTCTATTTCCGCATATATGCTCTCGGAATGCCCGCACTGGGCGTCTTTAACTTCGGAAACGGTGTACTCAGTGCAAACGGCGATACCAAACGCCCGCTTGTATATCTGATGATTGCCGGAATCCTCAATGTGCTTTTCAATCTGTTTTTCGTTATCGTCTGCGGCATGGCGGAGGACGGTGTTGCGCTTGCCAGCATCATCACGCAATATGTATCAGCACTTCTCATTGTTATACATATGGGACGGCAAAATGATGACTGCGCCTTTCGCCTCCGAGATCTGAAATACGGCACGGACAAGTCTGAGCTAAAACACATTCTCGGTCTTGGGATTCCGGCCGGGTTTCAAAACGCCATCTTTGCCATTGCCAATCTTTTCATACAAAGCGCCGTGAATTCCTTTGATTCCGTCATGGTTGAAGGCAATTCCGCCGCAGCCAACGCCGATGCCATTATCTACAACATCATGGCGGCGTTTTATATCGCATGTTCCACCTTCATGGGGCAAAACCTCGGCGCCGGAAAGCAGAACCGCGTGCTTAAAAGCTATTTTGTAGGGGTTACCTATTCCTTTTTCGCCGGCGCCGTCCTCGGCGGCGCTTTGTTCCTGTTCGGTCGAGAATTTCTATCCCTGTTTGCAAACAATGAAGCCGTCATCCAAGCCGGCCTTCAACGCACGCAAATCATGAGCTTCTCCTATGCCGTAAGCGCTTTCATGGATTGTACCATTGCAGCCTGCCGCGGCATCGGCAAGAGCCTCGCCCCCACCATTATTGTAATAATCGGCTCCTGCGTATTCCGGGTGGTGTGGATATATACCGTATTCGCATATTTTCATACCATTCCTTCCCTGTATCTTTTGTATATTTTCTCATGGACTATCACCGCAGTCGCCGAGATTGTCTGCTTTGTCATCAATTATAAGAAGCTTACGGCAAAACAAAACGCTGCCGTCACCGAATTATAGAATCAGCATAGCAATCCCTGCATGTTATAATTATACAGCCTTCATTTTTACACTTATTCTATCCGCCTTACAGAGTATTCATGTCAAACAAGAGCAAGCCCTCTTTTTAATTGTCAGATATTCGGCATCCCTGCACCCAGAACCTACGGCATATCATATGCGTAAATCCGCAGCCATTTCGTTTAATACAGCCCTCGCCAAGCCTTCAAGCCCATGTTTCATCCATTACGGCATATTTATTTCCGTTAAATTGCATCAAATTCTGTATAACCTCTGTGCAAATACAAAAACTACTAAGGAATGAATAAATCATTCAATCCTAAAGGACGGTAAATAATAATGAAATCAACTGGAATAGTCAGAAGAATTGATGAACTCGGCCGAATAGTAATCCCTAAGGAAATAAGACGAACCATGCACATTCACGAGGGCGACCCATTGGAGATCTACACCGAAAAAGACGGTATCACCCTGAAAAAGTATTCCGCACTTAACAGGATGGCCGCCTCCGCGCAGGAATTACTGCAGGCCTTTTATAACATGTACAATATAACTGCTTGGATATGCGACCGCGAAGGAATGCTGGCCTCCTGCGGACAGGTGCCCGAATCCGCACATCAAACAGATGAACAGACTTTGGCCCTCATTGACGGACGCCGCCCGGTTAGCCTTGAAAAGGAAACAAAATATCTCGTTCCGATAACTGCCTCCTGCGATGCAATAGGCGGAGTTATTATCCGTGATAATAATATAAACGATTCCGCACGGCACGGAGCTGAACTGATAGCCCGTGTCCTCGCCCTTCAGGCAGAATAATCCGCCGCACGGCCGTAATGCCGTGCTTTTTCATTATCTGCCATCCGCCGCATTTTTTCGCGCCGCAGCACAACACCGCCGCGCAGCCATATTCTCCGTTTCCCCTCTTTTTGTCCGCAATCCCAGCGTATATACAGACAACGCATTATTTTCCGCCATTGCGCAATGCCGCATCCGGAAGACAGTTTATCCTTTCGCCGCATCCGGGCACCGTGCAAGACAGCATAGCCGCCGGTTTTACCGCCTCTTTACCGAACTTACGGCAAATATCATAAACCGCCGCTGAAACGCGTTCTCTTTTTTCGTGTCTTTCAAAATCTCCGAGCATGTTCTCCTGAACATATTTTTCGCCGCCAAGCTCTGTTGCGCGAACACACAACGACCGCAAGGGGCATTCCCATTCATATAGCTTCATCAGCTCGCGGGCACATTCATATATGCCTCCGACAGACTGAGTGGCAAATTCCAGCTGTCTCCCGTATTGCTGCCACTGCAATCCCTCTGCCCTCCGCACCGCTATCTGTACTCCGCGGGCAAATACCCTTTCTTTTCTCAGCCTTATCGCCACATCCCTTGAAAGCGCCAGCAGCACATTGCATGCTTCATCATAATTCATCATATCTCTCCCCGTCGTGATCCCGCTGCTTATTGATTTATGCGCCGCCCTTTGTTCATTTACCGAAATCGGAGCTTCCTCTCCGCGAAGCGACCTCCACAGTGCGCTCCCGTTCTTTCCCAGCAAACTGCAAAGCACATCCTCTTTGGCAAGCACCAAATCCAATATCGTATATATCCCCCGCCTGTTCAGTAGATTTTCCGTGCTTTTCCCCACCCCCATAAGCGCTCCTGCCGGCAAATTCCCCGCTTTTTCAAGATAATTTTCCTTTCGCAGCACGGTTACCGCATCCGGCTTTTTCATATCGGAGCCCAGTTTTGAAAAAATTCTTCCGAAGCTCACCCCCACAGATACCGTAATATCCAGCTCGCTTTTTACACGCTTGCGTATCGTCTGGGCAATAGCTTCGCCGCTTCCGAACAGCTTTGTGCTGCCCGTAACATCCAACCAGCATTCATCCAGTCCGAAGGGCTCCACCTGATCCGTAAAGTCCTCATATATTCTTCTTGCCGCACCGGAATATCGCAAATACTCGCTGTAATGCGGCGGAACCGTTATAAGCGAAGGACATTTGCGTTTTGCCTGCCAAACAGTTTCCGCAGTGCGCACACCGAAACGCTTTGCTTCCTCGCTTTTGGCAAGAACTATGCCGTGGCGATCCTCCACCGAACCGCAAACCGCTATCGGATGTCCTTTAAGCGAAGGCTCCAATGCCGTCTCTATGGAGGCAAAGCAGCTGTTTATATCAACATGAAGAATAGTGCGTTCCGTCATATCCACATCTTTTCTGCATTTTTTATACATTTTTATTGACAATATACGCAAACCGTTGTATTATATGTGCAATCAGATTGCATGTATAATATATCAAATTACATTGCACATGTCAATCAAAATATGCAATCCGTTTTCATATTTAGGAGGTGTCGCCTTGAAATTCGGCGAAAAGCTCAGAACTGCACGCAAAAAAGCCGGCATGACTCAATCCGAGTTAGCTGCCAAAGCCGGCATAGCACTTAAAACCGTAATAAATTACGAAAACGGCAATACCTACCCTCAGAACCGTGCCGTATACGACCGCCTTGCCTGCATATTGAATGTAAATGCGGCATCTCTGTATAACGAAACCGATGATTTCATCGCCCACGCAGGCGAGCACTACGGGAAAAACGGGGTCGCACAGGCTAAGGCGCTTGTCGCCCAGATAGGCGGCCTCTTCGCCGGCGGAGAATTGGAACAGGAAGATAAAGATGCCGTAATGATGGCGCTGCAAAAGGCATATTGGGATGCCAAAAGCGATAATAAAAAATACAGCTCCCGTTCCCCGGCGGCGCATAACGGTCGAAAAGGCCGTCACTCCGGAGGTCAAAATTGATTTGCAGTCAGGAAATATATAAAAAAGCCAATGCCGTTATACGGCGCTGCGGTACCCGTGAGCCTTTGGAAATAGCAGGCGAGCTCGGCATCAGCCTCTACTTTGAACATTTTTCCAAGCTTTTGGGAATGTACACCTACCGCTGGCGTCACCGGATGATATTCATAAACGATTCTATCAGCGAAACTGCCGCGCGCACCGTGCTTGCACACGAGCTGGGGCACGATACGCTTCACCGCAGCTTTGCATCACAGGGCATGCGGGAATATGCGCTTTTCGGTCTGAAGGATGATACCGAGCAAGCCGCCAATGCATTTGCCGCTCATCTTCTGCTGGATTGGGACGAGCTTTACGAAACACTCCTTGGCGGTTTTACCGTAACGCAGGCCGCCGCTTCTTTTAATGTCCCATCCGAGCTGATACTTATAAAACTGGCCCAGATGAAAAATTTAGGCTGCAATATCCACCTTTCCGATTATGCAAACAGCAACTTTATAACCGGCCTGCGTTAAAACAGCCCCGCGCATAAGCGCAGGGCTGTTTCTGTCACTATATTTCCTTAATCATCAAATATTCATGGCGCAGCGCACCGTCGCTCATTCTCACTGCGTTGGGATGCACACCCACCGTCCGAAAGCCCGCCTTTTCATATAAAGCACACGCTCTGCTGTTTCCTTCAATAAATTCCAGCTCCAGCTGTATAACACCCTTTATTTCTCGCCCGATGTCTGTTATTTTTTCAAGCAGCCTTGTGCCTATTCCCAGTCCCCAAAATTCCTTCAGCACTGCTATACCTATACCGGCCCGGTGCGCCGTCTTTACCCTGTCGCTTGCGCTTATCTGACAAACCCCGACTATTCTGCCCTCAACCAAGCAAAGCACCATTGCCGACCTTTCATCGGCATTCAATTTCGCAAACAGTGCGCGTTCCTTTTCCGCACTGTATCTGCCGCTTTCCTGCGGGGTTCTCAGCAAAAAATCCGTTTCCCGTGCAGTATCATGCAAATATTTCAGCATTTCCTCTGCGTCTGCGTCCTCCGGGCTTCGCATTACCGCCCCTCTGCCGTCTTTGAGCAAAAAGCACTCCTTTTGAATTTTCATACCGGCACCTCCTCTGTGTTATATTTAAGTCCCAAAAAACATAAAAATCGGCGCAGGCTCCCTAATATAAGCCCGCGCCGATAATATACGCCTATATGCCGCGATCAGTCTTCAATCGGCTCTGCATCCTCAAGTTCTTCGGATTCATAACCGTCCTCTTCGGGAAGCAGTGCCTTGATGCTCAGGCTTATACGCTTGTTGGGCACATCGCAGCCCAGCACAACAGCGTCAACCTCCTGTCCTACGCTCAGCACTTCCTCCACCTTTTTGACATAATGGTTAACTATCTCAGAGATATGTACCATTCCGTCAATTCCGGGAGCTATGCTCACAAACGCGCCGAAAGGAGCAATGCGCACAACGGTTCCGTGCACAACGGTTCCGGGTGCAAATCTTTCCTCAGCATCATCCCACGGCTTGGGCATAAGCTGCTTAAGCCCAAGGGAGATCAATTCTTTTTCTCTGTTAAGGGAAAGAACTACAACATTGATTTCATCGCCGATATTCAGGCAATCGCTCACCTTTCCTATGCGATACCACGCAATATCACCGATATGAAGCAATCCGTCATAGCCTCCGACATCCACAAACGCGCCGAAATCGGTTATCCGGCGTACAACGCCCTTTACCACATCGCCTTCATGAATGTTGCTCCAGAACTTCTCCGCCTTTTCAGCCTGCTCTTTGGCCAAAACAGCCGCGCGGGAAGCAACTACTCTGCGCTTTTTGACATCAACCTCAAGTGCAGTAACCTTAAAAGTATCGCCAACGAACTTAGTAAGATCTTTGACATAGCCCTTCACGCGGATCTGCGATGCGGGAATGAAAACATGGATGCCGTCAAGCTCAGCCATAAGACCGCCCTTTACCGCTTCCTTTACAGTCACCTCGAAGGGCTCGCCGCTGTTGATCTTATTAAGCATCTCATCCTTAAGCAGACGCTCCTGAATGGCCTTTTTGGAGAGGATCACATTGCCGTTGCCGTCGTTTACCTTCAGCACCTCAACCTCGATCTCATCGCCCTCTTTTACCACCTCACGCGGATCCACATCGCCTGCAATAGTGAGATTTTCCTTGGACACAAATCCGTCGGATTTGTATCCGATGTTGACGCCTACTTCGTTTTCATCAACGAAGATTACCGTTCCCTTGATCTGCTGTCCGGGTTTGATTCTGACCAGCGCTTTGCCCATCTCCTCAATAAAGTCAGAATCCTGTGTCTCGAGCTTATCCTGTTCGCTCATTTTTGCTGCAACCTCCTTAATTACCCGGTCAGGCGTGGATGGCCTGCCGATATCCCTATGATGTTGATATTATTAAAATTGATTTTACCGAGCTCTTGCGAACTCTCAATCACATAGGTTCGTTTCTGAATCTGTCTGCAAATATTATACAGCTTGGCCGTATTGGAGCTGTTATGCCCTCCTATCACCACTACGGCATCGCACCTTGCAGCAAGCTCTCTTGCCTCCTGCTGACGCTTGGCCGTTGCCGAGCATATAGTATTTCGGACCGTTATATTATAACCGCTTTTCAAAAGAAATTCAACGATTATTTGCCAATTTTCTTGATTTGTTGTGGTTTGAGCTACCAAACACAGCTTCTTTTTTGTGTACGGTATCTTTTTCGCCTCATCAACGCTGTTAATTATTATCGCTTTATTGCCGCAATAACCATTTATGCCAATCACTTCCGGGTGATTTGCTTCCCCCACAATTACAACCTGTTCCCCTGCCCCGTACGCCTCTTCCGCTATCCGCTGTATTTTTGCAACAAACGGGCAGGTCGCATCCACTATCGCTATTCCCTTTTCCGCAAGCTTGCGTTTGTCCTCCGGCGTGCATCCGTGCGACCTTATAACCACCGCCTCGGTATTTGCCTCCTCCGGCGAATCGACCGCCTTGATCCCCGCTCTTTCCAGTTCCGATACCACCTGCGGGTTATGTATGATAGGCCCTAAAGTAGAAATGGTACGGTATTTTTTTCTGCTTTCATAAACGGCATCCACCGCACGGTGCACCCCAAAGCAAAAGCCTGCCGTTTTTGCAATAATGATCTTCAAACGCGTTTCGTCCTTTTATCAGTTTTTAAGCTTATCGCTCATTCCGGGTCCTTCCGGAAACAGTGAGATCATCGCGTCAAAGAGCATGCCGTTGATCTTCTCTGTTTTTTCCGATATTGTCCCCTTATCCGGCACCTCTATCGCCTTTCCTATGTGAAGCCTGTTTATCCGAAATATCAGCGGCCTGCGCTCAAAAACGCACGGCACTATCGCCGTGGCCGACTTTGCCGCCAAAAAGCCTACTCCTCCCAGCATATCTTCCTTTTTGGGATACGGCGATTCCTTCACCCTGCGTCCCTGCGGAAATATTCCCAAAACCTCTTTTGCCCTAAGCACCTTAAGCGCATTGCGCATGGCATCCACATCGCCGGTACGCACATTTACGGGAAACGCCCCAATCTTTCCGAAAAGCCATTTTACAAATCGAAATCTGTAAAAAGAGGACCGCGCCATAAAGCGTATCCTTCTTTTATCCGCAATTATCAGACACGGAACATCCATATACGATTGATGATTGCACGCAAGAATATACGCCCCCTCACGGTCAAGGTTTCCCTCCCGTATACTCTTACCGGCATCAGAACAAAGGCCAGCACCTTCAGCACCGCTCTTATGCAATCGTAAAACAATGTTATTTTTCCTCCGTCACAGCCGCAAGAATTCTTTCCGTCACCGCTTCTATGCTCATTTCCGTGCTGTCAATAACCACTGCATCCTCCGCCTGTTCAAGCGGTGCCGCCGCACGGTGGGAATCCGCATAATCCCTGTCGACGATATCCTTAAGCACGCGTTCCGGCTCTACCGTTTCTCCCTTTGCCTTCAGCTCCTCGCATCTCCTGCGTGCGCGCTCCTGTGCCGACGCCGTAAGAAAAAACTTATATTCCGCCTGCGGCAAAACATACTTGCATATATCCCTGCCGTCCAATACAAAGCTTCGCTTTTGGGCAATCTCTCTCTGAAGCGTCACAAGATGCTCCCTTACGCACGGAAACGCCGATACGGCGGAAGCAAGCCGTGAAACGCAGTGCCGGCGTATATCCTCGCTCACATCTCTTCCGTTAAGCAGCGTGCGCTGCCCTCCCGCTTCATCGTAGTCCACCTCGATTTTGCATCCCGGCAGCGCCTCACAAACGCAACCTTCCTTCATTTCCACTCCGTTTCCTGCATGTACAGTCCAACCGCGCGGTACATCGCCCCTGTGTCAAGATATGCTATCCCCAGTTTTTTCGCCACATTTCTTGCCACCGTGCTTTTTCCGGCCCCCGACGGCCCGTCAATTGCTATATGATATATCCTGTTTCCTGACATACTTTTCCTCGCCAAAGTCATTTTTTGCAGCAAAGCCGCACCTGTTTCATGTTTGCATCCGCCGTATGCGCCCGTACCAGACACCGCAGCCTTTATATCGCCCTGTGCCCCAGCCCTACGGCTATATCGTTAAGATGCAGCAGCCCTATTGCAAAATATACGGCCACCGCCACATGATCGCCCTTGCGCGCTATGCCTATCTTTCCTCCCACAGAGAGTCCCAGCGCCTTCGAGCTTATTTGCGTCAGCGCTTCATGTGCCGCCCCGGCGACAGCCCCCTCCTGCAAGTGACTGTCGTTGATTATTCCCTCTCTTTTCGCGGCAACCACCGCCCGTTCCACAAACTTGCTCATGGAAGGAATAAACTCTCCCCCGCAATCTACGGCCGCCGACATTATTTCCTGCTGCACCAGCCTCTGCTTCAGTTCCTTTTCATCCTCGCGGTCATTCGTCATGCTCATCAGCACGGCCGCCTTGGCAATTTCCTTGCTGCCCGTGTTTGTCATTTCTTCTCCCTTCGGATTCTTTCATCCGTATCATTTCATCCTTTCAGACCGCTGCCGCCCGATGCGCTCAGCCCCGCCAGCGCACCGCTGGAAAACGCTATCTGTAAATTATATCCGCCCGTAAACGCATCCACATCCAGCATTTCCCCGGCGAAATACAGTCCCTCCACCAATCGGGACTCCATTGTGGAAGGATTCACCTCTTTAATATTTATGCCGCCCCTTGTAATTACCGCCTCGGAAAAGCCGCGCAGCGATACCGGGTGCACCGGAAAAAACTTCAGTGCTTTTATGATTCCGGCCCGTTCTTCCCTTGAAAGCTGATCCGCCCGCTTATCTCCGTCCGCTCCTGCCGCGCGCAGCAGCACCGAACGCATACAGGCAGGCACCAGCCCGGTAATAACATTCTTAAGGCTTTTTCCGCCCGAAGATACAAAATCCCGTATCAGTCTGTTATCCAGCTGCTGCTGTGTAAGCGCAGGCTTTAGATCTATATATGTTTTCGCCTTTGATATATCCCTGCCCGCCATAACGCTGCTGTATGTAAGCACCAACGGCCCTGATATTCCGAAATGCGTAAAAAGCAGCTCTCCCTGCTGTGAAAACAGCTTCTTTTTCCCGTCATAGGCATTAAAGGTAACGTTTTTTAACGAAAGCCCCTGAAGCTCCCGCAAATAATCGTCATCTGTATTTACCGGCACAAGAGCCGGATATAACGGCGTCACCGTATGCCCCAGCCTGCGAGCCAGCGCAAACCCGCCACCGTCAGAGCCCGTCTGCGGATATGAGCATCCCCCGCACGCCAGAATCACGCGGTCGCATTCAATAAAGCCGCAGTCTGTCTGCAATCCGCATATCTTGCCGTCCTTTACCGCAATATCCGTAACCGCCGTATTCAGCTTCACCTTAACTCCGCACTGTGCAAGTCCCTTTGCAAAGGCCTTAATTATATCGCTTGAATGATCGCTCACCGGAAACACTCTGCCGCCGCGCTCCGTCTTAAGCGGTATTCCCAGCCCCTCCACCATCGCGCACAACTCCTGCGGAGAAAGCGTATTAAATGCGCTGTACATAAAACGCGCGTTGCGCGGAATATTTTCAAGCAGCTGCTGCTCACTGCATGCATTTGTAACATTGCATCTGCCCTTGCCGGTTATATACAGCTTTTTACCCAGCTTTTCATTTTTTTCAAGCAGCACCACATCCTCGCCGGAGGCCTGTATAGCCGCCATCATTCCCGCAGCACCGCCGCCCACTACCGCTATTTTCATTTATACTCCGCCGTGTTTTTTGAATTGTCAGCAACGCCGCATTTCCGTCCGCACATTCGCCCGCCGCGCTTCTTATTTTCCGCTTGCATATACATTATGCTCTATCCATATTTTTTCAAGCTCTTCAAAATTTGCGCTTATCTGCTCGCGTTTTTTCATGCCTATGGCCACAATAAGGGCATTAACAACGGAAAACGGTGCCACCAGCGAATCCACAAAGCTTGTCATGTTGCTCTTTGCGCAAAGCGTAAGGTCGCTGTGCTCACACAGAGGCGAAACCTCGCTGTCTGTTATGGCTATGCACTTTGCCCCCTTAGAAGCGGCAAAGCGCATACACTCTATCGTGCGGTTTGAATATCTGGGAAAGCTTATGCCTATAAACACATCCTTTTCGGTTATATGTATCATTCTTTCAAATACATCACCTATTCCGGAGGCAACCGTTCTTACATTGCGCATCATAAAATCAAGATAATATCCCATAAACTGCGAAAGCGGAGCAGCAGAGCGCACACCCATAACATACACCTTATCCGCCCCCAGAATCGTGGAGACAACGCTGTCAAAAACCGCCGGATCGATCTCGCTCAGGGTAGCCCGTATGTTGTCTACATCGCCCTTGAGCACCTTTGCAAGCACTTCGTCCTCCTTCAGCTCTCCCGTCATCTCTATAAGCTGTACCGTGGTAAGGCGGTTGCGTATAACATCCTGCATGGCTCTTTGAAGCTGCGGATATCCGTCATAACCCAGACTGTCGGCAAAGCGCACCACTGTTGATTCGCTCACTCCCACCTTTCCCCCCAGCTTGTTTGCCGTCATAAACGCAGCTTTATCATAATTCTGGCGTATATAATCGGCAATGCGTTTATGCCCCTTGCTCATCTTTTTATATTTTTCTTCGATTTTTGCAGTAAGCTCAGTTCTCTCCATGGTCAACACACGCCCTCAGGGCTTCCTTTCCCGTCGCCGGGCTCCGTATATGCGGCACTCCCGGATTTAATGCTATAATTTTACCCTTATAACGCGAAAAATGCAAGTTAAATTTCACAAAATTCCGTTTTTATTTCAATTCGCCCCCTAAATCGCCATAAATACGGCCTCCTACTCCTCGCTCATATCATTTTTTGACTGTATCCATCCCGGAATACTGCAAATTTCCGAAAGCACCGGCGCATACCTTTTCAGCTGCTCTGCCTGCTTATGCCCCCCTGCAAGCAATATGCAATCAGCTCCCGCCGCCTCTGCCGCCTCCGCATCATGCGGCGTATCTCCTATAAAAAGGAATTTTCCGTCAGGTCGGTCCCTCCTGAGCCGCTGTGCAAGCCCTGCCTTGCCTCCGGCCAGTATATCCTCCGTTCCGTACACTGCCGATATCCCCCTGATTTCGGTGTTCTTCATCTGCCGCAAAAGATAATCGGTTCTGGAAGCGGAAAGTATCACGCTTTCTATCCCCTCTTTTTTCAAGGCATCCACCGTCTCCTGGGCGCCCCTTCTTAACCGGCACGAATCACTTAACGGCTGATATATCTCCATATACTCCTTTGCCAGCTCATCAAAGGAAATAAGCGAAAAATCAAAGCCCGCTCTTTTATAATAATCTTTAACCGGAAAACCGAATATCTCCCTGTATTTTTTCGCATCCAATCTCTTCAGTCCGTGTCTTGCCAAAAGCTCGTTTATGCTGTAAATACAAATGTCAACATCATCAAAAAGGGTACCGTTCCAATCCCATACCGCGCAGTTCCATCTCATAAATAATTCCTCTTGCCGCATTATTGCCCGGCTTTCGTCCCTTACGGTCTCCGTTTTCAAAAGCCCTGCTTGCACTTTTGTATATTTTCTCACATCTTCTTAAAAAACGCAAGCCGTCCTTCGCGCACCGCACATGCCCGTTCCGTCCCTGCGGCGATGCCGCCCCCGCGCCTTCCGATAAGACCGTTTTTGCAAAAAAACGCCTGCCAGTTTTTATGCGCGGCAATGCAAAAAACATTTGACAACATTTCCTGTTTGGATATACTATTAATCAAATTAAAAGCTATGAAGGGAAGATTAAGCTTTCATAACGCATCCTCAGAGAGCCGCAGCAGGTGCAAGTGCGGCGATGCCGGAAAGCCGACGAACATCCCGGAGCCGCCGACCCAAAGCCTGATTTTACGGCAAGTAGGCTCGGACGGGTAGCCCGTTACAGCAAAAAAAGCATATTGGTGCTTTTAGAGGAGTTCTGTACAAAGGCGTACGGTTCATTTGGGTGGTACCGCGAGATTCATTCTCGTCCCATACAGGCGGTATCTCCGCGTATTGAACCTGCGCCTTTTTTACATTTACGCACAAGCGGCACCGAGATTTCATAAAAAGGACGGATGCAAAAATGAAACGAAGCTGTTACTGCGGCCGGCTGCGCCGCAAAGATGTAGGGCTCAACATCACCGCTCAGGGCTGGGTGCAAAGCAAGCGCGATATGGGCGGCGTGATTTTCCTTGACCTGCGCGACCGCGAGGGCGTGCTGCAGGTGGTGTGCGATGCCGCCTTGCTTTCCCCCGAACAGTTCGCTATGGCGGAGCATATAAAAAACGAAAGCGTCATAACCGCACGGGGGCTTATACGGCTGCGCAGCGCAGAAACCTACAACCCGTCAGTGGAGACCGGCGAAATCGAGCTTGCCGCAGATACGCTTGAGCTGCTCTCTCCCGCCCAAACCCTGCCCATCAGCATAGATGACCGCAGCAGCGTACGGGATGAGCTGCGCCTTAAATACCGGTTTCTTGACCTTCGGCGCCCCTCTATGCTTAAAAATCTCCGTCTCCGCCAAAGCATCTCCTTTGCTGCTCAAAGCTATCTTCAAAGCGAGGGCTTTATCGAAGTTGAAACTCCCATGCTTACAAAAAGCACACCGGAGGGCGCACGCGATTATCTGGTGCCTTCGCGGGTGCACCCCGGAAGCTTCTACGCCCTTCCCCAGTCTCCGCAGCTCTTCAAGCAGCTGCTTATGATAGGCGGCATAGACCGCTACTATCAGATAGCCCGCTGCTTCCGAGATGAAGATCTCCGCGCCGACCGGCAGCCGGAATTCACACAGGTGGATATGGAAATGTCCTTTGTCGATCAGGAGGACATCCTTATACACCTTGAAACAATGTTCACATATATTTTTTCAAAGGTCATGGGCTTTGCCCCCAAGCCTTTTGTGCGCATGACATGGCAGCAGGCAATGGACACATACGGCACCGATAAGCCGGATATACGCTTTGATCTGCCGATAACCGATGTAACGGACATCGCCGGCGGCAGCGCCTTTTCCGTGTTTGAAAATGTCTGCAAAAGCGGCGGGCGCATACGCGCCATATGCATAAAAAAGGGCGCGCTGTTTTCCCGCAGCACAATAGATGAGCTTACGCAAAAAGCCATATCCTACGGCGCCAAGGGCATGGCATGGATCAACATCCGCCCCGACGGTCAGCCCGGCTCAATATTAACAAAATATTTCTCAAAAGAGCACATGCATGCATTGCTTGATGCCGTATCCGCACAGCCCGATGATCTTATTATCTTCTGCGCGGACACACTCTCGGTCGTACGCAGCGTTCTTGGCCGTCTGCGCCTTGATATTGCTCATATTCAGGGTCTTGCCGAAAAAGACGATTATCGGTTTTTATTTGTAACCGATTTTCCCATGTTTGAATACTCCCAGACAGAGCAGCGCTATATCGCCATGCACCATCCCTTTACCATGCCCTATCCGCAGGATCTTCAATACATCAAAACCCGCCCCGAGCTTGTCCGCTCCCAGGCCTTTGATGTCGTGCTCAACGGCACGGAGCTGGGAAGCGGCAGCATGCGCATCCACCGCCGCGATATTCAGCAAACCGTTTTTGAAGCCTTGGGCTTCACCGAGGCGGAAATACGCCGTCGTTTCGGCTTTTTCGTGGATGCCTTCAATTACGGTGCGCCTCCGCACGGCGGCTTTGCCTTCGGACTTGACCGCCTTACCATGCTGCTGTGCGGCGCTTCTTCCCTGCGCGATGTCATAGCCTTTCCGAAATTGAAGGATGCCTCCTGTCCCATGACCGAGGCCCCCTCCTTTGTCGATCCCAAACAGCTTGCAGAGCTTTCTCTGAGCACGGAAGCAAACGGCGCTCAAAGCAGCGGCAATAAATCGGTCGTGCGCCCGGAGATAAACATCGAGCACATCGCGGCGCTTTCCAAGCTTGAGCTTCCCGGCGAAAAAAAAAGGCCACCCTCTCCGCCGCCCTTGAAGAAACCGCCGCCTTTGCCGCCATGCTCTGCAATGCTCCGACAGGTAATAAGGAAACCGAACATATAGCACCGCTTGATAATGTTATGCGCCCGGACATTGCCGCAGCGCCTTCCATCACCCGTAAGCAGCTGCTCGCCTGCGCCCCTGAGGCCGCCGAGGAATATATTTCCGTTCCCCGCGTCGTGCAATAAACGCACCGACCTCGCCGCAAAACAGTTCAAGCCTTCCCGCAGCGTCTTTTGATAAATTCCGGAGGATAATATATGGATATAACCGCAATGACACTCAGCGAGCTTCTTGCTCAAAGAAAAAAAGGGCTCAGTGCATCTGAAATCACGGAGGCCTTCCTCGAAAAGGCTCTTCTCAACCGTTTCAACAGCTTTATCACCGTCACCGCCGAGCATGCACGCGTCCGCGCAAAGCAAACCGAAAACGCCGACGGTGCCTTTGCCGGCATACCGTGCGGCATTAAGGACAATATATGCACCGCCGGCATCCGCACCACCTGTGCCTCAAGGATGCTGGAAAATTTTGTTCCGCCGTACAGCGCCCATGTTGTAAAAAAGCTGGATCAAGCCGGCTGCGTAATGCTTGGCAAGCTGAACATGGATGAATTCGCAATGGGCTCCTCCACGCAAACCAGCTATTTCGGATCCGCGCTTAATCCCTGCAGCCCCGACCGTGTCCCCGGAGGCAGCAGCGGAGGCAGCGCGGCAGCCGTTGCGGCGCACGAGGTTCCGTTCGCTCTGGGCAGCGATACCGGCGGCTCCATACGGCAGCCCGCCGCCTTCTGCGGCGTTGTCGGAATGAAGCCCACCTATGGCCGCGTATCCCGCAACGGACTTGTCGCCTTCGCCTCCTCCCTTGATCAGATCGGTCCCATCACACGCACCGTGGAGGATAATGCGCTTGTGCTCAGCGTCATAAGCGGCAAAGACCCCGGCGATTCCACCAGCCTTGATGCCCCGCGCGGCTTTTCCTCCTTTATCGGCAAAGATATACGCGGGCTTAAAATAGGCATATTGACCGACGCTATGGACCTTCTCAAAGATGCCGACACCACAGCCGCCGTAAACGGCAGTATAGCCCTTCTTGAGCGTCTCGGCGCCGTCATCGTGCCCGTATCCATGCCAACGCTCAAAAACGCTCTGAGCGCCTACTACATTCTTTCCTGCGCCGAGGCCTCCAGCAACCTTGCCCGTTTTGACGGCGTCAAGTACGGCTATCGCGCCGCCGGCTGCTCCGATATAAACGAGCTTTATAAAAAAAGCCGTTCGGAGGGCTTCGGCGACGAGGTGCAGCGGCGCATCATGCTTGGAACCTTCGTTCTCAGCTCCGGCTACCGCGATGCCTATTATAAAAAAGCGCTGCGCGTGCGCACCGAAATAATCGAGGATTATAACACCATATTCGGGCAATGCGACTGTCTGCTCTCTCCCGCTACCCCAACTCCTGCATGGAAACTTGGCGAAAAGCGCAGCGATCCCACCGAAATGTATTCGGCCGATATCTTCACCGTGCCCGTAAATATAGCAGGGCTTCCCGCGCTCTCCCTGCCCTGCGGCAAAAGCAGCACCGGCCTGCCCATCGGGCTTCAGCTTATAGGTCCGCGCCTTTCGGAGGGGCTGCTGTACCAAGTCGGCCATGCCCTTGAACAGGAATTGCTTTAAGCCCTCCGCCGCACATTCCGACACCGTAAAATGCAAACTTAATGTCATAAATAAGGAGAAACGGCAATGAGTCTCTACGATAAATACGAAATGGTCATCGGTCTTGAAACACATATCGAGCTTAAAACCCATTCCAAGATATTTTGCTCCTGCCCCACCGAATTCGGAGCAGCGCCCAATACCCATGTCTGTCCCATATGCTCCGGCATGCCCGGAACACTGCCCGTACTTAACTCGCAGGCGGTCGATTATGCAATAATGGCGGGGCTTGCAACAAACTGCACCATCGCCCCCTATTCCAAGCTGGACCGCAAAAACTATTTCTATCCCGATCTGCCCAAGGCATATCAAATATCCCAATACGAGCTTCCGCTTGCCTCAAACGGCTTTTTAACCGTGGAAACACCGCAGGGCACCAAGAAAATCGGCATAACAAGGATACATATTGAGGAAGATGCCGGAAAGCTCCTACACACCTCCGAGGGCACATATATTGACTATAACCGCTGCGGGGTCCCGCTTATCGAGGTTGTCAGTCAGCCCGATATGCGCTCCGCCGATGAGGTGCGCGCATATCTTCGCAAGCTGCGCAGCATTATGCTCTATATAGGTGTGTCCGATTGCAAAATGAACGAAGGCTCCCTGCGCTGCGATGTCAACCTTTCGGTACGAAAAAAAGGCAAGACGGAGCTGGGCACCCGCTGTGAAATGAAAAACCTCAATTCCTTTGCCTTCATCGCAAAAGCCATTGATTACGAATTCCGCCGTCAATGCGAGCTTGTCGAAAGCGGTGAGCCCGTAATTCAGGAAACCCGCCGCTTTGATGAATCTTCCGGGAAAACTCTTTCCATGCGCTCCAAGGAAGAAGCGCAGGACTACCGCTATTTCCCCGAGCCCGACATCCCGCCCATAATAATAAGCGGCGAGCACCTTCAAAGGCTGCGCCTTGCCATTCCCGAGCTTCCCGACGCACGCATCGGTACATATATTTCATGGGGCATAAACGCAGAAACCGCCGAACAGCTCACCGCCGAAAAAGACATATCCGACTATTTCCAGGCCGCCGCCTCTCTGTGTCAGGATCGCATCGAGCTTGCAAAGCTTATCACCGGCGAGTTTTCCCGTCTTTATCAAAGCAATCAGGAGGATACGGCTGCAAACGGTAATTTCAGAATATCCCCCGAACATATTGCCGTTCTCTGCAATATGATCTCCGACGGCCGAATCAACCGCGGCACCGCCAAAAAGCTTCTGGGCATACTGTGGCAGGAGGATTGCGATCCGGCACAATACGCGCAAAAGCACGATATGCTCCAAATTACGGATCCTGCCATTCTCCGCGAATTCTGTGAAAAAGCCGTCACCGAACAGCACAAGGCGGTATCGGAATACAAAAACGGAAAGCAGGCCGCATTTCAATCCGTACTGGGCTGCGCCATGGGGCTCTCACGCGGAAAGGCGCACCCCGTGCTGCTGCAAAGCATTCTTAAGAATATGCTTTCCCGCTGATTTTTTACCGCTGCTTATATTTTCCGTTGAAAATCAAAAGACTTTGTGCCGTAATTCTGTCAGATATAATAACCATATAAAAACACTGAAACCGCAGGCTGAGCCTGCGGTTTTCAATTAAGCAGCATATCCGATGAATTCTCCGAAGGGTTCTCCGTCTTTTCCCTTCGTTTTTCCTTCTTCTCTTTTTTTGCTTTTCCCTTTGCCATGATTATGCCTCCCAAAATCGAGTATTTTCGCGCGTCTTTCCGCGCCCGCATTGCAATTATACCCGATCCGTCAAAGCATATTCAGGGCGGCATAAAGCTGCCTTATTTTTTCTCTTCAGCCCTCAGTTTGCAAAGAATTCATCATATATGGCACGAATGGCGGTATGGAAGCAGTCATTAGCCACGCCCACGATTATATTAAGCTCGCTTGAGCCCTGATCAATCATGCGCACATTCACTTTTGCCCTGCCCAATGCTCCGAATACTCTGCCCGCCGTACCGAAGGAGCGCACCATCGAGCGTCCCACTACGGCTATAAGCGCCATATCGCGCTGAACCTCAATGCTGTCAGGGTGCGCCTGCGAGCGTATTCCTTCAAGCACATGCTCCAGCTTGCCGTCCAGTTCCTTGTCCGCCACCACTATGCTCATTGTATCAATACCGGTGGGCAGATGCTCAAAGGATATTCCTTCCTCCTCCAGCACCGACAGCACACGCCGTCCGAAGCCGCGTTCAACATTCATCATGTCCTTTTCCAGCGTAATAACACTGAAATTGCGCTTGCCCGCAATGCCCGTAACTACCCCGTCACGGCTCTCGCCCTCCACCGAGGCCACTATCATCGTGCCCTCCGCCTCCGGCTTGTTGGTATTGCGTATGTTTATCGGTATTCCGCACGCGCTCACGGGGAATATTGCGTCCTCATGCAGCACCGTCGCTCCCATGTACGAAAGCTCGCGAAGCTCACGGTAGGTAATTGTATGTATCGTACGGGGGTTCTCCACTATCCGCGGATCAACCACCAGAAAGCCGGAAACATCCGTCCAATTTTCATACAGCTCCGCTCCCACCGCCCGTGCAACTATCGAGCCGGTAATATCCGATCCCCCGCGCGAAAAGGTCTTTATCGTTCCATCCGGGCGCGCGCCGTAAAAGCCCGGAATCACCGCATATTCATGCTTTGCAAGCTCCCTTTGCATAAGCTCGTTTGTGGCCTCTGCATCAAATATGCCCGTATCCGTAAACCGTATCACATCCGCCGCGTCCACAAAATCCCAGCCAAGGTACGCCGCCAATATCCTTCCGTTAAGATATTCCCCGCGGGAAGCCGCATAATCCTTCTTTTCTCCCAAGGATATGCGGTTATATATCTCCTCCAGCTCTTCCTTCAGCCCGCACTCCACCTTCAGCTCCCGAGCTATCTGCATAAAACGCGCACGGATCTGTTCAAATACGGGATCGATTTTTTTACCCGTTGTGGCAATATCATGGCAGCGATACAGCAAATCGGTAATTTTATCATCCTCACTGTGCCGCTTTCCCGGCGCGCTGGGCACCGTATATCTGCGCGACGAATCACTGTGCAGTATATTTGCAACCTTCTTTATCTGGCCGGCATCCGCCAGCGAACTTCCTCCGAACTTTGTAACCCTTATACCCATATTCTGCCTTTCTCCCATCTTACATTGCTTGGTAATCAGTTATAAATTCAACACTCTCGCGGCCCGTTTCATATGCCGCTTTTCCGTATATACTTACTTCCTCACGGACGCATCCCAGTGTCAGTCCCTGCGTATCTTTCTTGCTTCAAAATAATACCGTTTATCGCAGCCCTCGCCCATCGAAAATGTCTTCCTGGGCAGCGCCCCGTTTTTAATAACATACGCAAACAGCTCTTCTTTTGCAAACTCAGGAAGTATAAAGCCCGCATTGCCCTTCATTGCTCCCAGGCGGCAAACCGTTTCCTCTTCATGCACATAGTCCACTCTGCCGCCGTGCTTTTGAATATATTTATCAATGCCTTCCTGCAGGCTTCCTACTGTCAGAGAACAGCTGTCCTTTATCCTCAGCTTCCGCCTTCCCTCCGATGTTATCGCTTCAACAGTCGCCGCCCCGCTTCCATCATATGCAAGCTCCTTAAGCAATGCGCTGCTGTCCACATCAAAAACAACACGGTGTATAGGATGAAACTCCAGTGAGCTGTCATACAGATTAACAATCTCCACCAGCGCAAACCGTGCGGGATGCGTCTGCCGTTCCTGCTCGCTCAGTCCCTGCTTTATCTTTTCCCAGCACGCCTTTGCGCAGGCCAACGAATGATTTCCGTCCCCCACTGCAAACAGCAGCACCGGCGTGTCCTCGCCTACTCCGCTGCGCCGGGCAAAATTTTTCCTCTCGGCAAGGCCCTGCAAAGCCTTGAATATGTGCTCCTTTTGACCTTCATCAAGCAAGGTTCCCTTTATATGCCCGCCGTTCATTGCCAGCGGCGTATCGTATACCGTTTTCCCTCCGGGTCCAACATCAAAAACCGTATTTCCGCGGTCGTCCAGCAGCAGCATTATGTGCGGCAATTCCACCGGCGCGTTTTCCCTTATTGCAATTCTCGGCGGCAAACGGCGCACAATGGTGCTCTCAGTAGCCCGTATTAGCGACTGCGAGCCCGCCGAATAATCATATTTTTCAAGGTCCGCCGCCATTATCAGCCCGGTACGCACCTTTCCGGAGCGCAGCGTCCTTCTGCACATTATAACGGCATCCCGATACTCTCTGAATATGCCTTCGTCAAGATAATGCTGCATAGCCGCATTGATACTCCTTATCCGCACAGCATCTTCCTGCCCCAGATATATCTCCGGAAATATTATATGCACCGCCCCCGGCTTTTCCCCCGTAAAGGCCTCCATGCGCTTCCAGTATTCCTCATCAGAGGTAAACTGGTCGCAGGCAATGCAGCTCCAGCGCTGTCCGTCCACCCCCTGTGGCAGCAGTATATCGGCCGGACGCACCCCAAGTTCTTCCCATGCTTGCATAATTCGCTCCAAAAAAATCCTTCAAAAATGTTTTGCCGTCACTAACGCCTGTTTGCCGTCATATCATAACAGCAGACGGATAAACTCCCGTTTTCCCGTCGCCGAGGTTCATTTTATTTCTTTGCATAATATACCACATATCCGTTTTTTCAGCAACCCCAAACACGTTTGCAAAGGCTTCGGCATAATATAAAATGTGATCGCTTTGAAGTGATTTCTTTGAAGGAGGAATATTCCATGTCATTTTATTCTTACAGACAGAATGAAAACGATGTCTGCCCCGGGCGCATAAACGGAGACTGCACACGCGGCATTACCGAACGCGTCTGTATCCAGGTAAAAAAAGTGTACGATTCCTGCATGCAGCAGGAGCAGCTGGACGGCGTGAATGTAAAGATCACCGAGCTTTGTCCCTGCGGTCTTAAATTCGATGCTCCCATAACCTTTATAAGCTGCCGTTCCACCACGACCCGCGGCCACATGCGCGACCTTCGCATAGAACGCCTGTGCGACCGTCCCAACTTTGCCAGAGTCAAATGCAAGGTGGATATCCCAATAGAGATCCTCTTTTCCGATGCCTGCGGTAACGAAGGCAAGGGCAAGGGGCTTATAACTGTCTCCAAGGATGTAATACTCTTTGTGCCGGACGAATCCATCATTCCCTTTACCGCCGAAAGCGTTGTAAGTGCCATATGCACTCAGGGCTGCTATGTCTGCGACAACACCTTCCGTCTTACCGTCTGCGTAACCGTTATCCTCAAAATCGTTGCCGAGGTGGAACTGCTTGTGCCCTCTTACGGTTTTTGCAGAATACCTCCCTGCGAGGAATTCGCCTCCGAGGTCTGCGACGGCTTTTTCTCCCTGCCCATCTTCCCGCCCGAAATGACCTCGGATTGCGGCTGCGGCTGCGGTTGCGGCGGAAACTGAGCATTCATCGTACTATTTGCAGATACCTCGCTTAAAAAGCACGCCCTCCTTACCGCCGCCCTCAGGATACCGAGCTGCACCCCGAGCACGCCATAAACACCTTCAAAAGCCAAAGAACCGGTGTTCCCGCGCCGGTTCTTTGTTATGCCCGAAAACAGCCTCATCAGCTGCCGTATAAAAAAGAGCGATACGGCAACATAAAAAAGAGCGGTACCCCGCTCTTTTTTATAAAACATCCTTTCAGGATACCTTATCCGTCTTGCCGTCACCGTTTTGCCGGCAAATAATCTCCGGCATAGTGTGATTTTCCACATTTTCCTTTGTCACAACGCACTTTTCCGCCGTCTCCTGCGAGGGCACTGCAAACATCGCGTCCATCAGTATCTCTTCGATTATCGCCCTCAAGCCGCGCGCGCCGGTTTTTCTGGATATCGCACTCTTGGCTATTGCCTCCAGCGCCTCCGGCTCAAATTCCAGCTTTACGCCGTCCATCTCAAACAGGCGTGCATATTGCTTAATAAGCGCATTTTTGGGCTCGCAAAGTATCCTTACAAGCATCTGCTCATCCAGAGCATGCAGCGTGACCGTAGAGGCCAAACGCCCTATAAACTCCGGAATAAGGCCGAATTTCATCAAATCCTGCGGCATCACCTGCGCCAGCATCTTGCTCAGATCCCCGCGCGCCAGCTGCGTCACATTGGAGCCGAAGCCCACCGTTTTTCTGCCTATACGATCCTCAATGATCTTCTCCAGCCCGTCAAAAGCACCGCCGCAGATAAACATAATGTTGGTTGTGTCTATCTGTATAAACTCCTGATACGGGTTTTTCCGTCCGCCGTTGGGCGGCACATTCGCCACCGTGCCCTCCAGTATTTTAAGCAGCGCCTGCTGCACCCCCTCACCCGAAACATCTCTTGTTATGCTCGGGTTCTCACTCTTTTTGGCGATCTTGTCTATCTCGTCAATATAAATTATGCCCCTCTGAGCCCTCTCAATGTTGAAATCCGCAGCCTGAATAAGCCGCAGAAGAATGTTCTCAACATCGTCGCCCACATACCCCGCTTCTGTAAGCGTCGTTGCATCGGCAATTGCAAAGGGCACATCCAGAATTTTGGCAAGGGTCTGCGCCAGATAAGTTTTACCTGTACCTGTCGGCCCGATCATCAGAATATTGCTTTTCTGAATCTCCACATCATCCTTGACCTGCTCGCCCGTTATACGCTTATAATGGTTGTAAACCGCCACGGAAAGGGTCTTTTTTGCCTCATCCTGCCCTATGACATACTGATCCAGTATCTCCTTGATCTGCGCCGGCTTCAGCAGGTTTATCTCACCCGCAGCCGAGGGCGTATCCTCCCGGCTGTCATTGAGTGCCGCTACACAGTCTTCTATGCAGTCGTCGCATATGAATATCCCCGGAGGGCCCGCCACAAGGCGCTTCACCTGTTCGCGGGTGCGATTGCAGAATGTGCACCGTATCACCCTGTTATTGTCCTCATATTTCGGCATTTGCTGCTCCTTTAATGCGATTTGAAAATATTGTCGATAAGGCCGTATTCCAATGCCTCATCGGCGCTCAGATAATGATCTCGCTCCACATCGGCTGCTATCTGCTCCTCGCTTTGCCCGTGCAGTCGGCCAGTATCCTGTTTATCTTTTTCTTGCTTTTTAGTATCTGCTCTGCCTGGATCGCTATATCGGTTGCCTGCCCCTGCGCGCCTCCGAGCGGCTGATGGATCATTATCTCCGCATTGGGCAGCGCCACACGCTTGCCCTTTGTTCCGGCAGCCAGCAGCACGGCAGCCATGGAGGCCGCCATGCCGATAACTATTGTGGAAACCGGAGCCTTGATATAATTCATCGTGTCGTATATCGCCATCCCGGCAGTCACCAGTCCGCCCGGGCTGTTGATATAAAGCATAATGTCCTTGTCGGGATCCTCCGCTTCAAGAAACAGCAGCTGCGCAACCACCACGTCCGCAACGTCATTGTTTATCTCGCCGCTTAAGAATATGATTCTGTCCTTAAGCAAACGGGAATATATGTCGTAGGAGCGTTCACCGTTCTTGGTCTGCTCAATTACATACGGTATAAGCACTTACTCATTCCCTCCGTATCAAAAAAGTATTATTCCTTCTCCTGAGCCTGCTCGGCATCAGCTGCGTCAGCTTCCTTTTCCTGCGCATCCGCCGCCTTCTTGGCCGTTTTCTTCGCTGCAGGCTTCTTTGCCGCCTTCTTGGCCGCCGGCTTTACTGCCTGGTTGTTCTCCTTAAGGAATTCCAAGGTCTTGTTTACAACGGCACTGTCGGTAAAGTACTCTAACTCCTCCGGCTTGAGTCCCGCCTTGTACTCCTCCACGCTCTTTTTGAACATCTCGGCGTATTTGCCAGCTCCTTGTCAATATCCTCGGGCTGAGCCTCTATCTTCTCCGCATCCTTCACCGCCTCAAGCACAAGCTGGCGTCTTACGGTCTTCTCGGCATCGGGGCGATACATATCCCTCATCTGCTTTTCGTCAGAGCCGGTATATTTGAAGTAATCCTCCATGGATACTCCCTGATAGCTCAGGCGCATAGCCATATCGTTCATCTGATAATCCAGCTGACGCTCTATCATGGATTCCGGAATCTCCACCTTAGCCTCATCGCAGACAGCATCCACCAGCTTCACTTCATACTCGTTGTCGGCGCGCTCCTCGTTCTTTTTCTGAAGGTTGGCGCGGATATCCGCCTTGTACTCCTCCAGCGTGTCAAACTCGCTTACATCCTTTGCAAACTCGTCGTCCAGCTCGGGAACCTGCTTTTCCTTTATTCCGTGCACCTTAACCGCAAACACCGCATCCTTGCCCTTAAGCTCCTGCGCATGGTAATCCTCGGGGAATTTCACCTCAATGTCCTTCTCCTGTCCTATCTCCATGCCCACCATTTGCTCTTCAAAGCCGGGAATAAAGGTGTGCGAGCCTATCACCAGCGTCTGGTTCTCCGCCGTTCCGCCGGGGAACTTCACTCCGTCCACACTTCCGGAATAGTCAAGGGTTACGGTGTCGCCCTCCTTAACGGCGCGGCCCTCCACCTCTACCATACGGCTTGCACGGTCAAGTGCGGCATCCAGTTCGCGCTGCACATCCTCATCGGATACAGTATACTCATTTTTCTCGATTTTTATACCCTTGTATTTGCCAAGCTCCACCTCGGGCTTCAGATCAACCGTTGCAGTAAACACCACGCTCTTGTCGTCCTTGATCTCTTTGATGTCTATCTCCGGACGGCTCACCGGTATAAGCTTCAGCTCATCCAGCGCCTTGCCGTAAGCAGGGCCGCAAACCTCATTGAAAGCGTCCTCGAAGAATACGCCCTCGCCGTAATACTTCTCAATAAGCTTGCGGGGAGCCTTGCCCTTGCGGAAGCCGGCTATGGCATACCGTCCTGCCGTCTTGTGATAAGCCTGCTCAATTGCCTTTTCGAATTCCTCACCGCTTACCGTAACGGTAATGACAGCCTGATTCTTTTCGTTCTTCTCAAACGTACACATATTTCATTCCTCCAAAAAGTTATCGAAATTGTATTCACAAAATGGTCAATATAGTGTATCATATTGCCGATAAACCGCAAGAGTTTTCTGTCATATACCGCATCTATATGTCAAATTCTCTGCTTTGGCTCCGCCCGTATCACGGGTCGCGGCCTTTACGGACTTGCCGTGCGCTTATCTGCACGCTTCTGCCGCATACGCCCGGCGCTTTTAGAACGCACGCCGCAGGCATCCGCGCCGGCGCTCTTGCCCGCTGCAAACCGCAATATAAACGCTGCAAACGTCTGCAATATCGCCGACACCATAAACCATAAACACTATAACCATAATATCATACTTAACGCTTGGAGGCACTGTTTTATGCCAATGGACGGAATAACCCTCGGCGCAATAGCCGATGAGCTCTCCCGTGAGCTCAAGGACGGAAATCGATAAAATTCAGCAGCCGCGCCCCGATACGCTGCTTATTTCGGTGCGTTCGGAGGGCAGCACGAAAAAGCTGCTGCTCACCGTTGGCAGCGGTCCCCGCCTGCACCTTACCCGCGCACGCTACGATAACCCGCAGACCGCGCCCGGCTTCTGCATGCTGATGCGCAAGCATCTCACCGGCGGCCGCATTTCCTCCGTAACACAAAAGGGAAACGAGCGCGTTGTATACATTGATATTCTCTCCGGCGATGAAATGGGGGATGTCTCCCTTAAGCGCATAGCCGTCGAGCTTATGGGAAAATACAGCAATGTGATTCTCATCGGTGCGGACGGCAATATTATCGATTCCATAAAGCGCGTCGGTCCCGATATGTCAAGAATGCGCCTTGTGCAGCCGCATCTTCCCTATATTGACCCGCCTTCTCAGGATAAGCTGGAGCCGACGGCGGAAATATCGCAAATTTCATTGTCTCCCGTCCTCAATATACCGCAGGCGAGGTGTTCCGCACCTTCACCGGCTTTTCAAAGCAGGCTGCGCAGGAAGCCGCAGCCGATACCCGCGGCCTTGAAGGCTATATGTCCAAGGTGCGCAGCAAAGCCTATACTCCCATGGCCGTAACGGTCAACGGTGAGCTTTCGGACTTTTTGCCCTTTGCCTATAATACCTTTCCCGAGGCGCAGCCCTATCCCTCCTTTCCTCTCTTTTGGACGATTTTTACGCCGCGCGCGATATGCTCAGCCACACGCATTGCGTCTCCCGCGAGCTGCATGACCGCATCCGCGCCGCTGTGCAGCGCTGCGAAAAGAAAAAAAGCATCTACCTTCAAAAGCAGGAGGAATGCAGGGATATGGAGCAGCTGCGCCTTTACGGTGAGCTGCTTACCGCCAATCTTCATTGCGTAAAACGGGGAAGCGACAGCGTAACCGTAACTAATTATTATTCCCCTCAATCGCAAACGGTCACTATCCCGCTTGATATACGCTTTCTCCTCAGGCAAACGCCCAAAAATACTTCCGGCAGTATTCCAAGCTGCGCACCGCCTCCCGCATGCTTGCAGAGCAAATGCGCGTAAACGATGATGAATACGATTATCTTTCCTCCGTCCTTGTGGAAATTGAAAACTGCACCGATGTTTCCCACCTTGCGCAGATACGCACCGAGCTTATCCAGCAGGGCTACCTTCACCCCCCGAAGCACCCCGAAAAGAATCCCGTCGTCTCCTCCGCTTCCTCCCCCATGCGTTTTGAAGCCTCCGACGGCACGGAAATACTTGTAGGGCGCAATAACCTTCAGAATGACGAATTAACGCTGCGCACGGCTCGCCCCGAGGAAATGTGGCTGCATATCCGTCAGGGAGCGGGCAGCCATGTAATAATCCGCTCCGATGCGCCCTCTCAGGCAGCCCTTGAGCTGGGCGCCATGCTGGCTGCCTATTATTCCTCCGCCCGCGGCGGCTCCAAGATTGCAGTGGCGGCCACGCGCGCAAAATTCGTACATAAAATGCGCAAGGCCCGCCCCGGCATGGTAATATACGAAAACGAAACCACCTATTATATCACTCCGCAGGAGGATATCCTGCGCCTTGCTCGCCGCTCATGATTTCAAAAGGGGACCGCAGTGCCGGTCCCCTTTTGAAGCTTTCTTTCGCCTTTGTGTCCATATTTTCTGCGGCTTTGCAGCTATTCTCACCAGTGCGCCGCCATTTTCAGAAAATATCCTCCCACCGTCGCCTCCGGGCAGTCTTCCGCCGCCTTTATCTCCGCCTGCGCCACCGTCCGCCCGCGCACAACGAGGCTCAGCCGTCCCTACCCGGTCACCGGCTCTTACAGGCGCCTTCACGCTTTGCTCAAGCTCCGTTTTCACTTCCGCCTCCTGCGCCTCCCGCTTTGATAATACGGCGCACAGCGGCTCTCCTTCAATTTTCACCTGCGGCTCATAGCCGCCCTTAAGCTCAATGCTTTTTGCAATATCCGCCTCTTTTTTTACAAGCGTAAACTCCGCAAAGCCGTAATTTATAAGCGCCCGCGCATCATCAAAGCGTCCTTGTCCCGTGCCCGCACCTATTATAACGCTTATAAGCCGCATATTCCCCTTTTTCACCGTTGCCGTTACGCAATGTCCCGCCTCTGCGGTATAACCGGTTTTCATGCCGTCGCAGCCGTCAAAAAAGCGCACCAGCCGGTTTGTGTTCACAAGCTCCGTCACCCTCCCTCCGGAGTGCTCCAGCTTATCCATCCACCTTCCGCTCCAGGAAAAAAACAGCTCATGTCCCGCAAGCTCCCGTGCCAATACCGCCATATCCCTCGCAGTGGAATAATGCTCTGCCGCCGGCATCCCCGTGCAATTGGAAAAATGCGTGTTCTTCATTCCCAGCTGCTCCGCCTTTTTGTTCATAAGCGCCGTAAATCCGCTTTCGCTTCCCGCCGCATGCTCTGCCAAAGCCACGCAGGCATCGTTTCCGCTTGCGATTATCACACTTTTTATAAGCTCTCTTGCCTTATAGCTTTTTCCTTCCTCCAAAAACACCTCGGAGCCATCCATTGCCGCAGCCGCCGGGCTTATCTGCACCTCATCCTCCAAGCTCATTTGCCCTGCGTCAATTTTGTCAAACAAAATGCACAGCGTCATCATTTTTGTCATGCTCGCAACGGGCAGACGCCTGTCCGCTTCCATTTCATACAATATCTTGCCCGTGGAATACTCCACAAGCACGGCAGCCTTTGCATCCTCAATTGTCGGTGCGGTGTCCGCCGTCTCCGGCGCGGCAAACGCCGCCGGGGCGCATAAAAGCAGCAGCGCCGTAATAAGCGCAAATAATCCTGTTCTTGTTTTCATTTTCCGACCTCCCTTGCACGCGATAGCATATGCAAAAGCGCCGTTTTTATTCATAATGCGTCATAAACGCAAAGGCGCGTCACAGTGCGCGTATCATCGCCTCCAAAAGAGCGGCAAACCTCTCTGCGCCCTGCCTTCCCGTCTCCAGCACCTCCCCGTGACTCAGCTCACGGCCGGTGATTCCCGCCGCCATATTCGTAATAAGGGACAGCCCTGCCGTTTTCATTTTCAGCTGTGCCGCAGCGGTGGCCTCGTGCACGGTGCTCATTCCCACCGCGTCCCCGCCAAGGAGTCTTATTGCCCGTATCTCCGCCGGGGTTTCATAGCATGGGCCCACACTGTAAAAATATACCCCTTCTCTGAGAGTTATTCCCGTGCGCGCCGCAGCCTTATGCGCCAAGGCGCACATTTCACCGCTGTACACCCCATTCATGGAAACAAAGCCGTCCCGCGCTCCCCGCAGCGCATTATGCCCGGAAAAATTTATATGATCTCTTATAAGCATTATATCCCCGGGACAAAAGCTCTCATTCACCGCACCGGCAGCATTGGTAAGCACCAGATGCTTTATCCCCATCTCCCCCATTATTCTTACGGGATACGCCGTCTGTGCCGCAGAATACCCTTCATAGTAATGCACGCGTCCCTGCATTGCAAGCACCGTTTTTTCTCCCAGTTTGCCAAAAACAAAACGGTTGCCGTGCCCCTTGACCTCCGATACCGGCATGCCGTAAACCTTGCCGTAGGGCAGGCTCACCGCCCTCTCAAATTTTTCGCACCACTGTCCCAAGCCCGACCCAAGCACCACCGCACAGTCGGGAACCCCTCCGGCCCATTCAAGCATCACCCGCGCCGCTCTTACGGCATCGGCATTGCACTCAGTATTCATACCGCACTCTCCTTTTTCTTAACACCGTTTTTCAAAAAAAACAGCCTCTGAATTTTTTATTTCGTTTTTTGCATGTTTTTTACGCGTTTTTGCAGCGTTTTTACACGGTTTTTTAGCGTTTTTTTAATGCTTTTTATGCATATTTTTTCATTTTGGCAGAAAGGATTCCCCGTGCAGACCGTATCCTGAATAGTCAAGCCCCAGCCATGCTGCACAGGATGCCCCAATGCATCCAAGCCCCCGCAAAGTGCCCATATCGCCCGAAAAGCCGCTTCCTGCGCATATTATCGGCACATATTCTCGGGTGTGATCCGTCCCGCCAAACCCCGGATCGCATCCGTGATCCGCCGTAATAATAAAAATATCTCCTTTTTTCATTTCGCCCAGCAGCTCGGGCAGCGCCCCGTCAAAGCTCTCCAGCGCCCGCGCATACCCGTCCGCATCCCTTCTGTGCCCGTAAAGCATATCAAAATCCACTAAATTGCAGAATATAAGGCCGTCAAAGTCCCTTTTCAGCTCCTCATGCAGGCAAGTCATGCAGGCCTCGTTTCCTTTGGCCGGAAGGCTTGCGGTAAGGCCGCGCCCGGCAAAAATGTCCGATATTTTGCCTATTCCGACACATTCCATGCCCGATTGCTTAACAAGATCAAGAAATGTCGGCCCCGGATCCAGCGCAAAATCATGCCTTTGCGCCGTGCGCTTATATGCGCCGCTTTCACCGTCAAAGGGTCTTGCTATTATTCTTCCCACCCCGTATTTTCCCTGCATTATGCCGCGCGCCTTGCGGCATATATCATACAACTCCTCTACCGGCACGGTGTCGGTATGCGCAGCTATCTGCATAACGCTGTCCGCCGAAGTATATACAATAATTCCGCCCAGCGCACGCTGTTCATCCCCCAATCGGTTAATAATCTCCGTGCCTGAGGCGGGAGCATTACAAAGCACCGGGCGCCCGGAAAGCTCGGCTATCCGGCTTATTATTTCCTGCGGAAAGCCGCCGGGAAACAGCGGAAACGGTTTCTCCAGCACCTTTCCCATCATCTCCCAGTGCCCCGTTGTAGTATCCTTGCCCGCCGATATCTCGGCCGCTCTTGCATAAAGCGCGCTGCGGCCGCCTCCTGCCGCCCGTGCGATTTTTCCTGCTTCCCCGCACCCGTTTATGTCAAAAAGCCCCATGCGGGCAAGATTTTCAAGCCTTGCGCCCGCCTTTACGCAGCTTAAAAGCGTATTGCTTCCGGCATCTCCGTAATTCTGCGCATCCGGCAGACTGCCCACGCCAAAGCTGTCCAGCACAGTCACTATCGCTCTCATATTTTCCTCCGTTTTCGCAAACGCATTTTACATGAATCGTATAATCAGCGCCGTTTGCTTATACAAAAACCGTATTTTTACTGATTTATTATATCACACCGCACAATTATTTACCACAGCAAAGCCGCGCATTTTCCCGCATAAACGGATAAAATACATTTTCAAAATTCATATTTTGCGCTATAATACATATGCGATCGGTGCAATTATCCGCACACAGCCCTTCCGGGCGCTCCGGGGGCGATCACTATTTTCTTTATAAAGGACACACACGCAGACAATATGAACATAATTGACTTTCATGCCCACGCCTTTCCCGATGCAATTGCAAAAAAGGCGCGCGACTTCCTTGAGAATTATTACCATCTTCCCATGTACGGAAACGGAACACTTGACGACCTTATAGCCTCCTCCCGCGAAGGGGGAATAACCCGGCTTGCAGTCTGCTCTACCGCCACGACGGCAAAGCAGGTAACAAATATAAACAATTGGCTCGCAGCTGCGCAAAAGCAAAATCCTTACCTTGTTTCTCTGGGTACGCTGCATCCCGATTTTGAAGATATATACGCCGAGGCCGACCGCATAGCGGAGCTTGGGCTGCACGGCGTAAAGCTGCATCCGGATTTTCAGCATGCGGATGCCCTTTGTCCCGGAATGCTGCGTATATACGATGCCTGCCAGGGCCGCCTTCCCGTGCTTATTCATGTAGGCGACCGCAACACCGTTTTTTCAAAGCCCGCAAAGATCGCAAAAGTTTTGGAAATGTTCCCCCGGCTTACCGTGATCGCAGCTCACATGGGCGGCTATTCCGAATGGGAAGATGCAGAAAAATATATTATCGGCAAAAACTGCCATATCGACACTTCCAGTTCATTTTGCGGATTGAGTTATGATGAAATGGCGCGCCTTATAAGAAAACACGGCGCACAGCGCGTGCTGTTCGGCACCGATTACCCCCTTGCCTGCGCAAAGGAGGAGCTTGAGCGCTTTTATCGTGTGCCGCTTACCTCAGGCGAGCAGGAAGCCGTTTTGGGGCTCAACGCCATGCATTTGCTCGGTCTTAAATAAAACACATCGGCGCTTGCCCATAAACACAGCCGTTTTTATACGGTTTTTTCCAAAAAAGAGGCGGTTGATACTTTATAATTCACCTCTGCGTACACCGCAAATACTGCAAAAAGTTCAAAAACCATCACGGCTTTCGCCATGATGGTTTTTATATACCGGCTATTTTTACACATAAAAATGCCGTTTTTCGTTTTCATATCAGCCGACAAATTTGAAGCTCAGCCTGCCCATGGGGAGCGAGCGTCCGGTGACATAATAATCCATAATATCCTCCGGGTGCTCCACACCGTCCGCTACCTTGAAATAGAAGGTATTGCTGTCCTGAAGGCCGACCGCGCTTCTGGGAATGGCCAGCTGCATATATTTACCCTGAACAGACATCTTCGCCAGCCCCACCTTGGTGCCGTTTCCGTCTGCATCCAGCTTTTCAATTATTGCCATTTGGTTTTCACTGCTGCGGTTTATAACATAATCGTAGCACACCCAGCCGGTGTTCCGCACTTCGCCCGCCGTCATGAAAATGTTCATCCAATTTCCGCTGCCGTCGTTTTCTGTTATATCGGCATCCGACTCCACCATGAAATATATATTGTCGGCATCCTTGGTAACCTTTACGGTTTGCAGGTTGTTTCTGGGAGCCTCCATGGTATATTTGACCTTGCGCGTTACCCCCATGTAATTGCGCCCGTAATTCTCTTTACCGATATCCCTGTACACAACACTTACCGCATCCCATTGCGACGGAGAGCCGTTTACATCTATTGTCTTTTCTCCGGAATCTATTTTTTCCGCCTCAAGGCCCTTGTATGCGCGCACATTCTTTATAAGCTGAATGTAAAAGGCATCGTTATAGCCGCCCTTCATCATTTCAATATCGCGGGAATACTCCATGCTTGCCGCATCGCAGAGCATATATTCCCCGTCATATATTTGCTTATAGGCTATCCACTCATTCCAGCCGCCCACAAACAGTGCCGGGGTCGGCGGCAAGTGCAACATCCCATTGCTTTTGAAAGAAGGTCCCCTTCTGCGCGTTTGCCGAAATATTAAGATCCTTTTCCGGATCGTATCCGCGTCCCCAGTTTTTCCATCCCTCCCTTGTAAGGGAAAAGCTCATAGGCACCATGGGATGCGAAGCCACGGTAACATTTATCATGTCCCCGTGCACCGGCTGAGGATAGCTCCACTCACACCACGGGAAGCCGTCTTCAAGGTACTCTCCCGGCCAGTTGGGGTTACGGAAGGTAAAGAAATTTCTTATCTTCTGTGTGTAGGTGCCCGGATTGTATTTTGTATCGCCTATTGATGCCGCCGCCTTTTTATCAAGCTCGGGATCCGTATAGCCTATCATCATGGGTTTTCCGTCCACCATGTACCAGCTTTCCGGATATTTTTTTGTCTTATAGAATTCGTTGTACAGTTTGCGTACCGTATCTATTGAATAACTGTGTGTATAAAATGTAATTCTGGGCGGATTCCACCCGTCGCTGATAAGCTCGGAAATGATTTTTGCAACTTTCATATACACATTCCGATAGGTTATGGCATTGGTAGTATCAAAAGCGATAAAATCAATTCCCGCAGACGTAAGCAGCTCCATCTGTTTGCGGATTACATATTCGTCAGCGCTGTTATAATAGCCCCAAAGCGGCTCACCCCAAAAATGCGCCTGTCCGTCCGGCGATACGGATGAGGTTTCGTGAAACAGCACATCTTTGCCGTATTCCTTAAGTATTTTTGTGGCGTCGTAAACATCCGTTGCCGCAGGCTGACCTATCCACGGCCAATAGAATATTCCCACCTTCTTGTCGGATTTTGTTCCGCCGGTGATATCAAATGTGCGCCCGAACTGATCCACTCCCACAAGCATGTTTACATTATAGCCGTCGCCGTACGCCGTTTCTGATACATCCTTAGGCGCATTTACCGCCTCGCCGCCGCCTTTTGTTTCTCCCGGTTTTGCAGTTCCGCTTTCCGCCGGACTGCAGGCTGCACACCCCGCCGCAAGCGCAAGCGCGGTGATCCACACCAGCATTTTCCTGTAAAAATTCATACATCCCATCCTCTCCCGAATTCCGTTGTGCGTCAAAACAGTAGTCCGAAACGCATCAAAAGGCAGCAAATGCCGCACGATGCTGCCGAAATTGATTATACTATATCCGCATTGCAATTTCAAGCCTTAATATAATATATTTCGCACTTATCCCCTGTTTTCCGCACCTTTATTAAGGCCGTTGAGCATTTCTAAATACAGCAATGTCGGAATACACACCGCCGTCCAAACGGCAAGAGCAAACAGCCAGCCGAAACGGCAATCGGAAAACATCATGCCTGCGGGAAGCAAGTTAAAAAGCACAGACATACAATGTGCACCCGTCGCCATAATTCCGCACACAAATGCCCTGAAAAGCAGCGAGGAGTTTTTAAGCCGCGAATTAAGCGGATCAAACAGCAGCAGCAAGCCGCCGCCCAGCGCGGCGGGCAGCGGCTTTAATTCACCGCATAACACAAACAGTATCAGCAGCAGAACGGCAATTCCGAATACAAGCAAAATAATCTTTCTTCCCATAGCGCGCCTCCCCAAGTCAGCATATGCACGGCTCATGCCGAAGGTCCGTATAAGCAAAGCATGCATAACAAAGATATTCTGCTGCCGATCGATAATTGTATTCAATTATTCAGTTGTAAAAGCTGACGGAAATGCATTTGTCTGCAAAACGCGCCGAATTATATATCAACACCCCTCTTATGCTTTTCGTACTTGATAAGCAGAATTTACAGCGTATTTATTGCTTATTGCATGACTATGTAGTTATCGTTACAATCAAACAAGCCCGTTGACAGATATCTCTCTCCCGTATCGGGCAACAGCGCCACTATCATACGGTTTTCATTCTCCGGGATCCGCGCAAGCTGTACGGCGGCATATACTGCGGCCCCGGAGGAAATACCGGCAAGCACACCGTCGTTTGCCGCTATGCTAACACAGCCGGAATAGGCATCGGCGCTGCTGACAGGGTATATTTCATCAACAATATCCGCATTCAGCAGCGGCGGCATTTCTCCGTTGTTTATGCCGAATATACCGTGCTCCGCCCGATTTTTTCCCGTAACGGCCGCCTGCTTTATTTCCTCAGCCTCCACCGCCACAACCTGCACCGAGTGTTTTTTTCTTTTAAGCGCCTCGCCTATGCCCGTTATAGCGGCGCCGCTGCCAACGCCGCACACCAAAATATCCACCTGTCCCTCTGTATCGCGCCATATTTCCGATGCCACTGCGCGGTATGCCGCCGGCGCGGCAGCATTATTATATATTCGCGGCCGAAATGCGTGAGGATTTCTTCTGCACATTTCATCCGCCATTCTGCCTGCTCCCGCCATTCCCTGCGTTCCGGGAGTAAGCACCACCTGCGCTCCGTATGCCCTGAGAAGGGAATAATCCCGCTTTTCCTTTATATCCGGCATAACTATTACAAGCTTGTATTGCTTTGCAGCACATACAACAGCCAGCGCCACCGCCGTGTTGTACACGGCCGCTTCTATAACAAGCGCCTTATGCCCGCCGAGCTTTCCCCGGCGTTCCGCTTTTTCGATAATATACAGCGCCGCCCTTATTTTCATGCTTCCGCCAGGATTTTCACATTCCAGCTTTGCATATACATTCGGCTTTACATGCATATTCAGGCAATATGAGTTCAATTGTACAAGCGGTGTTTTTCCCACTCTGTCCAGTATGCCGCCGCAGATCTTTCCCATTTTGCGCGTCTCCTTTTGTGTAATATACCTTTGAAATGGCCGGCAGTTAATGTATAAATGCCGATATGCTCATAAAAGGCAGGTTCATTGTTCGGCTGCGCAGGTGCATATTGCCGTCCATCCCGCCTCATCCGGCGCACCAAGTACGGCAAAACCGTTATCTTCAAGGCATTTTATCACTTCCGCCTTTCGCTCATCGATGATGCCGGATACAATATATTTTCCGCCGGGTGCAAGCAGCGCCGGTATCTGCGGAGTAAGCCGGATAACAATATCCGCAACTATGTTTGCCGTTATAATATCATATTTTCCCGTAATGCCCTTTACAAGATCAGCCTGACGGAACTCCGCCTTTTCCTGCACGCCGTTAAGCTCGGCAGTGGCCGCCGCCACCGGGACTGCGGCCGAATCGATATCAACCCCTACTGCTTTATCCGCCCCCAGCAGCAGCGCCGCCACTGCAAGTATTCCGCTTCCGCAGCCTACATCCAGAACTTTTTTATTCCTGCAATCCATGCCTTCAAGCAGCATAAGACAAAGCTTTGTTGTGGCATGTCCGCCGGTACCGAAGGCACAGCCCGGATCAATATACAGCACGCTTCTGCCGTCCTTATTGTCATACTCCTCCCACGAGGGACAAACCGTCAGCTTTTTCCCGATTTCTATGGGATGAAAATATTTTTTCCATTCGTTTGCCCAATCCTCCTGGTTCACGCTGTTCACGCTCATTGCAAGGCTGCCGGTGTTAAGCTCTTTTTTTCGTTGAGTCCCAGCTGCTCCAGCGCGCTTTTTGACCATTATGAGCGTATCTCGGCCCTGTCTGTCATCGGGAAGGTAAACCTTCACCTTTACTGTTTCGTCACCGTTTAGCAGTTCGTCGTCAACATAATCCCACAGCTCCGTGTTATTATGCATAAACTCCTCAAGGTCCGCTTTATCCTCCGTAGCCCAACAGCTTATACCGCAGGAATACAGCGCGCCTCCCACCGCCTCTGCCGCTTCGTGAGTAGTGCTTACAACAAGCTCGATCCAATCCATATAATTAATCTCCCACTTCAAAACATTAAGCCCGTAAATACATTTCGCAAGCCGCTTTATCCCGGCTGCACCTTTGAAAAAACGCAAAGCCGGAAAATGCATTTTTCTGAAATTTTATTTTAACAGAAAAGAGCGCACCGCGCAAGCGCAGTACGCTCTGATACGGTAAATAAATTACTTACCGCCGAATATTCCTCTTTTCTTTTCCTGCGGCTCGTTGCCGGTGACGCTGTCATCAAAAGCGCGCAGCAGCTCCTTCTGCTTTGACGAAAGCCTGCGCGGAATCTCAACACCCACCGTTATATACATATCGCCGCGGTCGTTGCCGCCCAGCCTTTTAATGCCTTTTCCGCGTATTCTGAACACCGTACCCGGCTGTGTGCCTTCCGGTATTTTGTATTTTATGCTGTCCTCCAGCGTAGGCACGGTAATCTCCGCACCCAAAGCCGCGTTTGCAAAGCTTACTGCGACCTCAAGATAGATATCGTTGCCGCGGCGCTTAAAGAGCTTGTGCGGCTTCACGGAGAAATATACATAAAGATCTCCGGCTGCACCGCCGCGTTTACCCTGCTCGCCCTCTCCGCGTAATGTAATGGCCTGCCCGTTGTCTATGCCCGCAGGAACATTTATGCTGATTCTGCGCGCACGGCGAATTCTGCCCTTGCCGCCGCATTTTTTACAGGGAGTGCGTATTATTCTGCCTGTTCCGTGGCAAGCCGTACACTGCTGGGTGGAGGAAAAGCTTCCGAAAACGGTGTTCTGTGTGGTTCTTACCTGACCGCTGCCATGACAAGCCTGACACACCTCTGCGGTAGTGCCCTTTGCGGCCCCGCTGCCTCCGCACTCGTCACAGCTTTCCTCGCGGGTAAGGTTTATCTCTTTTTTTGCTCCGAAAGCCGCTTCCTCAAAGGTCAACTCCATATCAACCCTAAGATCACGGCCCTGTTCCGGGGCGTTGTTGCTGCGTCTTGAACCTGTAAAACCGCCGAATATGTTCTCGAATATATCCTCAAACCCGCCGGAAAGCCACCGCTGCCGAAGCCGCCGAAGCCGCCGGAAAAACCGCCGCCGCCGAAACCCGCCTGCGGATCCGCAGTGCCGTATTGGTCGTATTTTGCCCTTTTATCGGCATCGCTCAACACTCCGTAGGCCTCATTGACCTCCTTGAATTTGGCCTCTGCCTCAGCATTTCCCGGGTTAAGGTCCGGGTGATATTTCTTGGCAAGCTTTCTGTATGCACTTTTAATCTCGTCTTCGCTGGCCGTTTTTTCTACGCCCAGCACCTCATAATAATCCCGTTTTTCCGCCATGGAATCCTCTCCCGCCTTTGCTGAATATCTATTATGAAATTACGCCGCAAACCCCAAAGCGAAGCCGCTTTTTGCGGCTTCGCAGGGCTTACTCACACAAAAGCGTGAATTTTACTTATTGTCGTCCACTACCTCGTAGTCGGCGTCGTATACTTTTTCTCCGCCTTCATTGCCGCTTTGTTCCGCACCCGACGCACCGTTTCCGGCTGCGCCATGCGCCTGCTGTGCGGCTGCCTGCTGCTGATAGATCTTGCCGAACACCTCATAAGAAACATTTGTAAGCTTTTCGCTTGCAGCCTTGATGGCTTCGGTATCGTTTCCTTCAAGCGCCTTCTTGGTATTCTCAACCTCCGCATTTATCTTTGCGGTATCCTCGGCAGAAAGCTTATCGCCCATTTCTTTTACCGTGCGCTCGGTCTGATATACCAGGCTGTCCGCCTTATTGCGCTCCTCGATGGCTTCCTTATTCTTCTTATCCTGCGCGGCAAACTGCTCGGCATCCTTTACGGCCTTGTCTATCTCGGCCTCGGAGAGGTTGGTGCTTGCGGTAATGGTTATCTTCTGCTCCTTGCCCGTTCCGAGATCCTTTGCGGAAACATGGACAATGCCGTTTGCATCGATATCAAAGGTTACCTCAATCTGCGGAACTCCTCTGGGTGCCGCCGGGATGCCGTCCAGATTGAAGTTGCCCAGCGTCTTGTTGTCCGCCGCCATTTCACGCTCGCCCTGAAGAACATGTATGGTAACAGAGGTCTGTCCGTCGGTTGCAGTGGAGAATATCTGGCTCTTCTTTGCCGGAATAGTAGTATTTCTCTCAATGAGCTTCGTGCATACGCCGCCGAGAGTTTCAATGCCCAAGGACAGCGGAGTTACATCCAGCAGCAGCACATCGTGCACCTCGCCTGCAAGCACGCCGGCCTGAATGGCCGCGCCGATGGCAACGCACTCATCGGGGTTGATTCCCTTATAAGGCTCCTTGCCGGTGATTTCCTTTACGGCTGCCTGCACGGCAGGTATTCTTGTGGAACCGCCCACCAGAATAACTCTGTCGATCTTATCCAGCGTCAGTCCGGAATCCTTGAGTGCCTTGCGCACAGGCTCGATGGTGGCCTGAACGAGGTCATGCGTCATTTCGTCAAATTTAGCCCTTGTAAGAGTCATATCAAGATGCAGCGGCTCACCGTCGGAAACCGTAATGTACGGCAGGCTTATGCTTGTGCTCATGACGCCGGAAAGGTCGATTTTCGCCTTCTCGGCAGCTTCCTTAAGCCTCTGCATAGCCTTTTTATCCTTGGAGAGGTCTACACCGTTGCTCTTTTTGAACTCATCCACCATCCAGTTGATAATGCGGTTATCAAAGTCATCGCCGCCAAGACGGGTATTTCCGTTTGTGGCAAGCACTTCAAACACGCCGTCGCCTATCTCCAGTATGGATACATCGAAGGTACCGCCGCCCAGGTCGTATACCAGTATCTTGTGGTTGCCCTCTTTGTCCAGACCGTAAGCAAGCGATGCCGCCGTAGGCTCGTTTATGATACGCAGCACTTCAAGACCGGCGATTTTTCCGGCGTCCTTCGTGGACTGACGCTGAGAATCCGAAAAATATGCAGGAACCGTAATTACGGCCTGAGTAACCGGCTCGCCAAGATAGCTCTCGGCATCGGCCTTAAGCTTCTGAAGGATCATAGCCGATATTTCCTGCGGCGTATACTCCTTGCCGCCCATTTTTGCCTTGTAATTTGTGCCCATCTCTCTTTTGATGGATATAACCGTACTGTCGGCATTAACAACCGCCTGACGCTTTGCAATGGCACCCACCAGACGCTCGCCGTCCTTATTTACCGCCACCACGGAAGGAGTGGTTCTGCTTCCCTCGGAATTGGGGATTACAACGGGCTCGCCGCCCTCCATAACTGCAACGCAGGAGTTAGTTGTTCCTAAATCTATACCAATAATCTTACTCATAATAAATGCCTCCGATATATTTTTTTATTTTTATTCTCTGTCTTTCGGCTCCGAACACGCTGTTCGGAATTTATATCAACGCCCTTTGGGGCATCAGATATCCTTTGCTGTTTTGCTACTCCGTGACCTTTACCATGGTGTAGCGCAATACTTTATCACCAATTTTGTATCCCTTGCGGAATACCTCGGCAATAACGCCGCTTTCCTGCCCCTCCTGAGGCGGAACCTGCATAACGGCCTCGTGAAAGTTGGGATCGAACTTTTCGCCCACGCTGCCTATCTCCTCCACTTTAAGGCTGCCCAGCGCCTTGTCTATCTGCCGGCGCACTAACCTTAAGCCTTCGGAGATTGCATCCTCCTCCTTTACATGACTTAACGCCCTGTCGATATCATCGATTACGGGAAGAAAAGCCTTGACGGTTTCGGTCTTGCCTTCCGCAAGCGCTTCCGCCCTTGCAGAAAGATTTCTCTTGCGGTAGTTTTCAAAATCGGCCTGCGTTCTGCGTGCTATATCAATATAATAGTCCACCTTCTGCTGAAGCTTTGCCTTCTCATCCTCGGCCTGTGATTTGCACTCTGTGCACTCCTTAGCCTCTGCGGGGTCCATATACTGATCGGCAGCATCATTTTCTGTTTCCTTTACAGGCTCCTGCTGCTCCTGCTGCCCGTTTTCCGGCTTCTCAGTTTTTTCCTTCTTCATTTTCCTTCTCCTTACTGCCCTCTTCAATAAGCTTTCCGGAGCTTCCCAGAACCTCCGAAAGGGACCGCTTCATATATGAGAGCACCTTTATCACCTTGTCATACTGCATGCGTACCGGCCCGATAACGCCGATTGTTCCGGCATTTCTGTCACCTATCTTATAGCTTGCGGTCACTACCGCGCAATCCTTAAGACGGCTGCTGCGGTTTTCACTGCCTATGGAAACCTTCATTTCCACGCCGTCGGATTCCTTCAGCACAGAGCCTATCTCGCTGCCGGAGTCCAGCAGCTGGAGCATATCCCGTGCGCGCTCAACATCGCTGTATTCGGGATGGCTCAGCAGCTTTGCCGTGCCTCCCACCGTAAAAGCGGTGTCTGAGGTGAGCAAATGGCTGCGGAGTATATCCGTTACCTGCGAGAACACCTCGCGCTGGCCCTTAAGCTCCTGCATTATCTCGGAATGAATGTTCAGATCCTCCGATGTCAGCCTGCGCCCTGCAAATATATTGTTGAGCGCCTTGCTTACATCTTCAAGCTGTTCCGGCGTGACCGCAGTATTAAAGGCGATGGGCGTATCTCTGATTACGCCGGCATCCGTTACCAGCACCGCAAGCGCCGAATTGTCGCTTATGGGCACCAGCTGCAAATGTCTTATTGTAACCGAGCTGAGCCTTGGCGCCATAACCACGGATACATAATCCGTAGCTTCGCTTATGGCCGAAGCCGCCGCCTTGAGCACCGCCTCCGTCTGCACCATCCGTTCGTCATAATAATCACTTGCAAAGCTTATCTCCGGCGCGGTAAGCTGTGTCATTTCCAGCAAGCTGTCCACATACATTCTGAACGCTTTGTCCGAAGGTATCCTGCCCGCCGAAGTATGCGGCTGATCAAGATAGCCCATGCTTTCCAGCTCGTTCATCTCGTTGCGCACCGTCGCAGAGCTTATGCTCATGCCCATATGCTCGGCTATTGTCTTTGAACCCACCGGCATTGCCGTAGAGATATAGTCGTCGATTATGGTCTTAAGGATTTTCTTTTTACGCTCCGAAAGTTCCATATTCGCGCCGCTCCCTTCTTTGCCTTTGTTTTTTATGTAACATTCAGGCCTTGTTAGCACTCGCGCCTCTTGAGTGCCAACTTGAGGAAAGTATATATCCGTTAATTGTTTTTGTCAATAGTTTTTCCCAATATTTTTTTAATGAATATTTTTATTAATATTTATAAGAATTTTTGATGAATTGCGCACCCCTTATTTAATGCCGGATTTTCCGCCGTCGCTTCATGTATTTTTCAAAATATTTCAGACTTTGCTTCTGTCCTTGTTCATGCCTAAGCCGATATATTCATTCCGCAGCCGCCTAAAGCAGATGCCGCCGTAAGCTATTTGAAGGCCGTCAGTGAGATTTCCGGCTTGAACACTGCAGCAAGGGTTAAAGCGCCGCATCTTATGCCGTTCCGCCCTTGCGGGCATGCAAAAGGCCGGGGCATTGCCCCCGGCCGAAATGCTTTTATTATTACCGTTTGCCGACCCGCATTTTATACTCCTGCGCCGCTTTAAGCATTTCCTGCGCGTGGGCAAGCGCGATTTTTGTCAGCTCGCCCCCGGCAAGCCGTGCTATCTCGGCGCAGCGTCTGTCGCTGTCCAGCTCTTCCAGTTCGGTTACGGTTTTTCCGTCGCGTTCGCTTTTTGATATAAAAAAGTGCTTGTCCGCCATTGCAGCTATCTGCGGCAGGTGCGTAACACACAGCACCTGATGTCCCATGGCTATCCCCGCCATTTTTTCCGCCGTTACCTGCGCCATACGGCCGCTGATTCCGGTATCTATCTCGTCAAAGACCATAGTGTCAATATTGTCGCAATCTGCCATTATGCTCTTTAATGCCAGCATGAACCTGCTCATTTCACCGCCGGAAATAACTCTGTACAGGGGTTTGAGCGGTTCTCCGAGGTTTGCCGAAAACAGAAACTCCGCTTCGCTTATCCCCTCCGAATTGAACACTGCCTGCTCTTTGGGCGGCAGGGGCGCAAATTCCACCGAAAACACCGCGCTTTTCATGCCCAGCAGCTTAAGCTCCTTTAACAGTGTATGCTCAAGCTCCGCTGCCGCTTCTCGGCGCAATGCATCCAGCCTGACACAGCATTCGTAAAGACGGGTGCGCGTTTTATCCATATCCGATGCCAGCCTGAGCACAGTATCCTCCGCATTTTCCAGTTCCTCAAGCTCGGCACGCGCATTTTTTGCATACTCCGTCACCTCTGCAAGGCCGGCTCCGTACTTTCTTTTAAGCTGCTTAAGCTCCTCTATACGCTCCTCCAGCTGTTCCAGACTTTGTTCACCCTGCTCATATTGCGAAATATTGTCAAGCTCCTGCGATATATCCTCTGCTTCATAAAGCGCATCCTGCAGACGCTGCGCAAACTCTGCCAGACTCTCATCCATTCCTGCCGCTTCCCGCAAGGCTTTTACCGCAACGCTCAGCGCCTGACACGCACCGTCCTCCTCCCCGTTAAGCGCCTCGTGCGCGGCATTTATGCCTTCGGCTATTCTTTCTGCATTTCTGAGGCGTTCTCTGTCTTTATACAGCTGCGCCTCTTCGTCCTCCTCTATTGCGGCTGCCTCTATTTCGTCTATCTGAAAGCGCAGCATATCCATTCTGCGTGCTCTTTCCTCGGGGCTGCCGTACCCGGCGCTCAGCCGGCGCTTTATTTCGCTGTACCCGGAATACAGCTCTGCGCACTCTGCCAGCTGTTCCTTCAGCCTTTCATGCGCATAGGCATCCAGTAGTCTGATATGGTTTTCCTTTCGAAGCAGCGCCGTGCTTTCGTGCTGACCGTATATATCCGCCACATATTCCATGGCTGCACGCAGCATGGAGAGCGTAACTGCATGTCCGTTTACGCGCACGGTGCTGCGTCCGTCCGCCGCAAGCGTTCTTCTTACAGCCAGTTCCTCCTCTGGGGCACATCAAGAAGCCCGAAAACCTTTTGACGCACCTCCGGGCGCACAAAAAACACGCCCTCAACCTCTGCGGACTGCGTGCCCGTACGCACCAGCGCCTTGTCTGCCCTGTCGCCCAGCAGCAGCTCCAGTGAATCCACAAGAATCGATTTTCCTGCGCCGGTTTCGCCCGTTATCACATTGAAGCCGTCAGAGAGCTCCACGGTGATCCCGTCAATAAGCGCAATATTCTTCACGCTAAGGCTTTGAAGCATACCTAAACCTCCGCCTGACCCCTGAGCTCCTCAATAAGCCCGATGATCTCCGCCGTTTTATCATTTCCGCTTACAACGATAAGTATCGTATCATCCCCGGCGATGCAGCCGAGAATATCCTCGTTATTAAGCCCGTCTATCACTACCGCTACGGTGTTCGCACTGCCCTCCATGGTCTTAAGCACGATAAGATTGTTGGCGCTGCGCACCTCAAGCACGGTGCTTGCAAATATCCTATGCAGCCTGTCCTGCTCCTCCTGACGGACTCCGCCCTGAACACTGTAACGGTAGCCGCCCTGCTCGCAGGCGGTTTATAAGGTTCAGTTCTTTTATATCCCGCGAAACAGTAGCCTGAGTAACATCGAAGCCCTCCTGACGCAGCCGTGCCGCAAGCTCCTGCTGCGTGCGCACCTCATTATCCCGGATTATTTCCAGTATTCTGTCCTGTCTTCCCGATTTCATATTCTTCCGCTGTACGGCCGCGCAAAGCAGCCCCTTTCCTTTTTATTCCGGGCTCTTAATCCGTGCTCCATTCGTTGAGCTTGCTGTTAAGCCTTTGATAGAAGCTTCTGTGAGATATTTTAATAAACCTTGCCCTGAACGGCGCCCTGTACACCTGCACACCGCAGTTGCGCCCGCGGCTTACCTCCGCTCCGTCAATGGCTATGACCGTCTGCCCCTCGGAGCTTATCTCCAGCCGTTCCTCCGCTGCAAAAACATACGGCCGCGCTCTTAATGTATGTGCGCATATAGGAGTGAGCAGCATCACCTGCGCCCCCGGCGATGCGATAGGGCCTCCTGCCGAAAGATTGTATGCCGTTGACCCGGTAGGTGATGCCGCCAGCACTCCGTCGGCATAAAAGCGATCCACCGCCTGTCCATCCGCACTGACGCTGAGCCTTATCATCCTTTCATCCGTACTGCGATGCAGCACCACCTCATTAAGCGCATAAAGCTCTCTGCCGTCCACACGGCAGCAAAGCATCATTCTGTCCTCGATAAGATAATTCCCGCTTGCCAAAGCCTTGGCCGCTTTTTCCGTTTCCGAAAGCTCCGCCTCCGAAAGAAAACCAAGGCGCCCCATGTTTATGCCCATCACGGGCACCGCGAAGCGCGCGCAGATTTTTGAAACCATAAGCAGCGTACCGTCGCCGCCCAGCACAAGCACCGCATCGCAGCCCTTTATAAAGGTCTCGACAGCCTCCTGCTCTGAAAGCCCGGGAGCGCAGAATACCGATGCCTTAAGGTGCTGTGCAAGCAGCTGCTTCCTTACGGTTTCCGCCAATGACATATCCGCTCTGTCTGTATTTACATAAATACCGACGGCAGCCGTTTTTTTGTTTTCTCCGTTCATCGGCATCACCCCGACATTTTCAAAGTATTGCTTTGCGCTCTGTGCGTCTTGCTATGTTTCACGGCGCAGCAGTGCCTTTACTGATGCATATTATACTACATAATGAATAAATATTCAACATGAATATGCATAATCGATCGTTTGCGGTATGCATCAGGCATTTTCAAGACCGTTTCTGCACAATTATGCATTTGCGTGCAAGCCGTGCCCACCGCATTTTCTTTGTGTTTCGGCTTCCTTAAGCACCGCCGCCGCAATTCCCTTAGCGTCAAGGCCGCTCAGTCGCTGCTGCGCCGCAACGGAATCATGCAGGGAAAAGGCTTTTTCCCCCGTAAGACTTATATATTTTTCGCAATGGACATATTCTGCCGCAGCTTCGCCCAAGCCGCCCGGCGCTGCGTTGTCCTCCGCCACGCATACAATACGCTGCCTGAGCGCGCGCAGCATTTCGGTATCAACAGGCTCAATGAAGCAGGCGTTTATAACCGCCGCCTCAATTCCCTTTTCAAGCAGAATTTTTCGCGCTCCAAGTGCCTGAGGCAGCAGCGCTCCGAAAGCGATTATTGCAGCATCCGCGCCTTCCTCCAGCAGCTGCCACTTGCCGAATTCCGTTTTTTCCGGCACGCTGCACGCTTGCGCATCCCCCTTTGGGTACCGCACGGCGCAGGGTCCCTTTGCGTTTGAAGCAAGCTCCAGCATCTGAGAAAGCTGCCTGCCGTTTGCCGGCGCCATTATAGGCAGCGCATGGGAGCGCAGAATGGCAATATCATATGCACCCTGATGTGTTCTGCCGTCCTGCCCCACAAAGCCGGCTCGGTCTATGCACAGCACCACCGGCAGCTTCTGAAGCTCAAGCTCCTGAAATATCTGATCCGCCGCTCTTTGCAGAAAGGTCGAATATATGGCGGCAAACGGGCGCATTCCTCCCTTTGCAAGACCGGCCGACATCCCCAGGGCATGCTGTTCCGCTATTCCTACATCAAAAAAGCGCTCAGGAAATTCCTTTGCGAATTCTCTCAGCCCCGTACTGTCCGTCATGCCTGCGGTAACAGCGCAGACCCGCCCGTCTTCTTTTCCTTTCTGCACAATCCAGTCGGCAAAGCACGAGGTAAAGCTGTTTCCCGTTTTGCTCTGCCCGGCCGCCGTAACCCCGTGATATGCCGTGGGATCGTGCTCCGCCCGCGCATCTCCCCTGCCCTTTACGGTGCGCACATGAATGACAACCGGCACAGTTTCCTCCCTTGCCCGCTTAAAAATGCTTTTAAGCTCTGCAATATTGTGTCCGTCCACCGAGCCTATGTATTTTATTCCCATATTATCAAAGACGGTATTACCTATGAGAATATACCGGAAAATGTTCTTTATCTTCAGTGCTGCCTTGAAAATATACCTGCCCGCAAACGGTATCGCCTTGAGAAAGTGCTCCAGCCCTCTTTTAAGGCCGACATATCCCTTGGCCGTGCGCAGGCGCACCAAATGTCCGGCTATCGCCCCTACATTGCGCGAAATTGACATGCCGTTATCATTAAGCACGATTATAAGCCGTGTTTTGTTGTACCCCAGGTCGTTTACCGCCTCAAGATTCATTCCCCCTCCGAAGGCGCCGTCCCCCACCACCGCTATAACGCTGTAATCCTCCTTTAATATATCCCTTGCCCTCGCAAGGCCCAGCGCCGTTGATACGGCAGTAGCGCTGTGCCCCACCGCAAACTGATCGTGCTCGCTCTCCTCCGGGTCGGGAAAGCCGCCCGTTCCGTCAGCCGTGCGCAGATGCTCAAGGCTTCTGCCGGTAAGCAGCTTGTGCGTATATGCCTGATGCCCCACATCAAAAACTATCTTATCCCGCGGAGAATCAAATACGCAGTGCAGCGCAACAGTCAGCTCCACCGCGCCGAGGTTTGACGCCGGATGCCCGCCGTTATGCGCAGTAGCGGCTATGATCTGGCTGCGTATATCCTCCGCCGCCTTTTCAAGCTGCGCGTTTGTCATTGATTTTATATCCGTAATGCTGTACAATACATGCCCCTCCCGTATTGCCCCGTTTATTGACCGCCTATTGGTTTGCTTATTATACCATAGCCTTCGTCTCAAAACAAGCCGGAACGCCCCGTGTACTGAAAAAAAGCCTCCGCCGGAAAAAAGCATTTTGAAAAGGGACAATGCGAAAAAACACATTGCCGCCACCGCACGCTCTTTTCCCGTCGCGGAGCATTTCGTTTTATTTTGTTTTATTTTGCCGGCAGCGCGTTCTGCCCCGGCAAGGCGCTATATGCTCTCCTTTTCCGTCAGTTCTCTGTGGAACCTTACCGACAGCACCAGTCCTACTGCCGCCATGTTTGTTACAAGGTTTGTGCCCCCCTTGCTTATAAAGGGCAGCGGTATACCCGTTATGGGCATTATGCCGATGGTCATGCCTATATTTTCAAATATATGAAACATGAACATAAACATAATTCCGTAAATAATCAACGCTCCGAACTTGTCCTTGGTGATCCGCGCAAGGTACCACATACGGAATATAAAAGCCGCGTATACCAAAAGCAAAAAGAAGCAGCCCAAAAAACCGAAGGATTCCGCAATGGCAACAAATATGAAATCCGTTTCTATAACCGGGATATAGTTAAGCTGGCTCAGCGCTCCTACGCTGAAGAGTCCCTTTCCCGCAAAGCCGCCCGAGCCTATAACGGCAATGGACCTGTTAAGCTGCAAAAAATCGTCTCCCTCACCGCCGGAGAAGAAGTTTATTATTCTGGAACGCTGCCTGTCCCCCATCAGCACAAACCACGCAAACACACCGAAAGCCGCTCCGGCAAGGCCGAAGGCGCCGATGTACCTCAGCTTCACGCCCGCCATAAACGCCATACCCACAAAGGCTGCAACATATACTATCGTAGTGCCTATATCCATCTGATAAAGCAGCACCGCTATTATCAGCACAAACACTCCGGCAGTCGGCAGAACATCAACAAACCTTTCCATGGGTCTGTCCGCCATAAACTTTGCGCACACAAGTATCATTGCCAGCTTAACAAGCTCCGAAGGCTGAAATGTTATTGAGCCCGAGGCATTAAGATATATCCAGCCCTGCGTGCCGCCGCGCGTCTTGCCGAAAAAAACCACCAGCAACAGAAGCACAACGCCCGCCGCCAGAACAGCATACCATATCTTTGCATACAGCCGGTAATTCACCAGCATTATAAGCACCATAACAACAAGCCCGACGGCAAAAAAGGCTCCCTGAAGCCCCACAACGGAAAAATCAAGGTTTGCCATTATCTCGCTGAAGGTAAGCTCCTCCCCGGTAAACGGGTTTGCCGTGGCTATGGTAATAGCCACAATGCCTATAAGGAACAAAGCCAGCATAATAAGAGGCAGTATATATTCGATGTTTTGTAATTTCTTTTTATCAAAGCGCATTTTATGATCCCGTCTGAAATACATTTGCACAACAATAATAATGCAAATTTATTTTATCATAAACGGCGACAAAAATCCACCCCGAATTTGTTAATTTTTCACCTCACCCGCAAGCACCTGTGCTAAAGCCTCATTGCAGGGCCTTTCACCGGGGGCAAGGGTTACTTTTATTGTAAGCTCCACCCTTTCCCCCTTGCGCATGCTTGAAATATCATATTCTCTTTCCCCTGTGCAGCCCAGAGCCGTCAGCTCCCCCTCTATTGCCCTTTTCAGCCCTTCCACCGTGCTTGCCGATGCCAACCTGTCCCCTGCCAATGCCGTTTCCAATCGCTTTTTCGCTTTTTTTGCGCTTCCGCGCGCAAACAGTCCTTCAAAAAATGCTCTTATGTGTTTCATATTATCCCCCCGCTTCAGCCCGCAGCCTTTATACCGAATATGCGCTGCATAAAAGCGCCTATTCCGCCGCCCGATTCCGGCTCCCGCTGCCCCATGAGCCTGCGCGCTATTTTTCGGTATTCCTCTCCCGCTGCCGAACGCACGGCATACGCCAGCGGCTCGCCTAAATTTGCCGCCCGCACAACAAGCGGGTCCTCCGGCACCGCGCCCAGCGCATGCAGGCCCAATATCTCCTCCACATCCTGTACGCTCATCATTTCATGCCTGCGCACCATATCCGCACGCACCCTGTTAACTATAAGATGCACCTTATCCGTCTCGCTTACGGCAAGCAGCCCTGCCACTCTGTCGGCATCCCGTACCGAAGCCACCTCCGGAGTGCATACAAGCAGCGCCTCCTGCGCCCCCTCCACGGCATTGCAAAAGCCCTGCTCTATGCCGGCGGGGCAATCTGTAAGCACATAGTCATAGCTGTCCTGTATTTCCTCAATAAGCGCCTTCATCTGCCCTTTTTCCAGCGCATTTTTATTGCGCGTCTGCGATGCGGGAAGCATGGCCAGCCGCTCCTCCTGCCTGCTGCGCACCACCGCCTGCCGCAGCCGGCATCTGCCCTCCAGCACATCCACTATGTCATATACTATTCTGTTTTCCAGCCCCATCATCAGGTCGAGATTGCGCAGCCCCAGATCCGCATCTATAAGCAGCACATTCATGCCCTCCTTTGCAAGGGCCGCCCCTACATTTACCGTAACCGTAGTTTTTCCCACGCCGCCCTTGCCCGATGTCACTACCAGCGTCTTTCCCATTTGTCTGTCCGTCCTTTCCTCTGAGCGCATGTTCGCTTCCTTTGTTTGCCATAAATAATTCCGCATTTCCCTTTATTTTCCTTTGACGGCTTTGGACGAATTCTGACTTGTTTTGCCCGCCCGTGCTTCCGCCTCCGCCGCTGATTTCAAAGGTTAAAGCAAGCCTGAGTCCGATTATTGGCCATATGCGGGCTTTTTCGCTTTTAATGCGGCCCGCCGCGCATGTTTTCGCCTTTAGTTTTTTTCTGATAAAATAAAAAAATTGAAATATATCCGGAGGTAAACTGAAATGAAAGGGCGGTTTATAACGGCAAATGCCATTGCCGGATTCAGAAAGCATCTTATCTTTGAGGAGCGAAGCAGCGCAACGGTGGAAAAGTATATCCGTGATGCAGAAGCGTTTTCGCGCTATGCCCAAAGCGCCCCCGTTACCAAGGAAACGGTTATTGCGTACAAAAAGCGGCTGCGGGATAGCTATGCCGTGCGCAGTGTTAATTCAATGCTTACAAGCCTGAATGTTCTGTTTTCCCTTATGGGCTGGCATGATCTGAAGGTAAAATCGGTATCCCTGCAGCAGCAAGCATTCTGTTCCGAAGAAAAGGAGCTTACAAAGGCCGAATATACACGGCTGTGCGCAGCGGCGCGGCATTCCGGCAATGAAAGGCTCTGCCTGATATTGCAAACGCTGTGCAGCACGGGCATACGGGTAAGCGAGCTTAAGCATATAACGGCGGAGGCGGCAAGGCGCGGCGAAGCGCTTGTTAGCTGCAAGGGAAAAACACGCTCGGTTTTCCTTGTGAAGGAGTTAAGGCGGAAGCTGCTTGGCTACGCGGCGGCACAAGGAATAAAAGAAGGTATGATATTTATAACGCGTTTGGGAAAGCCGCTTAACCGAACAAACATCTGGCGGGAAATGAAAGCGCTGTGCGCGCGGGCAAATGTCAGCCCCAAGAAGGTGTTCCCCCATAATCTGCGGCATCTATTTGCCCGGCTGTTTTATGAAATCGAAAAGGACCTTGCAAAGCTTGCCGATATTCTGGGTCACAGCAGCATAAACACCACGCGGATATATATTATATCCACCGGCGCGGAACACCGCCGCCGCATGGAGAATTTGCACCTGATAATATAAAAAAGCCATACCGCGCAGCAGAAGCAACATAATCTGCATTATGTTGTAGTGCAAGTTTCCGCGAGTATGACAAACAACATCATTATATGCTTGATTATAGCATAACGGGAACACTTTGTAAATAGTTTGTAAATATTTGACCAAAAAACAGACGCTTCTTCCCGTTATCGTCAAAATCGGGCATGACAAAAAAGCCTTTTCGCGTTATTTTTTCAACTTTTTTCGAAAAGGTCTGCTTTGCTGCGTCCTTTTTTATCTCGCACGGTTTCAGTGACAGTTTTTTTACGGGCACTGCGATCTTTTTTTACTGACACTACAACATAATGCAGATTATGTTACAGGGAGGTATTTTAATGGCACAAATTGCAGATGTAATCAAATACGAGGGAGATAATTCCACCTTCATCTGGAAGCACCCATGCGAAGATTTCAACACTCTTACACAGCTTATCGTGCATGAATCGCAGGAAGCCGTATTTTTCATGAACGGGCAGGCGCTTGACCTGTTCGGTCCGGGCAGGTATACGCTGGAAACACAGAACATACCAAAAATCGGAAAGCTGCTCAACCGCACCGTCGGCGATAAGACTCCCTTCCACTGTGAGGTTTATTTTATAAACAAAACCGAGCAGATGGCTATCAAATGGGGCACCGATTCCAAAATACAGTATATTGACCCCACCTACCGCTTCCCCATCTCCATAGGTGCATCGGGTGAAATGAGCCTGCGCGTGCAGGACAGCCGCAAGCTGCTTATAAAGCTTGTGGGAACGGAAAACTTCCTGGGGCAGCAGCAGCTGACGGGTTTCTTCCGCGCCTTCCTTATGACAAGGGTAAAAACATACATAGCGCAGGTCATACGGACAAATTCCGTAAACATTTTTGAAATTGACGAAAATCTGACGGCTTTTTCCGAAAACCTGCATAAGCTTCTTATTCCGGACTTTGCCGATTACGGCATTGCGCTGGAAAGATTTTTTGTAACCACCATAGTAAAGCCGGACGGCGAGAAGCAGTATGAAAAATTCAAAGAGCTACATTTCCGCCAGTATGCGGATATTGCCGAAGCAAAGCTTAAGCAGCAGACCGATATCATAAACGCCCAGACAGAGGCGCAGAAAATAGTGATAGATTCTCAGGCGCAGGCCACAAAGCGGGCGCAGGAGGGCTATACCTACGCGCAGGAGCGCAGCTTTGATGTGGCGCAGACGGCGGCGCAGAACGAGGCGGTGGGTCAGTTTACCAATATGGGAATAGGTCTGGGCACGATGGCAGGTGTCGGCGGCGCAGTAGGCGGCATGGTGAGCGGCGCGGTAAATAACGCCGCAAGCGCAGCGGCGCAGCCTGCTCAGCCGCAGCAGGCAGCACAACCCGTCGATGACATGGCGGCCTTCAAAGCAAAGGCGGAAAAGCTGACGGTGATGAAAAACGCCGGGCTGATTACCGATGAGGAATTCGCCGCCATGAAGGCGGAGCTGCTTAAGAGCATTTTATAACAGGAGGATATAGCGATGAAAAAGAATTTCAAATCATATGCGCTGATATGGGCAATCATGCTTGCGGCGTTTAACGCCGTCGTGTTTCTTGTTCGTCCCGCAATTCCGGGATATGTGGTCAATTACGATGCGCGTTTCTGGATTGCGTGGGGCTTTATTCTTGCGGCGTTTGCGGGAAACCTTGTATGCGCATATTTTGCCTTTAAGGCGCAGAGCCTTAAAAAGCTGTTTTACAACCTGCCGCTTATAACCGTCAGCTACGCGGGGTTTATCGTTATGTTGGTGCTGGGCGGAGCGCTTATGCTTATTCCGGGCTGCCCGGCGTGGATTGCCGCCGTTGTGTGCCTGATTGCCGCAGCCGTTACCGCGGCGGCCGTTGTCCGTGCCGATTGGGCGGGAAAGGCTGCCGGTGCCGTTGAGGAAAAGGTAAAAGCGCAGACACAGCTTATAAAGCTTTTAACAGTAAACGCCGAAACGCTGCTTGCCAAAGCCAAGACCCCGGACGAAAAAGCGGCGGCAAAAAAGGTATATGAGGCGCTGCGGTATTCCGACCCCGTAAGCAGCGAGGCATTAAGCGCGATTGAGGCGGAGCTTACAGAGAAATTCAAAGCATTTGAAAACGCCGTAAACGCCGGTCAGGGCGCGGCAGAGGCGGCGCAAAGCCTGCTGGAAACGCTGGAAGAGCGAAACGGAAAGTGTAAGGCGATGAAGTAAGGGGATGTTTTTATGGAAAATTACAGCATTTTTATTTCACACTCTTCGCAGGATAAGGGCAACTTCGTTGATGGTTTAGTAAAAGAAATACAATCGCTTGGTATAAGTGTTTTTTATGATACAGATGTAATCGGATGGGGAGATAATCTAAAAGAGAAGATTGATTCCGGTCTAAAATACTGCAAATTGGCAGTAATTGTTATATCGCCGAGTTATTTTGACCGTGAATGGACGGAGTATGAAATTCAAAAATTATTAGATCGACAAGATTCCGAGGGCGGCAAACTCATTATGCCCATACTATACAAAGTTAAAAAAGAAGAGTTTGTAAAGCACTATCCGTCGCTTCAGAATATTGTTTTCAAATATGCTAAAAGTCAAAGTCGACACAAGCTCGCCATGGAACTAAAAAACGAATTAGATAAAAAAGCAAGTTAATATTTTATGGATGGTGATACATAATGGCAATCTTCAAATGTAAAATGTGCGGCGGGACACTGGAATTTAACCCCGGCGATACAGTGGCCGTGTGCGACAGCTGCGGCACCAAGCAGACCCTTCCCCGCCTTGACGATGATAAAAAGGCAAACCTGTATGACCGGGCAAATCATTTCCGCCGCAATAACGAATATGACAAGGCTATGAGCATATACGAGCAGATTCTGGCCGAGGACAACACCGACGCCGAGGCCTATTGGTCCCTTGTGCTTTGCCGCTACGGTATTGAATATGTGGAGGACCCGGCCACCGGCAAGCGCATTCCCACGGTGAACAGGGCGCAGTTTACCTCCGTCTTTGACGATGATAACTACAAATCCGCTTTGCGCTGCGCCGATGCCGCCCAAAAGGAAATTTACCAAGCCGAGGCCAAGGCAATAAATGAAATACAAAAGGGCATTCTTGCAATTTCGCAGAAGGAGGAGCCCTTTGATGTATTTATCTGCTATAAGGAAACCGACAGCCGCGGCGCAAGAACGCCCGACAGCGTGCTGGCAAACGACCTTTACCACCAGCTGACGCAGGAGGGCTTTAAGGTGTTTTTCAGCCGCATTACACTGGAGGACAAGCTGGGCTCCGCCTACGAGCCGTACATATTCGCCGCCCTTAACAGCGCAAAGGTCATGGTGGTTTTGGGCACAAGACCGGAATATTTCAACGCCGTATGGGTAAAAAACGAATGGAGCCGTTACCTTGCGCTTATTAAAAACGGCGCCAAAAAAATGCTTATTCCCGCCTATAAGGACATGGACCCCTACGATCTGCCCGAGGAATTCTCCCACCTTCAGGCGCAGGATATGGGCAAGCTGGGCTTTATGCAGGACCTTATACGGGGTATAAAAAAGATAGTAGCTTCCGGCGAGCAAAAAACCGCTGCAAAGCCTGCCGCTCCGGCAGCCGCGGGCGGCACTGGTGCCGCGCCCCTTCTGGAACGGGCGTTTCTTTTCCTTGAGGACGGCAAATGGTCCGACGCTGACACCTACTGCGAAAAGGTGCTGGATATAGACCCGAAAAACGCACAGGCGTATCTGGGCAAGCTGATGGCGGAGCTGCAGGTTTCAAAGCGCGGTCAGCTGAGCGACTGCGCACAACCGTTTGACAAAAATGAAAATTACTTAAAAATTCTCCGCTTCGGCGATGAAGCGCTGAATACGGAGTTGTGCGGATATATAGACATTATAAACCAGCGCAACGAAACGCGCCGTAAGAGCGCAATTTATAACGAAGCGTGCGGCATTATGAAATCCGCTGCGGCGCAAAAAGCCTTTCTTAAAGGGGCCGAGCTGTTCAAAAGCATTTCCGGCTTCCGCGATGCCGACGCGCTTGCCGTGCAATGCCTTGAAAAGGCGGAAAGCTGCCGCAAGGACGCATTGTACAACTCTGCAATACCAAGGATGACCGTCGGGAACATCGCTTCATACGAGGAAGCAATAGCGATATTTAAGACCATTCCCGGCTGGCGGGATACCGACAGCCAAATATACGCCTGCCAAAAACGGATAGAGGAAATAAAGGCAAAGGAAGAAGCCGCCCGTCTGGAAGCCCTGCGCAAAGCCGAAGAAAAGCGCATAGCCGCCGCAAAAAGGGCAAAACGGCTCAAAAAGTTTGCTGCCATTGCCACTCCCGTTTTATGTGTCTGCATAGCCTTTGTAATCGTGCTGAACACGGTCATTATTCCGCAGCAGAAGTATAATAAAGCGATGAATTTGCTGGAATCGGGAGATTACGATTCCGCCTATTCCTTGCTTAGAGAAATCAACGACATCGACACCATATTCGCAAGCAAATATGACAGAGCCATTAAATGTATAGATTCGGGCGATTATGAATCCGCCTATATACTTCTGAAAGATATTTCCTATAAAGACAGCAAAGAAAAATATGCAATTGCCAAAGCAAAATATGAGCAGATTTTGATACGCAATGCCGCTGTCGGAGATAAAATAATATTCGGCGCATACGAACAGGATAATGACACTTCTAACGGCGCAGAAGATATTGAATGGCTTGTTTTAGCAAAAGAAAACAATAAAATACTTGTCATAAGCGATAAAGCTTTAGACTGCCAGCGGTACAACAACATAGGCGGTTATAGAACTACATGGGAACTGTGTTCTCTTCGCAAATGGCTGAATGATTCCTTTTTTAATGCGGCATTCAGCGAGGAAGAAAGGGCGTTGATTCAAAGCACCACCGTATCTGCCGATAGAAATCCGGCATACGGCACAGATCCAGGCAATGCAACAACGGATAAAGTATTTCTGCTCAGTATCAACGAAGCGGAGAAATACTTCAGTGATGACCAAGTAAGAGTATGCGCCCCGACAGCTTACGCAAAAGCAGATCGCGAACATTTATATACTACAAGCACAGTCTGCTCGTGGTGGCTGCGGTCGCCAGGCCGTTATCCAAGCGAAGCCGCCTTCGTCCTCATTAGCGGCATCATCAATAATGTTGGTTGCGATGTTAGTTTTGATTTATATTTTATTCGCCCCGCTTTATGGATAAGCATTGAATAGAAATTTTCCGTATAACAACCACGGGCGCGCTGCCGCCCGAAATGCCGTAAAAGAATGTAAACATAAAAGCGCCGGGAGGGGGTTAAGCTGCCCTTCCGGCGTTTTTATATTGCTTTGCAGGCGCTTAGCGGGCAAAACGGGAAAGAAAGGCCTTAAGGCGCTCGTTTGCCGGGTTATCCATAACCTCGTCCGGCCGCCCCTGCGCCGCTATGCTGCCGCCGTCCAGAAACACCACGCGGTCCGCCGCCTCCCTTGCAAAGCTCATCTCGTGCGTAACCACCACCATGGTCATGCCCGATGCAGCAAGCTCCCGTATAACGGCAAGTATCTCCCCTGTAAGCTCCGGGTCCAGCGCGCTTGTAGGCTCATCAAAAAAGAGGATATCCGGGTTTAAGGCCAAAGCGCGCGCAATGGACACACGCTGCTGCTGCCCGCCGGAAAGCTCGCAGGGGTAGGCCGCCGCCTTATCCGCAAGCCCCATGCGTTCCAAAAGCGACAGGGCTTTTTGCTTTGCCTCCTCCTTTGACACGCCGCGCGTAAGGGTGGGCGCAAGGGTTATATTCTGCATTACCGACATATGCGGAAAAAGGTTGAAGTTCTGAAACACCAGCCCAAAGCTTGCGCGAATACCGGCAAGCTCCTCCCCCTTGGCAAAAACGGGAACGCCGCCGTTCATGGTCATAAGCGCTTTGCCGTTATAGAGTATTTCGCCGCTGTCGGCCTTTTCAAGAGCGGTCGCGCAGCGCAGAAGGGTGCTTTTTTTCCGCTGCCGGACGGCCCGATGACGGCCACCGTTTCCCCCTTATCAACGCCGAGGGAAACCCCCTTTAATATTTCGTTTTCGCCAAAGCGCTTTACGATATTTTTTATTTCCAGTATCATTGCCGCCACCTCACTTGGTCTGATAGTAGTCAAAGGCGCGCTCCGCGCGTTCCATTGCAAAGGCCACAAGGAAATTGAAGATATAATAGAATATCCCTGCGGCAAGATAGGGCAGCAGCGAGCTTTCCGCCGCCGCTATCTGCTTTGCGAGAGTGAACATTTCGGTAACGGCAATGGCATAAGCCAAGGAGGTATCCTTTACAAGGGTTATTACCTCGTTGGTAACGGGCGGCAGCACCCGCTTTATTACCTGCGGGAATATCACCCTGAAAAAGCACTGGCGGCGGCTGAGCCCCAGCACCTGCGCCGCTTCATACTGCCCCGCGGGAACGGATTCTATGCCGGAGCGGAAAATTTCCGCAAAATATGCCGCATAGTTTACGGAAAATGCGATGATAGTGGCCGGAAAGCGGTAATCCGCACTGAGCTTTGCCCCGAATATAAGATACGGCCCGAAATACACTATAAGCAGCTGCAGCATAAGCGGAGTGCCGCGCATAACGGAAATGTACACCTTTACCGGCACGCGCAGCCATGCATGCTTTGACTTGCGCGCAAAGGCCACAAGCAGCCCCAGCGGCAGCGAGAATATCAGCGTAAGGGCAAATATCGCAAGGGAGGTCAGCATTCCCTCCGCAAGCTGCAGACATATATTCCAAAAATCCATAAGCAAAACCGCGCGGCCGCGCCGCCGTCCTTCCGAATTATCAATTTATGCGGCCGCCTGCCGCGGCACGGGGCAAGGGTGTCCGGGAACACCCGGACACCCTCTTACACCCGGTGGCTATTTTACCTCGTTTATAACACAGTCCGCCAGCCCCCACTTTTGAGCTATCTGCATAAAGGTGCCGTCCTTTATCATCTCGTCAAGGGTTGCCTGCACCTTGTCGCGAAGCTGAGTATTGCCCTTCTTGAAGCCGACGCCGTACTGCTCGCTTGCAAGCTGCTTATCCAGTATTTTGTATTTGTCGCCGCCCGCCTTCACCTTAAACTGAGCAACGCCGATATCCATGGCTATGGCGTCCACCGCGCCGGAAGCAAGGTTCATAAAGGCGGTATCATAGTCCCCCACCTTGTCAAGCTTGTTAAAGGTTGCCGCAAGAGCCAGCATCTCATCATTATCCTCGGTATTTGTCAGCACCGCCAAGGCGGAGGAATCATCCTGCACCGCCACCGTTTTGCCCGCAAGGTCGGAAAGCTCGTTTATTCCGCTGTCCGCCTTTACCACCACCACTTGGCTGTTGTCCACATAAGCGCGAGTCCATGTGTATTTGTCCTCGCGGCCGTTCATGGTAAAGCCGTTCCAAATGCAGCTGATAGTGCCGGAGTTAAGCTCAAAATCCTTGCTGTTCCAATCGATTGCCTGAAGCTTTATATTCCAGCCGTTGCGCTTTGCAACCTCTTTGGCAAGATCGATATCAAAACCTACATATTCGCCGTTTTCAACATAGCCGTACGGCGGAAAGCTGGCATCAAAGCCCACAACAAATTCCTCCTGCTTTGCGCAGCCGGCAAAAAGGCCCAGCGTCATTACCGCAAGCAGTACAAGCACAAACAATTTCTTTTTCATTTTAATCCTCCTGATTTTCCGCCGAAGCGATAATTCCGTCGGCCTTTGATTTATTACGCTGCTATTGTAGCACATCACCGTGCTAAAGTAAAGCGTTTTTTTTGATTTTTTTATTTCTTTTTTCGCTCTCCCGATAAAAAGCGAGGAGGCATAAGCTTTTGCTTATTTCCCCACACCGAATCGCCCTCTTAAATATCCGATACAGATGTCTGGCGAAACCGCGCTTTTGCTTCATTGCTTCGGCACGGCTTTAATATAAAAGTACAGACGGCAGTGCCGTCTGTACTTGCTTTTATTTCTGTATGAACAGCAGAAGCCGCCTTTGCCGAAACGCCCGTAAAACGCCTCAGAAGCTGCCTCCGCCTCCGCCGTGCGTAGAACCCGATGAAGAGGTATGGGTGCTGCTTCCGCCGCCGGAGGACGATGACGAATCATTTTTGGGGCGCGCCCTTTTAACCACGTTTTTATACAGAAACACATCGCTGCTGTGCGTTATATTCATGCTGTCCTTTACGATATAATCGTCGGCCGCCGCCTTCATATGTACGCTTTTGAGCTTGCTTTTCATGCCGCCCACAACCAACAGGGCGATAACAAAGCCGATAATTAACGAAAGCGGTATCCATACAAGCGACAGCCCCCCGGTTTCGCCGTGCGAATCGCCGTTGCCGCTTTGAGTGCTCCACGGAGGCATGTTATCAATATCATAGGGCTTTCCGGCTCTTTTCACGGCTATAAAATCGTCGCAAAGCTCAATAAAATGTTCAAATGCGCCGTAATAATCCCCGCGCGAAAGATAGCTGCTTATTCCGTCGGAGGAAAGTATGCATTCTATGCCCTTATCGGTAAACACCCTTATACCTTCGCCGTGTGTGGATATCCATGTTTTGCGCGAGCCCATATTTACAAGCAGCAGAACGCCGTCCCTGCCCGTGCCGCAGCCGTAGCCGTTATAGTCAAAGAAGTCGTCAGCATAATCCATTTCGGATTTACCCTGAGCGGACTCCGCAGTAACTATCACAATGTCAAAATCCCGATTTTCTCTTACCTCTGCAAGCTTATCCTCTATTTTCTCCCGCTGCTCCGTCGTAAGCAGACCGGCTTGGTCCGATATACGGGTAAGGCTTTCACTGCCGCCGTTTTGCTCTTCCCCCTCTGCCGCAAAGCAAAGCACACAGGAAAGGCAAAGCAGCACCGCCGTCAAAACGGCCGCAAATATTTTTTTCATACCCTTCCCTCCTTACAGCAGATGTATAAGCCATGCAAGCCCGTATGTGATAACTCCGAACAGCGCAGTAAGCCCAAGCGTCCATTTCCGCGCCGCCGCTTTATCCACCGGCAGATCACCTACAAAGCGCCCGGTCTGACCATTCATTGCGAAGACATACTTCTGTCCGTTCCACGTGGTGTTCAGCAACCACACCGGATACAGCGCATATTTGGTGCTGCCGTCGCTCAACTGTATATTGCTCTGCTCCACATTCACTGTCGTATAGCCGTTGACCGTTCCCGCAAACGCCTCCTCCGTAGAGGTTTTTACGCGTTTGTTGGCTCTTTCCTCGCTGTCCTGCGCAGAAACATCATATTTATCCGCAAGATATCCCGCAAGGTATGCCGTCTGGAAATCCACCGCCTCCGAAAAATCGTACGGCTCTATGGATTCCATAAGATCGTCCGGCATTTTTACCGATCCGTCCACAGGAACATGCTCAAAGGCTATATTGCCGCCCCGCAGCACCATAAAATGGCTTGTTTCGGTATAATCGTAATCCGAGCTGCTCCATGAACGCACCTTTGTTGCACGGTAGCGCACATTGGCATCGGCATTTGTATCAAAAAGCCAAAACGGCACATATACGCCCTTTATCTCGTCAATATGGTTCTGATCCTTGAATACCTTCGGCAGCAGCCGCTTGCCGGTAAGGTGCCGCATCAGCCCCTCCTTGGCCGCCTTTTTGTCCAGCTTGAAGGGAATAACATAGTCCGGGCGCAGTGTACCCGCCACCTGCTGCATCAGCACCACGGGGTTGTCGCAAAACGGGCAGGATGTAGCCACCGTGTTTGCATCGGTGATTATCTCTCCTCCGCAGGACTTGCATACATATGAGCGCAGTCCCGTCTCCTCGTCAATATTCCACTGACCTCTGCCCGGAGCCTCCCAGCGCATATCATCGCCCTTTTTGCTTTTAAGCTCCTCATCATAGCTTTTAAGGGTCTCCATTTCAAATTCCGTATCGCAATACGGGCACTTCATTTTCTGAACAGAGCTGTCAAACTCTATCGCCCCGCCGCAGCACGGACATTTATATTCCTGTAATACAGTCAAAGCTCATCCTCCTTAACAAGCAGACCGCCCGGCCGCAAAAAGGCCGGGCTCATGCATGATTTATTAATGTGCCTAAAAAAATTACTCAAGAGGTGCGCCGCACTCGGGGCAGAAACGGGGATTTTTGGTCATATCCTCCTGCTCCCAGCCGCATTTGCCGCAGCGGCGTTTTGCGTCTGCTTCGGGCTTTTTGGCACCGCATTCCGAACAGAATTTGCCCTTATTCACCGCGCCGCAGGAGCAGGTCCATGTTCCGCTTTCCGGGCGTTTCGCGCCGCACTCGGGGCAGAATTTGCCGGCAGCCTCGGCGCCGCAGGAGCACTTCCAAGTATCTGCCGCTGGCTGCGGCTCCGGCTTCTTTGCTCCGCAGTTCGGGCAGAATTTGCCGCCGACTGCTGTTCCGCAGGCGCATTTCCACTCGCCCGCCGCAGGAGCCGCCGGTGCCTGCTGCTTAGCCTGCTCTTGCTGCTGACCCATTGCAAACAGGTTCTGTGTATTCATGCCGCCGCCCGCATTCATGGCCATGCCCATTCCCATAAAGCCGGTCATGGCGCCGGCCTGATTGCCCGCCGCCGTTTTTCATGGCATCCGCCTGAGCTCCCACCAAAGTGGCCGCCGCCATAGTGGGGTCGCGCATGATGGCCACACGCTGCGCCTGCTTGATCATCTCTGCATCCTCGTCCGGCAGGGTAACCGAACCGATCGCTATGCTGACAACCTTTAATCCCCGCAGTGCACCCCATTTTTCCGAAAGTGCCGCATTCATGGCATTTTCAAGATCCGTATTGTGCGTCACTATCTGATTGGGTCGTAATTCCAAATCGGACAGCCGTCCGAAGGCTGGCTGCAAGGCACTGACAAACTCGGTTTTTCAGCTGGCTGTCCAGCTCGTCACGGGAATATTCCTTCTCCACATTGCCGCATACATTGGTATAGAACAGCAGCGGATCTGCAATCTTATAAGAATACACACCGGAGCAGCGCACCGATACATCCAGATCCAGCCCGATCTTGCTGTCCACTACACGGAAGGGTATGGGGTTCGGGGTGCCGAATTTGTTGTCGATAAGCTCCTTGGTGTTGAAATAGTAAACGCGCTGATCCTTGCCGGTGTCACCGCCGTAAGTAAAACGTTTGCCGATGGTTTTGAAGGTTTCCTTAATGCTTTCCCCGAGATTTCCGGCAAATGGACGGTTCGGTAGAGGTGTCGTATGTAAATTCTCCCGGTTCGGCGCAAACCTCTACTACCTTCCCCTGCTCTACAATAATCATACACTGTCCGTCCGCCACGGCAATGCCGGAACCGTTTGAGATGATATTGTCGCTTCCTTTCGTATTTGAGGAACGTCCGCCGACTCGTTTTTGTCCCTTGGTGACAAGCACCTCTTTCGGCATTGACTCACAGTAGAAGAATTCCTTCCACTGATCCGCAAGAGTTCCGCCCAAGGCTCCTATGCCTGCTTTAATAAGACCCATAACCGCAACCTCCGAAAAATATTTGATTTCACAAATTCCGATATTACCTCTGCGGGATGCCGCTTTGCAGCAGCGCGAATATTCGCCTGTGCCCATCGGGCACGGCTGTCGGAATTATCATCTGTTTCAGTATACCACCTAACGGTGCCGTTGTAAAGAATGTAATCGAATTTTGCCGAATTTCGGCATTAAAACCCGAAAAAACGGTCTTGAACTTGCCCGTTTTTTCTTTTATACGCCTGCACATCACCTGTTTTCACCGCCGCCGTCGCTTTACGATGCATCCGGCACATAAGCGGGGCGTAAGTTTCATTTCAACCGTCGTATAAGCATTATATGAAAACCGCACGCCCATGCTCATCAAAAGCATACACTTCTGAAAAAGCAATAATGCCTGCGGTTTTTAAGAATTACTTATTCTGTTTATTCGCCCCGACGGATTTTTTATTTTTGCTCTTTTTACAGCTTTCACAGCGTTTGTTTTTGCCGTTTGCGCACCCCGAACAGCCGGAGCCTCCGGAGCAGCCGCAGCTGCATCCTCCTCTGCGAAGGCAGCGCACCAGCGCCGCAGCTGCCAGCGCAAATATTACTGCAAGAACAATGTAATCCGCCGCAGTCATATTCATACAAAAAGACTTCCTATCTGCCAAACGGCAAGCGCCGCAAGATATGCAACTCCGCACTGCATAAGCACCACTCCCAAGGTTGCGCCGCGCGAATGAAGCTCACGCCGCACAGTGGCAATTGCCGCAACGCAAGGAGTATAAAGCAAAGTAAACACCAAAAAGCTCAGCGCCGAAAGCGGCGTAAACAGCGAGGAAAGCGCTCCGCCCAGCTCATTTACGCTTGTGCCCATAAGCACCGCCATAGTGCTTACAACCGCTTCCTTTGCCGTAAAGCCGGAAATGAGGGAGGTGACGGCGCGCCAATCGCCAAACCCGAGCGGCGCAAAGGCCGGAGCAATAAAGCGCCCCACAAGCGCAAGCAGGCTTTGAGAGGAATCCTCCACGACATTGAGTTTTGTATCGAATGTGCGCAAAAACCATATTACTATGGAGGCAACAAAAATCACCGTAAAGGCGCGCTCAAGAAAATCCCTTGCCTTTTCCCAAAGCAGCAGCATAACGCTTTTGAACGAAGGCAGGCGGTAATTCGGCAATTCCATAACAAAAGGCACCGGATTGCCGCGAAAAGCGGTGTTTTTTAGTATCAGCGCCACAATGATCCCCAATATAATGCCGGTAACATACAGCCCTATCATAACAAGCGCCGCGTGTTTTGGAAAAAAGGCCGCACTGAAAACGGCATAAATCGGTATCTTTGCCGAGCAGCTCATATAGGGAGTAAGCAGAATGGTCATTTTGCGGTCGCGGTCGCTGGATACCGTTCTTGTAGCCATAATAGCCGGAACGGTGCAGCCAAAGCCTATAAGCATCGGCACAAAGCTGCGCCCCGATAAGCCGATATGCCGCAGCAGCTTATCCATAACAAAGGCAATGCGCGCCATATATCCCGTGTCTTCAAGAATGGACAGAAAGAAAAACAGCGTAACTATTATGGGCAGAAAACTCAGCACGCTGCCCACGCCGGTAAAAATGCCGTCGATTATCAGGCTGTGCACCACCGGATTTATGCCGTAGGCCGTAAGTCCTCTGTCTGCGGCTGCGGACAAAGCATCTATGCCGAGGGAAAGCAAATCCGACAGCCGCTGCCCTATAACATCAAATGTAAGCCAGAATACTAACAGCATCACGGCAAAAAACACAGGCAATGCGGTGTATTTGCCCGTAAGCACGCGGTCGATTTTGACGCTGCGGCTGTGCTCCCTGCTTTCATGACATTTAACCACCGCGCATTGTGTTACCTTTTCAATAAAGGCATAACGCATATCCGCCAGCGCCTCATTGCGGTCAAAGCCGGTAGCGTCCTCCATTTCCACCACGCAGTGCTCCAGCAGTTCGGTTTCGTTTTTATCAAGCTCCAGACGCTTTTCCATTTCCTTATCGCCCTCTATGAGCTTAACCGCACAGAAGCGCGCCGGAATTCCGACATTATCGGCATGGTCCTGAATCAAATGAATTACTGCATGAATACATCTGTGAACCGGCGAAGCATCGTCGCAGAAATCGGATACCGCAGGAAGCGTTCGGGTTTTGGCCGTCTGCACGGCTTTATCAATAAGCTCGCTTATACCCTCTCCCTTGGCTGCGCTTATCGGAACCACCGGGATCCCAAGCGCCTGACTCATTTTCTGCACATCCACCGTGCCGCCGTTTGCGCGCACCTCATCCATCATGTTAAGCGCAAGCACCATGGGTACACGCAGTTCCAGCAGCTGCAAAGTAAGATACAGATTTCGTTCTATATTTGTGGCGTCAACTATGTTAATAATGCCGTCGGGTTTTCCGTCAATTACAAAATCCCTTGTGACAATCTCCTCCTGTGTATACGGGCGCAGAGAATATATGCCGGGCAGATCTACAACGGAGCAATCCTTTACGCCCTTTATCGTACCGCTTTTCTGATCCACGGTAACGCCGGGGAAATTTCCCACATGCTGATTTGATCCGGTAAGTGCGTTGAAAAGTGTGGTTTTGCCGCAATTCTGATTTCCCGCAAGCGCAAATATCATGCTCCTTCCTCCTCCGGTTCTATCTCTATGCCCGCTGCATCCTCCGCACGAAGCGTAAGCTCATACCCGCGCACCTGTATCTCAAGCGGATCGCCCATGGGCGCTATCTTCTGCATTTTTACCCGTGTATGCGGTATGAGCCCCATATCAAGCAGACGCAGGCGCAGTTCGCCCTTGCCGCCTACACTGCGTATTACCGCAGTTTTTCCTACTTCAAGTTTATTTAAGGTCATTTGCTTTATTCCCCCTGCCGTTTTATCCGTATCGCTTTTTGCATGTCGGCATTGTTAGTCCGTACTAACTTTTATTTGACAATGTTATCATTCCGGCTTTACATTGTCAATATATTTTTTCATAAAACGCATTCCTTCGCGCATTAATGACAGCTTAATTCTCACAGTATGCATTTGCACACTTTCTTGGGTGCACCCCCCCAAAAAAATATGCCGCTGATATCCGATTGCACAATGGGCGGCAATAGTGTATAATTCATAATGTGATTGCATCGGCATGCCGCTTATGTTCTGCGCATTTTTACGGTCATGGCGCAAAAGCGGCGCCGGCATCACGGGCAGGCGATTGCAAGCCGGCCTTCCCTTTGGAAATACATATTTTTCAACTGCATTCAGGCAGTTCAAACGGCAGTGAGGAGTATAATGATAGAAAAACTTGACGGGCTTACCTTAAAAGGCCTGCTGCAAAAGCACGGATTCGGCTTTTCCAAAAGCCTTGGCCAAAATTTTCTCTGTGATGAGCGTATTTTATCGGCAATTGCCGATGATGCCGATATAAAAAAGGGCGACACCGTGCTGGAAATAGGGCCGGGCGCCGGCACCCTTACCCGCGTTATGGCAAAACGCGGCGCCCGCGTTACTGCGGTGGAGATTGACAAAACCCTGCTGCCCGTACTTGCGGAAGCTCTGGAGGGCTTCAACGCCGAGGTAATAAACGCCGATTTTCTCAAGCTCGATCTTGAGGAGCTGTATCATCAGCATCTCGCCCCCGGCTTCAAGCTGGTGGCAAACCTCCCCTATTACATCACAACTCCCATAATTATGCGCCTGCTGCAAAGCGGTCTGCCCTACGACAGCCTTACTGTCCTTGTGCAGCGCGAGGTAGCAAACAGAATGGCCGCCGCGCCCGGTACGGCGGAATACGGCAGCCTCAGCTGCGCCGTGCAGTACTATTGCATACCGCATCTGCGCACCCGCTTGCCCGCCGCCTGTTTTTTCCCGCCGCCCAAGGTGGAAAGCAGAGTAATAACCCTTTCGCGCCGCAGCGCGCCGGCAGTAAGCGTACATGATGAAAAGCTGTTTTTTGATGTCATGCACGCCGCCTTTGCCATGAGAAGAAAAACCTATGCCAACAATCTGATGCATGCCTTTTCCCTTTCACGCGAGGATGCTGAAAGGATTCTAAGTCAGTGCGGGCTTGATTTAAGCGTGCGCGGCGAAAAGCTTTCCCTTGATGCTTTTGCGCGCATTGCGGAGTTCATGTACTCTGAAAAAAACAAACAGCAAACCTTATAAAATCGGTTTTATAAGCATATTAACCGTAACGGAGCGTGACCCATGAAATTCAACGAGCAGCTAAACGCATATATATCTCAGATCTCCTGCACAGCCAAGGAATTATGTGCGCTCTCCGGCATTTCCCAGGCCACCCTCAGCCGATACAGAAACTGCGAGCGTATTCCCGAATCGGACAGCAGCGCCTTTGAAGAGTTATGCTCCGCCATTGCCGAAATTGCGGCAGAAAGAAATACAGGGCATAACGGCGGCCTCCGTAAAGCAGTCATTCATTGAATGCGAGGATTTTATCTCCGCCGACAGAGAGAGCTTGCGCAAAAACTTCAACACACTTATTACGGCGCTTAATATAAATCTTACACGCCTGTGCCAGTATACCAACTACGATCCTTCCGCAATTTTCCGAATCCGCAGCGGCTCAAGAAACCCCGGCGACTGCGAACAGTTTGCCTCCGGAATTGCCGCCTTTACTGCAAGAGAGATGCAGACGCAGCCCGAAATTGCCGCCGTAGCCGAGCTTATCGGCTGCGATCCGGATGATATCCACGATATTTCTCCGCGGTATACCCTGCTTAAAAAAATTGGCTGCTCAGTCAATCGGGGCACGGCGCCGCAGACGGCAGTATATCAAAATTTCTTAACCGCCTTGATGAATTTGATCTTAACGAATATATAAACATAATCCGTTTCAACGAGCTCAAGGTTCCTTCCGTGCCCTTTCAGCTGCCGTCTGGCAAAACCTACAACGGCATATCGGAAATGATGGAAAGCGAGCTGGATTTTCTGAAGGCCACCGTACTTTCCAAATCCGACGAGGCCGTAATAATGTACAGCGATATGCCAATGAAGGAGATGGCCAAGAACGAGGACTTCGCAAAAAAATGGATGTTCGGCATGGCCATGATGCTGAAAGGGGCTGCATCTGTACCAGATACACAATATCGACCGCTCCTTTGACGAAATGATGCTGGGGCTTGAAAGCTGGATTCCGATGTATATGACCGGGCAGATTTCCCCATACTATTTCAAAAACGCGCAGAACGGCATTTTTCTGCACCTTCTGAAGGTATCCGGCGCCGCCGCGCTTGCCGGGGAGGCAATTGCCGGGTATCACTCCGACGGCAGATACTATCTTACCAAATCAAAGCGCGAGCTGGAATATTACCGCAAGCGTGCCGAGGAAATGCTTGCCGATGCATATCCGCTTATGGATATCTACCGCAGCGAGCGGGAAAACGAATTCAACACCTTTCTGCTTTCCGATATGAAAAAGCCCGGTGCCCGGCGCTCTATCCTTTCCACGCTGCCGCTGTATACAATAAGCCCGGAGCTGCTTGCCGGCATTCTCACGCGGCGCGGCATCGATGCGGCGCAGCAGCTGGCAATAATCAAATACGCGGATGCATGCAGACAGCGCATTTTATCCGTTTTGAAAACAAACACCGTCACGGACGAAATACCCGTCCTTACCGCGGATAAGTTTGGCAAAAAGCCGCCCGTGCTTGAGCTGTCCGGAATGTTTGCGCAAAATAATATCACATACAGCTTTGAGGAATACGCCGCCCATCTTAAGCAAACCGAGCTTTTTGCAGACACGCACCCGAATTATATACTCAAGGAAAATTCGGCCTTTGCATTTTGCAATCTTCAGATTCTCATGCACGAAAAGCAGTTTGTCATCGTTTCCAAGGGCAATGCACCGGCTATCCATTTTGTTATCCGTCACCCCAAGCTGCGCAGCGCAATAGAAAACTTTGTCCCGCCCATGAAGGAAGAATAGTACAAATACCTGCCAAGCCGCAAAATTAAGCAAAGGAATAGTGAATATAAAAAGCCGCACAGTTCCGACTGTACGGCTTTTGCAGCATAGGCTGCTATAAAAAGCGCATCGCGCATATTTTGCGCGCAAGACATATGGGGGGAACCGTATGCCTTGCACATAATATAAAGGAGTATCATGAAAAAACCGAGTTTAGGGGGAACTCGTTTTTCACGCTCATATTATACAATGTATAAATCCATTTGTACAGCACTTTTTTTAAGTTTTTTTAATAATTTTTTTCGTCCTTTTGATAATGAATTTGTAATTATTTTTACCATTATGACCGTACCAAAGCAACTTTTTCCATTGCAATCTTTTTATTCCCTGTGTATCTGTCTCAATCTCAATGCTTGAATAGGCACCCGGTACCCACCCGCAAGGCTGCATTGCCGCCCGCTTGCTGCCCTCTCCCGTATGCAATACCCGTTATGAATCTATTATGAATCTGTACTGAAAATGAAGGAAATTACTGTTTTTCGATACAAAATCACTATGCAAAACGCATTATATTTGATATACTGTTACGAAAAGAGGCATAAATACTGATATAAGCGCTGCTTTTAGTCAGCCCTTTATCGTTAAGGAATGGTGATGAATATGAAGAAAATCGGTGTACTCACAAGCGGCGGTGACGCTCCGGGCATGAACGCCTGCATAAGAAGCGTTGTGCGTACCGCTATTTATCACGGCATGACTCCGGTGGGAATAGAACGCGGCTACTGGGGGCTTATCGAAGATCAGATGTTCGATATGGATCTGCGCAGCGTGGGCGACATTATAAACCGCGGCGGCACCATGCTTAAAACCGCGCGCTGCCTTGAATTCAAAACCAAAGAGGGTCAGGCAACCGCTCTTGAAAACATCCGCAAGCACGGCATAGAGGGCATTGTTGTTATAGGCGGCGACGGCTCCTTCCAGGGCGCTCAGGTGCTTACAAACTACGGCATACCGGCCATAGGTATTCCCGGCACCATAGATAACGACCTTGCTTATACCGATTATACCTTGGGCTTTGATACCGCGCTTAACACCATTCTTGAAGCAATACGCAAAATCCGCGACACCATGACCAGCCACGACCGCGTGAGCGTAGTGGAGGTAATGGGCAATAAATGCGGCGATTTGGCGCTGTATTCCGGGCTTGTGGGCGGCGCCGAGTGCATTCTTATTCCGGAAAGGGAATGGAATATCGATGATGTCTGCGCCACCCTGCTCCGCGGCAAAGAACGCGGCAAAATGGCCTCCATCGTGCTGCTTGCCGAGGGCTGCGGCAGCGGTCATGAGCTGAGCAAAACCATAGAAGCACGCACCGGCATGCAGGCGCGTGCCACAGTGCTTGGTCATATCCAGCGCGGCGGCGCTCCTTCGGCGCGTGACACTCAGCTTGCCAGCATGTTCGGCTTCTACGCCGTAAATCTGCTTGATAAGGGCATTGGCGGTCAGGTCGTGGGAATTAAGGACGATCAGATATTCTCCATGGATATTCACGCCGCGCTTAAAATAGAAAGGAGCCCAATTACAATCTTTACAACCTTGCAAATGTGCTCTCCATGTAATTTTTAATATGCGTCTTAAAATCGCATATTCAATATACAAACGCATCCAATATACAAAACCGACAGTGCATAAAGGCACCGTCGGTTTTTATTATTATATTCAAAACTTCCCGGCATTTGCAAGCCGCAGCGCCGCTTTTACGGAATCCCCCGCGCAGCCCTTATCTTAAGGGTTCTGCTTTCTTTGCCCCGCCGAAAGCTCACCCCTGCGCTTGCAGCAGCTGCTCCGTCGTTTTTCCGTCCCACGAAACGCGTATCAGCCCGAAATAATCATCGGACCCTACAAGAAAATATATCCACTGCTCTCCGTAAAACGGATATGAGCAGCTTTGAAGCGCACCAAGCTCCGCTATACTCTTACCATCCTCAGCATTCACCAGGCGGAATCCGTTTTCGTTTACAATCCTGTAACAGCGGCCGTTATATGTGCTTATGCCCCATATTTCAAAGGGCAGACGCTCGCTCTCCCCACCCTGTATGGGGTATTTAACCGCGCCGCTGTTCTCCGCCGCGGCATACAGCACAAAATCCTGCGCTCCCACCAGCTCCTGCGGATAGCATTTAGAGCCGATTATTTTCACCTTTCCGCTGTCCGTATCCAAAATACATATATCGCCGTCCATGCCCAAGGCAACATTTCCGCCGCAAAACTGCGGAGAAACCAATTCTCCCTCGAAAAGCATACTGCTTGCTCCGTCCTTTACGCACAACAGCCGGTTGCCGCTTATGTAAAACACTCCGGCGGCGCCGCAGGCAGCAAAGCTTATCTCCCCCGCAGCAATCACCGCTGTTTCACCCGATGAAATATCAAACGAGCTCACCGCGTATTCCGAAGGCTCATAGTTTCCCGTGCGGAAACGCTTCTGTATATTATCTTCCCGTCGTAAAAACTCAGTTCACACGGTGTATCCGCAATTGCCGCAAGCCCGTACTCCCCCGTTTTTGTGTTATAGAACTGTATGCTGTCCGATGCCGCAAAATATATAACCTCGTCCACCTGAATAAAGCGTCCGCGCACCGGATCGATAACCGTACCCTGCTGAATAAACGGAGTGGTTACATCATGAGTTATGTTTTCTGTTGCCCCTCCCGGAGTGCAGGCACACAGCAGCAGCACATAGCATATAAACAGTACCGCTGCTGCAAGCCCCGTGGTTTTATCTTTTCTTTTTTGTATATTCCTGCGAAAAAACCGCATATTTTTTCATATCCACCTTTCCGTTTGGCAAAAAGCCCACTCCCTCCGCTTCAAGAAGAGCCCTCTGCTCATTTTCACCGCCGAACGCAAAGGCCCGGCTCAATGAACCGTTCGCAAACACCACTCTGTGACATTTTATTCTTTCGGGATCGGGATTTACATGCAGGGCATATCCCACAATACGCGACATACGAGAATTTCCCGCAAGCGCCGCTATAACCCCGTACGAGGCCACACAGCCCTTCGGTATAAGCTCTACGGCGCGATATATTCTTTCAAATGTATTCATTTGCTGCCCATGCGCATCCGCTTTCGGAATATTCTCGGTGCCGCCCTTACCGCCTGCGCATTCACCGCTCTCTTCCTCTGCGGCGCTTATACCGTCATATGCTTTATGCCTTTCATCCCAAAATTCCTTTTTCACATCGCGCAAAAACAGCGCCCCAATAGCCTGTTCAAGGTCGGCAGACTCAAACAGTACCTCATACAGCGCCGAGCATATGGGCATTTCCACTCCTGTTTTATCGCTTAACACCTTTATTGCGCGGCAGGTCGCCACACCCTCCGCCAAAGCCGCATATTTTTCGCCCTTGGCAAGGCTTTCGCCGTAGGCGCGGTTATGGCTGAACGGCGAAAACAGCGTGGCCTCATAATCCCCCAAATGCGCAAGCCCGTAGGCGGTTATCTCCCTTCCGCCCATAGCGGCAATAAGCCTTCCGACCTCACGCGCGCCCCTTGACATAAGCGCCCCCTTCAGCGCCGTCATTCCCATACCGTCAAGCACTCCGGCCGCTATGCCGATAACATTTTTTGCAGCAGCCCCGATCTCGTTGCCTATAAGGTCATCGCCCCGGTAAAAGCGTATAAGCCGGCTTCCGAGCTCCTCCGTCATGCGGCAGGTAAGGTTGAAATCCGCCGAATCAATAACCATGCAATTGGGCTTGCCCGCAAGAAAATCCTGCACATGACCCGGCCCCACCCATACCGCTATATCCTGTTTGCGAGCCCAATTCCTTTGATGCAATACTGCTGAGCCTTTCCCCCGTGCTTTCCTCCAGCCCCTTCATGCAAAGCAGCAATACACTGCCCTCAGGCAAACCGGCCTCCGCTATATTTTTCATAAGGCTTCGCAGATGCTGCGCCGATATGGATATAAAAATTTCATTTGAAAACCGCAGCGCCTGCCTCAGATCCGAAGTAAAGCTTACACCCTCGCCGAACCGAACATAGCCGTTTCCGCGTTCGCGGCAAAACCTCTGAAAATTTTCAGAATCTCCGCGCCCGTATATCATCACCTCACGCCCGATGCTTCGCAGATACCACGCTATAAACGAGCCCCATCTTCCCGAACCTATAACCGTTGCGCGTCCGTCGCTTGCAATTCCGCTGTCCTTCTTAACTGTCATTTTTTGCCCCCGAAAATCATAAGCACCGCCCCTGCGCACCGCTTTATATAAATTTGCGCAAAAGCCTCGCACATTTTTTATTCTCCCGCACACGCCTCTTGCGCACGCCGGCTTACGGCATAAATATAAACGCCGTCCCTGCTGTAAACAAGCGGATATTTATCCTTAAGGCAGGCTGCATCCGTTCTGTATGCCGATACCTCCTGCGGACTTATATAAATATAATCCACATTGTACCTTTGCAGCATTTCCTCCGCGTTTTCAAGGTCGGAATACATCGTTTTCACATCTGCCTCCCTGCCCTGATAATCCACACCGTGATAGTAAAGAAATGTCCCCGCCCCGCACACTATGTTTCTTCCCGTAAGCGAAGAAACCGCGTTGTTGTGCTGCGTTCCTGTAAGAATCACGGAATCGGCAGGGGTGTTTTTTTCAATAAACTCCGCCGCCTGCACCTGTTCCTTTGCATACAGCTGATAATCCGACACCACCTCGCGCCCCAAAGTGAGCACCGCGGAAAAACGCACAGAAACACCGTCGCCGCCGCAATCACCCTGCGCCCGCCGATATTCTTTTCCCTCAGCAGACGGTATATATCCACCATGTATCCCGCAGCCAGACAGGCCGCTATGGCGTAGGCCACATACAGCAGCTTGTTGTTGTCGTATACATTTGGCTGAAACACCACAAACTCGCATATAAACAGTATCAGCAATGACGGCGCAGCCACCGGAAATTCCTTTTTGTAATGCAGAAAAGCCGGTATTGCAAGCAGCGCCACAATCCCGACATTTTTTATGTAAAACCACACATAGCTGTCATTGAGATTGCCCCAATTGAAATGCCCTCTGAGCATGGTGCCCCTTCCCACCTGCGCAAAGGTCCATGTTATAAGCTGCGGAAGCGAAAGCGCCAGCACAATGGCAAGATATATAAGCCATGTACGGGCAAATTCCTTAAAATATCCTCCCGCAAAACACCGCGCAAGCAGGACAACGCCCGCCGCAAACAGCCCCGCCACAAGCCCGAGAGCCGGGAAGGCAATAGCTGCGGAATCGGGCACCGCTCCTCTGAAGGCGCAAATTATCATGGGCACAAAGCCCGCAGCCGTTCCCGCCGCCGCCATTGCGTACGCCGCTTTTACCGTTTTTATGCCGTTTTGCATATGCATTGCTCTTTTTGTAAGCTCCGCAAGCAGCCAGCAGGCGCTTATAAGCGCAACGGCCAAAAAGGAATGGGTATGCACCATCGGCATCCCCCCCGCCAATACTCCGGCGGGAATAAAGTATTCCCTTCTGTTTTCAAACACCGCCTTATAAAGCACCGTAAGAGTGGGAAACAGCAGCGCCCAGCCGAAAAGCGTCGCCCTTTGCGGCAGCAGCATATCGGCTATTACATTCACCCACCGTATGTTTCCCTCCGCGGTAAGATTTGTGGGCGTCTGATAAAACTCACTGAATATACGAAGGAAATTCTGCGGCTCGGTGCGCCATCTGTCCATAAAATAGATAAATCCGAAGCCGCCGCATAAGAAGAACAGTGTCCATGCAAGAGTCGCCTTGGATTTGTCCTTAAGCCAGCTGAAGGCAAAATAATAAACGCCGGCCATGACTGTTGCCATGGCAAGCAGCATGGGCGCAATATAAGCAAAACGCAGCGAGCAGCCGAATATATACAGACTGGAGGAAATACTGTCGCACAAAAACGGATAGCACAGCTTTGTTCCGGGCAGTATGGAATATTCCGGAGGAAACGCACCCTGACGCGCAATGCTTGTAATAAAGCCCAAATGCATATTCATATCGCCGTAGGTGCATTGCCCGGTATGCATGGAGCCGTCCCCGAAAAGCGGCACGGTATGGCTCATCAACGCCGCCGTGAACACCGCAAAAACGCCGAATGCCAAAACAAGCATCAAAACATCGCCTTTATGCGGGCGTTTTATGCACAAAGCCGGACGGTTATGCAGAAGCAGCCCCGCACCGGCCGTCAGCAATGCAAGCAGCAAAAACGCCGCAAAGTGCGACCACAGCCCGAAGCCCATAAAAAACGAAAACAGCGCAGGAAGCCATTGCAGCAGAATAAGCCCCGCCGCGCCCCCCATCATAAGCCTAAAGGGCGCCGTTTCCCTGTAAAACACCCGCCCGGCTATAAATATTCCTCCCGCAGCAAAAGCGGCAAGATACAGCGCCGCAAGCAGCGTTCCCCAAAAGCTACCGTACATTTTTATCCTTTCTCACCAAACCGCATGCCAGCAAGCGGCACGGCGGAACACGCAAAATCACAATACCGAATATAAATTACGGCATAAATTATACCATGGATACGGATATACTTCAAGTGCTAAGTTGACGCTCCGAAAAACAGAAGCAGCCGGACATTTTTGATAGCACCCGCATCATATGTCCGGCTTTACGCTTTATTGCCTGCGCATTCCGATAAGCCTGCGCCCCACCGCAGCGGCAAATTGCAGTGCCTGGGGCAGCAGCTCCTTTTCAAACCTGCCCAAATACCCTATCAGCTCAAAATTAAATGCGCCGCTGTATTCCGTTTCATCAAGCGCACTCATGATATCCTCCCATTCAAACGGCACAAGACGGGGCAGCATATGCATATCCCGCTTTCCGTCATTGCAGTGCATATGCACGCAGCCCACCCGCCTGCCCGCGCTTCTTATAAAGTCTCCGGGGCGGTTGCCTGTAAGGCGCGCATGTCCCACATCCACGCATCCCGTAAAGCACTCAGGGTCCAGCATATCTATCATTTTGCAATAGGATTGCGCAGTGCCGAATTTCACCCCGGTTACCGTTCCGTCGGCATAATACTCAAACAGGTTTTCCACTGCCGCTTTTATGCCGAACCTTCTGCAATAAGGCTCCAGAGCATTGTAAAAACGCGCGTTATAATCAAACACATCAACATAGCCCGGTACATCTATGCCGTGCACCGCAATTACCGGCACGCCCAGCCACGATGCATGCTCCATCGCGCGCACTATACTGTAAAACTCCCGTTCGTTTTCCGACATTTCCATTCCGTAGAGAAAATGAAAGGGCGCATGCGCCTGAATAAAGCGCACCCCGTTTTTCTCCGCGCACAGCCGCAGCCTTTCCGCCCTGCCTGCCGCCCCCGGGGCCAAAATTGCCTCGTCCCAGTCAAACATATCGTTAAAGGAATAATCAATGCCGTCAAACCCGGCACGCGCTATCGTCTCCACCGCGCCCTCATCGCCGAAGGCACGCCTTGTATGCCAGTTTTCCACCGATAAAAGCATATGTTATCTCCTTTGCTTCGCAAAAGCCGATTTATTTTTTCTTCTTTTCATTTTCGCAGCCGTAGCTGTGGTCATTTCCGTAATACCATCTTCCGTAGCGGTATCCGTAGTGCGGAGCACTGTCATGGCAGGATGAACCGTCCTCCTTCTTTGACGAACCCAGAAAAATACCCAGTAAGCCAAGCAGACAGCCCCCTCCGAACTCATGAACCGTTTCTTTGCCTTCTCGGCCGCTGGCCGTATCCTCAAAAATGCCGTTGGAAAAGCAGACGCCGCTGTCCTCCAGCTCTTCCCGCTGCGCATTGGTGAATTGTCCCTTTGTGTTTTTTACAGCCTTTGAAAGCGCGCCGTCATCCACAATATCAATAAGCCCCGTAACCTGCTCGGGCGTAAACGGCTCTTTTGCCCTCATAACCGCTTTGGTCAGTGCTTCTTGACTCACATAATCCGTAAGCTCCGTAATCTGCTCCGGCGCAAACGGCTCCTTTGACTCCGTCACCGCCCGAGAGAGAGTTTCTTCATCCAGCGCATACATTAACGCCAAAATCTGTCCCGGTGAAAGCCGTGGCTCCGCTGCCGCCATGGCTTTTGCCAGCTTTCCGTCCGACATATCTCTGTCATCTATACTGCTCATCTCTTCCGGCGTCAGGCCGCCCCGTTTGTCCTTAATCAGCTTTTCCAGCACATCTTCATCAAAATAATCCGAAAGAGTAACTATTTGGCTTCCGGTAAGCGGCTCACGCACCGTCGCAAGAGCATACTTTAATGTATCCTCCTCAATATCGGCCCCGGCCATTTCAATAACATCCTCTGCCGCAAAGCGCACTCCGTTTCCCACTGCGCGCGTGATAAGCCGTTTCGCAGCTGCCGGCCCCCCGTCGCCGGCTTCTGCCAGCTCTGCGGCTATTTCTGCGGTCTGCGCGCCGCTGCCGTAGCTGTCCAGACGCGCAAGATAGCGTATCTGTGTGCCGGAGCTCCATTCATAAAAGCCATCGTAATATTGCTCCCACGACATTCCCGCCATTTGATTTTCCCCCTTGAGTTTTTTGCCGTTTGCCGCCCTTATACCTGTGCCGCGCTCATCATGCGCAAAATACGCGTTCTTTCCCTTCTGTGCACATCATACAGCCCCGTCCCGCTCTTTTTTATAATCAAAATAGCAGATGGTCTCTATGTGTGCCGTCTGGGGAAACATATCCACGCATTTGGTCTGCCCCAGGCTGTATCCGCCCCGCGCCAGCACTGCGGCATCCCGTGCAAGCGTTGCCGGGTCGCAGGATATGTATATAATGCGCTCTATCGGGTTTTCCGTAAGCGCCTCCAATATCGCACCGTCGCAGCCCGCCCTCGGCGGATCCAGAATAATCACCTTTATATTGCCCAGCCGCTTTATAAGAGAGGGCAGCTCCTTTGCGCAGTCCCCCTGAATGAATTCAACATTTTTCACTCCGTTTTTAAGCGCATTTCTCCGGGCATCCTCCACGGCATCCGGCACTATCTCCACCCCCACCGCACGGCCGCAGAACCTTGCCATTATCTGCGTAAGTATGCCGGTGCCGCAATAGGCGTCCACCAGCACGGAATCGTCCCGCCGCCCTCCGTAAAGGGTTGTAATTCCGTAAAGCACCGCCGCCTGAAGGTGATTTACCTGAAGAAAGGACAGCGGTGAAAGATTGAAGTGCACCCCGGCGATATCATCCTCAAAATCCTTTCTGCCCGCCATGAATTCGCATTTGGGCGAAAGCACGATATTGCCTTTTTCCGTGTTTATATCCTTCCAAACGCTGCATGCTCCTGCCTCAAGCAGACCCTTTGCCCACATTTCCGGCTGCTTAAGCTCCTCATTTACCACCAGCACCGCCATAATATCGCCCTTTATAATGCTTCGTCTGAGCATAAGCTGCCGCAGCGAGCCGCAATGCTTCACCTCGTCATAAACGGTGGTGCCCGTGCTTTCCGCAAGCCTCTTTACCGCCTGAACAAAGGGCTTTATATCCATGCTCTGAATGGCGCAGCTGTCCATATCAATTATCCTGTGGCTTCTTGAAGCATAAAAGCCTATTACTATATTGCCGTTTTCATCCCTGCCTATGGGCAGTATCGCCTTGTTGCGGTAGTGATACGGATCATACATGCCAATTATATCGCTAACCTCGAACGGCAGCCCGGATATGCGCCTTAACACCTGCTCCGTTTCCTTTTTCTTGGACTCCAGCTGCGCGTTGTATTCAAGATGCTGCATAACGCAACCTCCGCAGCGCCCGAAGTATTTGCACGCAGGCTCCCGTCTGTTGGGCGAAGGCGTAATTATTTGCTCAAGCCGTCCTATGCAATAGTTCTTATTAACCTTTATTATCCGCGCCCTTACCGTTTCGCCAGGCAGCGCGCCGGGCACGAAAACCACCATGGAGTCACTGCGTGCAACCCCTGCTCCCGTATTTGCCATGCTGTCCACCGTAAGAAGCACTTCTTCATTCTTTTTCATATCGTTCCAAACCTTTCAGCGCGAATACATCCGCAAAACATCCCGTCCCCTTACCCCGTGTATGTATATACAGTATAAATTATAGCAAATAATTCCGTCAAGGTAAAGTGCAAACCGCCAAAACAGCTGTCTGCTCCGCTTAAATTCCGCCGCGCCGTTTTTTCGGATGCAATATTCGGCGCAAAAACACATCATAATACATTCCTGTGCAAAAAAATCCGTCATACGGGCATAATAATACGGAAAAATTCTGTACGGACGGTGAAAGATGAAACAGCCTCACAAAAAAACATACTTCTTTCGCGCAAACGGCGCAAACACTCAAACGGACAAATCCTGCGTCCTGTACGGCGATATCGGCGCGGCATTTTTTATAAAGCTGCTGCTTGTCTATCTGTGCATAACAGCGTTTGTTCTCCTTGCGCTGCTTTTGTTTTTCAAAAATTTTCCCATGGTGGATCTCTCTCCGCAGGCAATAACCGACATCCCGGAAAGCCTGCGCATTTACGACTCCGATGACGAACTGGCCCTTACGGCAAGCGGCAGTCAGCGCAGGATATTCATCGAACTCTCCCAGCTTCCTCCTGATGTGAAAAACGCCTTTGTCGCAGCGGAGGATGCCCGTTTTTACAGCCATAACGGCATAGATCTGCGCCGTATATTCGCAGCGGCCGCAGCGGATATAAAATCCGGCAGCTACAAACAGGGCGGCAGCACCATTACGCAGCAGCTGATAAAAAACAGTCATCTTTCCGGCACAAAAAAGCTGTCGCGAAAAATTCAGGAGGCGTTGCTTGCCTGTCAGCTGGAAGCCCGCTTTTCAAAAGAAGAAATAATGCAGATGTATCTCAATTATGTGTACTTCGGAAACGGCGCTTACGGCATAGAAGCCGCCGCACGGACATACTTTGACAAAAGCGCATCCGAGCTTACACTGGCCGAATCCGCCGCCCTTGCAGCCACGGTTAAGGCCCCGTCGATTTATTCCCCGGCGCACCCAAACGCCTGCACAAGCCGCCGCAACACCGTGCTTCGCCTTATGTACAAAAACGGCCTCATCGACCTTGCCGCGCTTAATTTTGCGCTTAAAGCCCCGCTTGAAACCGTTCCCTGCTCATATTTTGACTACAACTACGGCTACTATGCCGATTGTGCCCTGCAAAGCGCCGCTGCCCTCACCTCGCTCTCCGCAGACGAGCTGCTCTCCGGCGGGTATTCCATATATACTACTCTTGACTCCGGGCTTGCCGACACCCTCGGCGGTCTGCTTAAGGAGGATTCTCTCTTTCCCTCCCGGCAAACGGAATGCGCCGCCGTGTGTCTTGATTCAAAAACCGGCGCCGTGCTTGCATTGGAGGGCGGACGCAGCTATTGCGCGCGATTGTGCTTTAACCGCGCCGTTTCCGCCCGCCGCCGTCCCGGCTCCGTGATAAAGCCGCTGCTTGTATACGCCCCCGCGCTGGAAACCGGAAAAATCACCGCTGCTTCGGTTTTTATTGATGAAAAAAAAGATTTTGACGGTTACAGCCCGAATAATTTTCACGATAAATACTACGGCGCGGTAACCGCACGCACCGCCCTCGTAAAATCCCTGAATGTTCCCGCCGTGGAAATACTCTCCTCCTGCGGAATCGATGTCGCAAAGAGTTATGCCCGCCTTCTGGGAATAACCTTTGACCCAGCCGATAACGGGCTTGCACTGGCGCTGGGCGGCTTTACCTACGGCATAAGCCCCATGGAGGCAGCCTCCGCCTATCAATGCCTTGCAGCGGGCGGCCTGCGTACCTCCCCGTATTTTGTCCGCAAGGTAACCTCGGCGGACGGCACGGTGCTATACAAGCGCGCCGCAGGCGAACAAAAACGCGTATTTTCGCCGCAAACGGCATATATCATCAGCGATATATTAAAAGACGCCGCAAAAAAGCCGGGAAGCCCTCTTGCCGCCTTAAACGGGGTCAGCGCCAAAACCGGCACCGCCTCCCGAAATGCCGATACGAATTCTGATATATGGGTGGCGGCATATGACAGCCGGCTAACCGTTGCCGTATGGCAGGGCTGTGACACCACGGACGATGCTCACTGCCTGCCAGGCAGCGCAACCGGCAGCAAATATCCGTCAGAAATGGCAGCCCGGCTGTTCGAGTTTTCGCGCAGCCGCAGCGCCCCCGAGCCCGACCGCGTTCCCGACGGCATAGTTCGCGCCACCCTTGACGCACGGGCACTTTTGCGAGGCTCTCTTGAGCTGGCTACCGATCTTACACCCAAGGAAAACAGAATAACGGAGCTTTTCACAAACGACACCCGGCCTCAGAAATACTCCTCCTATTACCGTGCCCCGGAGGCCTGCGATATCTGTGCCCTGCACGGCGAAAACGGCAATACCGTAAGCATAACCGCGCGCAATTCCTACACCCTCTACCGTATATACAGAACGGAAAACGGCAATCACAGGCTTATAGGCGTGCTGCGCGGCAAAAGCGGCGAAACGCTTTCCCTTCTTGATCCCGCCGATGTTTCTGCCCGCTATTATGCCGTTTCCGAGCATGCGGAGATCACCGCAGCCGACGGCTCACCGCTTCTTGGCAAGGCCAGCAGGCTTGTGCGCGTCGAATAACCTCTCCCCCCGCTTTTGCGCCGCTTGCGCTCCCTCGGCACGAACATTCGCCCGCTCTGCCCGTGCCCGATTATCGTATCTTGTAATATCCCGAAAAACGCTGTTGTGCAAAACACACGGCCGCTGCGTAAAGCGGTGCAGCCCTGACGGGCGCACTGCGTCCTACACAGTAACTGTCCTTTAGAGAACGACTCCAAGTACAGTCCTGTTTTTACCGTCAGCAATGCGCCGAACCTGAAAATACCGCCGGATGCGAAAAAACGCATCCGGCGGTATTTTGTTTATCTGCAATCTAACCCCGCGTTTTCAGGCCTTGGCTCCGCCCAGCTTGCCGCCCTTAGCCGCCGTTTTGCCCTCACGGTAGCGGCTGAGTATTTCGGAATCATAGGCATAATCATTCTTTCTGCCCTCGTCATATGCACGCAGCGCAAGCTCTATAAGACGGTCAAGCAGCATGGTATAGCTTAATCCCTTTGGCTCCCAGAGATAATAGGCAAAGGAGCCCGGAATCGTATTTATTTCGTTTATATATATTTGTCCGCTGTTCTTATCAAGTATATAATCGATTCGTACAACGCCCTTGCAGTCAAGCAGCCGGAACGCCTCGGCTGTATAATGCTCAATAAGCTTTGTCTGCTCCGGCTCTATGGGCGCAGGTATCCTGCGTGCAAGAGCTGCCATGCCGTCGTTTCGTTCCCCCTTTGCTCCCCCCTGCTTTCCGGAGCGCATATATTTTTCATCATAGGTAAGGAACTCCTCCCATGTAACCGGCATTTCGCATACACTTACCTCGACATCTCCCCCGAAGCCCAAGGCAGAGCAATTTATCTCCTCCAGCTTTTCCACGCCCTGCTCAACCAAAATACGCCTGTCATAGTGTGAAGCAACGACTATGGCCTTTTCCAGCTCGGCACGGCAATGAGCCTTGCTTATTCCTATAGACGAGCCGAGATTCGCCGGCTTTACAAACATGGGATAGGTAAGCTTCTTCTCCGCCTCGTCAAGATAACGCTCCATATCCGCAGCGAGCGTACCGCGGTCAAAATAGATATAGGGCAGCACCGGCAAGCCCGCCCCGCTGAAGGCGGCTTTCATAAGTATCTTATCCATGCCCGCTGCGCTTCCCAGCACGCCGCAGCTTGTATACGGTACTCCCGCAAGCTCCAGCAGCCCCTGAAGCGTACCGTCCTCGCCGTGCAGGCCGTGCATCGCCGGTATTGCAACATCAATATTCGCAATGCTGCGCTGCTGCTTTTTGAACAGCGTATCTTTTGTTTCGTACCGATACAAGGTGCGCGCTCTGGTATTCGCAGGCAAATAGCAGCGTATAAGCTCAGGATCCGCAGGATCAAAGCCCTGTACGCACTCTACCCTTCTGAGCTTATTGCCGGTATACCAATCCCCCTTGCGGGTAATATACACCGGTATGATATCATACTTATTATCGTCAAGATTTTCCATCATCTGAAGCGCGGTAACAACAGAAACATCATGCTCCACGCTTTGTCCTCCGAAAAACACTGCTACTTTAAGCTTATTCATAAACAGCCTCCGTCCGATTTTATTCTTGTATGCAATATTCATTCCGCTTTGCCGCCGTTTTGTCGGCAGCCAAAGCAGGCATCTTCCCGTATTTTTAAGATATTTTTTTAATAGTTATCCGGAAGATCGTTTTCAAATAATACCGTATCCCCGGCCCGGCCCGCCGCTGCCAGATAATCCGTGGCCCCGGAAAGCGAATCCACCGTTATTATCCTTTCGCCGTCAAAGCCGGTTTCAAGCAGACCCTGCTTTATCGCAGCCGTGCGTTCGCCCACCAAAACCGCAATATCCGCAGATGACGCAATCTGCCTGCCGAACTCCCTGTGATACTCCTCCTGACTTTGTCCAAGCTCCACAAAGCCCGGAGTGATAATTATCCGCCTGCCCGGAAAGCTGGCAAGCACTTTGAGTGCTGCCTTTGCGCCGTTGGGGCTGGAGTTGAAGGCATCGTCAATTACCGTCATCGGTCTGCGGGTAACTATTTGCAGCCTGTGCTCCACGGGGCGAAGCTTGGATATACCGCGGGCTATCTGCTCCATTGTAAGCCCCATTTTATAGGCAACTGCAGCGCAGCCCACAATATTCTGAACATTGTGCTCCCCCAACAGCTCCGTTGTACAAAATACACTTTCCCCCTCCTGATTTACAAGCGCAAAGCAGGAGCCGTCCGGTCCCACAGTGAGGTTTTCCGCATGCATATAGCCCTTGCTGCCTATTCCGAAGGTATAGGCATTGCACAGCGATTTTGCTTTTTCATACATACGCTCGGTATACTCGTTGCCCAAAGGGAAAAACGCCGAATCCTTTACCGCTTCGATAAGCTCAAATTTGCCTTTTACTATATTTTCCATGCTTCCGAAGGTTTCAAGGTGCTGCGGCCCGATGGATGTAATGATGCCGATATCCGGCTTTACAAAGCGGCATATTTCCTTTATATCGCCAAGATGACGCGAGCCCATCTCGCATATAAACACCTGATCATCCGATTGCAGGCGCTCCCTGATGACCCGCACGACGCCCAGCGTGGTATTATAGCTTGAGGGAGGAGTAAGCACCGAATATTTTTCCCCCAGTATCGTAGAGAGCAGGAATTTTGTGCTGGTTTTTCCGTAAGAGCCGGTTATGCCTATGATCTTGAGCCCAGGCACGGAAGCAAGGCGTTTTTTTGCATCGGCGATATAATAATGTCTGACAGCAAATTCCAGCGGCTTTGTAACAAGCGCCGCAAGCGCTACAACAAAGGGAAGCAGTGCAGGAATAAGACCGAACAGGCCGCACATTCTTTTAAGAGAAAAGCAAACGCCCAGCGCTGCTGCGGCAAGCAGCATAATCAGGGTCTGCGCTGCCATTATTCTTTTTATGCGTGCCGTTACAACCAGCGGCTTCTTGCTGTTTGACTGCCCCAGCAGCCGTTTGCCCGTGAGAAAAACAGCCAGCGCCTGCATAAGCATTACAGGTGCGCTCAGCCATTCAACCGGCACAAGCGCAAGCAGCGCAGGCAGGGATATGAGCAAAAACGCATACCATTTTTTGAACATGCTGTGGCTGTATCCCGCAAGATAATACGATTCCAGCTGCAAAAAATGCAGATAGTATTTGCCCGCATCCAGCAATGCAGCCGTAAGCAGCAGCATTGCCGCGCCGTTTAGAGTCATAAAAAAATAATCCATATATATGTTACAGCTCCTGTCCTTTTGCCGTTGCCAAACCCCGCCGTGCTTTTCCCGACCATATTAAAATGCATACGAAGTTTTTCATTCCCGCTTTTATGCAAAGAAGGAATCAAGTATTGCCAGCGTTTTGGGATAATCCTCCGCAAAGGCATAGTGCCCTTTTTGCGGATAAAGCACAAGCACGGCATCCGGTATTTCCTTTTCCATTATTCTTCCCATATAAAGCGGCGTATCCGCATCGTTTTCTCCCCATATAAGAAGTGTGGGCACCTTGATATTTTTAAGCTGCGAGGCAAGATCCTCCCCCACTATGCGGGAAAAGGTAGCCTTCATAACCGGTGAAAGCACACGGTAATCCGCCGATCCGCGGCCGTTTGCAAGGCGCTCCCTTTGCTGCTGCGTAAAAAACGGCAGCTTCAAAACAGCCTTGGCAAGCTTATAGGACCATACCTTTGCGTAGTATTTTACGCCTCTTTTTGGCCGTATTCCGGAGGCATCGCAAAGCACAATCCTTTCAAAAAGAGAACTGTATTTACGGCTCATGGCAATTATCGTGCGCCCGCCGTTGCTGTGCCCCCAAAAAAATGCCTTTTTAATCCCCGTTTTTTCACAAACCGCCGCAACAACGGACGCAAAATCCTCAATGCTGTACGGCCTTGCGGGCTCCGATGTTTTACCGTGGCCCGGAAGGTCAATGAGCGTTACCCGTAAAGATCGGGCCAAATGCTCTGCAAGCGGCATAAGCAGCTCGCTTGCATAGCCCCAGCCGTGAAGCAGCACACAGTCCTTCCCCTGCCCCAGCTGCCTGCAATGCACGCTTAAAGAATCTATATTAAGCTGAAAATCTTTATAATCCATTGTTACCTCTTGCGAAGTTTATGCGGAATTCCTGTTGTACCGGCATTTACGGCAAACACGGCGCTATAACTCCGCCCAGTAAATTGCGGCATCCTCACCGTCCGGGTAATAGCCTCTGCGCACTCCCACGCAGCAAAAGCCGTGCTTTTCATACAGTCTGCGGGCGCGCGCATTGCTTATGCGCACCTCAAGGGTGACCCTTTCCATTCCTTTTTCCCTTGCGGAAGCAAGCATTTTTGCAAGCAGTACATTCCCAACACCGCGCCCGCGGACATCGCTGCGCACGGCGATATTGGTTATCTGCCCTTCCTCCAGTATATGCCACATTCCGCCGTAGGCGATAACCCGGGAATCAAAAAGCGCAACCGTATACACCGCCACAGGATTATCAAGCTCCCGAACGAAAGCCTCCCTGCTCCACGGCACGCTGAACGCCTCATCCTCAATGCTTTATTCCGTCTATATATTCACTGCGAAGAGTATCAAATTTAATTTCGGCGAGAATATCGCCCCGGGGCGCGGTATTTTCGGAAACCATCTCATGCGCCGCCATGCTTTGCCTCATATTCGCGTTCCGCCTGGGATTTTCTCATATATTCGGCATCCAGTTCAAAGCAGGATTGCGTCTGACCGCGTTCCGCTCTGACCGCAGCCGCCCACGCCACCGCAGCGGCGCGCTGATAGGATGACGGAGGCGGCGCAAACACCGCTTTCGGCATTTTTTCGCTTATTTCCGCACGATGAATCTTTATCCCGTCTCCGCACATTACGGGCTCAGTGCCGAGCTCCGGATTTTTCAGCAGATCGTCAAGCAGCACCGGTCCGGGCTGAATGACGGCTCTGCCGTCTTTATATGCCGCCGCATACACCTGACCGCAGCGGGCATCAAGTATAGGGCAGACGATTCTGCCCGGCGCAAACACGCATGCCGCAGCCGCTTCCAGCGTACAAACGCCCACAACCGGCTTGCCGTAAGGCAGCGCAAGCCCCTTAACGGTGCTTACCGCAATCCTTATGCCGGTAAAGGAGCCCGGTCCGTTGCTGCAGGCAAATATATCAACATCGCTCGGAGCAATGCCGCAGCCGGACAGCACACCGTCCACCATCGGCATAAGCGTACGGGAATGCACAAGCCCGTTTGAAAGCATCTGCTCCGCCGTGATTTCTCCGTCGATATACAGAGCCGCCGAACAATACCTGCTGGCCGTATCCAGCGCCAGGATTATCATATGTTTATTTCTCCCTCTTTATAGCCTTTCGGAGTTATCTCAAAACAGCGTTTATCGCCTTCCAGCTTCATAATATTTATATCGAGCCGCCGTTTCGGCATATCGTTTTCGCTCAGGCGCTCGCTCCATTCCACACAGCATACCGCATTTTCGTCAAAGAAAAGCTCATCAAAGCCCAAAGAATATATTTCCTCGCCGTTAATACGGTACAAATCAAAATGATATACGGGAATTCGGCCGTCGGTATACTGGTTAAGCAAAGCAAAAGTCGGGCTTCCGGTGCTTGCGCGGCTGCCCAACGCAGCAGCAAGCGCCGAAACAAATGCGGTTTTGCCGGCCCCAAGATCTCCGCGAAAAGCTATAAAGCAGCCTTTATCGATTTGCCCGGCCACCTTTTGTGCAAGAATCGCCGTTTCCTGGGGCGACGAAGTATAGTACAGCATTTATCCTCCGGTGCAGGCTCCCCCGCACTTAAACAATCATTTTACAGATAATTTTATCATTTTACGCCTCTTAAGTCAATCCAAATAAGAAGGTTCGGGTATTTGCCGTGATAATCTCCGTTTGATATACTCCGCCGGCACGCAGGCGTACCTTCCCGCCGTTAAATGCGGCATGATTTTGCTTGCTGCTGAGCGAATAAATATCCACCCGCATAGCGGGTGGCTCAGTCTGTCGAATAACCCCAAAAATCAAGCTGAGTTTTGCATTGAAAATTTTTCAGCAAAGCCAAACAAAGAAAAACGAGTAAACGCGGTATCGGAGGCAAACAACCTGTGCCCTGTCAAAAATCCCGAAACCGGAGAATTCTATCCCGGCCGTCCGATCACACCGGAGATGTGCAAAGACTTGCAGCGTATTTTTCGGCTGCTCATTGACGCCGGAGCCGACCGTAACAATGTGTGTCGCCTTTTCCAAGAAAAGCATACGCCAGCACTATGAAAACGAGCCTGTCTGGCAGATCTGCGGCAATCCATGGGACTAAACATATATTTTTCTGATTACTGAATATGATACTTGCAATCGCTTTTGTGCCTGCCGAAATCTTGCTTAATACTGTTTTTCTGTTTTTTAATTGCGTTTTTATTGTAACCGGCGGGTCGCTCTCATTTTAACGCATACGGTGCTTCCTGTTTTCCTGATCGATTAAACTTTTTAACCCTGCCGCAGCGGCAGGGTTTTCGGTATGCAAAAAAATATGCGCCCGAAAGCCGAATGCTTTCAAAGCGCATATCAATTAACACCATGGTTTATTTCTTTATTAAATGTCCCTTAGGATGGCTTCCGTTTGCACAATCAGCAGCCTCTTATGTGCCCGCATTTTTGTGAAAAGCACCGTATCAAGCCTGCTCCGGGCGTATCTCCATCAGCTCTGCGGTTTCTATCGCCTCTTTAAGCATCTCCTGCCCGTCAAAGCATTTCTCCGCCTCCTCCATAAGCTCTAATGTGGGATGTGTAACCGGATGCCTCGGCGTAAACACCGTGCAGCAATCCTCATAGGGCAAAATGGAGGTTTTGTATGTACCTATCTCCTCGGCTCTGTTCATAATTTCCAGCTTGTCCATGCCTATAAGCGGGCGGAACACCGGAATATCCGTTACCGCATCGGTGCAGCACAGGCTCTCCATGGTCTGGCTTGCCACCTGTCCTATGCTCTCGCCCGTAATAAGCGCGGACGCGCCGTTCTGCTTTGCTATCTGCTGCGCTATACGCATCATGTACCGCCGCATTACCACCGTAATGGTTTTATCCGGGCAGTTATTGTATATCGCCTCCTGAAGCTTTGTAAAGCTTACAATATGCAGCCTTATCGGACCGCAGTAAGCCGAAAGCTCCCTTGCCAAATCAATAACCTTCTGCTTTGCCCGCTCAGAGGTGTGCGGGAAGCTGTGAAATGCACCGCCTCAAGCACCACGCCGCGTTTTGCTATCATATATCCCGCTACCGGGCTGTCAATGCCCCCGGAAAGCAGCAGCATCGCCTTTCCATTGGTTCCCACCGGCATACCGCCCACGGCGGGAATACTGGAGGCATATATGTACGCCTTTTCCCGTATCTCTACCTCTATCGTGTGCTGCGGATCATGCACATCCACCTTCATCTCGGGATACGCCTCCAATACAGCCCCGCCGATATGCGCGCATATCTCCGGCGATTCCATGGGGAAGCGTTTATCGCTCCTGCGCGCCTTTATCTTGAAGCTGCCCTTGGTTATTCCCTGCTGCGCCATGACCTCAATCACGGCTTTGCAGAGCGCGTCAATATCCTTTTCCGCCTCGGTTGCCACCGAAAGCGCATGGATTCCGAATACCCTGCGCAGGCGCTCCGTTGCCGCCTCCATATCCTCATCGCTTATATTATGCACATATATTCTGCTCTGTGCGCTGTTCACCTTGCCGCCGAAGGGGCGCACCGCCGCCCTGATGTGCTCTGCAAGCTTTTTTTCAAAATACGGGCGGTTAAGCCCCTTTAAGTGTACCTCTCCCACCTTTACCAATATACAGCTGCTCATCTTCTTTTGAACCTCAACAATCCTGCGGATATTTCGTTTATAATCCGGCACGCCTGCGCCGCCTCATCCTTTGTGTTAAGCGCACCTATTCCTATGCGCACCGTTCCCTGTGCAATACTTCTCTCCAGTCCCATGCTTTCCATCGTTCTTGAAATACGGCTGCTGCGCGAGGAGCATGCACTGCCCTTGCCCACGATCACTCCCGCCTCCTCCAGAGCATTTTGCAGCGTGGAGGCCTGAAGCCCCGGAAATGCCGCGCTTACAATGTGCGGCGCCGTCCTGGCCCCCGCGGAATTTATAACGCAGCCCTTAAGCTCCGTAAGAAATATATTTTTTATTTCTTTTATTCTGTCAACGGCATGGGCATCCTCAAATTCCTTAAGTGCCGATGCATACGCCGCTATCCCCGGCAGATTCACCGTGCCCGACCTGAAGCCCTCCTGCTGTCCGCCGCCTTCAAAAAGCCGTTCAATGCGCGTTCCCCGCGCCACATACAGTGCTCCCACTCCCTTTGGGGCATGCACCTTGTGCGCGCTCACGGAATATGCATCCACGCCCAGCTCTTTTACATTCACCTTTATGCGCATGTGCGCCTGCACTCCGTCACTGTGGAATATGCATCCGGGAGACAGCCTGTGCGTCAGCTCCGCCAGCTCCTTTACGGGGTTTATAACACCGGTTTCATTGTTTACATGCATTATGCTTACAAGCGCGCATTTATCATCCAATTCATTTTCCAGCGCCCGTGCGCTTACAACGCCGTTTCCGTCAACCGGCAGCACCGTTATCCTTGCAGCGCGCGTTTTCATCCTCATTGCGGCCTCATACACCGCCGGATGCTCGGTTGCGGATATCAAAATGCGGTCCCTCTGCCTTGAAACCGCTCCGAAAAGCACCGTGTTGTCGCTCTCCGTGCCCCCTGATGTAAAAAACAGCTCCTTTTCTCCGGCTCCGATGGTGGCCGCCGCCGCGCTGCGTGCGCGCTGCAGCTCCTTTTCATTAAAAAGCGCCGCCGTATACGGTGCGGAGCTGTTGAAATAATCCCTTTTCATAAATCTCAGCGCCGTATCCGCAGCTGCATCAAAAACCTGCGTTGTTGCGCAGTTGTCAAAATACATCATAGCGTCACCGACCTTGGCATCTCGCGGCGTATAAGGCGCAGAAGCGACTGCTTCGGCTCCCATATCACAGCCAGCTTTTCATTTTTCACGCTGCACAGCACACAGTATTTCCTGCCGTCATCATTCAGGGAATAATCCTTTATTTTGCGTTCTCCCGTCTCCGCCATGCGTTTGATATCTTCCCTATTAAGCGGCGCAATGCTTTCAATTTTTCCGCACTCCGCGCAAAGCAGCTCCTTGCGCTTTTCGCCGTTGCTTATACGCGCAATGCGCAGTGCGCCGTCGGAAAATTCATAATCGTATTCAATCACGGCCCCGTCCTTAAGATGATAAAACAGCACCGTAAGCCCCGCCCAGAATACAATATCCGCCGCTCCGAAAACATATGCGCCCAACAGCAGGAAAACAACTCCCATGCCTGCTGCCGCAATGCTTACATACATCATTATGTTGTAAAGCCTATACCGTTTTTTGTCCTGCGTGTAATCCGGCTTGCGCACGCTCTGCTCAAAGGAGGTATCAATTCCCGTTATCTCCCCGGAAAAAGCGCCGCTGCTCTCTGCCGCTTCCGTATTATCGCCTTCCCAAGGCTTCGCCTCTGCGCCGGACCGCTCCGTTTCGTTTTCGTTTGCTAAGGCGTTTTCCGCCGGGCAGGTCCTTGCATCCGATGCAGCCTCCCCTGCCGGACAAGCCGCCTCCTTCAGTTTTTCCCGCTCTTTAACATCCTCGCTCCCGGCAGATATATTGTCGTTCATAAAAAGCCTCTTTTCCGTTATCCGCGCTTTTCTTTGCTCCGGCGGCAAAGTCTTTGCCGACACGCAATTTTGCGCAGCATTATCAGATTGATATAATAACACAATACCGGGCAATTTCAACTCTTTTCCTCCCTTTGCTGTGCCCGCGGCATAAATCGGCAAATACCTTTTTGTATCCCGATGCCGCACTGTTGTTTTTGCAAGCGTTATATGCTATACTTATGCAAACCGGCTTTTGCCGTAATACTCCAAAGGAGGCCTGTATGTCAAAGAGCAAAACGCGGCTTTGCCTGCTTATTGCATCGTGTACGCTCGCTGCGGCGATCCTGCTTATCCTTGTGCTCTTTTTTCAGGGCATTGTCCGTTTCAACGAGCCGGGAAGCAAATATCCCGTAAAGGGCGTGGATATTTCCGCCCACCAGGGGCAGGCCGACTGGCCTCTGCTTGCTTCTCAGGGCATTTCCTTTGCCTTTATAAAGGCCACCGAGGGCTCATCGTACACCGATCCGCAGTATGCCGCAAACATTAAAGGCGCGTTAAGTGCGGGGCTCGCGGCGGGCGCATACCATTTTTTCAGCTTTGAATCCCCGTTTTCCACGCAGCTTGAGCATTTTCACGCCGTAGCGGGCGACCTTTCCGGCATGCTTCCTCCCGTTGTGGATGTTGAATTCTACGGCAGCTTCCGCTCTGCCCGCGATATTGATGCAGCCGCCGTAAAGCGCGAACTGCGCGGCTTTGTGGACGGTCTAAGCCGTATTTATAATAAAACCCCCGTCATCTACACCACACAGGCGGCAAAAAACAGCATCCTCGGCTCCGATTTTGACGATTGCGACCTTTGGATCCGCAGCGTATACCTGCCGGTAAGCGCAAAGGAAAACTGGCGCTTCTGGCAATATAACGACCGTGCCCGCCTCAAAGGCTATAACGGCAGGGAACGCTTTATCGATATGAATGTCTTTAACGGCAGCCGCGAGGAATTTGACGAATATCTCTCGCGGTAAGGCTCCGCCCTCTAACGGACATTTCCCCTTATAGTCCGGCTTATAAAATGCCGCAAATTGCTTCTGTTTTTATAAAACGCAACTAATACGCCGTCCCTCACCGATTATCATATTCCTCCCGTTCCTCCTTCGGAAATGCCTCTCCCCAATAACAGGGCGAAAGCTCCGCCAATGTTTTGAATATAATTTTATTCTCCGGGTTAGTTACGGCTACTTTTACATTCTCTCCCCAGTACCTGAGCCTTTCCTGACATATACCGCACGCAGTCAGTATTTTGAATTCTTCGTCCGTGTCTTCTCTTGAAATGCATAATGAATGTGTTATGCGCAGATCCAGCTTCTGCGCCTGGCACATCGCGCCGGTTTCCATGCATAACCCCGCACCGCTGTTGAAGCACTCCAACGCTACGGATATCAGATACTGTCCTTCCTGTGTATAGGCTATCGCGCAGCCGCCCCATCCGGAAGGAAACCTTCGGTTTACAAATTCCGCCGCTCTTTCATACATCTGCCGTCCTATTTCATTATCGTTCATATACGCCGTCTCCTTAATTTGCGTTTTATCCTACCGCTTTTGATTTTATATATTTGATAAGCCGTCCGATAAGCCTCTTCTTTGCTCTTGCCGTGTAAGCATCCCCGTTTACCCTTTCTTTTGCGGCGCAAAATAATGCTCCTGCGCATAAGCAAACCGTTCGCCAAACCGCCTTACCGCCTCACGGCTTACTGCAAGTCCCGGCCGCAGCATATCAAAGGCGTGCATATCGGAATGATACACATCCGCCTCCGCCGGAATGCCGCAGGCCCTGAGCTTTTCCGTATAACTAAGCGTCTCTGCGTAAAACGGCTCGCCGTCGCCCACAAAGGTATATGCAGGCGGCAGTCCTGAAAAATCCTCAAGGCGCGCCGGCGCGGCATAAGGGGATAAATTTTCCCTGTCCTGTCCGCGCAGATAGCAGCGCCATGCCATATGGTTTTTTCGTGTGTTCCAGCCCTTGCCGTGATTATCTCTTGAGCTTTCCGTATCCCTGTCATCCAGCATGGGGTACAGCGGCATCTGAAAAGCCACCTTTACCTCTCCTCTGTCCCGCGCCATAATGCATACCGCAGCGCACAGCCCGCCGCCTGCGCTTTCTCCACCCACCATTATCTGATTCTCGCGCACGCCCATTTCCCCGGCATGCTCCTTAAGGTACAACAGCGCCGCATAGCAATCCTCCGCAGCCGCCGGATAAGGCGAAAACGGCGCCAAACGGTACCCCGGCGATATCACCGCCGCGCCGAAGCGCTTAACAAGGTCAACGGCTCTTGACATATGTACCATTTCCTTCATCCCGGTTATGTACCCGCCGCCGTGGATCCACAGCACCCCCGTTGCCTGCGCGGGTCTTTGTCTCGGATACAGCACCAGCGCCGGTATTTTACGCTCCTTTGAAGGAATTTTGATTTTTTCAACGCATATCTCCCTGTCGGGTATAATAAAACGCATCGCGCTCTCCCTATTTTTTCGCCGCAAGCAGCCGCCTGCAAAGCCGTTATATCCAAAATAAACCGTATGTTTATAAATATTTTATCACAATTTCGACCAAATTGCGAGATAAATTGCTCGCCGGCAAACAAGCAAAAAGACATTTTCGGCCAAATATTCGCTGTTATCAGTTATCAGCATAAATAAAAAGCACCCCCGCCGCGCCGCAGCCGACACGGGGGTGATGCAATTCCGTATTTTTCGGCGCAGCGTCTGCCGCCCGCTTCTTTTTGTAACGGCGCAAATCAAGCGCTATTTCTTTGTGCCGGAATAAAATATAAGAGCATTGATATAGCCGAAAAACACCGCCGCCGCAATTCCTCCAGCAGTAGCGGTAACTCCCCCGGTCAACACTCCCAGCAAGCCTCTTTCCCGTATTCCCTCCAGCACCCCCTGAAAAAGCGAGTGTCCGAAGCCCAGCAGCGGCACGGTGGCCCCCGCCTTTGCAAATTCCGCAAACGGACCGTAAATGCCCAGCGCGCTGAGCAGCACTCCCATGGTCACCAGTCCCACAAGTATCCGCGAGGAGGTAAGCTTGGTTTTGTCAATTATCAGCTGGCACACTGCGCATATGGCTCCGCCCACCGCGAACACTTTAAGATAAGTTAAAAAAATATCCATTTTTTTCACCTGTTTTTTTACTGTTTTTTTAACGGTTTTTCTGCGTGTTTTTTTGCATTTTTAATGCTTTTTTTATCCTGCTCTTCACCGCACGGCACAGTGCTCTATCTGCACGGCATGCGCTACCGCAGGGATATTTTCCCCCTGCATGGAGCTGGTCAGGCTCATAAGCGCGCCTGTACCCGCAAAAAGCACTCTTTTAAGCGCACCTGTGCGTATTTTGGGTATAATACAGGCATTCATCACCGCAGCAGAGCAGCCGCACCCGCTGCCCCCCATATGCATATCCTGTTTTTCCGAATATATCATGCACCCGCAGTCTATCAGCTTTTCTCCCAGCACTATTTTATCTCTTTGCAGCAGCTCTGCGCATATTCTCCTGCCCAGCTTGCCAAGATCCCCGGTAACAACGGCATCATAATCCTCCGCCGTTGTCGCCGTTGCCGCAAAATGCCGCTTTATCGTATCCGCCGCAGCCGGCGCCATAGCCGCCCCCATATTGTTTGCATCGCTTATCCCTTCATCCATTACCCTGCCGTATGTTACCGCTTTTATACAGGCCCCTGTGTTTTTTCGGCTCAGATATGCTCCGCCCGTTCCCGTAACGGTCCACTGCGCCGTCGGCGTGCGCTGCGTTCCCATATACAGCGGCATACGGTACTGCCTTTCCGCAGTGCAGAAATGCGAGCCGGTAACACACACCGCGCTGTCTATGCTGCCTCCGTCTATCATACAGGCAGCCAGCCCCATGCTAAGCGCCATGGTCGAGCACGCACCGTACAAACCTATATACGACCCGTCAAAATCCAGTGCCGAAAAAGATGCGCTTATTGTCTGGTTTAGCAGATCTCCCGCAAAAACCGCGTCCACCTCCGGCGCCGATATCCCCGCCCTTTTCATACATCCGTGCAGCACCGCCTTGAACATTTTTCTCTCCGCCTTTTCAAAGGAACGCTCCCCCCATTTATCGTCCTTAAGGCACACATCAAAATACTCGCCTAACGGCCCCTGACTTTCCTTTTGACCCACGCAGGTAAAGCCGCAGGTAATATATACCCCGTTTTTAATCATAACGGTTTGCTTTCCGGTCATTTTTCTTTTATTCCGTCCTTTTTGCATTGCTGTAAAAGCGCTGCCTTTTCAGGTGTTTTTCGGTCTGCTCCTGTCGCAATACGGCATCCGCTTTAATTGATATATCAGTACAATCCGAAAATATAATATATAACTCCCGCAATAACAGAGGCGGATATGCCGTAAACCAGCACCGGCCCCGCCACCGTAAACAGCTTGCTGCCCACTCCCATAACCAGCCCCTCCTGCTTGAATTCAATGGCGGAAGCCACAATACTGTTGGAAAAGCCCGTTATAGGCACTATGCTGCCCGCGCCTGCATATTTGCCGATTTTGGCATACAACCCGATGCCCGTAAACAGTGCTCCCAGAAACACAAGCAGTATCGAGCTCCAGCACGCAGCCTCCTTTTCCGGCAGCACCGCAGAAAGCAGCAATGTAATACTCTGACCTATGCAGCATATGACGCCTCCAACCCAAAGGCACGCAGGCAATCCCGCAGCACATGGCTCGGAGGAGATATTCTCTCAACATATTCGGCATAGCTGTTATTGTTTTTACCGCTTTTCATTTCACCGATTCCTTTCATGTTTATAGCTTTGTCCCTTCATGTATATATCCTTATCCTCATGATTCAGCCCGTTCCACAGCCCCTGAGCCACTTCAATTATACAGGCGCTGCTCCGCCTTGCATTTTTGTTCATTGCCGCGCTTATTTCCTTTCTTGGGCGAGGTTCTCAAAAGTTTTTTTGCCCATATTGGCCGCGCGCAAAAAAACCGCGCGAAAGCCTTCGTGCGGTTATTATGCTCATTTTTGCACCGTTTAATCAAAGCATATGCGTTTGCTTCTCAGCGCCGTCAGTACGGCAGCGCGACGATGTTTTCAAAAGCCGAAAACGCTATGATTTTATTTTTTATTTCATTCTTGCCCTCAGTTTTTTGATTATCCGGCTTTCCATTCTTGACACCTGCACCTGCGAAGTTCCCAGCACCGCAGCTATGGCCGACTGCGTCCTGTCCTCAAAATAGCGCATTGCAATTATTTGCTTTTCCTCCTTTGTAAGCTCATTGAGGCACTGACGAAGCTGGATTATGTCCAGCGCGTCCGGGCCGCTTCTGCTTTCCAGCCTGTCCATAAGACAGTCCTGAGTGCCGTCGCCGAATATAGGCTGCTCCAACGAAACGGCGGCATTGCCCGCCTCCAATGCCTCTAACGCGGCTTCCCGGCTGCACCCCAAAGCGCCGCACACCTCATCCAGCGTGGCCTCGGTTCCGTTTTTTGATATATACTCCGCCGTAAAGGCCTTTATGCGCTGCCTAAGCTCCTTGATCGAGCGCGCTATACGCACTGCTCCGCCGTCCCGCAGGTAACGCTTTATCTCTCCGATTATCATCGGAACGGCATAGGTGGAAAACCTTACTCCGTATGTGGGATCAAAGCCCTTTATGGCCTTTATAAGCCCCACAAAGCCTATCTGCATAAGATCGTCGCGATCGGCCTGACTGCAGCACGAAACCTCCGCACCATTGATTTTACAAGAGGCGTATTAAGCTCTACCAGCTTATCCGCCGCCTGTTTATCGCCGTTTTTGGCCGCAGTAAGCAGCTCCATGGAATTCTCGCTGCCATAATCAAGCTTTTGCGTCATCAGAGACCTCGTTGATTATCTTACTCATTTTAACGGTGGTTCCCTTGCCGGGAACGGATTTCACCCTTACACTGTCCATAAAGCTTTCCATAACGGAAAAGCCCATGCCTGAGCGTTCATACTCCGGCGCGGTGGTATAAAGGGCTGCATGGCTTTTTCAACATCCTCAATGCCCCTTCCTTTGTCGCTTACGGATATATGCAGCGTATCCCCTCTTATGTATGCCGACAATGTTACCACGCCTCCATCGGGGCCGTACCCATGCACAACGGCATTTGTAACCGCCTCACTGACCGCCGTTTTAATTTCAATTATTTTTTCAACCGGCGGGTTCAGTCCCGACGCAAATGCCGCTATGCACACCCTTGCCAATGTCTCGTTTTCCGGGCTTGCACAAAACTCCAGCTTCATTGAATTTTTTCCGTTTTTCATTTTATCCCTCCGCCTGTCCCGCATTGCCGGGATCAGTTTTTTTCCTGTGATAGCCTGTTTTCGGAAATGCATATGCTTTATATTCTATCCGGCCTTGCTTTCCTTTTCATTGCACAAACGAATGATCTTATATATCCCCGAAATATCCAGTATTCTGTCCACTGCGTCCGTTGCTCCGCGAAGCGCAACTATGCACCCCTTCGGGATAAGCTTTTTATATCGGCCTATCAGAAAGCCCACCCCCGAGCTGTCCATAAATGTCACCTGAGACATATCAAATATGACCCTTTTACAGCTGACATTTTCCAGCGTCTTGTCCACCTGATCCCTCAGCGCCTCGGCGCGGCAATGATCAAGCTCTCCGTCCAGATATACGACAAAATCGTTTCTGCTTTCAATTGTTCCGTACAAAACAGTTTCACCATCCTTAAGCCGCTGCTGCGGCCGTGTTTACATATTTATCCGTCAGTTATAATTATTTCTATTCGCGCTGCAAATCCCCTTTGCAATCTTTTGACGAAACAGCACTGTTTTTGTAAATTCAGTCTTGAAATTGTTTTTGAAATGTAGTAAAATATTCGGTATGAGTGTATAACGGCATAAGGCAATACTTTCAGGCAATACAGGGAGGCCGAACAGCATGAGTGAAAAATGTTCTCACGAGGGACACAGAGAAAGATTGAGACAGCGATATATAGACGCCTCATTGGACGCCTTTGCGGATCATGAGGTTATAGAGCTTTTGCTTACTTACAGCATACCGCGCCGCGATGTCAATGAGCTTGCACACCGCGTATTGGATACCTTCGGTTCCTTCAGCGCGGTAGCGGACGCATCCGTGGATGAGCTTTGCACGATAAAGGCATAAGTCAGAACAGCGCCGTGCTGCTCTCCCTTATATCGCGCCTGTCAAAGCGGTATGAGCTGGATAGAATACGGGAAAAGCAGTTTCTTAACAGCACCGGCGCCGTATTCAAATACGGTCAGTCACTGTATCAGGGCATAAAATACGAATGCATGTATCTGCTTTGCCTTGACAGCAAATGCAAGCTGCTGCGCACGGTGGAGCTTGCCAAGGGAACCATCGATTCCGTAACCGTTTATCCGCGTCTTGTTGTGGAAAAATGTCTGAGCGCACAGGCTCACAGCGTTATACTTATGCACAATCACCCCAGCGGAGATCCGACGCCCAGCCGTCAGGATGTCGAAATGACGCGCGATATCGTAAAGGCGCTCAACACGATAGATGTGCGGGTGTATGACCATGTAATAATATCGCCCGAGCATTGCTTCAGCTTCAACCATTCCGGCATAATTCAAAACGGCGAGGTTGCAGAGCTTCGGCGCGCGGCCGAAATCAAAAGATGATTCCGTGATGCGTAAAGGTGCGCATGCACCCATGCGCCGCATTGTTTTTATAAGGCCGATACATAAAAAACGGCAGCTGTCCCTCCCCACCATTTGAGGCGGACTTTTGACAGCTGCCGTTTTATTATTTTTGCTTAAATCGAACTTTTATGTTGAAATTTCGCCGTTTTAAAACCGCTTTTATAGCTCCAGCGTTTCAAGATCGTCGGGAACATAGAGATTCCCGCCGTAAAACTGCTTGCCCTCGGCGGTATACAGCGTTTTCCTTTGGAAAATATTTTTATCCTCGGTATGATACAGCACCAGATTGCTTACCTGAAGGCTTTGTGCGGTTCTGCACGCATCTGCAACGGTGGAATGCTTTTTTTGATACGGCAAAAAAACATCCGCCTGCGAATACAGGCAAAACGCCTCATGCATAAGCCATTTGCAGCCCCTTGCATATTTTTCTTCACAGGCTCTGTACGGCTCATCACCGCAGCAGACAAGCCTTTCGCCGTCTGAAAGCTGCATGGAAAACCCGAACTGCCGCGCCTTGTCCGAGCCTATATCAAAAAAGGTTACGGCGTGTCCGATAACCGTTTTCTCTTCTCCGTCCTTCACCGGCACAAAATGCAGGCGTGAACCTATAAATGCCGTTTCCTTTTCGCTGAATAAAGCGCGGGCCATATTTCAAGCAGTGTTATGACCTCGGCATGGCCGTAGATACGGGCCTGGCCTGCATATGTGCCGCGGCTCATATTCTGCAATATCATCCTTACCATCCACACAATGCCCAAAAGATGATCAATATGCTTATGCGTTATAAAAATCTCTCTGATATCGGGCCATGCGATACCGGCGCATTTAAGCTGGTGCAGCAGGCGGATTCCTCCGCCCCCGTCCACCAGAAAATATTTCTTCGCATCCTCCAGCACAAAGCAGGTATTATAGCATTCCGTAACCGTTGCATTGCCGGTGCCCAGCATTATAAGTTTCATTTTTTATCTTTCCGCAATATTCCGTTTTATTCTTATGAATGTGCCGCAAACGGCAAGCCGTGCGCCGCCGCAAGACGGCAAGCATCGCTTGAATAAGCGGCATTTATATAATAAGCATCGCATCCCCAAAGCTGAAAAAACGGTATTTTTCCTCTACTGCCGTTTGATAAACCTTAAGTATTTCCTCACGGGAGCAAAGCGCGCTTACAAGCATTATAAGGGTGGACTGCGGCAAATGGAAATTTGTTATAAGGCAGTCCACGCATTTGAAACGGTATCCGGGATAAATAAATATATCCGTCCAGCCGCTGCACTGCTTTACTCTTCCGCCTTCATCCGCCGCCGTCTCCAGCACTCTTGTGGAGGTGGTGCCCACTGCAAATATGCGTCCGCCCCTTTCCTTTACGGCGTTTATCTTTTGGGCGGACTGCTCTGTTATGCAATAGAATTCACTGTGCATTTTATGCTCGGATACATCCTCCACCTTTACCGGGCGGAAGGTGCCAAGCCCCACATGCAGCAGCACAGGAATTATCTCTACCCCATGGCCTCGATTTTTTCCAGCAGCTCTTTTGTAAAATGCAGCCCCGCAGTAGGCGCCGCCGCAGAGCCCACCTGCCTTGAATAAACCGTCTGATACCGTTCCTTATCTTCAAGGCGCTCCGTTATATACGGCGGAAGCGGCATCTGCCCCAAACGGTCCAGTATTTCCTCAAACACGCCCTTGTATTCAAACCGCACAAGCCGCTGTCCGTCATCCAAAATATCCGTAACAGTGCAGGCAAGCTCCTGTGAAAAGGTTATTTTTGCCCCTATCCGCGCCTTTTTACCGGGCTTCACCAGCACCTCCCAGGTATCGCGGTCCCTTCTGTTAAGCAGCAGCACCTGCATGGCTCCTCCGTTTTCCGTGGTGCCGAACAGCCTTGCCGGAAGCACTCTGGTATCGTTTATTACAAGGGCATCGCCCGGTTGCAGATATTCCGTTATATCAAAAAAATGCCGGTGCTCCGTTGATTTATCCGCACGGTTATAAACAAGCAGACGGGAATGATCCCGCGGTTCCGCCGGTGTTTGCGCTATAAGCTCCTGCGGAAGATAGTAATCAAACATTTTGGTGCTTAACAAGCTTTTTACCCTCTTTTATACTTTTTGTGTGCATTTTTATGCGTGCAATGCCGCGTTATCTGCCGCGAAGGCGAAGCGGCAATCACTGCTTGCAGTCCGGCGCATCGCTTTGTCCCGGCACGGGGCGCCCCATATGACGGTATGCCGCCGGAAGGGCTATCCTGCCCCGGGGAGTACGCGATATGAACCCCAGCTGCAAAAGAAACGGCTCCACGACATCCTCTATCGTAACATCCTCGTCCCCCGTGGAGGCCGCCAAAGTATCAAGCCCCACCGGGCCGCCGCCGAATTTATCCACTATTGCACTTAATATTCTGCGATCGTCATCATCCAGCCCAAGCTCATCTATGCCCAGCATATTCAGTGCCGAATCCGCTACCTCGCCGGTTATAACGCCGTCTGCATGTACCTGAGCGTAATCGCGCACGCGCTTTAACAGCCTGTTTGCAATACGCGGAGTCCCGCGGGAACGCCTTGCAAGCGCCATGCAGCCCTCCGGCCGGGTTTCAACACCAAGGATTGCCGCGCTGCGCGTAACTATCCTGTTAAGCTGCTCCGGCGTGTACATATCCAGCCTGCAAATAACCCCGAAACGGTCCCTTAACGGCGATGTAAGCATGCCTGCCCGCGTAGTGGCGCCGATCAGCGTAAAATGCGGCAGATTCAGCCGTATGCTGCGCGCCGACGGGCCTTTACCCACCATTATGTCCAGCACATAGTCCTCCATTGCAGGATAGAGCACTTCCTCAACGCTGCGGTTAAGCCGGTGTATTTCATCAATGAACAGCACATCATTTTCCGCAAGATTTGTAAGTATTGCCGCAAGGTCCCCCGGACGCTCTATGGCCGGGCCGCTGGTCACGCGGATGGATACCCCCATCTCCGATGCAATTATGTTTGCAAGGGTGGTTTGCCAAGCCCCGGAGGGCCGTAAAGCAGCACATGGTCAAGGGCCTCACCGCGCCCCTTGGCCGCCGTTACATACATGGAGATGAGCTTTTTCACCTTTTCCTGTCCGACATATTCCTCAAATGAATGCGGACGAAGCGAAAACTCCTGCTCAATATCCTCCTGTTTGAATTCCGAGGTAATAACTCTTTGATCTCGCTGAATCATTCCTGCTCCTTATTCCTTGCACCGGGTGCATTGTCTATCTGCAATTTCCGCCGCGAACCCTCCTGCGGCGCCTATTCATAAAGGCGCCTATGCCCTGCCCATTCCCGAAAGGGCGCGCCGTATAAGCTCCTCCACGCTGCCCGCCGCTCCCGCAGCATCTATTGCGCTTACCGCCTCTGCCCGCGTAAAGCCTAACGCCATAACCGCCGTTATTGCCTCCTGCGCCATATCCTCCGAGGCCGCGCTTTCTCTTTTTACCGCAGGCGCGCTTATAAGCTCATCGTTGTCTATGCTGCCTCTTAATTCAAGTATCATCCGCTGCGCCAGCTTATTGCCCACTCCCGCGGCTCTTGTAAGGGTTTTCACATCCCCTGTTACAATAGCCAATGCAATGTTGTGCGCCCCTATCCCGCTTATCATGGAAAGCGCGGATTTTGCGCCCACGCCGCTTACGGAAAGCAGCCTTTGGAACATCGCCCGCTCCTGTGTGTCGGCAAAACCGTAAAGGGAGATATCATCCTCTCTTACCGTCTGATGCAGATAAATTTTAACAGCACTGCCTATCGGAACACCGTCGATGCAGGATGCAGAAGCATATATTTTATAGCCTATACCGCAGCACTCAACGGTTATACCGTCCTGCGCTGCCTCTTCAAGAGTTCCCTTTATATATGAATACATCCGGTTTATCCTCAATTTCTTTTGAATTTACCGCAAAAGCATCGCTTTTATCCCGGCGCAGCGCCGGCCGTGCTATATGATACGGAAATCTCCGCCCATTCTGCCGGAGTGAGCATGGCATATTGCCACCGCCAGCGCATCCGCAGCATCATCGGGCCGCGGGATTCCCTCCAGCTTAAGCAGCGAAGCCACCATTATCTGAACCTGACGCTTTTCGGCGCGTCCGTACCCCGCAACCGCCTGTTTTACCTGAAGCGGCGTATACTCATATAGGTTTGCGGTGCGCAGAGAACACGCAGCAAGCAGTACGCCGCGTGCTTGAGCAACATTTATTGCGGTTGTTACATTCTGGTTAAAAAAAAGCTCTTCAACAGCAATCGCCTCCGGCGCAAGCTGATCTATCAGCGTCAGTACATCCGTGTGGATGGTTCTCAGCCTTACCGGCGTAGGCATGCCCGCCGGAGTGGATATTATGCCGTAATCCAATACTTTATGGCGGAAGCCGTCGCTTTCTATAAGCCCGTAACCCAGTGTTGCAAGCCCCGGATCAAAACCGAGAATTATCATTTTCACCTCAAAGCAGTAACCGAAAAAATGCCGGAAACCGATAATAACTCAAACTGTAATCTTATTCAATATAATATCCCAGTATTAAAATATAGTCAATCCTTTTATTTTCGCGCCGCAGCTGTATTGCAATTTAATAATTGCGGTATTCAGTAAAAAAATTAATACACAAAACGCCTGCGTATTTTTTTCCGTGTGCGGCACTTATGTCCGCCGCAATTCCATTTGCACGCACGATGGCACAGCCCCGCTCCCATAGGCAGCGGCAGGTTTTTACGATACAGCATCTGCCCCTGAATAATTTACAAAATGTAAACAAAATATCCCCCGTCACGGCTCACAGGAGCCGCGCAGGAATGTTGCGGAATTTGCTTTTTTTGAAGTATAATTATATATAATGATTGAATGATCGGAGAACAGCATGGATAATTTGGCATCAATCTTTGCTCAGAATCTGGTTAAACTCAGGTCTGCCCGGCATATAACGCAGCTTGAGCTGGCCCATGAGCTTAATTATTCAGATAAAGCGGTATCCCGTTGGGAACGCGCTCAGGCTATCCCTGATGCAAAGGTGCTTTTGCAGCTTGCGGAACTGTTCGGAGTAACCGTTGATTATCTTCTGCACGAGCACCCGGAGCTGGAATATACCGAGCCTCTTCCGGAAAAGAAAATAAACTATAAGGCAATAATCATAATCTCCCTTTTGGGGGTGTTTACCGTTGCCCTGCTTTGCTTTATCGTGCTGCACCTTACGGGCATGACCCACTGGATGATATTTCTCTACGCTCTCCCGGCCGCGCTTATAACCTGGCTTGTGATGAACTCCGTATGGTACGGCGGGAAAAGAAACATACTTATCATCTCCGGGCTTATATGGAGCATACTTTTGGTGCTTTACCTTTCTTTTCTCGTGTATGCCGGCTCAAATCTGTGGCCGCTGCTGCTGCTTGGCATTCCTGCCCAGATAATTACCCTGCTGTGCTTCAAAATAAAGCTTCCGAGTCCGCTGGATTTGCTTCGTAAGCGCTAAAAAATGCGCATCTCACGGCACTCTTGTATTCTGAGAATTACATTTTTAAGCTCGCCCATTGTGAGAATGTGCGGGCTTTTTCTCTACAACGCCGGGTCAAAGTTGTATAGTGCCCGAAATTGCATATTTCCTTGCGGCAAACACGCAACAGGCATATAATAGCAGCATAAGCACAGCATAAATATACGGCTGGAACTATAATGAAATATCATAAATAAGCAAGAATGAGAGGCTGATTTTTTATGAACAATTATGTTTTAAGCTGCTGCTCCACCGTTGACCTGACGGCAGAGCATTTATCAAAACGCAGCATAAGCTACATCCCGTTTCACTTTTATATAGACGGCGTGCATTATTTCGACGATCTCGGGCAAAGCATGAATCTTGACGATTTTTATGCACACATCGCAAACGGCGCAATCACCAAAACCTCGCAGATAAACCCCGATGAATTTACCGTATACTTTGAAAAAATTCTCTCTCAGGGGCAGGATATACTGCATCTTTCCCTTTCAAGCGGCATTTCCGGTGTGTATAACTCCGCCCGCCTTGCCGCCGATGAGCTTAAGACCAAATATCCGGAAAGAAAAATTTATATTGTAGATTCATTGGCCGCCTCCTCCGGATACGGGCTGCTTATGGATACTCTTGCCGACCTCCGGGACGGCGGCGCAAGCATTGAAGAGGCGCGCGATTGGGCGCTTTCCCACCGTCTGGAGCTTCATCACTGGTTCTTTTCAGGCGATTTAACCTGCTATGTGCGCGGCGGCAGAATATCACGCACTGCCGGCCTGTTCGGAACGCTTCTGCACATCTGCCCTCTGCTTGATGTTGATGCCGCAGGGCGGCTGACTCCGCGCTTTAAGATTCGCGGCAAGGACAAGGCTATCCGCGCCATTGTTGAGCAGATGCAGCTGCACGCAAGGGACGGAAGCGGCTATGACGGCAAATGCTATATTTCGCAGTCTGCCTGTATGGAGGATGCACAGCAGGTAGCAAAGCTGGTGGAAGAAAGCTTCCCGAAGCTTGACGGAAAGGTTGAAATCAACAATATCGGGCCTACGATCGGCAGTCACACCGGCCCGGGCACCGTCGCCCTGTTCTTTTGGGGAGATAAACGCATCTGACAGCTGCAAGGTGCCGTAAAGCAGAAATGCATCCGGCCCATACAGTACAAACCCGGCTCAGTGCCAAAAAACAAATACCCACCCGCATAGCGGGTGGTTTCTTCATATCATAATAGAACTAATTTCGGTATACAAAAGCGCAGCTCCTGCAATCAGCAGGAGCTGCGTTTTATAAGCTATTAAATCAAACCAGCTCAAGAATAACGATCTCGGCTGCGTCACCGCGGCGCGGACCCTTCTTGATAATGCGGGTATAACCGCCGCCCTGACCCTTTTCGTCACGGCGTGCCTTATACTTAGGCGCAATCTCTCTGAACAGCTTTCCACAACGGGATTATTGACCTCTGCTGTCTTAACCTTAAAGGTCTTTTTGTCCTCGCCCTTAGCCATCTGCTGGGGCGCATTGTAGAGATAGCTCATGATCTGACGGCGCGCATGCAGCTTGGAAGGAGAATCATTGGTGAATGTGGTCTCCACAATCTGCTTCTTCTCGTTAAGAACCTTTTTGGTTACCTCAACGGTATTATCGCACTCGTTGATTGCAGTGGTGATTATTTTTTCCGCTATTTTGCGAACTTCCTTGGCGCGGGCCTCGGTGGTCTCAATGCGACCGTTCGCAATCAGAGCCGTAACCAGGCCGCGCAGAACCGCATTTCTTTGGTCCGTGGGACGGTTGAGCTTTCTGTTGCTCGCCATTTTGTTTACCTCCTAATTAATCCTCGCTTTTGTTGAGTGACAGGCCTAACGACGCAAGACGCTGACGCACCTCGTCCAAAGATTTCCTGCCGAGGTTGCGCACCTTCATCATATCTACTTCATCACGCTGAATGAGCTCGTCCACGGTATTGATACCGGCACGCTTCAGGCAGTTATAGGAACGAACCGAAAGATCAAGCTCGTCAATGGTCATTTCCAGAACCTTGACCTTCTGCTCGGCCTCCTTCTCCACCATCATCTCAAGCCCGCCAACATTTTCGGCAAGATTGATAAAGAGCGCAAGATAATCGTTCATAATCTTTGCAGACAGGCTTACCGCTTCCTTGGGATTGATGCTTCCGTTGGTCCATACCTCAAGGGTAAGCTTATCATAATCGGAAACGCGTCCCACGCGGGTGCTGTCCACGGTATAGTTAACTTTGGTGATAGGCGTATATATGGAATCAACCGCAATGGTATCAATGGGCATATCGTCATATTTGTTATCCTTGGAGCAAACATAACCTATTCCCTTTGCAAACACCATTTCGATATTGAGTGATGCGCCCTCAGCCAGCGTTGCAATAACATGATCGACATTGACGATCTCAAGATCGCTGTGACCGAGTATATCGCCGGCAGTAACAACGCACGGTCCTTTTGCACGGATATTTGCTATCACCGGGCCGTCCGAATGGAGCTTTGCAGAAATTCCTTTGATGTTAAGCACAATTTCCGTAACATCCTCGCTCACGCCCGGAATAGTGGAAAACTCATGCATAACGCCGTCTATGCGAATGCTGGTAACCGCAACTCCCGGCAGGCTGGAAAGCAGTATTCTTCTCAGAGAGTTGCCCAGCGTATTGCCGAAGCCTCTCTGAAGAGGGCCTGCTACAAACTTGCCGTAAGTGTTGTCTTCCGACAGCTCCAGACATTCTATCGTAGGCTTTTCTATTTCTATCATTATCGTAACCCTCCTGAATGATTTTTGAGGGAACTAAGCCCCATTATTTAGAGTACAACTCAACGATGAGATGCTCAGCAATTGCAAGATCAATCTCCTCGCGTTTGGGAATGCTCAGAACAGTTGCGGTGAGCTTGGGAGCATCAAAGCTCAGCCACGCAGGGATCAGCTTGCCGGTGCCCTCGCGCATTGCCTTGTACACTTCCATCTCCTGAGTTTTTTCTCTCAGAGTAATCACATCGCCGGGCTTAACGATAAACGACGGAATATCCACACGCTTGCCGTTTACACGGATATGACCGTGGTTAACCAGCTGACGGGCCTGTGCTCTGGAGGCACCGAAGCCTACGCGGTAAACCACATTGTCAAGTCTGCGCTCAAGCATGGAAAGCATATTCTCGCCGGTTACGCCCTTTTCGCGCTCAGCAAGCTCGAAATAATGACGGAACTGCTTCTCAAGTACGCCGTAGGTACGCTTTGCCTTCTGCTTCTCGCGAAGCTGGAGACCGTACTCACCTGTTTTCTTTCTTCCGTTGCCATGCTGTCCGGGAACGGTTCCGCGCTTTGTAACAGGGCATTTATCGCCGTAGCAGCGGTCGCCCTTAAGGAAAAGCTTCTGATTCTCTCTGCGGCACTGACGGCAGACAGCTTCTGTATATCTGGCCATTTCTTTTTCCTCCTTTTATACTCTTCTGCGCTTGGGCGGACGGCATCCGTTGTGCGGGATGGGGGTCACGTCGCGGATCATGGTAACCTCAAGTCCTGCAGCCTGAAGTGCACGGATTGCGGCTTCGCGTCCGCTTCCCGGTCCTTTAACATAAACCTCAACCGTACGCAGGCCATGCTCCATAGCAGCCTTGGACGCAGTCTCCGCAGCCATCTGAGCAGCAAAAGGAGTGCTCTTTTTGGATCCGCGGAAGCCCAGGCCGCCGGCGCTTGCCCAGGAAATAGCATTTCCGGCAGTGTCGGTGATGGTAACAATCGTGTTGTTGAACGATGAACAAATATGCGCAGCACCGCGCTCGATATTCTTTCTTTCGATACGGCGACGGCTGCCCTTTCTTACTATCTTAGTAGGCTTTGCCATTTACTGTTCCTCCCTTTAGCTATTTAGTAGCTTTCTTCTTGCCTGCAACGGGCTTTGGGGCCCTTGCGGGTGCGTGCATTCTGCTTGGTGCTCTGACCGCGGACGGGCAGACCCTTGCGATGACGGACACCGCGATAGCAGCCTATTTCGACAAGCCTCTTGATATTGAGCGATACCTCACGGCGGAGATCACCCTCAACCTTGATATTTTTATCGATGTAATCTCTTAAAAGGTTTACTTCGTCATCGGTAAGATCCTTTACTCTGGTGTCCGGATTGATTCCGGTAGCCTCAAGTATCTGCTTAGAACGCGCAGGACCGATACCGTATATGCTTCTTATGCCAACTTCGATACGCTTCTCTCTAGGAAGATCGACTCCGGCGATACGTGCCATTATTTTTCCCTCCGTAAATATTTTTGGATAGATGGTATATGTTAAATCCACGAACAAGCATTTCTGCTCAGCCGCGTTCGTTCGGATTTGTTTTCCTTGGGCGTCTGCCCTGATTCAACCGCTTATGCGGGCGGCATTTTCCTGTGTAAACGCACCAAACGGCCCAAGGATATTCCCTGAGCCTTGATGCACTTTCATCAGCCCTGTCTTTGCTTGTGGCTCTTATCGGCAGAGCAGATCACCATGACCTTGCCCTTTCTTTTGATCACCTTGCATTTATCGCACATGGGCTTTACGCTCGGTCTAACTTTCATTTTGACTTCCTCCTTATAGAAATCGGGATTAACCCTTGCTTCTCCAAATGATACGGCCCTTGGTAAGATCATACGGGGATATCTCCACCGTAACATGATCGCCCTGGAGCACCTGTATATTGTTCATGCGCAGCTTGCCGGCAATATGAGCAAGGATTACATGCCCGTTTTCCAGCCTTACCTGAAACACCGCATTGCGCAATGTTTCTTCAACTACGCCGCCTACCTCAATTACATCGTCCTTCGACATGACTTCACTCCTATTACGCTGGATTAACGCATCGCAGCAGCAAGTGCCGCGCGCACTTCGCTGTCGGAAACGGGTTTGTTCTGCGACAGCTTTTCGGCTATTCCTTCGGCACGCATCGGCGTGGCCTTCAGATGCTTAAGCCGCTTTTTCTTTGGGTCGGACACGCGCCGGAGATCCCCGTCCGCAATAAGAACGAAATCCCCCTGACAAACACCTACTATTATATAGTAGCGATCCCTGTCCCTTCCCATAAGGGAAAGTACGATCGTGCCCAAGCTGTAATCCGGTCGGTTCAAGCCAGCCTCCTTCAGACGGAAACATCCGGAGCCGTAAGAATTACCGGACCTCCATCCACTATTGCAATCGTGTTTTCATAATGTGCGGATGCTTTACCGTCCACCGTCACCGTTGTCCAATCATCCGAAAGGATCCTGACCTCATCTCTGCCGAGATTTATCATGGGTTCAATAGCCAGCGTCATACCATCGCAGATACGCAGTCCGTGTCCGGGCTTGCCGTAGTTGGGAATGGACGGGCTTTCATGCAGTTCGATTCCCACACCGTGGCCCGTAAAATCCCTCACAATGCCGTAGCCATATGGCTTACATATTCCTCAACCGCGTGTCCTATATCCGAAATGCGGTTTCCCTTTACCGCCTGCTTCATGCCGGCATAAAAAGAACCTCTGCACACATCGATAAGCTGCTGCTTCTCTTTTGATATATTGCCCACGGCAAAGGTACGCGCCGCATCGGTATGAACCCCTTTATAGTGCACCCCGACATCCAGCGAAATGATATCCCCTTCCTCCAACACACACTCCGATGACGGAATTCCGTGAATTACCACTTCGTTCTTGGAGGTGCATATTGAGCCGGGAAAACCGCCGTAGCCTAAAAAGGTCGGATCAGCACCATTGCTTATTATATAACGATGTGCGATTTTATTCAACTCTTTTGTTGTAATTCCGGGACGAATTTCGCTTTAACAGCTCTAAAGTGTTATAAAGCAGTCTTCCGCTCTGTACCATCGCCCTGATTGTTTCAAGAGTCTTAATATACAGCATTTTTATCCCTTGAGCTTCCCGAGGCAATCTGCGAAAACCTCTTGGATATCGCGGTTGCCGTCAACATTTATCAGCTTGCCGCAAGCGGAGTAAAACTCTATAAGCGGCGCCGTCTGCCTGTTATATACCTCAAGCCGCTTTGTCACCGTTTCAACATTATCGTCCTTGCGGGTTATAAGTCCGTCGCCGCAGGCGGGACAGCTTTCATCCTCAAGAGTGTTTATGTGATAGGTGCCTCCGCAGGACGGGCAGCATCTTCGCCCGCAAAGCCTATCCCGCAGAATGTTCTGATCAATATCAATATTAAGCGCAACATCAATATCCACCATATCCGCAAGGGCTTCTGCCTGAGGCAGTGTACGCGGAAGCCGTCCAGAAGAAAACCGTTTTTGCAATCCTCCTTTTTCAGGCGGTCGCACACGATCTCCAGTGTCAGCTCATCCGGAACAAGCATGCCTTTGTCAATATATTCCTTAGCCCGCACTCCCACGGGGGTACCCTCCCTGATATTCTCACGGAAGATATCCCCTGTTGAAATGTGCGGAATGTTAAGTTCCTTTGAGAGCTTTATTGCCTGTGTACCCTTGCCCGCTCCCGGGGCGCCTAACAAAATGATTCTCATTCTTTATCCTCAATCCAGGAAGCCCTTATAGTGATTCATCACCATCTGGGACTCCAGCTGCTTAACCATCTCGATGGATACGCTTACCATTATCAGAATACCGGTGGTTCCGAAGGTGAGCGCAAGATTAAGTATCGCGTTCATGTTCTCGACCTGAGAGATATTCATAATAGCGGAAACTATCATCGGGATAACGGAAATAACCGCAAGATAGATACCGGAGAACAGCGTCAGTCTGCGATTGACCTTCTTGAGGTAATCGGCAGTGGGCTTACCGGGACGGATGCCCTGAATAAGCCGCCGTACTTCTGGATATCGTTTGCCGTCTCCTCCGGATTGAAGGAAATGGACGAATAGAAAAACGCAAATGCCACTATCAGCACCACGCTGACCGCTGCATACACCCATGTTCCGCTTCCCAGCCAGTTGCGATAGAATGTTGCAAAAGGAGTATTACTCCAGAACATCTGAATCAGAATGGACGGGAATGTCATGAATGCCATGGCAAAGATCAGAGGCAGCACGCCCGCGCCATTGGGCTTTATGGGCATATAAGTGCTTGCGCCGCCGTAAACCTTACGCCCGGTAACACGCTTTGCATACTGAACCGGAATTCTTCTCTCGCCCAGCTCAACTATAACGATTACAACAATGATTGCCGCAATAGCAATTACTATCGGGATCAGATACCACCACATACGGGCATCCTTTGTTGCAACTTGGATGTAGCTTGCAACAGCTGAGGGCAGGCGGGAAACGATACCGATGAATATAAGCAGCGAAATTCCGTTGCCTATGCCGCGTTCGGTTATGCGTTCACCGATCCAAATTGCCAGCGCCGAGCCGGCAGAAAGCACCACGCCGATTACGATGTAGCAGAACCACGCCATATTCTGATAGCCGGAAACTATTGCACCGTTAAGCGAAACGCAGATACCTATTGATTGAATAAGAGCAAGAGCGATGGAAGAATAACGGGTAATCTTATTGATCTTCCTCTGTCCCTCCGGTCCCTCCTTCTGCATAGCCTGCAGCTTCGGGCTTACTACTGCCAAAAGCTGCAGGATAATGGAAGCATTGATGTAGGGGCTTATACCCATAGCCATAAAGGTGTAGTTCGCAAGCGAACCGCCGGTTATAACATCAATCATTGAAAGCAGGCCGTTGTTGCCGACCGCCTCCTTCGTGAAATTGGTGTTGATAAACGGTGTGGGAATATAGCAGCACAGACGGAAAACCAAAAGCATGAATAATGTATAAAGAATCTTTTTGCGAAGGTCTTTGATCTTGAACGCATTTTTGATAGTCTCAAACATTATCCGATCACCTCAGCCTTTCCTCCGTTAGCCTCAATTTTTTCTTTGGCTGCAGAGGTAAAGCCGGCAGCCTGAACAGTGAGGCTCTTTGTAAAATCGCCGTTGCCAAGAATCTTTACTCCGTCTTTTTCCAGTTTACGAACGATGCCCGTGGAAACCAGAAGTTCGGGAGTAACCACCGTACCGTTGTCAAAGCCTTCCAATTCGGCAATATTCACAATGGAGTACACCTTACCCCACTTGTTGTGAAAGCCTCTCTTGGGGATTCTTCTGATCAGCGGAAGCTGACCGCCCTCAAAGCCGGGACGAACGCCGCCGCCGCTGCGGGCCCACTGACCCTTGTGACCCTTACCGGAGGTCTTACCGGTTCCGCTGCCCACGCCTCTGCCCAAGCGCTTCGGCGCACGCGTAGCGCCCTCTGCGGGCTGTAACTCGTGTAATTTCATTTTCGCACCTCCTTAGTCAACTTCTTCAACACTTACAAGGTGTTTGATTTTGAAAATCATTCCGCGCATTGCCGCGTTATCCTGCTTGATAACGCTGGAACGGATCTTGGTCAGTCCAAGAGCCTTGGCAGTGGCGATCTGATCCTGCTTACGGCCTATAAGGCTTTTCTGTAAAGTAATCTTCAACATAGCCGCCGCCTCCTTAACCCATAATTTCTTCGCTGGTCTTGCCGCGCAGACGGGCAAAATCCTCCGCATTCTTAAGGGACTTCAGGCCCTCAAGAGCAGCCTTTACGCTGTTTGCCGGATTGTTCGAGCCGTGGCACTTTGTGCGGATGTCACGGATGCCGGCCATTTCGATAACCGCACGGACGCTGCCGCCGGCAATAACGCCGGTTCCTTCGGGTGCCGGCATCAGCAGAACGCTGGACTTGCCGAACTTACCGATTGCCTCGTGCGGAATGGTGGTTCCGCAGGTGGAGATGCAGACGATATTCTTCTTGGCATCCTCAGTCGCCTTACGGATAGCCTCCTGGAATTCCACTGCCTTGCCCAGACCTACGCCGACATGTCCGTTGCCGTCGCCAACCACGACAAGAGCCGCCATACGCATGGTGCGTCCGCCCTTAACGGTTTTGGCAACACGGTTCATGGAAACAAGCTTTTCCTTCAGGTCTAAAGTTTTAGGGTCGATGTTTGCCATTTTTATTTTTTCCTCCCTATCAGAATTCCAGACCGGCTTCTCTTGCACCGGCTGCAACGGAAGCAACTCTTCCGGTGTAAACATAACCGCCGCGGTCAAAAACGACCTCCTTGATGCCCTTGTCGGCAGCACGCTGTGCAGCGAGCTTGCCAACCAGCGCAGCGGCCTCGGTCTTGGTCATCTCGGCAACCTGTGCCTTGATCTCCGGCTCCATGGTAGAAGCGGAAACAAGTGTATTGCCAGCAACATCATCGATTATCTGAACATAGATGTTGTTAAGGCTGCGGTATACACAGAATCTCGGTCTCTCGGCAGTGCCGGAGAGCTTTTTGCGAACACGCGCATGTCTTGCCAGACGGTCGGTATTTTTATCTCTCTTTGTAATCATATCTGCTTGCCTCCCTTTCTACTTATTTCTTACCGGTCTTACCCTCTTTGATGGCGATGTATTCGCCCTCATAGCGGATGCCCTTGCCGTGATACGGCTCCGGCGCTCTTACCGAGCGGATGTCGGCGGCCAGCTGACCCACCAGCTGCTTATCAGTACCGCTGACTACTATCTTGTTCTGAGCAGGAACATCAATGGTCAGGCCTGCCGGCTCTTCAATCTCAACGGGATGAGAGTAGCCGACGGTCAGAACCAGCTTCTTGCCCTGCTTTGCAGCACGGTATCCGACGCCCTGTATCTCCAACGCCTTGGTGAAGCCTTCGGTAACGCCGGTCACCATGTTGTGAAGCAGGGAACGAGTCAGACCATGGAGGGAGCGCTGAAGCTTTGCATCGCCGTGACGAAGCACATGAACCACGCCATCCTCCTGCTGGAAATTGATTTCGTGACTGAATTTCTGTGTAAGCGTGCCCTTGGGGCCCTTAACGGTAACGGTGTTGTCGTCAGCAACCGTAACCGTAACACCGGCGGGAATACTTACAGGCATTCTTCCTATTCTTGACATAATTAAACCTCCGTATTTCCTTACCAGATGTAGGCGAGCACTTCACCGCCGACATTGGCCTTGCGGGCCTCCTTGTCGGTCATAACACCCTTGGAGGTGGAGATAAGAGCAATGCCCATACCGCCCAGAACCTTGGGAAGCTCCTCGCACTTGGCATAATGTCTCAGACCGGGAGAGCTTATTCTCTTCATGCCCGAGATAACCTTTTCGTTGTTCGCGCCGTACTTGAGGGTGATGCGAATCGTGCCCTGTACGCCGTCATCTATGATTTCCACGCCCTTAATGAAGCCCTCGGTAAGAAGTATCTGCGCAATTGACTTCTTCATATTGGAGGCGGGGATGTCTACTGTTGCATGCTTGGCCACCAGAGCGTTTCTGATTCTGGTGAGCATATCAGCTATAGGATCTGTAACGACCATGGATTTTTCCTCCTTAAAATATTTTACCAGCTTGCCTTCTTAACTCCGGGGAGCTGGCCCTTGTAAGCCAATTCTCTGAAGCAGATACGGCAGATTCCGTACTTACGGAGCACGGAATGCGGGCGTCCGCAGATACTGCAACGGGTGTAAGCCCTCGTTGAAAACTTGGGAGTTGCCTGCTGCTTGTTGATCATACTTTCTTTGCCATGACTTTTTATATCCTCCCTTTCATTAAGAGCTGAACGGCATGCCCATAAGTCTGAGCAGCTCCTTGGCTTCCTCATCGGTTTTGGCAGTGGTAACAAATACGATATCCATGCCTCTTACCTTGTCGATCTTGTCATACTCGATCTCGGGGAATATCAGCTGCTCCTTTACGCCCAGAGCATAGTTGCCGCGGCCGTCAAAGCAGTTGCCGTTGATGCCGTGGAAGTCACGGATACGCGGAATTGCAATGTTTATAAGCTTATCGGCAAACTCATACATTCTGTCGCCGCGGAGGGTTACCTTCGCGCCGATGTTCATGCCCTCACGAACCTTGAAGTTCGCAACGGATTTCTTCGCCTTGGTAACATAGGGCTTCTGACCGGAAATGGTGGCAAGCTCGTTTACCGCAGCTTCAAACTTCTTGGCGTCGTCCTTAACGTCGCCCAGACCCATGTTGATCACGATCTTTACAAGAGAAGGGATTTCGTTTACATTCTTGTAGCCGAACTTCTGCTGCATAGCCGGAGCGATCTGAGAAACATATTTATCCTTTAATCTAGCCAATGTAATTTCCTCCCTTCAATTATTTGTCAAGGCTTGCGCCGCACTTACGGCAAACGCGGGTCTTTACGACCTTGCCGTTCTCGCCGGCTTCAACCTTGTACGCAACGCGGACGGCCTTGTCGCACTTGGGGCAGATCACCATTACATTGGAAGCGTCAAACGCCGCCTCCTGCTGAATGCGTCCGCCGGGCTGGCCGGCCTTGCGCGGTTTAACATGCTTGGTAACCATGTTGATGCCCTTAACAACGATTTTGTTGTCCTTGGGCAGCACGCGGAGAACCTCGCCCTTGTTTGATGTTTGCTGTCTCGTTCTTGTACTTACCGGTAATAACCAGTACGGTATCGCCCTTTTTGATCTTCATAATCAAGGCACCTCCTTACAGTACTTCGGGAGCCAGCGATATGATTTTCATGTAATCCTTATCACGGAGCTCACGAGCGATAGGCCCAAAAATACGAGTGCCTCTGGGCATTTTCTGATCATTGATAATAACTGCGGCATTGTCGTCAAATCTGATGTATGTGCCGTCGGGTCTGCGCAGCGGCTTTACCGTACGCACGATAACAGCCTTGACAACATCGCCCTTTTTAACAACGCCGCCGGGCGTTGCGGTCTTAACCGAAGCAACAATTACATCACCAATGCTTCCGCAACGACGGAAAGATCCGCCGAGCACACGAATGCACATGATTTCTTTTGCGCCGGTATTGTCAGCCACCTTTAAGCGAGTCTGTGGTTGAATCATATAATGTGCCTCCTTTCAGCATCAGTGGATTATTTTGCTTTCTCCACTATTTCGACCAATCTCCATCTTTTGTCCTTGCTAATGGGACGAGTTTCCATAATGCGCACGCGATCGCCGATGCCGCATTCGTTGTTCTCGTCATGTGCCTTGAATTTCGTGGTGCGGTTAACGGTCTTGCCGTAAAGAGGATGAAGAACCTTGTCTTTCACCGCAACTACAATGGTTTTATCCATCTTGTCGCTTACGACTACGCCCACTCTTGACTTACGATAATTTCTTTCCATCACTAAGTTCTCCTCCTCAGCCGTTGAGCTCTTGCTCGCGGATGATCGTCTGAATACGAGCAATCTCTTTTTTGCATACGCTGATCTGCTTGGGATTAGCCAGCTGTCCGGTAGCGTTCTGGAATCTCAGGTTGAAAAGCTCACTTTTGAGCTCCTTAAGCTGTGCATTCAGCTCCTGTGATGTTTTATCTCTCAGCTTTTTGGTATCCTTCATTGAGCATCACCCTCCTGCGAATCAAAATCGCTCTTCTTTACAAACTTGCATTTGCAGGGAAGCTTGTGCATTGCAAGACGGAGAGCCTCGCGAGCGTCGGCCTCGGGAACGCCGCCCATCTCAAAGAGAACTCTGCCCGGCTTAACAACCGCCACCCAGTACTCGGGGGAACCTTTACCGCTGCCCATTCGGGTCTCGGCCGGCTTAGCCGTAACCGGCTTATCCGGGAAGATCTTGGTCCAAACCTGACCCTGACGCTTTACATATCTGGTCATTGCAACACGGGCCGCCTCGATCTGCTCGGCAGTGATCCAGCAAGGCTCGGTAGCCATAAGACCGAAATCACCGTAAGCAACGAAATTGCCGCGCTGCGCCTTGCCCTTCATACGGCCGCGGAAAACGCGTCTGCGCTTAACTCTTTTAGGCATTAACATATTATTGCTTGCCTCCTTCTGCAACAGTCTTCTTAACCTGCGGAAGAACCTCTCCCTTGTATACCCATACCTTTACGCCGATGCGGCCGTAGGTAGTGGCTGCCTCTGCAAAGCCGTAATCGATATCGGCACGCAGAGTCTGCAGCGGAATGCTGCCCTCGTGATAGCCTTCGCTGCGCGCGATCTCCGCGCCGCCCAGACGGCCGGAAACAGCTATCTTGATACCCTTTGCTCCGCCCTTCATGGCACGCTGAAGCGACTGCTTCATTGCCCGGCGGAAGGAAATTCTCTTCTCCAGCTGAGCCGCAATGTTCTCAGCAACCAGCTGAGCATCAACATCGGGCTTGCGGATCTCCATGATGTTTACATTTACGGGCTTGCCCACAAACTTAGCGATGTCCTTTTTAAGAACCTCGATGCCTGCGCCGCCCTTACCGATAAGCGCGCCCGGCTTTGCGGTGTACAGGAAAACCGTTACGGTGCCTGCCTTGCGCTCGATTTCAATCTTGGATATCTGATAGGAATACAGCTTCTTCTTCAGATATTTACGAAGGGAGTCGTCCTCCTTGATATTGGCGGCCATCTCCTTCTTGTCAGCAAACCAACGGGAATCCCAGCCTTTGATTATGCCGACTCTGGCGCCGTGCGGATTAACTTTCTGTCCCATTTGTATGCCTCCTTATTTCTTGATTTCGTCCAGAACGACAGTGATGTGGCTGCTTCTCTTGAGGATCATGGCTCCGCTGCCCTTGGCGCGGGGCATCATGCGCTTCAGGGTCGGACCCTGATCAGCATAAACCTCAGCAACATACAGATCGTCCTTGTTCAAGCCCTTGTACTCAGCATTGGCAATTGCCGACTTGAGCAGCTTCTCCACAACCGGAGAGGCAGACTTGGGAGTGAACTTAAGTATCGCCAGCGCCTCAGAAACCTGCTTGCCTCTGATAAGATCGATAACGATACGGACCTTTCTGGAGGAAATACGAACATATCTGGCCACGGCACGGGGGCGCATATCGCGCTGCTCGGCTCTCTTTGCGGCCTTTTCCTTGATTCTCTTAGCCATTTCTCTCTCCCCCTTTATTTGCCTGTGGACTTTTCGCCCGCATGACCTCTGAAGGTACGCGTGGGAGCGAACTCGCCCAGCTTGTGTCCGACCATATCCTCGGTGATGTACACCGGAACATGCTTTCTACCGTCGTGAACCGCGATCGTATGGCCAACGAAATCAGGGAAAATAGTTGAGGACCTTGACCATGTCTTCAAAACCTTCTTTTCGCCGGTTTCGTTCATAGCAACGACTCTTTTGAGCAGCTTTTCACTGACAAAAGGTCCTTTTTTAACACTTCTACTCATGCCTGTTACGGCCTCCTTCCATCTGATGACATCGTTTAGCCGTTACGGCGCTTCACGATATATTTATTGGATTTGTTCTTCTTGGCTCTGGTCTTATAACCAAGAGTGGGCTTGCCCCACGGAGTAACAGGGCCCGGACGGCCGATAGGAGACTTGCCCTCACCACCGCCATGGGGGTGATCACAGGGGTTCATAACCACACCGCGTACGGTGGGACGAATGCCCATGTGGCGCTTTCTGCCCGCTTTACCAAGAGAGATATTCTCATAATCCAGGTTGCCCACCTGACCGATTGTCGCCTTGCAGTCAAGACGAACCATTCTTACCTCGCCGCTGGGCAGTCTTATCTGAGCAAAGCCGTTCTCCTTAGCCATCAGCTGAGCGGCCGCACCGGCAGTACGCACCATCTGTGCGCCCTTGCCGGGGAAAAGCTCAACATTGTGCAAAAGAGTACCTACCGGAATGCTGTTGATGGGCAGCGCGTTGCCGGTTTTGATGTCCGCATGCTCGCCGCTTACCACGGTGTCGCCCACATTCAGGCCCAGAGGAGCCAGAATGTATCTCTTTTCACCGTCTGCATAATGCAGAAGAGCGATATTCGCGCTGCGGTTAGGATCATACTCAATGGTGGCAACCTTTGCGGGAATGCCGTCCTTATCGCGCTTGAAGTCGATAATTCTGTACTTGCGGGTGTTTCCGCCGCCGTGGTGACGCACGGTCAGTCTGCCGACGTTATTTCTTCCGCCGTTTTTTTGGATATCTTGCCCAGCAGTGAGCGCTCAGGAGTGGTGCTGGTGATTTCCTCAAAGGTGGAAACCGACATAAAGCGTCTGGCCGGAGAAGTCGGTTTATACTTTTTGATAGCCATGATTTTTTCCTCCTAACTTACTGGGCCATGCCCTCAAAGAACGCAATGGGCTTGGAGTCCTTTTTAAGAATCACATAAGCCTTCTTTACGGTAGGCGTAAGGCCTTCGCTTCTGCCCATACGCTTAACCTTGCCGATGGTGGTAACGGTGTTCACGCGCTCCACCTTAACATCGAAAATCGCCTCAACGGCCTGCTTGATCTCGGTTTTGTTGGCCTTACGGTCCACAACGAAGCAGTAACGCTTGTCCGAAATGGTTGCATAGGTCTTCTCGGTGAGAACCGGCTTAATGATTACATCCTCAAATGCTTTCATCAGTTGTACACCTCCTGGAGTCTTTCAACTGCTTCCTTGGTGATAAGCAGCTTGTCAGCCTTGAGCACATCCACCACATTGATGGTGTTCACAAGGGAAGTTGCAACCGCCGGAATGTTTCCCGCAGCACGGGCCACGGTTTCATCGGGCTCAGCGGTAATTATCAGTGTTTTGCTCTGAGCAAGCTTCAGATTGCCCAGCACTTTAACCATTTCCTTGGTCTTGGGAGCTTCCAAGGCAAGATTCTCAACCACAACGAAGTTGTTGCAAACCACCTTGTCGGTAAGCACACCCTCAAGGGCAAGACGCTTCATCTTCTTGGGAACCGCAATGCGGAAGCTGCGGGGCTTGGGAGCAAATACCACGCCGCCCTTGTTGAACTGAGGCGATCTGATGGAGCCCTGACGGGCGCGGCCCGTGCCCTTCTGTCTGTACGGCTTCTTGCCGCCGCCTCTTACCTCTGTACGGGTAAGGGTGCATTTGGTACCCTGTCTCTTGTTAGCAAGCTGCGCGCGAACGACCTGATGAATAACAGCCTTGTTAATATCAGCCGCAAATAAAGTATCGCTCAGCTCTATCTCGCCTGTCTGCGAGCCCTGTAAATTATATACAGCTACCTTAGGCATAGCTCTTTACCTCCTTACTTGCTCTTTATCGACTGTCTTACGAACACCATCGCGCCCTTGGGTCCGGGAACGGCGCCCTTGATAAGCAGCACGCCGCGCTCCGCGTCTACGCGCACGATCTCAAGGTTCTGCACGGTGGTCTTCTCATTGCCCCAGTGTCCGGGCATATGCTTGTTCTTGAATACTCTTGAGGGCGAGGAATTCGCTCCCATGGAGCCTACGCCTCTATGATAGCCGGAGCCGTGAGCCATAGGACCGGTGTGCTGATTCCAACGCTGCATAACGCCGGAAAAGCCGTGGCCCTTGGAGAACGCGGTGGCATCAATGTGATCGCCCTGCTCAAACATCTCGCAGGTTATCACGGAGCCCACCTCATAGTCTGCGCAGTTTTCCAGCTTAAGCTCCTTCATGTAGCGCGCCGGAGCCGCCTGAGCCTTCTTGAACTGTCCCATATCGGGCTTGTTAACCAGCTTCTCACGAATCGGGTCAAAGGAAACCTTCAGCGCGTCATAGCCGTCGTTTTCCACGGTCTTCTTCTGTATTACCGTGCAGGGACCGGCCAGGATCACGGTTACGGGGAATACCTTGCCGTCCTGGGAAAACACCTGGGTCATACCCAGCTTCTTACCGAGAATTGCCTTCTTCATAATTCGGTCACCTCCACCTTACAGTTTAATTTTAATGTCCACACCTGCGGGAGGATCGAGCTTGGTCAAAGCCTCTACCGTCTTATTGCCGGCATTGTAAATGTCGATCAATCTCTTGTGTGTCCTGAGTTCGAACTGCTCTCTGCTGTCCTTGTACTTGTGCGGCGAGCGCAGTATGGTTACTATTTCCTTTTCGGTGGGCAGCGGTATGGGCCCGGAAACGGTAGCACCCGTTCTGTTTGCGGTCTCGACGATTTTTTCTGCAGTCTGATCAACAAGATTGTGATCATATGACTTCAGATTGATTCTGATTTTCTGACTTGCCATTTATGTTTACCTCCTTGTTAGCTCAAATACACGCTTCCGTGTGTGCCGCTTATAAATTTTTACAAGCGGTATTTGGCTTGTCGTCCGATTGTCGGACAATTGTCCGCGAAAATTACCCGAATTGCTTCGGCAACCTCTCGCTTCATACCATTAATCGCAAATTACCGCATATTGCGACTTGTATATATTACTACGCTTCCGCAATATTGTAAAGCACTTTTTTATATAAAATCAATAAATATGCGCATAAACAATGGTAAAACAGCTGTTGACCGTTTTGCCATACCCCCTTAGCCATCTCACCCGAGTACTGATATCATCCGCTGCGGATTTCATATATTTATTAATCCAAATGAATAAATGCCCGGCGCCTCCGGCCGGCAAACAGTCCCTGCACTTCCTTTATCCGCCTCTGCGCCTACGCCCAAACGGACACCGCAATTATATTGCATTATATATAATGTATATATTGCATACGCAATTTTACATTTCGCTCTTATAAAGCTGTTGCATTTTGTCCGTTTTCTTGTTAAAATGACGGTGCCGGCCATGCCGGAATCCAACGCAAACAGGCATCGCCATTAAAAACACAGGACGGAAAAATATATGAACAGGCTTATAAAAGAATTCAAAGAACCCGGCGCCGCCTTCCGCGGCAAGCCCTTTTGGAGCTGGAACGGCTTGCTTAACCAAGAAGAACTCAAGCGTCAGATAGATGTGATGCAGCAGATGGGTATGGGCGGATATTTCTGTCACTCCCGCACCGGCCTTGAAACCGAATACCTCGGCAGGGAATGGTTCGAGCTTATAAACGCCTGCGCCGAAAAGGGCCGCAAATGCGGCATGGAAACATGGCTCTACGACGAGGACCGCTGGCCGAGCGGCACCGCAGGCGGAATGGTAACCGAAAACCCGGATTTCCGCATAAAATATCTGCGCCTTAACATATGCACCGCGCAGGACTTTGCCTGGAGCAACGGCATTATTGCCGCTTTTTCCGTGCAGCTTAACGGTCAGAGCTTCACCGATAAGCAACAGCTTGCACAAAACGAAACCGATAGCCGCCCGGGGCGTTCCGTGCTTTATTTCACCTCCGAGGAAATGACGCCCTACTCCTTCTACAACGGACAGACCTATGCGGACACCATGAACCCCGAGGCCACCAAGGAGTTTTTGCGCATAACCCACGAGCAGTATGCAAAAAACTGCGCCAAAAATATAAACAACGGCTCCATATACGGCATATTCACCGATGAGCCCCATCACGGCGGCATAATGTGCGGCTTTGCCCTTCAGAACCCCGACGGCAACAACCTTACCCCCATGCCAAAGGATCTTTTTGAGCAGTTTTCCGAAAGATTCGGCTATTCTCTCAAGGACAATCTGCCCGAGCTTTTCCTAAAGCCGGACGGCTGCGATGTCAGCCGGGTAAAATGGCACTACTGCGAGCTGCTGTGCAGCCTGTTTGTTAAAAACTATCTTACGCCCATACAGTCATGGTGTCACGAGCACGGGCTGATATTCACCGGTCATCTGCTCCATGAGGACAACCTCGCCGCACAGACCGCCGTAAACGGCTCCATGCAGCGCGGCTATGAGCATATGGACGCTCCCGGAGTAGATGTTCTGTGGGAGAACAATTTCAACCGCAACATAGTAAAACAGCTCCAAAGCGCGGGAAGGCAGTTCGGCAAGAAAACGCTGCTCAGTGAGCTCTACGGCTGCACCGGCTGGCAGATGACCTTCCAAAACCACAAAGCGGTAGGCGACTGGCAAAGCCTGTACGGCATAAACCTGCGCTGTCAGCACCTTTCCTGGTACACCATGAAGGGTGAGGCCAAGCGCGATTATCCGGCAAGCATATTCTATCAAAGCCAGTGGTATCCCCAATACAAATATGTTGAGGATTACTATGCCCGCCTTAATGTTATAAAGCAGGACGGCACGCCGGTATGCGACACGCTTATCATGTCCCCCGTTGAGAGCCTGTGGGCAACGGTGCATCCCGGCTGGTGCGGCTTCTTCTCCGCACAGGATGCCGCCGCGCAGGAGGTGGAGCAGGGCTATACCGAGCTTTACCGTCTGCTTGAAAGCCGCCACATCGACTACGACTTCGGCGATGAGGAGCAAATGTCCCGCCTTTGCAGCATAAGCACCGACGAGCACGGCGCGCTGCTCGCTCTGGGTCAGGCCCGGTACCGCACCCTTATCATCCCCAAATGCATCACCGTGCGCCGCTCTACGCTGAATATTGCCCGGCAGTTTGCCTCTGCCGGCGGAAAGGTCATATTCCTTTGCCGTCCGGAATATATCGACGCCGTGCCGTCGCACGATGCCCAAAGCCTTCCCGGCGCCGCTTACTGCACACCGGGCGAAGGCCTTGTAAAGCTGCTTGACAAAAACCCCTATATTGATATTTCCTGCCCGGATGTCGCTCTTCAGACTCTTGTGCGCAGCGACGGCATCGTGTTCATAATGATGAATCTTGACCGCGAAAACACCAAAAAGGATGTGCGCATAAAAATAAACAAGCCCGGCTTTGCGGAAAAATGGGATGTGCGAAGCGGCGATATAACCCTTGCAGCAAGCGGCGATTCCCCCGAGCTTACCATAGATTTTGCCCCCTGTGAGGAGCTTGTGCTTTTCCTTAAGGAAAAAAGCCACGCCCCCGCCGCAGCGCATTTTACCCCGGTTGCCCGCCATATCCCCGCCGAGGATTTTGCCTATTGCCTAACGGAGCCCAACATTGCCGTATTGGACTGTGCGCGCTGGCAGCTTGACGGCGGCGATGAGCAGCCCTGCACCGAGATTCTCAAGCTGGACCGCGCCGTCCGTTCAAAGCTCGGTATCCCTTGGCGCAACGGCGAAATGCTTCAGCCTTGGTTCAAGCATAAGCACGGCCTTGATACCGCCGGCCCCTGCGCCCCTCTTGAGATGAATTTCGATTTTGAAATTGACGATCTTTCCGCAATAATCGGACAGGTCAGCCTTATGCTGGAATCCCGCGAAAGCTTCGGAGTGTTTATAAACGGCGCCCCCCTTGAAAGCCGCCCCCTTGACGGCATTTATATCGACCCCTGCTTTACGCGCCTGCCCATAGATACGCATCTGCTCAGGCAGGGCGTAAATACCGTCACCCTGAAGGCCATGTTCCGCGACAGCCTCGATCTTGAAGCCATATATCTTCTGGGCAGCTTCGGTGTGCGTACCGAGGGCTGCAGATGCATAATAATTCTCCTGCCCCGCAAGCTGCACCTTGGCAGCTTAAACGATCAGGGTCTGCCCTTCTATTCCGGCGCCGTGGATTATCTTCTGCCCCCCATGCACGCAGAAGGCAGCCATGTATTCCTTACCGCACCCCGGTTTGAAGGCGCATGCATCACCGTGCACGGAAACGGCCGGGAAAAAACCATCGCTTTTGCCCCCTACCGTGAGGATATCACCTCCCTTGTGGGCGACGATATGTTCCTGCGCCTGCACCTTACCCGCCGCAACACCTTCGGTCCGCTGCATGTCAATCCGCCGCGCCAAGGCAATTACGGACCTGATACCTTCCTTACGCAGGGAAAGGATTTCCTCTATGATTCCTATTCCCTCATCGACAACGGTCTGCTTGCCCCCATTGAGCTGGAAGTAGCCGAGTAACACATTAACAAAAGCATAACGGGAGCCGCGAAAAAGCTTTTTCGCGGCTTCTGCTTTTTGTAAAAAGAAAAGGTGCATCCCACAATTATGCGGAAAATGCACCTTTGCGAAAAAAATCATTATTACTTACAGTGTTTTATGATTTTCAAATTATAAATTTGGGATCTCTTGCGGGACGCGCGTCCAGCTCCGCCTTCTTCTCCTCATAGCCGGGGCGGCCAAGCAGCGCGTAGGTGGCGTTTTTGCCCTCCTCCACGCCGGGCTGGTCAAAGGTATTTATATCAAGCATAGTGCCCTCGTATGCCGTTTCCAGCTCAAAGAAGTACAGCAGCTGTCCCACCGTAAAGGCATTCACCTCAGGCACGGTTATGGTGTGGCTGAGCTTACCGCTTTTCATAACGGCATACTCCGTAGCCGACTGCTCCGCCTTTATCAGCTCCTGCATGGTGTGCCCGCACAGGAAATTCACCGCCGGAATATCCTCGCAGCCCTGCGGAATGGTCACATCGGTGCGGTATTTGTCCACTGCCAGGAAGGTTATCACCTTGTCAAACGGTCCCTCGGTATACAGCTGTATCTGGCTGTGCTGATCGGTAACGCCCAGCGCCTTTACAGGGGTCTGACCGGCAAACCTCGCTGCCGCTGTTGGAATAGCGCTTGCCCAGGCTTTCGCCCCAAAGCTGGCAGTACCAGTCCGCAATATATTTAAGGCTGTCCGCATAGGGCATCATAACCGATATGTTGCAGCCCTTGCCCATGGCGATATACTGCATCGCTGCCGCCATAAGCGCCGGGTTTTTGTATATATCGCCGCTTGCGCACATTTGGTCGGCAAATTTTGCACCCTCCAGCAGCTCGCGGATATCAATTCCGCACACCGCCGCAGCCAGCAGCCCCACCGGGCACAGCTCGCTGAAGCGTCCGCCCACTCCGTCCGGAATGATAAACGCACGGTAGCCCTCGCTTTTTACAAGCTTAATAAGATTGCCGCGGTCCGCCGATGTCGTGGCTACAATATGCTCCTTCGCCCTGTCGCCCAGACGCTTTTTAAGAATATCGCATATCACAAGATACTGCGTCATGGTCTCGCTCGTGCTGCCCGATTTTGTAATAACATTAAAGCATGCGGTTTCCGGGTTCACCACATCCAGCAGCGCCTCCATGCGCTCCGGATCCACATTATCCTCCACATACAGCCGGGGCCCGCCGCGCTTTTCCGCAGGCAGCTCGTTATAGTGCAGATGATTCAGCGCCTGCTGCACCGCAATGGGGCCCAGCGCACTGCCGCCTATTCCCAGCACCACAAAGCTTTCAAAGCCTTCGCGTATGCGCTTTGCCTCCTTCAGCAGCTCGCATACAACCTCCTCCTGATTATACGGCAGCTCGCTCCAGCCTGTCATGCCGGTGCCGCGGTTTGCCTGAAAGCTTTCAAACGCCTCGCGCGCCTTGCCCGACACCGCCTCAAGCTCCGCCTGAGAAATGCCGTGCTCCCCCACAAAGGTGTCCATCATATTGTTTACATCAAGGCGCAATCTCATTTTTTCTCTGTCCATTTTTCTCTTCCTTTCTTTAAGAAAGCTGCTTCCTTTAATATTTTTATCGTTTTTTTAACGCATTTTTTTATATGGTTTTTTTGCGCATTTTTTTATGCGTTTTTTTATACGCTTTTTTACACTGTTTTTTCATCTTTCGTGCGCTCTCAGGCGATGCCGTCATGCCCCGAGTCACGGCTGCTTTTGCGCCCTTCTTGCGCTTGCATGTGCAGCCGCTTTCAGCCCTTAAGGCCTTCACAGAGGCATTTTATGCGCTGGGAAGCCTCTTTTGTGCGCTGCGCATCGCCGAATGCGGTAAGCCGGAAAAAGCCCTCGCCGTTGCGCCCGAAGCCCGCCCCCGGCGTTCCCACCACATTTGCTTTTTCAAGCAGCACATCAAAAAACTCCCACGAAGTAAGCCCTCCGGGGCATTTAAGCCAGATATACGGCGAATTTACGCCCCCGGTAAACCATATGCCGCACTGCGACAGCGCACTTGCTATAACCCCGGCATTCTTTTTGTAATAGCCTATGTTTTCCTTTATCTGTTTTTGTCCCTCGGGGCTGAACACCGCCGCAGCGCCCTTCTGCACTATATAGGGCACACCGTTGAATTTTGTAGTCTGACGGCGCAGCCACATTTTATTAAGCTTCATTCCGCCGCGCTCAAGCTCCTTGGGTACTACGGTGTAGCCGCAGCGCGTGCCGGTAAAGCCCGCTGTTTTTGAAAAAGAGCAGAACTCTATTGCGCAGCTGCGCGCTCCGGGTATCTGATATACGGAGGTGGGAAGATCCCCGGAAACAAACGCCTCATATGCTGCATCAAACAGCAGCACGGCGCCGTTTTTGTTTGCATAATCCACCCACGCTTTAAGCTGCTGCGCGTTGTAAACCGCGCCGGTGGGATTATTTGGCGAGCATATGTATATAATATCCGCCTTTACGTTTTCATCGGGCATGGGCAAAAAACCGTTCTGCTCATTTGCATCGGCATAAATTATTCTGCGCCCCGCCATAAGGTTGGTATCCACATAAACGGGATATACCGGGTCCGGCACAAGCACCGAATTATCCGTATCAAAAAGATCCAGTATGTTGCCAAGGTCGCTCTTTGCGCCGTCGCTTACAAATATCTCATCCTGCTCAAGGCTTACGCCCTTTGAGGCGTAATAGTCTGCCAGGGCGCTGCGCAGAAAATCATAGCCCTGCTCCGGGCCGTAGCCGCGGAAGGTCTCCTTGACCCCCATCTGGCTTACCGCCTCATGCATTGCATCGCACACGGCGCTGCACAGCGGAAGCGTTACATCGCCTATACCCAAACGGATTATATCCGCCTGCGGATTCGCCTTTGAATTCTTCACCCGCGATGCTACCTCGGAAAAAAGATAGCTTTCCTTAAGTGATGCGTAATTCTCGTTTATTTTCATATTACCTTCCCTTCCGGTCCGCCTGTCCGCGCCTTCCCCTGCGTGCCCGGCTGCCGTATGTTATTTATGCATTATACCTCAACGGTGCCCTCAAACACCTTCTGCGCCCCTCCCGTCATAAACACGGCGTCATCGGTATATACTATTTCCAGCTCTCCTCCGCGCAGCAGCAGCCTGATCCTTGCGCCCTTTGCAATAGCCGTTTTCCACTGCCGCCACCGCTGCGGCGCAGGCTCCGGTCCCGCAGGCCCATGTCTCGCCGCTGCCCCGTTCCCACACTCTCATTTTAAGCGTGTTTTCATTTATTATCTGAACAAATTCCGTGTTTACACGCTCGGGAAACAGCTTGCAGTTTTCAAACTGCGGACCGATTTTTTCAATTTCTATGCTGTCCGTATCCTTAACAAATACCACGCAGTGCGGATTGCCCATGGAAACACAGGTGATGTCATACACTCCGTCGCCTATGGCCACCTCCCGTCCTATGATACTTTTGCCTTCAAGATTTACCGGGATTTTTGCAGGGTCAAGCTCTGCAGTCCCCATATTCACTCTTGCGGCATAAGCCACTCCGTTATCGGCAAAAATCCTGATGGTTTTTATACCGCTTAGCGTTTCCAGCGTTATTTCTTCCTTTTTGGCATAGCCGTTATCATAGAGAAATTTGCCCACGCACCGTGTGGCATTGCCGCACATTTTACCCTCGCTGCCGTCGGCGTTAAACATGCGCATTTTTGCATCGGCTGTCTCGGAGGGGCATATAAGCACTATACCATCTCCTCCTATGCCGAAATGGCGGTCGCTCAGCCGCACAGCCAGCTTCTCCGGCTCCGGCACGCTCTGCCGGAAGCAGTCAAAATAGATATAATCGTTGCCGCAGCCGTGCATTTTTGTAAATTCAAGCTTCATACATTTTCTCCTTCCCAAGGGATATTCAACGGACAAAGCATCAGCCGCAGCCGTGCTTTTTCCGTTTTGCTTCTATATTATAACAGCACTTGCCGCGATTGAAAACCGTTTAAGCCGTAAAAAGCGTTATTTTTTTACACAGACTGCGTTTTCTTGATTTTTCATACCGTCTGCACCTCCCTTTCGCCTGCGATGCTTTGTTTATGCATCCGCCGCATACTGCCTTTTGTTTTGCCCGGCAGCGGGCAAAACAGACGCAGGACAAAAAACTGCACATTTTCGGTATCGGCGCGATTTTTCTTAATAAAATTAAGTAAAGACCGCATTTTGCACATTTTATTTCAAAATTACGCCTGAAAACGAACATTATTGCGCAATTTCACTAATAATATTAGCAGAAACCATTTGACGGTCCGCCTTATCCGGCATATACTACCTGCATAAAGATTCGCCGCAGGGCGAATTCGTATTTTTACCGGGTTCACCGCCCGGGCAGGAGGAATAAATGAGCAACCCCACCGAAATATTCGGCAGCATGGTTTTCAACGACGAGGTAATGCGGGAAAAGCTTCCCAAGGAAATATACAAAACCCTTAAGACAAACATAAAGAACAATCAGCCCCTTGAACGCAGCGTGGCAAACGCGGTGGCCACAGCCATGAAGGATTGGGCCGTGCAAAAGGGCGCTACACACTATACACATTGGTTTCAGCCTATGACAGGCATAACCGCCGAAAAGCACGACAGCTTCATCGCTCCGATAGACGACGGCAGCTCGGTTATACTGGAATTCTCCGGCAAGGAGCTTATAAAGGGCGAGCCCGATGCGTCCAGCTTCCCCTCCGGCGGGCTGCGCGCCACGTTCGAAGCCCGCGGCTATACTGCGTGGGATCCCTCCTCCTATGCCTTTATAAAGGACAACACCCTTTGCATACCCACGGCCTTCTGCTCCTACGGAGGAGAGGCGCTGGATAAAAAAACCCCGCTGCTGCGCTCCATGGAGGCCATAAACAAGCAGGCTTTGCGCGTGCTTACGCTTTTCGGCAACAGCGATGTGACCTCGGTGTTCCCCACCGTAGGCGCAGAGCAGGAATACTTTCTTGTGGATAAACAGTATTATGACAAACGCAAGGACCTTATATATACCGGCCGCACGCTTTTCGGCGCTATGCCCCCAAAGGGTCAGGAGATGGACGACCATTATTTCGGTGTTATTAAAAGCCGCGTAAAGGCCTTCATGAAGGATCTTAACGATGAGCTTTGGAAGCTGGGCATACTTGCAAAAACCGAGCACAATGAGGTGGCTCCCGCTCAGCATGAACTGGCGCCCATGTACTCCACAACAAACATCGCGGCGGATCACAATCAGCTTACAATGGAAATAATGAAAAAGGTGGCGCGTCAGCACGGGCTTGTATGCCTTCTGCACGAAAAGCCCTTCCGCGGCGTAAACGGCAGCGGCAAGCATGATAACTGGTCCCTTTGCACCGATACCGGCGTAAACCTGCTGGAGCCCGGAAAAACCCCGTATGAAAACGCACAGTTTTTGCTGTTTTTGTGCGCCGTTATAAAGGCGGTGGACGAATATCAGGATCTGCTGCGAATATCGGTGGCCTCTGCCGGCAACGACCACCGTTTGGGCGCAAACGAAGCCCCGCCCGCCATCGTTTCCATGTTTTTGGGCGATGAGCTTACCGACATACTCAACGCCGTGGAAAGCGACAATCTGTACCGCAAAAAGGAGCGCGAACGCCTTGAGGTGGGCGCCCATGTTCTGCCCACCTTCCGCAAGGACACCACGGACCGCAACCGCACCTCCCCGTTCGCCTTTACCGGCAATAAGTTTGAATTCCGCATGCCGGGCTCCTCAATGTCGATATCGGGGCCGAATGTTATAATCAATACCGCCGTAGCGGAGGAGCTGCGCTGCTTCGCCGATGAGCTTGAGGGCGCCGCAGACTTCCGTCAGGCTTTGGGAGATGTTATAAAGCGCACCGTGCGGGAGCATAAAAGGATCATCTTCAACGGCAATAACTACTCCGAAGAATGGGTGCAGGAGGCCGCCGCGCGCGGATTGCTCAATTTGCGCAACACTCCCGAGGCGCTTCTGCACTTCACCGATGAAAAGAATGTGGCTCTCTTTGTGCGCCACGGCGTGTTCACCCCCACCGAGATGCACTCCCGCCTGGAAATACTGCTTGAAAACTATGCCAAAACAGTTACAATAGAAGCCAAAACCGCACTGGAAATGGCCCGCAGGGATATCATTCCCGCCGTTAATGCCTATTGCAGAGAGCTGTCCTTGACGGCAAGCGCCAAAACGGCCTTCTGCACCGAAGCCGATGTAACCCCGGAGCGTGAAACCGTTCTGCATTTAAGCTCCCTATGCAAAAAAATGTTCCTTAAGGCGGCAGAGCTGGAAAAATCCATTGCGGACACACATATGCAGGAAACTGCGTTTGACAATGCCCTTGCCTGCTGCAAAGAGCTTCTGCCCGTTATGGACGAGCTGCGTGTTTATGCAGACGAGGCGGAAAAGCTTACCGCTTCGGAGTTCTGGCCCTTCCCCGGCTACGGACACCTCATGTACGGAGTATGATGCTCTTTTATCGTTACGCCTGCCCTTACGCCCTTCGGGGCGTTTTTTATTGTTTTTTCCAAGCCCCGCCCGTCTGCGCGAATATGTGCATATCATAACCTTACATATCTGTCCGTAAAGCGGCAGAATTTATCCGGCAAGGCAATAAAATGCTTGACATAACGCCCCCCGGCATATTATAATGCCTACAAAACATATAGGTTTTTAGTAATATCTCTTTGCGGATACCGCTTATCACGACAAAAAACGCTGCGGCACAATAAAAGGAGGATAAAGTTATGAAAACATACGAACGAATTACCGATCTTATAGGCAGAACCCCGCTTATGCGGCTGAGCAATTATATAGCGGACAACTCGCTTAAAGCCGATATTTACGGCAAGCTGGAGTATTTTAACCCCGCAGGCAGCGTTAAGGACAGAATAGCCAAAGCCATGGTGGACGATGCCGAAGCCCGCGGTGTCCTTAAGCCGGGCGCCGTTATTATTGAGCCCACAAGCGGCAATACCGGAATAGGGCTTGCCGCCGTAGCCGCCTCAAGAGGCTACCGCATTATTCTTACCATGCCCGAGACCATGAGCGTGGAGCGTCGGAATCTGCTTAAGGCCTACGGTGCGGAATTGGTGCTTACCGACGGCTCCAAGGGTATGAAGGGAGCCATTGCAAAGGCGCAGGAGCTTGCCGCCTCCATTCCCGGCAGCTTTATTCCGGGTCAGTTTGTAAACCCCGCAAACCCGGCTGCGCACCGCGCCACCACCGGCCCCGAAATATGGTCCGATACCGACGGCAAGGTGGATATTTTCGTAGCGGGCGTAGGCACCGGCGGAACCCTCTCCGGCGTGGGCGGATATCTTAAGGAGAAAAACCCCGATATTAAGATTGTAGCGGTTGAGCCGGCAGGCTCGCCGGTGCTTTCAAAGGGTGTTGCCGGGCCGCACAAAATACAGGGTATCGGCGCGGGCTTCGTGCCGGATACGCTGAATACCGAAATATACGATGAAATAATAACCGTTGAAAACGATGATGCCTTCATGACGGGGCGCACCCTCGCCCGCAAGGAGGGTCTGCTTGTGGGTATATCCTCCGGCGCGGCGGTATGGGCCGCCGCTTCTCTTGCCCGCCGCAAAGAAAACGAAGGCAAGCTGATAGTAGCCCTGCTTCCCGACACGGGCGAGCGCTACCTTTCCACCCCCATGTTTGCAGACTGAATTTCACGGCGCAGGGCGCAAAGAATTGCACCTGCTTTCAAAATGCAAAAACCCCCCTTCGCGGGGGGTTTGTGTTTATCGCACGGTTAGCCGCGCGATTTTAATATATTTTATTACTATATTTATATTACATAATCGTCCCCACCGCAGGCAAGGTGCTGCTGCACGAGGTCCGCAAGAGTTACCCCCTTAAGATAGCTGCGCATAACCGAGTCCAGCCCCTTCCACAGCGGCAAGGCCGCACAGTCCGCGCTTCGGGCGCAGCATTCCTCCTGTTTTGTACAGGGCACCAGAAAAAGGCCGCCTTCCGTAAGCTCCAGTATCTCAAGCACCGTATACTCCTCCGGCCGGCGGGCAAGGCGGTATCCGCCCTGAAAGCCGCGGTTGGCCTCCAGCATGCCTGCACGGCTGAGAAGCGGCACTATCTGCTCAAGATATTTTTTGGATATTTCCTGCCGCGCGGCAATATCCTTAAGAGATACAAAGCCTTCCCTGTGCTCCGAAAGATCCAGCAGCATTCGCAGCGCATAGCGCCCTTTTGTGGAAATTTTCATATTTACACCTCTGTTTCCCGTATATAATAGCATATTTGTTCCGTCTTTTCAAGCAAAGCGTATTGTAATTCCTTTTGGGGTGTGCTATAATTATTTTATTGTTTAGTGCCTTGTGCAATAGATTCATTCTATAAATAAACGCTGATATTCGTGCGTATACGGAGTCGTCCCTTAAAAAGCACGGCGCGTTAAACGCGTATACACCTTTAGGCCAAAACAAAACTTATATAAAAACAGGAAGGAAAGCCCTTATGACGCTCCAGCAGATCAAATATATCCTTACAATATCGCAAACCGGCTCCATGAACAAGGCGGCGGAAATACTGTATGTTTCCCAGCCCTCTCTCACCGCCGCAGTGCACGAGCTGGAGCGGGAGTTGGGCATTACAATATTTCTGCGCAGCGGGCGGGGAGTACACCTTACTCAGGACGGCGCGGAATTTCTTACCTATGCCCGTCAGCTTTATCATCAGTATGACGCCATAGTGGAAAAATACGGCCCTGCGGGAAAGCGCAAGAAAAAATTCGGCGTTTCGGCACAGCACTATTCCTTTGCCGTAAAGGCCTTTGTGGAAACGGTAAAGGCCTGCAATGCCGATGAATATGAATTTGCCGTGCGCGAGGAGCAGACGATGCAGGTCATCCGCGATGTTCAGACCCTGCGCAGCGAAATAGGCATACTGTACCTGAGCGATTTCAACAGGAATTTTCTTCAGAAAATATTCCGGGCCAATGACCTGGAATTTCACAAATTAATCGATTGCAGCGTATATGCATACCTGTGTAAATGGCATCCCCTTGCGGGAAGAGAATATGTAACGGTGCACGACTTGGCCGACTACCCCTGCTTACCTTTGAGCAGGGCGATGACAGCTCCTTCTATTTTTCCGAGGAAATATTCAGCATGAACGAATACGCGCAAACCATAAAGGTAAACGACCGTGCCACAATGCTTAACCTTATGGTGGGATTAAACGGCTACACACTCTGCTCGGGCATAATATGCCAGGAGCTGAACGGCAGCGATTATGCGGCTATCCCCCTTCGCGGAGAGGGCGCCGTGAGCATGGAAATAGGCTATATTACAAGACGCGACCAGCTTCAAAGCACAATAGGCGGGCTGTATATTGAAAACATTCGCCGCTACCTTACCGATTGCATTTATTAACCCCTTCCCGACACCGAAAGCCCGCCTTATACAGCATTGCCCGAAAGCGCAGACCCCGGCCTGCGCTTTTGCATTTTTCGTGCAAAGCAGCGTAATTCGCTTGCTGTTATAGTTTTTGTTTATAACTCACTATATTTATATGCGAATAGACAGCATTTCCGTTTTCCACTATAATAAGCCCGTAAACAAAACAGATCCTTTTCGCAGGAGGACACAGCCATGAATATCGGATTTCTGCTTACGGCACCGCGTGCCCACGGCCGAATGTGACGCCGGAATATAAAGCAAAACAGTCTGCGCCGTGACACTGTCCGGCATAAATAAAATATAAAAAAATATAAATAGAATTAAGAGGATATAAAAAAATGAAAAAAAGCTTAAAAAAAACTTACTGTAATCATTTCGGCATTTTTTTGCTTGCGGCAAGTGTGTTTGCTTTCAGCGGCTGCGCTCAGAACAATGACAGCCTTACGATTGCGGTTCCCAACGACCCCACAAACGAGGCCCGCGCACTGCTGCTGCTTCAGGATAAGGGCTATATAAAGCTCAAGGACGGCGCCGACATCACCGCCACCGTAAATGACATAGCCGAAAACCCGCACAACATCGTTTTCCGTGAGATGGAAGCCGCTCAGCTGCCCAACGCCCTCAAGGATGTTGATTATGCAATTATCAATTCCAACTACGCTATAAACGCCGGGCTTAACCCCGTAAGCGATTCCCTTCTTATCGAAGGCTCCGCATCGGCATACAGCAATATACTTGCCGTAAAGGAAGGCAATGAAAATACCGACAAGATCAAGGCTCTTAAGGCGGCGCTGGAAAGCAGGCAGGTTGCGGATTACATCTCCAATCAGTATAAGGGCTCTGTTGTAAGCGTGGTGGCAAACCCCGGCGACGGCTACGATTCCACCGTGGATTATGCGGCGCTTAGCGGCAGCAAGATCAGCATCGCGGCTTCCCCCACACCTCATGCCGACATTCTTAAGGTGGTAAAGGTTATCCTCGCCGAAAAGAACATAACCCTTGATATCGTAGAGTTCACCGATTATGTACAGCCCAACAATGTTGTAAACGACGGTCAGATTGACGCCAACTACTTCCAGCACAAGCCCTACCTTGACGATTTCAATCAGAAAAACGGCACCAAGGTGGTATCGGTAAGTGCAATTCATGTTGAGCCGATGGGCCTCTACGGCGGACGCCAGAGCGACCTTGCCAAGCTGAACAAATAAACAGTCGGGCATTATATCAATAACGCTGTCCGCATCGCGGCCGGCGTTATTTCCTGTATTGAGCCGCAAAATATAAAGCGGCATTATCGAAGGGAGCCATCCATGATACAAATAGAACATCTTTCCAAAAGCTTCAAAACGGCGGACGGCACCGTTGAAGCCCTTAAGGACATAACCCTCACCGTTCCGGACGGTGAGATCTTCGGCATAATCGGCATGAGCGGCGCCGGAAAAAGCACTCTAGTGCGCTGCATAAATATGCTGGAGCGGCCCACGGAGGGCAGGGTTATAATCGACGGCTGCGATATCAGCGCTTTGCCGGCAAAGCAGCTGCGGGAAATGCGCAGAAGCATAACCATGATATTTCAGGGCTTCAATCTGCTTATGCAGCGCAATTGCCTTAAAAATGTCTGCTTTCCGATGGAGCTTGCCGGAATTCCCGCCAGAGAAGCGGAAGCGCGTGCAAAAGAGCTGCTGGAGCTTGTGGGGCTGGGCGATAAGCTCAAGGCCTACCCCGCACAGCTTTCCGGCGGTCAGCAGCAGCGCGTTGCAATAGCCCGCGCGTTGGCAACGCACCCGCGCATCCTGCTGTGCGACGAGGCCACAAGCGCGTTGGACCCGCAAAGCACTCAGTCCATCCTTGCCCTGATAAGGGACATCCACGACAAATTAGGGCTTACGGTCATAGTTATAACGCATCAGATGAGCGTTGTGGAGCAGATATGCACTCAGGTTGCAATCCTTGATAACGGCGCCGTGGCCGAGGTCGGCCCCGTAAGCGAGGTTTTTGCCTCTCCCTCCTCTCAGGCGGCAAAGCGTCTTGTCTACCCGGAAGGATACGATCAACCCATTGCCTCCCCCGGAGAACACCTTATACGAATTGTTTTCAACGGCGCGGATTCCGCCAAAACTCCGCTTATTGCACATATGGCCATGCATGAAAACATTGCCGCAAGCATCGTTTCCGCCTCCACACGCAGCATAGGCGGCAAAACATACGGCAATATGCTTTTGGGAATTCCCGGCGGCGCTGAGGAATTGCGCCGTGCAATGGATTACCTTGGCGGTACGCCTGATATTATTGTGGAAGAGGTGAAGCCCGATGAGCATTAAGCTTTTGGCCATGCAGTCCTTTGATGAGATATGGGAGATATTCAAAACGCAGTTTCCGCTTGCCATATGGGAAACGCTTTACACCACAGTGCTTGCAACGGCGCTTGCAACAATTATCGGCCTGCCCCTCGGCGTACTGCTGGTGGCCGGAGAAAACGGACGCATACTGCGCGTGCCCGCTTTTGTGCTGCGGTGCATAAGCGCAATAATCAACCTTTTAAGAAGCGTTCCGTTCCTTATACTGATGGTGGTCGTAATTCCCTTTACAAGGCTTATCGTGGGCACATATGTAGGCACCTTAGCCTCGGTTGTCCCCCTTGTCATCGCCGCCTTCCCCTTTATTGCGCGTCTTGCGGAAAGCAGCCTGCGCGAGGTTAACCCCAATGTTATAGAAGCGGCGCAGAGCATGGGAGCCTCGCCCATGCAGATAATCATTAAGGTGATGATCCCCGAAAGCATCCCCTCCCTTATATCCAACGCCACCATTGCCGTAACCACGATTCTTGGCTATACCGCAATGAGCGGCGCTCTGGGCGGAGGCGGACTGGGCAAGATAGCCATAAACTACGGCTATTACAGATATCAGTATTCCGTTATGATCCTTGCCGTAGTGTTCCTCATACTGCTTGTGGAGCTTTCCAGACGCTTGGAACACATTTGGCTGCACGGTGCGATAAACGCATTAAGCACCGCGGAAAAAACCGTAAGGGATGATCCCTGCCGCAGCGCAGCAAAGCCTTGCGGCTTGAATATTTGATAAAAAATATTGAGATTCTGAAAAACAAAACAGCAAATCCGATTCCAATGCTGCGGCGCGGCCGCAAAAAAAGAAGGTGTTATTCTATGACAGACAATGAAGCGCTTGAGCTTTTGCTTAAATACAACACGCAGCCCTTTCATATAAAGCACGCCCTTACGGTATCCGAAGTAATGCGCTATTTTGCGCAGGCTCTGGGCTATGCAGATCAAGCCGATTTCTGGGCGCAGGCAGGGCTGCTGCACGATATCGACTATGAGCTGTGGCCGCAGGAGCACTGCATAAAGGCGCGTGAGCTGCTGGAGGCAGCGGGCGCTCCCCAAGCTCTTATCCACGCCGTGGTAAGCCACGGCTACGGCATAACCGTGGATGTAAAGCCGGAGCACGAGATGGAAAAGGTGCTCTATGCCACGGACGAACTTACCGGGCTTATAGGCGCCGCCGCAGCCATGCATCCCTCAAAGAGCGTATCCGATCTTGAAGTTAAAAGCGTGCGCAAAAAATACAAAAGCAAGGGCTTTGCCGCCGGCTGCTCCCGCGAGGTTATAAGCAACGGCGCTCAAATGCTGGGATGGGAGCTGGATACGCTGCTTGCGCGTACACTGCTTGCAATGCAAAGCTGCGAAGCGGAGGTGCTTGCGCGCACCGCTCAGCTTACGGAGGGCGCAAAGGAATAAAATTCGTTCTTACCGTTTGGGTAACGGCATATTTATAACCGTTACCCTTTTATTTTGGCTTTTTGCATATCCTATCACATATTCCGTCCCCTTGGATTTTCCGTCCCAGAAGGCCAATATCTCATCGGCATATTTCACTATCTCCTCATTGCGCTTATACGGCGCTCCGCGCCCGAACCTTGCATAATCCGGCAGGAATTCGGTAAGCCGCTTTCCGTGGCTGCGCGCATATTCCGCCGCACAGGTATCCACTCCGCGTGCGCCACCGGAAACGATCTCCTCTGCATTTTGCGGAATATATTTTTCAAGTTCCTCCACGACAATTCCTCTTGACCCAATAACTGCCAGCTTCATCAGCTGCACCTCCGAAAAAGTATACTTGTTTTAAGTATGTGTTAAACATTATACCACACAATAAACTTAAAATGTACTTAAATTAAGATTATAGGTGGTATTATGAGAAACAAAAACAACAAGCACCTCGGAATTGAAATTGATCCCGTACTGCATTATAAGCTGCACTATATATCCAAATACGAGGGACGCTCGGCAAACGGTCAGATTCTGTACCTTATACGCCAGTGCATAAGGGAATTTGAAGCAGCCGACGGCGAAATATCCGTACCGCCCGAGCTTACGGGCAACCTCAAATAAGCCCTCCGGCCCGAACAAACGAAAATTACAGCATGTAAACATGCCGGTGCTTTTGCAGCCCGGCATGTTTACTTCGGCATTGTACTGTAAGCCTTTCACATATTTTCTTTTTTTATCGTTAACGCACCGTTTTAACCGCAAACAGCAGCCTGTGCCGCATCGGAAGAAAGGAATGCGCGAATACCGCCGTCCGATAATAGCATAAAATCGCATAATCATAAGCTTTAAGCATAAAGAAGAGAGTGTGCACCTCCTGCTTCCTGTATAAGCGTACCGGGACAGAAAAATCGAGTGCTGATAACGGATTCGGCAGAATAAGTATTTGTCCGATGGACAAAAAACGGAACGCAAAAAAATTGTGATTCATTATCGTTTTGCGGGCTGCATTGACATCCCGGAAGCGCCGCTGACAGAGCATTATGTTGCACAAACACGGCAGAGCGTCGCTGCGGAGTACATCCCGGCATAAAAAACAGCAGGCGCGGCGCCTGCTGATAAAACATAAAAAATGAGTGTTCATAACTCAAGCCCGTTATGAACACTCAATATGGTGCGGAGAACGGGACTTGAACCCGTATGGTTGCCCACACGCCCCTCAAACGTGCGCGTCTGCCAGTTCCGCCACCCCCGCATATTGTGTCGCCGGTTGTCGGCAACACGGGTATTATATATAAGCTCCGATGAAAAGTCAAGCACTTTTGCAATTCTTTTAACTTTTAATTTGCCGTTTGATTTTCTTCGGCAATTCAGCTCCGTCGGCTTTATGTTTTGCAGCAGCCGCGATATTCTTTTCACCTTGTTATATCGGCCGTCTGCGCGCAGCTTATGCTTATTGCATCCTCCGGCTTAAGGCATATCTGGCTGCCCAGCTGCCCTCCGCTTATAAATATCTTATCCTTTGTAAGCGCGGAGGCATCAAAAACGGTCACAAACTGCTTTTTCATGCCGATAGGCGAGCAGGCGCCCCGCGCATAGCCCACCGTCTGCACAAGCTTTGCAACCGGCAGCATCGCCACCGATTTTTCCCCTACGGCTGCCGCGGCCTTTTTCAGATCCAGCTCCCGATTTACGGGGATCACAAATATAAATACGCCTCCGGCGCCGCTTGTGGCAAGAGTCTTGAACACGCAGGCCGGATCCTGCCCCAGAAGCCTTGCCACCTCCGTGCCCTCAAGTGCGGTGCCTCCGTGCGGATATTCAAGACACTCGTGCGGCGTTTTCAGCTTATCCAGTATCCGCATTGCATTAGTTTTCTGCATTTCCCCCTGCAACCTCCCGAATCACCCGCATAACATTTTCCGCCCCGTGCGCCGCCCCGGCGTTCTTCATGCAGGCGCGCATCTCCTCCCTGTGGGCAAAGGCGTCCTCCACCGCTTGTACAAGGCTTTGCGGCGTCATGTCCTCCTGTATCAGCACTCTGCAATAGCCGTGGGCGCGGAAATCCTCCGCATTGTCCACCTGATCGCCTCTTGAAGCATTGCGGGACAGCGGAATAAGCAGCATCGGCTTATTGAGCGCCAGAAACTCGTTTATGCTGTTGCTGCCCGCGCGGGATACCACCATATCCGCAAGCGCCATGCAGTCCGCCAGCCCGCTTCCTATATATTCACGCTCCTGATAGCCCGGCTTTTTTATGCCGCAAAGGTTTCCCGCCCCGCAGATATGAAGAATGTTATACTTTTCAAGCATTTTATCAAGCGATGCCCTGAGCGCTTCGTTTATCACCCTTGCCCCCGTTGAGCCCCCCATGAACAAAAGCACCGGCTTTGCATCAAAGCCAAGCTCCCGCCGTGCTGCAGCCGCATTGCCGTGCAGCAGCTCCTCCCGTATGGGGGAACCGGTAACAACGACTTTTTTGCCGTCAAAGCTTTTCCCCGCCGCCTCAAAGGTTACGCATATTTTCTTTGCCGCATCCGCGCTGAGCTTTGTTGCAAGCCCCGGAGTAATATCGGATTCATGAATAACGGTGGGAATATGCCTTCTTCGCGCGGCAAGCACCACCGGCACCGCCACATATCCGCCCTTTGAAAACACCACGCAGGGCTTGATTTTTTTCAGCAGCCCGCAGGACTGCCGTATGCCCTTGAGCACCTTGAAAGGGTCGGAGAGGTTTTTAAGATCAAAATATCTTCTGAGCTTTCCGGAGGTTATGGTGTGATATGTAACCCCGTCAACAGCCGATATAAGCTTTTTTTCTATTCCGTCGGTACCGATATAATGTATATCCCAGCCCTCTTTTTTCAGCATGGGAATAATTGCAAGGTTCGGCGTTACATGCCCCGCCGTGCCCCCGCCCGTAAGTACGATTGTTTTCATCCTTGTTATGCGCCCGCTTGCGCACTCCTTTCCTTTATTGCCGTAAATTCAGATTCCGTATACTGCCTGTAAGCTATGTTCATAATATGCGCCCCGCGTCTTTGCCGTGCGGCGCCATTTTATAAAAATCGGCAGCCGCCCCTGCAAGCATAAGCGATTAAACGGCTCCGTCCGCCGTTATGCCTCGCTCCTTCATGCGCGCCTTCAGCTGCTCGAGGGCAACCGCCGGCATTATAAAGCTTATGCGGGTACCGTTTTCGGCATATTCCTGGCTTTGCACCGCCGCAGCGTTATCGTGTATGAAGGCCAGAATATCGCCGTCCTGATACGGCACCGTAACGCAGCAGGGCCGATTGCTTTCGCCCAGCTTTTCCGTTATGGCGCTTTTGAGCTCCTCCAGCCCCTGCCCCGTAAGCGCCGAGATATAAACCGCGCCCTTAAGCTCCGGCAGCGACTGCGCCGCATCGCATTTGTTGATGACGGTAATACGGGGAAGCGTCTGCGCGCCTATCTGCCCCAAAACCTCCTCTACCGCCTCGATCTGGCGGAACATCGCCGGGCTGGAGCCGTCGCACACATGCAGCAGCAGATCGGCGCAGGCAGCCTCCTCCAGCGTGGAACGAAAGGCCTCCACAAGCTGATGCGGCAGCTTTCTTATAAACCCTACCGTATCGGTAAAGCATACCTCCGTGCCCCTGTCCAGCGTGCAGGAGCGGGTGAGCGGGTCAAGCGTTGCAAAGACGGTTTTCCGCAAATGTTTCCGCACCGGTAAGCACCTTCAGCAGCGTGCTTTTGCCGGCATTGGTATAGCCCACGAGTGCAATCTGCGGCACACGGTTGCGCGTGCGGCGCTTGCGCTGAAGCTCCCTTTGCGCGCCAAGCTGGGCAAGCTGCGATTTAAGCTCGCCTATTCTTCTTTTTATATGCCGTCTGTCCGTTTCCAGCTTTTTTTCTCCGGGGCCGCGCGTGCCTATGCCGCCGCCCTGCTGGGAAAGCGCCGCACCCTCCCCCCGCCAATCGGGACAGCGCATAGTACGCCTGCGCCAGCTCCACCTGCAGCTGGCCCTCGCCCGTACGGGCGCGCATTGCAAATATATCCAGTATAAGCGCAGTACGGTCCAGCACCCGGCAGCCCAGTTCCTGTTCCATGTATTTCTGCTCCACAGCCGTAAGCTCGTCATCATAAACGGCAAGATCAATATTTTCCGCCTGAATATAAAGCGCTGTCTCGTGCAGCTTGCCCTTGCCGAAGCCTCCGTCGCGCCCTTTTTGCACAAAAGAGCCCGCCGTCACACCGCCTGCGGTATCCACAAGCGCCGCCAGCTCTTTGAGTGATTCCTCCTCGTGCCCCAGCAGCACAACACGCTCGGTCTGCTTTTCGTTGTCAAAAAGCAAGCCCTTGCCTATTTTGCCGTCCGCCTGCAAAATGCAGTCCAGCCATTGACCGTGCGGTATTTCCTGCACATCTGCGCAATAGTGCATATCTGCTGTCAATTCGCCGTTTTCATCAACATCAAGCACCGCCATGCTTATTCCCGACGGCTTACCGTCCACTACACCGACGGCACTCATGGCATCCAGCCTCAGCTTTTTCAGGCTTTGTATATCCGGCTGCGAAAGGCGGGCATTTCCTCCGGGATGGGTATGAATACACCTTAGGCCGGCCAGCCTGTCCTGACTGCGCCGCATGGTCAGCGCCGTAAGGGACACCCTGTCCGCCTCTCCTATTGCAAGGCTTTCTATATCTCCCGCGCGGGAAATATATACGCAGATTTCCTTGCCCGTTTTTCCGGTTATGTCCGCCAGCTCATAAAGAATATCCTGCGAAACATATTCTCCGCGCTCCACCGTCATTTTTTCCATCTGTTCCAGCCTGTCCGCAATACTGCGCGGCAGCCCCTGAATATTTCCTTCTATCATGCGATTGCACCGTTTAACCGGGCTCTCCTTCCGTAAATATTAGAATTAAACCCAAAGCCCTTCGGGCTTTGTTAGCTTTGCTTTATTTTGTTATTCCCGGCACGCTTCCTTTTAAGCACCCTTTCCGTTTTTGCCTCCCGAATCCGCATTGCCGATGCAAACCCTGCGTATATGCCGATAAAATTCAGTATCACATCATCAATATCGCAGGTGCGCCCCGATGTAAACAGCAGCTGCCACAGTTCTGCGCCAAGGGGCAGCAAAAGTGCAAACAGCGCCCCCTTCCAAAGCGTCAGGGACGGCCTGTGCAGCGCAAAAAGCACTCCGTAGGGCACAAAAAGGATTATATTTGCCGCAAGATTCCTTGCCGAATGGCGAAAAAGCAACGCAATATCCGATAAACCCCTGATATTTTCCAGCCTTCCCGTATCGATTATGCCGTTCTGCACGCAATCCCTCACCATGGGGACGATGGTGGAAAAAGGCACGGGCTTTAGCACGGCGGGCGCGTCGGAAGCAAACCTCAGCGGCCCCAGCAGCAGCGGCGCCGTGATAAGGGAGTAATAAAGCAGCATAAGTCCGGCAAAAGCATGTCTGCTTCCGGTATCAAGCCGATTTTTACGATTTTTGATTGCCGGAATATGCAGACACATAACCGTAAATACCGTAAGCAGCATTATGCATACGGCATCAGCCCGGCGTACAGAAATCATGGCTTTTCTCCCTTTTTTAATCTTGTCTTACCTTTTCCGCCCCGCCCGTTAAATATGTTGCCGCACGAAAGCCGATGCGGAAGCGTTTTTCTTCTCAGATTATACCACAATACCTTTTTCCCGGGCAAGAACGCTTTTGTTTCTGCCGTCCGTATGGCCAAAAGAATAACAATTTTTCTCTAAGCGGTTGACAATTCCGCCGCCGCTGATAAAATATGTACTCGGCGGCAGCACACAGAGCATTTTTTTGCTATTCCGGCCGCCGTAGGAGAAAAAAATGGACTCAGGCGACCTTGCTTTGCTTACGGCTCCCCAGCTTTCGCGCGAGGCCTTCGGCGAAATGCTGCGGGATTATTCCCGTGCGGGAACCCCGTTTTTGGGAATGTACGATCAATCGGACTATGATGATTTCTGCGCAATGTGCGTAATGCACTCGCAGGGAAAACGGCTTCCGCGCGGAAACACCCCGTATACGCGTTATTTTCTGTGTGACAGAGCCGGAAATATATGCGCTCAGGGCGATGTACGCCACGCCCCCACACCCGAGCTTACGGATTATTCCGGGTATCTGGGCTACGGGGTGCCGCCCTCCATGCGCCGCCGCGGCTACGGCACCGTTATGTGCGCGCGGCTTCTTGAAACAGCATGGCAGTATTACGATTCCGTAATAATCACCTGCCGCTTTGATAACGAAGCCAGCCGCCGGGTAATAGAAAAAAACGGCGGGCGGCTGCTGGATGTGAGATGGTGGAAAAAGAACGGCTGCTTTATGCGCCGCTACGCCGTTGACCGCCGCTGATTCCCTGTTTTGCCCGAATATCGGATATTCCCAAAAGGCTTTTTACAAGCCCGTATAAAGCATGGCGGGCCGCCGCATCACCTGTTTTTCACAAATATTCCCGAGCTTGCGGCAGTTCACACATTCTTCGTGCGAACTTCAAAAAAATTTGTGCAGTTTTTTTCATTTTGATGCTTGTTATTTACAGCCTTTATGTATTATAATAAGCACAGTTATATTGCTTATATGCATCGGTCTGCCCAGCGGCCGGAGGATGCCGACGGCACCGTCCGCTTTATTCTTTTGAGCGTCGGAGAAATGGAGTACATATGCCAGGTTTCTTTACTCACTATATTGCCGGTAAAATGGTCAAGGAGCAGCTTGCCAGCGCCGAATGCCGGCAAATGCTTGACGACAGCCGACAGATCTACGAGTTTGGTCTTCAGGGGCCTGATTTCTTCAAATATTACGGTGCTCCCTTCCGCGCGGACGAGGCCATAAACCGTATCACCCTTGCACTGCGGGAAAGAACCGTAAACGAATGGCTTTTTACGGTTTACCGTTATATAAATTCCCAAAGCCCGGAGGATGCCGCCATTTTGCGGCCGTACTTCCTCGGTTATTTGGTGTACTACCGTGTAAACTGCGCCGTAAATCCCTACATTTCATATTCCGTGGGCTTCCAGACCCCCGGCACCGATTTGCCCGAGCGTTTCAATGTATACAGCAACCGCTTCATAACCGCCATGGATGAGCTTATGCTTAAAAAGTATGAGAACAAAACCCCGGCGGAAATGGATATTAAGAAGATTTTTTATGTTGACTATAAAGATCTGCTGGAAATATGCCGTCTGTATCCGCTGCACTTAAAGCGCATTCTCGGCCGCGAGATATCCCGCGACGAAACCATTCGCGCCGCACAGAATATGTACGAGCTTATCCGCAAGCGTATAAAACCCGGCTTTTATAAGATATCCGTTCCGATTTTCGAAGCCTTCTCCAAGGAAGTTTATCCGGGGACCTATTCCAGCGCCGCTTACGGCCGCATAACCCCCGGCATCGATTATCTTAACGAAGCCCGCAACGAATGGTTCCTGCCCTGGGACAACAAGGCCGCACACACCGAGGATGTTCCCACGCTGCTGGATAACGGCGTAAAGGAAGCCGTTGAAATGATCAATTTCGTATATGACGGCTTCTGCGGCAAAAACACCGACCTTCAGGTTCAGGCCGCTCTTAAGAACGATTCCATGCTCACGGGTGTTGCCTGGAACGCACCCTTCCTGCCGAAATTCTTCGACTGCGTCTTCAAGGAGGACGAAAAGAAAATCGCCAAAAAGCTGGAAAAGCTTCAGGCGGAACGCCTCAAAAACGAATAAGGCATTGCCTTTTCTGCCCGCCGTGCGCGGGCTTTTTTGCGTTAGAGCAGAAATTTGAACTTTAAGTGTTCTGACGGTGGATAACGGGTCAATGCCGCATGAAAATCATCTGACTTTGAACCGCTTTTGCACGCCTTGCCCGTGTCAGCACAGTATATACGGCATATATGATTATAATCCGAGAATAACAAAAAGGAGGATGCACCCTTGCAGGACATAATAAACACCTTTGCCGCACGGAAAAAAAGTATATACTTACATTTGCGCAGTATGAAGCTTTCAGAAAAGAAGCCGGCTCGCTGATATTGCCGGACCGCTACGGCTGGAGCACTATATGCTCTCTTTATTACGACACTGCGGATTACGAGCTCATACGGCGTTCCCTTGATAAGCCGGAATACAAGGAAAAGCTGCGCCTGCGCAGCTACGGCGTGCCCGATGCCGGCTCCACGGTATACGCCGAGCTGAAAAAGAAATATCGCGGCATCGTATACAAACGCCGCGCCGCGCTTACCCTGCGCCGGGCGGAGGAGCTGCTTGAAGGGCACACACCCGACACAAATGACCCCGTGCAAAGGCAAATACTGCACGAAATAAGCTACTGCCTTTCCAGATATACGCTGTTTCCCAAAATGTTTATAGGCTGCAAGCGCCTTGCGCTGTTTTGCCCAAGCGATCCCGGACTGCGTGTTACCTTTGATACCGCACTGCGGTACCGCAACACCGACCTGAAGCTTTCCCGCGGCAGCTTCGGCGCTCCGATACTTAAAGAAAATATGTTTCTTATGGAGCTTAAGGCACCCGGTGCCCTGCCGCTGTGGCTTGTAAAAGCGCTGGAGCACACGGGGCTCACCCCGCGTTCCTTCTCAAAATACGGCACGGCCTACCGCATGGCTTCCGGCTTCCCCACCGGGCTGCCGCAGGAATATCTGCCCGTTCCCGACACCGCCGCGCCTGCCGCCTGCCGCATCGATCCCGCCGCAATAAACGAATAAAAATAAAAGGGAAGTGTTTCTATGTTTTCCAGTATCTTCGGCTCAGATGCCGTAATAACCGCCGCAAACGCCGTAATATGCGGCGCCGTATCCCTGGTTTTGGGCTTTGTCTTGGCCCTTGTAAACCAACGCACCGATGAGCGCAGCACCAAAAGCATGTTTCTCACGGTGTGCGCCACACCGCTGATCGTTCAGGCGGTAATAATGCTTGTAAACGGCAAGCTGGGCGCCGGAATCGCCGTAATGGGTGCATTTTCCCTTGTGCGCTTCCGCTCCGCACAGGGTTCGGGACGCGATATCGCCGTGATTTTCGCCTCCACCGCCGTCGGTCTTGCCTGCGGAATGGGCTATGTGGCTTTTGCCGCCGTTATCGCCGCCGCCTTCATCGCCGTGCTGCTGCTTGTAAGCCTCACTCCGCTCGGCGAGCCCCGCTGCCCGGATAAGCAGCTTCGCATAACCATCCCGGAGTCCTTGGAATACGATACCGTGTTTGATGACCTCTTCCGTCAGTATCTCTCCCGCTGCACGCTTCAGCAGGTAAAAACCTCTAATATGGGCAGCATGTTTGAGCTTAAATATCTTATACGCCTAAGCGACAGCCGCAAGGAAAAGGAGTTCATCGATGCTCTGCGCTGCCGCAACGGCAACCTTCCCATATCCGTCGGCGTTGCACGCACCTATCGCGACGAGCTTTAAGCCTCGTTTACGCCCCCGCATACACATATCAAAAAAGGCCGCATTGCGGTCCTTTTAATTTTGTGCGCATATCTTATAGCTGCAAATATGCCGGCTGTCCGATTCGGCCGCTTTATTCCTTTGAATACACCGCCACGCCTACCGCCGCGGTGCACTCAAGGCTGTTTCTGTGCCCTATACGCTCTGCGGCAGCCCTGCCCGTTTTATAAAAGTACGGCGTCATGGCAAACAGCGCCATGATCTCCTCTGTGCTTTTCATATTAAAGGAATAACGGAGCCTTCTGTTTTCCCGCAGGACGAACCCGTCTATATCAATTTTATCCTCAGAATTTTCCCGCGGGATATCATATATTGCGCGCTTTAATTCCATCAGATGCTCCGGCAGCGGATATACCCTCACAAACAAACCGCCCATGTTCAGCACCCGCCGCACCTCGAGGGCATCGTACGGCGCAAAGATGCTCACCGCGCAATCAACGCTCTCCGGCTTAACGGGTATATCAAAGGCGGAAGCCGCAAATACCGATGCCGCCTTTGCCCTGCCGGCCGTCATTGCGCAGGCCCTGCTTGAAACATCAAATGCATATACCTCCCTGTCCGGCAGGCACATATGCTGCGTATAATAGCCCTCTCCGCAGCCCATGTCTAGCAGTATGCTGCCTCGGCAGGCCTCTGTCACCGCCTCGGCAATGGGCAGATAATGCCCCCTTGATAAAAAATCCCGTCGGGCCTCCAGCATGGTTTTATCGTCTCCGTGCCGCCCACCTGCACGCATGAGCAGATTTACATATCCTTTTCTTGCAATATCAAAGCAGTGTTTTTTTATACATATAAGGCTTTTTCCGTCAGCACTATGCATAAGGCCGCCGCCGCACACGGGGCATTTAAGTATTTCCGTGCGCATCGTTTGCCTCTGCCTTGCCGTCCGGCTCTTTTTCGTTTTTTAAGGGATTGTCCTGCTTCACCGCGCCCGACGAAGCATCCTGCACTGCCGTTTCCACAGGTGTCTCCTGCTGCAAAGCTGCGGTTGCCGCCGCGCCTTTGCCCTCAACGGGTATTTCCCCCGCCTTGCGCAACGCCAGCTTTGTTGCCACCGGCCCTATAAGCTCATAAATAAGCGTGGCGCAAAGCACAACCGCGCGGATGGTATCTCCGTATTGCGGAACTATTTTTATGGCAAGCAGTGAAAGCCCGATGGCCACACCCGCCTGCGGTATCAGCATAAAACCGAGATATTTCTTAACTGTTGTCTGACATTTGCTTATCACCGCGCCCAGCCATGCGCCGAACATTTTGCCCGCCACTCTTGCAACAATATATACAGCTCCCACAACGCCTATTGATCCGATTGCAGCAACGTCCAGCTCCGCTCCGGAAATCACAAAAAACAGCATAAAGATGGGCGGCGTTATCTTGTCCGTACGCCGCTGAAGCTCTGCCGATTTTTCGGTAAGGTTTACGCAAAGCGCTCCCATCATCATGCATACAAGCAGTGAGGACAGCGATAACATGCTTGCAAGCGCCGCGCTTGCAAACACTGCCGCCACCGCAAGGGAGGTCAGGTCCCCCTTATCCTTAAGCAGCTTAAGCAGCAGCGTCACGGCGCAGCCCAAAGCCGCGCCCAAGGCCAGCGAACCGAGTATCTCCCCCAGCGGCTTTAATATCATCTGCCATACCGACAGCTCACTGCCGCCCACCATTACCTGCGCCACCGCGCTGCATATACTGAAGGCCATAAGCGCCGCGGCATCATCCATTGCCACCACGGGCAGCAGAATTCTTGTAACAGGCCCCTGTGCCTTGTACTGCCGCACCACCATAAGCGTAGCCGCCGGCGCCGTCGCCGCGGCAATCGCGCCCAGCATTATGGCAAGAGGGGCGTCAAAGCCGGCTGCAAGCAGCGCGCCGGTTACCACCAGCACCGCCATAAACGCCTCCAGCAGCATTATGATAATGGGCGCCGCTCCCACTTTTTTAAGAAATGTCAGCTTGAATTCACTGCCTATGGAAAAGGCAATAAAGCCAAGAGCTACATCGGAAATAATATCAAAGCCGCTCATCACATCCTTTGGTATTATTCCGGTAACGCCAAGCAGCAGCCCGCCCACAAGGTATCCGGTTACATTGGGCAGGCGCACAAGTCTTGCAAGATAAGAAAACGCAAAGCCCGCAAGTATGGCCAGCGCAAGATATATAAGATTCTGCGTCATTTGCGCGCCGCCCTCCCGGGATGTATACCGTCCACAAACAGGGTGGGCACGGAAAACAGTATGCCGGTATCCGGGTTATCCAGCCCGCCGGTAACCTCCTCCACCGCATCGCGCACATCCTGCACTATTTCGTCCTTAACCACGCAGAAAACCGTCTTGCTCTCCTTGCGCGGGTTTATAAGCGCACGCAGCGACCCGAAAAGATCGCTCACATGGCTGTCGTTATAAAGGGCCTTTGCCATTCCGCTTGATTCAATTATCGTAGCGCCCTTTACATTTATTTCCACAAACTTTTCCAACAGTTCCTCAAGACACTCCGTCTTGTTAAGCACCAGCACAACCAGCTGCATATATGCTCCTCCCGTCCTTTACCGTTATTTATACCCCGTTAAAAAAGCCGCGCTGCCGCCGCCTTTCTTAACCGATATATTATATACCTCCTTTTTTATTGAGTCAATCACCGCGCGCGTTTTAATCCCGCAGCAGCGGCTGCTGCTCCCGGCACGGATAAATACGCAGCCTCAAAAAATGCCCGGGGAGATATTTCCTCGGGCATTTTCCCGCGCGGCGCGCATTACTGTTTTGTTTTATAACTCCGGGCCTGATTGCTTAATAATGATACTTCTTTCTTTTTATAGCCATAAATAAAAAAATGACAGCGCCATAGCCATAAATTCCGCCACCACAATGGATACCCACACCCCGTCAATGCCCCACACCAGCGGCAGCAGCATAACGGCGGCTATCTGGAACACCAGCGTGCGCAAAAAGGAGATAATTGCGGAAGTTACGCCGTCGTTTAGCGCCGTAAAGAAGGAGGAGCCGTATATGGCATACCCCATGCAGATAAAGGACAGCGCAAATACGCGGAAGCCGGAAACCGTAAGCTCGGTCAAGGCCGGATCGTAGCCCGTAAACAGCCGCGCAAGCGGCATTGCCAACAGCTCGCCCGATACCACCATTACCGCGCCGAAGGCTCCTATCATAATAAGGCTTTTTTTAAGTAGTCCTTTAAGCTCTTCATGATTTCCCGCTCCGTCATGATAGCCTATAATCGGCGCCGTGCCTATGGAATAGCCCACAAACGCCGCCGCAAATATCATGCTTACATACATCATTACGCCATATGCTGCAACGCCGTTCTCGCCGGCATATTTAAGCAGCTGTATATTGTACAGCATGCCCACAAGGCTCATGGAAATATTACTCATAAACTCCGATGAACCGTTTGTGCAGGCCTTGAAAACGGCCTTGCCGTCAAACCGGCATTTGCCCAGCCTGAGAATGCTGCTGTTCTTTCTGCGAAAGTATATAAGCGGTATGCCGCCCCCCACCACCTGGCTCATAGCCGTGGCGACAGCCGCTCCCGCAAGCTTGTATTCCTGCGGCAGCAGCATAACCAGCACAGCATCCAGCACCATATTGGTAAGCCCGGACAGCACCGTTACGGTAAGCCCCAGCTTCGGTTTCCGCCGTTACAATAAAGGACTGGAACAGCAGCTGCAATATGTAAAACGGCAGCGCTATAAGGATTATGCGTGCATACAGTACCGCATGCTCCAGCATATCACCCTGCGCTCCCAGCAGCCTTGCAACGGGGCGCACAAAAATTATCCCAAGCACCGCGAACAACACGCCCAAAGCGGCGGAAACATAAACAAACAGGGAAAAATAGCGGTTTCCCTTTTCACTGTCCCCTTCGCCGAAGGTTTTGGCCACTATTGCCGAACCGCCCGTACCGAACATGAAGCCCACCGTTGAAAGTATCATCAGAAACGGCATTATAAGATTTATTGCGGCAAACGGAGTTTTTCCCGCAAAATTCGATACGAAAAAGCCGTCCACAACACCGTATATCGATGTAAATATCATCATGCCTATGCTGGGCAGCGTAAAGCGTATCAAGCGCCCGTATGTAAAATGATCCGATAGCTGTATTCTCTGTTTCATCGTTTTCTCCCAAACCAGCAGTCGGCAAAATACGCAACCGCCTGTGCCAACTGCTTTATCTCCCATTGTGTTGTATTTACTATAAGCTGATAAGCGTCCCTTTGTCCCCACTGCGAACCTGTCATCAGTTCTCTTGTCTGGCGGCGCACGCCGTCTATCCTTTTCATCCGGCGCAGCAGCTCCTTTTCGCTCAGGTTTTCCCCCGCCGACGCCCGCTCCCTGCACCTTTTCGGCTTTGCCTCCGCCGAGGCGCATACAAATATGTTAAGCGGCTCGTATTCCCGCAGTATAACATCGGCATTCCTGCCCACAATAACGCAATCCTTGCCCATCTGCGCAATGCCCGTTATTACTTCCTTCTGCTCCAGCAGCAGCTGCACCTTTGATGATTCCACATATGCCGAGGATGCAAGCGTACCGCGAAAGGTTATGGCCTGATTTCTCCAACCGTGATTGCTCAGCGTGTTTTCAATATAAGCCTCGTCCATGCCGCTCTTCTTTGCCACTGCGGCAATTATTTCGCTGTCATAATAATCGTATCCCTTTATATCCGCAAGCCGCTTGCCCAGCTCTCGTCCGCCGCTGCCGAATTCCCTGCTTATTGTTATAATATTCATTCTTTCCTTCCTTTCCCCTTGCCGCCGCTCCCGTTTCGATAAAAACCGCATTTCTGCGCCCGCTTTTTCATTACGGTCTTTTACGCGGCCGCCGCTTTATATTAAAGAATTCATCAAAGCGCTTCCGTCTGCCTTTTCAGGTCGCTGTTGTATTTGGCCGTAAGATGCATATAGCTGTCTATTTCCTCCTGTGTCCAGTGCATAAACACACTGCATTCGGCATCAAACAGTCTGCCAACGGTATTTGCTGCATAATCTCTTCCCTTTACGGTAAAGCACACCGTTTTTGTTTTTCCGCCGCTTTGCTCAAGGAATATTATGCCGTCCTTTTCCAGCTTTCTCAGCGCGGAATTAAGCGTCTGCTTGCTGATGCCGGTGTTTTTCCTTATATCGTGCAGCAAACATCTGCCTTTGCCCTGATATACAATATACATCACGAACATCACGCTGTCCGACATGCCCATTTTCAGCGCCGCCTGATGGTATATGGAATCAAGCTCCCATGCCAAACAGTTTATTCTGTACATCATCTCGCCGCAGTCCGCTTTCATTTCATCCCTCCGTATAAGGCCGTTTCTGCTTTATTCAAGGTGCGCCAAAGCCCGACTTTGCGTATTTTAGTACGATTTCGTACTAAAGTCAACATTTTTTCTGCACTTCCCTGTTTTAATTTCTCGTTGCATGCACCTCTTGCACGCTTTTTATACGCTTTGCATTTCTCCCCTTTCCCGACCATTACCCGCCCGGTTCACACAAAAATCATATATCCCTTTTAATTTTTCTTTGATTCCGCGTCTGCGCTGTGCTATAATATAAAAAACACTGCGGTATAAAATGCATTTATACGCCGCAGTGCCGAGTATACTTTAATGCCGCGCCTGTGCGCGCGGCATATGCAGCCGTTTATCCGGTCGCTTTGGCCGCCTGCTGCACGGTCTGTATGTCAACAAGGTCCGTAAGCCTGCGCAGCGCTTCATAATCTGCGCCGCTCAGATACAGCCTTGCCAGCTCCCGGCGAACCTGCTCTATGCCGTCAATGTCCGTCTGCGCCCTGCGTGCATCCGCATTGTTCATAGCAATCACCTGCCTTGCTTTCTTTTTACGCCATAATTATAGCAATTGCGGCAGGCGAAAAAAGTCGCAGCGCAGCAGCTTTTTTCACGGCTTTTGTCATATACCGTCGAAACGGCAGGAGTTTACACTTTATTCATTATATTTTGCCGTCCGTGCAATATTCGCACCCTCGCCGGCTTGCGCCGCATTATGCGCAAGGCGCAAAATACTCTTGGCGTGCCGCTGCTTTTCAAAAATTTATCGGCACGCACGAAAGGAATCATCATGAGCAACAACAAAAGCACCGGTCAGATACGCTCTCTGCGCCAAGAAAACAAAGCAAAAAAAAGCGCCGCCCCCGGTACGGGCAGGCAGCTGTCACCCGCAAGAAAAAAGATCATCGCCATAGTATGCATAGCCGCCGCAGTGCTGCTTGCCGCCTTCGGCGTTCTGTGGCATTTTGTAATTCGTTTTTCCCCGGCCGTTGCGGATATGCACACCCCTCTTAATTCGCTGCCGGAGCGTCTTGAGTTCACGGCTGCCCTCAAGGACGGCGCGCTGTATCTCTGCCGCGGCGATTCTGCCGTGCTTATTGACGAAAATATCTACTCCCCGGATGATACCGATTCCCTCTCCGCTGTCAGCTACTGGCTGGATCAGGACGGCACCCTTATATATCTTCGCGATTATAACGGCGAAAGAGCCCTTATGCGCTGCAAGGACGGCCAAAAAACCTTCCTTATGCGCAATGTATCCTCATGGCGCATAAGCCCGGACGGCAAACGCCTTGCCGCCGTTATAGGCGCCGGCTCCAGCGGCATAGGCTCCCTTGTGCTTACCGATGCAAGCGGCGGAGAGTTTAAGCTGCTAAGCACCGGAATACGCAGCGAGAGCGCGTATTTTTCCGGCGACTCCTCCTCTCTGTTCGCCGTTGCCGCAAACGGCACAAAGGGCAAGGTGCATATTTACCGTGCCGACGGAGAAAAAACCGTTTCCGATGTAAACACCCTGTCTTTGGGCTGGCTCTCGACAAACGGCGAAAGCTTTCTGTGCGTCAATACCTCCTCCGTTTCCGGGCTTTACAGCTATACCTTCTGCACCGTCTCGGGTAAGCGTCTGGCCTTCTCGGGAGTCGCCTATTCCCAGTTTTCTCCCGACGGCAGCGTGGCATACCTGCTGCACGATTACAGCACCTCCGAGCAGTCCGGCACGCTTACGGCAGTGGACACCAAAACCCTGCGCACGCACCGCATAGCCCAAAATGTATACGGTGCAAACCATACCGCGGTTACCGATACCGCTCGCGGCATAGTGTACTCCGCCGCCGGAAGCCAAAGCGGCCGGTGCGATATTTACTATTTTGACCTTGCCCGCCTCAAAAGCCTCAGCCTTGCAAAGGATACCTACACCTCGGTAATAGGCAATATCGTAATTGACTGCGCACAGCAAAAGGGCTACATGCTGCTTCGCAGCAGCAGCGCGCAAAACGCTCAGCTGTACTTTGTGGATGTTTCCGGCTCCGGCGCAAACGGAAAAGCTGCGTGACGGCGCCATGTACGAAATAATGTACTACGAGGCCTGCGGCCGCCTGCTCTTCAGCGCAAACGCCGACAAAACCGCCACCGAGCTTTGGTGCGTTGACGCCCGCGGAAACAGCAGCAAGCTCATAAACAACTGCGGCGCAATATACGATTCCTCCTCTTCGGCATACTATTCCTGTTCCATGATGTCAAACGACGGCAATCATCTCATATATTTCAAGGATGTAACCGTCATAGCCGAAGCGGATGACAACCCGTTTTCCTCCCACCCCACCGCTCAGGTCTACGGCACGCTTATGCTTTACCGCCTCTCCGACAGCAAGCTGCGGGTCATAGCCAAAAATGTGCGCGCCGATACCTTTGCCTGCGTGCCGTCCGACGGCAATGCCCAAAGCATTTTTTACAGCGTTGTAAAAACAAACGGCAAGTATGACATCTTCCGCTACGATACGGCGCTTGACAAAAGCTTCCTGCTGCTTGAGAACGCCGACATGCTGGCTGAGGACTATTAACGCTTCTTTGCGTATGCGTGTCCAGAATGCAGCTGACGCGCCTGTTAAAACGAATTATTCCGTTGACAAAGCCGCGGCGCAACATTATAATATTCAAAAATACAAAGGCAATGAAGCGGATTTGCCCCTTTTCCCTTTCCCGAATGCAGAGAGCCGTCGTTTGGTGCGAGACGGCAGCGGAAAGCATCGGGGCTGCTCACCGCCGAGCCGCGCACCCAAGGGCCTTTGCCCCTAAGCCGCGCCGGGTTTCCCCCCGTTACAGGGAAAGCAGCTCCCGTTCTATACGAGGTCTGCATAAAGGTGGGGCAAGTAATTTGCCCAAGCAGAGTGGTACCGCGAAACAAAGCCCTTCGTCTCTGAAATCATGAGACTGAAGGGCTTTTTTATCGGAGGTATATACATGACCGATGCATCCGCCGTGCGCAAACGCACAATCAGATTTTTCGACACCACTCTCCGCGACGGAGAGCAGACCCCCGGCGTCAACCTCAACACGCAGGATAAGCTGCGCATTGCCGCCGCCTTGGAGGAGCTGGGCATAGACGCAATAGAGGCCGGCTTTGCTGCCGCTTCCCCCGGCGATTTTGAAGCCGTAAGCGCAGTAGCCTCCCAGCTTAAGCACGCACAAACCGTATGCCTTTGCCGTGCCGTTCTTTCCGATATCGAGCAGGGCGCCATGGCTCTTGAGCACGCCGCCCGCCCCATGCTGCACACCTTTATCGCCACCTCGGACATACACATGCAGTATAAGCTGCGCATGTCCCGCGAGCAGGTGCTTCATGCCGCAGGCGAAGCCGTGCGCCGTGCGCGCGCTCTGTGCCCCTTTGTGGAATTCTCCTGCGAGGATGCCACCCGCAGCGACCGCGAATTCCTGTTCTCCGTGCTTTCCTGCGTAATATCCGAGGGCGCCGATGTAATCAATATTCCCGACACCGTGGGCTATACCGAGCCGGCAGAATATGCCGCTTTGATCCGTGATATAATTAAATGTCCCCGGTGCAGATAAGGTTATCCTGTCGGTCCACTGCCATAACGATCTGGGCAATGCGGTGGCCAACAGCCTTGCCGCCCTTGAAGCGGGCGCCTGTCAGGTGGAGGGCACCATAAACGGCATAGGCGAACGCGCCGGAAATGCCGCCCTTGAAGAGGTGGTAATGAACCTTGTAACACGGAAGGATCACTACGGTCTTGATTACGGCATAAGCGTTCCCTCCATATACCGCGTTTCTCACCTTGTAAGCTCCGTCTGCGGCATCCATATTCCCGCAAACAAGCCCGTAACCGGGCAAAATGCCTTTACCCATCAGTCCGGCATACATCAGCACGGCATGCTCAGCAATCCCTCCACCTATGAGATAATCACTCCGGAGGCCATAGGCGCGCCCAAAACCGCGCTTCCTCTTGGCAAGCTCTCCGGCAAGCACGCCTTCAGCGAACGCCTCAGCGAGCTTGGCCTTAAGCTGGAGGGACGCAAGCTGGACGAAGCCTTTGCCAAATTCAAGGAGCTGGCCGACCGCAAGCGCGAAATAGACGACCGCGACCTTGCCGCCATCGCCTCCCAAAAGGTAAACGAGGTGCCCAAGGTCTTTGAGCTTCAGTCCTTCCGCATATACTGCGGCAACGGCATGGAATCCATCGCCAATTTGGTGCTTACCAAGGACGGCGCCACAATGGTGGGCGAAAGCACGGGCAGCGGCCCGGTGGACGCGGCCTTCAGGGCGGTGGATAAAATAGCCGGCATGGATATCTCCCTTCACAGCTACGATATAAAAGCCGTTACCGGCGGACGGGACGCACTGGGCGAGGTTACCGTGGTTATAAAGCGCGGCGATATCCTCTACCGCGGCCGCGGCGTTTCCACCGATATTATTGAATCCAGTATCCTTGCCTATATTGAGGCAATAAACCGCGCCCTTAGCGATATTTCGGGCACAATTAACGGGAGGTAAACACTATGGCAATGACCATGACGCAAAGCTGCTGGCAAAAAAGGCAGGGCTTGACTCCGTAGCGCCGGATCAGCTTATATCCTGCCGCCTTGACCTTATGCTGGGCAACGATATCACCGCTCCCGTGGCAATAGATCAGTTCAGCAGGCTGAACCTTCCAAAACGCACGACCCGGAAAAGATCGTGCTTATACCGGATCACTTCACCCCGAATAAGGATATAAAAAGCGCGTCGCAGGCCAAAAAAATGCGGGATTTTGCCCGCAAAATGAGCATCCCGCACTACTATGAGGTGGGACGCTGCGGCATCGAGCACGCCTTCCTGCCCGAGCAGGGGCTTGTTACCGCCGGCGACTGCGTTATAGGCGCCGATTCCCACACCTGCACCTACGGCGCGCTGGGCGCCTTTGCCACGGGCGTCGGCTCCACCGATCTTGCCGCCGGCATGGCATCGGGCACCGCATGGTTCAAGGTACCCCGCGCCATTAAGGTGGTCTTTTCCGGCCGCCTCTCCCCATGGGTTTCTGGCAAGGATGTTATCCTGTACCTTATAGGCCTTATCGGCGTGGACGGCGCACTGTATAAATCCCTGGAATTTCCGGCGACATCTCCGCCCTTTCCATGGACGACCGTCTGTGCATATGCAATATGGCAATAGAGGCCGGAGCCAAAAACGGCATTTTCCCAGTGGATGACATAACGCGCGAATATCTTGCCGCACACGGCGCAAAGCCGGGAACCGTCTTTGAGGCGGATCCCGATGCCGTATATGAGCGCACGGTGGAAATAGATCTCTGCCGCGTCCCCCTCACCGTTGCCCGTCCCTCTCTGCCCGAAAATACCGCGCGCGCCGATTCTCTTTCCGATGTGCGCATAGATCAGGCGGTCATCGGCTCCTGCACAAACGGCCGCATCTCCGATATGCGGGCTGCGGCTGCCGTGCTCAAGGGGCGCAGCCTTCACCCCGAGGTTCGCTGCATCGTCATTCCCGCCACGGTAAACATCTGGCGGCAGGCGCTTGCCGAGGGGCTGCTGGACATTTTTGCGCAGGCCGGCTGCGTTGTAAGCACCCCCACCTGCGGTCCGTGCCTTGGCGGGCATATGGGCATCCTTGCGGAAAACGAAGTGGCCGTAAGCACCACCAACCGCAACTTCGTGGGCCGCATGGGGCATGTAACCAGCAAGGTCTATCTTGCCTCCCCCGCCGTGGCGGCGGCCAGCGCCGTAATGGGGCGCATAGCCGTTCCGGATGAGCTTCCGTGCTTGGAATAACCGCCCTTCCCGTCCTTTCGGGCTTAAACACCTGAAAATCCGATTTGAACTCTTTATCACTAAAGGAGTGGTTTGTAATGAAATTTCAAGGAAAAGCCGTAAAATACGGCGACAATGTGGATACCGATGTAATAATCCCCGCGCGATATCTGAACATCTCCGATAAACACGAGCTTGCCCTGCACGCAATGGAGGATATCGACCCCGATTTTACAAAAAAGGTCTGCCCCGGCGACATTCTTGTGGCGGGCGAAAACTTCGGCTGCGGCTCCAGCCGCGAGCACGCCCCGCTTGTGCTTAAGGAAAGCGGCATAAGCTGCATCATCGCCCGCTCCTTTGCACGGATATTTTACCGCAACGCAATAAATATCGGGCTTCCCGTAATTGAATGTCCGCCCGCAGCCGATGCAATAGCGCAGGGGCACAGCGTAACCGTGGACACCGATGCCGGACGCATATATGATAACACCCAAAGCACCGCCTTTTCCTTTCCCCCTATGCCCGGCTTTATAAAAAGCATAGTGGATGCCGGCGGGCTTATGGAAAGCATAAAGGCACAAGAAAACAAAGCATAACAACAGCCTGAAGGAGTGTTTATTATGAGCAAAAAAATAGCCGTTCTCTCCGGCGACGGTATCGGCCCCGAAATATGCACCGAAGCCGTAAAAGTAATGTCTGCCGCAGCCGCCCGCCACGGCTCCGACCTTGCCTTTGATTTTGCCGATTTCGGCGGCTGCGCCATCGACCATTTCGGCGCACCCTTTCCCTTTGCCACCCGCCGCGCCGTGGACTCGGCAGACGCCGTTCTGCTGGGCGCCGTGGGCGGCCCGAAGTGGGACAAATGCGAAAAGCGGCCGGAAAGCGGGCTGCTGGAGTTGCGTGCACATATGGGCGCATATGCAAATTTGCGTCCTGCCCGCATTTTTCCCGCGCTTATAGGCGCATCTCCCCTTAAAGAGGAAATATGCTCCGGCACCGACCTTATGGTGGTGCGCGAGCTTACCGGCGGCATATACTTCGGCAAGCGCGGCAACTCTGACAGCGGCGACAGCGCCTTTGACACCGAGCAGTACTCCGGATACGAAATTGAACGCATAGCCCGTGTTGCCTTCGAGCAGGCCCGCCTGCGCCGCAAAAAGGTGTGCTCCGTGGATAAAGCCAATGTACTTGCCAGCTCAAAGCTGTGGCGCCGCTGCGTGGAAGCCGTAGCCAAGGATTATCCCGATGTTGAGCTTACGCATATGTATGTGGACAATGCCGCCATGCAGCTGGTGCATGATCCGCGCCAGTTTGATGTGCTGCTGTGCTCCAATATGTTCGGCGATATTCTCTCCGATGAGGCCAGCATGATATGCGGCTCCATCGGCACCATGCCTCTGCCGGAATAGGCGGAAGAGCCGGCATATTTGAGCCCATTCACGGCTCAGCCCCCGATATTGCTGGTAAAAACATTGCAGACCCCATCGGCACGGTGCTGTCCGGGGCTATGCTGCTGCGTTATTTGGGGCTTGCCGCCGAAGCCGCCTCAATAGAAAACGCCGTGGAGCTCACTCTTAAGGACGGCATCTTCACCCCCGACCTTTCCGCAAAATGCGTCACCTGCTCCGAAATGGGCGACGCCATTGCCTCCCGCGTGAAATAAAACCGTGTTTTCTTAAAACCCTGAACAATCGAAGTAAACCCCAAAGGTCCTGCGCTTTTGGGGTTTATGTTTTTCGCATTTTTTATTTTTCTGCCGGTATTGATTATTTCCTTATATAATGCTATAATAAATAAGCAGCACCGCATAAATGTGCGGGCATTATCCCGAAATTCCTGCCGTGCAATGCCTCCGCCCGACGCATTGAATATAGCAAAACGGCAATGAACGATGTTTTTGATTTATTTTTAATTACACACAAGAAAACATAAGGAAAAAACAATAATGGAAAACAACGAAAATATAACCGACAACTCCGCCCGCGACATGCGCCTTTGCGTGCTGATCGATGCGGACAACGCCCCCCGCACCGCCATGAAGGATGTAATGGCGGAAATAGCGGTGTACGGCTCCCCCACCATCAAGCGCATATACGGCGACTGGACAACTCCCCAGCTGGCCTCCTGGAAAAGCATACTGCTGGAAAACGCCATAACCCCCATACAGCAGTACAGCTACACCACCGGCAAGAACTCCACCGACTCCGCCATGATAATAGACGCCATGGACATTCTTTATTCCCGCCGTGTAGACGGCTTTGTCCTGGTTTCCAGCGACAGCGATTTTACCCGGCTTGCCACGCGTCTGCGGGAGGCGGGCATGAAGGTATACGGAATAGGCGAAAAAAAGACCCCCGCCCCCTTTATTGTAGCCTGCGACAAATTCGTATATATCGAGGTCATACGGGCCGCCGCCGTGGAGCAGCGTCTGGAGGACGCCCGGCAGAATGAAAAAAAGGCCGCCAAAAGCACGGCGCGCAAGGTGCCTTCATATATCACCTCTCTGCTTGCCGATTCCGTTGAGGACCTTGCGGATGAGGAGGGCTACGCCTCCTTGGGTGAGCTCGGCAGCCTGCTTATAAAAAAGCAGCCCGATTTTGACCCGCGCAACTTCGGCTTCAGCAAGCTGAGCCAACTGGTACGCAGCATCGACCGCTTTGAGCTGGATATACGCCAAAGCGGCAAGCCGCACACCAAGCATATATATGTCCGCGACCGCGAAGCCGCAAAATGATCCGTACCTTTCCGGCCGCCTTAGTGCGGTCCTTTTTATTTCGGCGGTGCCCCTTGTTTCCAAAGGCCGCAGCACAAGCGGTACGAAATTCTCCGTACCGCTTGTGCTGAAAAGCTCTCCGTTAATTTTTTATCGTTTTTTTTGCGTTTTTTAACGCTTTTTTTAATGTTTTTTAAGCGTTTTTGATGCGTTTTTTATATGTTTTTCGCATTTTTGCTCCGATTCATTCTGCATAAATATTCACTATGCTGTATATTTATGCATTAAAGCAGTATGCATATCAGGCCTCCGCCGCCTTCGTTCACTATCCTTTCCACCGTCATCTGCATCTTTTTCTGCGCCTCTGCCGGCATTCTCACCAGCTTTCCGGACAGCCCCTCCTGTACCAGCTCATGCAGGCTTTTGCCGAAAATATTGCTCTCCCATATCTTCGAGGTATCGCTTTCAAAGCCTTCCAGCATCCCCCGCACCATCTCCTCACCCTGCTGCTCACTGCCCACCACCGGGCTTACCTCGGTTTTTACATCCGCCCGTATCAGGTGCAGGCTGGGTGCGCTCGCCTTCAGCTTTACGCCGTATCTGCCGCCCTGACGCACCATTTCCGGCTCCTCCAGCACCATATCGTCCATGGAAGGCGCCACCACGCCGTAGCCGGTTTCCTTGGCGGCAGCAAGCGCCGGCGCTATTTTATCGTATTCCCGCTTTGCCTCCACCAGTTCCTTTATAATGCTCATCAGCTGGGAATCCCCGCTTATCTCGCAGCCGCACTCCTGCCCCAGCACCTTATAGAACAGCTCCGGCTCCGCCGTAAGGCAATAGCATATGCGTCCCTGACCGGGCAGCACCTTTTCCAGCTCAAAGCTTTTTACTATGCCCTCCATATTCTCAAAGGCTTCGGGCAAAAGCGGATAATCTTTCATTTTTTCCTGCTGCTTTGCCTCCGCAAGCGCCTGTGTGATTTTTTCTATCAGCTCATGCTCGCGGGGCAGCGCCTGCATCCATCCGGGAAGGTCTATTTCTATGCACCTTAACGGAAATTCGTATAATATGCGTTCAAGCAGCCCTGCTATATCCTCCTTTGTCATGTTCAGCACATCCATGCCCACCACCGGCACGCCGTACTTTTCCTCCAGCTGAAGCACCTGCTGCTGCGTATCCATATTATACAGATCCGTAGTGTTAAGCACTACAATAAAGGGCTTGTTGAGCTCCTTAAGCTCATTTACCACCCTTTCCTCCGCCTCCGCATAGGCTGAACGCGGCATACCGGTTATGCTGCCGTCCGTGGTCACCACTATGCCTATTGTGGAATGCTCGGCTATCACCTTGCGCGTGCCCAGCTCCGCCGCCTGCTCAAAGGGCATTTCCTCGCTGCTCCACGGGGTGCGCACCATGCGCGGCACATCGTTTTCCAGGTGTCCTATTACTCCCTGTGCCAGATAGCCCACGCAGTCCACCAGCCGCACCCTCAGCTCCGCCTTTTCCAGCGTCAGCTTCACCGCCTCATTGGGCACGAATTTAGGCTGCGTGGTCATTATGGTGCGCCCGGACCCGCTTTGCGGCAGCTCATCAACGGCGCGCGCCCTTACGAATTCATCCTCTATGTTCGGAAGCACCATAAGATCCATAAACCGTTTAATAAAGGTGGATTTACCGGTACGCACCGGCCCCACCACTCCTACATATATGTCGCCTCCGGTTCTTTGCGCAATATCTCTGTAAAGATCAAAGCCCTCCATGACAATCCTCCCGCCGATTCATTATTCTTTGTTTATACTCTATGAAGCCATAAAGGGTTGTATGCCTGTTTTTTAGACTGCTTTACCTTTTGCCCTGCCGCGCGCAATTTTGACAAAAGAGTGGAAAATGCGTATAATAAACTGTTGCTGCCGCTTTAATAAAACAGCTGCACAACGCAAAAAAACATCAGGGAAACAGTTAAATGAAGCAAATATTCCGCTATATACGGCCCTTTACGGGCAAAATAGCCGTGGGGCTTTTGATCAAAACGACCGGCACGCTAATGGACCTTGCGCTGCCGTGGATGCTTGCCGCCATGCTGGATACGGTGGCTCCGTCGGGCAACAAGGGCAGCATACTGTTTTTGGGGCTGATGATGGTGCTGGCGGCCTGCATAGGCATATCCGGCAATGTTATTGCCAACCGGATAGCCTCTGCCGTGGCACGGGACACCACCCGCACCCTGCGCAGCGACCTTTTTGCAAAATGCATGTCCCTTTCCTGCTCGCAGGTGGAGCATTTCGGCATTCCCTCCCTTGAAACGCGCCTTACCGGCGACACCTACAATATACACCAGACGGTGGGCATGATGCAGCGCATGGGCGTGCGCGCCCCTATACTGCTGATAGGCGGGCTTTGCTTTTCCTTTGCCATGGAGGCACGGCTTGCGCTTATAATGACGGCCGTGCTGCCGCTTTTGGGCACAGGGGTGTATTTGATAAGCCGCTTCGGGCGCAGGCTGTATGTACGCGCGCAGGCTGCGGCCGATTCCATGGTGCGCAAGGTACGGCAGGTGTGCAAGGGAATTCGCGTTATAAAGGCCTTTTCCTCGCAAAAAAATGAAAGCGAAGCGTTTGAAGCTCTTAACCTCGGCCTGTCCCGCGCCGAACAAAAGGCCGTGCTTACAATGAGTGCAAGCAACCCCGTTATGACAGTGCTGCTTAACCTCGGACTTACCGCCGTTATATTAACCGGCGCCTTTTTGGTGCACGGCGGCATATCAACCGCAGGCAAAATCATTGCCTTTATGAGTTACTTTACCATTATTTCAAACGCCATGCTGACTGTTACGCGCATATTCACAATGTATTCCAAATGCGCGGCCAGCGCCCAGCGCATAAGCGAGGTAATGGATATGCAGCCCGACCTGCCGGTATGCGGCAAAGCGATATACGGGACGACTGCGCCGTAAGCTTTTGCAATGTAAGCTTCTCCTACGGCAGCGCCAAAATACTGGACAATATCAGCTTTTCCCTTAAAAAGGGGGGATGTTTGGGCATTGTCGGGGCAACGGGCAGCGGCAAAAGCACCATGCTTAAGCTGTGCGAGCGTCTTTACGACCCATGCCAAGGCGAAATACGGGTTATGGGGCGGGATGTGCGCTCCTACACCGCGCCGCAGCTGCACGCACTCTTTGCGCAGGTGCTGCAAAACGATTTTATTTTTTCCGGCACTGTACGGGAAAACATCTGCTTTGGGCGGGATATCCCCGACGATGAGCTGATAAGCGCCCTTAAAAAGGCGCATGCCGAATTTGTCCTTGCGGACCCTGAGGGGCTTGACCGCATTCTAACCTCGAAGGGCACAAACATAAGCGGCGGACAAAAGCAGCGGCTGCTTATTGCAAGAGCCATTGCCGCAGCCCCTCCCATACTTATACTGGATGATGCCGCAAGCGCGCTTGACTACCGCACCGACGCCGCCATCCGCAGGGAGCTTGCCGATATCCCCTGCACCAAGATCATAGCCACTCAGCGTGTAAGCTCCGTTATGCAGGCCGACTGCATAATCGTGCTGGATAACGGCCGCATAGCCGCATCGGGCACTCACGAAGAGCTTCTTGAGCGCTGCCCGCTTTACCGCGAAATAAGCCTTTCCCAGATAGGAGGTGCCGCGCTTGAATAAAACGCATTACAATACAGCAAACAATGCAGCAAACAATGAAAACGCCTCCGCAAATTCGCTGTTTTCAAAAAAACGCCGCGGCACCGTACGCCGGCTGCTGGGTTATCTTATGCGTCACCGCCTTGTTGCCGCCCTGGCGCTTGCGCTTATGCTTATTTCCAACCTGCTCTCGCTTATAGGTCCAAAGCTTTCCGGCGCGGCAATTGACGCAATAGCCATCGGCAATACCGATTTCGGCAAGGTATTTTTCTACTGCGGCATGATGGCGCTGTTTTACATTTTATCCGCCGCCGTTTCCTATATTGTATCGGTAATTGTCACCCGTTTATCCCAACGCATAGTGCGGCAAATGCGCAGCGAGGTAATGGAGCATCTGCTGCATTTGCCGGTAGCATATTTTGACACGCACCCGGCGGGCGATGTCATAAGCCGTATCTCCTACGATATAGACACCGTAAACGCCACTCTGTCATCGGATTTGCTCTCGGCGCTTGCCTCCTGCGTAACCGTTATAGGCTCCTTTGTTATGATGGCAGTGCTGTCCCCCGTAATGCTGCTTGTCTTTGCCGTAACAGTGCCTATCGCCGTTATATTTACACGCTTTAAGACACGCCGTATCCAGCCCCTTTTCCGCAAGCGTTCGGGCAAGCTGGGAGCGCTGAACGGCTATGCCGAAGAGATGCTGAGCGGGCACACCGCCATAAAGGCGGCAAGCCGCGAGGCCTATGTGGACGGCCGCTTTAACGAGCGCAATGAGGACGCGGTAACGGCTTATTATAACGCCGATTATCACGGCTGCATTGTCGGGCCGTCGGTAAACTTCATAAACAACCTCTCTCTTGCCCTTATAAGCACGCTGGGCGGCTTCTTGTATCTGTACGGCGGCATAACCCTGGGTACGCTTTCCTCCTTTGTACTCTACTCACGGCGCTTTGCCGGGCCTATAAACGAAATGGCGGGAATACTTACGGAATTTCAATCCGCCGCAGCAGCGGCGGAGCGCATATTCCGCCTGCTTGACGAGCCCTGTGAAGCTCCCGATGCCGCAGATGCCCGCATATTTTCGGATATACGCGGCGATATCGGCTTTTGCGATGTGAATTTTGACTATATACCCGGCAAGCCGACTCTGCGAAGCATAACCATGGAGGCAAAGCCCGGCAAGACTCTTGCAATAGTGGGGCCTACGGGAGCCGGAAAAACCACGCTTATAAACCTGCTTATGCGCTTTTATGACGCACAAAGCGGCGAAATCACGCTGGACGGCACGCCTGTGACGGACGGAACCAGGGATTCCCTCCGAAAAAGCCTTGCAATGGTGCTGCAGGATGCCTGGCTGTTTGACGGAACGGTATATGAAAACCTTACCTACGGCAATCCCGAAGCCACAAGGGAGGACGCGGAAGCCGCTGCCAAAGCCGTGGGTATACACGAGTACATTCTTTCGCTTCCAAAGGGCTATGACACACCTATGAGCGATGAGGGCGGCGGCATCTCCAAGGGACAGCAGCAGCTTATGACGGTGGCGCGCGCAATGCTTTCCGATGCGCGGGTGCTGATACTGGACGAAGCCACCAGCAATGTGGACTCCCGCACGGAGGCTCTTTTGCAGCGCTCCATAGAGCGGCTTATGAAAAACAAAACCTGCATAGTGATTGCTCACCGCCTGTCCACCGTGCGCAACGCCGATACGGTGATAGTGCTTAAGGAGGGACGGATAGTGCAGCGCGGAACGCATGACTCCCTTGTGGGGGCTCCCGGCTTTTATCACGACCTTTTTTATGCGCAGTTTGAATAAAAACAGATTGCTCCTCGCCCGTATAGGTGAAAGTACAGCAGCAAAAGGCAATATATAAAAGTGCAAAAATTAAAGCACAAAGCGCGAGTCCGTTTCGGGCTCGCGCTTTGCTTTTGTGTTTTTTCTTACAGCCGTAGGCTGTTTAATTATTTTACTACGGTATATACAGAGCAGGTAACATAGCTTTTTCCGGCTATCTCGGTGGTAAGCTCAATATAATACCCTTTAGCCTTTGCAGGAACGCTGCCGGTAACGGTACCTTCCTTAACCGTAAGGTCCGCCGTCTGCCATTCCTGATCCATAAAGGTATCCTCATAGCCGTACTTTTTATGACGGCTGTATGTCATATCCTCCGTAATGTAATAAAGCTTTGCGATAACCTTGTTGGCTGCGGAGTCCGCTTCTATTTTAACATTTATTTTTCTGCCCGAGGGCTGGGAGGCAAAGCCGGTAAGGGTCGCCCCGCCCTTTACTACAGAATCCGCAAACATCATAATCTCGCCCGGATTCCATCCGCAGCCGTGGGAATGATACATTTTGTTTATCATGCTCAGCCTGTCGGCCGGGTTTACCTTTACCGTATCAAGATAGCTCTTGGAGTTGCTGTTTACTGAAAAACAGCTGTCGTCATTCCAGCACAACCAAAGTATCGGCATATCGGCCTTATCAAAGCGGTCCTTCGCGCTCCAAAGCTGTATGGTTTCCTTGCCGGAGAAATTGTTTTTCATCCATGCAAGGGATTCATCAAGGTACCCGGAGCCGTAAACCGGAACGGCAAAGGCAAAACGGTTATCCCAGCCTATGGTTATGGAGCTTATAACTCCGCCCCATGAAATACCCGTAACTCCCACCTTATCGGCAGCAACGCGGCTGTCTGCGCGCAGCGCGTTTGCGGCAAGTATGGTCTGCCCCACGGCATGATACATCCACATATTCTCGGCCTTGCCGGCGGAGGAGCCCATACCGTCGTTATTAGGGGCATTCGTATACCCCTCCTCCTTGAGCGATTTCATAAGCCCGTAGCGCCATGTGGTGTCGGTCTCGCTGCTGCCTGCGTTTACCGTTGTGGGGAAATACCCGGTGTTATCCATTGCAATGGCGGCATAGCCGCGGTCATTCCACATCTTTACCCACGGCAGGAAAGCGTGTCCGCCGCCGCCGTGCACCAATACGACCGCCGGCACCGGCGAGGATGCATCGGCATTCTCCGGGAAGCCTATATAGGCAAACACCTTGGTTTGCGGCCGTTTTTGGTCATACCCTCATACCATACCGCTTTAATGCCGGAATATGTGCCCGTGGGGTTAAGTTCCGCAATTTCATTAAGCACCGGCGTGGTGTTTATCGCCTTTTCAAAGCCCTTGGCGATCTTTTCTTCGTTGGTCATGTTTTTATCGTCCTCCTGTTTATGCTCCCAATCGCGGAGCTGTCCCGACATGTTTTCCGTAAGCGCAAGCTCATCAAATACATAGCTGCCTTCATCGGAAAAGCTGGCGGGTCGCACATCAATATTGAGCGATTCCGTTGTTTTTATATCCTCCAGCATTGCGTTTTCCCAATACCGGCCCAGCTTATCGCATCTGAAGCTCAGCCAGCCGCAAAAGCCGTCCGGGATGATAACCGCGGAGGGCTTGCCCTGACCCATGCCGGAAGGATCGCCCGTTTCCGCCTTGAGAACCGTGCCGTCGGCGCCGGTAAGAACGGCATCCTCCGCAGAAAAATACGCCTGCTTTCCGTTTGCTGCCGCCACCATGCCCACACCCAGTGTGCCGCCCGTTTTGTTGCACACCCAAAGCCGGAGATAGCTTCCGCCCTCCGAAAAGGCTTTGCTTACGCTTTCACCCTTGAATGTATAGGACTGACACCACGCATTTGCATCGGGCAAAACCGTGAGCATGCCTTTGCCCTGATCGCACATATCTTTATTATCGGTTACGGAAAGCTTCGGATTGCTTATGCCGTAGCCCGTTGAAGTCCAGTCAAGGCTTTGGACAAGCTCGGATATCTCGCCCTGCTCAAAGCCCTCTATAAGCTTTTTACCGGCTTCTTCATACGGTGTTTCCGGAGTTGTTTCGGGCTCGGGAGATGTCTGCCCGGTTTGATCCTGCGCGGGACTCTGCGACGGCGCGGGCGATGCGGTATTTACATCACAGGCGCACAGCAGCAGCATCAGCGCAGCGGCAGCGATTGCCGCCAGTTTCTTTTTCATGTGTATTCCTCCTGATATAATTTTACAAGTGATAAATAACCGTATTCGGTTTACAAGGGTATTATATAGCGCGGCAAGGCATTGTTCAATGCACTATTATAGTTTTTTTTAGCACAATAGAAACTATATTTTTCCTATGAGTCGGTATTGTACGGGCTTGCGGCGCTTATTGTTATAAAAATGCTAACGCTGCCGCAGCTTTATGCAACAGGTGCGCACGCCTGCCTTGCCATGTCCCGTTAATGCCGTAATAAACAAAAAAACGACATTATCCTTGACTTTTGCCCCTTAAATACTTACAATAGTCGGGGTATGATTTTTAGGAACAGACTGCGGACTTTGGGAGGATTAAAATGAAAAAAGGGTTTGACAGCCGGGAGTACACACGGCGCCAGACAAGCCAGATACTGGAGCGCATTTCCCGTTTTGACAACAAGCTGTATTTGGAATTCGGCGGCAAGATATTTGATGATTTTCACGCTGCCCGCGTGCTGCCGGGGTTTGATCCCAACGGCAAGATCAAGCTGCTCTACGAGCTGCGCGACCGTGTTGAGGTTGTTTTTTGCGTGTGCGCCGCCGATATTGAAAAAACGAAAATCCGTGCTGATATCGGCATAACCTACGATATGGAGGTGCTGCGCCTTATCAGCCTTATTTCCAAAATGGGAATACTGGTAAGCTCGGTGGTTATTACGCAGTACACCGGCCAAAGCGCAGTTGAGCCCTTCCGCCGGAGGCTGGAAATGATGGGCGTGCGGCATTATACGCACTATCCCATAAAGGATTATCCCACCGATATAAACACCATTGTAAGCCCGGAGGGCTACGGTAAAAACGATTATATTGAAACCACCCGGCCTCTTGTTGTGGTCACGGCTCCCGGCCCCGGAAGCGGAAAGCTTGCCACCTGCCTTTCCCAGCTTTATCATGAGCACAAGCGCGGGCGTGCGGCAGGGTATGCCAAATTCGAAACCTTCCCCATATGGAATCTTCCGCTTAAGCATCCGGTCAACCTTGCCTATGAGGCGGCCACGGCGGATCTTCAGGATATAAACATGATAGATCCGTTCCATCTTGAGGCTTACGGCGTATCCACGGTAAATTATAACCGTGATATTGAGGCCTTCCCGGTTCTGCGCACTATACTTACCCGCGTGACCGGCAACCCCGATTTTTACCGCTCTCCCACCGATATGGGTGTAAATATGGCGGGCTACTGCATATATGACGACGATGCCGTATGCGAGGCCTCAAAGCAGGAGGTTATACGCCGCTATTACAAAACCGCCTGCGACTGCAAGCTCGGGCGGGAAAAGGACAGCACCCTTGAAAAGATAAAAAGCATTATGCAGCAGCTGGGTGTTACCCCCAAGGATCGGCACACGGTAACCCCCGCCCTTGAAAAATCCCAAGCCGCAAACGCACCCGCAGCTGCGCTGGAGCTGGAGGACGGCCGCATTATTACCGGACGCAAAACTCAGCTTATGAGTGCTTCGGCAAGCGCGGTGGTCAATTCCGTAAAGGCATTGGCCGGTCTTGACGACAAGATAATGCTGATCTCCCCCATTGTGCTGGAGCCCATTCTCCGCCTTAAGGGGGAAATACTGGGCAGTGCAAGCTCGGTGCTCAAGCTTGACGATGTGCTTATAGCTCTGTCTATATGCGCGGCCACCAACCCCACCGCCGCTTTAGCCGTGAGCTGCCTTCCAAAGCTCAGAGGCTGCGATTTTCATTCCACACAAATGCTGCGTTCCGGGGATGAGGGCACCTTGCGAAAGCTGGGCTTAAATGTTACCTGTGAGCCGGTTTTCCCCGCAAAGGATTTGCTTATTTGATTTATAACCGGGCTTAATTTGATACCGTATATTAAAGCCGCCCCATCGGGGGCGGCTTTGTCTGTTTTTGAAAAAGCTGCGCCGGACAAAAACAGCTGCGCTATTACCCCCTTTGCCGCGGGCGCCGATGCGCGGCCGAGGGCTTTTTCAAAGGCCGTCCCTGCCCTTTAAGGGCAGGGCGGGGGCGTAAGGCCGCAAGGCCGAGCGCCCGGCCGCGCCGCCGCGCCGCAGATCCGTCAGCGGTTTCTTATAGCATCAATCGGTTTCTTGGAGGCTATGCGCCATACCGGTAAAAAGCTTGCTATTGCTGCCACGAACAAGCTTATGGCAAGTATCAGCAGCATCTGGCGCGGCCCCACCGATAAAACGGTTACAAGCACGCCGAGATTATGAACCCCCCTGTTGATCATAATTGTAACAGCTGCCGTGCCTATACAGGCAAGCACAAAATTAACCGCTGCAATTATAAAGCTTTCACTGAAGAAAATGCGGAAAACATCGCTGCTGCGGGAGCCGATTGCACGCAGTATACCTATTTCCTGTTTTTTGTTTGCAACGCTTACCGCTATAAAATTTGCAAGCATGATGGATGCGAATATTGCAAAAAACACGCCGACTCCCACAAACACGCCGGAAAGAATCTTCAGTATTTCGTCGATTGCATCCAGCTCAAAAATTACCGGGTTTTGTATGGGATTATACTGCTTACCTTCACGGTAACAGTACTTTACAGCGTTGAAAACTTCGTTTTTATCTTTGGGCATGGCACCTATTGCAAATTCAAACGGCTTGTTATCATATTTCTCATCGGCCGTCTGAATAATCTTTGCAAAGCTCTCCCGGCTGAGCATGGCCATTCCGGCATAGCCGTACTGCTTATCATAATACAGCTCCTGCTGCAGAATCATATTGCGCACAACCGTTTTTGCGTCATTATAATCGATTGCTTCAGCCAATACGCTGTAACGCGACATATCAAGGCCGGTATCCACTATTGCGCTTACCGTATAGTCCGTGCCGTTAAGCCTCAGCTTTTTGCCTATCAGGTCTTTATAGCGGGTTATATTTGTATAATTATACATTTTACTCTCCGGCTCACGGTAGCCGCATTTTTCAAAGGTTTCATACACCGCTTTACTTACGGCAATCTCCGGCTTATCCCCTTCGGGATAGCACCCCGCAAGCAGCGTATAGCCCATTTTTTCGGCTATGCTCTCCTCCATAACTCCGAAGCCCGCTTCAAAGCCTGAGGAATAAAGATTATACACCGTCTCCTTTGCGTACTCGGTGCCGTTTATCTGTTTCGCAAAGCTCATGGGCTCGGAATACTCGTAATAGCTCTCCCCGGTTTCGGGATCTTCTGTCGTATAACCGTATCCCGATGGCTTATATACACCGTTAAGGGCTATTCCCATGCCCTTCGACGCTTTCTATATCCGCCTGCGACATTCGTCCGCCGATTAACATCAGCTCCGTGACCTCATCTCTTTCTCCGGCGGTTACGGATATGTGTTTTATGTTATTGTCCGTAAGTGAATCAGTACAGGTGCGCACATGGTTGTAGGCCCCGAAGGTGTCTGCAAGCCCAAAAAGGGTAAATGCAACGCAGGAAAGCAATACTGTTATTACAAGACGGATTTTTTTGTATTTAAGGCTGCTTGCTCCCAAACGGAAGGCCACATTCATAGGCAGATGCGAACGAATAAGCCGGAACGGCTCTCCGGAATCCGTTTCTATCCGTGAAGTATCGGTAGGTGCAAAGCGTCCCTCCGCTTTGGCAGAGCGAATAATCAAACGCGTATTTTGCCCCGAAAGAGCATCGATATAGCTGTTGATTTTTTCCCTGTCCTCCGGGGTAAGATGATAGCCTGCCGGTATTTCCACGCAATTATCACAAAAGGCAAGCCCCTTTGCTTCGGAGGCCTGTACCGTATCGTCAGCTGCAAGCTCGTCATCCCTTATGACTCTGCCGTCGGAAAGTTCAATTATCCTGTCTGCATATTGCGAAGCAAACTCGCGGTCATGCGAAACCACTATGACCAGCCTCGTTTGTGAAAGCTCCTTAAGCATCTGAAGCACCTGCCGGCCCGTAGCCGAATCCAGTGCACCCGTCGGCTCATCCGCCATGATTATTTCAGGATTTTTTACCAGCGCTCTTGCAATGGCCACTCTTTGGCGCTGTCCGCCGGAAAGCTCATTGGTGCGCCGGTATGCGCAGCCCTCCATGTCCACGCGGCGCAGAATGGAGTTTATTTCATCATCCTGCGGTTTACGCCCCTGAAGCTGAATAGCCAGAGCGATATTTGCCCCGACATTGAACTCCTCAAGCAGGTTATACTCCTGAAAAACAAACCCGACATATGTATTGCGATAGGAATCGAAATGTCTTTGCCGGAAGCTTCGCGACGAAACTCCTTTTATGATTATTTCTCCGCTGTCACAGCGGTCAAGGCCGCCAAGAACATTAAGCAGCGTTGATTTGCCGCTGCCTGATTTTCCCAAAAGAAACACCATGCCGCTGTTTGGGAATTTAATACTCACATTATCCAGCGCTTTTACCGCCACGCCTCTTTTGGGCTTATATACCTTTACAAGGTTTCTTACCTCCAGCATTTTTATCCCCCTTTGATGTTTTTTATATTTCGGAATTATCAATTTCCCAAATTCATAATACCACAACCGTTTGCATAATGCAATGCCGAAAACAGCATATTGTACGCCGCCCGATATAAAAAACATCTTTTGCAAAAACACAGCAGGTCTGCTTCCGCATAACAGGGCTGCACTGCTGCCATAATAAAAAGCGAGACCGAACACGCGTTCCGCCCCGCAATAATTCTTGTTTTAATATATAAAGCCTGCGGCGGCTTCTGTTTCAGCACAAAGCCGCAGTATCTGCATTTAATGTCATCTGTATACCGATGTTCTGGTTGCTCTGAATGCCTGATTGCCAGCCTCGGCTCCGGACGCTACCGCAGTAAACGCCGGAAAAAGCAGCAGCACAAGCGTAATGGCGCAAATATACTTTTTTTCATCCTGCCACACCTTCCCTTCCTGTCTTTAGTGTGTCATTTTTATCAAGGGAAATATACGAAAAAAAATATATAAAAAGCCATGCTCATAACGATTTATATTAAAAACCGCTTTATTATTCAAAACCGTTTTTTTCACAAAAACAGCGGCTTATAAATAATAAATGCGGTTTGATTTTCAGTTTGCTTTCCTTCGGCGCGGCTTTCGGCAAAGTGTCTGCGTCCGTTTTGCCCGGCCTTTCGCTGCGCGGTATGCAGGCCGAAATATACTTTAATTCCCGCCTGTTATAAATGTATCCAGCTTATCAATGCTGCCGCTTCCCAAATTAAGGCACAAATCGCCCGGTTCAAGATGCTGCTTTAAGTATTCCGCCGCCTCCTGCATTGTGGGAATGTATATGCAATCCTGCTTTTCCTGCTCCACTATCTTATCCACCAGCATTTTGGAGTGGATTGTGGGATCGAACGGTTCGCGGGAGCCGTAGATATCAATAACTATTACTTTATCCGCCCCCTTAAAGCATTTTACCAGCCTGTCAAACTGTGCCTTGGTGCGGGAAAACAGCGCCGGCTGATAAACCACCCACAGACGGTTTTTTTCAATGGGCTGTGCCGCAAGAATAGTGGCCGCCACCTCCTGAGGATGGTGCGCATAATCATGTATGAGCCGCGCTCCGTTGCAGGTTCCGCGGTCCTCAAAGCGGCGCATGACACCGCGGAAGGCATGCAGCCCCTCTTTTATAGCGCTTTCTGATATGCCGTTTTTCATACAGCATATTATTGCCGCCATGGAGTTAAGCACATTCAGCTTGCCCACTATGCTGAGTTCCACACGGAAAAGGCATTTTCCGTCCTTACAGAAATCATAGCTCGGATAACCCTGCGGCGAAAATTCGATATTGCGTGCATAATAATCGTTTGTGTCCTCAAAGCCGTAGCTTACCGTATGCTTTCCGCACTCCTTAAGCAGCTTTGCCGTGCGCTTATCATCTCCGCAGCCTATAACGCAGCCGTCCTCCGGCACCGGCTGCACAAAGCGCATAAAGGAAGCGTATATATGATCTATATCCTTGAAATAATCGAGGTGATCAGCATCTATATTGAGCACTATGGCAAACTTCGGGCGCAGGGTAAGAAAAGAATCCACATATTCACAGGCCTCGGTTATGAACGCATCTCCGTGCCCCAGACGCACATTGCTGTGTATCATGGGCAGCACTCCGCCTATATGTATGGTGGCATCCTTGCCCGCTACCTGAAAAATTTCGCTTATCATTCCGGTGGTGGTGGTTTTTCCGTGCGTGCCGGAAACGGCTATACAGTTCTTATAGGCCTTTGAAAGCTCGCCGAGAAGCTCATCCCTGCGCAGCATGGGAATACCGTGCTGCTTTGCATAGGCAAATTCGCAGTTTTTTTCATTAACGGCCGCAGAATAAATTACAAGCTCCGCACCCTGTACATTTTTCTCATCATGCCCCACGCTTATTTTTATTCCCGCATCCCGAAGGGCAGGAAGCGCCTTGCCCTCCGCCTGATCGGAGCCGGAAAGCTTATCAAAACCCAGATTGTGCAGCATCATGGCAAGCCCGCTCATGGAGGAGCCGCCCACTGCAATAAAGTGAACTTTTTTATTCTTATAATCCATCAGATTCATTATAAATATACCTCTTTTTCATTACCTGATATTATATGCTACCAAAGGCATAAACATCAAGCATTTTTTTGCTGCCGCCGCGCAAAGAAAAATCGAAGGATAAAAAATATCCCGCTTCGTAAAAAGCGGGGGGTGTTTTATGTTGCAGCCGCCTGAGCAGAGCCTGTATCCGTCGGCTCCGGAAGCGCCGCAAAGGCCTCCAGCACCCTGGAGGATATTTCATTGCGAAGATGCGTAACAAGCGGATGCGCTATATCACGCAGCTCGCCGCCCGGCGTTCTCTTGGCCGGCATCGCCACAAACAAGCCGCTGCTGCCTTGGATGATTTTTATATCATGCACCACAAATACATCATCAAATGTAACTGAAGCCACCGCCTTCAGCTTGCCGTCTGTCATAATTCTGCGTATTCTTACATCGGTAACATCCATGGCCGCACCCTCCCGTAAAATTTAACCATTATATTCTGATATTATCATCCTGCGGTATAAAATGCAACTGTTATGTATAAAATTCAGCTTATGTTCACATTTGTCGGTTATCCGACAGCACCGTGCTGGGACGAATATCGATTATTCCCTGATAATCGTCCACAGAGTAAAGCGTAAGCAGCGAACGGTAGCCCTCCACCAGCTTGCGCTCCGGCTGCTTTGTTGCCACAAGCACAGCGACGCCCTCGACCGTAACATTGAATTCCCTCATAAGATCGCAAAGCCCCTTTACGCTGCCGCCGGCGCGCATAAAATCGTCCACTATCAGCACTCTCTGACCGTTATCAATGGCCCTGCGCGGCAGGCTCATCGTTTCCATACGGCGTCCCGAGCCCGTGATATAGTTTATCGAAACAATCGAGCCTTCGTTTATACGGTTTTCACGCCTTGCAATTATCAGCGGCACACCGAGAACTCTTGCACACATAAGCGCTATCGGTATGCCCTTTGTTTCTATGGTTATAACATGGTCTATATTCTTATTAAAATACGGTGCGGCAAGGCACTGCGCCATGTTTTCCAGCTGCTGCGGGTCGGAAAGCACATCCGTCATATAGATATACCCGCCGGCCAGCGCCCGCCTGGAATCACTGAGCATGGTAGCCAGCTCCTGCGCGTACGCAAACACCTTTTCCTTGGGAATGGACGGTATAAAACGCACTCCCCCCATAGCGCCGGGCATTGTTTCCATCCTTCCCAGCCCGCGCTGCTCAAAAACAGTTTTAAGCGCCGAAATATCTTCACTCAGGGAGGACTTGTTTGCCCCCAGAACCGAGCAGAAATACGAAAGCGTAAAAAGCTTGCTGGGATTGCTGCACAGTGTTTTTGTGATGACCGCGAGGCGCTCGTTTCGTTTGACCTTGTCCATTAATAACCGCTCCTTAAGGCATTTTTCCGAGCTATGAAGCCGGAATTCAGTTTTTCGGCAGACCGGCGTATATCTTCATGATTTTTTTATTAGGTATTACGCCTTCAATGCTGCACAGTGTAAAGTCATATTTTTCGGTTTCCCAACCGTTTTCCGTTTCTTTAAGCTCCAGTACAAGCTTGCCCAAATGTCCTCTGTCCTTGCCGCCGGCACGCACAATGGGAATTCCGTTATATCCCTGCTGCGGCGTGTATGTGGGCTCATGTATGTGCCCCGCTATTACGGCAGAAACATCGCGCATATTCCTGTTCTGCTCCTCCTCGCAATGGGAAAGCACAACGGTTATATCCGCATTGCCGGATATTTGCTGCTGTATTTCTTCAAGCGCCGCAACCGGGTTTTCCTTTGTTTTGTTGCGGGTTTCCTTGTTGTCGATATCATCGGTGGTAAGGCCTACAACGGCTATCCGCAGCCCGTTTACATTCTTGATGATATACGGCTGCACGCCGTCCAGATACTGCCCGTCCTTTTTAATATTGGCGCACAAAAGCGGGCAGCCCGTGTTTTCGGAAAGCCTTTTTATCTGCTTATCGCAGGCCTGCGCCGTATTTTCGGTGCATTTGAATTCATTGTTTCCAAGCACCATTGCGTCATATTTCATACCTGCCAGCATCCACGCCTCCGGCACGCCGCCCTTTTCCTGACGGGGGCCGCCGTAGGAAAGATCTCCGCAGTCTAACAGCAGCACATTTTCGCCGTTGTGCCTTGCCTGCTGGATTATTGTATAGTAATACGGGAGATTATCCACCTGACCGTGGAGATCCCCCGTGAAAAACACCGTAAGCCGATATGACCCGTGCGCACGGGGCACCGTGGGCAAAACGGCAAGCAATATAACGCAAAGCAGCACTGCGGCTATGACAATTGTGATTATTATATTTTTTGTCCGTCCGTTCTGCGTTTTCAAAATACATGCTCCGTTTATGGTTTATGCTGCGATGCGGTGTATCGCGGAAGATGCGCGTTACAGGGGCAGGACAGCTTTTATTTATTTTATCACATACGCGGCTTGTTTGCAATACCCCAAATGAGTCTTTGCATCGCAAATACACGCAAGATTTACCGCGTCGCACCCTTTTTTCGGGTTTTATGCGGATAAATACAAAAAAACAGGCACCCGCAGCCGAAATGCGTCCAAAGGCACAACACATTGGAGCGCATCACGGCCGGATGCCCGTATATTTTATTGAATTATCAGAACTTCAGTCCGTTGACCTTGATTCCGGGGCCCATGGTGCTGGAGAGCACAACGCTGCGCAGGTAAACACCCTTTGCGGTTGCCGGCTTTGCCTTGATTATGGCATCCATAAGCACATTCAGGTTCTCCGTGAGCTTCTCGGTTCCGAAGCTGACCTTGCCGATGGGGCAGTGGATGATAGCGGTTTTATCCACTCTGTACTCCACCTTACCGGCTTTGATCTCGTTAATAGCACGGGGCAGATCCATGGTAACGGTTCCGCTCTTGGGGTTAGGCATCAAGCCCTTGGGGCCCAGCACCTTACCGAGACGGCCTACAAGGCCCATCATGTCCGGAGTGGTAACGATGACATCATAGTCAAACCACTGCTCGTTCTGGATTTGGATATCATCTCCTCGGCGCCCACATAATCGGCGCCGGCAGCGGCGGCGGCATCAGCCTTCTCGCCCTTGGCAATAACCAAAATCTTCTTGGTTTTGCCGGTGCCGTGAGGCAGCACTACAACGCCGCGGACCTGCTGGTCTGCATGCTTGGGGTCGATACCCAGCTTAACGGAAACCTCCACGGTTTCGTCAAACTTAGCCTTAGCGGTGGATACAGCCAGAGCCGCTGCCTCGGAAGGGTCATACAGCTTCGCGGTATCTATCTGCTTGAGGCTTTCGATATATTTCTTTCCTCTTTTCATTTACGTTCCTCCTTGTGGTCAAAACGGTGCGCCGCAAAAGCGCCCCTCCCACTTAATAATGAGGCCTTAGTCGGCCACGGTAACGCCCATGCTTCTTGCGGTACCCGCGATCATGCTGATTGCGGCATCCACATCGGCAGCATTAAGATCGGGCATCTTGAGTTCTGCGATTTCACGCAGCTGTGCCTTGGTTATCGAAGCGACCTTGGTCTTATTGGGGGCTCCCGAACCGCTCTCTATGCCGCAGGCCTTCTTGATAAGAACCGCTGCCGGCGGAGTCTTGGTTACGAAAGAGAAAGAACGATCCTGATAAATCGTGATAACCACAGGGATAATAAGACCTGCCTGCTTAGCGGTACGCTCATTGAACTCCTTGCAGAAGCCCATGATATTGATACCGTGAGGTCCCAAAACAGAGCCGACAGGAGGCGCAGGTGTAGCCTTGCCTGCTGCAATCTGCAGCTTAACCATTCCCGTAATCTTCTTTGCCATCTAAACACCTCCTCTTAATAAAATGTGGTGCTATCGAGCCTTCGGCTCTCCCACCGCCCGCACGCAGGCGGGACTTGAATGTCGCGCCGCAAAAACGGCGGACTCTATTAAACGCAGGCGCAAAAGCGCTGCGAATAATGGCTTTGATTAAACGACCTTAACCTGTACGAAGTCAAGCTCCACGGGAGTTTCGCGTCCGAACATGGAAACAATCACGCGAACCTTCTGACGGGCGGCATCCACTTCCTCCACAACGCCGGAAAAGCCGTCCAGCGGGCCGTTGATGATATCGACATAATCGCCGTTTTTGATGTCCATGCGCACGGAAACATTCTCCACGCCCATGCGGCGCACCTCTTCATCCGTAAGCGGAATCGGCGTTTTGCTTCCCGGGCCCACAAAGCCCGTTACGCCGCGGGTATTGCGCACGGCATACCAAGTAAGCTGATCCATTATCATCTTGACCATGACATAGCCCGGAAACAGCTTGCGCTGTACAAGACGCTTTTTGTCGTTCCTGACTTCCATAACCTCTTCAGTAGGAATGCGCACATCCACGATCCTGTCCTGAAGCGCCATATTCTCCACCATGTTCTGAAGGCTGGTCATTACCTTGTTTTCATATCCTGAATAGGTATGAACGACATACCACTTCGGAGTATTGTTCTCTTCACTCATTTGCAGCTACTCCCCGGCTTACTTGAACAGCGAAGGCAGTCCCGTAGTCTGATCGGTAAGCAGCTTGATAAGCTCGGCGGAGCCGAGGTCCATCAGCCATACGATCAGAGCCATAACGGCAACAAAAACAAAAACGCATACGCTGTAATTGATGAATTCCTTGCGGGTAGGCCAAGTGACCTTTTTCAGCTCGGAGATCATTTCCTTTACGGGATTTCCGCGTTTTTTCTTTTCCTTTTTCTTTTTCTGAGCCTTCTTGGCATCCTTACCGTCTTTTTTGTCCTGTTTGACGGCGTCGGCGCTCTGAACCAGCTCCAGCTTGTCCTGTGCTGCCGCCTTCTTATCCTGATCCTTTGCCATCTTTTTCACATCCTTAATATCGCTTAGAAAAATTACTTTGTTTCCTTATGAGCGGTATGAGCCTTGCAGGTCGGGCAATATTTCTTGATCTCAAGGCGATCCGGATCGTTCTTCTTATTTTTGCTGGTAATATAGTTTCTGTTCTTGCACTCGGAGCAAGCCAGTGTTATACCGTTTCTCTGTCCCTTAGCAGCCATTTTTTACACCTCCAAAACGCATATAGAAACACTACCCGGAAGTAGTGCGTTGTTAATTTACCACAAATGCGGCTTCGTGTCAAGATATATTTTGTTAAAACCCGTTTCTTTCGCATTTTTACGCCATTTTCTTCTTCCGGCACTTTGTTTCCCTAAAAGCCGTGCGCCTGTTTGCCCCACGCTTCTTTGCAGCGGCTTATGCGCTTTCTAATCGCCCGTGCTTCCGGGGCGCATGCGTCCCGAAAGTTCACGGTAAAAAATCTCCCGAAGCCTTTGCAGGCGTTCCTCGGATACCGTCCCGAATCTTCCCTGCTTTCTGCCCAGCCTTTCCGCCTTGGAAAGCCCCAACTCGTGATAGGAAAACAGCCTCCACTCCGCCGGTCTGAACTGCCGTGCAAAGGCTGCAAGCTCCAGCATGTCCTCCGGCGTATCGTTGATACCGCCTATTACGGGGGTGCGCACCGCGAAATTTACGCCAAGCTCTCCTGCGGCCTCCAGATTGGCAGCCAGCTTCGACAGGCTCTGCCCCGTATTTTTCTCAGCCTTTTTTCATTTGCATCCTTTACATCTATAAGAAAAAGGCCGCAGCACCGTGATGCCTCCCGTAAAAAATCGCCGTCAAAGCAGCCCGCCGTTTCCATACAGGTGTTCATGCCTGCAAAAGCAGCGCGCTGCAATATCTCAAGAGCAAATTCCGGCTGAAACGACGGCTCTCCGCCGGTTACGGTAATGCCTCCTCCGCCTGCGTAAAACGGTCTGTCCGCAAGCGCCTGCCGTACAATGCTTTCCGCGCTTATGCGCCTTCCGTTTACGCTGAGCGCACCGTAACGGCAGCTTTTGACACATTCAAGGCAGCCGGTGCAGCCGGAAGCATCAAACAGATGCCCATGAGCGGTAATGCGGTGTCTTGTGCATATTCTTTCACAGCTGCCGCATCCCGTGCAGGCACCGGCGTCAAGATACGGCTCCGGCTTTGCGGACTGCGTTTCCGGGTTGTGGCACCATGCGCATCTTAACGGGCAGCCCTTGAGAAATACCGCCGTGCGTATTCCCGGCCCGTCATGCACGCAAAACCGCTGTATATCCGTTATTATTCCTTCCATAGGCACATCCCTTCCGCCGGACAAAATCGGCTTGCCCCACACCGCGCTTTTATATTTTCTGCGAGGTGCGCTCTATTACGGTGTCCTGCCATTCCCGGCTCAAAGTTACGAAACGCGCCGACCAGCCGGAGACGCGCACCGCCAGCCCTTTATATGCTTCCGGATTTTCCTGCGCGCGGCGCAGAGCCTCGTTATCCACCGTATCCATCTGCATAAAGAAGCCCCCGAGGCTTACAAAGCCGTCCGTAAGACTGCGCACCACCTGCGTTATATCGGTATTGCGGAAAACGGACGGATCCAGCTTTATATCAAGCGCGGTGCTTCCCGCAAAGCGGTACAGCGGAAGGGCGCAGTGCGCCCGTATGACGGAAGTTACTCCGTTGATATCGGTGCCGGGCGTCGGGCTGCAGTTGCCGCTTAATATCTCTCCGTTTTTTCTTCCGAAGGCGTGGGAAAATCTGTCGTTGCGCCAGTCCGTCTGGCGGCCGAAGGTGCTTATTCCCGCAGGCCTGAGCATTCCGCCAGTATGATGGAATTTATCCCGATCGCATATATCGGCATAGTCCCCTGCCAGCCGCACCGCAATTTCATCGGCCTCCGAAGAATCCGCACCCCAATAATCCAGCGCCGCCGCCTCTCTGCGCTGCACCTCAAAGCCGTTCCAGTCGGCGCGCAGCATATCGGTATATTCCCGCAAAGTATATCTGCAGGTATCAAATACAAATGCTTTATTGCAAAAAGCGCATTTACTGCTTCGGCAAAGCCCCCGAAATGCGGCGAATCAACATTATATTCCGGGCCGAAATAATAATACGGCATCCCCTTTTTCGCGCATCCCTTTGTGAGCAGCTCGCAAAAAGGCACCGGCGGAGCACACTCCGGGCATTTTTTCTCATCGCAGGCCCATATATCGTCTATTTTTTCCTTAAGCCGCTCCGTATAGGCCGCATACATGGCATCATAATTCTTATACTCCGGCGTTTCCGCTTCTCCCAGCTTCAGCACCTGCGCCTGAAAAATCGCGTAACCGTCAAACGGCACATAGGAAAACCATGTTTTGCCCGGCACCTGTACCTCCCAGCAGCCGTCGTTTGCAAAGCGCACCGCCTCTTTATACGGATAGCCGTAGTTTTCCAGCGCCTTGAGCACGGTGCTTTCATTATACACCGCAACCACTCCGCCCCCGAAGGCCACATTCTGCGCTATCAGCTCATGCACCCATTCCGGGGTCTGTTCGTTAAGCCTTACCGCCACGGGAAAATCGCTTATTGGCAATTCCGCAAATATTTCCAGCACCATGCGGGTTACGGGGTTGCTTATATCCCTTCCGCTTTCATCAATCCCGCCCAGTACGATGTTCTGATAGTGCTGAGCATCGCCGGTGCCGCGGAAGGAAAGATTTATCCACTCGCACCCCTTTATCATAAAATGCGCCAGCTGTTCCTTTGCCTCCTTCATATCCGTACGCCCGTGCTCGAGGTCTTCGCGAAGATACGGCCACAGATATTCATCCATTCTGCCAAGACCCGGCCAATTTGCGCTCAAGCGGGCAAAAGCAAAGGAAAACCACAGGCTTTGGAGCGCCTGATAAAATGTCTGCGGGGGTGCAAACGGCACGGTTTTCAGGTTATCTCTTATGCGCTTGAGGCGTTCCTGCGGGTCTGTCTTTATTTTTCCCTCCAACGCCTCCATATATCTTTGGTGCCAACGCCGCAGAGAAGCAAGCGCTCTTTTCATGCTTATGCGCACCTCGGTTCTTTCAGCATCACAATCCGCCGAGAGATATCCGTCTATTTCCCGTTCGTATGCGTCCAAGCCCTTTCGCAGCGCCTCATCAAAGCCCATTGTCACATGGTTTGCACCCCAGCCGAAAACATAATTACCCTCATATTTCACCGGCACCACCGGCAGGATGGCATCGCCCAAGGATGCGCTTCCCACTATAAGCTCGCCGTCGTTTATATATACGGGGCACTCCTCCACTATCCTGTCAAGCGCAGCGGCATATTTTTCCCGCATGCTCATGTTTTCAAAGCCCGGGATGTCGTCCGCTTTTACAAACGGCGTCTCAAGGATACGCCTTCCGAAAAAGCCGTCCAGCGCTTTTGCGCACATTTCCCGTGTTGTCTCACTTAATGTAACGGGGCGTTCCCCCGTTGCCGAACCGAATTTTACGCTCATTGCTCTTCCTCCAAGCCGGCGGCAGATTTTTTCCGCCGCTTAATGATTCTTTTCGGATTATACTATCCGATGCCGTTAAAAACAATTGCATATACCGGCATAATACTGTACAATACTGTCACAATGTAAAAAGGAGATGCAAAAATGCACCTGAGCATCGAATTCCTGCACTTCTCCAACGGCTCCGGCGCCCCGGACGGCTGGCGCGATGTAAAAAGGCTGGATTGGCTTTCCGTTGTTGAGTGTCTGCGGGGCAGATATATATATTCCTGCAACGGCTCTCCCGCCGTGACGATAAATCCGGGTGAAGCCTTTATTGCCCCTGCCGGCGCATTGCAGGATATTCTGCACCGCACCGACAAAGACGGAATATTTGAATGCCGTTATGTTTTTATCGACGCCGTATGCGACGGCTCGCGCCGCCTCGACGAGCTGTATTCCTTTCCGAGCAAGCTGCCAGACGGACTTTCGGAGGCTATGCACAACTGTCTGCTGCGCCTGAACGAGCTGCCGGAAAGCAGCTATTGTCTGCGGATGTCTCAGGCGTATCTGATCCTTGATATTCTGCTGCGCTGCGGAACCCGCAAGCCGGACTGTCCGGCAATAGACAAGGCCCTGCACTATATCCGCAGCAATTACGCCCTTCCGATAACGGTTGCGGATCTGTGCCGTCATTTGGCCGTGTCCGAAGCCACCCTGTTCCGGCTGTTTCGCTCTCATCTGCACTGCACGCCGGTAAGCTGTATAAACTCCGTGCGCATTTCCATGGCCGCAAGGCTGCTGCTTAACGGCTGCAGCGTCGAAGCCGCCGCCGAGCAATGCGGCTTTAATAATTCCGCGTATTTTTACCGCGTATTCCGCTCCTCTACCGGAATAACACCCGGACAGTACCGCCGAAACGGCTCAGCAATCTGAGCCGGATATAACAAAAACTCCGGCGGTTTGCATCGCCGGAGCCGTTTAATGCCGAAATACGGTTATATATTACGGTTTATCTTTTTCATTTTCCCGAGCGCTTCTTTTTAAGCACCTTTGCAAGATACTGCCCCGTATAGGACGCCGGGCAGGCAGCTATTTCCTCCGGCGTGCCGGTAGCCACCACCATGCCCCCCTTGTCGCCCCCCTCAGGGCCGAGATCTATGCAGTAATCCGCACATTTTATAACATCAAGGTTGTGCTCTATAACAACCACCGTATTGCCCTCTGCCGCAAGTCGGTCCAATATCCCTATAAGCCTGCCTACATCCTCGGTATGAAGGCCGGTCGTGGGCTCGTCCAGAATATACAGGGTTTTGCCCGTACTGCGCCTTGAAAGCTCGGTTGCCAGCTTTACGCGCTGTGCCTCGCCGCCCGAAAGAGTGGTGGAGGGCTGACCCAGCGTAATATAACCAAGCCCCACATCCATAAGAGTGCGCAGCTTGCCCTCCAGCTGCGGAATATTTTTGAAAAAGCCGTAGGCATCCTCCACCGTCATATTAAGCACATCGTATATGCTCTTGCCCTTATAATGCACCTCCAGCGTTTCCCTGTTGTAGCGCTTGCCCTTGCAGACCTCGCAGGGCACATATATATCGGGCATAAAGTGCATCTCTATTTTCAGCAGGCCGTCGCCCGAGCACGCCTCGCATCTTCCGCCCTTAACATTGAAGCTGAAGCGGCCGGCGTTATATCCCCGTGTTTTGGCATCCTGCGTCTGCGCAAACAGATTGCGTATCGGGTCAAAAAGCCCGGTATAGGTGGCCGGATTGCTTCTGGGCGTGCGTCCTATCGGAGATTGATCTATAACGATTATTTTGTCAAGATGCTCTATTCCCTCAACTCGGCGGCATTTTCCTCCCTTAATTTTGGTGCCGTTAAGCATACGCGCAAGGTTTTTATAAAGCACGCCGTTTACAAGAGAGGATTTTCCCGACCCGGACACTCCGGTTACCACCGTAAAAAGCCCTATCGGGAAGCTGACATCTATATTCTTCAGATTGTTCTCGCTCGCGCCCGATATGCGCACGCACCGCCAATCCGGAATACGGCGCTTTGCGGGCACGGGTATAAACTTTTTCCCGGACAGATACGCCCCCGTAACGGATGCCGGGTTATCCATCACCTGCTGCGGAGTGCCCGCCGCCACCACGGTACCGCCGTGTATTCCGGCCCCCGGGCCGATATCCACAAGGTAATCCGCCTCCAGCATGGTTTCCTCATCATGCTCCACCACAACCAGCGTATTGCCCAGATCCCGCAAGCCCTTAAGGGAGGAAAGCAGCCTGCCGTTATCCCGCTGATGCAGCCCTATCGACGGCTCATCAAGAATATACAGCACCCCCATGAGCCCCGCGCCTATCTGCGTTGCAAGCCGTATACGCTGCGCCTCGCCGCCTGAAAGGGTGCAGGCGCTGCGGGAAAGCGTAAGATAGGAAAGCCCCACATCAATAAGAAATCGGAGCCTTGTGCGTATTTCCTTTATAATGCGCTCCCCTATAAGCTCCTCCTTACGACTCAGCTTCAGGCTGCCCATAAAAGCATAGGCATCCTCCACGCTCATTTCCGAAAGCTGGGCTATATTTTTTTCTCCCACGGTAACGGCCAGCACCTCCGGCTTGATCCTTTTGCCTCCGCATACCGGGCAGGGCTCCTGCACCATATACTGCTCTATTTCCTGCTTTACAAGCTCGCTTGCCGTTTCGCGGTAGCGTCTTTCAAGGTTGGGGATTATTCCCTCAAAGCGCTGTCTGTATGTGCGCACATGGTTTACCGTTTCCAGCCGGTACTCCAGCTCCTCCTGCCCCGAGCCGTACATCACGGCATTGTATGCCTTTGGCGGAAGCTCGTTTACCGGCGTATCCAGCGAAAAGCCGTAATGCTCCGCCAGCGCCCTCAGCGTAACCCCGGCAATGGAATCAGGCGCCGCCGTGTTCCAGCCCGAAACCCTTACCGCTCCCTGCGCAAGGCTTTTTTCGGGATCGGTCACCAGCAGCTCCGGCGATATCCTGCTTTGCGTGCCCAGCCCCGTGCAGGCCGGGCAGGCGCCGAACGGGCTGTTGAAGGAAAAGGAGCGCGGCTCCAGCTCCTGAATGCTTATGCCGCACTCCGTGCAGGCATAATTCTGGGAAAACAGCTTTTCCTCCTCCGGGCATACCGCAAGCGCCAATCCGTCCGCAAGATGCAGCGCCGCCTCAAGGGAATCGGCAAGACGCGTGCGTATATCCGGCTTTACAATAAGCCTGTCCACCACGGCTTCTATGCTGTGCTTTTTATTTTTCTCCAGCTCCGGCTCCTCCTCGGAGAGATCGTACACCGTGCCGTCCGCCCTCACTCTGGAATAGCCCTTACGCATAAGCTCGGCAAAAAGCTTGCGGTATTCCCCCTTGCGCTCCCTTATGATAGGCGCCATTATCTGTACGCGGCTTCCCTGCGGCAGCTGCATTACCCAATCCACCATCTGATCCACCGTCTGCTGCTCAATGGGCCGCCCGCATTTGGGGCAATGGGGATGCCCTATACGGGCATACAGCAGGCGCAGATAGTCGTGTATCTCCGTTACCGTACCCACCGTTGAGCGCGGATTGCGCCCCGTAGTCTTCTGATCTATGCTTATAGCGGGGCTGAGCCCGTCTATACTGTCCACATCCGGCTTTTCCATCTGCCCCAGAAACTGACGGGCATACGAGGAAAGGGATTCGACATATCTCCTTTGCCCCTCGGCATAAAGCGTATCAAAGGCAAGCGAGGTTTTGCCCGAGCCGGAAAGCCCCGTGAATACCACCATTTATTGCGCGGTATTACAAGATCCACATTTTTAAGATTGTGCGCCCGCGCGCCCTTTATGACTATATCTTCCTGCATATATGTTTCCTTTCAAAAGCTCTTTTGCGCATAGCTGCTTTTCCGATATGGCAAACCGAATCTGCATCACGCCGCAGCGTCAGATATCCTGCTCCTGCCTTAAAAGCTTTAGCGCATCTCTGAGCTTTGCGGCAGTTTCGAAATCCAGCTTCTGCGCCGCCGCCAGCATCTCCCGCTCCAGCCTTGCAATTTCCTTCTTTATCGCCGCAGGATCCTTCTTTTCCTTCTCCTTAAGCGGCTTTGTTATCTCCAGCACCTCCCGCACTCCCTTTATTATGGTGCGCGGTACTATGCCGTGTTCTTTGTTATACGCCTTTTGCTTTTCCCTGCGCCGCGCCGTTTCCGTCATGGCCTTTTCCATGGACTCCGTTACGGTATCGGCGTAAAGCACAACCTTACCCTCTGCGTTGCGCGCCGCCCTGCCTATTGTCTGTATCAGCGATCTTTCACTGCGCAGAAAGCCCTCTTTATCGGCATCCAGTATTGCCACCAGCGATACCTCGGGAAGATCAAGCCCCTCGCGCAGCAGGTTTATGCCCACCAAAACATCAAACTCACCCAGACGCAGGTCGCGTATTATCTCCATGCGTTCAAGAGTGTGTATTTCCGAATGCATATACCGCACCCTGACGCCCTCATTCTGCAAATATTCGGTAAGCTGCTCCGCCATTTTCTTTGTAAGCGTTGTCACCAGCACGCGGAAGCCCTTTGCCGTTTCCTGCCTTATGCTGTCCAGCAGGTCGTCTACCTGATGCTGCGCCGGCCGCAGAATTATCTCCGGGTCCAGCAGCCCCGTAGGCCGCACTATCTGCTCCGCAACAAGACCGGCCTTGTCCAGCTCATAGTCCGCCGGGGTTGCGCTTATGCATATCATTTGGCGATAACGGTGCTCAAACTCCTCAAAATTCAGCGGGCGGTTATCCAGCGCCGCCGGAAGCCGGAAGCCGTATTCCACCAGTTTTTCCTTACGCGAGCGGTCGCCGGCATACATGGCGCGCAGCTGGGGCAGCGTCACATGGGATTCATCCACTATCAACAGGAAATCCTGCGGAAAATAATCAAGCAGAGTATAAGGCGGCTCTCCGGCGGCGCGTCCGTCAAGATAACGGGAATAGTTCTCGATACCCGAGCAATAGCCTATCTCCTTCATCATTTCCACATCGTAATTGGTGCGCTCCTCCAGCCGCTGCGCCTCCAAAAGCTTGCCTTGGCTGCGGAACCATTCCACCTGCGCCGCCTTATCGCGCATTATCTCCCTCACGGCGCGCTCCATTGAATCCTGCGAGGCCGCATAATGCGTATTGGGGAACACCATATAGTGCTCCAGCTGCGCCACGGCGCGCCCCGTAGTGACATCCACCAGCTTGAGCGCGTCTATTTCGTCCCCGAAAAACTCCGCCCGCACCGCTTTATCGCCGGAGCCGGGCGGAAATATCTCCACGCTGTCCCCCCGAACACGGAAGGTGCCGCGTTCAAAGGCTATATCGTTGCGCTGATACTGTATATCCACCAGTCTTTCCAGCAGCTCCTGCCTGCGCATGCACATGCCCGGCCGCAGTGATACCGCCATTTCGCGGTAGGCAGTCGGGTCGCCCATGCCGTATATGCAGGACACCGACGACACCACTATGACATCCCTGCGTTCCTGAAGCGCCGCCGTAGCGCTGTGGCGCAGCTTTCTATCTCGTCGTTTATGGAGCTGTCCTTTTCTATATAAGTATCGGTGCTGGGAATATAGGCCTCCGGCTGATAGTAATCATAGAAGGAAACAAAATACTCCACGGCGTTTTCCGGGAAAAACTCCTTGAATTCGCTGCACAGCTGCGCCGCAAGAGTTTTGTTGTGCGCAAGCACCAGAGTGGGGCGGTTAAGCCTTGCAATGACATTTGCCGCCGTAAAGGTCTTGCCGGAGCCGGTAACACCCAGCAGCACCTCCGTGCGCAGGCCGTCCCGCACGCCCTGCACCAGCTCCTCAATTGCCTGCGGCTGATCGCCCGACGGCGCATACGGCGCATGAAGCCTGAAATCCATACTCTTCCCTCCGATACGGCGCAATAAACGCAGCCCTTCGTTTGTGTTAATATGCTGCTAAAATCATTGCAAGTATATCACCAAAGCGCAAAATGTGCAAGCAATTTGCACAATTCGTCCTGCACACGAACATATATTCGCACTCACGCCGTATTGTGCCCGTTTCGAGCACTGCAAAACAAAAACAAATCCGCCGCATGCCGATATTTCCGCAGAAATAAAAAACGGCCGCCGTCAAAGCAGCAGCCGCAATGTATTTTTGTGCTTTTTTATGCTTTATTCCTTACAGCTTTTGTCCGCACGCCGAGCAAAAGGCGCTGTCCGAAGACACCTCCGCCCCGCAGGCCGGACATTTTGTGCAAAGGCTTGCCCCGCAGTGATTGCAAAACCTCGCTCCGCTGGGCACCTGCGCTTTGCAGCCGGGGCAAACAATCATCCCCTGCTCCACCTTTGCTCCCGCACCGTTTACCGTGACGGTTTTTCCTCCCGCCACAATGCAGTTTTCTATAACCTGAAACACCTCGCCCGGCAGCTTCTTCTGCTTATAGGCGCCCATTCCGGCGGTGATCGCAAGGGGCCATGCCACAAACAGTCCCACTGCCCCCGCGCCGATCTTATCCGACCACTGTCCTTCTCCCACCGTAACGGTCAGCTGTCCCTGCATCTCCGTCATCTGAACGCTTACCGCCAAGCGCATGCCCGCCAGAGTTTCCAGCCGTCCTTGGGCTGACTGGCCTGCATTACAAAGCCGTCTACCGTTTTTGAGCTTTGTACCTCCATGCTCTTTTCCGTACGGAAAAAGTTCTCAAGCCTTGCCGCGATGCTCTGCACCTCCGTGCCGTTCAACATAAAAGTTCTCGATTCCGACATGATTATTGCCTCCCTGTTTTTTGTTTTTCAGTCCGCGCGTTCTATATAGCCGCTTATCGGCTGTGCATACATATTATCATCCGTTACGGGCTTGTAGCGTTTTCCGTCGTATGCGTCCGTAAAGCCGTTTGTAGCTTTATATATTCTGCCGGTTTCGCTGTCGTAAACTCGCTCATAGCCCAAGGTCGCATCGCTTTGCTTCTGGCTGATTATATCCTGGCTTTTATTTCGTTTTTCCCACGAATCCGTTATTCCGTTCATGACCTCATTCGTGTTCCGGCTTATATCCGCCGCAAGCGCAACCTTTTCGTTGCTGGCTTGGTTTGTCGCCTTTACAAAGCTGTCGGAATATTCCAGCGTCTTCATGCATTCGCTCAGAACGCTCTCCCACTCAATGAATCTGTCCTTTGCAGCGGTTATGGCCATAATGTTATATGCCATATAATATCCGCCGTCCTCGGTTTGCAGTATATAATTCTTAAGCGTGCCGTCGGATATCGCAAAGCTGCCGAAATCCACAACGCTGGCGGCAAACATACCCTCTCCCTCTTTTGAGCCGTCGCTGAAGGTGGCTCTCAGTAGCTCATCGCCCATGGCATAAGCCGCCATGCCGCTGCCGGAGGCAAAACGCTCCGTAACCTTAAAGCCGTCAAATACGGGAAAGGTATATCCGGAATATGCCGGCTCCACCTCTTTTACAAAGGCGGCATACTGCGGAAATATACCGAAAAAGCCCTCGGTTGACGGGTTTGTCAGCACCGGCGCCTTTGCAAACAGCGCCGACTGCGCGTCCCCCATGGCATATTTTTTCTGCCATACCTCCTTGCCCTTCTGGCTGTGCAGCAAAACATCGGCCTTGAGCAAAACAAACATCTGATTCAACGGCTCCTGCGGATCGTATACCCTTATGCTGTGATATATATTCACACCGCCGGTTTCCACCTTCCAGCCCTTAGGAATGGTAATGCTGAAATCCGTGCTTTCATATTTTTCCGTCTGCACCGCCATAGCGGCCGTTTTCGTAATTTTTATTCCCTTTTCCGTTTTGTTTCCGCCCGTTTCGGTATTTCCCGTACAGGCAGTAAGCAGCACAAGCGCAGCCACCGCTGCTGCAAGTGCCGTCTTTTTAATCGCCTTCATAATTTTCCCTCCCCGATTGCGGTTTTGTTTTGCTTTCCTGCTTTCCTCCTCAATCGCTTTACTGCTCCCTGTATGCATGACCGAAGGTATTGCAGGAATACCGGAAATATTCATTGTACCCTTGTGTCATAACCTCGTTTATCGGCAAAAGCGTATAGTCCGCAGTTATCACATGGCTTGTGCATATATTGCGCACATCCGTGTAATAAGCGCTCAGCAGTTCTATTTTCCGCAAGGTTAGATTGCAATTGAGATGAGCCGCCGCAGGATAATAGGGCGATACCGAGCCGTCCGGGGCAAGCTGCGCTTCCTTGTCTTTATCGTCAAGCGGCTGTGAAGCATATACGATCTCGTAAAAAGCGCTGTCCGTCATAAGAATGTTTGTGTTGAACAGTCTTAACGGCTTTTCATTGCCTATGGGCGAAAGATCAAGATCAAAGGCAATGTATTCCCGCCACCCCATATCACGGTACCAGTTCCAGCTGGCGGAATCGTCAAGATACTTCCCTGAAAAGATCATGCTTACCCGTCCGTCCTTAAAGGCCATCATGGGAGAGCCGTAATCATATACTCTGTCGCAGTCCGAAAACTCCTGCGTGCAGTCCTCCAGCGTTTTCCCGTCCGCGCCGTAACGATATACCTTTTTGAACAGAGGGTATGCCGCCGCGTCCTGTTTCTCCGCGGAAAACGGCGTGCAGCTCATTTTGTAATATGTATTGTTGCAAAAATACATATATCCCATCTCACCGTCGTAGGTAAAGCGCCAGTACCGCACCGCAGCGCTTTCCGGCAAAGTGCCCGTTTCCTGAAGGTTTTTGCCGTTTGATAAAAGGGAATTGAAATTTGCCTTGTATATTTTCCCGCCGGAAACTATTATACAGTCGATTCCCTCGCTGTATCCGTGGTCAACAAAGCAGTCAAATTCCGATTTTATGTCTATAATACCCTCCGCACCCGCGATTTTTTTATAATCGGAAGCGTCAAAGGATTTTCCCCGTCTTTTAAGCAGCTCCTGCTCCAGCGTTTTGGGCTCTGTATCCGCGCTCTCCGCCGGCGTCTGCGCTGATGCTTTTTCCGTAACGGCCGGCTGCGAATTCTTCGGTTCGCTTTTATCCTTATCGCCGCAGCCGCACAGGCCGCAAAGCAGCACCGCAATTAGCGCCGCGCACAACGCCGTCCTTGCGCGCCCGCAGCCCCCACCGTTGTTCCCTGATGCCATTGCTCACTCCTCCTTATGCCTTAATTCTTCTTGATTGCCCGAAATTCAAAAGCACATATTATAATAGCATATACCTCCCTCGCATTCCATCGTAATTTCAAAAGAGTCACTTGACACTTTTGAAATTACATGCTTAAAGAGCGAAAAATAAAAGGGCACCGGGAGAAGCTCTCCCGATGCCCGCGCCGCGCTGTCGCTGTTTTTTGTGTCAATCGTCCTTTTCGGTTTTTGACGATACAACGCTGCCGTCATATGCGCTTATTTCGTATTCGTATTCCGTATCGCCGTATTTGAATTCTATCTCATATACCGGCTTTCCGTCCTCGTAATCCAGCTCGCATTCCAGCTCCTTCACCTGCGACGCCTTAAGCCCTGCGTGCTCCAGCGCCTTAGCCACCGCCTGCGAACCGGTAAGCTTTACCTCTCCGCCGCCTGCCGCTTCGTTTTTTGTTTCCTTTTCCGCCGATATTATTCTGCCGGTTTCGGCATCTATCTCGTATTCGTATTCCGTTTTGCCCGCGCGGAATTCAATCTCATATACCCACAGGCCGTCCTCATTTTCCAGCTTGGATCTGTAATCGGCAGCCTCGCCGCGGCTTACCCCGGCATGCTCAAAGGCTATTTCCCCCGCCCTTGCCGGTGTAATTTCCGCCTTCTGCTCCGGCGCCGATGCAGCCTTTTCCTGCTTTTTCTTAAAGGATACCACCTCGCCCGTCTGCGCATTTATAACATAGTCATATTCGGTATCTCCCGCACGGAATTCCACCTCATAAACCGTCACGCCGTTTTTCCTGTCCAAATCAATTTCAAAATCGGTCACATTTTCCGCAGCCACTCCGGCATGCTCAAAGGCAATGCTTCTTGCTTTCTGGGCGTTTATTGCGTTTTCCGGAACAATCACATCGTCGTTATCATCGTCCAGCTTCTGCTTATCCTCAATTATCTCGCCGGTTATCGCATTTATCAGGTGCTCGTATTCCATGCCGCCGGTTTTGAACTCCACCTCGTACACCATAATGCCGCGCTTGAAATCCAGTTCCACCTCAATATCCTTCACTGCGCCCTTCTGCACGCCCGCATGCGCAAGCGCAATCTCCAGCGCCTTTTCCGCTCCGATATACGCCTTTGTGCTCACCTCGCCGCTCTTGCTCACCTCCGTCTGAGCCTCTTTCGCGCTCAGCAGAACATTAAGCTCGTTTATGCTCAGCTTTGCCAACTCGTCCGGCACCAGCATGGGGTTAAGCCTTGCCACCTCCAGCACCAGCTGCGCCTTTCCCTCTGATATGCCGTGCCTCTGCGCAAGCAGGGCCGCCTCTCCGCTTTTTGTAAGCTTCTGCCCCACAACCGCTCCGCCGTTGATGCTTTGAGCAAGTATGCCGTTTATAATTTCCATAATTTCCTTTTCAACTCCGGAGGCGTTCTTTCCCTCCACCGTGACCAGCACGGAGTTTGAAAGGCTGTTCAGATAGCCCGCGCGCACCATGGAGCCGATAATTGCATTAACGGCAGTGTTTTTATCCGTTCCTTCCAGCTCCATGCCCTCAAGCAGCTTCTGCGCATCGTCGTTAAGCGCCTTGGCCTGAGCCACCCTTCCGCTTCCTCTGAGCTTAAGCTCAATGCTCGGGTTTACATCCAGTGATATCACGGTCACCGGCTTGCTGATTATGCCGTTTGCCGCAAAAGCTCCCACCGCCAAAATCACCAGCGCCGCCGCTATGCAGCAGGCCGTTTTCAGCCATCCCGTTTTCTTCGTGTTTCCCGTCCGCTTCACGCTTATTATATCCTCCTGCTTTCCGCATTGCCGAAGTATCCCTTCAATATTATCCGGCTTGCTTTTCATTACCTCTTTCCTTATGCTGTTTTCCGTCTTTCTGTTTTTCATTCTTCTTCCTCCAGGCGTTTTCTCAGCTTTTTAAGCGTCCTTGCATACTTTGACAGCACCGTAGCCAGCGGCAGGTCCATAACCTGTGCCGTTTCCCTGTGCTTTGCTCCCATTGCATGCAGCATAACTATCTGCCGCTCCTTTTCGGGCAGCTCCTCCAGCAGCATTTTAAGCGCCCCGCTCCTCTGCGGCTCCTCGGGGCACGCCTGCTCCGGCGGCATCTGCCCCGAAACCCTGCTGCTTTTCCTCAGGCTTGTAAGCGAAAGGTTTTTTGTGATTGTATATATCCACGCTCTTGCCTTTGTTCCCGGCCTGTACTGCCCCGCACAGGACCATATCTTCACAAATACATCCTGCTGTATGTCCTGAGCCTCGTGATGATTTTTTTCACTATGGACAGTGCATAGCCGTAAACCTGCCCGCCCATAAGCTCGTACAGCCCGGACAGTGCCTCCCTGCTGCCCGCGGTTATTTCCGCAAGCAGGGTCTCTGCCTTTTTTTCCTCCTCGGCACGCGCCGCGCGTACGCTGCCGTCTTCGTTCCGGCATGAATCGTATAAAGTCAAAGTAAATATAAACAATTGTTTTTCTCCTTCCGCCTTCACATATATAACGCATGTGCCCCGTGTTTTATTGCACCGTAATAAAAAATTTTTTGTTTTTTTTGCAAAACCCGTTATCCGCGCTTTTCAAAAAACTCCGTTTTTCCGTCACGATTTCCCCTCTTTGCTTGAAAAACCGAAAGCTGTATGATATAATAACACAAAAACGAAAATTCAAAAAGGATGATAAACATGAGCAAGAACAAAAAAAGTCTTTGGGCGGAATTCCGCGAGTTCATCAACAAGGGCAACGTTATGGATATGGCCGTAGGCGTTATAATCGGCGGTGCCTTCAAAAGCATTGTCGATTCCCTCGTAAGCGATCTGTTTATGCCTCTTGTCTCCCGTGTTACCGGCGGCGTGGACTTCACCAACTGGTTCATTTCGCTGGACGGCAACCACTACGATACCCTGCGGCGGCTCAGGAGGCCGGCGCAGCCACCCTCAACTACGGCAAATTCATCACCGTGGTGCTGAACTTTATACTGCTTGCGTTTTTTGTGTTCCTTATCGTAAAGGCCTTCAATGCCCTGCGCGAATCCACGCATAAAAAGCAGCAGGAGGCTCCGGCCGTCCCCACCACAAAGGTCTGCCCCTACTGCAAAAGCACCATTGCAATTGATGCCGTAAGGTGCCCCAACTGCACCTCCGAGCTTCCCCAACCGGAAGAAGAGGCCCCGGAAAAGGCCTGAGCTTCCCGCAGAAAATCCCGCTTTTGAATTCCGTAAAAGCCGTCCCCGCACCGCCCGCGCTTATTTGCAGCAGCGGCGCTGCATCGGGGGCGGCTTTTTATTTCCCCGATATGTAAAATTTCTAAAAAATACGCCGTTTTCTATTGCATTTTGCGTTTGGTTTGGTATAATTTATTGTGTAATATCGCAGGTTATTAAAGTACATAAATCGGGCCTTCGCCTTGTCCGGCAAGCATATTCGGCTTATATGCGTTTATCAATGCGCTGCAATATGTCTCTACGCATCAATGTATACATTCGCATATGTGCATATTTGCGCTTTTCCAACATATTTACTTATACCCAATACAAAATTACGGAGGTCTTAATGGATCTGTTATTTTATACCGACACTCCCGCCGACGATGCGCTTTTTCTGAAAAACGGCATTATTTATTCCTCGGGGCAGCCCTTGGGACCGGCCTGCCGCGCGCTTGTGCGCGACCCCGAGCTTGCGCAAAGCTGCGCTTCTCTCTTTATTCCCCTTCGGCCTTCGCTTGAAGAGGTATGCGCCGCATATCTGCTTTCCGCCGCCTCAAGCAGCGGCAAGCTTCCCCGCGCAGCGGCGGCCCTTGCCGATTTTCTTGAAGCGCTTCCCGACCGCAGCCTTCCCTTTACAAGGGATAGCGTGGATACCCTACCCTTTCTGCACTCCTATCTTTTTGCGCACCCCCTCCGGGAACAGAATGCCCGCCGCGCGGTGGATACCCTCTTTACCGTATTGCGCCAGCTTATGATGGACCTGCTGCTCTTCGGCGATTTTGACCCGGCGACCCGCCCGCTGTCTCCGCGCGTGCCCAGCGTAGCGCCCATTACCGCGCAGGCTCTTACCGAGCTGGACCGCTACATTTCCGACTGCGCACGCGGCCGCGAGCTTACCCTCTCCCTTCCTGCGCAGGACGGCTCCGTTCTGCCCGGCCGGGCGCTGCTGCTTGATAAGCCCTCCTGCCGCTATCCCGCCCTTTTTGCAGGATACTGCGGCTTTTCCCTGCTTACGGTCAAGGCCGACCTTTTGGAAATATACCCTCTTGACTGCAGCCGGGACTGCCTTGTATCCCTTCTCAAGGCAAACGGCGGCTGCACCGCCCGGGACGATTCCGCGCTGGTGCCCGCCTTTGACGACCCGGAGCATTTTATATCCCTTTTGTCCTCCCTTGCCTGCACCGGCTGCACGCTGCGTCTAAGCGCCGCAATCGCGCCCGGAGGAATAAAAAATCTTCCGGGCACCGTAAGCATACAGGGTCTTCCCCTCTCCTGCCGTGTTCTGTCCTCAAAGCGCGGAAAACGGCTTGTTCTCACCGGCACACCGCCGCTTATAGGCAAAAGCTTTCACTATGCCCTTGAAAACGCCCTTGCTCTGCGCACCCGTCTTGCCGATGCCGATATTTCCGACTGCGCCGATGTTTCCTTTAAGTGCGAAAATGCCGTGTGCGACCTTTTCATACAGCTGCCGGTGGATTGCCTTGAACAGTATTATCCCGACTGCATAGCCTTTGACGGCGGAAAATGCGCCGTAACTCCCGGCGGGATAATTGCACTGTCCGACGAGCTGCCTGCGGACGAGGTGCGTGACCGTCTTCTTGAGCTTGAACAGCTGGAGCAGCGCGTATCCGCAGGGCCTGTTCACGCCCTTCGTACCCTCTCCGCCGCCACGGCCCTTTGCAGCTTTATAGCCCTGAGCCGCGGCTTTACGCGCGCGGTTTTTGAACAAGAGCAGGCCGGGCAGCGCGCCGAAAGCGTGCGTCTGTGCGCCCTTATGGCATCGGATCTGATAAATACCCGCCGATCCTTTGCCGTAATACTCACCGTGTGTGCGCTTTTATGCGCCGTTTTATGTGCACTGCCCTTCATATTCGGTCTGTTTGACCCAAAACGCGGACTGATACCCTACCTCATATCCGTTGCCGTTCTTACTGCGGCAGCCACCGCGCTTATACTTCACCGCCGCAAAAAGCGCCCCGCAGACGGTTTTGATGCCGGCGTATGCGCCTCCGCCACCGACGATGAAGATAAAGATAAAAAAGCGCACTCCTCTGAGAATACCCGCTCAAACTGATACCCCGGTTTATACAAAAGCAGCTCCCGCATGCGGGAGCTGCTTTGTTATTATTTTGCCCTTAAAAACGGTTATACCAGCTCATAAAGATAGGACAGTCTGCCCATGGGCATTGCGCTGCCCGTGGTGTAGGTTTTCATAATGTCATCCATAACCACGGAATCGGTGGCCTTGAAATATATGCTTCTGCAATCGCCGAAAATGCTCCTCTTAACCGCAAAGGTCAGCACGCCCTCGTTGCAGCGGCATTCCAGCCTGCCCGCTTCCTCAGCCTCGCCCGCCGCATTAAGCCGGTAAAGCGTCATTTCCTCTTTTCCGGTGCGGCGCAGCATATATTCATAGCTGTAATAGCCCTTATCCTCCGGGGTTCCCGTACCTATATACAGGCAGGTATTGTCGCATACGGAATAGGGCTTAAAGCCGTCATACGCCTCCAGCGCAAACCAAATATTCTCGCTGTCGTTTGCCGCGCGCACACGGTTAAGCGTATTGCGCGCCGCCGGCTCTTCATAGCGCAGCTCACGGGTGCAGCCGCGGGCACAGCGCGCAAAGGGCTTCTGCCCCACCTTGCTGTACTCCTGCGCCCCTTCAAAGCTGGCGGGCTGCTCTATATCGCACTTCTTATGCACGCCGTATGCCGCAAGTGCCTTGTCGCCTTCCTTGAAGCGGCGTACATTTCTTATAAGCTGCAGATAGAAATTGTCCTCATATCCGCCCTCCATAGGCTCGATATCGCGTGAAAGCTCCATATCCGCAGCATCGCAAAGCATATATTCGCCGTCATAAAGCTGCTTATAGGCTATCCACTCGTTCCAGCCGCCTACGGAAACCGTTTTGAGCTTATCTCTGTTTGCAATGGCATTATCCCACTGCAGCTGGAAGAAGCTGCCCTCCTCACATTTTTCGGGCACATTCACCTTCTTTTCGGGATCCCAGCCGCGTCCCCAGTTCTCCAGCCCTCTTGTGCGCGTAAAGCTCATTGGAACATTGGGATGCGAGCCCACCGTTACATTCATAACATCGGTGTGTATGGGCTGCGGATATATCCACTCCACCCACGGGAAGCCGTCGGGGTATACCGTATCGTTCGTAGGCCACTGCGGGCGGCGGAAATAGAAGAAATCCTTTATCTCCGGCTCCAGCGGGCCGGGATTGTAGCTGGTACGGCGGCGCATGGTTATTTCCTCGGCTATCATATCCGCCTCAGCGCTCTCAAAGGCAATAATAAAGGGCTTGCCGTCCACGCGGTACCAGGTATCGGAGTACAGCCCCTTGCTGTAAAGGTCGCGGTACAGCGTCCTCATTGTGGCTATGGAATGAGTATGCGTGTAAAAAGCACACTTGGGCGGGTTGCTGCCCTCCTGGAGCATTTCATGTATGGCCTCCATTATGCGAAGGTATACATTGGGGTAGGTAAGGGTGTTCGTGGCATCAAAATAAATAAAATCCACTCCCGCGCTTGCCAGCATCTCCAGTTGCTTGCGTATCACCCATTTGTCGTCGGAATTATAATAGCCCCAAAGCGGCTTGCCCCACCAGTGAGCCTGACCGTCGGGAGATATCTCCTTATTATCCTGATGATACAGAATGTCTGCGCCGTTTTCTCTTTTAAGTATCTCAGTGGCGTCCCAAACGCCGCTTGCATACGGCTGCCCGATCCACATCCAGAAAAAGCAGCCCACCTGCTTGCCGTTGTCCTCGTAGCGTACCGCCTCCACCTTGCGTCCCAACTTATCTATACCCACAAGGCTGTTCTGATTTGAACTCATTGCGTTTGTTTCCTTTCGCTTTGCGCTTTAATTAAAGCAAATTTATGCCGGTGCTTCGCCTATGCAAAGCCGCCCGATCACGGTGATATTTTATCATACCTTTTTCAAAATGCAATACCAATGGGGGAATATTTTCATTTATATTTTCACATTTTCCCCTTCTCTTTTTCCCTGCTGATGCAGCAATGCGTTTTGGCTTGCTTTTTTGCCTGCAAAACAATATAATAATAAAGCTAAGCGCCCGGCTTATTGCCCGCGCCGCCGTAAAATGCAAACATCAAAATTCAATTCAAGAACAGGACGCACAAAAATGCTGTTTTCAAATGAAGCTTTGGAATTCCTTTATATAAACCGTCTTAACGACAGCCGCGAATGGTATAACGAGCACAAACCGGAATACCGCAGGCTTATAATCGAGCCCATGACCCGGCTCATAGACGCGCTTACCCCCACCGTGCTCAGCATCGATCCGCAAATCGACTGCACGCCAAAGATAGGCCGTTGCATCTCCCGTCTGTACCGCGATACCCGCTTTTCCAAGGATAAAAGCCTGTACCGCGATGTTGTATGGTGCACCTTTTCTCAGCGCGGCGACGCCCTGCCCTGCTTTTTCTTTGAGTTTTCCCCGCGCTGTGTGCGCTGGGGCATGGGCTACTACTGCACCCCGCGCCCCGTTATGGAGCAGCTGCGCCTCATGGCCGCCGGCGATCACCCGCTCTACACCGCCGCAATGAACTCCGTTCGCTCCTCCTCGCGTTTGGTGCTTACCGGAGAAAAATACAAGCGTCCGCATTTTCCCTTGCAGCCTGCCGAAAAGCAGGATTTTATGGACCGCAAGGATATATGCTTTATCTGCACCCTCCCGGTGAGTGCGCTTGCCCTGCCCGATATCATAAGCCTTATATGCGAGGATTTTATCGCTCTTGCTCCAGCATACAGGCTGTTTATGTCAGCAAACAGCTCCGCATACAGGCCCGATAACGGAGGTGCAAACTGATGTCCGCCGCCGATAATAACAAAGGCACGGCCTTTTCCCAAAGCGCCGAAGCCGCTTCCGATTTTATTCTGCACGGGCTTTCCTCCGCCGAGGCGGCCGCGCGCCCCAAAAACACAAAAAGCAGCAAAAAAACAAACAGCACCGGACGGATAATCGCCCATCATGTCTGCACCCTGTTCAATTTTGTAAACTTCGTGCTTGCCGCCGCGCTTTTTGCCGTAGGCTCCTACAAAAACACGCTGTTTATAATAATAGTCCTGTGCAATCTTTTCATTGGCGTGTTTCAGGAATTGCGCTCCAAGCGCGCCCTTGATAAGCTCTCCGTTATAAACCGCAGCACCGTCTGCGTCATACGGGATTCCGTCCCCGAGGATATCCCGGCGGAGGATATCGTCATGGGCGATCTGCTTGTGCTGTCCTACGGCTGTCAGGTACCGGCGGACTGCACCGTTCTCTCCGGCTCTCTTGAAGTGGACGAGGCCTGCATAACCGGCGAATCCGACGGAATAGCAAAGCACCCCGGCGACATCCTCTACGCCGGCTCCGTCGTGCTCTCCGGGCAGGCAAAGGCCTCGGCCGATGCCGTGGGCGCGGATTGCTACATGGAAAAGCTCGCGCACTCCGGCTCCCACAGACGCCCCGATTCCCAAATAATGTCCACCCTGCGCAGGATAATCTTCGTGCTTTCCCTCTGCGTAATACCGGTATGCGCAATAATGTTTTTCGTGCAGAGATCGGTACAGGGCGGAGACCTTGCCGGCACCGTCACTGCCACCGCCGCGGCCGTGCTGGGCATGATTCCCGACGGGCTCGTGCTGCTCACCAGCACCGTGCTTGCCGTAGGCGTTGTGCGTCTTTCCCGCCGCAAGGTGCTGGTGCAGGAGCTTTACTGCATAGAAAACCTTGCCCGAGTGGACACCCTCTGTCTTGATAAAACCGGCACTCTTACGCAGGGAACAATGACGGTGGAGCAGGTGATTCCCCTCTCGCAGGAGGCGCAAAACACCGACATTCCGGCACTCTGCGCCGCGCTTACCCGCGCCCTTTGCGACAATAACGCCACCTTTGACGCCCTCCGCCGCTATTTGCCGATGCGGACACCTCCGTAACCATCGCTCCCTCGCAGGTGCGCCCCTTCAATTCCCGGCTGAAATGGTCCGGCGCGCGCCTTGATAATATAACGCTCGTATGGGGCGCGCCGGAATTCCTGCTTACGGATATGCCCGCCGCTCTTTCCGAGCGTTTGCATGAGCTTGCGCTTTACAGCCGTGTCCTGCTGCTTGCAAAAAGCAGCCTGCCCTTCCCCGACGAAGGCCTCCCGGAGGGGCTTGTTCCCCTTTGCGCCATAACGCTCAGGGACGATGTCCGTCCCGATGCCGCACAGACCCTTGCCTATTTTCATTCCCAGGATGTCGATATCCGTGTCTTCAGCGGTGACAGCGCCCCCACCGTGGAACGCATTGCCGCGCAGTGCGGCATACCCGGCGCCGCCTTTGACTGCACCGGCTGCGACCCTCAGCAGCTCTACGCCGCCGCGGCAAAATACCGGCTTTTTGCGCGCGTCACACCGCTTCAGAAGCAGCTTTTGGTGGAGCAGCTCCGCTCGCAGGGGCACACCGTGGCCTTTGTGGGCGACGGTGTAAACGATGTCCCCGCCCTGCGCACAGCCGATTGCTCCGTAGCCATGGGCAACGGCACCGCCGCAGCCCGCGGCATATCCCAGCTTGTCCTTCTCAATAACGATTTTGCCTCCATGCCCGCAGTGGTTGCGGAGGGCCGCCGCTGTATAAACAATCTCCAGCGCTCCGCCTCCCTCTTTCTTATAAAAACGCTCTACGCTTCGCTGCTGGCTGTTCTGTTTGTACTCATCGGTCGTCCGTACCCCTTCCAGCCCATACAGATGTCCCTGCTGTCCTGCACGGGAATAGGAATCCCCTCCTTCGTGCTTGCCCTTGAACCCAACCGCGAACGGGTGCGCGGCAATTTTTTGAAAAACATACTCTGCCGCTGCATCCCGGGCGGCATAAGCGTCTTTGCCGGTATAAGTCTTCTGTATCTCTCCCAGCTCCTGCCTGCTCTCAGGGTTGCAGACAGTGTTCTCTCCACCGCCTGCATGATGGTCACCGGCTTTGCCTTCATGGTCAATCTTTTCTATGTTTCCATGCCCCTTAACCGTTTGCGCGGTGCGCTCTGCATCGGTATGTGTCTGCTGCTTGCCGGCGGAATGCTGCTGTTTCCCGGCTTTTTTGCTCTTACCGCGCTTCCGTTCCCGTTCTTCTGGGCAGTACCTGTCACCGCAGCCTGCGAGCTTGCCGTATTCACGCTGCTTCGACTTCTGCTTAAAAAAACCGTCAGCCGCACCGCATAACCTGCATAAAAACCATATATCAAAAGGGCTGTCCCGCCAAACCATGCCTGCGGACAGCCCTTTTAATTTATTCCGTTTTACGCCCTGACGATTTGCGCAGCGCCTTATTTCGACTCTCTTTTTGCAAGCGCCGCCGCAATAAAGCCGCAGAACAGCGGGTGCGCCTTATTGGGGCGGGATTTGAACTCCGGATGGAACTGCACTCCCACATAGAACGGACGGTCCGTCAGCTCTACGGTTTCCACCAGCCTGCCGTCCGGCGAAAGCCCGGACAGCACAAGCCCCGCCTGCGTCAGCTTTTCGCGGTAATCATTGTTGAACTCATAACGGTGACGGTGCCGCTCCGATATCTCCTTTGTCTTATAGCACCTCTGCATTGTCGTCCCCTCCGCAATAACGCAGGGATACGCGCCCAGCCTCAATGTGCCGCCCTTGTCTATGTTGTCGCTCTGCCCCGGCATGAAATCTATCACCTTGTGGCGGCACAGCTCGTTGAATTCGCCGGAATCCGCATCCTCAATTTTCGCAACATTGCGCGCATATTCTATAACCGCAATCTGCATCCCCAGGCATATTCCGAAATACGGCACATGGTTCTCCCTTGCATACTGCGCCGCCAGTATCATTCCCTCTATGCCGCGGTTGCCGAAGCCGCCCGGCACGATAATGCCGTCCAGCCCTCCCAGCGTTTTTTTAACATTGTCGCTGCGCAGGCTCTCCGAGTCTATCCATTCTATGCGGATATGGGTGTTAAGAGTGTATCCCGCATGGCGCATGGCCTCCGCTACCGACAGGTATGCATCGTGCAGCTGCACATACTTGCCCACAAGCCCTATGCGCACTTCCTTTTCGCGCCCCTTTATCCGCTTTACCATATCCTCCCACTCGGTAAGCTCCGCCGGCTTTGCATCAATACCCAGCTCCCTGCACACCACCGAGGAAAAGTTTGATTTTTCCAGCATCAGCGGCGCCTCGTAAAGGCAGGGCAGCGTAATGTTCTCAATCACGCAGTCGGGCTTGACATTGCAGAACATGGATATTTTTTTGAATATGGCATCCTCCAGCGGTTCGTCGCAGCGCAGCACTATGATATTGGGGTTTATGCCCATCCCTGCAATTCCTTTACGGAATGCTGCGTGGGCTTGGATTTATGCTCGTCCGATCCGCTTAAAAACGGCACCAGCGTCACATGAATGAACAGACTGTTCTCCCTGCCCACCTCCAGCGATATCTGCCGCACCGCCTCAAGAAAGGGCTGAGATTCAATATCGCCTATGGTGCCGCCTATCTCGGTTATAACAACATCGGCATCCGTCTGCTTGCCTACCCTGTATACAAATTCCTTTATCTCGTTGGTAATATGCGGTATCACCTGTACGGTGGAGCCCAGATATTCCCCCCTGCGCTCCTTGTTAAGCACATTCCAGTATACCTTTCCCGTTGTAAGGTTTGAATATCTGTTAAGATCCTCATCTATAAACCTCTCGTAATGTCCCAGATCCAGGTCCGTTTCCGCTCCGTCCTGCGTAACATAAACCTCCCCGTGCTGATACGGGCTCATGGTGCCCGGGTCCACATTTATGTATGGATCCAGCTTCTGCGCCGCCACCTTAAGGCCGCGCGTTTTCAGCAGCCGTCCCAGCGACGCCGCCGTTATGCCCTTGCCCAGCCCCGATACCACACCGCCGGTAACAAAAATGTATTTGGTCATTTTCTTTCTCCTCCGTAATCCTGGATCAGTTTAAGTTTATATGTTGCTTAATTATACCGTATGCTTAAGCCGCGCCCTTTTCAATGCCGCGCTATTTGTATGCCGCCAATATCTCGGATGCTATCGTCCTGCGGTTGACACAGCGGTCCATCGCCTGCTTTTCGATATATCTGTGCGCCTGTGCCTCCGTCATTTTCAGCACCTCTATAAGCCGCCATTTTGCACGGTTTACCAAGCGTATCTCCTCCATCTTTTCCTCTACCGACGCAGTCTTTTTTTCCATTCTGCGCAGCCGCTCCCTTGTAGCGCACAAAAGCTGTACGCTTTGCAGTATCAGCTGCGCCGATGTGGGCTTTGCCACCGTAAGCACTCCGTACGGGGCACACCGCGCGTTTATCTCGGAATAATGCTCGTTTTTCACTATCAGCATAACGCCCGCTCCGCTGTCCTGGCAGATATCCAGCGCAAGATGCGTGCCGAAATCATCCGGCAGCGGCGTATTTATTATCACGATATCCGCCGGGCTCTCCAGCAAAAGCCGTCTCGCGCCGGAGGCATCCCCCACCGTTTTTACCGGGCAATAGCTCCCGGAGGGCAAAAGCTCCGTAAGCGCGGCGGCAAACTGTGCCGAGCCGGACACTATAACTACGCTGTATATATGTTCCTCAAGCTCCGTAGCCTTCCCCTCCTTAAGACGGTATCCGCCCCGATTTTAAGTCCGTCAGCCCGATATATAGCTTTCAATAAGCGCCTGGGGCAAAAGGCTGCGTATAAACTCGCTGCCCTGCGCCGCTGCCGCCGCCTCCTCTACGGATGCCGGCAGATGCGTAAGGTGTGCCGTCTGCTCCGCCGATGCCGCCATAAGATCAATGCTTGTCTCCTCCGGCAGCCTCTTATTTTGCTCAATGCCCTCCATCGCCGCCTCCATAAGCAGCAGCAGCGCAAGATACGGGTTGCATTGCGGATCGGGCGATCTCAGCTCCGCCCTGCGATACTCGCCCCGCGCCGCCGGCACCCTCAGCAGCACCGAACGGTTCTCTCTGCCCCAGCAGACATACTGCGGCGCCTTGTCGCTTCCGAAGCGCAGATAGGAATCTCTCTCTCGGGGTTCAGAAACAGCGTCATCTCCCCTATGCGCGCAAGTATTCCCGCCATTGCGCTCTCCATCTGCTCCTGCCCGTGCACGGAAAAATTGATATGCATTCCGCTGCCCGGCCTGCCCGTAAGGGGCTTTGGCGAAAAATCCGCATAAAGACCGCTGCGCGCCGCAATGGTGTTCACCACTGCGCGGAAGGTTACCGCATTGTCCGCCGCCGCCACCGGGTCGCAGTAGCGGAAATCTATTTCGTTTTGTCCCGGTCCCTCCTCGTGATGCGAGCTTTCCGGCGCTATTCCCATCTGCTCAAGGGTAAGGCATATCTCCCGTCGTACATTTTCTCCCTTGTCCTGCGGCGCTATATCCATATACCCCGCATTGTCATAGGGAATGCTTGTTCTTTCGCCGTTTTCATCCCTCTTGAAAAGATAAAACTCCATCTCCGGCCCGAAGGCGAATCTCACTCCGCGCTCCGCCGCCCGCTCCACGGTCTTTTCCAGCCGGCTGCGCATATCGCAGGGATGCAGACTGCCGTCGGGATAATGCACCGAGCAGTACATCCGCACTACCCGTCCGTGCTCCGGCCGCCAGGGCAGCACCGATAATGTGGAGGGGTCGGGCATAAGGAACAGATCCGACCGCGCCCCCATTGCAAAGCCGTCCACCGCCGAAGCATCCAGCCCCGCTCCGAACTCAAACACACGCGCCAGCTCTCCCGGCATTACGGACAGATTCTTCTGCTTGCCGAAAACATCGCAGAATGCCAGCCTTATAAACTTGACATCCTCCTGCTCTACAAACTGCATTACCTCTTGCTGTGAGTATTTCATATCTCTCCGCCTTCCGTGTCATCAGAATTCAAATGCACTGTTTTTCCGTCGCTGACAGCATGCATTGCATATATGCGTTTATGCGCACATATGCAATGTACCGTCAACTTCGTATATCTTCAGCATCAATGTGTTTCAAACCGATCCTTCAGTTTGATACATACATCTGCTTGTAAGGGTTCTTGCTGTCCGGGGTCACCGCCGTAAACGCGCCGTCCAGTACCTCATGTGCATCGGCGCCGAACAGTTCGCAGTATTTCCTTATAAACGGCTCCGCCTCCGCCATATCCTCCCGTGATGCCGGTCTTGCCGTTACCTGCCCGGGGAAATCCACCCCGCAGCAATCAGACCGCAGTATCATCTTGCCCCCGTGCATCCCCGTGCAGGGGAAATTGCCCACTATCGGCCTTTCGCCTATACCAAGACCAAGCACTATTATAAGCCCGCCTGCCTGATACTCGCCCAAAAAGCTGCCCGCGCGGCCGCCTATAACTATCACCGGCTTCTTGTCCTTATATTCCTTCATATGTATTCCGGCGCGGTATCCCGCATTGCCCTTTACATATATCCGGCCTCCGCGCATGGCATAGCCGGCGGCATCGCCTATGTTTCCGTGTATAACAATGCTGCCGTCGTTCATGGTGTCGCCCACCGCGTCCTGAGCGTTGCCCCGCACCGTTATATCTGCCCCCGCAAGATACGCCCCCAGCGCATTCCCCGGCACACCGCTTATATCCAGCCGTACATCGCTCATGCCCGCCGCTATAAAACGCTGTCCCAAGCAGTTTTCTATACGGCAGTCTCCGCCGGAGCGCAGCGCTTCATTCAATTCCGTGAAGTTTTTGCCCCTTGCATCAATATACATTATATCACACCCATCAGTATTTTTTATTGCATTTTTATTGTTTTTAAGCCGTTTTTTTATATTTTTTACCGGCTTTGCGCCTGCCTATTCACCCGCGTGCGCTATTCCCAGTATATCCAGCTCCTTCTGCGTCATTCCCACGCCCCGCAGCATAAGACGGTTGCCCCGCAGTGCCTCAATGGAGTTGATGCCCATGCCGCCCATAAGCTCCTTTATTTCATGCTTCCATGCCGTAAGCAGGTTCACAAGCCGCTCACTGCCCTCGTTTGCATCCAGCCGCTTCACAAGCTCCGGCCGCTGCGTCGCAATGCCCCAGCAGCAGCGTCCGCTGTGGCAGTCGCGGCACAAATGGCACCCCAGCGCAAGCAAAGCCGCCGTGGCTATATAAACCGCATCCGCCCCCAGCGCCACCGCCTTTACCACATCCGCCGCCGAGCGTATGCTGCCGCCCGCCACAAGGGATACGCTGTTTCTTATTCCCTCATCGCGCAGCCGCTGATCCACCGCTGCCAGCGCCAGCTCCACCGGAATGCCCACATTATCCCGTATCCGCGTGGGCGCGGCTCCCGTGCCGCCCCTTACGCCGTCAATTGCAATAATGTCCGCTCCGCTGCGGGCAATGCCGCTTGCTATCGCCGCTATGTTGTGCACCGCCGCCACCTTTACTATTATCGGCTTTTTATACCCGGTTGCCTCCTTTAGCGAGTACACCAGCTGCCGCAGATCCTCAATGGAATATATATCATGATGCGGCGCAGGCGATATCGCGTCCGACCCCTCCGGTATCATCCTCGTGCGGGATACATCCCCCACGATCTTCGCCCCCGGCAGATGCCCGCCTATTCCCGGCTTTGCGCCCTGCCCCATCTTTATCTCTATGGCCGCCCCGGCGTTAAGATATTTTTCATGCACGCCGAATCTGCCCGATGCCACCTGCACCACCGTATTGTCGCCGTAGCAGTAAAAATCCTCATGCAGTCCGCCCTCGCCGGTGTTGTAGTATATGCCCAGTTCCCGCGCCGCCCGCGCAAGGCTTTCATGCGCATTGTAGCTTATGGAGCCGTAGCTCATTGCCGAAAACATAACCGGCATGGACAGCTCCAGCTGCGGCGGCAGCGCCGTATCTATACTGCCGTCCGCCCTTCTTTTAATCCCGGAGGGCTTCTTTCCGAGGAACACCTTTGTTTCCATCGGCTCCCGCAGCGGGTCTATCGGCGGGTTGGTCACCTGAGAGGCATTTATAAGTATCCTGTCCCAATATACCGGCAGCGGCTTTGGGTTGCCCATGGAGGAAAGCAGCACTCCTCCGCTTGCCGCCTGCTTGTATATCTCGCGCACCGTGTCCTCCTGCCAGTTGGCGTTTTCCTTAAAGCAATTGGGGTTGCGCACTATTTTAAGAGCATGCGTGGGGCAATATGCCACGCACCGCTGGCAGTCCACGCACTTGCTTTCATCAGCCAGCATCACCTTGCCCTCGCTGTCAAAGCTATGCACACCGTTTGCACACTGACGCTCGCACACCCGGCAGTTTATGCACCGCTGTCGGTCTCTTATTATCTCAAACTCCGGCGTTATATAAAACGCAGACATCAGTATCCCTCCTTCACTCTCACAATAACCGGCTCTCCCCCGGCCGGAGCATATATATCCTCCGCCTCCGGCTCCATTGCCCGTATGGCGGCTTCCTCGCTTGCTATAAACACAAGGTCTTTTTTCTTTGCCGTCACCATGGAGCGCAGCTTCAGCCTGTCATTAAGCGCCATAAGCCCGCCGTCAAAGCCCAAAATAATGGAAAACGGTCCGGTTATCAGCAGCCCCGGATATGCCTTTCGCAGATACTCCAGCTGCTGCGCCGCCGCGCTGTCGGTCTTCTCCAGCTTTTTAAGCGTGCTCCAGAAGGGCGCCGCCATTACCGATGCGGTTTCCTCCAGCGTAAGCCCCTGCCGCCGCAGAAGATAGTCGGCAATATATGTGATAACCTCCGTGTCGGTCTTAAGCGTGCATTTGTAGCCGTACATCTCAATATCCCTGCGGTTGGCATCATAGGAGGATATCTCTCCGTTGTGCACCACGGTATAGTCAAGCAGTGCAAAGGGGTGCGCTCCGCCCCACCAGCCCGGCGTATTTGTGGGATATCTCCCGTGCGCCGTCCAGCTGTAAGCCTCATATTCCTCCAGCCTGTAAAACCTGCCCACATCCTCGGGGAAGCCCACCGCCTTGAACACTCCCACATTTTTCCCGCTGGAAAAAACATACGAGCCCTCAAGCCTTGTGTTTATCTGCATTACCGTGCGCGCCACATACTCCTTTTCATCCAGCTGCAAGCGGGACAGCACCGAGGAAAGCGGTGCCACAAAGTACCGCCAAATCAGCGGAACATCGGTAATTTCCGGTATTTTGCGTATCGGAATGTTTTCGGCCTTTACTATCTCAAAGCTGTCCTTCAGAAAGCTTTCGCACTCCACGCGCGCAGCATTGTCATTATAAAAAATGTGCAGCGCGTAAAACTCCCTGTATTCGGGATATATACCGTACCCCGCGAACCCGCCGCCCAGACCGTTGGAACGGTCGTGCATGGGTATCATGCTCTTAATTATCATTTCGCCGTCCATCTTTCTGCCCTGCGTGGAAATAACGGCGGAAATGGCGCAGCCCGACGGAATGCGTACCTGTCCTTCCTTCATCATAATCTTCACCCCTTACATAAAAGAAAAGGCGTTCATTCACACGGGGGCAATGCTCCCGCACAAATGAACGCCTTTGCTCATTGCAGGTATTATATTGTATTCCTTCGTTTTTTTGTCAAATATTTTGTATGATTTTCGCTCTGTTTTTGCCCGTTTATGAAAGTGCCGGCTTTTTGCGCCTGCATTTTTGTGTTGAAATTTTTTTATAAAAAAAGTGTTTGACAAAAAAATAAAAAAAGCGAGTATAATCAGCGGCATAAAAGGCAAGGGCGTCTTTGGGAAAATCATCCCCAAAGGCGCTTTTTTGTTTTTTCGCATTTCGTGCAAGGCTGAAAACAGATGCAAAAAACGCGAAAAAACGCTCAAAAACCGTTAAAAAAAGCCTTAAAAACATGCAAAAAACGCATTAAAAAATGCAACAAAAGCAAAGGAGTGCAGAGTTATGGAAACAGTATCTGATTATTTCGGCAGCCTGGTATTTGACGACAGGGTGATGAAGGCAACGCTTTCCGCGGATGTTTACTCCTCCCTTAAAAAAACCATCGATGAGGGCGCGCCTCTGGATGTGCAGGTGGCAAACGCCGTAGCCTCCGCCATGAAGGACTGGGCAATAGAAAAGGGCGCGACCCATTTTACTCACTGGTTCCAGCCTCTTACCGGCATAACCGCCGAAAAGCACGACAGCTTCATATCCCCCGCTCCCGACGGCCGCGTAATAATGGAGTTTTCCGGCAAGGAGCTTATAAAGGGTGAGCCGGATGCCTCCAGCTTCCCCTCCGGCGGGCTGCGCGCCACCTTCGAAGCTCGCGGCTACACCGCTTGGGACCCCACCTCCTATGCCTTTATTAAGGATAAAACACTGTGCATCCCCACCGCCTTCTGCTCCTACGGCGGAGAGGCGCTGGATAAAAAAACCCCGCTGCTGCGCTCCATGGAGGCCATAAACAAGCAGGCTCTGCGCGTGCTGCGGCTTTTCGGCAACACCGATGTAAAATGCGTGCGCACCTCGGTGGGCCCGGAGCAGGAATATTTTCTTGTGGACAGAGAAATGTATGAAAAACGCAAGGATCTTATATTTACCGGCCGCACGCTTTTCGGCGCAAAGCCGCCCAAGGGGCAGGAGCTGGACGACCACTATTTCGGCGTTATAAAGCCCCGCGTGGCGGAATATATGGCGGATCTTAACCGTGAACTGTGGAAGCTGGGCATACTTGCAAAAACCGAGCACAATGAGGTGGCCCCCGCTCAGCACGAGCTGGCGCCGATATACACCACCACAAACATAGCCACGGACCACAATCAGCTTACCATGGAGATAATGCAGAAGGTGGCGGCGCGCCACGGTCTTGTATGCCTGCTGCATGAAAAGCCCTTTGCGGGGTAAACGGCAGCGGCAAACACAACAACTGGTCCATGGCCACCGATACCGGCGTCAACCTGCTTACGCCGGGAGATACACCCGCACGAGAACGCACAGTTCCTGCTGTTTCTGTGCGCCGTTATAAAGGCAGTGGACGAATATCAGGATCTGTTAAGGCTGTCCGTGGCTTCGGCGGGCAACGATCACCGCTTGGGTGCAAACGAAGCGCCCCCCGCTGTAATATCCATGTTCCTTGGCGATGAGCTTACCGCGGTGCTGGATGCCATTGCCTCCGATGCGCCTTACAGCGCCGCAGAAAAAACCGTTATGAAGCTGGGCGCTCATGTTCTGCCGCGCTTCACGCGGGATACCACGGACCGCAACCGCACCTCCCCGTTTGCCTTTACCGGCAATAAGTTTGAATTCCGCATGCCCGGCTCCGCCGCAAGCATTGCCTGCGCCAACATAATGATAAACGCAAGCGTGGCCGAGGAGCTGCGTAAATATGCCGATGCGCTGGAGGCGGCCTCCGATTTTGAAGCCGAGCTGCACAGGCTTATACGCTCCACCGTAATCGAGCATCGCCGCATAATCTTTAACGGCAACGGCTATGATGACGCATGGATAAAGGAGGCCACGGAAAAGCGCGGTCTGCTGAACCTGAGAACCACGCCCGATGCGCTGCCGGCACTGCTTGAAAAGAAAAACGCCGATATGCTGGTTTCCCACGGCATCTTCTCCATGGCGGAGCTGCATTCCCGCTATGAGATAACGCTGGAAAACTACTGCAAAAACCGTAAACATTGAAGGTCAGACCATGGTGGAAATGGCGCGCAGAGAGATACTGCCCGCAATAGAAGCCTATGCCCATGAGCTGGCCTGCACTGCTGCGGCCAAGCACGGTTTTATTCCCGGCGCTGCCTGCCGCTATGAAAGCAGCACGGTAAAGCGGCTGTCCGACCTTGCCGATTCCATAGACGCCGCTGCTTCCCATCTTGAGGAAAAGCTGCAGCTTTGCCGCGAAACCGCAGACACTACCGAAGCGGCAGTGGCCGTGCGCGATACGGTGCTGCCCGCAATGGCGGAGCTGCGCCTGCCCTGCGATGAGGCGGAAACAATAACGGCGGAGCGCTACTGGCCCTTCCCCACCTATGAAAAGCTGCTTTTCGGCGTAAACTGACCTTAAAGCGGTAAAGGCCGGGGCATTGGCCGATACACGCGATAAGCCCGAATGCGGGCGGAGCGGCAAAGCCGCATGCGCGGCATTTATAATCGCCGCTCTCCCCCTTCTTCATATATTCCCCCTAAAATACACCGGCACAGGGCCGCAGCTGCAGCCCTGTGCCGGTGTATTCTTTCTTTTAATAATATTCCCTAACCGCGCCCGGCGCTTATCCATTCAATAAGCAGCAGCGCAAGCACCGCCGCAATCGCAATTAAAACAACAACCGCAGTGTCCTTTCTGCTGTTTTTGCCGTCATCGCGCCCCGACTCCGAAGGCGTGCGTGACGACCCATTATCGTTTTGCCCGCGCGCCGTCCCGGCCTCACCGCTTTCGGTTGGGCGCGTATCGGCATCAGAATTAACAGTCTTTGCAGCGGGCTTTGTGTATTTGGGGGACGGATGCGTATATTTATAATAAAGCGCCAAAGGGTCGGTTTGATTCTTGATGCGGGCATAAAAATCGTCCAGCCATTTTGCATCCTCCGGCAGGCACATATCCGTTTCGGAGCAGCCCGGCTCATGCGCTATCTGATTTCTTATCCTGCGGCAATGCCTTAGCCTTTTAAGATCATTCTCCCAACCCGACACAAGGTAAGCCCCGCGCGGCTTATCGGACATTTCCTTTATGTATGCCGACACCCTGCCCTCGCCCAGCATATCTCCGCACAGCTTTTCAAGCTGCTTGTATGAATCCATAAAGCCCATAGCTTTTTTCCGTCCAACCTTTCTTTGCGGGCAATATCCCGCGCTGCGATTTTTCTGCCGGCAGCCGCGCTTACATTATTGCCGTCCGAAATTATCAATCATCCTTCTTTTCCGCCTGCCGCCACAGCTGCTTCACCGTTTCCCCGTCTGCCTCCCGCAGTGCTGTTCCCTTTTGCTCCGCCGCCCTTTCGGCACGCTCAAAGCGGCTTATAAAGCGATCCACGGCGCAGTTGAGCGCCATTTCCGGCTGTACCGAGCATTTGCGCGCGGCGTTTGCCGCCCTGAGCAGCATCTCGCCCACTGCCCGCGAAGCGGTATCGGGCTCACTGTTTGCCTGCTCCAGCATTGCTTTAACGGCGCTTACTGCCCCGTCCAGCTCCGCAGCGGCCTCCCCGGCGCTTATGTCAAGGCCGGCATGACGCGCCTTATCCAGCACCTTTTCCGCACGCATAAGAGCGGGGAAGCTGCCCGGTATTGCCGCCAGCACCTGGGAATCCTTCTGCCCGCGATCGCGGCGCTTTATGGCCTCCCAGTTTGTAAGCACCTCATCGCTGCCCGAAACAAGCGTATCCGCAAACATGCGGGTGCCGCCGTATCATTTTGCGGCAGACGGCATCCGTAACATCGCGGTAGGAAAACTCTCCATGCTCGCTGCCTATCTGGGCATGGAACGCCACCTGCAGCAGCACATCCCCAAGCTCGTCCGCAAGCTGATAGGGATCCCCGTTGTTTACTGCATCCGCCACCTCATAGGCCTCCTCCACCAGATAGCGCGTAAGCGTTTCATGCGTCTGCTCCCTGTCCCACGGGCAGCCGTCAACATCCCGCAGACGGCGCATTATATATAAAAGATCCTCGGTATTATAGCAGGCGCGCTTTTCAAACGGCACTGCCGGTATCACCGCGCAGGCTCTGTGACCGTAGTCCCTTCTCCTGTCCAGCTCGCACAGCGGAATACCGCAAGCGGTGCTTCCGTTAAAAAAGTATATTTCCTGCTCGTCCGCATAGTAATCCGCCAAGCGGCACTTTACCCTTCCGGCAAGCAGGGCATCGTCTATGCCCGTAACACACAGGTTGACTTTCGCCTCCGGCACCGCCTTTTCCGTCTCAAAGGCGGTAAGCACCCTCTTTTCCCCCGTTATGCCCGCGCAGGCGCAGGCAGCCTCGGCCAGCGATACGCCCGGTATGACCCAAGCGGGAATGCCGTTTTCCTTTGCCGCCTTTACGGCAAAGGCCGCACACTCATCCTCAAGCGCGCTTCCCGTTACCGCAAAGCACACACTGCCCTCAAAGGAGCATAGCTTTCCCATATAAGGCGGTTAAGCCCGTCAAAATCCTCCGCCTGCTCATAGCAGTCGTCACAGGCAAAAACCTCCCGTTTTTTTGAAAGCTCCGAAAAAAGCTCTATCTTTTCCGTATGCAGCACAACGGCAGCGCAGCCGTCCAGCGCCTCCGCGCCCTTAAGCGTAACATCCCCGGCCGCAGCCCCGCAGCCCACTATATACAGCTTGTCCATTTGCGATGTTTCTCCTTATGCTTTTTATGCTTTGTTTGCTTCCTTTTCCGTATCGGGGCGGGTATCTCCGCCGAGATACGCCGCCGTGCGCGCCACGGCGGTTCGTTCGCTTCCCCATTCCCTGCCGCGGCTGCGGTAATCAAACATTTTAGTAAAATCCTCAAGCTCATGTGTCAGGTTATCCATGGCCGAAAGCTGAAGCTCGCATGTTCTGCGGGCAAAATTCTGCCTGTCCTTTGCCCCGAGCGAAAGGCACGCCTTCAAAAGCGAAGAAAAATGCCGGGTGCAAAAGCCGCCGCAGCCGTCGTAAAGCTCACGAAAACGCGTCTGATCAATATAAAGATGCACTGCGGTATCGATATATCTTTCCATGCTTTCCGCAAGGGAGGCGCATATAAGGCAGTCCCGATTGTGCCCCTGTGCCGCCTGCTCAAGCTCCGCAAACGCCGCCGCCGCTCTTTTTTCCCGCCCTGCGCAGGCCGATACAAACCCCGCCGCAGCTTTTTTCATGCGCTGACCCTTGCTTTGCATAAAGGTGTTCAATTCCAGCGCCAAATGCTCATGTACGGTAAGGAAGCAAGCAACCGAAAACAAGAGATAGACCGCCAGCACTACACTATTCCGAACCAAAGACCAAAAGATAAGCATTGTGGGAAAATCTAAACTTTTGGATTTTCCTACAATGCCAACTACGGCGGAATCCCTCCCACTCCTTATATCTTTCTGTATACATTGAATTTGTATTTAGTAAAATGCAGACAACACCACGGATCGGCTTTTGGTTGGACAATTCCAACCAAACACCACAGCAGACAGCAGAAAACATTCTGAACGCTAGGAAGCCGGTATGATTGTTACATATAAGGGGAAGAAAAATTTCTTTTAGGTACTTGCTTTCCTAAAACTGATGTGATATAATAGCTTCATTCCAGAAAAGGAGTAAAAAATATGCGGCAAGGTATTCTTAAATAAAACTATAATCAAATAGTGGGAACAAAGGATTATGATAGCTCCTTTTGTAGGGGGCTTAGGTTTTTTGTACCCAATTTAAGAATACTTTTTGCCTTATCAATTTTTGACATATCCCCCAAAAAAACAGCAATCACAAACAGGTGTATGCTGTATATGTGTATGTCCGCAACTTATAATCCCCAGTGGTAAAAAGTATTTTACTGCTGGGGATTTTTTTATGCCCTTTGGGGGCTGTAAAGGGAGGACAATCACATGAAAATAATCAATATTGGAATTCTTGCCCATGTAGACGCTGGAAAGACGACCTTGACGGAGAGCCTGCTATATGCCAGCGGAGCCATTTCAGAACCGGGGAGCGTCGAAAAAGGGACAACGAGGACGGACACCATGTTTTTTTGGAGCGGCAGCGTGGGATTACCATTCAAGCGGCAGTCACTTCCTTCCAGTGGCACAGATGTAAAGTTAACATTGTGGATACGCCCGGCCACATGGATTTTTTTGGCGGAGGTGTACCGCTCTTTGGCTGTTTTTAGATGGGGCCATCTTGGTGATCTCCGCTAAAGATGGCGTGCAGGCCCAGACCCGTATTCTGTTCCATGCCCTGCGGAAAATGAACATTCCCACCGTTATCTTTATCAACAAGATCGACCAGGCTGGCGTTGATTTGCAGAGCGTGGTTCAGTCTGTTCGGGATAAGCTCTCCGCCGATATTATCATCAAGCAGACGGTGTCGCTGTCCCCGGAAATAGTCCTGGAGGAAAATACCGACATAGAAGCATGGGATGCGGTCATCGAAAATAACGATGAATTATTGGAAAAGTATATCGCAGGAGAACCAATCAGCCGGGAAAAACTTGCGCGGGAGGAACAGCAGCGGGTTCAAGACGCCTCCCTGTTCCCCAGTCTATCATGGCAGCGCCAAAAAAATGGCCTTGGCATTCAACCGTTGATGGATGCGGTGACAGGGCTGTTCCAACCGATTGGGGAACAGGGGGCGCCGCCCTATGCGGCAGCGTTTTCAAGGTTGAGTACACCGATTGCGGCCAGCGGCGTGTCTATCTACGGTTATACAGCGGAACGCTGCGCCTGCGGGATACGGTGGCCCTGGCCGGGAGAGAAAAGCTGAAAATCACAGAGATGCGTATTCCATCCAAAGGGGAAATTGTTCGGACAGACACCGCTTATCAGGGTGAAATTGTTATCCTTCCCAGCGACAGCGTGAGGTTAAACGATGTATTAGGGGGACCAAACCCGGCTCCCTCGTAAAAGGTGACGCGAGGACCCCCTCCCCATGCTACGGACGACGATTGCGCCGAAAAACGGCAGCGCAAAGAGAACGGCTGCTGGACGCTCTTACGCAACTTGCGGATACTGACCCGCTTTTGCGTTGCGAAGTGGATTCCATCACCCATGAGATCATTCTTTCTTTTTTGGGCCGGGTGCAGTTGGAGGTTGTTTCCGCTTTGCTGTCGGAAAAATACAAGCTTGAAACAGTGGTAAAGGAACCCTCCGTCATTTATATGGAGCGGCCGCTCAAAGCAGCCAGCCACACCATCCATATCGAGGTGCCGCCCAACCCGTTTTGGGCATCCATAGGACTGTCTGTTACACCACTCTCGCTTGGCTCCGGTGTACAATACGAGAGCCGGGTTTCGCTGGGATACTTGAACCAGAGTTTTCAAAACGCTGTCAGGGATGGTATCCGTTACGGGCTGGAGCAGGGCTTGTTCGGCTGGAACGTAACGGACTGTAAGATTTGCTTTGAATACGGGCTTTATTACAGTCCGGTCAGCACGCCGGCGGACTTCCGCTCATTGGCCCCTATCGTATTGGAGCAGGCTTTAAAAAAAGCAGGGACAGAACTATTAGAGCCATATCTCCAATTTGAAATTTATGCACCGCAGGAATATCTCTCACGGGCGTATCATGATGCCCCAAGGTATTGTGCAGATATTGTAAGTACCCAGATAAAGAATGACGAGGTCATTCTGAAAGGAGAAATCCCTGCCAGATGTATTCAAGAATACAGGAACGATTTAACTTATTTCACAAATGGGCAGGGAGTCTGCTTGACAGAGTTAAAAGGATACCAGCCAGCTACTGGTAAACTTATTTGCCAACCCCGCCGCCCGAATAGCCGTATAGATAAGGTTCGGCATATGTTCCACAAGTTAGCCTAACAGCTTGCGAAAGTCGTATAAAATGAGAAAGGAGAATGTAACTTCATGTTTTCTAAAAATTCAAAGGCATATTCTGTCTATCTGCTGTTCCGATTTGTCTATTCCCTGGCGGCTTCTATGGCCACAGTGCTTTCCATCGTGTACCACCTGGAGGTGGTGCAGCTGGATGCTTTTCAGCTTGTCCTGGTGGGGACTGTTCAGGAAACCTCCTGCTTTCTGTTCGAGATACCCACCGGTGTGGTGGCGGATTTGTATAGCCGTCGGCGCTCGGTGCTGATTGGAATGTTCCTCTACGGCCTGGGCTTTCTGATGGAGGGTGCGCTGCCGTGGTTCGCGACGGTTCTGCTGGCCCAGGTTGTCTGGGGTTGCGGTGATACCTTCATCACCGGCGCTCTGGAGGCGTGGATTGCCTCGGAGGAAGAGGACAAGCCCATGGATAAGGTGTTCCTGCGTGGCGTTCAAATGGGGCAAATCGGCGGCGTTCTGGGCGTGGTGCTGGGCACACTGCTGGGAAACATAAACCTGCAAATGCCTATCATCTTGGGGGGCAGTTTGTGCTTGCTGCTGGGGCTGGTGCTGGTTCGCATCATGCCAGAAACCAACTTCTCCCCTGCTATTGAGGAACGGCAGGGCTTGCTTAAAGACTTTGTCTGCCTGTTCAAGCTCAACCTGGGCTTTGTGAAAGGCGCACCTGTGTTGCTGGCGCTCTTAGCAATCACACTGTGCGGGGGACTTGCCAGTGAAGGCTTTGACCGGCTCTCCACCGCTCATTTTCTGGATGACACGGTAATACCCGTTATCGGGCCACTGAACAGCGTCACTTGGTTCGGTGTTATCAGTCTTATCGGCAACGGCTTAGGTATTCTGGCTTCTCAGTTGCTCATCGCCCGCATGGAGAAAAAAGGGACTGTCAGCCGAACCAGTGTGGTCATGTCCACCAGCGCCGGGTATATCCTGTGCCTAGTTCTCTTTGCGGTGGGGCGGAGCTTTTGGTTCATGTTGTTGGTGTTCCTCCTGGCGGGGCTTATGCGCACCATCAAGGAGCCGGTGCTGGCCGCCTGGATGAACGACCATGTGGAGGAGAAAATGCGCGCCACAGTCATTTCTACCAGTGGACAACTGGACTCTTTCGGGCAGATCATCGGCGGGCCTATTGTGGGGCTGGTAGCCCAACAGGTGTCCATACCCTGGGGGCTGGTCTGCACCGCTTTCCTGCTGTTGCCCGCGCTGTTCTTGGTGCCAGTGGCGGGAAAGAAGCGGGATTGATATGGCATAGTTAAGTTTACTGACGAGCGGGAGATTACTTCCGCTCGTCTTCATTTAGCAGCGCAAAATTTGAGGACTCTTTATCTCCTTATTCGGCATAGCGGAGGCGGCTGTCAATTCAAGTTCCGGCTTGACGAACCACCGGACAAGTCATAAAAACTGAATACCAGCCGCCACCGACGCGGCCAGCGAAAGCAGTAAGTCTTGAAAAAGATTTACTGCTTTTTTTGTTGTCCGGCTCCGCTCCCGGCCATTTTGCCCCCTGCCGGTTGTAGTAGTAAGCGAGGAGGGAATTTTTCTGCCCTGGTGTTTGGCATTTGGAGCATTTACCCGTAGTAGAGGGCAAAGAGAAAGGATTTCTCCAACACCGGGTAGAAACCACTGCGTCCGGTGTCATTTTAGCGAAAGCGGGCAGGAATGCCCTTTACAGGATTAGTAGTAGCAGAAAAAGAGAAACAAACTTTTGTGGTTGCAGTTTTCCAAAAAAGTGGCGGACGGAAGTGAGAGAAAGTTTGCAGTCACGGAGAGCAAGTTTCTACCACGGTGCCAAAATCCGCAATTCTGCGGTTTTGTCCCTCGCGGGAAACTTGTTGGGGAGTGCCTTCCCCAAACCCTGCTATGGCGGCTTGCGCCGCAAAAAGATTTCCGTTCGGCAGGCCGTTTTTTTGCGAGAACTGCCCCGGAAATACCTAACAGACCAGCCTATTTTTTGTGATAAGTGAAAGGAGGTTTACAGCCCATGCCGAAGCGATACAACACGCCCCACCGCAGCCGCGTTGTGAAAACCCGGCTGTCCGAAGATGAGTATGCCGACTTCACAGCGCGGCTTGCGCCCTATGGTATCAGCCAGTCCGAATTTCTCCGGCAGGCGATACGGCGCACCACCATACGCCCCGTTATCCATGTGTCGGCGGTCAATGACGAGCTGCTTTCCGCTGTCGGGAAACTGACAGCCGAGTACGGCAGGATCGGCGGCAACCTCAATCAGATTGCCCGGTATCTGAACGAATACGGCGTACCCTACAACACCCTTTCCGGCGAGGTACGCGCCGCCATATCCGACCTTGCCGTCCTCAAGTATGAAGTCCTCAAGAAAGTAGGTGACGCGGTTGGCAACACTCAAGCATATCAACTCTAAACGCCGACTACGGAGCCGCCGAGCAATATCTTCTCTTTGAGCATGACGAGTTTACCATGAAGCCCGTCCTTGATGAAACCGGCAGGCTTATCCCCCGCGAGGACTACCGGCTGTCCACGCTGAACTGCGGCGGGGAGGATTTTGCCGTTGCCTGTATGCGGGCAAATCTCCGCTATGAGAAAAACCAACGGCGGGAAGATGTGAAAAGTCACCACTATATCATCAGCTTTGACCCACGGGACGGCCCGGACAACGGCCTGACCGTAGACCGGGCGCAGGAATTGGGCGAGAAGTTTTGCGCCGAGCATTTCCCCGGCCACCAAGCCCTTGTATGCACCCACCCGGACGGGCATAACCACAGCGGCAATATCCATGTGCATATCGTTATCAATTCGCTGCGGATAGAGGAAGTCCCGTTCCTGCCCTACATGGACAGGCCAGCCGACACGAAAGCCGGGTGCAAGCACCGCTGTACCGACGCGGCCTTGCGCTACTTCAAGTCCGAAGTCATGGAGATGTGCCACCGGGAGGGGCTTTACCAAATCGACCTCTTGAACGGCAGCAAGAACCGCGTCACAGACCGGGAGTATTGGGCGCAGAAAAAGGGACAGGCCGCGCTGGACAGGCAGAACGCCCCCATGATTGCAGGCGGTATCACGCCCCGGCAGACCAAGTTTGAAACGAACAAAGAGAAGCTGCGGCAGACCATACGCGCCGCGCTGTCTGCGGCGGCCTCATTCGAGGACTTTTCCTCTCTGCTGCTGCGGGAGGGCGTGACCGTCAAGGAGAGCCGGGGGCGGCTTAGTTACCTCACGCCGGACAGGACAAAGCCCATTTCCGCCCGCAAGCTGGGCGACGATTTTGACCGCGCCGCTGTCCTTGCCGTTTTGGAGCAGAACGCCGCCAGAGCCGCAGAAAAGGCCGCAGCCATACCCGAATACCCCCGGCAGGAGAAAACCGGCATACAGCCCACAAAAGCCCCACAAACCGCCCCGAAACAGGACGGCGTGCAGCGGCTTGTTGACATAGCCGCCAAGAGAGCCGAGGGCAAAGGCCGGGGCTATGAACGCTGGGCGACCATGCACAACCTCAAACAAATGGCCGCGACGCTGAATGTGTATCAGGAATATGGCTTCACTTCCCCGGAGCAGTTAGAAGCCGCCGTTGATACCGCCTATCAGGAAATGCGCCAGACCAGCGGCGAACTGAAAGCACTGGAAACGAAGCTACAAGGGAAAAAGGAGTTGCAGCAACAGGTACTTGCCTATGCCAAGACCAAGCCCGCCCGCGACGGGCTGCGGGCGCAGAAATCCGAGAAAGCCCGCGCCGCATACCGGCAGGCACATGAGAGCGATTTTATCATAGCCGACGCAGCAGCCCGGTATTTCAAGGCGCATGGCATTACCAAGCTGCCCGCCCGGAAAGCGTTGCAGGCCGAGATCGAGCAGCTTATCTCCGAGAAAGACGGCCTGTATAACACCTATCACGAACAGAAACAGCGGTTCAAGGAGTTGCAGACCGTCAAGCGGAACATCGACCAGATTTTGCGCCGGGACGAGCCGCACCGCAGAAAGGAGCAGAGCCATGAGCGATAACCTGCCCCACATGGACTACCGCCAGCACCGGCGGGCGCGGCGGCTGGTACATGAGTGCTGTAACTACGACGGGGGAAACTGTCTGCTGTTAGACGACGGGGAGCCTTGCGTGTGCGTCCAGAGCATTTCCCTTTCTCTCATGTGCCGCTGGTTCCGTGTGGCTGTCCTGCCCCTTGACGGGGAACTGGCCGCAGCCCTTTTGTACCGGGGGAGCCGGAAACGGTGTGAGGTCTGCGGGGCGGCATTTGTCCCCAAATCCAACCGGGGAAAATACTGCCCCGACTGCGCCGGACGCATGAAGAAACTCAAAGCCGCCGAGAGAAAGCGGAAACAAAGGCAGAGATGTCACGCTTTAGAGCCTTTCAAACCCGCATAAATCAAGGCTTTTTTCGTGGGTGTCAAAGGGTACGCGATACATTTATCCTTTTCCCCCGTAAACGGCGTTCTAAATGCGTACAAACGCCCCAAATCCACCCAAAGGAGGAACCATGTCAGACAACCGAAAATACTATTACCTCAAGCTGAAAGAGAATTACTTTGACGAGGACGCTATCGTACTGCTGGAAAGTATGCAGGACGGCATCCTCTATTCCAACATTCTCTTGAAACTGTACCTGAAATCGCTGAAACGGCGGGAAGTTGCAGCTTGATGAAAATATCCCCTACACCGCGCAGATGATTGCCACCATTACCCGCCAGCAAGTCGGCACCGTAGAACGAGCCTTGCAGATTTTTATGAAGCTGGGGCTTGTGGAGCCGTTACAGAACGGCGCGCTGTATATGAGCAACATTGAACTGCTTATCGGCCAATCCTCTACCGAGGGGGAGCGAAAACGGCGGGCAAGGCTGGCTTTGCAGGAGCAAAAAGCCTTGCCAAAGGCCGGGGCGGACAAATGTCCACCATATCAAGCGGACATTTGTCCACCAGAGATAGAGATAGAGAAAGAGATAGAGATAGAAAAAGAGAGAGAGCGAGAGTTAGATACGGGACAACCCACCCGCGCCGCCTATGGCCGGTATGAAAATGTCTTTCTTTCGCAATCAGAACTGGACGGGCTGAAAGCAGACCTGCCCGACAAATGGAACTACTACATTGACCGGCTATCCTGCCATATCGCGTCCAGCGGCAAACGATACAAGAGCCATGCCGCCACAATCTACAAATGGGCGCAGGAGGACGCAGCCAAGAAAGCCCCGAAAGGGCATACCAGACTACTCATGCAAGGAGGGTGAGAGTTTATGAAGAACGAAATCAACGCTGTTTTGGAGAATATGACGGCCACCACCCCGGAGCCGGAGGACTACACCGGCGAGGACGGTTTACTGTACTGCGGCAAGTGCCGCAAGCCGAAAGAAGCCTATTTGCGCCGGATAAGGCCGCTATCTTCGGACGCGACCGCCACCCGGCAGAGTGCGACTGTCAGAGAGCCGCCCGCGAGGAACGGGAGGCCGCCGAGGAACGCCGCAGGCACCTTGATACCGTGGAAGAACTGAAACGCCGGGGCTTCACCGACCCCACCATGCGGGACTGGACTTTTGAGAACGACAACGGCAGGAACCCGCAGGGCGGGATTGCCCGCCGGTATGTGGAGCATTGGGAGGATATGCGAACCGACAATATCGGCTGCCTGTTCTGGGGCGGCGTTGGAACCGGGAAAAGCTACCTTGCGGGCTGTATCGCAAACGCCCTCATGGAGAAAGAAATCCCCGTCCATATGACGAACTTTGCCCTTATCCTCAACGACCTTGCCGCCAGCTTTGAGAACCGCAACGAGTACATTTCCCGCCTTTGCCGCTATCCGCTGCTTATCCTTGACGACTTCGGCATGGAGCGCGGCACCGAGTACGGGCTGGAACAGGTTTTCAATGTGATTGACAGCCGTTACCGCAGCGGCAAGCCGCTGATCGTCACGACCAACCTCACGCTGGACGACCTGCGGAACCCGGAGGACACCGCCCATTCCCGGATTTATGACCGCCTGCTTTCCATGTGCGTCCCGGTACGCTTTACCGGCGACAACTTCCGGCAGGAAACCGCCAAGCGGAAAATGGAGAGCATGAAGAAACTGATTACCGACTGAAAGGAGTATTGCCTATGGCAGATAACAAGCAGCACGACACCCGCACCGCCCGCCGCCCCGACTGCGTGACGGAAATCCGCATGGGCAATTCCGTCCTTGTCGTGTCCGGCTATTTCAAGAAAGACACTACCACCACCGCCGCCGACAAAATGGCGCGGGTACTGGAAGCGGAAGCCGCTGCTACACAAAAACCAGCGATTTGATAAGCTGTAAAGAAGCAGATTTGACACTTTTGCCGCTATACAACCAGCCCTGTTCCGTGGTACAATGAAACCACGGAATAGTGGGGCTGGCTGTCGGAAACGGAGGATTTTATGTTAAGACAAGCCACCCAAAACCTCATTACCGCCCTTTATCCGAGATTGTCCCATGAGGACGAGTTGCAAGGCGAGAGCAATTCCATATCGAACCAGAAAAGGATTTTGGAAACCTACGCCAAGCAGAACGGCTTTACCAATCTGCGCTGGTACACCGACGACGGCTATTCCGGCGCGAACTTTCAAAGACCCGGTTTTCAAGCCATGCTTGCAGACATTGAAGCTGGGAAAGTGGGTACGGTCATCGTCAAGGACATGAGCCGGTTAGGGCGAAACTACTTGCAGGTAGGGTTTTACACGGAAATGCTGTTCCCTCAAAAGGGAGTGCGGTTTATCGCTGTCAACGACAATGTGGACAGCGCAAACGGCGGCATGGACAACGATTTTACCCCTCTGCGAAATCTGTTCAACGAATGGCTGGTGAGAGATACGAGCAAGAAAATCAAAGCAGTAAAACGAGCAAAAGGCATGAGTGGAAAGCCTGTTACCAGCAAGCCGGTATATGGCTATCTCATGGACGAGGACGAGAACTATATCATTGACGAGGAAACCGCGCCGGTAGTCCGGCAGATATACCAGCTTTGCCTTGCCGGGAACGGCCCGACCAAGATTGCCCGTATGCTTACGGAGCAGCAAATCCCCACGCCGGGGACGCTGGAATACCGCAGGACGGGCAGCACCCGCCGCTACCACCCCGGCTATGAGTGCAAATGGGCGACAAATACCGTTGTCCACCTGTTGGAAAACCGGGAGTACACCGGCTGTCTGGTAAACTTCAAGACGGAGAAGCCCTCTTACAAGACCAAGCACAGCGTAGAGAACCCCATCGAGAAGCAGGCCATTTTTGAGAACCACCATGAGCCTATCATAGACCGGGAAACATGGGAGCGCGTGCAGGAGTTACGCAAGCAGCGCAAACGCCCGAACCGCTATGATGAAGTGGGGCTGTTCTCCGGTATGCTGTTCTGCGCCGACTGCGGCCATGTGATGTACCAGCAGCGGTATCAGAACAAGACCCGTAAGCAGGACTGTTACATCTGCGGCAGCTACAAGAAGCGCACCCGTGACTGTACGGCGCACTTTATCCGCACCGACCTGTTGACCGCCGGTGTCCTCTCCAATCTCCGGCAAGTGACGGAATATGCCGCCAAGCATGAGAGCCGCTTTTGTGAAGCTGCTTATCCAGCAGAACGAGATCGGCGGCAAGAGAAAAGACCGCCGCAGCCACCAAGCAGCTTGAACAGGCGCAGGAGCGCATTTCCGAAGTGAGCCGCATTATCAAGCGGCTGTATGAGGACAATGTGAACGGCAAAATCAGCGACGAGCGTTTCATGGAACTGTCGGCAGACTATGAGCAGGAACAGCGGGAACTGAAAGACCGCGCCGCCGCTTTGCAGGAGGAACTTTCCAAGTCGCAGGCCGCCACCGTCAATGCGGAAAAAGTTTATGGGTATCGTCCGAAAGCACCTTGCCTTTGAGGAATTGACCCCCACCCTCTTGCGGGAGATGATTGAGAAAATCGTCGTGCATGAGTGCAGCTATGACGAGAACGGCATCCGCAGGCAGGACATTGAGATTTATTACAGCTTTGTCGGCAAGATTGACTTGCCCGAAGCCTAACGCCCGACCTATCCGACACAATGGCCAAGTGCCGGATAGGAACGGCAAAATTTTTTGCACTTCTATTACTTCTTTATCACACATAAGCAAAGGCAGGCGGTTTCCCGCATTATACAGCCCGTCCAGATGCTTTGCGCAAAACCCCGAACGGTTCACCTTTATCCGTATCTCCGGCGTCATTGCGGCGCTGCCCAGATAGTATTCGATATATTCCTTTTCAAGGCGCTTTTCCAGCCTGCAAAAAGGGCAGCCGCCCTTTTGCTCAAAAACCTCGTAAACAGATATGGTTTCTATTTTATATCCCATGTCCGCCTCCGCCGTACATATTTTAATGCAGATGTATACTTTGCAGTATTATAACACATAAATTCCCGCTTTGCATCATACAATTTACAGGGCGCGCCGTATCCCGGCTCTCCCGCCCCTACCGCAAAAGACGCAGCCGCAGCGGCAAATGCATTCGGAACAAAAGCATGTTTGAATGCACATATAGACACATATGTGACCATCGCTGCTTTTTCGCTGCTTTGCCGCTTATTGCAGATGCGCTCTTTAACATACTTAATTTTCAGGGAGGTTCACTCATGGGAAAACATTTTGCGCTTCCGCCCGCAAAAAGCCGCACGGGGCGGCGCGTCCTTGTGCTTGTGCTTATTGCCGCTCTTACCGTCGCTCTGCTTGTTCTCAGCGGTATTGGCAGAGCCATAGCCATGAACATACTCATTCCTCTTTTCGGCCCCGGTGACGCTAATGAGGACGACGCGCAGCACAAAATAGCCTGTCCCCGTCTTGATATATATCTGCTTCAGCTTGCCGTTGATACTGATGCCAAAAAGGCCGCTGCCGCCGCCCAAGCCATAGCCGGGCGCGGCGGTGCGGGCTATGTGCTGCGCGACAAGGAGGAATACCGCGTTTTGGCCTCCGGCTACCTTACCCGCGACGAGGCGCAAAGCGTAGCGGACAAGCAGGAGGAGTTCTCCCCCGCGCTTATAATGCTTTCAAGCGGAAGCCTTAGCTTTTCCGCCCGCTGCACTGCCAAACAGGCGGAAACACTAAGCCAAGCCTGCCGCTATTATCCTTCTCTTGCACGGGAGCTGCTGGAGGAAGCCCAAAGCCTTGACCGCCGCGAGCTCACCGCCGCCGGAATACGGGTAAAATACACCTACCGCGCCGTAAAAACGCAGGAGATGATATCCGGGCTTGAAGCGCTTCCCGCATCGAAGGACAACGCCCTGATATCGGAGCTGCTTACGCTGTATCGCAATCTTTATATATATCTTAACGAAATTTCCGAAAAAAATGATAAATTGGGGCTGGATTTTTGCTCCGAGATAAAGTATAATTATATTGAAATGGCAGTGGCCTACCGGGATATGATATGCCGCTTATCCTGAAAAGCGGTTTATTCCGGCAAAAAAACAAAAACGGAGGGATCACCGTGACAGTAAAGGAAATAATGTCAGCCCTGCAGGCCGACCTGCTGTGCGGCGAAAACAAACTTTCTCAGGAGTGTCTTGCGGGGTGCGGCTGCGATCTTATGAGCGATGTGCTTGCCTTCCCCAAGGAGCATATGTGCCTGCTTACCGGGCTTACCAACGCCCATGTTGTGCGCACCTGCGAAATGCTGGATGTTGTATGCATTGTTTTTGTGCGCGGCAAGCAGCCGCCTGCCGATGCCCTTGAGCTTGCAAGGGAGCTGGACATAGCGGTGATGAGCACCACTCTTACTCTCTATGAGGCCTGCGGCAAGCTTTATGCTTTAGGGCTTCCGGGCAAAAACACATTATAACCCGCAGTATTTTTACAAACAGCTATTGAAATCCGCAACAGGATTAATGGAGGCAGCCGTGAGCCGAATGCTTTACAGCGAAACCTACCCTGTACAAAAGGGAGATTTTGTACGCGCAGGCGAAGCCAGCGCACGGATCAAACGTGCATTGCGTCAGCTCGGAGTGGATTCCGACAAGCTGCGCCGCGCTTCCGTCGCCGCCTACGAAAGCGAAATCAACCTTATAATTCACTCTTTGGGCGGCACTCTGTCGCTGGAAGTGACCCCTGAAGAAATAATTATAATTTCAAAGGACTGCGGCCCCGGCATAAAGGATATTTCCCTTGCCATGAAGGAGGGCTGGTCCACCGCCGGGGATTCCATACGCGAAATGGGCTTCGGCGCCGGAATGGGGCTGCCCAACATGAAGCGCCATTCGGACTTTTTTGACATTTCCTCAAGCGAAGACGGCACGCTCATAACCATGCGTATACGGCTGTGATGCCGCGCAGGATTTGTTGCGCAACGGCCGCAAAACATCTTGTGCAAACTCTGAAACGGCACTTTGCACCGATTTTTTGTGCGCAGGCTCAGCTTATCTATCGCCGTGAAAAGACAGTCACGAAAGGAAACCGCCGTGAAAGGAGACCGCCGTGAGTCAGTATTATCATTCCGTTACTCTGGACAAGGAAAAATGCACCGGCTGCACAAGCTGTCTTAAGCGCTGCCCCACCGAGGCCATACGCGTGCGGGACGGCAAGGCGCGCATTATCCGGGAAAGATGCATCGACTGCGGCGAATGCATACGCGTCTGCCCGCATCACGCAAAAATTGCGCTTACGGATTCACTGTCCGATATAAACCGCTTCCGTTTTTCCGTTGCTCTTCCCGCCCCCACGCTTTACGGCCAATTCAAGGGGCTTTCCGATATCACCTTTGTGCTTAAGGCACTGCTTGATATAGGCTTTGACGGCGTATACGAAACCAGCGTCGGGGCCGATGTGCTCTCCGCCCATATCCGTTCTCTGCTTAAAAAACCGCTGCGCAAGCCGTACATTTCCTCTGCCTGTCCGGCGATAGTACGGCTTATTCAGGTGCGTTTTCCCGCTCTGCGGGAAAACCTTATACCCTTGCGCCCGCCTGTTGAAATTGCCGCTCTGCTTGCCCGAAAGCATTTCAGCCTGAAATGGCAGTGTGCGCCCGAGGATATAGGCATATTCTTTATTTCCCCATGCCCCGCAAAAATGACCGCACGGATATCGCCGCTTGGCAATTCAGCTTCCGGCATTGACGGCGTATTGTCCGTGCTTGAGCTTTACGGCCCGCTGGAAAGGGCTCTGAGCCACCCGGGAAGCTCACAGCTTCCGCAGCGTGCCGGGCTTGCCGGCGGCATGGGCTGGGCCGTAAGCGGCGGCGAGGCGGCGCAATGCGGAACGGAAAATTATCTTGCCGTGGACGGCATACACAATGTTATCCGCGCTCTTGAACAGATAGAAGACGGCCGCCTCGGCGAAATCGATTTTTTCGAAGGATTGGCTTGTGCCGGCGGCTGTGTGGGCGGCCCTCTTACATACGAATACGGCTATGTTGCCCGGATGCGCCTTCAGCGGCTTTATCAGCAGCTTTCAAAGCAGGACCGTGATCAGTATCGCTCCGGGGTATCGTCCGAGAGCATCAATATTGCCTTTGACCGCGATATCCCGCCAAACCCGGTATTGAAGCTGCACCCCGACCTTTCCGCTGCCCTTGAGATGCTGGCGCGCATTGACAAAATAGAGGCCGATTTACCCGGCCTTGACTGCGGCTCCTGCGGAAGCCCCACCTGCCGCTGTCAGGCGGAGGATATCGTGCGCGGCTATTCCAGTGAAATCGACTGCATCTATAAGCTGAAGGAACGCTACCGCGACCTTGCAAAAACAGATCCCTGAGCCTGCGCATAAGCCCGTATATCCGCGAAAGCCCGAATAACACAAAATTAAAAGGAGAAAACAAAATGACTGTTACTCAGCTTGCAAAAATTATCGACGGCACCCTTTTGTGTGCCGACGGCTCCCGAACGGCTTCGTGCTGCATGTGCTGCGATCTGCTGTCTCTTGCCATGGCGGGGGGCAAGGCCGATATGGCATGGGTTACCGTGCAGAAGCATATGAATGTTATAGCCGTTGCCGCACTTCACGAGATGTCCTGCATTATACTGCCCCTTGACATAACCATGGAGCAGGAGCAGCTTGATAAGGCCGCCCAAGAGGGCATTGCCGTTATATGCTCCCCGCTTTCGGCATACGAAATATGCGGCAGACTGTATGCCGCCGGCCTCAGATAGCGGCATCGGAGGCGGTATATGCTGCTTTATGCCGATTTACACATTCACAGCTGTCTTTCCCCTTGTGCAGATGAGCTTATGACGCCCAATAACATTGTAAACATGGCTCTTATCAAGGGGCTTGACATAATAGCCGTAACCGACCACAACACCTGCGCGCAGCTTCCCGCCGTCGCAGGCGCGGCCAAACGCGCAGGGGTGACCCTTGTGCCGGGAATGGAGCTGGAAACTCAGGAAGAGGTGCATACCTTGGCCTATTTTCCCTCCGTGGAGGCGGCGTGCGCCTTTTCCCGCGAGATATATCGGCTGCTGCCCGATATAAAATGCAATACGCATTTTTTCGGAGAACAGACCCTGCTTGATGAAAACGACGAGCCCGTCGGCTGCGAGGAAAAGCTGCTGCTTTCCCCCGTTCCCATATCCCTTGAGCGCGGCTTTGCAATGCTGCGCGATTTCGGCGGCGTCGGGGTGCCCGCCCATATAGACCGCCCCGGTCACGGCATGATCCCGATGCTGGGCTTTATCGATCCGCATTTGGGCGTGCGCTGCGTTGAAATTTCACCGCGCGGTATTGCCTGCGGCTTTTCGGAATTTGACCCCGCCCTGCGCCTGCTTTCCTCCTCCGATGCTCACCGTCTTGAAGATATTCTTGAACGCGTACAGGCGCTGGAGCTTAAACAAAACAGCGCAGAGGCCGTTATTGCCTATGCCCGCGGAAACTGAAAACGCAAGGTCCTCGCGCTCATAGCGGCGCTGACCCTGCGTTTTATTTATATTCTCTGTTTCTGTTAAGCCCGTTTGCTTATCTTTATATTTTGTCTCTGCCAAGCGCAGCTTTTACCCCTGTGCGCAAACGCCTTACTGCTCCGCATACAGGATGCCCAGCGTACCGTAGCCGCAATGGCTGGATATCACGCAGCCTGCGCGGGTAACAAGCACCTCTTTGAAATAATTGAGGGACTCAACATATTCCCGCACCTTTGCAAGCACCTCGTCGTCAATGCCGGAATGAGTGATGAAAACGCGGTCGGGGCGTGCTTTAAGCAGCTCCGGCGTCATTTTCTTTGCATATTTAAGAAGTGCGCGCCCTATGCTGCCCTGAAACTTGACATCGGGACGCATTGCTCCGTTCTCCACTACAATGCACGGCTTAATGCCCAGCGCAGCCGCACCGATAGCCGCAATTGCCGAGCACCTGCCGCCGCGCCTTAAGTATGTGGTGGAATCCACAAGAAAGCTGGCACGCACCTTGTCCACAAAGTTTTTCTCCAGCTCCTGCTTTATTTCCGTAACGCCCATGCCGCCCTGCGCAAGCTCACAGGCACGGATAACGCTGTGCCCAACTCCGGTGGAAAGATTCCGGGAATCCAGCACCGCAATGCGCTCGGGTGCGATCTCGGCGGCAGCCATGGCCGCTATATTATGAGAGGCGGACATTTCCGAGGAAATACCGGTATAGAAAATATCATAGCCTTCGTTTATATATTTTTTAAATACCGCGTGAACATCCTCCTGAGAAATTGCAGAGGTTTTCGGCACCGTCTTATGCTCATCCGCCCAGGCATAAACCTCATCCGGGGTTATTTCCTTGCCGTCGCGGTAAATTTTATCGTCCAGCGCCACAAACAGCGGCACTATCTCCACATCGTACCTTTTAACAAGCTCCGGCGAAAGATCGCAGGTGCTGTCCGCTACAATTTTAATCTTGTTCATACCTTTCTCTCCTGCCCGGTGCAAAAGCCGTTTGCTTATATCGCTCCGGATTTATTATTTTTGCCTTTATTTTATTTGGATTATAACACAAAGCGCCCGCCTTTTGCCATTGAAATTTTTAACAGTTTGTAAATATAACTCAGACACTCGAATTCGTGCGCCAAAACCGTTTTGTTCTGCCGTCACGGGACTGTTTTGCCTTATGTGATGCCTCCGTTAATCTGCCCGCTCATTTTCCTCCCTAAAAACAGAAGAAGGCGAATCGTCGGGAATGAATCAGATAAAATAATAGCTTATAAGCGCCACCGCAATGCCCAGCGCCGCCCCGGCAAACACCTGAAGCGGGGTATGCCCAAGCAGCTCCCGCAGCTTTTCCCCCGTGACCATCCTTTTGTGCTCCACAAGCTCCATTATTTCATTTAACACCTTTGCCTGCTCCCCCGCGGCGCGGCGCACGCCGCTTGCATCGTACATTACTATAACCGCAAGTATTAGGGCTATTGCCGTTTCCGTGCTTGTCCAGCCGGAATAAAGCCCCGTAAGCAGAAAAAGCGTCATAACCGTGGAGGAATGGGACGAAGGCATTCCGCCGGAGGCAAACAGCAGCCGGAAATCCAGCTTTTTTTCATCAATAAGCACAATGATTATCTTAAGCAGCTGCGCCGCAAGATAGGAAAAAAAGCAGGTTACTACTATTTTATTCTGAAAAATCGTAAAAAAATCCGCCATCTGGAATCAGCTCTCCAAAATCCCCGCTCAGTTATCGCGGGCCGTAATAAAATATGCAAGCTCCCGGAAAAAGCCGTCTGCGGCATCTCCGACCAATTCGGCTGCGCGCGCCGTCATTTCGCGGGCAATATCGCGCGCCTTTTCCAGCCCGTAGAGCGTAACATAGGTAACCTTGCCGTCATTTGCGTCGCTGCCCGTGTTTTTGCCCAGCTTCTTCGCATCCCCGGTAACATCAAGGATATCGTCCGTTATCTGGAACGCAACGCCTATAAGGCGCGCATATTCGTCAAAGCGCTCAAGCGCCTCCTTTGGCGCACCGGCAATGTGCGCCCCCGCCAGCACGGCTCCCCGTATCATGTCGGCCGTTTTGTGCTCGTGAATGTAATCAAGCTCCTCGGGCGTTATCTGCTTGCCCTCGCTCAGCACATCCTGCCACTGCCCGGCCACCATGCCGCGTATTCCCGCCGCATGCGCAATATCGGCACAGGCAGCAAGCGTGCGCTTTGGCTCACCCGACTTAAGCGCGCCGGAGAGCATAACCTCAAAGGCATAGCTTAAAAGCGCATCCCCTGCAAGCAGCGCTCTGCGCTCGTCAAAGGCCACATGGCTTGTGGGTCTGCCCCGGCGCATGGTATCGTTGTCAATGCAGGGCAGATCGTCATGTATAAGCGAATAGGTGTGTATAAGCTCTATTGCGCAGGCAAAGGGCATTGCCTCCTCCTGCTTGCCGCCCAAGGCGCGGCAGGTTTCCAGCACAAGCGCCGGACGCAGCCGCTTTCCGCCCGCCATAACGCTGTATGCCATAACCTCCTGAAGATGTGCGGGCACCGCCGCCTCCGGCTGAAAAAGCTCTTTAAGCGCCTTGTCCACCGCCGATGCATCCTGCGCCAGTCTTTCCTTAAGCATATAAGCTCCTCCCGCGAAGGCGGCAAAAGCCCCCGCGATCATAAATTAAGTACAGCCGGGTATAATCCTTTATACGCGCCGCCTGTGTGTTTAATCCTTGTTTGTATAGGCATCCGCTACCGGCTGCACCGTAACTTCGCCGTCCGCCTGCTCTTTAAGCACCTCAATGCGTCTGTCCGCCGCATCCAGCAAAGCGCGGCACTGCTTTATAAGCCCCACCGCAGTTTCATATGCCGATATGGATTCCTCCAGCGTCATATCACCGTTTTCCATGGCGGCAAGTATTTTCTGAAGGCGCTCCATTGCCTGCTCGTAGCTGATATCCTTGTCCGCCGTTTTTTTGTTTGCCATAATTGCCTCCTGTCCGCACGGTTTTCCGCCTCCGTATTTGCAAAAGGCGGCGAATTGTTAAGCGCATTTTGCGCCTGTTACAAAAGCACCTCTTCCACACGGGTCAGCGCCTCACCCTTTTCAAAGCGTATGCGCACTTTATCCTCTCTTTTAAGAGCCGATGCTTCTCTTACCGCCTGTCCGTTTGAGTCAAATGCCACCGCATACCCTCTTGAAAGCACTTTAAGGGGGGACAGCGCGTCGGCGCGTGCACAAACGCGCTCAAGCAGCGCCTCCGCCCTTGTTACTTTCTCGGCTGCCAGCCGTTCCAGCTCCCGGTATATGTCGTCCGTCTGCTGCTCACGCCGCTCCGTAATGCGGGCGGGCTGCTTTATTATATAATGCTCCGCCGCCTTGTCCGTAATCAGCCGGCTGCGCTTTATTTTATCGCGCGCCCTTGCTTCAATGTGCGCAAGCAGGCCCTCGGCAGCCGCGCACAGCTTGCCCGTATCCGGCACCGCCAGCTCCGCCGCATGAGTGGGCGTTGCCGCCCGCACATCCGCCGCCATGTCGCACAGGGTAAAATCCACCTCATGCCCCACCGCGCTTATTACGGGAACCCGGCACGCCGCCACGGCGCGCACCACCCTTTCATCGTTAAAGCACCACAGATCCTCTGCGCTGCCCCCGCCGCGCCCGATAATAACCGTGTCCACATCAAAGCGCTGAACAAGCTCCAGCCCGTGCACTATTGCGGGCGGTGCGTCCGCCCCCTGCACCGGCACCGGGGAAAGCAGTATGTCCACCCCTGCGCCCCGCTGTGCGCTCACCTTGAGGATATCATGAAAAACAGCCCCCGCCGCCGAGGTGACCACGCCTATCCTTCGCGGAAAAAGCGGCAGCTCCCGCTTGCGGGACTGTGCAAACAGCCCCTCCGCCGCAAGGCGCCTCTTAAGCTCCTCCAGCCTTTTATAAAGCTCGCCGTCCCCGACAGGCTCCATGCGGGAAACCACCAGCTGATATTTTCCTTTTTCCGTATAAACGGTAGGGCTTGCGGTAACTATTACGCGGTCGCCGTTTGCGGGCCTGAAGGTAAGCCCGTAATTTGCGCCTCGGAAAAATGCGCAGTCCACCGCCGCGCGCTCATCCTTAAGAGTAAAATACATATGCCCGGAGGGATACTTATTAAAGCCGCTTATTTCCCCCTCCACCCTTATACCGTTAAGTGCGGAGTCCGCCGTAAGCAGATGCCTGATATATTCGTTAAGCTGATATACGCCTATCGGTTCCATAAACACCCCTCCGGCAGTCCGTTTTTATATGCGATACATTTTTTATGCGTTTTTTGCGCGTTTTTTAACGCTTTTTTGCCCGTTTTTTATAGGTTTTTTTCGCTTTTTTCTGCATTTTCGGAGGCGGCATAGCACCTCTGCGCTATCAAGGCCACCCCGCAGGCATTGTCGGCGCTGAGCTCCGGAGAGGCGAAAAACACCCTCAGACTGGGGTTTATCTTGCTCAGCTCACCCTGAAGCGCCGCCCTCAAATACTTGCTGGAGGCCACGCCGCCGCTTATTAGCGCCGTAAAGCAGCCCGTGCGCAGCGCCGCATTCTCTAACATCGCGCACAGCGTCCGCACTATCGCATCCATGACCGCCTCAGCCAGCGCCGACTTGTTCACTCCCGCCTCAATGGCGCGCATGGCCGCCGCCTCGGTGCCGGAAAGGCTGCATTTCGCCGTCGGTATACACCGGCAGCTTTATCCTTTTGCCGTCATAGGCCACCGCCAGCTCGTCAATAAAACGGCCGCTGGGAAAAGAAAAGCCCAGAGCCACGCCTACGCGGTCTATAAGCTGACCTGCGCTTATATCCCCCGTTTTCATGGCTATTTTGCACACGGGCAGGCCGTTTTTCATTTCGGTTTCCAGCACCTCGGTAGTTCCGCCCGAAAGATGCACCGCCAGAAAGCGCGGAAGCGCTATGGCAGAAGCGTAAAGCGCCGCCATTATGTGCCCGCTCTGATGGTCGGTGCGGTACAGCGGACAGCCGAAGGAATGCGAAAGCATTTCCGCCATGCGCACTCCGGCATAAAACACCGGCATATATGAGCCGGCGCAGTTGCGCGGATGCTCGCTTACGGCAATGGCATCGGGCCGCCCGCCCACCTGCTGCACAAGCTCGCCGTAAAGCTGCGGCATTGCATTGACATGCTGATAAAAGCCCTCGCTCTGACGCAGACCGCGCTGACCGTCCGGGACGGAAAGCAGCCTGCGCTTTGAAGCAATAATTTTACCGTTTTCATCCACTGCCGCCACCGAAGTGGTGTAGCAGCTTGTATCAAAGCCGAAAAAAATCATAATGTGTTTTTCATGCAGCCGTCCAGCACGCCGTTAATAAAGGACGGGCCGCCCTCCTCACAATACAGCTTTGAAAGATTTACCGCCTCGTTTATGGCCACCTTAGGCGGCACATCGCTCATATACATCATTTCGCATATTGCAAGGCGCATAAGGGACAAATCTGCCCGCGGAATTCTGGAAAGCCTCCAGTGCAGGCTGTTTTTTTCGATGGCGGCATCTATTTCCCCGCGGTTTTCGTCATAGGCGGCAAGCACGCGGGTTATGTATTCCATATCGGCATCGGTAAGCTCGACATCGCCGAAAAGCTGGCGATAATTCTCCGGCGCGGTGCGGATATTGTAGGACCGTTCAAACAAAAGACAAAACGCCACTTCTCTGGCTTCTACTCTTGACATAATTTTACCTCATTCCAAAGCCCCGGAATATGCTTTTTGACGGCTTACCGGCGGCGAAGTTTTTACGGAATTGTTCAACACTGTATTTTATCACACATTGCAGCTTTTAACAATGAAAAAAACGGTCCTGCAAGGACCGAAAAATCGCAGCCGCCGCTGCGGCGCATTTTGCATGCGCTCCCTGCGTTTTTTTTGCGGCATTTCTTAAAAAAGGCAATAACTAATCCCCCGCGCCAAGGCAAGCGCAGCAGCAGCGCGCGCACAGTGAGGTTTCCGCACGCCCCTTTCGCGCGGTGCGCAGGGCCGTTTCATACCCCAGCTGTACCCCGCGGGCATATTCCGCTTCGCCGCGGTAATCCGCATTGTCCGGCTCCATGGCAAAGCACTGCTCAAAGCAGCTCTCTGCCTTTGCATGCCACCCCATTGCGCGGCAGGCAAGCCCCATAAGGAAATACCACTGCGCATCCCTTGACTCCATGCCCTCCAGCAGGCGCTTGGCGCCCGCTGCATCGCCGGAATTCAGGCAGGCATTCACGCCGGAATAGCGATATTGCTTCTCCTCCCGTATGCCGCACTGCACGGCTCCTCCCCGGGCGCAGGCTTTTTCCCTTATGCGGCGGCATATTTCGCCGTAGGCTTCGTTTATTTCCTTAAGCTTTTCTTGTGCAAGAAAGGCAAGCGGGTTGCCCGCATACTGATCGGGATGGTATCTGCGCACAAGCAGCCTGTATGCTGCTTTGATTTCGTCCTCCGTGGCCGTTATATCCAGCCCCAGAACCTCATAAGGATCCTTCATGCTCCCGCACCTCCCCGCGCACGAAGAAACCTCCCGCGTTATCCTTGGCAGACCCTGCGTGATAATATTCAATATGACGGGCTTATTTTCCTCCTCAGGCAGCCGCAGGGCAGCATTTTCCGCATCCTTAAGGGAAGCGTACAGCGACCGCTCCACCGTTTCCAGCACATTTTCCGGCGATGCCGCGCTTTCTTTCTGCGCTGCGGCAATGGGGTTAAAGGCACCGCGAGCCGCATCTCTTTTTATATCGTCGGCCGCATCCGTTATATACACCCACCTGCCCAAAGCGTAGCCTATGGCGTAACGCGCGTTATCCCCGCTTTGCATTGCGCAGAGGCTGCCCATTGCCCCGGCAAAGACATCGGCGCACCTGTCAAGGCAGGGGCACTTATCCCTTTCAAGGCGGCGCAGTGCCGCCAGCATACCCCTGCATATGCGGTTTTCCTGCGGAAGATTATTGCATGCACATCTGTACGCATGTGCAATTGCGCCAATCAGCGGGAGCTTATACGCCTGTCCGTCCGCTATATCATCGGAAAGCTTATAATAGGCAAGCAGTATATTAAGATACGCCGCCCTTTTTACCGCCGCAGAATTTACATAATGCCCGCGCCGCATTTTGGCTGCGCAGAAAAAAGACTGCTGCGGGCTTTGCGCTCCGCAATCGCCAAGCAACGCAAAAAACGCTGCCTCAAAGGAAAGAGTGCATCTCCCGCAAAGCGTAAAGGAGCCAAGAGCACGGCAGACTCCGCAATAATAGGCTTTATAGCGCCGCAGCTCCTTAAGGCGCATTTCATCATATGCACATCGGATATACCCGAACATCAGCCCTCGTGCTTTGCAAAATAAACCGTGAGCGCCTCACAGACGACGCGAATTACTATAAGCAAAAGCACAAAAAGGAACGGCGCCGTTATGAAGCGCCACAAGCCCGCCGCCACGGCGCCCTGCGCCATTGTTACTATGCCTGATATGACGCCGTGAAAAAATGATCCGGCATCGGCTATAAGCAAGGCGTAATAAAGTATGCGCACAAGCTTTGCCCCGTATATGCTGTCCAGTTTAAGGAAGCCCTTGAGATCCATATATTTTCCTCCATATAACGCCTGCGGCGTTTTAGTACATAATAAAGGATTTTTGCTTTTTGCCCGCCCCGGTTTTATTATGCCCGGACAAAAGCAGCATTTGAGCCGTATTTTAATTAGCCGTATTTTAATTATATATCAAACGAATATAAATATAATAAGCAAATAAAAAAGCAATGCGGGCGGCCGAAAGCTTTTTTACGGCAGCCTGCCGGGCGGTATAAATGCTCTTTGAAAAGTATATCAAAGTATCTGCGCCGCGTCAATAAAAGGCCGCATACAAAAAGCAAAATTCACAAAACGGCAAGCCGAAAAACAAAAAGCCCGGCTGCTTTTTCAGTCGGGATTTTGGTGCCGAAGACCGGGATCGAACCGGTACGGATTTTACTCCGCAGGATTTTAAGTCCTGTGCGTCTGCCTGTTCCGCCACTCCGGCAAGGGGCGATATCCGCACTTTCAAAAGCCATGCAGACACTGCCGCCCGTTAAGGGCAATGGATATAATACCACGCTTTACAAAAAAGCACAACAGCTTTTGCATTTATTGCATTGCTGTTTTTGTATTATTACCTTCTTGCCCCGACATACCTTGAAGAGCCGCAGCCGAGAATGAGAACAAACACGGACGGGAAAAAGAACAGCCCCAGCCCGAAGGGTATGCCGTGTCCGTAGGCGCGGGAAAGCTTTATGTTTTGGATAAAGGCTATCACGCCCGCAGCAAAGGCCATTATTCCCGCACACCAAACGGCGTAGCGGTTATCAGGCAGCCAGTACTCAAGCATCTGTGCCGCAGCCTGAAGAAGCACGCTTATCCAAAACCAGCAGGGACGCCAGGATATTTTATAAAGAACATGCATATTGTATATGGGAATTACGGATGTCCAGCCGCTTTGCCCGGCTTTTGTGAATATCCTCCACCATCCCACTATTACCATTACAAACAATACGACGCTGAGAAAACTGAAGAACACCGAGGTAAATATATAGGCCGTTAAAAATCCCCATATTGCCGTTATCATAGTATTTTGCTTTCTCCTTTTATATTTTTATTTAAGCACTGCTTATATATTTTTCACTTCTGCCGTGCTTATTACGCTTTTTATGGTATTTTTCTTAAAAAAACAGTACTTTATTAACGAATTTTTTTACGGTATTTTTGCCGTTTTAATCATTATTATTGCCGCGCTTGGGGTGTGTTTTTTTCTTCCGCGCTGCGGGAAAACACGCACCCGCAATAGTTCTGCCGGTACAGCCCGTACTGTCGGCTGAGCTCTATGGAGCGCTGATAGCCGCCGCGCTTTTTGAAATCGGAGGGCATATAGCGGGTTCCCGCCTGCTGTGCCGCCGAAAGACCGATCTCATTTATTACTGCGGCATTTTTATGCGGGCTGACGGTGAGAGTGGTGGCAAAAAAATCAAAGCCGTTTTGCGCCGCATAGCGCGCGCTTTTTTCAAGGCGCAGCCTAAAGCACGCCCGGCAGCGTTCTCCGCCCTCGGGCGCACTCTCCATGCCGCGCGAGATGCGGAAGAATTCCGCGGAGGGAGTATCGTCCCCCACCACCGCTACACCGGAGCAGAACGGCGCCTGCCGCACAAGACGGCAAAGCTCGTCAAGGCGCTTTTTATACTCCTGCGGGTCTGTGATATTCGGGTTTGAAAAAAACACCGTAATATCAAAATATGCCGTAAGATATTCCAGAACATAGCTTGAGCAGGGTGCGCAGCAGGCATGAAGCAGCAAACGGCTGCGCGGGCTTCCGCTCGGCTTTTGCTGCTCCCGTGCAACAAATTCATCGGTATAAAGCTGATAATTCACCTTGTTCATGCATTTTGCCGCCTTTTGTTATAGTATTTCCGCCGGTATTGCGCATTTCACACGCGCCGCTGCATAACATCATCTTATATATTATAGCATCATTCGGCGTTGCGGTAATCTGTTTTTTATACTTTTTCGGTTTTATCGTGCTGATGCCGGACGGGGCCTTTGCCATGCGGCATTTATCTTTGACTAATTGCGCTTATAATGATAAAATAAATAAAATTACGAGGCAAGGCCTATGCCTTGTGCCGTTACGGAGGGCAATGCAATGGATAATACGGATATTTCTGTTCTTGAGCTTCTTGTTTCCGACGCACGCCACACGGACAGCGAACTGGCAGTTATGCTGGGAATATCGCAGGAGGAGCTGCGCGGGCGCAAGGAAAAGCTGGAAAGGGACGGCGTTATAATAGGTTACAGTGCCGTTGTAAACACGGAAAAGCTGGAAAACGACAGCGTAAGCGCGCTTATTGAGGTGAAGGCCATTCCGCAGCGCGGCTGCGGCTTTGACGAGATTGCCGAGCAGCTGTATCAGTTTGACGAGGTGAAATCCTGCTATCTTATGAGCGGGGCCTACGACCTTATGCTGATAGTTGAAGGCAAGAACATAAACGCGGTGGCGCGCTTTGTTTCCGAGCGGCTTTCCATACTGGACAATGTTCAGAGCTGCGCCACCCATTTTATTCTTAAGCGCTATAAATGCAGCGGCAGGGTGTTTGTAAAGGAAAGCAGCGACAAGAGATTGGTGGTGTCCCCGTGAACCTTGAAAGCCTGATATCGGACAACATGCGGGATATACCGCCCTCCCCGATACGAAAATTCTTTGATATAGTAAAAACCATGGAGGGCGCGATATCACTGGGCATAGGCGAGCCGGATTTTGTTACGCCCTGGCATATACGGGATGCGGCGATAAGCTCCATAAATAACGGAGAGACCTCCTACACGGCAAACGCGGGAACCCCCGAGCTGAGGAGTGCTGTAAGCCGCTATCTTAACAGGCGCTTCGGGCTTGAATATGATATATCGCAGATAATAGTTACGGTGGGCGCAAGCGAGGCCATTGACCTTGCAATGCGCGCGCTTATAAACCCGGGCGACGAGGTGATAATACCCGACCCCAGCTATATTTCCTACGCGCCCAATGTGCGGCTTGTATACGGCCGCGCGGTGCCGCTGCCCACTTACGCCTCCGACGGCTTCAGCATAACGCCGGAAAACCTTAAAAAGGCAATAACCCCGCGTACAAAGGCGTTGGTGCTGCCCTATCCGAACAACCCCACCGGCGGCATAATGACACGCGAACAGCTGGAGCTTATTGCTAAGGTTTTGGAGCACACCGATATAGCGGTTATAGCGGATGAGATATACGGCGAGCTTACCTACGGCGGCGAGCACGCCTCCATTGCGCAGATACCGGGAATGAAGGAGCGCACGGTTTTAATCAGCGGTTTTTCCAAGGCTTTTGCCATGACGGGCTGGCGCATAGGCTTCCTTGCCGCGGCGCCTCAGCTTGTAAAGCCCATGCTTAAAATACACCAGTATGTTATAATGTGTACCTCCACCATGAGTCAGGCAGCTGCAACGGAAGCGCTTGTATCCAACCTTGACAATAATTTTGAGGATATAGCCAAAATGCGCAACTCCTACAATATGCGCAGGCGGTATATTCACAAAAGCCTGAACGATATGGGGCTTGCATGCTTTGAGCCGCGCGGGGCGTTTTATGTGTTCCCCTGCATACGCTCAAGCGGGCTTAGCAGCGAGGAATTTGCCACAAGCCTGCTGCACAGCAAAAAAATAGCCGTGGTGCCCGGCAACGCCTTCGGCGAAAGCGGAGAGGGCTATGTGCGCTGCTCCTATGCCGCCTCAATGGACGACATACGCGAAGCAATGAAGCGAATAGCGGAGTTTTTGAAAGAGAGAAAGACAAAATGAACATAGTGTTGGTGGAGCCGGAAATCCCGCAGAACACCGGCAATATTTCCCGCACCTGCGCCTGCACGGATTCCGTACTGCATCTTGTGGGAAGGCTGGGCTTTTCCACGGATGACAGGCAGCTGAAGCGCTGCGGGCTTGATTATTGGAGGCTGCTTGATATACGCTATTACGACTCCTGGGAGGATTTTGCGCAGAAAAATCCGGGTCGCTATTGGTTCTGCACCACAAAGGCCCCCAAAAGCTATACCTCGGTACAGTATGATAAGAACGATTATCTGGTTTTCGGCAAGGAAACAAAGGGGCTGCCCGAGGAGCTGCTGCGGGCAAACATAAACAGCTGCATCCGCATTCCCATGCTGCCGGCGGCGCGTTCGCTGAACCTTTCGAATTCCGTTGCCATAGTGCTTTACGAAGCGCTGCGCCAGACCGATTTTTTCGGGCTTTCGGACCGGGGCAGGCTTTCCGAAACATAGAATTTATTTTCCGAAACACAGAATTTATACATATAAAAAAACACGGTTCCCGGCACACCCGGCAAAACCGTGTTTTTAATTCTTTCACCGTATTATGGTTATTGAGGGCCCTTCAGTCATCCTGCCGCCCGCTGTCGGCATCGGCATATTCGTCAAGAATAACATCGGTAATTTCAATTTCGGCATAATCTCTGTTGTCCTCTATGCATTTGCCGCAGTTATCGCATATTTTTGACGGATCAAGGTCGCATTTGCTGCATTCCCCGCACTCGGTACAGGTACGGTCATATAAAATGCACTGTTTCATTGCTCTTCCCCGTCCTGCGTATCAGTGTCATCCGCGTCTTCGTCTGCATCTTCGTCGTTATAGCCGTTTTCCTCCATGAAAACATCGTAAAGCTCGTTTAACAGCACCTCGTTTGTAACGCTGTTGAAAATGATATCCTGATAGGTCTCCTCGTACTCGGTAATGTAGAGCTCCTGCTCTTCATCGTCCTCCTGATCGCTGCGAACGAAATATACATAGGTATGTCCGTCGTAATCAATTATGTCCATCAGGGTATAGTCAACGGCGTTGCCGTCGTCATCCCTGAGCGTAAGAACCATTCCCTTATGTACGGGTTTATTCGTATCCAGCATTTATGTTCCTCCGTTTGCGTCAAGAAAATTTTGCAGAATAATCTGCGCTGCCAGCTTGTCTATATTCTGCTTGCGTTTTTTTCTGGACAGATCAGCCTCAAGCATATAGGTTTCCGCCGCCACGGATGTTAAACGCTCGTCAAAATACAGTATTTCAAAGCCAAGCTCCCGCAGTTTTTTAAGCAATATCTCATTTTTTGCGGCCTGCTCATGCTCTCCGCCGTCAAGGTGCGAAGGCAGCCCGGCAACGATAGTCTGCGCGCCGTAGGCGCGTGCCAGGGAAGCAATATGCTCCGCGTCGGCCGCTATGTTTATTCTTGTGTAGGTTTCCAGCCCGTTTGCAAGAAACCGGTTGCAGAGGCCGCAATGCCTATTCTGCGGTCTCCGATATCAAGGCCTATAAAAGCTTTATTCTTCATCGGCATTCCCGCAGTTGTTTTTAAGATAAAAATCCACCAGCTCCTCCAGAAGCTCGTTGCGGTCTATACGCCGTATCAGGGAGCGGGCATTATTGTAGCCGGTGATATATGTCGGATCGCCCGATATCATATATCCGACTATCTGATTTACCGGATCGTACCCTTTGTCCGAAAGCGCGCGGTATACTACGGACAGTATCCTGTTGATCTCGGCGTTGTCTCTGCTTCTCTCAAATTGTACGGTATACTGATTCAAGAGATCACATCCTTCGTAATTTTTATAATATTATAAAACAAAAGCCGATAAATAGCAATATAAATAGAATAAAAATGTGCGGCGTGCCGCAATATCGGACGCCGCACACTTCATTGTAGCCGATTACAGCCCGATTTTGTGAGCGCAGGACATTATTTTGCGCTGCGCCATCCGGCAGGCTCTTTTTACCTTAGGGCAATTTGCCGCCGCCATTGCCGCAGCACCCGCCGCAGCGCCCATAGCCGCACCCATCATCATAAAGCCGATAGATTTCATTTCTTCACCTCCAAGCGTGCTTATTATTTGCAATTGTGCGTCTTTAATGTATTTTTTGCGCTTTTATTCCTTTATCTTTTTGATTTTTCCGTGTCTTTTTCCGTGCCGCAGGTGCAAAGCCCTACTGTACAAAAGATGCGCAGCAAAAAAGACTCCGCCCGTTCAAAGCGAAGCCTTTGCGCTTGTTTATATGCTTTTATTTTGCGCCGCGCTTACCACAGCTCGCCGGCGGTTATTTTTTCAAATTCCGGGGCTGTCTGTATGATTCCGGCCTGAGTTATGATATCTATAAGGCGGTCATAATCCTCTTTTTTCATTTTTATATCCGTATTCCACACATCAATGCCCTTATACCTCTGCACTACCGCAAGCAGCAGCTGCTCGTCGCTGTCGGGGAAGCTGCTCTTTATTGCCTGCACCACTTTTTCGGGCGAGGAATCCCGCACGAATTCCTGCCCTTTTTTAAGCGCTGCAAGAAACGCCTTTACGGTGCCGTCGTTTTTGCTTATATAGCTGTCAAGGCAGGCAAAGCAGGTATAGGGCACATCGCCGCTTGCCTCCCCTATGCTTGCAACTATATACCCCTGCCCCGCCATTTCCATAGTGGAGGCAACAGGCTCAAACAGCGCCACATAATCGTCGCTGCCCCCCATGAACGCGCCGCCCATAAGATCGAAGGATACATCGGTTCTTACCTTCGCGTCCTCCCGGGAAGCACGCCGTTTTTGCGCATGGCGTATTCCAGCATCATCTGCGGCATGCCGCCCTTACGCCCGCCGATTATGCTTTTGCCGCGCAGACTGTCCCATGTAAAGCTGTCGTCTTTTTCCTTACCCAGCAGGAACGATCCGTCCTTTCTTGTAAGCTGGGCGATTATTTTTGCATAGTTTTCTCTTCCTTCGTTAAGAACATATACCGCCGTTTCCGGCCCAAGAAGCGCAAACTGCGCCTGACCGGACAGCAGCGCCGTCATGCTCTTATCGCTGCCCCCGCCGTTTACAAGCTCTATCTCCAGCCCTTCATTGCGGAAATAGCCAAGGTTTACCGCCGCATAGAACGGCGCATAGAAAACAGAGTGAGTTACCTCATTTACCGTAATCCTTACACTGTCTGACGGTGCGCAGGCGCCCAAACACAGGCAGAACACCAGCATGGGAATTATCAGATACACAAGCTTTTTCAATACATATCCCTCCTGTTTTTTATAATATCATTCTATGTCTCCCTGATTTTTTTGTTAAAACTAAAAAATCGATAGACAAAGATTACGATACGGAGTATAATATGCAAGTCATCAAAGGCAGCCTATGCATTGCTGCGTGCCAATATAGCTCAGCTGGTAGAGCAGCAGTTTCGTAAACTGCAGGTCAAGGGTTCGAGTCCCTTTATTGGCTCCATATTCGAGGTGTGGCTCAGTTTGGTAGAGCGCTGCGTTCGGGACGCAGAGGTCGCAGGTTCAAATCCTGTCACCTCGACCACATCGGGTGTTCATAACGGATTTGAGTTGTGAGCACTCTTTTTTATTCTGATACGGTTTGATGCAGGGAGCAGGCAGTGGCCTGCTCCTTTTCGTTATGCCGTTTTCGGCTCAGTGATGTATTCGACGGCGACTCCTTGGCGGGTATCCGCTTTGTAATGCGGATGCCTCGGCGCTGCCGGGATCTCCACATAGCCAACAAAGCGGTAGTAGATCACGATTCGCTGGGTACGATTCTTGCCGGTTTCCTTTGTTTCAAACACATCAATGTGGTCGATCAGCTCTCGCAGCAGCGGCGCTGTCAGGTAGTCCATTTGCATAAACCGCCGCATAGCGAGGATGAAGCTCTCCCGCTGCAGTTGCTGCTTTCCGGATTCGGACAGCTTCTTGCGAAGGGCGGTGATCTTACTTTTCAGCTCCATTCGCTCCGCCTCATACTTATGAGACAACTGCATAAACCACTCATCGCTGACCTTTCCGATTGCATTGTCCTCATAGAGCTTTTCATAGAGCCGGGAAACGGTATCGTTTCGGGCCATTGCCTTTTGCAGCTCCTCCTCACAGCGCTTCTGCTCCTTCAACAGCTCCTTGTCGGTCTTTCTGGCCAGCAGCTCGGCAAAGGCATCTTCATCGTCGCTCAGATATTCTGCCATCCTTCGCAGCTCCAGCATCACCACCTGCTCAATGGCGTCCGCCCGCACATAGTGCCGTCCGGGGCAGCTTCCACGGTAGTCCACCTTGTTGTTGGCGCACACAAAATAGTGAATATCCTTTGATGGTGTTGGTGTGGTATTTTGCTTTTTCGCAAGCGCAACCATTCGTCACAGTAAAAAGCAAAGCGATGTCGTGTGCCGGTCTGCGGTGTCGGTTTGCCTGCAAGCAAAGCCGCCTTGTGTTTTGTAACTTTTTCTTTTGCCTCCTTGTAGGTTTTACCGTAGCAAAATCCGTACTTGATTTTGCCGGACAGTTCATAGCCCTTGATATACCGAGCCTCCCACCGTCCGTCTTTTCTCTTGAAAATGTTTTCACCCTTCTTCATCGTTTGAAGCCTCCCATTTTTATTGTCCGATCGGACACCATATATTTTAGCAAGTATAATTAACCGTTTTCTGACTGCGCACCGAACTGTCCATTCCTGTCGGGAAAATAGTGTTCGTTTATGGCGTGACGCTTTTCGACAACCAAAAATCCGAAATTTTCTTGAAAAGTGGCAGAAATTAATCGAAATCACTTGTTTTTTCGCAGAACGGCGCTATAATACTTTTGATAGTTGGGTGGATAGCCCTCACAGAGTGCCAAACTCTACGAAAGAAATTGTAATTTTATATTTCCCGCAGTGACGGGAAATATATTTTGCGATGTTTCATAAAAGGCTTTAAGTTATGGCAAAAGAATGACGAAAGGAAGCGCAGTATGCCTTCGCAGAGAACCCCGGAACAGTTAAAAACCATTATTCTCAAAGCGACGCAGCATCTTGTTGCTGTCGGAGGTATGCAGAATTTCAGCTACCCAAAGTTGGCAGCGGAAACCGGAATCAACCCACCGACGGTGTATGAGCATTACAAGAACAAAGAAGCTTTGCTCACCGCCTGCTTCCTGTCCATCGACAATGAAATTGCCTGCAAAATTGCCAATGCACCGAAAAGCTTGTCCGCCGGAGTAAAGGATTTACAGAGTTTAGATAATCTCTGCTGGCTGCTGTGACTGCCGTATTGGAACTACTTGACTGCCGATTATGACCGCACTCTTTTCTACTGGCACTTCTGCAATTCGGAGTATTACACACCGACGGTCGTTCGGCAGCGTATGCAGAACGGAAAAGCGTTTTGGGAGCTTGTGCAATCGGCCAATGGGTTGTCCCCGTTTTCTGAAAGGTGCAATCTGGAAATACTGGTTTGGAATCTCCTTGACAACACGGTGGCAATGGCTGCCAAGGTACTTAGGGGTGTTTATCCAAACGATGAGGTCAATGTAAACACCGTGTATCATATGGTTTTTCAGCCGGTGTTCTCCGTGTTCGGACAAAATAGCGGCGATGAAACAAAGCAGACGGCAAATAACCGCCGACCGCTTCATACAGCAGAACATTTAGCAAATTTTTAAGTAAAGGAGTGAGCCTAAGTGGAACAGAAAAAGAAAATCAAAAGTATTATCATCGTTCTTGCCTGCCTGCTCGGACTTAGCCTTTTAGCCCTCGGCGGCACGCTCATATACAACAAAATAGCGAACACCGCCTCTGCCACCGTGACTGTGCCGGATAATCTGATTACCCCGGACGAGGATACGAGCAATCCCGATAACAGCGAAAGCCAAGCACCGGACAGCAGCGAGAGCAACAGCCAAGCACCGAACCGCTCCGATACGCAAGCGCCGCGCAGCTCCGCCGATGCTTCTTTCTCCGCCGTGACTCCCACGCAAAACACGACCGCCGAAGTAAAGAAAGCAGCGACCATAGAACTGTATAACAAGCAGCCGGAGGAAAACACGGCGTTTGCAGTGGGCAATATGTTCCCCGGCGACAGCGAAACGAAATACTTCCGTGTGCGGGTGTCCTATCACGATAAAATCACCGTGCATTACAAAGCCACCGTCCGTCCCGGCTATGAGAAATTAGCCGAGGTGCTGAAAGTACGGGTCAAGTTGCTCTCAACGGGCGAAACGATGTATGACGGACTTATGCGGGATATGCCCGAAAGTCTGACGCACAAATTGGCGTCCCCAAAAACCACCACCGACGAGCTATACTATGAAATCACGGCTTATTTAGATACAAGCGTAGGCAATGACTATCAGAATAAGGACTTGATTGCCGATTTCAAATGGTGGGTCGAGGAAACGGGAAATCTTGACGATCCCACGATAACAGGCGACACCTCAAGCATTGTGCTGTGGGCGATGCTTGCCGCTTGCTCCGGCAGCATGATAATCCTTTTGCTTATAACCCGTAGGCGCAAGGAGGATAAGAAAAATGTCTGAAACCAAAACCGCTAAAAGGCTGACGGGCGGCATTATCGCCATTATCATCCTTGCCGTTTGCCTTTGCATTACTACTTTTGCCCTTGTATATGCTTCCGTTTCCGTTGAAAATAACCGCTTCCACACGGGCGAGGTCAAAATCAACCTCAACGACGGCAAGCCCGTCATTCAGGAACACGAGTTTATCTTCGAACCGGGAATGACGGTCGTAAAGGACTTCTTCGTTGAAAACGACAGCACTTGGGATGTGTATTACCGCCTATATCTTGATAATGTATCCGGCGGTCTTGCCGATGTGCTGACCGTTACGATAAAGGACGGCGATAAGGTTTTATACTCCGGCACGGCAAACAAACTGACAAAGCAGAATGTCGCCGCCGCCGATGATACCCTTAAAATCGGGCAGCGCCGCAATCTGACTGCGGTGTTCCACTATCCCGAAACAGCGGCAACGAAACGCAGAACCTCGACCTCACCTTTACGATGTGCGCCGAAGCAACGCAAACGAAAAACAACCCCAATAAGCTGTTCGGGTAAAAAGGAAAGAACCAAGCAATACAAACACCCAACACAGGAACCGACAAATGCGCTTGTTGCGGATGCAATACCGGCATCCCGAAGGATACGCCGATTTCCAACCGCAAATATATATCCAAGGCAGCGGGCTGCTTTGCAACAAATGCCATGCGGAAATTATATACCCATAAATCCGAGGATGAAACCATCGTTTCCTCGATGAAATGAACGGACTGATCCGGCGGAGTCGGGAATGAAGTCGTAAGGAGCAAGCAAATGAAAGCGTTAAAAATAATCCGAAGTATATTTGTGTGGATGATGGTGGCTCTCGCCGTTTTTATGATGATATTCACCGTTATTTCGGTATCCACCTTTGACCGTGCCGACCGCAATCTGTTCGGCTACAAGGCGTTTATCGTCCTGTCCGACTCCATGAGCAAGACCGATTTCAGCGCAGGCGACTTGGTACTGGTTAAAGAGGTTGACCCCTCCACTCTCAAAGAGGGCGACATCATCGCCTATACCTCGCAAAATACCTCCAACTACGGCGAAACCGTGACCCATAAAATCCGCAGGCTCACCACCGACGCAAACGGCGAACCGGGCTTTGTTACCTACGGTACGACGACGGATACCGACGATGAAACAATTGTAACTTATCCGTATGTACTTGGCAAATATCAAGGCCGTATCCCGAAGGTGGGTGCATTTTTCCAGTTTCTTAAAAGCACTCCCGGCTATATCGTCTGCATCCTCGTGCCCTTCGTGGCGTTGATTTTAATAGAGGGCATCCGCTGTATCAGTCTGTTCCGCAAATATAAGGCAGAACAGCAGGCGGAGCTGCAAGCCGAGAGGGACAAGATTGAAGCCGACCGTGCCGAAACACAGCGTATGATGCAGGAGCTGCTGCAAATGAAAGCGCAGATGGCGCAAAACGGCGGCGAAACGCCGAAAACAGACGAAACACCGAAAACGGACGAAACACCGAAAACGGACGAAACGCCGTCCGACACCACTACGGTGTAATCACGGGGAATCCGTGTTTACATATTGCCATTGAAAATATTAAATAAGGAGGTAAAATAGCAATGACAAGTAGTAAATCTACCAAGCGGGCATTGATTTCCAGTACACTTGCTATCCTTATGTGTGCCGCAATGCTCATCGGCACCACCTTTGCGTGGTTTACTGACACCGCATCCACCGGGGTCAATAAGATTGTATCCGGTAAATTGGATGTCGTGCTCGAAATGAATATCGGCGGCGAATGGGTCGATGCAAACGGAAAAACGCTTCCCTTCCTTGTGGCAGGCGAAATTCCGGCCGAAGGCACCGAGATCCTTTGGGAGCCGGGCTGCACTTACCGCGTTCCCGAGCTGCGCATCCGCAACAACGGCAATCTGTCGCTTCAGGCTTATGTTTATGTTTCCGGATTTAAGGCAAGCGGCGAAAGCGATGTCGATCTCCGCGATGTGATAGACTGGAAGATGAGCAGCTTCGACGGCATGCTCACCCACCCCGATAAGGACATATCCGTTATCGTAAATCCCGGCCAAAACTTAAAGTTTGATCTCGAAGCCCACATGAAGGAAGAGGCGGGCAACGAATATCAGGGTCTTTCCGTCGAGGGTATTTCCATAACCGTTGTTGCCAAGCAGCATACATACGAAAAGGACAGCATCGACGATCAGTACGATAAGGATGCAACCTATCCTGTTGCTTCTGCTGCAGAGATGAAAGAGGCTTTGGCTAATGGCGGTATCGTTTCTGTCAATAAGGATATCAAAACCGATAATATCGGCGACAATGAAGCAGACCGCATTATTATCAGCAAACCCACTACACTGAATTTGGATGCTAAGATTATCTCTCCCGATGATATGGGTAACAATAATACCAACTTCTGCGCTCTGATTGTTGATGCAGATACCACTATCAATGCAGGCAAAAATGGCGGAATTGATACCGGTGCGAACGGCGGATATGCACTCAATGTGCGTAAAGGTGCAAATCTGACCATCACAGGCGGCAGCTATTACGGCGGCGGTACTGCGGTACAGGTTCAAGAGGGTACCCTCACCATCACCGGAGGTCATTTTGCTGTCGAAGCGTTCGGCGAGCCTTACGGTTACAACTTCCTGCTGAACTGCATTGACTCTGCCTACAAGAACGGCACCGCAAAAATAATTGTTATGGGCGGCACCTTTGTGAACTTCAACCCGGCGGATTGCCAGGCTGAGGGTGAGCATACCAACTTTGTTGCGGACGGCTACAAGGTTGTTTCTGAAAACAAAACCAATGGCGAAGTGTGGTACACCGTCGTTCCCCAGTAAATCCTGATTTTCAAGCCCTCTCCGCCTATCACGGCGGAGGGGCAATCAAAGGGCATAAGTTATTCTTGTGTCTTTTGATTGCTTTGGTGTAATCACGGGAAATCCGTGTTTTATATATTGCCATTGAAAATATTAAATAAGGAGGAAAAACAGCAATGACAAGTAAATCTACCAAGCGGGCATTGATTTCCAGTACACTTGCTATCCTTATGTGCGCGGCAATGCTCATCGGCACCACCTTTGCGTGGTTCACCGACACCGCATCTACTGCGGTAAACAAGATCCAGGCAGGGAATCTGGATGTCAAGCTCATGTACAGCACGGACATGGTGACATGGAAAGAAGCCACCGATCAGACCAAGCTCTTTGAAGACAGTGCACTTTGGGAGCCGGGTTACACGCAGGTCGTCTATCTGAAGGTTGTGAACGCCGGCAATCTGGCTCTGAAATATGAGGCCGGCTTCTCCAAAAACTACACCTCCAACAGAGGGAAAAATGTTAACGGCGATTGGTACCGTGTGGACAATTATCTGAAGATCGGCATTGCTGAGACTGAAACCAAATTTGAAAACCGCGAAGCTGTTTGGTCGGCCATTGCCACCACGGAAAAGACTTTGGCGAAGGATTTTATGCTTACTGACGGCTGGATCACGCTGAAGGCCGGAGAATCGTCCAAGCCCTTCGCTATGGCGATCTACATGCCCACCTCGGTCGGCAACGAAGCCAACGCTTCAAGACTCAGACCTTCCTCTGTTTCCGGTCTCGGCATTGAGGTGCGCGCTACGCAGGCGACTGTGGAAAGCGACAGCTTCGGCACCGATTACGATGCAAATGCGGCTACCGTTCTCAAGCGTGTGGAATATACTGACGGCGAACATACAGTGACCGGCAACATTCAGGCAAACGGCACATCCGGTGCAATTCACGGAACGGGTACTGCAAAGATTACCGTAGATGCCACAACGGTTTACGGCACCTATGTCAGTGACTATGCAATGGCCGTCTTCGCCTCCGGAAAATCCGAGATCACCATCAAGGGCGGCGAATTTGCAAACCAGGCTCCTGCGGGTTCCGCGCTGTCCCTGATTTATGCACAGGACAATGCGAAGATCACCATCGAAGGCGGCACCTTTAAGTGCGTCAGCCCAGCTTGGACGCTGAACTGCAATGACAGCGACCCTGCCACTATCACCGTTAAGGGCGGTTCGTTCTACAAGTTTGACCCGTCCAATGTCACCGTCGGCGAAGGCGAAATCTTCATTGCTGACGGCTACAAGGTCGTTCAGAACGGCGATTGGTACAATGTTGTTCCGGAATAATCTATAAGATTCAACTCCCCTCCACCTACGGGCGGAGGGCAATCAAAGGGCATAAGTTATGTTTGTGCCTTTTGATTGCTTTGGTGCAATCACTGTAAAACCGGTGTTTACATATTGTCATTGAAAAATACAGAATAAGGAGGAAAAACAGCAATGACAAGTAAATCTACCAAGCGGGCATTGATTTCCAGCACACTTGCTATCCTTATGTGTGCGGCAATGCTCATCGGCACCACCTTTGCGTGGTTTACCGACACCGCATCTACTGCGGTAAACAAGATCCAATCCGGTAAACTGGATGTGGCTCTTGAAATGTCCACCGACGGCGTAAATTGGGAAAGTGCAGAGGGTAAGACCCTTACTTTCAAGACTAAAGACAATAGAGCCGCCGACAAAATTCTCTGGGAGCCGGGTTGTACATACGAGCTGCCGCAGCTCCGTGTTGTCAACAACGGCAACCTTGCTCTGAAGTACAAGATTCAGATCACCGGTATTCAGGGAGATGCTAAACTCAATAAAGTTATTGATTGGACGATCAACGACGCCGACATCAATCTGACTGAGGAACATCTGCTTGCCGGTCAGAAAGGCGATCCTTTCACTATCAAGGGTCATATGCAGGAAACCGCCGGAAATGATTATCAGAAGCTTTCCATCGACGGCATCGGTATCACTGTTTATGCTACCCAGTATAACCATGAGAATGACAGCTACGGCCCCGACTATGATCAGTATGCTGATATGACCCCCGATAACTTAGACAAGCTGCTTCTTGTTAATCTGACGTCTCCCGTCGCGAAGGACGCCGAGGGCAATATTACGGATACAATCATCAGCAATACCGTTGATGAAGATATTAACTATGAGAATCCGAACTTTACTTTCGCGGCTCAAATTCCCGCAGCAGCAATTGACCCGGATGCTTCGGAGCTTAAAGTTACCGTTACTCCGAAAACTGCCGCACCTGCAGGAATCTCCGTTTCCTCCGATCAGGGTGTGATGCCTTATGAGATAAATTGAGGGAATCAAGGCAGATAATGATGATGTAATTCCGGTAGTTTTCTATATCGGCAAAAACTTAAAAAATGTTAAGGTATACCACAATACCACGGAACTGATCCCCAATTACGGCGGAGAAGATTGGGAAAGCTTCGGCTATAATCCCAATACCGGCTTTTTGGCGGTTTCTCCCAAGTCTTTCAGTCCCTTTACCGTGATCTATGACATCCCGGCTATGACCGTTGACGGCGTCGCTTATTACGATCTGACAAGCGCGGTAACTGCAGCTTCTGAGGGCAGCACCATTACTTTCTGCAAGAGCACTACTGAGTCGATGAAGCTGACCTTGGCCAAAGAGATGACCATTAAGGATGTTACCTTCAAGGCAAATTCTGGTGTGGTCATCGACGGTTTGCAGCTTGCCTCCACCAGCGCAAACTCGTTTGACTTTGGACGGCATCAAATTTGAAGGTATCTCCTTCACCGATGTGGTCATTATCGGGCAAGACTCCTCCAGCTATGGCCTGTCTAAGTGCACTGACATTACCTTTGATAGCTGCAAGTTCGACCTGTCGACATCTACCGAAAAATATCCGGACGCAATCAAACGCATGGGCGGTACGGTTTCCGGTACGATTTCCGAGAAGGAAGCCGTTGCTTACATGAGCGGACTGACGGTCAAAAATTGCAAATTTACCAATGTTCGCTATGGCGTTTACGGCGGAAAAGTGCGGAATACTACCGTGGAAAACTGCACCTTCACCAATTGCTCCAGCTATGCTGTGCGCTTTGAAGATGTGGCCGGCAAGCTGAATGTTATCGGCAATACTGTCAATAAGGCCGGGGGTGTTCTGTCGATCAATACCGTCGGTAACAACTATTCCACTACCGACATTCTGACCGATGTAACCATCAAGGACAATAATGCTGTCGGCATGACCTGCAAACGGCGATGTGTTCGTGACGGCCTACGACAATGCCAGAAAAAGCGGAAAATCCACCTATACCATCACCGGCAACAGTTGCACCTACACGCAGTCTTTTGATGAACCGCTGAATGGCTTCCGTATTAAGAGTAACTACGGTCCCAGCGTAGCCGAGTTCATTGAGAATAAATAATTGTGTCCCTTTCAGTCCTCTCCGCCTATCATGGCGGAGGGGCAATCAAAGGGCATAAGTTATGTTTGTGCCTTTTGATTGCTTTGGTGCAATCACTGTAAAACCGGTGTTTACATATTGTCATTGAAAAATACAGAATAAGGAGGAAAAACAGCAATGACAAGTAAATCTACCAAGCGGGCATTGATTTCCAGTACACTTGCTATCCTTATGTGTGCGGCAATGCTCATCGGCACCACCTTTGCGTGGTTCACCGACACCGCATCTACTGCGGTAAACAAGATCCAGGCGGGCAATCTGAACATCGAATTGCAAATGAAGGACGATAACGGCAATTGGGTCAACGCCGAAGGCAAGATTCTCCCGTTCCTCGTAGAGGGCAAGATTCCCGCTGAGGGGACTCAAATCCTTTGGGAACCGGGTTGCACCTACACCCTGCCCGAGCTGAGAATTGTCAACAATGGCAATCTGGCGCTGAAATATAAGGTCGTCGTTTCCGGAATTCAGGGCAGCGCAAAGCTGAACAAAGTTATCGACTGGACAATTAAACTGGACGATGCCGATTTTATTATGGGAAGCGAGCATAGTTTGGCTGCTAAGAATAATGATACTGTTGATTTTGATATCTTCACTATTTCCGGCACGATGGACAAGAACGCCGGAAACGAGTATCAGAATGAATCCATTGATGGCATCAGCATCAATGTCTACGCTACGCAGGACACCGTGGAGAACGACAGCTTCGGCAATCAGTATGATAAGGACGCAGACGGTATGCCCCAGTTTGATACATGGTACGACAATGTAGCAACGACTGTACTGGTCGCTGCGACCGGTGATACTGTGGTAAAGGATAGGGAGATTGCACCTACTATTCAGGTGACGGTTCCTGCAGGTAGTACGACTGCAAATAAACTCACCCTAATCAAGAGCAAGGATGAAACGCCTTCTAACATTACTGTTGTGACTGGTACCAAGGCACTGACTACCGAGGTCAAGCTGATCGATCAGGACGGCAACAAGGTTAACGCTGTGAGCGGCAAGTTTTTTACCGTGTCTATTGATATTGGAAAGAACCTGAATGTTGTTGGCCTCTATCATAACGAAACGGCACTTATGAAGGTCGCTGATGTCAACAGCCTGACCGCAAATGACCAATATTGCTATGATGGCACTACCGGCTATGTGACCTTTACCACCGATGATTTCTCCCTTTACCGCGATTGTTTCCGATAGCGCCTTTAACGGCGGCGACGGAACAGAGGCAAATCCTTATTTGATTGCCAATGCCGAACAGGCTATGCAAATCGAAAAGCTTAAAAAGAGTACATACTTGAAATTGGTAAATGATATTACCGTTCCTGATGAGATTTATATGTCAGGTAAAAAGTTTGTCTTTGATTTGAACGGTCATACCGTTAAACTGGAATACGCAGAGGGTGTTAAGCCCAATAACGGAAGCGTATTGTACATCGGCGGCAAAAACGGAAGCCTTACTATAAATGACAGCAGTGTTGCTCAAACAGGTGCGGTTATCGGCTCGGATAAGAACTATGCCAACAAGGTAACCAGCGCAGTTCGTGCAGGCAACTACGGCAAGCTCACCATCAACGGCGGTCATTTCTATGGTACAAGTGAGGGTACATCATGTATCTTTGTATATACAAGTATGTCCTCAGGCTCAAAGGCTACCGTAACAATTAACGGCGGTAAGTTTGAAACGGCAACTCCGTCAAACGGCATTTATTTTGTTTTAAATCATCAGGATAACGCGACTGCAGGCTGCACGATTACAGTCAACGGCGGCTCTTTTAAAAATTACAATCCCGGTGTTACGACTGTTGATCCCGTTAACGCTAAAACGGGAAAAATCGTTCTCGGCGAGGGCTGCTCAACCACACAGAATGGCGAGTGGTATGTTGTTTCCAAGTAATAGACTTACTTAATTTTCAAGTCCCCTCCGCCTATCACAGCGGAGGGGCAATCCAAGGGCATAGGCGAGGGCGCATGTCTTTGGATTGCTATGATGCAAACGCGGGAAATCCGTGTTTACATATTGCCATTGAAAATATTAAATTAGGAGGTAAAACAGCAATGACAAACAGCAAATCTACCAAGCGGGCATTGATATTCAGCACACTTGCCATTCTTATGTGTGCCGCAATGCTCATCGGAACCACCTTTGCGTGGTTCACCGACACCGCATCCACTGCGGTAAACAAGATTCAGGCGGGCAATTTGAACGTAGAATTAGAGTACAGCAAAGATTTCATCGAATGGAAAGGTAAACGACACAACTAAGGTGTTCGAGGACAGTACGCTGTGGGAACCCGGTCGCACAGAAGTCGTATATCTTCGTGTTAAGAACGCAGGAACGCTTGCACTGAAGTATACGCTCGGCATTTATAACCTTTACAATAGCACCGGCAAAAATGTTTTGGGCAACAAATATAGTCTCAGCGACTATGTGAAGCTGGGCGCAGCGGAAGCCGATGCTGCATATGCAGACCGTGCGGCAGCTATCAGTGCTGTGCAAGACAGTGCAAAAACGCTTAATAGTATTGGGGACACCGGCGTTGTCGGTGCAGACCTTGCTACCAACACTTCAAAGGTCTATGCAATGGTGCTTTATATGCCTACGGAAGTCGGAAACGAAGCTAACCCGAAGAATAATGATCCGTATTGGGCAGCAAAGGTTTCCTTCGGTATCAGTGTAAGCGCTACACAGGCAATGTCTGAATCGGATTCGTTTGACAATACATACGATAAAGATGCTGCCACCATTCTGTCTGCAATCAGCTTTTCTTCCGGAAAGCACGAAATCACCCAGAATATGCAGGCGAACGGACGCTTTGGCGCAGTACAGGCGGAAAAAACCGCTCAGTTTACGATCAATGCCGATGTGTACGCCGTATACGGCAGAGATGCAAGTGGTCAAACTGGCGGAGCTATGGCTGTTCAGGCTGACGGAAACAGCAAGGTTATCATCAACGGCGGCGATTTCCGTCAGGTTAGTGTACCTGCCGACGACCCTGTATGCGATCTGATTTATGCCCTCGGCAATGCTCAGATTGAGATTAACGGCGGTACCTTCAAGGCCGTGACTCCCGCTAATACCTTGAACTGCAAGGATGGCTCCAATGCGAAGATCACCGTTAAGGGCGGTAGCTTCTATAAGTACGACCCGTCTAACCCGACCCTTGGAGACAACGAAGTTGAAGTTGCTGCAGGCTACCATGTAGTACAAGACGGCGATTGGTTCCGTGTTGTTGCTGATTAACTGCGCGTTATACGGAATCTTAACCCCTCTCCGCCCATCGCGGCGGAGGGGCAATCAAAGGGCATAAGATATGCTTGTGTCTTTTGATTGCCTGCATAAATCCCATCGAAAGGAGATACCCCATCATGGACAACAATAGCAGCACTTTGATCCTCTTGATCGTTCTGATCGTATCTGCCTCTCTGTTGATTGCATTAAAGCTTACGCGGTTTGTTAACGATTTCGGGCGGAGAAAAAGGTATTTTCTTATAAAGATGTGCCGAGCTGACGACTATAAGGAATACTGCAATTGGCGCAGGGAACTCCGCTGCCTTTATCTTTGCCTTATACCGTTTATAACCGAGCGCAACGCAAGAAAGGTATATCCTATATTTTTCCGCAAAGCAAAGCACGCGTCAAAAGAGAAACGCTCGGACGGTCTTGCGTATATCCTTGCCCCCTCAATGCTTGCCATATGCATCTGTGCTGTCTGCCTTTGCGGTGTAAGCTGGGCGTGGTTTACCTCAAGCACCGCCACGGGCACAACGGCAATTCAAAGCTCGTCCTACAAGCTGCTGTATCAGGTTGGTGACGACACAGCTCCAACCGAACTTGCCGAACCCGGAACAGCATATACGCTGACAAGCGATACCGCTGTGATAACGCTGAAAGCCACCGGAACGGCAGGCGCAACAGGTTATTGCAGTATAAAGGTCGGTAACGAAACCTACTGCACCAAGCAGATTTCTACAAATGATACTTCCGGCTTCACTTTTACCGTAAACGCAGCCGCAGGTACAACTATCACACTCACTCCCAAATGGGGAACTTACTCCCACACTGCCACGCTTCATAAAGGCGATGTTATCACCGCCATCGGCTCACAGCAAAACAACCCCCAAGCGCCCGATAACGACGTGACCACTGAGCCGTCAGCCGAGCCGACTGTACCGACAGCTCCTACAACGCCGAGCAGTGCTCCGGCAAATACCGAAGCCACAACACCCGAACCCTCGGCAACCGCATCGGCTGCTCCTACAACGCCGAGCAGCACTCCGGCAGAAAGCGAAACCACCGCACCTGAACCCTCGGCAACCATCGCAACTCCGACACAGCCCGAACCTACCGACACAGAGCCAGCTCCTGCGCCGGAAACCGCAACCCCGGAGAACACAACGGCAGCTTCGACCGAGCCGCCCACCGCCGAGACAAGCGAAAGCAACTGAATAAAAACCACAAGCCGCAACGGATTATATCATCATTCCGCTGCGGCTTAAATTTTATGTATATATAATTTCAGTGTTTACTGCTTCGGCTGCCCGATTTCGTATATTGTTCATTCTGCCGACCCGCGCCATTTGGTTATCAGCCTTCAACTGCTCGGTAACTCCCTCTGCTATCGCCATCTGCCTTGTAAGCCGTTCAAACATTTCCTCAGCCTGTCTATCAATATCCGCAAGATAGATGTTCAATTTGCCGCTTGTCAGCAAGTTGGTGTAAAGCACTTTGCGGTGATTTTTCAGATAGCGAAGATGTCGCTGTCCCCATATCCCGATTGGCTTTTTCTCTTCATCCGTCTCATCGTCTCCGGCGATAATGTAATAGTCACCGACCAACTCATATTTCAGTCCCGTGCGTTCGTCAGTAATGTACTTTTCCATAAAAACAGCCTCCTTAAATTCTTGTGATATTATCATAGCAAAGAGGAAGCAAATCGGCAAATGTACGGGAAATATGTGAGTTTTTAGCCGGATTTTCAATATGGATTTTAGGTTGGTTATGAACATCCGTACCACATCGGGTGTTCATAACGGATTTGAGTTATGAACACTCTTTTTTATTCTGATACGGCTTGATGCAGGGAGCGGGTCGCCCGCTCCCTTTTTGCACCTGCTTATTGAACCGCCTGCGCCGTGCTTTTGTCACCGCCTATATCAAAATTGATAGGCAAGACAATTTGTGTAATATAGGAGTTTTTATCTTCACCGTGCGTCGGCGGGCCCTCCATATATATGTGGCGGAAAAACCCGTACGGCGTAAGGCTGTTTTTTTCGGCGTAATCAAGCAAGCTGCGGTGTATTTCGGGAAAATTTTCATACGGGCCGCGATAGTATATGCATATTCCCGTAAGCTGATGCAGCATGCGTATATTTTTTCCCTTGCTTCCCGGGCGTACCGGCACAATGAAGGTTCCGCTGTTTTCTTCTGAAACAGGCACATCTATGCACATTTTATTATCAAAATCCATAGTATATTTGCTGAATGCCTCTATATAGGTTTCTCTCAGGCGCACGGTCTTTCGGGCGATGTCAAGGCCGCTGAATTCAACGCAATATGCGCAGAATTCAGGCAGCGTAACCTTTTTGATTTCGAATTCGGTATTTTTTGTTTGTCTGAGGCGAAGCTGCGCTATATACTGATCCAGCATATTTCTTAAAATGACCAGCTTTTCTATTTCCTCCGCAATATGCGAGGAATCGTTAAAATAGTCCTTTATATCTTCAAGAGAAAGTCCCAGCTCCTGAAGAATGCGTATGAGCCGGATGTGCACTATATTATCGGCAGAATAATAGCGGTAGCCGGTTTGTTCATCCTTATATGCCGGCGTGAGCAAGCCCACTGTTTCATAGTTTATAAGTATGCGCCGGCTCAGCCCCAATGTTTTTGTCATCCATCCTATCCTGAAAAGCTTGTCCTCCATACCTTCTCCTTTACAAAATAATTCAAAAGAGCATTTGACTTGTACATCAATGTACAAGTTATAATATCACCGAAAAGCATGCGGGTCAATACTTTTCAGGCATTTTTGCAGCTGCAAGCCCACCGCTATGCTTTACGGCTGTATTTATTATAAATGTCCTATATACAATTCGCAAAACAAAATATCCCAAAGGAGCAATGCTGAATGAAAAAAAACATGAGAAAAAAAGTACTGATTATACTGCTGTCTCTGCTTCTGCTTACAGGCGTTATATCCGTGCCGGTGCTTGCAGCCTCTTGGAAGCCCGAAGACAAGATAACCATCACCGTCCGCGTGTTTAACCCCAATACCGGCGGCGTATGGGTAGTGGGCACCGACTACTGCACAAAGGGCGATGAAAAAATCCAGTCGGATGCATACCGCATCCCCGATCTTTCAGAGTTCATAGGCGAAAACAGCTACCGCGTACAGAAGGTTGCGGGCAACTGGTATTTCCCCACCGGCGACCAAAATGTCGGAACGAATGTTTACTGGAGCTGCAACTCCTCCACCGCCACCATGACCTACTGGGTGCCCGGCTTTGTGCCCCCCACACCCTCCGGCTCAGGCGATCCTGCGCCCACGCCCGGTCCCACATCCGGCAGCCATGAGGAAGGCAGCGGCGATTATACCATAAGCTTTACCATTGTTTACCACGCAAACTATCCCGGTGAGGCCAGCCCGGAATACCCGCAATACTCCATGAGCTATACAGTCCATGCATCGTACAATATCATTAATACCGGCAGATCTATTACCGTGCTCACCCCTGCCGAAGCGGGCTTTACCGCTCCTAACGGCTATAAGCTGGCTTCTCCTCCTTGGAACACAAAGGCAGACGGCACCGGCAGCGCTGTCAATGCGATAATGATGTGCAAAAACAACGCCACCTATCACCTTTACGCTCAGTGGACCCCCACCGAGGTTTCAAAAGCGCTTATCCTTAAGTATATGGACGGCACAACCGAGCTTGCAAACGAAACCTATCTTGAGAACGACACCGTAACCGTAAAGGATTATATGGGTCAAACCAAGGAGGGTTACACCTTCAAGGGCTGGGACACCTCAAGCGAGGCTAAAACCGTTGTATACGCTGCCGCCGACACCTTTGAAATAACGGAGCACACCACGCTTTACGCCGTGTGGGAGCAGAATGTACCGGAAGTGAAATACACCGTTATCTACACCGACGGCGCGGAGGGCGAGGTAATATTCGAGGATAAAACCTTCACTGACCTTGCCAAGGACAGCGCAACTCCCGCTTTCGGCGATAACCCCACGAGGACGGGCTATGTATTTGCCGGCTGGAATCCCGAGGTAGCCGAAACCGTAACCGACAATGCCGTCTATACCGCCGCATGGAAAGAGGACAGAAACCACAACGGCATCGCCGACGAGGATGAAGATAAATTCTCCGTTATTTATAAAGACGGCGCAGAGGGCGCGGTTTTTGAAGATCAGATTTATGAAAACCTGCTTTCCGGCGATCCCACTCCCGCCTTCCGCGGCGAGAGCGACACCGCAGCAACCCCCACACGCGAGGGCTATATATTCGCCGGCTGGAACCCCGAGGTAGCCGAAACCGTAACCGGCAATGCTGTCTACACCGCCGCATGGAAAGAGGACAGAAACAACAACGGCATCGCCGACGAGGATGAAGATAAATTCTCCGTTATTTATAAAGACGGCGCAGAGGGCGCGGTTTTTGAAGATCAGATTTATGAAAACCTGCTTTCCGGCGATAACACTCCCGCCTTCCGCGGCGAGAGCGACACCGCAGCAACCCCCACACGCGAGGGCTATGTATTCGCCGGCTGGAGCCCCGAGGTGTCCGAAACCGTAACCGGCAATGCCGTCTATACCGCAAAATGGAAAGAGGACAGAAACCACAACACCATCGCCGACGAGGATGAAAACAAATTCTCCGTTACCTACACTGACGGCGTGGACAATGAAGAAGTATTCCCGGATCAGTCCTATAACGACCTGCTTTCCGGCGATAACACTCCCGCCTTCCGCGGCGAGAGCGACACCGCAGCAACCCCCACACGCGAGGGCTATGTATTCGCCGGCTGGAGCCCCGAGGTGTCCGAAACCGTAACCGGCAATGCCGTCTATACCGCAAAATGGAAAGAGGACAGAAACCACAACACCATCGCCGACGAGGATGAAGATAAATACACCGTTATTTATAAAGACGGCGCAGAGGATGTCATCTTCCCGGAGCAGGTTTATGAAAATCTGCTTGCAGGCGACCCCACTCCGGCATTTAACGGCACTCCGGAAAGAGAGGGCTACACCTTCGCCGGCTGGGACATCATCGTTACCGATACCGTTACCGGCAACGCCACATACACGGCGCGTTGGGAGCAGAGCGTTAAGCCCACCGGCGACAACACTGCGGCGGTTGCCGCGGCAGCCATCGCCGCACTGCTTGCTGCTGCGGCAGCCATAATCATTTCGCGCCGCAGAGCCTTTAACGCAAACTGACATAAAGCATTTATTATCGGAACATCAAAAAAACTCCGTGCATCTCAATGGGATGCACGGAGTTTTTTGCATACAATATAACAGACAGGCTTCGGGCTTATCAGCGTTTATACCGCGCAGCGCCGCTTCTTGCGCTGCTTTTGCCGCTTTCCTGCTGGCCTTGAGCGCGTTTTTCCCTGCGGAACATATCGCTTACATACAGTCCGCTGGTTACCATGGACAGTATGGACCATATAAACAGCAGCGTAAGGGAAATATCATTGCCTATAAAATTCATGGCATCGTTGAAATAGTTTATTATGGAAAATGTAAGGAACATACCTCCCAGCACTATGCAGCTGTGCGCCAATATTTTTCTGAGCAACATAAAATTCTCCTTATAATAATATTAACAGTTTTATATCCGTCCTTTTCATAAAGACCAAAGTAAACATTTTAATTATAATACTATTTTGCTGTTTAATAAAGCGGTTTTTGTATGTTCAAGGAGGAAATATCGTTTTGCCTCAGGCCTGCGTTACATACCATTTATCCATGTTTTCATACACCCTCAGATCTCTGTTTATGCCGCAGGGCACCAGCCTGTCTCTGTGAATAAGGGTCTGCGAAAAGCCTATAAGCCCTATCTGCGGCAGCTGTTTTGCAACATACTGCTGAAGCTGGGCATAAACGGAGGCATACTCATCCCGCGTTCTTGCGGCATCCAGCCTTGCAAAATACGCATCGCATTCGCTGTCCGAATAGCGCATGACATTGCCGCTGCCCCCGGTTTAAGCGCAAAGGAGACATCAGGAGAGCCGGAAAAATAATAGCCCGTAAGCAGCAGATCAAAATTCCCCTGAGCAATATCCTCCCTTAGGGCATCACCGTCCTCGGTAACCGTTTGTATTTCCATGCCCGCCTCTGCCAGCTGACGGCGCAGCATTGCCGCCGTATCCCGCCTTACTGGATTATCGTCGTTGCGCAGGGTAAGCAACCGGAAGGAGAGCCTTTTGCCGTTCTTCACCCTTATTCCGTCTTCCCCCGGAAGCCACCCTGCCGCCTCAAGCAGGCTGCAGGCCTTAGATACGGAATAGTCGCAGCGCTGTATATCGTCATTATTAAAAGCGCAGTCGCCGGCAAAGGGGTATTCCATGGATATCCCGTGATTTATATATATGTTTGCTATTATCCCCTTGCGGTCCACGGCGTAGGATATTGCACGCCGTATGTTCACATCCGTCAGTATGTCATTTTTGAAATTGGGGGCAAGAAAATCATAATAATTTGACATATAGCTGTAACACGATACGCCGGAATAGCTGTCGTAGATATCCGTGGTATAAATATCCGTAGGCACGCAGTCCAGCCTGCCGTCTATAAAGGCCTGAATCGCCGCAGCATTATCCCGATAGCCCACCGCATGTATTTTTTCTATATAGGGCTGCTTCTTCCACCAGTAAGTGTTGCGCACAAGCTCAAGCGAGGTGTTATCGCCGGGGTTATAGGTACCCACCGCAAAGCCGCCCGTTCCTATGGGCATGGCGTCGGTTTGCTGAGGCAGCGCCGCATACACGCTCTCCGGTATAACGGGGACGCTGAGGGCGTAATAAATTGCATAGCCCGCCTTTTTGGGATGAAACCGCACCGTGTTTGCATCCACCGCCTCCACCGATTCCACATATTCGCTCACCTGGCTGTGATATATGCTTTCCGGGTTTTCCAGCACCGTATTGAAGGTAAACACAACATCGCCGCTTGTAAGGGTATCGCTGTTGTGAAACTGCACGCCGGAGCGAAGGCGCACAATAACACAGCCCTCGTCGTCAAATTCCCAGCTGTTTGCTATGCTCACCGCCGGCAGCAACTGAGAATCAATGGCAATAAGCGGCTCAAATCATGGAAAATATGTTGCTCATGCCGCTTTCCTTTACAAACAGCGGATGCCATGTATACGGCTTTTCCGGCATGGGTATGGATATCTCTCCCCCGCTTTGCGGGCTTATGCTGGTTTGCGGGCGCAGCTGCGAGCTTTCCGGCATGGGTGTGGGCGTTACTATCGCCCCGGCGTAACATCCGCCAAGCAGCATCAAGGCCGCTGCAAGCGCAGTAATTTTTATTATTGATTTCACGGTGCTTCTCCCCTTGTTTGTTTTTCGTTTTGCATCTGTTTTTTCAGCGCCGCAGCAATCAGTGCATCCGTGCGTTTCAGCGCTTTTTCCAGCGCGCCGCTGTTGTCTATTACGGCACTTGAGCAGCGTTTTCGCTGCGCAAAGGGTATCTGGCTTTTTATTCTGCCCGCAGCCTCTTCCCGGCTGAGGCCGCTTCTTTTCATTGCACGCTCTATGCGCTGCTCAACCGTGGCATAAACCGTCCACACTTCATCGCACATTTCATTCATACCGCTTTCGATCAGCAGCGGCGCATCTATAAAGAACAGCTGCTCATTTGCGCATTTATGCATAAGTTTGATGCATTCGGCAATTACCATGGGATGTATTATCTGTTCCAGTTGTTTTCGTTTGCCGTCATCCGAAAACACCTCGGCGCTCATAAGCTTTCTGTCCAGCACGCCGTCCTTTACAAAATTTTCTCCGAACACCTGCGCTATGCCTTCAAGCGCCGCTCCGTTTTTCCCGGTAAGCGCCCTTGAGCAGACATCGGCATCAAACACGGTAAAGCCCCGCGCCGCAATATGACGGCTTATCTCGCTTTTCCCGCTGGCCATTCCGCCCGTTATTCCTATAACCCGCATTTTCGCCTCCGTATTATGCCGTTTTTATCAAAAGCCGCTTTTTCTTTTTTAATAAAGGTTTATTTGGTTTCAAACCAATTCTGTCCGCTGCTGCATTCCACCGGCAGCGGCACGCTCAGAGAGCAGCACTGCTCCATGCATTCCTTAAGCAGCTGCTGCGCCGCTTCCTTTTCTTCAAGCGGCGCCTCCAGAATAAGCTCGTCATGCACCTGAAGGATAAGCCTTGTGTTCATATTGCGCTTTTGCAGCTCCTGCTTTACCTTTACCATGGCCAGCTTGATTATATCGGCCGCGCTGCCCTGAACCGGCGTATTCATGGCCACCCTTTCCCCGAAGGTGCGCGTGTTGTAATTTGAGCTTGAAAGCTCCGGGCAGGGGCGCCTGCGCCCCATCATGGTAACTGCATATCCGTTCAGCTTGGCCTCCGCCCTGCAGCGATCCATAAACGCCTTTACTCCCGGATATTTCGCAAAATAATCCGCAATATACTGCGCCGCCACCTTTACCGGCACGCCGATATTGCGTGCAAGGCCGAAATCGCTTATTCCGTATACTATGCCGAAATTCACCGCCTTTGCCTCCGACCGCTGCCGGCGCGTCACTTCCTCTTTTTTCACGCCGAATACCGATGCCGCCGTAGCCGTATGAACATCCTCCCCGCTGCAAAATGCGCGCCGCAGTCCCTCATCACCCGACATATCGGCCAGCACCCGCAGCTCTATCTGCGAATAGTCGCCGTCCACCAGTACGCAGCCCTCTCGCGCTACAAAGGCGCGCCGTATCTCTCTGCCTATTTCGGTGCGCACGGGGATGTTCTGAAGGTTGGGCTCGGTTGACGATATTCTTCCCGTGGCGGTCACTGTCTGATTGAAGCTGGAATGCACCCTTCCCGATGCATCGGGCAGCGGCAGCATACCGTCTATATATGTGCTTTTAAGCTTCTGCAATTTACGGTATTCCATAATTGCGGGAATTATGGGATGATCCTCCGCCAAAGCCTGAAGCACCTCAATGCCGGTTGAGTACCCGGTTTTGGTCTTGCGCCCGTGCGGAAGCCCGAGCTTTTCAAAAAGAATTTCTCCAAGCTGCTTTGTGCTGTTTATATTGAAGGTTTCCCCCGCCATATCGTATATCTGTGCGCTCAAGGTCTCCATTTCCTCCCCGAAGGCAGCCCCCAGCGTGCGCAGCACGGAAATATCCACGGTAAAGCCGCTTTCCTCCATGGAATAAAGCACCCCTATAAGCGGCAGCTCAATATTTTTATACAGCTTAAGCATTCCCTGCTCTTCAAGCGCCTCTTGCTGGCGGGCGGCAATATATGCCGTTTGACACGCCCCCGCTTCAAGGCCGTATTTTTCCAGTATGCCCTCAAGGGGATAATCCCCCTTAAGGCAATCAAGCAGGTATTCCGCCACCATTATATCGCCGCCCGCCTCAAACCCGCCCGTTTCGTGCATGAGGCTTTTGGCATCATAGGTCACTATGCTTTTATTTGATATAATATCGCCAAGCGCGCCGAAAAGCTCCTCCGGCGCTGCGCCCTGCCAAAGCAGGTTTTCGCAGACCGGGATGCAAAGCTGGCGTTTTTCGTCAAAGGAAATATAGGCAAGCCTCTGCCCCGTTTCCTTATCGGGCGATATAACAAAATACACCTCGTTTTTGTCCGTATCCTGCCGGTTCTTTGCAAGCTCTTCCAGCGCTTCCCTAAGCCCTTTGACACCGCTGAGATTTATTGTTTCCGGCTTTGCAAACGCCCGCGTTTCCTGCCGTTTTTCCTCCTGCTGCTCCTGCGGCAAGCGCGCAAGCAGCGACCGGAAGCCCAAAAGCTCAAATTCCCGCCTGAGCACGCCCGTATCCGCGGGAAGATAGATGCAATCCCGCATTGTAAAATCAAGGGGCACATTGCGGTCGATAGTGGCAAGCCGCTTGCTCAGAAGTGCCTGCTCCCGCTGCGCCTCTATGCGCTGCCCCAGCTTTCCGCCTATATTTTTTGCGTTATCCAGCACGCCTTCCGCGGTTTTATAGCTTTCCAGCAGCTTAAGCGCGGTTTTTTCCCCCACCGAGCTTATACCCGGAATGTTGTCCGAGCTGTCGCCTGCAAGCGCTTTATAGTCAATTATCTGCTCCGGGGTCAGCCCCATACTCTCTTTAAGATATTGCGGAGTAAATTTCCGTCTGGCTTATTCCCTTTCGCGTTATCCACACCGTGGTTTTGTCCGAAACCAGCTGAAGGGTGTCCTTATCGCCGGAGAGCACAACGCATTCGCCGTTTCCCTCTTCGCATATCCGGCTGAGCGTGCCGATAATATCGTCCGCCTCGTAGCCCGCTATGTCCACGGTGGAGATTCGCATTACCTCCAGCACCTCGCGCAAAAGCGGAAATTGCGGCACAAGCTCCGGCGGCATGGGCTTTCTTCCCGCTTTATAATCCGCATACTCCCGGTGACGGAAGGTGGGCTCTCGCCTGTCAAAGGCAACGGCTATATGGGTGGGGGCAATCTGTTCAATTGCGCTCCAAAGCATATTTGTAAAGCCGTAAACGGCGTTTGTATACCGTCCGTCCGCCGCGGTAAGCAGCGGCATGGCATAAAACGCGCGGTTAAGCAGGGAATTGCCGTCAATCAGCATAAGCTTTATCATAAAAAAACACGCTCACTTCCAACATTACATAATGCTATTGTATCATAATACCGTAAAATTATAAACCCCTTTTTGTCCCCTATGGCAGGCGCGTGCCGAAAATCCCGCCGCAGCGGCGGCCTTTATTTTTTGTTTTGCTTGACTTGTTTTTGCCAAGCCGATATAATCGTTTTGTTTTAACAAAAGCAATACAATCTGCACGGCAAAAGGACTCAAAAGGACAATTTATTTATGGACCTATTAAAGGATAATATCGGCAAACTCTATGCCCGTTTTCTGCTTACCTCGTTTGGAAGCACGCTTATCTCCAGCATCTACGGCCTTGTGGATGCCGCAATGGTCGGGCGCTATCACGGGCCCGACGGCTCCGCCGCCATGGCCGTGGTATCCCCCATGTGGAACATTATATACAGCCTCGGTCTGCTTGCGGCAATAGGCGGCTCGGTGCTCTACGCCGTGGCGCGCGGACGCGGCGAGTCCTCCGCCAACCGCTATTTCACCGCCTCCGTCACAATGGCGGGCATAATATCCGTTTTGCTGGTGGCCGTGCTTTATGTGTTTGAGGAGCCGCTTCTTCGCCTTTTCGGAGCAACCGATTCCCTCCTGCCCCTGTGCAAAGACTATCTTCTCTCCCTTAAGCCGTCGGTGCCGGTGTATGTTTTTATATGTATATTTTCTTCGTTTCTCCGCAACGATTCCGACCCGGCACGCGCCACCAAAGCGGTGCTGGCGGGCGGCATATTCAATGTTTTCGGAGATTATTTCTTTGTTTTCACCCTTGATATGGGCATTAAGGGCGCAGGCATCGCCACCGCGATGGGTGCCTCCGTCTCGCTTATTGTGCTGGCCACCCACTTCTTTTCCAAAAAAAATACCTTGCGTTTTGAGCGGGACAGGCACATTTTTTCAAGCTACGGCCGCATAATATACAACGGCTTTTCCTCCTTTATTGTGGATATTGCAATGGGCGTGCTTACAATACTTTTCAACCGCAGTATCCTGCAATATCTGAACACCGACGCTTTGGCGGTATACGGCGTTATAGTATCGGTAAGCACCTTCGTGCAGTGCTGCGCCTACGGTGTGGGGCAGGCCTCCCAGCCGATACTTTCGCAGAATTACGGCGCAAATCTCTTTGACCGCATACGCCTGCTGCTTAAATACAATGTAATAACCTGCGCCGTAATAGGGGTATTATGGACGGCGCTTACCATGCTGCTGCCCACGGCCTTTATCCGCCTGTTTATGACCCCTACCGAAAATGTCCTGCTTATAGCGCCGGGAATAATGCGCGTTTACGCCCTTTCCTTCCTGCTGCTGCCCTTTAATGTTTATGCCTCCTACTACTGCCAGTCCACGCTGGATTCCCCCGGCTCCATGACGGTGTCCGTCTCCCGCGGAATACTGTTAAGCGGCGCGCTTATAATAGTGCTTCCCCTTGTTTTCGGCGGAGATTCCGTATGGTGGGCAATGCCGGTTACCGAGCTGCTGGTGGCGGTGTTTGCATCGGTGCGCATGCTTTTGCGCCTTAAGCGCGCACAAAAGGGCGTGCAAAGCGCCTGATGCCCCGAAGCCGCATTTGTGCAAAACCCTTTTACTGCCTATTCTTTTGTTGACAGGTGCAAAACAATGCTGTATAATCAGTGCAATTGAATAAGTCAGGGGTGCTGAAGGAATTCGGCTGAGATTAAAGCTATGCTGCTTTTGACCCTTTAACCTGATATGGGTAATGCCATCGTAGGAAGATAAGCTACTTAGCAAACTTAGCAATTTACCGCGGGCATACCGCGGTTTTTCTTTTTCCGGCTTATTCATAAAAAATGAAAAGAGGTTGGAACATGAACCAAAAAACAAAAAAACTTGTAGTCAGCGCACTTATGCTGGCACTGAGCTTCGTACTTTCTCTTATAAAGATATACGAATTGCCTTGGGACGGCTCGGTTACTCTGTTTTCCATGCTGCCCATCATTCTTGTGGGCTATATGTACGGCAATACATGGGGAATTTTGACTGCCTTTACCTATTCCCTTTTGCAGATGCTCATGGGTGCCACTGCATCTCAGGCCTTTGCCGGACTTGAAGGCATAAATGTATTTATATGGCTCTGCTTGACTATGTCGTAGCCTTCACCGTGCTCGGTCTTGGCGGCGTTTTCCGCAGCTGCATCAAAAACAACACCGTATCCCTGCTGCTTGGCGCGGCACTGTGTGTTCTTCTTCGCTATGCCGCACATTTCGGCAGCGGCGCAATACTTTGGGGCGGCTATGCCGTATGGTTCTTTACGGATCCCACTGCCTTTGTTAAAATCGCCCCCGAGCTTTGCCAAAGCATCATGAGCAAATACACCGGCACCGGCCTTGCCTGCGTATACTCCGCAGTTTACAATGCCACCTATATGCTGCCCGAATTTGTTATCACCCTTATCGGCGCAGGCGCAATAATGGCGGTTTCCCCCCTTCGCCGCATCATTGCCGGCAGGAAGCAGTCCCCCGTCGCCCCGGCAGCATCCGGCACGCAGGGCGAATAATCCTTAATAAGCAAACAAGTCTTGTTCTTAAAAAAAGCCGCGAAAAAACGCTGAGTTTTTTCGCGGCTTTTGATTTTACGGCAACGGCATTTCCGCCGTCAGCCCTCAAGCAGCCTTTCCTTAAGCCGGGCAAGGTTTTGAAAAATGTATTCCTGCGGAATTCCGGCATCCAGCGCTTCTTTTCGCGTGCCCGTGCCGGTAAGCACCATGCAGCCGGTTACCCCGCAGTTTCGGGCAAAGGCCATATCGGTATCCGCACGGTCCCCCACCACATAAATTTCGCTTTTTTCCGTATCCGCTCCCTGTGCGGCAAATATGCGCATACAGTCCTGCATCATATACTTTTCGGGCTTGCCTATATAAATGCACCTTTTCTTAACGGCATACTCCGCCATTGCGGCTATTGCTCCCGTGTGCGGAATAAGCCTGCCGCCCTGCGGAATTACCGGGTCCGTGTTGGTGCAGTACAGCCGCGCCCCGTCCATAGCCAGCTTGCAGGCCGTATCCATATCCTCATAGGTTATGCCTTTATCAAAGCCTATAAGCACGGCGGAGGCGTTTTGCGAAACAAGCAGCCCCCGGCTTTCACACTCTTTTTTTAACGCCGGGCTGCCCACTACATATACGCTTTTCTCTCCCCGCTCCGCCAGCACCCTTGCCGCCGTCATGCCGGAGGATATAACACGCTCCGCAGGCATGGGTATGCCCATTTTTTCCAGCCGCGCCGCTGTTTCCTCGGGCGCTCTCATGGGGCAATTTGTAACGGCGGCATAGGGTATGTTTCTTTTCTGCAGCAGCGAAACAAACTCCGCTGCATATTCCACCGGCTCATCGCCGCGGTAAAGCGTGCCGTCAAGGTCAAAGCAAAAGCATTTCATATTGCCTCCTTTTTGCTGCCGTTACCCTTTGCGGTACCGGCGCCGTTTTTTGTTTTGCCGTAAGATAAAACAAAAGGCCTCCGGCAAAAATTCCGGAGGCCGTGTTTATACCGTATCAGCCGGCGTTGTAATCATACAGCATGGTCAGTATCTGCATGGCATACATTCTTGCGAACCAGTCATTGGGGTGGTTAACATTGTTTCCGGTGGTATCCTGGAAGGATTTTCTCTCAAGAATATAGGTATGGGGGGCATACATATCCATAGCCGCCACACCGGTCTTCTCAAGAGCCTTGAAGGCCTCGCCGTGGGTGCCCTGCTTGATATCCCAGCCGATCTGGGGGTTTGCATGGAAGGTGGACACCACAATGAACTCGCAATCGGGGTTCTTGGCCGAAATCTTGTCCATCATCTGCTGAATGGTCTTGGCCTCATCCTCGCCGTCCACATTGGAATCGTTCATGCCGAAGCCCAGAATAACAAGATCCGGCTTGCCGGCAGCAACCTTGCTGTCAACATTTTCAAGGCCGTTCTTAGCCTGCCAGCCGCCCACTGAGGGGTTTGTGATCTTGATCTTCGCATCGGGATAAAGCGCGCTGAGCTGTCTCTTTACCATGTTGAAGAAGGTCGGAGCCTTGGGCTCTCTGCCGTAGGTGGAGGAGGAATCGCAGCCGGTAAAGATGGAGTCGCCGTAGAAGGCAATCTTCACCTGCTCGCCGCCCTTAAGCTTAGCAAGGGTCTTGGGCAGCTTGGAGCCGGCAAACTCGGCATGCGGCATTTCGTTTTCGTTAAGATCGTAGGTGTAGGTAAAGCTGATCTGCTTGGAATACAGCCACTCGCCCACGCAGTACATAACGCCGTTGAGGATTCCGCCGTAGCCGTCGGTTCCGCACTTGTCCTGATGCGCGCTGGTAAGGTCGCCGGGCTTGAAGTACGGAATGGAGAAGGTCTCATCACCGGGAAGCCATATAACCTTGCTGGGGTCGTTTTCGTCCAGCTTGTAGTGAACGCCCTCTTTAAGCTCGATCTTCAGGGTAACATCGCGAACCGCGATTATCCGAATGGGCTTAAAGAGCAGGTTGCCCGTTATGCTGCCGTCCTCATTTTCGTGGAAGGTAACACACTCGTTGTACATGGTGTTGCTCTGCCAGATGGGCATTGTCATCTCGTTAAGGGTGTACTTGTACTCCGGGCTGTCCTCCTTGGAAGGAGCAGCGGGCTTGGGCGTGGGAGAAGCCGCCGGGGTGTCCGGGGTGTTGTCTCCTGCCGTTGCCGACTCGCCGGGAGCAGTTGCGGAATTATCCGGAACCTCAGAGGTCTGCGGCTCCTTGACGCAGCCGACAAACATGAAGGTCAGTGCCATAAGTATCGCCAAAACGGCGATTACAGTTTTTTTCATTATCCTTTCTCCTTTGCTTATAAGCAATCTTTTCTGTTTATTATAGTACAATTCAATTGCAAAATCAACACCTTTTGTGCTTATTGATATACACTTGCCGCCCGTTATGCACCGTTCTTTTCACATGACGGAACAAAAAGTGTTGATATCGTCCGTTTGCTTGCGTTTATGCGTTCTTCCTGCCGCATCTGCTTTATAAAAACGCCGACCCCTCACGAATAAAAAGCTCTTGCTTTTTGCAGGTATTGTGTTAAAATAGTAAAGTGCTGACGGCAGCCTGCGCGCAGGTCCAAACGCCCTCGGCACAGTCCCTTTAGCATATTTTCACCCGCGCCGTGTCGTTTTATTCCGAAAAAGCAATACTGTTTTGCACACAGCTGCATTAGAAAGGCGGTTCGAATATGGAATATCATTCCCGACTTCAAAGCAAGCTCAACGATGAGCTTTTTGACGCCATACTTTCCCTGCGCAGCCGGGAGGAATGCTACCGTTTCTTTGAGGATCTCTGCTCCGTAAGCGAGCTTCAGGCCATGGCTCAGCGCCTTGAAGTGGCGCGCATGCTGGCAGAGGACATCACCTATATCGATATCGCCCGGCTCACCGGCGCCAGCACCGCCACCATAAGCCGCATAAACCGCTGCCTTAAATACGGCGCGGAGGGCTACCGCATAGCCCTTGAGCGCAGCGGAACGGACGGCAGCCCCGCAGATAAGCAGACAAATAAATAAAATAATGCTTGGTATATACAAAAAACGGCTGTTTCGTCAGCCGTTTTCGTTTTCGGCACGCGCCGGGAAAAGCGATGCATTTGCAAGAAAGTGCGCGCGGTATTTTTCCCACTGCGCAGGCTCCTCCACCGCCGCCAGTATCTGCTCAAGGTATGCCGATATATTCTGCGCCGCCGCGTCCAGATTCTCTCTTGAAATAAATTCTATGTCCGGGTTTTCCGCAAAGCACTTTGCCAGATGCTCCAGCAGATCCTCTAACACTATCAGCGATATCGCACTTCCCTTGCCCGGACAGCGCGCGGTTATCTCCTTGCGGATATAGCTTATAAAAAAACTCAAGATCGCCGGAATTGTTCTCCGGCTCCATAATAAACAGCATACGGAAAAACAGGTTCCATTCAAAATCCTCGTTCATCACCCTGCTCAGGGTTTCCCCCCATCACCCGACAGAACCCGTCGCCGAACCTCAGCGGCCGCTCCAAATGCAGGCTGTTCTGCATATCAAGGCGCATGCTCTTTATTCTGTACAGCAGGGTCACCATAACCTCCATGCTGCCCGCCTGAATGGCATCCGCCCCAGTCACGCCGTTATTGAACACAAAATCGGCCAGAATCTCGCAGGGCTTGCGGAAATTCACCGTAAAGCCTATCTCCTCCGTCATTTTGTTGTACAGCATATCGTTTATGGCCTTTGCCAGTATCTGCTTTGTGGCCCCCGCCTGCATATAGCTTTCGCCGGAGTCGTGCTTCTGCATCTGCTGATATATAAGCATAAGCTGCTGGTCTATCGACACCAGATTGTTGTTTATGGAAAGCATCAGCTGACGGAAAAATCGTCTATCAGCCGATAGCTGTTGTTTTTGTATACTATCTTATGCTCTATCTCCGCCCAGAACACCTTTACCAGCGATTTTATCTGCATCTCAAAGCGGAAGCTTTTCCCGTCCTGCACAATAATTCCGTCTATGCGGTATATATCTAACCCGTTGCGCTGCTTCTGCGGCTGCGGCGACATAAGCTCCAGCCCTATATCCGGCACATCCTCAAGATAACAGTATCCGTCCTTCTGCTTTGAGAACATACCCTTAATGCGGGAAAAAACCTCGTCCTCATCCTTTATAAAACGGCACTCCACCCGCACCCCGACAACATCGGAAAGCTCCTGCATTATTTCTTTTCCGCTTCTGTGCTTTGCATAGAGCTTTTTGCGGATTATCTTTTCCTTAAGGCTCACCGCCTCCTTAACGCGGGATACTACATTTATTACGCAGTCATCATCAAGACGCTGCGTAAACAGCGCATTTATCCTGTTTGACGCAGCAGTATATACCTCCGCGTTTTCCGCAAGCACCGCCAGCGCCTCATCTATTGCATCGAAAGCCTCCAGCCTCATTCAATTCCTCCCCGCGGTCTTGCCGCCGCATACAATTTTCAGCCCGTGTCCGTCGTTTCACCGTTTTCCGTCACACCGTTTCATCCAGCCATTCCGGGCGCATGAATATCTTTATGGGCCGCCTTTCCGCCTCATACTCCGCAGGCAGCTGCTCAAGCAGCCCCTCAAGCCCGCACACGCACTCCACCGGTATTTTACAGCTTTCGGATAATTCCCGGCACACCTCCGCACCGAAAAGTATGTCCTCAAGCGTAGTATTCCTTGCCATGTTTGTATTGTTTATTATTGCATCCACCTTCAGGCGCGCATTTGCTTCAATATCCCTGAGCATTACCGTCAGCTCCGGCACACCCTTGGAAAGGACGGCGCGCATTCACCACAAGGCGCACGAACACATCATCTTTTTCCAGCTGCGTCTTGTAGCATCCCAGTGCCGTCGCGCCCACCGCATCGCCCCCCACATCCACTATGACGGTGCGCGTGCGGTCGGCAAATATGCTCAGTATCTGCGCGGGAAGCGCCGGAATATCCACCGAAGTGTTGGCAAAGGTCGGGCACAGCACCTGCACCCCCGCCGCCTCCAGCATGGCCGTTTTTTCGCTTGAGCGAAAGTACGGATTCACTATATCAAGATCCACCAGCGTTGTGGGCAGCCCCTTGGCCGCACATTCAAGAGCGGTATTTATGGATATCTCCGTTTTGCCGCTGCCGTAATTACCGCAAAAAACATTTATTCTGTGCATACTGTCTCTCCCATCGTTTTTGGCCCGCCGCTAAAGCTTTTTGGAAAAAACGGCGCACCGCTATTATAGCAAAAAAATTCCGCCCGGATTCCATTAAATAATAATAAATTTTTTTATTAAAGGGGTTTATTATAGAATAAAACTGTGATAAAATAAAGCATGCGGCAGCTCTACCCGTTTTTTGGCCGCATATTTTCAAAAGCAAAACGCGCCGCATTTCTTTGAGCCTGCGGCATTTCAATAACGGCGCCGGAGTCACCGTCCGGCAGAGGAGATGATAGCTTGAGCGAGTTCTTTCAAAACCTTTGGCGCTCAATAACCGTACTGTTCACCACTCAGATAAGCATAGGCGATATCTTTGATATAGCAATAGTGTCCGTGCTTATCTACATGCTGCTGCGCGTAACAAAGCGCACGCGCGCCCAGCAGGTAATAAAGGGTCTGGGGATACTGCTCGTGCTTGCCGTTATATCCTCCTGGCTGAACCTGTCCGTTATAAACTGGATGTTCTCCACCCTGCTGCAATGGATGCTGCTTATAATTATAATCATCTTCCAGCCGGAGCTGCGCCAGATGCTGGAGCAGCTGGGCCGCGGCAGCTTCAGCCTCCGCAAAAAGGACGGAGGCGACAACCGCAAAAAAGCGGAAAAGACCGTGGATGAAATAGTGCGCACCGCACAGAATCTCTCCAAGCGCAGGGTGGGGGCGCTTATAGTGTTTCAAATGAATTCAAAGCTGGACGACATATGCGAAACCGGCACCGCCATAGACGCCTGCATCAGCAGCATGCTGCTGGAAAACATATTCGAGCCCAACACTCCGCTGCACGACGGCGCCGTTATAATACGGGATATGCGCGTATGCGCCGCCGGCTGCTTTCTGCCCCTTTCCGAAAATACGGGCATTGACAAAAAGCTGGGCACCCGCCACCGCGCCGCACTGGGAATATCCGAGCGCACGGATGCCGTCGCTCTTGTCGTAAGCGAGGAAACCGGAGTTATCTCCTACACAAGAGGGGGCGCTATCCACCGCTATATCGATTCACGCTCCTTACGCGAGCTGCTTGAGAGCCTGTTTATAAACACCTCTCAGGAAAGCGACAATTGGTTCCTGCGGCTTGAAAGCCAGCTGCGAAGCCTGCTGCACGCGGATAAGGCCGACCGCGAGCAGGAACGCAAGGCCGATCAGAGTTATTCCGACAAACGCCCTTAAAAAGGAGGAAGCCGCAAAATGCCGCATAACGAAAACGAAGATACCGTGCGCAGCACCGAAAACATAAAGCAGCACCGCAGCATAAGGGAAATTCTCCGGCATAACGCCGGTCTTAAAATACTTTCCGTTGTTTTTGCAATACTTCTGTGGTGCTATGTGGTAAGCCAAACAAACCCCATCCGCAGCATCACCTATAACGACATACAGATAAATATCACCGGAATGGGCGAGCTCACCTCGCAGCGCCTTATCCCGCTTGAAGCACTGCGCGCCAGCCTTCCCGGCGTACGCGTAACTCTCAATGTCCCCTATCGTGAGCTTTCCGGCGTCTCCAGCGCCGTGGCCGATGTTTCCCTTGATTTAAGCGGCATAACGGCCCCCGGGAAATACACCGTGCCCCTGCGCGTAAAATCCGGCAGCTCCGATATAACCGTATCCTCCTTCAGCCCCTCCTCCGTGGAAATAGAAATCGAAGAGCTGGCCTCCGCCGTTGTGCCGGTCAGCCTGCGCACCACCGGCACCCTGCCCGACGACCTCTACAAGGGCGAAGCGTCCCTAAGCCCCGAAACTCTTCAGATAAGCGGGCCCTCCAGCTATATCTCCCGCATAATACAGGCGCAGATAACCGTTGATCTTTCCTTAATGCGCGACGGCTATGCCGCCTCAATGCAGTACGAGTATATCGACAAAAACGGCAACACCGTAAAAAGCGCAAATATCACGGCGGATAAAGACGCCGTCCTTGTGGATATGGGCATACTGTGCAAAAAAACAGTGCCCGTGGAATATGCCGGCGGACTTAAAAATACGGATAAGCTTCTCACCGGCTATGAGCTTACGGGCATTTCTCCCGAAAACTCCGCCGTGACCGTAGTGGGCAGAGAGCAGGCCCTTAAAAACATCGACCGCATTTATATACGGGATATCGACCTCACGGGCGCCGGTCCCGAGCTTACAAGCGTAAAGGCCGAGCTTATACAGCCCGATGGCGTAACGATTTTGGAATCGCTTCAGCAGAATGTTAATATTACCGTCAGCGAAAAGCATGTTTCCCGTCAGTACACCGTAAAAATCAGCTTTATAAATAACGCCGGAAGAGCCGTCACAGCCTCGCTGGACACGGCAAGGGTAACGGTAAGCGGCGGCTATTTCGCCCTTGAAAATATCGGCGCGGATAATATCACCGTCTTTGCCGACACCACCTCTCTTGCGCCCGGCCAGCACGATGTACGCTTAAGCGCAATGCTTACAAACGGCAATCCGCTTGTCACCGTGGATGTTTCCCCCGAAACGGTAAGCGTACATATATCGGATTAACCGCCTGTTTTTTTGAGCATTTTTCGTGTTTTTCTTCCTTTTGGCACAAACAGCGCGCCGCTGCGGCGCGCTGCAGTCTGTCGAAAAAGCCCAGTTTGCTGGGCTTTTTCGCATATATATGGTATAATAAAAGCGGTGATGAAAAATGATAGTAAAGCAGAGAGAAAAACCGCAGTCAGATGGAAATATTCAGCATAGAGGAATTTGTACCCGAGGAGCATTTGTTAAGAAAAATAGACAATGCCATAGACTTTACGCACATATACGATATAGTAGAAGAATTATACTGTGCAGATAACGGGAGACCGAGCATAGATCCTGCAGTAATATTTAAAATGGTGTTAATACAGCATCTGTACGGATTGCCGTCCCTGAGAAGAACGGTAGAAGAAATAAAGATGAATGTAGCATACCGCTGGTTTCTGGGATATTTAATGAATGAACAAATACCGCATTTTTCAACCATAAGCTATAACTTCAAGCATAGATATACCGAAAAAACGATAGAAGAAATATTTTATTGGATATTAAACGAAATTGAGCGAGCAGGATACCTGTCGCCTGAAGCGGTATTTGTAGACGGAACACACATTAAGGCAAATGCAAACATTAAAAAGGCTGTAAAGAAAGCAGTGCCGCAAGCTGCCAAGGTATACGAAAAACAGCTGATGGAGGAAATTAACCAAGACCGTGAGGAACACGGCAAAAAGCCGTTTAACGGACCGAAGCCGCCCGAGGAAAAGGAAGTATCCGAATCTAAAACGGATCATGAAAGCGGAGTGTTCCACAAGGGAGAACATAAGAAATGCTTTGCATATACGGCACAGACGGGCTGTGACAAAAACGGATATGTAATGGATGTTACGGTAAACCCGGGCAATGTTCATGACAGTGCAGCCTTTGATGAACTGTATAACAGACTGACAGAGAGAAATCCCGAAATTAAAGCCTTAGTAGCCGATGCGGGATACAAAACGCCTTGGATAAGCAAACGAATACTTGACGACGGCAGAATACCGGTATTACCGTACAAAAGGCCAATGGGCAAGGAAGGCTTTCCCGCCGTACGAATATGTTTATGATGAATACTTTGATTGCATTATCTGCCCGGAGAACCAAGTCTTAAGTTATGCTACAACAAACCGAGAGGGCTACAGAGAATTTAAAAGCAAGGGATATATATGCGAAAAGTGTTCGGCAAGAAATTCATGCACGGAAAATTCCAAATCTGAAAAGACAGTAACAAAACACATATGGTCGGATTATCTTGAAACGGTCGAAGATATCCGACATACGCCGGAGTACAGAGAGCTTTACGAGCGACGGAAAGAAACCATTGAGAGAGTATTTGCCGACGCGAAAGAAAAATACGCAATGCGATATACTCCGTACAGAGGCTTGACTCAAGTCACTAACTGGGTCAGGCTTAAATTTGCTGCCATGAACTTGAAAAAATACGCAGTACACCGGTGGAAGAGAACACACTTGTATACTGCGTTTGCTCGTTTTTCTTTGTTTTTCTTTGCTGAAAAATTTTTAATTCAAAACTCAGCTTGATTTTTGGGGTTATTCGACAGACTGCAGCGCGCCGCTGCGGCGCGCTGTATTTTTTGTAATACCCTATTGACTTTTGGAATATCATCCCATATAATATATTTGCAAGCGAACAGAGTATTATGATTTGCAGGAGGTATTTATGAAAATACGAAAGATATGCTATATAGCCATCATGTTGTTTCTTGTTTCACTTATACTCTCTGCCACCGCATTTGCATTTACAGAAACTTTCAGCAGCAGAGGCAATGCGGCATATGAAACTGCCAAATACCCAATGACCGGCAAAATATGTCGTATGTACAACAACAAGGTTAAAGTTGAAATTGACCGCAATACCCCTAATCGAGACATCAGTTACAAAATGCAGTATTGGACTCCCGGTTTTCTCGGCATGTCCGGCATAGCTGACGAAATAACAATCATCGACAATAAAAGTTTAGGAAACTCCAGTTCAAACTATGTCAGCTATCTCTCTTTTCCGACAGGCACGCGCACATTTGTAGATTCTACCTATGGTGCAAACGATAAGGCAAGCATCCGTGCATTTGCAACCGGAGCCAGCAGTGCTTATAACTTCACAATCATTGATGCTAAATTTGAATTTTCAGATAACTAATTCTCCGTAACAGATAACTAAGTTTCCATATCTGTTCGCTTGCAAATTATTTTTTAACGAGGACAGCACTATGGTTATGTTTCAGCCTTACATCCCCGCAATAATACTGGCCGCAATATACATAATATGGCTTATAAAGCGCCCACGCCCCTTACGCGCTCTGCCGCGCCTGCTGTTTCTTTCCGGCTGCCTGCTGCTGTTTTGCTATTATTTTATTCCCCTGCCCTTTGATGCCGCCGGCTTCCGTGCGGTTTCAGACGATATGCTGCCGTTTTTGGATGCCGTGCGGATAATTCCCTTTTCCTATGCCGTCGAATGCTTGCCGTATACCGATTATTATTTTTCTCCCCTTATCCCCCTTTTCTGCGGCGCCGCGCTTTTGGGCTTTTCCGTAAACTCCGCCTTTAATATTCCCTTTTCTCTGCGGCGAAATGTGCGCATAGGTCTGATTATCCCCTCCTCGCTTTTTGTTTTTTATGCTCTTCTCCGCCTTATAACGGGCGCAATGCTCAAGCGCGCCGATATAACCGATATAATATGGTTTGCGCTTTGTTATGCCGCCGGCGCGGGAATATTCCTTGCCCTGTCCAAGCTGTATACTCTCACGCAGTATAAAAACCCGCAGCAGCAAAAAAGCAGCGGCAAAAAGGAGGACGGCAATTGAAAAAGCTCCTGCTGCTAATGCAGCTTACCCTTGCCTTTTTACGGCGCGAAGCCGCGTCGGCTGCTGTTGTTTTTGTTTCACTGGCCGTTTCCCTGGGCATATCCTTCTCCATGCTTGCCTACTGCGCCGATTATATGGGCACCTTAAGCGATATCGCCGATGACAAGGCCACCTATTCCTTTAATTTCAGCCTTCCCCCGCCGGAAGCGGATACCGCCTCCCCCGCTCCCATGGAGCTCTTTGACCGCATTTTCTTCTCCGGCAGCTTCCCCGGCGTTAAGCAGTGCTATGATACTCTCAGCTTTTATACCTATTCTCAAAATGAAGAGCCGGATGTGCTCTGGCAGCCGTATTTTGAAAACAGCTTTCGCTTAGGTACCGCTTCCTGCGCCGTTTCGCAGGGACGCTTCTTTTCGGATGACGAATATTCCGCCCCGGTCGCCGTTGTATCAAAGGAATATTTTCCTTCGGCATCGTCGGGGAACAAAATAACTGTTTTGGGCGCCGAGGTAACCGTCATCGGCCTTTCCCAAAGCGGCTGTTTCCTTCCCTACGGCTTTATGAAAAGCCTCTCCGGGCGGGAAAAAGGCTTTGCCCCCGTTTCCTTCAGCTGCACCTTCACGCGCCCCTTTTCGCAGCAGGAGCTTGACAGCCTGCAATACCCCGCCGTTCTCAATGCGGTTTGCCGCTTTGATATAAGCGGGGCCCGTTACGCAAGAGATATTTTTCTGGCGGTGCTTGTATCCGGGGGCATACTGTTTATTATAATTCTTAACATGTTCAGCCTCTTTTGCTGCATAATAAACAAAAGCGCTCCCGCCTGCAAAGTCGCGCGGCTTTGCGGCGCGGATAAGACCTTTGTATTCTGCGGGCTTTTCCTGCCGCCCGCCATTATCACGCTGCTTGCATATCTTGCGGGGCTTGCCCTGTACGCCTCCCTTATTGATCCTCTGCTTGTTGCGCATCTGAAATATCAGCCCCTCAGCGCGCCGTATTATGCGTGCACCTTCATTTTTACAATGCTGTTTATGTTTATCACTCTGCTGCCCGCCGTGCGCCGCATATCGGGCAACCGCAAACCAAACGCAAGGAGGCGTAAAGCATGAAGCTGTTTTTCCTTATGCGTTCCCTTTCCGGCAAAAACCTGCTGATGCGCGTGCTTTCCGCCCTTGAGCTGCTTGCCGGCCTTGTAATATTCTTTCTTTGCGTTTCCATGATAGCCTCCGTGCAAAGCATTGAAAAATACGAAAAGCGATATCCGCTTGTTGCCGTTGCCGCCCCCGGCAGCGACGGCGAGGCCTATGCCTGCGCACACGGACGCCCCTTGGGAACCTTTTACTCCCACCGCAACTCCGACGGGCTTAATATCAGGGTCTTTTCCCGCGAATTTCTGGATACCGTGCGCCTTGACCTTGCCCGCGGCGACTGGTTCGCCTCCTCAAAGCCCGATGCCGTCTCCGTGGTTCTCCCCTATTCCGCAAGCGCGCATTACAAAATCGGGCAAACCGTTTCCATGTATTTCCCCAAGGCGGGGCGCATAAATGTATTTATCTGCGGAATACTTAAAAACGATGTCACCCCCGCAAACAGCAGCCCCGTCGGCTTTGACGATATCAACAAAAACTGCCGTCGCCTTCGACCCGTCAAACCTGCTTAAAAACGACACCCCGCCGGAATACCTGTATTTTTTACTTAATAATGATCAATCCGCGCTTGCCGCAAGCCCCGATGCCGCAAAGCAGGCCGGGCTTTCCGTCTTGGGCAGCTATTGCCTGGAGCAAAGCGCCGGGCGCAGCCGCAGTATAGCCGTTCCCTCCATGTTCTGCGTAATACTTGCTGTTATGTTCATATGTGCATTTATAGGTGAACGCTTTCTTTCCCTTTCAGAACGGAAGCAGCTTTTTGCCATTCATTATCTTTGCGGCGCAAGCCCGGCGCAGATATTCGCCTCCCAGCTTTTATGCGATGCCCTCTGGCTTATCCTGCCCGCCCTGCTTTCCTGCATTGCCGCCCGTATTCTTTCGCTGCGGCTTTATCCCGCGGCAGTGCTGTGCCCCGTTCTTGCTCTGCTTTTCATGCTCAGCACACTGAATCTCGTTTCCTTCCTTCTTACTTTTCGCGCCGATCAGGCAAAACTTATAAAGGGAGCATAATTATGAGCCTTATTACGCTGGAAAACATCCAAAAATATTATAATAAAAATAAGCCCTCCGAGGTTCACGCCCTCAAAGGAGTTTCTCTCACCTTGGAAAAAGGGGGAAACCGTTGCCCTCATGGGGGTATCCGGCTGCGGCAAATCCACGCTTTTAAGCATTATAGGCTGCATGAGCCGCCCGGACTCCGGGCGCTATCTGCTGGACGGCACCGATGTCACCCTTTCAAGCGCCGCACAGCTTGCCCATCTGCGCTGCCGACGCGTAGGCTCCGTGCTTCAAGAGCTTGGGCTCATCCCCTATCTGTCCGCCGCCGAAAACGCCGCTCTGCCCCTGATGCTGGGCAGCACTCCCCTGCGCAGCATAAAGCCGCGCATAAGCAGCCTGTTTGAAAAGCTGGGCATAGCGGATAAGCTGAATGTTCCGCCCTCTCAGCTCTCCGGCGGTCAGCAGCAGCGCGTTGCCATAGCCCGCGCCATTGCCAATAACCCCGACCTGCTTGTTGCCGACGAGCCCACCGCAGCGCTGGACAGCACCTGCGCCAAAGAGGTCATGGACATCCTCCGCCGCCTCTCGGGCGGCGGAATGACGGTGCTTATCGCCACGCATGACCATCGCGTAGCCGATATGTGCAATCGCATCCTCCTTCTTGATGACGGCGTGCTTACCTCCTGAGCCGCAGCACCAACCTGCCTTTTTCTGCCGTACGCTTGACAAATGCCGATATTTTACATACAATATTTTTATATTGGACAAACATTTAAAATCGGAGGAACAACCATGTCGGAGCTTACACAGCAGATAAACAGACGGCGCACCTTTGCCATCATTTCGCACCCGGACGCCGGTAAAACCACCCTCACCGAAAAGCTGCTGCTTTACGGCGGTGCCATCCGCATGGCAGGCTCCGTAAAGGCACGCCGCGCGGAAAAGCATGCAGTCAGCGACTGGATGGAAATAGAAAAACAGCGCGGAATATCCGTCACCAGCTCTGTCATGGCCTTTGACTACGAAGGCTACCGCATAAACATTCTGGACACCCCCGGGCACCAGGATTTCTCCGAGGATACCTACCGTACCCTCATGGCGGCCGACAGCGCTGTCATGCTCATCGATGCCGCCAAGGGCGTTGAGCAGCAAACCATAAAGCTCTTCAAGGTATGCTCCCTGCGCGGTATTCCGATATTTACCTTCGTAAACAAAATGGACCGCGCCGGCAAGCACCCCTTCGACCTCATGGAGGAAATAGAAAATGTCCTCGGCATACGCTCCTGCCCCATAAACTGGCCCATCGGCACCGACGGCGATTTCAAGGGCATTTACGACCGCCAAAGCGCCTCCGTGGAGCTTTTCAGCGGCGGCAATCACGGCCAAAGCAAGGTAAATTCCGTAAGCGGCAGCGTAGATGATGAAGCCCTTGCCGCGCAATTGGGCAAATATTATCACGACCGCCTCAAGGAGGAGATCGACCTTCTTGACGCCGCAGGCGACAACCTCGATATGGACAAAGTCGCTCACGGCAAGCTCACTCCCATGTTCTTCGGCAGCGCCATGAACAACTTCGGAGTGGAGGCCTTTCTTGAAAAATTTCTCTCCTTCACCGCCCCGCCCTCTCCCCGCATGGCAGGCGATGTGCTTGTGCAGCCCGACAGCCCGGATTTCAGCGGCTTCATTTTCAAAATACAGGCCAACATGAACCCCGCACACCGCGACCGCGTGGCCTTTATGCGCATCTGCTCCGGCAAATTCGAAAAGGGCATGACGGTTCACCATGTAAACGCCGGCAAGGATATAAAGCTTTCCCAGCCGCAGCAGTTCATGGCGCAGGACCGCGAGGTGGCCGACGAGGCCTACCCCGGCGATATTATCGGCCTTTTCGATCCCGGCATCTTCGGCATCGGCGATACCGTATGCACCGGCAAGCCCATCCGCTTCGACGGCATACCCATGTTCGCCCCCGAAATATTTGCCCGTGTGCACACAAGCGATACAATGAAGCGCAAGCAATTCATAAAGGGCGTCACTCAGCTGGCTCAGGAGGGCGCAATTCAGATCTTCAAGGAAAACGACATCGGCATCGAGGAAATAATCGTGGGCGTGGTGGGTCAGCTTCAGCTTGAAGTGCTGGCTTACCGCCTGAAAAACGAATATAATGTCGAGCCCTCAATAACAAATCTTCCTTACCGCTTTGTGCGTTGGGTGCTTAATAAGGATATCGACCCCAAAACGCTGCGTCTTTCCTCCTCCTGCCGCCTCGCTCAGGATAATTCCGGCCGTCCCGTTATACTTTTTGAAAACGATTGGTCCATCCGCTGGGCGCTTGAAAACAACAAAGGGCTTCAGCTTACCGACAGCGTAAGCCGATAATACCGGCGGCACGAAACGGTTTTCCGCTTCGCGCCGCTTTTGCTTTTTCCTTTCGCGCAGCCTCTTACCGTCAGTTAAGGAGAATAATATAATGAACAGACAGGCAAAACTCAAAACTCTCTCCGGCGCCATGCTGCTGCTTTGCGCCGTTATAACCGTCACACAGCTGCCCTCTAATATACGCTATCTCCGCTTCGCCTGCTCCCCCGCCGGCTCCGGCATCTCCGTGCCTCAGGCCGTCTCCGAGCTGATTTGCCGTATTGTTCGCAGCCGCCTTTGCCGTTACCGGCTTTGCACTAATAAAAAAGCGCTCTGATCTGCGCCTTATCAGCATTTCCTTTATAGCCTCCGGTGCCCTTCAGCTTGTAAATTCCGCCGTTACCGCGGCTTTTGCGCCGCCCGCAACGGCCGCCGCTTGGCTGATTGCCATCATGCGTGCTCTGCTGGGCGCCGCCGGCTTTGCCGCCGTTGCCGCCGCTGCCCGCCCCAAAATGCGCCGCCCGCTGTCCGCCCTGCTTTTGTCGCTTCCCGCAGCGCTTTATCTTTTCACCTGGCTTATCCAACTGCCCGGCACTTACATCGCCGTTGAGGCTCAGTATCGCTATCTCATGCGCACCTTTGTCTCCGGCGCAGCCTTCAATATACTGCAGGGCGCGGCCTGTATTTTCGCCGCCGCATTTTGCAGCAACCTTCCCTTTTCCCGCCGCCTGCGTCCCCTTGGCATAACGGGCATAGCCGCCGCCTGCGTGGCCGTCGTGTGCGCCGCCGTTATCAGCCTTTGCTTTTCCACTTTCTACCGTATGTTCCCGCCTGAGGCACTCTGCACTCTGCTTACCATCTTCGGCTATGCCGCCGCAGCCGCTTCCCTGCTGCTTCCTCTTGCCGTGTTCCCCTGCCGCGCCCCGTCAGCCGGCAGCTCCGCAAAGCCGCACTGACAGGCCATATTTTCAAAAAAAACGGAGTCCGCCGACTCCGTTTTTTTCATCTTTTCTTTTACACTTGCTCAAAAAATTACTTTGCAGCCTCTTCCACCAGCTTGGCAAGGCAGGCACGGCAGATCATCTTGCCGTGATAATTGATAACGTCCGTTACCTCGTCACAGAAAATGCAGGAGGGATGATACTTCTTAAGAATAATCGAATCGCCGTCAACATAAATTTCCATAGCGTCGTTTACATCCAACCCCATGTTCCTTCTGAGCTCTTTGGGCAGCACAACTCTTCCGAGCGTGTCTACCTGTCTGGTAATACCTGTTGATTTCATTGCAATACACCTTCCTTTTCTTTGCTTGATTATATTCTACATTATTCGTAGGAAATGTCAACAGTTTTTTTCGAAAAAAATAATTTTTAATAATGAGTTTGTTTGATGATTATTCACAAATATTGCAATTTTGAGGTGATATTTTGTCGATCCTTTGGCTTGTAACCGTGCTTTCCTCCCTGCTCTACGGGCTTCTTGCCTCCGACCCCGCCGCTCTGCTGCCCGCTGCCGCCTCCGCAGCCGCCAAGGCCGTCACCCAAACTCTCAGCCTCTGCGGCACCTTCGCGCTGTGGTCGGGCCTGCTCAACATCGCCGCCGAAGGCGGTATGCTCTCCGGGCTTACCCGCCTGCTGCTGCCCGTTATAAAGCGCCTGTTTCCCGGCGCCGTCACCCCGTCTGCCCGCGAGGCCATCGCCGCCAACCTCACCGCCAATCTTCTGGGCATGGGCAACGCCGCCACTCCAGCGGGCCGCCGCGCAATAGCGGAGCTTGCCGCCTGCTCTCCGGCAAAGGGTAAGGTCACTGCGGATATGATAATGCTGCTGGTGCTCAACAATTCCGCACTCACCCTGCTGCCCACCACCGTGCTTACCCTGCGCGCCGCAGCCGGCAGCGCTGATGCCGCAAGCATACTGCCCGCCTCCCTTGCCGCCTCCGCCGTATCCACCGTCACTGCCGTTATATTGGGGGTGATATTCCGATGAGCCTCTCTCTGCTGTCTTCCCTTGCCGTGCCGCTGTTTATTTTGCTTGCGCTGATACTTTGCACTCTGCGGCGCAAAAATGCCTACACGGCCTTTGTTTCGGGCGCGGCGGACGGCATGCGCGGCGCCGTCAGCGTCATGCCCTATCTTTTGGCCGTGCTCTTTGCCGTTGAGCTTTTTGAAGCAAGCGGCCTTGCCTCCGCAGCCGGCTCCCTGCTTTCAGACTTTCTCCTTCTTATCGGTCTGCCGAAGGGCTTGGGGCTGTTCCTGCTCATCCGCCCCCTTTCCGGCTCCGGCGCTTTGGCAGAGCTTGGCCGCATTTTTTCCCTGTACGGTCCCGATTCATCACAGGGCATATTTGCCTCCGTTTTCATGGGCTCCACCGAAACCATCTTTTATACGGTGCCGGTATACCTCAGCGCCGCCCGCCTTAAAAGCAGCCCCAAGGCCATAATCATAAGCCTTATATCCATGCTCGCGGGCCTTGTAACCGCCCTGCTGATACTCAATTTCTCATGATTCCCGGCCTGCCGGCCGTTAAAAACAATTGCGCGCCAAATAATCCTTGACATCCTGCGCGCAAAATGCTAAAATACTACTGTTTCGGGGGTATAGCTCAGTTGGTAGAGCGGTTGCTTCGCATGTAACAGGCCAGCGGTTCGAATCCGCTTATCTCCACCAAAAGCCGATATGCATCGCAATATGTCTATCGGCTTTGTTTGTATTTGTCTCCTGTTCATTATATCACCGTCGATCCTAAGCATATGCACACATAAATACAGCTTCGGAAAATTCAAACCAAAATGCAGTCATACTGTATTTTATCATTACAAAGAATAACAACCGATACACATTTGCAAACGCGGTCTGCAAGTCTGCAAGAGTATATATATTAGCCGGGCTTTTTGACAAGACACCTGCTTTGATTTTCATGTTCTGATTCTGTTGCATATTGGTTCGGATTTGTATATTTTATACGGTTTAATCCGAAAAAAAAACAAAATGCAAGCGTCGCTTGACAAAATGTTAAGAACCTTTTATTTCCCTCAGACACCGAATATGTTATAATCAAAAAAAACCGAGGATGTGGCATTGATAATGATATCAGAAAATATAAGATTTTTACCGAAAAAAACAAATAATATGTCCCCAGGACGAATTGGCTGAAAAAGCTCGGAGTATCGCGGCAAAGCATCAGCTTTTTGGGAAAACGGACAAACACAGCCCACGCTTGAGAATGTTATTGCTCTTGCTGAAATTTTCAACATTTCTTCGGACGCGCTTTTGTCTCAAAGTTCGGCTTCGGCAGGCCAGAGTTCGGCTTCGGCAGGCCAAAGTTCGGCTTCGGCAGGCGCTGATGCCGAAAAAGCCCGCAACGGAAACATTCCCGACGGTCATCACGGAAAGAAAAAAGTGCTTTGGCTGATAATTGCAATCGTCGCTGTAATTATTATAGGAATCGTTTTATTTGTTGTTTTTTATAACAGCAGCTCCGCTTCGGGTAATCCTGCCGCCACCGTTTCACCCACAGCCGCCGTTTCACCCACAGCCGCCGTTTCTCCCGCAACCACCGCTCCGAAAGATGTGGCCGACTTTGATTTGTTCTCCTTCTGCAAAGATTTTGCAATTAAAAAAGGCAGGCTGAACGGAGACTACTGCATTTATCAGCAACCCGCAACGCGCTACGGCGGATACAAGGATGAATACTTTTCCATATGCTACTGGGGCGACAGCAACAAGGTGGAGTTCAGTCTCCACTGTCCCTTGAGCGAAACGCTCAGCATTAACTTCTATCTCAGTATGAGAGGCGGCTATGACGGAAAATACGAATATGCAACCTCAAAATATTACAGAGAAAACGGCGAAAGCTTAAGATTTGCAAGCGGCATCATAGACCCTGCTGTTTTTTCCGCCGAATATCCGTTAAGCTGCGATACATATGAAGGCAGCTTTGAAGGTCAAGATCAATTTATGGAGGAAAGCAGAGTCGGTATGTGCGATTTAATACGCTGCCTTAAGGGATTTGTTGAAGCTGAAAATATGGAATGCGGTTTTGCCGCCTTTGATTTCGTGAATTTTTAATCGGTTTAACAAAAAACACATCTCTGAAAAACTCGCATTTTGCGAGTTTTTTCTGAATATTAAAAACACGCAGAATTTTTGAAACTCTGCGTGTCTTGCCCGCACCATCCCAAGCCTCGTGTCCTGACGGCTGCGGATATATTTATTTAATGCTTATTTCCCAACGGGCACTATGCTCTCTTTTTCTTAAGCACAACAAACGCAGCGGCGCTGCACATTGTAACGGCAGCGTATGCGGCCACGGACATATCAAAGGTGGGCTGTATCTCCTCGTTCGTGCTTACTCCGGTAAACAGCAGCTGCACTATATGCGCGCCGCTTCCCTTTTCAACATCCGCCCAATTCCTTGCCACGTCATCAACAAACTGCATGCAGCCCTTATCATCCTGTTCAAAGACGGGAATGTTGCGCGCCGTCATGGGAATAACCACCCAAACGGTCTTTTTTGCCGGCAGCAGCAAATATCCGCGCGTTCCGGCATTCTCCCTTGTTTCCACCTTCCAGCCGCAATCCTTTGCCTTGCTTCCGTCGCTGTTAAGCAGTATGGGTCTGTTCACAGTAACCTCGGCGGTGCCCTTTGTTCCGCCGGAATTTGTCATAGTCGGTATAACCGCCATCTCTACCGTGTTGTCCTCGGTGTTCTCCGCCCTGAAGGCAAGATATTTGTACTCAAGAACATTAACATAGGATACCATCTTCACAACTTCCAAGCTCAGCCATCCGCGGCTGCCGGTCCATGTAATTATGTTGTCGTTAATCTGGGCAATGTCCCTGCTGTCCTCCGGATTACCGGCAAGCTGTCCTATAACCGCACCCTCTGCGGAAAGATTCCATGCGCCCTCTGTTGTAAGCGCATCCTTACCCGGCTCCTCCGTGCCGAAATGAAAGCCGTCAAGCTTTATCACCGGCCGCTCCGGCGAGGCAAACGCGCCCACGCAGATCATGCACAGCATAACCGCCGTTATCACGGCAACAACTGTCTTTTTCATCCCTAATCCTCCTTGCTTTTTCAGCATTTTATAGAATAAATTATAAAGCTCTGCGCCGCCATATCCAATGGGCAAACCTTACTTGTCATAGCACAATTTCAACCCGTTTCCCCCTCTTTTGAAAAAAAACAAATAAAACGCGCTTGTATGTTAATTTTGTGCTAATGCCGATGCGATATTATTGCTTATTATCCGTACAGCCTTTCCTCTGTTTAACCTAATACAACAAAAGCCCCGATCCTTTTAAGATCGGAGCCTTATATAAGCAAAGCCCTTCCCGCGAATCATGCTCGCCGTGCTTACCATGAGGAATTCCGGCGCACGAAGGCCGAAATTACGCTCTCTGTTCCGAAAAGCACAAGATATGCCGCCGCAAAATAGCTTAAAGCACGCACCGTAAGCAGCGATACCGCAGGATTAAACAGCATCATAAAGCTGAGAACTATGCCTGTAATGTCCAGCACCAGCAAAAACCAGTAATAGAACGGGCTGCCCATAAGCCTTACAAAGCCAAGGCGCGTAAGCCCGGATATGCAGTGCGCCAAAAACCACACCGGCAGCAGCACCGTCAGCACCCATATGCCCGCGTTCGGGTTTGCCATAAGCATAATGCCGCACATAACGCTCAGTATTCCGGAAATAAGCGACAGCATCGGTCCCAGCCCCGTAAACCGCGCAATGCGCGCATATATTATTATATCCTCTGTTCCCATTATCACGGCAATGGCGCCGTACACCGCCACAGCCCCCGCAAGCATCCCGTCCGGGTCTGCAAATGTCGCCGCCCCGAGGGCTATCAGCAGCACGCCCGCTATCAGCTCGCCCCATTTGACACCGCTTTTTTTCATACCTTTGCCTCTTCCCTTCTTGAAAGAATGGTCATGAATTCCTCGCCGGTTATGGTTTCCTTTTCATAAAGATAGCCCGCCAGCTCCTCCAGCTTTCCGCGGTTGTCCTTAAGCAGCTTGAGCGCCTTTTCGTGCTGCACCCTGACGGTTTGCACCACCTTGCGGTCTACCTCCTTCTGCGTGTCGGCAGAGCAGGCAAGCGACGCGTCGCCGCCCAGATACTGGTTGTTCACGGTTTCCAGCGCCACCATATCAAATTCTTCCGTCATGCCGTAACGGGTAATCATCGCCCTTGCCAGCTTAGTGGCCTGCTCAATATCGTTGGATGCCCCGGTGGTAATGCTGTTAAAGACCAGCTCCTCCGCCGCGCGTCCGCCCGTAAGAGTGGCAATTTTGTTTTCCAGCTCCTCCTTGGTCATAAGTACCTTGTCATTTTGCTCCACCTGCATGGTGTAGCCGAGCGCGCCCGAGGTGCGCGGAATTATGGTAATCTTCTGCACCGGCGCCGAATCGGTTTGCAGCGCCGCCACCAACGCGTGACCTATCTCGTGGTATGCCACCACCTTCTTTTCCGAATCGGTCATAATGGCGTTTTTCTTCTGGTATCCCGCAATTACCACCTCTATGCTTTCCTCCAGGTCCGCCTGCTCCACTACGGCGCGTCCGCTGCGCACCGCGCGCAGCGCCGCTTCGTTTACAATGTTTGCAAGCTCCGCTCCCGAGGTTCCGGCAGCCATACGGGCTATGGTGTGAAAATCCACATTGTCTGCAGCCTTTATCTTCTTTGCGTGCACCTTAAGTATCGCCTCACGCCCCGCAAGGTCCGGCAGCTCCACCGGTACGCGGCGATCAAAGCGTCCCGGACGGGTCAGCGCAGGATCCAGCGATTCCGGACGGTTGGTGGCAGCAAGGATTATAACGCCGTTGTTCCCCTCAAAGCCGTCCATCTCGGTAAGCAACTGGTTAAGGGTCTGCTCCCGCTCATCATTGCCTCCGAATTGCCCTTCGCGCTTTTTGCCTATTGCGTCAATTTCGTCAATAAAAACAATGCACGGCGCCTTTTCCTTTGCCTGACGGAACAGATCGCGCACCTTGGATGCCCCCATGCCCACAAACATCTCCACAAACTCAGAACCCGACATGGAGAAAAACGGCACGCCGGCCTCTCCTGCCACCGCCTTTGCAAGCATGGTCTTGCCGGTGCCCGGAGGGCCCACCAGCAGCACGCCCTTGGGCATTGAAGCTCCTATATCGGAATATTTCTTCGGGTTGTGCAGATAATCCACTATCTCGGCAAGGTTTTCCTTGGCCTCGTCCTCGCCGGCCACATCGGAAAAGCGTATGCCGTCGCTTGAGGGCACATATACCTTTGCGTTGCTTTTCCCAATTCCGAACGCCATGGCGTTCGGTCCGCCCTCCTGCGACATTATTTTCTTGGCCATATACTGCCCCAATGCCGCAAATATCAAAATCGGCAGTATAAAAGTCAGGAAAAAGCTCATCAACGGGGACATTCCCTTTTCTATATCCCGCGCAAACTCCGCACCGCAATCATACAGCCGCTGCGTAAGGGTCGCGTCCTCCATTTTTTTCCTGTTTTTGTATATTTTTCTTATTTTTCCTTATCGGTAAATACAATTTCGGAATCGCTCACCTCCACGCTGCCCACATTCTTTTTCCTCTATCATTTTCATGAAGGTGCCGTAATCCACCTGAGTTACCCTTGCACTTGTCAAAAGCGGAGAAATCACCATGTTGAACACCAGGATAACCAGCAACACAATACCGTAATAATAAATCAGCGGTTTTTTCGGCGATTTAACTTCTTTCATATTTCAGCTCCTTTTATCTGCAAGGCCCCGGCCATGCTGATCTTTTATTTTATATTATCACAAACAACAATTAAATTCAACACAAATACCGCACCGAAGCAGCCGCACGCCCCTTTAATTGCAAAAGCAGCCCTGCTCGGGCTGCAAATGCTTCTGTTTTGAAGTTCTCCTCTCAAAAGGCCATCTTCTCCTTAATAAAGGCCGGAACCTCCTCAATTTTAATGCGGATCTGCTCCATCGTGTCGCGGTCGCGCACCGTGACCTCGCCGTTTTCCAGCGTATCAAAATCCACCGTTACGCAATACGGAATGCCCGCCTCATCGGCACGGCGATAGCGCTTTCCGATGGAACCCGCATCATCGTAATCCACCGGGAAATGCTTAGCCAACAGCTCGTATACCCTTCTTGCCTCCGGGCTGAGCTTGTTTCTGCAAGGGCAGCACGGAGCATTTGTAGGGCGCAAGTGCCGGATGCAGATGCAGCACCGTGCGCACATCGCCAGGGGGCTATTTCCTCCTCGTCATAGGCCTCGCACAGGAAGGCCAGCACCGCACGGTCGGCGCCCAGCGACGGCTCAATGCAGTAGGGTACATACCGCTCGTTTGTAACCGGATCCAGATATTCCATGCTCTCTCCGGAATGCTTTGCGTGCGTGCTCAGGTCGTAGTCCGTCCTGTCGGCAACGCCCCAAAGCTCGCCCCATCCGAAGGGGAACAGGAATTCAAAGTCCGTAGTCGCCTTGGAATAAAACGCCAGCTTCTCCGGGCTGTGGTCGCTCAGGCGCAGATGCTCCTCCTTCATTCCCAGAGAACGCAGCCAATTGCGGCAGAAGCTGCGCCAGTAATCAAACCATTGCAGGTCCTCCCCCGGCTTACAGAAGAATTCCAGCTCCATCTGCTCAAATTCGCGGGTACGGAAAGTAAAGTTTCCCGGCGTGATCTCATTGCGGAAGGATTTGCCTATCTGCGCAATACCGAAAGGCACCTTGCGTCTTGCCGAGCGCTGAACATTCTTGAAATTTACAAATATTCCCTGAGCGGTCTCCGGGCGAAGATATACCGTAGCAGTTGAATCCTCCGTTACGCCCTGAAAGGTCTTGAACATAAGGTTGAATTTGCGGATAGGCGTAAAATTCTTTTTTCCGCACACCGGGCAGACGATATCGTGGCTTGCGATGAATTCCTCCATCCTTGCCCCGTCCCAGCCGTCGCTGGATTCGTCCGTGCCCTGAGAAGCAAAGTAATCGTCAATTATCTTGTCCGCACGGAAGCGCGCCTTGCACTCCTTGCAGTCCATAAGCGGGTCGGAAAAACCGCCCACATGTCCCGAAGCCACCCACACCTGCGGATTCATAAGTATCGCGCAGTCCACCCCCACATTGTACGGGTTTTCCTGAACGAATTTCTGCCACCACGCCTTTTTAAGGTTGTTCTTCAGCTCCACGCCCAAAGGACCGTAGTCCCATGTGTTTGCAAGCCCGCCGTATATTTCGCTGCCCGCAAAAATAAAGCCTCTGTTCTTGCAAAGCGCAATAATCTTTTCCATAGTCGCCTTCATGCTTTTATCCCTCACCTGCTGATATTTTATTTGCACGGCCTCTCCTTGAAGCCGAAAAAAAACAAAAAGCCGTCCGCCAACCAAGGGACGAAGCTATCGCTCCGCGGTTCCACCCTCGTTGACCGAACGGCCCGCTTTATTTCTTGCCCTTTACGATGCTGCCCTTCACCGTATGTCCGCAGCGGGCTTTCACTCTCCCCGTCTCGCTTTGTGCGTCCTTCAAAAGTACGGCTACTCCTTCATCAGGCATTACTATTGATTTATTGAACTAATTGTAGCAAATTAATGTAATTTGTCAAGCGGAAAATGCCGCCGCCCGATACTTACCCGTCCTTTATAAAAATGCGCAAATAAACAACAATGCGTAACACCGCCGACCCTTTATGCGTAGTATATACTGTACCACATAAAAGAAGGGAGAATTCATATTATGTTTGGTTCCTGCGGAAATGATAATCTGCTCTGGCTGCTCCTTCTGTGGCAGCTGCTGGGCGGCAGCTGCGCAAACAGCAACGGCTGCTCCAATAACGCCTTCTGGCTGCTGCTGCTTCTGTCGCTGCTGGACGGCGATACCCAGAACGGCTGCGGCTGCAATAACAACTGCGGCTGCAACAGCTGAACGCAGCAAAAACACCCTCATGCAGCGGCTCCCTAACGGGAGCCCTGTTTATTTTTTCTTTCGAACCCGCCGCCGCGTTTCTTTTATGCGCCCCGCAAAACCGCTTTTATACGCCTTTTTTGCGCTTTTTATGCGCTTTTATTCCAGCTCCCACGATATCTCCTTTTGCCCCGATGCCCTCAAAAGCTCGTTTGTTTTGGAAAAATGGCGGCATCCGAAAAAGCCGTTGTAAGCCGAAAGGGGCGAAGGATGCGCGCAGGCCAGCTTATAATGAATGGGATTGTCGATTATCTCGGCCTTTTTGCGGGCATGCGCTCCCCACAGCAGGAAAACCACCGGCGTCTGCTTGTCATTCAGCTTTCTTATAACCGCATCGGTAAAAATCTCCCAGCCCATCCCCTTGTGCGAGGCCGGCTGCCCCTGCCGCACGGTCAGCACCGTGTTCAGCAGCAGCACCCCCTGCCGCGCCCACGGCGTCAGCTCTCCGCTTGAAGGCACGGGCAGTCCCAAATCGTCATGCAGCTCTTTGAATATGTTCACAAGGGAGGGCGGCGGCGTCACCCCGCGCTTTACGGAAAAGCAAAGTCCGTGCGCCTGTCCCGGTCCGTGATAGGGATCCTGCCCTATTATAACCGCACGCGTATCCGCAAAGGAGGTATATTTCAGCGCATTGAATATATCATACATATCGGGATACACCCTGTAATGCGAATACTCCTGCTTCAGGAACTCCCTCAGCTTCAGATAATACTCCTTGGAAAACTCCTGCCCTATCAGCTCATCCCAATCGTTGCCTATATGTACCATGCCTTCTCCTTTTGGCGCACCTTTCTTTCGCACACTGCAATATTTTATATTTTATTCTATAATATCCGCCCCCGCAGGTCAACCCCTTTAATTTTTAATTTTAATTAAAAAAACTCCGCTTTCGCTGGACAAAACCTGCCTGCGGCAGTATTATATATACAAGCAACGGTGCTTTTCTTGTGAAAGCGCCGCTTTTTTATTATATCCCGTTTATTCCCGTTTATTTTATCCGAAAGGAGATTTTTTATATGCTTCCCGTTATAGGAATCACCCCGCTTTGGGATGAAAAGCTCTCCAGCCTCTGGATGCTCCCCGGCTATGCAGACGACATAACCGCCTGCGGAGGTCTGCCCGTCATTCTGCCCCTGACAAGCGATAAACGGCTCATAAACCGCCTTTTTTCCATGTGCGATGCAATACTGCTCACCGGCGGACAGGATGTCTCGCCCCTTCTCTACGGGCAGCAGCCGCGCCCCGGCACGGAAACCTGCCCCCTGCGTGACGCTCAGGACAGTCTGCTGCTTGAGCTTGCCCTGGCTCAGGATAAGCCTCTCCTTGGCATATGCCGCGGCCTTCAGCTTATGAATGTCTTTCTCGGGGGCACTCTCTGGCAGGACCTTCCAACCGAACTTCCGGGAACAGCGCACAAAATGCTGCCGCCCTATGACCGCACCGCCCACAGCGTAAGCCTCGTCCCCGGCTCTCCTCTTGCCCGGCTCACCGGACAGTCCGTTTTTCAGGTAAACAGCTGCCACCATCAGGGTATACGCCGCCTTTCCCGGCAGCTTTCTCCCATGGCAATATCGCCTGACGGTCTCACCGAAGCCGTGTATATGCCGCACCGGCGCTTCATACAGGCGGTGCAGTGGCATCCGGAATTTCTCTTTGAAAAAGATCCCTTCAGCCGGCTGCTGCTGGATTCCTTTGTAAAGGCCGCCGCCCGCTTCAGAGCCGATGCCGACGCGCAGCGCGGCACGCCGTAAGGCGCGGCGCGTTTTCCCCTTCCGCCCTTTAACAGTGCGGAATATAAAAAACCGTCCCCGCGGGGACGGTTTTGCTCAATTGCTTCAGGCAGCGCCCTATCAGTCAGCGCTGTAGGGAAGAAGAGCCATAACTCTTGCACGCTTGATGGCAGTGGCCAGCTCTCTCTGATGCTTGGCGCAGGTGCCGGTCATACGGCGGGGCATAATCTTGCCGCGCTCGGATACAAAGCGGCGAAGCTTTGCAGCGTCCTTGTAGTCTATGCTCTCAACCTTATCGGCGCAGAACTGGCAAACCTTTCTGCGGGGCTTGCGGCCGGTTCTGGGCTTTCTGGTATATTCCTTCTCAGACATATCATTATCCTCCTTAGTTCAGATTAAAACGGGAGCTCATCGCTGTCCACGGGCTGAACGCCCTCGGTATAGCCGCCCGACGCCGGAGCGTCAAAGCTGTGCGCCGGATGAGCCTCCGGAGGCATTGCGTTTGAACGGGTTTCTCCCGACGCAGAAGAAAGGAACTCCACCTCGTCCGCCACCACCTCGGTGATGTAGCGCTTTGTGCCGTCCTGCGCGTCATAGCTGCGGTTCTGCAAGGAACCCACTATGCCCACCTTCCTGCCCTTGGCAAGATACTTTGCGCAGTTGTCAGCCTGATTGCGCCAAACAACGATATTGAAGAAATCCGCGTCTCTTGCTCCCTGTGCCTGAGCGTCGCGGCTTACGCGCCTGTTTACCGCTACGGTAAAGGTGCATACCGATATACCGCTGGCCGTAGCTCTAAGCTCCGGATCTTTTGTAAGATTACCTACTAAAATAACCCTGTTCATCGCGTCTACTTCCTTTCGCTTATGCTTCCTTCTTGATTACGATATAGCGCATTACATTCTCGTTGATGCGGAAATTTCTTTCCAGCTCTGCGGGAAGAGTGGCTTCAGCCTCGAAATTGACCAATACATAATAGCCCTCGGCAATGTAGTTGATCTCGTAGGCCAGCTTCTTCATACCCAGCTCCTCAACGGACTCAACCTGACCGCCGTTGCCCGTGATAACCTGGGAAAACTTCTCTATAAGAGCGGTTCTCGCCTCAGCCTCCACGGTGGGCTTAATGATATACATGGCTTCATACTTGAACATTTATTTCACCTCCTTATGGTCTGTGGCTCCTGCATAAAAGCAGGGGCAAGGAATATCGGCAGATTATTCTAACATATTGCCCGCTAAAATGCAAGCAATAATTTCAACTTTTGCTTTCTCTCTGCCGCTCATTTATGCAAAACGGCCGGAATCAGCATCCCGACCGCCCTGCGGGCATCGCCGCGCGTGCCTTTTTTTATCGGCTGCGCCCGCGCCCTTTTTTTCTTAAAAAGCATTTTTATTTCTTCTTTATAAAGCCGAACAGACCCTTCTTCATTTCAAAGGGGCCGCTTTCTATGCCCTTAAGCTCATAGCCCGTCTGCGCTACCACCTTGGCAAGCTCGTCCCTGTCCAGCTCCTCCTCCGATATTATCTCGGTCTCTCCCTTTGCGCAGGAGGAGGCTACCTTCTTCACCCTGAAAGCGTTGCGCACCGCCTCGTTCATATGCGCCTCGCACATTCCGCAGGCCATTCCTTCTATTTTAAGCACAGTTTTAACCATATTCTTTTCCTCGCTTTTCCTTTTAAGCTTACGGTCTCACCCCTCGCCGCTCCTTCACGGTATTCCCGGGGCCGCAGTAATTATGCTCGCTTTTGCGCTCATTATTCAGCCGCAGTTTTATTATACCACCTTCCTGCGGCATCTGCACATCTTTTTGCGCTAACCGGGCGTTTTCCTTCGCATTTTGTGCATATTTCGTTTGCCTAAGCCATGCACGCCTCCGGGCAGAAGCTCTCAAGGCTTTCCGTGCTCAGCTCCGCAAGCATCCCCAGCAGCACCGGGCTCAGGTCCTCCTGTTTGGGAAAACACGCTCTCATCATCTTCTCCAGCTTGTCGTAATACCGCCTGTACCGCATCGCCGTTTCTCTCCCCTTCGGAGTCAGATATGCTGCGGAAAAGGCATCGCGGCGTATAAGCCCCATCTCCGAAAAGGCATCCATCATATTATGCACACTGGGCTTGCTTATCTTAAGCGCCGCCGCAACATCCACGCAGCGCGCGCCCCTGCCCGCACTGTCCAGCTCCATAACCGCAAACAGATACTTTATATGGGTCGCCGTCAGCCTTTTTCCGTTATCCATTGCTTGCTCCTTTATACTTTATAAAAGAAACGGGGAGCGGATCCGCCGTTCCCCGTTTCTAAAACAGAACCGTTTTATTATTCTTTGTTATTTGCATCGTGGGAAGCAGATCGGTCATGCCCGCTGCTTTGCGCCTTTTCAGCGTTGTGGCAGGAGCCCGCCATCGCACAGTGCGCACAATTGCAGCCGCAGGAGGCTTTGCCCTTCCTTTTATCCCGTACCACGGTATAAACAGCAGCCGCTATTATGCCCGCCAGCACCAGTATTACAAATAACGCCCAGATGTTATCCGCTATCCATTGAAACATAAACCTCTCTCCCTTCCCTTTTCCGTGTCCCGCCCGCTTTCCGCAGCCTTCACCGCCGCAGGACGCGTATGCCGGGCGCGTTTTCATTTATCTGTTTATATGCTCACTTGTTCGCTTTAACCTTGGTCTCCAGCTTTGTAGCCTCTTTGTAAGGACGCACCAGCATGTATATCATAAAGGCAAGTATAGCAAAGGCAAATATCAGTCCTATTACATTTATGTTGCCCGTGAACATTCCGCCGAACTGGTATACCATAAGCGCTATCGCATAGGCAAACAGGCACTGATAGCCTATTGCAAACCATGTCCACTTCGCGCTGTTCATCTCACGCTTGATGGCGCCCATTGCCGCAAAGCACGGTGCGCACAGCAGGTTGAACACCAGGAAGGAGTAGCCCGCAATGGGGGTGAAGGCCTGCGCCAGAGCCGCATAAACATTTGCTCCGCCGCCTCCGTAAAGAATACCCATGGTGCCCACGATGTTCTCCTTAGCCACAAGGCCCGTAATGGAGGCCACGGCAGCCTGCCAGTTGCCCCAGCCAAGAGGCGCGAATATCCATGCAACCGCGCGTCCGATAGCCGCCAGAATGGAGCTGTCTATCTCCTCCTCAGCCAGCATCCTGAAGCCGTCCGCGGTGAAACCGAAATAGGTGGTAAACCATACGAATATGGTGGAAAGCAGTATCACGGTGCCGGCCTTCTTTATAAAGGACCAGCCGCGCTCCCACATGGAACGCAGAACATTGCCCACGGTCGGCCAGTGGTACGCCGGCAGCTCCATAACAAACGGAGCGGGATCACCGGCAAACATCTTGGTCTTCTTAAGCATAATGCCGGATACAATGATTGCAGCCATGCCCACGAAGTATGCCGAGGTCGCAATCCACGCAGAGCCTCCGAAGATAGCGCCCGCTATCATCGCAATAAAGGGAACCTTTGCGCCGCAGGGAATAAAGGTGGTTGTCATAATGGTCATTCTGCGGTCACGCTCGTTTTCAATCGTACGGGAAGCCATTATTCCGGGAACGCCGCAGCCCGTACCTATAAGCATAGGTATAAAGGATTTACCGGAAAGACCGAACTTGCGGAACACACGGTCCAGCACAAAGGCAATACGCGCCATGTAGCCGCAGCCCTCAAGGAAGGCAAGCAGTAAGAACAGCACCAGCATCTGCGGAACAAAGCCCAAAACCGCGCCCACACCGGCGACTATACCGTCATTGATAAGTCCCTGCAGCCACGGCCATGCACCCGCCGCCTCCAGTCCGTTGCCTATCAGCACCGGCAGACCGGGCACCCATACTCCGCTTGCCGCGGGGTCCGGAGCCTCAAAGCCCTCCTCGCGCTCTTCAAAGTATTTCACGGCATCCACATAGGTCATGCCCACCGTTTCATCCTCTTTGGCGCCTTCCGGTATCGCTGAATAGTACGCCGTCAGCTTGCTTGTGGAAAGGTTCTCCTCATCCACCACCTCAATGGTCGCGGTGTCCGCCTCCGGCTTAAGCTCCTTGATCTTCTCAAGCAGTGCTTTTGCATCGAAGTCATCGGCTTCCGTGTCTATCTCCTCGCCGGTAAAGGCCTGTATGGCCTGCATCGCCGCCGTGTATTCATCGGATTTCTCCCTGTATTCCTTGGAGCCTATGCCAAGCAAGTGCCAGCCGTCTCCGAATACGCCGTCGTTCATCCAGTCGGTTGCAAACTGTCCCACGGTAACCATTGCAATATAATAAACCAGGAACATTACCACCGCGAATATCGGCAGACCCAGCCAGCGGTTTGTCACCACCTTGTCGATCTTGTCCGAAGTGGTCAGCTTGCCCGCCTCTTTTTTCTTATAGCAGGCCTTAATAATGGAAGCTATATAAATATATCTTTCATTTGTTATGATGGATTCCGCATCGTCGTCCATCTCCGCTTCAACAGCCTTTATGTCGCTCTCGATGTGCTCCATAACGGAGGCATCCAGCTTGAGGCTGCTCATAACCTTGTCGTCCCGCTCAAATATCTTTATGGCATACCAGCGCTGCTGCTCCTGCGGCATGTCATGCACCGCCGCCTCCTCAATATGCGCAAGCGCATGCTCCACCGGGCCGGAGAAAGTATGCATGGGCACCGTTTTGCTGTTTTTTGCAGCGTCAATAGCCGCCTCGGCAGCCTCCATAACCCCCGTGCCCTTCAGCGCGGATATCTCCACTATCTTGCAGCCCAACTGTCTTGAAAGCTCCGCCGTGTTTATCTTGTCTCCGTTTTTCTTCACAATATCCATCATGTTGATGGCTATAACCACCGGAATTCCAAGCTCGGTAAGCTGCGTTGTGAGATACAGGTTTCTTTCAAGGTTGGTGCCGTCAATAATGTTAAGCACCGCGTCCGGGCGCTCGCCTATCAGATAGTTGCGCGCCACTACCTCCTCAAGGGTATAGGGCGAAAGGGAATAAATTCCCGGAAGGTCGGTTATAATAACGCCCTCATGCTTCTTCAGCTTGCCTTCCTTCTTTTCCACAGTAACGCCCGGCCAGTTTCCTACGAACTGGTTCGAGCCGGTAAGCGCGTTGAACAGCGTCGTCTTACCGCAGTTTGGGTTGCCCGCAAGGGCAATTCGCAGATCCATAATCCTCTCCTTCTGCAATTAGTTATCGCTAACTGCAAATCTTAAAAATACGGGGTCCTTCTCCCCTGCCTCAAGCATTCTCCACTTCGATCATTTCAGCGTCGGCCTTACGCAGCGAAAGCTCATATCCGCGCACCGTAACCTCTATCGGATCACCCAGCGGCGCCACCTTGCGCACATACACCTGCGTGCCCTTCGTCAGTCCCATATCCATGATGCGTCTTTTTACCGCACCCTCGCCGTGGAGCTTTACCACCTTTACGGTCTGACCTATCTTCGCTTCCTTGAGAGTGTTCATTCCACCGTCCTCCTTAAACTAAGAAATCAGAATTGAACTTATAATATATGTATAAAGGCCTGCGCCGTCATACCATGATCCTGCCGGCCATCTCCCGGCTTATCGCCACTCTGGACTCCTTGACATTCACTATCAGATTGCCCCCCAGAGAGTTCACTATCGTCACCGTTCCGCCCACTACAAAGCCCAGGTTTTCAAGATGCTTCTTCGTCTCGGGATTGCCTCCGATCTTCTTTATGATGTTCTCCTGCCCCGTCTGCGCCAATAAAAGCGGCATCATATCTTTTCCCCTTTCCCGCCGTGCGCCCTTTTTCTTTCGGCGCCCCGTCGTTCCGGAATTTGATTAGCCAAAGCTAACCCAATGCCTTAAAAATTGATTAGCGTTCGCTAACCGTGCATATAATACTCCCGTATACCCTCTCCTGTCAAATGTTTTTTACAAGTTTTTTCGCTTTATTTTGATATTTTTTTGCTTTTCCGTCCGTTTTTTGCCGCACTCGGCTCCCCGCCTCTCCTCACCTGCCCCGCCTTCCGTTTTCCGCTTGCCCATAATCCCGCTTAGTGCTATAATAACAAAACTTTGCTTTCCGTGCACCCGCAGCCCCGGCTAAGAAAACCTGCATAACATGCATAAAGAATTTACGGCGGCAATACATAAGGACGGTATGAATACAAGAAATATATATGAATAATATATATGCATATATTCTCCCCGATAAGCACATATTGCGCCGACGCACCGCAAAGCAAAATTTTTCTTTCCGAAAGGCACCTTGTATGAACATTAAAAAGTACATAGGCACCCGCGCTTTTTACAAAAGCGTGCTGGCCCTCACCTTTCCCGTTATAGTGCAAAACGGCATTTCAAACTTCGTAAATCTTCTTGATAATGTCATGGTGGGCAGCTTGGGCACCGAGCCTCTGTCCGGCGTAGCCATAGTCAACCAGCTCATATTCGTATATATGCTCATGCTCTTTGGCGGAATATCCGGCGCGGGCATATTTACCGCGCAGTTCTTCGGCCGCAGCGACGACGAAGGCGTCCGTTACACCTTCCGCTTCAAGCTCTATACCGCCGTGCTGCTTACCGCCTTGGGCATGGCCGTAATATGGTGCTTCCGAGACGGGCTTATAAGCCTGTTTCTCACCGAGGATAACTCCGGCGCCGATCCCGCCCTTGCCCTTATGTACGGCAAGGAATATATAGGCATCGCCCTTCTTGCCCTCATTCCCACCGCACTCACTCAGGTATACGCCTCCACCCTTCGCGAAACCGAGCACACCGTGGTGCCCATGGTTGCAAGCGTCGCCGCCGTCATTGTAAACGGCGTGTTCAACTATATCTTCATCTTCGGCGCCTTCGGAATACCGGCAATGGGCGTGCGCGGCGCCGCCATCGGCACCATCATCGCCCGCTGCACCGAGCTTCTTATCGTGCTTTTATGGACTCACCTGCACAGCGGCAAGGTCCCGTATATAAAGGGCGCGTACCGCTCCTTCTATATTCCCGGCCGCCTTGCCGGGCAGATAACCCTCAAGGGCGCCCCCCTGTTTTTCAACGAGCTTCTCTGGGCTCTGGGCATGACCGTAATGACGCAGTGCTATTCCACCCGCGGCCTCAGCGCCGTGGCGGCGGTCAATATCTCCTCCACCATCAGCAATATCTTTAATATATTCTATATGTCAATGGGTACTGCGGTGGCCATCATGGTGGGCAGCCTGCTGGGCGCCGGAAAAATCGAGGAGGCCAAGGATACCGACCGCAAGCTCATCGCCTTTTCCTGCACGGTATCCGTGGGCATAGGCATCATCATGGCGTCGTTTTCCCATGTCTTCACCCTCTTTTACGATGTATCCGAGCAGGTGCGGCAGCTGGCTGTATATATGATGATAATTTCCTCTGCAATGATGCCCTTTAACTCCTATGTACACAACTGCTACTTTACCCTGCGCTCCGGCGGCCAGACCATGATAACCTTTCTGTTTGACTGCGTATTTGTCTGGTGCATAAGCGTCCCCACCGCCCTGCTGCTCTCCCGCTGCACCGATCTTGACATACTGCCCCTCTACGCAATATGTGTCTGCTTGGATATCATTAAATGCGTCATCGGCTTCTTTATGCTGCGCTCCGGCAAATGGGCAAAAAAGCTTGTGTAAAAGCTTGTGTAAAAGCTTGTGTAAAAGCTTGTGTAATAAACAAATTCACAAAATCAAAACAGATTCGGAAAATCAAATATTCGACCTTAAAAAGCATCTCCGCTACGCAAAACGGCAGCGGAGATGCTTTTTGTTCGTATTTTTTTATTCAGGTTTCTTAAGGCAAAAGCCTGCCGCTCCCTGCCCGCCCACCCCGCCTGCAGGCTTTTTGCCCCTAGGCAGTGTGTGCTTAAAACGCGCTTTTACGGCAATCCCCGTCATTTTCCCCTGTAACTGAAGCTGAAGCGCCCCATGGGCAGCGACTGCCCCGATACATAATAATCCGTAATATCCTCTGACTTCTCCACGGAATCCGCCAGCTTGAAATACAGCGAAACTCTCCCGTAAGCCCAAGCAGCTCACGGCTCAGAGTTATATACATTTCCTTGCCCTGCACGCTCACCTCCGCCTTGCCGGCATCCGTAAGGGAAAAATCCGAGCTCAGCCGGCTCACGCTGCCCTCTGATGCACGGTTGAGCACATACTCATAGCCCTCCCAGCCCTTGAGCGCCGGCTCTCCCGTGCCTATAAACAGGTTCATCCACTCCGTGCCCGTCCTGTCTCCTATGTCCTGCTGCGCAGTTATCCGAAATACAGGTTCTTTTCGTCATGCACCAGCTCTATCTTCTGCACATTTACCCGTCCGGCCTCCTGCCTGTATGTTTTTCCGCCCCATGCCGCACGGCTTTTGCGCGCGGAATTATCGCTGCCGAAATCATAATAGCACTTCGCCCTCGACCAATCGGCGCCGCTTGCCGCCGGGTACACCTTTGCCTCTCCCGTGCTCTTGAAGCGCCGCACATTCTGCACCGTCTGCAAAAGGTAATTGTCCCCGCTGCCCCCCTTCATCGGCTCTATATCGCGGGAAAATTCCTCGTTCACCGCATCTGCAAAAAACACCTCCGGCGAGGTATCCGGGTTCATAACCAGCTTTTGCGCTATCCATTCGTTAAAGCCGTCAATAAACACAATCTCCGGGTCGTTCTCAACGGCATAATCCCACTGCGAGGCATAAAACAGCCCCTGAGCAACGCCGCTCTTGTCATTTGTCCTGCCGTTCCAGCCCCGCCCCCTGATCTTTGTGCGGAACACGCTTGCCCAGCTCAGCGCATGGCTCATAGGTGCGCCCCAACCCGATGCCGGCGAAACGCTTATAACCCCCTGTGATCCTTCTGCTCATATCTTCCCCAGTCTATCCACGGAAAAGCCTCCGGCACAAACTCCTCGTCCGGCCACTGCGGCGCACGGAAATGGAAAAACTCCGCTATCTCCTTTGAATACGCTCCGCGCTTTACTCCGCTGCCCGTAACCACCCCTTCCGTGTCCGGGTCGGGATAGGCTATCATATACGGCTTGCCGTCGGAATACGGCGTCCACCACGACTTGGGACACCAGTTCTTTTTGTATATCTCGCTGTAAAGCTGCTCCACCACGCCCTTGGAATCCACATGAGTAAAAAATGTTATCTGCGGGCAGTCAAAGCCTTCGCTTCTGTATTCCTCTATAAGCTTCATTATCAGCTTTATGGGCTTGGGGTACACCGTTCCGTTGGAAAGATCCACGGCAATAAAATCCACTCCCGCATATGTAAGCAACTCAAGATGCCGCCGCAGCACCCATTCATCGGTAGCGGAATAATAGCCGTAAAGCGGCTCTCCCCACCAGTGAAACGCATACAGCGGGCTTTTTCCGTGCCGTTCGTGTTCCACAGGTCGTCCGGCGCCTCCTTTAACAGCTTTGATATATCATATATATCGCTCACCTGATGCTGTCCCTGCCACAGCCAGTAAAAGCAGCCCACATATTTTCCGTCCCTTTCGCCCCCGGCGGCATTGAACACTCTTCCCAGAGCATCCACCCCCACAAGCGAGGAATAATCCTTGGCCGTAAGCTCCGCGTCCGGCACGCCGCCGCCTGTCACCGTCCCCCCGGTCACATCCGAAGATACCCCCGGACTGTTTCCCGGCAGCGTCTGGCAGCCGCACAGCAGCACGGCGGCAATCAGCGCACATATCATCTTTACTGTTTTCATATTTCTCTCCTGCCTGAATTTTGTTTTTGCGTATCTATGTTTATTTTAACATATCCTCTGCGCTGTTTCAATATTTAATGCCGTCCCAAATCAAAAATACCAAAAAAAGAACAGCGGATATCTCCGCTGCCCTCTCATCTTTATGCTGAAAAACAGTCTTATACCAGCACCGTCTTAATGTTTTTCCCTGCCTCCGCATCCGCTATGGCGGTATTTATGTCCTCCAGCTTATATTCCTTTGCAAAGCTGCGGAATATCCTGCACAGCTCCGGGTTTGCAATAAGAAAATCAAGATAGCTCTTAACATCGCTTATGCTGTACTGGGAGGAGCCTATAATATGCAGCGCCTTGAAGGTTATCATCTCCGGGCTTACGCTCACTCCGCCGCTCACCGAATACTGTCCCGGCACCATGTATACTCCGCGGTTGCGCAGAATATCCAGTCCCGTGGGGAACGCCGACGGCGCACCGCTTGCCTCCAGACAGAAATCCGCGCCCAGTCCGTCCGTCATTTTCATGATCTCACCCTTTATATCGTCCTTAAGGGTCAGTACACGGCTTACGCCTATTTTCTTGGCCGCTCTTTCCCGCTGCTCATCGTGCGCCGCAGTAACGGCCACAACATTCTTTACGCCCAGGGAAGCAAAATATGCCGCCGCAAAGGTGCCCATCGGCCCCAGTCCCTGCACCACTGCGGTGTCATCCGCCTTCGTCTCCCAGCCCGCTTTTTTTGCTAACGCTATGTTGTGCATTATCGTAGAACCCACGCAGGCATACACGCACACCGTCACCGGGTCCAGCCCGTCCGGTATCTTTATCAGGTTCTCCACCGGCGCAAAGCTCTTGCGGGCATAGCCGCCGTGCAGATACGGCGCCTCATCCGGGTTCCCGCCGTTTGTCACTCCCATGTTCACGCAGTTTGCATCATCACCGTTTCTGCACAGCCTGCACTTGCCGCAGGGGCAGGCAATATCCACTATCGCGCGGTCACCCTTTCTGATTCCGCTGCGCTCGCTGTCCTCCTTTGATATGTCCTCCACCGTTCCTATAAACTCATGTCCTATAATGCGGTTAGAAGGCATCGCCAGCCTGCCCTTATGAATGTGTACATCCGTGCCGCATACGCCGCTTGCAAGCAGCGACAGTCTTGCCATGCCGGCCGGCGCAGCAACCACCGGGAACTCCTTAAGCACAAACGGCTTGCCCGCCCCTTCAAATACCGCAGCCTTAACTTTTTCCATTTTTCTCACCCTTCCGCCCGTTAAACGGCGGCCTTTCAAAAATTTATATGATTTTTTTATCGTTTTTTTACTGTTTTTTTAACCGTTTTTTTGCACGCTTTTTTTAAGCGTTTTTTTGCGCATTTTTTAAATTTTTTTAAGCACTGTTTCCGGGCAAAAGCGCCGCCATATATCCAATATCCGCTTAAGCTCGCTTTCCTTCATAAAGCCCTCTGTAAAGGGATATTTCCGCCCCAGCTGCTCGTATTTTGAGCGCGCAAGCGGGTTAAACGGCAGCAGATGAACTGCGCCTATCCCCCTATTTTTTGCATATTCCGCCATTTCCTCCGCCGTTCCCGGATCAGCCGAAAACCCCGGTATAATGGGCACTCTCAGCACAAAGGGTATGTTTTTTTCCATAAGAAAATCAAGGTTTTTCTCATAGTCGCCCGCATTTCCGCACACCCTTTCATAGTCCTTCGGCAGCAGCTTCATATCCATATACACCATGTCCGTAAGCGGCGCCACGAACGCAAAAACCTCCCTTTTTACGCATCCCGCCGTATCCAGCAGCACCGGTATGCCCATTTTTCGGCATTCCTTTGCAATCCTGCCGCACATTTCCGGCCAAAGCAGCGGCTCTCCGCCCGAAAGCGTCACTCCGCCGCCCGACGCCCTGTAAAAGGGAATATCCTCATAAATGACGCTCATTATCTCCTTAAGCGTCATTTTCCGCCCGCTTACCCTCAGCGCATCCTGCGGACACAGGCATCCCTTGCACCCCTCTGCGGCTGCGCAGTCCGTTTCTCCGCCAAAGGGCAGCGGCAGCGCGCTTTTGCAGTTATGCGCACACACTCCGCACCCGACACAGCGGGAAGCGGCATACATCAGCACCGGGCGCGCAGATATCGTCTCCGGGTTATGGCACCACGGGCAGTGCAGATTGCAGCCCTTGAAAAACACGGTCGTGCGCAGCCCGTCGCCGTCGTCAAAGCAGCAGCGCTGAATATCGGATATAAACGCTTGTGCCGGCTTTGTCCCCTCAGCCTTCATGCTCCGTCCTCCTTAAAATATCCTCCTGCACATCCCGCGAAAGAGTGGTGTAATAGGCGGAAAAGCCCGATACCCGCACTATAAGGGAGGAATAATTCTCCGGGTGATCCATGGCATCCTTGAGAACCTCCCTTGATACGGCGTTTATCTGCACCTCCTGCCCGCCGCCGGCAAAATACACCTGTACCATGGAGGCAAGCCTGTCAAGCTTATCCTCACGGAAGGCATTGGGAGTGTATTTCTGGTTTACAACAGTTCCCAATGCGCTTTTTGTGTAATCCGGCTTGCTAAGGGAAAGCAGCGCGGCTCCGGGGCCCTGCTTATCCCTGCCGGGAGTGGCGCTTGCCGCATCGGATATAGGCATTCGCGCATAGCGTCCGTCCGCAGTGGCGGCAATTTCGCTGCCCGCGCCGATATTTGCTATATTGGACGCAATGCCCAACGAATACTCGCCTCCGTCCGGGGTGGTGTAGCGGCGGAATATTTCATACTGCTCATCCACAAAGAAACGCGCGTATTTATCGGCATATTCATCATTGTTGCCGTATTTGGGAGCCGCTATAAGACGGGCGCGTATCTCTGCATCCCCCTCGCCCGCAAAGTTGTCCCTCAAGGCCTGAACAAGCCGTTCCAGCGTGCAGAATTTATCCTCAAACACCACTTTTTCTATTGCCGCAAGGGAATCCGCCACGGTGGCAATGCCCATAAGCCCCACTCCGTGAACCGAAGGATAGGGTGTGCCGCCGTCGTTTATGCTAAGGCCGCTCTCCACACAACCGGGGCAGAAGCAGGAAACAAAGGGCTGCGTGTAATTCCGCGGATTGCAGCGCGAATTCTCGTTGCCGAAAAACAGCACATAGTCCCGCGCGGCAAACTCCATCTGCATTTTGAATATCTCCAGCAGCTCCTGCATGGAGGCTATTTCGGCCGCCGGCTTTGTTTTCTCGCCCATCAGATCGCCTGTAAGCATGCACCGCCCGCCGTTAAGGGCAAGCTCCAAAAACTTGGGGGTATTATAGCGTCCGTCACACCACGGCGGCTGTTTGCCGGGCAGGAAATTCTCTATGCAGCCCACCATGCAGTAATCCCGCGCGTCGCTTATATCCACTCCCCGTCTTACAAGGGAAGCAATGTTGACATCGTCATTCATAAGCGCGGGATAGCCTATGCCCGTGCCTATAACTCTCAGGCAGTCCCTTATGAAATCCTTGGGCGTTACGCTGCTTATACGCGCCGAAAGGTTCGGGCCGGGGATATTGCATATCCTTACCGCCTCAAGAATGATTCTCGAAAGGTCGTTTACCGCATTTTTGCCCTCCCGGTCCACGCCGCCTATGGCTATATTCACCACATCATCTGCGCCGAAAAGGGTTCTGAGCTCGCCTATTTTCATAAAGGCGCTGCATACAAGCTCAAGCGCCTGCTCCCCAGTAAGCCTGCCCTGCTTTATGTCATTATTGTAATAGGGCCACAGATACTGATCCATCCGTCCCAGCGCCATGGCAAAGCGCCCCTGAATCACAAATGCCGTATGGGCAAGCCACACCAGCTGCAGCGCCTGCCGGAAGGTCTTTGGCGGCTGCTGTGCAATTGCGCGCAGCGTCTTTGCCGCCTCAAGGTTTCCGGCCTTTTCCGCATCAAGGGCATAACCCTGCACAAAGCCCGAAAAGCTCTCCATGCACTTAAGCTGAGCCAGCGCAAACTCCCGCCGCTCCCCCTCGTGTCTTTGTGCCGAAACGCGAAGCCTCTCCATTATTCCGGCTATGCCGTTTGAGAGAAAATAGCCGTAGTCCGGCGCAAAATGGTCATAGTTCGTCACCCATGACCGCCCGCCGAAGGCCGCGCACAGCGAATCCGCTCGCTTAAGCTCATCCTTATCCGCAGCAGCAAACAGTCCGCGCACCGAGCCCATGATAAGATCATCCTTATAAACATGCCTCCGCAGCGTCAAAAGGCTTGCAAAAGCGTTTGCCCGGCGCATAGGCACCGCCAGCATGGCGGTTTCTCCCTCCACGGGCTGCATATAGCCGCGGGCAAGCAGCACATTCCTTATGACGGCTCCTTCCTCGGGCATGCGCATCTGCTCCTTTAGCGCCGCCGTGCGCGCGCTTCCCTGCATAAGGCTGAAGGGTGATCTTGCAGGCACATCCGCGCTGTGTCCGCATCCGGCCGATGACTGCATATCTTTCATAGCTTCCTCCGTTTCCGGCACGGTCCCGAATTAGCCGGAGCCGTTGCCTTTGGGTGCGGCTTTAATTCCGCATCCCATTGTTTACGCCAATTATACACCGTTTCCGCCGCAGCGAAAACCCACTAATCGTATAAAGGTGGACAAAACGCATATAATATGTTAAAATCACGCTGAAAAACAAGAGCAGACGGCGCTGTTATGCCGCACGGCAAACTGAAAAACGCCGTGTCTGCGCCGCGAAAGGAAAATATGACTGCGCCGTATTACACACTGTATATTGCCTCGCTGCCCGAAGTGCTGTTTGCCCACAGATACAGCTGCAGCAAAGATTCCTGGCACCTGTCGGTAAACGCCGATATAGTGGAGATATCCGCCTGCCTTGCCGGCACAATGAAGCGCACATGCGGAAGCAGCACGGATATTTTCACGCCCGGCGAGCTGTTTGTGACCCCGCGCGACCGTCCTTATACCATGGAGGTTTCGGACGGTCACTCCCATGTAACCGCCGCTTTGGCCTTACAGCAGGACGGCATGCCCGCCCTGCTGCCCCGCACAATCGCGGCATCGGTCTGCCCCGACGCGCTGCGCGCGCTTATGACGCTTTCCGACTCCCGCCTGCCCTCCCTGAGCGCAAGCGCTGCGGCGCTTACTCTGCTTGCCGCGCTGGACGGCAGTGCCCGTGCCCAAAAGGTGGAGAATCCGCACTACAAAAAAGCTCTCAGCTATATTGAAAACAACCTTCGCGAAGCCACGCTTTTTGCGGCGGCGGAATTTGCCGGGGTATCTCCCGGCTATCTTGCCTCCCTCTTCCGCAAGCACGGCACCACCTTTACCGATTATACAAACTCCCTTCGCATCTCCCGTGCAGGAGAGCTTATGTGTGCAAAAAACATAACCGCCCAGCGCGCAGGGGAACAGGTGGGCATATGCGACCCGAAATATTTAAGCCGGCTTTTCAAAAAATACAACGGCGTCAGCATACGCGCCTTTCGTGCGGAGCGCTCACGCTGAAAAAAATTCACGCCCCGGGGCGGGCGGGTGGGCAGGGGCGTGAAAACAGGCGGGTACCCGCCCGGTATCCCGCCTGTTTGTTTTTTTATTTATTTTTTTACTTGTTTACTCCGCCGGCATCCGTTTTAATTCGGGTGCGTTTTTTCCTCCGCAGGCGGAAAGAAATGCACATCTATCTGGTTAAAGGGGATGCTTATGCCCCGCCTGTCAAACTCCTCTTTTACCTTTTCCGTCACCGCAAAGTAAACATCCCAATAGTTGTCCCGCGCGCACCACACCTTTACGCTGTACCGTATTGCGCTGTCGTCATAACCCTTTACATTTATGCTGTATGCAGGCTCATTCAGTATCCCCACGGTGTTTTCGCATATATGCTCAAGCGCCGCCTTAACTCTTGATATATCGTCCTCATAGCCGGCTGTAAACTCAAGATCCACCCGTCTTGTGGCATTGTATGTATAGTTGATAATGTTTGTAGCGGTAATTCCTGAGTTGGGCACCGCTATATGCTTGTTGTCCGTAGTATCAAGATGGGTAAACATAAGATCGGTGCTTATCACCTTACCTTCCACCCCGTTTATTGATACAAAATCTCCGCCCCGCAGCACCTTGCTTACCATAAGCAGCAGCCCGCTTGCTATATTGCTGAGGCTTCCCTGAAGCGCAAGGCTTATTGCCACGCCGGCTGTTCCGAGCATTGTTATAACACTTGTGGTGTTTATGCCAAGCTCCGCCATGGCGGCTATTATTATAACAATCCATATAAGTATCACCGCGCTGTTTCTGATGAACATATGCATAAGCGGCTCCACTTTTTTCTTAAGGATCTTGCCGATTATCCGCATGATCAGCATTTTAAGCAGCCAGCCGGCAAATACTATGATAGCCGCTCCCAGCACACGCGGCAGGAATTCCACTATTCTGTTCAGCATTGTTTCAAAAGCGCTCATTTCTTCTCCGTCCCGTTTCTTTAGTTTTATGCAGTTTCTTATCTGTTCGTTAAGCGCCCGTGCGCCTGTCCGGTTTTGCTCCCTTGTTTATTTTCTCAGCATGCGCCGCATCCCTGCCGCAGCTTGTTTTGCAGCCGCGCATCGGCTTTTTTCGTGTATGCACGGCTCATGCATGCAGTCTTGCGCTTCCGCCGGAATAATTTACCGTTATCTCCTCCCCCGGAGACAGCACGGTAAAGGCCGAAGCGCGCAGCAGGCGGTTCATTACGGACAGCCCCACCCCGTCACAGGAGGGCGTGCTGAATATTACAAGCTCCAGCCCCATTTCATCGGCCTGACGCAGACGGGCAAAAAGCTCATGCGCCTGCACCTCCGCCCGTTCGCCTCCGAAAAGCTCCGCCCTTACGCCGTGAGCCAGCGCGTCCGCAAGCAGCGCCTTGCCGTCTGAACGCGTAAGCACCACTCTTGCCTCCGGGGCATAGTGCTTATATTTCATGCCGGGCGATGCCACGGCGTCCAAAGTAATGTTTTTAAGCACTGCCTCATGGATATACATATCCGGCAGCACCGCCTTAAGCTGCTCCGGGGTTATTCCGCCGGGGCGCAGCAGCACGGGGCGCTCCGCAAGGGATATTACCGTGGATTCCACCCCCACGCCGCACTCGCCGCCGTCGATTATCAGCGGTATCTTCCCGTCAAAATCCGTAAACACATGCTGTGCGCTGGTGGGCGACGGCTTGCCCGAGAGATTGGCGCTGGGCGCTGCAACCGGCCCCGCAAGCGCTAAAAATTTCTGCGCATCGGGGTGCACCGGAAAGCGCAGCCCCACCGTGTCCAGCCCCGCCGTTACCTCCGGCGGCAGCTGCTTTTTTTTAAGCACCATTGTGATGGGCCCCGGCATAAAAGCCTCGTATACTGCCTCGGCATTGTCGTTCCAATAGCCCAGCTCTTTCATCTGCTCCTTTGAGCATACATGCACTATTAAAGGATTATCGTTGGGTCGGCCCTTTGCGCGGAAAATACTGTTTACCGCCTCGCCGTTCATCGCGTCGGCGCCCAGTCCGTATACCGTTTCCGTGGGGAAGGCCACAAGTCCGCCTGCGCGGATTATTTCGGCGCCCTTTTCAAGGCTTTCCGGGCAGGCCTTAAGCAGCTGTGTCTTCATATTATTCCTCCTGTGCCTCGCCCATTTCTCCCGTGCTTCCGGCAAGCACCAAAGCGGATATCATTTCCTCCATATCGCCGGCAAGGAAGGCCTCCAGCTTATAAAGCGTAAGCCCTATACGGTGGTCCGTCACCCGCCCCTGCGGGAAGTTATAGGTTCTTATGCGCTCCGAGCGGTCGCCGCTGCCTATCTGGCTGCGCCGCTCATCCCCATACTGCTTCTGCGCCGCCGAGCGATAATAATCCGCCACTCTGGTTTCATGACCTGCATGGCCTTTTCCCTGTTTTTCATCTGACTGCGCTCATCCTGACAGTTTACCACAATGCCGGTGGGCACATGTATCATGCGGATGGCGGACTCCGTCTTATTTATGTGCTGCCCGCCCGCGCCGCTGGAGCGGTGAGTTTCTATTATAAGGTCGCCCGGTGCAATGGTAACATCCACATCCGTAGCCTCCGGCAGCACCGCCACGGTGGCCGCCGAGGTATGTATCCTGCCGCCGCTTTCCGTAGCCGGTATACGCTGCACGCGGTGCACTCCGCTTTCATAGCGCAGATTGCGGTACACCTTGGAGCCGCTTATAAGACATTCCGCCTCCTTTATGCCGCCTATATCGGTCTGGCTTGCGCTTATAACCTCAAAACGCCAGCCCTTTGATTCGGCATACCGGGTGTACATACGCATCAGATCCATGGCAAAAAGCGCCGCTTCCTCGCCGCCCGTGCCCGCACGCAGCTCCAGAACCACATTCTTGTTATCCTGCGGATCCTCCGGCACAAGCAGCTGCGCAAGCTCCCGCTCCGCCGCCTCAAGGCGGGGCAGGTTTACCGCAAGCTCCGATGCCGCAAGCTCCCGCAGCTCCGGGTCCTCCCCGTTTTCCAGCTCCCGCGCCTCTTTTACCGACTCCGCCAGTGCTTTATAGCCTGCATAGGCCTCCATTATGCCGCTTAAATGCGCATGCTCCCGCGCCAGCGCCTGCCATTTCCTGATCGGCAATTATATCGGGCTGCGCAAGCATATGCTCTAACTCCTCAAACCTGACGCTCATCTCTTCCAGCTTTTCTTCCATGCATCTACCTCTTAAACAATACTGAGGGAGCCCTCTCCCTTTTTTCCAAAATGCCTTCGATTACTTCCTTTTTGCGCTGCAAAAGCGCTTCTGCCCGGAATAATCGCAAAATGTGCGGAAATTCTCAAAGCAGTCCGTATCGTCAAACATGCGCTCTATTGCGTCAAACTCAAATTCCTCCGCCTCCAGCGCCAGAAAGCCGCCCTCCTTCAGCCTTTGCGCCGCCTGCGGAATAAGGCGCGCATACATTTCCGTGCCCGTTTCTCCGCCGTCCAGCGCCAATCTCGGCTCGTATGAGCGCACCTCCGGCTCAAGGGAGGGGATAACCTTTGAGGGAATATAGGGCGGATTGGAAACAATGGCGTCATACTGCCCCTCAACAGAGGAAAACAGATCGCTTCTTACAAAGCTCACCCTGTCCTCCAGACCGCAAAGCGCGCAGTTTTCCGCCGCCAGCGTCAGCGCCTCCCGGCTTATATCCGCGCCCACTGCCCGAACATTGCCCGCCTGCGCCGCAATACCCAACGCCAGCGCGCCGCTGCCGGTGCACATATCCAGCAGTAAAACGGGTCTTTTTTCGCCGTACGCCCTTTTTATCTCCTGCACGCAGTATTCCCCCAGCAGCTCGGTTTCCGGCCGCGGAATAAGCGCGCGTGCATCCGTATGCAGCTCCAGCGACATAAAGCTCTGCGTACCCAGAATGTATTGCAGCGGCTCCCTTTGCGCCCGTCTTGCGCAAAGCCGTTCTGTTTCTTCGCACTGCTCCTGCGTAAGCACGGCATCCTTTTCAAGGCGCAGGCGCACCCTTCCGAGCCCTGTTACCGCACTGATTATCCATTCGGCATCGGTGCGTCCCTCCGGCACTGCCGCCCGCTCCAGATATTCGCCTTGCCTTTTTATAACCTCTTCCAGTCTCATTGCTCCTCCGCAGCCGCTGCACGGCCGGCACGGGCAGCGCGCCCGTGCATATCATACAGAATACATTATATTCTTTTTGCCGATTTTTTGCAATGGATATTAAAGCCCGCCCGAACAGCCGCCGCGAAACCGACTCCGCTTCTCCGCCGACATATTTTCACCGCGCAGCACGGATATTTACACCGCGCATTATTAAATATTTCAGATTATTATTGAAAAAACGGGCGCAAAATGCTATAATGCAGCCAGAGGGTCGTGCCTGCCGGCACCGATTCCGCGAAAGGGGTAGCTGTTATGAAGGATATGGATCGCCTTATGCTCTTTCTTGAGAAAACCGAGCCTTTTGCCGTAGCCTACTCCGGCGGGCTGGACAGCAGTCTGCTGCTTTGGGCTGCCGCCTCCGTGCGCCCCGGCACTACGGCAATAACATATGTCTCTCCCATTCATCCCGTTTGGGAAAAGGACAATGCCTGCGCCTATGCCTCCGCTCTGAAGACACCGCATATTACCGTTACTTCGGACATTCTTGCGGTGGAGGGGCTGCGGGACAATCTGCCCGGCCGCTGCTATTACTGCCGCCGCGCGCTTTACCGCTGCATAAAAAAAGCGGCGGAGGAACAGGGTCTTCACACTGTTATCGAGGGCAGCAATGCCGACGACTATGCTAAACACCCCCGGCACCCGCGCCGCAAGGGAATGCGGCATCATAAGCCCCCTTGCCGAATGCGGCTTTACCAAGGAGGATGTGCGCCGCCTTGCAAACATTGCCGGCATCCCCGCACGCAACCGCGCAACCTATGCCTGCCTCGCCACCCGGCTTCCCGCCGGCGAGCGTCTGTCCCCGGACAAGCTGCACATAATAGAGCAGGCCGAGCTGCTGCTGCACAAAAGCGGCTATGACAATATACGGGTGCGCATGCAGGGCTACTGCGCCCGCATAGAGCTTGAAAAAAACGAGCTTCTGCGCTTTATTCTGGACCCGCACCTGGACGAGCTTCACGCTGCTCTGCTTGCCATGGGCTTTGACCATGTATCGGTGGACATCGGCGGCTATTCAAAAAGCCTCTGAATGCAGGGACTTATGACCGCTTTTCACGGCGCACGGCATAAAATTACAAATAACTAAAAGGATAATAAAAAAACATATGGGAAAAACAACTCTTAAGGCCGATACAAAAAACGCCTGGTTCTATGTGGCAGTGCTGCTGTCGGTGCTTCAGGCGGTACAGTATACCGGCGCATTTATCGAAAGCCTTTCTTCGGGAACCGCTGCAATAATAGCCGCCGCAATACCGGCAGTGATTTATACTGCTTGCCCTCTCCGTGCTGCTGGGAGCGCCGCGCGGGCTTAAAAAAACCGCCCTTTCGGTGGGGCTTTTGTGCATATATATGGCGGCGGATGTTTTCGGGCTTATAACGCTTCTGCGAAATACGCTCTCCGGCGGCGGCATATTGGATATTGCCTCCTTTTCCGTTATAAGCGTGCTTAAAGCCGCAGTTGCAATAGGCTATGCCGTGCTGCTTATAGTATATGTGCTTAAATGCTTCGGAAAATTCGATACGCGCCGCCCGCTTATAACCGCGGCCTGCTGCGTGCTTCTGCTTTCCTGGGTGCTTATAGTTCTGCGGCGAATCGATAACAACAGCACCGTTATAAACGCAATATGCACCGTGGACCTTTCAAATACGCTCCTTAGCGTACCCCTTTGCATAACCGCGCTTACCCTGAGCCTTAAAAAATAGCTTTGCCTTCTTAGGCTGTTGAACCCTTCACGGGACAACCTTAAACCGGCATACATACACAGTAAAACAGTGGTTAACAAAAGGCTTCGGATTTTTCCGAAGCTTTTTGAATTTGTTATGGGGTTGTCAATAAGTTTTTTCAGCTCTTTTTTCCGAATATAACCTTTTCCTGTATGAGCGAAATTACATAATGCACGACCATACCGAAGCCGAACATCAGGATGATTGTGTTCATATCAAAGGCAATGGCGTTTGTTAGGTACAGAACATAGAAAACACCGTAATAGCCGAGGTTGATGATAAGAGAATTGACAGCATTATATTCTGTCCTGCCCAAGCCGATGAAGATATTGTCGATGATGGCACAGCCCGCATACGCGATATAAAAGGGCGCAAGCTTTATGACGATGGCAAATATCTCCTCTGCATTTCCGAGATTCTGAGCATAACGGAAAAACGGAGTCCATGCGGGAATTGTAACCGCCCAGAGCACAACGCTTGCGGCGGCAATAAAGTAATAATTGAATTGCCGCAGCTTTTTGTACCCTTCCTTGCAGTCCGAGCGGATTACCTCGGCAAGTGCAGAGATCGGAATCAGCAGCCATCCCCAAATGAAATTGTTTGCAATCCAGTAGTTGCCCTGCTGAGCAACCATATTCACCATTTTGCAGACCATAACGGCATAAATGAAGTTGTCAACAAATTGCTGCAGCCCCGAAAAAACGCCTGTTTTGCACCATTCGCGGAGCATCGCACCGTCGGATTTTCCGAACCGCCGAAAGCGGATATATCCCTGCCTGTAAAGGAGAAGAATACAAGCTATCGAAAGTAATGTGTTTGTAATAATATTGGAAACCGCTGCGCCGCAGACACCGAAATTCGGTATCAGAAGAAAATCGGCAGCCAGCGACATCGCCGTGCGAATGCCGAGGAAGATGTATACATTTATCCTTGCCGATGATAACAAAAACCACATTGGCAAAACTGACAACGATGCCCGTCATAAATGCGGCCGTCTCAAGGCGTAGGTATGCAGAGGCAACCGTCATGTCAATCTCCCCCGAATTCATGGCGCCGATCAGCACCGATCCGTAGAGCAGCACACCGACCGAAAAGAGCGTGTACAGAAGAAAAGCACAGAGCCCCGTCTTGAAGGCAGCTCCCGCAAAGTCATCTTTGCGATTTTTGAAGATTTTGTTAAGAACAGAATACAGAGGTACAATCAGAAATGCCTGCAAAGTTTCGTTGATAAGATCAAACCATTCCATCTGACCGATGATATCAAATACATCGGCTTGTCCTCCGGCAGAGATCAGGAAGGTTTTAACCGTTTGATAAATTGCCGGAATAAATGCAAGCGCGCAAAGGGAAAGCCATAGTCGCCAATTGAACGATTTCAGTTCGGATAGTCTGTTTCTCATAGTTTTTCCTTGTACAAGCCTCGCACACTAACACTACATTTGAATTTTTGCAATACCGTATGCCCCAACGAAAAGCGGGGGGTTCCTCTTTTCAATGAAATGCCGCTTGCAACGGCACATCATATATGGGATAAGAGGTTGTACAATTACATTATAGCACAAAGCGATATATTTTTCAAAAACAAGCAAAATGCAAGGGTAAAAACCGGCACGCAATAAAAATCCCGGCAGTCGCTCCGCCGGGATCTCTTTATTTTAGTTTATGCTCCGCTATGTCCTTTTGGTATACACGCCCCTTACAGCTTGCGCGGCGCAAGCCCCATCCTCTTTTGAGCCTTCCACAGCGTGCGGTTTGCAACATATGCCGCCTTTTCCGCACCGGAACGGAAGACACCTTCAAGATATGCCTTGTCCGCCAGCAGCTCCTTCTGCCGCGCCTGTATGGGCGCCAACAGCTCGGCCACGGCGCAGCCCACCGCTTCCTTGAACTCGCCGTATCCGCTGCCTGCAAACTCCTTTTCCACCTGAGTGGGAGTTATTTCCCTGCAGGCAGCATATATGTCTATAAGGTTGGATATTCCCGGCTTATCCTGAGAATACACGATGCCGCTGCCGGAATCGGTTACGGCGCGGCGCAGCTTTCTTATAATTACATCCTTCGTGTCCGCCATGGATATATATGCGTTGACATTTTCATCCGATTTGCTCATTTTTTTATTGGGCTCCTGCAGGCTCATTATGCGCGCGCCTATCGGAGGTATATATGCCTCCGGCACCGTAAAGGTATCGCCGTAGGTGTTGTTAAAGCGAATGGCAAGGTCGCGCGTAAGCTCCAGATGCTGCTTCTGATCGCTGCCTATCGGCACAAGATCGGTATTGTAAAGCAGTATATCCGCCGCCATAAGCGTAGGATAGGTAAGCAGGCCCGCGCCTATATTGCCGCCCTGCTTTGCGCTCTTATCCTTAAACTGCGTCATGCGGGAAAGCTCACCCATATAAGATACGCAGGTAAGCATCCAGCCAAGCTCCGCGTGTGCGCTCACCTGAGACTGAAATACATAACATTTTTCTCCGGGTCCAAGCCGCAGGCAATGTACAGCGCCAACAGCTCAAGGCATCTCTTGCGCAGAAGGGTCGGATCCTGTCTTACCGTTATAGCATGCAGATCCACCACGCAGTAATAGGTATTGTATTCCTCCTGGAGTTTGACAAAATTCCGAAGCGCTCCCAGATAGTTTCCTATCGTAAGAGTGCCGGACGGCTGAATGCCGCTGAAATTGTCTTTTTCCCGCTCCCTGCTTCCATATTTTTCTCCTTTGTAAAAGCACGCCCAAGGCGTGCCTGTTATAATAATTATTTGTGATATTATACCGCTGTATCGCCGTTTTTTCAAGCGGATTTTTCTACCCCAGTATCACGCCCTCCGGCACCGTCCACAGCGTTTCTCCGTTTCGTATAAACACCAAATCGCCCTTTTCCGTATACGCCGCAATTTCATGCATATCCGCCCCCGATATCCGCACCTCTCTTGAAGCGTCCGCACCGTAAAGCACCGGCTCGCCCTCAAAGACCAACACATATTTTCCCTCTCTGTAAAAATACGCCGCAAGGCTTCCGTAGCCGACATATATCGGATTAAGCAGGTACATTAAGCCCGCCGCCCCCAGCGGCTCCGCTCCGTTTGATATATTCTTAACATATCCCGTAACGCCGTTCCCGGAGCTTATAAGCGCGTATAGATTGCTGTCGGCGCAGCATATATATCGCACATCATGCCGCTCGCCGTCCGGCCCCGTAACCGTGCTTGCGTTTTGGCTGTAAAACCAGCCGCGTATGCGCCACGCCCTTGCGGGCAGATTGTCGGTATCCAGCCTGCTCAGCGTAACCTTCTGCGCAATAATGTTTATCCTGCCAGCTTTCTCCCGCCATTGCGGCATACACGCCGTCCTCTCCCCTGAACAGCACCTCCGCGGAGCCCTGCACCGGAATATACCCGTCCGTTATTTCCACCTGCAAAACCGACGAATCGGTAAGATACAGCAATTTGTTCCCGGCGACCGTAAAGCCGTACCAGTAATCCTTGCTGTCACGGGAAGCGTCATACAGCACATACTTTGTTCCTTTTTCGGGAAAGAACATCTGTATGTCAGGCTTCCCGAAGGGCATATTTCCCTCGGCATAAAGCGTTGCCGCCATTCCTCTGCTTTCATCCGTCCAAAGCAGCCGTTCCGCGGTACCTATACGCATCGGCACTCCGCTGCCGTTCCAGTACATCACAATTCCGCTTTTTTTATCACCGTCGTTGCGCAGGTATACCGCGCCGTCCCCCAATATCATAACCTGGCTAACATTCTCGTCTATCTGTCTGCTGTCCCGGCCGTTTTTATAGCGCAGGCAGTACATACCGTTTTGCTTTACGATATATGCAACCGCTCTGCTCTTTCGGGAAAAGGCCACCGATGATGCCAGCACATTCGGCTGCGCATTCGTCAGCTCGCCGCTGACATAATGATACAGCGTGCAGAACACCTCTCCGCCGCTTACCGTATAATCCCCCGCAAAATACAGCTCCTCATCGCCATCCTCCCCGCTTTCAAAATGACGGAACACGCTGTATTCCTCAGCGCCGTAATAAAATGTAAAATCGTCGCAGAACTCACGGCTCGTCGGCTTGCCGTAGGCATAATAAAGCCCTATAAGCTTTTTTCCGCTTCTGACATACAGCGGAAAAAAGCTCCCCTTTACCCTTTCATCCATACGGTAGTAGCGTTTTACCTCCGGGCTTTCCGTCTGCGTGGCCTGCCCGGCCGGCGCACAGCCCGCAAGCAGCACCGCCAAAAAAAGTGCGGCGGCGCGAAAAATAAAGCCGTGCTTTGCCTTTATATTTGTTTTCATTGCCGCCGCCCTCTTTCCGCTTTTTTATTTTCGGCACTCATTAGGTTGCCTGTGTATGCCCTCTCAAAAAATATACCGTTTTTTATGCGTTTTTTAACGCTTTTTTAACGCTTTTTTGCCTGTTTTAATGTGTTTTTTGCCCGTTTATTACGCAAAACGATCTTGGATCCAGCCAAAGATACACTCCCTGCTCCCTCTGCTTAAGCTCGCATACGCCGTTTGAAAGCAGTATCTCTCCCCCGTCCATAAGGGAAAAATCCAATATCTGTTCCAGCGGGTCGTCCGATGGATTTATTATTCCCACAACCTTATCCTGCCCGCTGCCCCGCTGTATGCACAGCGCGCTGCCGGCAGCGCAAAGCCGCAGCTCTGCCCCAAAAGTGCGCCTGATACGGGACATTTCGGCTATCAGCTTCTGAAAGCCTGCCGTGTTCCATTGCTTGGGCGCACGGTTAAACGGGTCGGAACAGCCCTGCATATAGTCCTCGTCTCCGTAATAAATGCAGGGGATGCCGGGCAGCATAAACAGTATTGCATATGCCAGCTCTTCAAGCTCCCGCGCGCGTATTTCCGCAAGCGGCGAAAGGGCAAAATTTGCCGCCTGCTCCCTTGTAAGCCCCTCCGGCGCTCCGCCCAGAGCCGTGCATGCCCGCACCGTATCGTGCGTGGAGACAAAATTCATGGTGCAGGCAAAGCTTTGAGGCGGATAGTTCTCCTTAAGCGATTCCACCCTGCGCACAAACAGCGCCGCATTGCCGTATTGAAGGTATTCAAGCAGTGCGCTGCGCAGGGGGTAGTTCATTACGCTGTCCAGCTGCGCGCCCTGAAGGTAGGGACGCAAACGGGAATAGCTCTCCTTGCGGGAGGCATCCTCCCAAACCTCGCCTATAATAAGCGCGTCGGGACACTCGTTTTTTACCTGATGCCGCAGCTCGAAGAGAAATTCATCGGGCAGCTCGTCCGCCACATCCAGCCGCCAGCCCGAAGCCCCGGCGCGCAGCCAGCGCTTGATTATTGCATCGGGGGAGCGCAGGATATAATCCATATAGCTCGGCTCGGTCTCCTTTACGCAAGGCAGCGACCACACGCCCCACCAACAATCGTATTTGTCCGGATAGTGCTCAAAGCTGTACCACGGGTAATAGGGGCTGCTTTTGCTGCATGCGGCTCCGACATCGGGATAGGTGCCGTTTTTGTTGAAATAGCGGCTGTCGCTTCCCGTATGAGAGAATACGCCATCCAGAATTATGCGCATTCCACGCTCATGTGCTTTTGTGCACATATGTGCAAATTCTTCATTTGTGCCAAGCAACGGGTCGGTATTTTCGTAATCGCCGGTATCATAGCGGTGATTGGAATAGGCTTTGAATATGGGATTCAGATATACTGTATTTATCCCCATAGCCACAAGATAATCAAGCCTTTGTTCTATTCCGGCAAAATCGCCGCCGTAAAAATCATCGGCGGCATAATAATCCTTGCCCGGGCTTTCACGGTATTCCGGCGCAGAAGCCCAGTCCTTATGCATTCTGCGCCCCAAGCTCTTCCCGCGACCCGCAGCCGACAAGGAGGCGTTGAACCTGTCGGGAAAAATCTGATACATTACGGCATCGGCGCACCATGCGGGAGTTTTATAATCCTGCGAATAAAAGGTGATACAGAAGGAGCGGAGCGTATCGCACACCGCCGTAAGCTCACCTTCACCGCCCAGCATATCCGGTGCGTTAAGATAATACAGCGTCTGCCCGTCCTGCTTTTCAAGAAGAAAATAGTAGCACAGCAGGCAGGGTTCCGCTCTGCTGACCTGCGCAGAAAAGCAGCGCTCCCCCGGTATCATCTCCGTTATATGCTCCCTGCCGTCCCACAGCCGAAGGTATGCCTTTGCAAAGCCGGGGGCATACAGGGAAAGGGTTACCGCCGTTCCCTGCGGAACAGCCCCGCCGGGGCTGCGGAAAAACGGGCTGCGGGAATCGTGCAGCACCGCTGCCTTCAGAGCTGCTTGAGATTCCATATTTTTTCGTTATATTCTCCGATACTGCGGTCCGAAGAAAAATACCACGAACGCGCTATATTTATCAGGCTCTTTTTTGTCCACTCGCGGCTGCCGTAAAGGGCTTCCGCCTGCTCCATTGCGCAGGCATAGGAATCGAAATCCTTAAGGCACAGGTACGGGTCGGCATAGCCGCCGTCGCCGTTAAGAAGATAAGCCTTAAGGCTTGCCACCGGGCCTTTGAGCGTGCCGTCCGCAAGAGCGTCCACGACCCTGCGCAGCCGGATATCGCCGTTATAGTATTCCTGCGGATTGTAGCCCGCAGCATACACCCCGCTTACCTCCTGCGCGTTCATGCCGAATATGAAAATGTTGTCCTCCCCCAGCAGCCTGTGCATTTCCACATTGGCGCCGTCCATGGTGCCTACGGTGAGCGCGCCGTTCATCATGAATTTCATATTTCCCGTGCCGCTTGCTTCTTTTCCGGCAAGGGATATCTGCTGACTTATATCCGATGCGGGGATTATCACCTGCGCGCTGCTGACGCCGTAGTTTTCCACAAAAACCACTTTGAGCACATCGCGCGTACGCGGGTCGGAGCTTACAAGGTCGGCAACGGAGCATATAAGGGATATGATCTGTTTTGCCCTGACATAGCCCGGCGAGGCCTTGGCGCCGAAAATAAAGGTGTGCTTTTTATGCTGCACTCCGTTTTGCGTTATATCAAAATACAAATGCAGGATATGCAGGACATTAAGCAGCTGACGCTTATATTCGTGCAGGCGCTTTACCTGGATATCAAATATGGAATCCGGGTCCACCGTAATGCCTTCGGTGCGCTTTATATATTCCGCAAGGCGAAGCTTATTGTTTTTCTTTATTCTTTCCAGCTCATCAAGGAAGCCGTCGGAGGTTATCTGCTGCTCAAGCCGGGCAATGCGCGGCATATCGTTTACCCATTCGGAAGTGCCCAAGGTTCCGCTTATAAGCTGCGAAAGCTCCGGGTTTGACTGAAGCAGCCAGCGCCGCGGGGTTATGCCGTTTGTTACGGGGATGATCTTATCGGGATAGAGCTGATTGAAATCCCGGAAAAGATTATTTTTAAGGATCTCGGTGTGAAGAAGCGACACTCCGTTTACCTTATGGCACACCGCAAGACACAGATTTGCCATGCGCACCTGTGAAAAGGCGATGGGCGCCATGTTCTGACACTGCTGCTCGGTTTTACCCTGACAGAAGCGCCGGTTTATCTCGCAGATTATCATATAGATGCGGGGAAGCATGTTTTCCATAAGATAACAGGGCCATTTTTCCAGCGCCTCGCTCATTATGGTGTGGTTTGTGTAGGAAAACACCCGCGAGCAGATATCAAAGGCCTCGTCCCACTCCAGACGCTCCTGATCCACAAGCAGGCGCATAAGCTCGGCTATGGCAATGGCAGGGTGGGTATCGTTTATCTGCACGGCGGCGTAATCAGGCAAATCCCGCACGGAAAGCCCCAGCTTTTTATGGCGGGAGAGCATATACTGCAGAGTCGCGCTTGTAAAGAAATACTGCTGCTGAAGGCGCAGGCTTTTGCCGGCGTTATGGGAATCATTGGGATAAAGCACTCGCGATATGGTTTCCGCCAGCTCCTTTTCCGCCGATGCGCGGATATAATCGCCCTGTCCGAAATAGTTCATATCAAAATACTGCGGGGAACGCGCGCTCCAAATGCGCAGGGTATTTGCAGCGCCGGAGCGGAAGCCCATGATCGGGATATCATAGGGCATGGCAATGACCTTATTGGCGTTTTCTATGCTGTGGCACAGCCAGCCTGTTTCATCGGTATATTCCCGCACCTGCCCGTAAAAAAGCACCTCAAACTGCTCCTCGGGGCGGGCTATCTCCCAGCTGCATCCGTTTTCCAGCCAGTTATCCGGCATTTCTATTTGCTGTCCGTCCACAATCTTTTGACGGAAAAGGCCGTAATCGTAGCGTATACCGCAGCCCATGGCGGGCAGCCCCATTGACGCCAGAGAATCCATAAAGCAGGCGGCAAGCCGTCCCAGACCGCCGTTGCCAAGACCGGCATCCTGCTCTACCTCCTCGATCTGCTCAAGGTTTATGCCTATATCGGCAAGCGCGCTTTTATAAAGATTGTACTTTTCCAGTGCTATCAGGTTGCCCGCAAGGAATTTGCCCATGAGAAATTCCAGCGACAGATAATAAAGCACCTTGCTTTTATTATCCTCGGCGCGCCGCATGGCGGACTGCCAATAGTCCATTATTTCGTCTCTTACCGCCATTGAAACGGCTTTATACAGCTGAAGCGGCGTAGCCTCCTTTGGGGTGCGGCCGAAATGCCGGCGCAGCTTTCCCAGCACGCACTGTTTTACCGCCTCGCGCTCATAATCGTATTGTTCTTCCATGTGTGTGAATATCCTTTCAAAGATGCTTGCCGTTTTTTCTGCACGGATGCATAAAGGTTTTTATAAAACCGCCTAAACCGCTCTCACCTTAATCGCAAGGCTTCAGGCCTTTATAAGGCTGCGATAGAGCGCTTTATATTCCTTTGCGCTTTTTTTCCATGAGTTATCGGCCGTCATTGCGTTATATATCAGTTTTTCCTTTGCAGCGCCGTCCTTAACGGTTTCCAGCGCAAAGCGTATTGTGTACGCCATATCGTGGGCATTGAAATTTTCAAAGGCGAAGCCGTCCCCCGTACCCTCATAACGGTTATAGGGATGCACGGTATCGGCAAGCCCGCCCGTAAGACGCACTATGGGCAGAGTGCCGTAGCGCATGGCTATCATCTGGCTTAAGCCGCAGGGCTCAAAGCGAGGGCATAAGCAGCAGGTCGGCACCGGCATATATGCGGTGCGCCAAGGCATTGTCAAAGCCGATAACAGCCCTTACGCGCTTATTATACCACTGCTGCGCATTTTGGAAAAGCGTTTCGTAGCCGCGATCCCCGCTGCCCAGAACAATGAAACGAAAATCATCCGAAAGCAGCAGCTCGTGCAGCATTCTCTCCACAAGGGCAAGCCCTTTCTGCTCATACAGTCTGCCCACCATGGCTATTATCGGGCTGTGGGAGCGCTCCAGACCCAGCTCGTCCTCCAGCGCTTCGCGGCATTTTTCCTTGCCCGATATATCATCGGCACTGTAATGTGCGGCAATGAGCGGGTCGGTTTGCGGGTTGTATTCGTTATAATCAATGCCGTTCAGTATACCGATATAGTCTTTATCGCGGCTGCGCAGCACTCCGTCCATTCTTTCGCCGTAAAACTCCGTTTTGGTTTCCTGCGCATAGGTACGGCTGACGGTAGTGAGCTTATCCGCAAACACAAGCCCGCCCTTTATAAAGGAGGCTCCGCCGTAGAATTCAAGGCCCTTGCTTGTAAAGAGGGAATCGTCAAAGCCCATGAGATCCTTGAGCAGCTCTATGCCGTATATACCCTGATATTTGAGATTATGAATTGTGAACACTGTTTTTATATTAAGATGGGCAAAGCGGGTTTTAAGCAGCACGGGAATAAGCCCAGTCTGCCAATCGTGACAGTGCAGGATGTCGGGCTTAAAGCCCATAAGGGGCAAAAGCTCCAGCACCGCCAGCGAAAAGAAGGCATATTTTTCCGCCTCGCCCTCCATATAGCCGTATACACGGTCGCCGCCGAAATAGTATTCGTTATCGATAAAATAATATGTGATGCCGTCCCTTACAAGGGAAAACAGTCCGGCATACTGCCTTCTCCACCCCATTGCAATATATGTGCTGCCCAAAAAAACGGCATCTTTCATAAGCTCCGGACGGATAACGCGGTATTTGGGCATTACTACCCGCGTTTCCACTCTCTCCCTTCGCAGTGCGCCGGGCAGAGAGCCGGTAACATCCGCAAGCCCTCCCACCTTTGCAAAGGGGCTGACCTCGCTTGCCGCAAATAAAACCTTCATAAAAAATATCTCCTTAAAATGTCGTTTGCCGTGCCGCAAAAGGGCGCAAGGCTCGCTTTTTTCCGCTGCACGGCCGCGCCGCTTTTACGGTACCGCCGCACTTATTGCGCCTGCTCAAAAGCAGCTTTTCTTTGAAAAGAGCGGTCCGCAGCGCGGCCCGCCTTTTGTTTTATACCACTACATTTTTTCCTATGATAACTGGGAAGCTTTCCTGCCCGCCTATACGCTTGCCCTGACCCACGGTTACGCCTTTATCCAGCACTGCGTAATCCAAAGCAACATCACGCTGTATGACGGAATTCTGCATTACTATGCTGTTTGTAACAACAGCGCCCTTTGCTATGTGCACGCCGCGGAAGATTATGCTTCTTTCCACTCTGCCCTCAATACGGCAGCCGTCCGCAATTACGCTGTCCTCCACCACCGCGGAGTCGGAATAATAGGTGGGCACGGTGTCCTTTACCTTGGTGTAGATAAAATTCTCGTTGAAAAACAGCTCCTTGCGCACCGAGGCCTCCAGCATCTGCATATTGCAGTGATAATAGGCGTTTACGCTGTCGATCTTGCCCGCATAGCCGTCGTAGCGAAAGGCGCCGATGTTCATTTTGCCGATATTGCGCACCAGCACATCCATGAGAAAATCGTGCAGCCCCCGTCCGTAGCAGTAGGCTATCTGTCTGCACAGAAGCTCCTTTTCCATAAAGTATATGCCCAGCAGCCTTGCGCACTGCTCCGGGCGCTCGGGGTGCGCCTCGATATCGGTGACGCGGTCGTTTTCCACCGATATGCGCGCGCCGCAGGAATTGCACAGCCCGTAATTGTACATAACGGTTATATCCGCGCCGGAATCAATGTGGGCCTGCTGCAAGGCCTCAAAGCGGGGGTTATAAAGGATATCGCCGTGGGCGATGAGCACATATTTGTTTTGAATGCTCCAAAAAGGTTTTAATACCGTGCAGAACATCCATATCGCCGCGGTACTGCTCTCCGCCCTGAATATAAGGAGGCAGTATTCGCAGGCCGTACAGCTTGCGGTTAAGATCCCACTCCTTGCCCGAACCGAGATGATCCATAAGGGAACGGTAGTTGCTTCTTGTGGTTACCCCGACATTGCTTATGCCGGAATTGACCATGCCCGAAAGGGTAAAATCTATAAGGCGGTATCTGCCTGCAACAGGCAGCGCCGCTACGGAACGCACGCGCGTAAGCTCCGCAAGGCGTGCATCGTTATCACCCGTCATTATTATTCCAACAGTATCCGTCATTTCTCCCGCGCCTGAAAACGGCACTCCCTCCAAAAATATTGCCGCAGCGATTGCCGCGCGCATTTTCAGTTTTATATTCAGCAGTGCGTAAGCTCGCCTGGCTCCACATCAAATTCCAGCATGACGCCCCATGGCACGCGCGCCTGCGGCGCGACGCTTATTCCCTTGCCCACAAGGGTTATGCCCTCATCGCACAAGGGGCTGGGCTCCCGGTTTATATTGCCCTCACGACAGCCGATAAATGCGTTTTCCCCCACCACGGCGCGTTCGCCTATGACGGCGTTTCGCACGGTTGCTCCCCTGCACAGATGTGCATACGGCAGTATTATTGAGTTTCCACCGTTACTCCGTCCTCAATATTCACGCCGGTGAAAACCACGGAGTGAAAAACATCGCCTGCAATGTAGCAGCCCTCGGTTATGCAGGAATCGGTTATATGCGCGCCTTTTTTAACATATTGAGGCGGCATTCCCGCAGTACGGGAATAGATGCGCCAAGAGTCATCGCGAAGATCCAGCACCGGTCTTTCGCCCAGCATATCCATATTTGCCTCCCACAGGGAGCGCACGGTTCCGACATCCTTCCAATAGCCGTCGAAGGCGTAGGCATACATGCCGCAGCCGTCGGAGAGCATTGCGGGAATGACATCCTTGCCGAAATCGTTGGAGGAGGACACATTGCTTTCGTCCATGGTAAGGTACTTTTAAGCACGCTCCAACGGAATATGTACACGCCCATGCTGGCCAAAGTGCTTTTGGGCTGCTTGGGCTTTTCGGTGAAATCGTATATTCTGCCCTCCGCATCGGCGCTCATAATGCCGTAGCGGCTTGCCTCCTTAAGGGGGACATTTATGACCGCTATGGTAGCATCCGCATTCTTGGAGATATGATATCTGAGCATTTCCGATAATCCATTTTGTATATATGATCGCCCGAAAGGATAAGCACATATTCCGGGCGGAACTGCTCGATAAATTCGGTATTTTGGTATATAGCATTTGCCGTGCCCTTATACCACTCCCCCTTATTGCCCCGTACAAACGGGGGCAGAACATAGACGCCGCCGTTTGTGCGGTCCATATCCCAGGGCTGTCCGCTCCCGATATAGGTATTAAGCTCAAGGGGCTGATACTGTGTAAGCACCCCGACGGTGGTTATGGAGGAGTTTGCACAGTTGGACAGCGGAAAATCTATAATGCGGTATTTTCCGCCGAAGGGAACCGCCGGCTTTGCCACCGTAGTGGTAAGAGCGCCCAGACGGCTGCCCTGCCCGCCGGCCAGTATCATGGCAACGCATTGTGAATGCATCATAAAAACATATGTGTCCTTTCAGTATTTCATGTAACGCCGCAAAATCAGCAGCGCACGGCCGCGGAGAAATCCGCGGCTGTGCCTGCATATGCCCGATCAATCGGTTCTTTTGTATATCAGCACGCTAAGCCCCGGCAGATTCAGTCGCAGGCGGTTCTTATGCCCTGCCGTTTCGTGTTCATCGGTTTCCGCAGATTCAACAGCCTCAAAGCCGCTGCCGCCGAAGGCTTTATCCTCACTGGAGAGCACAAGCTCCCACGCGCTTTGCTCCGGCATGCCCACCCAGTAGTCATAGCGCTCCACGGGAGTCATATTAACGGCAATGAGCAGCTGCTCCGTGCCGCATTTGCGAAGGAAGGTGAACACGCTGGCCGCCGCATCATCGGCATTGCACCAAACAAAGCCCTCCCACGAGGTATCCTCCGCCCAAAGCGCGGGATTGCTTCTGTACAGCCGGTTAAGGGCGCGCACAAAGGAATATATACCGCGGTGAGTTTCGTACCGAAGCAGCTCCCATTCGATATCTTCGTAGTAGCGCCACTCCATGAACTGCCCCAATTCCGTGCCCATAAAGAGCAGCTTTTTCCCGGGGTGTGCGTACATATAGCCAAGGTAGGCCTTAAGGGAGGCAAACTTCTGCCAATAATCGCCGTTCATTTTATCCAAAATGGTTTTTTTGCCGTGTACGCACTCATCATGGGACAGGGGCAAAATAAAGTTTTCGTTGAAGGCATACATCATGGAAAAGGTCATAAGCCCGTGTCTGCCGCTGCGGAAAAGAGGATCGGTTTCCATATATCTGAGGGTATCGTTCATCCAGCCCATATTCCACTTAAAGCCGAAGCCGAGCCCCCCGTCGGACACGGGGGCGGTTACGCGCGGATAATCCGTTGATTCCTCCGCCACCATTATTGCATTGGGGAAGCGTGCGTATACCTCGGTATTCAGGCGCTTTATGAACTCCACCGCGGCAAGGTTTTCCCGCCCGCCGTGCTCGTTGGGCGTCCACTCGCCGTCCCGCGCGCCGTAATCAAGATAGAGCATGCAGGACACGGCGTCCACGCGCAGTCCGTCCAGATGATACTCGCTGAGCCAGTAAAGAGCATTTGAGATAAGGAAGGAGCGAACCTCCGGCCTTTCCAGATTGAATTTAAGCGTGCCCCACTGCTTTTGATCGCCGCGGTCGCCCTCCGCCTCATAAAGCGCAGTGCCGTCAAAGCGGGCAAGACCGTGTTCATCCCGGCTGAAATGTGCGGGAACCCAGTCCATAATAACTCCGATGCCCTTGGCATGCAGCGTGTCCACAAAGTATTTGAAGTCCTCCGGCGTACCGTAGCGGGAGGTGGGGGCATAAAAGCCGGTTACCTGATAGCCCCATGAGCCGTCATAGGGATGCTCGGCCAGCGGCAGCAGCTCCACATGCGTATAGCCGTTATCCTGAGCATAGGCGGCAAGCTTGTCCGCTATATCGCGATAGGAGAGCATTTCGCCCTTTTCCGAACGCACCCAGGAGCCAAGATGCAGCTCATAAATGCTCATGGGTTCATTATACGGCGCCTTGCCGTGCTTTATGCGATATACTCCGTCGTGCCATTTATAATCGTCATACCATGTGCGGCTGGCCGTTTCGGGACGGAGCTGAGCAAAGCGCGCAAAGGGGTCGGCCTTATAATGCACGCTGCCGTCACGGTGCTCCAGCGTAAACTTGTAGGTCCAGCCCACGCCGATATCCGCGATATATTTTTCCCAGATGCCGCTGTCGCCCACAGGCTGCATTGCATCCGCTCCCGGCTGCCAGTCGTTCCAGTCGCCTACCACGCTTACGCGCACGGCATTGGGCGCCCATACGGCAAAATAATAGCCGTCAATCTGCCCTGTACTGTTAAAAACGGGACGCGCTCCGAGCATATTATATGCTTCAAAGTGCGTCCCTTGACGGAACAAATAAACATCAAGCGGGCCTATGAGCCTGCCTTCGTCTGTGCCGGGCTTCCAACCTTGCAAAGCTTTATCCAAATAAAACGCCCCCTTATTTCATTATATCGCCAAGGGTCTGCCGCCCTTGAGCCTTTAGTTCAGTTTACCAAATCCGAGCCGTAAAGTCAATACCGCTTAAGTAAAATAAATGAAAAAAATTCTCATCAGAAATTCAAAACGGTTTATTTTTCAGAGTTTTTTTCCCCATTCAAGGCGCGGATACACGAAAAAAAGCAGCACCGAAACAGGGCAAGGCGTTTGGCCGGATGCCGAACGCAGGCATTGACACCTTTGCGAAAAAGCATATAAAATATTCTAAATAAACAAAAAGCACCCCCGTGCCGCAAAATTGCAGGCTGCAGGCGCGGGGTGCGCAAAGAGTGAGAAATGATATGAAAAAGAAATTGAATTACAGCGTCATATCCTATCAGGCGGAGATGGCAAACGAGGCATTGGGCGAGCTGCTTACGGCGGACGGTCAGGCAAGCGCAGTGCCGCTTGATGAGGAAACGGCTTTGGCCGCCACCGTGCCGGATTTCGGCAGGCTTTGTGAAATTTTCCGGCGCAGGCCACCGGTTTTTATCCGGCATATTCATCCGGCGGAGCAGACGGTGGAGCTGTGCGGTGAGAGGGAGCGCGACCTTGAGGTTCTGTGCAGCGCCGCCGAAAGCTTCAAGGAACGCGTAACGCAGAGATACTCGGTGCAGTGCAGAATATTGGGCAAGCATGACGGCGGGCTTGCGCCCTTTGATATAAACAGCGCATTAAGCGCCGTGCTTGCCGCATCGGGGCAGGAATGCGATATCAAAAACCCGGTGCAGGTGCTGAGCGTTACCGCTGCAAACGGAAAAGCGTATATGGGCCTTTCCCTTGCAAAAGACAATCTTTCCTCCTGGGCCGGAGGAAGGATACGCTTCCGCAGGGAGGACGGGCAGCTTTCCCGCGCGGAATTCAAGCTGCTTGAGGCGGAACAGACCTTGGGCGTAGCACTGTTTCCGGGAGCACGGGTATTGGATCTGGGTGCCGCGCCCGGCGGCTGGAGCCGCATTGCGCTGGAGCGCGGCTGCTCGGTGGTGGCCGTGGACCCCGCAGAGCTTGATCCCGGTCTGCTTGCCCGCCGCGGTATAACGCATATAAAAAAGACGGCGCAGGAATACCTTGAAGCGCCGGAAAATGATTTTGATTTTATTCTTAATGACATGCGGATGGCCCCTGAGGAATCGGCCGCGCTTATTGCGCGCTTTCAGCCCTGCCTTAAGTACAGAGGCACGGTGGTGCTGACCCTTAAGCTGTTCGGGGACAAGCCGCGCCGCCAGATGCTGCGTGCCCTTGACACGCTGGGCAACTATTACAGCATTGTGCATGTGCGCCAGCTGTTTCACAACCGAAGCGAGGTAACCGTTATTCTGCGCAAGGAATAGACTGCTGCGGCAAAAGCGCAAGATTCATAGAGCAGTTAAAAAGCAGGGCGTTTGCCCTGCTTTTGCTGTTTTGTACATATACCGCTCAGCAGATACGAAAATGCACACGGCTGATTTTTTGCTGTTTTGCAGCGAAACGCGAAGACGCGCCGCAAGCGCAAGGAACGCCGCAGTAAGCCGTGCTTACGCAGGCGTGCCCGCAGCGCGGGCCGGGCGGCGGCAAGCCCGCAGGGCGCAGACGGCGCACGGCCGGGGGCGAAGCCCCCGGCGCGGCGTCCGCTGCTTAAATATGCTTGGCTGCACATATATGCAGTTTCACTATTCACTATTCACTATTCACTATTCACTATTCACTATTCACTATTCACTATTCACTATTCACTATTCACCATTTGCTATTCACTGCTCATTCTTGTTTTCGCTGCATATGCCCGTATTATCGCATGAAGCCGCCCGCGCCCACGGCGCTGAAGCTGTGACTTTGCATATCCTGTGAAAAAGTGTAGGTGCCGGTGCTGCAGGAAAAGCTCATAAGGCACACTCCGCTGTACAGCCCAATTGTTCCGTACTCCGGGCGCATAACGCTCCAAAGCAGCTTACCGTCCTTAATACGGAGCTTATCGCCTATCGCACCTTCGGTGCTGTAAAAGCTTTCCGGCTGTCCTGTCTGCGCATCGCACACCATAAGAATGGCCGTGACATTTTCCCGCATCATGCGCGCAATGTCGGCGCACGCCTCCTCGGTTGTGCTTACAAAATTTTCGCCGTATTTATCATCGATCTTTTCCAGCACCGCGGCAATATCTGCCCATTGCTCATCGTAAATATAGCTGCTGTTTTCGGGAATTGCGGCGGAATGTGCCGAAATGTAGAGCTTATCCCCAATTTGCAGCACACTGTCCACGGTAAGCAGTCTTCCTTTATCGGAATATATTCTTGTTTGCCGAATGCCGTTTTCATCAAAGGTTATAAGCACGGCTTGACCGACAGTGGGGCCTTTTGCCTTGATTATATAGCCGTCGCCCGCTCTGTATGCCGTTTTTCGCCCATCGCCGACTTCTATATCGCATTTATGGCGGCTTATACATTCTGCTGCCCGCTCATCCGTGACAATTATCTCCAAGACTTGACCGTGATTGCCGTTTCTTCCGATCAGAATGAAGGTCAGACTTCCGTTATCGTTTTCAAACACGCCTATGCAGGAGGCATATGACAGGCTCGATTTTATGCTGCTTTTTGCTTTTATCCGACCGTCCGCACTTACGCATATAATATCGATGACGGCTCCCCCTGCACTGCACTGAATAATATCCCCGCCGTGCAATTCGGTATAAGGGCCAAGATCGTTTATATTTTCCGGCATGGGCACTCGCCAGCATTCTTCCCCTTCGCGGAAGCAGGCAATATAACATTTTTGTATGCCGTCGGCGGGTGCTGTATCATATATTCTTCTTATCAAAGCCGCGCCGCCCATATTCTTGCCCGTAAGCATGGTATCATAATAGTTACTGGCATTTCGCTGCCGCTCCAAGGGAGTAAATTCCGGCCATATCGGCGTTATGTTGCAGCCGTATATGCCCTCGGTGCCGTCTGTTGCCTCGGTCTGCGGCTGATCCCTGCGGGCATCGGTGCCGACAGTTGCGGAAATCTGTGCCGTTTCGGTGGCCGACGCCGCAGCGCTGGCATAGCCGGGCTGCATACTGAGCCGCAGCGTAAGCTCACGGTATGCCGTTTTGATCTCGTTTCTGTTCATGCCCTCAATGTTTACATAGTGCTCCCTGAGGAAATTGACTGCGCAGTCGTACTGTCTTGCCTCTTCGGCTACGGCATAGACGCCGAGCGAGCCCACGGCAATCAGCGCGGCGCAGCCCACTGCCGCACAGCGGCGCAGCGGCGCCCAGGTTTGCTTTATGCCAAGCCCCGTAAGAAAGGCCGTTTTCTGCGCTATTCTTTTGCGCGATATACCGCAAGGTATGCGATCCTTATGCAGTTTTGTGTTTTCTGCAAGCAGCTCCTCAAACAGCCTGCGATCGTCATTCATATTTATCGCCTCCCAGGATACTCCTTAGTTTTTTTACCGCTCTGTGTGCTCTTGTATCCACTGCGGAAACCGTCATATGCATTATTCGGGCAATGTCCTTTGAATTTTGGGACATAAAGTATTTGCGAAGCAGTATCTCGCGGTCGGTATTTTCCAGTGCGTCTATCGCCCCCAGAAGCTCCTGCCGCCTTTCCCTGCTCTCGGCCTCGTCCTCGGGGCCTGCCGCCGTGTCCGGCTCCGCGCCCTCAAGCTCCTCCTGCGGGGCGCCGTTTTTGCGCAGCATATCAATGCACTGGCGCTTGGCTATAATGCACAGCCAACCGGAAAGCCCGCAGCGCTGCGGATCGTAGCTTTCGCGGGAAAACCAAAACCTTGCAAAGGCTGCGGAAACGCAGTCCTCCACATCCTGCGGTGAAGCGCCGCTGCCCAGGATTCCCCTGCACACCGTGCACATAAGCCCGGTATAAAGCCGCATTATAAGCTTCATGCCCTCCTCCGGCTCTGCCGCAAGGCGTGCAAGTATTTTTTCCTGTGTCAACGCGTCACCTCCACCGCCGCGGCGATTTGCCTTGTCAGACCCGTTCGTTCAGGTCTGTCCGTGCGCAGCGGCACCGCGCGTTCTTCCCCTTTTTTACGCACGATGCCGTTTTGCAGGATTTGCGGACAGAATACCTGCGCGCCGATGCCCCTGATATCGGCGCGCTTTTCATGCTCCCTTATACTGTACTCCTTTATTCTCCTTTATATTGCTATATTGCCGCCCGTGCGTTTTTGATGTGCTTTCCCCCGTGCGGCGCACGGCGGCACCTTATCCCCTGCTTTTCCCCAAAAGCTTGATGCGCGCCTGAATATGCGCCGGCTCCGTGACGGCTTAATTACATAATTATATACGGTTTTTTCACTTTTTTTCTTACAGGATTTTTATGCTTTTTTTCTGCGCAAATTTTTGGAAAATAATTGCGGCTTTTTAATTGTAAAAATGCCGAAGAAACACCGTTTCTCCGGCAGATACAAAAGCATTTTCCGCGGCATTTTCCCCTACGCTTACACATAGGATATTCCGGAATCCCACTGTAAAATACGCTCTTTCATTCCGTTTATATCCAGCACGCCGCAGGCAAAGCCCTTGCGTACAAGCTCCTCCGGCACGAATTCATCGTATTTTTCAAACACCGGCACCTCTCCCGGATAAAGCAGCTCCATCGGATTTACAAGCTCTGCCGCTTTTTTTGCCAAAAGGTGCAGGAATTCATCGGGCTCGGCCGTCATGCGGAACTGCATAAAATACGGCTTTGAGCTTTCAAAGCCCTTGATCCCCGCCTCGGCGCATTTGAGCTTTATAAGACGCTCAAGAGCCATAAAGGCGTATGTACCCAGCCACGGCATGAGGCACCATGAATCGCCGCCAAGACAAATAAGCGGGTAAGAAAGCCCGGCATTGTGCGCCGCCCGCCTTGCCTGCGTCAGTCTTGCGCGGGCATTTTTCATAAGATAGGGATACAGCTCGTCCTCCAGCAGCACCTGCTTCATGCGTTCCAGCACGCGGGTATTGATATCGCCGGGGCACAGCCCGAAAAACGCTGGAACCCTGCCCTTTACCATGGTGCAATAGACCGTGCGGCGTTTATGATCTATCTCGTCCACAACCCACACATGTCCGGCAAGCGCCAGCCGTTCTCCCACCGGCGGCGGCTTGACCACCGTGCCCAGCTCCTGTGAGCCGCTGCGCACGGTGTACTCCTCATTTTCCTGAAAAACGGCAAAAAAGCGGTAGGAATTAACCTGTCTTTCGCCGGATATGCCTATTATCAGCCCGCCCTCCGCCGTTTTCTGTATTTGATCGGTGGCAAGCAAATGGCGCAGCAAAATGACATAATCCTCTTTTGTTATGCCGGAAAAGCAGCTGAGGGAAAGCACGCGGCGGGCAAGCTGCGACGGCAGCAGCTCGCCGCAGGAGCAAAGCACGCTCATGGTTTGGTGATACAGCAGGCTGTACGGCAGCTTGCCGAGCCTTGGCGGCTCCACCCAGTGTTCTTCCCGGTAAAGCTGCACAAGCGCCGCGCCCTGAAGCAGCTGCCACGGCAGGGACGCAGGCAGCGATGCCCGCATCTCCGGCGGCTCCTCCCTCATAACAAAGCGCATCTCCGGCGGAAGCTCGCGCCGTCCCGTTCGCCCCATACGCTGAAGGAAGGAGGAAACGGTGAAGGGGGCGTTTATCTGGAATGCCCGCTCCAAGCGGCCAATATCTATGCCCAGCTCCAGCGTAGCGGTGGTGACTGTGGTAAGGGCTCTGGTTTCGTCCTTCATGGCCTCCTCCGCCGTTTCGCGGTAGGATGCCGACAGATTGCCGTGATGAATGAGAAAGCGGTCCGCCTCGTGCTTATACTCGCAATATTGCCTTAAAGTGGTGGTGACGGTTTCACATTCCTCGCGGGAATTGACAAACACCAGACACTTGCGGCCGCGGGTATGCTCAAAGATATAGCCTATGCCGGGATCGGCTCCGGCGGGAGCGGTATCGGTGCGGTCGGCGGTAAATTCCGCCTCAAGGCGTTCCCTCTGAGCTGCGGTTATACCCGCCGGCAAAGGAGAGCTTTCTTCGGTTGATATGTTCAGACGCTGCGAATCGGCGCATAACCGTCCCGTTTGCGCCGCTTCCAATGTGTTCTGTGCGGAATTCTTCTTCTCCGGCTCTGCCGCCTGCGGGCCGGCCGTAAAGAAGTGCTCCATGCTCAGGCGCCAGCGCACGCCCTTATTTTCCAGTCTCGGAATTACGGTGCGCCGCCCCGTTCCCTGAGAGAGCAGCCTTCCCATCTCCTCCGGCTCGCCTATTGTGGCGGAAAGCCCGATACGGCGCGGGTTTACGCCCGCAAGGGAGCAAAGGCGCTCTATAAGGCAAAGCGTCTGACCGCCGCGGTCGCCCCGCATTACGGAATGCACCTCGTCTATTACTATAAACCGAAGATCCCCGAAAAGCCGGGGAATATCGGCGTGTTTACGCATAAGCATGGCCTCAAGGGATTCCGGGGTTATTTGCAGCACTCCGGAGGGATGCTTGAGCATACGCGCCTTATGGCTTTGTGCTACATCCCCGTGCCAGTGCCATACGGGAATGCCCGCCTCGCCGCACAGCTCCTCAAGGCGTGAAAACTGATCGTTTATAAGCGCCTTGAGCGGCCCGATATATACCGCTCCGATACTGCACGGCGCATCCTTTGAAAGCAGGGTAAGCACCGGAAAAAACGCAGCTTCGGTTTTTCCTGAGGCAGTGGCGGCCGTAAGCAGCACATTATCGTCCGTTCCGAATATGGCCTCGCCTGCCGCCACCTGCACCGCGCGCAGGCTGTCCCAGCCGCTGCGATATATATAATCCTGAACAAAGGGAGCGTACTGCTGAAAAACATTCATAAATATTTCTCCGTTGCGCCCGCGATGCCGCGCATTTCTGCCGACGGCTCGCAAAACGCCCGTACAATTGCACATATGTGCATGTTTTGTGTTTTATATTTCAAACTCGCTGTATTCGTCCTTGGCGGAGGCATCGTCAGATACCGCCGAAGAGGGCGAAAAGGTGAATTCGCCGCTGCCGATAAGCTCGGAGGGCGAGGTACCGGGATGCTGACACAGAACATTAAGCAGCTGAATGAAATCCCTTATTATTTCACGGGGGGTTATATTCTGATCCGCCCCCACCCTGCCGTACTCCAGCTTTATAAAATCCTCCCGCTGTTTATCGTTTAACAATGCGGCATGATCGTACAGTCCGCAATGTATTTCCTCCAGCTTTTCCGCCAAAACCAGCATTTCCTCCGCCGTAAGGGGAGAAAGCTTTATTACCGGCGCCATCATATCGCGTTTGTCCGAAGCAAAACGGCCGTCCGCAAGACGGGAGCGCAGTGCCTCATAGCTGTAAAGGCCGCGCCGCTGATCCTCTATGCACTGGGGCGTGCCGCACATGATGATGCCCATATAGCTTGCCCTTCCCTGAAGCGCATCGTTGTACATAGTAAGCAGCTTTTCGTAGTTATACTGCCTGGTAATGGCGTTTGGAACCTTGTAGATATTTACAAGCTCGTCGATAAGAACAAGCAGGCCGCTGTACCCCGCTTCATGGAGAAACAGCGAAAACAGCTTGATATAATCGTACCAATCGTCATCGGTAATGATTATATTTATGCCCAGCTCCGCTCTTGCCTCGCTTTTGGAGGAATATTCGCCGCGAAACCATTTTATGACATTAGCCTTAAGCTGATCGTCACCGTCAAGATAGGCTTTATAATAAAGCGACAGCAGGCGGGCAAAATCAAAGCCGTGAACCAGCTCGCTCAGCGCGCCCACCACGCGGTATATTTCCCTGTCTACAAGCTCGCGGAAGCCCTCGCTTTGGGGTGAAACGCCGTTTTGCGCAACCACTGAGCTTTGTACCGAGCTTATCCAGCGCTCCAGTATTAGCGTGAGCGCGCCGCCGTCGGGGCGGGTTTTGGTGGAAAGGTTGCGCACAAGCTCGCGGTAGGTGGCAAGCCCCTGCCCCTTGGTGCCGTGCAGCCTTCTTTCCGGAGAAAGATCGCAGTCCATAACCGCAAAGCCGCGATCCATGGCATAATTGCGCACGGTCTGGAGCAAAAAGCTCTTACCGCTGCCGTACCGCCCGGCAATAAAGCGGAAGGAGGCTCCGCCCTGCGATACAATATCGATATCGTGCACAAGCGCCTCTATTTCCTCCTTGCGTCCCACCGTTATATAGGGCAGCCCCACTCTGGGGACCACTCCGCCCTTAAGCGAATTTATAAGTGCCGAAGCAATTCTTTTGGGTATATTCATGCTTTTCTCCCTTCCGATATATTCAAGCCAAGCATTTCATAAAGCTGCGCCGTATAATCCTCCACCGCTTCGGGAGCGGTTTCCTCCCCTATGAGTACGGTATCGGAAAAGGTATCAAACAGCTTTTCGTTTACGGAATCCATTATTACCGACGGAAGCACGCTTTCACTGCGCAAAAGCTCCGAAAACGGCTCTGCGCACAGCACGCGCCGCAGGTATTCCTTTTCAAGCTCAGTAAGCCCGGTTTCCGCCGGAGTCTCCGAATCGCACGGCGCGGGCTGTGCCGCTTTGCGGTCTGCCGCCGGGATGTTGCTTTCGCCGCTGTCCGCCGGCAGGCTTATCTTACGGGAGGATACCCCTTGCGCGGCCGTATTTCCCGGCGCTTGCGTATCCGGCGCCGGATATGCTCCTTTATCCGCCTCAACCGGTGTATCTGCCGCATACGCCTCCTCCGTTTCGTCAAGTCCGTCAAGCAGGCACTTTAATGTATCATCGGCGTTTTGCCTTATGCCGGCAAGGGCCGAGGTATCTATGCTGATATTTGCCGCAGCCGCTTTCTGCCTGCTGCCGCAGACATTCTGCCATGCCTTTGTTATAAGCTCGGTATACAGCTTACTGGGCTGGCATTTCAGCTCCGGCGTAACGCTCAGGCATTTTCTCAGCACCGCGTCTACGCTTTTGATAAATTCTCCCAGCAGCCGGTTCCTCCCCTTTGAAGCAAACAGGCGTCTGTTTATCCAGTTGCCCGAACGGCAGATATAAACATTGAGAGGATCCACCGTATATTCGGTATCAGGGTGCTTTCCTCCCTGTAAAACACCGCAGAGCGGAACATGACATACGGGCTTTCGTAAACCTTTCCGAAAAAGCGCTCACATATCCCGCTGCGGCGATGCTTGCCGTAATAATCGGAAAGAAGGTTAAAGGCCCGCACCGCCGTTGCTTCCGTCTCCTCGGGGTAAAGCCTGTAAAGCTTTGAGTGTGTAAGATCGTAGGAAGAAAGTGCATTAAGCACGGGAAATATCTCGCTTGCCGGATGCCTTGCGCTTTCGGTAAGCAGCTGCACCGAACGCTCAAAATCCGCCTGTTCCCCCTTATCAACAAGGCTTACATCCATGCCGTAATAAACCGCCAGATCGGAAAGCCATATCTTTGCATACCGTTCTATGCGGTCGTCAAACCCCGCATACCATGCCGCAAACTCTTTAAGGCGCGCGTAAGCCTGCTGCGCAGACTCAGCCCCTATAAGATTAAGCAGCTCATAGATATAAACAAAGGCATAGGACAGCCCGGCATACGGGCGTTCCCCCCCCCGCGCACCCTTGTGCGCCATGTAAAATAGGAGCGAAGCTGCGGCAGCGTCATATCGGCATATGTGGGATAGTATCGGAAAAATTCAGTGTTTTCCCTGTAATCATCCTCAAAATTCTCCATCAGCTTGCCCTGGTGATAAAACAGCATTGCAGCAGAGCGCATGGAGGGCAGCAGCGCCATAGCCCGCATACGGCGATATTCGCCCGGCGCGGCTTCGCTTTGCTGCGGGCGTATTATAGGCTCATCGGTATAAATGCGTTCCGTAACGCTGCATTTGCCGTTTGACTGTTTATCCCCGACGCTGAAGGCGCGGATGCTTTCCAGCAGCTTTGCCGCAGTATCTGTCAGATTCTTCAAATCCGCCCCTCCTTTTCTTGCTTTTCTTGCTTTTCTTGCTTTTCTTGCTTTTTGCCCTGCCGAGCCGTTTGCGGGTGCTGATATCTTTTGCTTTTGTTTGCCGTTTCCAAAAGCAAACCTGCAAACCCGCGCAGGTAAGGTCTGCTCTTTACAGCTTTATATTTTTCGGATATCAAACTATTATAGCATAATCGTTTCCGTATTACAACGGGCAATTGATCTCATTTTACATTTTATACGGCATAATACGGCAAAAATGCAAAACACGAAGAAGCAAAAAAATCCTGCGGCTTCTTGACTTACAGCTGCCTCTGCGCTAAACTGTATTATATAAAACAAACCGGCAAACAGGCAGCCGCGATGCTGTTGAAAGCAGAATTGCCGAACAAGCAGCAACAACAAAAAACAAAAAACAAAAAACAAAAAACAAAAAGGAGCAATTGAAATGGATAAAACACCGATTAAACTGAAGCTGGACGGCATAGATGCGCCGCAAAAGAGAGTACGCATAAAAAACGCGCCAGTAAGCGAAGTGTTTTCCTTATGCGAGCTTGTACAATACCAGGAGGGGCAGGTTGTAAGCCGCACTCTTGCCCAGAACGAAAACATGAGCCTTACTCTTTTTTCCTTTGACAAGGGGGAAGAAATAGGTACGCACTCCGCCGGAGGGGATGCGTTTTTGACCTGTCTTGACGGCGGCTGCCGCATTATTGTTGATGAAACGGCCTATGAGCTTACCGTGGGGCAAAGCATAGTTATGCCGGCGGGGCATCCGCACTCGGTTCATGCAAGCGAGCGCTTCAAAATGCTGCTTGCCGTAATAAAATAGCCCCGTAAAGCACAAAGGAATTACGGAGCATATAAAGCCGGGGCGACATATGCGCGGCCGGACGAACCTGCGGGGCGTCCAGCCGGCATTTTTGCAAAAAATGCCGGGTAAGGCGCGCAAGCGCCGGCCGCGCGGGGCGCCGCGAAATGCATGCAGCGCCTGTTATTTATTAAATTAAAGCAGCTTAAGCAGCAGGCTCATGAGCGGAATGGTAAAAAGGGAAAGCAGCGTGGCAATGCTGACACCGGCTCCCGCAAAGGCCACATCGCCTCCGTAACGCTGCGCCATCATGGAGGTTATGGAGGCCGACGGCATGCACATCTGCAAAAAAGGTACGGCTACCAGCATTACATCGTCAAGAGGAATGATTTTTGTAAGGCGCAGAGCATAAAAGCAAAGAAAAATTATTCCCGGCAGCACCAGCAATCTCATGCCCACGGCTATAAGCAGCTGCGGCCGCCTGAAAAGCCCGCGGAAATCAAAATGCGAAAGGTGCGCCCCCACCGTGAACATTGCAAGGGGCGTGACCGTACCCGCCGTAAGTGAGCAAACATCCAAAAGAAATTGGGGCATTACCTCGTTTGCGGAAAAAGCAAACAGTATTGCGCCCGCCACGCAGGCAAGAACGCCCGGGTTAAGCAGCGCCTTTTTAGCTCCGCCCTTTTGTCCCTTTGGAGCAAGCATTTTTACGCCCACCGTCCATGTAAGCACATTGTGGCACACCACTATTCCGGTGCCGTACAGCACCGCAAGATCGCCCTGATCGCCGAAAACGCTTTCGAGCACCGGCAGACCCATGAACCCCACATTGCAAAATGCCGTCATGAATTTAAGAACACCCTTTACGGAAGCATCGGATTTTCTAAAGCAAAGGCACACAATTATAAACGACACTGCATAAGCTACGATGCCAAGCAGCATTTCTATGCCCAAATTAAGCAGAATATCGCGGTCAAAGCTGCGCAGAAAGGCGTTTATTATCATGGCGGGCTGTGCAATATACAGGGTAAAGAAAGACAGCCCGTCGGTAAAATCCGCAGGAACCAGACGCTTTTTTTCAAATATAAAGCCCGGCACCAGCAGCAGCACCATAGTAAATACGCCCGTTAATACAACGCCGAATTCAGGCATCTGTTGTTCCTCCGTAATACTCGCTCCCGTATCTGCAATTGCAGCAAAGACCGGGAATTTATTTCCGTATCATTTTTTATATCTGTTTTCTCTATCCGTAATATCCGCAAACTGATTTTATAAAAGCTGCCCATGCGGCATGTTCCGACATTTTCTTAAGCGGAAACATCGGAATTATATCATGCTTTGCAGGGTTAATCAACAAAAGATAAACACAAACGGCCAAATTACAAACAAAAAGCAAGCTGAAAACTAAAAAAGCAAACTAAAAGCAGACCGGACGCAAAGAGTGCTTTAAGGGTGCCCGTTGCGCCGCGTCTGCTTTTTGATTAAAGCCGCGCTTTATGTTATAAAATGCATGGAATTTACAATGCAGCTATTACGGTTTTTACGGATAATTACGAATAATATCAGATATCTGCGGCCGCATCAGCGCATTTTCTCGTATGCCTGTTCAAAATTCACCAGTACATAATCGTCACCGAAAATATTGAAATCGTAGTAATAAGCATAGCCCTTGTTTCCGTAGAGCGCCTCCACGGTAATTGTAAAATCATACGCCTTGGTATTGTGCTTTGCCCCTATTATATACTGGAAAACCACACCTTCATTGCGCTGTGTAAGAGTGGAATGTGCTGCTGCGCCTTCGGTATCTGCCGGTATTCCGTAGACTGAAAAGGCGGAAACCATTTTTTCACGCTGTTCGCTGTTAAGCGCAAAATTGGTTGCAAAATCAAAGGATATATACTTGAGCTTTTCTTTGCTGCCCATTTTTTCATCCACAATATAATTAAGCATTGCATCGGTTGCGGCTATATATGCCTTGGTTATACCGTCCGCATTTTCCTGCTCCGCCTTTTCTTTAAGAAGGTTGTGAGCAGGCAGCACCGCGGGAGTTTTGGTTTTTCCGCAGCCCGCAAGGGCAAAGGCCATAAAAATACACAGCATAATGGTGATGATTTTTTTCATAAATACCTCCTGATGCCCTTGCGGGCGCCGATACACGGGCTTGTGTATCCCGTATTATTCGGAATGGATTTATCGGTTTATTTTTTGCCGTTTGTGTTATTCTTTCTTTTTTTATAAAGCTCAAGGCTCTTTTTGTATCTTCCCGCGCCGCTTGACGCATTCTGCCGGTCCGCATGGCTTTTATCGCTTTTATCGTACGCCTCCGGTTCTTTTTCCTCCTGCGGCATGTTCAGCTCGCTTTCAAGGGCAAGCGCCTCCCCGCACTCCGGCGCGGCGCCGATTTCCGCCTCAATTTCCGGGTCGGTTGATACCGCGGCTTTTTTTACGCTTAATCCGTCCCTTTTGAACAGGCGGCGGATGCTTATGATAAGCGGCTTGAAGTTAAAGGCAGTTACTACCAGTGCAAGCGCAATTTCGATAAGCAGCCAATGCTTTACCTCCAGCAGCATGACCGCACACTGAACGCCGAGCACCGCCGTATTGAAGCAAACACGAGGCAGATGCGTATTGAACGGGATAAACCGCCTTGTGTTGAAATAGCGCAGCCAGAATATGGTGAAATAGCTTATGAAGGTAGCCGCAGTGGCTCCGTTTACCCCGAGGCGCGGTATAAGCAGAGCATTGAGCGCAATATTGAGAACCGCTCCGACAAGCGAAGTCCACATGGAATTTACGCTCTTTTTTTCGCAGATGTACACCGTGCTCTGAAAGGTGACTATACAGTTAAAGGCAGTGGCCGTTATAAGTATGGGCATATAGCGCCAACCCTCTGCATATGCGGGGTTATTATAGGTAAGAAGATGCATGGCGGTTTTGGACAGCATTATAAGCACCGATGCGCCTATAAACACTATCGACTGGAAGGAATAGAACACCTTGCCGAAAAAATCGCTGCGAGTGGCGCGATCCTCGCTTACCGCCGACATCTGCCATGCATCGGCAAAAACCATGGACACAAGCACAAGTATGGTGGGAATTTTATACGCTACTACATAAAGCCCGTTTTCAAAGTCTCCCAGCATATATTTTACCATGTAGCGGTCGGAGACATTTGTGATCCACCAAAGAATGGTGGTGGGTATAAGCGGTATGCTGTATTTCAGCATCCCCTGGGTAAGGGTGCGGTTAAGCTGACGAAAACGAAGATAATTCCACAGCCGGCACACCGTAAAGAGGAACAGCGTGCACAGGGCATCGGCAAGCACGGTGGACATAAGATACCCGGTGACATGCATATTCAGCCCCACAAGAAAGAGAATATTAAAGCCGATTGTAAGCAGGGTATTTAGTATGCCGTCAAAGGCAAAAAGCTTTACATGACCCTGTGAGCGCACAAATTGCAAGCACAAAGAATGCATGCCGGAGGCCAGTACATACATAAGAATTACCGGAATGTACGAATCCACGCCGTCTTTAAGCAAAGCAGCGCAGGCGAACACAGAAGCAGCGCGGCAAAGCCTATGGAAATGGTGGTAAAGCCTGTGGTGAACACTGCGGCCTTATCCTCATGCTTATCCATTCCGAAGCGCATTACGGCATTTGCAATGCTGACGGTAAAAACGGGTATGAGCAGATTAGCCGTCTGCATTACAAGGTCGGCTATGCTGTATTGCTCCGGCGAAAGGATTTTTGTATAAAGCGGCGTGAGCAGCAGCACAAGCAGCTTTGAAGCAAATGTACCTATTGCAAAGACAATGGTATTGGTTAATAAGCGTTTATATTTATTCATTCCAAGGCCGCAGACGCTGCGTCCCCTTTCGTATTATTTCATATTATAAAAAACAGTCCTTTAAGGTATTATACCCGTTATGCCTGCGATTGTAAAGCCCGGAGGCGTTTAGCTATCCGCGGCTTTTTTCGGCAAGGATGTGCTCGTATATGAATCGCGCCTCGCCGTCGCTGTCACAGGAAGCGCACATGTATTTTGCCGCTCTTTTTGCCTCCTCCACCGCATTTGCCACGGCTACGGAGCAGCCGGCATATTCCAGCATTGCAACATCGTTTCGGGCATCGCCGAAGGCCATTACCTCCTCGCGCGCTATTCCCATGCTTTTTGCAAGATAATCAAGCGTGCGCCCTTTATTTACGGAGATATTCATAAACTCAAGGTATTCCGGCTTGCTTACGGTTATCTCCAGCCTTCCCGCAAAAAGACGGCGGGCCTCCGCAAGCCGCTTTGGCACAAGCTCTCTGTTCATTATGAGTATTATTTTTGTCGTGGGCGTGCTTAAGCACTGTGAAAGCGGACGGTGCGTTGCCACCGCCGCCGTGCCGGTATGCTTTCTGTACACCTCGGCTTCCTCATCGTATTCCTGAGTATATAAAATATCGTCAAGATATATCTGGCTGTGGCAGCCCCACTTTTCCGCAAGCGCCAGCACATCGAGTGCATCGGCGTTTTGCAGCGGGCAGTGATACAGCTGCTTCCCCGTTACGGGATCCACTATCATGGCTCCGTTATAGACGATTATCGGATCGGTAAGACCCAGCATGGAAACATAGCTCTTTGCGGAATCGTACATTCTGCCGGTGCAGATGGTAAACTTAACCCCGATGCTGCGCACTTTGTTTATAATATCCAAAGAATAGCTGCTTACTTTTCGCGAAGAATCAAGCAGTGTATCGTCCATATCGGTTGCTATAAGCTTAATCATGGTTTTCCCCCGTAATTGTTTGTATTTATTGCCGTTTATACCGTATTCGGCACCCGTACAATCTTGCAGCCGCTCCGGCCGCCCTTACGCCGTGCCGTCGTTTTCATCCTCGCCGGAATCATTTTCCCCGGCTTCAAAGCACGGCACATCCTGCTGCCCGGCCTCCTGTGCGCTTCGGGCGGCAAAAAAGTCATACACCGACGCTGCGGCAGCGGCGTTCATGCCGGGAAGCGCAGCCAGTTCCTCCTTTGAAGCCCTGCTTATGGCGCTGACCGACCCGTATTTTGCAAACAGCAGCTGCTTGCGCCTTGCTCCCACTCCCGCAACGGAATCCAGCACCGAAAGCAGGCTGCGCTTGCTTCTGAGCGCGCGGTGATAGGTGATGGCAAAGCGGTGAGCCTCGTCACGCACGGTTTGCAGCAGCTGCACCGCAAGCGACTCCGTACCCGGCACCACCGGCTCGGAGCAGCCGGGAAGATATATTTCCTCCAGGCGCTTTGCAAGACCTATAACATCAAGATGCAGCCCCAGCTCGTCCAGCACCCCGCAGGCGCTGGAAAGCTGCCCCTTTCCGCCGTCTATTACCACAAGATCCGGGATAACATCAAAGCTGTCCCCCGTTTCGTCGGTTTTTAGGCGGGAAAAGCGCCTGCGCACCACCTCCGCCATGGAGGCGAAATCGTTGTTGCCCTCCACGGAGCGTATCTTGAAGCGCCGGTACTGCCTGGGCTGCGGAACGCCGTCCGTAAGCACCACCATGGAGGCCACGGTATCGGTGCCCTGAATATGGGATATATCGTAGCATTCTATCCTGCGCGGAAGTCCGGGCAGGTGCAGAATATTTCAGCTCCGTAAGCCCCTTTATCACCCGTTCTCTGCGGGCAAGCTCTGCGCGCAGGGATTTTTCCATTGTTTCGCGGCCGTTTTCCTGCCCCAAACGGACAATTGCCGCCTTATCTCCGCGCTGCGGAACATGCAGGCTTACGGCGTGCGCGGAAAGCCTGCGCAGATGCTCCTGCACCGCCTCCTGCGAAGGGCACGGACCGTCCAGCAGTATTTCGCGGGGTATTTCCTCCTTCGCGTACCGCTGAAGCAGGTACTGCTCCCTCAGCTCCTCCTCCGCGGCCGCAGTATCAGGAAATTCGTCGGTATGTACGGATATCAGCCTGCCTGCACGCACGGCAATGCAAACAAACACCGCATACCCCTGCGACAGCGTAAGGGTGACGGCGTCAAGATCGCACTTTTTGGGCAGAACGGCTTTCTGCGAGCGGTCCAGCCGGTCAAGCTGCGCCGCTCTGTCCCGGTACTGCGCCGCCTTTTCATAATCCATGCGCTCGCTTGCGGCATACATTTTGTTTTCAAACAGCGCCTTTATTCCGTTATATCCCGAATCAAACAGCTGCTTTACGCCGCGCACAAGCCCGTTATAATCCTCTTTTTTGTATTCTTCGCGGCAGGGGCCGGCGCATTTGCCTATTTCATAGCGCACGCAGGGGCGCATTTTTCCCTTTCGCGCATTTATATCAAGATTGCAGGAGCGCAGGGGATATTCGGAAATTACTGCCTCCGCAATATCGCGGGCAAGCCCCGCCCCGAAAAACGGGCCGAAATAAAGCGCTCCGTCATGCACGAGACGCCGTGCCACGGTAAGCGCCGGATACGCATCAGCGGTATTAAGCCGCAGATACGGATAGCCCTTATCGTCCTTAAGCAGGATATTGTAATAGGGCTTATTCTTTTTAATAAGATTATTCTCAAGCAGCAGGGCTTCCAGCTCGGAATCCGCCACGATATAGGATATATCCTCCACGCTTTCCACAAGCGCGCGCGTTTTGGCGTTAAGCCCCCCGGGAGAATGAAAATAGCTGCGCACCCGGTTGGCAAGATTCTTGGCCTTGCCCACATAGATTATCTGTCCGCCGCTGTTTTTCATTATATATACGCCGGGACGGTCGGGAAGCAGCCTTAGCGTTCTGTTTATTTTTTCATTCATAGCGTTTTACTGTTTGTTATGCCAAGCATCTTAAAAATATATGAGATAAAATGCATGGCACTGCATGCATTTTACAGCTCGGAAAGATGCAGCATTCCCTGAAGAAGTACCTGGCCTATATGCTCATCGTCAAGGGAATAATACACAACCTTCCCCTCCCTGCGGTAGCGGATAAGGCGGGAATTGCGAAGGGTTTTGAGCTGATGGGAAACGGTGGACTGATTCATGCCCAGGGTAGCGGAAATATCGCACACGCACATTTCCTCCATGGACAGCAGATAAAGGATCTTGAGTCGGGACATATCGGAAAACAGCTTGTAGAAATCCACCAATCGCATAAGGCTGCGATCGTCCATAAGCTTATCCTGCATAGCCTCCACCTGTTCGGGATGCATTACCGTCTGAATACGATTTTCGCTCATATTCCTTTACCACCTTTTACGATTTATACTTATACGCCGCCCTCAGCCAACGGGATATGCACGCACACAAAAAAAGACCGGCTGCCTGCCGCGCAGGCTTCAAATGAAAGCACGCGCATACAGGCATATGTTGTTTTTTTATTATAAATTTGCCGGGCGGCTTTGTCAATTGTAAATTTTTCAATAAATAATGATTTTTTTATTATATGCGAACGGATATTACCTCAAAGGGAACGGCTTTTTGTGCTCAGCACAAAGGCGCGGCCGCATTTTTCAAGCTGCGCGCATGCCCGTTTAGCCTGTGCAAACGAGGGAAACAAACCGCAGCAAACGCTTCCGGAGCCCGTCATAAAGGAGGCCTCCGCGCCCAGCGTGCGCAGCTCTTCCAACGCCGCAGCCACCTGCCCGTTGCACCCGGCCGTTATCGGCTGAAGATCGTTCCTGATTATTTTTGCGGCGCCGGCCGTATCGCCGCGCATTATACAGTCGGCCAGCTGCGCATTGTCCCCCGGCGAAGGCAGCGTGCTGCTGTCAAGGCGCGAGAATATTTCCGCGGTAGAGGTACCGCGCCCCGGCATTACCGCAGCAAGATACAATTTTGCCTGCGAAGGCATATACTCAAGCTCCTCCCCTATTCCACGCGCACGCGCAAGCCCTCCCCGCAGCATGAACGGCACATCCGCCCCCAGCTTCAGGGCTATCTGCTCCATTCGCGTTTTGGAAAGCCCCGTGCGGTAAAGCATATCAAGCCCCACAAGCACGGCGGCCGCATCGGCGCTGCCGCCGCCCATGCCGGCGCCTACGGGAATATATTTATTCAGCTTTATTATGCAGCCCGCCTCCAGCCCTGCCGCCTCATAGAACGCCTGTGCGGCACGCCAGCAAAGATTGCTTTCCTTTTTGCCGGTAAAGCCGCCCCTCTGCTCCAGCTCAAGGCCGGACGGCGTGCGGGTTATTTCAATGCCGTCATACAGGGATACGCTCTGAAGCAGCGTATCCAGCGTGTGATAGCCGTCCTGCCGTTTTCCCGTTACAAACAGTGACCAGTTGATTTTTGCATATGCCCTGAGCCTGATGCTGTTCAGAAATTCCGCCCCGCTTTCCTCAATAATAAGCAATGATACCCTTTATATCTTCCTGCCGGAATTATAACATACTTCCGCCCCGTTTGTGAATATGTTTTTCCGCCGCAGATAATTTCCGTGCCTTCGTTTGCGGCCTTTTATTCTTGCCTGCAGAAACGGTATGCGCTATAATGTATACAGTATAAAATATACGGTATAAAATATGTTTGATACAGCCCGGTTTCGCGGGCATGCGCTCTCCGGGCGCCGAAAAGCGAGGCTGCAAAAACATGCACGATCGCCCTGCGGGCAAAAAGGAAGGATAATTATGATTACAAGCAAATGGAGCATGGGCTCTGAAAATATGCAGGATGCAAAGCTGATACGCACCGAGGTATTTATTAACGAGCAGCACATACCGCCCCAAGCGGAATTTGACGCCCTTGACGAGCGCGCCCTGCACCTTGTTCTCTACGACGACGGAACGCCCGCCGCCACGGGCCGGCTTTACTATTCTCAGGGCTACCGCATAGGCAGAATAGCCGTGCGCAAACACCTGCGCGGAAAGCATTTGGGCGACCTGCTGGTGCGTATGCTGCTGGTACGCGCCTTCAATGACGGGGCGGACAGCGTGACCGTCAGCGCGCAGACACGCGTTGTGCCCTTTTATGAGCGCTACGGCCTTGCCTGCAAGGGGGAACCCTATACGGAGGACGGCATAGAGCATATTTTAATGGAGGTAACCCCTCAAAGCCTTAAAATAGAAAGCAAATGCGGCAGCTGCACTAAGGACGGCTGCCCCATGAAGCAGTGACTGCGGCTTACGCAAAACCTGCGTGATGTAATTAAAAAAGCGCCGTTTGGGCGCTTTTTTATTATAAATTAAATATATGTTTGTATGCACATGCAAGCATTATATTGTATTATACGCACTTTTCACTGTAAAACTCATTTTTATGTCGCAACGACGCAATATATCCACGCACTTATTAAAACGGCACAAACAATATCATGACACGGCGTTATGCTTCGTCGCACAGATATGCCGTAAGCAGATCATAGGTGTTTTTAACGCCCTCGGTATGGCTGCGCTCATAGCCGTGGGAGGCATATACCCCCGCTCCTATGAGGGCATGTCTTATATCGCTGCACCGCACGGCCGCCGAGCAGTCCGAGCCGTAATAGGGGTACACATCCACCGCATATCCCAGCCCGTGCTTTACGGCCAGCTCCCTAAGGCGGCAGGTCATGGCATAGTTATACGGCCCGGAGCTGTCCAGCGCGCAGATGGAAACCTTCCTTTCATCGCAGCTGAGCCCGTCACCGACGCAGCCCATATCAACGCCCAGTATTTCCTCCACGCCCTCGGGGCAGATTCCGCTGGCGCCGTGGCCCACCTCCTCATACACCGTAAAGTGCATATAGGCTTCTTTTGCGGTTTTTCTTCCGCAGGCCAGCTCATGCGCCGCGCCCAGCAGTATCGCCGCGCTAAGCTTATCGTCCAAAAAACGGCTTTTTATATATCCGGACGGGGTGATTACGCTGCGCGGGCAAACACACACATAGCAGCCGTTTTCTATGCCCAGAGCCGCCGTATCCTTATCGCTGTGCACATTTTCGTCCAGCACCACCTCAACTGTATCCCAGTTTCTCTCCTGCGACGCCGCCTCTTTGTTTACATGAAGAGAGGGGTTGCACAGCTGAAGGGTTCCGCCGCAGGTACGGCCGTCCCTTGTGTAGACGGTAACATTTTCCGTTTCCGTATTGGCAGCCGTGAGACCGCCCACATTTGTTACCTTCAGCCTGCCGTTTGGCTTTATGCTCTTTACCATGGCACCGAGAGTGTCTATATGCGCGCTTACCAGCACCGCGCCGCCCTCCGACGGCTTTTTTGCAAAAGCGCGCAGGTCGGCCAACACCCCGCCCTTTGCAGTGCGCACAACGGGTATTGAATCCTTTTCCAGCTGCTCCCGCACATATTCCGCAGCCTTTTCCGTAAAGCCCGTAGGGCTGTCTATGCTCAGCAGCTCCTTAAGCCTTTCCAAAACATAATCCAGCTCTTTTTGCTGCATAATATCATCCTCTCCCCGTTTGCCGGTGTTATTGTATTAAATATTAAAATATTCTGTGTTTTGCGCTTGACTTCGCATTTCAAAAGCATCTTAAAAGCCCCGCAGCAGCGGGGCTTTACGGCTTTTAAGCAACGGCATTGAAATCATACAGCATGGTAAGCAGCTGCATGGTGTACATTCTTGCCAGCCAGTCATTGGGATGGTTGATGTTGTTGCCGGTGGTATCCTGATAATACTTGCGTGCAAGCAGATAGGAATGAAGCTTATACATATCCATTGCGGCAACGCCGGTTTTTTCCAGCTTCTTAAAGGCGGTACCATGCGTTTTCTGCATAAGATCCCAGCCGATGGTGCTGTTTGCATGGAAGGTGGAAACCACGATGTATTCGCAGTCCGGGTTTCCGGCGGAAATGGCATCCATCATGGCGGTTATATCCTGCGCCTCCACAACGCCGCCAACACGGGCATCGTTCATGCCGAAGCCCAAAATAACGATGTCCGGCTTTTCGTCCACCACCTTCTGCACATTCTCCACGCCGTTTTTAGCCTGCCAGCCTCCTACGGAATGATTGCTCAGCTCAATGGTGCATCCGGGATACAGTGCCTCCAGACGGTTTTTGAGCAGATCGAAGAATGTGGGAACATTGGGCTCACGGTTATATGTTGCGGAGGACTCGCAGCCGGTGAAAATGGAGTCGCCGTATATTGACATTTTTACGGTTTGGCCGTTTTTCAGCTTTTCCAGCGTTTTGGGCAGCAGGCTGCCGGCAAATTCCGCATGGGGTATCTCATTTTCGGAAGGATCATAGGTATAGGTTATGGCCAGCTGCTTGGAATAAAGCCATTCGCCCACGCAGTACATAGCGGTGCCGATAATGCCGTTCATGCCGCTGGTGCCGCAGTTGTCCTTATGCGGGCTGGTCAGGTCGCCCTTTTTGAAATAGGGAATAACAAAGTTTTCATCGCCCTCCAGCCAAATAAGGGTCTGCGGATCGTTTTCGTCAAATTTGAAGTGAACGCCCTCCTTAAGCTCGATGCCCAGGCTGTTATCCCGCACGGAAATAACCTGTATGGGCTTAAAAAGCAGCTTTGCGGTGATATTGCCCTCTTCATCCTCCTGGAAGGTGATGCACTCGTTGTACATGGTGCTGCTCTGCCAGATAGGCTGTGCCATTTCCTCATAACCGAAGGAATAGGTCAGCGACGGATCCACCGTGGGCGGAGCCGGCTTGGGCGTGGGGGTAATTTCCGCCTCTTCAGTCTGCGTAACGGAAGGATTCGTGGGATTCGGCGTTGTCCCGCCTTCTCCGATACACCCTGCAAGAGCAAGGGCAAGCAATGCGGCCAAAGCCGCAGCAGCAAACTTTTTCATATAATCTCTCCTTGATTCCGCCGCGCTGTTGTGCCGCAGCGGTATTAATATATTCAGGGGGTATATTCCCCCCCGTATACTGACTACATTATAATACCGCGCGGGCTTTCTGTCATCGGTTTTTTGCTTTTTTATTAAAAGACAGCGTATTCCGAAGGGAACACGCCGTCCTGCAGCCCGATTATTGAATGCTCAGTGCCGTTCTATTCCTTTTTTCCTCCGCGCTTTTTAAGCGCAATCACTATACACACGGCGGCAACGGCAGCAGCGCATACGCAAGCGGCCGTAATTATCCATACGCTGCCGTTTTTCTGCTGCGGCTGCGAAGAAGCCGTACCCGTCGGGGCGGGCGATGCGGAATTTTCCGCCACCGGCGCGCTTTGCTCCGGAAGCGGCGTAACATTTACATTCACATGCTCCGGCCGCTCCACCGCATTTCCGCGCTCGCCTATAAACTCAAAGCTGTCTATCATTATTCCGCCCTTATCCTCCGGGGCAAAGCCGTACAGCCTTATCTCCATGCTCACTTTGGTAATGCGCCCGAAATCAAAGCTGTCCGCGCTCTCAGGCGTCTGCTTGTCATCCGACCACAGCGGAAAATCCTGCCAACCGCATTCGTCGTCAAAGACTTCCCCGCCCTTTACGGCAAAGGGCAGCACAACATAGCCTTCAAAGCCGTAGGGCACAAGTATTCCGCACCCGCTCGTATCGGTATATGCCTCCATGTCGCTCACTTCGCCCTGCAAATCTATAAGATATGTGCCCTCTGCGGGGCCGATTACATATTTCGCCGTTTTGACCGTCAACATTCACCACAAAGGCTACGCTTACATCATACTCGGTATCGTTTTTTACATAAAAGCGCATTGCCGCAGCCCTGCCCCAAAGCTCTTTGTTTTCCAGCGCCGGCATCCGCGCACGCATAACCGATTTATCATAGCCCTGCTCGTTTGAATAGTTGGGAGTAAAGAGTAATCCGTTTCCGTTATGACCCGGGGTCACGGTCACCGTGCCCTCCGTCATCTCCCAGAATCCGTGCGGCTCAAACGGCCCGATGATATCCGAGCCCTCGGTGCCGATATTGTCCTCCCGAGCGTTTTCAAACTCCACGGAGCCTGTCACCTGCGCCTGTTCATACGGCACCGCAAAAACGGTCATCCCGGGCAATACGGTCAAAAGCAGCAATACTGCAAGCGTCAACACCGTAAGCTTCAGCTTCATAAAACAATCCTCCCAATTTGCCGCACTGTTTTCCGTTGCGGGGTGGCGGCTTTTTATAATTTCAAAAAAGATTATAAAACACCCGCCGCATTGATGGGAATGAACGATTTTAACTCTCAGGCGCACTATATTAACGCATTCGCCCCGCTAACCCTTAATATCGCAAATACCGCCATAAATGTTACTTTCGGGCAGCCCGGATACACAAAGAATCGCTTATTCCGTTCTTATGCTGATTTTTTCTCCGATACCCACGGTGCCGTTAAACGCCTGCGAACCGTTTGCAATTACGGTCAGAACAATTTCGTCTCCGTTTTTCAAAACCCTGATATCCACATCCGCGCCCGCTATTTTCACATTGGATATACTTGCCTTGTCCCACTGCTTCGGTATGTTTATGCAAAGTTCAAAGCTCTTAAGGCCTGTTGGGCGCAGCCCGAATAAACCCTCGGAAAAAATGCGGCAATACAGTGCGCTTTCCGCGGAAAGATGTGCGGCATTTCCCTCGGGATACGCCTCCACTGCATACGGAACATGTTCCCCTAACAGACGCGTATGCGTATATGTACGCAATTTATCAATAACCCATGTTTCTCCGGAAGCAAACGCGCCCCGAAAAGCATACAGTGTGGAGCGGTCCCAATATGTTTTGTCCCCCGCCTGTGTTACCACTCCGTTTTCGCTCCAAAGCCTGCTTGCAAACAGGGCCTTTACGGTTTCCTCCGCCCTGTTATATATTCCTACGGTAAGCGGCAGGCATATCCACGAGCGCAATATGTCGTTGCCATCATAATAGCGATAGGTATCGTATCCCTCCACCTCTGCGCCGAAATAGCTTTCTATGCTGCTTTTAAGCTCCGCAGCCTCTTTGGCATAATAATCCGCCTTTGACGGTTCAAAAGCTGCGGCAAGATAACAAAGGCTGTTAAGCGCGTCATATGTCAGGCAGGATGTAAACAGATTTGCTTCCCCCGAAGGATATCGCGTTTCCAGCTCATCCGACCGGCTGGCTATAACGCCTCTTTGTGTTTTTTTGCCGAGTGCATAGTTCATGCAGCGAACCGCCAGATCATACATGTTCCGTGCCGTGTCCGCCTCTCCGCACTCCAGCGCAAAACGGGCAGCCCCGTAGGCCACCATGGAAGCATCTCCCCTGTCAAAAGCAAAAAAGCTCTTTTTACCCAGCGCAATTATGCTGGACGGAATAGAAAACCGCTTGGCATATTTGCCGAACAGCTCAAAGCAATCAACAGCGGATTCATAGCCCACCCGGCTTCCGCAATAGCCGAAAAAAGGATTTGCATACTCGCACTGATCATTCGCCCATACCCCGCCGTAATAGTTGCCGCCTCCCGGAGAATGGATATACAGCCCGTCGTCAGTAAGCGTTATGCTTTCAAGCGCGCGTATTTTGCACATTCTGTACATGACATTAAGCTCCGGCTCCGGAGTTTCCAGCACGCTTACGGAATCCGTTTCCGCAATGAAGGCTTCTCTGCTTTTCATCGCCTCCGCACAATCAAGTGAGAATACTTTCTCTCTTGCCGCTCCGTTTACCATATAAACCGTTGCAGTCTCTCCGGGCTGCAAAGTAATGCTGTGCACATAGTTTTTATCGGAAGAATATTTACCCCCTTCATCGGCAAGCCCGCTGAAAATTGTATATGACGCTTTCTTTTTGCCCTTCTTCTCGTCGGTACTGCCCTGATAATCCGGAACGGAAACATTAAACTTCAGCACGCCTTCTCCCGTGTTTTCATATATATACTGCTCCACCGAAGCCGTGGTATCCGTTGGCGTAATAATCCGTTTTATACCGAGAGCTCCTTCCAGCGCATTGCTTATAACGGTAACTCTGCCGTCTATTATTATGCTGTTTACCGTCTCGTTTCCACGCCGTTTTCCGTACTTACGGATGCGGACTGCGCAAAATTATGGCTCAGCGAACCGAAAGTATCGTCCGGCATTTTTCTGAGGGTAGGAAATACAATATGCTGCAAAATAACGAGTTTGCCCGCCGAATTTACTCCGAAATTTATTATATTGCTTGCCTTAAGTCCCGTCTGCTCAATATGATCGTAATGAGGCAGATCTTTATCTTCGTCTGCTTGCCAGATTATCCCGCTGCCGTAGAGGCGCCATCTTCCGCTGTCCGGCTGCGAAGATGCCGAAGCGGCCCATGAGGGGTAGCTGTCGCAGACAACATCGAAGTGCATTGCGCTTTCAACCCGGTGTCCCACAGCGGTGTGGCAGGATTTTTCGCTCTCCGATATCTGCGGAGTCGGTCCGCACCCGCCTAACAGAACCATTGTCCCAAGAGCAATGCAGCACATCTGTTTATACATAATCCATCCTCCGCATATAAATTTGCTTCTTGCCGGCATGTAACCAAGGGCATACCGCCGCCTAATTTGATTTCATTATATATTGCGGTTTATCCACAGTCAACGGTGTTTTTGTTCAATTTTGGGGAATTACATACCGATGTAATATGCCTCCGAATGTATGCAGGCAAGCCCCGCAAGCCGACTTTGTTTAAGCAAAACGGCCAATACGGAAAGGCACATAAAAAAATCTTGACAAAGCAGCACACAATGCGTATAATAATTCAGTGCCTGTAATGGGCAAAATATACCTATTTTCGGAGGTCATTATGAAATCTTATGTCGCTAAACCCGGCAGCGTCGAGAGCAAATGGTACATTGTTGACGCAGACGGGCAGACTCTTTGGCAGAATGGCAAGCCAGGTTGCAGCTATTCTCCGCGGCAAAAACAAGCCTACCTTTACCCCCAATGTGGACTGCGGCGATCATGTGATCATCATCAATGCCGAGAAGGCCATCCTTACCGGCAAGAAGCTGGATCAGAAGCTTTATCGCCGTCACTCCGGCTACATCAGCGGAATGAAGGAAATCCCCTATCGCCGTTTGATGGAAACCAAGCCCGAGCTGGTCGTCTATGAGGCAGTTCGCGGTATGCTCCCGCACAACTCTATGGGCAGAACCATGATCAAGAAGCTTCGCGTTTACAAGGGCGCTCAGCACGATCATGCAGCTCAGAAGCCCGTAGCCATTGAGCTTGTTAAATAAGGGAGGATAAAAAAATGGCAATAACTCAGTTTTGGGGCACCGGCAGAAGAAAGACCGCTGTTGCCCGCGTAAGATTGGTTCCCGGCAAGGGCGATATCACCATCAATAAGCGCACTATGGACGATTATTTCGGTTTGGAGACCCTCAAAATGATGGTTCGCCAGCCCCTTGAGCTTACCGGCACCGGCGCTAAATACGATGTACTGGTAAATGTTAAGGGCGGCGGCTTCACCGGTCAGGCCGGTGCCATCCGTCACGGCATCTCCAGAGCTCTGCTTAAGGCCGAGCCCGATCTGCGTTCCTCTCTGAAGGCCGCCGGCTTCCTTACCCGCGACCCCAGAATGAAGGAAAGAAAGAAGTATGGCTTGAAGGCCGCTCGTCGCGCACCGCAGTTCAGCAAGCGCTGATCCGACGCGATTTTACAACCAAATTGCTTCAAAAACCCCGGAAAACAGCCGTTTTCCGGGGTTTTCTTATATCCGTTGTGTTTGTTCTGCTTTCAAAAAATCTGATGGGATCAGACCCGGTTTGACGCGATTTTTTCATGTTAACGATAGGTTAAATGCCGTTTTTGACCCCGAAACTGTTAACGGATGGGCTAATTTTTAATGTGTTCTCACGCGCACATATATACAGCGCATATAACGAAAGTTGCACGGCTTTTATTTACCTCTTGACATTTATCATAATATGGCTATAATACAACTAACTAATGTTAGTTAGCGAGGCAAGCTATGAAGCAAGAGGACACCAAGCAAAAAATTTTGGATAAGGCTTTGGAGCTGTTTGCTGCCAAAGGATATGATTCCATCAGCGTAGGCGATATCGCAGAGGCAGTCGGCATAAAGGCGCCGTCGCTGTATAATCATTTTCCCGGCAAGCAGGCAATCTTTAACGCCATAGTGGAATCCACGGCAGCACAGTATGAGGCGGATACCGATAAAATCGACATACATGTACAGGATGTGCACAGAGACATTCCGATTTTTACGGAAATCACTGCGGATGCGCTTTTTGAAAAGGTGCGGCAGATATTTGAATACTCTCTTCACAACGAAGCCATCAGCCGCTTCCGCCGCATGATGACCATTGAGCAGTTCCGTTCTCCGGAACTGGCATCGCTTTACACAAAGCGGTATGTGGAACGCATTCTTCACTACCACGCCGACATCTTCCGCGCCCTGACAGCCTCCGGCGAGATTTGCGCAGAAGACCCGGATGCACTGGCCATGATGTATGTTGCCCCGGTCGTTACGCTCATCGGCATTTGCGACCGTCAGCCCGAACGGGAGGCCGAGTGCTTGGAAAAGCTTAAATCATGTGACTCTCTTTTTCCGCATGGTTCATAAGAGCTTATAGGGCGTTTAACGCCGCAGGTATTATTACAGGCGGAAAACGGATTATACGCCCCTTTTTTCAGGAGGAAAATCATGAAGAAATCATTGATACAGAAGCTCGGGCTGCTGGGCATTGTCAGCTTTCTTTCGTACTCGGCAGCAGTGGTGTTTGCGCCGCTTGCTTACCCCGGCTATAACCCGCTGTCACAGGCGGTCAGCGACCTGAGCGCCGCCAACGCGCCGTCGCTGGCGCTTTGGAATCAGCTCAGCGCCCTTTACGGCGTGTGCGAGGTTGTTTGCGCCACGGTTGTCTGCATCGGCATCCGGGGGCTGAAAACCAAGCCGCTCCGCTTCGGCATTTATCTGTTCGCCGTCATGGAGTGGATTTCGGCGGTTGGGTATCGGATGTTCCCGCTGTCAAGCAGCGGATACGCAGGAAACTTTCAGGATGTGATGCACATGATCGTCACCGCTTTGGCTGTGCTGCTGTCCATCGTATCGCTGACCGTTATCATTATCGCCGGGGCTAAAAACAGAAATTGTCTCTCCTACGGCATATGCGCAGGCGTTGCCCTTGGCATGATGCTTGTCGGCGCGATAGGTATGAAAATCGTCCCCGCCGAATATTTCGGTGTGGTTGAGCGCTTCAGCGTGTTTGCGGCAACTGGCTTCAATGCGGCACTTGGTATTCACCTGTTTTGCACAAAATCACAGCAAAACAATTTAACAAAGGAGCATGAATTATAATGAAAAAGAATATTACCATTCGTCTTGAAAACGAAAACGACTATCGAAATGTCGAAAACCTTACCCGCGAAGCTTTTTGGAATGTCTACCGTCCCGGCTGCATGGAGCACTATGTACTGCATTGCTATCGGAGGGACCCGGACTTTGTGCCGGAGCTGGACTTTGTTATGGAGCTGAACGGCGAGCTGATCGGACAGGTCATCTATGTGCGGTCGGAAATTGACTGCGATGACGGAAGAAAGATACCGATCATGACCTTCGGCCCCATCGGCATTGCGCCCGCATACAAGCGGCAGGGCTACGGAAAACAGTTGCTGGACTATTCCATGGAAAAAGCTAAGGAAATGGGTGCAGGAGCACTTGCCATCACCGGCAATATTCTGTTTTACGGCAAATCCGGCTTTGTTCCGGCAAAAACAAAAGGCGTGCGCTATGCAGACGACCCGGAGGCGGATTATTTTCTCATCAAGGAGCTGACTCCCGGCTTTTTGGACGGCATTTCCGGCACCTACAAAGACCCTGAGGGCTATTTTGTCTGTGAAAAAGATCCTGAGGGCTTTGAATGGTTTGAAGCGACATTCCCGAAGAAGGAAAAGCAGAAGCTGCCGGGACAGCTGTTCTGAACCGGGAGCGCACGAATGATGCAAGAAGCAGGCAATGCAAAGGGCGGCGCATAAATGAATGGCATCAAGTAAAGAGTATCTTCATTTCATTTTGGAGCAGCTATCCGATTTGAACGATGTTTCTTACCGTCCCATGATGGGGGAATATATCCTCCGTTATCGCGGTAAAATCATCGGCGGAATATATGATAATAGGCTGCTTGTAAAGCCCGTAAAATCGGCTTTGAGATATATGCCCACGGCTGTTTTGGACCGTCCGTATGACGGAGCGCACGAAATGCTGCGTGTTGACGAGGTTGACAGCAGGGAATTCCTTACAAAGCTGTTTGAAGCAATGTATGATGAATTGCCATCGCCCAAACGAAGAAACAGCGGAAGGCGGCGATACACATTCCCGAAAGAAGGAACTAAAGATGAAAAATAAAATCTATCCCCGCGCGCACGACAAGCAGACGGTTTACTTAAAGGATGTAATCACGGGAGCAAACATCGAGGTCGGCGACTACACGATCTACAACGATTTCGTCCGCGATCCCCGCGATTTTGAAAAGAACAATGTGCTTTATCACTATCCGATCAACGGCGACCGCCTGATTATCGGAAAATTCTGTTCGATTGCCTGCGGTGCAAAATTCCTGTTCACCAGCGGGAATCATTCGATGAAGTCACTGTCCTCCTACACCTTTCCCCTCTTTTTTGACGAATGGGAGCTTGATGTAAAAAACATCCGCGACGCATGGGACAACAAAGGCGACACCGTGATCGGCAATGATGTGTGGATAGGCTATGAGGCGGTCATCATGCCGGGTGTAAAAATCGGCGACGGCGCAATTATCGGCACCCGCGCCGTGGTAACAAAGAATGTACCGCCCTATACCATTGTGGGCGGCGTCCCCGCCAAACCCATCCGCAGACGGTTTGACAATGCAACGATTGATAAATTGGAGGCCCTGCGCTGGTGGGACTGGGACTATGAAAAAATCAAGCGCAGTATTCCCGCTATTCAGTCGGGAAACCTTGCGGCATTGGAGCAGGCGGAATAAAGCCTGCCGCTGTCGATTATAATGCAGCCGCCTGCGCCGATGCGTATGCGCTTTGGCTGAGTGCGCCGCATTCTTCCTTTTTCAAAACGCCGCATGTCACGCCGCTTGCCCGGCTAAGCCGCAAATGCCGGCGGCAAGCTGACAGGCGGTGTTTTGTTATCAGGCTGTAAGAACGGCCGGTGTACCGGCATCCGAAGCGTCTAAAAAAGCATAACAGGATAAACACATTATGAATTTTGAAAGTATTTTTACACCGTACAAAGCACGAAAGCTTACAGAGGCCGATATTCCGGGCATCCTGAATTTATATTCGGAAAACACGGAATACTTTAAGCATTGTCCTCCGAATCCGAACAGCGAAACGGTAAAAGAAGATTTGGCTGCCTTGCCTCCGGCAAAGGAAGCGGCGGATAAATACTTTATCGGCATTTTTGACGGTGATTCTCTTATTGCGGTTCTGGATCTGATTGACCGATATCCGGATAACCGAACTGCCTTCATCGGGCTTTTTATGGTGTTGAAAAGCCTCCAGAGAAAAGGTATCGGAACATATATTGCAAAAGCGCTTTCACAGGCGCTCAAAACAGAAGGTTACATGCGTATCAGGCTGGGATATATTAAAACCAACTTGTCCGCACAGTGCTTTTGGCTAAAACAGGGCTTTCGGCCAACCGGGGCAGAATCCGTTAGGGAGCATTATACGGTGATTGAAGCAGAAAAAACACTCTGAATGTGCGGTGAAACAAACCGTCTCACTGTTCCGACGGCACAAACCCGCACAATGCCGCAGCTCTATATGTTTTGTTTTTTCTCTGCAATATCGCCAGCGCGCACGGGATACTGCCCCTGCATAAAACATATTCCGCCTTCGGATATCCGGCCTCAAAGAAAAATTGCTTGTATGCATCAAAGGTAAATTTCCTTTTGAAGTCTGCTCCGGCTTTACCGATAGCCCCGGAAACGCCGTTTGTTTTGCCGTTGTCCTTCTGATTCAGATAAGTCGGAATAATAATCCTTCCTCCCGGTTTACAAACGCGTTCCAGCTCATGCAGCGCCTTATACGGCTCGTCCAAAAGATGAATGACATTCGCCGCAACCACCGTATCAAAGCATCCGTCCGAATATGCCAGCCCGAGAATGTCCGCCTGTTCAAAACGGACATTTGCATACTTTCCGTATTCTTTCCGCCCGCTTCAGCATCTTGACGGAAAAATCAGTGGCTGTCAATCTTTTGCAGCGCGGCGCAATCACACCCGTCAAAAGCCCCGTACCGCATGCACACTCAAGCACATCGTCAATGGGCGAAATAAGCCTCTCCACCGCCGTGCACATTGCTTTATTTGCTTTTCTGTTTATAATATTTGCAAAAACATCATATATCCACGCAACATCATCCCAAAACATCAATCGCCCTCCGCATTACTTTTTCAGCAGTGTCAGTGTTAACTTGCACATTTTATATTTCACGCATTTTCAGGCTTCGGATGCCAGACAAAGCCTTTTTTCATCCTATGTTAAAGCATATCGGCCGAAAACCGATACTTTCATTACCGATCCGGGAATAAATAATTATCTGTTTCTCCTATACCCCGCCCCGTCACGGTATTCGGGATGCTCCTTTATATACGGGTCGCGGTCGCCGCAGATAGTATAATCGCATTTGCAGCCGTCAACGCAGGTGGATGTGCGGATGAGCCTTGCGCGGATAAGCTCCATGGACGCATAATCCACATTGCACAGCGCCGGCATAACCTCCTCCAGCCCGTGCTTTTTTGCAAATTCCGCCGCAGGACATGCCGTAAATTCGTAATATATCGGCTTATTCTTATCATACGGCGCAACCTTCATTTCGTAATCGTGCCACTTATCGCAGCCCGCTTTTGCCCGTGTAAACGCTTTGTACATCAGCTTTTTCCAAAAGGGCTTGTTGCAGTTTACAAATTTCAATCTGCGAAACGCCGGCAATATCAGACTCTCTTCAATTTCCTCAATTTCTTTTAAGGAAACCGCATCCCTGCACACGGCATAATAGCTCATAATGGCTATGCAGTCGTATGTACCTCCCGCACCATTGTGAAAATTCTTTTTGCCGCCAAGGTCAGTACGCCAATCGGAAAGAAATTCGGCATATTTCCGCCGTACCTGCTCCCATACCTTCTCCGTTTTTTCGGCGGGATAATGCAGCGCTATTCTCTTTTGAATTTCTTTTTTGCACGGTTTTGAGTACAGCACATGACAGGTGCGGTCAATATGCAGTTCGTTATCGTTCATAAGACAAGTCTCCTTTTTGCAAATAATGCGTTTAAGCCGGCTCCGCCCGCAGCTTGCTTGAGTACAGTCTGTGCAATGCCATCCCTGCAGTGGTTAGAATATGCTAACCGCATGACTTTTGAAAAGCTGCCAACGGCAGCTTCCGCCCCGATATTTACGGGAACCCCCTGCGAAATACGGCCACATACCGTTTTCCGATACCCCTCATTTTGTAAGTTGTAAAGCCGGTTAATGCCTATTATAAAATATGACCGTAATCGTTTGCGCAGTCATATTATAGCATGTCAAACTCCCATTAGCAATAAAAAAACTGCGTCTTTTACCTGCCGATATTTCAATAGCCCACCGTGCACGGCATGTGCCGCGCCGCCGTGTATGCCTCGTGTATTTATTCTTAAACTCTGCATATCCGAAACTCCGCCCCGGCACGCATCATTGCCCTTCATCGGTTTTTTTACATTGTTCCGCTCCGCAGCGGCAGATAACCGACATAACAATAAACATAATGCCAAGCGCAACCGAGCCGGAGCTGCCGAAATCAATCGTCCCCTGCACTGCCTGCCTCGATGCTGCGTAAATTATGCTCACAATTATCTGTATCCCGATAGGAATACAAACAGCCAGTATTCCCAGGCGCATCATTTCTCCTGCGCCGCCCGATGTAAACGGGGTGCCGTCGGAAAGCTCCCGCCTGAAATAATGCTCTGCAAATTTTGCAAGCACCGCTTCCCCGGCGCAAAAAATCATGCCTGCCGCCATAGCCGCATACACGCCCTTCTCACTGATGTTCTCTGCCTGCAAAATGCCTTTAAGCGTTATACCGCCTAGCTTCAGCGTCTGAACGCCCAGCGCCATGCTTAAAATGCCCGCAATACAGCCGCAAAAGCCGATAATGCAGAAAATAAATACTATTTTGCTTAAGACTTTGCCCGTCTTTGAAAGCACCTGAACGGTTTTAAGTGTGTTCATTTTAATTTTTCCTCCGTTTTATCCTGTGCCGCACAAGGCGTCAAACGCTTATTTATGCTCCCGTGATGTGATCCAGCTGTCCAGAAACTGCAGCTGATGTTTTGTATGAAACCAATGCTCGCCATCGGGCATAACCGTCAGCTCCGCACCCGTGCGCTCTGCAAAGGCCGTCACGGTTTCCGGCGATGTAAGGCTGTCCCGCCCGCCGTACAAAATACAGGTGGGCACGCCCCAATGCAGCGGATGCTCCCGCACATAGCAAAGATAGTTCCACGACAGCGTTTCGCCAAACTCAGTGGGAATTTCCGATTTTTCCGCAAGCTCCTGCTCTGTCACGCCCGCCCACGCCATCATTTTGCATATCAGCTTTTCCATATCAACAATCGGCGAGATAAAATATGCCCTGTCAATAAGCGTTTCAGCCGATGCACACATGGAAAAATATGCCCCTATGCTGTTTGCCACAAGCACAAGACTGCCGCAGCGCTCGCGCTGCCCGGCAAAAAACCGCAAAAATTCCTCCTTTGCCTCCCACGGTGTCTGCGCCCGGTAATCAAACCCCACAACCTCCGCATCGGTAAACAGCGTCCCGTAATGCTCCGCCTCCTGCGCAGAGCCGCCTTTGCCGTGAACATATATAACAATATTTTTCATAATTATTTCTTTGCACCCTTCATGCCCGTATCAGCTTTTTCCCCATTTCCAGCCTTACCTCGCAGCGTTCCGGGTCCGTATCGGTATAGGCATAAAGGTCAAAGCCTATAATCTCAAAGCCGCACTTTTTATAAAATGCAATCGCCCTTTCATTGCAGGACTGCGTTTCCAGCACCGCCATCCTCGCTCCCGCAGCTTCCGCTTCTTGAATTATTGCCTCCATAAGCGCCCTGCCTATCCCTTTGCCGCGGTTTTTTCCGTCAAACACACAAATATTGCTGATCCTGAAACGGTTGTTCCAGCTTTCGATGGATCCCTCGGCAAAGCCTGTCAGCTTTCCGTCCTCAAACGCACCGAATGCCGCCGGAGCCTCCAGCCACTCTCCGAAAAACACATCGTCAAAAGCTTTTTTCTCCGGCGCCGCAAAGGGTACATATTTTATCAAAAATCCGCTGTCAACGGAGCGAATGTCATAATACCCGCCCGTTGTATAGCTTGCTGTAAACCTTTTTCCCTCATAGTCTTCCTTTTTCAGGCGAATTATTTTCATATTCAGTTTCTCTCCCCTTGCCCGACCGTCAGCCCCCGGAATATCTCCTCCCGGTCAAATGTCCCTTCTGCAAAGCCCGGTATCTCCTTTATCGCCTTGCATATGCTTACGCTTAGCCCCGTAAATATTTCGCCGATCTCGCGGTCGGAATACGGGCAGTCGCCGGTAACTATCAGCGTGCACAGGCTGTGCGCCGCAAGCCACATATCCCGAAAATAGATATCCGCTTCCTCTGCGGTTATGCCGTAAATGTCCCTGAGCGCCGGGCGGACAAGCTCCTGCATATGCCGCATTGCCTTCATTGCACCGTATTCCCCGCTTCGGCTCAAAAACAAAAGCCGATAAAGCTCCGGCTCCTCCCGTGCAAACCGTATATACTGCATGCCCGCTCCGAAAAAAGGGATTCTCTCCTTCAGTCCCGCCTCGATATAACCGTCATAAACCGCAGCGGCCCGCTCATATACCTCCGTCCTCACCCTTTCCATGGTTTCAAAGCAGGTAAACACCGGCCTTGTCGAGGTTCCCAGCACCTCCGCAATGCTCTGGGCCGTAAGTGCGCCGTATCCCTTTTGCCGCACCACCTGCACGGCGGCCTCCGTCATTTCTTCTTTAGTAAACTTGTTTCGGCGCCATTATATACTCCTTCGCAATATGCACTATGCAATGTGCATCACTTAATGCATATTATATCAACACTCCGCCCTTATGTCAATATGCCTCTGCACCGTTTTTTGCACTCCGCCGCCTGAAAGCGCTCATTTTTCGGACAGGGTTGACAAAAGCAACCCCGAAAAGTATAATAAACATATATCCCTTGCAGTACGGAGGCTTTGATTATGAAACAATGTATGGATGCAGAAAACCTGCACCGCAGACTTAAAAAAATCATCGGTCAGGTGCAGGCCATCGACCGAATGGTGGACGAGGATGTCCCCTGCGAGGATGTTCTGGCACAAATAAATGCCGCAAAATCCGCACTTAACGGGTGCGGTAAGGTCGTGCTTGAAGGGCACATCAAGCACTGTGTCCGCGACGGCATCGAACACGGCGATGCAGAAAAACAATAGAAAGCTTCACCAAAGCCGTAGAGCGTTTCTCCAATATGCAATAGCCTGCCCGTGCGGCAGCTTTCCCGAAAGCCGATTTTTTGAATCGGCTTTTTCTTTTATCCCCTTTACAACCTATACCCCCATATGTATAATATACGCATACCCCATATGGTATAGAGAGGAGATTTATCTATGAAACGAGTTATGGAGAAGCTGGAACATCTCCTGAAGCTCGGAGGCATCAGAAAGGATATCGTGCTGCTTGTTGTTTCCGGCATCGCGGTTGTCTGCAGCCTTTTGAAATTTCAGCCGTTTCCCTTTGATACGGCATGGATAGCCATTGTGCTGTGCGGCCTGCCCATCGTTTTGGAGGCGGTGATCGGGCTTGTCACCGCCTTTGATATTAAAGCGGATGTACTGGTTTCTTTAGCGCTGATTGCCTCTGTTTGTATCGGCGAAACCTTCGCCTCCGGCGAAGTGGCCTTCATTATGCAGCTTGGCGCATTGCTGGAGGAGCTCACCGTAGCCAAAGCCAGAGCCGGCATTGAAAAGCTGGTGCATCTGACGCCGCAAACTGCAAAGGTGAAGCGCAACGGAACAGAGGAAATCATCCCCGCCGAGCAGGTCCGGGTCGGCGACCGCATCCGTGTGCTTCCCGGTGAAAGCGTTCCCGTGGACGGCATTATTCTTTCCGGTCAGACCTCCGTCAATCAGGCCGTCATGACCGGCGAATCCCTCCTCGTGGACAAAACTGCGGGCGATACGGTGTCCAGCGGCACCGTCAACCAATTCGGCGTCTTCGAGATGGAAGCGACAAAAGTCGGACAAGACAGCTCCATTCAGCGAATGATCCGCCTTGTACAGTCGGCGGATGCCGGCAAAGCAAAGATCGTCGGTCTTGCCGACCGCTGGGCAACATGGATAGTGGTAACGGCATTCTCCGCCGCGGCGCTTACATGGCTTATCACGGGGCAGATCATCCGTGCCGTCACGATTCTTGTTGTATTTTGCCCCTGCGCATTGGTGCTGGCAACTCCCACAGCCATTATGGCCGCCATCGGCAACGCCACAAGGCACGGCTTTCTCGTTCGCGAGGGCGACGCGCCGGAACGGCTGTCCAAAGCAAAGGTAATTGCCTTTGATAAAACCGGCACCCTGACCTACGGCACTCCGGAGGTAGTTGCGGCAAAAAGCGTTTCCGAACGCTTTGATAAAAGCGAAATATACCGTTTGACCGCTTCCGCCGAACAGTTTTCCGAGCATCCGCTGGGGAAGGCCATAGTAAGCTGCTATAAAAAAACCGGAGAAGCATTATCGGAAGCCGGCAATTTTCAAATGATTCCGGGGCGCGGCGTGTGCGCTGTTGTTGAAGGCAAAACCGTTCTTGCGGGCAACCCGGAGCTGCTGCACGAGCACGGCGTCGCTCTCGGCTCAGTGCCTTCGGCCCAAGCGCACATTCAGCAGGGCTGCACGGTTACCTATGTGGCGGCAGACGGCGTGTTTGTCGGCTTCCTTGCTCTGTCCGATACGCTGCGCAAAGAAAGTGCAGACACCATAGCGGCTTTATCCTCTTTGGGCGTACAGCCCGTGCTTCTTACCGGCGACCACGAAGCCGCTGCCAAAGCCATTGCGGGCAAGCTGCACATCAGCGAGGTTCGGGCAAACTGCCTGCCGGAGGATAACCTCAATACCGTTTATGTACTCAATCATCGTGCTGCTCATCTCGGTTGTTGCCTTCACGGCGCCTGCATAATTCTTGCATAGCCACCCATGACCGTCATCATAAACACAAATGCAATCGGAAACACCGCAAGGGAAAGCAGCGCCAAACGCCAATCCAGAACAAACAGATAAATAACCGTAAGCAGCGGCGTAACGATGTTTGCCGTCATCTCGGGAAACAAATGCGCAAGGGTCGTTTCCATGCTGTCCACCTGATCCACGATTATCTCCTTCAGCTTGCCGCTTGATGTGTCCATCACCGTTCCCAGCGGCAAGCGCGGCAGCTTTGCAAGCAGCTTTTCACGAATTGTTTTAAGAATGCTGAAGGTTGCCCTGTGGGATATCCCCAGCGCGCCGTTATACAGCACCGTGCGCAGAAGAAAACCGCCAAGCGCCGTCAGAAGCCACGGCAGATAAGCCAAAAACACCTTCTCCCCCGCAAGCAGCAGCACAATGATTTTTGCCGCCGCAAAATACGGTGCCATACCGCAGGCAACTCCCAGCACCGCAAGAATCACCGCCGTAATCAGCTTGCCGTGCTCTTTTTCTCCCATTTCCCATATCCGTCCTACCGGGCTCTTCTCCTTCATCTATCATAACCTCCTTTAGTTAGCCATATCTAACTGCAAAGCCTTTATAAAGGCCGCCGCACCGGCAGCCTGTTCGCCTCTATTGCAAGCCCTTGCCGAAAATTTCAATAAATCCGCAGCGGTGATACCGGCTCAGCAGCTCGATATATTCCGTTGCTTCCTCGCGGCTCATGCCATGGCGGATTATCTCAAATATACTCTCAAAGCGCGATGTCGTTACAATATGCAGCAGCTTCTGCGTCACCGCGTCGCCGAATTTGTCGGAGTACCCCACCGCCTCCATGAATTTGTATGTGTATTCCACCTCAATGCGCACCAGCTCATCTACAAAATTATGAAAACGCGTTCCGTAGGATGCGTCAAGCAGCAGCCGAAATTCCTCCAAATGCTCATACATATAGTCTATCAGCTCCGATGTGCCGCCGTCGGCGTATTTGGGCATCCATTCCGCCTGCTCCTCCGGCGTCATAAGGTGAAATCTTTCCTGTATACGGATAAAGCGTTCCGTCATTTCGTTCAGCACCGGCTCCACAATGGCGGAAAACAGCCCCTCCTTGTCGCCGAAGCGCACATAGATGGAGTTTGTGCTGGTATCCGCCTCGGCCGCTATCGTGCGCAGGGAGGCATCTACATAGCCCTTGTCAAGAAACTCCCGCTTCGCCGCGTCAACAATCCGCTCCGCCACGCCCTCTATCTGCCTTGCCATTTCTCCACCTCATGCATAACACCGTTTCATAACACTGTTACATTATATATCTCCCTTTGAATTATGTCAACTGCAAATTGAAAATTTGTATCTCATTTAAGGCTTTGCTTTTCCCGCCGCTTCCCCGTGCACCGGCATTTGTATATATCTTAAAGCCCGTATCCTTTTTACTTCCTTTACCGATGTCCCGGCTGTATGCCCCTTCTGCAATTGCCCTTATTCTGCCGTTTGCGGGGCCGAATTTATTTCAGCGCAGCAAAGCCATCCCACCGCTTTCCTTTCCCCCGCTTGCGATATGCTTGAATATACAAAAAGCGGCCCGCTGCTGCGGACCGCTTCATTGATCATTCTATATTACTTTATGATCTTGGATACTACGCCGGAGCCTACCGTTCTGCCGCCCTCACGGATTGCAAAACGAAGTCCTTCCTCAATTGCGATAGGAGCAATCAGGTCGATCTCCATCTCAATGTTGTCGCCCGGCATTACCATCTCCACACCCTCGGGCAGCTTTACTACGCCCGTTACATCGGTCGTGCGGAAATAGAACTGCGGACGGTAGCCGTTAAGGAACGGTGTATGACGGCCGCCCTCTTCCTTCTTAAGCACATATACCTGGCCTACGAAGTTCGTGTGAGGATTGATCGTGCCCGGCTTTGCAAGCACCTGGCCGCGCTCGATCTCGTTTCTCTGCACGCCGCGCAGCAGCAGTCCGATGTTGTCCCCTGCATACGCCTCGTCCAACAGCTTACGGAACATCTCTACGCCGGTTACTACTACCTGTCTCTTCTCGTGCGTAAGTCCTACGATCTCTACGGTGTCCTGTACCTTTACCGTGCCTCTCTCCACTCTGCCCGTTGCCACGGTGCCGCGGCCCGTTATGGAGAATATATCCTCGATAGGCATAAGGAACGGCTTGTCTACCGCTCTCTCGGGAGTCGGGATGAACTTGTCTACCGCATCCATCAGCTCGATGATCTTCGCGCACCACGGATCCGTCGTTACATCCGCTCCGTTCTGCACTGCCTCAAGAGCCTTCAGCGCACTGCCGCGAATAACCGGTACTTCGTCGCCAGGGGAAGCTGTACTCGGTCAGCATCTCTCTGATCTCCATCTCTACCAGCTCAAGCAGCTCCTCATCGTCTACCATGTCCGTCTTGTTCATGAATACTACGATGTAGGGCACGCCTACCTGACGCGCAAGCAGTATGTGCTCACGGGTCTGCGGCATCGGGCCGTCTGCTGCCGATACTACCAGTATTGCACCGTCCATCTGCGCCGCACCGGTGATCATGTTCTTTACATAGTCAGCGTGGCCGGGGCAGTCTACATGTGCATAGTGACGAGCATCCGTCTCATATTCTACATGTGCGGTGTTTATTGTAATTCCTCTTGCCTTCTCCTCAGGCGCCTTGTCAATTGCGTCATACGCCATTGCCTCAGCCTTGCCCAGCTTTGCAAGCACTGTGGTGATTGCCGCGGTAAGAGTGGTCTTGCCATGGTCTACGTGACCGATGGTTCCGATATTAACGTGCGGCTTGCTTCTTTCGAATTTGCCTTTGCCATTTTATTTTCCTCCTGTTAAGTTATTTTGCGGCGATTTTCTCCGCGATATTCTTGGGTACTTCCTCGTAGTGGTCAAACTGCATGGTAAACTGTCCGCGGCCCTGTGTTCTGGAACGCAGGTCGTTGGAGTATGCAAACATCTCGCTCAGCGGAACCATTGCATGGATAACCTTGGCTCCGGCTCTGTCCTCCATGCCCTCCACGCGGCCGCGGCGGGAATTGAGGTTTCCGATGATATCGCCCATGTAGTCCTCGGGAACTACGACTTCAACCTTCATCACAGGCTCAAGCAGTACGGGATCCGCCTTGCGGGCAGCCTCCTTGAATGCCATAGAACCTGCTATCTTATATGCCATTTCCGAAGAGTCAACATCGTGGTAAGAACCGTCAAGCAGCGTTACCTTGAAGTCCACACATTCGTAGCCGGCCAGCACACCGGACTTGGCAGCCTCCTGAATACCGGCGTCAATAGGAGCAATGAACTCCTTGGGTATTGCGCCGCCCACGGTCTTATTCTCAAAGGAATAGCCCTGACCGGGTTCAACAGGCTCGATCTCAATAATACAGTGACCGTACTGTCCGTGACCGCCGGTCTGACGGACATACTTGCCCTCCTGACGCACCTTCTTGCGGATGGTCTCGCGGTATGCAACCTGCGGCTTGCCCACGGTAGCCTCTACCTTGAACTCGCGCAGCAGACGGTCCACGATAATCTCCAGATGCAGCTCGCCCATACCGGCAATAATGGTCTGACCGGTTTCCTGATCAGTATAGGTCTTGAAGGTAGGATCCTCCTCGGCCAGCTTCACAAGAGCCATTGTCATCTTTTCCTGACCGGCCTTCGTCTTGGGCTCGATGGCAACCTGAATAACCGGATCCGGGAACACCATGGATTCAAGAATGATCTCATGGTTTTCATCGCACAGCGTGTCGCCGGTGGTGGTATCCTTAAGGCCCACAACCGCCGCTATATCGCCGGCGTAAACCTGATCGATCTCCTCGCGGTGGTTTGCATGCATCATCAGTATGCGTCCCATTCTCTCCCGCTTGCCCTTGGTGGAGTTATACACATAGGAGCCGGCGGTAAGAGTTCCGGAATATACGCGGAAGAATGCCAGTTTTCCCACAAAGGGGTCGGTAGCAATCTTGAAGGCCAGCGCGGAGAACGGCTCGCTGTCGCTTGCGTGACGGTCCTCCTCAATATCGGTGCCCGGCAGTACGCCGCGAATAGCGGGAATGTCGGTAGGCGCAGGCATATAGTCCACAATAGCGTCCAGCAGCTTCTGCACGCCCTTATTGCGGTAGGAAGTACCGCAGGTAACGGCGTTCATCTGGTTGGCGCAGGTGGCCTTGCGTATGCCGGCCTTGAGCTCCTCTATCGTAAGCTCCTCGCCCTCAAGATATTTCATCATCAGGTCCTCGTTGACCTCGCAGGAAGCAACATTCTCCACCATTTCATCATGGTATTTCTGCGCCTGCTCCTTCATGTCCTCGGGGATGTCCGTGATGTCAATCTTCTCGCCGAGATCGTCAAGATAAATATACGCCTTCATCTCTACCAGGTCGATAATTCCTCTGAAGGAATCCTCGGCGCCGATAGGCAGCTGTATCGGCACGGCGTTGGACTGCAGTCTGTCCTTCATCATGGATACCACGCGATAGAAATCCGCGCCCATTATATCCATTTTGTTAACATATGCAAGCCGCGGAACACCGTAGGTGTCAGCCTGTCTCCAAACGGTCTCGCTCTGAGGCTCAACACCGCCCTTAGCGCAGAATACGCTTACCGCGCCGTCCAGCACGCGCAGAGATCTCTCAACCTCTACCGTGAAGTCAACGTGGCCGGGGGTGTCGATAATGTTTATACGGCAGCCCTTCCAGAAGGCGGTCGTTGCGGCGGAGGTAATGGTTATACCTCTTTCCTGCTCCTGAACCATCCAGTCCATGGTGGCAGTGCCGTCGTGCGTCTCGCCGATACGGTGAGTTTTGCCGGTGTAGTACAGAATACGCTCCGTAGTAGTGGTCTTACCGGCGTCAATGTGCGCCATAATACCGATATTACGGGTATTTTCCAATGAGTATTGTCTTGGCAAATCCAGCCCTCCTTTAGCTTATCAGGCAAAAGACTACCAACGGTAGTGAGCAAACGCCTTGTTTGCCTCCGCCATCTTGTGTACGTCTTCTCTCTTCTTCACGCTGGCGCCGGTATTGTTTGCAGCGTCCATGATCTCGGCTGCAAGGCGTTCGCACATGGTGCGCTCGCTGCGCTTGCGCGTGAAAGTAACCAGCCAACGCAGGCCCAGGGTCTGCCGTCTGTCGGGGCGAACCTCAATCGGAACCTGATAGTTGGAACCGCCTACGCGGCGAGCCTTGGTCTCAAGCAGCGGCATGATGTTCTCCATCGCCTGATTGAAAACCTCGATAGCCTCGCGGCCGGTCTTTTCGTTTATTATATCAAAAGCATCATATACAATACGCTGTGCAACGCCCTTTTTGCCGTCGTACATAACCTGGTTGATAAGCTTTGTAACAACCTTGGATTTATACAGCGGATCGGGAAGCACATCGCGTTTGGGAACTCCACCTCTTCTGGGCATAGTTCTAACCTCCTCGAATTTCAGAAAAAGAAATACAATTCAAAATAAACAGGCATCGCCCCGCAGCATACGGGACTGGATCCCCTCAAAGCACGCCTTCCAGCGGAGAAAGCTTACTTCTTGGGTCTCTTTGCACCGTATTTACTTCTGGCCTGCATTCTCTTTGCAACGCCGGCTGTATCCAAAGTGCCGCGAATAATATGATATCTTACACCAGGCAGGTCCTTAACTCTTCCGCCGCGGATAAGCACCACGGAGTGCTCCTGCAGATTGTGTCCGATACCGGGAATGTAGCAGGTACCCTCCATGCCGTTTACCAGTCTTACCCTGGCAACCTTACGCAGTGCGGAGTTAGGCTTTTTAGGAGTCATCGTCTTCACATTCAGGCACACGCCTCTCTTCTGAGGGCACTCCTGAAGAATAGGAGCCGAAGACTTATATTTAGCCTGCTGTCTGCCGTTCTTGATCAATTGGTTGATAGTTGGCATTTACCACTTACCTCCTTTCGTGATCTGTAAATAGTATATAACTTTCTCGCAACCCATTGAGAAAATTAGCGAAAATTATTGAGCACGGCGCACGCCGCACAGCCCACCGCTATGCCGCATAAGCGCCCCAGCTCCTTCATGGAATCAGCCCTTTTCACCTCAACGCCGTAAACAGCGCAAAGCGCAGAGATACGGCTTTTAACCCTTTCCTCCGCGTCCTGTGCCAAAAGCACATATGCTGCATTACCCGCTTCCACCGCGCGCTCGGTCTGCCTTGTTCCCGCTGCGTGCGGCACGCTCCTGAGGCTGTCCATCACAAAATACCTCTGCTTTGCCGGAATTAACCAACATAAGCTAATATCCAACATCGCATATAATATCATTCCGGGGGCTATAATGTCAATCGTTTCCGGCTATGCCCCCGCATTTTTGCAAAATGTTCGTAAAAAAGCCGTCTCTGCGGCATGCACGCATGCCGCAGAGCAAGCTTTATCATCTTTTATCGTCCGCCCTTACATCGACTCAGCCGCGGCAGTCGTCTCCGGGGGCGCAACCGGCGCCTTGGGAGCGTCGATCACCACATCCTTGTATCTCTTAAGTCCGGTACCGGCAGGAATAAGCTTGCCGATAATAACATTTTCCTTAAGACCTGCAAGCGGGTCGATCTTGCCCTTGATGGCGGCATCGGTAAGCACTCTCGTGGTCTCCTGGAACGAAGCCGCGCTCAGGAAGGATTCCGTAGCCAGCGACGCCTTGGTAATACCCTGAAGTATGCGCTTGCTCACGGCGGGGCGTCCGCCCTCGGCCACCACGCGGGCGTTTATCTCCTCCACGCGGTTGATATCCACCATCTCGCCGGGCAGCAGCTCCGTGTCGCCCGCCTCGTCGATGATTACCTTTCTGAGCATCTGACGCACGATCAGCTCAATGTGCTTATCGCCTATCTCAACGCTCTGGCGCTTGTAAACCGTCTGCACCTCACGCAGCAGGAAGGCCTGAAGCTCCTGAACGCCCCTTATGCGCAGCACCTCCTTGGGATCGGGTGAACCCGGAGTAAGCTCGTCGCCCGCATGCACCTCGTCGCCCGTTTCCACAAGCGGCTTTACATTGTAGGTGGGGTTGTACTTGTATTCCTCGCCGTCCTTGCCGGTAACGGTAATCTGATACTGCTTTATCTGCTTGCCCTTTTCCGTAACCGTGGCAACACCGTCAATGTCGGACAGAATAGCCAGTGCCTTGGGCTTGGGCTTGCGCGCCTCGAATATCTCCTCAACGCGCGGCAGACCCTGTGTAATATCCGATCCCGATACCGCACCGCCGGTATGGAAGGTTCTCATAGTCAGCTGCGTACCGGGCTCGCCGATGGACTGCGCCGCTATGATACCCACCGCCTCGCCGGGGGATACCAGCTTTCCGCTGGACATATCCGAGCCGTAGCACTTGCAGCATACGCCGTGTGCGCAGCGGCAGGTGAATACCGAGCGGATATATACTCTCTTTATCTTCTTGGATTCGTCATCGCCGCCTATGGCCACGATCGCATCCGCAATCTTATCGTCGATAAGCTCGTTTGCATGCACCACAACCTTGCCCGTATCCGGATCCACTATCTCGTTTACCGAAACGCGGCCCAGTATTCTCTGACGCAGGGGCTCTATAACCGCCCGCTCATGCACAACCTCGCTTACCCACATTCCCTTGGGGGTGCCGGTGTCCGGATGGGTCTCCCAGCAGTCCTCCTCGTTAACAATAACATCCTGGCATACATCCACCAGTCGTCTTGTAAGGTAACCGGAGTCTGCCGTACGCAGTGCGGTATCCGCCATACCCTTTCTGGTACCGTGAGAGGAAATGAAGAAATCCAGCACCGTCAGACCCTCACGGAAGTTTGCCTTAATCGGTATTTCATAGGGCGAACCGTCCGTCTTTGCCATAAGTCCGCGCATACCCGCCAGCTGGCGAATCTGATCCTTGTTACCGCGGGCTCCGGATTTGTTCATCATGTTTATCGGGTTCAGGTCGTCAAAGGACTTCAGCAGCACCTCAAGAACATCGTCCGTCGTCTTTCTCCACAGCTTGATGGTGGCGCTCAGACGCTCCTCGTTTGTTATCATGCCGCGCTCAAAGCTGCGGTTGATGCGGCGTACATCCTTCTCCGCCTCTGCAACTATCTGATATTTCTCCTTGGGCACAACCGCATCCTTGATACCTACGGTTATTGCGCCGCGGGTGGCAAACTTGAAGCCCAGCGCCTTTATCTCATCCAGAACCTCACTGGTTCTGTTGGCGCCGTGCGCCGCGAACACATGGCTGATTATCTGTCCAAGCTCCTTCTTGCCCACACGGGTGTCCACTTCCAGCTTGAACATGTCGTCCACCGTTTTGCGCTCCACCATGCCTATATCCTGCGGAACCGCCTGATTGAATATGGCGCGTCCCACCGAGGTGTTCACAATCCGGCTTACCTTCTGCCCGTCTATTTCCTTTGTGTAGCGTATGCGCACCGGCGCATGCAGGGGCAGATTGCCCGTGCTGTATGCCAGCATTGCCTCATCCAGGTCGCGGTATACGCAGTCTTTGTATTGCTCGCGCAGATTCTCTTCCACAATGGTAAGATAATATACGCCTATGATCATATCCTGAGTCGGCACCACAACGGGGCGTCCGTCCGCCGGCTTAAGAATGTTGTTGGCAGCCAGCATCAGATAGCGCGCCTCTGCCTGAGCCTCCTGGGAAAGCGGCACATGCACAGGCATCTGGTCGCCGTCAAAGTCCGCGTTGAAGGCGGTACACACAAGCGGGTGCAGCTTGATGGCTCTTCCGTCCACCAGCACCGGCTCAAAGGCCTGTATGCCCAAGCGGTGCAGCGTAGGCGCACGGTTGAGCAGCACGGGGTGGTTTACCACCACATCCTCCAGCACATCCCATATCTCGGTGCGGCCCTTGTCTATAAGCCTCTTTGCGCTCTTTATGTTGTGCGCAAAGCCGCGCGCCACCAGCTCCTTTATAACAAAGGGCTTGAACAGCTCAATGGCCATTTCCTTGGGCAGTCCGCACTGCGTCATCTTCAGGGACGGTCCTACAACTATAACGGAACGGCCGGAATAGTCAACACGCTTGCCCAGCAGGTTCTGACGGAAGCGTCCCTGCTTGCCGCGAAGCATATCGGAAAGGGATTTGAGCGGACGGTTGCCGGGGCCCGTTACGGGACGGCCGCGGCGGCCGTTGTCAATAAGGGCATCCACCGCTTCCTGAAGCATTCTCTTTTCATTGCGCACAATGATGTCCGGCGCAGAAAGCTCCAGCAGCTTCTTAAGACGGTTATTGCGGTTTATTACTCTTCTGTAAAGATCGTTCAGATCGCTGGAGGCAAAGCGTCCGCCGTCCAGCTGCACCATAGGACGGATCTCCGGCGGAATCACCGGCACCACATCCAGTATCATCCACTCCGGCTTGTTGCCCGACTTACGGAATGCCTCGGCCACCTCAAGACGCTTTACAAGGCGCGCCTTCTTCTGTCCCACATTCGTCGCGTCCAGCTCGCTGCGAAGCTGAGTGCACAGCTGCTCAACATCTATCTTTTCCAGCAGCTCCTTTATGGCCTCCGCACCCATTCCCGCACGGAAGGAGCCGGCACCGTAGGTCTGGCGCGCCTCCTGATATTCCCGCTCGGAAAGTATCTGCTGGGGCTTAAGTCCGCTTTCGCCCACATCTATCACTATAAATGCCGCAAAATACAGCACCTTTTCCAGATCCTTGGGCGTAATGTCCAGCATCAGTCCCATACGGCTGGGGATTCCCTTGAAATACCATATGTGCGATACCGGCGCCGCCAGCTCAATGTGACCCATTCTCTCGCGGCGTACCTTTGCGCGGGTTATCTCAACACCGCAGCGGTCGCACTTGAGTCCCTTATACCGGGCGCCCTTGCGGTACTTTCCGCAGGCGCACTCCCAGTCCCTTGTGGGTCCGAATATGCGCTCGCAGAACAGGCCGTCCCGCTCCGGCTTAAGCGTCCTGTAATTTATGGTCTCCGGCTTCTTTACCTCGCCGAAGGACCATTCCCGGATCTTCTCCGGGGACGCCAGCCCTATCTGTATGGAATCAAAGTTATTCAATTCAAACAAGGGGTAATCTCTCCCTTCAATTTTTTATTAAAGATCCTCGTCTTCTTCCTCAAGCACGAGTCCGTCGTCCTCTTCGTCATCATCAAACAAGCCCAGATCGGACAGATCCAGCTCATCATCGTCGTCGGCTATCAGGCTTGCCGCATCCTCATCATCAAGGTCGTCAAGCTCCAAATCGTCGCCGCCGAAAATGTCCACAAGCGGCCCGGTCATCTCCGGAGCCCTGTGCTTGTCTATGCCCTCAAGGATGAACTCCTGTGCATCCGCATCGTCGTCCAGCAGCTCGCGCATATGCACTTCCTTGCGCTCCTGAGTAAGTATCTTAACGTCAAGAGCCAATGAGCGCAGCTCCTCAAGCAGCACCTTGAAGGATTCCGGAATACCCGGCTCGGGGATATTCTCCCCCTTGATTATGGCCTCGTAGGCCTTCACTCTGCCCACCACATCGTCCGATTTGATGGTCAGTATCTCCTGAAGCGTGTGCGCCGCGCCGTAGGCGTACAGCGCCCACACCTCCATCTCGCCGAAGCGCTGTCCGCCGAACTGCGCCTTGCCGCCCAGCGGCTGCTGCGTAACCAGCGAATAGGGTCCGGTGGAACGGGCGTGAATCTTGTCGTCCACCAGGTGAACCAGCTTCAGATAATACATTATGCCCACCGTTACGGGGTTATCAAAGGGCTCGCCGGTGCGGCCGTCATACAGCACCGTTTTGCCGTCGGGGCGCATCCCCGCCTGCGCAAGCGCCGCATCCAAATCCGCTTCCTTAGCGCCGTCGAATACCGGGGTGGCAATGTGCCAGCCCAGCTTTCTTGCCGCCATGCCCAAATGCACCTCAAGCACCTGTCCCACATTCATTCGGGAAGGCACGCCCAGCGGGTTAAGCACTATCTCCACCGGAGTTCCGTCCGGCAGGAAGGGCATGTCCTCCTCAGGCAGTATGCGCGAAATAACACCCTTGTTTCCGTGACGGCCCGCCATCTTGTCGCCCACGGAGATCTTTCTCTTCTGGGCAATGTATACGCGCACCATCTTGGAAACGCCCGGAGCCAGCTCGTCCTTGTTTTCACGGGTAAAGGTCTTTACATCCACTATGATGCCCGCCTCACCGTGCGGAACGCGCAGCGAGGTGTCGCGGGTCTCGCGCGCCTTTTCGCCGAATATCGCGCGCAGCAGACGCTCCTCCGCCGTCATCTCGGTCTCGCCCTTGGGCGTAACCTTACCTACCAGTATGTCTCCCGGACGCACCTCCGCACCTATGCGGATAACGCCGTTTTCGTCAAGATTCTTCAGCGAATCCTCGCCGATGTTGGGTATCTCCTGAGTTATTTCCTCAGGTCCCAGCTTCGTATCCCTTGCCTCGCACTCATACTTTTCAATATGAATAGAGGTGAATATATCGTTTTTGACCAGCTTCTCGCTCAGCAGCACCGCGTCCTCGTAGTTGTAGCCCTCCCACGGCATGAACGCTATCAGCATGTTGCGCCCAAGCGATATCTCGCCCTGATCGGTGGACGGTCCGTCCGCAATGGTCTGCCCGGCGGCCACCTGCTCGCCCTGCTTACTATCGGGCGCTGGTTTATGCAGGTGCCCTGGTTGGAGCGCTTGAACTTCAGCAGGTCGTACTTCTGCTCTCTGCCCTTTTTGTCGGTAATAACTATCTTCGTCGCATCCACATAGGTAACGGTACCGCTCTTGCGCGCAAGCACCGTAACGCCGGAATCCTGCGCCGCCTTGTATTCTATGCCGGTTGCCACGATAGGCGCCTGCGGGCACAGCAGCGGCACTGCCTGACGCTGCATGTTCGCGCCCATCAGCGCACGGGAGGCATCGTCGTTTTCCAGGAAGGGGATCATCGCCGTCGCCACCGATACTACCTGGCAGGGGGATACGTCAACATAGTCCACCTGCGAGGGGCGCACCTCGGTAAAGGCCTTCTCTCTGCCCACGCGCTTGCCGCGCACCGCGACCCGCTCGTTTATAAAGCAGTTGTTCTCATCCAGCGGCTCATTGGCCTGCGTAATTACAAAGCCGTCCTCCTGATCCGCCGTAAGATAGTCCACCACGTCCATTACATGGTATTTCTTGTTGCCGTCCTTGTCGGTTATCTCCTCCACGCGGCGGTACGGCGTTTCAATAAAGCCGTACTGGTTTATGCGCGCATAGGTGGCAAGCGAGCCGATAAGCCCTATGTTCTTTCCTTCAGGGGTCTCTATCGGGCACATGCGTCCGTAATGGGTGTAGTGCACGTCACGCACCTCAAAGGAAGGCCGGTCACGGTTAAGACCTCCCGGTCCCAACGCGGACAGACGGCGCTTATGCGTCAGCTCCGCAAGCGGGTTGTTCTGATCCATGAACTGCGAAAGCTGTGAGGAGCCGAAGAACTCCTTTATCGCAGCGGTAACGGGACGGATATTTATAAGCAGCGACGGCGTAACGCTGTCCATGCCCAGGGTGCTCATGCGCTCCCTTACCACGCGCTCCATTCTGGAAAAGCCCACGCGCAGCTGATTCTGCAAAAGCTCGCCCACGCAGCGCACGCGGCGGTTGCCCAAATGGTCAATGTCGTCATGCGTGTGGGAGCGCTTTATCGCGTCCTCCTGGCTGTCCTCGTCGGAATCGTCGTCATCATCGTAATAATCGCACAGGTTTATGCCGTAGTTGATCGCGGAAAGAATATCGTCCAGCAGTATATGCTCCGGAATCAGCTCCTCTCTGCGGGCGCGAAGCTCGTCCTTAAGCTCCTCCCCGGCAAGACCCGAGTCCAGTATCTCCCGCAGCACGGGGTAGTAAACCAGCTCGTTAAGCCCGCACTCCGCGGGGTCAAAGTCAAGATATGCCCCCGCCTCCACAAAGCGGTTTGCAAGCACCGCCTGCGGCTTTGTCTCCACCTTGCCCTTGTCGTTCTTGCGGCGGATGATTATGCGCACCGAGCGTATTCCGCTGTTCTGCACGGCCTTGGCCTGCTCCGCGGTAATCGTATCTCCCTTGGCGGCCAGCAGCTCGCCCGTTTCGGGGTTCACGATGTTTTCAAAGGCCACCTGCCCCTCAATGCGGGAAGCAAGCGAAAGCTTCTTGTTGAACTTATAGCGTCCCACTCTGGAAAGGTCGTAGCGCTTGGGGTCAAAGAAGGTATCCGCAATGCGCTCCTCCATTGTCTCCACGGTGGCGTTCTCGCCGGGACGCAGCTTCTTGTACATCTCGGTAAGGCCGTCTATATGGCAGGCAATGGGCGGATTGCTCTCCTGATCCCTTTTAAGCGTCTGGCGGATAATATCGCAGGCAAATATCTTGCCCTCATCCGAGGCCAATCCCTGCGCCTCTCCCTTATCATAGCCCAAAACCTCTATTATCTGCTCGTCCGAGCCCATCTCCGGGCTTAGCGCGCGCAGAAGCGTGGTGAAGGTCACCTTTCCGGTGCGGTCCACCTTAACGCGGAATACATTCTCTTTATCTATTTCAAATTCCAGCCATGCGCCGCGGTTGGGGATAAGTGTGGCGGTATACTGCTGTTTCCGCGCGGTCGATTTTTTCAAAATATACGCCCGGGCTTCTTACCAGCTGGCTGGTAATAACACGCTCCGCGCCGTTTATAATAAAGGTGCCCGTCCTTGTCATAAGCGGGAAATCGCCCATAAAGACGTCCTGCTCGGTAATATCACGCACCGAGCCGTCCTCATCCTTTACCGTCAGGCGCACTTTCACCTTCATCGGGGCGGCAAAGGTAGCGTCCCGCTCCTTGCTCTCCTCCACGGAATATTTGGTTTTGAAGCGCTCTACCCGGTAGCTGAGCTCGTCATACTCCTCCTCGCCCTCATCGGCGCTCACAAGCCCCAGCTCTTCCTTTCTGTCATGCTCTTTCTTTTTGAGCTTGGATTCCGCCGCCGTCTCCACAACAACCGGCTTTCCGTCCGTGCCCTCAAGATAGCAGGTCAGAAATTCCAGCCGCATATTCTGGGAAAAATCGTCAATGGGCGAAAAATCCCCGATTATGCTGCTCAGATCCGAGGCAACGAAGTTCTGGAAGGAGTCCTTCTGAATCTCAATCAGATCGCTCATCTTTTCGCTGGGCTGAATCCGAGAGAAACTCTTTCTGGTCCTTTTTCCCATCTGCACATCGTGAAGCATACATTCACTCTCCCGTATAACATACTGCCTTACAGTGTAAGAAAACGCATTTTGTCAAAACCGCTTGATATTTTCCCGTTTGTGTGGTAAAAATATTTAAGCCGAAGGACAAAACGCCCCTTTCCCCATGGCATGTAAGATATTACTCCCCACATTACCCTATAATGCAATTGTAAATTATATCAAAAAGCAGCCGCCGTGTCAAGAAGAAGCTGACCTTTTCCGCCGTAAATTCCTTTATATTTTCGTTCTTTTGCTGTGAAACCGTCCGCATAATGCTTAACCCCCGCATATATCAAAAGCCGCGAATCTCTTCGCGGCTTTTTTGCCCCCGCCCCTACTGCGGCAGGTCAAGCGGGTTTATCTCGCAGTTTACCTCTCTGTTAAAATCATCCTTGTACACATATCCGTCAATATACTCTATGCTGCTTATAATCATATCGCCGTCGTCCTCCGTAGGTATGTATCTTATTATCACAAGCCCGTCCTTAACATAATGGATCGAGCCCACCTGCGATACCACCCCGCGCGTACTGTCCACCGTTGCATAGCTGTAATCGGTATCCCACGCGCCCTTGAAACTCTGTGCATAATACTCCGCCAACGGTTCTATCTGCTGCACCTTTTTTATGGAGTCTCCAATCTTTAGCCCCTCAAAATCCTTCTTGTCGCGCACCTTATTCATAAGTATCGGATATCCGGCCGTGCAGTAATAATCGTTTACGGCTTTATCACAGAACGCATAATATCTCGCGCCGTCTTCAACCTCAAATACAAAATACGCTCTGTCTCCGCTTGTGCGTACAGCAGTCGGATATAATCTCCATATGTAAATTGCCAAGCCGTTTTCATATTTTATGCCGCTGGTTCTTTCAAAAGCTCCCACACTTCTTCCCAAACCGGTTAGCAACGAGCCTTCTTTTATTGTCCTTACGGGAATATTTTCAAGCGCTTTATTTGCATCACTTACACCTATTTTATTAAACAAGTCACTTATATCCGCCGCTATCCTCTCACCTTCACCCCACGGCTCGTATTTAAGGCATTTTTCAACGAATTCATCCAATGCGGGATTGCTCTCCTCCGGCGAGGTTGGCTTCCACGGAGAATCGGTATTTATAAGTGGCTTGTTTGTCTCGGTAACCCCTGCCGTTACGGTATCCTTCGTTTCCGTTACCCCTGCCGTCGCGCTTGACGACGGGTTTGTGTCGCACCCTATCAAGCCTATTGCAAACAGCACCGCCGCAGCAAAACACAATGCTTTTTTCATTTTTTTGCCCTCCCTTTGTTGACTGCTTCTGTCCTTTTACTGCGGCAGGTCCAGCGGGTTTATCTCGCAGTTTACCTCAACCTCTTTATTCAAAAGAAATTTGTCGGTATACTTATATCCCTTAATCAGCTCTATATCATTTATAATATAATCCGTGCCGTCTTGATTAAGCTTATATTCAATAATTGCAAGCCCATCCTCAAGATAATGTACGGAATGCCCGTTTGTGCTCTTCCAATCAATAAAGCGTTCCCTGTAAAAGCTTGTAACCGAATCTGTTTCCTCAACCTTTAAGATTGAATCGCCCGTTTTCAGCGCTTCAAATTCCGCGCGCGTATGCACCTTATTTATAAGCAAGGGGTAGCCTATATGCCCCAAGCTCATATTCGGAAGCTTTTTTTCTATCGAATTATCATAAAACAAATAATACCTTATCCCCTCCTTTACATCAAACACGCAATAAGCTCTTTCTCCGTCCCCTCTTACTGCAGTGTGATAAAGCTCTTTGAACTCCGACCCCTTATTATAGCTCCACGACGACCATTCCGACCATTGTATAATCTGCCCCAAGCTATTTGCTATTTTATCTTTATCAATTGTGGGTATATTGGCAAGAGCAACATCGGCATTATCCTGCTTAATTTTTTCTATAAGCTCTATTTGCGCTTTTTGATGTTTCATAATATTCAAATTTTTTTCTTGAATTTTAATAAATTCATCAAGTGCAGCCTTGGTTTTTTCCAGCATCTCCGCCGCCTCCTGCGTAGGAACGGTATTTGTCGGCGTCTTTGCCGTCTCGGTAACCCCTGCCGTTACGGTATCTTTCGTTTCCGTTATCCCTGCCGTTGAGCTTGACGACGGACCCGTGTCGCATCCTGTCAAGCCTATTGTAAACAGCACCGCCGCAGCTAAACACAATGCTTTTTTCATTTTTTGTCCCTCCCTTTTGCATACCATCTACAATAAATATACTGCAAAAATACATTTCTATGCACAGTATCACCAATTATAGTTCCTGACATCTCTTACCTTATAATAGACCGGCTCGCTGTTGTACGCGCATTTGACGATTCTTTCAACACCGTAGATATCTGTATATTTAAGTTCAATCTCCCATGGCGAAGCTGCCGGATCTGTTCCGTACGACCCGATATGCAGCTTTGAAGGCGTTTGCCCCGGCTTATCCGCCCATTCGCCGGTCGATGTTTCATACCACCAATGATAATCATAAAACTGCAATGCATCATCAAAAATGCCGTTTCCATTGCCATCGTAAAATCCGACGCGCAAAACCACCTTATACCAGCCCTCTTCAATGGGCGTGTCATAAGAGTCTATTCTGTAATAATTAGGAATACCATCAATATTCAAATGTTCGTTCATCCACAGCTCGGATTTTTCCCGAACCGTTTCCAGTATTTCGGCGGTATTCTTGCCTATTAAAGCATTAGTACTCAAACCCAAGTCGACGCCCTTAATAAACGCATTATACTCCAACGCATAGCCCATGCAATTTACATATTCGGTTGTAACCGATTGATACGGTCTTGAGCCATAATAGTATGTAATGCGCAGCTCCGGCTTGTTCGGAGAATCCGCTTCGGAAGAATAATACTTCGTTTTTTTGTTTGCGTTACCCTCTGTCTCTTCCTTAAGTGCAAAGCCGTGGTTTTCGTATCTGCCGCTAAGCCAGCTTGTAACTATGTCCTTAACATCTATACGGTACCAATCCCCCGCATAATGCACAGCTTCGGAGCTGACCGTTGTATAGCTGAAATTAGGTTGACTTCCCCATGTGATTTTTGTAGGGTCCCAATTGCGGAATATGCGATGCGCCCTCACGGTAGGCGCTGCGTAGTCTCTCTTCTTAATGCTTATCTTCGCCTCTACCACACTCCAAGAGGCTATGTTCTCCGGCAAATCAAACTTTATAAATGTGCGCATTGCATTGTTTCCGAGCTTGCCGCCCGTCCACAAGCTGGCGTGCGAATAGTAGTTTGAATTTGAATACTGCTCGTCAACGCAAGTGTCCATTGTTTTTGCAGTGCCGGTAACCATCGTTGTCGGGTCCACAATCACCGGATACGCAGTATTCTCATCCTCCAAAAATTCCTCGTCAACCGTCACGGTAAGAGTGACGCTTGTGCCGTTTATTTCCGCTTCATATTCAACCGCGTCGGTCATCCTGCCGTTTGCGTCCTCAGCATACATGGGCGCAAATCTGAATATTACCTCGTTTTGAGCATTCTTAAAATATAATCCCTCGGTATCATGAACCGGGATTAAATTCTCCGTATTTATCTCAAATGTTATCTTTCTGTCCGACTCTCTTGTTTTTAATACTATATCCTCCTTAAGCTCTCCGGAATGAACCGTATATGCAACATCCACACCGTACGCCGCATTTAAGTACACCACGGAGCGCGTATCATTGGCAATATTGTTGTCAGCCTGCGAATTAAGCTGCGATGAACGCATTATCGGGTTATATTCCGCGCCCGGAACATAAAAGCTTAATTTATACTCGCCCTTTTGCAGCATAACCGCGCCGTTTGCTCCCAAGTGCTCGCCGAAATACATTCCACGAATTTGCAGTACTCTTATAGCTGAAAGTCTCATTCTCCGCACATTGCTTTACGGAGTTGTCTATTTCCTCATAGCGTCCTGTTGCGGAATTATAATAGTGTATAGGTTCCGCATATGCAACATATTCCCTTTTGCCGTCGCTAAGCATGTATACCTTGCTTTTTTCGGTTCGCAGTTCAACAAGCTCTTCAATAGCCGTTTCCTCACGCAGTGCGCCATCGTAGATTTCTGCCGCAGATACCGATGAAAATATCAACAGCATAATCATTACCAGTGCCGCAAGTGCCTTGAAACCGTTCTTCTTTTGCTTCATGCCGTTCACTCCTCATTTATTATTTTTATGCAGCAAACAGGCTGCACAAATATACTACCATATTTTTCAGGCACATTCAATAGTGTTTTTGCATTATTTTATATTTATTTTCCAAAAAACAGTTTTTCCGCATGCAAAACAGCTTTTTGTATAATAATGCAAAAGCGCCGTCTTATCCGCATTTCTCATCACACCGCAAAATCCTTTTTCCCCCGCTTCTTTATCCGCACCGCCGTCAGCTCTGCGTTATAAATTCCTTCACCACCGCGGCGCATTCCCTTATGTACCGCACCGGCGCCTCATACCATGCAAGCCCCGCATGAATATGCCGGCACTCAAGCCCCGCACGCTCCGCCTGCCTCTGCGCCCTGTAAACATGGTATCCGCTTGTTATTATCACCGTATCGTATGCTTCCCCTCCGAAATACTCATCCAGTATTCTCTTGGAATTCACCATGTTCTCCCTCGTCGAAGCCGAGTCCTCCTCCTTCAGTATCCTCTCCTTCTCTATTCCCGCCTCAACAAGATATCGCTCCATCGCCAGCGCCTCCGTTATGCTCTCCTGCGGCCCCTGCCCGCCGGATACCACCACCACGGCCTCCCTGTTTTTCCGGCAGTATTCCGCCGCCGCCGCAAGTCGCCGCTCCAGCTGTCCGCTCACCCTCTCGCCGTTTATGCCCGCTCCCGGCACAATAACCGCCCTTTCCGTCCCCGCTGCATTGTCTGCGCCCCCGTAAAGGGCAATAAAGCCCGATAATCCGAATATAAATATCATCACCGCCGCCGCTGCCCACAGAACCGCGCGGAACACGGCATATTTCCTCCACCCTGCATAAAGCGCTCCCGCCGCCGTCAATGCTCCGCCCAGCAGCAGCACCATCACAATGCCCGAATTAAAATTCATCAAAAACGCCGTAACTATCCCGTAAAGCAGCACGATAATGCCCGATGCCGTGCATACCGCCCCTACCGTCTTTCCTCTGCCCGCCTCTTTTCTCTCCTCCATACCCTAAAATCCTCCCCGCGCCGTTTCTCTCCCGTGCATATCCGCCGTTCACGGCCGTCATATCGGCATCAGGCGTGCGTTTATTCTATTCATTCGGCAACAGATAATAGTATGTTTTCACCTCAAACCTCTTAATAAGGTCTTCATTAACTACAGTTTTGTCATCTCCATACAGTGTTATAAGCATTCCGTTCTGCAGCATATGCAAATACACTCTTCCATCCGCATGCTGCATTATAAGCACTTTCACGGCCGCACCGTCAGCCGTTGTCAAATCCTTTTCATAGACCAATGAATAATTCGAATAATCATACTCTTTATAATTATCCGGTGTCGGCGCATTGGGTGCCACAAGCTTTTGCACCTCAAGAAAAGACTTGGCCGCATCAATTTTCGCATTTTTAAGCACGCTCACAAAGCAGATTTTCACTGTCAGGCTTATTCCGTCCACTGTGCACATATACCACATCCACGGCAAATTAAAAAGCTCCTTTGTCATGAATATGATTGGGTCCTGTCCCTCCGTCTCCATCCTGCGACCGTCTATAAACGGCACTGCCATTTTAAGTTCTCTGTTTCGAAGGGCCTCAACCGTATCCGCACATATACTGCCGTATTCTTCTTTTGCCTCCATTATGCTGTTATATGTTTTTCCGTCATCTCCTTGGTGTGTAACATAGGCTAATTTGAAATAAGCGTCATCGATGGAAAAAAAGTAATAATACCGAAATGATGCCGGACGCGGAATTTTGACCTCCGCATCGTACGGCCGCATTGTCGGAAACACCGTCCGGGTCGCCTCCGCCGACTGCGTCTGTTCCGACTCCGCCGTACATCCCGCAAATCCCAGCATAATTATCATCGCAGCAATTACCGCCAAAACCTGTATAAATCCGTTTTTCATATTTTTCCTCCCCAATTACTGATGATGCTCTGCAAGATGCCGCATTATATCTCCCCTGCAACCGTAACAAACAATGTCGCCATATCTTATGTCATTGTCATATACTTGGTCCATAATGCATGTTTTTGAACGCTTCAGGTCTCCGCATACCGAACAATTGTCCTTATGCTTTCCGTTTCTTTTGCAGTCAATATTTTCCGCGAAGCACAACAAAAAAGCGCACAAACGCCCCCAGGCTGTTCATGCGCTCAATTACAGCAAGATAATCCTTCCGTTTTTCAAATAGATCTTCCCGACCAAGGCAGCTTTCTCCCCTCTGCGCCGCCCGTTCGATTTTCCGTCCATATTTCTCCCCCCAAGATCACATGCGGAACATCTTTAATACTAATTCTAGTATACCATATTTTTATGCAATGTCAATATACCGTGCCGAAATTTATGCATTTTTCAATTTCCCGTGTTCAGTGCCGCCTCATTTAAGCGGCTGCCGCGCCGGGGTTCCCGCTTTTCTGGGGTACCCTTTCGGCGTCGGCTTCTGCTTGCGCACCAAAACAAACGAATGCTGCTGTCCGTCAAAGGCCTCCGAGGGCTCCACCGCGCTTGCTCCCGCACCCAGTATCCTGAGCGCTCCCCGCGCCTCCTTAAGCTCCTTTTCCGCCTCCGGCCCCTTAAGGGCGATAAGCGTCCCGCCTGTTTTCACAAGCGGCAGGGTCAGCTCCGCCAGCACCGACATCCGCGCCACCGCTCTGGAAAGCGCTATATCGAATTTTTCTCTGTAAAGCGGGCTCTGTCCGGCATCCTCCGCCCGGCTGTGCACGCAGCGCACCCGCACCCCCAGCTCCTGCGCAAGCTCCTCCAAAAAGTTCAGCCGCTTCTGCAAGGAATCAAACAGCACCAGCTCAAGGTCGGGGCGCACTATCGCCAGCACCATCCCCGGAAACCCGGCCCCGGTTCCCACATCGGCACACCGCGACCCCTGCGGAATGTACGGCGCACAGGCGGCGCAATCCAGAAAATGCTTTGTGGCAATCTCAACGGGGTCGGTTATGGCGGTCAGGTTTACCTTTTCGTTGTACTCCGTAAGCCTGCGGGCATATATGCCCAGCATCTCCGCCGCCCGCTCCGCATCCGGCAGTCCCAAACGCGTCAGCCCTTCCCGTAAAATCGGAATTATCTCCTCCATAACACCCTCCGACAGACCCGATTAAAAAATCACTCGTTTTTTATGCGTTTTTTGCGCGTTTTTTAACGGTTTTTTCACTGTTTTTTACGCGTTTTTCAACGCTTTTTCTGCTGTTCCTCCGCCCCGTGCTTCTCCAGCCATACCATCAAAACGGCTATATCAGCGGGCGAAACCCCCGAAATACGGCCCGCCTGCCCAAGGCTTGCCGGACGCACCCGGCTCAGCTTCTGCGCCCCCTCAATGCGCAGCCCCTTTATGGCCGAATAGTCAATATCCCCCGGCAGCAGGCGGTTTTCCAGCCTTTCGGCCTCCCGTATCTGCGCCGCCTGCTTTAGCAGATAGCCCTCATATTTTATATCGGTCTCCAGCGTAAGCGCGTCCGCCGCATCAAGCCCCGGCAGCTCCGGGCACACCGCGCGCACCTGCTCATAGCTCACCTCCGGGCGCTTAAGCAGCTCCTTGGCCGTCATCCCGCCGCTTTTCTCAAGCCCCAGCACCTGCGCCGCCGCCCCGCCGCTTACATGCGCCGATTCCAAGGCTGCGGCGGCATTCTCCAAACGGGCGCGCCGCGCCGTCATGCGCTCATAGCGTTCCCGGCTTACAAGCCCCATTTTATACCCCTTTTCGGTAAGCCGGAGATCGGCGTTGTCCTGACGCAGGCTCAGCCGGAACTCCGCGCGCGAGGTCATCATGCGATAGGGCTCATGCGTGCCCTTGGTGACAAGATCGTCTATAAGCACACCTATGTAGCTTTCGCTCCTGCTGAGAATAAGCGGCTCAGTACCGCGAACATATGCAGATGCGTTCATTCCTGCAATTATGCCCTGTGCGGCCGCTTCTTCGTATCCGCTGGTACCGTTTACCTGCCCTGCGCTGTAAAGCCCCGGTACGCCTTTAACACCCAGCGCGGAATTGAGGCACAGCGGATCAAGGCAATCGTACTCAATGGCATAGCCCGCACGCACCATATGCGCGTTTTCCAGCCCCGGTATTGTTGCCAGCATCTGCTGCTGAACATCGGCCGGCAGGCTGGTGGACAGCCCCTGAACATACATTTCACAGGTGTAATCGCCCTCCGGCTCAAGAAAAAGCTGATGCCTGTCCTTATCGGAAAAGCGCACCACCTTATCCTCGATACTTGGGCAGTAGCGCGCGCCCGTACCCTTTATATTGCCGGAATACATGGGCGAGCGGTGCAGATTATCCAGTATTATGCGGTGTGTCTGCGGGGTGGTGTATGTAAGATAGCAGGGCACATTACGCGTGACCGGCTTATCCATAAAGGAAAAGGACAGCGCGGCCTGACCGAACTGCGGCGTCATTTTTGCGTAATCCACGGTGCGGCCGTCCACCCGCGCGGGCGTGCCGGTCTTGAAGCGCTGAAGGGGCAGCCCCAGCTCCTTAAGGGCAGCGCTTAACCCCTCGGAGCGCAGAAAGCCGTTGGGGCCGCACTGCCTTGAAAATTCCCCGGTAATTATGCGGGCCTGCATATATACCCCCGCTGCCAGCACTGCGGCGCGGCAGGGTATTTCCTCTCCCATTGCCGTAAGCACGCCGCACACCCTGCCCTGCGTGTCCGTAAGTATGCGCACCGCCTCATCCTGCCGCACGCTCAGATGCTCACAGTGCTCTATAACGCGGCGCATTTCCTTTTGATATTCCTGCTTATCCGCCTGCGCGCGCAGAGAATGCACGGCCGGGCCCTTTGCGGTGTTAAGCTGCTTTATCTGCATTGCGGTTTTGTCTGCGGTTATGCCCATTTGACCGCCCAGAGCGTCCAGCTCCCGCACGAGATGCCCCTTGCCCGTACCGCCGACGCTGGGGTTGCAGGGCATAAAGGCTATGCTGTCGGCACTCAGGGCAAGCAGCAGCGTTTCCAGCCCGGTGCGCGCGCAGGCAAGCGCCGCTTCGCAGCCGGCGTGACCCGCGCCTATAATTATGCAATCGTAATTTTTCACATTTCCTCCCTGATCCGCCGTATCTGCAGATCATTTGCCCACACAGAATTTTTCAAATATCCGGTTGATTATATCCTGGCTTACGCTCTGACCCGTTATATCCCCCAGCCGCTCCCACGCGCCGTGCAGGTCTATTGAGATGCAGTCCAGCGGCATATCGCCGCGGGCAGCCTGCGCCGCCTGAGATATGGCCTCCCTTGCCGCAAGCAGCGCCTCCATATGGCGCAGGCTGGCAATATCCAGCCCCTCGTCATCACTGCCCGCCATTTGGGCAAGGTACTGCTCCAAGGGCTCAAAGCCCTCGCCGGTAAGCGCGCTTAGGTGAAAAACGCGCTGCGCTCCCGGCAAAGAGATGTCGCTGCCGCCAAGATCGCATTTATTATATACAACGGCAAAGGGTGTGCCGTTTTTTTGCATTTTTTCCGCCTCACGGCACAGCTGTGCCGCATTTTCTTCGTCTTTTTCGGAAAAATCGCACACAAGCAGTACAAGGTCGGCATTTTCCGCCTGCTCCCTTGCACGGGCTATGCCGATGCTTTCCACGGCATCCGCACTCTCGCGCAGACCGGCGGTATCGTAAATATTTACGGCGGCGCCGTTTATTTCCACGGTTTCGTGCAGAATATCCCTCGTGGTGCCCGGCACGGGGAGTGACAATGGCACGCTCCCTGCCGCAAAAGCGGTTAAGCAGCGTGCTTTTGCCCGCATTGGGCTGCCCTAGCAGACACACGGACAGTCCGTTTTTGCGTATGCGTCCCCGGTTATAGGTGTCGGTAAGGGCGGTGATCTGCACTATCAGGGAATCGATATCCCGTATAAGCTCTGCGCGTGTCTGCTGCTCCGGCAGCTCGTCGGGATAATCGATGCATGCCTCGATGGAGGCAAGCATGTCCGTAAGAGTGCTGCGGAAGCCCTCTATTTTATCGCGCAGACCGCCCTCCAGCGCACGGGAGGCAAGGCGCACCGCCGAAGCGCTTTGCGCCTGTATCATATCCCCCACTGCCTCCGCCTCGGAAAGGTCTATGCGTCCGTTAAGAAAGGCGCGCTTGGTAAACTCGCCCGGCAGCGCACTGCGCGCCCCCGCACGCAGCGCGGCCTCCAGCACCAGCAGCGCCACCCGTTCCCCACCGTGGCAATACAGCTCCAAAGTCTCCTCCCCGGTGAAGGACGCCCCTTGGGCAAAGGCGACCGCCATGCCTTTATCCAGCGTTTCCGGCTTTTCCTGCCCATTCAGCAGGCTGCCGTAATACATAAAGCGCATTTTAATGGGAGAAGGCGCGGGCGAAAAAAGCGCGGGAAGCAGCGATACGGCGCCGCACCCGCTTATTCGTATCATTGCCACTCCGCCCTGACCGCGCGGCGTTGCTATGGCAGCAATTATATCCTCAGACACTTGTTTTCTCCTTATTGCAGGTTTTCTTTAAGCCCAAAGCCGCTGAATCGGGCAAAGGCCGCTGTGCGCGGCAAAAAGCGCCGCATAAGCAAAAAGCCGCTCCACGGGGGAGCGGCCGACGGTGCAGTTTTATCTTCTCTCCGGCACTATGATTATGTGGCGGTTCGGCTCCTCGCCCTGACTGACGGTGGTGACCCCGTTTACCTCCTGAAGTGCGGAATGAATTATTCTTCTCTCATAGGGGTTCATGGGCTCAAGCGCCACCTTGCGGCCGGTTTTAAGCGCCTTATCCGCCAAGCGCCGTCCCAGGCGCACAAGGGTCTGCTCGCGCTTGGCGCGATAGTTTTCGGTATCCACCGTTACGCGGGTGTAGCCGTCCTTACCCTTGTTTTCCACCATGGAGGCAAGATACTGCATGGCATCCAGCGTTTCGCCGCGATAGCCGATTATGCGCCCCATATCCTCGCCGGAAATGTCAATATACATTCCCTCCTCATTGGAAAGCGCGCGCACCTCGCCCTTAATACCCATTGCATCAAGCAGACCGGCAATAAAGGCCACTGCCGGCTCGCCGGCATCCACGGGCTGACCGGTTATTTCCTTTTTTACAACGGGAGCCGTATCTATGCCGCCCCTTGCTCTGTCGCTTTTTTCCCTGCGGCGCGGCTCTGCCGACCCGCGGCGCGCAGGCTTCGGCGCAGCCTCTTTGGCCGCAGCCTCAGCGTTGGGCGCGCCGCTTTCGCCCGCCGGCTTCTGCGGCTCGTCCCATGCGCTTTTTTCGCGCTGCGTAAGGCGCACCTTGGCATTGGTTCTGCCTATGCCCAGAAAGCCCTTGCTGCTGTCCTGAATGGTTTCTATGTCCACTTCGTCAAAGGAAAGCCCCATCTGCTCAAGGCCGGCAAAGATGGCCTCGTCAATGGTTCTGCCCTCAATTTCCAAAACCTGTCCCATTATTTTCTTCCTTTCGTAAAAGGCCGGTGCGGCATTTTGCTCCCGTGCGCTTTTGCGCACGGTCTTATTTGGCCGCCGCGCCCACCTTCTGCTCCTTTTTCCTGTCGCGGTAATCCAGGAATTTGGCAATAAGCACATTGAAGCCCAGCATTACGGCGCTGGAGGTTATCCAGTAAATTGCCAAGGCACTGGAGGAGGAGAAGCAGATAAAGACAAAGAGTATCGGGAATACGATATTCATTATCTTGGTCATTTTGTTGCTGCTTGCCGCCTGCGGATTTGCGGGATCCGCCGCGGGCTGCGGGTTGAGCTTTGTGGTTATCTTCATGCTGAGCAGCTGAAGCGCGCCGGAAAGCAGCGGGAGGATCATAAGCCCGTTATGCCCGTTATTGTAGCCGGCCTCGGCAAGCAGCTGCATATTGGCGGAAATGGAGGCCACCGCCGCGCTGAAATCCTGACCGGCAAAGGCGGAGGTATTCTTGATAACGGACATCATGGCCTCAACGCTTTGCCCCTGCGGCAGTATGGCGCTGGAGAAATTCACAAAGGGGATTACTCTTATTACCGGCACATCGGCGGTGGTAAAGAGGTTATCCGGCATCCAGATGTTCTGTATCCACAAAAAGCGGTTATCACTGAACCACTGGCTGACCTGCGGGGAATTGACGCCGTACTGGGTTACGAAATCGGAAAGCTCCTTTATCTGCAAAGCCGCCATATTGCGGAACACCGCAAAAAAGGCGATAAGCAGCGGATACACCAGCAGCTGGCTCAGGCAGCCCTTGGGCATCATGCCCAGACCGTTCTTGCGGCGAAGCTCCATGATTTTCTGCTGCTGCTTCTGCGGATCGTTCTGATAGGCCTTGGTTATGGCGTCAATCTCCGGCTGAAGCGCGCGGGTCTTTATTGCAAAATCGCGCTGCCCCTTGCGGGAATAGAAATCAAGCGGCAGACAAACCAAGCGAAACAGCACGGTGAACAGGATTATCGTAAGCGCGAAATTGCCTGTAATGGTCTCATTGATCCATGTGAAAAAGCCCAATAAGACATCGGTTATTGCTTGCATTGTTCAGTTATTCCTTCTGTTTAATTCTGCGCGCCCGAACGGCGCGCCTGCTGCCGCATTTACGGCGCATCGGATTTGCCTTCCCCGGAAGCGGAATCGACCCCGCATTCCGCACTGCTTTTGCCGGAATATTCGTTCTTTTTGCGCCGCGGCGGCCAGCTTTGCGGAACGGGATCGTACCCGCCCTTACTGAAGGGATTGCAGCGAAGCAGCCGCCAAAGCCCCAGCAGAATACCTCTGAACACCCCGAAGCGTTCTATTGCCTCATAGGCATATTCGGAGCAGGTGGGCAGAAAACGGCAGCACGGGGGAAGTGCGGGGGAAATGTTCTTTTTGTAGAAACGGATAAGCCGAAGGCACAGCCGTTTCATTTCTGTTTTTGCTCCGCGCTTTTTGCAAGCAGCCGGCTCATGGAGGCATAGAGCTGTGCGTATCCGGCATCGGCGGAGGAGGATCGCGCTATGAACAGATAGCTGTAATTCTGCGGACAATCGGGCAGCAGACGCCGTGCGCACTCCCGCAGCAGACGCTTGACATGATTGCGTTTAACGGCGTTGCCGATCTTTTTGCCCACTGAAAAGCCCACCTTAAGCCCCATACGGTTCTTTACGGTAAGCAGCACAAGATATCTGTCCGAAACCGAAGCCCCCCTGCTGCATACATACCGAAATTCGCGGTTTTTCTTCAGCATATATTCTTTCTGCATGGGGTGCTCCTTTTTGCGTCATCAGGCGCTGATATTTTTTCTGCCTCTGTTTCTGCGGCGAGCCAACACATTGCGGCCGTTCTTGGTAGCCATTCTCTTGCGGAAGCCGTGCACCTTGGCTCTGTGTCTCTTTTTGGGCTGGTAGGTTCTTAACATTTTGATATCATCCTTTCATATATGACTGCACCGCAAGAAGGGCGGCGCAATATAGTCGTATCCGTCCGAAGGCGCAATGCGCCCTGAAACACGCCCTATAATTATAGCGGAATTACCTTGCGTTTGTCAAATGTTTTATTCCCGGCGCCTTCATAGAGAGAGTCTGCTGCCGATTTTTGCCCAAGCTGCCTTTTTTACGGGCTGCGGGAACACATTTTTCAAGGATAAAAGATATATTTACGGTATTGCACAGCCGCCTTGGGCGTGATATAATAGCAAAAAACGAACGGATCGAGGAAAAAAGCAATGCTTTACACTGTAAAAAACGATAAACTCAGCCTTACGGTATCGGACATGGGTGCGGAGATGCAGAGTCTGCTTTCCTGCGACGGCACGGAGTTCCTTTGGCAGGGCGACCCTGCCTACTGGACGGGCCATGCCTACATTATGTTTCCCATCTGCGGGCGCCTGACGGACGGCAAATACACCTACAAGGGCCGGGAATATTCCATGAATCTGCACGGCTTTGCGCGCAAAACGCAGTATGAGCTGTATGCAAGAAGCGATGACATGCTGGCCTTCCGGCTGACTCAGAGCGAAAAGAGCCTTGAGTGCTATCCCTTTGAATTTGAGCTGATAATCACCTACCGGCTCAAGGGCAGCTCGGTAAGCATTGAGTACACGGTGCGCAACCCCGGAAATAAGGAGCTTATATTCTCCGTGGGCGGACATCCCGGCTTCAATGTTCCCTTTGCAAAAGACGGCACGGAGTTTACCGATTACTACCTTGAATTTGACAAGCCCGCCGATGTGCGCTCGATAGTTATGAGCCCCACCTGCTACACGACGCGCGAAGAACACCCCTTTATTATGGAAAACGGCGTGCGCCTTGCGCTTAAGCATGAGCTGTTTGACAACGATGCCATAGTGCTGGACAACCCCTGCCGCGCGGTAAGCATTAAAAACGGCAAGAATGACCGCTTTGTACGGGTGGAGTACCCGGACATGAGTTATCTGGGGCTGTGGCACGCGCCGCACACCGAGGCCCCGTATGTATGCATAGAGCCTTGGAGCAGCGTTCCCGCATATGACGGCGAGGTGGATGATCTGGATACCAAACGCAGCATGACAAAGCTTGCCCCCGGCGGAGAATACCGCAACACCCTGAATATCAGCGTAAAATAAATATAACGGCGTATGAGCAAGGAGACATGATTTATGTATAATTTCCCGATAGGCGTAATGCTGGATTCCTTCCGAAAACCGCCAAAGGAAGCGCTGCTGCTGGCCGCAGCCTCCGGCGCGGACGGAATACAGCTGTATGCAACCCACGGAGAGCTGGCTCCGGAAAGCATGGATGCCGCCGCGCGGCGGGACTTCCGCAGCCGCACAGCCGATGCCGGGCTTAAGATAAGTGCGGTATGCGGAGATCTGGGCTGCGGCTTTGCAAATGCCGCGCTTAACCCGGAGCTTATACGGCGCTCCAAGCTGATAATGGAGCTTGCAAAGGAATTGGGCACCGATATTGTAACCACTCATATAGGCGTGGTGCCGGCCGACAAAAAGGCAGAACGGTATGCAATCATGCAGGATGCCTGCGGAGAGCTGGCGCGCTACGCAAATGATTTGGGCTCGCACTTTGCCGTGGAAACCGGCCCCGAGCGTTCCGAGGTGCTTAAGGAATTTCTTGACGGCCTGGGCAGCAGGGCGTTGCGGTGAATTTTGACCCGGCAAACCTTGTCATGGTGGCGGGAGAACGCCCCGAAACGGCGGTTAAAAACCTCGGAGAGTACATTGTACACACGCATGCCAAGGACGGGCGTCAGATTTTTTACAGGGATCCCGAAGTGATATTCGGGCTAAAGCCGGACGACGGCATTAAACAGCCCTCCTTTGAAGAGCTGCCGCTGGGCGAAGGCGATGTGAATTTTCCGCAATACTTAACGGCGCTGGAGGCCACGGGCTATCGCGGATATCTTACCGTTGAGCGGGAAGTGGGAAACGACCCGTGCGGCGATATCAATAAGGCCGTAAAGTATCTGCGATCCGTAATATCAAGGGGATAAGTCCGAAACGACGCAAATATGCGCGCATGCACATGCGTACACATATATGCATTTACATAAAGCAGACCGAAAATTCGGTCTGCTCAGTCTGTCGAATAACCCCAAAAATCAAGCTGAGTTTTGAATTAAAAATTTTTCAGCAAAGAAAAACAAAGAAAAACGAGCAAACGCAGTATACAAGTGTGTTCTCTTCCACCGGTGTACTGCGTATTTTTTCAAGTTCATGGCAGCAAATTTAAGCCTGACCCAGTTAGTGACTTGAGTCAAGCCTCTGTACGGAGTATATCGCATTGCGTATTTTTCTTTCGCGTCGGCAAATACTCTCTCAATGGTTTCTTTCCGTCGCTCGTAAAGCTCTCTGTACTCCGGCGTATGTCGGATATCTTCGACCGTTTCAAGATAATCCGACCATATGTGTTTTGTTACTGTCTTTTCAGATTTGGAATTTTTCCGTGCATGAATTTCTTGCCGAACACTTTTTCGCATATATATCCCTTGCTTTTAAATTCTCTGTAGCCCTCTCGGTTTGTTGTAGCATAACTTAAGACTTGGTTCTCCGGGCAGATAATGCAATCAAAGTATTCATCATAAACATATTCGTACGGCGGGAAAAAAAGCCTTCCTTGCCCATTGGCCTTTTGTACGGTAATACCGGTATTCTGCCGTCGTCAAGTATTCGTTTGTTTATCCAAGGCGTTTTTGTATCCCGCATCGGCTACTAAGGCTTTAATTTCGGGATTTCTCTCTGTCAGTCTGTTATACAGTTCATCAAAGGCTGCACTGTCATGAACATTGCCCGGGTTTACCGTAACATCCATTACATATCCGTTTTTTTGTCACAGCCCGTCTGTGCCGTATATGCAAAAGCATTTCTTATGTTCTCCCTTGTGGAACACTCCGCTTTCATGATCCGTTTTAGATTCGGATACTTCCTTTTCCTCGTGCGGCTTCGGTCCGTTAAACGGCTTTTTGCCGTGTTCCTCACGGTCTTGGTTAATTTCCTCCATCAGCTGTTTTTTTCGTATACCTTGGCAGCTTGCGGCACTGCTTTCTTTACAGCCTTTTTTTAATGTTTGCATTTGCCTTAATGTGTGTTCCGTCTACAAATACCGCTTCAGGCGACAGGTATCCTGCTCGCTCAATTTCGTTTAATATCCAATAAAAATATTTCTTCTATCGTTTTTTTCGGTATATCTATGCTTGAAGTTATAGCTTATGGTTGAAAAATGCGGTATTTGTTCATTCATTAAATATCCCAGAAACCAGCGGTATGCTACATTCATCTTTATTTCTTCTACCGTTCTTCTCAGGGACGGCAATCCGTACAGATGCTGTATTAACACCATTTTTAAATATTACTGCAGGATCTATGCTCGGTCTCCCGTTATCTGCACAGTATAATTCTTCTACTATATCGTATATGTGCGTAAAGTCTATGGCATTGTCTATTTTTCTTAACAAATGCTCCTCGGGTACAAATTCCTCTATGCTGAATATTTCCATCTGACTGCGGTTTTCTCTCTGCTTTACTATCATTTTCATCACCGCTTTTATTATACCATATATATGCGAAAAAGCCCAGCAAACTGGGCTTTTTCGACAGACTGAGCAGACCGAAAATTCGGTCTGCTTTTGTTTTATTTTGAAAAACAGAATCATCATGAAGCATGCGCATATCAGCCGCGCGAGCATTTTTCCGCATCTATTGCAAGCACCGTCATAAGCGCCAAAAGCGCGTTTGCCGGGTTTGCCACATCAATGACATATGTATCGGTAAAATTGAAAAGCTGTTTGCTTATTTTTGCCGCAACGCCGCCCGAAGGCTCGGTAACGGTATAATCCCACTGCATGAAATCCCCCGTTATACGCCAGCCGTTGGCTTCAAGAACATACGAGGGGCGAAAAAGCGTGAATTCCCTTTTCAGAAAGCCTATGCTGTTATCCCCCACAAAAAGCTCAAAGCGGGGCAGGCAGGTAAGCACTTTTTCCCGCACGGTTCCGGCATAACGCCCGTCCCTTGTATATATTCTGAGGCAATGCCCCCAGGAAAGCTCTCCGCGCACGGTAAAAAGCGTGCTTCCGTCCTGCGCATATATATCATAGCTGTCAAACCACGAAAACAACCGCTGCTTAAAAAGCATCCGCATATTCTTCACCCCTTTCAATCTTGCCGCGCTGCCCGAATATACTCCCGATTATACCGCGTATACGGTTACGGCAATGAAAGCTGCTGATCGCCGTCCTTCATAACGAGATTTTTCTTAACACCCATATCGGCAAGCCATGCGCGCACCGTAAGGGTATCCCACGGGCCGCTTCCGGGGCCGTTTCCCGCATCGTTGTTCCACAGCCACTCCGGAGTGCACCAAAGGGCCGTTTCCGGGGATACCGCCTGATAGAACTCCCTTGTGCAGCCGTTCTGCCCGTGGTGCGATATCTGGCATATATCCGCCTTGAGCATGCCCAAAGCCCCCCACTGCGAAAGTATACGCTCCCCGGCGGCGGCCGCACAGTCCCCGGTGAAAAGCAGAACTCTGCCGGCAAGCTCTATACGCACGACAAGGGAGGAATTATTGCATTTATCCTGCTTTATTGTCCAGTCCGGCGTATAGAGAAAATGCAGATTCGCGCCGGAAACACTCAATTTATCCCCTGCCGTAACGGGGAAAAATTTATCGGCAAAAAAGGGCAGCAGCGCATAAAACGCCCGCACCGTATCCGCCGCGCCGTAGGGATCCGAAGCTAAATATTGCGCCGAAGGAAAGGCGCAGATAACCTTATCCAAGGTAAAATCCCCGCGGTGGGCGCGCATAAGCTCAAGGAAGCAATCGGCATGGTCAAAATGCGGGTGAGTAAGTATCCATGCATCGACATGGGGACGCGATAGCCCGGTTATTTCCCTGAGCCTGCAAAGCATATGCTCGCTGTCGGCGCGTGTTCCGCCGTCAATAATTATAACTCCGCCGAAAACCGTAGTGAGAATAAAGCTTTGTGCCTGAAGCCCGCTTACGGTATTGAGCATATACAGTGTGTTTTTCAATATTTATGCCTCTCCTTTCGGGTTTTGCACGGCCGGCGTTACTCGGCCTGCGGGGCCATACCGTAGAATTCGCCGCGCAGATAAAGCAGGTTATCGCGCACCGTTATGCTGTCTATTTTTTTTGCAAAGGCAAGATAGGCGAATATTTCCTCCATTCTCCCCTGCACGATCTCGGTGGCATAGCCTGCCGCGCCGCCGCCGTTGTAGCCCGGCAGCCCTTCAAAAAACGCCTCGGGCACCACGGAGGAATCGATGTTGTTCAGCTTAAGCCCGGTAACGCGCACATTATTATCCGCCTCCATGCGCACCCGTACAACGGCGCCTTTGAGAACATTGTCAAAGGCCTCATAGCCGGTGGGGCTGCATATATCGTCCATTTTGACCGTAAGGGTAAGCTGTTCCTCCCGAATTTCGGCACTGGCGCCCTCAACCTCAAAAATAACCGATATATTCTCCCATGAAAAGCCCACATTTCCCTTGCCTCTGAGTGCAAGAAGCGCATTGAGCTCGCCTTGGTTCAGCACCAGCTCCCGCATTACGGTGTTGTTATCATCCGCAGTGAAGCTGTCGTCATCCACCGCCGGCAGCTTTTCAATAAGAGAATCCATGTTTTCCTTTGTATAGCGCGGCATGGGAAAATCGGGCCTTACAAATATCATTATGCACGCCGAACCCACAACGGCTATAAGCACCGACATGATGATTATGAAGGCTGCAAGCCCTACCTTTGCACTTTTTCGCATATGCTTCTCTCCTTTATTTTTCCCTTAATGCTTCGGCATTCCACGGTCCGTTCTGTTAAAAAATGCGGACGCACCCAAAGCCACGCCCGCATTTTCAAGAATGCACTTAAAATTTTTATTTTGCCTTAAGATATTTTGTCATAACATAGCCGGTCTGACCGTTCCATGTGATCTTGGTCCATTTTTTATCGCTGCCCTGCAAAAGCGCCTCCACCGTAACCTCATCACCCTTTTTCGGCTTGCCCAGCAGCTGGGAGGACGCGCTTGCCTCCTTGCGGAAGTTTACATCGGTCTGCACATTTGCAATTACCGCTTTACCGCCCACCGTAAGCCCGGTAGGCTGAGACGAAGACGCAGCCTTTAGGTACTGGGTTTTCACATAGCCCGTTTTGCCGTCATAGGTTACCTTTGTCCATGTTCTGTCGCTGCCCTGAGAGAGAGCCTCCACCGTAACCTCGTAGTTGCGCTTGAGCATCATTATTTCTCTGCCGGAGGTGCTGGGCTCCTCGCGCAGGCGCAGCTCATTGGCCCTGACCGTTGCCTTGCCGCCCACCGTAAGACCGGTTGCGGGCGCAGTAGTGTTGGAGGGACGGGTGGTTGCGGGCTGAGTGGGTCTGTCGGTCGCGGGCTGAGTGACATCCTCCGACGGCGTAGCCTCAGGCGACTGTGTATCCTCCGGGACCTGATCGGTGGGAGTGGGATCGGGTGCTGCAGTAAGCGTATTTTCGGGCGTAGCCGAAGTGCCGGGCGCAGGCTTCTTACCGCCCGCAGCGGTAGCTATCAGAATTATTATTGCCGCAAGCAGAAGCACCGCAACGGCAATCATTCCGTATGCACGCAGCTTTCTGTTTCTTATTCTGTCTCTTTGAGTTGCCATATATTCATACCTTTCCTTTCTTCGGCAGAAGACCCGGTGCGGGTTTTGGCCGATCCGAACCCCTTTCCCTTTTTAGGGAGGGCAACGGTCAATATGACGGAAGCATCATATCGTCACAGTTTAAGTATAATTAAAGAAACGTATTTGTCAATATCAAATCGCATTTTTTTAAAAAATAATACAAATAATACGCATATAAACATTATAAACACGAAATACAGGCACATAACCCGAGCCGTAAGGCATATAATTTACCGGCGGCCGATTCCGCCGCCGGGAGGCGTTATGAACAAGAAAATTTTTTCTCTCAGTTCTCCGGAAGCGGGAATAACGGGCTATGCGGCATTTTTCCGCCGCAGCTGCGGCGCGGCTGCGGATTTCCGTTTTTCCGCTTTGCCCGGCGGAGAGCTTTTGTGTCTTGCGGCGCAAAGGGAGGCGCTGCTGTGCGGTGCCGTATCAAGCAGATGCAATGCTCTTCACTGCGAGCTGCCGCCGGGCTTTGTTTCCCCCTCCTTCGGGGTTTTTGACTCTCAATGGCGCTGCCTTGCCTTTAACGGGTGCCAAGACGGTCTTACGGCCATGTACGCTTTGATAAGCACCCACTGTGCAGACGGGAAAACAGGCGCGCCGGCAACGGGCACGGCAGCGCCGCCGCTGCCGCAAAGCGCACAGAACACGCCTTCGGGCGGCTGCGCCGGTATTGAAGGCGGCGAAAGCTATTATATGAAAAACAAAGCGTCGCTTATGCGCCTTTGCGAGGAAAACCCCGCCGTAACGGAGCTGGAGGACCTTATGCCCGGCTCCCGCTGGGTAAGCCTGCCTGACGGCAGCATTGCCGGAATTATTTTTGACGAAAACTCGCAGCCGCTGTACATCTGCCGCGGCATAGGCGGCACGGAAAAGCAGCGGGTACCCGACAATCTGGCGCCGTATTGCAGCTGGCTGGCTGCTCCCCTGTCGGGGCGCGGCTGGTGGGTGATATACCAAAGTGCGGCAAGCGGAGAGACGCTTAAGGTGTAGAACAGTTTGCATGCATATATGCGCATGTATACACTGTTTGCCGTGGGCGGAGCAGCTGTCATGCGCGCCGCGGGCGCAATGGTGCGAAAGGCAAGCGGGCTTGCCGAAGCGCCTGCGCACGCAGCCGGGCACGCCAAAGCCCCTGTCGGGGCGCAGGCGCGCACGGCGAGGGGCCGAAGGCCCCGGCGCGCGTAAAAAGCGGCGGCATCCGTCAAGGTTCCGTACAATGCAGCAACAAAACAGCATCAGCGGCAGCAAACGGACAGCGCGACAGATAAAAGAAACGGATCGGCCGATCCGTTTCTTTTGGTTTTGTTTTTTATTGATTTTTGCTGCAATTTTTGCGTTTTTAATGCGCTTTTTTATATGTTTTTTATGCGTTTTTTATGTGTTTTTCGTGCTTTATCCGCCCCTTGCGGGTTTATCGCTTTTGTTTCTGTACGGCACTTTACATATATCAGCACATATCAGCGCGTATCAGGTTTGTCCTGCTGCCGCTGCATTACGCATCAGAGGGGCAGATCCTTTCTTGCGAATTTTTCGCTTCCCGCAATATAGCCTATGAGTCCCAGCACAAACAGCACAGCCAGCTTCCAGACAAACACATTCGTGCCGTCTATGATGGAGATTACATCGAACATGGTTATAATGGTTGCATAGTTGAAGTAGTTAAGGGAATCAAGGCGCACAACGGTGGGCAGCACGGGGCTTCCGAACAGCCCGAGCATTGCGGCCACAAGGGCAAAGATGCTCAATCCGCCGCCTATGGCCATGGAGCGTTTGCTGCGGTCAAACCAGCACGAGGTGAAGAAGCACAGGCCGGAAAGGGCAAACAGCACAAGGAAGGCTCCAAGGTTAAGCAGCACCAGCTTTTCGCAGGTAAGCTTGATATCCGCGCTTACCTGTGTAAGGCATATGCAGCCCGTTGCCGTGGTGAGGGCAAACATTGCAAACAGAGAGCCTATGAGGTACACGGCCTGAGTGAAGGCCACACTGCGGCGTTTTGTGGAGGTGGAAAGCACATATGCCATGGAGCCGCTGTCCACCTGTCCGGCTATCAGGTTGTTTGATGCCATTATCATATATATAATAGGCAGCAGCAGACCCGCAAGCTTATAGAATATTGAGCCCACGATAAGGCTGTAAAGATCCATGGAACCTATTTCTTCAAGAGCATCCGACACCTCGGAGGGAAGAGTGGAAAGCAGGCTGCCCGCTATACTTTGGGTAAGCTCGGTCTGCTTGGCCTGTACGGCCTCATTGTACTGCTCTTTTGTAAGCTGACCGTTATTAAGCTGCTGCTCCAGCTCGCCGATCTCATAATCAAGACGGTTGCCGTAGGTTATTGCCGCCGTAACGGCCGTTTCCTTTACATAGGAATAGTTGTAGCCGAAGCTGTCGTATTTTTCCTTGGTGACACCGTAATCGGAAAGCTCGGAGATGATTTTTTCCTCATTTTCGGCAGTGGTCAGGTTGCCCGCTAAGAATACCGCCGAGCCGCTTTGCGCGCGCTGGCTGCGGTATGCCGCACGCTGAGCGGAGGAAATATATTCCTGCGCATCGCCCGCTGCGACATGCTGGGTAAGCTCGGTGACATCGTAGGTTTCCGGCACGCTTTCGCCGTGGTCGGTATAAAAGCTGTCAAAATTGCCCGCCGGGTTAAGAACATACATCATGGAGCCCAGTATCTCGCCGGCCTCGTTTGATTCCTCGGTGTAGGCGGGGTCTATGCTTTTTGCAAGCTCTAAGGCATAGTCCTTAAGGTTGCTTACCGATACGGTATATGCCGCCGCTGCCGCTCCCTGCACGGTTGCGGGGCTCTTTTGCGACCACTCCTTGAGCGCAAGAGCATATTCCTCATCGGAAGAAAAGCTTTCGCGCGCCGGCTTCTGTTCGTTCCAGGTGGAAAAATTCAGCGCATAGAGCTTTGCGGCCAGAGTTTCGGGCTGCGGCATTTTCTCCTGCCACGCTGCCATGGCGGCCTGATATTCCTCCTTTGAGAGCTTTTCCGGCTGGGGCATTGCCGCCTGCCATGCCGCAAAGGCGCCGTGATAAGTGAGCGCCTCCTGCGCATTTTGGGCATAGAAGCGGTCAAAATTCACAAGACCGTCCTGCGCATAGCCGTAGTAGCTGATGGCGCGTTTTTGAAGGAGGATTCAATCTCCTGCTTTACTATTGTATCCTCAATTGCGTTTTTGGTTTCGCTTATGTTTCCGCTGCCGCTTATAAGCATAACGCAGGCCAGCATGAAGCATACCGCAAAGGTGATTATGGCCCACATGGTGCCGTTTGCCTTGCAGGACTGCTTGAAAAGCGCCTTACTGAACATTGTTTTCCGTCTCCTTTTTTGTTTGTAATATCTGCTTGAAATGCTTCTCCAGAGTGTAGGGCAGCTCTGAGATGAAGCGTACATCGTAGCCCCTGAGGGTTTTCAGAAGAACATCGGTATCCTCCGTAGCCACGGTGATGGTAACCTGATTGTACTGCTCCTGAAGCCGCTTTATGGGGTAGCCCGCCTCAAGGAAGCGCGCATAGTCGTCATGCTTATTGAATTCCAGCTTGAAATCCTTATTTTTGCGGTTGCGGATATCCTGCATATTTGCAATATCCGCTATATGTCCGTTGTTTATAAGAGCTACGCGGTCGCAGGTCTGCTCCAGCTCCTCAAACATATGGCTGCTCATAAAGATGGTTTTCCCGCGGGCGTGCTCCTCCTTTATTATATCAAGGAAGGTTACGCGCATAAGAGGGTCAAGGCCCGTAGTGGGTTCATCCAGTATGATTATGGGTGCATCGTTCATAAGCGCCGCCACAAGCGCCGTTTTTTGCTTCATGCCCTTGCTCATGCGCTTGAGGTTGGCTCTTGGATCCAGCTGAAGCCGTTCTATGAGCTCGTTTGCCCGCTTCATATCCTTAAGCCCGAAAAACTCCGCCTGACACTTCAGAAAGGCAATTCCCGTAGGCAGATCCGGAAAAGCGATTTCGCCCGGAACATATCCCACAAGACGGGCTATGGAGCTTGCGTTTTCCCATGAGGGCATACCGCGCACCTCCACGGTGCCGCATGTAGGTTTTACAAAGCCCATTATGTTGCGGATGGTGGTGGTTTTGCCGCTGCCGTTTGTGCCCACAAAGCCCATCATCTCGCCCCGGCGCACCGTCATATCCACATCGAATATGCCGCGCCCGCCGCCGTAATCCTTGGTAAGCCCATGCATTGTTATTTCCTGCGTATCCGGCGCAGTCTGATTGTTGTTTGTCACAGCGCACCTCCGAAATCCTTGTCTTCCTTATAGAACTTCATAAAGTAATCCTCCAGCGATTCCCGCCTGTTGCTGAAGCCCGTTATTTCAAAATCCGAAAGCAGCGCGATAACGGCGTTCATATCGGTATCCTCCACCGACATATATACCTCCTGCCCTCCGGCATCTTTTTTCAGCACTGTGAGGCTGGGTATCGTGCCCGCCCTTTTAAGGAAGGCCTCGCGCTGAGCCGGGGATGCAAAGGTTACGGTGTAGAATTTCTTTGAAGCGTGCTTCAGCTCATCCGCCACGAAATCCGAGACAATCCTGCCGTCCTTAATTATTGCTATGCGGTCGCAGGTAGAGTCTATCTCGGAGAAAATATGGCTGGAAAGCAGGATGGTTTCCGCGGTGCTTTTCCGCGTGGATATAATCGATGAAGCTTTCCTGCATTACGGGGTCCAGCCCGCTTGTGGGCTCATCCAGCACCAGCACCTCGGGATCGTGCATAAAGGCGGTAACCACGGCAAGCTTGCGCTTGACTCCCAGACTCATGCGCTTTGTTTCATGCTTAAGGGTGTTTTTATCAAGCTCAAAGCGATCCAGCATTTCCTTAAGCTTTGCATCGTTGCGAACCCCCTGCATGCTCTGCATCATGGAAATAAACTCGCTGCCGGTAAGACCCCGCGGCAATGCCACCTCGCCGGGAATATATCCCACACGCCCCAGAAATTCGTAGTAATGTCCGAAGCTTTCCCTGCCGAATATGCTCGCGCTGCCGCTGTCCGGGGCGGAAAAGCCCATAAGATGGCGGATGGTTGTGGATTTTCCGGCGCCGTTAGGCCCCAGAAACCCGAAAACCTCACCCGGCTCCACATGCAGGGAGACATTGAAAATTCCCCGCCCGGAGCCGTAGTCCTTGGTCATTTTGTCGACCTTGATAACATCCATACCGCTTATTTACCTCCTCGTAGTGTTCCACCTCTATAACATCGGGCTGTTGATTTTTGATTATTTTTACCGCCGTTATTACGGTGCTCAGGCTTAATATGCCGTCTATAAGCAGCGTGCAGCCAAGCAGCACCGTAAGCGCCTTTGCGCCCTGCGCCGAGCAAAGCACCAATACCACGCCCAGCGCCGCTGAGGCTATTGCAAGGCACAGTATCAGCCACCACGGACGCAGACCGAAGCGGCGGGCATCAAAGGACATCTGTATTTTGAGCAGGCCGTCGGCAAGCACGAATATTCCAAGCACTATGCAAAGGAAATTCATAAGGCTGTCCGGCCGCAGCAGCATAACGATGCCCAGCGCTATCATAAGCAAGCCCGATGCAAGATCATACTGAAACGCAAGCCGGTAAAGATCCCTTGTAAAGTAGCCCGCTATTCTTACGATTCCGAACGCCACCAGCATAATGCCGCAGATGATGCCTATTGCCTTTGCCGATATTCCCGGAAACAGGATAAGCACAAGCCCCGCCGCACACATAAGCACGGACAGCACGATATAACCGATTTGCAGCCTTCATAGGGGCAATTGAACGCATATATATTCCTCCTCTTTGTTTCTGAGCCTTCACGGTTTTTCCGGCTCAGCCCGGAAGCAGCTTTTTTCGCCGCTCCGTTTTGATGCTGTAAGTATATTCCTTCGCCGTTTATCTGTCAGCATACAAAAAAACTCCGCTGCCCTGTTTTAGGGCAACGGAGGTGCAATTGATATGTTTTTGTGCAAAAGCGCGTTTTTGTCCAAGAAAACGGCTCAGTCCACCGTATTTCCCGATGCGCGCGCAAGCTCCTCCGCCGCGTGGCGGGCAAGGCGCGCAAGGCGGGCAAGGTCCGAAAGGATATCCTCCTTCATGTTGCCGCCCAGCCAGTCTATATACAGCCCGAACAGGGAGCATTTGATAAGGCGGCACAGTGCCTTGGTATCTTCCTCTGAAATGCCCTTATCCTTAAGCGTGCTTGCGGCGTAGGTGTTTACGACATAGCCGCATATACGCAGGGCATACTGCTCAAAATTATCCCGGCTGACGGAATTGTATATATGCAGCACTGCGCGCTTGTTTTCCATACTGAATTCCAGCGCCGCCCTGAAGGCCTCCTCCAAAGAGCTTATTGAAGGATATTTTTTCATTATGTTATCCGCCTGCTCGGTTATAAGCTCCTCCAGCAACGCCGGAATGTCGCGGTAGTGATAATAAAAGGAATTGCGGTTTATTCCGCAGTCCTCCACTATATCGCGCACGGTTATTTTTGTAAGGGGACGCTCGTTGAGCAGCTTAAGAAAGGACGCTTTTATTGCTTTTTCCGTAAAATTGGCCATATATCAGTCTCCTTTATGCGATATTTCATGCTCCGTGCGCTCCTCCCGCTCTTCCGATGCGGAGTCTTCCGATGCGGACGGACTTTGCGGCGCGGTATTTCCGTTTGCCTTTTTATCCCCCTTTGCGGGTATCCTTGCCACAAAAAACACTATGACCGCTGCCAGCGTGACTGCCGAAAACAGCAGGATGAGCGTACCCGTATCCGGCATCTGCGCTATTGCAGGCTCGCCCGCGCCGTCCGTTGACGCCGGAGATGCGCTGAGCCTCAAAAACAGTCCGACAAAACGAAACATTCCTATGCCTCCGAAAAAAATGCCGTGCCCGAAACCGTCGGGCGCAGGTTTTCACAACCGATTATACACGAAGAACGGAATTTTTTCAATCTCAAAATTATAATAAAGGAACAGCCGGCGCACTTTATCGCGCACCTTATCAAAAAAACGGTGCAAAGGGGTGTAAGAATGTCGAAAATATGAATTTTTTGTTGACAAACGGAATACATTATGCTATAAATACAAGCAATAAGTAATCTTTAATTCGGTACGGAGAGACCGGCAAGATACGCTCATACGGTTTACCGCATATACCCACATCTTGCCGCCGCGCAAGATGTTTTTTTGTATCTGCGAAAGGATTACAAAACTAAAAGCGCAAGCTTAAAAACGGAGGACGACATGAAATTAGTTTACGATGTCAAGGACAAGCCCCGGTTCGGGAAGCTGATAGTGTTTGCATTTCAGCAGCTGCTTGCAATAATGGCCGCAACAATCGCGGTGCCCAACATTGTGGGCAACGGCATGACCCCCTCTGCCGCAATGTTCGGCGCAGGCGTGGGCACAATAGTGTATCTGCTGTTTACAAAATTCCGCAGCCCTGTTTTTCTCGGCTCTTCCTTTGCGTTTATCGGCTCCATGTTCTCGGCCTTTGCCGGCGGCGTATCAATGCAGCTGGGTTTCCTCGGCCTTATTATCGGCGCAGCCTTTGCCGGCCTTGTATATGTGATTATAGCCGTTGCGGTTAAAATCGCCGGCGTAAAATGGATAAACAAGATCATGCCTGCCGTGGTCATCGGCCCCACCGTTGCAATAATCGGTCTTTCCCTTGCGGGCAACGCAATAAGCGACCTTACCGGCGGCGCGGCCTTTGATTCCGCTACCGGCTCCTTTGTTATGGATCTGCATACCGGGCTGTGCATAATCTGCGGCCTTGTCACCTTGGCTGTGGTAATGCTGTGCTCCGTATTCGGCAAAAAAATGACAAAGCTTATCCCCTTTATAATCGGCATACTTGCAGGCTACGCTGTTGCCTCCGTATTTACGATAATCGGCAACGCCACCGGAAACGAGGCGCTGGTTATTGTTGATTATTCCGCGTTTGCCGAGGCCTTCCGAGAGGTAAGCATTAAAAGCTTCCTCTGCCTGCCCGAATTCACCTTCCTTGAGGCCTTCAAGGGCTTTGGCGAGCTTAACGGCTCCTACATTGCCACTATCGCAGTAGCTTATGTGCCGGTTGCCTTTGTGGTGTTTGCCGAGCACATCGCCGACCACAAGAATCTTTCCTCCATTATTGAGCGGGATCTGCTCTCCGACCCCGGCCTGCCCCGCACCCTGCTGGGCGACGGTATAGGCTCAATTGCCGGCGCCATCTTCGGCGGCTGCCCCAATACCACCTACGGTGAATCCATCGGCTGCGTTGCAATAACGAAAAACGCTTCCGTATACTCCATATTTGCCGCTGCCGTGCTGTCCATGGCCGTTGCCTTCATTACCCCCTTTGTATGCTTCCTTGAAAGCATCCCCAAGTGCGTAATGGGCGGCGTATGCATAGCGCTTTACGGCTTTATTGCGGTATCCGGTTTGAAAATGCTGCAGAAGGTGGATCTGGACGACAACCGCAACCTGTTTGTGGCTTCGATAATTCTCATTGCCGGAATAGGCAACTTTGCCATTACCTTCGGCAAGATCACCCTGAAGACGGTAGCCTGCGCGCTGATACTGGGCATACTGGCAAACGCCATGCTTTCCAAAAAGAGCAAAAAAGCCGCAAGCGAGGAAGCCGCAAAGGAAAACAGCGAGCCCGAAAACAAGGACTGATAATTTATAAGCTGCATAAAGCCGCCCGCGGGGCGGCTTTTTTATTTTATGTGCATATGTGCAGTTGTGTGTCGGATACCGCAAAACAGCCTTTGCCGCCAAGCAGTTTTTATGTTGCTTTTAGTTTGGCGAACAATTATAATAATTACAGATATAATGATTGCACAAGCTTAACGGAATTCGGCAAAAAGGGAGAATAAACCATGCAGGTGTTTGATATTGATCTTAAAACGGAGTTTTCCGCCCTTAAAAAAATGAGCGGCGGAATACTCAGGTGCTACATACCGGAGGTATCGTCGGAGGCCGACCCCGACACTCAGCGCCCGTCGGTGCTTATATGCCCCGGCGGAGCCTATGTTTTCTGCTCCAACCGCGAAGCGGAGCCCATAGCGCTTTATTATCTGTCAAAGGGTTATAATGCCTTTGTGCTGTTTTATTCCGTAGCCCCGGCAAAATATCCCGAACCGCAGGCGCAGGCAATGGCGGCCATTGAGCTTATACGCAGAAACCGCGGCATATGGCATTGCAGCGGCAAGGTATGCTGCATGGGTTTTTCCGCCGGAGGACACCTGGCCGCCTGTACCGCCAATGCCGACACGGAGCTTGCGCGCAGCTGCGGTCTTACAGATGTGCGCCCCGATGCCTGTATTCTTTGCTATCCCGTAATAACAAGCGGGCAGTACGGGCATGCGCTCTCCTTTGATTCTCTCTGCTCTTCTCCCCAGCAAAAGGCGGCGCTTTCGGCGGAAAAGCTTGTAAGCCGCAATACTCCGCCCACCTTTTTGTGGCATACCGCCGACGATTCCTGCGTGCCGGTACAGAACAGCCTGCTGTATGCCTCGGCGCTTTGCGAACACGGCGTACCGTTTGAAATGCATATATTTCCGCACGGTGAGCACGGGCTTGCGCGCTGCGACGGCTCTACCTCTATACAAGGCACAATGATAAGCCCTGCCTGCGGGGTATGGCCAGAGCTTTCGGTGCGCTGGCTTGAGCGTTTATCCTTTGGAGGCGGATGCGTATGACGCATATTGTTCACCCCTTTGAGCCGTTCTGTCCGCCCGAAAGCCGCATATTGGTGCTGGGCAGCTTTCCCTCCGCCGCATCGAGGGAGCAGGGGTTTTATTACGGACATCCCCGCAACCGCTTCTGGCATGTTTTGGCCGCGGTGTACGGCGAAGGCGTGCCGGAAGATCTTGCGCAAAAGCAAGCGCTTCTGACCCGCCGCAATATTGCGCTTTGGGATGTGATACTTTCCTGCGATATTGAAGGCTCTGCGGATGCAAGCATACGCAACGCCGTGCCCTGCAGCCTTGACAGGAGCTGTTTTGCCGGCATACAAAAAATATATGTAAACGGCAGAAAGGCCTTTGAGCTTTATAACCGGTATCTGCTTGATAAATACGGCCCCGCCGTTTATCTGCCCTCCACCAGCGCTGCAAACGCCGCATGGAGCCGTGAACGCCTGATAAAGGCGTGGAGCGTGATAAACTCATAAATTTTCGCCCTTAATTCCGTTTAGTTTCCATTGCGGGATTTATTTTTGAACTTCACTGCGGCGCGCCGGACGAGGTTTTCGCCGTATCGGGAGATTGACAAGGCACAAAAAATGGAATATACTATTACTGCACAGTTTGGGGGTGCACCGGCTTCGACGGGAGTGATCGGGGGCGGGGTAAGCGAGCCGTGGTTCCGGATCCACGATAATCCTTCGGGCGTAAATATAAACGCTAACAACAAAACTTTTGCTGTAGCTGCTTAACGCAGCTTCCGTCGACTCCGACCGCCTGCGGATCGGACAATCGGCGTCATGATCGCAGGGAACGCCATTGGCCTAAGCTTTGCAGCCGGGGTGTAAATATGAAGCTACCAAACCGCTGCTTTGTCCGTGATACAGCGGGGCGGGAATAAAAACGCACTGACTACGCTCGTAGAAAGCCGCGCAAACGCACTTTCGGACAGGGGTTCAATTCCCCTCACCTCCACCAAACGAGGTTCGGACGAACACCTATTTCTTCAGCGGCGGTTTCGCCGTGAAATGTTCGCTCTGATCCACAACAGAAAATCGCCGTCTTGGAAGTGATTCCGGGACGGTGTTTTTTTGTTTAATGTTGCTCACGATGTCGTTCACGGCGGCCAGCAGATCGGTGTCCAGATCAATGAGCCGTTTGCCCTGCACCAGTGGTCTGACTTCTTCTATGAGGTCGTAGATCATCTCGCTGTATGCCGAGGAATACTCCGCCGTGCTCTTCCACCGGGTAACTTCTTTTTCGTCAGATGATATCTTACTGTCGGCTTCGGGGCTGAACTTTGCGTAGATCTCCCGCAGCTTTGCCAGCTGCTCCTTCTTGAATACGCTGGTGTTTTCCGTGAACACATTCAGCAGCTGCGCCACAACGGGCTGCAATTCCAGCAGCACATGCTTCTGCCCGCTGTTTGTGCGCAGCTTTTTGTCAAGGCTGCGGATATTCTTTTTGATGTTGTTCCTGTACTTCGCCCTTGTGGTGCTGGACCGTGCGAACTGTTCCTTCAACCGCTGCTCGCGGCGGGCTATAAGGTCTTTCATGGGCTTGGTGGCTTCCAGCTGCACAAGCCGTCCGTCGTAGCGGTTCAGTTTGGCTTCCGCCTGCCGCAGCTTGTTCTGCAGCTCGTAATACTTCTGCGGGCTTTTAAGCTTGTCCGTGTCCTGCATTTCCTGCTGAAGCTTGGATATCTCTATTTCCGTATTGTTCAGCTCGTGTATTGCCGCCTGATACGAGCGCAGGGATTTCTTCTCCTGCTCGTTCTGCGCTATCTCCATAAAGAGGTTGGAAAGCTCCTTGCGCGGGTTGAACTGGTTCTCATCGCTGCGCAGCTCAAATTCGGTGTTGACATTCTCGGCGATATCGAATATACTGTTACTGTCACCGGAGGATTCGGCGGATATATTGGAAAGTATGTTTGACCGATATTGCCTTCGGTGACTTCTTTTATCCCCGTAATATCGTAAAACAATTCGCCCTTTGCAATCCGTTTAACATTCAGTTTTCCGTCAAACACGCTGTATCCGTTTTCCGCATTTGAATTTTTAACCGCGAACAGCACATCGTAATACTTCCAGCCCCTCACTGCGTCCGGGTGTCTGCCGTCGTCCGCCTTATAGCTTACATTGGTCGCCGTTTTCAGCAGATTATCCAGCTCCGGCGCCGCGCCCATTTTAGCGGCGTAGACATCATTTGGTATGGTTTTTGCAGGGTTCGAGTATTCATTTATGCCCCTCTTGTTCACATACACTCTGTCGTTTTCGCCTACCTGAAGCACGGTGTTGCGGAATCTCTCGTTAAGGATATACCGCGCCTTTGCACCCAGCGACGCATCCGGCTTGCCCGGCACCTCCACCTTGCTTATGTCCTCGGTTACAAGCGCATACTTCGTACCGCTGTCCGTTGTGCGCAGCTCAAAGCGGATATCGTTCTCGCCGGCATTGAACCGTTGGCTCAGCGGAATTACATTGCCGTTTCCGTCACGGGTTACGGTGTCCGCAGACTTTACATTGTTCGGGTTGAATATTACATACACATCCGCCGTTGTATCGAAGTCTGTACTTGCGTTTTGCCCGCCGTTATCCCGAATGTTGCGGAACAGAACGCTGTCGTAGCCCTGTTCTTTGGCATATTCCGCGATTTGCCTTGTGTTGCTGAGCCTTTTTGCCCAATCGTTTTTATCGGAAAAGCCGTCAATGATTCTCTGCGCTTCTTCTTTGCTGTTCCATGACATTTTCCCGTTTGCCCACTCGGCTGAACGGGTGGATTTGTTTATGATCTTATAGCGCCCGTCGTCCTCCTGTATTTCGTATTTGCTGTCCGGCGCCTTGAAATCAAGAGCGTTCCAATTTTCGCCGTCTCCTTCCACCGTAAGGGAATTGCCGAGTTTTGCGTACAGCGCATAGTTGCCCCTGCGGAGGTTGGCGGATAATTCTTTCCGGGCAGCCGATTCCGTAAATACTTCAATGGAATATCCGTCCAGAGATTTTTCCACGACGAAACCGCCGCTTTCCGGCGCTTTCTTCAGCAGCCGAATGTTTTGTTCCAGATTGTTTACAAAATCCGTATGCCCGTTGAATATGTCGGTTTTATTCAGCATTGTCCAAAGCGTAGCGGACAGGCTGTCCGTTTTTCCGATATCAAGCACATTCCGTAAATGGTTAAGTTTGTACATTTCCGGCGAGTCGTTTGCGAACCGTTCACGCAGGCTTTCGGTCAGCTTGCGTAATTCTTTAATACCGCTGTCCACCTGTTCGGCTATTTCGGCTTTCCCCGGCACATACGAGTATGCGTAGTCAATTCCGCTTTCCGGCGGGAATCGATTCAGCATTTGCGCCACTTCCCGAACGGACATGCCGTTTACATCGATATCGGCAGCTTCGGAAATGCGCCGCGAGCCTGAAATGCCGGAGTAGGTGGAAGCTATATCCGGGTTGCTTGTCAGGAATATGCTTCGCCCGTCGTCGGTTTTTGCAAGGTCAAACGCCGTAAACCCGAAGCTTTGTGTTCCGTGGTACAGCAGCGGAGAATCGTATCCCGCCGCCTTTGCCGCCTGTTCCACCAGTTGGCTGAGCCGCTTTTCGTTCTTCTCCGGGTCCTTTGCCAGCTTTGCATATTCCGTGTCGCGCTTGTCACGCAGCTCAAGCATGGTATCTTTGCTCGCACTCTTCCTGCCCTCGTTCTCCTTTATCGCCCCCTTAAGCGCATTGTCCCACAGCTTTTGCGTTTCCTTAAGGCTGGTTTCGCTTGCCGCTATGGCGCGGGCTTCGGGGCTGGTGGCGTCAAGGTTTTCAAAGGCGGCTTTCCTGTTGGCGGACAGCTTTTTAATAAAGCCGTCAAGCCCCGCCTTTATGCGCTGCGCAAGAGATAGGTTCTGCCGTGCCAGCTTTTCAAACACTTCACTGTTTTTCAGCATCATTTCACAGGCGGCTGCCACCATTTCTTCCTTTGCCTGTTCGCGGGTGAGCTCCTTGCCTACCTGATCTTTGTACTGCTCCTGTATATCCTCTATGCGGTTATCCACGCTCTTTTCGCCGTACTGCTCCGTAAACCGGGACATAACATAGTCCTCAAGCAGGGAATAGGTCTGCGTGCCGGAGGCGGCTATATAGTGCGTTATTTCGTGCGACGCCGTTTCAGTATGGCGCTGCCGGTTATGTCGGTAATGCTCTGCATGCCGGCATTGACGGAAACATACAGGGTATTGGTTACACCGTCGTAATGCCCGTTTTCCACCGAAAATTCGCCCGTTACATCCACGCCCGACATAAGGGTTATGTTTATGCCGGAAACCTCGCTGACGGCTTTCAGATAGCTTACCGCGGCGGTCTGCTTGGTGGTTAAAGTGTCCATATCTATCTTGGGGTCAACAGACCATTTGCCCGCAGACGGTGCAAGCTCTTTTATGTTCACTTTGGAGGCCTTCACATTTTTCTTTATTTCCGCCTGCTGCTGCGCCACTTTTTCTGCCGTTTCTTTGGTTTTGGTGACGATTTCGGCAATGCTGCCGGATTTCGCCTGCACATCTACGCGCCCGGCGTTGTAGGGTCATTCAACTGCTTGGAATGCGCTGGCATGATATGCCTTAAGCGAATCTGATGGCCGGCAAACCTTTGCTGCTCACCGCAGAAAGCGAAGACAAAGTCGCCCTGCAAGCATTCCAATTCACGCCCCTATGCTGGGAGCGACACGCAATGCCGGAGAGCGATGTGCCGGACAGTCCATTTCAATCCACGCCCCCCTGTGCGGGGGGCGACCAGCACATTGCCGGAGGGGTCACGCTGGGCAAAAATTTCAATCCACGCCCCCCTGTGCGGGGGGCGACGCTATGCCCGTTACCTTTGCCATTTAGATAATCCCATTTCAATCCACGCCCCCCTGTGCGGGGGGCGACAGGCTATAACTGCAAAACAAATGGTGCCAATAATATTTCAATCCACGCCCCCCTGTGCGGGGGGCGACCCGGCGGGAAATCATGAAAAAATACGGATTGTCCATTTCAATCCACGCCCCCCTGTGCGGGGGGCGACAAAATTGGTGTGTAGCGAGATAAAATATAAGGCATTTCAATCCACGCCCCCCTGCGCGGGGGGCGACACAAAATACCAAAGGGAGCAAAATATCTGTACGATTTCAATCCACGCCCCCCTGCGCGGGGGGCGACCTCAAGATAGAAGAACATATGGGGTTAAAACTACACATTTCAATCCACGCCCCCCTGCGCGGGGGGCGACGAGTGCCGGCACTCTTGACGGCTGCAAACGGCTACATTTCAATCCACGCCCCCCTGTGCGGGGGGCGACAAGGGTCTGAGAAAAAAGATTACTTACGGGACAGATTTCAATCCACGCCCCCCTGTGCGGGGGGCGACTTTTATATCGGATGTTAATGTATATTATGAGTATAATTTCAATCCACGCCCCCCTGTGCGGGGGGCGACAAGGGTCTGAGAAAAAAGATTACTTACGGGACAGATTTCAATCCACGCCCCCCTGTGCGGGGGGCGACGGACGGGGTTCGCGTCGCAATACTCTGCTACAAATTTCAATCCACGCCCCCCTGTGCGGGGGGCGACCGTTTTGCGATTGTATGAGCGTTTTGTAAAACGGTATATTTCAATCCACGCCCCCCTGCGCGGGGGGCGACCCCGGACGCAGACCCCTACACCCTTGGCGGCTGATTTCAATCCACGCCCCCCTGCGCGGGGGGCGACATTTGTGACATATCATGTCCGTATGTCTCACCGCCATTTCAATCCACGCCCCCCTGCGCGGGGGGCGACTCCTGCTCCAGTATCTCGTCCGTCTGAGGATAGCATTTCAATCCACGCCCCCCTGCGCGGGGGGCGACCGAGTTTCCAGCCCGTTGTTAATAATTGGTAGTCATTTCAATCCACGCCCCCCTGCGCGGGGGGCGACATGCGTCCGCGCGGAAAACAAGGTCGCCCGGATATTTCAATCCACGCCCCCCTGCGCGGGGGGCGACCTTGCGCATTATGGTATTATCTCTGCCACCAGCGATATTTCAATCCACGCCCCCCTGCGCGGGGGGCGACCTACACAGCTTCGGTTCTGTTTCACCCTGCCCGCCGATTTCAATCCACGCCCCCCTGCGCGGGGGGCGACACGCTAAAGCAAGCGGAGCGCCGATAGCGGACTTAGTATTTCAATCCACGCCCCCCTGCGCGGGGGGCGACTTCCCCCTCCTGCACAAAATTCTCAAGGGTGAGGATTTCAATCCACGCCCCCCTGCGCGGGGGGCGACATTCCCCCTCCTGCACAAAATTCTCAAGGGTGAGGATTTCAATCCACGCCCCCCTGCGCGGGGGGCGACGTCACAACCGCGACAATGTTTGCTGTGCAGATGCAAAATTTCAATCCACGCCCCCCTGCGCGGGGGCGACTCCCTCTTGCACAAAAATTCTCAAGGGTGAGGATTTTCAATCCACGCCCCCCTGCGCGGGGGGCGACGAACCTCCTAAAACACAATCATAAAGCAATTTTTTTATTTCAATCCACGCCCCCCTGCGCGGGGGGCGACGATTTTGCGCAAGCCCGCCTGCAAACAGATTGCGATTTCAATCCACGCCCCCCTGCGCGGGGGCGACCTTGCAATTGTGTTTTTGTGTGGTTTTAAGTCAAATTTCAATCCACGCCCCCCTGCGCGGGGGGCGACAAATTGTAAATTGCGTTAAAACTCCATAATTGTATATTTTCAATCCACGCCCCCTGCGCGGGGGGCGACGCGCATTGTTCACAAAATGTTCATAAAGTATTTTGCATTTCAATCCACGCCCCCCTGCGCGGGGGGCGACTCTTGTATTGTGTAATGCGTGCAACCTTCCATGTTATTTCAATCCACGCCCCCCTGCGCGGGGGGCGACGTCCAACACTACCCATAATGCATGAGTTACAGGTATTTCAATCCACGCCCCCCTGCGCGGGGGGCGACCCGCCGCGCGTACCTTGGCAACGGAGACTATCAATACCATTTCAATCCACGCCCCCCTGCGCGGGGGGCGACATCTGTGCTTTGGTTAGGTCGCCAACGTTAGATATTTCAATCCACGCCCCCCTGCGCGGGGGGCGACCTTTGTTATTTTAGTACTTTATCACTTTAGCGCAGTATTTCAATCCACGCCCCCCTGCGCGGGGGGCGACTTTGGTAAATATGTGTATATGTTACAAGTGCCTATGTATATTTTCAATCCACGCCCCCCTGCGCGGGGGGCGACTTGTGCAAAGATTTTGCGATTATGAGATAGGATTTATTTCAATCCACGCCCCCCTGCGCGGGGGGCGACTCTTGCTCAAGTGTCAAGTTATTTTCAGTGTTGATTTCAATCCACGCCCCCCTGCGCGGGGGGCGACATTCCCTGCGCTTGCAAAGTGTGGGAACGCGCCTCATTTCAATCCACGCCCCCCTGCGCGGGGGGCGACCGCAAAACTGCACAAATATTAAGGTTTTTGTGATCAGTTTTGCATTAATTTTACTGACCGGATAATTAAAACCGGCCACATTATGAGTTTAATACGGTTTTTCCGCATTTTTCGGGTGCGAGCCTGTGCCAACTTTTCAAACAGCCTCCGCTTCGCACCGTTACAGAATCAGATTCCCCTCCGGGTCATATGATTCTTTGTTTCCGTACTGCTCAATTTTTGAAGAATACTTCTTTCCGAGATTATAGACCCGTATGCTGTCCGTTTCACTGTCCATCACACTCAAAAGCTGCTCTTTTACAATTACCGCCTGCGATGCATCCAAATCACATTCGAAAACGGAATTTTGTACGCGTTGACCGTAATTGCAGCAGATTTTTGCAATTTTAGCCAGCCGTCTTTTCCCTGCCGCAGTTTCGGTATTAACATCATAGGTTATCAATACAAGCATTATTTTTTCAGAAACGGCGGGTAGCCGTCCAAATCCCCTCTCATAAGTCTTGAAATAAGCAACGCCTGAACATACGGAACCAATCCCCATTGTATTTTTTCTTTCAAAAACGGATGAATTATCTCCTCCCTCTTTTTTTCCTGCCACTGGGCAATAAATCGTTTTCTTGCATCATCGGTCAATATTACTGCGCCGTTATCCAAAAACACAAAGCTTTTTTCGTTAAAAATCCGATTGTTTATAAGCGTAAGAACGAATCTGTCGGCGAAAATCGGCCGCAGTTCCTCCATCATATCAAGCGAAAGGGAGCACCGTCCAGGTCTGTCCGTATGCATAAGCCCCACAAACGGGTCCAGCCCCACACTTCTCAAGCCCGCAGAGCACTCGTTTGCCAAAAGCGAATATGCAAACGAAAGCAGACAGTTCACTGGATCGGTCGGCGGCCTGCGCGAACGCCCATCAAAGGCGAAAACCTTCTTGTTCTGAAGTATCAGTTCATTGAACACACCAAAGTATTCGGCAGCGGCATTGCCCTCTATTCCCCTGATTGAAGCCGTATCGGCGGCGGTTTTGACCGCCTCAAGATATGCGCCGATCCTGTCGGCGGCAAGGCGGATCCTGTCGCAATCCGTCTGTAAAGGATGATCCCGCATATAATGCAAAATAAGGTACTTTGTATTATACAGCTTACCGATGATCATATTTCTTATAACAGAAAGCCGCTTTGCCTCATCATCGGCCCATCTGAACTGTGTTCTTCTGAGATAAACATTTCCGTTTGTGCAGTTTCCCGTATCACACAGATATCTTCCGAAGGGAGTGAAAAACGAAAGCAGAACCCCGGCTCGGCGCACTTCCCCATTAAGGCTGGTGAAGCGCCTTTGTAGGAGAAGGACACTATTGCGTTTAGTGTGTGCAGCGGAATTTGCTTATGAGTATCATCTCCGAAAATCACCTCCACCGTTTCGCCGTTTAATGAAAGATATGCGTCCTCAGTTGTAACGTAAAGAGTATTCAGAAGTTTTTTCATTCCTTTTCCTCCCCGTTAAGCATCCGCCGCAGATAATCCGCTGCCGAAACAAAACCTTTTTCCCGCTGAAGCGACGGAAGACATATCTCCTTTAATGAACAGCTGTTGCACCCCCGGTGTTTTTTGACCGTCGGCGTATAGCCTCGACTGAACATATTATGCATTTCCGCAAATGAAAGCCGCACGGTTTCACGAAGCTGATCGGTTAAAACAAACTTCTCTTTCTCCCTTGTTTCGCAGTAAAATACGGCCCCCTCGTTTATTTTGCAGGAAAACATCTCCTCAAGGCACATTGCCTGAGCAGTCACCTGCAATCTGTCGCAGTCTTCGCTTTTCCTATGTCCGTGCTTGTATTCTACCGGGCAAATATCCCATTGTCCCTGACGGCCGCGCAGAGTTATCCCGTTATCACTCTTAGAAAACTCCACGGCATCGCAGCAGCCGCAGATGCCCATACGCTCGGATTTTACCGGCATATCCCGCATAGTGATTATCCCGTTGCGTATATCAACGCAGGAAACATCGTGAACCCGCTTGTGAATCGCTCTTCCCTCCGCAGTCAACCCGTTTTCCACCCACTGCTGCTCTATATGGATAAGCGCCCACTGCCTGCGGCAGAAGGAAAAATGCTGAAGCCCCGATATCAGAAGATATTCTTTATCTTCCATATCATATGCCGTTAATCTCTTCGCAGGAAAGCCCTTCAAGGGTGTTGACCGTAATCACATAATCCTCCGCCGAGGTCGGCTCCGCCACCCCTTCCTTAAGCGCAGCATTTACAAGACGATGCACCTTTGCCGAGGAATACTGCCCATCCCTGCAGTTATGCTGCCACCAGTACAGCTTTACCACTTCCATTGAGCCGTCCGGCCGGGCTGCCGAGGTATCGTTTACGAAAGAGTACGGAGGCATTCCTTTACGGTTTCGGCATCCTCACGGGTAAACCCCGTCTTTTCCGCAAGCTGCACATTGATGGAGCCTTTTACGGTATAAAGCCCGAATTTAACAAAATGCTTCATGCCCATTGTATCGCTTCCGCGTTCCTGGCCTTCTTTTTTTATCGCCGCTGACGCTCTTTGTTATCTGCATTGACTGAATATCAACGGGGTCCGCGCTCTTTGCAAGGTGAATGGAAACCGGGCCGCGCACGCCGACGGAGGAGCATCCAAAATCCTTGAATGCAAACACCTGCCCGAATGTTCTCACATCCAGCCATGTTTTACAGGCAATTTTATAAAACTCGTCTGCATCCTTGATTTTTTCCATATCCTTCGCCCTGTCCTTAAGGCTGGTTTTCCCGTCGTCGCATCTGTCATCGGACTGAACAAATACGGCGCAGCCCATGTCCTGCATACGGTTGCGTATCTTTCTTTTAATGCACACATCGGAAATTTCACCAAAGCCGTCATAATCCGTGCGGGGTCTGTTTCCTCCCAGCGGATCTCCGTTGGGGTTTGCATTTGTAACCGCTATAAGCACCTCAAAATCAATTTTGTTTTCCAGCGCAGTACTCATGATTCTTTTTCCTCCGATTCATTATTATCATTGTTTTTCTTTGTGTACAAAGCATTTTTCTGCAAATAATATCCCATAAGATACTCCTCGCCCAACGGCTTGCCCGCTTCGCCCTCCGGGCACCCGGAAATAACCAGCATAATTTCGCCGATAAGTTTATCATAGTAGTTTCTTGCTCCGGGCTTCAGGCGGGGATAATACGCGTTTTTGAGCTGCTCGATTATCAATTTTGCCGCATACATGGGACGCTTGACAAACAGCGTCTGCATCCTCATTGCATTGGGTTCCCTTTTTTCGTCCGAATCAAAGGCGTCCCGCTCCGCCTTTTCCAGAACGGCAAGCAGGCGGCCGAACTGATAGCTTCTGTTTTTCTTTTCGGGTTCAAGTGCCATAATCCATTCCTCCTTAAATCTGTCGTACCTGTATTTTTTTATGATTGCGCAGGTGGTGAAAAGCTGCTCGTTCCTGTTCCTTGACTTTCCGTCATTGTCGTACAGCTGAAGTGATGAACACTTCTGTACGGCGCAGCGCATAATATCCGCAGGAAAAGGCGATCTTTCCAATCTGCAAAGCAAAAGCCGCTGCATTGCTTCCGAAAGAACCTTTTCGTCCGTTTCCGTTTTCTGCATTTCATTTTCTTTTCGCAGTACGCCGTAGGCCGCATCGACTATATTTTTCAATGCGGGGGAGGTAACTCCGTAAACCGGATGAAGCCATGCGGCGGTTTCATCCCAGAAACGAAGCCGTTCCAAAAAATCATACGCCGCCATTTCGCTGTAATAGCACACCGAAAGCCGCCCGGATGTGGCCGCATCAAATATCGCGGTTACCGTTTCGTCTGTCAGATCCAGCTCTTTTTTGTATCCCAGAACGGTTTTTGCAAGAATGTCGCGATAGTTTGTAGGAGTCGGGTTTTCTTCCGTTCCGGAAAATTTGGGAAACAGCGAAACCGTGGGGTTAAGCGTCTTTTTCCCTTTCGGGTTCCAACATACAATCAATCTGCTGCCGAAGCTGAAGCCATCGTTGGAAATAATCCACTTCAGGGCATTGTGTGCTTTCTGCGATGAAATAAAGCCCATTGTCAATGCCTCGGCATCGTCCGTAAACCTTCCTCTGTAAGTAAAATTTGCTTTATCGTTGGCGGATACCAGCTTTGCATTGCCGGCAAAGGACATGACGCCCTTAAGATGCTGCCGCGCCGGCGCTGCATACTCTCCCGATACATAGCAAAGCACCTTCCCTGTGGCTGCTTCCGTTTGGCTTTGGCAGTAATTTATGTACGAGTTTATTACCTTTTTGTTTCTCCAGGTTTCCTCCGGCTCATCACAATTGTCCGACAATACCCTCCAGCACACAAAATCATCGTCCTTGACTCCGCCAATGGACGAAATATCCGCCCGCACGGTGCCCTTTCACATATTCCAGTATTGCTTCTATCTCGGAGCAAGCATACTCGGAATTGCACCATTCTTCCAGCTGGCTGAGATATGCGGCATAGCTTTCTTTATATTCAGGACAAATAAACATCAGTTTATCGCAAAGCGGATGCGGAGAAGACTTTGCGGAGCTTGTACGCCCTGCCGATTTTTCGGTGACGGGAATTATTATCTTCTTTTCCCTCTTCTGCGTTTTTCCCTTATTATCGGTGAAAGTGTCCGCAATGTGTTCCGCCTTAACAAACTCCCCGTTTTCCGTCAGAGTTATTGCTATCTTAACGCCGGTTGTAATAAACCCCACAGGTGCAAGCACGGCCCTTCGCTCTTCCGATTCCGCACCGGCCAAGCCCTCCATACGGTTGTATGTTTCCACAGCCTTTTGAAAAAGCCCCATTATTTCACCTCCCCGAATTCCCTTAAGCCGGTAAAGTTTGCGTTTTTCTCTTGGAATATCTTCATTTTTGTTTCATGAAGCATCTTATGGTTAGGGCAATCCTGCGGCCTTGGGAAAATAATTATTCCGTTTTTCATTTCGGGATACCAGAAATTGAGCGTCATTCTGCCCTGCGTCTCCTCCGAATACGCTTCATCGGAATATGTGATTCCGTGATACATATGCCCGAATGAGATCATCGGCGTTTCATCGTATGCTCCCTTTTCTCCGCCGAATATACAGGGCTCCACATAGCCCTGGCACTCCCGCGTTCCAAGAAAAATATCGCGCCTGCCGCCTTTTTCGATCATACGCTTTGCAATTTCGTGATGCTTGTTTTCGTTGCGGTCCCCGGCCAGCTCGGGGCGGTTTTCGTTCCACTCAAAATGAGCGCTGACCTGATAGCGGCAATCTTTCAGATAAGTGTAATACGAAAGATCGTTTCCGCCGCCGTTATACTTCATGGTGCGGATGCCCTTTACCTCCATTCTGATAGGATTCATCACCCTTACCTTATCGATATACCAGATAATCGTGGGCTTCCAGTACACGGAAGACAAATTCCTTTAAGCGCTTCGTATGTAGGAATTTGATAGGTGCATTTTTCGCCGCCCACTCTCATTATGGGATCTGAAAATAACGCATAATCTCCGCAAACCGAGAACTCTACAATATTAGGGTGTCGCATAGTGCTTCTCCTTTCTTCGGAATGATTATTCCGGTGTTATTGCTGTAATAATTTTTATCCAAAACAAAAGCCTGTCCGTCCTTTTCGTCCCCGACGGAGGTTATGGCAGCACATTCACGCAGCCTTTCAAACTGATAGGAAAAAACCGAAACCGTATAGGGCTTGGCATCGTCATACGCTTTTTTTGTTACATATTCCCGCGCGGAAATAAGTTCTTGGGCAATTCTCTCGCCTTCGCCCCACGGAACAACCACGCTTGTTTGATCTTGATCGAATACTTCAAACAGGCTGCCTGCGGTCTTAAACGCCTGATGCAGAAAGAATCTTTTACTCTCTTTTCCCGTGTCCGTGTACCGCGTATTTTCCGCAAGCATGGAATAAACGGACGGATAGCCCTGCTTTACAAAATCAAAGAAATCCTTGTTTTTTGCCTTATACAGCTTTTCATAAAAGAATCGAACCGATTTATCCGATGAAAGATCGGAATCAAACCTTCCGGCTTCTTTTTCAAAGGAATAAATCAACGATTGCGTTGCTTCCTTTGCATCGGAAATATCCTTAAGCACCGTCAGGTTTTCATCGCAGCAATCCACAATCCATACGGGAGCATCCGGTCTGCCTTCACCGTTACGGTTGCACCGCCCGGCCGCCTGCACTATGCTGTCCAGCCCCGCACACAGGCGTATTACCGCATCAAAAGAAATATCCACTCCGGCCTCAATCACCTGTGTAGAAATACAAAGAATCTTATCCCTTTGTTTTAATTGCAGCCGCTCTTTAATTTCGGAAAGAACACTTTTCCTGTGAGCCGTACACATGCCCGCCGAAAGATGATACCTGTTGCCGCAAATATCCTCCGTCAAATCAAACAGCGCCGCCGCCTGATCTTTTTTGTTGCAAATCACGAGAACGCTTTCATACTTGTCAAACAGCTCCGAAATAAGCAGCGGAATTTCCTCAAGCCGCTTTTTCCCCTTGTATATAATGGAATTCCGCTTGAATACCGGCGCATATTTTTTCACGATATCCGGCTTTATTATATCCCGGCCTCCGTCAAGCGGGCGGGGAATTCCCGAAAGATACGGCTGCGTTGCCGAACAAAGGACAACCGTTGTATTGCATATTTCGGAAAGAAAGTTTACGGCGGAATTAAACAGCGAAAGAGTTTTTAACGGCACTGTCTGTACCTCATCTATTACTATAACACTGTTTGCAAGAGAGTGAAAACGCCTTACGGAGGCCGTTTTTCCGCTGAAAAGCGTATTAAGGAACTGCACAAGCGTTGTTATTACGACAGGGCTGTTCCAGGAATCGCAAAGCAATTCGTAACGGTTTAATTCATTATCGGAAAGCTTGCCGGCAATGATATCCGAATGATGCTCAAGCACAAGCGAATCATCCCCGAGCGCTTCCCTTATTGCCCGCGCATTCTGTTCCAAAATGCTCAGCAGCGGCGAGATGAAAAATATCCGTTCTTTTCCGAACACTTCGGCGTGTCTAAGTGCATATCTTAAGCCGGAAAGCGTTTTGCCCGCACCCGTAGGAAGATTCAGCCGGAGTATCCCGCCCGGTTTTGACGCTGCCCGAAAGCAAAGCTCCGAAAGCTCGCTTCTTGCTGTCTGAATGGGAGTAACACACTCAAAGCCCGTCAAACGGGAATTGAAGTGCTCCGTTACGGTTTTCAACGCCTCCGCAGTTAGGCTCCCGCCATTTTCACACTCATCCGGGCTCATAAACGCAGCGGTGTCGCTTCTGTCGGCATCGATCAAAGCCGAGGTAATAAGCCGTGTAAGCAGCGCAAGATAAAACTGCGCTTCTTCCGCGCATTTGAAATTGCGCTTATCTGTTGAATTTTTGAAGATATTTCTTGGACAGATGAGGAAAACAGCCCGTCAATACATTCTCTGCCCGATATTTCCTTGAAAAAGCCCTGCATTGCCCTGTCATCGTATTCCGGCTGCTTGCCGATTCTGTGTGTAAATCCGCAGCTTTTATTCTCATCGAAGCAGTCAAACAAACCGTGATGTCCGCCGATTGCACAGGACAGAATTTCCGCCGCAGCATTCTTTATGGCATCGTCCTCAGGCTCCGCAGCGGAATGATATGTATTAAGTAAAAAACGAACTGCGGCAAATGTATGAATGACCGAGCCCCTGCACACATGCTCGCCCAGCGCTGCTTTTTGAATGTAATTGCTGAATTCATCGGTGCATTTCCCCGCATCGTGAAGCAGCCCCGCAAGATAAGCGGTATCGGCAAGACCCAATCTGCATAAATTCTTTCGGGCAATTTCTGCCGTATTTCTGCAATGCTGAGCGACTGTCTGCACAATTCCGTCTTTGTTTATGTGAGCAGGAAAGGACATTTTAAGGACTCCTTTTTTAGGATTATACATATACCACATATACCCGATGCTGCGGTTATTCCCATGCCTTCCTTCATATGCGGCAAATTTATTTTAGGCTGTTCATAAATGTGCGCTGTATCTGATTAAAAAATTCCTTTTATTTTCCTTCGGACCGAATAATTCAGCATATTTGCCGCAGTCATCAGTCTTTCATATTCAATTTTACCATTTTTTTCGATTTAATTTGCAATACTGTTTTTTTGAAATATATTCGCAACAATGTTATGATTTGATTGAAATTGACATAAAAATTCCCCCAATTGTTCGGAGAAATCACTGTAAACATTCTTTATAAATCTCGGCTTATATTTTTTATAAACAATCTAAATCGGCAGAGCAAATTGAAATTTATGATATTATGCCGATCTCGAATCTGTGATGGTATCCGCATACAGCAGCCCGATACCGAGGCTTCGGTTTGCTGATATCGTTTATCTTCGGGGTTCTGCACAGGATGCAAAAAGCTTACAGACCGCGCCGGCAAATCACCATTTGATACCCTTCAAAATTATCATAATCGAGCAATTGTGATAATCATTATAACAAATAACATAACCCATAACAGCATCATAAAACCACTCCTTTGTTATTATACCGCGCGCAAATATTGTCAAAACGCAGCATATTTCCTTCTCATATTAGCCTACACTACTCTCAAACCGCAGATCGCGCATACTGGACGCTTCGGTATTTTAGTCCCCTATAAACTCACACTACTCTCAAACAAGCGGCGTTTTGCTATTTACAATGTATTTGTTTTAGTCCCCTATAAACTCACACTACTCTCAAACGGCACGCTTGCCCGCCTCCCACATGCTCACGTTTTAGTCCCCTATAAACTCACACTACTCTCAAACCGCGCTTACTTTAACTGGCTTTTTGCGCAGTTTTAGTCCCCTATAAACTCACACTACTCTCAAACCGCAGTGCAGAGCTGCTCCGGCTGCGTTATGTTTTAGTCCCCTATAAACTCACACTACTCTCAAACCTGCCTTATGTTTAAGGCTTTCCGCAGCCTGTTTTAGTCCCCTATAAACTCACACTACTCTCAAACTATTCAGCTGCTGCGACATCTGATACAGATGTTTTAGTCCCCTATAAACTCACACTACTCTCAAACACAGATTGCAAAATACCGTCCGTCTGACAGGTTTTAGTCCCCTATAAACTCACACTACTCTCAAACATGTAGAGCAAATGAGCGGCGATATTAAGGTTTTAGTCCCCTATAAACTCACACTACTCTCAAACGGTAAAAATGCTTAATGCTCATTTTATAGCGTTTTAGTCCCCTATAAACTCACACTACTCTCAAACGTATATCACAGCAAAAGCGCGCGTTGCGCTGTTTTAGTCCCCTATAAACTCACACTACTCTCAAACTATTCAGCTGCTGCGACATCTGATACAGATGTTTTAGTCCCCTATAAACTCACACTACTCTCAAACACAGATTGCAAAATACCGTCCGTCTGACAGGTTTTAGTCCCCTATAAACTCACACTACTCTCAAACTCACAAGAAGTCACGAAGCGCGTTGTATTTGTTTTAGTCCCCTATAAACTCACACTACTCTCAAACGACAATGGCAGTTTACACTGGACAGGCAACGTTTTAGTCCCCTATAAACTCACACTACTCTCAAACCAGATAGAAATACAGGAGGAGTTAAACAAGGTTTTAGTCCCCTATAAACTCACACTACTCTCAAACACAGATTGCAAAATACCGTCCGTCTGACAGGTTTTAGTCCCCTATAAACTCACACTACTCTCAAACGGTAAAAATGCTTAATGCTCATTTTATAGCGTTTTAGTCCCCTATAAACTCACACTACTCTCAAACAACGAATGGATGGAAGTGTCCTCGGACGGGTTTTAGTCCCCTATAAACTCACACTACTCTCAAACGTATATCACAGCAAAAGCGCGCGTTGCGCTGTTTTAGTCCCCTATAAACTCACACTACTCTCAAACCAAATCGGACGCGCTGCTGGCAGAGGCGCTGTTTTAGTCCCCTATAAACTCACACTACTCTCAAACTGATAACCCCGCACCACTTGCGCGAGTTGGGTTTTAGTCCCCTATAAACTCACACTACTCTCAAACTCGGATACCAATTTCCTAAATTGACCCGGCGTTTTAGTCCCCTATAAACTCACACTACTCTCAAACATTATGTATTTTTTGCAAAACCAAAAAGGGGTTTTAGTCCCCTATAAACTCACACTACTCTCAAACCTCAAATTCGCATCAAAATGCGAAAACGGCACTACAACCGCGAGGTTTGATCGTCACGGGGACTGCACTGTGACTTGTGTAAAATCAGAATTCACACAAATCAGAATCTATTGTTATTCTTTTTTCAAATGGCAGACGCTTATACTCCGTATTTTCAATCATAAGCAGGCTGTATTCGTGATCAATGCAGGTTTTCATGAATAACTCCGCATCATGATCATCAATATAGCTTCGCATATTGACTGTAATAAACAGCTTATTATAATCAAACTCCCGAACCAATTCCATATAATCGATAACTTTTTCCGCGATACTGTCGTAATCGTCAACAATTTCAATTCCTGCCGATTTTATCACGGACGACGGCGTAACCTTTGAAAAAGCCAAATTACAGTCAAAGCTTTCCGCAAGCATATCAAGATACTTTTCAATTTCCGCCATTAATTGCATGGTTTCGTTATAATTATTCGGATTAACCGATTCCCTTTCAAAGGCCGAGGCAATTTTGTTTATCAGGGACTTTTTATTCAGCTCAAACGGCACAAATGCCGTAAGCAGCTCTGCATTCTTTGCAAAATTCAGAATTCTGTCCCCGTCAGACAAAACGGCGGTGCCGTTAAAGCCTTCAATCTGCAAAGCAATATCGGATATCAGGCTGCAAAACAGCTTTTGGTTTTCAATAACAGCCGTGTTTACATACGGAATGTTTATTTGGAAAACACCGCTTATGCCCGGAAAACAAAAATTCATAAAACCACAAGCCTCTCATCGCTGTCAATGATATCGGTGCGAAATTCACCGGTAACATACTCCATTTTTCCGAACTGTTTTTCCGTAACGGTCAGCACCTGCACAATGCCTGCGGGCGGTCTGTTCCTGCGGATAAGATTCAGCACGGACCGCTGTGCCGTGGGCGTGATCAGCATTCGTGTGTAAACCGACTCCTGAAGCATTATAAAGCCGTTTTTGATAAGCAGCTTCCTGAACTGACGGTAATTCCTTTTGTCCTCGTTTGTTTCCGTGGGCAGATCAAAAAACACAAGCGCTCGCATAAACCTGTAACTCATATTATACCATAAAATTTTATCAATGAAGCATCACCTTCATTCAATGCTTCAAAAACACTCCGGGTATAAAGCCGTATCCCGTTAAGCACCGTTTGCTTTGATTCCGCAATGTAAATCTGCTCGTTGAGAATATTCAGAAGCTCCCGCTTTGCATCGACTGAAAACTCGGTATATTTTCCTGCGTATACTTTTCTGTCCACAAGCTGCCGAAACGGCTCCATTAAATCACAGCTCAGATTGTAAGGATTAAACACATTGCAATGACACAACCCCAGCTGTGTCAGATATCCGCAGGCAGCAATCTCACGATTGAAAGCGGAAAGAACAATGCTGTATCCGTAATTCAAAGCGGCATTTACCGCATTTTCCTCATTCCTTGTAAAATCCATACCGAAAAGCGCATTAAAATACACTTTTGCCGCATGGCCTTCACGGTTTGTGGCATCATAGGTTTCCACCTGCCCGATATATGATTTCAACAAAGAGGCTTCCTTTTCCTTTCCGAGCTCGCAAAGAAATCGGCATTGATTTCTGATTTTCTCCGATATTATGTCCGTCCACACGGTTTCTCTAATATCATCGTTCCATTCCTGCTGCATTCTGATCTTCCGCGAGCAATCATATGCCCCGTAATACGGTGTAAGCTCCGCCATAGGGGAACGCTTTGCGTCGCAGAATATCACTCTTACCTTTTTCTCGGTAAGCGCCTCCAAGAGGCAGCCGGTAAGCGAAACGGCCGGGTTTTCTATTATGAGAATTGCAATTTCATCAAGGTATATCCTCTGTGTTTCCTCCGCACGCACCAGCATAAAGCCCATCTTCAGATCCAGCTTGCAGCGCGTGGATATAACCACCGTGCGCCAGCTCATATGAGCTCCATCAAATTGTCCGATGTTTTTTTCCAAAGGCCGGAAGCGGAACGGTCAATTATTCTTACATCACCGTACTTCCAGCCGTTAAGTATTGACGGAAGTCTGCACTTGTCCGTCAGCTTCAGCGTGGGATCCGCTATGACGGTGCGGTTAAATTGCGAAAGAACATGGAGAAGAACCACGCACTGCTCCTTTACTCCCAGCGCAATAAACTTATCCCGCCCTTTAATCTCCCGCTCTTCAGTATCCTGCCTTTAGTATCCCGCCCTTTAGTCAGCTTAATGCATTGGTTTTCCGGCCGCAGGGAATACGGTCTGCTGCTGTATTTTTCTATCAGCAGGTCATATAATGCAATATTTCTGTCCTTGCTTACGGTTTCATTTTCGGAGTACTCAATCTTTTCGTTCTCCTCTGTTTTCTGCACAAACGATTCAACAGCCTTTACATATTGAACATCCTGCTCAGGGAGCACCAACGGGGTAAACACCTTCATACCGATTCTTGTATCGTTTGTTCCCTGACCGCCGAAAAGCATATGAAGCCCGTCCAGCGCAAACTCCGTACCGATTTTAACAGGGCGTCCGCCCAGCAGCAGTTTAATGTCCGTTGCCTTGGGATCCAGATGCTGCCTTATGTATCCGTTCAATGCATAATCGGAATCCGCCAAAAACCTTTCGGCATTTATAAGAGCGACCGGAACAAACTCCGCAACGGGCTTTTTGCCCAGCTGATAGTGCACAAGTACGGAAAACGCCGTTGTAAGCCCGTTGTATCCGCCGTATTTTTCCACCGGCAGATCAGCTTTTCTGGGAACGGAGCCCTTCCCGGCGCGCAGCGGATTCTGATCGAAAAATCCGCCGTTCTGGCCGTGTTTTTTCATTACGGAATAAAAAGTCATATGGCAGTTGTTCTTAAGCATTGTTCTTTTTACTGCCGCGATGGACGACGCGCCGTCCCACACTCTTACGCCTCCGCCGTAAACCGGGCCTTCGAGCAATTTCTTCATATTGACCGTGTAATTGCTTCTGTTTTTCAGAAACCATTGCCTTGTAAAGTGCTCATGATAGACATTGCCGCACACAACATTAAGGTAAGCATCCTTGGCATGGTGCAGATCATTCAATGCTCTTGATTTCGGCAATTTGTACTCCTGCCGGAAATCCGATACCATTCCGGCCTTAACATAGACTATCTGCGTATCGGGGTACTTTCCGCAAGCAGTGTGGCAACGGCCTTTGTCGATTGCCGTGTTTCCACCAGCTGGCGGTTGATAAAGCCCCATTCTTCCTCCGGCGAAAAGCCCTTCGTTCTTGTCAGACGGTTATATTTTTCCTCTCCTATCAGGCCGTTTGCTTTAAGCTTGCTCCAAAAACCGTGCATTTTTGATTGAATTTCACGATTGATCGGATAAATATCTTTTTTATCACCGTTGATTTTTGAAAGCACCAGCACTTTATTGTTTATTATGCTGTCATCCGTAACCTTGGCCTGGGGATAAATGTGGTCGATATTGTACTCTTTGTTTCCGTTCATCAACGCCCTGATGTCAATCGGCTCTCTCGAATACATACACCTGCCAAGCTGCGTATAATAAAGGAACAGGCGTTTGCTTTGCAGACGGTTTTCTTCTTCCTTTTCAAGGCTGATCTCAAGCTCGCCGGCTATTTCACGCAGATCAGTATCCCGTATGCTTTTATACAGATCCAGCAGCTGCTGTTTTCTTGAAACCGTACGCTTGTTTTTCTTTTCTTTATCTCCGCCGCGCGCCATTTCCACAAAAATTTTCTCCGGCGCGCCTCCCATCACCTTTACGATATCGTTTACAACATCAAAGGTTCGTATAATCGGGCGTTTGACGGCGTTTGAAATATACATATCCTTCATACGGTCTTCCAGAGTTTTGGGATGCTTTGAATAGTATTCCGCATTCATCTGCTGAATTGTTTGTGCAAAAGTGTATTTTTCGGAAAGAAGCAGCTCTGAAAGCGTAGCATTCGACTCCCACATAAAACCGATCACCGTATTTTCCGCGCTGCCGATCTCGCCGGTTTCACTGTCGATTTTTCCGTCCCGTGATGCCGCTCAAAAGCGTTTTTGAAAGCCTTCCGAAATCCTTGAATTTCAGATTGCCGATATATTTTCTGTCATCCGCCGTCAAATACCCGAAGTTCTCTCCGAGCCACTTATTGAATCTGTTTTTATCCTCCGTATAGGTTTTGGCTTTTATGATCTTTTCGGCGTCAGCCTCGGTAAGCGCACCCGATGCAAGCAATCTTTCAAAAGCAATCCGGGAAGAGAGAGAGGATTTGATATCAACATCAATTCCCGATAGGGTTTCCGCATCCTGCTTTGAACACATATTGCTTCGGATAAGATATTCCTTGACGGCTTTGGGCGTAACCTTTTTCTTTTTCATAAACAGATCGCAGAAAATCATCTGCTTTTCCTTTATGTCTATGGAAACACCGTTTATTTTCAGATTATTTATCTCGTTGAGCACTTCAAAACGGCTGTAAAGCAGTGAGCTTTTCGGCAAAACTTCTTCTCCGGCAAGATATGAACAGGTATTCGTCATGCGCTTTATAAACTCTTCGTTTGAAGCATCCAGATCCACTTTTTTCTCAAAATTCCACGGCAGTATCCTCCCGCTTTCCCCCTCGCGCCGTACGATCCATGCATGCTCATTGTTGTTCTTATTCAGCGGTCCGACATAATAGGGAATGCGAAAACGCATAATTGACAGTATTTTTTCCCGTGTTACATAACCGTCGGCATCTTTTTCCTTAAGAAACGGAAGATAATCGGAGGCGTTCTCCAGAATCTTTTTAAGCTCGACATAATATACCTGATAAGGAATGACCCGATTTTCCGTGCTGACCTGCTTGGGCAAAAAATCGTTATTCCGAATTCTGTTGAGTATTTCGGGGTCAACAGCATTTTCCCCTGCGCCGTTATCAAGTTCCAGTTCATTACGCAAATATTTGCATAAATCCTCCCGGCTGAGGCATTTTTCATACTTATCCGTATTCGGACAATTTTTTTAATATTGCCGCAATAAGCCACATAATTGTTTTTTTATCAAATTTACGAAATATTTTTATTGTAGGTTTCTGCGGGATAATTTTTTCTGACAAATTCTTTCAGGTGCCTCAGATCGGTCCTGTGCTGCTCGTATATATTAACCTTCGCCTGCGATATATAACTGCAATTATTTAACAGGTCATCAAGAATCGCCCAATCAAAAATCGCTTTCAGACGCATTATAAGCTCGCCGTCATCGCCAAGGGCAGCAATTACATTTTCCATGCTTTCGTCATCCGCACTCAGACAAACCGAGCCAAGATCACTGTACGCAGGGTTTGAGTACAAGTCGGCAAGGGGATATGTTCCTCCGCACAGCAGCCTTATGATACCTTCAATGCTGAACGGGAATGCCGTTTCATCCCCAGCCTTCTTTTTGAATTTCTTTCCGTCATTCAGGAGCGTTTTCAGCCGGACAATTTTTCTGTTAACGCCCTTCTGCTTGAGAATTTCTCCGAATTCCTTTACGCCGTTTTCATCCAGCACCCATGGTGCTCTATAATCCGATCCCTGCGAGTATTCCTGAAGAAAATTCATAAGACCGTAATATGAAGATCCGAAATCGCGCAGTTCATTTACATTGTCGGTTGAAATATCACTGAGAAAATGTCCCCTGTGAGCAAGCAGCCATGCACAGGCAATGTACACAAGGCGTACATCGTGTGCGGTACTGTCCGAAATCAGCTCGGCAATCAAATGATGAATTGTCGGGTATTGCCGATGATAATCCGCATCGGTATAATTCTTATCGTTGAAAAGGCAATACGGTTCTTCGGAATCAGTCCTTACCAGTGCGCTTTCTTTGATCCGTTTGTAAAAATTCACATCAACTTCAGAAACAGCCGGCGCAAAAAGCTCCTGAAGAAGCAGTATCCTTTGCTGTCTGCGATCTATTCTCCTCCTTTCGGCCCTGTGTGCGCGCCTGTTATCACATAGATTGCCCTTATCAAAAAGAGTTACTCCCCACATCGGCTCCCCGCCCGATTTAAGAAGATTATACTGCGCTGCGGTATCCGTAACTGCATATCCTACCGAATCGGTGCCTATATCCAAACCTACAAAATAATTTTTATTTTTCATATTGACAAACCGCCCTTCCAACGCTATACTTTAAGTGAAGTTTATAGTCCCCTATAAACTCACACTACGAGTTCAAATAAACAGTTTACTCAAATCGTCGGGCTTCCGACCGCACAGTGTGTGCAATAAAACCTCTTCGGAGGTTTTATTATTTTACATTTAATTTCCAACAAATACATAATAGCATATAAAAAACGGTTTTGCAACAGTCTTTTTTGTGATTTCTTTCAGGGAAAATTTTTAACCTTGCGAAGCAGTCGAATATGCAAAATCAAATGCCCGCAGGGAATGATTCTGATAAAAAAACTGAAAACGAATGCGCCGCAAAGCCGATATTTTATCGCTCACCGATAAAAGCCTGCCTACCGGCAACAACGGAGTGCTGCGCAGGGCAATCATATAAACCGTAAATACCGCAATACGGGCAGGCAAACGCATAAATATGCATTTTCCTTATTATTTATTGCATATTTCGCGCAGCAGTGGTATAATTACATGGTTGATTTATTATTAAAGGCGGGTTTATGCAGCATTATAAAACCATACAGGTAGCCGCTCCCGAAGAAACGGGAAGCGCGGCAGCGGATATCGTTCAGGCCGTCATGCAGGCAAAGCCAGACTGCGTACTGGGCCTTGCAACCGGCTCCACCCCTCTCCCCCTTTATCGGGAGTTGATCAGGCGGGAGCAGCAGGGTATTTTGGATTTTTCGCGCGTGCGCACCGTCAATCTTGACGAATACAAGGGGCTTGCGCCGGATCATCCTCAAAGCTTCCGCCGCTTCATGCAGGAAAATCTGTTTGACCATATATCCGTCCGCCGGGAAAACACCATGGTTCCGGACGGCCTTGCCGCCGATATACCGGGAATGTGCCTATCCTACGAGCAGCAGATAGAAGCCTGGGGCGGCATTGATCTTCAGATTCTCGGCATTGGGCACGATGGTCACATAGGCTTTAACGAGCCCTCCGACAGCTTCCCGGCCGCAACGCACGAGGTACGGCTGACCGAAATGACGCGCAACGCCAACCGCCGTTTTTTCTCCTCCCTTGACGAGGTTCCGACTGCGGCCTTCACCATGGGAATAGGCACCGTAATGGCGGCGCGCAAAATTATAATGATAGTAACGGGTGCGGATAAGGCGGAAATCCTCCGCAAGGCCCTGACAGGGCCGGTCACCCCCCGCGTTCCGGCCTCTATTCTGCAGTTCCATCCCGATGTTACCCTATCTGCGACCGCGCCGGCCGGAAATGGAAATGATTTGCATCAGATACCCGACATTATTAAAGCAAAAATACAATCGGCAGGCATCGCATGATACCTGCCTTTGTGTTTACCTTATCGCCTGCACCGCAGCCGTTCAAAGAGGTCTTGCGGTACGATGTCGGGGATGCCGTCCGGCACAATTACATCGCGGTATCAACTCCCCGAAACAGCGCCGGTTACGGAGTATGTGCCCCACGCTGTCGGAGGCCGTTTTCTGCCCTCGCATGTCGGTAAGCCCCTGCTTGTTACGCCGATTCATAATGAAGGAAACGGTTTCTGCGCCGTCATATCGTTTGAAGGCTTCCTACACGAACGCGCGGTCAGCGGGTCAATCCGGAGGAGATGATCTCCGGCGCACTGAGATTCTCGCTGGATTTCTCCGACACGATGCCCAGCACCGCATCAATGCGGTATGTCCACTGTGTTTTTGCATCGTTAAAGACAAGCCGATAGTAAGGCGACTTGATGCCGCCGGCAACCAGCTCCTCTGCCGTGAAGACCACCTTCACGTTGACCCCGGCATCGTCCGACGCGATTTTCTTCGCGTCCGCCAAAAGAATGAAGTGATACGCCTCAATGATGCTGCCGTTCTTGGCATCTACCTTGTAAGAATACTGCTTCTTCGCGGTGTAGAACTCCAGGATGTAGCAGGGCTTGCCCTTATTACGGCTCAACACCTCTTTGGTGAACACGATTTTTTGTGCGGCTTCATCAAGCCCCGCATCCTTAAGGGCAATCTTCTTTGCTTCTTCAGGAGATATGAAGCTCGTTGTCACGATCTCTTTTTGCTGCTTCTCCAACACAGTGCCCAGCACCGCATCGATGCGGTATGTCCACTGTGTTTTTGCATCGGCAAAGACGAGCCGGTAATAAGGCGTTTTGATGCCGCCGCTCACAAGGATTTCCTCGGTAAAGCTGACTTTATCCGTGCATCCGGCATCATCCAAGGCGATTTTCTTCGCTTGGGCAAGAGTTATAAATTTCCCGGCATAAATAATGCTGCCGCTCTTTGCGTCGATTTGGTAGAAATATTGATTCGTCCCGGTGTAGAACTCCAAGATGTAGCAGGGCTTGCCCTGATTGCGGTTCAGTTCCGCTCTTGTGAACACGATCTTCTGCGTCAGCTCATCCAGCCCCGCGTCCTTCAGGGCAATCTTCTTTGCTTCCTCCAAGGAAATGAACTTAGATACGTTGACAGAATCAATGCCGGAGGCCTCCTGGAATTTAAGAAGCTCGTCCAACGACATGCGGGCAACCTCATCCGCAGGCAGCCCGGTTTTGTTTGCTGCGGTAAGGATCCAGTCGGCGCGGCCAAGGGAAACATGAACTTCCTCGGCGAGCTTTGCCGCTTCGGCGTTTTCCTTCGGCTCGGAGCGGAAAACCAGTGTGCCGACGGTATCGGTCTGCTCCAAGGCCTTCCGGATCTCCGCGGAGAGAGAGGCTTTCAGTTCGGCATTCGCATCAAGACGGGAATCAAAAGAGATCAGAACAGTCGCTTCGCCCTTTTCCATATATCCGCAGGCCTCGTAGGCGGCGACCGTGCGCATTAAAGCGGTCTGGATGCTCTGCTTTCTCAGCGCAACATCGCTGAGCGCATTTTCCGCATCGCTGTTCAGGCAGCGGACATTCTTAACAAGCCCGCTTTTGGCAATCGTATATTCCACGCTGGGGTTGACATCCATTGTGAAGGTGCCGGCTGTCGCATTGCTTAGGATGGCATTTGCAGCTATGCCGATGCCGAAAACCAGTGCAAGGCAAGCTGCCATTATTCCGAGCTTGGCCCAACCGGGCATTCTTTTTGTATTTGCAGCGCTTTCCGCGTCAGCAATAAGCTCGTCGTTGATCTTTCCGATCGAATGAAGAAGAACTTCGGCTTTCACAGCATAATTCCCTCCTTTTCAAGAAATCGTCTTAATTCGTTTCTCATACGGAAAGCAAAGACGTCACCTTGCTCTGGCTCATTCCGTATGCGTCCGCAATATCCCGTATTGCGTAGAGATGATAGTATCTGCGGACAAAAATGTTACGGTTCAGCTTTGGCTTTGAATACAGGAAGCGGTCAATGGCGGCAGCCAAATCATTTTCTCTGACGGTCTGCTCCACAGTCGTTTCCGAAGGAATGCAGGCTTCCAACTCGGACAGCGCGAGGACGACCTGTCCGTTTCCGCGTTTTTCGGCAGTATACTGCTTATAACGGTTCAGAGCGAGGTTGCGCGTAATCTTCCCCAAGTAGATCGGCAAACGGTTCGGACGCTGCGGCGGGATTGAATTCCATGCGCCGAGATACGTATCATTGGCACATTCCTCCGCATCCTCTTTGTTATGCAGTATATTATGTGCAATCGTGTGACAGTAGTTCCCGTACTTTTCTGCGGTGACGGCAATAGCGCTCTCGTTACGCGCCCAGTACAATTCTATGATCTCACGGTCTTTCATTGCGCCCTCCCTTCTTTCTGTGTAAAGGCCTTTCACCTATATAGACAACAAATCACCGTTCATTGCGCGGACTGAAAAATTATTCTTCAGATTTATTATATCATGCGGGAGCGGAGATTGCTACCGATATGAGAACGCTGCCTCGGAGCGAGAATCACGGCATGGGCATTGAAAAATCCGGTGCAGTCAACACACATCTGTCGGACATCCGGTGTTGCAGGTTATAAAAGGAAGATATACGCAGATTACGGCTAAGGCAGAGGCTGAATTGCGGAGCCGGATTTCGCCGTCCGCTTATTCCGTCCCACAGGAATCCTGTTGAACGGCGCCTTCCCGAAATCCTGCTGTACGCAAACTCTCCCGCGCCGCCGTCATACAAAGACGGTCAGCAAACAACAGCGTCGGATACGCCCTGAAACGGGCGCACCGAACTGCAACTCCGATTGAAAAGTCAATACATCCGCAATCACCGGAATATGTATGGGCGGGCGGGCACAATCCGTGTCTGCCCGCCTTGTCTGCCGAAAAGCACGGCGGGCGGCCGCATTTTCGGTTTCGGAGTTGCGGATGAGGCAGGCCGGCTCCGACCGCCGGAGGCGGTTGTCCGCCACCTCGTTCTCCACGGCGGTGCAGTCGATGGAGATCATGCTGCCGTCCCGAAACCGCAGCTCTACACAGCCAGTGTCCATGTTGAATTCACAGCTTTTGATGGTTTTCATAATTATCCTACTTATCCTTTACCGGTTTTGGTTCCCTCGGCCCTTTAAGCTTGGATTCGGGACGCTTTACCGCGCCGTTTCCGAAATGCGTATCCTCGAATTTCCCGAAGAAAACAAATAATCCGAACCCATCTCCGATTAAGAAGATTCGGTTCGGATTATATCGGTTTGGTGCCGGAAGCGGGGGTCGAACCCGCACGGTATCGCTACCACCGGATTTTGAGTCCGGCACGTCTGCCAATTCCATCATTCCGGCAATCCCGTATTTATGCAGCATATCAGCGCCGCACCTTAAATACCTTGATATAATATCACATACGGCAATTATTTGCAATGCTTTTTTGAAAATTAACTCCGCCCTGCAAAAAACAGCGCTCGCCTTAACAAAATACAAAGAAAATGTTGCTTCACAGCGCGCGGTTATGATACAATCCTGACAGTATAAAAACGGGCGGCGCTGCCGCCGCAGAATAGCGCACCGCTATGTGCATGAAACGAGGAAATTATGAAAATAACCTATCTTGGCTCCTGCCCCTCCTGCCGTATGGCACGCGCGCTGGGCGGCCGCCAGAAGCGCCTGCGCTCCTCCATTTTGATAAACGACGATCTGCTTATTGATCTCTCACCCGATTTTTTGACGGTTTCCGCCGCCTGCGGGCCGCTTGACGGGCTGCGCTTTGTGCTGCTTACCCACGCTCACGAGGATCATTGCGCCCTGCACCAGCTTATGTACAAAAGCACGGACGCACCTCTTGATGTTTACGGCAACGAAAAATGCCGCGCCAAATACCTTGCGGCCGACAGCGAAATAGGCGGCATTAAAGGTGCGGCCTTTCATACGCTGCACCCCTTCGATGTGCTGCGCCTTGCCGATTACACCGTAACCGCTCTGCCGGCAAATCACGCCCCGGATCAGGAGGCGGTGATGTTTTTGCTGGAGCAGGGGGAAAAACGCTTTCTTTATGCCGAGGATACCGGGCGCTTCCCGCAGGCCACCCTTGAATATCTTGCCGCGCGCCGCTGCGATCTGATAAGCATGGACTGCGCCTTCTGCACGGCAAAGCCGGAGGCGACGCAGGCGCATCTTGGGCTTTCCGCCTTCCGCGAGCATATGGAAATACTTAAAAAGCAGGGCACGGCGGATGAAAACACCGTATTTATTGCCCAGCATTTCTCCCATTCGGGGCTTATTGCAGACAATAAAGCTTACAGCCACGATGCTTTGGAGCAGCTTATGCTCCCCATGGGTATTCAGCCCGCCTTTGACGGTCTGAGCATCGTTCTGCCCTGACACCCCTGCGTTTTCTTCCTTTTTCCGCCTTGAATTTATTCAGCTTTCAGCTTTATTGCATAGCCGTTTCACAATAAATTCAGAAAGACCGGGTATAATAAGCCCGAAGAAGGGATGTGAAACGATATGGAATTTAATGAATATACAAATGTACCCGATACTCCGGCTCCGAAAAAGCAGCCGCGCAAAAGCAGCGGCGCTGCCAAAAGCATTGTTACCGTGCTGCTGTGCGTGCTGCTGGGCGGCGGCGCCGGCTTTCTGGGAGGCTATTACGCCAAGGGCGGCAGCCGGACGATAATACTTCAGCAAACGCAGACCCCCACGCCAAAAAGCACGGAGCAGACGGTGTTTGACGGCACCGTATTCACGCAGAGTCAGGCCGGAAGCGACGACCCCCTTACCATAGCGGAGATAGCGGCAAAGGTGCAGTCCGCCGTGGTGGAGGTTACCACCGAAACCGTCACCACCGATTCCCGCCTCAAGCAGTATGTTTCAAAGGGCGCTGGCAGCGGAGTGATATTCCGTCAGGACGGCTATATTGTAACCAACAACCATGTGATCGACTCCGCAGGCAAAATCACCGTGACCCTGCACGACGGTGCCTCCTATGAAGCCTCCGTTATCGGCACCGATGAGCAGACCGATCTTGCCGTTTTGAAAATCGATGCGGAGAACCTTGATATCGCGCAGTTCGGCGATTCCTCCTCCCTTATCGTGGGGCAGACCGCCGTTGCCATAGGCAACCCTCTGGGAACCTTGGGCGGTACCGTTACAAACGGCATAATCAGCGCGCTGGACCGCGAAATAACCATTGACAGCGAAACCATGACGCTGCTGCAAACCAATGCAGCCGTCAACCCCGGAAACAGCGGCGGCGGCCTCTTTGACGCCAACGGCGCCCTTATAGGCATAGTAAACGCCAAAAGCTCCGGGGAAAACCTTGAAGGGCTGGGCTTTGCCATCCCCGTAGACACGGTAAAGACGGTAATTACCGACCTTGTGCAGACAGGCTATGTCCGCGGCCGAGTGGACACCGGGCTTACCCTTATTGACATAACCGACTCCGTAACTGCCATGCAGTACCGCGTATCCTACTACGGCGTATATGTGTACTCCGTGGATAACGATTCTCCGGCATATGAAAGCGGCATCCGCAGCGGCGACTGCATTCTCACCCTTGACGGCACCGAGATATCCTCCTGTGCGGAATTCAACCGCCTTATACGCGAGCATTCCGTAGGCGACAGCATAACCCTTACCGTGCTGCGCTCCCGCCAGAGCAAGAGCTTCACCTTCACCCTTACCGAGCGCACGGGCAAGACCTTCGGCTGAGCGCTTGCCGCAAGGTTTCCGGGCCGGCTTCCGGCGGCAAGCCCGACCGGCAAGTCTGACGCGCAGTGCGCCGCGCACCAAGAAAAGATAGGAGCAGGATAAAAAAATGCACCGTATCGCTTAAGCAATACGGTGCATTTTTATTTGTATATCCGTGATGTTATCCCCCGGCTTTAACCGTCAGTTCTCTCTTCTGCGGCGAAGCACATAGGCTGCTGCAAGGCACACAAGGGAGCCTGCCGCCATCAGCATATATACTGCCGTGTCGGTATCCGCAGTATCCTGCGAGGGATCCAGCTCCCAAACGCCGGTATAAACCGAGTTTCCGACCACTGTGTAAACCGTGTTTTCGTCCACGGTGTTTCCGGCCTCATCCTTCCATACGAGCTTGTAGCCCTTACGGCTTGCCGTGGGGAACTCTCCCACCTTTTCTCCGTAGATAACGGCTTTTTCGGTAAAGCTGAGGGACGCATCCTCCGCATTAAAGGTGATGCTGTACTCATTTGCCTTCCACTGCGCATAAAGCGTAGCGCTTACCATGCCGTTGCCGTTATCCTGCGCAAAGACATATTCGTCCTGTGCGTTATAGCTTTCTCCGGAGCCGTCAGATGCCGTGTTCCAGCCTATAAAGGTGTAGCCCTCACGGGTGATCTCCTTTGCGCCGTCCACGGTGATGCTGCTTTCCTTGGTGGTATCAAAAGCCTCCTGTGCATCGGCGCCGTTGTAGTTGTAAATAAGCGTATTGTCCGCTTTTTCCACTGTAAGGGTGATGGCGGCATTTGCAATTACCTTTTCGTTTTCCGTTACCACCGTGCTGTTCTCCGCGTTTGTAACGCTGAGCACAACGCTGTAATTGCCGCTGTCGGAAACATTGCCCGCAAGGGAAAGGGTTTTGCCGTTTGCGCCCTCGATAAGCACGCCGTCCTTATACCACTGGTAGCTGTATGCAAGGCCATCATACTCATCGTGCACCGCCGTAAGCGTTCTGCCGGCGGCATCAAACACGCTTGATTCGCGATCCGCCGTTATGCTCACAGACGCCTGTGCAATGCTGCGCTTAAGGAATATGGTGTGTTTGCCCGCAATGCTCACCACGGACTCTGCGTCAATGCGGATATTGCTTACTCCATCCTCCGTCACAAGATACCAGCCGTCCTCGGTGTAGCCCGCACGCGCGCTGCTGATTATAACATCGCCGTAAGGTGTGCCGTATACCACATCCACATCCTCAAGCTCTGCCCCGCCGTTGGAATCGCGCACCAGCGTATAGCTGTTTGCCGTCCATTTTGCGGTGTAGGTCGCATCCTCGTAAACCGTCTGTGCAGCCGCAGGCTCCCAGCCCGCAAAGGTGTAGCCCTCGCGCGCCGGGTACCGCTGAAGGCAGGAGTTTCCGCACCGTTGCGCACGGTATAGCTCTGCTCCTCAAATGCCTCGCCGTTTACACCGTCAACATATTTAACGGTGCGCTCAAGCTTCAGGTTTACCTTGATGAAGTTTGCAACGGCAGCGGTGATATTGCCCGTGGGCTTGCCGTTAATCAGCGTGGTCCAGCTGTTTCTGCCCTGATACTTGCCCCAGTAAAGGGTGAGGGTCTGCTCTGCGGGGCGCGCTTCATTGAAGCTGTAACTCCAATCGCCCTTCCACAGCGGCCAGTTTTTATCGCTTGTGCTGCCGCCGAAGGCCTTGTTTGTGTTGAACACATTCCGCGCTGCCGCTTCGAATTTATCACCTGAGATAAAGTAGAAGGTTACGGTGGTGGTGTATCCTATTACATCATTGCCCTCCACCTCGCCGATGACATATTTTACGCCCTTTGCCTTTATAGTAGGTGCGCACGATGACATCTCGCTGCCGGGATTGAAGGTCTCGGTGCCCTCGGCATAGGCTCTGATATTCATCTTGTCAACAGCCGTTTTTGTTATGTTTCTGGGCTTGTTCTTTGTGCTGGGCGTCCATACCGCCTTATAAACCGCATTCTGCGTTACGGTTCCGGCCACCTCCGGCTCCCATCCGACAAAATCGTAGTTCGTGCGCGTCGGGGTGCCGCTGAAACCAGGAGTTGCATCGCCCGGCTTTGCATAGTGTATCTGATCGGGGAATATCTCCTCATCGTCCACGCCGTCGGTATATGTAATGCTGTACTGCCTTGCAACATAAAGCACCTTGCCCTGCTTGGAGGTTTCGCCCTCAAGATAAGAGGAGCTGTCCACCGTCCAGCCGGAGCCGTCCTGCTTGTAGTTCACCTTGTCGCCTATATACTTGAGCTTGTATACAAAATTCGAGGTTGTCTTTACGGTATCAATTCTGTATGCCGGCTCACCCGTGTACTTCTCATTGAATTTTTCCGCATATGCCGCCGGATCAATTTTAAGCTCGCACCAGAAATCGCCGTTTTCATCCTTGGTCACCTCTCCGAAGGTGTAGGTTCCCTCTGTAAGATATCTGAAATAGGTAATTTCAAATTTGGTTTCATCCAGCGAATCAATAACTCTTATCGCCGTGGTGCTGCCCAGATAATTCTTGAACGAGCCTCCGATAGTGGGCGCAGACGGAGCGGTGGCGCACCACACATCTATAAACTGTTCTCCGTCCGGCATCCACAGGCCGGTCACCTCGCTGCCTGCGGAATTGGTGCCGGTGGCAGTAGGCTTCCATACCAGCCTTATAAGCTCTGTGCGAACGGTAGCTCCGTCCTTGTCGGTGTGATAGTGGTTCTTTCCCCACACCTTGTTGGGGCACTTGGTGCCGAAGGAAAGCAGGGTCTGAACATTTGTTATCTTCGCAGTTGCTGTATAAACACCGCGCGTCTGATCAAATATAACATCGTTGTTGTAGGTTATATAGCTGCCGCCGTTGCTGATCTGATCCGTATGTGCAGGGTCCGCCGTGCAGCGGAAACTGAACAGATCCTTTAACACCGTGCCCTTTGCAGGCTTGTCCGGCACGGTCTTGCCCCATTTGGCAGTGTATACGGTGTCCCCTCCAACATATGCGCTCACATCGGGATTCCAGCCCGCAAAGGTGTAGTCCTCTCTTTCGCAGGTGCCGTTAAACGCAGGAGTGGCTGCACCCTTATAGGTGTTGTAAGCCTGATCCGCAAACACCTCGCCGTCTGCACCGTCGGTATATTTTACCGTGCAGGGCAGTACGGCGTTTACCTTTATGATATTGGCAACCGCTGCGGTATTGTTCTCCGCAAGAGTGCCGTTTTCATAAACGGCCTGCCAGTGGCCGGAATCCTCGCCGTCGCTTATCCATTTAAGGCGCAGCGTCTGCTCCGCCGCACGGGCAGCGCCGTTTGCCGCCGAGCCGGTATATTCGCCGAAATAATAGCTCCAGTCGCCCTTCCAGCCGTCCCAGCCCTCCAGCGCTTCCAGATGGCTGTCCGTGTTAAGGCTTTCGCGAAGTGCCGCTTCAAAAGCATCGCCCGATGCAAACCGGAAGGTAACGGTGGTGTACCAGTCGCCGTTTGCGTCCTTCTCAACCTCGCCTATGGTGTAGGCAACGCCCTTTGCGCCCAGCGCCGGAGTGAGGGACAGCATCTCCGAAAGCCCATTGATTCCGTTCCCACGGCATAAACGCGTATCTTCATGCCTTCAACATCGGCCGAGGTTATGTTCTCCGGCTTTTTATCAACAACCGGTGTTTCATCCTCCGTCCATTTCGCGGTGTATACCGCATCCGCCGTCACCTTCTGTGCCGGCTCCGGATCCCAGCCCGCAAAGGTATAGCCCGCGCGCACGGGAGTGCCGTTAAAGGCGGGAGTCGCCGCACCGTTGGCCACGGTGTAGCTCTGCTCCGGGAAGGCCTCTCCGTTCACGCCGTCGGTATACTTCACGGTTCTGAAAAGGGAAAGCTCCACAATTATAACCTTTGCAGTGCCTCCCGGCAAATTGCCCGCAAAGCTGCCGTTTGCATATCTTGCCGACCACTTGGTGCCGTTCCACAGCAGCTTTACCGTCTGCTCCGCCGGACGGGCCGATGTGAAATTATATCCCCACGCGCCCTGCCAGCTTGCAGAAGCCTTATTTTTAATAAGCCCCTTGACCTTTGTTTCAAAGGCATCGCCCGGAACAAAGCGGAAGGTAACAGTTGTGCTGTAACCCGAGGCGTCGTCGCCCTGAAGCTCGCCTATTGTGTAGTCAAGCCCGCTTGCCGTTGCCTCAGAGTTGTAGGAAATGCCGTTTGCATAGAATTTAATCGACATTTTTGCAACATCGGCATCCGTAATATTTGCCGGGGCGTTATCCTGTGTGCCGTCTGCCGAAGGCTCCGCAGCGTCGCCGAGGCTGCTTTTTGCCTCGGCCGCCGCGCCGTTAATGGCATAAGCGGTAAATGTCGACGATGCCAGCATGCAAACAAACAGCATTACGGAAAGCACACATGTCAATGCTCTTTTTCTGCTCTTACTCATCTTGCTCATTCTCCATTCCTCAAAAAATCGATAAAAGCATATAATATTGATAGGTTATACTTTCATCTTGTGCGAAATTGTACTCCCATGTGTTTTTCTTAGTCAAGCGAAAAATGCAAGATTTTTTGATACAAAATTCAAATTTATATTTTTTTAGCGATATATATTATGTTTTTGCACCTAAATGCAGAGAAATATTAAATTTTATGCAAGTTATGATTTGATTCCTGCATTTTTTTGCAGTGATAAATATGCAGCCCGTTCATGCGGAATTTCGGTGGAAAAACCATTGCCGTGAATGCCATTATGCAAAAGTGATATGGAGATATGTATTAAAATAAATAAGGCCGTACACCCCTTAAAGGTCCTGTATATACGAAGCTTATTATCGGGCACGCCCTTCCCGTTTAGTATCCGTTTTGTGCCGTGACAAGCATAAAAAAACGGCGCTTCTCCGACAGTATCGGAAAAACACCGTTTTTTTATTTCTGTTTTGTATTGATTTTTAGCAAAGTCATCCGGCTTCACCGGCACAAAAAAGCGAAATCGACTCACGCCGGAACTCAAAGCCGCACAAGTTTACATATGAACACACAAGCATATCTTCGCAGCAGCCGCAGTTTTTTACCGCGATTCACTGTAAGCCGCTTGCCGAAGGCCGCAGCCGCAACGGTTTATCCGCTCTTCAGTATATGCCCGTATGCCCCCATGTGCATATATTGCTTGACGACCGCACTTACAGCGTTTCCGCCTTATCCACCGCCGCTTCAAGATAGTTCCCCTCAAAAAGTTCTATAAGACCGCTGTCGCAGGCCTTGGCCGTTTTGGGGTCAATGGGCAGCCTTCCCAGCAGCGCCAGCCCGTATTGGCGGCAGATGCTGTCAATATGGCTTTCGCCGAACACCTTTATTTCCTTTCCGCAATCGGGGCACACGGCATAGCTCATGTTTTCCACAACGCCCATTATCGGCACATGCATCATGTTGGCCATCTTTACCGCCTTCTCCACTATCATGGATACCAGCTCCTGCGGCGAGGTGACCACTATTATTCCGTCTAACGGAATGGACTGGAACACCGTCAGCGGCACATCGCCTGTTCCCGGAGGCATATCCACCAGCAAAAAGTCGATATCCTTCCACACCACCTCGGTGTAGAACTGCTTTACCGCGCCGGCAATCACGGGGCCGCGCCACACCACGGGGTCCGTGTCGCTTTCCAGCAGCAGGTTTATGCTCATTACATCAATGCCCGTTTTGGTGGTTACGGGATAAATATACTCTCCGTCCCCTTCCGCGTGCCCTGTAAGCCCGAACGCCTTGGGAATGGAGGGGCCGGTTATGTCTGCATCCAGTATTCCCACCTTATGACCGCGGCGGGAAAGCAGCACCGCCATAAGCGAAGTAACCAGGCTCTTGCCCACTCCGCCCTTGCCGCTCATTACTCCGATGGTCTTTTTTATGCTGCTTTTGGAGTTCAGCTTCTCCTTCATGTCCTTAAGCTCCTGCTGCTTATCGCGTGATGCGCAGCTTTCCCCGCAGGAAGAGCAATCATGCGTACATTCGCTCATCTGTGACACCTCTCCGCCCCGTTTGCGGAGTTTTCCTTCCGTAATTTTTCCGTTACCCCGGAGCACGCAGACGCTTTCCCGTCGGCACCTTCGGAGTGTCAGAAAATTATACCCCCGCGCCGGCCTTTTGTCAATACCGCAGGCCGCGGCGCGGTATATGCCGTCCTTTATGCAGGCGCACCGGCAGCAGAATTTTTCGCTATTCCACCAGCCTGCCGATATCCCGCCTGAGCCTTTTTATTATGCGCTTTTCAAGCCGTGATATGTACGACTGCGATATCCCCAGCCTTTCCGCCACCTCCTTTTGCGTCAGCTCCTTTTTCCCCGCAAGTCCGAAGCGCATTTCCATTATCTCTCTTTCCCGTTTGGTCAAAAGGGTAAGCGCCTCCCTCAGAAGCTGCTTTTCCGTTTCCTGCTCTATGCCGCGGTTCACAACATCGGCCTCCGTGCCCAGCACATCGCTTAAAAGCAGCTCATTTCCGTCCCAGTCCACATTCAGGGGCTCGTCAAAGGAAACCTCGCAGCGGCTGCGGCTGCTGCGGCGCAGAAACATGAGTATCTCGTTTTCTATGCACCTTGAAGCATAGGTGGCCAGCTTTATTTTGCGGTCCATATTATATGTGTTTACCGCCTTAATAAGCCCTATTGTGCCTATTGATATAAGATCCTCCAGGGTTACCGGCGTATTTTCAAAGCGCTTTGCAATGTACACCACCAAGCGCAGATTGTGCTCAATAAGCATCGAGCGCGCCTGAGCCGACCCCTTGGCGTGCTTTTCCAGCCACATCCGCTCCTCCTGAGGCGAAAACGGCGCCGGGAGGGATTCCCCGCCCCCTATGTAAAACACCTCCTCCCCCGTTTTACCCGTGCAGCCCAGCCATTTCAGTATCACAGCGGCAGCTTTCATGTCCATTCCTCCTGTCTGTCCAAATTAACAAGCGCGGCGCAGCCGGCAAAGCTTGCCGACCTGCACAGCGCTACCACGCACCTGTACCGGCTGCCGTTCACAAGGCACAGCCGGGGCTCAAAGCCGTAAAGCGCTCCGCTTCCGCCCAAGGAGCGGTATGCAATCGGATATATCCTTTCCTGCTGCGGCTCGCCGCCCTCCGCCTTTGCTCCGTCTGCCCCCGGCGCCCATGCGCCCGGTACCTGCTCGCAGCCTAAGGCATACAGCACGGCGGGAGGGGCCGCCTCCGCTACTGCCTCCGCCCGCGCAATGATCACCGGCAGCCCGCTGACAGGCTCGGTAAGCAGGTTTCCGCTGTCCCGCAGCGCCGTAAGCCTTGCCTCGCCCCGCGCCGTCTTTATGTACACCCGCACCCTCTTCCGGCTGCGCGCAAGCCTTCTTAAAATTACTGCGGCAAGGGCTGCCGCACAAAAAAACAGCACGGAAGCAAAGCTTGCGGCATATACGCCGGAGGGCATGCCCAAAAAGCGCTCCGATATTTTTACAAGCGGCTCCTGCGCAAGCCACGCACAGACGGCCAGCCCCGCCGATAGCGCACACACCCACGAAACGGCGCCCGCCTCCAAGGCGGCAGCCCCGGCAAGCAGGCACAGGGCAAACAGTCCGCCCCCCGCCGGCCCCGCAATATCCGGCGCCAAATGCGAAAGCCCCGCCGAATACAGCGCCGCACAGCCCATAAGCCCCGCCGCCGGAATTATCCGCGCGGGCTTTCCGCTGCCGAGAACCGCCGTCACGCACATATAAAGCGCCGCGGCAAAAATAAAACCCGCCGCCGCCTCCGTCAACAGCTCACGCGGCAACACTCCCGCCCCTTTCCCTGCTTTTGCTTTTTGTTCCTTCGCGTTTGATTATAGCTTTGTCCGCGCAAAAAAGCTGTTGAGCGCAAACGCAATATTTGCACAACCCTGCCGAAAAACCGGCGTTCTTTTCCCGTAACGGGCTTTAACCGCTTTATAGCCGTCCTTAAGCAATTACCGCTTGACAAAACGCACGGGCTTATAGTATCATACGCCTGTAAAGTTAATTCGCTTTACAGCACTGCCGGCACTTCCCGTCCGGCAACGGAGGCAGACATGGAATCGGACGATCTTACCGGCAGCATACTGCTGCTTGATATATACGGCGGTCTGCTTACAACTCGGCAGCGCGAGCTTATCAAGCTGCATCTGGAGGAGGACCTCTCTTTGGGCGAAATCGCCGCGATGGAGGGCATATCCCGTCAGGGCGTAAGGGACAGCATCGTAAAGGGCATGCGAATAATGAACAATGCCGAGCAGCAGCTTGGCCTGCTTGATAAAGAGCTGCGCCTGCGCGCGCTGCTTAACCTTATGAAAGGATGCCGCGGCCGCCGCATACGCCGCCGAAATGGAAAGAATACTCTTCCAGTCGGGGCCCGACGAGCTTTAGCCTCACGGCGCGGCGCATAAAAGTTTTTATCCGAGTTTTTTCTTTGAAAGGCAGCAATTATGGCTTTTGATTCTCTTTCCGAAAAACTGCAAAGCGTATTCAAAAAGCTCACCGGCAAGGGCAGGCTGACCGAGGCCGATGTAAAGGAGGCTATGCGCGAGGTGCGCATGGCTCTTCTGGAGGCGGATGTCAACTACGGTGTGGCCAAGGATTTCTGCGCCGCGGTTTCCAAAAAAGCCGTGGGCAGCGATGTTCTTTCCAGCCTCACTCCGGGGCAGCAGGTAATAAAGCTTGTGCACGAGGAGCTTATAACCCTCATGGGCGGCTCCGCCGCAAGGCTTGCGGTATCCCCGCACCGCCCACGGTAATAATGCTCTGCGGCCTTCAGGGTGCCGGTAAAACCACCATGTGCGGCAAGCTTGCCGGATGGCTCAAAAAGCAGGGCAAGCGCCCGCTGCTTGTAGCCTGCGATATTTACCGCCCCGCCGCCATAAGCCAGCTTCAGGTGGTGGCAAAGGCCTTTGATGTGCCCGTGTTTGAAAAGGGCACGCAGGACCCGGTAAAAACCGCTTCCCAAGCCGTTGCCTATGCCAAAAGCTATCAGTACGACACCGTACTTATCGACACCGCCGGGCGGCTGCATATAGATTCCGAGCTTATGGACGAGCTGCACCGCATGGAAAAGGCCGTTCATCCCGCCGAAATACTGCTTACCGTGGACGCCATGACGGGTCAGGACGCAGTGAATGTTGCCAAAAGCTTCGACGAGCAGCTGCCCCTTACCGGCGTTTTGCTTACAAAGCTGGACGGCGACACCCGCGGCGGCGCCGCCTTAAGCGTAAAGGCCGTCACTGGCAAGCCCATAAAATTCTGCGGCATAGGCGAAAAAATAAGCCTTGACTGCATTGAGCCCTTCTATCCCGACAGAATGGCCTCGCGCATACTGGGAATGGGCGATGTGCTCTCCCTTATAGAAAAAGCGCAGGAGGCCGTGGACGAGGCGGCGGCAGCCAAGCTGGAGCAGCGGCTTAAAAACCAGCAGTTCGACCTTCAGGATTATCTTGAACAGCTTGAGCAAATGAAAAAAATGGGCAGCATATCCGATCTTTTGGGAATGATGCCCGGCGTGGACAAAAGCAAGATACGCCCCGAAGATATAGACATGAAGCGCTTCGACCGCATGGCCGCCATCATCCGCTCCATGACGGCAAAGGAGCGCCGCAATCCCGGCATTATAAACGGCTCCAGACGGCGCCGCATTGCAGCCGGCAGCGGCACCACCGTGCAGGAGGTCAACATACTTCTGCGCCAATTCGAGCAGACGCGCGAAATGATGAAGCGCTTCGGCAAAATGAAAAAGGGCCGCATGAGAATGCCGTTTTGACGGCTTCACGCCTAAAAAACGGCTCTGCGTCAAAACAAAAAAAGTAAATAAAGCAAATAAAATCGGTATTTTCGCAATAAATGCGTTAATATAACAATTGAGTTTACGGGAGGTGCATACAAAATGGTAAAGATCAGATTGACCAGACACGGCGCAAAGAAGAACCCCTTCTATCGCATCGTGGTTGCCGACGGACGCTATCCGCGCGACGGACGCAATATCGCTATACTGGGCTATTACAACCCTCTTACCGAGCCGGCGGAAATCAAGGTTGACGCCGAGGAGGCAAAGAAGTGGCTGGCTAACGGCGCTCAGCCCTCTGAGACCGTTAAAAAGCTGTTCAAGAAGACCGGCGTGATCGACTGACAGATACCGTCGGGTCCTGCCGTGATACCGATTGCAGATTCGGCACGGTAAAACTGCGGGCGCTAATCCGGACGAAAGGAAGCCCTTGCTTACAGGGGCGCGGTTTTTTCTCATGGAGGAACTGGTTAGATACATTGTGACCAGTCTTGTTTCCAAGCCCGAGCAGGTTGATATCCGCCGGGTGGATACCGAGGCCGGCTGCACCATCGAGGTGCGCGTGGCTCCGGAGGACATGGGCAAGATAATCGGCAGACAGGGACGCATTGCCCGTGCGATACGCACGGTTGTAAAAAGCGCCTCCGCTGCCTCCGGACAGAAGGTCACCGTGGAAATCATCTGAGAAAAGGGACAGCGCCGCAACGCGCTGTCGTTTTCTTTTTTCTGCGCGCCCTCCCGCCCGCCCACCCCGGGCGCGCAAAAGCATATTCCGAAAAATCGTGCATTTTGCGCTGCATCTGCACAAATGCACATGTGTACATATTATACGGAGATATTTTCAACCGCTATGGATTATATAAAAATCGGCACAATAGTCAAGGCTCAGGGGATAAAGGGAGAGGTAAAGGTGGCTCCGCTTACCGACGATATTTCCCGCTTCCTGATACTTAAAAACGCATATATAAAACAAAACGGCACCATGACGCCCGTACGCGTAATGGGCGCACGGGTGGACGGCAAGGCCGCATATCTGCTGCTGGAAAAGGTATATGACCGCAACGCCGCCGAGCTTCTGCGCGGCTCCGAGCTTTATGTGGATCGCGAAAACGCCGTTTCCCTGCCCGAGGGGCGCTATTTTATAGTGGATCTCATAGGTTGCCGCGTGGAGGATGAGCAGGGTGGCCTGATAGGCACCCTCACCGATGTGCTAAAGCCCGGCGCCAACGATGTTTTTGCCGTTGATACCGAAAACGGCGAGCTGCTTATACCAGTAGTGGACGCCTTTGTAACCGATATAAACCCCAATGAGCGCCGCATAACCGTAAAGGCGGAAATGCTCGCGCAGGAGGAGATCCGTGACAATTAACCTGCTTACCGTTTTCCCCGAAATGTTCGCCCCCCTCTCCTGCTCCGTAATAGGCCGGGCGCAAAGCGAGGGACGGCTTACAATCAACATCATAAACATCCGCGATTTCTCCGCCCTTAAGCACAAAAACACCGATGATTACCCCTTCGGCGGCGGCGCGGGCATGCTCATGCTGCCCCAGCCCGTTTTTGATGCCTTCGCCTCCGTAAAGGAGCCGGGGCTGCGCATCTACACCTCCCCAAAGGGTCAGCGGCTCACCGACGCCATGGCGCGCGAGCTTGCCGGGCTTGAAAACATCACCATCCTCTGCGGGCACTACGAGGGCGTGGATCAACGGGTGATCGACCACCTTATCGACCGTGAAATATCGGTGGGCGACTATGTTCTTACAGGCGGCGAGCTTCCCGCCATGACTATCATAGACGCCGTAGCGCGCTTTGTGCCGGGGGTTCTGGGCCGCATGGAAAGCGCCTGCGGAGACAGCTTCGGCGACGGACTGCTTGAATATCCCCAGTACACCCGCCCCGCCGATTTCCGCGGGATGAAGGTGCCGCAGGTGCTGCTGGAGGGCAACCACGCGCTTATAGCCCGCTGGCGGCGCGAGCAGCAGCTGGAAATAACCGCCCGCCTGCACCCGGAGCTTCTGGAAACGGCCGCTCTTTCCGCCGAGGATATACGCTATCTTGAGCAGCTTAAGCGGCAAACTACTTCCGACACCGGCTCTTCCCCCGGTGCGCAGGATACCGCCGAAAACTGAAAAATGCCGCATAAAAGCGGCATTTTTTATATTTTATGTGTTCTTCCGTATCAGCCGTCCTGCTCCCGGTACTGCGTATTCCACAGCCCCGCATACAGCCCCTCCTTAGCCAGCAGCTCTTCGTGCGTGCCGCATTCCGCTATTTTCCCTTCGGATACCGCCACAATGCGGTCCGCGCTGCGAATCGTGGAAAGACGGTGCGCTATCACCAGAGTGGTCCTGCCCTTTGCCAGGGAATCAAACGCACCCTGTATTTTGGCCTCCGTCACGGAGTCCAGCGCCGATGTAGCCTCGTCCAGTATCAGCACGGGCGGATTTTTAAGGAATATCCTCGCAATTGCCACCCGCTGCTTCTGCCCGCCGGAAAGCAGAGTGCCCCGCTCCCCGACATATGTGGCAAAGCCGTGCGGCATGGCGGCAATATCCTCGTATATCTCGGCCTTTTTTGCCGCCTCTATCACCTCTTCGTCCGTTGCCCCCGGCCTGCCGTAGCGTATGTTTTCCATTATCGTGTCCGCAAAAAGAAATACATCCTGCTGCACAATGCCTATGGCGCGGTGCAGCGAGCTCTGCGTTACCTTGCGCACATCCCTGCCGTCAATATAAACGGCCCCCGCCGTCACATCGTAAAAACGGGGAATAAGCTGGCACAGCGTGGTTTTTCCGCCGCCGGACGGCCCCACTACCGCCACCGTTTCCCCCGGCAGCACATGCAGGCTCACATCGGAAAGCACCTCTTCGTCCCTGCCGTAGGAAAACGATACATTCTTCACCTGTATATCGCCCCTCACCCCCGAAAGCTCCTCCGCCTGCGGCGCATCCTTTACGGTGGGCTCTGTACGCATTATATCCACAAAACGGTTAAGTCCTGCAAAGCCGTTTGCAAACAGCTCCGAAAGTTGGATATCTTACGCATGGGCAAAACGAAGGTGGAAATATAAAGGGAAAAGGTGATAAGATCCCTGTAATCCATCTGCCCCTTCATAATAAGATAGCCGCCGTAGCCTATGACCGCCACATTCAGCGCGCACAGAAAAAACTCCACCGAGCTTATAAACATTCCCATCGCCTTATGGAATTCCCGCTTTGAGGTCTTGTATATCTCGTTTGCCGCCCGGAAGCGCGCACACTCTATCTCCTCATTTGCAAACGCCTTAGCCGTGCGTATGCCCGAGAGACTGGATTCTATCTCCGTGTTTATATGGCCGGTCTTTTTCTTTACCTCCGCCGATACCCGCGACATCCGCCTGCGCAGGGCAAACATCACCCCCAGCAGCAGGGGTATCATTATTCCCACCAACAGCGCAAGCCTCCACTGTATGGTCGCCATAACCGCAAGCGCCCCCACTACGGTTATAACCGAGGTTAGCAGATCCTCCGGCCCGTGATGCGCAAGCTCCGTGAGGTCAAACAGATCCGTGGTAAGCCGGCTCATCATGGTGCCCGTGCGGTTTGCATCAAAATAATCAAAGCTCATCTGCTCAATATGGGTAAATAGATCCTCCCTTATATCCGCCTCAACGCGGATGCCGAAGGTGTGCCCGTAATAGCACACAATATAGTTAAGCGCCGAGCGCAGTATGTAGCAGGCGATCATAATGGCTATCACCGTAAAAAATGTCACATACAGCTTATTGGGCAGCATATCGTAAAGCGCCTGCCGCGTCACCATGGGAAAAGCAAGATCAATGGCCGCTATTGCCGTTGCGCACAGGATGTCTGCGGCAAATATTCCCTTGTGCCGCGCAAAATATCCCAAAAAAATTGCAAGCGGCCGCTTTTTTCTGTACTCCTCGGTCGTCATCCGATCCCTCCGTTCATTAAGCCCCGGTTTTTTGTTTTTATCCGTATCTTTATTATTTTAACCCCTTTTAAGGAAAGTTGCAAGTTCAAATTCCTTCTGCTATAATTAAAGCACATTTAACCGAGGTGATACCGTGGATATACTTTACAGCTGCACGGATTTTACGGTGTGCGTAAAACCGGCAGATATCGACAGCGAAGTCGGAATGCCGCAGGCTCTTTCCGCCGCTCTGGGCGGAGAGTTTTTCCCCGTGCACCGATTAGATGCAAATGTCGGCGGAATAATGGTGTACGCCCGCAATAAAAAAGCCTGTGCCCTGCTCTGCCGCGCCTTTGCAGAGGGAAAAACGGAAAAAGAATATGTGGCCCTTGTACACGGCACGCCGCCTCCTTTGGGCGAAATGAACGACCTTTTGTTTAAGGACAGCCGCCGCAACAAGGTCTATGTCGTCTCCCGCCCCCGCGCCGGAGTAAAACAGGCGCGCCTTTCCTACCGTCTGCTGGAAGCGGGCGAGCGTTCCCTTGTGCGGATAAAGCTGTATACCGGGCGCAGCCACCAGATACGAGTGCAGTTTGCAAGCCGCGGCTTTCCCCTTGTGGGGGATCATAAATACGGCAGCCGCGCGCCGGAAAAGGCGCCCCTGCTTTTCAGCTGCCGCCTGTGCTTTCCCTTCGGGGGCGAGCAGTACGGCTTTGATTTCCTGCCGCCTTGGGCACAGCCGACCTCCCCGGTCGAATAAGCCCCGCACGCACGGTACCATGTTCCGGCCGTTTCCTCTGCGCCGCGGTTTTTGAATACCCGGAATACCTGCTTGCTCATCTATCATATTCCCGCATGCTTACCCATATCATTCTTTGGAGGAGTTGATATAAATTGAGCAAGCGGGTACATGAGTTTTTTACGGTAAATATAATTCTTGCAGGGATCCTTGCGCTTCTTGCTGCGGCAGCCTTTGCCCCGCAGCACAGCACTCCGGTGCTTTCCGGCGGCACTCAGCCCATATACAAGGTGCACACGGGCGAAAGAAGCTTGCGCTTATGTGCAATGTATACTGGGGCACCGAATATGTACGGCCCTATCTTGACCTTGCGCAGAAATACAATGCAAAAATAACCTTCTTTATCGGCGGCATATGGGCAGCGGAAAACCCCGCGCTTGTAAAGGAAATGTATCTCCGGGGGCACGAAATAGCAAATCACGGCTACAATCACAAGCTGGCAAGCCGGGAAAGCAGCAGCGTCATAATATCCGAGCTGCTTAAAACCGACGCCATCCTGCGGGAAATAACCGGCGTAAAGCCCGTTCTCTACGCGCCGCCCGCAGGCGATTTCACACAGCAGACCGTGCTTGCCGCCGCCGAAAACGGCTATTCCACCGTAATGTGGAGCATAGACACCATCGACTGGCGGGATCACGACTGCGCCAAGATCAAACGGCGAATTCTTGATAACGCCGCGCCCGGAGCCTTCATACTCACCCATCCCACCGCCGATACCGTGGAGGCGCTCTCCGATGTGATGGAGCGTCTTTGCAGCCAAGGCTATTCCTTCTGCACCGTTTCCGGGCTTATTGCAAAGCGCACGGGAATAACCCCCCCGATTGCAATATTCCATTGCAGGTTCCCCCGATGCCCCGAAACAATAAAAAAATGTGTTCGCAATGCGGATATTGGGCTATAATAACATATGCCGCGATAAAACAGCAGACAAAAGCACAAAGCGCTTCCTTCCGCAAGGTTACGAAGAAGCGTTAAAAGCATATAGGGCCGCCCTGCGGCCAAATGAGCATATACAAAAGGAGCATATATGAAAACAGCCACTCTTACAAACGGAATACGCACGGTAATTGAAAAGGTACCGTTTTTTCATTCGGTATCGGCAGGCATATGGGTAAAGGCCGGCTCACGCTACGAAACCCCGGAGGAAAACGGTATTTCCCACTTCATCGAGCACATGCTCTTTAAGGGCACCGCCACAAAGGATGCCAGATGCATAGCCGCCACAATTGACAACATCGGGGGCACCCTCAACGCCTTTACCGCCAAGGAGTGCACCTGCTTTATGTCCATGTCGCCGACGAGCATCTGGATACCGGGCTTGAGCTGCTTGCCGATATGCTTAAAAACAGCACACTTGACCCCTATGAGCTTAAAAAGGAGCAGGGCGTTGTGTTGGAGGAGATATCCATGGTGGAGGATACCCCCGATGACCTTGTGCACGAGCTTGCAGCCTCCGGCTATTACGGCAGCGCAAGCCTGGGGCAGACCATTCTGGGTCCGCGCGAAAGGGTAAGCGCCTTCTGCAGGGACGATCTGCGCCGCTATATGGCAAAGCGCTATGTGACGGGCAATATAGTGCTTAGCGTAGCGGGCAATCTGGACGAGGAAAAACCCTTGATATGCTGGAAAAATACTTTGCCTCCGGCATCCCGGTTGCCCCGGAATCCCCCGATATTCCTGCGGAAACGGGCGAAAACACAAAAAAATGCGTATTCTGCGAAAAAAACAACGAGCAGATGAACATGTGCCTCACCTACGGCGGCCCCGGCAGTCTGGATGCGGATTTTTATCCTCTTACCGTTTTTAACGCCGCCTTCGGCGGCAGCATGAGCAGCCGCCTTTTCCAAACGGTGCGGGAGCAAAACGGCCTTACCTACAGCATATTCAGCTATGCCAGCACCTATAACGACTGCGGCACCTATTCCGTATACGCCGGAATGAACCCCGAACAGACCAAGCGCGTCCTTGAGCTTGTAAATAAGGAAATACAGCTTGCGCTTACCTCCCCCGTGTCGGGCGAGGAGCTTTTCAACGCGCGCGAGCAGATAAAGGGCAGCCTCATACTGGGCAGCGAGGGCGCCCGTCCCGTAATGAGCCGCAACGGCAAGCTGCTGCTTCTGCGCGGCAGAACCGAAACAGTGGAGGAGGTAATAGCCCGCGTAAACGGCGTTACCGCCCCGGCCGTTGAGCAGGCGGTAAAAAATGTATTCTCTTCACGGCGCTGCTGCGCCTTTGTCGGCAAAAGCGAATACTTCCCCGACGAGACCGCACTATGATAAAATAAGCGGTCAGATAAACTGATTGCTTAACATTAAAAACCGCAGCCGTTGCAGGGCTGCGGTTTTTAATTTTATTCCCAAACATAAAAGCACATTTGTTTTTTTGTTTTTTTGTTTTTACTTCAAAAGCGCACCCGTAAATTTTTCGCTGCCGATATTTCGTTTATATGCGCCCGTTTCTTCCGTTAAAAAAACGCATCAAAAAAATACAGCAAAAATACAGCGTTTTTTTGCAAAAAAATCACCGTTTTTTTAATCAAAAAAATAATAAAAAAAATAAACAAAAATCCCGGCATCGGTTAAAAAAACCGATGCCGGAATTTTCCTTCAATCTGTAATATGCACCCGATATCCGCCGCTTACGACCGATGCCGGAAATGCCTTAGCTGCGGAATTTATCAGTACATTCCGCCCATGCCGCCCTGCGGAGCGGGAGCTGCGGGTTCCGGAGCCGGGATATCGGCAACCAGCGCCTCGGTGGTGAGCATAACGCTTGCCACGCTTGCAGCATTCTGAAGAGCGCTGCGGCTTACCTTGGTCGGGTCAATAATGCCCTTTTCCACCATGTTGCCGTACTCGTCCTTGGCTGCGTCAAAGCCGAAGCCTACGCTGCCGTTTGCCAGCACCTTATCAACGATAACCGAGCCTTCAAGGCCGGCATTGGCGGCTATCTGACGGATAGGCGCCTCAAGAGCCTTCATGATGATGGCAGCGCCGGTCTTCTCATCGCCGCTGAGCTTTTCAACAAGAGCCTCAACAGCGGGGATTGCGCTGATAAACGAGGTTCCGCCGCCGGGCACGATGCCCTCCTCCACTGCGGCGCGGGTTGCGGCCAAAGCGTCCTCGATTCGCAGCTTGCGCTCCTTCATTTCCACCTCGGTAGCTGCACCGACATTGATAACGGCTACGCCGCCTGCCAGCTTGGCAAGGCGCTCAGCCAGCTTCTCGCGGTCGTAATCGCTGGTGGTTTCCTCAATCTGAGCCTTAATGGAAGCAACACGCGCCTTGATGGCATCGGCAGAGCCTGCGCCCTCTACAATGGTGGTGTTCTCTTTATCCACCTTGACCTGACGGGCATTGCCCAGCATATCCATGGTGGTATCCTTAAGCTCAAGCCCCAGCTCCTCGCTGATGACCTGACCGCCGGTAAGGATAGCGATATCCTGAAGCATGGCCTTTCTTCTGTCGCCAAAGCCAGGAGCCTTTACGGCAACGCAGGTAAAGGTGCCTCTTATCTTGTTTACAACCAGTGTTGCAAGCGCCTCGCCCTCAACATCCTCGGCGATAATAAGCAGCTTGCGGCCGGCCTGCACTACCTGCTCAAGAACAGGCAGAATCTCCTGAATGGAGCTGATCTTCTTTTCGGTGATAAGAATGAGCGGGTTATCAAGCACCGCCTCCATTTTATCGGTATCGGTTACCATATAGGAGGAAGCATAGCCGCGGTCAAACTGCATGCCCTCAACAATGGTCAGGTTGGTATCCAGAGTCTTGGACTCCTCAACGGTTATAACGCCGTCCTTGCCCACCTTTTCCATAGCATCCGCTATAAGGCTGCCTACGGACTCGTCGCCGGCGGAAATGCTGGCAACCTGAGAAATAGCCGTTTTGCTCTCAATGGGCTTGCTGATGCTCTTAAGGGAGTCAACAGCGGTGTCCACAGCCGCCATAATACCCTTACGCAGCACCATGGGGTTTGCGCCCGCGGCGATATTCTTTACGCCCTCGTGGAAGATGGCCTGAGCCAGCACCGCAGCGGTGGTGGTGCCGTCGCCCGCCACATCGTTGGTCTTTACGGAAACCTCTTTTACAAGCTGTGCGCCCATGTTCTCAAAGGGATCCTCAAGCTCGATTTCCTTGGCGATGGTAACGCCGTCGTTATTGATAAGGGGAGCGCCGTATTTTTTATCCAGCACTACATTTCTTCCCTTAGGTCCCAGGGTTATTTTTACGGTATCGGCCAGAATGTTTACGCCGGTCTCCAGCGCGCGGCGAGCTTCCTCGCCATACTTAAACTGCTTTGCCATATAAATCTCTCCTTTTAATTATTCTACAACTGCCAGCACATCGCTCTGACGGATAACAACAAACTCGCTGCCGTCCAGCTTTACCTCGTTGCCGGCGTATTTACTGTAAATTACCTTATCGCCCACCTTGACCTGCATGGTGATCTCCTTGCCGTCCACATTTCCGCCGGGGCCTACGGCAACAACCTCAGCCATCTGCGGCTTTTCCTTAGCGGCGCCGGGAAGCACGATTCCGCTCTTGGTGGTCTCCTCGGAATCCACACTCTTTACTACTACACGATCAAATAACGGTCTTATGGTCATAAATAAACCTCCTTCATTTGGGTTAGCACTCTTTTGCCCCGAGTGCTAACACAGCATATAATATTCAAAACCGCTTTGTTTTGCAATGAGTCTGTGGCATATCTGCCTGCCAAAAACGGGCAATACGGTTAAATATCACTGCAAAGCTCACGATTTCTTGACTTTGCTTGATTATACACCCTAAAAGGGCTGCGGTAAAGCAAATGTGCCGTTTTCGGGCAGAAAAATTTCTTCGGACAAAAAAAGTTTACAATTCGGAAAAGATTTTTGCATGCTGCGGGCCGCTTAAAGCGCAGCCCGGAGGGAGCAATACGGCCGTTTCGGAGACGGTTTTAAGCGCGCCGGGGCGCTTGACACGCCGGCAGCCGCGCTTGCGGGGACTGCCGGCGCAACAAGCGGCAGCCGGCCGCCGAAGGCGGGCGGCGGGGCCCGGAGGCGCAGCCGAAGGGCCGGCGCGCGCCTGTGCCGCGTCAGTATTGCTTTGCTTATGCCCGTTTGCCGCGCGTAAGTGCCAGCTCTATATGGCACAAACGGCACAAACGCGAACAGCCTCATTATACATATGATAGGCTTTTTATGAAAAAGGACGGGCCCGCACCCGTCAGGTTTTTTATGTATTTCTGCAAATGCGGATATAAAACAGGATATATCCCGTTTCGCGGACATAAAAAACACAAAACAAAAATAAGATCATGGAGGAAGAAATGTCGGAAAAAATCATTATTCCCTGCAGGCTTAAAGGACAGGAGCTTTCCTGCAGCGAAAAGCCCACTATTTATACTTGGGAACAGAATTATATTTATCTGAAATTCACATTTGACGAGCTTTGGGAACAGCTCACCCCTCGCTGTGTGGTATTCAGCACCGCGCGTGAAGACCAGCAGACCCTGACCGTACTTATTGGCAGCGACGGCACGGCCCTTGTGCCCTGGGAGCTGCTTACGCACACGGGAACGCTGTATGTTTCCGTCTACGGCGGCAACCGGCTTACTACCGGAAGAATCGGTTTTGCCGTATGCTCATCGGGGTATGATGAGAACTCAATACCCTCTCTTGAGCCCAGCAAGGATGCCCTTACACAGCTTGTAGAGCTTGCAGGCAATGTAACCGGAGCTATATCGGAGCACAATCAAAGCGGAGAGGCTCATGCCGATATTAGACAAAGCCTTGCCGGCAAAGTGGATGCACAGGCGGGAAAAGTATTATCCTCAAACGACTATACAAACGCAGATAAAGCAAAGGTAGACGCGCTTGGCAACAATATTGACCTTAACGACAATGCAGGCAACACCCTCAATATGCAGGCAGACGGCTCCACCGTAATTGACACCACAAAAACGCACCCGGCAGAGGCGGGCGCAACATTAGGCGTTAAAATGGCGCTTGCAAACCTGGCAACGGACGGAATAATGGGGCGTGAGCGCGGCATTACCTTTTCGATGCAGCGCAGGCTCAGCGGCGCGGATCAGACCTATATCGGCTATCTGCTCACAACAGGCATGCTGGAAATCCGCTACGGCACAACAAACCAGCTTGACAACGGCAGCTCGGGCGTGAAGAGCACCTTTAATACCGCCATGAGCAATGCCCCGCAAATAGTCCTTTTAACGCCGAAATCGGGTGTTACGGGCGTAGCCGCACCGAAGGTTGTAAGCATTGATAAAACGGGGTTTTACGCCACTCTGGGCGGCTCAACGGGTACAAACACAACCTGTTATTACCTTGCAATCCGCTTTAACTATTATCCGAATTAAGGGAGGCTTTTAATTATGAACACGGACATAATAACCGCCCTTATAGCCCTTTTGGGGACGGCTTTGGGCACCTTCGGAGGTATTCTTACAAGCAACAAGCTCATAAACTACCGTCTTAAACAATTGGAGGATGAGGTGCGGCAGCACAACAATTTTGCCCGCCGCATGCCGGTGGTGGAGGAGCAGATAAAGGTTATCAATCACCGGATAGAAGACCTGGAGCATCTTGAGCATCAGGAGCACGAACATAAAAAATAAACACAATTCAGGAGGTTTTGATATGGAATTTTCAGACTTTGTAGCAGTGCCGGCAATAGTGGTGCTGGTGTATCTTGCGGCCTATTTCATAAAGCTTATTCCGGGCGAGACCGTCAATCGGATGCTGCCCGCGCTGTGCGGGGTTTTGGGGCTTATACTGGGCATTGTGTGCTATTTCACGCTGCCCGGCTTTATCCCTGCCGAAAACTGGCTGACGGCTGCTGCGGTGGGCATTGTATCCGGCTTTGCGGCAACCGGCGTGAACCAGATATACAAGCAGGCAAGCAAAGGCAAAGCGGCGGAAATAAAAGAAGATGACGAGCCGCAGGACGGTGAAGGCAATGCTTGAGGAATTTATAGCCTATCTTGAGGACGAAACGGCTCGCGGCAGTATTTATGTTTTGGGGGCGCAGGGACAGCGTGCGCCCTTTTCCGAGGCGTGGCTCAGGGAGCGCGAACACGGAGACGAAACCAACATAAACAGGGACAAGGCGCTGCTGGAAAAGCGGGTGAAGGAAGGATACAAGCTTTCCGACATAGGCGCGTTTGACTGCTCCGGGCTGGGTATGTACTGGCTGCAAAATGTGAAAAAGCTGTACCCCGGCGATCTGAACGCCAACGGCATGAAGGGCAAGTGCGCAAAAATAGCGCGGGACAAGGTGCGCCGCGGGGACTGGGTATTCGTGGTGAACAGCGGCGGACGGGCAACGCATATAGGCTTTGCGCTGGATTCCGACACGGCAATAGAATGCCGGGGGCGGGATTACGGCGTAGTGAAAACAAGCGTTTCCCTACGCCCGTGGAACTGGTTCGGACGGCCTGAACTGTTCCGCTACGAAATAGAGGGCTACACCGTCACCCGCGAGCTTAAAAAAGGCGATAAGGGCGAGGATGTGAAGGCGCTTCAGCACCAGCTTATCCTGCACGGCTTTGCCATGCCGAAATACGGCGCGGACGGCTCTTTCGGGAGCGAGACGCACAAGAGCGTATGTGCGCTGCAAAAGAGCCTTAAACGCCCCGAAACGGGCATTGCGGGCAAGGCGGAGATTGAGGCGCTGCACCTTGTGTGGAAGCAGGAGGAGCAGCCCGGTACCGATTATGAGGCACTGTACACGCAGACCAAGCGCAAGCTTGAGCGCACCGAAGCCGAGCTTGTGACCTTGCAGGCGGCGTATGATGAGCTGATGGATGCGGCAAGACGGGCAAAAAAGCTGCTTTCGGAGCTGTAAAGCCCGAAATGCTGCGCAAAATGATGCTTTTTTGCTGTTTCCGGCAACGGAGACGCCAAAAGCGCGCCGAGGCGCTTGGCATAAAAGCCGCCGCGCTTGCGGGGCGGCTGCGTGCCAAGCGGCAGCCGGCTGCCGAAGGCGGACGGCGGGAACCCGCAGGCGAAGCCGAGGGTTCGGCGCGCCCGAAGCTGCGTGCAGCACATAAGTGTAAAATCACAGCACCGTATCAATAAACAACCACTAAAACATATAATCCTTATGGCATAAATACCTCAATACAAAAATACAAATCAATTATAGTTAAAGTATATCAATTAAAATATAAGCAAGAAGCGATAACACTAACAAAAAAATCGACAATACAGCCTGTTATACAGGCAAAACCGCCGGAAATTCCGACGGTTTGTTTTGTTATTGTTTTATTATTGTTTTATTTGCTGCCGTGTTCTTGCGATGTATTCTTACTTTTTCTTTTGTTTATTGCTGTTTAACGCAGTCCGTTGCCCACCGTTTCCACCTTAAGGGTATTGGTGCTGCCCGGAGTATCCATGGGAATGCCGGCTACTATGACCACGCGGTCCCCTTCTTTTACAGCATCTATCTGCTTTGCGCAGTCTATTGCATGCTGAAGAAGGAGGTCAAAGCTGTATTGGTATTTGGCCATAACCGGATATACACCCCAGGAAAGCGCCAGCTGATTGAAGGTCTTCTGCACCGGAGTGGCGGCGATTACCGGCTGAACCGGGCGGAATTTGGACATCAGGCGTGCCGTCTGGCCGTATTTTGTAAGGGCAATTATTGCCTGGGCGCTTATATCGCGGGCCGTTGTACACGCCGCATCGCACACCGCATTAGTGGTATCGCGCGCATCAATTTCATAATTAATTCCCTATACGCCTGCATTTCAAAGGCATCCCATTCCGCCTGCTGCGCAATTTTTCCCATGATGCGAACCGCCTCCACGGGATACTTGCCTACCGCGGTTTCCCCCGAAAGCATAACGGCTGAGGTGCCGTCGAAGACGGCATTTGCAATATCGGTTATCTCTGCCCTTGTGGGGTTGGGCTGGTTTATCATGGATTCCATCATTTGTGTGGCCGTAATTACCATTTTGCCCGCCTGATAGCATTTGCGTATAAAACGCTTCTGAAGGCCGGGGATGCGTTCAAAATCCACCTCTACGCCAAGGTCGCCCCGTGCCACCATTATGCCGTCGCTCACCTGGAGTATTTCATCAAAGTTTTCTATGCCCTCCAGGTTTTCTATTTTAGCAATAAGCTTAATATCATGACCGCCGTTATAATCCACAAACCGTCTGATAGCCACCATATCCTCGCGGCAGCGCACGAAGGAAGCGGCTATGTAATCCACATCCTGCTCGATGCCAAAGAGAATGTCCTTTTTATCCTGCTCGTTGAGCACCGGCATTTCCAGATGCACTGACGGAACATTTACGCCCTTATGGCTGCTGATCGCGCCTCCGCGCACAATGGTGCATTCAATGGTTTCTTCGGTGGTGTTTTCCACCCTGAGCTCCACATGACCGTCGTCAATAAGCACGGTATCACCTTTTTTAAGCTGTAAAGGAAGCCTGTCGTAAGTTATGCCCGCAACACGCTCCGTACCGGCTGCGGCACGGGTGGTAAGCATAAAGGGCTGTCCGGGAACAAGCCGGACCTCCTTTTCAAAATTGCCCAGCCTTATTTCCGGACCCTTTGTATCCAGCATTATCGCAAGGGGGGCATGCAGTTTATTGCGCGCCTCCTTAAGCAGCTTGATGGAGCCGCCGTGGTATTCATAGTCTCCGTGGGAGAAATTAAGGCGGGCGACATTCATGCCGTTTTTGATCATTTCTTCAATTGTTCCGGCTTCACGGCAAGCCGGTCCCATAGTGCAGACAATTTTTGTTTTTCGCATATACATTACCTCAAAGCCGATTGGACGGCCTATACAAAATATATCAACGCACAGAATATATGCGCGGAAATCAAACACAAAGTGCACATATGCATATGTGCTCCTTTATTAAAATATGCGCGCGCCCGGCAAATTTGCCTTACGGCTTTTTTGCATACAGGCTGACAAGGCAGCACAGTATATCGGTGATTTTCTGCATATCCTCCGTACAGACGAACTCGAATTTTCCGTGCATATTTGCGGTACCTGTGCAGATATTCGGGCAGGGCAGCCCCTCAAAGGAAAGCCTGGCTCCGTCCGTACCGCCGCGGATGGGCGTTATCTCCGGTGTTACGCCGCAGGTCTGCATAGCCTTGACTGCATTATTGATAAGGTGCATATGCGGCAGTATTTTTTCTTTCATGTTGTAATAGGAATCCCTGATATCGGCCACTACCGTACCTTCGCCGTATTTATCGTTAAGATAGCGGCATATTTTTTCCATGCGCTGCTTGCGCATTTCAAAGCGTTCGCGGTCATGGTCTCTGATGATATAGTGAGCCTGCGTTTTTTCCACGGAGCCGCTCATTTCATTAAGGTGGTAAAAGCCCTCATAACCCTCGGTGCAGGCCGGTATTTCGGCAGGGGGAAGCATGGAATTGAGCTCCTGAAGAATGAGCATGGAATTTACCATTTTGTTTTTTGCGCTGCCGGGATGAATATTGCAGCCGTTTACCGTTATATCCGCCGCTGCCGCATTGAAGTTTTCATATTCAAGCTCACCCAGCATACCGCCGTCCACCGTATAGGCGTAGTCTGCGCCGAAGGCGGCAACATCAAAATGATCGGTGCCGCAGCCCACCTCTTCATCAGGAGTAAAGGCTATCCTGATACGCGGGTGCACTATTGAAGCATCCGAAGTGAGCTTTTCCGCAAGGCTCATGATTTCCGCCACCCCGGCTTTATCGTCTCCGCCCAGCAGAGTTGTGCCGTCGGTCACTATAAGGTGTTTGCCCTTAAAGCGTTCAAGAAACGGAAAATCCGCCAGCTTCATTGTGACATCGCCGTTAAGCGGGATATCTCCGCCCTCATAGAGCAACTCGCGCGGGCGGACATTTGCCCCGCTCATGTCGGGCGCGGTATCGACATGGGATATAAGGCCTATTACCGGCGCATCCTTTCCGCCTGAGCGGAAGCCTCAATGGTGGCTGTGACATAGCCCCATTCATCCATTGCGGCATCCTTAAGCCCCATTTCTTTAAGCTCCTTAACCAAAAGGCGAAGCAGATTCTTTTGCTTTTCGGTGCTCGGATAGCAGCCGGCATTATCCTGCGACTGTGTATCTATTGCAACATACCTTAAAAACCTTTCCTTAACGCTCATTACAGACCTAACTCCTCGTTTACAATTATTACCGTTATTCTGTCCTTTATGCGCTGTCTTGCCGCCACGGTATAGGTGCAGCAAATGCGTTTTTCGCTGTCGCAGCCGTCCGACATCTGCGGATGCTCCTTAAGCAGGGAAACGCATCTGCCGGTTTTTGCGCAGTAGGTATCGCACCCCAGACGCTTTGCGTTAAGCGGGGCCGCTACGGTTTTGACACGGTACACCGCTTCGTCAAGATCCTTTACTATTTTGTTTATTCCCGCAATAATTATAACGCGATTCGGGCCGAAGGCCAAAGCGGACACGCGGTTTGCATAGCCGTCCACATTATAAAGTACGCCGTCCTCTGTAACGGCGTTACAGCCCATAAAATAATAGTCTGCCGTAAAAGCCTTTTTTACGGCTTCGGGATCGGATGAGCGGTCAAGATAGTTATAATCGCTGCCGGTGATGATATCGTAAACGCCGCTTTGCCTGAGCGACACGGAACCGCCGCTGGAAATAACCGCTCCCTTGGGAAGCAATTCACGCACAAGCCGGCAGGCCTCGGCGCTGTTCTCGGCGTACAGCCCTTTAATGGAATTGCGCTCCAGCGCTGCAATAACATTGCTTATTTCTTCTGTCACAATAGCAGCCTCCTTTGTTTGCACACGGCATATTCCCGCTTTACAGTGCATTATTTGCCCGGTTTTCCGTTTTTGAAACCTTCGCCGTATAATATTTTACCACAAGTCGCCCCGCCGCGCAAGTGTAATGCAGCGGCGGATAAAAGCAAAAGCGCACCCCGGCATGGGGGTGCGCACGCATACGCCGTACAGAACCGGCACAGTGCCGTCACGGCTGTTTGATACAGCCTCGAGGCTTTTGCAAAGGCTTGCTAATCCTGCATTTCCCAATAGGAGTGCGGACGCGGCTGCGGCGAGGCCGAATTAAGCGCGTGCACATCCTCCAGCATAAAAGCGTGCAGAAACAGGCTCGAATGCTGTGCCTTGGCAAAAAGTATTTTTTTGCGGAATACATCAAAGAAGGAATCATCGGTGCGGGCAGTAAGCCACGGCTCGCACAGGCGTATTCCGGCATTTTCCGCCTCGGGAAGGGTTTCCCACGGTATGGGCGCCGCCGGATTTTTTATATCATATATTGCATCCTCCACCGGAATGCGTGCAAGACCGCTGTATGCGGCGTCCAGCTCCCGCTCCAGCTTGTCCAAATGATCGTATTCCACTACCCCACGATCGCAAAATTCACACAGCAATACCGGAAAACGGTTGCCCCAGCGTGAGCTTTCAAGATGATAGGATATATTGGAAAAGAAACTGTACAGCCAGTCCGAGGCCTCCAGAATATCGCTCATAACCGCGCCGCTTTGCGCTATTGCACTTACCGCCATCATTTTCATATGTATGTTTCTCCTCAGCCGACCGCAATAATGTTATTATTAAAATCTGATTGTCCCACAGAATTCTCCTATTATCAATAAGTCGAATTTATTATTTGCTTAAAAAGCCTTATCATTTTATTTAAGAAAACTTCGGATAATAAATATCTGAAATATCGGACAAAAAGCGTGTCGCTGCCGTTTGATAAATGAACAACACAGCTGCGGCCGCCAACATCGGAAATAAAAATATCTATGCTTTCGAAATTGCCGTCGGAAACGCTTCTGCTGACCTCCGCTTTATAACCGTTTTTCTCCACTGTGTACCATGTTGTGAGAACATCGGCTTTTGTACCGTCCCGCCATTCGCCCTTATACGATATACACTCGCGCTGAACGCCGTCAATGCTTCTTGTTTCCTTAACCGCGCCGCTTTTATCACAGAGGTTTTGATAGCTTTCTTTTTCTGATTTATACCGCTGCCCGTACTTTTCACACGAAGCATCGTACACCGTAATATCCGCACGCCTGTCCCCTATATCGCAGCACACGGTATAATACAGCCCAAATAAATCCGCACTTACAACCCGGCACGGCGCACCGAATTCCGGAAGCGCAATCTTTGCCGGATCAATTATTTCTATGCGCACGGTGTTTTCGTTTATATGCGATATTTGTCCGTCCAGAAAATAGCGCAGGGCGGATTGTTCGGAAGGTTTTATCGGCTGATGCTCCGAATCGTTCGGGTTTTTAACAAAAAGCCGCATGCTCTCAATATCCGCAAACCTTACGCCAAACTCGATACAACCCTCCGGGAGCGTACTGTTGGTACATTCGAAGTAATAATGTCCGTTTTCCTCAGCGGTTTTAATTTCATATTTGCCCGCTGCAGTTTGTGCGATGCAGCCCGAAAAAAGCAGCACCGACAGCAAAGCTGCTGTTACAAGAGTTATGATACCGTGTTTAATGTTCATGCTTGTCCCCTCTCCTTTATATGCTGTGTTTTTGCAGCCGGCACGCATTTTTCAGCGTGCCGGCTGCAACGCATGCCTTTATTTTGCCTTTACCAACAGCTCACAGCTGTCGCTCCAGTAATCCTTTCCCGATTTATCAAGCGTATCTATCGATACTCTGCACAAAAAATATGTTTCTCCTTTATATTTTACCAGCTGCTCCGAGCTGACGGTATGTGATTTATACTTGCAATTTCCGCGGCAATTTGAAAAGCTGTATGCACTTTTCAGTTTCTTTGTTATTTCATCATCATACATATTTATATCCGTCTGCTCAATGCCGGAATAATCCTGCCCGCGCGCTGCCGCATTGCTGATTTCTTTTACGGTTCCGTCACTTTCCAAAACAAATGAAACATAATTCCCGGTGGGCGTTTTACCGACTTTTTCTCTCCAATATGCGTAATACAGCCCGCCGATTTGGCTAAGCTCAAAGCTCCAGCCCGTAAACTGCGACGGTAATGCCAATTCCTTTACGAACGGTTCCAATGCAGCCTGCATCTGCTGTTCCTCTGCACCCGGCAAACTTATCTTCACACCGTTTTCTTTTGCAAAGGACGCACGATAAACCTCGCCGCTTTCCAGCATTTCAAAGCTGTTTCCCGTTGCCCTGTCGGTATAAACATCCGTTACGGTATCGCCTATCGGATATATCAGTGTTTTTTCATATACAAGAGAATAGTCCCTGCCCAGAAAGCTCAGATTCCTGTATGGTACCTTATCCTGCAGCACCATCTCCTCAACCTCAAGATTTTTAACATCGTAGGCATAATCCGTATCGCGAATCCAGCTTCCGACTCCAACTTCAAGCACATTTCCGCTATTCTTAGCACAGCCTGCAAAAGCGCCCGCAAACAAAACGGCAAGCATAACTGCCACAATGTATGCCGCGATTTTTTTAATACGCATTTTTATTCCACCCCTTTACTTTTCCTGTAATTCTCATAGGTCTGAAAGGGAAAGTCGGAATGTGCCATTTCCCCGAGCTTTTCGCTGTCGCTTCCTGATATGAGCCACAGTCGATGTCCGCTGCGCAAATGAAACTCTGTCATATAGGTTGCCGACTCGCCTTTCCTATATATATATTTTTTTTGCGGCAATCCAAGCGTGTCCAGAATCTGTTTGTAGTTCATATTACCTTCCATAACCTGTCTGGCCTGTGCTTCAACAGGCAGCAAAAGCTTGAATTCGGCAACTTCATAATGGTATAACTGCCCGTATTCTTCATAATAGAATAACCGCCCGTATAACTGCCCGCATTTTTCAATTGTTTCGGCATAGCTTACAGGCACTGTAAAATACGCCGTTATGATACCTGCAAGCACAACTGCAACCGAAACAATTATAATTATATTTTTTTCTTTTTCATTCTTGCCTCCTTATGCAGTTTCAGACTCATTCCAGCCGTCTGCAATGTGCTCATTGTCGGCATCTTCTCGCTTTTGATGCTGTTCTGTATAATCCTTATAGGTTTGATACGGATAATCCGAATGTGTTACAACCATATTATCACTAAAGCCATCCACCCAAAGACGGTGACCACCCCGCAAGTGAAATTCAGCCCACATAGCGCCGCTTGAAAACAGAGGTCCTTCATTCTTTTGCGGAAGGCCGATAATATCCAGTATTTCCTCATATGTCATTCCGCTTTTTACCCGACTTGCCTGCGCTTCAGTCGGCAGAATAAGCTTATGTTGATCAAAAACAAATGGATCACTCGCGCCTGTTCCTGCGTAGCTTATAGGCAGAGTGAAATATGCTAATACAATGCCGGCAAGCACCACTACGCATGCAATGATTATTATTACAGCTTTCTTTTTCATTCTTGCCTCCTTATGCTGCATCCGGCAGGCTGTTTGCCGCTGCGCCATACATGTTGTTCCAAGGTGTAACGGCAAAAGCGTCATTTTTTTCTTCACGCCTTCTTTTCCGATAATCTTCACGCGTCTGATAAGGATAATCGGAATGTACAATATCGGATGTGTTCCATATAATCCATCCGTCTGTATAAATCCATAAGCGGTGACCGTCCCGCAAATAAAACTCATATATACATATTCCGCTGCCATAATTTTTTTGCGGAAGGCCGATAGTATCAATAACCTCTGCCCACGACATGCCTTTCTTTACCCGACTCGCCTGTATTTCTGTGGGCAAAATAAACTTGTGTTCATCCACTGATGCATGCGGCTTTTTACTTGTTCCTGCGTAGCTTACGGGCACAATGAAATACAGCGAGTTAATACATATAAGCAGAATGATAGCTAAAAATATTATAATGATTTCTTTTTTCTTCATTTCTGCCTCCTATGCTGCATCCGGCAGGCTGTTTGCCGCTGTGCCATACATGTTGTTCCACGGTATAACGGCAAAAGCATCATTTTTTTCTTCACGCCTTTTTTCCAGATAATCTCCATGTGTCTGATAAGGATAATCGGAATGTTCAATATCAAATGTGTTCCCTATAATCAATCCGTCTGTATAAATCCATAAGCGGTGACCATCCCGCAAATGAAATTCAAATATGTATATTCCACTGCCATAATTTTTTTGCGGAAGGCCGATAGTATCAAGCACTTCTTTCATTGACATGCCCTTCTTTATTAAACTTGCCTGTGCTTCCGTCGGCAGAATGAGTTTATGTTCATCCAATACACCAATATAATGCTTTTCGCTCGTTCCTGCGTAGCTTATAGGCAGAGTGAAATATGCTAATACAATGCCGGCAAGCACCACTACGCATGCAATGATTATTATTACAGCTTTCTTTTTCATTCTTGCCTCCTTATGCAGCATCCGGCAGGCCGTTTGCCGCCGCGCCATACATGTTGTTCCAAGGTGTAACGGCAGAAGCGTCTTCCTTTTCTTCGCGCCTTCTTTTCAAATAATCTTCATGTGTTTGATAAGGATAATCGGAATGTTGTACCTCTCCCGCATAAAATCCGGGTGTATAAATCCATAAACGGTGACCATCACGCAAATAAAACTCATATATACATATTCCGCTGCCGTGATTTTTTTGCGGAAGACCGATAGTATCAAACACTTCTTTCATTGGCATACCATTCTTTATTAAACTTGCCTGTGCTTCCGTCGGCAAAATGAGCTTATGTTCGTCCTCCGAAAAGTATCCTGAACTTGTTCCTGCGTAGCTTACAGGCAGAGTGAAATATGCTAATATAATGCCGGCAAGCACCGCTACGCATGCAATAATTATTATTACGGCTTTCTTTTTCATTCCTGCCTCCTTATGCTGCATCCGGCAGGCTGTTTGCCGTTGTGCCATACATGTTGTTCCAAGGTGTAACGGCAAAATAGCCTATAAACTTCGTATAATCTTTACTCCATTCCGCATACTGCGGGTCAATAATGGAGTTGTACTGTTCATCAACATTTGTAACTTCCGTACCACCGGGCTTATGCGACCAAAAACCGTCAGGATTCTGCCTGTACCAGTGATAATCGTCTTTTCCTACAATCAAGGCCACTTTATAGCTTCCCGCGGGGCAGCGTTCATCTCTGCCGATAGGGCGGAAAATATATCCCCCTCCATGTACCTGATTATATGTAGCATAATCCTGCTCGGCAGCATACTGAACTAAATTTTTGCTTGTACCCGGATAAACCGTATCAAAGCCGGTTTCCGTATCTTTGAACGCGCCTATGAGAATTCCGTTATATGACCCCGGCTGCGGCAAGCCGCCATAAATGCCATAACGCACTCTCCACAGCTGCATTGACTTAGGCTCCAGCTGATTGTTTATCGCATAATAATAACAGTTTGTGTTCGTACAAATACTATCTTCATCTTCTTCCTTGTTACCGGTTGCATCATTCCACTTTCCGGCTCATATGCCACCTCATAGCCCGATGTGGCTATACCGTCGTAGATTACCCACTCGTCATTATAGTCTGTATCATTCAAAAACTGCCGCTGCTGTATTACTATACCGTTATCAACGGAGTCGTAAGATGCACTGGCAAGGACGCGGTTGCTGCTTTCGCCGGATTTGGGGGTGAGCTTATATGCGCCATCATTAAGCAGCTCCACCTTCCACAGCTGACCCGAGCCGTTGTTAAAGGCCTTTGCACTATGGCGGCATCCTGCGCCGAGGAGTTGTTTTCCACCGACAGATACAGGTTGCTGTGCATGGATTTTATTTTGTAATAGCCATCGGTGTGAAGCTCAAAATTCCACTGTTGGGAAGCATAGCCGTGCATTTTCCACTGATGGATTATTGCCCCGCTGTCATTGGACGGGCCTTGTATGTCCGCATATTTTTTTGTCGCCTTGTTTTTAAGGTAATATGTACCGTCCTCAAACTCGGGAACCACAACAGTCATGCTGTCTGTTTTGCCGCCCTGCTCGCTGCACACGGTTATTATGGCAGTGCCGTGGGCTACCGCGCGAAGCAGACCGTTGTTTACCGTTACAACGCCTGTGTTGCTTGACGACCATGCTACCTGCTGTACGCTTGCATCCGACGGCGCTATGCGCACGGGTACATTAAGGGATTTGCCCTTTGCCAAATACAGTGTGCGGTAGGGCAGGGTAACGCTTTCCACGCCCTTTACCACAACCGTTATGCCGCAGGTGGCGCTGGAGCCGCCGTAGGTGCCGGTGGCGGTTATGGTGACATCCCCTGCGCTGTGCGCGGTTACATTGCCGTTTGCATCCACCGTGGCAACGGACGGGTTATCCGAAGACCAGGTAATGGTTTCGTTTACGGAATGGGCAAGAGCTGATATGCGCTTGACCTCACCCACCACCATATATGCCTCTTCGGGGCTTATGGTTATGCCCAGAGCAACATCCTGATATGTAACCGTTACATAGGCAAGCTTGGAGGAATCGCTTACATTTGCCGAGGCAAACTGGCGGTATTTGCCGCCGACCTCCGTGGTCATGCGCAGCATTATGCCGTTGTTGGCCGTGCCGGTCTGCCATGCCTGATATGCGCTTGTTATATCAAAATTATACCGCCCCGCTCCCTTTACGGTGAGGGTGCTTATCTTAGTGGCGGCGTTCATGAGCATATCCGCAGAGTTCTGCCATGTGACGGCGGAGGGATTCCAGCTGACCGATGAGTTTATCATATAGGCGTCCACAGTGGGGGTACTGGAATAATCCGAGGTGCAGTACATGCTGTAATATGCGGCGGTTACTCTGCCGCGGGTGGTCTGTCCGCCGAAAGGTCGCTTATTTTTGCAAGGGTGCGGACATTCTTGGCGTTGGTGCCGTAGCCCACTGCCACAAGAGAGGAATTGACATAGTTGTTTGTGTAGCCCTTGGCTATGTAGGTATCCTGTATATAGCTGCGGCTTACATTAAAGGTGGGGTCCACATACACGGGGTACACTGTGCTTTCGGCCTGAAGATATTCCTGCGGCACCGTTATTGTGAAAATGTATTTATCCCCGCTCAAAGCGCTTACCTGCGCCTGAGCATAGGTGCGGTGCGCGTCCCAATCGTCGGTGGCTTCGTCCTGCCCGGTGAAGCTATCCGTCACCTCAAGATCGCCGAAGCTGAACACCGCCGTTTCGCCGTCGTATATGCCCCATACGCCGTCCTGCTGCCGCAGCTCAAGGCCGCCGGTGCGCACCTCAAAGCTGAAGCTGTTGCCCTGCGCGCTGTTTTGCAGGATTATATCCTCCTTGATGCCGCTCATGGTGGAGGTATAGCGCAGTTCGGTGCCCTCGCCAAACGCACCGGCATAGCTGACCGAGCTGCCCTGCACCATTGCGGGCAGATGCCCCGGTGAGGCCGAGGTTACGGGCTTTATGCGCACCGTATGCCCGTTATACTTTATTTATAAAGTTCAGCTGTTTGGGAAAGCGCAGCTCCACATCCCCCGCCGTGTTGCCGTATTCCCCGTTCCAATCCTTGATTTTATTGTTTTTATCCCGGTATTTGCCGGTTTCATCCTTATATTTTACCGGGACGGAAAAATCGTAGCGGGTAATTGTGCCGTCACGGTTAAGAAAGACGAAGTCGTTATCCCCCTGTTCCTCATCATAGAGGCGCTGCACTGCCCCGTGCTCCTCCAGCCGTTCGCGGCTGAGGGCTTCGGGGATATCACTGTCTGCAAGCACACTTTCGCCCTGCGCAAGCACCGGCAGCACCGCAAGCAGCATGGAAAAAACCAGCAGCAGCGCCGCCGCGCATCGCGCAAAGCGTCCAAGCGTCGCCGTACATCGTTTGCGCAGTGTGTGTTTGTGTGTTTTCATTGTGATTACCTCCGTTTATAATTTTATGGACATGCAAAAAAACGTATGCCTCCATAGCAATATTATCCCATACCTGACGGCCAATGTCAATACCCGAAATACAAAAAATATATGTTACGGAAATGTTAAGCATTGATTGCATTAATATTACATTTGTGTTGCAAATTCGACTTATTTCGACTTTGAAAAACGGAAATATCCGAACATTGCGGATAAACAAAAGAAAAAAAGAGGAGCAAAAGCTCCCCTTTTATAAAGGAAAAGAAACAGATATACGCATGACGGCCGAACAATGCAAATCGGCGTGCAGCCGCCCTTTTTTTGCCGCTTAAAGCACCTTTGAAAGGAAATCGCACAGGCGCGGATGCTTGGGAGAGGTGAAAAACTGCTCCGGCGGCGCCTGCTCAAGGATATGGCCGCCGTCCATAAACAGCACCTCGCTTGCCACCTCACGGGCAAAGCCCATCTCGTGAGTTACCACAAGCATAGTCATGCCGCTTTGGGCAAGCTGCTTCATGAGATCCAGCACCTCGCCCACCATTTCCGGGTCCAGCGCGCTGGTAGGCTCATCAAAAAGCATGATCTCCGGATCCATAGCCAAAGCGCGCACAATGGCAAGGCGCTGCTTTTGACCGCCGGAAAGAGTGGAAGGGTATGCGGCGGCCTTATCGGCAAGCCCCACTCTTTCCAGCAGGCTCACGGCACGCTCGCGCGCCTGCTTTACGGGCGTTCCCTTAAGCTTTACGGGCGCAAGGGTGATGTTGTCCATTATGGTCATGTTGGGAAAAAGATTGAAATGCTGAAACACCATCCCCATGCGCTGGCGGAGCTTGTTTATATCGCAGCTTTTGCTGTTTACAAGCTCGCCGTCCAGCCATATTTCGCCGCTGTCCGGCGTTTCCAGCAGGTTATGGCAGCGCAGAAAGGTGCTTTTGCCGCTGCCGGAGGGGCCGATTATCACCTTTACATCGCCTTTTTTTACCTCAAGGCTGATGCCCTTGAGCACCTCGTTATCGCCGAAGCGCTTGCAAATATCAACATCGCGGATCAAAAGAGAATTATCAGTGGTCACTCTTCCTCAGCCTCCTTTCCAGCTTGCCCACAAGGGCCTGAAGCCCCAGCACCATCACAAGATATATAAGCGCCACCGCAATCAGCGGCAGAAAGGCGTTGTAGGTGTTGCTGGTGATGATGTCGCCGCCCTTGGTAAGATCGGCAACGCCGATATAGCCCGCAACGGAGGTTTCCTTAAGCAGCACGATAAACTCGTTGCCCAGCGCCGGCAGAATATTCTTGAAGGCCTGCGGCAGGATTATATGACGCATGGTGGCAAAGTAGTTGAAGCCCAGCGACCTGCCCGCCTCAAACTGTCCGTTGTCCACCGCCATAATGCCGCCGCGGACGATTTCCGCCACATAGGCCCCGGAATTAAGCCCGAAGGCCAGCATTGCCGAAACCATGGGATTCATGGAGGAGCTTGCAAAAACCACAAAGTAGATTATCATCAGCTGCACAACAACGGGGGTGCCGCGGATAACCGTCAGATACAGCCTGCAAAGCCAGTTTATAACCGCAAAGAAGGTATTTGCGCCCTTGGTGCGGAACAGCTTTCCGCCGTTTTTATCATACGAAGCGCGGACGCCGCCCACTAAAAAGCCAAGCACTGTTCCCATAAGCACGGCCGCGGCGGCGATTATCAGCGTGCGCAGCAGGCCTTGCGTAAGATACCGCCAGTTATTGCCGCTTAGAAACACACGGCTTAATTCCTTTGAAAAACTCTCAAACATATTTAACACCGTTATGGGGAGCCCGCAGAAAGCGCACTCCCCACCGTAATTTTTTTCTGATTATTTAGCCCGAACGATTATTACCTGAGTGGCGGTGGTGTAGCTGTCGCTGAAGTCCACGCTCTTTTTACGATCTTCGGTAACGGTCATGCCCGCCATGCCGAAATCGGCCTTGCCGCTCTGAACCGCGCCCAGGATGGCATTGAAATCGTAGTTCTGAATTTCCAGCTCATAGCCGAGGTAGTCGCAGATGGCCTGCGCCATGGAGGGATCGATGCCTTCGATGCTCTGTCCGTTGAAGTACTCATAGGGCTTGAAGAAGGCGTTGGTAGCCATGATGAGCTTGCCCTTGGAGTGATCGGTGCCTTCGGGGGTTACATAAGGAGTTTTGCCGGCATCGTCGCCGATGAAGTTTTTAAGTATTTTATCAAAGGTGCCGTTTGCCTTAAGCGCTGCCAAAGCCTTGTTGAATTCCGCGGTAAGCTCGCTGCCCTTTTTGAAGCAGATGGCGTATTCCTCCTGCACAAAGGGATCATCCAGTATCTTAAGATCGGAGTTGAGCTCCACAAAGGCCTTTGCCGGCTCGCTGTCGATTATTACGGCGTCGATCTTGCCCTGCTTGAGTGCCATTACCGCTTCGTTGCCGGTTTTATAGCGCACCATGGTGGCGGGGTCTTTAACCTTTTCGTCGCCCTCTTCCTTATTTTCGTTGGTGTAGCTATCGGTAGCAAAGGTGTCGCCGGTGGTACCCAGCTGAACGCCTATCTTTTTGCCGTAGAGGTCGTCGGCTTTGAACACCGTGTTTGCCGCGACGCTCGAGCAAGCCGAGCAGCACAGCAACAATGCCGCAGTAAGTACCGCTGTTACAATAAATTTAATGCTTTTCATGGTTATGTTTCCTTTCCTTTTTAAGCCTTGTCGGCCGCAATTTTTATTTGATGGTGTGATAATACCACACACTTTGAAATAATGCAAGCACTTTTTAATAAAAATACAGAAAAAAATCGACTTTTAACGCATAAATGCATATATTTTATGCATAATCAGCGTTTTAATCACTATTTTATGCATTTAATCATTGCTTCGGCGCGCATATACAAGCCCGGGGGACATGTATACGGGCCCGTATAACACCTATTTGCTTTATATCCGTCCCCGGCGCTGTTTTTTTCCCGCTTTCCTCCTCCGGTGCCGGACAAGCCGTGTTATCCGGCAGCCTTCGCACTTAATGTTTTATTTTTCACTGCGAATCAGCTTTGGAAAAATCCGCTTTGCCCCGATAATACCGGCTTGCAAAAAAACCCTTGACAAGTATTTATATATAAGATATAATGCGCATGTTGTACGGCGGCATAGCTCAGCTGGCTAGAGTACTCGGTTCATACCCGATTGGTCGTTGGTTCGAATCCAACTGCCGCTACCACGAAATCCTCACTTGAAAGTGAGGATTTTTCTTTTCCGTCCCGACAGTTCTTTGTGTCCTCTTCCTTGCATAAAACGGATTTTCGCATTTTGCGGCATAAGAGAGCATTTCGCAGCGAAGCAAGATAATAATCATTCTTTACACCGTGATGCTTGAAAAAACAGCGAGAGCGTGGTAAAATATTTAATAAGGAAAACTCTTTTGACAAAACCAAACGGAGGTAAAGGCTACGAAAAGAACATTTGTTACGGTAATGCCCGACCATATCGGCGCTTTTCTTAAGGCCAGCCGCTGCTTTGCGGCCATAGGCGTTAATATAACAAGAGTAAGCTATAATAAAGCCGTGGATGCCAACATGCTGTTTATTGATGCCGAGGGCACAAAGCAGCAGCTTGAAGACGCGGCGCGAAAGCTTGCGCAGATAGGCTATCTGCAATGCGACGACGGCCATAAAAGCGTGCTGCTTTTGGAATTCCGTCTTAAAGATACACCGGGCAGCGTTACCGGAGTGCTGGAGCTTATCAGCCGGTTCAGCTTCAACATTGCATATATGAGCTCGCAGGAGAACGGCTCTGATTATCAGTATTTCAAAATGGGCATCGTGGCCGAAGAAAAAAAGCCGCATAAGCAGCTTTTTGGCCGAGGCGGAAAAGCTGTGTACGGTGCGCGTGCTGGATTATAACCGCGCGGATAAGATATACGATAACAGCCTGTTCTATGTTCATTTTGTAAGTGAGCTGTCCTCGCTTATGAATATCTCCTCCGATTCCAGAGAAGCCCTGATGGTAAACACAAATCTTGCCATGCAGCAGCTGGATGAAGCCGGAGTGTCCCCCTACCGCACCTTTGACAGCATAAGCAGGTTCTGCCGGCTGCTTGCCCAATCGCGCGGGACGGATTTTACCGCGCGCATATCCCGATACGGCATAACGGACAATACCGAGATAATTCTTATTGAGCCTCCCTGCGGCAGCAACACCGCAATAATAAAAAGCCAAGGGGAATACCTGTTTGTCGATACGGGCTATGCCTATTGCCGGGACGAAATGAACCGGCTGCTGCGCGAGCTTATACCGAATTTTGATGCAATAAAAAAGCAGGCGTTTATCACCCATGCCGATGTGGATCACTGCGGTCTGCTTACGGAATTCGACACCGTCTATGCAAGCCCCGGCACGGCGAAATGCCTGAAGTCGGAATACGAAACGGGCGAGGGCTACCGCGAAGCAAACCCGCTGCACAAGCCGTATATACGCATATGCAAAATTCTCACCTCCTACCGTCCCGTAAGCCCCGACCGGCTTGTTGCCGTCGGAAGCGACATAACCCCGGAAATACTGGAAAGCTGCGGCCGCTTTGATTTCGGCGAGCTTCACTTTGAGCTGTATCAGGGAGGAGGCGGACATCTTAAGGGGGAATCGGTGCTGATAGATTATGAAAACAGGGTCGTATTCAGCGGCGATATTTTTGTAAATATAAAGGATATGACGGCAAAACAGTCGGAATACAACCGATATGCCCCCATACTTATGACCTCGGTGGATACCGATCCCGAGCTTTGCGCAAAAGAGCGCCGGGCAATATTCTCCCGCCTGGGCGCCGGTACCTGGCAGATATTCGGCGGGCACGGCGGACGCCGGCTGTATACGGTGAAGCCTTCGGATATATAAACGCCTTTATCCCGCCCATATATACCTATATATAATATATGTATATATACATGCATACCGTATACATTCATACCGCTTAAACAAAAACAGCGCGCAGTTCATTTCTGCGCGTTGTTTTTGCTTTATATCGGTATTTTTACCGTATAAGTCCGCTTTCCTTAAGCAGCAGCTCAATATCGGTGCCCTGCACCTTCTTCATTACCAGCTTGAGCATTTCCTTTTCGGCAAAGGACAGCTTTATATCGGTAATGGGCTTTTTATCAATGGCATAGTAGCAGGCGCGCAGCAATTCCCTTACATCGTACTTGCTGCCCCACACCTCCGGCACGGCGCGGTCTATATCAAGCAGCGTATAAACCGATTCCATGCCGGTGCGCATCGAATACTCCGTGGTGAATATCGTATCTCTGGGGGTCTCTGCAAACTGGCCTATAAAAGCAAAGTTTGCTGCGCCCTCCGGCACCACCTTCGGCCGGTCCGATTCCTTTCTGGGCTGGAAGAAGGCGTTTATATACGGCATAAAGCAGGTTGTGGTATTGCACGCTTCCCTTGCAAGCCTGTCGATACGGTCGGTCGGAATTCCGATGTGATACAGCCACTCGCTGCACACCTCGTATCCGGTGCAGCTGCGCATTGCTTTCTTTACATAGTTGCCCTCTTTGTTTGTGTTAAGGGAATACAGCCATACCAGCACCGTATTCTTATCCTGAGAGCGGAACTGCGGCTGGCGGTTGATGGTCCAGGAAAGATACCAGTTGTTCACGCTGTCCTTTACCGTTACTATGCCGCCCGTTGTCACCTTGCCCGCACGGGGATCCCTCTTGCATATATCCATAATATGCCGGATAACCTCTTCATCCGAGGTTTCTACCGTGGCGCTCATCCAGTTTGTGGCCTCAACATCGCTGCAGAAAGCCTCCGGATTACCGTACTCCCCGTGCTTAGCCTGCGCGGCAATTGCCTTCCACATATCCCATGATTCCCCGAAGCCGTTCTTTACGCCGGAGAGATCGGGCGCATGCTCCTGGTCGCCGTAGCAGGAGGTATCGGTGCAGCAGCCGTTTGTAATAAACACAAGGTCGTCCCTGAGAAGGTCTTTGGTCTGCTCCTTTCCGTCCTTGACATATACGATCTGCGTGGCAATTTTTCGCTGCCCACTGTTTTGATAATCACATTTTTAACATCGATTCCGTATTCGATGCTTACTCCGTGATCCTGGAGATATTTCACAAGGGGCAGAATCATGCTTTCATACTGATTGTACTTTGTAAAGCGCAGTGCGCTGAAATCCGGCAAGCCGTCGATATGGTGCACATAGCGGCACAGATACCTTTCATCTCCAGCGCGCTTGACCATTTCTGGAAAGCGAACATGGTCTGCCAGTACAGCCAGAAATTCGTGCTCCAGAAGGACTCAGGCAATACATCGGATATCTTTTTATCCTCCAGATCCTTTTCCGGAGTCATAAACAGCTTGGAAAGCGCCATTGCGGATTCTTTGTCCAGCTCAAACTTTCTGTCGGTATGGGCATCCTTGCCGCAATCAACGGTAGCACGGCAAAGGGAATAGTTGGGATCATGCTTATTAAGCCAATAGTATTCATCAAGCACCGATACTCCCGGCGTTTCAATGGAGGGCACATCACGGAAGGTGTCCCACATAACCTCAAAATGGTTGTCCATTTCGCGGCCGCCGCGCATAAAAAATCCCTTGGTCACATCCCTGCGGCCGTCGCAGCTGCCGCCTGCAAGATCCAGCTTTTCAAGAAGATGAATACGCTCCCCCTTCATCTGCCCGTCCCGTACAAGATAAAAAGCGGCAGTAAGCCCGGCAAGTCCCGTACCTATTATATACGCCGACTTTTTATCAACATCCTTCGGCTTCTCCGGATGTGCGAATGCTTCATAAGTTCCTGCGGAATAATACATATCTTTTGCCTCCCTGAATTCTTTTTATGCTTTGATTATACCCTTTTTTCCGGCATTTACAATAGACATAAAAGGCCCCGTGTCAAAACCTTGGACACGGGGGCAAAAATGCAAAAAAAATAATCAGAAAGGTGCGAATGATCAAACCCCGACCACTCAAATGAAAAAATAACGGTAAGAAAAAATGTAAAAAAATCAGCAGATATCGTTAAATACCTGCTGACATTGGCGGAGAAGGAGGGATTCGAACCCTCGAGACGCTATTAACGCCTACACGATTTCCAGTCGTGCGCCCTCGACCAAACTAGGCGACTTCTCCATGCATAATGTGCGATATTAAATTATGCCCGATCACTCAAGCAGAGGTTATTATATCGTATGTTCCGTAAAAAAGCAACCGTTTTTTGCTTTTATGCGCGCAAAAAGCAGTTGTTTTTCGGCAAAAGCAAAGGGCACCGCCTGCGGTGCCCTTTAAACCGTATTAAAGCTTATTATTCTATAACTCTTTTGCCCCAGGAAAATATCTCCGCCCACCAACGCTTGCTTATATCGGAAATAACAATCTTGCCCTCGGTGGAGGAAGCATGAATGAATTGATTCTTGCCCATATATATGCCTACATGATCGCAACGATCGCTGTCGTTTTTGTTGGTGTTGAAAAACACAAGGTCTCCGCGCTTAAGCTCCGACATGCTATTGATTTTCCGTCCGAAATTGTTGTAGCCCTGCGTATAGGCAGTACGCGGCATCGTATAGCTGTAAGCCTCCTTAAACACACGGGTAGTAAAGCCGGAGCAGTCAAAGGATTTGGGCCGTTTCCGCCGCGGACATATTTGGCGCCCATATAAGACTGTGCAATTTCGATCATATTATCGATTTTTGCCTTGAGCTTTTCATCCTCCGTCAAGGCGCCCGGCACGGCAGATGCGGAATACATTGCGCTGAGCGTTTTGGAGCCCGCTATTCCGTCCGCCGTAAGATTATTCTTCTTCTGAAAAGCCTTTACCGCCGCTACCGTTTTATCCCGTAGAGCCCGGTGCAGGTAGCGGTAAAATAACCAAGCTCCTTAAGACGCTTCTGCATGGTTACGACATCATCGTTTTTCATGTTTTTGCGCAGCGTTGAGGAGGGAAGCGGATATATCAGGTCGTCATCGCCCTTTATTTCGTTTTTACCGCCCTTTTTCGGCACGGCATCTGAGGAATAAATCTTTGCAAGAGTTTTGGCACCCGCTACGCCGTCGGCCGTCAGCCCGTTTGCCTTTTGAAAATCCACTACCGCAGCAAAGGTAACGCTTGCGTAGTTTCCGGTGCAGCCGCTGTCAAAATACCCCAGCTCCTTCAAGCGCTCCTGCATTTTCCGCACATCGGCATTGTTGTTCATTCCGCGCTTAAGGGTGTAGGTGGGCGCTTTTATATCAGTATCATCCGGAGCTACGGTAATTGAGGATACCTTAATATATGTCGCGCTCACATAGCCGGTAAGCCCGGCTTTTGTTTTTATCTGGTGCCAGTCGCTGCCGACATTTAGCACATATACCGCCGTGCCGTTTGTCAGTCTGCCTATGGACTCGGTGGAGGTGCTCGGCCCCTTGCGGATGTTTACATAATTCACAATACCCGTTACCTTACCCTCGCGCACAGTGCCGGCAGCATCGCTTTTACCGTCCACACTTATATAGCTCTCCGCGGCATAGCCCTCAATTCCGTCCCCGGTACGCACTCGGTACCATTCGCCGGTTTTGCTGATGATTGACAGCTTTGTGCCCTTTGCCATGACATAATATGCCGGATGCGAAGTGCTGGGGCCTCTGCGCAGCCTGACCGCAGCATCGGTCACGGCAGTGCCGGTTACCTTGTCGTCGGAATAAAGCCCCAGTGCTTTAAGCGTATTGACGCCGCATTTTCCGTCCTGAGTCAGCTTTTTCGCCTTCTGAAACGCCTTTACCGCATTCACCGTGCCCGTGCCGTATTTGCCGTCAATGCTGCCGCTGTATTTGCCCTCATCCTTAAGCGCAGTCTGTATAGCCTTCACGACATCTCCGCTGTCTCCGCTTACGAATTTTACACTTGCAGCCGCCGCTGAAAGCGGCAACAGCGAAAAAAGCATTACGGCGCATAACGCCAATGCAATAACCGTGCCAAAACAAAAGTGTTTATTCATGTTTGTCACATCCTGTTCTGAGTATTGAGGTCGGCGCTCCGGCCCGCGAGCTTCGCGTCACGGGGCTTTGCTCCTGTTAAAATCCGTCTGATTTTTGCACATGCGCACATGCAGGCTTTTATCTGTTTCGTTATGCCTACGCACATTTTGAAGCTGAAATATCTTGATCTGTACCATAAGTTGATCATATACTATCAGAGACCGTTTGTCTGTGCAAATCCGCTCTGAGCCGATTATCCACCGTATGCTCTGTTTTTCTCCCGCATACTGCCCATAGCTCTATTTGTTACAATTGTGTTACGATTATATTTCTTTTTCGCAATTTTTATTTGTGTCGCGCCGCCGATAATGCAGCGCAGGCCGTAATGCTTATATATTCACCATACTGATTCACCGTATACAAATCCGAAAAAACGAAGGTCGTGTTCTGATCGGCACGCCCTTCGTTCTTTGTTTTCGCAGCTTCAAAACGGTATTATACCGAGAGATAATCTCCCTTTACCCAGCCCGTTTTGCCCTCTGCGGTTTTCAGCTTATACCAACCGTTTTCGGAAACATCCAGCACGGTAACCGCTTCGCCGTTTCGCAGAACCGCCACCTGAGAATACCCGGTACCGGTGCCTCTTCTTAAATTTACCCCGTTTGCCGTAATTTTTCCGGAGGTAGCAATCGGCTTAACATAGCTGCCGCTTGTGTACCCTACAAGACCGTTATCCAGCCGTATTCTGTACCAACCGCCTTTTTTGCCCAGCACCGTAACGGTGCTGTTCTTTTTAACCGACCCTATTCCCTGATAGGATGTCGAGGGTCCGCTTCTGACATTTGCGGCGGAATTACATTCAATCCTCGCCTTCAGCCCGCCGCCCGTCTGTGCGGACTGCGTGGGCGTGGGGGTGGGCTTTGCCGTAGGTGTAGCTGTGGGCGCAGTCGTCGGGGAAGCCGTAGGCGTTACCGTTTCGGTATATATGCTTAAGTAATCCCCTCTGATATATCCTTTTGTGCCGTTGGGCAGCACAAGATAGTACCAATCCCCGATTTTATCCAGTATCGTAGCTATCGTTCCCTTTGCCGCCTGCCCTATCTTTGTATGGCTTGTGGAGGGCCCGGAACGCATATTCACCGCCACATTGCAGTTTATTACCTTGCCCTTGGTCACTATTACCGGCGTTGCCGTAGGAGTGGGCGTGGGCTTGACGGTAGGCGTGGGTGTTGCGGTAGGGGTTGCCGTCGGTGTCGCAGTGGGTGTCGCTGTCGGCGTTGCCGTCGCGGAAGCCGTAGGCGTTACAGTTTCGGTATATATGCTTAAGTAATCCCCTCTGATATATCCTTTTGTGCCGTTGGGCAGCACAAGATAGTACCAATCCCCGATTTTATCCAGTATCGTAGCTATCGTTCCCTTTGCCGCCTGCCCTATCTTTGTATGGCTTGTGGAGGGCCCGGAACGCATATTCACCGCCACATTGCAGTTTATTACCTTGCCCTTGGTCACTATTACCGGCGTTGCCGTAGGAGTGGGCGTGGGCTTGACGGTAGGCGTGGGTGTTGCGGTAGGGGTTGCCGTCGGTGTCGCAGTGGGTGTCGCTGTCGGCGTTGCCGTCGCGGAAGCCGTAGGCGTTACAGTTTCGGTATATATGCTTAAGTAATCCCCTCTTATATATCCCTTTGTGCCGTTGGGCAGCACAAGATAGTACCAATCCCCGATTTTATCCAGTATCGTTACTATTGTTCCCTTTGCCGCCTGCCCGATTTTAGTGTGGCTTGTGGAGGGCCCGGAACGCATATTCACCGCCACATTGCAGTTTATTACCTTGCCCTTGGTTACTATTACCGGCGTTGCCGTCGGCGTGGGCTCAGCCGTTGGAGTTTGCGTGGGCGCTTCACTGCTGCTTCCCGGCGTAGGCTCTGCCGTATTGTCCGGCGTTATATCCGGCGTTGCCGCCGGCTCCTCCGAGGGCGTCGGGGTTTCCACAATCTCCGGCTTGTCCGGCGTTATATATGCCGCATAGATATAGCCCTCGCCGTAGCGCGTATTTACTTTATACCATTCTCCCTGCTTTTCAATCAGCTCCACGCGGGCTCCGTATGCCAGCATTCCCAGCACCGCGCTGTCCGTAGTGGCCTCTGCACGCACATTCACCGAGCCCAGCATATCCTGCGTGGTCACGGTTCCGTAGTCCTTGGACGGATCCTCCGGCTCCTCTTTGTTCGGGTCGGTAACAACATATAAGCTGTCCATTATAACGGCGCCGGGATAGTAAAAGCCCATTATCTGGTTTGAATCATGTCCGTCCTTAGCGCGCGCAATTGCACCGCGCTGACTCAGTCCCACTCCGTGTCCGTTGCCGCGCATGGACAACACGAAATAATCTTCATATTCATATACATAATACATAAGCCGCGAATTCAGGTTCTGCCCCGCCGCAAGGCTCACCTGACGGATGTCATCAATAAACAGATCCAGCTCAAAGCTTGCCTCTTCGCCTATTTCCGGCGTTTCAACCCCGTTGTCCACATAATATATGCTCAGATAATCCGTGCTTATGTACCCCACCGTGCCGTCTGCGGTGCGCACCTTTGCCCAGCCGCTAAGCTGCTCCAGCACCTCCACCTCAACGCCCTTTGCCACAGTGCCTATTTCGTTGACGAAGCACTGGGGGCGGAACGCATATTTACCGAAACATTAACATTTACCACTATGGCGCACTTTTTGCGCTGCACAGGCACGCTTTCTTCAGGCTGAACCGTTGTATCCTCCGTAATCTCCGGGGTCGTGCTCGGGTTCGCAGCAGGCTGCTCGGTTTCGGTTTCCGTCGGTGTTTCGCTCGGAGCCGCAACAGTCTCCTGCGGTTCCTCCGTTCCCGCAGGCTGCTCGGGCGTTTGTGACGGATCCGCTTCAGGGGTCGCGGTCGGAGTTTCCGCAGGAGTCACTGTCGGAGTTTCCGTAGGAGTAGGCGATGGCTCCGGCTCAATTCCGGCTACGTCCGTATACGCAATCACGCTGCCCGAAAGATAGCTTTTGCTCATATAGCCTATCGTGCCGCCCGCCGTTATCACTTTATAATAATTACCCGATTTGTCCAGAACCTCTACGCGCGTCCCCGCCCAGAGGCTTGCGAGCTTTTCATACGAGGACGACGGCCCGTCGTACAATCCGGCGTTGCGCGTAACTCCCGAAACGCGCATAAACTCCTTCTTTACCGTTCCGCTGCCCTGCTGACCCTTGATTGCGTTCACGCTTACGGTGACCCGCAGAAAATTATAGCATTTTGAATTGCTTTCATAGGGGAAGCGCTGTGTATGCAGCTGCGCTCCCGTCACGCCGTTGATTACATAATTGTCATCAAGCGTGCTGTATCCTTTTTCGTAAAGCGCAATCTTCAGCTCGGTCTCCATGACCTTGCGTATTCTCTCATCTATAATATAACAGGTTCCGCGCCCCTCCATCTCCTGCTTTGCCATGTACAAAATGGACGCACTGGCGCCGCTGTTGTAATCGTATGTATCGTCCGATACCTCAAGATACGGCTCCTTCGTGCCGCCCCATGCATTCACATTCGTACGCGTCTGACCGCCGTTATTGTCGGAATACCATGCTCCGCACAGCTTCCCGCCGCTGTGGGTAAGTATCTGCCCCGCCGTTTCCTGAACCGCCTGTATGCACCGCTTCCACGATGTGGAATAGCCCTTATATACTTGATTGGAGGAGGTATCTCCTATATCGTAGGTCAGGGGCGAGGTACCGCTCTTGCGCAGATTGTAGGCATATGTACGCGCCGCAACGGCCTGCGCCTTTATCGCCTCAAGGGGCGAGCCCTCTCCGATCTCGCCCACAACAACGCCCACAAGATATGTTTCCATATCCACATAATTAACGGCCAGCAGATAGCTGCCCGACTTTGCAAATATCATATCCCCAAGATAATTGCAAAGCCCGTACCTGTTGGACTGTATTTTAAGCCCGTTATAGCCCGCATCCGCTTTATACAGCCGGAAATAGCCGTTGCTGCCGCGGCATACCTCCTTGCCCTCCTGATAAAGCACCACCGCATTCCCCTCAATTTTCACGGTGCAGACTACACCCTTTTTCAGCGCCTTGCCGTTATCCGTGGCATAGGTGCCCGCCGGCGTAAAATCAAGCGTTTTTACCGAGCCTATGGTGGAAATTTTAACTCTCAGTATGCATTTATCCTTTGCCTGAGCAGTTACCGTTCCCACGGATGCGCTCAGTGCCGTAAACAGCAGCATTATAGCCAGCACTGCCGCAATTTTTGATTTCATCGGATACTCCCTTCTCCGCCTTATTTATAAAGCCGGTGTAAAAAAATGATGGCGCAACGCCGCAAAGCCGCGCCTGCGTATTGCATATGTCAATATTGTTAAGCCCTTCGCCAAAAAAGCGCATTAAGCCGAATTTTTTGCATACAGCTTTTTTATAATAATAACAGACGGCCGCGCTAAACGCAAGTCGTCTGTTGTCGATTATGCAAGAATACCGCGCTTATACTGACTGTTGCTCGTTTTTTCGCGCTGTTTCGCAAAATATTACAATTGTATTACGAAATTGCTTAACAATTCGTAACAATTTGTGCTGCAATGCCGCTCGGCCTTGCCTGTGCGCGTCTTTTACAGCCTGGAGGCCACATCCCGCGCCACAACAATGCCGGTAACCGAAGCCTGCATCAGGCCGCGGGTAATGCCCGCTCCGTCGCCTATGCAGTAAAGCCCCTCCACCGCCGTCATAAAGCGGTTGTCCACCTTCACCTTGCTGGAGTAAAACTTTACCTCCACTCCGTAAAGCAGGGTGTTCTTGGAGTAAAGCCCCGGCGCCACCTTATCAAAGGCGCGCAGCGCTTCAATAATGCTGGTAAGATGACGGTGCGGCAGCACAAAGGACAGATCACCCGGCACTGCCGTGGTAAGCGTGGGACGGGTGGTGGATTTTTAAGCCTTGTGGCATCGGTGCGCCGCCCTTTTTCCAAATCGCCGAGGCGCTGCACCATTATCGGGCCGCCCGTAAGCATATTGCCCAGCTTTGCAATATATTCGCCGTACACTATCGGGTCATCAAAGGGGGAGGTGAATTTGGAGGAAACCAGCAGCGCAAAGTTTGTATTCTCCGTTTTGCGCGCGGCATCACCGTAGCTGTGGCCGTTTACCACCGCTATGCCGTTTTCATAATGCTCCTCCGAAACCACTCCGCCCGGATTCATGCAGAATGTACGCACCTTGTTTTCAAAGGTGTCGGAATAATACACCATCTTGGCTTCGTAAAGATGCTTTGTAAGGTGATCCATTATGCTGTTGGGCACCTCTACGCGCACACCGATATCCACTTCGTTGTTTTCCGTAACTATTCCGAGGTTCTTCACCGTGTGATTCAGCCAATCCGCGCCGCCGCGTCCCGGCGCCGCAACAACACAGCCCGCCTCCACGGTAAATTCCTCGCCGGCATGCTCCAGAACCGCGCCGCAGGCTCTGCCCCCCCGCACTATTATCTCCTTTGCGGTGGTAAGCTCCATAAATGTGGTGTGAGTATTGGTTACAAGATGTACATACATGGCTCTGAGCACATCAAAAGCCCGCTCGGTTCCCAGATGCCGCACCGGGCAGGGCACCAGCTGAATATTGTGCTTGGAGCATTCGTAGCGTATTTCGTCCACCTTTTTATCGTTAAGACCGTGCACCTCGTCGCTCGCGCCGAAATCGCAATATATGCTGTCGGCATATGAAATAAGCTCCGCCGCTTCCTTTTGGCCGATATAATCCGTTATATGCCCTCCCACCTCGCTGGAAAGGGACAGCTTACCGTCGGAAAACGCTCCCGCGCCCGACCATCCGCTTACTATCGCGCAGGGCTTGCAGTGTACGCATTTCCCCGTAACGCGCGCGGGGCAGCGGCGGCTGTCAATATTGCGTCCGCTGTCGATTATAAGCACTCTTGCGTCCTTATTCAGACGCGTAAGCTCAATTGCCGTAAATATGCCCGCAGGGCCTGCGCCCACAACCAGGCAGTCATAATACTCGTTGTTCATATTATCACTCCGAACCGTTTTTCGTTCCATGCCGCTGCTGCGGCAGGCATACATATATATTATAGCACATCGTTTCCCCTTTTTCAACACTATTCTGCACGGTTTTGCTCCGCACAATAAGAAAACCGCCCCGGTTTTCCCGAAGGCGGCTTGCCATGCGGTCATAAACCGCATTATTTACATTATACTTAAAGGATTATCCTCTCTTCTTAGCAACAACCAGTGCGCCGCAGCCGGTAATGGCAGCAACAGCATAGGCAATCACGGAGAAGTCGGCGGTATCTTTGCTTTCAAAGCCATCCAGATCTCCTGCGCCCTGAGCCAGTTCCATGGTGTCAGCCAGCGCAACACGGTTTACAAGGAAGGTAAAGGGGGTGTTTTCTGCCTCATAATCCATATAGAAGCAGGTATTCTTGAAGTAGCAGCCCTCTCCCAGTCCGTTCATTCTTGCGGTGGGGAAGAATACCCAGCCGGTGAAGCCCGCAGGAATGGCAACGCCCGTTCCGCGTCCGTTTCCGGCAGTTTTCTCAGTGCCATTTGACTGAGTGCCGTTAGCAGCAATAAGAACTATTGGCCACTGAGCAATCTCCTCCTCGGAGTTATGGTTCTGGAAAGTGCGCCCCACTCGTTAGCACTGCCGTCAGCATTAACAATGGTGCTTTCGGTTACCATGACGATTTCGGATTTGCTTCCGTTTTTGATCTGATATCCTACATACTTTGCATTGCCCCATGCAGCCTTAGTTTCATTGTCCGCAGGAAGCGCCGGGCCTTCACCCGCAGCCATATGATACAGGCAGTTTACGCCGTCCTTGCCGGTAAGCGTGATAGCCATGGTCTTGCCGTTGAATTCATACTTCCAGTATTCGTCACCTGCGCTGCCGTTTGCAAAATTATCACTTGAGGACGTACCGGTAAAATCCTCGATAACCGTAACGTCGATGTGGTTTCCGCCAACGGTGACGCCTCCGGGCATCGGAGCGGCAAACACACTTACACACAGCGTGCAGCACAGCGCAAATACGCAAAGCGCAATCACGAACTTTTTCATGTTTGTATTTCCTCCTCTTGTTTTTTTGCATATTATGCAATATGGTATATTGTTATTATTATTATAGCCGCCCGCATACCCAAAGTCAATACCCCAAATAAAATATTTATGCCGGTACGCCAAAGCTGCTTTAAGCGGCAATATCAAAAAGGCTTCCCTGCGCGGGAAGCCTTAATTCTTTACTGTTTTATCGCTCCAAAAGGATTACTTTCTCTTCTTTGCAACAACCAGCGCGCCGCAGCCGGTGATGGCGGCAGCCGCATAGGCGATTACGGAGAAGTCAGCGGTGGGCTGAACTTCATCGACTATTTCAAGGCTGTCCAAAATATAGGTAAGAGAGGTAGCCTCGCCGAAGTTTTCACGAACGTCTATTTCCATGGTTTTTAAGCCTTCGTTAAAGTTCGTGTGCAGAGCCTTGCCCCAGCCGGCCGGAGCGGCAAGCGTGCAATTATCAAGCGGGAAATATACATAGCCCTTAAAGCCTGCGGGAATAATCACGCTGCTGTTTTCTCCGTATCCGCCGCCGTCGCCGGTGGTAACAGCGGGCTTAGAGCCGTTTTTGGCATAGAGCACCGCCTTGGTGCAGTCAAACGATGCGGCGGTACCTTCGCCGTTGAAGGTAAAGCGCAGACCGAAGGTTGCCTTATCAGAGGTGTTCTCTACATAAAGCTTCAGATATTTTCCTGCAGCCCAGTTTTCCATAAGAGCGGCAAGCGTAGCGTCATCCTGAACATTGAAGCCCTGAACCCATGCATTTTTGGATCCGGCGGTGATCTTAACGCCGTTGCCGTTATCGCCCTTGGCAGCCTCAACAGTCGGCGCCTCCACACTGTACATGGAAAGCCCGGTGTTGTAGTTCATGTACGCCGCGATATCTGCAGCGTCAAAGCCCGAAACCAAAGCGTTGGCCGCAAAAGCGGTAACCGCGAAAAGGCTGACCATGCAAATAACGGCAAGAGAAACCAGTATCTTTTTCATGTTCGTATTTCCTCCTCTTGTTTTTGCATATTATGCAATATGGTATATTGTTATTATTATTATAGCTGCCCGGATACCCAAAGTCAATACCCCAAAGAGGATTTTTTTGCGCTTTTTGCGAAGAAAACATCAAATATCCCACACAATCGGCATCGGCGGCAAAACACATCTTATATCCGCCGCAAAGCCAATACCTGCGTAAAACGGAAACAAAAAAGCACCTGCCTTTAAGCAAGTGCTTTTGGTGGGTCATCGGGGGCTCGAACCCCGGACACCCTGATTAAGAGTCAGGTGCTCTACCAGCTGAGCTAATAACCCGTATATGGAGCGGAAGACGAGATTCGAACTCGCGACATTCGCCATGGCAAGGCGACGCTCTACCACTGAGCCACTCCCGCATATGCCGTTAGGAGAAGTCGGCTTGCATCACAAACCTGCTCCCTCGGAACAGGGCTTATAATATCACATATCTTTTTGCTTGTAAAGCGTTTTTTTAATATTTTGCGGCAATTTATTTTTGATCCGTCCGGTTTGTATGCCAAATTACCCCTTTACCTTAAACCAGCAGCCCCAGCGCCGCCCTTACCGCATAGGTTCCCAATATAACCGCCGCGCACCCTCCGTAAAAAAACGCGCTTACCGTTTTAGAGGGGTTTATCACCCGGTGATGCAAAGCAAAAAGCAGCAGCGCGGCAATAAACGGCGCAGCCGGATTATAATAAAGCACAGCCCCGAAATCCAACCGACACAGCGCCAAAAGTGCACGCGTAGTCCCGCAGCCCGGGCACGGAAAGCCCGTTATATATCGTACGGGGCAATGGATTCCGCTTATATTAAGCGCCAGCAGGCACAGTGCAAAAAGCGCAATAAACACCGCATGCTTTATAAACAGCCCCCGAACTCCCGGCTTTCCCGGCCGCTTTGTCCTCAGCCGCCGTTTGTCCGCTTTCTTCATTTTGAGTATGCATTTTTTCGCATTTATTGGCGCTTCTGCGCCGAAAAAAATTCATATGCTTCCCTTACCGCCTCTTTGGCGTCCCCCGGCTCAAACCCCAGCACGGCACGCGTACGGGACGAATCAAACTCGACGCCGCTTTCAAGACATTCCACCGCATAGCGCGTAAAGTTTGGCGTTTTGCCAAAAAGCGCGCATAACGCCCCGTTTATATCTCCCGCCGCGCATGCAAGCCATACGGGAATATGCGGCAGATGCCGCCTCCTTCCGCTGAGCCGAGCAAGCTCGCCGTACACCTGCGCCACCGTAATCCTGCCGCCCTGAAGAATGTAGCATTCCCCGCTTTTTCCTTTTTGCGCAGCCAGTATGATGCCGCGCGCCGCGTCCGTTGCGCTTATAAAATCGTAACCGCCGTCTATAACGGCAAGGGGTGCGCCCCGGAGATAATCCCGCACAAGCCGTCCGGCGAGCGAGGGCTTATAATCGTTTGCTCCCAGCACGGCGCAGGGACAAACCACGCAGGCATCCAGCCCGTTTTTACATTCATCAAGCACATATTGCCCGGCTGCGGCCTTGCTTTGAGCATAGCAGCCCTTCATCAGCTCCGGATAAAAACCCTTCGGTTCCGGCACCCTGAGCACATTATCACGGATATCGCCGTTTCCGCTGCCGCAGAAAACAGCATCCGTGCTGCAAACATACACAAGACGGGCATGCTTCTGCGTGCATATGCGCGCCACTTTCCGCGTAAGAACGACATTTGCGGCAAACGCCTCTTTTCTTTCCCTTTCGCTTATGGCAATCCTGCCGGCGCAATGCACTACGCATGCGCCCTCCGGGATAAGCCCGCGCAAAAATTCTTCATCGGAAAGCTGCCCGACAGCCCGCCTGACGGAAACCCCCTCAAGCGCCGGGTCATTATCGCGCCGCACGGCCGCAATTACCCTTTCGCCTTTGTTTGCAAGCAATCTGACTACATTGTTTCCGATGTGTCCGGTTGCACCCGTTACCACATATGTTACCGCCATTTTTGTTCTCCCGGAGGGCGGCTGCGCCGCCCCTTTATTAAAAGCCCGGGCGCAATGCGTCCGGGCCGCTGTCCCGCTCCGTTTTAATTTTCGCAAAACCGACAAACCGCATGTTTTTCAGCCTGTCTGCTGAACAGCTCAGTCAAAATCATAGCTGTCCGGCCTTGACTTTGCAATAAACCTGTATTCGCTGGGCGAAAACCCGGTTTTTTTCTTGAAAAGCCTGGAAAAATAGTTTGAGCTTTCAAATCCCACCGAATAGGCTATTACCTGCACAGGATCGTTCTGCGTCTGAAGCATTTTCTTTGCCCGGTTTATGCGCAGATTGTTTATAAACTCAATGGGCGGATGCCCGGTCTTTTCCTTGAAATAGCGTATGAAATAATTCGGGTGCAGGTGGGAAATGCTGCACAGCTCGTTTATGGTTATATCCCTTGAGAGATTTTCGTCAATGTATGTAAGTATAACGCTCAGCTTTGTATCCTTGAATATTGTTTCCCTCGTAACGCTGGAATGCTCGGCGTAATAGGCAAGCAGCTGCAGTATATAGGCCTTGCGGCGCAGAATTTCATGCAGCGACAAATGATTGTTTGTAATTATGGATTTGAACAGATCGGTAACATAATCGGTATCCTTGACCTCAATAAAATGAGGCAGGGTTATCTGCTCCATAAGGTCTTTGTTGTTGCACATGGCGGTAAAATGGATCCAATACTTGCTTATGGTGTTGTCCGATATGTGATGATAAGTCTGCGTGCTGTTGCAGGGCAGAAGAAAAAGCTGTCCTTTTTTTGCAATGTATTCGCTGTCGTCTATCTTGATATAGCACTCGCCGCTCATTATATAATAGAATTTATTATAATAGGGGTTTATTATAGTGCTGCCCCATGAACGCCAGCATTTTGCAAAATCTCCCGTAAGGTATTCCAGCTGAATGTTTTCCAGCTGCTGACTGAAGACTATATTATCCTTCATAAATACGCACTCCGTATAAACTTCCGCCGCCGCACGGCCCGTTGTAAAATAGAAATCGCAAAATAGATAATTTTGTATAGGTACATCTTAGAATCCTGCATATCTATTATAACTGTTTTAATGTATAATATCAACTGAAATTTTCTATCCGCGGATTTTTATTTCTGCCTTCGGGCAAAAAACATCCCGGCCATCATACTCAAAACAACCATTAATGCTGAAAGGATATAACCAAATGAGCCTTATATTTACCGATCTCCGCTGCGAAAACCGCCGCAACCCCTTGGGCATCGACACCGTACCCCGCCTCAGCTGGAAGCTCTCCGGCCCGCGCTGCGCGCGTCAGAGCGCCTTCCGTGTAATAGTCGCTTCAAGCGAGCAGGGGGCAGCCTCCCTTTCGGGCGATGTATTCGACAGCGGCCTTGTACCGGGTGACGCTTTCTTCTGCGATGCCGACGCCGCATACAAAAGCGCAGCCCGCTACTTCTGGCGCGTGTGCGTCCGGGATGAAAACGGTGAGGAAACCATAAGCGACACCGCAAGCTTTGAAACCGGCCTGCTGGACCCTGCGCTTTGGGAGGGCAGCTTCATCGGCTCCCCCTGCTCCTATTCGGGAATACTGCTGTTCCGCAGCCATTTTGAGGCGCGCAGAAGCATTGCATGCGCACGGATATACATAGCCGCCGCCGGCTTTACCGAGCTTTATGTAAACGGCACGCGCATAGGCTCAAATGTTCTGGAGCCTGTAAACTCCGACTATAAAAAAGAGCTGTACTATGTCACCTTCGATGTAACAAACGCGCTGCACTCCGGGGACAATGTCATCGGCGTGCGCCTTAATAACGGCTGGGCGGAGCACGGCTGCTTCCTGCTTCAGGGCCGCGTAAGCTACGATAACGGCGAAAGCGACACCTTTTTCTCCTCCCACGGCAACTTTATTTTCTGCCCCTCCGGCACGAGCGTTGCCACACAGTACGCCGGCGAAAGACGCAACCCCGCCATGGAAATGACCGGCTGGGCGGACCCGGGCTTTGAATTTGAAAAGAAATACCGCCACGAAACCTTCGGCATAATGAACTTCTGGCTGCCGGAATCCCCCGAAACGGCGCTTGACTGCCAAAAAAGCTTTATGAACGCCTACTATACCGCCATTGAACTGCCCCATCCCGGCGGACGCCTGATTGCCACCCCCATTGAGCCCGTGGTTATCGGCAGCGAGATGAAGCCCGTTTCCCGTCATCAGATAAAGGACGGCGCATGGCTGTATGATTTCGGCCAGAACTTCACCGGCATCTGCCGTCTGCGCGTAAAGGGCGAAAGAGGCACAAAAATCAGCATCGCCCACACCGAGCTGCTTAACGAGGACGGCACCCCGAACATGGTATATCTGCGCATAGCGGAGCCCAACTATCCCTACGAGATGCAAACCGACTGCTATACTCTTGAGGGCACGGGCAAAACCGAGGAATTCATGCCCTCCTTCACCTATCACGGCTTCCGCTTTGCCGCCGTATACGGCCTTACCGAGGAGCCGGATGACGACACCCTCACTGCCTTTACTCTTGCAAGCGATGTAGAGCAGATAGGCACCTTCAAGGCCGAGCACAATATGATATCCTGGCTTCAGGAGGCCATAATGTGGACGGAAAAGGGCAACCTTCACTCCATCCCCACCGATTGCCCACAGCGGGCCGAACGTCAGGGCTGGCTCAACGATATGACCGCCCGCAGCGAGGGCGCGGTATATAACCTTGACCTGCACCTGCTGTATTCCAAGTGGGCGCGCGATATAACCGGCACGCAGGATCCCGTAAGCGGCGCCATAGGCGATACCGCTCCCTTCCGCCGCGGAAACAAGCCCGCCGATGCCGTATGCTCCTCCTACATTTATGCGCCCTTCCTTGTTTACCGTCACTACGGGGACGACCGCGCCCTGCGCGAAAACTACGAGGGCTTCCGCAAATGGACCGAATACCTGTACCGCAATTCCGACCGCGGCATTGCCATATACAGCCTTTACGGCGACTGGGCGGGTCCGGAGCCGGACAGCTTCAACGGCGGCTCCCCCGTATCCGGCATAACCTCCGGGCAGTATATGTCCAGCTGCTTCAATTACTATAACGCCCGTCTTATGCAGGAGGTAGCGCGCATCACCGGCCACGGCGAGGATGAAAAAATGTATGCAGACCGTGTAAGTGAGCTTTGCACCCGCCTTAACGATGTATATTACGACCGTGTGAGCGCCAACTATTCCACCGGCTCTCAGGCGGCGAATATATTTGCACTGGAGCTTGGCATAGTGCCGCAGTCCGAGCAGGCGCGCGTTGCCGCCAACATCAACGCCGATATCGTAAAGCGCGGCTATCACCTCTCCACCGGCAATCTGTGCACAAAATATCTGCCGGAGATACTCACCCGCTACGGCTACCTTGAAACCGCAATGAAGCTCATGGAGCAGACCACCTACCCCAGCTGGGGCTATATGAGAAGCAAGGGCGCCACCACCATATGGGAGCGTTGGGAATACGCCACCGGCTTTGCAATGAACTCTCACTCCCATCCGATGTACGGCTCCATAACCGCATGGTTCTATAAATACCTTGCCGGCATAACCGTATCCGAGCCCGCATTCCGCCGCTTCCGCGTGCATCCGTATCTGCCGGAGAATATGCCTGCCTGCAGCGGCAGCATCGAAACCCCCTACGGCCGCATTGTGTCCGCCTGGAAAAAAACCGCTTCCGGCTGGAGCCTGCATATTGAGGTTCCCGTTTCCTGCAAGGCCGTTGTTGAGCTTGAAGGCACCGGCGTCACTGTGGACGGCAGCGCTCCCGACAGCTGCCCCGGCGTAAGCACGGAAAGCCGTACCGACGCCATGACCGTTCTCACCCTTGAGTGCGGAAAATACGATATTGCAGTTGCGCGGTAAAGCACAAGCCGATATCGAAACAAACCGAACCGACAAAAGGCGCGTACCCCTGCGGGTGCGCGCCTTTTTTGCAATGCTTTAATTATCGGCCCGTCAGCAATCCTTCTTAAGCGGAATGCCGTTTGCATCCTTATCGATATTGCCGGTAAAGATCATAATTCCCTCTATAAGGCCCCAAATATAGCCTATTCCGCAGCAAAAGCTCAGGCATATCTGCGCAATGCCCTTGCCGGTATAGCCCAAATAAAGTTGTGAACGCCAAGACCTCCAAGCAGCACGCCCAGCAGACCCGCCGTCATTTTGGATTTCTGCTGATCCGGTGTGTACTGCGCCAAAGGGGCGCCGCAATTGGGGCAGAAGGTCGCACCCGGCTGTGTCTGCGCTCCGCAATTGGAGCAATATGCAGTCCCCTGTCCTTTTTTGAAGCCGCAATGCACGCAAACCGCCGCGTTAGGATCCATTGCCTGTCCGCAATTTCTGCAATACATAATATTATACCTCCGATATATCCCGAACACAGCTGCACCGCCATTTTACGTATATCCTGCGCGCTTTAATATGCCCGGTCATTTTTTTACAGTATAGCACCCATTTTGCGCTGTTGCAATGAATTTTTTCGAAAAACTCCGATTTCTGTTTCGGTGCCGGGCATGCTTTTATTGTTCCCTTATCCGCGTTATATCGGCATAGTGTGAATCCGCTCCGAGGCTGAGCCTTCTGTTTGCAAACATCGCCGTGGCTGTCAACACACAGCCTTTGCTGTACGCCGTTCTATTGGGCAGGTCGTAATCCGCCGCACATGCTTTGCCTATATTTGAGAACCCTATACCGCCGGTAATGTACATGCGACGATTTGCAATGCTTTCGGAAAAGCGTCGGCACGCGTTTTTCAGCTCCTCATCGCCGTATTCTTTCGCCACATCCGCAGCTCCGCACATAAGATACAATGCTCTTACACAGTGTCCCTGCGCCGTTTTGCGCTCCCTTATCGGCACATCATCCTGATTGTAAAAGGCGTTTGCCCATTCGTTCTCCCACGGCTTTTTTCCGTGCTCGTCAATAAAGAATTTTGCCAGCTCCGCATAGCGCTTTTGCCCCGTGGTTTTGTAAAGCCGCATGAGAGCAAGCTCAATTTCCGGATGCCCCGGCGTAGTAAAGGCCGCGCTTTTCTCTATTTCAAACACCCGCTCTATATAATCGGCATACCTGCACATTGCCCGCAGAAAACGGCCCCTTCCCGTTGCGTTATAGTAAGCCGCCGCCTCAAACAGATGCCCCGCGCAGTACAGCTCATGACATCCCCTGTCGCGGAATCTTTTCTCCTGCTCGGTTACAAGGAAATGGCTGTTGAAATACCCGTTCTCATCGCTGTTTTCAATAATGCAGTCTATCGCGTTTTCGATTATTTCTTCAATTTCGTCATCGCGCTTTTGTTCAAGAATATATGAAGCCCCCTCTATCCACTTTGCCACATCGGAATCCCAGAATATATGCGGCATATCCGGCTCCCCTTCCTTCCACCGGCACTTCAAGGCATCAAAACGATGCGTTTCCTTAAGCGCTCATAAACCGCCTTGAGCGTCGCCTTTCTGTTTATCTCCTGTTTTTCCCGCCAAAATCCTCCCGTAATTTCAACGCGCGAAAAATCGATATTCTGCATAGTATATTTTTCTCCCTTATCTGTATTGATTTTTTTGCTGTTTTTGCTTATAATGCAGTTGAAAACGGCAATTTTAAGCTTTGCAGCAGCATTATAATAATTATCCGTTTTTGTTTCAATACCCAAATTCAGCAAAAAAGTGAGAAAATCCGATATGATCACACTGGAAAACGGAAAATTTTTCTCCTATGATATGATAGGAGAATTTCATTCCTGCGGCCCCTGGCTGCACCCCAAAAGAAACATAACCAGCACGGAGCTGGTCCTTGTGCTGCAAGGCACCGTATACATAGCCGAAGAAGCGCGGCAGTACGCCGTTAATGCAAACCAGCTTATCGTTCTTGAGCCGCACCGGGAGCATTACGGCTATAAAACGGTTTCGGAGCCGGTGTCCTTCTATTGGTTTCATTTACACCGACCTTGAGCTTCCGCTTAAAACCTACGCCGGAAACGACATCTACGAAATAAAACGGCTGCTTAAAAGGCTGCTGCATATATCAAATTCCTCCGACTGCGCGCCGTATGCCGCTGACGCCGCCGGATTGCTGATATACCATGAGCTTAAACGGCTTTCCCTTAAGGAGAGCCTTCCGAATCAGGCACTGGCCGTACAAATAGGCGAATATATACGCAACAACATCAAAAACGGCATAACTGTCCGCGACATTGCACGCAGCCTGGGCTACAACCCGGATTATCTCGGAAAATACTTCAAAAAACACAGCGGAACAGGGCTGAAGGAGTATCTGTCCGCCCAAAGGCTGAAGCTTGCAAAGGACCTTTTGCTTACCACCGATATGAGCGTTAAGCAGATAGCGCGTGAGCTTGGCTACACCGAGGAAAATGTTTTTATAAAGTTTTTCACCTATCACGAGGCCATAACTCTCGCCGTTTTCCGAAGCAAAAGCAGCAAGACCCATATAAACAATAAGTAGCTTTCGCATTTTGCAAAATACAGTATTATTTGAAGATGCCGCAAATCAAATATTAAAGGAGAATAATTTTTGAAAGATACAGAAAATAAAAAGCCCGATTATTGCGGTTATGAAGACAGCCCGATTATCGGCTGCCGCAATCAGCCAAATTCTTTTGGATATAATCTCAGGGAAATTGAAAAGTATCTTAAAGAACAAGGAAACGGAAGGGATATAAAAGAACTGATTGATAATAACGAATTAGAGCAATTCAAGATTAAATAAGCATTCGATATAAATCAAAGCTGCTTTTATATAAAGCAGCAGAGCAGAGTGCCGCATGCTCCGCCCTGCCGCTTTATTAAGCGCACCTTTTTATTCCGTTATTGCACCGTTACGCAGGCTTTGATTTCACCTGCTTTGCCGTACCTATTCCTGCCCCTTCAGGGCCTCCACCATATCTATTTTTCTGTTTTTCCGGGCCACCATCAGGCTGACCGCAAAGGACATTCCCACGGTAAGCAGCACGGTGAAAACATAGGAAAGCGCTCCGACAGACATTTGCATCTCATATTCCGATGCAAGAGTTTTTAACATATACGAAAGCGTAAGCGCACCCAGAGGAATGCCTATCAGTATGCCGACCACCGAGAGGGCAAGGTTCTGACCGGCAAGCAGCCTGCCTATTTTCCTGTCCCTGAAGCCGATAACCTTAAGGGTTGCCATTTCGCGGTAGCGCTCGGTATAGCTCATTGTGCCCAGATTATAAAGCACTATTATCCCAAGCAGCAGCGCGCCGCCCACCAAAAGATATATCATCATATCCATAATGGAAAGGAACACCTCAAAGGAGTCCATTATCATCTGCTTTGACTGCACCGATTTTATGGCATCCGATGCTTCCACCGCGCCCTTTTCCGTGTCGGTATAAACCGAATCCACGGTGTACGGTATTCCGAGAGAGTCGGCATAGGCCCGTGTAATTATCACATTTTCCGACACGCTGCGGAAAATTCCCGCCACCTTTAAGGTATAGCTGTCATCCGTTCCGAAAGGACTTACAGTAAAGGTATCCCCCTCATGCAGCCCGAATTTTTCTACCAGCCGCATGCAGATATATGCGCCGTCATTGCCGATATCGATTTTTTCGGCGTTCTCATCCATTATACGGATCTTATCGTGAGTGATATCGTAAATATCAAGGGATACGGTCTTCCCGTTCATTTGAACACTTACGGAAGCGCCGTAATCGCCGTTATACCTGTTAATCACCTCGCGGCGCTCTTCCTTTGTGGCCGTTTCGGACAGAAATGCGGCAGGAATAATTAAGTCCGTTGTCATAATACATATCAAGGAAGGCATTCATTGTGTCCTTCATGCCGAAGGAAGCAAGCACAAGCACCGTGCAGCCCACGATGCCCACCAGGCTCATGGCCGTTCTTGCCTTATTACGCACAATATCGCGCATATTCCAGCGCGTACCGAACGGCAGCCGATGAAAAAGCCTTGTGCGCTCTATAACCATGGGTTTGACCTTTTTGGGAGTATACGGCCTGAGCGCGTCCGCCGCCGTACCGGCCAGCATCCGCCGCACGGACAAAAAGCCTATAAGGGTAAGCACAAGCACAATGGCAGCGGCCGCAGCGGCGCAGAACCACGGGAACACCAGGTTCCATTGGGGCAGGTCCAGATATGTACCCATCATACCGTCCGGATTCATTATAAACCACGCTATCGCATAGCCCATACCCACACCCAGCGCCGTTCCCAAAACGGCAACTAAAAAGGCAAACGAGGTGTAATGCCGGATTATCCTGCCGTCACGGAAGCCCAGCGCCTTAAGCGTACCTATCTGGGTTTTCTCCTTTGCGGTAATGCGATGCATGGTGGTTACCATTGTCAGCAAGCCTATAAGCAGGAACAGCGCAGGCAGAATGCTGCCCATGGCCTTCCCTTCGCTTACCTCGCCCTCGGCCTGCGAATATGCCGGCGTGTCCTCCTTGGTAAGGATAACGGTGGTCTGCCCCAGCGCACTGTTTACCCTGTCGAAAAAATCCTGCTTATCAAGCTCCGACAGCACATTTATCTGCGGATAGTAGCCGTAGCCCAGCGCGCTTTCATAGAACACGGGCGAAATATAAGCATAGCCGTGAGTTGCAAAATCCGGCATAAGCTGGGTTTTGTCCCGCACGCATATCATCTGCTCGGCGGCCTTTATAAGCCCCGCGACCTTCCCCGTAATTTCCGTATTGCGGTAAACAAACGAAAGCTCATCGCCTACGGAAATGCCGTTTTGCTCCGCATACCTGTCCGAAAGCCAGATACCGTCGGCGCTGTTCGGGTCATATGCGCCGCCCTTTATAACAACAAAGGAGGAAACATCAAAATCCGTAGTGACAGCAAGCGCAGCGCTGTCCCCGCCGCTGTCCTTTACATCCGCATTTACCGTCAGAAAACGGGACGCAGCCCTTACGCCTTCAATGCTCCTGATTTTTTCCAGATCCTCCTGCGAATATCCCTTCTCGTTCACAAGACGGTAATCGGCAAAATTGCTTTGGTCGAAAAAAGCAAACATATTGTGTTCTATGCTTGTCCACTCCATATTGAAGCCCACAAACACGCCCACACCCAGCATGACCATCAGAACCATGGAAATAAACTGTGCTTTATAGCTCCACGCCGTGCGGAGCATCTTCTTTATCAACATAATCTGCTCCTTCACCAGTCGATATCATCGGCCGCAGCGGGGTTTGCCTGCTCCTGTACCGACAAGATTCTGCCGTTCTTTACATGTATCACGGTGTCCGCCATTTTTGCAATGTTCTGATTGTGTGTTACAATCACTATCGTCTTGCCGTATTCACGCGCCATTTTCAGCAGCAGCTTCAGCACAAGCACACCCGTTGCGGAATCAAGTGCGCCCGTAGGCTCATCGCAAAGCAATATTTTCGGGTTTTTTGCCAGTGCGCGGGCAATGGAAACACGCTGCTGCTCGCCCCCCGAAAGCTCGGACGGAAAATTCTTCGCATGCTCCGCAAGCCCTACCTCCTCCAGCATTTTTGTTGCCGAAAGCGGGTTTTTTGCAATTTCCTTTACAAGCGCCACATTTTCATGCACCGTAAGCGTCGGTATCAGATTGTAAAACTGAAAAACGAACCCCACGGTTTCCGCACGGTAATCGGCAAGCTCATTTTTTGTCAAAGAGGAAATATCCCTCCCGCACACCGTGATGCTGCCCGATGTCGGGCTGTCCAGCCCCCCGAGCATATTAAGCAGCGTGCTTTTTCCCGCCCCGGACGGGCCGAGGATCACCACGAATTTACCTTCCTCCAGTGTCAGATCAACGCCGTCCAGCGCCCTTAACTCATGGTCACCGTTTGAATATACACGGCTTACATTACGAAATTCTGCAATAGCCATTTTTTCGCCTCCGAATTTATATATACTTATTTTTTATCTGCCTGACAAGATAGGCTCTGCACAAATGCTTTATTGCCAAATTAGAGCCCATAACCGCTCCCACTACCAAAACCGAAACTAACGCTTCCATAACAATCATCCTTTCCGAAAGCCCCGCCGGACTCCCACTTGATTCTTCCTCGCGGCGCCTTTTAGTTACCTATTGCTAACCGATAATCTGTTAAAAAGCTGCTTTTAACGCAGCTCTTAATTATTGCTCCCCGAACAGCTCCGCCATCGCTCCCCGTATCAGAAGCTCCAGCACCCGGGGATATTCCTCGCCTATCTCATTACGGTGCGATACCGTAAGTATCAGCCCGCGCACAGCGGCGGCGGCAAGCTCCGCTCCCCCGCGCGGCTCCAGCCCGCCTTCCTTCAGAAGCTCGCAGATATGCACCTTATCGCTGTGATAATGCTCCTGTTTCACCTGCTGCGGAATACGGCGCAGAATATACTCCGCATCGTTTTCTATAAAACGCATCTCGCCCGTATCCGACAGTCTGCGGCACACGGCAAACAGCGTCCGGCTTGTTCTTTCCTGCGGAGAAAGCGCCCTGTTTTCCGTAAGCGTTTGCTTTGCAACGGCATAAAGCTCACTGTGAATGTTTTCCAGCACCGCAAAGAAGAGCAATTCCTTGGAATCGTAAAACTTATAAAACGATCCCTTGGATATTCCCACGGCATCGGTAAGCTCCTCCACCGAGGTTTTACGCGTTCCTGCCGTGATTGCCCGTGCCTTAGCCTCTGTAAGCAGCTCCTGCCGTATTTTTCCGTTTTCTTCTTCAGAAAATGCCATGCTTCTCTCCGCAAATATGACCAATTTATTTATTTGGTCAAATTGTAACACGCTTTCTCTCGTTTGGCAACCGATTTAAGCACAAATTCCGATGATTTTAATAAATATTTTAATAAAAATCGCTTCAAAACAGCCGCTTTGCGCATCAAAATCCGCATATAAACCGCACCGCATGGCTTAACGACCTAACAACCCTCCAAATTTCGCAGTTCCACCGCCGCAAAACACCAGCCGCCCGCCGTAACTAACGCTGTAAAACAGCAAAGGAACCGTTGCCGTATGACAACGGTTCCTGATACTTTTTTTATCAAAATCCTTTTCAGATAAGCTCTGTATCCTCGCGGTCCAGCAATGCATCGTCATCGGCCGCGCTGTCCGCATCCTGCGCATGTGCCTCCGCCTGCTGCTCAATGGCCTGCTCCGTTTCCTCCTCCGCAGGCACCGCCGCCGCGCACACAACCTTAACACCCTCAGCCACTCTCATGGCAATTACGCCCTGTGTCGCGCGCCCCGCAACGCGTATCTGCGCCACCGGTATACGGATAATCACTCCGTCGGAGGTTATAAGCATCACATCATCGTCATCGTTTACCACCTGAATATCCACAAGCTCGCCGGTTTTTTCGGTAAGGTCATGCGTGATTATTCCCTTGCCGCCGCGGTTGATAACACGGTATTCCTCCGGGAAGCTGCGCTTTGCAAAGCCGTTCTCTGTAACGGTAAGAATGGTGGTGCCCTCTCTGAGTATGCCCATGTTTATAACTCTGTCTCCCTGAGCTATATCCATAGCCGTAACGCCCTGAGTCACTCTGCCCATCTGACGCACATTTCTCGCTGAAGCGTATCGCCTTGCCCTGCGCCGTACCCAGAATAATGTCATCCTCGCCGCTTGTAAGCGCCACCTGCACCAGCTCGTCGCCCGGGCGCAGTATGACGGAAAGTATGCCGTTTTTGCGTATGTTTTCAAACTCACTCAGCCTTGTTTTCTTTATAAAGCCGTCCTTCGTGGCCTGAACAAGGTTTTTGCCCTGACGCTCCTGCTTATCCTCAGGCAGCGGAATAACCGCCGTTACCTTTTCTCCCGCAGCAAGATTGAGCAGGTTTACCACCGCCGTACCTTTTGCCGTTCTGCCCGCCTCGGGTATCTGATAGCATCTTATCTGATGCACCTTGCCGAGGTTTGTAAAGAACAGCAGATCAGTGTGCGTGCTTGTAACCAGCACTCTTTCCACAAAGTCCTCTTCGCGGGTGGTAAGCCCGGTTATGCCCTTGCCTCCCCTGTGCTGAGCGCGGTAGGTGTTGCTGGGCAGCCGTTTGATGTATCCGAAGTGGGTCATGGTAACCACCATGTCCTCCTCCTGAATAAGCGATTCAAAATCTATCTCGTCGCTTGCCGCCGTGATCTCCGTGCGGCGGTCGTCGCCGTATTTCTCCGCTATCTGGCCTATCTCGTCCTTGATTATCTCCAGCACCAGCTTCTCGCTTCCCAGTATCTCATTGTAGTAGGCAATAAGCTTCCTCTTTTCCTCCAGTTCGTCCGTAAGCCGCTGTCTTTCAAGGCCTGTCAGGCGCTGCAGGCGCATATCCAGTATGCTCTTTGCCTGCTCCTCGGAAAAGCCCAGCTGCTCCATAAGCGCGCTTTTGGCAATATCCGTGGTCTGAGAAGAGCGTATAAGGCTTATGACCTCGTCAATTATATCCAGCGCCTTTATAAGGCCCTCCAAAATATGCGCCCTTGCCTGTGCCTTTTTAAGATCGAACCTTGTGCGGCGGACAATAACCTCCTTCTGATGCTCAAGATAATAATACAGCATCTCCTTAAGGGTAAGTATCCTCGGCTCATTGTCCACAAGCGCCAGCATTATCGCGCCGAAGGTTTCCTGAAGCTGAGTGTGCTTATAGAGGAAATTAAGCACGACATTCGGATTTACATCCTTCTTCAGTTCCATTACAAGCCGCATGCCGTCTTTGTTGGATTCATCGCGCAGTGCGCTTAAGCCCTCAAAGCGTTTGTCCTTATGCAGCTCTGCAATTTTCTCCACAAGACGCGCCTTGTTTACCTGATACGGCAGCTCCGTAACCACTATGCGCGCCCGGTCGGCCGTCATCTGCTCTATTTCATGCTTTGCCCGCACCACTATTCTGCCCCGGCCCGTGGTATAGGTCTGCCTGATGCCGGAAAGCCCCATTATAGTGCCCGCCGTTGGGAAATCCGGCCCCTTTATGTACTCCATAAGCTCCTCGGAGGTAATATCGGGGTTGTCAATAAGCGCTTTTACGCCCGCCGTTACCTCACGCAGGTTGTGCGGAGGAATATTTGTAGCCATACCCACGGCTATACCGTCCGAGCCGTTTACAAGCAGGTTAGGGAAGCGGCTGGGCAGCACCCTTGGCTGCATTTCGGTTTCGTCAAAGTTCGGATAGAAGTCCACCGTGTCCTTATCGATATCGGCCAGCAGATCGCCCGCTATCTTGGAAAGCTTTGCCTCGGTATAACGGCTTGCCGCTGCCGGATCTCCGTCTACCGTACCGAAGTTGCCCTGCCCCTGAACCAATGTGTAGCGTATGGAGAAAGGCTGGGCAAGGCGCACCATGGCGTCGTATATAGCCGCATCGCCGTGCGGGTGATATTTACCCATTACATCACCAACGATTCTTGCGCTTTTGCGGGTGGGTTTATCGTTGGTATAGCCCGATTCATACATGGAATAAAGTATGCGCCTGTGCACCGGCTTAAGTCCGTCCCGCACATCGGGCAGCGCACGGGAAATATTAACCGCCATGGCATAGGATATAAAGGATTTTTTAATTTCTTCCTCGATATTTACATCAAGTACTCTGCTTTTAAGCTCGTTTTCCATTCAGCTGCTCCTCCGCTTATATGTCAAGGTCGTCGCTTGCAACCAGCTTGGCGTTCTGCTCAATAAACTCGCGCCGCGGCTCCACAAGATCCCCCATAAGAAGGGAGAATATCTGGTCTGCCGCTATTGCATCCTCCATGGTCACCTTAAGCAGCGTGCGGGTCTCCGGGTTCATTGTGGTTTCCCACAGCTGGCTGTCATTCATCTCTCCCAGACCCTTGAAGCGGTTGGTAAGCAGGCTCTTGCGCTCGCCTTCATCCTTGGAATCTATAAAGGTGCGCAGTTCCGCATCGTTGTAAAAATAATTTATAGCCTTTGTACGGGTGTTTGTAACCTTGTAAAGCGGCGGCTGAGCAATGTATACATATCCGTTTTCAATAAGCTGCGGCATATGCCGGAAGAAGAAGGTCAGCAGCAGTATGCGTATATGGCTGCCGTCAACATCGGCATCCGTCATGCAGATTATCTTGTGATATCTCAGCTTTTCAATATTAAATTCCGTATCGATACCGGCGCCGAAGGCCGTTATCATGGCGCGGATCTCATTGTTCTGAAGCATTTGTCCACTCGCGTGCGCTCTACATTGAGAATCTTTCCGCGCAAAGGCAGTATCGCCTGTATTTTTCTGTCCCTGCCCTGCTTTGCGCTGCCGCCTGCGGAGTCTCCCTCCACTATGAATATTTCGCATTTCTGCGGATCGGAATCCGAGCAGTCGGCCAGCTTTCCGGGAAGAGAATTGCTCTCCAGCACATTCTTGCGCCTTGTAAGCTCACGCGCCTTGCGCGCCGCCTCCCTTGCGCGGTTTGCCATAAGGCACTTTTCAATTATGCCCTTTGCCTCCGCGGGATGCTCTTCAAGATAGTCCGTAAGTCCCTGCCCCACTATGCTGTCGGTAAGGGATCGGAATTCGCTGTTGCCCAGCTTTGTTTTGGTCTGCCCCTCAAACTGCGGCTCCTCCAGCTTGACCGATACAACGCAGGTAAGCCCCTCGCGCACATCGTCTCCCGACAGCGCGGCCTCGCTGTCCTTAAGCAGCTTGAACTTGCGCGCATATTCGTTTATCACCCGCGTCAGCGCCCTGCGGAAGCCCTCAAGGTGCGTGCCGCCCTCGTGCGTGGCAATATTGTTGGCATAGGTGTACACCGTTTCCTTGTAGCTGTCGTTGTACTGCATGGCCACCTCTACAACGCTCATGCCCTTGTTCCCCTCAAAATACAGCGGCTGCTCCGTAAGCACCTGCTTTCCCTTGTTAAGGTATGCCACAAACTCCCGTATACCGCCCTCATAGTGGAATACATCCTCCTTGAGATTGTCCGGATGCTCATCCCTTGCTATGATCTTTATGCCCTTATTCAAAAACGCCAGCTCTCGCAGACGCTGCCTTATGGTTTCAAAATTGAACACCGTGGTTTCAAATATCTCGGAATCCGGACGGAATCTGTGATATGTGCCGGTGTGATCGCTCGTGCCGGTTTCCCTCAGCGGCCCCAATGCCTTGCCACGGGAATAATCCTGCTCGTATTTTTTGCCGTTACGGCATATCTCCACATGCTCTTCCTCGCTGAGCGCGTTGACCACGCTCATGCCTACGCCGTGCAGACCGCCCGACACCTTGTATCCTCCGCCGCCGAACTTTCCGCCCGCATGCAGAATGGTCATAGCCACCTCCACGGCCGGAATACCGTACTTTTCGTGAATATCCACCGGAATACCGCGTCCGTTGTCCCGTACGGATACCGTATCGTCGGCATGCAGCGTAACCTCGATTTCCGTGCAGTAGCCCGCCAATGCCTCATCTATACTGTTGTCCACAAGCTCCGTCACCAGGTGATGCAGACCCCGCTCATCCGTTGAGCCTATGTACATTCCGGGTCTTCGGCGCACCGCCTCAAGCCCCTCCAGCACCTGAATCTGAGAAGCATCGTATTCTCCCTGCACCGCCGTCATTTTTCAATGGCGTCCGATTCCGTGCCGATATTAACCGTTATATTCTCCTGCGACATACATATATCCGTCCGAACAAGCGAACGGCTCCTTTCCGTATGATTATTGTCTGTCTGCCGGTATTTTCCCATACCGCAAAAATGTTCATCTTCGTGCGCGTCCCGCGCAAGCAGCGGCGCCGCGCGCATTTCACCCCGTATTTAACCGTCGGTTTTTCACTGAACCTCGCTCATTCCGCCGCTTTCGGCGCGCGCCCGCAGCGTGCCCGCCGATATTGGCGACAAATACAGCATGCTTTTATGTCCTTCCGCCGTTATCACACAGCTTTTATGCGGAGGCGGGCATACCTCGGTAACGAGTCCGGCTTTTCGCGCAGCCGCTATCAGCTCCGCAGTATCCTGCGAAGGGCTTTCCATGCTCAGCACCGCCACTACCCTTGCCAAGGGCACGCCGGCGGTTCCTCCAAGATGAAGCAGCACCGTCATTCCTCCCTTTTGCCGTTTCCCGGCCGTTTTTTATAAAACATCCGCTAAAGACACAGCCCTGAGCCTGCCGCGGACCGTGCGCCGCGCAGTATGCGCAGCCATGGTATATTATAATATGTATTATATCACATTTCCTTTTCAAAAGCAAGTCAAACACAGCCTTGCTTTAATTATTAAGCCCGTTTTTCCGCCCGAAAAACCATTTTTATCCCCGCACGCGCGGGGGGCTATTTATCTGTTGCAAAACAGGGCGCTAAGGGGTATAATATCGTCATAGGGGCCGTCCTTAATTAAAATAACGGTCCGAAGGAGCAATAAATGATAAACAAAATCCTTTCCCGGCTTTCCGACATGTCCGCAATGCAGAAAATACGCCTGCTGCTTATAGCCTTTTTTGCTTTGGACGCAATAATTTTGCTTGTTCTCGGCTGGTGCGGCGTGCTTCCCGAATACCTCAGCGGCGCTCTGAGCGCTCTTAGCCTCGGGCTTATGCTTATAACCAACGGCATATCGCTGCGCGCAAAAAGGGTGTGCGCCCGCAGCGCCTCCTCGGTGTCCTTTGTTTCCGGGGGAATTATGCTGCTGTGCGCCGTATTCTGCGCCGTTGTCGCCCTTGTCTGATGCGGGTTATTTTAAGCACCCAAGCCTTTTTGTCCGATTTTCGGCATATGTTTTTCCTTTGCCCGTATTGACAAGCCCCCATGCAGGGAGTATAATTCAAACGGTGTGATTTTCCCGGTATGCGCCGTGTTTTTTGCCGATATACGCAACACGGCAAATAAATGCGGAAAAACAAAAGAATACAGCTCCATCGCAGCGGAATTACAGTTAATAATCAAAAGGATAATAATCAAAAGGAAAGGTGATATCTATGACACAGGAACAGATCCTCAAGAATTACGAAAGCGCCAAAGCCGTATATAAAGACTGGGGCGTAGATGTGGAAAAGGTACTGGAGGCGTTTGCTAAGATCAAAATCTCCGTGCACTGCTGGCAGGGCGATGATGTTCACGGCTTTGAAGGCATTCAGGCCGAAAGCCAGAACCTCGTAACCGGCTGCTATCCCGGCGCCGCCCGCAACGGCGACGAGCTCCGCAGCGATATCGACATGGCCTGCTCTCTCTCCCCCCTTAAGCACAAGATCAATCTGCACTCCATGTATGCCGAAAAGCATCATCCCAGAAACGATCTTACCGTCGACGATTTCTCCAACTGGATTCAGTGGGCAAAGGAAAAGGGCTACGGCCTTGACTTTAACGCCTCCTTCTTCACCCACCCCATGATGAACAAGGGCTTCTCCCTTGCCTGCCTTGATAAATCCACCCGCGATTACTGGATAGAAGCCGGTATCGACTCCCGCGAGATTTCCGCCGCCATCGGCAAGGAACTCGGCGAGAAATGCTACAACAACATTTGGATCCCGGACGGCCTTAAGGATATCCCCGCCAATCGCTTCCGCTATCGCGAGCTGCTTCAGGATTCCCTTGATAAGATCTTTGCCAAGGCTTATACCCCCGAAGAGAAAAAATATGCCGCCGATGTCCTTGAGGGCAAGCTCTTTGCAATCGGTGTGGAAAGCTTCACCGTGGGCAGCCATGAGTTCTATCTTGGCTATGCCGCAAAGAACGGCGTAGGCGTATGCCTTGACACCGGTCACTTCCACCCCACCGAGAGCGTAGCGGATAAGCTCAGCTCTTATATTAACTTTGTAGATACCGTTATGCTGCACATCAGCCGCGGCGTAAGATGGGACAGCGACCATGTCGTTATCCAGAACGACGAGCTCTACGGCATAATGCAGGAAATGCGCCGCGGAAACCTCTACGGCAGAGTTCCCATGGGTCTTGACTACTTTGATGCCTCCATCAACCGCGTCGCCGCCTGGGCTATCGGTTTGCGCGCTGCCGGCAAGGCGATTCTTGCTTCCCTGCTTGAGCCCTTTGAGCTTATCGACAAGGCCGAGGTTGAGGGTGATTTCACCTCCCGCCTTATGCTTATGGACGAGTTCAAGAACCTGCCCGTCAATGCCGTATGGGATTATCTTCTCATGAAACGGCATAGCCGACGGCAAAAACGCTCTGGCCGCCGTCAAGCAGTACGAAAAGGATGTTCAGTTCAAGAGATAATACCAAAAACCGTACCGCGAACGATGCACAAATATCCTCTCGGAGCTTCTCCGCCGCTTTTTAAGCGGCGGATTTTTTTACCGCCTCAAGCAAGCCCGCAGGTTTTTCTTCCCTTTGCGCGCCCCGCCTTTGCTTGTCAAATATACCGTGCTATTGTATAATATCTTTAATATCTCCCCTATGCGCAAAAGTAAAAGCTATTTGCGCTTTCCGGACTTATAAATAATCTTAATGAGGTACACACCATGAACAGAACTTCCCTTCGCAGGCTTTGCATAGCCGCGCTGCTTTGCGCCGCATGCACCCTTATGACAGCTTTTCTTTCCGTTCCCACATTTATAACAACCGTGGGCAACATAAATCTGGGTGACTGCGTAACTCTTTGTGCGTGCCTGCTGCTGGGGCTGTGGTACGGTCCTGCCGTGGGCGCCTTAGGCGGCGCCCTTGCCGACCTGCTCTCCGGCTACACCGTATACGCCCCCGCCACCTTGGCGGCAAAATTCCTTATGGGACTTATAGCCTGCCTTATACTGCGTCCCCGCAAACGCCGGCTTCCCCGGCTTTTGGCGCAGCGTGCTTGCGCTGCTTGCGGGCGGTGTCGCAATGGTGCTTTGCTATTTTCTCTACGAGTGGCTGCTCTACGGTATCGCCGTTGCGGGCACCAATGTTCTGTTCAACCTGATACAGCTGGCACTTAATGCCGTTGTGGCACTGGCGCTTTATCCGCTGCTTAAAAAGGCCGCTCCGCGCGTATAAGCCCGCTTAACGGCAGCCGCAAAGCAAAACGGCAAAAAACAAACAAAGGAGTCCTCTATGAAAAAAAACACCCTTTTCTGTTTTTTTACGGTCATGTGCCTGTGCGCGGCGCTCATATCGGCGCTCAGCGGCTGTATGGGCATTGTAAACCCAATCGAAGCCACGCGCGGTCCGTCCTTCTCTCCCGCGCCGGAAGACACTCCCTCCCCCGATGATCCCTCCGCGCTTGAAATGCGAGCCTTCGGAATATCGGAAAGCGGCGCTGTCGGCCGCATAAAATGCGAATTTGCGGCTCAGGGAGAGTTTGTCTACCGCTTTTCTGCGGATGAGCCTTCCTTTTCCGCCGGAGATAAGCCGGAGGGCTACTCTCCCGTTCCCCAAAACGGCATAGTGGAGGATGAGGCCTGCCGCGGGCTGTCCGTGCTGGAGCTTGATTCCGACAAACAGGTGCTGCGCTTTGCCTATTTTGACTATATTCCCGGAATACGCTATTTCAGCTCCTCCGATGCCGGCTATGCCGCGCTGCTTAAAACCGTAACAAACACCGATAAAAGCGATTACTCCTTCGGCTACGGGCAGCTGTCCCTTGAATACCTCGATGCCGCTCCGGGCCTTCAGGGCGTAAATGCCGGCATCAACTATTTCTGTCATGCCGATGAGCCCTTCCTTTCCCCGGTTTCCGGCACGGTAACGGCAGCCTCGAAGGATGCGGTAAGTATATATGTTCCCGACAGAGACCTCACCCTTACCGTTCTCCATCTTGCGCAATTCGAGCAGGCCGCTTCCTTTATGGAATCCGGGGCTACCGTGCAGGCGGGCGAGCTTTTGGGTTATACCGGCAATGCCGGCCCCTCCGGCTTTCCGGAAATACATCTTGAGCTGCTGCAGGGCCGCCGCAGCGACTACGCCGGCTATTCCAATTCCGCCGATACCGTAAGGCGCATTACGCTGGACCCCCGTCTGCTCTTTGACGGACGCGATGCCGTAAATACCGCTGACGGCCCCTCCTATGTTCCATACAGCGTAAATGCCGGCGGTACCGCAGGCTACGGCCTTGCAGCCCGTGAAAACGACACCGTATACTATCTTAACCCCGCCGACGGCTACCGCATATGGAGCATGAAAAACGACGGCACGCAGGCCGTGCGCGTAACCAAGGACAAGGCAAAATTCATCACCGTCTGCGAGGGCTGGCTTTACTACTGCGCCCCGGCTGCCGGTCTGCATTTCTATAAATGCCGCACCGACGGAAGCGAGCGTACGCTTTTATACAAAACCAGCATGTCCGCCTTCACCGTTGTAGGCGACCTTATATACATGGAAACCGTAAGCAGCAGTCAGCGCCTCCATGTTCTCAAAACCGACGGCACCGGCTACACCCGCATAAGCGATCAGAAGGTCATGTCGCCTTTTTACTATCGCGGAGCCTTGTATTCCTGTGCCGTACGCCATTCAAAGCAGCTCTATGCCGCCTATCCGAACAGCGATGGGGAAGGCTACACCTATAAAAAAACAGGTAATCTTCGCGCCACCAGCATCGTTATTTACAATGACACGGTTTACTACGCCAACTCCGCCGATTCCGACCGTCTTTACGCCGCGGATATTGACGGCGGCAATGCACGCAAAATCGCCGATATCACGGTTGCGGATATAAACATCTGTAACGGCTATCTCTATTTCAAATGTCAACGATTACTCCTGCATATACTCCTGCCGGCTTGACGGCAGCGAGCTTGAAAAGCTGGGCAGCCGCGCCTACTGCGGCGATCTCTGCATTGCAGGCGACTGGCTGTTCTACACCGTCAACACCTCGTCGCAAACCATTTACCGCGTGGATCTGCGCACCGGAAATCAGGAAAAGCTTGCCTGATACCGCGCATATCCCCCGTGCGGATATCCGTCCGTCAAGCAAAAGGCCGACACTTGTCGGTCTTTTTATGTATATATCCCACGGTATATATCCCACGACATCTCACCAAAAACACATCACCGAAAAAGCACCGGCGCCATTAAGGCCATACCGCTTAACGCGCAATCGCAAATGGTATATACTGCATCATATTTCCATTTTTTGTGGATAATATTGTGCTGATATCAGTTTGCAGGGTGTATTGAAACCTGTTTGCCGTTCTGCTATAATGCATTTAAGAAAAAGAAAAGGAATGATAAAAGTATGAAGCGCATGTTTGTTTTTCTTCTTGCATCCCTGCTGCTTTCCTGCCTGTGCTGCATCGGTTTTGCAGCGGCCCCGCCCCAGAGCCGTATAACCGCCGAGGTCTTTTACAGCTTTGACGATAAGGATGATGCTCCGTTTACTATTGATAACGGCAATAACGGCTGGTTTTTCTACGAGGCTCCGGAAACCCGGTACAGCTATAAGGATCACGGCTTTGTCATAACCGATTTGTTCATGGGCTATATGTCCATGCGCATAGGCATAACCGACGAGATCCGCGAGCAGTATCTCACCGCAGAAAAATGCGCGCAGTATGATGCCATCGGCTTTTATATCGAAAATAACTCCTGCGATGCCGCCGGCGCATCCTGGTTCGGCGAGGTAGTCAGCTCCGACGGAAATGCCCATCAGAATGTATATCAGCAAACCGAGTTTTCCGATGTTGACTGCTACCTTATGAGCACCGACGGCAAAATCTACAAGGCCGAGGAATATTTAGAGGATTACGGCCACGGCCTTGCCAGTATCCCCTCCGGCTTCAAGGGCTGGTACATCGTACGCCTTGATTCTCTTGGCACCGACTACTGCTATTATTCCTCCTTCGGCTATCACGGCAGCTGCGACTGTGGCAAGTGGGAAAGCGGCAGCACCAGCATTCTTAACCCCGGCGTTGCGCTTTACTCCGTTTCCTGCGAAGAGGGCGAAGGCTTTGTCATTGACGATTATATGCTTGTAAAGCTGGGCAGCGATTTCACCCCCGATGAAGGCCATGCCACCGGCGGCAGCAGCAGCGATGCCACCGCTTCTCCCGCGCCCGATCAAACCGCCGATACCACACAGGCGCCGCAGACAAGCGACGCTCCGTCCGGCGGCTCCTCCTTCCCCGTTGTGCCTGTCGTAATAGCTGCCGTTGCGGTAGTTGCCGTAATCGTGGTTGTTATCATCATCGTCTCCAAAAAGAAAAAGAAGGCCGATTAATCCCGTTTTATAAACGGCTACGGCACAAATAGCCGTTTTCCCGGCACCCGCACCGCGGGTGCCTTTTTGTCACTGTCATATCCGTTTTTTCCGTGATTTTCCCGCTGTATATCCGTATTTTTTAATCTTTTTGTAAATATATATATACTGCCGTTGACCTGCAAGGGCAAATGATATATTATATTTACTGAAAAATCCGCACCAAAGCGGACATTCTCTGCACAAGGTTTTTTTGCTTTGCTCTGCCGCAATATACGGCACAAAAGCGCAGGCCCGCCGCAGATACGCAAGGAGTAAAACCTATGTTCTTTTGGGACTGGACCGTGATCATTCTCATCCCCGGTCTGCTGCTGTCGCTCATTGCGCAGCTTATGGTAAGCAGCGCCTATTCAAAATATTCCTCCATACCCGCCATGTGCGGCATAACCGGCAGGCAGGCCGCCGAACAGATTCTCCGGCAGGGCGGCGTTCCGGGAGTAACGGTAACCCGCACCTCCGGCACGCTTACGGATCACTTTGACCCAAGAAGCGGCATTATCCGGCTTTCCGGCGGAGTGTACGATACCTGCTCGATAGCCTCCATCGCCGTGGCCGCCCATGAATCCGGCCATGCAATGCAGTACGCCTCCGGCTATAAGCCGCTTGCAATTCGCAACGCGCTGCTCCCGGTAGTAAACTTAGGTTCCTCTTTGGCAATGCCCGTTTTTATAATAGGGCTCATCTTCAACAGCAGCGTCCCGGTGCTGTGCGATATAGGCATACTGCTTTTCAGCTTTGCAGTGCTTTTTCAGCTTATCACCCTGCCCGTGGAGTTTGATGCTTCCCGCCGCGCCATGAAGGCGCTTCAGGGAGAAGGCATTCTTTCCGTTGACGAAGCCTCCGGCGCCCGCAAAGTTCTCACCGCCGCGGCGCTTACCTATGTAGCCGCGATGCTTATGTCCCTGCTGCAGCTGGTACGGCTTATAGCAATCAGAAACAGCAGCCGCCGCTGACGGCTGTTTTTCTATCTTTTTGATATGCATATACGGCAAAAAAGCGGATAAATGCAAAATTCGCTTGCCCGTATCGGCAATTTATACTAAAATATAGGAAGAATTTAATTGGGAGGTAATCCAAATGATTAAAATCGGTATTAATGGCTTTGGCCGTATCGGCCGACTGGTATTCCGTGTTGCCGCTGCCGATCCCTCTGTTGAGGTTGTTGCGGTAAACGATCCTTTCATCGATCTTGACTACATGGTCTACATGCTCAAGTATGATTCCGTTCACGGTCATTTCAACGGCACCGTTGAAACCAAGGACGGCAAGCTCATCGTCAACGGCGAGGCTGTAACTGTTTACAACTGCATGAACCCCTCTGAGATTCCGTGGGGCGAGGCCGGCGCTGACTATGTTGTTGAGTCCACCGGCGTGTTCACCACCATGGAGAAGGCTTCCGCTCACTTTGCAGGCGGCGCCAAGAAGGTTGTCATCTCCGCTCCCAGCGCAGATGCTCCTATGTTCGTTATGGGTGTAAACAATGACAAATACACCACCGATATGAACATCGTCTCCAACGCCAGCTGCACCACCAACTGCCTGGCTCCTCTTGCCAAGGTTATCAACGACAACTTCGGCATCGTTGAGGGTCTTATGACCACCGTGCACTCTGCCACCAACACTCAGAAGACTGTTGACGCTCCCTCCAAGAAGGACTGGAGAGGCGGCCGCGCAGTAGGCACCAACATCATCCCCTCCTCCACCGGCGCTGCCAAGGCCGTAGGCAAGGTTATTCCTTCCCTTAACGGCAAGCTTACCGGTATGGCTTTCCGCGTACCCACCATCGATGTTTCCGTCGTTGACCTTACCGTACGCCTTGAAAAGACCGCTACCTACGAGGAGATCTGCAACGCTGTCAAGAAGGCAAGCGAGAACGAAATGAAGGGCATTCTGGGCTATACCGAGGATATGGTGGTTTCCACCGACTTCACCGGCGATCCCCGCACCTCCATTTTCGATGCCAAGGCCGGCATTGCTCTTAACGGCAACTTTGTAAAGCTGGTTTCCTGGTACGACAACGAGTGGGGTTATTCCAACAAGGTTGTTATGCTCATCAAGCATATGGCCAGCGTGGACAAGTTCTGATTTTCCCCGCAAATAAAAGCATAAAAGACGCAGCTGTTCGGGCTGCGTCTTTTATTATTGTATCCGTCATGCCGCATCTGATCTCGGGTTTTCTTGCGCATCCGAATAGTCTGCCGTGCACGCACTTTCTATTTAAGCTCCTGCTCCAGCGTTCTGAATTCCTCGGAATCAAAAAACTCAATAAGGCTTATGCCCAATCCGTCGCAAAGCATCTTAAGCGTTACAATTCCCGGATTGCGGCTTTTGCCGTAAAGCACATTCTTTATGGTGGACGGCGGAACCGCCGACTCCGTTGCCAAACGGTGTATCGTCATTCTTTTTTCATCACATAGCCTCAGCAGCCTCGTTTTTACCGCATTATATGTATCCATAATACCGCCTCCTGATATTATGGAAAGATTTAGCCCATTACTATTGACATTGCAGGCTATATATGATACATTATAGGCTATAAATAGCCCACTATTTGGCTTTACCGCTATTTACAGCCATAAAAACATAAAGGAAAAACAAAATGAAAAAGCAAATATACAATGCAGTCAAAGAGTCAGCCCGGGCAATAAAGCGCAATTGCAGCCCTTTTGCGCTCTCCTGCAATATGTGTGTTGTTTTATCCGTACCATCACGGTTAAGCCCCGTATTTGCCGTTGCCGGCGCTGCCGCGCTTATTATATGTGCGGTTTTCCTGTTTTTCTGCATCAGGGATCGCTGCAGATATAAAACGGAAAAAGATCGTCTTGAAAAAGGAATAAAATACAGGCGGCGCCCCGTTAATGCCGACAACGGCAGCCAACCGACAGAAAACAGTCAAAAGTAAACTTGCGAAAACAGAAACGGCTCAAGGGCTTCCGCAAAATCGCAAAATGCCCGCTGCAAAACACGCCTGTCCGCAAGAACAGGCGCGCAGTATGCCTCATTTTCTAAATTATCGCATCCAGCAAATATATTGCGCCCAATACCGATGCCGTACCGAAAAACAGCACCGCACCCCGCAGCAGCAGAAGCGCACGGGCCATATTCCGCAGGCTGCTGTTTTTCTCATACATCGCACGCACTATCAGATACGCAAGCCCCGCTACGGGAAAAAGCGCAATAAACGCACACCAGAAAAAGGCGCTTATTCGCGGCGCATCCGCCTGCACATCCCGCTTTTCTCCCTTCTCTTTTGCCCCGTACGGCTTTTTTCCGCCTTCTGGTCCGTCAGCAGGAGCCACCGCATTCCTTTCCTTCAAACCGCCCGTTGCCGCGGCCTCTTCTTGTCCGCACGGCCGAACACCAAAAGGAAACTTCCTCATAGCAACCGTCCTTTTTTGCTGCAAAGCCGCCGTAAAACCGTATTTCATTGCATAACGCCGAAGGAATGTTTCTTATTCCACCGTGAACAGCAGCTCGGCAAACACATTCTTTTGCGCAGTTGCTGCGCGGAATATAGTATTTCCCGCCTCAAGCGCGGTTATACATATTATGTCTCCGACAATTTCCGCCTTTATAACGGTTTCATCCTTTATAAGCAGCGCAAGCTGCTCAAGCTGCTCTGCGCCGGCGCTTACGGAATCGGTCACTACCGTCAGATATGTGCTTTCCCCTGCCCGAAGGCTTGTCTTTCCCCCCTCCAGCAGTATAACGGAGCATTCCAGCTTACCCTCCGCACTTTCCTCCGGCATGCCGTCGGACAGCCGCCGTATGCCCCAACCGCTGCAAAGACAGCAATAAAGCTCACCGTTTCTTCGGAAAATCACCGTATCCTCTATTACGGCGGGGGACTGCACACCGCGCAGCACTGTCTGCTCCGTACCGTCACGAGCGCGCAGCACAAGCCTTTCCTCTCCCCTGGGAACATACAGCAAGCCGTCGCTGCATATGGCTATGCTTTGCGGCAGGCGCTCAAAGCCCGCCCCCGCGCTTACCGTTTCCAGATCCGCAGCGCTTGCAAATACCACCCCGGAGTCCGTAATGGCGCATATATCATCATTAAGCACCGTAAATGCGGCGGCACGGGTAATAAAAGGCTCTTCGCTTCCTATGGATATAAGATCAAAGCCGTATTCCCGGTTTTCCCGCGCCGCTATTACAAGATCGCTGCAAAGCATAAAATCGGCGGCGCCGTTATAAATAAGCTGTTCGTTCTCTCCCGACAGCGAACAATACCATATTGCGCCGGAGCACAGATAATACGCCCCGTCCGCCCGCACCTCCAGCTTTGCGGCACTCAAAGAGGAGATCTTCGTTTCCTCCCCTTGCGGCAGCTCCATGGTGTATATACCGTTTGTTTCTATCCAGTACAGCCTGTTTCCGATAACATTCAGCCACGATCGGTTGCCTGCCTGCGTAAGCCGAACGGTTTCGCCGCCCCCCACAGGCACACCGGCTATTGCGCCGTCCTCTTGAATAAAATACAGCATATCGCCGTTTTTCGTGTAATTCCCGCCCGCGCCTTCGTAAAAGCCTATCCTGTTTAACTCCTGCACCGGCTGCGACGGTGTTGCCTCCGGCGTCGGCGACGGCAGCACCGCAGGCGGCGACGGTATTTTTGTCACGGCAGTTAAGCCTGCAAGCGCACCGCAGATAACAACGGATGTTATAAGAATAATTATGCTTATATGTTTCATTTTCCATTCCTTTTCTTGTTTATCCGCAGGCATTATAACGCTTTTTCCCCCGCAAATCAAGTCCGCAGGGCGCTGTTTACGCTTTGTTACAAAATTGTTACGCAATTTGTAACACAATGCAATAATTTTGTAATAATCACAGCTATCGGGAGCATTTCCGCGAAAATCAAAGAATAACACCGCTGAACCGCCGACAGCAGTCTTGAAAAAAGCTGCTTTATAAGTATATAATAACGGCATAAGCGGAAGTACACGGAATTTCAGCTTATGTCCGATTACCGATAAAAACAAATGTTTTGAGGTATCCGTTCCTTCGGGAGCGGATATTTCGCTAAGCTTTACGGTTAAATCATAACACTGTGAAAGGACAGTACGCAATTGAAAAAAATCAAAACGACCGTCTGTGTCATAACAGCCGTCCTGACGCTTGCCCTTGCGCTTCCGGCTCATGCCGAAGGCTTCCGGCAGGGAGACAAAAGCGATGAGATTGCCGCGGTGCAGTCGGTTCTTAAAAGTAAAAAGCTGTACTCCGGCGAGGTAAACGGTCTGTTTGACCGTTTAACCGCATCTGCCGTGGAAAAAATGCAGCAAACGGCAGAATACCGCCTTAAAAACGACAGCGATTTTTTTAACGGTATGCTTTTCGGCAGCATAAACGGCCAAAACAGCATTGCCGCCGCAAACGGAACCGACAGCCTTGCCGGCACGGATACAGACGACGGCACCGGCAGCCCCGATGAAATCACTCTCGACACTCTTGAAGCCCTCGGATTGTACAGCGGAAAGGAGCTTACCGGCGAGGCCACTCTTAAAACGGAAGCATGGCTTTACTTAGCTCCCTCCACCCGTGCTCTCAAGCTGGTACAGCTTGCATCCGGCACGCACCTCGAAATTATTAAAAACAGCGGCTCGTGGACTCTTGTGCGTCTGACGGCTCTCGGTGCAGAGGGCTATGTGAAAAAATCGTCGCTCAATACAATAAAGGGCAATATATCGGGCGCGGCCGACTATATTCCCTCTCGCTCCATCGCCCGCACGCAGCAGGGCAGCGATGTGCTGGCGCTCCAGCAGCGGCTCTGTGAGCTCGGCTACTATAAAGGCACCCCCGGCGGCAGCTTCGGCAGCCTTACATATATGGCGGTACGCCAGTTCCAAAGCGCCAACAGCATAGAATGTACCGGGGTCGCCGGCATAGAAACCCTTACTGTCCTCTTCGGAGATGATGCCGTTCCCTGCCCGGAGGCCTACGATGTGCAGATAACCGCCGCCGCGCCGGATAACAGCAATACGGCCGAACAGCTGGCGCATTACAGCCAGAGCTATTTGGGAATAAAATATGTTCTGGGCGCAACCGGTCCCAAGGCCTACGATTGCTCCGGCTTTGCAAGAGCAGTCTATGCGCACTTCGGCTATCAGCTGCCCCGCACCGCCTACTACCAGGGCTACGGCAATACAGGAGAAAAAATCAAAAAAATCAGTCATCTCGAATGCGGAGATCTTGTATTCTTCAATACCAATCCCAACGATTCCGACAAATGCGACCATGTGGGAATATACCTTGGCGAGGGCAGCTTCATTCACGCCTCCACAAGCGAGGGCAAAGTGATAATATCCGATATCAATAAGCGCTGCTGGAGCAGCATCTTCTCATGGGGGCGCAGGGTAATAACTGCGTAACGGCAAATACCGAATCCGCTTTTCAAATAAAGAATAAATAGGTATACAAAAAGCCGATCGGAAAATTTCCGACCGGCTTTTATTTCAATACCGTTTTAACGCTGACCCGTGCGCACAAGAAGATCATGTATCTTCTGCGCAGGATTAAGCAGCCCGCTCACGGAACAGTCATGGTTGAGCGTGTCCACAATATAAGCAATGTATTTGCTCATATCCACCTCCTGATACCACGGCCGCTCCAGCAGCTCCGGAGTGCGGTAGGTAAGGTTGGTGGTAAACAGCTTGTCAATGCGTCCTTCCTTATACGCCTTGTCAAAGCTCTCCAGGCCTTCAACAAACAGGCCGAAAGAGGTGCATATGAATATTCTGCGGGCATTCATGGCCTTCAGCTTTGTGGCTATATCCAGTACGGAATCCCCGGAGGAGATCATATCATCCACAATAACAACATCCTTGCCCTCTACACTGTCTCCGAGATACTGATGCGCAATTATCGGATTGCGGCCGTTGATTATTACGGAATAATCGCGCCGCTTGTAGAACATACCCAGATCCAGCTCAAGAACGGAGGAATAATATATGCAGCGTTCCATACCGCCCTCATCGGGGGAAATGATTATCATATGATCGCGGTCTATCTGCAGATCCGGCACCGTGCGCAGCATGGTTTTAATCATCTGATAGGTGGGTCTTACATTTTCAAAGCCGCTTAAAGGAATGGCGTTCTGCACGCGCGCATCATGCGCATCAAAGGTTATAATGTTTTCCACGCCTATCTTCACCAGCTCCTGAAGCGCAAGCGCACAGTCCAGCGATTCACGGCTGGAGCGCTTGTGCTGGCGTCCCTCGTAAAGCATGGGCATAATAACGGTAATTCTGCGTGCTTTGCCCTCAACTGCGGCAATTATTCTTTTAAGATCCTGATAATGATCATCAGGGCTCATGGGCGTTTCCTTGCCGTACATTTTATAGGTGCAGCCATGATTAAATACATCGGATATGATAAACAAATCGTCTCCGCGTACGGACTGACGGATCGTGCCCTTTGCCTCGCCGGTACCGAACCTCGGGCAAACGGCATTTACAAGATAGGAATCCCTGACATATCCGCCAAAGGCGACATTTTCGGTGTGCTCGCTTTCACGCTCCGCACGCCAGGTGCTAAGATAATAATCAATCTTTTTGCCCAGCTCTTCGCAGCCGTGCATGGCAATAAGGCCAAGGCTCCCAACCGGTATGTTGCGAAGCAGCTCAGAATTATCCGGCATATGAATCCTCCCGCAGCTTAATATCAAATTTCGACTTTATTTTACTACGAAACAGGAAAATTGTAAACGAATCTTTGGCTATATGCAATCGATATTAAATTATAAATTACATAAGCCGCCCATATGCTGTCGTCCGCACTATTCCCCTGCCGAATCAACCAGCCGGAAGCGTAGGACGGTGTCGGGATATGCACACGCAAGCGCAAAGGTAAGCTCATATTTCCCGGTTGCGGAATTGTAATAGCATTGCCTGCATTCACCCTCCGATACTCCGCGCAAAGCAGCAACGCTCGCCCATTCTCCGTTTGTGAAAACCTGCGCCGTAAAGCCGAAGGGCCGGTCAAGGCCGGTTACCGTCACGGGCAGATGTCCGTTGCCGCCCGATATCACAACCTCCGCACCGTTTTCCTGCGCCTCTATGCTCAGGGGATATTTTCTTTTAATTTCTCCCCGTACCGCCTCCGCTTCATAAGCATCTCGCTGCACAAACAAGCGGCATATAGCCTCTGCATAATTTTCCTTTGGCAGATCCAGCACGGCCGGATTGGTGCCGTAATACCCGTTTTCTCCTTCACCGTTATGCGTCGGCAGCGCGGTAAACATCACCGTGCCGCACACCGTGCTGCCCGCCTTTATGGTGTCTCCCACCTCCGCTGCAGGGCAAAGCTCCGCCACCGGGCTCAAATATGCCGTTCCGAAGGCCGGCGTGCTCATATTTATGCTTAATGCGGGCTTATCATATGTTTTTCCGTTTATGCTTGCTTCAAAGGATACAACATCCATCATCTTGTTTGCAGGTCTGCCGTAGGCCTCCACATACTTTTCGCAATCCCTAAACAGCACATACAGCCCCTTCCCCGGTATTTCCGCGCGCTGCTGTGTCTGTGCGCCGATATACCCCTTTTCCAAGCCCAAGGTGCTTATATCGCCGTTTTTATACACGGTATCTCCCAAAGTAATATCACACGGCCCGTCCAGATTTCCCACCCGTACCCTGCTGTAAGAGGTATTGTAGTTGTCCGTTCCCAGCGAATAGAACGCAAGCCGGGAAAACTCCGTGTCCTTAAGGAAGGTATATTTGAAGCTGTGCCACACACGCGCCGCATCATCGGTGCCCGACATATTCACGGTGTATTCCGCTGCAATGGCCTCGTCCTGCGTCATCATCGTATATACCGTCTGCGTCATTACCGGACCCGGCATCATAAAGCGCGTGGTTATGCTCTTCATATTTATCTGCTCGCCCTGAGCGTTATAATAGTTAAGAAAGCCCGCGCCGGATACTCCGTTGCTCCAGTTGTATTTTTCTCCCCTTATTCCGTAAGTAAGAAAGGGCAGTATATCGTTTACAAATGCACGGGTACCGTGAGCCATCTCCGGGTCATAGCAGAAGGATTCCCCGAAGGAGCCTATCGCGCTGGTCTCCCACTGCTGGAAGTTGCCGCCCCAGCCCGCAAGGCACAGCTGCGAATGGCTCGCCGAGTATACTCCGCCCCATGTCGCATAGCTTATGCACAGCTCATAGGTTACGCTCTTACCCGCCGGTATGTCCAACATCGTATACCCGTGGAACCATGTCCCCGACCAGTACCGCTTGGGATCGTTCTTTGCCGCATATGTCGCGTCCGTTCTTTTGTTGGAATACGAGTGCCAGTTCTTGCTCAGCTGCACCTGTACGCCTATCGGCTCCCCGGTCTGCGCGTCCCGGAGCATCGGCGCAAAGCCCTCCACGCCGAACTTCTTCTCCTTGTAAAACTGTATCGGCAGCTTTATGTCCGCCGCGCTGCTGTTGGTTATGGTAAAGCGCAGACGGTCATATTTCAGCAGATCCTCTTCGTTCCTGTTGTATTCCCCCGGTCTGCGTGTTCATCATCTTGTCTATGTTCACGCTCAGATAGCCCTTTGGAGGTATCTATTGCCGCCTCGTGGGTCTTGCCGTCGGTAGGCGATTCCTCCACCGCCCTTTCCTCCAGCGCCTCCCGCGCGGTATAGTTTATAGCATCCTGCGTGCTTGCCTTAACCGACGGCAGCAGCACCACTCCAAACCCCGTAAAGGTGTTCTTTTTCCAGAGTAAGCCCCGTGCAGGTTATAACTATCTCTCCCTCTTCCGTCTTAAGGCTTACGCCCTCCTTTGCGGGCAGTATTATGCTGAACCCCGCGCCGCCCGGCTCACTCACCGTAAGGGCGCGCCCCGAGCAGCTGCTTTTTTGCTCGGTATAGCTCTCCGGCAGCACCAGACGCAGCTCCAGCCCCTTGCCTTCCGTCTTTTCATCCGGCGAGAACAGCGAGAACTCTATGGACATATGCTCCGGCGTCGCCGCATACTCCACCCGCCCCCGCAGCTTGTCTATGCCCGAGAACTTCATGCTCATCACATCTATCCTCTGCATATACCGTCCGCTTTCCAATATCCTGGAGGTTATGCTGCCGCCCCCCACCGCTTCCATGCCGGAATAGCCGCAGCGCTCTCCGCTTTCATCTATCACCGCAAAGCGCGTGCGTATATGCGCAAGAGAATCTATAAGCTCGTTGTTGGCCTTGCCCGCCTCCGATTCCGATATCTCCTGCTCTATCGCGCCGAAGGTGTTAAGTGTGCCCGTAAGCGTGCTTACGCTCATGCCGTAATACCCCGTCTGCATGTTCATCTGCCATTTGCCGCCCCGGTTGAAGCCGTCTCTCCACCACATGGCGGTATAATCCCTCACCTGCGGCTGCTGTATCACATTCCCGTTTTCATCATATAAAAACTCCCGTCCGCTGGGCGTTGCCTGCTCCGTCTGCCCCGATTGTGTCTGCGTGGGCTGCACGGTCGTCTGTTCCGGTGTGCATGCGCAAAGCAGCAGCACCGCCGCCGTCAGCATTATTATTGCCGTAAGAAGTTTTTTCATTTTCCCCTCTTTTTATAATTTTTATAAAGAAATATATAAATAAAATGCAATAAAATCAAACACAAAAGCCGATTTGATGTGCTTCCTGAACTATTATAGCATCCCGAAAATGCCTTGCATATACACAATCGTAGTTTTTTATATGTCAATTCTAACATTTTGTCGCGTCTGCCGCAGCGTTGTTCCGCAATAAAATGCCGTAAAACACTAAAAAATTGTAAAAACAAAAATAAAAAAATCCCCCACAACACCAATTGTGGAGGAAATGTACCGCAAAAGCATCATACTATACAAACGCCGTATAATATTTCAGTACAAAAACAACCCCTGTTTATTAAGCCTTCTGGGGAGCATCAACGGGGCATACATCGGCGCAGGCACCGCACTCAATGCAGGTATCGGCATCGATAACATATTTGTCCTCGCCCTCGGAGATCGCGGACACCGGGCACTCGCCCTCGCAGGAACCGCATTTGATGCATTTGTCATCAATTTCATATGCCATGGGATAAGCCTCCTTTTCTAAACAGAATTATTTATGCTTCTACGGTTCATACCGTATCACATTTATTATGCTATTATAACATATTATCTTGCTTTTGCAAGCGGAAAAGCAAACTTTGTATCATTATTCCTTAGCCGTTTCCTTGCTTTGGGCACCGGAACGCGAATGCGCATTTGCCTGCTGCCGTCTGTCTCCGCGGGGTTCAGCCCCGCCGCGCGCAGCCTCCGGCTGCTGCACATTCTGCGCGCCGCCCTGTCTTTGCTGCTTCCCCTGCGGCATACGCCCCTGCCTGTTTTTGGGCGGCCTGTTAAACGGCTTGCCCTGTGCGCCGTTTTGCGCTCCGTTTTGCGCATCGGGCCGCGCCTCATTCTGCCCGCCTGCCGCCCTCGGATACGGACGCTTCTTTTTCGGCTTCTTTACCGATCTTTCCGCATTGCTTCTATGCGCCGCGCCTTCTGCCGCCGAACGCTCCTCTTCCCTGCTCTCCTGCGCGCTTTTCCCGGCCTCCGCCGCAGTATTCACCCTGCCTTTTTTGTTTCTGTCCCGCTGCGGCCGGTTCTTTTCCTGCTTCACGGTATCCGCCGCACTGTCCTCCGCAGCTTCGCACAGGTCCTCGTTTTGTTCCGTTCCTGCCGCTTCTGCCTCCGAATCCGCAGCGCTTCCCGGCGCTACGGGAGTAAGCTCTTTATAGTAGTATTCTCTTATATCAACGGCGTCCCCCGGCAGCGTCAGCTTCACCTTTACCCGCTCGCGCAGCATATTTAGCTCGCATACTCTTCCCACGCCGTCGCGGCAGCGCACCTCGGTGCCTATTTTCGGCAGCAGCTTCCGTGTAAGCTCATAATGATTCTGCTCATATTTAAGGCAGCACATAAGCCGTCCGCACAAGCCGCTTATTTTGCTTGGATTCAGGGACAGCCCCTGTTCCTTTGCCATTTTAATGGAAACGGGCTGAAATTCCGAAAGAAACTGATTGCAGCAGCAGGGCAGCCCGCACGGCCCCAGCCCGCCCAGCATTTTTGGCTTCATCTCTCGCCCCTATCTGGCGCAGCTCTATACGGGTCTTGAAGGCGGCGGCAAGGTCCTTTACCAGCTCGCGGAAATCCACCCTGCCCTCCGATGTAAAATAGAAAACAATCTTTGAGCCGTCAAAGCCGTACTCCACGCGCACAAGCTTCATATCCAGCCCGTGCTTTCGTATTTTTTCTTCGGCTAAAGCCGCAGCCTCCTTTTCGCGGCGGCGGTTCTGCTCCGCCTGTTCTATATCCTTGGGGGTAGCTATACGCAGTATCTCCTTCAGCGGAGCCACAATCTCTGCATCGGTAACATCCCGCGTACCTATAACCACCTCCGCAAACTCCACCCCCTGCGAGGTTTCCACAATAACACCGGAGCCCTCCTTTATTACATAGCGGCCCGGATCAAAATAGTACACCTTGCCGTTGCCGCGGAAGCGTACTCCGATTATCTTTGCCATACGGTTTCTCCTATTATAAAGTCGCGGGCCAGCTTATCGCATATAAGCCCGTAATTGATATTTCCTTTAAGCCTTGTAAGCGCCTGATTTATTGCGCGTATACGCATAAGCGTCCTCACATCCGAAGGATTTTCCTCCAGCTTGAGCGCCAGCAGGCTTTCCGAGGCGCGCAGCATCTCCTCGGCATTATCCTTTGCTTGGTTAAGCACAAACCACACCTTGTAAAAGCTGCCGGAATCCGCAGCCGTAAGCAGGCTGTGCGCTTTCTCCGCACCGGGCGCCTCACCGCAAGCGGCAGCAATCGCCGCACCGATGCACCCGCCGCTGGCTGCGGCGGCCCTATCCGCCGTCTGCGCGTCCGTCCCGCGCCGCACAAGCTGTGCCGCAACAGCCTCCCGGCTTCGTTCTCCAATGCGTATTATACGGCAGCGCGACCTTACCGTAGAAAGCAGCTGCTCGGGATATGCGCTTATAAGTATAAAAACTGCGCTGCCCTCAGGCTCCTCCAGCGTTTTAAGCAGACAGTTCTGCGCCGCCTGCGTCATCTTATGGGCATCGTTTATTATAAATACCCGGCGTCCTCCCTCGTACGAGGTTTCCTGCGCATGCTCGCAAAGCGTGCGTATATCATCGGCCGCAATGCTTTTTTTTGAGGAGGAAAATATATGCACATCCGGATGCTTATCCTCCGTTACCCTGCGGCATATGCCGCATTCAAGGCAGGGCGGAGCCTCGCTTGCGCACAAAAGAGCAGCTGCAATCAGATGCGCAAAGGTACGCTTGCCGGTACCGGGCTGCCCCGTTATAAGATAAGCGTGCACTCCCCTCCCCCTTGCGGCAGAGGCTTTAAGACGCGCAAATTCACTGCCCGAAAGCAGCAACGAAATATCTTCCATGAATCAGAACTTTGAAAAGCGGCAAACTTCCATAACGAACACCGTTGCGCCGCCCACCATAATTTCAATGCTGCCGGGCAGAGAGCCGCTTGCCATGGAGCCCGGCTCCAGCGCGGTAAGCCCGGAGCTTACCGTCTGTCTGCGGCTTTTGCACACCCGCTCAATAACGGCCAGCGCACTGTCCAGCTTTTCATCCTGCACGCCGGTCAGCAGCGTCGTATTTCCCGAACGCAGAAAGCCGCCCGTGGTGGCAAGCTTAGTCACGCCGTATCCTTCCTTCATAAGGGCGCTTATAAGCCGCCCGGAATCCTCATCCTGTACAATGGCTATTATCAGCTTCATTTTGTCCTGCTTTCCCGCCGCAGCGCCAAATCCTCTGCGTGCGCTTTTTATAATTTATAACCGCCGCTCCATGCCGCAGTTTGCTTTATCGCTTCTCATTTTATTATACCCTAAAAACCGTTAAAGGGCAATAGTCATTTTTCCGCGGAATATGAATTTTCCGCAGCTGCTTATAACGCCTTTCCGGCAAAAAGCCCATCCTTATGCAAAAAAAGCCGCGCAGCAGGGGATCTGCGCGGCCGAGCCTCAAAGGCTCATAACGGAGGTAATGTATAAGCTGATTCATAAAATATATATCATTTTTATGAGATCCTCTGCGGGATTTTTTATGCGGCTTCCGTACAAGCAGCGCAATTGCTCCCGCAGCCGCAAGCAGCATTGCCGCGGCGGCATACAGCACCATTCGCCTGTTGTTTTCCGTCCCGTCATTATCCTGCTTACCAGTTACGGATGCCTCGGGCGTAGGGTACGGCGCCACTTCTGCCGTTTCTGTCGGCGCCGCCGCAGACGGGGCTGCGGTAGGCGTTGCGGTCGGAATCGCAGTGATTGTAGCGGTCGGTGTTGCAGCAGGAGTCATGGCAGGTGTTGCAGTAGGAATAGCGGTCGGCGATGCCGTGGGAGTTGCGGCCGCTGTTTCCGATGGGGCTGCCGTAGGAGTTGCCGTAGGAGTTACCGATGTCCCCGGTTTATCTCTGCCCGGTCTTGGCGGCAGCTCCACGCTCCAGGTTATGCTCTCAGCGGTAAGCGAGCGGTCATAATTGGCGTCTATACCCGCAAAAAAGCCCTTATTGTCATAGCCTACGGTGCTGTATCTAAGCCCGAACAGGCTGTTATCCCACTTTTCCCCGCTTATTGCAAGCCGAAAACGCTTATCCTGATTCTTTCTTTGAGAAACATGCGCAAGATAGCCGTGCACGGCCACCTCTGCGGCATTTTTGTTTTCAAAGGCCGCGAGCGGCTTTGCATAATTAAGCCGTATCTGATTCTTTCCGTACAGGTGTATATACAGCTTCTTTACGCTCCATACGCCGTATTGTTCCGCACTTTCCGGGTATCTGCTCGGGTCGGCCGCCGCAAGCACGGCTTCGTCCACCAGGCTCGCCGTAAACTTGTGCGCGCCGTGTCCGTATTCTCCGTTAAAGTCATGCGTCACCACTATTTGCGGCCTGCGCCGTCGTATAAGCTCCACAAATCGGCCCAGTATATATTCCTTTCCGCCCCATTTCTGCTCCAGCACGGACGGCTTCTCGTACAGATCCCTAAAGCCGAGGAAATCAGGATAATGCCGCACGCCCACTCGCCACAGCCCCTCCAGTGCTTCATCCATGCGCACCCGACTTTTCCCGACAGTGTAGGCAACCGTAACCGTTTTGCCGCTGTCAATAAACAGGGGCATAAGCCCGCCCATAAATATCTCTTCATCATCCTGATGCGTACTTATAAGCAATATATCGGTGCTTTGCGGCGCGTCCTTCCACTCGTGCGTCGGCTCCGCATAAAAATCGGCGCGGCAAAGAGCGTTCTGGCATAAAAACTCAATATGCACCTTCTTTGCGCGCTCCGGCATGGTCAGGCAGTATTCCGGCTTGTCCCCGCTGTGAGTTTTGTCGGTAAGCTTCTCTCCGTTTGAGTCAAAAGTGGTAACCCTTGCGCTGAAGCCGGGAAGACGAAAGCGCAGCAGCATATACCGCTTGCCCTGCGGAATTTCCGTTTGAAAGCTGTCGCCGCTTCCGAACTTCCAATATGTGCTTATTTTTTTGTCATATATATTTGATAAATTATTGTTCTTCGGATGTGCAAACGCCGATGACGCAAATGCGCACATTATCAGCATGCACCCAAGACTCATAATAAAAAAATGACAGTATCCGTTTCATAAATATATTCCCCCTGCAATATATTACCGTGTTTTTCTCTTTTAATGTACTCCCGTTTTTTCCGCATCTTCCTTTGCTGCTCTGCCGCCCGCCCGTACCCGTTTCTGTATTCCCCATGCCGTAAATCCGGTAATAAGCCCTGTGGGAATTGCCGCAAGCAGCAATGCCGGCAGATAGTAAAACACCGCTGCGGAGCCTGTTATAACGGCGCACACCGCCACCTGAGCCGTATTATGCGCCGCCGCGCCGCCGACGGATATACCCGGCGCACCGAATACCCCCGTCCGCTTTAGTATATAGGATACCGCAAAGGAGCACACCGCCCCGGCAAAGGACATCGCAAACCCGCTCAGATTGCCCAAAAGCAGCCCGCTTAAAACCACGCGCGCCAGCGATACGGCCAAAGCATAACCCGCAGGCCGGCACAGCAGCAGCGTAAGCACCGCAGCATTGGCAAGCCCCAGCTTTATCCCCGGCAGAGGAATCGGAAGCGGAAACAGCGATTCAATATACGAAAGCACCATTGCGCACGACAGAAAAACCGCGCATTCGCATAACGCACGCAGGCGCGCGCTATATTCCTTTCTCATCGGCTTACTCCGTCCGGCCCGTCCCCGGTTATTGTTACGCTCAGCCTGTGCGGAAGACACACTATGCTGCTGCCCGCATTTTCAATTTTTCCGCAGCGCACGCAGTCCCCGCCGCAGTCCGCCTCCGTTATTCTTACGGCGCCCGAGCTTATCTCCAGCGTATTGCTGCCCTCAGGAAAGGAAAGCACCAGTGTCGTATCCTCATCCAGGGGCAAAACGCGTACCGTTTCCCCCGCATGTGTCACTACAACGCTTTTTTTCTGCGCACTGTTTCCCATGGAAAAAAATAAAACCAGTCCGAATGCACATAACGCCACGATGGCAATTATTAAAATATCAGCCTTTTTCATTCTTTTCCTCCGCCGTCATGCAGCACCGAACGCCCTTTCCGTTCTTTTTTTAATTATAGCACCGAAAACAAAGATTTTCAAGCCGCATCTTGCTGCCGTTTGTAAGAATTTTGTCTGTTTCTGTCCTTTTACGCACCAAACCCCGCATTTATCCGCACCCATACAGCCCGTAACTCCTTGCAAAAAACAAAAAAAGCCTGTAAAATAGGCCTTGAATTATTAATTTACGGGGTGTTTCCCAATGAAAACGCATCGTTTTTCGCCCTTTGTTTCACTTGTGCTTGCATGTGCTTTTATATTTATACTGCCCCTTTCCTCCGGCTGTGCCCCAAAGCAGCTTTCACGCACCGAATACCTTATGGATACCGTTGTAAGCGTAAAGCTGTTTGATTTTTCCGATACGGCCGTGCTGGATGAAATGTTTTCCATGGTACGGCAGCTGGAGCGGGATTTCTCCTGCCGCGCAGACGGCGAGCTATCCCGGCTCAATGCCGCCGGGTTCGGCAGCATAAGCCCGGAGCTTGAGCAGCTGTTAAGCACCGCTCTTGAGGTATGCCGCCTTTCACGGGGCGCCTTTGATATAACCGTGCGCCCCTATACCGAGCTTTGGGATTTTTCCGCCGGCACGGTGCCCGATAAAGCGGCGCTTGAAGCAGCGTCCGAAAGCGTGGACTACCGCCGCATAACCCTTACAAGCGGCTATGCTGACCTGGGCGGCACCCGGCTGGACTTGGGCGGCTGCGCCAAGGCTATATATGCGCCCGCGCAGCGGATCTTCTTCGTCAAAGGGGCGTAAAAAGCGCGATACTTGATTTCGGCGGCAACATTTACTGCATCGGCAGCAAGGGCGGCCGCCCCTTCTCCGTTGCCGTTGCAGACCCTAAAGGCGGAGTGCTGAGCGAATATCTCAGCCTTGAGGACGCCTGCGCCGTCACCTCCGGCATATATCAGCGCCGTTTTGAAAAGGATGGCGTAACCTACCATCACATACTCAATCCCGCCACCGGAATGCCGGAAAACAACCTCCTTGCCTCCGCAACGGTAATATGCGATGACCCCTGCCTTGCCGATTGCCTCAGCACCGCCGTTATGGTCGCAGGCAGCAGTGATTTTTTATCCGCATACAATAAAAATATCCGCATATTGGCAGTGTACAGAAGCGGTGAGGTAAAATGGCTGTAAATGCCCTCAAAACCCGCAGCTGTCCCGGAAGCAGCACCCCGCCCTCCCTGCTTTACAGCAGCTCTATCCTGTACGGCGTCCCGGTATCGCGGCAGCGCTGTATCACATTGCGCGACCCCGGGCTTGTCCCGTCCCAAAAGATCAGCACATAATCGGCCAGCTCCACAATCTCGGAATTGCGCCGTATAGGCGCCGAATGTCCGTATCGGGGATAATCCGGCAGTATCTCTATAAGCCGCACCCCCCTTGTATGCGCATATAACGCAGCGCACCTGTCAATTCCCCGCGCGCCGCCCGATACAATGCAGTCCGTATTGTCCGGCAGATAGTTCGCCAATTCCATCGGCGATATTGTCCTGTTTCTTGACCCCACCACCGCTACCTTCATACAACTCACCCCATCGCTTCCGATATTCCGTATTCCGATACCGTATTTTTACGCCCTGTCCGCAGATCACGGCAGCGTTCCGTTCATCACCCGCGATTATACCATAAAATGGTATTTTATGCCATGACTGTTTTTGTCCTTTATTAAAATATTGCATCGATTTTCCCTCATGCCGTCCCGCACGGGAGCATTTCAGGCTCTTGTCATATATATACAGCCTACCAGGGTTAATATAGTGAACAAAAAAGTTCTTATATCCCGAAAAACAGTTAGTTTTGTGTATTCCCGTTCCCCGCCCGCAGTGATAAAATGCCCGCAGAGCCGTTAAGCTCTTATACTCCGCCGCTCTTTTGCGCCCGGATAACACGGAGAAGGAACATGAGAATAGATCAGATAGATAAAAACCTTGCAAACAAAGGCCTGCGCCATGACGATTATACCTGGCACACGATGCAGGAGCTTACCCTTTGCGGCTGTCTTGACCCCGAGCGCCCAATGCACCGCTTCGACCGCAATCTTGCCGCCTCACTGGGAGAGCGATGCGCTTGGCTCAGCGGCTGCACCGCCGGAGTGCGGGTGCGCTTTTATACCGATTCCCCCTATATTGCAATAAGCGCGCGCCTTACGCAAAGCGCAGGCGAAGCGCTGCTTGCGGATATGACCCCCGTCAACGCAAGCGGCTTTGACCTGTATCAGCAGGAAACGGCGCCCTTGCCCTTGTCGGCGTTTTCCGTCCCGACGGCATAAGCGACACCGTTTGCTGCGATCTTGAATGCTACTCCGACCGCTATCGCCTTATCGAAGTAAATTTTCCTCTCTTTAACGGCGTGGATGTGTTTGCCCTGGGCCTTAAAGCAGGCAGCAGGCTGGATAAGGACACGGCTCGGCGCCGCCGCTTTCTGCTTTACGGCTCCTCCATCACGCAGGGCGGCTGCTCCAGCCGTCCGGGAAACAGCTACGGTGCGATGCTTTCACGGCTTACGGACACGGACTATATAAATGTGGGCCTAAGCGGCAACTGCCTCGGCCAGCCCGAAATGGCGCGCTACCTTGCCTCGGTGGATACCGACCTCTTCATTCTGGATTTGATCATAACTCCCCCGGCGCCGATTATCTTGAATCGGTCTATCCCGCCTTTTTCCGCAAATACCGCGAAAAACGCCCGGACACCCCGATTATAATGCTTTCCATGCCGCTTTTCAACAGCGATTGGCTGCGCGCATCGGGGCTTTGGGAAGAAAGACGCACCGATATAATCCGCAATACCTACCTTGAAGCGCTGGCGCACGGGGATGAAAATGTATATTTTATAGACGGTGCCTCTCTGATTCCGCACGAGCTTGCCGATCTCTGCACGCACGATCAGTTGCATTGCAACGATATGGGCTTTTATTACTTTGCCGCCGCCCTTAAGCCCGTAATGGAGGCAGCCCTTAACAAAAAGAAATAAGCCCCATACCCCCCGCCTTTGTTAATCGTCAAACCGATGAATGGGTACGGCATATGCTGCCCGTCCGTCGGTTTTTTGTTATAATCCGGCCGCATTCGGGAAAACAATTTTTCCGTTCTTTGGTTTTTTATACTGCCTGTCAGGCATATGAACAAAACTTTTTCTTCTTAAAATTCATAAAACGGCAAATTCCCCTTCCGAAAATCCGTTGACAACCGCCGCCCGCCTCGTTATAATAATAGATGTTCTAATATTAGAGTTTCTATCATTGGAGGGTGCATATGGATAACTTCACGGCGTCCAAGATGTTCAACAGCGCAAACCGGTTTATTGAAGCGTATCATGCCGTGCTGCAGCCGCTCTGCAAGGATACGGGGCTGCCGCCTATGGCGGTTGATATTCTTATGTTTTTTGCAAACAATCCACACAGCAATACAGCGGGAGATATCTGCCGTTGCAGAGGTCTTAAAACCGGCATCGTGTCCGTTCATGTTGAACGGCTTGTAAATGAAGGGCTGCTCCTGCGGCAGGCTGTTCCAGGCGATCGGCGAAAAACGCGGCTTGTCTGCACGGAGGCGGCGGGCGGCATCATTGAAAAAGGACGCAAGCTGCAAAAGAGCTTTGCGCAGCAGCTGCTTGCCGGGATGTCAAATGAGGAAATTGGAATATTTCATCACTGCCTGACGGTTTTGGGCAGCAATATTGATGAGATTCGCAAAAACGGACTTTCAACAAAAGAATAGGAGATAACCATGTTTAAGCTGCTTAAAAATATGCGATTAAAAGAAAAGCTGATGGCGCTTATCTGTTTGGTGTTCGTTGTGATACAGGTTTATTTTGACCTTCGCCTGCCGGATTACATGACCGAGCTTACAACGCTCATCAAAACCTCCGGCACAACAGCGGATATTGTAAATGTAGGGCTTAAAATGCTCGGCTGCACGATGGTAAGCGCAGTGCTTGCCATTGCCTGCGGTTTTCTTGCCGCAAAAACAGCTTCCGGCTTCAGCTTTACCGTGCGGGCTAAGCTGTTTGGCCATGTAATGGATATCGGCAGTGCGGAAATGCAGGATTTTTCCGTTCCCAGTCTTATCACCCGTACTACCAATGACATTACACAGATTCAAATGATTGTTGCAATGGGTCTGCAAATGATGATTAAGGCCCCGATTATGGCGGTTTGGGCTGTCATTAAAATTCTCGGCAAAAGCTGGGAGCTCTCCGCCGTAACCGCCGTCTTTGTTGTGGTGCTCCTTGTTACGGTATTGCTTATCATGAGCTCCTGCATTCCGCGCTTCCGCCTTGTGCAGAAAATGACGGATAAAATAAACCGCGTTGCCCGCGAAACCTGACCGGCATCAATGTGGTACACGCCTTCAACGCCGAGGATTTTCAAAATAAAAAGTTCGACGGTCCGAGCCGCGGCATGATGGAGCTGCAAATGAAGAACCAAAAGCTGTTCGCGCTTATGCAGCCGGCACTGACCCTCGGCATGAACGGTCTTGCCTTGGCTATCTATTGGGTCGGCGCGGCTCTTGTAAGCAATATTGCGCTCACCGATATGAGCGCGCGGCTTACAATGTTCAGCGAAGTGCTGGTATTCAGCACCTATGCCACCTATGTTGTTATGTCGTTTATGATGCTGGCGATGATCTTTATGCTGCTGCCGCAGGCGCAGGTATCTGCCGAGCGTATAAACGAGGTGCTGGATCGGGATGTGTCCATTCGGGAAGGCAGCGTTCAAAACGGCAAGGAAACCGGCACGGTGGAATTCCGGAAAGTTTCCTTCCGTTATCCTCACGCCTCGGAGGATGAGCTGACAAATATTGATTTCAAGGTAAACAAAGGCGAAACCCTGGCTGTCATCGGCGCGACCGGCAGCGGCAAGACAACGCTTGTCAGCCTTATCCCGCGATTTTATGACGCAACAAGCGGCGAAGTGCTGGTGGACGGCGTAAATGTAAAGAACTATACCTTTGACGCACTGTATGATAAGCTGGGCTATGTCACACAAAAAGCGGTTCTGTTCTCCGGCACCATACGGGATAATGTGCTTTTCGGTGAAAGCGCCGATGATGCGGACGCAGCAAGGCTGAACAGCTCAATCGAGCTTTCGCAGGCAAAGGAATTTGTCGACAAACTGCCGGAGGGCACGGAATACGAGATCGCGCAGCTGGGCCGCAATGTCTCCGGCGGGCAGAAGCAGCGCCTTTCCATCGCCCGTGCGCTGGCACGAAAGCCGGAGATCCTGATTTTTGACGATTCGTTCTCGGCGCTTGACTATCGAACCGATGCAAGGCTGCGCGATGGCCTGAACGAACAGCTTAACGGCACTACAAAGATAATCGTCGCCCAGCGTATCAGCACCATCCGCCACGCGGACAAAATTATCGTTCTTGACCGCGGCGAAATAGCGGGAATGGGAACGCATGAGGAACTGATGCACAGCTGTGAGGTTTATCGCGAAATTGCCGCATCGCAGCTGAGCGCCTCAGAGCTTGCATAAGGAGGGATGAAAAATGAAGAAAAAAGGCAATAAAAAGGGCATCCGTTCCGCTGTTCAGAGATTATCCGGCTATTTGCGCTCCGGCATGGGAATTATTATTCTTGCCCTCGTCCTTGCCGCCCTCAGCGCCGTTATGACTATTATCGGCCCCGATAAGATCGGCAGGATTGCCACGCTGATGTCGGATGGGCTTACCGGCAGCATTGACCTTGCGGCCATAGCCAAAATCGGCATTTCTCTTGTCGTCATCTATATACTAAGCGCGCTTTTCAGCTTTATTCAGCACTACACCATGTCTGTCATCACCCTGAAAATGTCCTACCGTATGCGCGGGGAGCTGTCCGAAAAAATAAATAAGGTGCCGCAGAAATACTTCAACACCGCCTCTCAGGGTGATATTCTGAGCCGCATCACAAACGATGTGTCCACCCTGCAGCAGGGGCTCACCAACAGTATGCCCACAATCATCAGCGCCGCAACGCAGTTTGTCGGCTGTCTTATCATGATGTTCGTCACCCAGTGGTGTCTTGCCCTAATTTCCGTCGGTGTAACTGTTATCGGTATGTTTCTGACAGTGCTTATCATGTCCAAATCGCAGCGCTTTTTCTCCGCACGGCAAAAGAGCCTCGGCGAGCTGAACGGCTATGTGGAAGAAATGTATTCCGGTCACGATGTCGTGCGGATAAGCCGCGCTGAGCGCAAGGTCAGCACAAAGTTTGACGCACTCAACGCCGCAGTCTACGATGCAAACTGGAAGTCGCAGTTTCTCTCCGGCATCATGCAGCCGCTTATGAACATTATCGGCAACATCGCCTATGTCGCCGTCTGCGTTTTCGGTTCCATCCTTGCCATGAGCGGTACCATTGAGTTCGGCGTGATAGTATCCTTCATCCTCTATGTCCGTCTGTTTACCTCACCGCTGACGCAGATAGCCCAAGGCATGACCAATATGCAAACCGCATCCGCCTCCGCGCACCGCATTTGACTTTCTTGAAAGTGAAGAAATGCCCGATGAAGCGAAAACGACCGCCCTTACCGATGTTCGCGGCACGGTCTGCTTTGAGCATGTCCGCTTCAGCTACCCGGATACTCCGGATAAGATTATCATTAAGGATTTCTCCGCCGAGGTGCATCCCGGTCAAAAGGTTGCTGTCGTCGGCCCGACCGGCGCCGGAAAAACAACGATGGTCAACCTGCTGATGCGCTTCTTTGAAATAAACAGCGGCGTCATTAAGATTGACGGCGTTCCGATCTCCGAAATGAGTCGGGAAAATGTGCATAAGCTGTTCGGCATGGTTTTGCAGGATACCTGGCTCTTTGAGGGAACCGTTCGGGAAAACCTCGTCTACAACATGGAGGGCATTACCGATAGGCAGCTGGAAGAAGTCTGCCGCGCCTGCGGTCTTGATAAATTTGTTCACACGCTGCCGCAGGGCTTTGACACCGTTCTTTCCGAAAGCGCCGGCATTTCCGCCGGGCAGAAGCAGCTTCTCACCATTGCCCGCGCCATGCTGCAAAACGCCCCCATGCTCATCCTTGACGAGGCGACTTCCTCTGTCGATACCCGCACCGAGCTTTTGATCCAGCAGGCAATGGATACGCTCACCAAGGGGCGCACCAGCTTTGTAATCGCGCACCGCCTTTCCACCATTAAAAACGCCGACCTTATTCTTGTTATGCGCGACGGCGATGTGATAGAGAGCGGAACGCATGAGGAACTGATGCGGCGCGGCGGCTTCTACGCCGACCTCTACAACAGCCAGTTTGAGGATAAAACCGCTTAATAAAAAGTAGGTATAAACACGCCAAAAGGACGGATTTTTCCGTCCTTTTTTGTAATATAAGCATTTTTCAAAGGAGCATTTCAGGCTTTAACTCCTGCACTCGGCAGCATAACCGCCGGCGAAAATGCAAATCAAGCCGCAAATAATACCGTTTTCGGGGTTTTCATCCCTTTTTCATCCGTATGCAGCGCAGTTTTGTTTGTTAATAATTCCGATAGGTGATATAATCCCTTCTGAAATGCAAAACGGATACCGGAGGAAAACCATGAGCCTGCTCAGGGAAAAAAAGCTGTTTATTTTTGATCTTGACGGCACTCTCTACCTTGGAAATCAGGTGCTTCCCGGAGCAAGAGAGCTTATAAAGGGTCTGAGAGCCATCGGAAAAAGTGTTGTTTTTTATACCAACAATTCTGCAAAAAGCGTGCAAGCCTATCTTGAAAGCCTTGGGCGTTTGGGCTTTGAGCCCTCTGCTAAGGAGATAATTTCCTCCGCCGATGTCACTGCGGATTTCGTTCTTAAGAACCGCGCCGGCAAAAAGGTCTTTTTGGTGGGCACACCCTCTCTTGCAGAGGATTTGAAAAGCGGGGCATCCTCCTTTCCGACGATGCCGATATAGTAATAAGCTCCTTTGACACAAGCCTCACCTATAAAAAGGCGGAAAAGGCCTGCCTGCTTATTCGCCGGGGCGCGGAATATTTCTGTACCCACAAGGATACCTGTTGCCCCACCGACAGGGGCTTTGTGCCGGACAGCGGAGCCATTGCCGCCATGCTTACGGCGGCCACCGGCGTTGAGCCGCGCTTTTTCGGCAAGCCCGATCCCGCCGGAATGTCCTTAATATCGGCACGCACCGGCATCCCGGCCGAGGATGCCTGCATGTTCGGAGACAGGCTGTATACAGACATAGCCTTCGGCAATAATTCGGGTGCGTTAAGCATACTGGTGCTCACCGGAGAAACTTCACGCGAGAGCGCGGAAAAATGCGCCCCGGCATACCGCCCTGCGCTTATTTATCCCGATCTCCTGCCGGTATTAAAGGATTTGGGGCTTGCCTGACGCGCAAACACGCCCTTTTCCCCGTATGTTTGCGGCGGCCGCAGGCCGGCTTCGCCGAAGGCAAACGCAAAAAAAATGCAAAAAAACACGATAAATTTCGCATAAAAACAGTGAAAAATATGCGATTTTTACCGTGTTTTTTTATCGTTTTTTTAATTCGGAATTACATTTACCCCGTGCATCTTTCTTCAGCGCGCAAGCCCCAAGCCCGCCATCAGCTTTTCCTCCTGCTGCCGCATCGCCTTTTTGTCCTCCGGCTCCATATGGTCCCAGCCCAGCAGGTGCAGCACGGAATGTACGCACAGATAGCAGCCCTCCCTCTCCGGGCTGTGCCCGTACTCCTCCGCCTGGCTGAAAACGCGCTCCATATTTATAACGATATCGCCAAGCATTATAAGCCCGGTATCGGGATCCACCGCATCCTCATCCTCAGGATCCACTCTTCCTTCCGCGCCCTTTTCAAATTCCATAAGGGGAAAGGACAGCACATCGGTCACCGCGTCCACACCGCGGTATTCCCTGTTAAGCTCCCTTATGCTGTCGGGATCGGTAAGGGTAAGACCCACCTCCAAACCGTCCGTTCCGGTCACGGTCTGCGCGGCGTATTCCGCCGCCCTTATCATTTGGGCTATAAGCTCTTTATTTTCAAAGCCGGTTTCATTTATAAGCTCGGTTTTCATTCTTTTCCTTCGTTCCCTTCCCGCAGCCGCACGGGTTCGGCGGCGTCCGCATTATCCGGAAAAGCCTGCTCCGCGCCGTCCTGCGTTTCCTGTCCGGCGCTTTGTGCCTCGGCATGTTCCTTTTCCTTAAGCTCGCGGTTATCCTCCAGCGCCTTTTTCAGATCGGGATATTCAATTCTGCTGTGATGCACGCCGCTGAGCGCCTGAGTGAATTCCGCAGCCAGCTTGCGAAGCTCCAGCATGGAAATATCACATTCGTCAAACTGTCCGTCGCTGATGCGGTCGTTGAGTATCTGGTTTATCTTTTCCCGCACGCATTCCGGCGATTTATCCGGCAGTGAACGCACTGCCGCCTCCGCGCTGTCGGCAAGCATTATGACAGCCGCCTCCTTGCTGCGGGGCTTGGGGCCGGGATACATAAAGTCCGCACGGTTTACATCGTCAAACATCTCCAGCGCCTTGGCGTAGAAATACCCCACAAGCGTGGTGCCGTGATGCTCAAGTATTATATTGCATATTTCCTTGGGCAGCTTGTACTTCTGTGCAAGCTCGTACCCCTCCGTGGGATGCATTCTTATAATTGCGGCGCTTTCCGCCGGCAGCAGCATGGAATGAAAGCTTTTAAGCTTTTCATCCTGATTTTCCGTGTACGCCTCCGGCGCCGCCAGCTTGCCCACATCGTGATAATACGCTCCCGCACGCGTAAGCATTATATCCGCACCGATAGCCTGCGCGCCGCTTTCGGCAAGGTTTGCCACCACGATGCTGTGATGGTGCGTGCCGGGGGCTTCAATTGCCAGCCTGCGTAAAAGAGGCTGGTTGGGGTTTGTTATCTCCAGCAGCTTGGTGGGGGTAAGCACATCAAACACCGCCTCCCATACAGGAAGCGTGCCCACGCACAGCACCGCGCTTATAACCCCCGCTAAGGCCGGCCAAAGCGCGCTTAAAAGCACGGTTTTTATCTCGCTTGAGAACACCAGACCTATAAACACGCTGGTAAGCCCGCCCGTTACCCCTATAACAAGCCCGGAGAGCATTATGCGCATGCGGTGCATTGGCTTTTTGCAAAGATAAACCGCCGCCGTGCCCGCTATTAAGGAAACAATAAGCGTGCTTACACCCTGGCTCTGCGCCGCCTCGCCTGAGGTCGCCATTACCCCCAGCAGCACGGAGAGCGCCATATTGCTTACAAGCGCCACCCGCGGCTTAAGCAGCACCGCCACAAGCACGGTGCATATTGCAATTTGCGCAAGCCCCGGCTGATACGGGTATATAAGCGCGGAATAAAGCACGGAAAGCACTGTGAGTATAGCCAGCATCAGCACCTTTTTGGGCGTCTGTATCATTTTAGGCTCGTATACGGCAATATAAAAGCCCAGTATCAGCAGCACGGTAAGGGTAAGCAGCGCAACTCCGAGATACAGCTTTATATCCACATTGTCATTTTCCAGCATGCCCAGCTCTTCCAGCATTGCAATATGAGCCTGAGTTACAATGTCTCCGCTGCGCACTATTGTCTGCCCTTGTTTATAAAGATAACTGCCTTGGCTCACCTCCGCTGCCGCCGCCAGCTTGGCTTCGTCGGTAGCGGTTTCATCCAGAGAATAATTCGCCACAAGTTCTTTCCAGTATGCGCTCTGCCACTGTTTTTATTTTCGCGCTTACCGTGGAATACTCATTATTAAGCGCCGCAGTTATGGCGTTTCTCTCGCCTATCAGCTCTTCCTCGCTTAATCCCGATGCCATTATGCTGTTTATCCTTGTTTTGATAAAGGCCGCTACGCTTTCAATATCCTGCTGGTTTGTATTTATTATCACCAGCATTTCCTCCGCGCTGCAGGATATATTCAGGTTGCCTATCAGCATATTTATAAACGCGCTGGAAAACTGATGCTGCTCCGCCGTGCTGCCCGGATTTTCCTTAAGCCAGTCGTTGCGCTGCGCAATGGCCTGAGCGCGCGCATCCTCCACCTTGGCAAAATCGTCCGTAACGGCGTTTATTACGCTTACGCGTTTTTCATCGTCAATACGGTATATTGCGCTGACCGAGTCCCGCGCCGCCTTGCACGCCGCCTCGTAGCTGACCTGATCCATAACATCCTTGGTGGCCGTTATTGTGCTTCTGGACACTTCACCCGGCTTCACACGGTATTTCTGAGGCGCAACGGCGTCCAGCATTATCATAAGCACCGCCGCATAGCACAGCACTCCGCTTATAATGCACAGCAGACGGTTGTTGCGTTCCCTTCTTGCGCGCTGTCCCGGAGTCTGCGCCTCCTGCATGCGCTGCGCGCGTCTTTTTATGCGTTCGTTTGCCGCTTCCTTTTTCATAGCACCGCCTCCGCTCTGCCCGTGTTTTTGTTCCTTTTCCGTCTGCCGCGCCGCCGATGCGGCCGCCCGAATTTACTGTTTTTCATGCTTTTCAAAGCTCTCATAGGCCTTGATGATGCTCTGCACCAGCTCATGGCGCACCACATCCTTGTGAGAAAAATGACAAACGGCAATATCCTTTACGCCCTCCAGTATGTTTACGGCGCGCTTAAGCCCGCTCACCTTTCCCGGCGGCAGGTCTATCTGCGTTAGATCGCCCGTAACCACCGCCTTTGAGCCCTCGCCCAAACGGGTTAAAAACATTTTCATCTGCTCGTTCGTGGTGTTCTGCGCCTCGTCCAAAATAATATACGCATCCGACAGCGTGCGTCCGCGCATGTATGCAAGGGGCGCCACCTCTATTACCCCGCGCTCGGCAAGGCGCGCATAGGCCTCCGATCCCATCATTTCGTATATTGCATCATAAAGCGGACGCAGATACGGATCCACCTTATGCTGAAGATCGCCCGGAAGAAACCCCAGCTTCTCCCCTGCCTCCACGGCAGGACGGGTAAGCACTATACGGGATACCTCTTTGTTTGAAGGCCATGACCGCAGCCGCCATTGCAAGATATGTTTTTCCCGTTCCCGCAGGCCCCACTCCGAAAACCACGGTGTTGTTCTTCATTGCGTTTACATAGCGGCTTTGCCCCAGCGTTTTGGCCCTTATCTGCTTTCCGCGATAGGTTATTGCCACAACATCGCTCATTATTTCGTCAATAAGCTCATCCCTGCCCTCGGCAGCAAGCTCAATGGCATAGCGTATGCGTGTTTTGTCAATTCTCTCGCGCCGCGCAAGCAGCAGCATAAGGCGCCGCACTACGGTTTGCGCCACCTCTGCCTGCTCCTGCTGACCGGATATACATATGCTGCCCTCCTGCATGGATATGCGCACTCCCGTTTCGTCCTCAATAACGCGCACATTCTCATCCCGCTGCCCGAAAAGCTCTGCAAGCATATCCGGGTTCTCAATTTCTATTGTGAGCTTTACCTCATCCATAATACGCTCCACGGGTTTTAATTAATTTATCCGCATGCGCCCCTGCCGCGCTGCTGCGCGCAAAAAGCATACCGACACCTTGCTTTTTGCTTGCTTTTAATAGAATATCACAAATCCGGGGAAAAAACAACACCCATTGTCCGTAAGAAGCGTATGTTTTTTGTACCGTTAAACGGCATATATCATATGCGGCGGAAAAGCAACAAAAAAAGCCTGCTTTCGCAGGCTTTTTGCGTTATTGCTGCAGCTTATTTACCGGCAATCAGATCGCTGATGGCGGTATTAAGAGCATCCTTGTTGGCAGCGAAATCTCTCTCGGGAGTGCTTTCGCCCTCAACCCACTTGCGCAGGCCGGAGCCGACAGTGCCGCTCAGAGACGGGCCGTCGTTAGCCTGAAGAGTCCAGTAAGCCATGAAGGCAGGATAGCAGGTCTTGGAAGGAGCGCTCTTAAGCACTTCGATGGACTGGTCATCTTTGCAGTACTTGGTAAGATCGGTACCCAGCATCTCGGCAGCTTCAACGCTGTCGGGCTTAACGAAAGGACGCATATAAATGCTCAGGCACTGGACTACGCCGGCCATATTGCTGTGACCCTTCATTACGCCGTAAGGAGTGGACCAGTTGTTTCGGAGCGATAGTCGGTAGCATCGGGGCCCTTCGGGGGCAGAATGATACCGTACTTGAGCTTCTCCATCTGATACATGGCGGTGTTGCGCTTGGAAGCACCGGAAGATACGCGGTTCATGTAGGTAAGCAGAAGAGCAACCTTGCCGCTCTTGAACAGCTGAGCCTCATCCTGTCCCGAATAATTCTCGGTAAGAACGGATTTGTCGTTCTTGCACATATCAATAAAGAAGTTGATGGCATTGAGCGAAGCAGTGGAATCCGCAGCAAACTGCTGTACGCCGGAAGCATCGGCAGCAAGAAGGTTGCCATTATTTGCGGATATAAGGGACAGCATGCTCATGGCGTTCTGGCCTATGCAGGTGCCGAACACATCATTGTCGGCATCAGTGCAGGCAGCCGCGATAGCCTTGAACTTATCAAAGGTCCACTCACCCTTATTGAACATATCATAGATGGCGGTATCCTCGTAACCGTTCTTAGCCAGAATCTCTTTGTTGAAGAAGCAAACCTGGTTTGTAGCGATGGCATCATAGCCTATCTGCTGGGGGAACACGGCATAAAGCTTGCCGTTGAAGGTACCCATGTTGGCAGCACCTTCGGTATTCCAGTAGTCGGTCTTTTTGAAATCTGCATACTGGGAATACTCGTTAAGGTCGGCAAAATAGGTGCCCAAGGGCGCGGCGCCGTAGGTCAGGCTGAAAGGAATGGCAAAGGGTCCGCCCATGTGGACGATGTCCGCGGTGGGTTCGCCGGCAGCCGCAGGAGCCAGCATTTCCTCAAGCCATCCGGCCTGATTGCTGCAGGGAATCCACGTTACCTTTACGCCGAACTGCTTCTGGAACTCTTCCCACTGGGTTTTGAGATCCTTGGCGTGGTCACGGGCCGCTTCATCGCCGTTTACCCATTCATTTTCTTCCTGGTTAGCCCACAGGAAAACTCTGTACTCGTCTCCCTGCTTCATAACGATTTGCTCCGGAAGATCAGTGAAAAAGTCGCTGCCCGAAGGCTGAGTTCCGCCGCTCGGAGCGGGTGTAGCAGAGCCCGTCTGCGTAGGCTGGCACGCTGCAAAGAGCGCCAAGGTCATAAGCAGACACAAAGCAACGACAAGATACTTCTTGACGTTTTTCATAAATAAAAACCTCCTCATAATTCCGATTTTCATCGTTCTGTTATTATAGCATATTGCAAAATCAAATTAAAGAGACTTTTCTAACGAATATAGCCTTGTTTATTAGCACATAATTAACCATTCGCTTCTCGTAAATTCCATTTTCATTGCTTCACCGCCGCGTCACATTCCCGAAAGCATATCCGAACGGGCTACGACCTGAGCGGAATATGCACCGGCGTCTTTCTCGGTATATTTTGTTTATAAATAAGTAAATAAGCCGTAAATTAGCCGTTTGCGGTGACAAAATGTCATTTTATTGTTGACAATACAGCGACAAGATGCTATTCTATCCATGCAAATCAAGTATACTTTTTTCAAAATTCAGGCTTAATTTTTCATGAGGTGATATTATGTTTCCCCAGCGTCTGAAGGAGTGCCGCAAAGCGCGCGGTCTGTCGCTCCGGGAGCTTGCCTCCGTTTTTAATATGAGCTATACCACCTTTTCCAAATATGAAAGCGGCACACGGCAGCCCACTCCCGGTCTAATTCTCGGCCTTGCCCGATATTTCGGCGTAACCACCGATTATCTGCTGGGCGCAAGCCCGGACCCCGGCGGGCAGCTGCTTGCGGTGCAGTACGACCCCTCGCTGCCCGAGCCGGCCGTTGCGGAGCTGGAAAGCTATATCGACTATCTCAAAAGCAAATACTGTAAAGGCTGACCCCTGTGCCCCTCCCGGGGCACGGGGTATTTTTTATACCCGAACATCTCCTTCGTCAATAGTAACGATTTTTTTCGTAATAAAATTTACAATTTATGCCAAATTCCGTCTTGCAAAATTTGTCGCTGTTTGATATAGTAATAATACATCGGGAGCGGTTACCAAGCGCACTCATGCGTCATAAAATATTGCAGGGGCGCAAAACCCGCATGCGGCACAGGCCGTGCCGCGCTGCGCAAAAATTCGGAAAATTTATACGAACGGAGGTTTCAAACGGCGAGATGATCCCAACAAAGCTTCAGGAGGCAGCTGACAACCTTGGTGTTTTGATGGCAGCGGAAACACTGCCCGAGGGTATTACCGGTATACTGCTGAGCCGCCCGGGCGGATATGTATCGGTAGTCTCGTCTGCGCTGGATGCAAAAGCCCGGTTTGCGGCGCACGCCGTAAACATCGGCCGCTGCGCAGCCCGCTTAAACGGAGCCTGCGCACGGGAATGGACGCTTTCGCTGCTTTGCGCCTGCGGACTTGCATATGAAAGTTATCATGTCCGGGATATTGCTGCGGGCTGAATTCCCGGCTGCAAATATAAAAATTACCGTACATTATACTATATACTGTTCATTTTGCCGTGTTTTACCCTGCATTTTTACGCAGCGGCAGCATATTGACAAAATCCCCCGTCTTAAGTAAAATAGTTTCGGGGATTTTTGATCTTATTTTTTCACACCCCGCCTCACGGCGGCTGTCAGCAGCAGGCGGCAAGCGGGTCAACGGAAAGGAAATTTATGCAGCAATACGATCTTTCACAGCTTCAGGCCAAAAAAGGCTTTATATGCGATATGGACGGCGTTATTTATCACGGCAACCGTCTGCTGGACGGCGTACACGATTTTGTAAGCTGGCTTCAGAAAGAAAACAAAAAATATCTGTTTTTAACCAATTCCTCGGAAAAAACGCCGCGGGAGCTGCGTCAGAAGCTTAAGCGCATGGATCTTGATGTGGATGAATCGCACTTTTACACAAGCGCTTTGGCTACGGCCGCCTTTCTTAAGCAGCAGGCTCCGCATGCCCGCGCCTATGTTATAGGCGATGCCGGGCTTATAAACGCGCTGTACGACGCCGATATAACCATTGACGATGTTTCCCCGCACTATGTGATAATAGGAGAAACGCGCAACTATAATTACGACGCCATTCTGAAGGCGGTAAAGCTGGTAAACAAGGGAGCCAAGCTGATAGCCACCAACTCCGATATGACCGCGCCCTCCGAGGACGGCATTATTCCGGCCTGCCGCGCCCTCGTTGCGCCCATTGAGCTTGCTACGGGCAAAACCGCTTATTATCTGGGCAAGCCCAATCCTTTGATGATGCGCACCGGAATATCACTGCTTGGGTGCAGCAGCAGCGATGCCGCGATAGTGGGGGACCGCATGGACACTGATATAATTTCCGGTATCGAATCGGAAATAGATACCGTTTTGGTGCTTTCCGGCGTAAGCACGATACAGACCCCCGACCTTTTCCCCTACCGTCCCAAATATATACTGGGCGGCGTGGGCGACATATGCAGATAGCCGCGACCCGCCCGCAAGGGCGGGTCTTTTTGTTTTGAAAGCCGATTTGAGAAGCGGCGCGCCCGCCGCGCATACGATTGCCTTCCTTTAACCGCTTTTTTAACGCACGGGATCAAAAATGCACTGCAAAAACGCATTTGTGATGCAAAAAAGGGCAAAAATCACGGTTTGTGCAATTTGATACTGGAATTTGTGCGGAAAGTATTGTATAATTACAGAACCGCCGCAAAAGCAGCATGAGCCGTCAGGGGCGCAAAGCATATGTATTTTGTGCTTTATACGTCGCGGCCGCGAAGGCCCGTTGCACTGGCGGATAATAAAAACGCCCCGTTTTTAAGGGGCAAGCGAGGACAATAATGAAGATAAACTGGTATCCCGGACATATGGCCTCCGCAAAGCGTATGCTGTGCGAAAACCTGCGTCTTATAGATATAGCGATTCTTATGCTGGACGCCCGTATTCCGTACAGCTCCCGCAACCCCGACCTTGACCGTCTGCTTGAAAACAAGCAGGTGCTTACGGTGCTTAATAAGGCGGATCTTGCCGACCCGGCGCTTACAAAGGAATGGGTGGAGGAATTCCGCGCCAAGGGGCACGAGGTAATGGCCGTATGCGGCCGCAGCGTCCGCAGGGCGGACATTCTGGCCGCCCTTGAAAGGCTTGCGCGCCCCGCAGTGGAAAAGGCGCGCGCCCGCGGTATGAACAAAACCGTACGCGTGCTGTGCGCGGGAGTGCCCAATGTGGGAAAATCCACGCTGATAAACACCCTTGCGGGGTCGGCACGCGCCCGCACCGGCGACCGCGCCGGCGTTACAAGGGGAAAGCAGTGGATAAAAATAAACGACCGTCTTGAGCTGCTGGATTCCCCCGGTCTGCTTTGGCCGAGGCTGGATAATCAAACGGCGGCGGCGCGCCTTGCAATAACCGGCGCGTTAAACGATGAGATCCTTGATAAAGAGGAGCTGGCGCTGGAGCTTGTAAAGCAGCTAAGCGCCGCCTACCCGGAAAATCTTGCCGCGCGCTACGGAGTGGCCGTTTCCGACGCGCCGCTTGAAACCTATGAGAGCATATGCCTTGCCCGCGGCCTGCTGTTAAAGGGCGGTCAGCCCGATTTTCTCCGGGGAGCCGTTATGCTTATTGACGAATACCGCAGCGGCAAAATAGGGCGTATGACGCTGGATTTGCCCTTTGTCCGACTTTCCGGCGACACCGCCTCTTGCAACAAGGCAGTCGGGAGGATAAAGAGGGCATGTCGGCGCACGGGGAGGAATAGGGTATGGCTCAGGATAAAAAGGATATGCTGCATTACGAGCATATACTAAAGGCGCAGGGATACGAATATATAGCCGGCGTGGACGAAGCCGGCAGAGGCCCTCTTGCGGGCCCGGTTGTCGCCGCTGCCGTAATACTTGACCCGGAAAATGTGCCCGCAGATGCCGACGACTCAAAAAAGCTGTCCGCCTCAAAGCGCGAAAGGCTCTATGATGAGATAATGCAGCGCGCTCTGAGCGTAAGCGTGGCCGTTACCGGGCCTGAGCGCATAGATCGGATAAATATTCTGCGGGCGACGCTGGAAACCATGAACAGCGCAATAAGCGGCCTTGAAATTACCCCGGATTACATACTGGTGGACGGAAATGTTCTGCCGCCGGGGCATAAAAACGCCGCAGCAATAGTAAAGGGAGACGCCTTAAGCGCCTCCATAGCCTGCGCCAGCATAATAGCCAAGGTTACAAGGGATCGCCTTATGACAGAGCTTGCGGAAAAATATCCGCAGTACGGCTTTGAAAAGCACAAGGGCTACGGCACACACGACCACATGCAGGCCATCGCCGAGCACGGGCTGTGCCCCATACACAGAAAAAGCTTCTGCACAAGGCTGCGCACCCCCGGCACCGAAACCTCCCCGGTATCCATGCGCAAAATAGGCGATAAGGGCGAGGAGCTGGCCGCAGCGCATGTGGAGGGGTTGGGCATGGAGATACTTGAGCGTAATTTCAGCTGCCGCCTGGGCGAAATAGACATTGTGGCCAAAAGCGGAGATACGCTTGTGTTTATAGAGGTCAAAAGCGCCGCAAACGAAAGGTTCGGCCCCGCCGAATCCCATGTTACCCTTTCCAAGCGCAAAAAGCTGCGCCGCGCGGCCGAATGCTATATGAAGCTGCACGGCATTACCGATACTTGCGTCCGCTTTGACTGCGCTGCCATAAACCGCGGCGTTATAACCTATATGCAGGACGCCTTCTGACGCATTAGGTTTGCAGGATATAATTCCTCAGTTTGCAAAATCCAAAAAAGCAAAACATCCGGCAAATGCCGTATTTTATCCGGAAAAAACCGTATGCGGAACGACTTTCCGGCTTACGAAAGGAAAAGACATGAAAAAACATTTGCACCCCCTGCTTACAGCACTGCTGCTTTTATGCTTTGCGCCCCTGATGCTTTCAGGCTGCTCCGGCGGCGTCAAGAAGGGAGACAACTGCCTTACAAACCCTGCTTTTTCCTCCTGTGAGTCCGCAAAGGCGGACGGCTGGTATTTTGATTCCTACCGCAATGCGGAAAATGCCGTTTCCTTTGTGAAAAACGCAGGGCCGGACGGAGAAACCGCGCTGCGGCTGACCCTTACGGAGCTAAACGATGCCCGGCTTGTACAGGAGGTGAAGTGCAAACGCAGCACCCTGTACCGCTTTTCCGTGCTTTGCCGCACCGAAAACATAGGAACGGATGCCTCGGCTGTGGGCGCAAACATATCGGTTATAGGCGTTTTTACCCATTCTCAGGCGCTGAGCGGCGATAGCGGCTGGACAAGGCTTGATTTTTACGGCCGCACCGCCGCAAACCAGACCACCCTTACCGTGGCTTTGCGCATAGGCTTTTACAGCGGCGAAAACAGCGGCACGGCATGGTTTACGAACGCCTCCATGACGGAGATCGACGCCTCGGCGCTGCCCGAGGGCGTTACCGCCGCCAGCCTTGAAACCGGCTGAACACCTCTTCGGGCTCGGACAAGACCGACGATAAAAAGAATGAAAACTCGCAGAAAAGTACCTCAATAATTATTACCGGCGCTGTTTTCTCTTTGGCGCTGCTTGCCGCCTATGCTCTTATACGCCGCTTCGGCGCCCCGGAGGGCACGATACGCACCTGCGTGCTTGTGCTGCTTATAGCAGCAGGGCTTATAATCCGTATAGTTCACGCCATGGATTACCGCGGCTTCAATGTGGATATGAACTGCTTTACGGCATGGGGCTCACGGATGCTGGCAAACGGGCCCTTCCGCTTTTATTCCGCGGATTATTTCTGCGACTATCCGCCGCTTTACATGCTTATTCTCGCCCTTCCCAGCGCAATAATCAACCTTGCGGGCTTAAGCACATCCTCTGCGGGAGCATGGCTGCTGCTTAAATCCCCCGCAATAATCTGCGACATTCTGATAGCCGTTGTGCTCTATTGCATATGCAAACGGAAATATCCCAAATATGCCCTTTTTGCTGCCGGCGCATATCTCTTTAACCCCGCCGTTATAGTGGACAGCGCCTCCTGGGGACAGGCGGATTCCGTTTTGATGCTGTTTATGCTGCTGGCCGTATATTATATGATAAAAAAGAAGCTGTGGCTTTCCGTTATATGGTATGCCCTTGGTCTGCTTGCAAAGCCGCAGGCTCTTATGCTGGCCCCCGTTATGCTGGTGGGTGCAATAACCCTTTGCGTGCGCTCCCTTAAGGGCAAGCTGGCCCCCGATATGAAAACCAGCCGCCGCACCGCGCTGCATTTCCTTTATTCTATGCTGGGGATACTGGCGGGCTTTGTGCTTATAAGCATAGCCATGCGCTCCGACCAGCCCTGGTACTGGCTGTTTGCAAAATACTTCGGCACCATGGGCTCCTACCAGTACGCCACTCTTTCCGCCTTCAACCTTATGGGCTTGCTTGGCGGACAATGGGCAAAGGATACCGCTCCGGCGCTGGGGGCGCTTTCCTACCGCGTGCTGGGCTTTGCCCTGCTTGCCGTTGTATTTGCGGTGTTTGCACTGCTGTATTACTGGCGCAAGCAGCCCAAAAACCGTTCACTGTTCCTGCTTGGAGCATGGCTTACGGCGGCAATATTCGTGCTTGCGCCCTATATGCACGAGCGGTATCTCTACCCCGTGCTGGCGCTTTTGCCCGCCGCCTTTATAGTATACGGCGACCGCCGGATAATAAATGTGCTGGCGGCCTTCAGCTTTACCTCATATGTAATGTGGCGCAGGTGCTGTATCTGCACTGTGAACCCAATGACACAAACGGCTTAAGCTATTTTGCCGCAAACGATCCGCTTTTCCTTGCGGGCTGCGCGCTTAATGTGCTTATATTTATCTACTTTACCTATGTTGTTTTCTCCATCCGCTTAAAAGGCCCGTCAACCGATCCCGCGCTCAGCGCGCCCGGCAGCCGTCCTGCCTGCGGACGGGGCTCCGTTTCCGCCGTTACTCTTGAGCTGCTGGCTTCCGTTGAATCCGGCGCCGAATCAAATGCCGAATCAAATAATGAGGCGGCTCCCGATGCGGAAGGTGACGCTGACGATGAAAGCCAAAGCCCGGGCGCAGACGACGGCTCCGACAGCCCCGACAGTGATGATAATTCCGATAATTCCGATAATTCCCAAGCAGCCCCGAGGAGGCAGAAATGAACCGCACGGATAAAAAGACCGAGAGCGGCGCATCCGCTTCGTGCAAAAGCAGAAAAAGCGCAAAAAAAGCCGGGACCGCACCCGGAAAGAAGCGTTTTCTTACCCCGCGCGACTGGCTGATAATGCTGGGCGTAACCGTTGTTTACGCCGTTATCACCCTTGTGAACCTCGGCTCCGTCAACACGCCGGAAAACTACTGGGCGCCGAAAAACGGCGACAGCATAACCGCGGATTTCGGAAGCGCCACCCATCTTCAGCGGTTTTATGTAAACAACAGCATCTGCGACAGCTCCTATTCTCAGAGCAAAAACACCTATAACGGCACCCTGAAAATAGAATACTCCCTTGACGGCGAGAACTGGTCCTTGCTTGAAACATACCGCTTCGGCAACGGCGATATGTACCGCTGGAACCGCGATTTCAACAAAAGCTATGACGTAACCGCCCGGTATGTGCGCGTAAGCGCCGCTTTTTCCGGCATGCGAATAAATGAGATGACCTTCTTTGCCGATGAGGATGCAAAAAACGCCATTGAAATAGTATCCGCAGCGGTAAACGGCAAAGCTCTTGACGCCGCCGCGCTTGCCGCCCACACGGGGCACGATGCCTTTGCCCTGTTTGACGAACAGGCTACCGCCGTAAGCAAGCCCAGCTATTACACCGGAATGTACTTTGACGAGATATATCATGCCCGCACCGCTTATGAGATGATAAACGGCTGGCGCATATACGAATGGACGCATCCGCCGCTGGGCAAGGCGATAATGTCGCTGGGAATACGCATCTTCGGCATGAATCCCTTCGGCTGGCGCTTTATGGGCAACCTTGCCGGCATACTCATGCTGCCCGCAATGTACTGTCTGGGCAAGCTCATGTTCAAAAAAACCCCGTGGGCAACGGCTCTTATGCTGCTTATGACCCTTGACGGCATGCATTTTGTGCAGACCCGTCTTGCCACCGTGGATTCCTATGCCGTGCTGTTTATAATACTTATGTACACCTTTATGTATAAGTACTGCACCATGAGCTGGAACAAAACTTCCCTTGTGCGTACGCTTGTGCCTCTGGGGCTTTGCGGAATAAGCTTCGGGCTGGGCATTGCCTGCAAGTGGATAGGCGCCTATGCGGGAGTGGGGCTTGCCGCCATATTCTTCTTTACCATGTATAAGCGCACCCGCGAATACATTGCCGCCGCGCGCGATAAAGATGACCCCTCATTAAGCGGCAGGCAGCGCAGCCTTTTAAGCGGTATATGCTCGGTGTACCGTAAAAATCTGCTGCTTACGCTGCTGTTCTGCATAGGGTTCTTTATAATAATCCCCGCGGCAATATACTGCGCAAGCTACGGCGCATATTTTGACGCCCCCGGCAACAAGGGCTCCGCTCTTAACACCATATGGCAAAACCAGAAGGATATGCTTTCCTATCATGAGGGCATAACCACCGACACCAACTACTGGCAGTCCAAATGGTACACATGGCCCATAATGTGGCACCCCTACTGGTTCTATCAGGCAAAGGAGCTTACGGGGGATGCCATGGGCACCATTTCCTGCATGGGCAACCCGCTTATCTGGTGGTTCGGGCTTGTAAGCGCCATAGGCTGCGCCGTTATGCTTGTTCAAAAGCTCATTGTGCGCCGGCGCACCGCCGACCCCGCGCTGCGCGTACGCCAAAGCCGCGATATAACCCTTCTGGCCTTCACGCTTACCGGCTTTGCCGCAAATTACGGGGCATGGGCGTTTATTCCCCGCTCCACCTTTATATATCATTATTTTGCGTCGCTGCCCTTTATAATGATATTCTCCGTGTATGTGCTGCGGCAGTTCTATGCAAAAACCTGCACTCTCGGACGCGACAGGCTGCGCTCCCGCAGGCTTGCAGCAGGCGCGGTTATCGGCTTCTTTGCCGCAATCCTGATAATTGCCTGCATGTTCTACCCGCTTTGGAGCGGCGTGGAAACCAGCAAGCACTATGTTTCCTCTTTCCTTTGGTGGATTCCCTCCTTCAGCCACAACGGACTAGGTCAGGGCTGGCATTTCTATAACAACTGAACATAACCTGCAAGCCCGGCCTTCGCCGCGCCGTTTTGCCTTTTGCACTTTTGTGCGCCGGCATATGCAAAGCGCAAAAAGGCAGATACAACAGCAATTCTTACGCATAAAGGATATTTTCAAAATGAAATTTATCGACCGTATAACCGAGTTTCTTGCCCGTAAAATAGGGCAGGATAAAGCCGCCTCTCTTGTGCAGCTTGCCTGCTTCTGCGTGGTGGGCGGCATAAACACTTTAGTGGATATGGGCATTTTCAGCCTGATATATTATGTATTTCTGGGCGGAAACGAAGCGCTGTATCCCATTCCCTTTGCCGCGGGCTATCTGTGCGGCGTGGCGTGCAGCTTTGTGCTGAACAAGCTTTTTACCTTCCGCGATAAAGGCAGTGCAAAGCGTCAGTGGCTGCCCTTTCTGCTTATAAACCTTGTGACCCTCGGGATAGGTCAGGGCGCGATGGCGCTTTTGCGCCTTGCCGGCATAACCGGGGTTTTGGCAAAGCTGATAACCGTGCCGGTGACTCTTGTAATAAATTTCTCGGTTCCCGCCTTATAGTGTTCCGGCGCGAAAAAAAGGATATCTGAGGGGCTTTGATAAAAGCAAAGAAAGCCTGTTGCACCGTCAGCCGGGCGGCAGCGCCCTGCATACCGGCAATACTGCGGGAAATATGATATAAAGGAGCAACATAACCATGCTGTCAAAAGTGCTTTCCTACGCCCTGTCCGGCGTAGACGGCTTCCCGGTAACCGTGGAAACCTTTGTATCTGCGGGGCTGTTTTCCTACGACACCGTCGGGCTGCCCGACACCGCCGTAAAGGAATCCCGCGAGCGCGTGCGCTCGGCAATAAAAAACAGCGGCTTTGAAATGCCCAATAACCGCATAACGGTAAATCTGGCCCCGGCCGACCTTAAAAAGGAAGGCTCCGTATATGACCTGCCCATTGCCGTATCCCTTTTGGCAGCAAGCGGCCAGCTGTTTTCCCCCATGCTTAACAATACCGTCTTTATAGGCGAGCTGTCCTTAAGCGGTGAAATACGCCCCGTAACCGGAGTTATGCCCATGATAATCTCCGCGCTTAAGGACGGCTTTCACCGCGCCGTTATACCTGCGGGCAACGCCGCAGAGGTACGCTGCATTGAGGGCATAGAATGCTATTGCCCGCAGGATCTCTACCAGCTTGTACGCTTTCTTCAGGGCGAGGAGGAGCTGAAGCCCGTGGAATGCGTATCGTGGGAAAGCATATCCGGGCAATCCGCGGTTCATACCGATTTTTCACAGATAAAGGGGCAGCATGCCGCCAAGCGCGCCATGGAAATTGCCGCCGCAGGCAGCCATAATCTGCTTATGCTGGGCCCTCCCGGCTCCGGCAAAACCATGCTTGCGCGCGCTTTGCCCTCCATTTTGCCGCAGCTTACCTTTGAAGAGGCCATGGAGGTAACCAAGATCCACTCCATAGCCGGCTGTCTTGACCCTGCGCGCGGAATAGTGGATGTGCGCCCCTTTCGCTCCCCTCACCATACCGCCTCCGCCCCCGCGCTTACCGGCGGCGGAGCAAAGGCGCGTCCCGGCGAGGTAAGCCTTGCCCACAACGGAGTGCTGTTTCTTGACGAATTCCCGGAGTACTCCCGCGTTGCGCTGGAGGCGCTGCGCCAACCGCTTGAGGACGGCGTGGTAACGGTATCCCGCGTAAGCAATACCGTAACCTATCCCGCACGCTTTATGCTTATAGCCTCCATGAACCCCTGCCCCTGCGGCTATTACGGCAGCAAGATAAAGCAATGCAAATGCTCCCCGGCGCAGATACAGCGGTATCTGGGGCGGGTTTCCGGCCCGCTTGTGGACCGCATAGACCTTCAGATAGAAACCGATGCCGTGCCCTACGATTCCCTGCGCGGACAGGGCAGCCCGGAGGAAAGCTCCGCAGAGGTACGCAAGCGCGTGCAGCAGGCGCGGCTTATACAGCAAAAGCGCTTTGAGGGCACCGGCATATTTGCAAACGCCCACATGAGCGCGCGGGAGATCAACCGCTTCTGCCGGCTTTCCCCCGATGCGGATTCCCTGCTTAAAAGCGCGTTTGACAGCCTTAAAATGAGCGCGCGCGCTTATTCCCGAATACTCAAGATAGCCCGCACCGTTGCCGACCTTGCTCAAAGCGAGGATATAACCGCAGAGCATATAGCCGAAGCCATACGATACAGGTCCTTGGACAGAAAGTACTGGTGAATATGGAATACAGCACGGAAGAAACGCTATATCCTTTTATATCTTGCCCGCGGGATGACTCCCGCCCGCTTTAATAATCTTATTGAATATTACGGCTCCGCCTCCGAAGTGCTTGCAGCGGCAGAAAGCCCGGAATTCAAGGATCCCCGGCTTGCCGGAAGCATTATCAGTTCCTGCCGCGAAGAAGCGTTTGACCAAATAGAAAACCGCGCAGCGGAAATGGGCGTGCGCCTGATATGCCGCGTATCGCCCGATTATCCGCCGCGCTTTCTGGACTGCGCGCCTCCTCCGCCCATCATATATACCCGCGGCGATATTTCCCTGCTTTACGGCGGAGGCATATCCATTATAGGCTCCCGCCGCTGCACCTGCTACGGCAGAAGCGTAGCCGCCTCCTTCGGGCGCGCCGCCGCGCTTGCCGGAATACCCATAATATCGGGCGGCGCATACGGCATCGACACCGACGCCCTGACTGCGGCCCTCGACGCCGGCGGCAAAACCGCGGCTGTTTTCGGCTGCGGCATTGATGTATGCTACCCCTCCAGCAACGCTCAGCTGTTTGACCGCATTGCAAAAACCGGTCTGCTTATAAGTGAATTTCCGCCCGGTACCGCGCCGCAGGCCTACAACTTTCCAAGGCGCAACCGACTTGTTTCCGCGCTTTGCGACTGTCTTGCCGTAATAGAGGCGGGCGAGAAAAGCGGCACGCTTTCCACCGTGCGCTGCGCTCAGGCGCAGGGCCGCGAGATTGCCTGCGTTCCGGGCAATATAACCTCGCCGCAGTCCGTGGGCTGCAACCGCCTTATAAAGCAGGGGGCACGCTGCATTACAAGCCCCGATGATCTGCTGGCGTTAGTGGGCAAGACCGCTCTAAAGACCAAGCGCCCGGTGATAAAAGTGACCCCGGAGGAATCCGAGCTTATAAAGCAGATGAGAAACGGCGAAGAAGTTTCACTTGACGAATTGACCCAAAGGTGCAATAATTCAGCCGGGAAACTTGCCGCTTTGCTTACCATGATGGAGCTGCGCGGCATAGTACAGCGCGCCGCAGGCGGCCTGTACATACTTAATAACGATAATATTTACCGTTAGAGCACAAAGGCCGCAAACGGCATACGGCGTATTTACCCTAAGTGCGCAAAACGCCGCCGTTTTGCCTTTACCGGCTCTTTCGCACCGGAGGAAAGACGATAATGAAGCTTTTGATAGTGGAGTCTCCGCATAAGGTTAAAACCGTTGCCAAGGCTCTGGGCAAGGACTACAAGGTAATGGCCAGCGTGGGGCACATAATAGACCTGCCCAAAAGCAAGCTGGGCGTGGATGTGGAGCATGACTTCGCCCCGCAGTATCAGAATATTAAAAGCAAGGCGCAGCTTATAAAGGAGCTGTGCGCCGAGGCAAAAAAGGCCGACGCCGTATACCTTGCCACCGACCCTGACCGCGAGGGAGAAGCTATAAGCTGGCACCTTGCCCACCTTCTGGGCATTGATGTTTCCTCCCCCTGCCGCGTCGCCTTCAACGAAATAACGGAAAACGCAATACGAAACGGCGTGGCCTCTCCCCGCAGCGTTGACCTTGACCTTGTGGATGCTCAGCAGGCGCGCCGCGTGCTGGACCGCCTTGTGGGCTATGAAATAAGCCCGATACTTTGGCGCAAGGTAAAGGCCGGCCTTTCGGCGGGGCGTGTTCAATCCCCCGCCGTGCGCCTGGTGGTGGACAGAGAGCGCGAAATTCAGGCCTTTGTTCCCCGTGAATACTGGACTCTTAACGCCCGCCTTACCGCGGACGAACCCTTTGAGGCGCAGTTTTGGGGAACGGACGGCAAAAAACGCGAGCTTGCTTCCATGGAGGAAGCGCAGCAGATAATGGATGCCTGCCGCGATTTTACCGTTGCTTCCTATAAAGAAGGGCGCAAGAAGCGCTCCGCCCCCACCCCCTTCACCACCTCCATGCTGCAGCAGGAGGCCTCCCGCAAGCTGGGCTTCACCACGCGCAAAACCATGAGGGTGGCTCAGGATCTCTACGAGGGCGTGGAGCTTAAGGACGGCAGCGTCGGCCTTGTAACATATATCCGTACCGACTCCCTCCGCCTTTCCTCACAGGCCGTTGAGATGGCGCGGGAATATATAAAAACCAACTTCGGCGGCGATTATCTGCCCCCCAAGCCCCGTGTTTTCAAAAGCAAGAGCGATTCCCAGGATGCGCACGAGGCAATACGCCCCACCTCGCTTTCCCGCAGCCCCAAGCAGGTGCGCTCCTATCTTACCGACGACCAATATAAGCTGTACAAGCTTATATATGAGCGCTTTATCGCCTGCCAGATGTCGGACGCGGTTTATGCAACAAGAAGCGCCGAGCTTGTAAGCGCCGGCCACAATTTTCGTGCAAGCGCACAGCAGCGCATTTTTGACGGCTATATGGCGGTTTATATCGAAGGGGCGAACAAGGTCACCGAGGATAAAAGCACTCTGCCGGTGCTGCACGAGGGTCAGCCGGCCGTTCTTGACGGATTTGAGCCTGCACAGCACTTCACCGAGCCCCCGGCGCGTTACAACGAGGCCAGCCTTGTAAAGGAGCTGGAGGACAAGGGCATAGGACGCCCCTCCACCTTTGCAAGCATTATCTCCACCATTTTGGACCGCGAATACATCGAGCGGGACAAAAAGAATCTCAAGCCCACCCAATTGGGCTTCTGCGTGGTGGATTTTATGCTTAATGCCTTTCCGGATATTGTGGATGTGCATTTTACCGCCGGAATGGAAAGCGAGCTGGACAAGGTGGAAGAGGGGCAAATGCAGTGGACGGATGTGGTGCGCAGCTTCTACGGCCCGTTTCATCAGTCCGTGCTGGCGGCGGCCGATGCCCCCCATGTGCGGGTTCCCGTTATTGAAACCGACATACCCTGCGATAAATGCGGGCGCATGATGGTGGTGCGCTCGTCAAGATACGGCAAGTTCCTTGCCTGCCCCGGCTATCCGGAGTGCAAAAACACCCGCCCGATGCCGGAGGACGAGGTCAAGGTGCCCTGCCCCAAGTGCGGGGCAAAGCTGGTAAAGCGCGCCGGCAAAAACGGCGGACGCAAATTCTACGGCTGCTCCCGCTATCCGGAATGTGATTTTGCCTCCAGCGGTCTGCCCACCGGCGAGATATGCCCGGAATGCGGCAGCTATATAATCGAGGGCTACCGAGGACGGAAAATGTGCATGAACCTTGACTGTCCCACCCGCGCCGCCGATAAACTCCGCTACGAAAAAAAGCTGGCAAAGGCCGCTCAGGCGGAAAAAAAGAGCGCAGCAAAAGAAAAAGGCGAAAAGACAACCGCCGCAAAGAAGGCCTCCGGCGAAAAAGCCGCTAAAACAGCGGCAAAAAAAGCTCCGGCAAAAAAAGCCGCCAAGAAAACGGCCGGCGAAAAAACGATAAAGCCCGCTGCAAAAAAAGCCGTCTCCGCAAAAAAGCCGGCTGCAAAAAAAGCGGGAATCAACAGCCGAAAAAGGATACGGTCAAGGCTTGATCGCAGCCGTTATTTTATAAAAAAATCCGGCGGGCATTATGCAAGGCCCACCCTTTTATTTCGGGCAAACGCCCGCAAATGCACAAATCCCGCAAATAAGGAGACAGACCATGAATGTAACCGTTATCGGTGCCGGGCTTGCCGGCTGCGAGGCCGCATATCAGCTGCTGCGCCGCGGCATAGCCGTAACAATGTACGAAATGCGCCCGGAAAAAAGCACCGGTGCACATAAAACCGGGGGCTTTGCAGAGCTTGTATGCTCCAACTCCCTGCGCTCTGCGCGCCTTGAAAACGGAGCCGGGCTGCTTAAGGAGGAAATGCGCCGGCTTGATTCCCTGATCATGCGCTGCGCCGATGCCAATGCCCTGCCGGCAGGCGGTGCGCTGGCGGTGGATCGCGAAGGTCTCTCCCGCGATGTTGAAGCCCGTCTGCGCGCATTTGATAACTTCACTCTCGTGCGCTCCGAGCTTACGCGCGTGCCCGACGGCAAATGTATAATAGCCGCAGGCCCGCTCTGCTCCGACGCCCTCTCCGAGGCGATAGCCGAGCTTACGGGGCAGGAATATCTGCACTTCTACGATGCCGCAGCCCCTATAATCACCGCCGATTCCGTGGATATGAGCAAGGTTTTCCGTGCCGGCAGATACGGCCGCGGCGACGATTATCTCAACTGCCCCATGACGCATGAGCAATACGATGCCTTTGTGGACGCCCTTCTGAGCGCGGAAACGGCGCCCGTGCACGGGTTTGAAGCCGACGCCGTGTTTGAGGGCTGCATGCCGGTGGAGGTCATGGCGGCGCGGGGCCGGCAGACCCTTGCCTTCGGCCCGCTGAAGCCCGTCGGGCTTGCCGATCCCCGCACCGGAAAAGAGCCCTATGCCGTGCTTCAGCTGCGTCAGGACGACGCCGCGCAGACCCTTTATAACCTTGTGGGATTCCAGACCCATCTTAAATTCGGCGAGCAAAAGCGCGTTTTCAGCATGATTCCGGGCCTTGAAAACGCCGAATTTGTCCGCTACGGGGTTATGCACCGCAACACCTTTTTGTGCTCCCCCCGCTTGCTTAACCGCAACTACCGCCTCAAGAGCCGACCCGACATCTACTTTGCCGGGCAGATCACCGGCGTGGAGGGCTATATCGAATCCGCCGCCTCCGGCATGCTTGCGGGCATTGCCATGGCGCACGACTGTCTGGGCAAACCGGAGCCGGAGCTGTCCGATATTTGTGCCGTGGGCGCACTGGGGCTTTATGTTTCCTCCGGCGAGGGACGCGCATTTCAGCCCATGAATATTAACTTCGGTATAATTGCCCCTGCGGATAAAGATTCGCGGAGGCAAGGCGGAGCGCTACCGCTATATAGCCGCACGGGCTTTGGAATATATCGACTCCGCCGCCCCGGAATTATAGCGCTATAACAGCCGCAAAACTAAACATACCTCTTGGGGCAAAGCCGATCGCTTTGCCCCTTTATTTTTATGCCCCGTTATTCCTGCAAAGGGCTGCTTGTGTGCGCCTGCGCGGTTATCCACAACATATGGTATATCCACAACTTGAGCAAAATTTTCACCATGATTTCACCCTGTTTTTTGCCGAATTATTAAAAAAAACATTGCTTTTCCACAGGTTTTTTGATATTATATGTATCCGCGCGACAGTTATTCACAGGAGCCTGCCTTTTCCGTTTAATAAAAACAAAGGCTGTTTTCTGCGGCCGAACAGGCGTGCTGCGCATACGCATCTTTACGCAGGCTTCTTATGTACATACAACCAAATTTATCGGGGGTAGCATCATGCAGGATCTGAACTCCACATGGGAAATAGCCGACAACATGCTCAAATCCACAAAGGAAATAGGCTCCACCAATTATCGGACCTGGTTTTCTTTTATAAAACCGGTGGCGCTTCAGGGCAGCACGCTGTATTTGAGCGTACCCTCGGTTCTGCACCGCAACATGCTTACCAACCCTGATCTTTGCTATTGCAAGTACCTTAAAATGGTGGTAAACTGCGCCTGGAGCCGCGAGCTGAATGTGGAGCTCATTTTGGAAAACGAGGCCAAAAACTATGCCTCCGGCGCAACAGCCGCCGCTTCCCGCCCCATGCTGAACGAAAAATACACCTTTGACACCTTCGTTATCGGCGCAGGCAACCAGTTCGCCCAGGCCGCAGCCCTTTCCGTTGCGGAATCCCCGGCGGCGCTTAACAACCCGCTGTTTATATACGGCGGCGTCGGCCTTGGAAAAACCCATCTTATGCATGCAATAGGCAACTATATTCTTGATACCACGCCCTCCATGCGGGTAATGTATACCACTTGCGAAAAGTACACAAATGAATTCATCGACGCCATAGGTAAAAACCGCACGGCGCAGTTCCGCGCGCAATACCGCAACACCGTAGATGTGCTGATGATAGACGATATTCAGTTTCTTCGCAACAAGGAAAAAACTCAGGAGGAGCTGTTTCACAACATAAACGACCTTGTAAACTCCAACAAGCAGATAATCATCACCTCCGACCGTCCCCCGCGCGAAATAGCCACGCTGGAGGACCGTCTGCGCTCCCGCTTTGAGGGCGGCCTTATTGTGGATGTTACCCCGCCCGACCTTGAAACGCGGGTGGCTATCCTTTCCCTTAAGGCTGAGGCCTGCGGCGCAAAGCTTACAAACGAGATGCTGTTTTACATAGCCGAGCGCGCCAGCGACAATGTGCGCGAGCTGGAGGGCTCGCTCAAGCGCATAGTGGCCTATTCCACCACCATGAGCCGCCCCATTACCATGGAGCTTATAACCGAGGCGCTCAGAGATTATCACACCTCTGCTCAGCGGCGCATAACCGCCGATAAGATTCTGGAATCGGTGGCCTCCTACTTTGATATTCCCACCGAGCTGCTGGTGGGCAAAAAGCGCGATGCCGCAATAGTGCTGCCCCGCCACATTGCCATGTACCTTTGCCGCGAGCATACCGATCTTTCCTTCCCCCGTATAGCCGAGGAATTCGGCGGACGGGACCACGCCACCGTGATCCACGGCATAGGCCGCATCCGCCAGGCTCTTAAGGAGGACGAAAAGACCCGCACCTATGTTGAGGACATCGAACGGCGTATGCAGGGCATATAACCCCGGAATCGCCCGTATTTTATGCTCCTTTTGCCCGATTACCGCATTATAAGCTGGACAAGCTGTGCAGGCGGGGTGTATAATTATTTTACGGTTTTCGGCTTTTATATTCCCGCATAAGGCGAAAAAGCCTTTGACAAACGAAAAATATATTGATATATCCTCTTAAGATATATTCAATATTTATATTTATAAAGCTGCTTTCGGCCCGAAGGGCTTAGGCAGGAAAGGAATATCACTATGAAGATCATCTATAATAACGGCACTGTTGCTGAATGCCCTGCCGACGAGGAGCTGCATGTAATACGCCACAGCGCCGCACATATTATGGCTCAGGCCGTAATGCACCTGTATCCGCAGGCGGATTTCGCCTACGGTCCCGCCACCGACAAGGGCTTTTATTACGATGTCGACCTTGGCGACACCGCCCTTTCCGTGGACGACCTGCCCGCCATTGAAAACGAAATGCGCCGCATTATAAAGGAAAACCTGCCCATCAAGCCCTTTATTCTGCCCCGTCCCGAGGCCATCGCCCTCATGCAGGAGCGCGGCGAAAAATATAAGGTGGAGCACATTGACGACCTGCCAGAGGATGCCGTTATAAGCTTCTATCAGCAGGGCGACTACATCGATATGTGCACCGGCCCGCACCTTTGCTACACCAAGGCTCTCAAGGCCTTTAAGCTTACCGGCATTTCCGGCGCATACTGGAAAAACGACAAAAACAACAAGATGCTCACCCGCATAAAGGGCGTGGCTTTCCGCTCCCAGGCCGAGCTTGATGAATATCTCCGCCTGCTTGAGGAGGCCGAGCGCCGCGACCACCGCCGTATAGGCAAGGAAATGGGGCTGTTCATGCTCTGCGACGAGGCTCCCGGATTCCCGTTCTTCCTGTCCGGCGGAATGAAGCTTAAGAACGCGCTTATCGACTACTGGCGCGAGCTTCACACCCGCGAGGGCTATGTTGAGGTTTCCACCCCGATGATAATGAACCGCCATCTGTGGGAAACCAGCGGGCACTGGGATCATTACAAGGACAATATGTACTCCACCGTCATTGACGAGGAGACCTACTGCATAAAGCCCATGAACTGCCCCGGCGGCGTTATGGTATATCAGAGCCGTCTGCACAGCTACCGCGACCTGCCTCTGCGCATAGGCGAATTGGGGCTTGTGCACCGTCATGAGCTCAAGGGTGCGCTGCACGGCCTGTTCCGCGTGCGCTGCTTCACTCAGGACGATGCGCACATCTTCATGCGTCCGGAGCAGATAACCGATGAGATCATGGGCGTTGTGCACATGATAAACGAGGTTTACAGCAAATTCGGCTTCAAATACGCCGTAGAGCTTTCCACCCGCCCCACCGACAGCATGGGCAGCGATGAGGACTGGGAGGCCGCTACAAACGGCCTTAAGAACGCTTTGGAGAAGCTGGGGCTTGATTACACCGTAAACGAGGGCGACGGCGCCTTCTACGGCCCGAAGATAGACTTCCATCTTCAGGATTCCCTCGGCCGCACCTGGCAGTGCGGCACCATCCAGCTGGATTTCCAGATGCCGCTGAATTTCGGTCTGACCTATGTGGATGAGGACGGCAGCAAAAAGCGTCCCATAATGATACACCGCGTTATTTTCGGTTCAATCGAGCGCTTTATAGGCATACTCACCGAGCACTATGCCGGCAAATTCCCCGTTTGGCTTGCCCCCATGCAGGCCAAGGTGCTGCCCGTTTCCGAAAAGAGCATGGAGTATGCCGAATCCGTATATGACGCGCTGCGTGCAGCCTCCGTCCGCTGCGAGCTGGATCGCCGCAGTGAAAAGATCGGCTACATGATACGCGAAGCGCAAGCCGTGGATCGCGTTCCCTATATGCTTATCATCGGGCAGCAGGAAGTGGAAAACGGCACCGTATCGGTGCGCAGCCGTGACACGGGCGAAACCAAAACCATGTCCTTGGACGATTTCCTCAGCCATATCCGCGCAGAGATTGCCCAGCGCATCTGACCGTTCAAAAGCGATATTCGCACGATATTCGCACGATATTCGCAAACGCCTTACAACGCAATATATAACAATATCCGCGGCAAATGCTGCGGATATCGCTTTTTATTTTATGCTTTTGTTTTTTGCGGTTTACTGCGGCGCATTGCCGCAGTCCGCTTTGCTTTTTCGATTTTGCTTCTTGAACGCTTTTGTCTCTTTTTTGCCCATATTTCCGCCCCTCCGGCATCGGGCCCTATTCCACGGTGTCAAAAAGCGACTGCCCGTCCTCCGCGCGCATCATGCCGGTAAGCGGTTCGCACCCGAATTTTCGGCATTGCAGCGGGCATTTGCACAAAAACAGATAAACCACCGGCAGTCCGCAGCCGCACATTGTTTCAAAATTGCCCTGACCTTTGGCTATAATAAGGTCTGCGCCGAACACCGCTTCCCTTGCCTCGGGAGAGAGGTACTCCGTTTCCGTACCCGCAATGGCCTTACCGCTGCTTACAACGCGGGCGTACTCATCCAGCCCCACCTGACGGGCCTCCGTAACGGTAACATCGTTAAGCACGGGTCCGCCGCGCACCACGGATATAAGCTCCTTATCCGGCCACATTTCCTTTATGCAGCGCAGCAGCAGCTTATCCAGCACCACCTCGCCGCAGTTATCGTGCAGCACGGTAATACGGCGGCTGCTTCTTATTCTTTCTGCCGTTTTTTCATACTCCCCCGTGTCGCAGTGCAGGGCATTAAAATCAAACATTATACGGTAAAGGGTTTCCTCGTTTATGTCCTTCACCGTGCCGTTATCAATATAATTGCCCGTCATGGACAGCATAAGAGCCGTAAACAGCGGATCGTCGGAGGCCTTTATGCGTTTATAAAGCTCCTCCTGACGCACAAGCAGCAGCTCGTTGAATTTACGCTTTTCCTCAAAAAACAGATCTTCTTTGGGCATAAAGCTCTTTGCCCGCTCCGTAATTTTATATAATACCAGCGAAGGCGAATCCGTAAGGCAGTTTTCCGCTACCGTACCCGTTACAAGCTGCATATATTCCAGCTGCTGCTGAGCGCTGCCCCCGAACACTGCGGCGGCCTCCTGCTGCTTTTTTACAAGGCAGGTAACACACATGGGATGCATTCTTCTTTTTGCCATATATCTTTTCCTCCGTGCGGCGCAGTGTCATGCCCGCTGCGTTTTAAGCGCGCGCTTGCCGCCTTTGCGCATTTGCAAATCGTATTATGCTGTATCATGCTGTTTGCTTTATGCTTTTACGGTTTATGCTTTTACGGCTTTTTTATACACGCCCGCGCCGTAAAGCATTCGCAGCCGTCGCTGCGTACTCCCCACACCGTGGCCGAGGCATCTTCCCGGCAGGAATACACCTGCGCGCAGTCTCCCGGTGCAAGCTCATGCTCATAGCATATTGCAAAATCCTCTATGGTTTCTCCCGGCGCAAGCGCGTCCTGAACGGCATCCGCATAGCGCGCATTGTTCATATGTCCGTTATGATCAAGCCGGCTGGGCAGAGCACGCAACTCTCCGGCCTTTTCCCCGTTTTCGGGGCTGCGCAGCCTTGGCGCGGGCGGCATATCCGCACTGTCGCGCCCCTGTCCGGGATAGACTACGCCCGGCTCTCTGAGCAGCCTGCGCGAAGCCAAGTCTATCACGCACCATTTGCTGCTGCCGCGCACCAGCACCTCGCCCTGCGGCGATGTTATCATATAATAGCGGTCAAAATCCAGCCGGCCCTGTCTTGGCCATGTGCTTACCGTTACCCGGCTTCCGAAATCCGGCATTTTGTCGATATGATAGCACACGCGCATAAGCACCCACGCCTTGCCGGCCGCTTTCATGTCCTCATATCCGCTGCCCAGCATATCCGCATGTCGCCCGGCCGCATCCTGAAACAGCTCCAGCACGCTTGCCGGACGCAGATTGTCGCATATATCAAAGCAGCCCGCAGGCAAATAAAGCTCCCGGCTGTAAAACATTATATCTTCCATATATGTATCCTCCCTTTATGCGCTGCCATGCAATCATTATGCCGCCATTTTTCCGGCGCCGCCGTACCCGCCGCCCTCTTTCCTTTTTGCAGCCGGCGACCACCGCCGCCCCGGTGCTTTTCGCTTTCGCCCCTTTGCGGCCTTTATCATATTACCTTCAGCGTATATTCCTCAAGGTTTACCACCCGCGTTATAAAGGAAGAATAGAACTCCGGCTCATGCGATACCAGCAGCACCGTACCGCGATATTCCGAAAGCGCGCGCGTAAGCTCCGCCTTGGCATCCACATCCAGATGATTGGTGGGCTCGTCCAGCACAAGAAAATTACATTCCCTGTTCATAAGCCTGCACAGGCGCACCCGTGCCCTTTCGCCGCCGGAAAGCACGCGCACCTGCGAGGTGATGTGCTCCTTTGTAAGCCCCATGCGCGCAAGCGCCGCCCTCGCCTGGGCATTTGTGAAATTGGGAAAGCAGCTCATAATGTTCTCAAGCGCCGTTTCCTCTCCGCCTTCATCCTCCTGCTCGAAATAGCCGATGCTTAAAAAGTCGCCCAGCTCCACCGTGCCGCCCAAAGCGGGAATAAGCCCCAGCAGTGTTTTCATAAGGGTGGTCTTGCCCAGACCGTTAACGCCGCGCACCGCTACCTTTTCCCCGCGAAGCAGCAAAAAATCCATAGGCCGGTTAAGCGGCTCGTTATAGCCTATAACGAGGGATTCCGCCCTTATTACCTCCCTTGAAGGAGTTCTTGCCTCCAGGAAGGAAAGAGGGCTTGGGGCGCTCCCGTTCCTTTGTAACTATCTCCATCTTGTCCAGCTGCTTCTGCCTTGAGCGCGCAAGAGTGGCCGTAGCCGCACGCGCCTTGTTTCTTGCAATAAAATCCTCCAGCCTTTCAATCTCCTTCTGCTGGCGCTCAAAGGCCTGCTGATTCTGCCTGCGCCGCAGCTCATGCGCCGCAAGAAAATCCTTGTATGAGCCCGTATACCGCGTTAAAACGGCGTTTTCCACATGGTACACAACATTGACTACATCCTGCAAAAACTTTTCGTCATGCGAAACCAGTATAAAGGCGTTCTCGTACTGCTGCAAAAAACGCGTCAGAAAGGCTATATGTCCCTCATCCAAAAAGTTGGTGGGCTCATCCAGTATCAATATCATCGGGTTGCGCAGCAGCAGCTTTGCAAGCAGCACCTTTGCACGCTGTCCGCCGCTGAGCATGGATACATCCCTATCCATACCTATGTCCAATAGCCCCAGCCCGCTTGCCACCTCGTCTATACGGGTGTCTATTGTATAATATCCCCCGTGCTCCAGCCGGTCGCCAAGCTCCGCCGCCTCCGTCATCATTGCCTCCGCCTGCTCCGGGTCTGCCGTTGCCATGGCATCGTAAAGCGCAAGCATTTCGCCCTCCAGCTTTGCCATCTCGTCAAAGGCCTCGCGCAGGCACTCCCTTACCGTTTCCCTTTGTAAGGGTGGACGCCTGATCCAGATACCCCACCGTCACGCGGGAGCACCATTCAATTTTCCCCTCATCCGGCGTCAGTTTGCCCGCTATTATGTTAAGAAAGGTGCTTTTTCCCTCTCCGTTTGCCCCGACAAGGCCTACATGCTCCCCCGCCAAAAGCCGGAAGGATACATTGTCAAGCAGCTGCCTTGCACCGTAGCCGTGAGTGCAGCCCGTAACCGTTAAAATGCTCATATTTCTGTTTTCGCGCAGCCGCTGCGGCCGCCGTTCCTCCGTATTGTATAAATGATATAATTATCAGCCCGCCTGGCGACCGGCTTACTCCCCGCGCGGACCCCGGCGCAGCAGCTCCTCCAGCTCATTGGGCGTATGCGCAAGCATGCATACTCCGTGCTCCTTAAGCTCCTCCTTGCTTCCGCAGCCCCAAAGCACCCCTATACAGGGGATTCCGTTGGCCCTGGCCGCATCCGCGTCAAAGCAGCGGTCCCCTATGAATACATTCTTTTTTCCGCCCGAACGCGCCAGCAGCACCGCCAGCCCCTGCGCCTTGTCATCATATTTTCCGTCCATGGTAGGGCCCAGTACATCGCAGAAAAATTTATCTATCTTAAAGTGCTCCAGCACTATCCTTGCAAATTTTTCCGGCTTTCCGGTGCACAGCACCATGCGCAGCCCCTGCGCGCAAAGCCGCTCCAGCATATCATATATTCCGTCGTAAAGGGAGTTTTCGTATATCCCGCGCACCGAGAAATACTCACGGTACAGCCCCAATAGGCGCGTGCTCTCCGCCTCGTCCGCATTCAGCAGCTTCATAAACTGCTCCCTTAACGGCGGTCCTACGCAGGAGCGCAGCTGTGCCTGAGTAAGCGGCGGATATCCTCCCTTTTCCAATGCATATTTCACTGAATTCACTATTCCCGGCACGGAATCCGTAAGCGTGCCGTCCAAATCGAAAAAAGCCGTATCGTAAAACATATTATTCCTCCTGCCCGCACCCGGCAAGCATTTTTATTATAACACAAAGCCCATTGCCGGACAATCGTTTCCGCAGCCGCCGGGGTCAAATCCCCTCTTGCAAACACGCGGCAGGTAATATAATATAAGTCGGACAGACAATTTTCTCTGCGCTGCGCCGCGAATTCTTTTATTTTTTCGCGGCGGCGCCGAAGCCGAAAGCCATTCTGTATCCCGAAAGGTAAATATAATTATGAAAACATGCCCTTTTTGTTCTGCGGAAAATGTCAGTCAGGCACGCTTTTGCCGTCAGTGCGGCCATGCCTTCGCGCCGCAGGTGCCCCGAAGCGCAAATGACGCTTTTGCTGCCGCCGAAAACCGCCGTATGTGGCAAAGCGGCTCCTCCTGCAGCGCCGCAGATCCCGAAGCGGCGCAAACGCCGTCCGCCTCACCCGCACCACAGGCACCCGCGATTTTTCTGCGCTCCCCCGCCGTGCGGCAGTTTCGCTACGGCATAGCCTGGGCAGTTGCCGGCGGGCTGCTTGTGCTGCTCTGCGCCGCCGCCCTGCTGCTTAACTGAGCATCTGTTTTGCGCAAGCAATTTCTCCGCCGCGCCCGACTTACGCCCGTCCGATACTGAAAGCTCATGAAAAACGCGTATTTTGCGCGGTTTTTTGTGTTTTTCGCGGTTTTTTCTTGTTTTTTCCCGTTTCGTTATGTATAATAATACCGCAATTATTAATTCTGTTTTTATTTAAGAGGTATTTACATGAAAAGAAAAGACGGCACGCGCTATCGTGGGGCGGATATGCTCTATACGATAGTGCCGTTTATTATGGTAAAGCGCAGCGATGCCTGCAACGCCCTCACGGTGCATCTCCCCTATAACAGCATGCACGACTACATAGCCGCAAAGCGCGCTCAGGGCGTAAATTTAAGCTACATGACCCTTTTTATCGCCGCATATGTGCGCACCGTGGCAAAATATCCCGCGCTTAACCGTTTTATAGTCAACAAGCGCATATACTCCCGCAACTCCTTAACCGTCGCCATGGTAGTTCAGCGCGCCGACGGCGCCGAGGGCACCATGAGCAAGCTGGATTTTGAGCTTACCGACACCGTATTTGATGTAAACCGCAAAATAATGGAGTTTGTAAACGGCAACCGCGAGGAGGATACCAACGATACCGACGGCATCATGCGCCGGCTTACCGGCCTTATGTGGCTTATGCCCTTTGCCATAGGTCTGCTGAAATGGGCGGATAAGCACGGTCTGCTTCCCAAGGCCGTGCTTAAGGCCAGCCCCTTCCATGCCAGCATGGTAATCAGCAACCTTGCCAGCATACGCACAAATCATATATATCACCATATATACGATTTCGGAACCATCAGCCAGATAATTACCATGGGCAACCTTGAATATGTAATAAAAGAGCGTGACGGAAAAACATTTGCCGAAAAGCAGCTCCCTTTGGGCATAGTCTGTGATGAGCGTATAGCCTCCGGCTATTACTATTCCAAATGCTTCCGTGAGATACAGTCGCTGCTGAATCACCCCGAGCGCTTGGAGCTGCCCCCCGTATCCGTGGTTACCGACTAAACCGTTTTGCTTTTCGGTATACGAAGCATTCCGTTTTTGCCCAAAAACGGGCAGATATTGCGTCAAAAATGTAAATTCGCAAAAAACTTAATTTTACCGTTGTATTTCTGTACATTTTGTAGTATTATATATTAAAGTACAGCCTTAAGGCACACATAAATAAATTTATCATAGCGAGGTAGCAGCATGGCAGGAAATAAACAGGAACTGATCATGGATGAGGACTTCGGTCAGTATATAGATGTTGACGGCGTCAATGTCCACTATTATGAAGAGGGCTACGGCACTCCGGTAATATTCATACACGGCATAGGGCAGTCGATGTATACCTTCCGCAATAACCTGAAGGATTTCTCCGCCTGCTTCCGCGTGATTGCCCTTGATCTTCTCGGGCACGGCTCCACCGACGGCAATGACAGCGATCTTCTCATTGAGGATTACAGCGAGTTTCTCCTTTCCTTTATGAATGCGCTCAATATTGACAAGGCGCACTTCTTTGCCTTCTCCAGCGGCGCAATAATCGCTATGGACTTTGCTTTGGCCTTCCCCGAAAGAGTTAAAAAGCTGCTGCTTATAACTCCGGGCGGCGTGGGCGATGCCTATCCGGCGGTCATCCGCAATGCTGGCAAGCCCGTAATAAGCGATTTTGAATTTACCTTCTTCAATCGCGGCATGATAGCCAAAACGCTGGAAAGCGCATATTTTGACAAAACCATGATAACCGACGAGCTTGTCGACGAATACTTCAGCCAGCTGTCCGACCCCAAAAACCTCGATACCGCCATGCAGACCGTTGCACAGTGGGACGATACCGATGTTATGGCCAACATGCACGCCCTTACCGATGTATATATTTTCTGGGGCGAATGTGATCAGTGGCATCCCATGGAGCAGCTTGAGGCCTTTGAGGACGCCATCGAAAATGTCTACTCCGCCACGGTGCGCAACGGCGGACACATGATCCACGAAGAAAAATCCCGCGAGATCAACCGTAAGGGCATTGAGCTGCTGCTTACCGATGATGTAACCGGATAAAATGCCAAACGGACGGCTTCTCTGCCGTCCGTTTTTTATTTTATCACATATTAATAAACCAAATAGGGCGCTCCGGGGCGCCCGTTTTTTATCTCCCCGCAGCACCGGACACACAAAAAGAGCCCGGAATTTCCGGGCTCTTTTTATAAATGCGCGATTATTTTTCCTCGGCCAGTCTCTTATAGCTTTCAAGACGGGCAGCCGCGTCGGATTCAGCCTTTTCAAACAGCTTCTCCGCTCTTTCGGGGAACATCTTTGCAAGGGTTGCATAGCGGTTCTCACCCATGATAAAGTCGCGGTAGCTTGCCGTGGGCTCCTTGGAATCCAGCGTGAAGGGGTTCTTGCCCTCGTGCGCCAGCTCCGGATTGAAACGGTACAGCGGCCAGTAGCCTGCCGCAACCGCCTTCTTGATCTCCTCCTGCGCAAAGCCCATGTTGATGCCGTGGTTAATGCAGGGAGAGTAAGCAATTATGAGGGACGGTCCGTGATAAGCCTCGGCCTCGTTCATGGCCTTTAGCAGCTGGTTCTGATCTGCGCCCATTGCAACCTGCGCAACATAAACATATCCGTAGCTCATGGCCATCATGCCCAGATCCTTCTTGCGGGTACGCTTACCGGCAGCGGCAAACTTGGCCACGGAGCCGGTAGGAGTAGCCTTTGAGGACTGGCCGCCGGTATTGGAGTAAACCTCGGTATCCAGCACCAGCACATTCACATCCTCGCCGCAGGCCAGAACATGATCCAATCCGCCATAGCCGATATCGTATGCCCAGCCGTCGCCGCCGAAGATCCAGATGGATTTCTTCACCAGCATATCACTGTTTGCCAGCACCTCGGCGCACAGAGCGTCTGCATCACAGCCGCAGCCGGCGCACTTTTTGCAGGCGGCAATCAGCTTCTCGGCAGCAGCCTTGCTTCCGGCAGCATCGTCCATGTTGTCCAGCCATTCGCGGCAGGCAGCCTTGCCCTCTTCAAAGGAAGCAAACTTCTCTTCAAGAGCACTTACCGTATCCGCCAGCTTGGCGCGGCGCTGAGTGGTGGCAAGGTTCATGCCGTAGCCGAACTCCGCGTTGTCCTCAAACAGGGAGTTTGCCCATGCGGGTCCGTGGCCCTGCTTATTAACGGTGTAGGGGCAGGTGGGCGCGCTTCCGCCGTAGATGGAGGAGCAGCCCGTTGCGTTGGCAATTATCATTCTGTCTCCGAAGAGCTGCGTTACCAGCTTAACATACGGAGTTTCGCCGCAGCCGGGGCAGGCGCCGGAGAACTCAAAGAGCGGCTGGAGGAACTGGCTTCCCTTAACCGTCTTTTTGTTTATGTTGACTTCAGGCGCGGGCAGCGTAAGCGCATAATTCCAGTTGTCGTTTTCCGCGGTCTCTATGGTCTTTGCCGGAACCATGGTAAGCGCCTTTTCCTTGGCGGGGCACACCTCTGCGCAGTTTCCGCAGCCGGTGCAGTCTAACGGAGAAAGCTGGATACGGAAGTTGTATCCGGCATAATCCTTGCCGATAGCCTTCTTTACCTTGAAGCCTTCCTTAAGCTCGGTGCCTTCCTTTACAAGGAACGGACGGATGCAGGCATGCGGGCAGACCAGCGAGCACTGGTTGCACTGTATGCACTTATCAACATCCCATGCGGGCAGCTTAACGGCAATGCCGCGCTTTTCAAACTTGGTGGTGCCGGTGGGAACCACGCCGGCGGGGTCAAACGCGGAAACGGGCAGCTTGTTGCCCTCCTGAGCAATGATCGGATGCACAATGGTATCAAAATACTTCGTGCCCGGAACATGCATCATCTCCGCGCCCTCGGTGGTCGTAGCCCAAGACTCCGGATATTTTATTTCTTCCAGTCCGCTTATGGCATTGTCGATTGCGGCGTTGTTCATGTTGACAACCGCATCGCCCTTCTTGCCGTAGGACTTTGACCGCTTCCTTCATATACTTTTCCGCGTCATCATAGGGTATAACGCCGGAAAGCTTGAAGAAGGCCGCCATCATTATCATGTTGATGCGTCCGCCAAGGCCGATAGCCTGAGCGATCTTAACCGCATTTACATTGTAGAACTTTACATGACGCTGCGCCATTATGTTCTTCATATGAGCGGGCAGCTGCTTGTCCATCTCCTCGGCAGTCCATGCGGAGTTAAGCAGGAACACGCCGCCCTCCTTGATGCTGTCCAGAACATTGTAGCGGGTAACATAGCTCTGGTTGTGGCAGGCCAGGAAATCCGCAGAGTCGATAAGGTACGGGCTCTGGATCGGGGTCTTGCCGAAACGCAGGTGAGAAATGGTGAAGCCGCCGGATTTTTGGAGTCATACTCAAAATATCCCTGTGCGTACATATCGGTATGGTCGCCGATGATCTTTATGGTGTTTTTGTTCGCGCCCACCGTGCCGTCCGCGCCGAGGCCGTAGAACTTGCACTGCACAACCCCTTCCGGAGCGGGATCCACAAAATCGGTAACCTTTATGGATTTGCCGGTTACATCGTCGTCAATACCGACTGTGAAATGGTTAATGGGCTCCGCCGCATCGGCATTGTCGTATATAGCCTTGACCATGCTGGGGGTGAACTCCTTGGAGCCAAGACCGTAGCGTCCGCCCAGCACGCGGATGTTCTGCTTGCCGCTGTCAATAAGCGCAGCACATACATCGGCATAAAGCGGCTCTCCGATGCTTCCGGGCTCCTTGGTGCGATCCAGCACGATAACGGTTTTGCAGCTTTCGGGCAGCAGCTCGGTGAACTTGTCCACCGCGAACGGGCGGTACAGGCGAACCTTTATAAGGCCCAGCTTTGCGCCCTTGGCATTGAGATAATTTACCGTCTGCTCCACGGTGTCGCAGCTTGAGCCCATGCACACGATAACCTTGTCCGCATCGGGAGCGCCCACATAGTCAAACAGATGATAATGCCGTCCGGTAAGCTCGCCCACCTTGTCCATCATGGTCTGCACTATGCCGGGAGTGGCATTGTAGAACTTGTTTGCCGCTTCGCGGTTCTGGAAATAAATATCCGGGTTCTGAGCGGTGCCCTGCTGATGCGGATGCTCCGGGTTGAGTGCGCGCTCACGGAAGCGCTTTACATCGTCAAAGTCCACAAGCTTTGCCATATCTTCGTAATCGATCATCTCTATCTTCTGAACCTCGTGAGAGGTGCGGAAGCCGTCGAAGAAATGCAAAAACGGCACGCTGGCCTTAAGCGTGGACAGATGGGCCACAAGCGCAAGATCCATAACCTCCTGCACCGACGCGCTTGCAAGCATTGCAAAGCCGGTCTGACGGCAGGCCATAACATCGGAATGGTCGCCGAAAATGGAAAGCGCATGAGCAGCCAACGCACGGGCGCTTACATGAAATACGCAGGGCAGCAGCTCGCCGGAGATCTTATACATGTTGGGGATCATCAGCAGCAAGCCCTGGCTGGCAGTAAAGGTAGAGGTAAGAGCACCGCCTACCAACGAGCCGTGCACGGCGCCGGCCGCACCGGCCTCGGACTGCATCTCCGCAATTCGCATGGTCTGCCCGAACAGATTCTTGCGTCCGTAAGCAGCCCACTCATCTCCGACCTCCGCCATGGGAGAGGAAGGCGTAATGGGGTAAATGGCGGCAACATCGCTGAAAGCATAAGCCACATGGCTGGCAGCGGTATTACCGTCTATGGTCATTTTTTTAGCCATTTATCATGACCTCCTATAAAATAATCTTGCGCATTGCAAACGCGTCCGTACCGGCGTTTTCGGCGTATCTCTCAAAATAAGCGGAGGTTTTCCCTCTTTCTTATCCGAGCGCCGCTTATGCCGCCTCCGAGCGCTGTATGCTATCGCTATATTATATATTGACTGCCTTCAAATGTCAATAAAATACGCTTTTCCGCTGAAAATTCCCGATAATTCCCCCGATAATTTCATTATGTTTTCTCATGCGGCGGAAGTATATATCCTCATAGTGAATACTCAGTGATTCCTATACGCATATCTGCTTTCCGCTCTCCCGTGCGCCGGGGCCTGCGGCCCCTGCCGTCCGTGCGTGCCGCCGTCCGGCGGGCGCTTATTTCGCTGCGGCGTGCCCGAGCACGCCTTAGGCTGCATAAGCGCCTGCGGCGCATCTTACCGTCTTCGAAGCTGCTTCAGATCAGCCCCGCCTCCTCGTGCTTCTGCTGATAATACTGCGCCTGTGCCTCCCACAGTCTGTAATACAGCCCGCTTTCCTCCCTTACAAGCTGCTCGTGCGCCCCCATCTGCACCACCTTTCCGCCGTCAAACACCGCAATCTCATCGCAGAATTTGCACGAAGACAGCCTGTGGCTTATATATATTGCCGTCTTGTCCCCGGCTATATCGTTGAATTTTGAATATATCTCCGCCTCCGCTATCGGGTCCAGCGCCGCCGTGGGTTCATCCAGCACTATAAACGGCGCGTCCTTGTACAGCGCCCGCGCTATGGCTATCTTCTGCGCCTCTCCCCCCGATACCGATACGCCGTCCTCCTTAAGCTCCTTGTACAAATAAGTATCCAAGCCCTGCGGCATCTTTGCAAGCCGCTCCTTAAACCCCGCACGCTCAAGGCAGTCCGTCACCCTGTCCGTGTCATATTTAACCCCGGAGGCCACATTCTGCCCTATCGGCAGCGCAAGCAGGCGGAAATCCTGGAACACAACGGAGAATATGTTCATATAATCATCATAACGATATTTTTTTATGTTTATCCCGTTAAGCAGTATCTCTCCCTCGCACGGGTCGTACAGGCGGCACAGCAGCTTTATGAATGTGGTTTTGCCGCTGCCGTTTTTGCCCACCACCGCAAGCCTGCTGCCTATTTTGAAATGCATATTCAGGTTCTTAAGTGCATAGGTGTCGCTGCCCGGATATTTGAAGGAAACATTCCGGAATTCAATATCGTATTTTCTGTCCGACCGTTTCTCCGTGGTAAGACTGCCCTGATACATATTATTGGGCGTATCCAGCAGCTCAAACAGCAGCCCCATGAACACTCCGTTCGTCTTTACGCGGCTGATTCCGTTAAGCAGCCCCGATATTCCCGCAAACAGACTTGTGCAGGCCCCTATATACTGCGTTACCGCACCCGCTCCGAAGGCTCCGCCGTATGCCTTTAGCACCACAAAAGCATATACAAACCCCATCAGCAGCGCCGATACTCCCACCGACATCGCTCCCATCCAGCCCGCCTTTCCCTGCGCCGTTTTGGCAATGCTGCCCTTAAAGCCGAAAACATTGCCCTTTTCCATGCTGGGAGCGCATATGTTTTCATTCTGACAGTATATTCTCATATCCGCCGCCCGTTTTTCATCATAGCAGGTAAAACCGAAAAAGGAAAACAGACGGTTGCCGAAGCGACCCTGAGCGTCAAAGCTGCGCCATACGCTTTCCGAAGCATAATAAAGCTTAGATGCGGCAAAGGCTGCAAGCAGCATAAGCGCAAGCATTGCCGGAGCAAACCACGGGCTGCCCAGCCACGCAAGGCCCGCCTTGGGCACCAAGGATGCAAACAGGCTTGCCGACAGCGCCGCTCCGCCTATGATCTTCAGGGCGTTTGCCGGCAGCTCATCCAAAATACGCAGCGCCTCGTCCAGACCCCGTCCGGAAATTCCGGCTTTGGAATATTCTGCTGTTCAGATCATATATTCTCTGGCTGTCCGCATCCGCAAAATCCATGTCCATGAATTTATCCGCAACCGCTTTATAAAAATTCACCTCGTACTGCTCCGCCTCCGCCGATTTCCAGTGCTGCAGTATGCAGCCCAGCAGCGCCGTAAGCGCCGTGCAGGCAAGTGCCCATATGGCATACATTACGGCGTTCCCGCCCGAAACAAGCGCATCCACAAGGCGCGCCGTAAGCCACACCGTAACATACGGTCCAAGCGCACTCACCACGGAATACAGCAGTGAGGAAACCACCCTGCGCGGGCATATTTTCCAAATCAGCTTCCAGCCTCTTATATTGCTTTTCCACGCCGTCCTGAAGCTTTCCTTATTCTTTTGGACTTTTACATTATTCCTTTTCATTGTCCTGCCCTCCATCCTCCTGTGCACTTTGCGCATTTTCGCGATAATAACGGCTTTGTATCTCAAACAGCCGGGCATATCCTCCCGACAGCGCCAGCAGCTCCTCGTGCGTGCCCTCCTCCTTTATGTTACCGTTTTCCAAAAACAGTATCCGGTCGCAGAACCGCGTGGAGGCCAGCCTGTGCGAAATGAACACCGAGGTCCGCCCTTTGGTCATCTCGTTGTATTTCATGTATATATCGTTCTCCGCTATCGGATCCAGCGCCGCCGTGGGCTCATCAAGAATTATGATGGGAGCATCCTTATATAACGCCCGCGCCAGCATAAGCCTCTGCATCTGTCCGCCGGACAGCTCCACACCGTCCTCGTATACACTGCGGCCGATGTGCGTCTGCAGCCCCTGCGGCAGGGCTTCCATCTTCTGCGTAAGCCCCGCCTTTTCAACACATTCACGCACCCTCTGCATGTCGATGCCGTCTAACCTCTGAGCCACATTTTCCGCCGCCGTGACCTCCATAACGGAAAAATCCTGAAACACCGCAGAAAACAGCCCGTAATAATCCCGTCTGTTATATTGCCGTATATCCTCCCCGTTAAGCAGCACACGCCCCCGGGTCGGATCCAGCAGTCCGCACATGAGCCTTACAAGAGTGGTCTTTCCCGCACCGTTAAGCCCCACTATCGCCAGCTTTTCCCCGGAGTGCACCGTAAGGTTCATTCCGTTTACGGTGTCCTTTTCCGCACCCGGATAACGGTAATGCACATTCTCTAACTTCAGCTCATAGCCCTTATTTTCCGCCGCCAGCGGCTTGCCGTCCTCAAATCTGAACGCCTCCGGCCACTCCAGGCACTCCCGCACCGAGGTTATGTCAAGGCTTTGGCGTGAAAGCAGCACGAATCTGTCCAGCAGCCCCGTGACCCACTGCGCGAAGCCGCCCACCGCGGAAAAGCACAGCAAAAACTGTGCAATGCTCATTTTTCCGCCGGTTACCGCAGCTATCAGATATGCATACGCCGCGCCGTTTCGTATAAGCGTAAGCGCCGTTTCGGCCGCACCGGCAAGAATATACCCTCTCTCCTTTTTATTTACAAACCCGCGGTAGGCCGCCGAAGCAGCATTATAAACATCCGTTATCCAGCCCTGAAGACCGAATATACGCACATCCTTTGCATAATCCCTTTCCACCGCCGTATTGTAAATATACCGAAACTTCTTGGAATACCGGCTTTCCTCCTGGCGGTGATTGTATTCCCACAAGCCGGCACGCCGGTTTATAAAATAGCAGGCCGCCGCAGTAACGCTCACCAGCAGTATTATCCATATTTCCAGCTGCGCAAGAAATATCAAATATACCGCAAAGCCTATCGCGTAGGTGATTATATCGGTCCATGTGCCCCATACCGCCTCGCATGCCATATTGTTGCCCGCCGTGCTTCTCATGGCCTTTCGCATTTTTCCAAAAAACGGGTATCCAGTATGTTTTGGTAAGAGGTCGACGCTCTTTTTTTGTTGATACGCAGTATTATCCCCTCGCGCACCGATATCCTGCCGAAAAGCGCAACATTTTTCAGATAGTTTTCCAAGCAGTACGCTATAAACAGCCCCGCCGTAAACAGCACTATTGTAAGCATCAGGCTTCCAAGCCCCGCTCCGTCCTCCAGCCCGGAGAGCACGGTCGGGGTCACCAACAGCTCCAGCACCGCCTTGCCCGATGCCGTAAGCGCCAGCGCAAGGCACATAAACGGCACGCTTTTGCAACTGTTAAAGGCCGCCCTCAGCATAAAGCCCGTATTCTGCCACAGATTGTATTTCGGCTTTTCCCCTTTTTCTTTTTTCTTCTTTCCTTTTGCCGGATTCTTCTTGCTTTCCATAGTCTTTTCCTTCTCCGTTTTATCCTCGGCTGCGCCGTGCAGGCGCCGCCCGTTTATGCACCGCGGCGGATACGCCGCACCGGATATACTTATGCGCAAAGATCTTTTTGCATATCCCTTTTGCGCATTATAATAATAGCATAAAAAAACATCGCCGACACAATCGGGTGATGAATTGCATTATTTCGGTGACGAACTGCAAAAAAAGCGCCGCTTTATCTCAAGCCGCGCCCTCCCGCCCGCCCACCCCGGGCGCAGGCTTGCTGCACCGTTTTTGGTGTGCCGGGAGTATATTTTTACTTTATTCACCCGCCGGATATTTATAAAATCACTCCGCGCTCTGAGGCAGCAGTATTTCGGTTGTAAAGGCTCCGTCCTCGGAATTTCTGCTTAAATATCCTCCCAGCCGCTCCACTATCGCATCCACCCGCATAAGCCCTAGCCCGCGGCCCTCGCCCTTCGTGGTGGCAAAGCGCCCGGACTCCTTTTTTCGTTTTTTCTGCGCGGTAAAGTTCGTAAAGGAAATATACAGCTGGCTCCCCTTCATATCCATATATATTCTTATTATCCGCTCATCGGGCGGAAGCGGCAGCACCGCATCGATGGCATTATCGAAAAGGTTGCCCAGTATGCAGCACAGATCCAGCTCCGGAGTGCTCAGCCTCACCGGAATGTGCGCATCCGCCTGCACGCTTATATCCTTTGAATTCGCAAGGGATATTTTGCTGTTCAGTATTGCATCCGCCATGGGGTTCCCCGTTTTTATTACGGTATCCACCGTGCGCAGATCCGTATCCAATTCGTCAAGGTATTCCCGCAGGCGGCCGTAATCCCCTTTATCCGCAAGCGCCTTGAGCAGCTGTATATGATTGCGGTAATCATGGCGCCACATACGCATCTTTTTATACATGTTCTCCACTTCCTGATAATGCGTATTTATAAGCTCCTTCTGATATTCCGCTATTTTTTTGTCCGTCCTTGCCCACAGTATGCCCATTTTTGCGCTCCTTTTTCCTTTATGCTAATTTCCCGCTATAACCGCCCTGCACAGCGGCTCATAGGCTCCCCGCGGCAGCGGCAGCGCCGTCCCGTCCGAAAGGATTACCTCCTTTTTGGTTATCCTTCGTATCTGCTTGAGGTTAAGTATATAAGACCTTCCCACACGGTAAAAGCCCGCCCCCAATTCCTTTTCAAAATCGGCAAGCGTCCGTTTTACGGTGTAATCCCTGCGCGCGTGCAGCGTAACATAGTTCCCGTACACCTCAAGGTACCTCACCGTGTATGTCGGCAGCACCTCCGTAACTCCGCCCGCCTCAAAGCTTATGCACCGCTGCGACTGCGCCAGCCTCTGCCTCGCCCTGTCCATAACACCGAAGAATTTTTCCTTTGAAACCGGCTTCATAAGGTAGTGCAGCGCCGAAACATCATAGCCCTGCTCTATATAATCGGAATATCCCGTTATAAATACGATCTGTATGACCTCACTCTCCCTGCGCACCAGCCCCGCCAGCTCCACGCCGTCCATTCTGCCCATTTCTATATCCAGCAGCAGTATGTCAAAGCCCTTGTCCTCCTCAAAACGGAACAAAAAGCTCTCCGCCGACGGAAATATCTCGCACGCAACCTCCTCTGAGCGCGCCGCCGCCCACTCCTTTGCCAAAAGAAGCGAATATCCGGCATCCTCCCTGCTGTCATCGCATATCGCTATTCTGTACGCCATCCCTCTCCCCCTTTACGCAAACGCCCTGCACGGCTTTCCCTGTCGCCCGCGGCTTTTTTGATATTTTATCATGTTTTTTCCGTTTTGCAAGATGTTTTCTCCCTGCGTTTTTGCGCCGCACTCCCCTTATTTTTCACGGCGCTGTCGCCGCACCGTGAATATTTAAGACCGCGTCTAAACGCTCTCTGTGCCGCAAACAGCCGTCAGAAATCGGAGCAGCCCCTCGCACCGCCCGTTTATGTGAAGTTTTTCCGAAGTTTTCACATTTGGTATTGCAATTTGCCTTCGCGGTTGTTATAATTATTAGTTGAGAGATAATTTGCAGCGGAACATTTTCGCCCTACCGCCCCTCTTGTATAGGGGCGTTTGACCGCGCATACACGATAAACGCATCGCGCGGGCAGCAAAAAAACGGAGGTTATTATCCATGGATATAAACGAAAAGAAAAACGCTCTTATCGAAAAACTCAACGCCCCCACTCCGCCGGAGCGTCTGGCCGCCCTTTCGGAGCTCAAAGCAATGATAGATGCCGGGGAGATCACCATGACGCCCCGCGGCACCGATATCAACAATCATATACACACCATCTATTCCTTCTCTCCGTACAGCCCGTGCAAGGCTGTATGGCTTTCCTGCGTAGCCGGTCTGTGCACGGCCGGGCTTATGGATCATGACTCCATCAGCGGCGCGAAGGAATTTATAAAGGCCGGAGAAATTATGGGGCTGCCCACCACCATCGGCATGGAGATGCGCGTAAGCTTCCGCGGCACACCCCTTGAAAGCCGCCGCATAAACAATCCCGATCAGTCCGGCGTGGCATACATGGCGCTGCACGGGGTGCCGCACGATGCAATAGACCGCGTTAATGAATTCATGGCTCCCTACCGTGAAGAGCGCAACAAGCGCAACCGCGCCATGACCGCGCGCATAAACGAAATAACCGCCCCCATGGGTATAACCCTTGATTTGACCGCGATGTTCTCTCCCTCAGCCGCGCCGAGGAGGGGGGGCAGCGTTACGGAGCGCCATGTGCTCTTCGGGCTTGCCCAAGCAATAATCCGCAAATACGGACGCGGTCCGGCGGTGCTCGGGTTTGTACGCGACAAGCTGGGAATGTCGGTGTCGCCCCGTCTTGAGGCCCGCCTTAACGACCCCGAAAACTCCCATTACGATTACGATCTTCTGGGCATTCTCAAAAGCGATACCCGCTTCTTCTATATAGATGCCGATGCCGAGTGCATGCCCGTAAAGGCCGCTCTGGAATTTGCCGATGAAATAGGCGCCATTTCCGCCTATGCCTACCTCGGCGATGTGGCGCAGAGCGTCACGGGAGATAAGCGCGCCCAAAGCTTTGAGGATTCCTATCTTGACGAGCTTTTCTCCATTATAAGCGAGCTGGGCTTCCGCGCCGTTACATATATGCCCTCTCGCAATACCGAGGAGCAGCTGGAGCGTCTGCGCACGCTGTGCGAGCGCTATGCCCTGTTCCAGATAAGCGGCGAGGATATAAATTCTCCCCGTCAGCTCTTTATTTGCGAGGCGCTCAAAAACCCCAAGTACAGTAACCTTGTGGATTCCGCATGGGCGCTCATAGGGCACGAAAATGCAGCCACGGGCGATCACAGCCGCGGAATGTTCTCCAAAGAAACCCTTTGCGATATGCCGGAGCTGGACAACCGCATATCCCATTACAGCAAGCTGGGCAAGCAGTAATGCTTTTGGAACCCGGCGGCCGTGTATGCATTAAATTATAACGCCGCGCCCCAAAGGGCGCGGCGTTTCCTTTTCAATTTGCTCTGCATCTGCGTGCTCTGTGTTCTTTAATACAGAACCTTTCCCCGATTACAGCACGCGTATTCTTATCATGTCCGGAATTCCCGCAAGGTCGTCCAGCAGCTTCTGCTCGGCGCCGGAATCAATGTCTATCATGGTGTAGGCAATATCGCCGCGGGATTTGTTTATCATGTCCGATATGTTTATGTTGTCCGCCGCTATAATCTCGGTTATCCGTCCTATCATATTGGCAATGTTTTTGTGTATCATGCATATGCGGGTGCGCCCCGTCCACGGCAGCTCGCAGGCCGGCATGTTTACGCTGTTTTTTATATTGCCCAAGCGCAGATATTCATCCAGCTCCTGCGCGGCCATGGCGGCGCAGTTGTCCTCGCTCTCTGGCGTGGAGGCGCCTAAGTGCGGAATAAGCACGGCATTCTTTACCCCTATAAGCTCCTGACAGGGGAAATCCGTAACATATCGCGATATCTTGCCGCTTTCAAGCGCCTCTATCACATCGGCGGTGTTTACAAGCTCGCCTCGGGCGAAGTTCAGTATCATAACCCCGTCCTTCATGAGGGCAATGCTGTCCTTGTTTATAATGCCGCGGGTTTCATCAAGCAGCGGAACATGCAGGGTAATTACATCGCACTCGGCAAATATCTGCTCCTTCCCCGCCGCCTTTTGTATCTTGCGGGAAAGCCGCCATGCCGCATCCACGGAAAGGTGGGTGTCAAAGCCCAGCACTTCCATGCCCAGATTGTAGGCATCGTTTGCAACAAGGCCGCCTATTGCCCCAAGGCCTATAACCCCCAGCTTTTTCCCGCGTATTTCATGGCCCACAAAGGCTTTTTTGCCCTTTTCCACAAGCTTTGGAACCTCACTTCCCATGCCGTTTAGCGTGTCCACCCATGCGCTTGCCTGAGAAAGATTGCGGCTTGCAAGCAGCATCGCGCCCAGCACCAGCTCGGCAACGCCGTTGGCGTTTGCGCCCGGAGTATTGAAAACCGTCACGCCCTTAAGCGCATACTCGGCGCAGGGAATATTGTTTGTTCCGGCGCCGGCGCGGGCCACCGCCATAACGCTTTGGGGCAGGCTGAATTCATGCATATCGGCAGAACGCACCAGTATGCCCTCCGGCTCCTTCGCCTGAGCGGAAACACTGTATTCCTCCTTTGACAAATGATCGTATATACGGTCGGATATGGGATTAAGCGTAAGTATCTCTTTCATTATAATATACCCTTTCCGGCAATGAGCCGTAAATGCAGCCGCTCACGGCCGCATCAAAGCCTCGGACGCTTTCCTTTTGCGCCTTATCTGTTCTCCGTTTCAAATTTTTTCATAAACTCAATAAGTGCCTTTACGCCCTCTACCGGCATGGCGTTGTAAATGGAGGCGCGCATTCCGCCCACAAGACGGTGACCCTTAAGGGACAGCAGCCCGTTTGCCGCCGCCTGCGCTACAAAGGCCGCATCGGTTTCCTTGCCGGGGTAACAAAGGGCACATTCATAAGGGAACGGTCCTCCTTTGCCACGGAGTTTGTATAAAAATCGGAATTGTCTATAAAATCATAGAGCAAGCCCGCCTTATAGCGGTTTATTTTTTCCATCTCCGCCACGCCGCCCAAGGACAGCAAATGCTCAAACACCAGCCCCGCAATATATATCTGATATGTGGGCGGAGTGTTGTACAGGCTGTCCGCATCGGCCTGAGTTTTCCATTTAAGCATCGTGGGGCATATATCCATGCTGCGCTCCAGCATATCCTCCCGCACGATAACTATCGTAAGCCCGGCGGAGGATATATTCTTCTGTGCGCCCGCATATATAACGGCGTAGCGCTCCACCGGCGTTACCTCGGCAAGGATATTGGAGGACATATCCGCAACCAGCGGCACCCCTGCGGTGTCGGGCAATTCGGTATAGTGCGTGCCGAATATGGTGTTATTGGTGGTAATATGCACATAGTCCGCGTCCCTGTCAAAATCCGCAGCCGTCGTGCGGGGAATATAGGTGTAATTTTTATCCTGGCTGCTTGCCGCCGCGCGGGCATTTGTGAAACGCGAGGCCTCCTTAAAGGAAAGGGAAGCGAAATTGCCCGTAATTATATAATCCGCCTTGCCCCTTACGCTCAGGTTCAGCGGAACGGCAGCAAACTGCTGGCTTGCGCCGCCCTGAATGAACAGCACCTTGTAGTTTCGGGGATGTTCATAAGAGTGCGCAGATCGGCCTCCGCTTTTTTTATTATGGCATCATAGCATTTGGCGCGGTGGGACATCTCCATTACCGACATACCGGTGCCTTCATAATCCAGCATCTGCTCCTGTGCTTTTTTCAGCACCTCAAGGGGCAGCATGGAAGGTCCTGCGCTGAAGTTGTAGTTTCTCATATATTCATCCTCCTGTTAAAAATATATTGCCGCGGGCATATAAATATCCGTTTTTTAAGTATTTTTTCGTTTCCGAAAAAATAAATCATGCCCTTATTATACACACTTTATCGTAGTAAAGCAAGCGTAAATATGCGAAAATACATGTTTTTTAGCCGCTGCGCACGAAAAAGCCTCTGAAAAAGAATAAATAAGTCCAATAAAAATGCGGCCGCCTTTTACTCAAAGCGGCCGTAATATCACAGGAAGTATTTTACCCCGGATTCAAACAGCGGCATATCATAGCTGCCGGGTACATTTACGCACACATCCGCATCCCTGCGCTCCGTGTGCCCCATTTTGCCCAGCACCCGCCCGTCGGGGGATATTATGCCCTCGATCGCGGCAACCGAGCCGTTAAGGTTGCACCGCCCCGAGCCGGAGGCATGTCCCTCAAGATCGCAGTACTGCGTTATCACCTGACCGTTGTCAATAAGCCGCGCGAGCATTTCCGGGCTGCACGCAAAGCGTCCCTCACCGTGCGAAAGCGCTACGGAATATACCTCGCCGCTTTTGCACGCGCTCATCCACGGGGAATCCACCGAGCAAACACGCACCCTTGCTATGGCGGAAATATGCCGCCCGATGGTGTTGAAGGTAAGCGTCGGGTCCTCCGGGCGCACGGTGTCAATGCGGCCGTAGGGCAGCAGCCCGGTTTTTATAAGCGCCTGAAAGCCGTTGCATATGCCCATTGCAAGCCCGTCCCGTTTCTCCAAAAGCTCGCTCACCTGCTCGCGCACGCGGGCGTTTCTCAGCACCGTTGCAATAAACTTGCCGCTGCCGTCCGGCTCATCACCGCCGGAAAAGCCGCCCGGAAGCATAAGGATATTTGCATTTTTAAGCCGCCGTGCCAGCTCCTCCATGGATTCGTTTATCTGCTCCGCCGTGCGGGAACGAAGCACGAATATATCGCATTGCGCCCCCGCCGCCTCAAAGGCGCGGGCAGTGTCCACCTCGCAGTTTGTGCCGGGGAACACCGGAATAAGCACGCGCGGATGCACGATTTTCGGCGCTCGGCATTCCCTTACCGCTCCCGATGCCGCTTTTTTCGGCGCTTCCGCGGGCTTTATATCGCTCACTCCCGGAGTATCGCCGCAATAAACCGGGAATACGCCATCCAGCGTGCCTAAATATGCCTTTTCCGCCTCGTCAAAGCTCAAATGCTCGCCGCGCACAATAAGCTCTCCCGGCGCGGTATCATCGCTGAAGGTTCGCCCTATAAGGGTGCAGCCCAGCTCTGCAAGCTCCGGCGCCTGCGCCTGCACTATAAAGGAGCACAGCGCGGCATCAAACAGCGTGCCGTTTTCCCCGGTAAGCTCCGTGCTTACACGGTTGCCCAGTGCCGATATAATGCATGCCGCCGCAGCGCCGCCCTTATCCACGGGAACGGCAGCGTATATTCTTTTTTCGCTCATCAGCCTGTGCAGGCACGCGCAGGACGCCTTTATTGCCTTTGCATCGGGCAGCAGTGCGGAGGAAAGCGGTATGCGCACAAGCCCCAGCAGCGCGTTTTCCTTTTTGAATTCCTGCCCTAACGCAACGCTTGCCCTTCCCGGCACCATGGCAAAATTCACAAGGGTGGGAGGCACATCAAGATCGTTGAACGAGCCGCTCATGGAATCCTTGCCCCCTATTGCCGGGGTGTTGAAATCCATCTGCGCCCGCACCGAGCCCAGCAGCGCCGCCGTAGGCTTCCCCCAGCGCAGCGGAACATCGCGCAGACGCTCAAAATATTCCTGCTGCGTAAGCCGCGCCTTGGATATATCCCCTCCGGCGCAGGCCAGCTTAACAAGGGAATGGGCAACGGCAAAGTACGCCCCGTGGAAGGGGGATATGCGGGCAATGCGCGCATCATACCCCCAGCTCATAAAGGTGGCGGTGTCCGTCTGTCCGTGCTCAAGGGGCAGCTTTGCCGCCATGGCGCAGGCGGGCGTCAGCTGGTATACGCCGCCCAGCGGCATAAGCACCGTACCCCGTCCTATGGAGGCATCAAAGCGCTCTGTAAGCCCCTTCTGCGAGCATACATTAAGGTCGGAAAGCGCAGCCAGCGCCGCCGGAACCGCCCCCCTGCCAAGCGCCGCGCAAACAGCGGGCAGCGGACCCGCCGCACGCTTAAGCTCCGCCTCATCCGGCGCGGGTATTTCGGCCTTAGCATGCTGAGTTACGCCGTTTGTATCAAGAAAAGCCCTCTCCAGCTCCACCACCGTCTGTCCGCGCCATGTCATGCGCAGCAAACCCGTGTCGGTAACAACCGCAACCGCCGTGGCGTCAAGGTTTTCCTGCGACGCCATTTCTATAAACTTTTCCGCGTCCCCGGCCTCCAGCACCACCGCCATGCGCTCCTGCGACTCGCTTATCGCAAGCTCCGTTCCGTCCAAGCCGTCATATTTTTTCGGTACAAGGTCAAGGTTTATATCCAAGGAATCGCTCAGCTCGCCTATCGCCACGCAAACGCCGCCCGCTCCGAAATCGTTGCAGCGCTTTATAAGGCGGGTGACCTCCGGCTTGCGGAAAAGCCTCTGAAGCTTGCGCTCCGTGGGCGGGTTGCCCTTCTGTACCTCGGCGCCGCAGGAAGTAAGGCTTTCGCCGGTATGCGCCTTGGAGGAGCCCGTCGCGCCGCCGCAGCCGTCCCTCCCCGTCGCGCCGCCAAGCAGCACTATAACATCGCCGGGGGCGGGCCGCTCCCTGCGAATGTTGGCATAGGGAGCCGCGCCTATTACCGCGCCTATCTCCAAACGCTTTGCCACATATCCCTCATCGTATATCTCGCTTACCTGTCCCGTAGCAAGCCCGATCTGATTGCCGTAGGAGGAATATCCCGCAGCGGCGGTAAGAGTAAGCTTGCGCTGGGGCAGCTTGCCCTCAAGGGTTTGGCTAACCGGGGTGCGCGGGTCGCCCGCACCCGTTACGCGCATTGCCTGATAAACATAGCTGCGCCCGAAAGCGGGTCGCGTATCGCGCCGCCCAAACAGGTGGCGGCGCCGCCGAAGGGCTCGATCTCGGTTGGGTGATTGTGGGTTTCGTTTTTGAACATTATCACCCAGTCCTCGCTGTGCCCGTCTATATCCGCCTTTATCAGCACGGAGCAGGCATTTATCTCCTCCGAGGCATCCAGATCCTCAAGGCCGCCCCGGCGCTTTATCTCCTTGGCCGCTATCGTCGCCATATCCATAAGGGTTATGTTCTTATCGCTGCGGTTCTTATAAGCTCGCCCCGCATGTCAATATACATCTGCCACGCCTCTTTTATGGGCTCGGCGCCTTCTCCCTGCTCTATTTTCACCTCATCAAGACGGGTAAGAAATGTAGTGTGGCGGCAGTGATCCGACCAATATGTGTCTATCACCTTCAGCTCCGATATATACGGGTCGCGTCCCTTTTTTATAAAATAGTCCCTCACGAATTCAAGGTCCGCCGCCGTCATGGCAAAGCCCATGCTTTTGTGATAGGCCCGTATCTCCTCCCGATTCATTTTGATAAAGCCCTTAACCTCGGCTACCGGCGCGGGCGCGGGCATATCCTGCGCAAGGCTTTCCGTGGGAGCAAGAGAAGCCTCCCGTGCCTCTACGGGGTTTATCGTGTATTTCTTTATTGCCTGCGTATCCTCCGGCAGCAGCTCGCCCGAGAGCACATACACCTTTGCGCAGCGCACGCGGGGCGCCGGCTTTCCCGTCAGCAGCGAGCAGCACTGCGCGGCGGAATCGGCACGCTGGTCAAACTGCCCCGGAAGATATTCCACGGCATACACATATTCGTTTGCGTCGGCCTGCATGCACCGGCTGACGGTGTCGGCGTTAGGCTCCGAAAATATAGTGGATATCGCCTTTTCCAGCTCCTCTGCCTCCAGCCCCTCCACATCGTAGCGGTTTATTATGCAAAGGTCGGTAAGCCGGGTTATAAGCAGGTTCTCCCGTATATCCTTAAGCAGCGCCTTGGCCTCCACATCAAAGCCCGGACGCTTTTTAACAAAAATTCTCTCAACGCTCATGCCGTTTCTCCGTTTCTCCGGTACGGACCCTTTCGCATTACTCAGCCGGATAAGCAATGCCCATGCCCGAAAATCCGGGAATATTATCAGTTTTTCTGTATTATAGCATATATACGCTCATTAAAAAAATATAATCCTTCAATTTTTCAATATATTTATTGATTATTCGTGTTTAATGTTCGTGTTTTTTGTGCGGCGCGGACAATCCCGTTCACCGCCTGCCTTCCATGACGGCAGACCGCTTTCGGATAGCCCGTTATGCAATTCCTTCTTTATTATCCTGCAAAACGCACGCAAATATCAAATAAAATCCGCCCAATCCGCAAAAATCAGTTGACATTATGCAAAAATCGTTATATTATACCTGCAACAAACGGCAAGGAAGTCATTTGAGCTTTCCTGCCGTTTTTTTATTTTCTGTATATTCAGGAGGGAAAGAAATGGACACAACAGCAATCGTAGATACATTCTGGGTGCTGCTTGCCGCAATACTCGTGTTCTTTATGAACCTCGGTTTCGCGGCGGTTGAGGCGGGCTTTGCCCGCTCTAAAAACACGGTAAACATTCTGTCCAAGAATTTTATCGTCTTTGCGGTATCGTCACTGGGCTTCCTGCTTCTGGGCTGGGGGCTCATGTTCGGCGGAGATAACCCCTTTATCGGCACAAGCCACCTGTTCATATTGGGCAATGCCGACAATTCCTTCTACGCCGATACGCTTACCCCAAATGTGCCGTTCTGGGGCAAGGTATTCTTTCAGCTGGTTTTCTGCGGCACGGCGGCTACCATAGTTTCCGGAGCAGTGGCGGAAAGAATCAAATACATCTCCTTCATAGTGTTTTCCTTTGTACTCACCCTTGTTATATACCCCATAGTAGGACACTGGATATGGGGCGGCGGCTGGCTGGCACAGCTGGGCTTTAAGGATTTCGCCGGTGATACCGCCGTACATTCCGTGGGCGGCTGGGCGGCGCTTTCCGGCGCGCTGCTGCTGGGGCCCCGTATCGGCAAGTACGGCAGGGACGGCAAGCCCCGCGCCATTCCGGGGCACAATATGTCCCTTGCGGTAATCGGCCTGTTCGTGCTGTGGCTGGGCTGGTTCGGCTTTAACCCCGGCTCCACCATGAGCTTCCAAAACCCGTCCGACGTTATGCACATACTCTTCACCACCAACGCCTCCGCCATCGCGGCGGTGCTCACCTCCACAATAACCTCGTGGATAGTTATCGGAAAGCCCGATCTGGGCATGACGATAAACGGCTGTCTGGCGGGTCTTGTGGGCATAACCGGCGGCTGCGCCTATGTCTCCGTTGAGGCCTCTCTCATCATCGGCGCCGTTGCCGGAATCATCGTGGTGCTCTTTGTACGTTTCTTTGACCGCATAGGCATCGATGACCCCGTGGGCGCAACCTCCGTGCATCTTGGCTGCGGTGTGTTCGGCACACTGTGCATAGGCCTCTTTGCAAAGGAGGGCGTCACCTCCCTCTCCACTCAAAACGGTCTTTTCTACGGCGGCGGCTTCCGCCTGCTGGGCGTGGAAGCCGTGGGCGTACTGTCGGTGGGCGCATTTGTATTTGCCGCCTCCACCCTTGTATGGTTCATCATTAAGAAAACCATGGGCATGCGCGTGACCCCCGAGGAGGAGCGCATCGGTCTTGATATCGGCGAGCACGGCAATGTCGCCTATCCCGACTTTGCTCCCGCCGCCGAGCTTACGGACGGCACCGGCGCCGGCACCTCCGACAGGCCCGCAGAGGCTCCCGTCACGGCCGGTGCCGCAGCCCCGGAAGCCGCAATACCCGTGGAATTCCACGGCCGGAAGGATCGCATAACCAAGGCCACCATAATCATGAACCCCTCCCGCTTTACTCCGCTTCAGGAGGCGCTTGAAAGCATCGGCATCACCGGCATGACGGTAACAAATGTGTTCGGCTTCGGCGTACAGAAGGGACATAAGGCGTACTTCCGCGGAGCTCCCATAGAAACACGGCTGCTGCCCAAGATAAAGCTGGATGTGGTAATTTCCAAGGTGCCTGCCGAGCTGCTTATAAACACGGTGAGGGATACCCTTTATACCGGTAATATAGGCGACGGCAAGATATTCCTCTATGAGGTAAGCGATGTTGTGCGCGTGCGCACCGGCGAGCGCGGCTACGATGCCCTTCAGGAGGAAAACAGCGAAAAAGAATAAGCCCGTGCAGGCATGAGCGCCGGGCACGGCTCCTTATAAAAATCCGATAACGCCATAAACACACAGACTCCGTCAGCCGCTGCGCGGCAGGCGGAGTTTTTTTGCCCTCTTTTTTGCATTATGCCGCCGCCTTGCCGTTTGCCGCCAAGGCCTTTTTGGAGAAAAACGCGAATATTGCCGTTTAGATAAAGCAAATCCGCCTCAACCCGCTTGCACAAAATACATAAAGCATGCTAAAATACCGTATTGAATACCGTATTGTAAATATAATGCGGTAAAACCCTGATGTATCGGGCTTTTGCCCTTATTAAAAATAAAAACGGCGCAAAAACACCCGCCCGCAGGCAGCCGCATGATTGCGGCGCAAAAACAAAAAAGGAGGGCGATTCCGTGATAACCGAAGCGGCACCGAAAGACAGCCTTTACATGCGCACCGTTTCCCCCCAGGATGCGCCTGCGTTGCTGGAAATATACGCTCCCTATGTTGAGCACACCGCCATATCCTTTGAAATAACCGTGCCGTCAACGGAGGAATTTGCCGGCAGAATAGCGCATACAATCAAACGCTATCCCTATATCGCCGCCGTAAAAAACGGCAGAATCATCGGCTACGCCTGCACCCATCCCTTTGTAGACAGAGAAGCGTACCGGCATACGGCGGAAACCACCGTGTATGTCCGCAGGGGCGAAACCGGCTTGGGCGCGGGAAGGCTGCTGTACGAAAGCCTTGAAAAAATATCCCTGCTTCAGAATGTGCTGGATCTTTACGCCTGCATCGGCGTTCCCGTGCGCGATGACGAGCACCTCACCCATAACAGCGAGGAATTCCATAAGCATATGGGCTATGAACGGGCGGGCTTTTTCCCGGCATGCGGATATAAATTCGGCCGCTGGTACGATATGGTGTGGATGCGCAAAACGCTTGGTGCTCATACGGAAAATCCCGCGGAATTTGTGCCGTTTTGCAGTCTTTCAAAAAGTGCTCTTGCCGGATGCGGTATAATCACGGAGGAATAATTATGGAATTAAAAATGATTCAGGCGATGGACGCATACTACCCCCATGTGGACGGAGTGGTGAATGTAGTGGACAACTACGCGCGCACCTTTACGAAAATGGGGGACGACTGCACCGTCTATGTGCCCGACTGCGGAAAGTATGACGATGCACTCCTCCCCTACCGCGTACTGCGCTGTAAGGCCATGGCAACCGGAAAGGAGCTGCACCTGCCGCGGCCCGAGCTTTCTCCCGGCGTGCGCAGACAGCTGCTGGAGAGCGGCGCGGACATTATCCATTCCCATACCCCCTTTATGATGGGCAGAAGCGCATACAGGCTGGCAAAAAAGCTGGACATCCCCTTTGTCACCACCTTCCATTCGAAGTATTACGACGATTTTATGGCCTATACCGGCAGCGAGCGGGTTGCCCGCTTCGGGCTCAGGTATATTCTGGAACTTTACAATAAGGCGGACGCCGTCTGGGCAGTAAACAGCGCCACGGCGCAAACCCTCAGGGATTACGGCTTCAAGGGCAATATAACCGTTATGGCCAACGGCATTCACGGCTCCTATCCCGAAGACCCGCAGCAGCTTATCCGGCGTGCAAACAGCGCCTATCCCCTTCCCTGCGAGGGCTTTGAAATAATATTTGTCGGTCAGCTCATCTGGCAGAAATCACCGCCTTGTTTTGGATACCGCAGCGCGGCTTAAAAAAAGAGGCATTGCTTTTTCCGTTACGGTAGCGGGCTGCGGGGATAACGGCGAGGAAATAAAAGCCTATGCCCGCTCTCTCGGGCTTGACGACTGTGTAAAATATCTGGGCCGGGTCACCGACCGCGAGCTGCTCTGCGGGCTGTATCTGCGCAGCAAGCTGTTCTTCTTCCCGTCGGTTTACGACAATGCCCCCATAACCCTTCAGGAGGCCTCCCTTAACCGCGTGCCCGCGCTTTTAATGCAGGGCAGCAACGCATCTCAGGGCATTACCGACGGCGTAAACGGCTGGCTGTGCGATAACGACCCGGACAAAACGGCGGATAAAATAGCGCTCATCATGGCAAATGAGGAAAACCGCGTCCGCGTGGGGCTGGAAGCCTCCCGCACCGTGGTCAACAGGTGGGAGGATATAATGCCCGCCGTAAAAGAGGAGTATATCCGCCTTATAAAAAACAAAAAGTGCGGCAAATAACGCCCCCGGCACAGCCTTAACGCCGATAAGAACAGGAGTCACAGCATGATAGCTCTGCTTTCGCGCATATTCATAAAAAATGCAAAGGATACCGAAAACCCCGAGGTGCGCCGCAAATACGGCGTGCTCTGCGGCGGCTTGGGTATATTTCTCAACGCCGTGCTCTGCGCCTGCAAGCTGGCCGCAGGCATTATAACCGGCTCCATCGCCGTAGTGGCCGACGCCTTCAACAACCTTTCCGATGCAGGCAGCTCCGTTATCACAATTGCGGGCTTCCGCATGGCGGGGCAGAAGCCGGACAGCGAGCACCCCTTCGGGCACGGGCGGGCGGAATACATTGCCGGGCTTGTGGTATCGTTTATCATAATGACGGTGGGGCTGGAGCTGCTTAAAAGCTCCGTGGAAAAAATCATCACCCCTCAGGCCGTAAGCTTCTCCCTTGCCGCCGTGCTTATAATGGCGGCGTCGGTAATGGTAAAAAGCTATATGTTTTTCTATAACAGGCGCATCGGCAAAAAAATAGACTCCGCCGCAATGCGCGCCGCCGCCTCCGACTCCCTTTCGGACTGCATAGCCACCCTGGCCGTGCTTTTATCCATGCTCATAAACCGCTTCTGCGGCTTCAACGCCGACGGCTGGTGCGGCATCGCAGTGGCGGCGTTCATATTCGTTTCGGGCTGCAAATCGGTAAAGGAAACCGTTTCCCCCCTGCTTGGGCAGCCCCCCGCGCCGGAATTCGTGCGCAAAATAAAGGATATTGTCCTGTCCTATCCCGATATCGAGGGCATGCATGACCTTATCGTACACGATTACGGCCCCGGAAGATGCATGATAAGCGTGCACGCCGAGGTTCCGGCGGATAAAAGCATGCTGGATATGCACGACCTTATAGACCGTATCGAGCACCGGCTTGCCAAGGAAACCGGCGCCGTGGCCGTAATACATATGGACCCGGTGGTACGGGACGAAAGCACCAACCGTCTGCGGGATATCGCCGCCCAAGCCGCCAAAGAGGTGGACGAGCGCATAACCATACACGATTTTCGCGCGGTAAAGGGCAACACCCACACAAACCTTATCTTTGACGCCGTCGTGCCCTTTGATATGGACCCCGCAAGCGTAAAAAAACAGATAGCCTCCCTTATCCACAGCCGGGACGAAAGCCTTTATGCGGTGGTGGAAACCGATTGCGTTTATTCTCCGGAGCATTAGCCCCGGGTATAAAATAAATACCGGCGGCGGTACGCCGCAGAAAGCGGACAGTTCGAAGCCCTCCTGTCCGGGCCTTAAGGCCGATAAACAAAACCAGGATGAAAAAGAATAATACAGCACTCAGAAACAACATGCGCTTTATCACGGTTTCCGCCGTGATAGCGGCGCTTTATGCAGCCCTTACGCTGCTGCTTCAGCCCGTAGCCTACTTCGGCGCGGCGCAATGCCGCCTCTCCGAGGGGCTTACCCTTCTGGCGTTTCTTATGCCGGAGGCAATACCCGGCCTTGCCGTGGGCTGCCTTGCGGCAAACATACTCGGGGGCGGCGCGCTGCCGGATATAATCCTTGGCACCCTTGCCACCCTTGTCGCTGCCGCCTGCTCCGCACGGGTAAAAAACATGTGGGTATCCGGCATATTCCCGGTGCTGTTTAACACCGTACTCGTATCCCCCGTTATAGTCTATTGCTATATGGGCGGCGGAGCCTTAAGCGTCTACCTCGTCAATGCCGGGCTGTTTGCCCTGTGCGAGGCGGCCAGCGTGTACGCAGTAGGCGTGCCCCTCGTGCTGCTGCTTTGCCGCTCCGGCGCTCTCCGGCGCGCACTGCATATAAACATCACCGTCAAAAGAGGTCGGAAACAACCGCTTCCTTCCCAAAAAGCCGCTTCTTCCCAACCCTCCTCCCCATCAGACGGCTCTTTTGACAACAAAGGAGAATAATCATGAAAAACATTCTGCAAAATAAAAACACCCCCTATGTGCTGGGGCTTATATGCGCCGTGGCCTTTTTTGCGGCGCATATATTCTTAAATATTGGCACATCGTCAGGCAGCCTATGGAATGCCTCAAAAATGTGCGAAATCGGCTTTCTGCTTATGCTGCTTTCCCTTGTGCCCTTTATGTGCGAGCGCATACTCCGGGCAAACGGGCAGCGCCGGGGCGCAGGCTTTACGGTGCTGCTCATAGCGCAGTGTTTGTTTGCGGGCCTTGCCTTTGTATGCTTTGTAATATCGGCCATACTCACCATAACCGACCGCATCACGCAAAGCGTTAACATTGTAATGCTTCTCGGATTTTCCGCCGCCGCGCTTATGTCTCTTATGCTGCTGCTGCTGCGCCTGTGCGTGCTTACCTCGTGCAAGGGGGCGGTAATATTCGCCGGATGGACGCTGCTCGGCTCCGCAGCGGCTGCGGGTGCGCTGCTCCACCTTACTCTTTTGCTTGATCGTATAAATGAAATAATCATAGAAGCTGGCCAAATAACCGACGAGTATATGGCTAATATGCTTTTCTGGTACGGCTTTGTTAATTTTGTGTATATCATGTGCCTGTTCCTTGCAGACGGCGCATGCATATATTTTGCCGTTCACACCGTCCGCCGTCTGGAAAACGAACCCTCCCCCCTTATGTATCTGTAAATATGAATTCCGCAGTATGCGCAGCCGCCGGCCTTACGGCGGCAATTAAAAGGTAATATGAGCAATATCGGATACAAAAAAGCAAAACCCAAAACAAAGCGCCGCGCAATCATTGCGGCGGCGTCCGTTGCGCTTGCGCTGCTCCTGCTCCTTGCGGGGCTGTGGCGCATAAGCGGCTATAAACGCTTTTTTCAGGCCAGCGTGGAAAAATGGAGCCGCTATTATTCCGTGGACGAATACCTTATTTACGGCATGATATACGCCGAAAGCGGCGGCAGAGAGCAGGCTCAAAGCAGCGCGGGCGCGGTGGGGCTTATGCAGCTTATGCCGCAGACGGCAAAATGGCTCGCTTGGCGCGAGGGCATTGAGTACAGCGAGGAAATGCTGCTTCAGGGCGATTACAGCATTCGTCTGGGCTGCGCATATGCGGCGTTTCTTTTTGAAAGGTATGATAATTACGATTGCGTCATTGCCGCCTATAACGCCGGCCACGGCGCCGTGGATAAATGGCTGAAGGACCCGGAATTTTCCCGCGACGGCAAAACCCTTTACCGTGTGCCCTATGCCGAAACCGAAAATCACATAGTGCGCGTCAACCGCGCCCGCAGCATCTATCTTGCCCTTTATCCGCCAGCAGGATAATTGCTGCGCCGAACAATGCAAAAAATCCTGCGGCACAAGGGCCCGCACGGCTGCAAAATACAGGCATTTCTTCAGAAAAACGGTCCTAATGCGCTCCTAAACGCTCCGTTTGCCCAACAGCGCAAAATAAAAACACTTGACAAAAGCCGCCGCAAAGATACAATAAATATAAATTATCCGAAATCGGCACCGGCCGCATTGCCCCTTTACCGGCAGCCCTGCCGCAAAAGGCGAAGCGCAGGCTCACCTCCGATTTTGGGTACCGATACGAAATAAATTAAAGAAAAAAGAGGTATTGCTATGTCCGGAATCAATCTTAAAGACAAGGTCGCCGTAATCACCGGCGCCAGCCAGGGTCTGGGCGAGGCGCTTGCCATGCGCCTTTCCGATGAGGGCTGCAAGGTCGTTGTGGCGGATATGAACTATGAAGGCGCACAGGCCGTTGCCGCAAAGCTCAAGGATGCCATCGCAGTGGCTGTCAATGTAACCAAAATCGAGGATTGCGAAAAATGGCGGCCGCCGCCGTTGAAAAGTACGGCAAAATCGACATTCTCGTCTCCAATGCCGGCATAGTCAAATCCGGCGATATCCGCCAGTTCCCCGCCAGCAGCTTTGCACTTGTAGTGGATGTAAACCTCAACGGCTATTTCAACACCGTAAAGGCGGTTGCTCCCTATATGCTGGAGCGCAAGCAGGGCGTCATCATCCAGATAAACAGCAAATCCGGCAAAAAGGGCTCCTATAAGAACTGTGCCTATGCCGCAAGCAAGTTCGGCGGCATCGGCCTTACCCAGTCCCTCGCTCTGGAATTTGCCGATCAGGGCATCCGCGTAAACAGCATCTGCCCCGGCAACATGCTTTCCTCTCCCCTTTGGGTAAACAGCCTTTCAAGCAGTACGCCGCCAATCAGAACACCACCGAGGAGGCCATCCGCGAAAAGTATATCAATCAGGTGCCCATGAAGAGAGGCTGCGAATATGAAGATATCGCCAATGTCATGGTATTCCTTGCAAGCGATATGTCCTCCTACATGACCGGTCAGGCCATCAATGTCACCGGCGGTCAGGAAATGAAATAAGCCTTATCTTGGCTTTATAACGGTACCGGCTTTACAAAAAGCCGGTATTTTTTTATACCGGCGCATACGCCGGCAGCCTCCTTCTTTTCTTTACCGCCCCTCTTTCCGCCGCCCTGCGGATACCCCCCTCTTCCTTTACAGCATTTCCGCACCTCAAGCCGCCTTATAAATTTTCGCCGGAAAAATATGTTTTATCAGAAAATTTCAATTTTCACCCCGGTTTTCGTCAAAAATAAACATAAAAATGCGAATTTTTTTCAATTAGGGTATTTACTACGAGGGTACGGCTGTGTTATAATCATACAATAACAATACATTTTAAGCCCGTACGGTAATTCCGGGTGCCTCCCCGCAAACAGCCGTCGGACGATTGAAAACCGATCAGGAGGAGATAAAATGGCTTTATCCAAAGAGCAGAAAGAGCTTCGCTTGGCCGAGCTTCGAAGCTTTATCCAGCTGCACAAAGACGACAAGGGTCCGCTTATGCCCATTATGCAGAAGGCGCAGGAGCTTTTCGGCTATCTTTCCCTTGAAACCCAAACGGTAATTGCAGAGGGTCTTGGCATCCCGGTAAGCGAGGTCTACGGCGTGGCCACCTTCTACGCCCAGTTTTCCCTTGAGCCCAAGGGTCAGTATGTCATCGGCGTATGCACCGGCACCGCCTGCTATGTAAAGGGCGCCGCCGCCGTGCTTGAAGAGGTGGAAAAGCAGCTCGGCGTCACCAAGGGGCGCACCAGCAAGGACGGAGTCTTCACCATTCAGGATACCCGCTGCCTGGGCTGCTGCGGTCTTGCTCCCGTAATGGTAATAAACGACGATGTCTACGGCCGTCTTGTGCCGGCGGATGTCCCCGGTATTTTGGCAAAATACAAAAACGAAGGCTGAGCCTCGGCAAACGGACAACGGTATGGATGAAATAGCGCTTCATGTGCTGGATATAATACAAAACAGCGTCAGGGCGGGAGCCCGCTGCATACAGGTGCGCTTTGAACGGCAGGGGCATATGCTCCGCATCACAATATCCGATGACGGCTGCGGCATGTCAGAGGAAACCGCCGCCAAAGCGTGCAGTCCCTTTTCAACCAGCCGCACCACGCGCAAAGTGGGTCTGGGCTTGCCGCTGCTTATGGCCTCCGCACAGGGCTGCGGCGGAAGCTTCGGCATTAAATCGCAGCCGGGCAAGGGCACCGTCGTGGAGGCGGTGTTTAACACCCAAAACATCGATTGTCCCCCCGTGGGCGATATAAACGGCACCATGCTGTCCCAGTTTGTGTGCCACCCGGAAATCGATTTTATCTACACCTTTTCAAACGAACGCGGCAGCATGCGCACAGACACCAAGGAGATTAAAAGCGTTCTTGACGGCGTACCGCTTGATACTCCCGAGGTCGTGGAATGGATGCGCTCCGGTCTTGCCAAGGAATTTGAAGCCCTCGGCGAAAAGGAATACTGATAAAGCCCGCTTAAAAAAAGCACCGGTCCGAAGCCGCAGCATGCCCAGCAAAGCCCGCCGAGCACGGGCATTTATCCGCAGAAGGAACCAAAAAACAAAACAGAACGGAGAAACTGATATGAAAAGCATCAAAGAGCTGGAAGAAATCAGACAGCGTACCCTAAACAACATAAATATGCGCAAGGACAGCGACAGTACCCGTATAGTAGTGGGTATGGCTACTTGCGGCATCGCCGCCGGCGCTCGCCCCGTACTGCTTAAATTCATGGAGGAAATATCGCAGCGCGGTCTTTCCGGCGTTACCGTTTCCCAAACGGGCTGCATAGGCGTCTGCCGCCTTGAGCCCATTGTGGAAATATATGCGCCGAACAGCGAAAAGGTCACCTATGTCAAGGTCACACCGGACAAAGCAAGCAGAATAATCACCGAGCATATCGTCAACGGCAAGGTGGTGGAGGAATATACCATCGGCTGGCACGAGGCCAATGAGAACAAATAACGGGAGGAATCAATACAATGTATCGAGCACATGTACTTGTCTGCGGCGGAACCGGCTGCACTTCTTCAAATTCGCTTAAGATTATAGAGCGTTTTGAGCAGCTTGTCGCCCAGAACGGTCTGTCACAGGAGGTCAAGGTCGTCCGCACCGGCTGCTTCGGTTTGTGCGAGCGGGGCCCGATAGTCATCGTGTACCCCGAGGGCGCGTTCTATTCCCGCATCAAGCCCGAGGATGTGGACAGAATAGTACAGGAGCACCTGTTAAAGGGACGCATAGTAAAGGAGCTCATCTATCACGATAAAAAAGACGGGCAGGTGCACGAAACCTCCCTTTCCAATATCGGCTTTTATAAAAAGCAGCACCGCGTGGCCTTACGCAACTGCGGCGTTATAGACCCGGAAAACATCGATGAATACATAGCCTTCGACGGTTATAAGGCCCTTGCCAAGGTGCTTACCGAAATGACCCGCGAGGAGGTCATAGACACCGTCAAGCGCAGCGGGCTTCGCGGCCGCGGCGGCGCGGGCTTCAGCACCGGCACAAAATGGGAGTTCGCCTACCGTTCCCAGTCGGATAAAAAATATGTCGCCTGCAACGGCGACGAGGGCGACCCCGGCGCCTTTATGGACCGCAGCATACTGGAGGGCGACCCGCACGCCGTGCTTGAGGCAATGGCCATAGCCGGCTATGCCATAGGCAGCGACCAGGCTATATTTATGTCCGCGCGGAATACCCCATCGCGGTAAAACGCCTCCAGATAGCCATAGATCAGGCCAAGGCCTACGGTCTTTTGGGCAAAAACATCTTCGGTACCGATTTCAGCTTCGATGTGGAAATACGCCTGGGCGCAGGCGCCTTTGTGTGCGGCGAGGAAACCGCCCTGCTCACAAGCATCGAGGGCAAACGCGGCGAGCCCCGTCCCCGTCCTCCGTTCCCGGCAGTAAAGGGCGTTTTCGGCAAGCCCACAATGCTCAACAATGTTGAAACCTATGCCAATATTCCGCAGATAATTCTTAACGGCGCCGAATGGTTCTCCTCCATGGGCACCGAGAAATCCAAGGGCACCAAGGTGTTCGCGCTGGGCGGAAAAATAGTCAACACCGGCCTTGTGGAGGTGCCCATGGGCACCACCGTGCGTGAGATCGTATACGACATCGGCGGCGGCATCCCCGGCGGCAAAAAATTCAAGGCCGCACAGACCGGCGGTCCCTCCGGCGGCTGCATCCCCGCAAGTCATCTGGATACCCCCGTTGATTACGATTCCCTCATCGCCATCGGCTCCATGATGGGCTCCGGCGGACTCATAGTCATGGACGAGGACAACTGCATGGTGGATATTGCCAAATTCTTCCTCGAGTTCACCGTGGACGAGTCCTGCGGCAAATGCACCCCCTGCCGCGTAGGCACCCGCCGCATGCTGGAGATACTGGAGCGCATCACCGACGGCCGCGGCGAGGACGGCGATATAGAAAAGCTGGAGGAGCTTGCAAACACCATAAAGGCCACCGCTCTTTGCGGTCTTGGCCAGACGGCTCCCAACCCCGTGCTTTCCACCCTCCGCTATTTCCGCGATGAATACGAGGCTCACATCTATGAAAAGCGCTGCCCTGCCGGCCATTGCAAAAAGCTTGCCCGCATAGTAATAGATCCCGAAAAGTGCCGCGGCTGCTCGCTTTGTGCCAAAAACTGCCCCGTGAATGCCATAAGCGGACAGATCAAATCGCCCTACACGATAGATCAGTCCAAGTGCATCAAGTGCGGCGCCTGCATTGATAAATGCCGCTTCGGCGCTATCCAGAAGAAGTGACCGACAAGGAGGATATTATAATGAATACGGTAAATCTGACCATAGACGGCGTCAAGGTGCAGGTTCCGGCCGGTTCCACCGTGCTGGAGGCTGCCCGGAAGGCCAATATAAACATTCCCACACTGTGCTATCTTAAGGATATAAACCAAATCGGCGCCTGCCGGATGTGCCTTGTGGAGATCAAAAACGCCCGTGCTCTGGCGGCTGCCTGCGTTATGCCCGCAGCCGAGGGTATGGAGGTAAAAAACCAATACCCCCAAGATACGCGCCGCACGCAAGCTCAACCTTGAGCTGCTGCTGAGCAACCATAACCGCGAGTGCACCTCCTGCATACGCAGCGGCAGCTGCGAGCTTCAGGCCATGTGCAACGAAATGGGTGTCACCGCCGGACGGTTTGACGGCGCCAAAACCCCCAGCACCGTGGACGACATCAGTCCCTCCATAGTGCGTGACAATTCCAAATGCATACTGTGCCGCCGCTGTGTCGCGGTGTGCAACAATGTGCAGAAGGTGGGCGCCATCGGCGTTATGAACCGCGGATTTACAACCTCCGTGGGCTGCGTATTCGGCAAAAGCCTGAGCGATTCCGTCTGCATAAACTGCGGACAGTGCATTACGGCCTGCCCCACCGGCGCACTGCACGAAAAGGAAAGCATAAACGAGGTATGGAATGCGCTGGCCGATCCCGAAAAATATGTGGTGGTGCAGCCCGCTCCCGCCGTACGCGTAGGTATAGGCGAGGAATTCGGTCTGCCCGTGGGCACCGTCTGCACCGGCAAGCTGGCAGCGGCTCTGCGCCGGCTCGGCTTTGACAAGGTGTTTGACACCGATTTTGCCGCCGACCTCACCATAATGGAGGAGGGCACCGAGCTGCTGGAGCGCATGAAAAACGGCGGCGCGCTGCCCATGATAACCTCCTGCTCGCCGGGCTGGATTAAGTTCTGCGAAACCTTCTACCCCGAATTCATCCCCAATCTCTCCAGCTGCAAGTCGCCTCACGAAATGCTGGGAGCGGTTATAAAAAGCTATTACGCCCAGAAAAACGGCATAGACCCCGAAAAGATATTCGTGGTATCCGTTATGCCCTGCACCGCCAAAAAGTTCGAGGCAAAACGCCCGGAGCTTGGGCATGACGACATGGCGGATGTTGACGCCGTCCTTACGGTGCGCGAGCTTGCAAGAATGCTCAAGACTGCCGGCGTGGATTTTGTAAACCTGCCCGATGAGGATTTTGACGACATTCTGGGTCAGTCCACGGGCGCCGGGGTTATATTCGGCGCAACCGGCGGCGTTATGGAGGCCGCGCTGCGCACTGTTTACGAAATAGTAACCGGCAAAGAGCCGGAAAGCCTTGATTTCAGGGCCTGCCGCGGCACCGAGGGCGTTAAGGAGGCCGAGCTTGAAATGAACGGAAGCACGGTGCGCGTCGCCATTGCAAACGGTACCGGCAATGCGGCAAAGCTGCTGGATATGGTCAAAAACGGCGAAGCCCACTACGATTTCATCGAGGTCATGGGGTGCCCGGGCGGCTGCGTGACGGGCGGAGGCCAGCCCATTATAAATGCGACAAAGCTGAGCTATATTGACCCCAAGGCGCTGCGCGCCGAGGGTCTTTACCGCGAGGATGCCGGCAAGAAGCTGCGCAAGAGCCACGAAAACCCCGGTGTAAGGCGGGTTTACGAGGAATACTTCGAGCAGCCCGGAAGCCACCGTGCGCATGAGCTGCTGCATACTCACTATACCAAGCGCAATAAATTTTAAGCAAAAATGCGTTAAAAACGGTATAAAAACGCGTTAAAAACGCTTAAAAACATGCAAAAAAACGCGTTAAAAACGCATCAAAAAATTAACGGGGCTTTGGGCTATTGCCCGAAGGAATGTCAGCTGCATACCCCTTCATCCGGCGCACAAGAGTGCGCCGGTTTTTTATTTGTGCCCCTGTATAAAAAAACGGGCGGCCGCCCGATACATTTTTTGTAAAAAGCGATCGCCTGTTTGTGCCGCCTTGCCGGGCGGCGTTTTTGAAATTTTTTCTGTTCTGAAATTATTTTATCAGCTCTTTGCGGATGCGGTCGGTTTCCCGATAGGCTTCAAGTATGTCGGCGTAGTCCCGTATCTTTTCCTTGTTCCATGTGTTTTCCGCAAGCATGGGGGCGCGCTGCGACACAAGCTCGCGTTCCTCCGAAATCCCGTCCTCAAGGTTTGGATACTTCTCCATTATTACATCGCCCCATGCAAGCAGCTGGCCGCCGATTATCTGCGGGCTGTCCTGAACCGTCAGCTTTTTATCGTGATAGGGGGAGGCGGGGTGCATGGCTCCCCAGGTGCGCGTATTCCAGTTGAAGGCCTCCTCCTGCGTCCAGTATGCCACGGGAGTAACAATATACATGGGTATCCATGAGCTGTTGACGATATTGAAGCCCGCCTCCAAAAGAGAGGGCGTGGTCTGATAGAGGTTCTCCCAGCTCATGAGCTGCAATTCTCTTGTGACATAATCGTTTACATCGGCGGAAAAGCCCTCCCACGCCATGGGGATGCGTCCCTTGGAAATAACCGTTTCCGCCATTTTCTCCACGAAATCGGCAAGCAGGCGCTCGGCAAGCAGACGCTTATCCTCCATGTCAAAATCGATACCCTGCGAAAGGGCATAATCGCGGCAGGCAGGGTCCTCCGTCCACTTTGCTATTGCCGCCTCGTCGCCGCCGATGTGGATGCGTTCCGACTGCGGGAACATATCGCAAAGCTCGCAAAAGAGCTGCTGCATCGCCGTTGTGGCCTGCTCGGTACGGGTGATGATGCCGTCTTTTCCGAAAATATCGCCGTATTCCTGACAGAACGCGCGGCAGTGGCCGGGAACATCTATTTCCGGCATGATATGAACGCCGCGCGAAGCGGCATAACGGTTGAGAGCGTCTATTTCCGCAAAGGTATAGTGCCGTCCCGGAGTGGAAAGTTTGGGGAACAGACGGCTGGGGAGCGTATAGCTTTGATCGTCCGTAAAGTGCAGCTGAAGCACCGGGATTTTATACAGCATGCACAGATCCACATAGGAAAGCAGATAGGAAAAGGGATGAAAATCACGGGCAAGATCAATCATGACGCTGCGGAAGGCGCAGTCGGGGCATCCTCTATGCGCACGGCGGGCAGGCAAAGGGTGCCGTTTTGAACAAAAAGCAGCTGCAGCAGCGTCGCCATGCCGTTGCGTGCGCCGTCCTTGGTCCATGCACGGATCTCCGCGCAGCCGTTTTCGGCATAGAGCGCATACGCCTCTCCCTGAAAGGAACTGTCCGCCGTGAAGCGGATGGCGCCGGAGTATTCTTCACTTAATGTAATGCCGAAAAGGCGCCTTACATAATCGGTAAGAGAATCGTGCAGAAGCATAAAATCTCCGCTTACGGTGGCGGCAAGGGAAACGGTGCTGCTGCCCCGAACCACGGTTTTGGGCTGCGGAATAAGATGAAGGGGAGAATTCATAGAATATTCCTTTCGCTTTTTATTCCTTCGCAGGTGCGAAGGAACAGGCATATTTTTAATATCTATAAGTATAGCATACGGCAGCGGAGCTTTCAAGACACACAGAGAGCTTTTTTACGGTGTGCATATAAAATGCGCCGCATAGGAGCGCAAAAAAGAAAGGGCTGCCGGTTATTTCCGGTGCACCCCTAATTTTTATGCCTGATTTTCTATTTGCCGGTAGAGCCGAAGCCGCCCTCGCCGCGCTGCGTTTGCGAAAGCTCCTCAGAGGGGATAAAGCTTGCGGGAATGAAGGGCAGAATTACAAGCTGGGCTATACGCTCGCCGTTTTTTATCTCCTGCGCGGTATCCGAATCGTTATGCAGCGCAACTATATATTCCCCGCGGTAATCGCTGTCGCACACCCCCACGCAATTTGCGGGACGCAGCCCCTGCTTTGCCGCCATGCCGCTGCGGGCAAAAACCGCGCCGAAGCAGCCCTCCGGCAGCTCAAAGGCCAGCCCGGTGCCCACCTTAAGCGTGGAATGGGGCGGCAGAATCACATTTTCCTCAAGGCAGGCGCACAGATCGTAGCCTGCGGCGTATTCGGAGCCGCGCACGGGCAGAATCGCATTTTCCTTAAGCCTTTTGACCCTTACGCTTATGCCGGCAAAGCCGTTTTTATCACATTTTATACTGCTCATATTATATTTCCCTTACATAAAAAATTAAGGTGTTTCCTCCGGCACGGCAGCGCCGGCTTCGGTAACGCCTTAATTATAGCACAGCAATGTGCAAATTGTATATTCAATCCTGCTTTATATTTGATTTTTATGAATATGCGCAGTCATATTTTCCGCACGGCGCAATGCCTCGGCAAAAGCCGTTATACGGGATTGTCCGTCCATGGCACGGGCTTGCCCGCCTGAAGGGTTTTTTTCATATCCAGCAGGCGTTGGTTTGAAGAGCCGCGAAAGCGCAGAGTGATATCCTTAAGCTCCTCCACAAAGCGGCCGTCCACCAATACATCGATTAAAGACAGCAGCTCCTGCGTTTTCTCGCAGTGCGGGTGGGCTTCGGGGTCAATAAGCTGCTCAAAGGTGAAGCCGCTGAAGGCCCATATGCTTTATCGGGGAATTCCCTGCGCACTCTTTTTACAAAGGGCAGCAGCGCCCGCTGGTTCTGCGGCTCAAAGGGCTCGCCGCCAAGCAATGTAAGCCCGCTTATATAGTCGGGTGCCAGCATTTCCAGCACCTGCTGCTGTGTCTGCTCGGTAAAGGGATGACCGAAGTTAAAATCCCATGTCTGCTTCTGAAAGCAGCCGGGGCAATGATTGGTGCAGCCGGAGACAAACAGCGTTACCCGTACTCCCGGTCCGTTTGCAATATCGCAGTTTTTTATCTCGCCGTAATTCATTACAGATGCAGCACACGCTCCTTAATCTCCTGAGTGCGGCCCTGATTCCAGAACTGGGAGCCGATATAGCCGCAGGTGCGGCGGGCGACATTCATCCTGCTCTGATCGGTATTGCCGCACTTGGGGCAGCGCCAAATGTACTTGCCGTCCTTCTCCACTATTTCTATCTCGCCGTCAAAGCCGCATTCCTGGCAGTAGTCGCTTTTGGTGTTAAGCTCGGCGTACATGATATTATCATATATAAAGCGTATAACGGACAGCACCGCATCCAGATTGTTCTGCATGTTGGGCACCTCCACATAGCTTATGGCGCCGCCCGTTGAAAGGTGCTGGAACTGGGATTCAAAGCGCAGCTTCTCGAAGGCGTCTATCTTTTCCGTTACATGCACATGATAGCTGTTTGTAATATACCCCTTGTCGGTGACACCGGGAATTATGCCGAAGCGGCGCTGGAGGCACTTGGCAAACTTGTAGGTGGTGGATTCCAGCGGCGTGCCGTAGATGGAAAAGCCGATATTGGTTTCCTGCGTCCACTGCTTGCAGGCATCGTTCATCCTCTGCATGACCGAAAGCGCAAAGGGGGTGGCGCTGGGATCGGTGTGGGATTTGCCCGTCATGAACTTCACGCACTCGTAAAGCCCGGCATAGCCCAAGGATATTGAGGAATATCCGCCGTAGAGCAGCTTGTCTATGGGCTCGCCCTTTTTAAGGCGCGCACAGGCGCCGTACTGCCACAGGATGGGGGCCGCATCGGAAAGCGTGCCCTTGAGGCGGTTATGCCTGCACATAAGCGCACGGAAGCAAAGCCCCAGCCGTTCGTCGAATATTTTCCAGAACTTTTCGATGTTTCCGCCGGAGGACAGCGCGATATCGGGCAGGTTCAGGGTTACAACGCCCTGATTGAAGCGGCCGTAGAATTTATAATTGCCGTTTTCGTCCTTCCACGGAGCCAGCGCCGAGCGGCAGCCCATGACGGGGAAGCAGTTGCCCTCCTTGAGCTCCTTCATTTTCTTTTCGGAAATATAGTCCGGCACCAGCCGCTTTGCGCTGCATTTTGCCGCCAGACGGGTAAGGTACCAGAACTCGGAATCGTCGTGAATGTTGTCCTCCTCCAAAACATATATAAGCTTGGGGAAGGCGGGAGTTATCCATACGCCCTCTTCGTTCTTAACGCCGCGGTAGCGCTGGAGCAGTATCTCCTCGATTATCATGGCAAGGTCCAGCTTCTCCCTGCGGCTTTGCCTCGTTAAGATACATAAACACCGTTACAAAGGGGGCCTGGCCATTGGTGGTGAGCAGCGTGACCACCTGATACTGTATGGTCTGCACGCCCTTTTGTATCTCGGCGCGCAGCCGTTTTTCCGTTATGGCATCAATTTTTTCTTCGCTTGCGGGGCAGCCTAACTCCGCTATTTCCGCCACCACCTCGCGGCGTATCTTTTCCCGGCTTACCTGTACAAAGGGCGCAAGGTGCGCAAGGGAAATGCTCTGTCCGCCGTACTGATTGGAGGCCACCTGAGCGATTATCTGCGTGGCGATATTGCAGGCCGTGGAAAAGCTGTGCGGCTTTTCTATCATGGTGCCGGATATTACGGTGCCGTTATTGAGCATATCCTCAAGGTTTACAAGGTCGCAGTTGTGCATATGCTGAGCAAAATAATCCGCATCGTGAAAATGGATTATACCCTCCTCGTGAGCCTGCACTATTTCCTGAGGCAGCAGAATGCGGTTTGTGATATCCTTGCTGACCTCGCCCGCCATATAATCGCGCTGCACGCTGTTTACGGTGGGGTTTATTGGAGTTTTCCTGCTTTACCTCTTCGTTGTTGCATTCGATAAGGCTTAAGATCTTATCGTCGGTGGTGTTGCTTTTGCGCACAAGGCTGCGGGTATAGCGATAGGTTATGTACTGCTTTGCCACCTCAAAGGCGCCGTGAGCCATGATCTGCTTTTCCACAAGGTCCTGTATTTCCTCCACGCTCATGGCGCGGTTAACCTTCTGGCAGGCAAGCTCCACCGACTGCGCGATGCGCTGTATCTGCATGGGCGTCATGCGCTCATTCTCCGGAACCACATCATTGGCCTTGGTTACCGCCACAATGATCTTGGTTATGTCAAAATCAACCTCTGAACCGTTTCTTTTTATGATCTTCATATACAATCTCCTCTGCGCCGCATATGCGCGCATAATTTTATCCTTTGTTTTTCTATGCCTGCTTTTTATCCCGCCGCCTGTTTATGGTGCGGCGCCGCGATTCACCCGCGAAAAACCAACCGTTTATCCGGTTTGCATTTGCTAATCATCCGTGTTTTACGGCAAACCCGCGTCAGGTTTTTTATGTTTGTACGCCTTTTCGCTTTCTTATGCCTTTTTTATCCTCTTTGAGAATAAATTTGTTTTCAAAAACAACAAGCAGTTGTTGTGTCGTTGAATATCATACACCATATATAGATAAAATGCAAGAGATAAATGAATGATAAAGCAAACAATTTTGTCGGAATTTCAGCGCCGGTTATATAAAAAAAGTATAAGAAAAAGCCTTTCGGGCCAAAGAAAAGGGCATAAAAAAAGCGCCCGCACGAAGCGGACGCTTTTTTGAAAAAATTCGTGTTGGTTTTTTTGACCTTCAGGCTTACAGCATGGACTCGTAAAGCTTCTTGATGTCGGCAACGCTGGTATCCTTGGGGTTGCCTCCGGTGCAGACATCCTTGAAGGCGGACTCGCTCAGGAAGTCCAGATCCTCTCTCTTTACGCCCACTTCGGTAAGGGTCTTGGGGATATTTACATCGGCAGCCAGCTTACGCACAGCGTCCACGGCGGCCTTGCGGTACTCGGCGGGGGTCATGTTCTCGGTGCCCTCTACGCCCATAGCCTTGGCGATGTCTCTGTACTTCTCGCCGGTAGCATCGGCATTGTATTCCATAACGGTGGGCAGGATGATAGCGTTTGCCACGCCGTGGGGGGTGTCATAAACAGCGCCCAGAGGATGAGCCATGGAGTGAACGATGCCCAAGCCTACATTGGAGAAGCCCATACCGGCAACATACTGGCCCAGAGCCATGCCCTCTCTGCCCTCCGGCTCGCCGGCAACGGCGCTGCGCAGGGATCTGGAGATGATCTCGATAGCCTTGAGCTCCACCATGTCGCTCATTTCCCATGCGCCCTTGGTGATATAGCCCTCAATGGCGTGGGTAAGAGCATCCATACCGGTTGCGGCGGTAAGGCCCTTGGGCATGGAGGACATCATGTCGGCGTCGATAACGGCCACAACGGGGATATCGTGGGGGTCAACGCAAACGAACTTACGCTTATTCTCAACATCGGTACAACATAGTTGATGGTAACCTCGGCAGCGGTACCGGCCGTGGTGGGCACTGCGATGATATCAACGCACTTTTTCTTGGTTTTTACAGCGCCCTCAAGAGAACGGACATCGCCGTGCTCGGGGTTGTTGATGATGATGCCGATGCCCTTTGCGGTATCCATGGAGCTGCCGCCGCCGATGGCGATAAGGCAGTCTGCGCCGGCCTTCTTGTAGGTTTCAACACCGGTCTGGATGTTTTCGATGGTGGGGTTGGGCTTAACCTCGTCATATACCTCATAAGCGATGCCGGCATCGTCCAGCACCTTGAGCACCTTGGTGGCTACATTGAACTTCATAAGGCTCTTATCGGTTACTACCAGCACCTTCTTGAAGCCTCTGTTTCACCTCATCGGGGATAACGCTGATTGCGCCTGCTCCAAAATAAGAGGTCTCATTAAGAATGAATCTGTTTACCATAATGTTCCTTTCCGAAGCACCCGAACGGGCCGCTTCCGCTGAATAAATTTGCGCGCAGCTGCTCGCGCTTTTTATATCGATAATATTGTACCCTTTTTATTGAATCCTGTCCACCGAAAAGTGAAATATTGCATATTGTTTTGCGGTAAATTCTTATTTTCTTAATAATTCGGACCGTGCCTGCGCACGGGAGAGGCGGTTTGCCGGTATGCGCCGCGTTCTGCCGCCTCGGTATTAATCCGGCGGCATGGATAGTGTGAAAAGCGTCACAAAACTGACGCAAAAATGGCAGTTTTAACCGACTGAAATGTGTTATAATATATACAGCAAATAAAAGGCAATCCCCTCCTGACTAAAAAGTAAAAAATTTTAAAGGAGTTTTTAATGTATTTTAACGATAGGATGTTTAATCCGCAATATGTTAACCAAGATTATTATTTGCAATTACAGCAGCAACGGTATTATGAAGCTACGCAGAATTTGGAAGTTCAAAAGGCAGTAAAGGCCATGCGCGACTTATGTGAATCAATAAAGAAGCTGGATGAACCACATCAAAAACAAGCGTTTTATTACTGCCTTGCCGAGATGGTGCTACATTATAATTTTTTTAATATTTCCGGAGTGTGGTTTTATGACCAACTTTGATTTTTTTATTAAAGGACAAGCAATTTAATACCTTTTCGGGGGTTGCGGTTGTCGCTAAATTTTACATATGGGCATGGATTCCGGCGTTATCAATTGTCGACACACTGTGAAACTACTTTTAATTGAATTCATCAAATTAGATAATAGTATTATGCTTTGCAGTAAAATATTAAATACAAGAGTAACGGAGGAATAACACAAATGTACCGTAAGAAGTATTATGAAGAATATGCTCGGCTAACGCTTAAATACATTTTTCAATATCCCGTTGAAAACTTCATTTGTGCAGATAAGCCGGATATTCAAAATAAAACCAACGGTATAGGAATTGAGGTCACAAGAACGGGCAACCAAGAGCTGATGCAAACAGATGCGTATGGGAACGATTTTTTAAATAAAAAGCCGACTGAAAAAGAAATTGAGCGGTTCGGAGGAAAGTTTTTTCTGAAAGATGACGGAACCGTATATGGTTATTCCGCGAGTAAAGGTTTGTTTACGCCCTCAATTTGTATTTGCAGTAGCATAGCTTGTGCATTACAAAAGAAAAAATCCAAATTTAATTCTTATACAAAATTCAATAGAATGGGACTATATTGTTTTTATTGGATTTAGCATTGTCGATGATATCGATATAAAAGAAATAACGGCATTAGATTTTGAACCCTTTGATTTTTTAATTGTGAATTCTGTCGACGCTGTTTATAACATTGAAAATAAAAAAGTTAAAAAGATCAGTCTGACTGATCAACTTGAAGATATAAAGAAAATGGCCTTGAAGAATGCCGGTTGAAGAATAAATAATTTCAAAGTGATAATATGACCAACTTTGATTTTTTATCCTATCAAGAATCGCAACGGAATAATTTCGGCTAAAATATGACACTTTCTTATTTTAGCCGAAATTTTAATTGATTTTGCGGATATAATAAAGTATAATGATAAGCAAGAAAATGATACTAAGGCAAGGTGCACTATGAGTTATATCAACCGTCATATGGAGCGGCGCATAACCGAGCTTTCAAAAACTTGGCCGGCAATTTTGCTTACCGGTCCGCGTCAGTCCGGCAAAACCACGATGCTTAAAAAGCTTGCCGAAAAGGAAAATATCGGGCGGGAATATATTTCGCTTGATGATCTGACTGTCAGAGAAATTGCAAAAAACGATCCGAAAATGTTTCTGCAGCTTCATAAACCGCCGATTATTATTGACGAGGTTCAGTACGCGCCGGAGCTGTTCACCTACATCAAAATTCATGTGGATACCTATCATAATCCCGGCGATTTTTGGCTGACCGGCTCGCAGGTTTTCAGCTTGATGAAGGGCGTTCAGGAATCGCTGGCCGGCAGAGTTGCCCTTCTGCATATGTCGCCGCTTTCTCAAAGGGAAATTGTCGGAGTACAACCGCGCCCCTTTACCACCGATTTTGAGGCGCTAGCAGCCGACAGCAAAATTATAAAGCCGCTCACCGCGCCCGAAATGTACAAGCGCATTTGGGACGGCTGTATGCCGGGAATGTTAAGCGGGGCGTATGGCGATCGGAATATGTACTATTCCTCTTATCTTTCCACCTATATTGAGCGCGATGTCCGGGAGCTTTCGGGGGCAATAGACGCTCTGAAATTTGCAAAATTCATAACGGCAGCCGCTGCCCGCGCCTCGCAGCTTGTGAATTACAAAGCGATTGCTGATGACGCGGATATAGACCAGGTTACCGCCAAGGCTTGGCTTCAAATTCTTGAGGCCTTGGGCATCGTTTTTCTGCTGTACCCGTATTCCAACAATGTACTCAAAAGAACCATCAAAACGCCGAAGCTGTATTTTTATGATACGGGGCTTGTTTGCTATCTTACAAAATGGTCGTCGCCCGAGGTTGCCGAAAGCGGAGCCATGAGCGGCGCGCTGCTGGAAAACTTTGCCGTTTCCGAAATTGTGAAGAGCTATCAGAATGCCGGAAAAGAGCCGTACCTCAACTATTACCGCGACCGCGATGCAAGGGAAATCGATGTAATTATTGAGGGCGACGGCAAGCTGTGTCCGCTTGAAATAAAGAAAACAGCCATCCCCGATAAGCGGATCACCAGAACCTTCAGCCTTATTGATAAATCCCCCTTGGTGCTCGGCACCTCCGCCGTGCTGTGCATGAGCGACCGCCTCTCCGCCTTCGACAGAGATAATCTTATAGTGCCGATTTGGATGATATAAAAAGAATATACAACGCCGTGATCGTGAGAGGTTCCGTTTTACAGAAGCGGCAGGAGACCGGCACAAAAGACAAAGCAGTATAATTTCAAAAAGCCTTTCATACAATGAAACAGCCTGACAAAAAACAGCTATTCGGTTGGAGTTGAATTGTATGATGAAGCTGACAGACAAACGCGCCGAGGAACTGGGAAAATACATAATTGACACCGGCTCTACGGTGCGCGCCGCGGCAAAGGTGTTCGGAATTTCCAAATCCACGGTGCACAAAGAGGTTACAAAACGTCTGGAAAGGCAGGACGCGGCCCTTGCGTCAAGGGTGCGCGCGGTGTTAGACATAAACCGTGCGCAGCGGCATCTTCGCGGCGGCGAGGCAACAAGGCGGAAATATGAAAAGCGGCGGGCACAGGGCTGCGATAACGCATAAGGAGTACGCGCAAATACCCGATTCGGCCATGCGTACAAAAATTATCGTTGCAAAACGTGCGGCGGCGATATATAATATCGGTAAATAACAGTTATAAGTCCTGTTTTTCTTGCATAAAATGCATGCCGTGAAGCACAAACGGCAGTGTGCTTCGCTGTTGCGAGGCACAACCGCGGCAAAGCAGGACGGGAAAGGAAGTGTCCGGATGAAAAGAATCACTGCGTCCGCTTTGTGCGGCGCTATTGTGCTGCTGCTGTGCGCCTGTTCCCCTGTCCAAACGGGAACCCCCGTCGCACCGCCCGTCTCTGCTTCACCGACCGCCGAAACGACTTCCGCAACCGTTCCCGCGGTCACACACGAAACTACCGCCGGCCCGGACGCGGGCAGCAGCCTTAAAAGCTGCGAGGCTTTTGAAAGCGTCAGCACGGATCTTGACGCAGACGGCATTACGGAGCGTATCGAGTTTGTAAAAAAAGCGGAGGGTGTAACGGTGCGGGTTTCGCGAGGGGAGAACGCATGGGAGCACTCCCTGCCCGCGGGGTCGGAAAATGCCGTAAGTCAGTATGTGCTGAAAAACGGCAAACGCAGCTGCGTGCTGTTCTGCTATGACCTTGCAAGCGACGATTATCAGACGGCGGCCATATCTCTGGGCAGCAAGCTTGAGGTAAATATACTCGACGGCAGTGTAGCGGGCTTTGAAAACGGAGTCCTGACCCTTAGCCTCACCGTAGACGTTGCCGGCACATGGCCGGGCAGCGCGGATTACACGGTAGATGAGGATATGCACCTTTCGAGAAAGGGCGAGCTTTACGAGTTAAGCGGAGTTGACGAAACCCGCAGGCTTACCTCAAAACAGGCATTGTCCGCCTTTACCGCTTCCGGTGAAAAATTTACTCTTGAGGCGGGAACCGTGCTGCGCCCCGTATCCTCCGACCTTGAAAGCGTGCTGTATTTCAGCATTGACAACAGGGATGGGCTTTTCTCTTTTAAAATAGCCCATCAGAAGGACAATTACTGGGAATTCCTGATAGACGGCGTTCCGGAGCGGGAGGCCTTTGACGGGCTGGAGTATTACGACTGAGCCGAATGCCGAAAAGCTGTTTATAAATCATGCATTTTTCCGCGCATATTAAAATGCGCGGATTTTTTTGAAAAACGGCGGCTTTTGAAAAAATTTGAACGAATTATTAAATAATTATAAATAATAATGTTGAAATTTGTATTTTAATGTGATATAATATTGAAGAAAAGACAGCGGGAAGTTGTTTTTTTGCCGCTACACAAAAAAATTATCACACATTCAGGAGGCAGTGCAGATGAAAAAAACGCAACCAAAAATTCTTGCGGCGCTCATGCTGGTTGTACTGGCGCTGAGCTTTGCGGGCTGTTCGTCGGAAAACGGCTACGAAAAGGTAGTGGACAAGTATTGCAGCGCGGTGCAGAAGAACGATTTCAACGCCATGAAATCCATAATCGACTGGGACAATCTCGAAAAAATAGCCGAGCTTAACGGCCGCGACTATGACAAAAAAGAGATGGAAGAGAACTTAAAGGAAACTCTCACCGACCAGTATGAGAACCTTGAGTATAAGTTCGACAAGGGCTTTACCGTAGAGCACGGCCAGATAAAGGTGCTTAAGGACGGTTATGAAGATTATTCTCTCAAGCGCCTGCAGAAGCTTGCCAAGCTGGAAAACGAGGCTGAGGACGCCGACGCTACAAAGTTTATAAACGATTTTGTGGCAAACCTTAAGTATGTTACGGTAGTAAAAACCAACATCACCGTAAAGAGCAAGAAGGACAGCAGCGAAAAGGACAAGGACGAGGAAACCTTTTATACCTATTGCTATAAGGGCAAATGGTACAGAAACACCTCCGTGCTTGATTATGTTGTAAGAGCTCTTAACACCCGCGAAAGACTTGCCGGTGCCGATGATTCCGGCGACGACGGCTGGGGCTGATAAAAAAAACAATCCCCTTTGCATTGCCGCATATGCTTTTTTTGCATATGCGGCTTTTTATATGCCGCGCCTCCCGTTTGCAGTGATGCCTGCGTGCCAAAGCGCTTGAACGGCGCTGCTTTTTATGATATAATTTTTTTATTGCCGCTAAGCATTTTTATAATTATTGCATATCTGTTTTTTTCCGATATTGATTTTAGGCTTTTTTTATTTGCGCGGCGTACAAAACGGCGGCGGAAACGCTGTTTTTTTGGAAAAAAGGAGGACGGAAGTGCTTACCGTTATTACCGCGCGCGCCGGGGACGGAAAAACCGGCGCCGTTACGGACCTTATAGGCAAACGCATGGCGCAGGGGCTGCCCTCCGTGCTGATAGTGCCCGACCAGATAACCTATGCCGCGGAGCGGCGGCTTTGTAAGGAGCTTGATATCGAGGGCTTTTCCCTTTGCAGGGTTATGTCCTTCAACCGCTTCTGCGAGGCGGTGCTGCGTTCCGCGGGGCGGCGCTGCCCGCGCCGTTTAAGCGATTCGGGGCGCATGATGCTGCTGGAGCGCGCCATTCTTACAAGCAAAAACGAGCTGACCGTTTACCGCACGGCATGCAGAAAAAGCGGCTTTGCAGCAAGGATGGAGCGTATGCTTGCGCTGCTTAAAAGCTGCCGCATATCGCCGGAGCAGCTTAAGGAAATGTGCGATGCCATGCCGCGATCCCTTTTGAGGGAAAAGCTTTCCGACACCGCCGTGCTTTATGCCCGCTGTCAGGAGCTGCTGGGGGAGGATTACTGCGACAACAACGATCTTTTTGCCTTGGCCGCCGAGGCGGCGGACTGCCCTCTTCTTAAAAAAAGCGAGCTTTTTATAGACGGCTTTGACACCCTTACGGCGCAGATGCTCTGGCTTACGGAGCGTATGCTTAAGCATACCGATATCACGGTTACCCTTTCCTATGACGAAAGCGCCCCTCGCCTTTATTCCGCGCAGGGACGCGCATTGGAGGGGCTTACGCAGGCCGCCGCAGCGGCGAATGTGCGTATGCGGCGAAGGGAGCTTAAAAAGCGGGTGCGCGGGAACGACTTTGACAGGCTGCATATGCTTTATGCCCTTACGGAGGCCGAAAAAGACGGCGCCGGGCGGCAGTCGGAAGCACGCGCGGACAGCATCAGCACGGCTCAGGGCATCGCCGCGCAGGATGCAGACTGCAAAGGCGGCGAAAAGGCCATAGATATTTTTATTGCCTCCGACACCGAAGCGGAAATGCGCCATGTCGCCTTTGAAATACGGGAGAAGCTGCGTGCGGGGGCGCGCATGCGCGACTTTGCGGTGGCCTGCTGCGACCCCGGGCTTATAAGCCTTGCCCAGCGCATATTCTCCGGCTTTTCCATGGAGGTATTCTGCGACACCGCCCGCTCCATGCCGGCTCAGCCTGCAATACAGCTTATAATGAGCGCGCTTAAGGCCTGCCGCACGGATTCCTGCCGCGATATAACGGACTATTTGGGAAACTATCTGTGCCCCGTGGAGCGCGGCCGCTCCGAGCGCCTGCGGGAGCTTATGTTCTCCGTGGGGCTGACCTCCGGCGAGCTGCTGGGACGATGCACCCGCACAAGCCCGGAAATACAGGCCGCCCTTGAGGAATTCAGTGCCGATCTTGCCCCGCTTGGGCAGCTGCGCCAAAGCCTTGAGGCCTGCACCGACGCGCACGCCTTTGCCTGCGCGCTGTGGAGCTTTATAACGGATATAGGGCTGCCCGAGCGCACCGACGCCCTTATAGCGCGCTGCATAAAGGAGGGTATGCTGGCTCAGGCCGATGAGTATAAGCAGGTATGGGACAACCTTGTGCAGCAGCTTGAGCAGCTGAATATGCTTCTGTCGGGCTGCCCCGACTGCGATGCCGACCTGCTTATTGCCATGCTGAGCAAGGGCTTTGAAAGCCAAAGCTGCTTTGTTCTGCCCTCCACGGTGGACTGCATAACGGTGGGCGACCCGGCGCGCAGCCGTTTTTCCGGAATAAAGGAGCTGTATGCCGTGGGTGCGAGCGATGCATTTTTTCCGCCTGCGCCCTCCGGCGAGGGGCTGCTCAGCCCCCGCGAGCTTGCCCGGATAAACAGCGGCGAAAAGCTGCTTACCCCCGACCACGAGGATTCCTCCCTGCGCTCGCTTTACACCCTTTTCAGCATGCTGCTGACCCCGGAAAAGCTGCACCTGAGCTATTCCCGCATGAACGGACGCACCCAGCAGCAGCCGGGCGCTCTGCTTGAGCGCATACGCACGCTTTGCGGCATTACCCCCGTGCAGGCGGATGAGCAGGCGGAAATGCTGGCTTATCCCGACGGCGTTATTGAAAGCTTCGGCCTTTCCCGCAGCCCGGGGCGCGCGCAGCTTGCCGCCATGGCGGCGGTGCGTCTGCTGCGCCCGAACACCGATGCCCTTCTGCGCGATAAGCAGGCCGGGGATGTGCCATCGCCGGAGAATGTGCGCCGTCTGTACGGCAATGTGCCCGTAAGCATGTCGCGCCTGGAGACTCAGGCGGAATGTCCCCTTAAAAACCTGCTTACGGGCGGCTTCCGGCTTTCGGAGCGCGTTGATTTCATGAGCAACCTTACGGATGTGGGAAATGTAATGCATGAGGCCCTTGAGCATTCGGTGCCGGAGCTGCTGGAGGCGGCGCCGGAGCAGCGGGATGTATATGCCATAGTGGGCAAGAACCTTTACGCTGCGGCGGCGCACACCCATGACGGCGTTATGCTGCACACCGCGCGGGCGCGTCTGCTGTGCGCAAGGCTGCACAAAAGCGTAGCCTCCGCATGCGGCCGCGTGCTTTCCGATATGAATATCTTCCGCCCCGCCGCATATGAAGCCGCCTTCGGGCGCGGCAAAAACCCGCCCATTATGATAAGCACGCGCGCGGGAGAGGTGGCTCTTCAGGGCAAGATAGACCGTGTGGATATAAGCGCGGACGGCACCCGTCTGCGCATAGTGGATTACAAATCCAGCCCGCACGGCATAACCGAAAAAAGCATAGAAAAGGGTACCACGCTGCAATTGCCCCTGTACATGACCGCCATGGAAAGCATTACCGGGGCCCAAGGGGCTGCCATGTATTATCAGAACTGCTTCGGTACCTCGGCGTATTATCAGGGCATATATGTAAAGGACGGCGCGGCGGATGCCATGACTCCGGGGGTGGGAGTGGAAAAGGAGCAGTTTCGCCGTCTGCTGAGCCTTGCCAAGGATACTGCCGGAGCGCTTGCCGCGGATATGCTTTCGGGCAATACCTGCGCGCGGTATGAAGGCGGCTCCTTCAGCCACTGCGGCTTCTGCCCGCACCGCGGAGTATGCCGCGGAAGGCTTGCTCCCGCAGCGGATACCTCCCCCGATGCCGAAGGCGGCCCGGATACGCCGGCATGAAGGCGCTGCCGCACATGAGCCTTTTTGCTTTATCCGCAAAAAATAAAGGAGAGATAATTTTGCATTTTTCCACCCAACAGCAAAACGCCATAGATGCCCGCGGCGCCTCGATACTGCTGAGCGCCGCTGCCGGAAGCGGAAAAACCACCGTGATGATACAGCGCATTATGACCATGCTCTCCCAGGGGCTTTGCCGCGCGGATGAGCTGCTGGTGCTTACCTTCACCCGCGCCGCCAGTGCAAATATGCGCACAAAGCTGGAAAACGCGCTGGCCTCCGCCCTTGCGGAGAACCCGGACGACCCGCTGCTGCTGCGCGCCGCCGCCGACCTTCCCTGCGCTCAGATATCCACCTTTGACTCCTTCTGTACAACGCTTGTGCAAAGATATTTTTATTTGACTCCCATGCACGCCGACGCCCGCATGCTGGACGACAACGAGCTTGTCCTGCTTGAGCAGGATGTGATGGATTCCGTGCTGGAGGAAGCGGCAGGCGAGTTTGAAAGGGGTGAATTCCCGGAGCTTGAGCTGCTGTACGACTGCTTTTCCTCCGGGAAAAAGGACGATTCCCTTTCCGCGGCGGTTTTGCAGCTGTACAACCACTGCCAGCTGTACCCGGACCCGGAGGCGCGGCTTTGTGAGCTTTGCTCTCCCGCAAGCGACGCCCCTTTTCGCGCAAGCGACCTTGAGCTGCTTAAAAAGCGCTGTGTTGCAGGTCTTGGCACGCTTGAGCATTTCGCGCAGTTGTCTGCGCTTGTTCCCGGAAAGGACGGCGCGCGTCTGCTTGCCCTTAACGCGCAGGACCGCGCGCTTTACAACGCCATACTTGAGGCGGAGGATATATCGGCCGTATCCGGGCTTAAATTTTCCGCCTTTGCGCGCATTGCCCCGTGCGCCGAAAAGGAAACTCTTAAGCGCCTGCGCGATGTGATAAAGGATACGGCGGATATTAAGGCCTGCGGCGAAAAGTGCGCCCCCGAGGAGCTGGAACGGCTCAGCAGCCTGCTGCGCGGCCTTATGCGGCTGGTATGCCGCTATCAGGAGTGTCTGCAGCAGGAATGCGTAGCCCGCAATGTGATGTCCTTTGCCCTTGCGCAGCGGCTGGCCGTGGAGCTTACCGCCCTGCCCGAGGTGCTGCGCGAGCTGCACGGGGATTACCGCTATATCTTTGTGGATGAGGATCAGGACAGCAACCGCCTTCAGCGCTATATGGTAAGCCGGCTTGCAAACAGCGACGAAAGCAATCTGTTTATGGTGGGAGATGTAAAGCAGAGTATATACCGTTTCCGCAACGCGGAGCCCGCACTGTTTCTTGATAAATACAGCAGTATGCCTCCGGCGACGGCGAGCGCCACCGCGTTATGTATCTTAACACCAATTACCGCTCGCATAAAAACATTCTGGACTGCGTAAATCTTATTTTCCGCCGCAATATGCACGCCGATTTCTTTGAGCTTGACTACGACTCAAACGAGGAGCTGCACGCCCCCGAAGGCGAATGCTGGCAGAATGATCTCGAATATATGCACAAAAGCTGCGTATCCCTTATAACCTCAGGAGAGCGGCTTGCGCAGCGGGAGCGCGATACGGCCGAAGCTCGCAACGCCGTGCGCCTGTGCAAAAGCCTGCTGGGCACCCCGATAGGGCCGGACCGCCGGCCCGCACGCTACGGCGATATAGCGCTGCTGCACCGCAGCGCAAACAAAAAAAGCGCCGTTTTTGCGCAGGAATTCGCCCGTGCCGGCATTCCCTTCAGCGCCGCCGGAGAGGATTCCCCTCTTGAAAGCTATGAGGTGTGCTGCGTGCTTGATCTTCTGCGCGTTATTGATAACCGCCGCGACGATTACGCCCTGTTTTCCGCAATGCGCCTGTACGGCTTCTCCTTTGACAAGCTTATAAGCCTGCGCTGCGCAGACCGTAAAAGCAGCTTCTGCGACTGCGTAATAAACAGCAGCGATTCGGATGTAACCGCCTTTTTAAGCGAGCTGGAGCGGCTGAGCTTTATGTGCGCCTGCCGCCCGCTGTGGCAGGTGATATGGGAAATATACGATTCCACCGGCTTCTTTGCCCGCTGCGCTGCCCTTGACAACGGCGCCGCGCGCACGGAAAACCTCCGTTATCTTGCCAATATGGCGGAAAAATACTGCTCCGGCGACGGAGTGACACTGCGGGGCTTTCTTTCCCTTTGCGAGGAAAACGGCGGCAGGGACTCCGCAGATGCCCGCATAAGCGGCGACCGCGTACATATGCTTACCGTTCATAAAAGCAAGGGGCTGGAATTCCCCATTGTGATAGTTGCCGGCTGCGGCGAGCCCCTTTTCCCAAGGCAAAGCCCTTCCCGCCTGCGCATAAGCCGGGAGCTGGGCGTTACCGTGCGCACGGAAAAGGGTGCGCCCTCCTTCGGCAGCGCCCTTGTTGCCTCCGCCGAGCGGAGGGAGCGCTTTTACGGGCTTTCCGAGCAGCTGAGGGGGCTTTATGTAGCTGCCACCCGCGCCGTGGACAAGCTGGTTTTCAGCGGGATATATGCCCCGCATTCCTACGATGAGGACGCGGTACGCTTTAACGCCTCCTGCTATTTTGATTTTCTGCTTCCCGCCGTTTTCGCGCACCCCGACGGCATGGCGCTTGCCGACAGCCTCGGGCTGCTTATGCCCCCCGGCGAGGCCTTGGGACGCTGGGAATGCGAAACGGTAAGCGCGGAGAGTTTGGCTGCCTCTGACGCGGCAAAGGTCGCCCCCGCCGAATTTTACGGCACGCCGGAGGAAATAGAGCATGCGCTTAAAAGCCTGACCTTCCGCTATGCCCACCCCGAAGCGGCGGCAATGCCGGGCAAGGCAAGCGCAAGCCAAACCGCAAAAAGCTATGAGCTTGCGCCCCCCGACCTTACCGGCGGCATAACGGCCGCAGCCTTGGGCAGCGCATACCATCTGCTGCTGGAGCACACCGATTTGCGAGCCCGCCGCCGTAACGCGGGACAGGCTGATTAAAAACGGGCTATTGGGATGCGCAAACCGCCAAACGGCTGCGCCTTTACAAGCTTGACCGTCTTATTGCCTCCGAGCTTGGGCACACCCTTGCCGGGAAAGAGCTTCACCGTGAAACTCCCTTTACCATGCTTAAGGAAAAGGACGGCGAGAAATACATAGTGCAGGGTATAATAGACTGCTTTTATATCCGCAACGGCAAGGCCGTGCTGCTGGATTTCAAAAGCGACCGCGTTTGCCTTACCGAGGGTGCGGAAGAAAGGGGCGCCGCTTTTACCGAAGACGGGCAGAGAACAGGCGGCAGCACCTGCGAAGAAATAGCGCTGCGTTACCGTCCCCAGCTGGAGCTGTACAGGGAGGCGCTTAAAAAGTGCTTTGGGCTTGAATGCGAAAGCGGCTCCTTGTATCTGCTGGACATAAACCGTGAGCTGCGCCTGTTTTAAGCATACCAGCCGCGCTTTGACCTCTGCGTTCTTTGCGCGGCAGCGCCCGCCTTTGCCGCCTGCAGCAAAGGCATACGCCTTCCTGTGCGCCGCCCCGGTTTTTTGGCTTTACCCGTGCAAAATGCATTTTTCCCGTAATAAATATGCCTTTACGGCAATTTATGATAAATTTTTTTCAAAAAAGGTATTGCATTTTGATTTCACAGGCTGTATAATAGGTGCGTTGGCGTAACAAGATTATCACGACCCGCTGGATGAGTGGATAGCTAAAGATCTTTTCCTGATTTTCGTTCCCTGCCAATGGTCAAGATTCCTCTCAACGCACAACAAATATTTTATATGGGGGACATTTCTAAAATGTTTCAGGACAAGACTTTAGTTTGCAAAGATTGCGGCGCCGAGTTCGTGTTCACCGCCGGTGAGCAGGAATTCTATGCCGAAAAGGGCCTTAAGAACGAGCCCAGCCGCTGCCGCGAGTGCCGTCAGGCCAAGAAGAACGCTCAGCGCGCTCCCCGTGAGATGTTTGACGCCGTCTGCGCTCAGTGCGGTGCTCACACTCAGGTTCCTTTCCAGCCCAAGGAAGACCGTCCGGTTTACTGCGACGCTTGCTTCAAGGCCAGAAAGGCTGATTTACTGCAAACGAAAGGCCCTGCATTTTTGCAGGGCTTTTTTATTTTATTCCCAAAAATCCTCCAGCAGGTCGCGGTAGGAACGCTCCTCCTGCGACAGATAGTGCATCTGCCACTCCTGCGGCATAAGCTCGGTATAGGGCGGGCGCGCATAGCGCGAATCGATAAGCAGCACCACCCCGCGGTCGGTATCGGTGCGTATTACCCGTCCCGCCGCCTGAAGCACCCGGTTAAGCCCCGGATATACATATGCATAGCCGTAGCCGTCCATATCTATGGAATCGAAATACTCCTTTATAAGGTTTCGCTCCGGCGACAGCTGCGGCAGACCTACCCCCACTATAACGGCGCCTATAAGCCGTTCGCCCGGCAGATCCACCCCTTCGCCGAAATGTCCGCCCAGCACCGAAAAGCCCACTACGCCCTCCTCGTTTTCAAAGCGGGAAATAAAGCTCTCCTTATCCCTGCGGCTCATGTTGGGCACATGCACCGCCACCGGCACCTGCGGGCAAAGCGCGCGGAATTCCTTAAGCACCCCGTTAAGAAACGCATAGGACGGGAAAAACACGATATAATTGCCCTTTTTTATCCGTATTGTGGCTCTTATCCGCTTGGCAATGGGCAGGCAGGCCTGCGCACGCGCGGAATAGGCGGTGTTTATGCCGTCGTCCGCCACCACCAGCAGATTATCCGGATCAAAGGGATAGGGCAGCTCAAAGTAGTAGCTGTTTTCATCCGCCCCAAGCATATACATATAGTATTCGTGCGGCGATATGGTGGCGCTGAAAAGCACGCTTGCCCGCGCCAGCTCCAGCGTTTTGCGCACAAACGCCCCGGTGTGTACGCACAAAAGATGCAGCGAGCAGTCCGCCGCCAGCACATAGCACCTGTGATATTCCGGGCGGTAATGCTCAAACACCATCATAAAATCCGAAAGCAGCCGGGAAAGCTCCGCCGCAGCGGGCGGCAGCGGATGCTCCGATTCCTCCCCCAGCTTCTCCATTATCTGCGCAGCTGCCGCATACACCGCCGCAGGCGGCTGCTCAAGCAGAAAGCCCTGCTCCTCCCTGCCCCTGCACAGCCCCTTAAGCTGCCCCTCAAGCTTGCGCAGCAGCCCCGAAAGGGCGGGAAAATCCTCCAGCTCCCGCCGCAGACGCGCTATAATTGCAGGGTTTATTTTTGCGGAAAAAATATCCCGCGTGCGCTCCACAAGGTTGTGCGCCTCATCCACAAGAAATACGCTGTCGCGGCGGCTGTTCTGAAAATACCGTCTGAAGCGTATCGAGGGGTGAAAGGCATAATTGTAATCGCATATTATGCAGTCGCAATACTCGCTTATCTTCAGGCTCAGCTCAAAGGGGCACAGCCCGTACTTCTCCCCCAGCTCCCGCACGCGGGCGGGAGAAAACGCATCCTCCGCCAGTATCTGCGGCAGATATTCATGCTGCTTTATTTCATAATCCCGGCAATACGGGCATTTCTCCGGGTCGCATTCCCGCTTTTCCATAAGGCAGGCCTTGTCCTTTGCGGCTATGCATATGCTCTTTAAGCGCAGTCCTCCCCGCCGCATAAGCTCAAGGGCGCGCACCGCCGCCTCTGCCGTCTGTTCCTTTGCGGTAAAATAAAACACCCGCCGGCACAGCCCCGTTCCCAACGCCTTAAGCGCGGGGAACAGCGTGGCCGCCGTTTTTCCTGTGCCCGTAGGCGCCTGTACATACAGCGTTTTTTTGTTTTTTACCGCCATATATACCTGCTGCGCCATCTCCAGCTGGCTGGGCCGGTACTTGGGAAACGGAAATTGCAGCTCCGCAAGGGATACATCACGCCTTTGTCCGTGGCGCACCGTTTCGTCGCTTATGCGCGCATAGTCCTCCACCATGGCGTTAAAGCGGGTGCACAGCTCCTCAAAGCTTGCCTGCGTGATAAAATCCCGCGTTTTTCCGTTTTGCATCTGATAATATGTCAGCCGCAGGCTTACGCCGGAAAGCCCCTTATCCAGTGCATATATAAACCCGTATATCCACAGCTGCGCATGATATGCCGGATAATGCTCCCAGTCAAGCTCCTCAAGGGGCAGATAGGTGGTTTTTATCTCGTGCACCTGCGCTGCAAGCGGCACTATGCCGTCCGCACGCCCCTCCACGGTGAGCATATATTCCGGCCTTTCCAGTGTAACGGAAAGGGGTACCTCCTTAAGGTATCCCTCCTCCTGCTCTGCCTGAAGCCGCCTGTGCGCCGCCGCTCCCTCCAGCGCGCGCCTGATGCTTGCCCGCGCCGCAATAAGGTCTCCCTGCGCGCAGTAATATTCCGCAAGCTCCCGCGCCGAAAGGCGAATCTCCGGCTTTGCCTCCTGCACGCCGCTCACCTGTGCTCTCCTTCCGCTGTGCCGCTGCCGTCCGGCTTTCCTTCTCCGAACCTTGCTTCGGCGCGCCCCTTAAGGGAGCGCAGCCTTGCCTGCGCACGCTCAAGCGCCCATACATGGCGCTGTATTTCGTATTTATTGTTTTCCCTCTGCGCCGCCTCAAGGTGCCTTTTGGCGCGTGCCAGCGCCTCCTGTGCGCGCTGAGCGTCAATATCCTCCAGCCACTCTATGGACTGCGCGAATATATACACCTTTTCCCCCAGCACCTCAAGAAAGCCGCCCGTGCACACCGCCGTGCGCTCTTTATCCTCTATTATCACCTTGATTTCGCTGGGAGCAAGCGCCGCCACCACCGGCTCGTGCTGATACAGCACCCCCATCTTTCCAAGAGGGGTATCCACGGTAAGGGACTGCGCCGGGCCGGTATAAAACACCCTGTCCGGCGTAACTATCTCAAGGGCGAAGCTTCTCATTGCGCCAGCTCCTTTGCCTTTTGACGCACCTCGTCGATATCTCCCACCATGTAGAAGGCCGCCTCCGGCAGGTCGTCCGCCTCTCCGTCCACTATGCAGCGGAAGCTCTCTATGCACCTGTCAAGAGGCACATATCTGCCCTTCATGCCGGAAAAGCCCTCCGCCATAAACATGGGCTGGGAGAGAAACTTCTGTATTTTGCGCGCCCGCGCCACCACCAGCTTATCCTCGCGGCTCAGCTCGTCCATGCCCAATATTACGATTATATCCTGAAGCTCGCGGTATCTCTGCAATATCTCCTGCACCGCCCGCGCCACGCGATAGTGCAGCTCGCCCACTATATCCGCCTCCAGTATCCGGGAGGTGGAATCAAGCGGATCCACCGCCGGATATATTCCCATCTGGCTTATGGCCCTTGAAAGCACCGTTGTGGCATCAAGATGAGAAAATACCGTCGCCGGCGCCGGGTCCGTAAGATCGTCCGCCGGAACATATACCGCCTGCACCGAGGTTATGGAGCCGTCCTTCGTGCAGGCGATTCTCTCCTCCAGCTCGCCCATTTCCTGAGCCAGCGTGGGCTGATAGCCCACGGCGGAGGGCATGCGCCCCAGCAGTGCGCTTACCTCGCTGCCCGCCTGTATATAACGGAATATGTTGTCTATGAACAGCAGCACATCCTTTTTTCTGTCGTCACGGAAATATTCCGCCATGGTAAGCCCCGTAAACGCCACGCGCATACGGCTTCCCGGCGGCTCGTTCATCTGTCCGAAGGCAAGCGCCGTCTTTTCCAGCGTTCCGGAGGCCGCCATCTCGCCGAGCAGATCGCTGCCCTCGCGCGAACGCTCTCCCACACCCGTAAACACCGAATATCCGCCGTGCTCCGTGGCTATATTGTGTATCATCTCCAATATCAGCACGGTCTTGCCTACGCCCGCGCCGCCGAAAAGCCCTATCTTTCCGCCGCGGACATACGGCGCCAGCAAATCGATTACCTTAATGCCCGTTTCCAGTATCTCGGTGCTGAACACCTGCTCGTCATACCTTGGCGCCGCGCGGTGAATGGGCCGCCGCTCTCCCTCAATGGGGCCGCGCCTGTCCACCGGCTCTCCTATAACATTTACGGTGCGCCCCAGCGTGCCCTCGCCCACCGGAACCTTTATGGGCTCTCCCGTGGCAAAGGCCGCCATGCCGCGCACCAACCCCTCGGTGGCATGCAGCGCTATGCACCTTACCGCGCCCTCCGGCAGCAAAAGCGCGCACTCCAGCCACACCGTGCGCTCCTGCTCCGGGCAGGGCACATATATGGCCTCGTGAACGCGCGGCACACGGCCTTCAAACACCGCGTCCACCACCGCTCCTATAACCGCTGTTATCTTTCCCTTTACTTCCATTTACCTTTGCCCCTCGGTTTTTTGATATCCGGCCGTCCCGGTTTTGTTTTTTTCATACGCCGTCAGGCTCTGCCGGCTATTGCTTCCCCGCTGCTTCCGCTCCGGCGGCAATCTCCGTTATCTCCCGCGTTACCGCGCTCTGACGGGTGGCGTTATATTCAAGATTCAGCTTTTCCAAAAGCTCATCGGCGTTCCTTGTGGATTCGTCCATTGCCTGCATGCGCTTGCTGTGCTCGCTTGCGTAGGACTGCACCAGCATGCCGTAAAGCTGTCCCAGCACATACTGCGGCACCAGCGCCGTTATTACCTCCTGCGGCCCCGGCTCGTAGGATATGTCCGCATCGCGGAAATCGGGGTCGTATGTTACATCGCGGAAATCCTGTATCAGCAGCGGCAGCAGCCGGTCAACGCGCACCTCCTGGCGCACCTTATTTATCATATGGGTGTAAACCACCATGGCCTCGTCTATGCTGCCCGCCTCCATGCGCTCGGTTATGCTCTCCATTATGCGCCGCGCCGCGCTTATAGTGGGCGGATCCAGTATGTCGCGGTATTCATAATCCGTTTATCCCCTCGCGCCGGAAAAATTCCGCCGCCATCGCTCCCACCGTAATAAGCGTAACCCTGCCCCTGCGGGCCCGCATGGCCTCCAGCGCCGCCGCGCATACATCATGATTGTAGCCCCCCGCCATGCCGCGATCCGAAGCGATGACGACAAAGCACACCGCACCGCCCTCCCTGCGGGTACGCTTGAGGTATTTATGCGAATAATCCGGCATATGCGACAGTATGTGCTTTATCGCCTGACGGGCATGGTCGGAATACATCCTGTTGCTCTGATACATAAGCATTGCGCGGCGTATGCGGCTTGTGCTTATAAGATACATGGCGCGCGTAAGCTCCGCCGTGCTGCTCACCGACCGTATTCGCTTTTTATATCATAGGCGCTGCTCATTTTTCCGCAGCCTCCGAAGCCTCCGCAGGCTTCAACGCGGCCTCACTTTGCGCGTTCTCGCTCTGTGCGGCCGCTTCGCTGCTTTCCCGCGCCGCCTCTTCCCACTCTGCCAGCACCGCACGCGCCGCTTCGTCAATTATCTCCTTTGAAGCGTCGCTTATTTTATCCTCATGAGTAATCTCATAGGGCACCTCCGGGTGCATACGGTATATCCTGTCAAGATAGGCCTTGAAAAAAGCCTGTATTTCCGCCGGCTTAAGCTCTTTAAGCAGCTCTCCGGAAAGCGCATAGAGCAGCAGCGCCTCCTGCGCGTAGGTGTAATGCTCATGCTGCCCCTGCTTAAGCGCCTCGCTCAGCCTTTCGCCGCGTCTTAGCGCCGCCACCGTGGCAGGCTCAAGATCGCTGCCGAAGCGGGCAAAAACCACAAGCTCCTGATACTGCGCAAGCTCAAGGCGCATCCTGCCCGAAAGCTTGCGTACGCACCTGCCCTGCGCCGCGCCGCCCACACGGGATACCGACAGCCCCGTATTTATTGCCGGACGGGCGCCGGAACGGAATTTTTCCGCATCCAGGAATATCTGTCCGTCCGTTATGCTTATTACATTTGTGGGGATATAAGCGCTTATGTCGCCGTTCATGGTTTCCACTATGGGCAGCGCCGTAAGCGAACCTCCGCCCGCCTCCGGGGACAGCTGCGCCGCTCTTTCCAGCAAGCGGGAATGCAGATAGAATACATCGCCCGGATAAGCCTCGCGCCCCGGCGGTCTGTGCAGCAGCAGGGAAAGCGTACGGTAGGACACCGCATGCTTTGAAAGATCGTCATACACTATAAGGGCATCCATGCCGTTATACATAAAATATTCCCCCAGCGCGCACGCCGCATAGGGGCATATATACTGCATTGAAGCGGTATCGGAGGCCGAAGCGCACACCACCGTTGTGTATTCCATGGCGCCGTTTCTGCAGCGTCTGCACCGTGCGCGCCACCCTTTGCGCCTGCTGGCCTATGGCAACATATATGCACACCATCCCCTTGCCCTTTTGGTTCAGTATGGTGTCCACCGCTATGGAGGTTTTGCCTATCTCCCTGTCGCCTATTATAAGCTCTCTCTGACCCCGTCCTATCGGGATCATGGAATCTATGGCCAGAATGCCGGTTTCCAGCCTTCTGTTTACCGGCCCGCGCTCTATTATGCCCGGCGCGGGAAATTCAATGGGGCGATAGGCGGCGCATTTTATCTCTCCCTTGCCGTCAATGGGCGCGCCCAACGGGTTCACCACCCGCCCCAGCATCGCCCTGCCGCACGGCATTTCCATAACACGCCCGGTGCCCGCCGCGCTCTCGCCGCTGCATATTCCCGCGTGTCCGTAAAAAACCGCCACCCCCACTTTGTTCTCTTCAAGGTTCATGGCAATTCCGTAAGCGCCGCTTGCAAAGCTTATAAGCTCGCCGCTCCTTACCCCGGTCATATCCGATACCGTCGCTATACCGTCCGCCGAGGATATAACGCTGCCCACTGCATTTACCGCAGGCTGATTTTTGAATTGACCGAGCCGCTCCCTGAGCGCCGCCGTCAGCTCCTGTGAAGTCATCCGCCCCACCTCATTCGTCTTTCTTTGCCGCATGTAACGCCGCTGCGGCCCTGCATATCTGCATTTTGCCCCTTTATGCCGCCTTTTCAGGCCTTTTCGGGGTTGTCCTGCCGCTCCGTTGTAAGGAAGGTCTTTATTGCGCGCAGCTTTGCCTGCACAGAATAATCCTCTATCCTGTCCCTGAAGGCAAGCTTCATGCCCCCTATAAGCGCAGGATCGGTAATAAACATTATACCGCTCACGCCGAAACGCCGGCTCAGCTCCTCTTCAAGGCGCTTTGCCGTATCCTCCGAGAGCGCCGTCGCCGTATAAACTATCAGCTCACAGCTCATGCTTTGAAGCCTCCTCAAGACTGGCTTAAGCAGCTCCTCCTGCTGCTGCGGGCTCAGCTGCCCGGGCAGCACCGCCGCCGCCACATCCACCGCCAGCGCAGCGGCAGCCTGACGCTGCTGCTCCTTGGCCTGACGCGCGGTTTCCTCGGCCTGTACATGCGCTGCCTGAGCGATATCCTCCGCATCCCTGTGCGCAGCGGATATTATTTCCTCGGCCTGTGCATGCGCCTTGGAGAGCACCGTGTAGCACTCGCTTCTGGTCGTCTGCTCCAGCTCCTTTTTCTGCTGCTCCAGCTGCTCCGTCTTTAATTGCGCCGCAGCCAGCGCCTCATCGGCGGCACGGGTCTCCTCCGCAACCGCAGCGCGTCTTTTGTCCATAAACTTTTTCATCGGCTTATAAACAAGCAGCCGCAGAATTACAACCATTACTATAAGATTTATTATGTGCAAACCCACATAAAGCGGATCAAGCAGCTGTTCCATAAGCGGTATCCCCTTTTGCTCTTTTATTACTCTTTGATTGCCCTCTGTCAGAGTTTTTTGCCGTTGCTTGCCTTCCTGTTTACTTAAACAGAATAAGAATGGCTACCAGCAAACCGTATATTGCTATACTCTCGGTAAACACCAGTCCCAGCATGAACACGGACTGTATTTTGCCCGACGCCTCCGGCTGACGCGCTATTGCCTCGCAGGCCTTGCCCGTTGCAAGCCCCATGCCCAGACCGCAGCCCAGCCCGGTAAATATTGCTATCGCCGATCCCAATGCCGTTATGTCCATTTTTTATTCCTCCGTTTTTTACCCGTTTTTCGGGCATTTTTTATTCGTTTTTTTATCGTTTTTTAACGGTTTTTTGCCTGTTTTTGCGGTTTTTATTTCCGTACCAAACGAACATTTGCCGCAACAAGGCCGCTTAATGTTTCTATTCCGTGGCCTCTCCTATAAATGTAAGGGAAAGGGTGGAGAACACATAAAACTGCACCGCCACATGGAAAAGCACGAAATACAGGCTTAAAATGCCCGGTACGGCGGCGGCGAGCACATCGGGCAGCACCCACATATACGCCGTTTTTGCCCAGCCCTCCAGCACCAGATACAGCAAATCCATAACAATATAGCCCACCAGCATATTGCCGAAAAGCCTGCACGACAGGCTTATGGGCACCGATAAATCACTGATAATTTTGAAAGGCGCAACATAAACCTTCGGCTTTGCATAGAATTTTAGCCTTCCTATAAGCCCTTTTTCCTTAAGAGCGTAGAAATTTATAAGAAAAAAGGTGCAAAGCCCGAACGATAGCGTGGTTGTAAGGTCGGAAAGCGGGCTTCTCATTCCGAAAAGCTCCAGCACTCCGCTGCCCAGTATATATGCTCCCACTGCCAGAATATACGGCGACAGCCTCGGCCCCAGCTTTCCCACGGCAGTGCAGGTGAACCTGTCCAGCATGTCTATCATATATTCGGAAAGCATCTGTGTTTTTTTCATTTTTCGGGTTTCCGTTGTAAAGCGCGGAAACACGAATATTCGGAATATTACCGCCATAAGCGTTACAAACGCCAGCAGCACCAATGCCCCTATATATGTCTCACGGACACGCAGATTCCGCCCGAAAAACTCAATATCCATATATTTGGGGAACACATCCAGTTCCAAACAAAATCGCCTCCTCGGCCGATAACATACGCCTTTTTCCGGCACGCGAAAAAAGGCGCCGCTTAAGTTTTTACTTATGCAGATTATACACCCGCTCTGTATTTTTTCAAAAAGCGTATTTCCGGCTGTTTACGGATATTTCGGGTCGATTCTTTATAATTTATCAAAATATGCTCCTAATTCTTCATTTGGCTTCCGTTATCTTGATTTTTCTTTTGATAACATCGTTTTCATCTGCCGTCAACGCTTCGCAGCCTTCCAAAAATTGCATCAAAAAATATTTTTTATGTTGTGCTTATGTCAGACCCATGCTATAATCATGTTGTATTCATTTTTAATTTTACATCGGAGGTTTTCTATGGACATTTTCGAAAAATGCATGCAGCCCTCGCCGGCCGATGCCGTGCGCGAGGCCGGACTCTACCCCTATTTCCACGAAATAGAGGGCAAACAGCATTCCGAGGTGCTTATGCACGGCAGGCGGACGATAATGTTGGGCAGCAACAACTATTTGGGCCTTACCAGCGATCAGCGCGTAATCGACGCGGCAAAGCGTGCTTTGGACGAATTCGGCACGGGCTGCAGCGGCTCGCGCTTTCTCAACGGCACCCTCACCCTGCACACGCGTTTGGAGCGCGAGCTTGCGGAATTTATGAAAAAAGAGGCCGTTATGACATGGTCAACGGGCTTCCAGACCAATCTGGGCATTATAAGCGCGCTTTGCGGCCGTCACGACTGCATACTGTTTGACCGTGCAAACCACGCTTCCCTTGTGGATGCCGCCCGCCTTTCCTTTGCCAAGCTTATGAAATACGACCACAACGATATGGCTCAGCTGGAGGAGCTGCTTATTGCCTGCGGCGACGGGAAGGGCAAGCTGATCGTGGTGGACGGCGTATTCTCCATGGAGGGTGACCTTGCGGATCTGCCCGCCATTGTACGGCTTGCGCGCAAATACGGCGCGCGGGTAATGGTGGACGATTCCCACGGCATAGGGGTTATGGGCGCGCACGGGCGCGGCACTGCGGAGCATTTCGGGCTGGAGGACGAGGTGGATATTATTATGGGCACCTTCTCCAAGAGCTTTGCCTCCTTGGGCGGCTTTATGGCCACAAAGGCGCGGGTGGCGGACTACTGCATGCATGTCTCCCGTCCCTACATATTTTCCGCCTCCATTCCGCCGGCAAACGCCGCCGCCGTGCTTGCGGCGCTTGAAATACTGCGCTCGGAGCCTGAGCGCGTGCAGCGGGTTCGGGAAAACGGCGACTATATGCGCGCCGGCTTTACGCGCCTTGGCATTCCGCACGGGGACAGCATGGCGCCCATCATCCCGGTGCGCACGGTAACAAACGAGCGCACCTTCCGCGTGGTGCGGGCATTGCTGGAAAACGGCGTGTATGTAAACCCGGTGGTTTCCCCTGCGGTGCCGGAGGGCGAAAGCATACTGCGCACCAGCTACACGGCCACCCATACAAAGGAGCAGCTGGATTTGCACTGGAAAAATTCGATCTTGTGCTTAACCGCATGTTCCCGGAGCAATAATTTTTATACATATGCCATACATTACGGAACGCCGCGGCGTTCCGTTTTTTATGCTTCTCTGCCGAATTTTCTTTTGACTGTTGACTTCGGGTGCGGGATACTCTATAATAATTCCTGCGGACAAACAAAATCTAAACGGGCCTGCATGTGCAGCATGCTTTTGCAGACCGAAAGGAGAAAATATGCTTAAACACATACCCAAGCTGCTTACCGGAGAGCTTCTTAAAATACTTAACGATATGGGTCACGGCGACACCCTTGTGCTGGCCGACGCCAACTTTCCCGCCGCCGCTCAGGGCACGAAGGTGGTATATACTCCCGGCGCCGATGCCGTGCAGATGATGGATGCAATACTGCACCTTATGCCCCTTGACCAGTATGTCGACTGCCCGGTAAAGCTTATGGCGGTAAACCCCGGCGACGATTACATTCCCACCATATGGGACGATTTCAAGGCCTCGGTTATAAAAAACAACGGCCCTGTTACCATTGAGTTTATAGACCGCTTCCGTTTTTATGAGGAGGCAAAAAAGGCCTTTGTTGTGGTGTCCACCGGCGAGGAGCGCCTCTACGGCTGCGCAATCCTTAAAAAGGGCGTGCTCAAGCCGGGCGAAGCCATCTGAAAAGGCAACAAAGAATATATCATATATCGTATATTAAAAGCGGGCGGAATATTTCCGTCCGTTTTTATTATTTCATTACGGCAGGCATAAATGTAAAATAGTTGCAAAATCTGCGGCATGCATATTGAATTTGCAACTGCTGATTGGTATAATATCCTCAGACAGGAATAGAATCAGCTTAAGCTGGCAAACTTACTACTGCGGAATTTTTTCATCTCAGCCTACTCTTTACACAGATAGCGCATTGATCCAAAGCGCATAAGCACCGGATATAAAACTATCATTATTACGGTTTTTACAAGGGCAACTGGTTTGATTATGTTGGAGGACAACCCGATACATCATGGATAGTGGTAGTTAAACTAAGCAGCAATTAAAAAACGAAAGGAAAAATTATGAAAAACACACAAAAATGGTTGCTCATAGTCTTTACCGCTTTAACGCTCGCGGTAGTCAGCACGGCAGTGCTTGCAGCCGGATTGCCGCAGGAAACAGGTTCCGCTGCTTTACCTAAAACAACTCCGGAACGCCGCACCGATATACCTATGCGCACTACGGATCTTAGCCTGTTCCGCCTTGAAAAGGGCAGCCGTGCCCTGCAGATAATGAAGGAGGTGGCCGCCTGTAAAAAAATACGGGCCTCCGAAATAGAATATTACAATCTGCTTCCCGAGGAAATAAAGCAGCTTACCCATAAAGAAGCCTGCGCGCGCTATGAGCAGCTGTGCCGGATGGGCTATGATGACATTTACAATGCGGATATTTCGGCAAATGAAAAAAACGAGCTGCTGGAAACGCAACACTCTTAACAGCCACCTTTATTTCTATATCCGCCTGACTGCTGTCGGTAAGGATTACCTTGCGAACCGCTTTGAGGCGGTCGAAGGGGTGCAAAGGGCTGGCAGACGGAATACGGTTACAATCAGGACGACGAACCCGAATACCCCGAAAATAACCCTCTCGGCAAAAGGTGCCTGTATACCGCCGATTTCATTCTTGAGCTTACAAAGCAGGCAAAGCAGGAGCTTGAGCAAAGCGGCAACACGGAATATGCGCTTTATGAGCTGGACTGCCTTGAAGGCTATATGCTTTCCCTGATGGAGAGGGTATTTCTATCCGATGACGACCCCTTCAGTGAAACGGACGCACTGCGGATGCAGCTTGACGGCGGAAAAAGCATACCCGAGGTGTTCAGGCAGTATGCCGACAGAAGATACCGGGAATATTGAAAAATCTTACGGTGATTTACCCCGCGCCCGATACAGCCGGGCACAACCGATAAAGAACCTTAAAAACCGCAGGCCCCCTGCGGTTTTTTGATGCCGCCGCTTGAAGGGCAGCGGCTTTTATAAACAGGGCCGCGGGCGAAGCAGCGATATAAGGCGCGCCGCAAGCGCGAAGCGCGTGCCCGGCGCCGGTGAGCGTGCAGCGAAACGGCGCAGGGCCGGGGCGAAGCCCCGGCGCGCCGGGTGCGCGAAAATGCGAAAGCCAAAGCGGCACCGCCGCCCGAAAACATAAGCAAGAGCCGCTTCAGCCTTCACCCTGCTGCGAGTCAAAGGCGGGAACGGAGGCAAAAACCGCCGCATAAACCCGATGCGCACCGTTTTCCGTAAGCAGCTGCGCACAGGCATCCACGGTGGAGCCGGTAGTAAGCACATCGTCAATTATCAGTACGGTCTTACCCTCAGGCGGTTTTATGCACATAAGGCTGTCTGCATAATTTCTGCGCCGCTGCTCTGCCGACAGCTCATGCTGCGGCTTTGCGCCCTTTTTCTGCCGGAGAAATTCATCATAGGGCAGCCCGAGTATTGCTCCGACGCGCAGCGCAAGCTCTCGGCTTTGGTTGTATCCTCTCAGTATCATGGCCTCCCGCCTTGAGGGCACGCTTGTTACTACATCCACGCGGGAAGCAAAATCGCACACCGAGGCAATATCCTGCGCCATGGCATCGGCTGCGTAAATTGCATCGCGGAATTTGAAGGCATACACCAGCTTTTTGCAGCTGCCCGTATAGTTATATGCCGCAACCGCACGGCAAAAGCTGCGTCCGCCGCGGCAATCGCTGCATATATCTTCCTTTCCCGCCCTGCCGCATATATGACAGCAATGCTCCACGGGGCGCAGGGTGCGGGCACACTCCCGGCACAGATGATGACGGTCCAGCTCCAGCTCGCTGCCGCAGCCGAGGCAGGGAAAATCCTCCGGGAAAAAAGTATATTTGGCTATTGTATCAAGTATACGCGCCATGCGCCCCTTTTTCGCCGCCGGCACTGCCGTGTTTCCGGCTTGCACACCGCCCGCAGCTGCTTTATCCGAAGCATTCCCTTCGTTTTTGCTCATGCTCCCGCCTCCTTTATGCGGATATTTGATATTTGCTGTTTCACGCTGTCTTATATGGCCTGATACTCCCTTATCCGCCGTCTTACGGTACTTTTACGCCGCAGCCGCAGCTTCAGCTTATTTCTTCCGTCTTCTGCTCCGACACCGCTTTTTCGATAAGCCCGGAGAGATTGCTGTACCGCGCGCTTATTACATTATTGTTTATCATATTTGCAACGGTTTCCCTTTTTCCTACAAGCACCACGGCGTTTTTTGCCCGTGTAACGCCGGTATATAGCAGATTGCGCACATACAGCATGGGCGGACCGCTTACAAGGGGCATAACCACTATTTTGAACTCGCAGCCCTGGCTTTTGTGCACGCTTATGGCATAGGCCGGCATAAGATCTTCAAGGGAGGCGGAATCGTAGCGTGCCTCCTTGCCGTCCTCAAAGAGCACCGCCGCCTCGCCCTTGAGCACCTCGCTTATATATCCGATATCGCCGTTAAACACGCCCTCTCCGTCCTCAAGCGCACCATTGGGCAGGGCTCTGCGCCACTTTACGGTATAATTATTGCGCGTCTGCATGACCTTATCGCCCAAACGCAGGATATTATCGCCCTGCTTAAGCTCCGGCTTAAGGCGTTCCGGCGGGTTAAGCGCCTGCTGAAGCAGACGATTCATTTGTATTACGCCGCACCCGCCCTTTTTCTGCGGGCAGAGCACCTGTACATCCCGCACGGGATCCGCTCCGAAATATGCGGGCAGGCGGCGCGTGCACAGGGCAAGCACCGATGCGGCGGCATCCTCCTGCGTGGCCCGGCTTTCAAAAAAGAAATCCGTACTTTTATTGTCAAGAACGGGCATTTGCCCGTTGTTTATACGATGGGCGTTAAGCACTATCATGCTGTGCTCGTCCTGGCGGTATATATCCGTAAGCCGCACCGTAGGCACGCAGCCGGAGGCTATTATATCCCGCAGCACATTTCCCGCCCCGACGCTGGGCAGCTGATCCGCATCCCCCACCATTATAAGGCGGCAGGGGCGCGGAAGGGCCTGAAGCAGCGCATACATAAGCCAAAGGTCTATCATGGAGGCCTCATCGGCAATGACCACATCCGCCTCCAGCGGGTTATCCTCATCATGCGAAAAGCCGCCCTCGGACGAATAGTCCAACATGCGGTGTATTGTTCCCGCCTCCGCACCCGTTGCCTGGGACATACGCTTGGCCGCCCTTCCGGTGGGCGCGCACAGCATCACGCGCTGACCGTGACGGTACAAAAGCCCCAATATGCAGCGGATAACGGTGGTTTTGCCGGTGCCGGGGCCGCCCGTTATTACGCATACACCGCTTTGCAGCGCCGTGCGCACGGCGCTGCACTGGGCAGGCGCCAGCCTTATGTCCGCCTCCTGCTGCACCTGCTCCAGCTCTTTTTCGGAAAAAAGGCTGTCCGTTTCCCCGGCAAGGGCAGCAACGGCAAGGGCGCATTTCTGCTCGCAGTAATAGGCCGGGGGCAGATAGATCGCTTTCTCGCCGTTTACGGGGGCGCATATAAGCCGCTTCTGCGCGCAGTCCTGCTCCAGCACCTCCTGCGCAATGTGTTCCGGCACGCCCAGCAGCTCCGCCGCCCTGCGCAGCAGCTCCCTTTCGGGCAAAAAGACATGCCCCTCGCCCTGTGCCTCCTTGAGCACATGCATAAGCCCGCCGTCTATCCTGAAGGGGTCCTGCGCGCCTATGCCCAGCCTTCGCGCCGCAGCGTCGGCGCTGCGGAAGCCTATGCCCTCCACCCGTTCCACAAGGCTGTACGGGTTGCTTCTCAGCTGCTGCTGCACGCCGAAGCCATACTCCTTCAGGATGCGGCTCTGCATGGCGCTGCCGAAGCCGAGGGACTGCAAACATGGCGTCCTGACGCAGCGCCGCCACCTCCGCGTAGCTGCGGGCTATCATATCCGCCTTGGTTTTGCCTATGCCCGGAACCTCGCGCAGACGCCCCGGAGCGCAGTCCATTATATCCAGCGTTTCCGGCCCGAAGGTATCCACTATCGCCCGCGCCGTGCTGGGGCCTATGCCGCGTATAAGCCCGGAGGCAAGATATTCCTCTATATCCGCCAACCCCTCGGGGCGCACCGGGCGCATGCCGGAGGCATTAAAGCGAAGGCCGTATTGGCTGTGCTGCTGCCAGTCGCCCTCCACCTCAACATATTCTCCTTCGTTTATTGCGGCAAAGCTGCCGCACACCGTGGTAAGCTCATCGTTTCCGGCAAGCTCAAAGACGGTGTAGCCGTTTTGCTCATTACGGTATATTATGTTGTATATGCTGCCTCTTAAAACCATAGCGCTCCCCGATTATGCCGCCTGCCTGAGCCTCCGCCCCGTATTTATTAAACCGAAATATATGATACCACATTTTTCTTTTATAATCAATGCCTCAAGAGCTGCATAAAGCGTGCGCGTTGGATATAAAACCCGTTATAATGCCCCGAAAACACAAAAACCGCGGCACCTTATCAGAATGCCGCGGCAGAGAAATATTATTTTAACGATCTCGCCCGTATTTCGGCTGATGCCCGCACCGTTATACAAGCGCCTTAAGCGCTTCCGTCATATCGGTACGCTCCCAAGGCAGATCGACATCGGTTCTGCCGAAATGCCCGTACGCCGCCGTGGGGGTATATATGGGACGGCGCAGATCCAGCCTGCGGATAATCGCCTCGGGGCGCATATCAAAGGCCCTGCGAACGGCCTGTGCAAGGCGTTCGTTATCCGTCTTGCCCGTTCCGAAGGTCTCACACAGCACACTTACCGGCTCCGCCACGCCGATTGCGTAGGCCAGCTCTATTTCGCAGCGCTCCGCAAGCCCGGATGCCACTATATTCTTTGCCATATAGCGCGCCATATATGCCGCCGAACGGTCCACCTTAGTGGGATCCTTGCCGGAAAAGGCTCCGCCGCCGTGGCGCGCATATCCGCCGTAGGTGTCCACGATTATCTTCCTGCCGGTAAGCCCCGTATCGCCGTGCGGGCCGCCCACAACAAAGCGTCCGGTGGGGTTTACAAGATATCGGGTGTGTTTTATAAGCTCCCCGGGCAGAACCGGCTTTATGACCTGCTCCACCACCGCCTGAGTAAGCTCCTTAAGGGATATCTCCGGGCTGTGCTGAGTGGAAAGCACCACGGTGGGAACGGACACGATATTTCCCCTGTCGTCATACTCCACCGTTACCATGCTCTTGCCGTCCGGGCGCAGAAAGGGCAGCGTTCCGTCCTTGCGCAGAGCCGCAAGACGGCGCGTGAGCCTGTGCGCATATTCTATGGGCGCCGGCATAAGGCTGTCCGTTTCGCTGCAGGCATACCCGAACATCATGCCCTGGTCGCCCGCACCGGTGGAGGCAAGCTCGTCGGTTGCGCCGTCCCTTTTTTCAAGAGCGGCATTCACGCCCATGGCAATATCGGGGGACTGCTCGTCAATGCTCAGCAGCACGCCGCAGCTGTCGCCGTCAAAGCCCGCCTCCCGGCTGTCGTAGCCTATATCCTTTACCGCCTTGCGCACAATGCGGGAATAATCCACATTGCCGTTGAAGCTCATCTCGCCCATGACCGTAATAAGGCCGGTGGTGGCAAAGGTTTCGCAGGCCACGCGCCCCATGGGGTCCTGTGCAATTATGGCATCCAGTATGCTGTCGCTGATTATGTCGCATACCTTGTCCGGATGCCCTTCCGTTACCGATTCACTTGAGAACAAACGCATAAATAACTATAACTCCTTTTGCGTAATGGATTAGTTTAATAAAAACAAAACCGCCTGCGCAGAGGCAGACGGGTGTTTTTGAAACCTCATCTGCCGGATTGCTCCGCAGGATTTAGCACAGTGCGCGGCACCGCTGCTGCAGCTTCACAGGGCCTGTCCCTCTGCTGCTCTTGATAAGGCGATATTTGATTTTTTTCATTATATATCATAAATCCGTTTTTGACCAGCAAAATATTGCATATTTATTGCTTTTGGGATATTTATTTTGCTTTATCGCCCGCACCGCCCTCATTTTTATGCCCGATTCTTAAAATACCGCCCGGTGCGCATGTTGATTCTTTAATTTTCTGATTTTTCTGAAAACTTATTAACTTTTTGTGAACAATGACTTTAGGGTATTCACAAACGCAAACGCTTGTGATATAATTACGGCGTAATAAACAAGCAAGAAAGCTTAAAGCAAATAAACAATATAAAAACAAAAACAAATACGGAGGTAATTATTATGATCAAATGGGTATGCTCAGTTTGCGGTTACACGGTGGAGGGTCCTTCCGCTCCGGATAAATGTCCTCAGTGCGGCGCTCCCGCCTCCAAGTTCAACAAGGTGGAAAGCGGCCAGACCGTATGGGCTGCCGAGCATGTGGTGGGCGTGGCTCAGGGTGTTGACCCCGCCATCGTTCAGGGGCTGCGTGAAAATTATATAGGCGAATGCACCGAGGTGGGTATGTATCTTGCAATGAGCCGTCAGGCGGACCGCGAGGGCTATCCCGAGGTAGCCGAGGCCTACAAGCGCATTGCCTTTGAGGAAGCGGAGCATGCCGCCAAGTTTGCCGAGATGCTGGGCGAGGTGGTGTATGCCGACACCAAGAAGAACCTGACTCTGCGTGCCGATGCGGAAAACGGCGCAACCGCCGGCAAGGTGGAGCTTGCAAAGCTGGCAAAGGCTCAGGGTTTGGACGCCATTCACGATTCCGTTCACGAGATGGCGCGTGACGAAGCCCGCCACGGCAAGGCCTTCATCGGACTGCTTAACAGATACTTTAAGTAAGCGATATTTAACAAAAAGCCTGCGGCGCGTTTTTCGCGCCGCTTTTTTGTTTCCTGCGCGTCTTTTCGCGTATTTTCCGCCTGTGCCGCCCGCAAAGGCCGAATGTTTTGCCGTTTCTACCAGCTTGCAAGGCCGCGCTTTATTTGTTATAATTTTTATATAATTAAATGTTCCCCGCATGACGGCGGCACGCAAAGCGGCGGCATTATGCGCTCGTCCCGCTGCCATGCTGCTTTTCAAAATGAAGCTGCTCCGCTGCTTTTCAAAATGAGGTGAAATTATGAACCGCGACGCGCTTTTATATATCGCCCTGTCCGCATTTCTGCTTATCATCGGTCAGCTTACCGGCCGGTATATACTTAAAAAAGTGTATGCCTCCGCCGGAGTTACGCAAAGCAATGTGCTTGCTTACCGCGCCTCCGTTGCAGGCACTCCCGCCCCGGCGCGCAGACTGACGGCATGGCTGCTGCGCGCTTCTCCGTCGCCGTGCAGGACACGGCGGCTGCTTGCAGAGTATTATTTGGCCGTTATTCCGGGGCTTGCAGCCTTCGGTTTTTCCCTTACGGCGCTTTTTCTTAAAGTGCTCACCCCCGCGCTTTTATATGTTTTCGCCGTTTTTGGCGCAATAACCCTCCTTTGCGCCGCATTTGCCCTTGCGGACTTTATAAAATATCGTAAGCGCTGAATTGTAAACAATGCTTCCAAAGAGTAAACATTCTTTTTAAGACCGTTGTACAAACAAAAAAATTATGATAAAATATCTTTTGTATTTACCCTTCGTCTGCCCGGAGGGATAAAATCTCCCGGCAGGGGCAAAGCATATCGGCGCATATAAGCCGTACCGCTTAAAATGCGGCAACTATCTGAATCCGGAGATATATTATGAAAAAGCTGAATGTCACCGCTTGCGTTATAATGTCCGTTATACTGCTGCTGTGCAGCGTGCTTACAGGCTGCGGCACGGGCGAAACCGGCGGTCAGGCGGATACTTCCCTTGTTATAAGCGAGGTAATGAGCAGCAACGCCTCCACCGTAGCCGACCGGGACGGCGATTACCCCGATTACATAGTGCTCTACAACGCCGCCGGCGAGCGCAAAAACCTGACGGGCTGGAGCCTTACGGACAATGTGACCAAGCCCCGCAAGTGGTATTTGCCCTCGGTATATCTGGAGGCGGGAGAGTATCTTGTGATTTTTGCCTCCGGCAAGGACCGGCGCGACCCCGAGGACGGCGAATATCACACGAATTTTTCCCTCAAGGCGGACGGCGAGACCCTTTACCTTATAGATTCCCAGGGCAAGGCGGCACAAACCCTTGATATTCCCGCCCTGCCCGCCGATGTAGCCTACGGCCTTGTTCAGCAGGGCGAGGACGAAGGAAAATACTGCTATTTTGCACAGGGCATGCCGGGCAAGCTCAACACCTCCGCCCATTCCGCAGAGCTTAATGCAATAGCAGGCGGCAAAAGTCAGCTTGGCTTAAGCGAGTATATGAACAACAACTACTGTGCGGTAAAGGATAACTACGGCGAGTTTTCCTCCTTTGCGGAGCTTGTGAACAGGTCCGATGAGCCCTGCTCCCTTTCCGGGCTGTATCTTTCCGACAATGCCGATCAGCCGCAGAAATGGGCGATACCGGGCAATATCACCCTTCAGCCCGGCGAGCGCGTTGTGATATGGTGCTCAGGGCGCGATGAATATAAGGACGGCGTTCTGCACGCCTCCTTTACCTTAAGCTCAAAGGACACCGTGCTTACCGTTGCGGATTCCAAAAGCGTGCTTATGAGCACCGAGCTGGAAGCCTTCCCCGCAATATATCCAAAGGAACAAACGGCACCCAGACAAACCCCGAATGGCTTTATTACACAAAGCCCACTCCGGGAAAGGAAAACGCCGGCGGCTTCTCCACCCTTGAGCAGGCCTGCCGTCTGTCCGCCCGCGGCGTATGGATAAACGAGGTTTCCTCCGTTCCCACCGCAGAAAACAGCTACGACTGGATAGAACTTTATAACGGCTCCGGCGCCGATATATCCCTTAACGGCTGGCATATCTCAAACGACGCCTCCCTTGCGGGCTATGCCCTTGACGGAATAACCGTAAAGGCCGGAGAATACCTGCTGCTCTTTGCCGCAGGCGAAACGCCGAAAAAGCCCGTAAGCGGCAGAGTGTATCTGCCCTTCAAAATACAGAATTCCGGCACGGATCTGTTTTTAAGCGATGATCAGGGCAATATTGCGGATTATTTCTCCACCGGGCGGCTGTGCATGGGCTATACCGCAGGGCGCTTGGGGGACGATACCGCCCGGCTGTTCTTCCAGACCCCCACCCCGGGTGCGCAGAACGGCAAGGGCTATCCCGGCTATGCTGCCGCTCCCTCGCTTACCCCCGGCGGCTATGTTTCCATAGGCGACCGCATAACCGCCTCCGGCCTTGAGGGGCAGACCCTGCGCTACACCACCAACGGCAGCGAGCCTACCTCCTCTTCGCCGGTGTTCAGTGATTTCAGCATTAAAAACACCACCGTTATAAAGCTGAAGGCCTTCAGCGACGGCCTGCTGCCCAGCGAAACGGTTACGGCTACCTATGTTGTGGGCTCTCACGATATCGATTTTGTATCCCTGACGGCCGACCCCGACGATCTTTTCAGCGATGCCCGCGGAATTCTTGCCAACGGGCCGGGCTACGGCGGCAATTTCCCGTACCCCGGCGCAAACTTCTGGAAGGACTGGGAGCGCAAATGCACCTTTGAATATTACACCGCCTCCGGCACCCAGGCGCTTTGCTTTGACGCGGGAGTGAAGGTTTTCGGGCAGTATTCCCGCGCCTATGACCAAAAGAGCATGGCCATACACCTGCGGGACAAGTACGGCAAAAACGAGATCACCTATCCCTTCTTCAGCGATAACGATGTCACCACGCTTTCCCACCTTGTGCTGCGCGCCGGCGGGCAGGATCAGAAGCAAACCCGCATACGCGACGCCTTCTGCGCACAGGTAATGAAGGGGCACACCACCCTTGCCATTATGGACTGGACACCCGTTGCCCTTTATATCAACGGTCAGTACTGGGGCTTTTACGATCTGCGTGAAAAAATTAACGAGGATTATTTTGCCTCCCATGAGGGTCTGGACATCGACGGAATGACGATAATCAAGGGGGATTCCCGCGTCATAACCGGCACAAACACCGAGATAAAAGCGCTTTACGCCTATGTAAAGAGCCACGATCTTTCGCAGAGCGCAAATTATGAATATGTATGCAGCGTTATGGATGTGGATAATTTCATCGATTATCTTATAACCGAAATATTTTTCGGAAACGGCGACACCGGCAACAAAAAATGCTATAAGGCCAAGAACGGCAAATGGCGTTGGGTAATGTTTGATTTTGACATGGCCATGCGCTCCGAAACCACATGGGGCGACCGCTTCAATACCATAGAAATGCTGTTCAACCCCGGCGGTCACGGCAGCAACAACGGCTTTACCACCTGCCTTCAGACCAACCTTATAAAGAATTCCGAGTTCCGCAATAAATTCCTTACCCGCTATGCCGAGCTGCTCAATACCGTATTCATGCCGGAAAACATGAAGGCCGTGCTTAAAACCATGACCGACCGCATAGATTCCGAAATGAAGCTGCACGGCCAGCGCTGGAACCGCCCGGATTACAACACTTGGCAGGCTCAGGTGGTCAGCCTTAACGGAATAATAGACAAGCGCCGCAACATCGCCAAAAATCAGCTTATCAAATTCCTCTCCGTGTCACAGCAGGAATGCGACAGGCTCTTCCCCAACGGCTGATATTCCCGGCTCCAAGGCGCATTGCGCAAGTCAAGTCAAAGCGTATCCGCCGCACAATGCCCGTAAAATGTCCAAAACCCGGCAGTTCAATACCAAACCGCCGGGTTTTTCTTTCCTTATATGGTTTCCTTGGCTTTATGCCGCTTAAGCGCTTTATTTAAGCGCGCTTTATTTGAATTCTCCGAACACTATCATGTCGCTGCACTGGCGTTTGCCGTCCCCCGCGGGAACATTTGCACGCTGACCGTTGAAAAACAGCATGCTGGTGGCTCCGCCGTCCAGATTGTATGCACGGCTGCACCCAAGCTCCTGCATAAGGGAAGCAAGCTCCGCCAGCGTCATTCCGCGTCCCTCCCCCACCGTCTGCCCTGTCGCCCTGTCGGTGCGCCGTCCGGCAACGGTTACAATGCAGTAATGTCCCGGCTCATAGTAGCCTATGGCCGAACGCGGATTGTTCGGCTTTATGGAATAGTCAAAATCAGGCTTTGCCCGCCCGTTTTCGTCCAGCAGCGCAGGGCCGAAGCTCCATGCCTGATACGCTCCGTCGTTTACCGCCTTTTGCGAATCAAAGCCGTCCTTTGTGTAGGTTTCCATGCGGCCGTCATAATACAGCACGCACACATCCTTGTAGGGCTTGTCCCTGTATATCACTCCGTTGCGGATGACCACTCCTCGGTCGCGGCTGCCGTAATAATCCCCGTTCACTGCCAAAACCGTGCCCTGCGCCATGTTTGACTGAGGCTCAAGTATGCTCCTGCCGTATTTATCCTTTGCCAGCTTGCTTTTTATATAATCAATATCCCGAATGTACACATCGCACACATAGTAGACGATATCCTCCTGCGGCTTTGCCACGCGCCTTAATTCAACATTCAGGTTCCGGCTTTTATAGCTGCTGTCCGTAACGCTTACATTGCCCGTCCAATCAAACTTATCCTCAAATTTCCGTCCCCATGCGCCCCAGTCGCGGTTGTCCTGCGTTGTATCGGGTTCCGTGCCGCCCTGCGTGGTATCGGGGGTTATAACCGGTACCGGCGTAATAGTGGGGCGGGTGATTTCCGTGCCGGAGCCGCCCTCCTCCGGCCTTACATGGTGAAATATGCAAATACAATCAGGCTTACGCCCAGCAGCAGCACATCCATAGCCACTATGCCGAAGGCCTTAAGCCCGTATTTTTCTTTTTTGCTTTTCATTATTGCAGTCCCTCCTGCCGATGAATTTACCTTGCGCGCAAAAACGCAAAAATGCCTTTTAATTATAACCAAAGCCTGTCCGGCTGTCAACACCAAGACAAGAGGCCCTGCTTTATAAAAGCCCGGCCGCATCATAAAAAATAGACCGGCATTTTGCAAAAAATACCGGCCTGAATACGCTTCATATACGCTTTTTGTGAATGTTTATTTCCCCGGCGGGAAAAGCATGCAGCCCATCGCGCGGAACTCCTCTGTCTTTTTCTTAAGCACTTCCGTCGGGCAGCCGATATAGGCGGCAAGGCAATCGATACACAGGAATTCCCGACTTCCCCGCCCCATCAGCTTTTTGTGCAGCCCCACCTCGTCCGCCGTAAGCCCGCGGCCGCATTTCATACATTTCATAATTCCGCAAACAAATAACCAAAGTTTTTTCTCAGGCTGCCTACTCTACGGTAAGGCGCCATATCTTGCAGCAGTGCGGCTTTACTCCCGCATACACAAAGCCGCATTCGGGGCGTATCTCCTCGCCGGTGTACAGCTCCTTAAGCACGGTTCTTCCCCAATGCTCCTTATCAAGACCCACATCATACAGAGAGAACTGGAAGGATATTTCGGTGTCGTCATCCATATTGAACATGCCTATGGCCACGCTGCCGTCGCTTAAAAGCCTGGAGAGCGAATAGCCGTTCTTCCCTATAAAGGCAAAGGGTGCGGGGCCGCCGAGGCTCAGCGGAAGCCGTCCGTCCGGGTCCTGATTTATTCTGATAATATCCTTGTTTTTCAGTATTTTCAGGGATTCTTCATCGATGTTGCGCACATCGCAGCCTATAATAAGGGGGGAGGCCATAAAGGACCACAGCGCAAAATGCGTGCGGTATTCCTCGTCGGTGCAGCCCGTAACCGCCACATTTCCCTTGCCGCGCATGCCAACGATGAGCATATCCATATCGTTGAAGCAGTTTATCGCCCCGGAGAGCAGCTTGTCATGCTGAGCGCAGGCAAGATCCCGTACGGCGGACCAGCTGTCGCTTATATCCCCCGTGGAGCGCCATGAGCTCGCGCCCGTGCCGCGTATCCATTCCGGAGTGCCGTCCTTGCCCCATGAGCAGGCGGCAAAGAAAATATCCCGTCCGCAGCCCGCAAGTGCCAGCCCCATCCTGCGGTAGAGCATCTCGCTGGGTATTCTGAAGGGACGGTTGCAGTAATCGTACTTAAGATAATCCACACCCCAGGATGCAAAATCCGCAGCGTCAATAAACTCATGCTCATAGCTTGCAGGCAGCCCAAGGCAGGTAAGGTGTCCCGTGCTTGAATACATACCGAACTTCATGCCCTTTGAATGAATGTAATCCCCCAGCGCCTTCATGCCGCTTGGGAATTTATTGCGGTCGGGCACAAGGTGTCCGTTTTCGCGACGGGGCTCCTGCCATGCATCGTCTATTATAACATATTCATATCCCGCATCGCGCAGGCCCGTGCTTACAAGCGCGTCCGTCATTTCCTTTATAAGCTGCTCGTTTATATTTGCGCCGAAGGTGTTCCATGAGTTCCAGCCCATGGGGGGAGTTTGTCTGAACATAATTTCATTCCTTTCGTTTTTGCTGTATTATGGCATCTCGCCGTGCGCATCCGTGCGGCTTGCCGGAGGCTTTTAATATCCGTCTTTTTCCTGTACAGGCTTAGTTTATATCCTTATTTTGCCCCTGTCAATACCCTGTCCGCGTTTTCGGTGCAATCAGCAACAAAAGGACGGTTCAGGCGTTGTTTTGTTGCGCCGTTATGCGAAAAATTACGCCGCTTTAACGGCAAACGCCGAATAACCTTCTGTACTTTGCCGCGCTTATGCTGTATAATGTATAAAAATCATTAAAATATACAAAAAGCACCGACCCGACACCGCGGTTTGCCGCGCCCGGGACAATAAGGATAAAAAACATGAACACTCTGAAGCCCTCCGCTGCGTATATGCGCTTTTCCTGCGGCATTAGCGGCAAAAAAGCGCAGCAATGCCCTCCGCCCGACGCATCGCTGCCGGAATACACCGTTATATATTCCGACCGCAAAACTCTGTCAATGGAGCTGAAAAACGGCGCTCTTATCCTGCACGCCCCGAAAAAATGCCCGCAAAGCGCCATTATCCGCTTTATCCTTGCCCATAAGGACTGGATCCTAAGCCGCGCTTCCGCCCCGCCGAGGCTGATAGAGCAGGAGCTCGCGCCGGAGGAGCAGCAAAGCCTTAAAGCCCGCGCCCGCGCATATATCCTGCCCCGCGCCCGCAGCCTTTCCCTTAGCCTTAATATCGGCACGGACGCCCGCTTCGGCATCACCGCCGCCCGCACCCGCTTCGGCAGCTGCTCCCAAAGCAACAGCATAAATTTTTCCTGCTTTCTTGCCCTGTATCCCGATGAGTGCATAGACTATGTGATAATCCACGAGCTGTGCCACACCGTGCACAAAAACCATTCCCGTGCCTTCTATTCCCTTTTGGAGCGCTGCCTGCCCGACCGCAAAGAGCGCGAGCGTCTGCTGCGCACGCTGTAACTCTCCCCCGCCCGAAAAACAGGTTACTATTGTGCGCTATACTGTTAGGATAGTGCTTTTACTTTGCCGTCCGTTTGCGTTATCATATCCGCACAAAGGAACAAGGGACAGTCCCTCTGTCCATGCGCATTTCAGCAAAAAGGACGGTAAAAATCATGCATTCCTCCCATATAAACGGCGCTTCCTGCGGCACAAACGCCGCCGCTTCCGCTGCTGCCCCCGTTTTCTCCCCCGCCGAGGCGGAAAAGGACTATGTTTTTGCCTGGTGGAGAGACGGCTTCAATAAAGGCAGCCGCCGCTTTTTCTTCCGCACCGGCCGCTACGGCATGGCCTACGATTACGCCTCCGGCAGCCTCTGCCGCTTCGGCGCGGTTTCTCCCCTTACGGAAAACGAGGCGCAGCGCAGCCCCAACGGCGATATTGACGCCCTTACCCCCTTCTCTTGCCGCATGTTTGCGGGAACATGCGGCCGCCTTGAGCCTTCCTGCGCCATGGAAAACATAGACATCTACGGCGTACACAGCCGTATTATAGAAATGGGGCACTGCACTGCCCGCATAGACTCCATGTATTACCTCTTTGACTCCCTGAAGGAGGTAAAGGCCGGCTGGAGCTTGCCGCCTTTGCACGCTATGCGCGTCTGTCAGTAAACGCCTTTTCCGCCGATGCAATAAAGGATTTTTCCATGGGCATCAGCCTTGATTCTGCCTGCGGCGCACGCATTTTGGAGGAAAACTGCGTGCAAATGGGTGACGGCACGCTTCTGCTGCTTAAGGGCTGCACGGCGCGCTTGGAAAACGGAGGCATATTCCTTTCGGGAGCCCCCTGCACCCTTGAAGCAAACAGCTTCAACGGCGGTTTTTCCGTAATTCTTGTGCCCTCCTCCACCGCGCGCGGAGAGCTTGACGCCCTTGAGCGCATAATAATAAGCGCGGTAAACGCCCGCACCGGGGAAGCCATACCCACCTTAAGCCTGCCCGACGGCGCGCGCATAGCCGACACCTCGGCTCTCACACCGAACCTTGATTTTTCCGTTCCCGAAAACCGCAGCTATTACGAAAAAATACATTTTACTCTGGAAAACCCCACCGACACCCCGGTGTTGCTGCCCGTTTGCTTTTATAAAAACGATCTCAGCTTTCCCACAAGCGGTCTTTGTCCGCTTCTGCGTCTGCCCGACGGCGAGCCCTGCGGGCTTCAGGTGCAGCTGAGCAAAAACTGGCACCGCCTGCACACCGATCCCTCCAGCCTGTTCTATGCCCCCCTGCACGACCCCAAGCGCCACCTTGAAGGCCCGTGGCTGCACGCATGGTGCGGCATTCCCCTTGCGCCGGGGCAGAAGCTCACCCTTGAATACAACTGTCTTTTTGCCTCGTGGGGCACCGTCTGGTCGGCCAGCCATTCCCAGCTCTGCCTTGCGGGCTGGGGCGGAGCATATCAGCTTTGGGAATCCAGCGCCATCGGCTCCTTCGGCGAGGCCTTCTGCTACGATGCCGAAACCTCGCACGGGCGCGCCTTTATCGACGATATCCGCCCTCTTACGGTGTACACAAAAAACGATGTCACCCAAAAGCAGTACCAGTGGACGGGCTGCAACGGCGGCGGAAATTTCCTTATGTATTTCGGGCCGGACGGCAAACAGATACCCCTTGTGAATATCCGGGTGTGGTTCCGCAGCCAGGGCCCCAACCTCACCGATGTTATCTACTGCGGCGAAACGGCGGACGGCGCCGTAAGCTGCACCCTCCGGGCAAACCTGCCCCGCACCGACGATTGCTCCCGTGCGCTGCACAGCTTCAGCTATACCTTTAATAAGGATACGGATTTTTCCCGTTTTGTGCTGTATCAGCTGGGCGCCGACCATTATAACGATAACGACTATCCCCGCATATGCATCGGCAATAACGACGGCCCGGCCGCCTTTGAGCTTTGCGGCGTTCACTATGACGGCGAATTTGCCCCGCCCCTTTCCGATACCCCCGGCTATCCCGGCGGCAGCCAGCAAAGCATAGATATCCCGGGCGAGGGGCTGTTTATAGCCTGCCTGGGCGCACGCATGACCAACACCAACGACTGCAAATTCGGCCCCATAGCAAACCGCACCCTAATACTGCGCTCCTTTGACGCCGATATAAACGGCCGGCATTTTGCAAAGCCCGGCGTAAGCCTGTACCGCACCGTGGATTTCGGAGTGAGCTGCCTTGCCTGCGAGCTTTGTCTGCCCAAGGGCATAACGCGCGTACGGGCGGGCAGCCGCATAAGCGGGACGGCGGAGTATCTTAACCTTCCCGTAAAAAGGAATACTACTACGGCCCCAGCGCCGTCATGCGCTCCTTTGACGAAAAATTCTTTGATTCCTGGCGCCTTGCGCACGCCTACGCCTTCTCCGGGCAGATATCCGCCCGCGTAGCCTCTGGCAAACTGCTGTGCAGCCACCCTCTTACGGTGCAGTGCCTTGGCGATACCGCAGAGCTTACCCTCTCCGGCGGTCTGTCCTATGCCCCCGTCACCTTTACCGGCCTTTCCGTCCCCTACGGCTTTACGCTGCTTGTAAACCGCGGCGGCGGCTGGGAAGCCCTTGACCAACGCCTTGAGGGCAGCGATTTCCGCCAGTGTCACGCAAGCGGCGACGGCTGGGAGCTTACCTTCAATGTCGAGCTTACGGGCGGAATATGCCGCCTGAAGCTTGTGCATGCAAAACAGTAAAGCCTCTCTGCCCGGCTGTATTGCCTACCCTTGCCATAACAAAAAACGGGTGGCTGCGGCGTGTTCCCATTAGGGATTATAAAAAATTAGTAAAAGCGAATGTTAATATGCGAATAGTATATCAAATCATATAGAAAAAAATACCGTTGCTTGTAATTCAGGATAATACGCACATATTACAGTATTTCGCAATGAATTATTATTGTAACAAAAAGTCGGCAGCCAACCGACTTTTTGTTGTTGATTCCTCTGCCAAAATATGTTATAATATGAATGAAAAAAAGTTTGCTTGCAAGGACTTTTTCACGACATATTTCAAAAACGGCTATTATTTAAGGAATCACATTCGAAAAAGCAAAACGAAAAAAATAATTGCTTATAAATAAAAAAACTGTTGCTTGTGTCTTTATAGTCGATGTAAAAAAATAAAGGGGATTGTATGAAAATATCAATCAGATTTTTTAACGATAAAGAAGTGCGCGCCGCTTGGAACGAGGAAAACAACAGGTGGTATTTCAGTGTTCTTGATATTATCGGAGCAATCAGAAAGGAAGATAATTACGAAAAATGCCGTAACTATTGGAAATACCTGAAAGCCAAACTAAAAAAAGAAAACAGTGAGTTGGTTAGTGCCACTACCCAACTGAAATTAACTGCCGCCGACGGAAAAAAGTATATGTCGGACGCACTGGATTCCGACGGCGTTATTAAACTTGCCGCGGAGTTTCCGAGCAAGGTCGGCGCAGAGTTTATCGGTTGGTTTACGCGGTCGGACGATACTATTGACGGCAAAAGCAAGCAAAAGGCATACGCTTTGTTTGATAGTTCTTTTATAGACGCCATTGAAGTTGGAACAGTCAAAGGCTTACAACAAATTCACGCGTATTTGTTCGGCGGATTATATGATTTTGCCGGGCAAATCCGCACGCTTAATATTGCAAAAGGCGGCTTTGCATTCGCTCCCGCCATGTTTTTGCAGGATAATTTGCATTTAATCGAAAAAATGCCCGAAGACACGCTTGAAAACATAGTAAAAAAGTATGTTGAAATGAATGTCGCTCATCCGTTTATGGAAGGAAACGGTCGAAGCACTCGTATTTGGCTGGATCTGATTTTGAAAAAGAATCTCAAAAAATGTACCGATTGGAGCAAAATCGATAAGAAGGAATATCTTACGGCTATGCAGGAAAGCCCTGTGGATTCATCGCATATTTACGAACTTATAAAAGGCGCGTTGACCGACGATATAAACAACCGCGAAATCTTTATGAAGGGAATCGATTACTCATATTATTACGAGCAGGTTGAATGATTTGTTTTTAGAGTTTTACGATATAAAATTCTATGCATTTTGTGAAAGTAAAGGGATTAAGTTTGACGTCTAAGGAAGAAAATAATGGCTAAACAATACTTCTGCCTCACATATGTGAAATAGTGTTGCCGTAGTCAGACAAGGAAACAGGCGTAAGCTTTTTACTACGCCTGTTTCCCTAATGGTGACCCCCTTGGCGTCCGTTTTTTCTTATGGGCTTATTTATATCGCCCTTATTTCTCCTTTTTTGAAAACACCGTAAAATATCTCACCTTTGCCGGTATTCCCTGCGAATACACGCTGCCGTCCGCCCTTTTGCCGGTTATCACCGTGCGCACGCGCTGATAGGTTATATCCCTGCATATCCCGTTTTCATTGTTTGTGCACAGAATAAACCGCCTGCTGCCCCCGTCCCTGCGGTTAAGCTCCAGCACCGCCTGCGCCGTTGTGCCCGAGCCTGCAAAAAAATCCAGCACAATTCCGGCCTGCGTCATGCCCACCAGCCGTTCTATAAGCGCCGACGGCTTGGGAAAGCCGAAATCCGCAAGCCCCAGCCTTGTTATCTCTTTTTTTGCATTGTCATTTGAATAGCATTTATCGGTAAAGGTCAAAGAGGAAAGCGGCGTTTTCCGCTCCATGCTCTCCACACGGTACGGCCGCGCGGAGGATATGCCCGCTTTTGCATAGGTTTTTGTATATATTCGCTCCCTGTCCCTGCCGGGCTTTATCACCACAAAGCCGTTTGCAAGGCCGAATTCCAGCTTCTCCCGGCTCCAGCGCCATACCCAGTCCTTTGCGGAGTGCTCCCCGTTAAGCCTTTTTTCCTGCTTTTCGCGGCTTCCGCCCGGATAGTACTCCCGTCCGTTTATCGTTATGGGGAAATCCATGGATTTATTGTACCAAAGCGAATCGTAATCAAGGGTCTGGTTCAGCTTATAGCCGCCCCTTGCTTCATAATATTCGTCCCTTAACGGATATTCCGCCTCATCCACCTGCCTGCCGGACAGCCGCAGCAGGGAGCGCTGCTTTGCATATATCAGCACATAGTCGTGGTTTCGCGCAATGCCCAACGAATGATCCTTGCCCGAACGCTTTGTAATGCGGGGCAGCATTCCCACAAAATTATGCTCACCGAATATCGCATCGCACATAAGGCGCAGGTTGGCCTGCTCGTTGTCGTCAATGCTTATAAATATTACCCCGCTGTCCTTAAGCAGGCGGTGCGCTATTTCCATGCGCCTGTACATAAAGGAAAGCCATTTGCTGTGCCGAAAGCCGTCCTCCCGCGCCGCCATATCGTCATTGAATATAAAATCATGATTGCCGGTGTTGTACGGGGGATCGATATATATGCAGTCTATTCCTTTAGTAAAATTCTGCTCAAGCAGCCGCAGAGAAAGCAGATTGTCCCCCTCCAGAATGTAATTTTCCTCTCCGGGGCCGTCTGTTGCAAGGTCCTTCTCCTCCCTGTAAAGGGGCTGTTTGCCGTCCGCCTCCTCGCTATGCTCGTCCCACACAAGGCCGTACTTGGTTCTTTGCAGCTCCCGCACAAGCTCCTGCGCATTCTTTTCATACTCGGTGCCCGCAAACCTTGCCTGAAGCTCCTCCAAAAACAAAAGCATTTCTTTTCTTTTTTTGTGTGAAATATTCGACATTATCCCACCGCCTATTTGATAGCAATCCCGCTCACCGCAGCGCATTTTTCCCATGCCCGCAGTTAAAAGCACGGCTTTATATAATTTTATCACGCCAAGGCCCCGCAAACAAGTCTTTTTACTGTTTTAATGCAAAAGCCGTCCGAAAACCCGTTTTTATTGCCGCATTTGCCTCCGCATACCAAAAACCGCGCCTTCCCCGAAAAAGAAAGCGCGGTATTTATTGCATCAGATATTATAAATCCGGGAAGCATCACTTGCGGTGCGCCGCAAGCAGATAGTTCATATAGCTGCAAAAGCATGCAAAGGCAATGCCCGGCTCCTCAAGCTCGGGGTTCCAGCGCTTTACCCACTCAAGGGAAATAAAGCCGTCGTAGCCCGTTTTCTCCAGCGCCGTCAGCGCATCCTGCACGGGAATATCGCCATAGCCCATCATGCGGTATTCCACAACGCCGTTTTTCATTACGGAATCCTTTACATGAACATGCTTTATAAGCCCGCCCAGCTTTTTAACCGTGTCCTCCGGCTTTTCGGCAAAATAGCGCACCGTGTGATGTATATCCCACAGCACCGCCGCATTGTCCTTCCCCGCCGCCTCCAAAAAGCGCAGCATTGCATCGGAGGAGGCCAAATGCCCGTTTGTTTCTATAAGCGGCGTAACGCCGCTGCCCTTTGCATAAGCGCACACCTGCGCATATTTTTTTGCCGCAAGGTCAAGATCTCCGTCCTCCGGCTGCGGCGTAGGCTCCGCCATCACACGGACATACGGCACCCCCAGCCTCTCCGCAAGGTCTATATAAGCGCAGGCCTCGCCCACCGGGTCCCCCGGCTGCTGCGCCGATGCAAAATACGCCCCGGAGGTAAGTATCGGTATGCTCAGTCCCGTTTCCTTCAGTCGCTTAAGCGTCTTTTGCAGATTAGCCGAAGAAAATATCTCCATATCCGGAGCATACATGGTGTCGCCCATGCCGCGTATCTCTATGCCGTCCATGTGCAGATCCTTGGCTATTGCCAGCATCTCCTCAAACGACCAGCGCGGGCAGGCAAGAGTTGAAAAAGACAGTTTCATATTCATCACCCCGGCTCCCATAAGGGAGCCTCCTTTCTGTTAAGGCGTTATTTAATTCTTTAGGCGCACATTTACGCTTATGCCGTAACTATGGCGGCGTCCTCCTGCAGCGACAGCAGCTCCACCGCCTGATCCCTCAGCACGAACTTCTGTATCTTGCCGCTTGCCGTCATGGGGAAGGCCTCCATAAAGCGTACATAGCGCGGCACCTTGTGGCGCGACATGCTGGCGCGGAAATAATCCTTTACCTCTTCCTCCGTCATGCTCTGGCCGTCCTTGAGTATAACGCAGGCCATTACCTCCTCGCCGTACTGCTTGCTGGGCACGCCTATAACCTGCACATCCTTCACCTTGGGGTTTGTATAAAGGAAATCCTCCAGCTCCTTGGGATATATATTTTCCCCGCCGCGGATTATCATATCCTTCATGCGCCCGGTTATCTTGTAATAGCCCTGCTCGTCCGCCACCGCAAGGTCGCCCAGATGCAGCCAGCCGTCCTTGTCGATAGCCATGGCGGTGGCCTCCGGCATCTTGTAGTAGCCCTTCATTATGTTATAGCCCCGTGCGCAGAACTCGCCCACAACGCCCGGTCCCACCGTTTCGCCGGTGGCAGGGTCCACAATCTTGCACTCCACGCCCGGGAATGCGCGCCCCACCGTGTTCACGCGCCGCTCCACGGTATCCGTTGTGCTGGTAAGGGTGCAGCCGGGGCTGGCCTCCGTCTGCCCGAACACGATAATTATTTCCTTCATGCCCATTTTGTCTATAACATCCTGCATCACCTTCACCGGGCAGGGCGAACCCGCCATTATTCCGGTGCGCAGGCGCGCAAAGCTGTATTTATCAAAATCAGGATGCTCCAGCATCGCTATGAACATCGTGGGCACTCCGTGCACCGCAGTGCAGTTTCCGTCATTATGGCGTTCATCACCTTTGTGGGGGAATACACCTCCACCGGCACCACCGAAGCAGCATGTGTTATGCACGCCATAAGCCCCAGCACCATGCCGAAGCAGTGGAAGAAGGGCACCGTTATGCACAGCCTGTCCTCCTTGGAGAAATTCATGCCGTCGCCGATAGCCTTGCCGTTATTGAGAATGTTGAAATGCGTAAGCATGACGCCCTTGGGGAAGCCCGTAGTGCCGCTTGTATACTGCATGTTCACAACATCCTGACAGTCAAGCCCCGCCGTAAGCTCACGATAGGCGGCATCGGGATAGCTTTCCGCAAGGGAATAAAGGTCGTTCCAATTCACCATGCCCGCCGGGCACTCGCCCTTTCCTGCGTATACCACTGTTTTAAGGCAGGGCAGCATGGGATTGTTAAGCTCGCCGGGCCGACTTGTTTTAAGCGTGGGGCACAGCTTGTTTATGGATTCCACATAGTCGTTGTTCTTTGTGCCGTCTATCATAACCAGCAGGTTAGTGTCGCTCTGGCGCAGCAGGTATTCCAGCTCAAACACCTTGTAATTGGTGTTTACCGTAACCAGCACCCCGCCCATTTGGCCGCCGCAAAAAATGTCAGCAGCCATTGCGGTACATTTGTCGCCCATATGGCAATATGATCGCCCTTTTTTATCCCCAAAGCCAAAAACGCCTTGGCAATAACATCGCATTCCTCATTGAATTCCTTCCAGGAACGCTTATAATCGCGGTCGGTATAGGTAACGGCGTTGCGCTGGGGATAATCCTGCGCCAGCTGCTCCAATACCTGCCCCAGTGTTTTATGAATGAATTCCGGTTCCATAGTATGCTCCTTAAGCGAAAATATCCTCCCCCGGCTCCCGTTTTGCCTTGCCCGCGCCCGCAGACAGACACCCGCAGACAGACACCCGCAAACATTTTTGAAAAACCGCCGGGTTTTTAATTGTGTGTTTTTGCGATTATATTTGCTTCGCGCCTTTTCCGGCAGGGAAGCGCCTTTTTAACATCCCTTGCCTTTTATATTCCGGTGATTTTTATCATGTTCCGGTGATAATACCCGTGCCCGATGACGCCGCCGAGCTTATAACGATAATTATTGCCGCAGCCGCCCCCAGTGCAAACCCGGCAAAGGCCCCGCTTGCCCGATAGTCCGGCTTTGCTTCTCCGCGCTGCGGTGCCGGCAATGCACCAGAAAAACCGCCGTTGCAATAAGCGCGCATACCCCGGCATTTATGGCAAACGCCGCCCTTATATTCCCGCCTATTGCATACAGCACCGCCAGCAGCATGGGGCAAAGCCCGCTTGCCACGCCCAGATTCAGCCCCGCCAGCATATAGGCGGCAAATTTTATCACCTTTTTGAACATATCTATCCTCATCTCTTTGCTTTGATGCTTTAATTATACCACCAAAGCGTCCAAATCACAACCGCCCCGATAACACCGGCCGGCGCGCTCCGCAACGCTTTTATGCGCCGTTTGTCCGCTTTATTTATTTGTCGTTTTCCCTTATTTCCACCCTGCGGATCTTTCCGCTTATGGTCTTGGGCAGCTCCTCCACAAATTCCACTATGCGCGGATATTTATACGGCGCCGTGGTATGCTTCACATGATCCTGAAGCTCCTTCTTCAGCTCCTCGGAGGGCTCATATCCCTTTGCCAGTATAACGGTAGCCTTTACCACCTGCCCGCGCACGGGATCCGGCACGCCGGTTATGGCGCACTCCAGCACCGCCGGATGCTCAATAAGCGCGCTTTCCACCTCAAAGGGCCCTATGCGGTAGCCGGAGCTTTTTATAACATCGTCCGTTCTGCCCACAAACCAGAAATACCCGTGCTCGTCCTCCCACGCCGTGTCCCCGGTGTGATAATATCCGTCGTGCCACGCCGCCTGCGTAAGCTCCTCGTCCCTGTAATAGCCCTTGAACATGCCCACGGGCTTGTTATCCCGCTGTGCGCGGATGCATATCTCGCCCACAGCGCCCCGTTCCGCCGGCTGCCCGTTTTCATCAAGCAGCACCACATCGTACCCCGGCGACGGCCGTCCCATGGAGCCGTGACGCACCTCCATCCACGGGAAGGTGGCAAGGGTAAGCGTGGTTTCGGTCTGCCCGTAGCCCTCACGCAGTATTATGCCCGTTACCGCGCGGAACTGCTCCATTATCTCCGGATTCAGCGGCTCCCCCGCATTTGTGCACTGCTTCAGAGAGGACAGATCATACGACGCCATATCCTCCTTTACAAGGAAGCGGTATATCGTGGGCGGCGCGCAGAAGGTGGTAACATGATAATCCTGCATTATCTTAAGCAGATCGCACGGCACGAATTTATCAAAATCATATACCATTATGCAGGTCTCCGCCATCCACTGACCGTACAGCTTTCCCCATGCCGCCTTGCCCCAGCCGGTGTCGGACACCGTAAGGTGCAGCCCGTCGGGATCCACCCGGTGCCAGAACGCCGCCGTTACCACATGGCTGAGCGCATAGAGATAATCGTGCGCCACCATCTTGGGCATGCCCGTCGTGCCGGAGGTAAAATATATAAGCATGGTTTCATCGGCACGGGTGGGCACGCGGGTAAAATGCTCGCTTGCTTCCTCCACACCCTTGTGGAAATCCACCCATCCCGGCTTGCGCGCAACATCCGTGGTTATAAGCAGCTTAAGCGTAGGGCAGGCAGGCGCCGCCTCGTCCACACGCTTGGATATATCGCCGTCCGCCGTGCACACAACGGCCTTCACCGACGCCCGGTTGCAGCGGTACACAATGTCCTTGGGCGTAAGGAGATTGCTGGCCGGTATCGCCACCGCCCCCAGCTTGTGCAGGGCAAGTATCGTCCACCAGTATTCATAATGCCGCTTTAATATCAGCATAACCGTGTCGCCCTTGCCTATGCCCTTTGATGCCAGAAAATTTGCCGTCTTATCGGAATAATACTTAAGCTGCTTAAAGGTAAAATCGTGCTTTTCCCCCACGGTGTTTACCCATCGCATAGCCACCTTGTCCGGCTTTTCCTGCGCAAGAACATCCATGCAGTCATATGCAAAATTGAAATCCTCGGTGGGATGCATTTTGAAATTCGCCTTGAAATCCTCATAGGAGGAGAATTCCTCAAAGGAGGAACAGTATCTTTCGTAAAGTGCCATAGCGGCGCGTCCTTTCCGGGCCTTCTGCCCCGTGTTTCCGTTTTTTTGTTTTATATGCTTTGCAATATTAGCGATTCTGCAAACAACTCAACTTAATATAAGCAGCTTTTTAATATAAACAGCTTAATAATAAATATCAAACCGTAAAATACATAAGCCGATGCTTCGCTGTTTTATTCGTTGTTTTATTCGCTGTTTTATTTGCCGTTTTATTCGCTATTTTATAATCACCGTTATGAATTTGCACTCGTCGCACTCCACCGCGTACATATCATGCGGGCGCGTGCAGTCGTAATACACCGAATCCCCCTCGTGCAGCACCGTGGTAAAATCGCCAAGCCTGAACAGCAGCGTGCCCGATACGATATACATGAATTCCTGACTTTCATGGCTGTTGGGAATTCGCTGCCCCGGCTTGCAGTCGCTGCGCACCGTCACAAAAAACGGGTCCGCCTTTCTGCCCTTGAAATTAAAGGCAAGATGGGAATGCTCATAGTCCTTGCGCCGTTCATACCGCAAGCCCTTGCCCGCGCGAACCACGGCGGCAAAATCCAGCTTGGGCATATCCCCGGTAAGCAGCTCCGCCATCTCTACACCCAGTATTCCGCTTGCCTTGTAGAGAAACGAAAAGGAAAAGTCCTGCTCGCCGTTCTCGTAGGAGATGTATTCCTCACTGCTCATCCCCATTTTCTGTGCCATTTCCTCCTGCGATATACCTCTGATCTCCCGCATGTCGCTTATTCGCAGTGCAATAAGCCTGATCTCTTCATTCATATTTCTCCCTTTCCGCGCAGGCTCCGGCCGCGCTTTGTGTTGCTGTTGTATTTTACATACTGTTTTTGTGTGCTTCCGCTTTGTGCGCTTTTTATTTGCGCGCTTTTTATTTGTGTGATTCTGTTTGCGTCCTGTTTTTCGCGCTTCTGTTTTACCGCACCCGTGTTTTATACGCCCCCAGGCCTTAAATTTATCACCTTAAGCAAGGGGCGATAAAAACAAAAAAGCTCCGTCTCGCTTGAGACGGGGCATATTCCCGCGGTACCACTCAAATTGACCGTAAAACGGTCCTCTCTCCGGGCTCTGACAAGCCCTGACCCGTAACGGAGTCCTCCGTATCCGCTTACGGCGCTGCTTTGGGCGGATATGCTGTGAAAGTGATGGATCCTCGTTTCAGGCGCTGCCGGGCTCACACCGTGCTCCGGCTCTCTGAAAGCTCCCTTTTAAGCGGGACCGTCTTTCATTATCGCATTTATTGTGATTTATTAACTTTTACGAAGCTTTGCGCTGTCATCGGCGGCATATACGGCATACAAACCTGTCTAACCGCTGATTTATCCTGATTCTAACACCGCGCGTTATGTTTGTCAACCGTTTTTGCCGGCTGCACATTATCCGCTTTTTGTTTTTTCGCCTTTTTGTTTTTTGCCTTCCCGGCTTTTTGCTTCTTCTCCGGCTGCGGCGGGCGGACCCACGCGGCCGGGCTGCGCCCTCTGCCGGCCTCCGGCCGCCCCAAGCTCCCTTGCGGGCGCTTCGGCCGCGTTTTGCGCCCCGGCTTTTTCGTTCTCTCCGATGCCCTGTTCCGCCGCCGCAGGCTCGCCTTCCTGCCGCCCCCTTCGTTTTGCCTCCGTTATACGCTTTGCCCGGAAAAACTCTTTAAGAAGGGCCGCGCACTCCGTTTCCAGCACGCCGCCCTTTACCTCCGGCCTGTGGCAGAAGCACCCCGTAATATCGGTCACGCCGCCGCAGGCTCCTCCCTTGCCGTCATAAGCCCCGAACACTATCCGCTTTATGCGCGCATTCACACACGCCCCGGCGCACATGGCGCAGGGCTCCAGCGTCACATACAGCTCGCAGTCGTGCAGGTTCCAGCCGCCAAGGCGCTTTGCCGCCCGGCGCAGGGCGTTTATCTCCGCATGCCCCGAGGGATCGTGCGCGCCCTCCCGCGTGTTTCCGCACCGTGCAAGCACTCTGCCTTCCTTAACAACCACGGCGCCCACCGGCACCTCATCCCTTGCGGCGCATCTTTTTGCCGCCGCAAGGGCTATGCGCATGTAATATTCCTCCGTCTGCGCCGCGTCCTTTTCCCCGCAGGCCTCTTTATTTGTGATACGGCTCATTTGCGTTTATCTTAAACCCCCTGTAAAGCTGCTCCAGCAGTATAAGCCTTGCCATATTGTGCGTAAAGGTCAGCTCGGAAAGGCACCACTTGGCATCGGCTCGGTTCAGCACCTGCTGCGAAAGCCCCAGCGACCCGCCTATTACAAATGTAATCCTTTCCCCCGCATCGCAATACCCCGCCAGCTCCTTTGCAAGGCCGGGGCTTGTCATCCTTTTGCCCGCAAGGTCAAGGGCAATCACCTTCTCCCTGTCCGCAATGCGGCCAAGCAGCCTTTCCCCCTCCTTTGCGCGCACCGCCGCCTCCGCCGAGACCGAGGCGTGCGCCGGAGCTTTTTCGTCCGGCACCTCAATTATCTCCGTTTTGCAGAATCTTCCCAGCCGCTTCAGATATTCCTGCTGCGCCTGCCGGAAAAAGCTCTCCGTCATGCTTCCCACACAAACAATTCTTATCTTAACCATGATGCAGTAAAATCCAATAATATCATTCCCGCTTCCGCTGCAATAAACAGCCCCAGCGCAATATACCCAAGCGCCGGACGCTTTCCCGCCCGCTGTGCTCTGCCGCCGCGCCCCGTGACGGGATCCCACGGCCGTACGGAGTCAAGATACCCCTGCAAACCCCGGCATAAGCTCCGCCGGCTTGTCGCTGCCGGTTAAACGCCGGTTTCTCCTGCGCGTATAATATATGTATCCGAACAGCCCCGCCGCCAGCAGCGCCCCGCCCAGCACTATCCATATTCCCATGGAAAACAGCTGCTCCGCAGGCGTATATTCCGCCGCTTCCTCTGCGTTGTCCGGCATGTTTGTAAGCAGCATGGCAACAAAATTGTTGGCAAAGTGCAGCAGCATCGAGGGCACCAGCGAGTCTGCCTCAAGATCCGCCACCGCAAGTATCACGCCGAAAATAAAGGCAAAGAATACCTGCTGCAGATTGCCGTGCATTATTCCGAACAGCATTGCCGACATCAGCACCGCCGTTTTGGGCGAAAACCTCTCAAAGGAACGCATTACCATCCCGCGGAAAAAAACCTCCTCGCAAAACGCCGGCAGCAGCCCGTAAAGCAGCGAAGCAAATATAAGCTGCGGCAGGGTGGAAACAGTAAAGGAATCCCCCGCCGGCTTATAGCCTATCTGCTCAAGCAATGTCACAAACAGGCTGTTTGCCCCGTTTGCAAAAAAGAACGCCCCCGCAGCCACAGGCAGCAGCAACAGCACCTGCACGCCGTTTATCCCCCTGCGCAGCCGCATGGAGGCGGTAAAATCGCAGCCCGATATCTGCATGCATATAAGCACCGGCGCAAGCATGCACACCGCTTGGCTTACAAGTATGTTTATCATGTTAAAGCCGTAATCGCTTTGAAGCTCCGGCTTGCAGGCGCACAGAAAGCTCAGTACAAGGGAAAATGTAAAAAACAGCCCCATAAACAGCAAAAGCGCGCCGCCGCTCACCGCAAGAGACGGAAACCGCTTGTTTGCCGCCGCCGGCTCCATAGTATATTCGGGTGCCTTTTCCGCTTTATCCCGCATGCTCTTCTCTCCTTTTTCCGTCCCGGCAGGCCCGCTTTGCGCCCGCCGTCCGCTTTATTTGTATCCCGTTTTATTTTTTATTTTATGTATGACATTTCCGGCTTCATATCCCTGTATATCGCCAAATACTTCATCCCGGAGGACAGCAGCAGCTGCCGCGTCTGCTCAAAGCCCTCGCACAGCCTGCGCACCGCATGCGCGTCCGACCCAAGGGTGATTATCTCTCCGCCAAGCTCCTTATAGCGGCGCAGCACGCTCATGCACGCCATGGTGTCCCCGCTTGTACGCAGGGAGGAGGTATTCACCTCCAGCCCCTTGCCCAGATATATCACCCGCATAAGTATCGCATCGTACAAATCGGGAAATTCCCGCCACTGCATCACCTGAAGGGGGTAGGGTGCATGCCTGTATATATACCCCAGGTGTCCCACCACGGAATAATCGTAGCAGGCGTCCAGCGATTCATACACCGTCTCCAGATACCGCCTGTACGCCTCCTCTCGGCTTTTGTTTTCAAAAAATTCCGGATAGTACGGGTCCTGCCCGTCCACAACATGCACGGAGTTTATTACATAATCCAGCTTCATGCCGCCCAGCAGCCGCGCGGTCTCCTGCTGCGCCGAAGCCGTATATCCCGCCTCAATGCCCCGGAAAACATTATACCCCTTTTCCCGCAGCCTCTCCTGCTGCGCCGCAGAAAGCATCACGCCCTCGCGGTTCTCAAAGCGCCTGTCCGGATAATCAATATCCAGATGATCCGTTATGCATATCCCGTCGCAGCCTATTATCTCCGCCCTGCGGCAGTATTCCTCCGCCGAGCTCTGCCCGTCCGGGCTGAAGGTGGTATGAATGTGAAAATCGTACATCTGCTCTGCCTCTTTCCGGCTTTTTTACGGGTTTGATACCGTATTGCCGCCGCGCCGCTATTCAATGCTTCCTATCTCGTCAAAGGGCCACACCTTTATAAGGGCCTTGCCCGCTATCATGCTCTTCTTTACCGGCCCCACATAACGGCTGTCCGCACTGTTGGAGCGGTTATCGCCCATAACGAAGTATTCGTCCTCCCCAAGGGTTATCTGCTGCATATTGTCTTCCTTTTTGAACCGCTCGGGCGCCACATAATCCTCCTCAAGGACTTCTCCGTTTATATATACCGTGCCCGATATTATCTCTATTTTTTCTCCGGGCAGGCCGATGACCCTTTTTACATAATAATCCCCGGCCTTATGCGTGCCTACATTTACGGGATAGTTGCATATCACAATATCCCCCCGCTGCGGCTGCCCGCCGAAGGTATAGCCCGCGCGCCAGACAAACAGCCGGTTTTCGTTGTGCAGCGTGTTCATCATGCTGGAGCCGTCCACCTGCACTATTATGAATATAAACGACCGAATCAGCAGCGCCGCTATCACCGCCATGCATATGGTAAATACCCAGCTTGCAATTTCCCGCACTGTGTCCTTTTCCTCCCCGCGTTTTTTCCGCTTTTCTCTTTTGCCCCCTTCCGCTTCCTGCTTTATTATCCCGCCGGCGGCCTCTCCCTCGGGCTGCATTTCCCGCTGCTGCGCGGCTTCTTCCTCAATGCCCGTTTTTTCCTGCTGTATATCCTTTGCCGTGTTTTTCTCAGGCTGATTCATTCTCCGTCCTCCGAAAACTCAAATGCTTTATTGATTTTTGCGCTTGTGCTATCCCGCCGTGTTTGCATAGGGCGAGCCGAATTCCGTAAAGGGATACACCACCCCCACGGCCTTGCCCAGAATCTTTCCGCGCTCAACCGCCCCCATGCGGCGGCTGTCCGTGCTGTCGCTGCGGTTGTCCCCCATAAGGAAATATTCTCCCTCCTCCAGCACAACGGCCTCCATGCTCTGCGAGTCTATTCTCTCTGTTTCAAGATAGCTTTCCTTCAGTGCCTCTCCGTTTATATAAACCGTCCCCTGCCGTATGCTTACGGTGTCTCCCGGCAGACCTATAACCCTTTACATAACAGGTGTTTTTTTGATCAAGATATCCGCCGTCCTTTGTCTTTGGATAGTGGCATATCACAATATCCCCCCGCTGCGGCTGCCCGAAAACATAGCCCGCACGCCACACGAACAGCACCTCTCCGTCCTTCAGCGTGCCCAGCATGCTGCTGCCCTCTACCCTCGCAAAGAAAAACACAAAGCTGTTTATAAGCAGCGCAAGCAACGCCGCAAACGCCAGCGTAAGCACCCACCCGGCTATCTCTCTGCCGGCATTTGCGCACTTCTGCTTTCGTCTCTGCTTTATTGCCGCCTGCTCGTCCCCCCTGTCAATTGGCGGAATAAGCATCCCCGCGCTGGATGCTATCTCCGGCGGGATCTCCTTATCCGGATTGCCGTATTCCAGCCGATACCTTACATACTGCCTGTTGTTCACCGTCACCGTATAGGGCGTCTCCAGCAGCATCTCCGGCTTTGTAAACATCGCCACCCGCTGCTTGCGCAGCAGCTCGTTGCGGTCTATCTGTATCTGCGGTTCTTCGCTGCCCGCAGCGCCTTCGGCTTTTTCCGGCTCTGCATCCCTCTCCGCATCCTTTGCGCCGTCCGGCTTTTTCCCTTCCGTGCCGCCCTCGGGCTTTTGCTGCGCATCATACCTTGCAGCGCTTTCCTCCGGCGTATTTTTCTCCGGCTCCTGTGCTATTATCTCCCGCGTTCTCCTTACGGCTGCGCGCTTTCGGGCATCCTCCCGCGCATCCTTCACGCTTTCTGCCCGTACCTGCTGCCGGCCCGTATTTCCGTCCGTTTCCGCCGGAATCTCCTCCACGGCGCCTTCTGTCTGCGCGCGTTTCTCCGCCGCGCCGTCTGCCTGCACATCTTCCTTAAAAAGCGCAGCCCCCGCCGCAGTGCCGCTTTTTTCCGAGAACGCTTCCTTTGCCGCAGTGCCGCTTTCCTCCGAGGGCTCATTCTTTGCCGCCGCTGCGCCTTCCTCCGCGCTGCCTGCCTGCCTCTTTTTCTTCTGCTGCTCAAGCAGTCTGTCTATATCGTCCAGCAGATCATCCCCGCCCTGCGGAAGCTCCGCCGTATCAAAGGTCAGCTGAAACTCATCGCTTTTTTTCTTGCCCATACGCGCATCCTTCCCGTTACTCCGTCCCCTCGGCCGGTATTATCTGCTTTATGCTCTTTTCGCACTTTCCCCTGTCCAGCATCACAATGTGTCCGCACTTGTCGCATCTGAGCTTTATATCCGCCCCCGTGCGCGTCACCGTCCACCGGTTTCCGCCGCAGGGATGTGTCTTTTTTGTAATTACGGTGTCGCCGACATTTATCGTCATCTCCGCGCCTCTCCTTGCCGCCGTAAAGCCGCCCGCCTCCGGGATGCCCCGCTTTTTTGCCCGCCGAACGGACACGGCTCCGCTTTTTTTGCGTGCAGCCTGCTATTTTGTTTATTGTACCATTTTCACGCCGTAAATACAAGAAAAATTTATCCTTGACACGCTATGGCCGCATATGCTATCATTTGATAAGCTTTGTGCAAACGCTTGCACAACTGCACATTTTATCTGTCCGTTAAAAAGGAGCGCCGTCATGCAGTATGTTCTTCTTGTAATATCCGTCGCCGTAACCCTCGGCTACAATCTCCTGCGCAACCGCTTCAGCAAGCACAACGCCCGCAATCAGGCGGATTTCCACTCCTTCAACGCGGTATGCAGCCTTTTTTCCGCCGCCGCGCTGCTGATATTCGCCCTTGCAGACGGCGCGCCCGCTCCCGGAGCCTATACCCTCCTTATGGGTCTTGCCTTCGGCGTGCTCACCGCGCTGGCGGCGCTTTTCAATATGCGCGCCTTTGAATGCGGCCCCGCCTCCTACACCACCCTCATAATCACCGCCTCCATGATGATTCCCGCCCTCTCCGGCCCGCTTTTCTTCAATGAAGGCATAAGCGCCCTTAAGCTTGCGGGCTGCGCCCTGATGCTTGTGTCCCTGGCGCTGTCCGTGTGCGAAAAGGGGCAAAACCGCAAGGCCAACCTCCGCTGGTTTCTGCTGTGCCTTGCCGCCATGCTCTGCTCCGGAGGCATCGGCATCATGCAGAAGCTGCACCAGAACTCCCCCCACGCCTCCGAGCTTATGTATTTTCTCGTTACCGCTTTCACCGTCAGCACCGTCTACTCCGCCGCCGCCCTTGTTTTCTACAAAATGCGCGGTCAGACCCCGCAGATAAGCTATTCCCCCCGCCGTCCCGTTGTGTATATGTCCCTTGCAAGCGGCGTGGCCATAGCCGCAGCCAATGTCATAAACCTTTATCTCTCCGGGGTAATGCCCAGCATCGTATTCTTCCCCACGGTAAACGGCGCAAATCTGCTGCTTATGCTGCTCATCTCCACCGTTTCCTCAAGGAGCGCCTCAGCCGCGCCAAATGGATAGGCATAGCGGTGGGCTGCGCCGCAATTGCCCTTTTGTGCATAGGCTGATCTCCGTCCGCCTTTGAACCGTGATTTTTATATTCGATATTCACACATATACACACGCATAAAGGAGCCGCCATGGAAAAAAAACGCTGCACCATCACCACCATTGCCCGCGAGCTGGGCATCGCCCCCTCTACGGTAAGCCGCGCCTTTGACCCCGGCTCCCGCATAAGCGACGAAGCCCGCAGGCGCATAACGGAATATGCCGCCGCCCGCGGATATGTCCCAACCGCGCCGCCTCCCGGCTGTCGGCACGCGAAACCTGCATAGGCGTAATCCTCAACGCCGCCTATGCCCCCGGCCTTAACGAGCTGCTGCGCGGTATAGAGGACGCCCTTAGGGAAAACTACGATTATAAGCTCAACGCCGAGGTCCGCCTTTTGCGCTTTACCACCAAGGAGGAGGAAACCGACGCCGTGCGCCGCGCGCTAAGCGAGCTTTCCGACTGCCGCGCCCTGATCGTAAGCGGAACAACCGCCCCTGAAAGCACGGCTCTTATTGCCCGCCGCTGTGCCGACGGCATTCCTCCCGTGCTGCTGCAATCGGAAATAAACGGACTAAAGGGGCTTTCACCTCGGCGCACGACCCCGCAGCTTCCGCCGTCATGGCGGCGGAGTTTCTCTCCTGCTGCCTGCGCCTTGGCAAAAAACGCGTTGCCCTTTTCACCGGCAACCGCGATGCCACCGTTCACTCCGCAGCCGTGCGCGCCTTTGAAGGGGCTGCCGTTCGTCTGGGGCTTGATATCACCATCTCCTTTGATATGAAGGACGATCCCGCCGTGCTGGAGGCCGCCCTCCCCCGCCTTTTGGGCGAGGACACCGCCGACGGCATATACATAACCAGCGGCCAGTCCCTTCCCCTTTGCCGCTATGTAAAGGGGCTGTCCTCCCGCCCCGTGCTTGTCACCTTCGATACCTATCCCGAGCTGGACAGCTATATAACGGACGGCACCGTAAGCGCCACCATATATCAGGATCTCTGCTCTCAGGCGCGCGCCGCCTTCACCCTGCTTGCAAAATACCTGCTGGAGGGCACCATGCCCCCGAAGCGTTTTTCTCCCGTCCCGGTGCTTGTGCTGCCCTGCGTGCTGCACGAATACCGCGCAAAGGAGGCCGCCGCTCTGTCCCGCCTTAATGTCCGCGATGTCTGAAGCGCCAAGCTGTGTCTTAAGCGCAAAAACACGCCCGCCGCGGCTCCGGCGCCCGTTCTTTCGGCTCTTACCCACCTAAAATCAAAGCACCGTAAAAATAAAAGGAGGCTTTATTATGCAATACGATAATTTTTCCGATGTTTATCTCCCGCAGGGCGGCGCGCCCTCAGTATGCTACCGCAGCGGGCTTACCGTCTATGAGGAATTTCTTGACGGCGGAGTGCTTTGCTCCGGCGGCTGGAACACCGCCGGCTATCCGCTGAATGTCTTAAGCGCCTGCCCCTCCCGCTTCTCCCGCGGCGATTTCCGCCGTCCCTGCGTTTTCGGCATCACCGCAAACGGCGTGCGCCTTGACAGCGGCTGGCTCTGGGAGGGCTGCACCGTATCGACGGAGGAAAAAAACGGGCGCACCGCGCGTCTGCTGCTTAAAAGCACCGTCCTGCCCGTCTGCCTCACCGTTGTCACCCGTCTTGACGGCACCGGCATTCTCTCCCGACAGCTGGAAATTGAAAATACGGGAACGGCTCCCCTTAACATCTCCGAGCTTTCCGTTATGCAGGGCGGCGCGGAAATAACCGCCGTCCCCACCTACATTCAAAACCGCGAAGGCATATACCGTCTGGGATATATGCAGTTTGACGATTTCTACGGCGAGGGCGATTTCAACTGGCGCACCCTCCCGCCGGATATAACCTCCTTCGAGGGACGCTTCGGCCGCCCGCGCCACCGTTATCCCATGTTCATGCTGCAAAACTCCCTCACCGGCACCGTTTTCACCGGGCAATTGGGCTGGAGCGCCGGCTACCGCTTTACCTTCGATCTTGATATGCACGAGGAAAAGGGCGCGGCGCGGCTTTGGTTCTCCGCCGATATAACCGGCAACGCTCCCGTTAAAATAATTGCTCCCGGAGAAGTGTACCGCACTCCGGCGCTGGAAATAGGCATGCTTCAGGGCGACCCCGACGAAGCGGTAAACCGCATGAATTCCCACCTGCGGCGCAGCGTTATGCCCTCACGGCACGCGCAAAGCTGCCTTGTGGGCGCCGGCATGGGAGCCGAGCACGATATGTCCCTTGAAACAAGCAAACGCTTTATCGACCAAATGGCCTATATCGGCTGCGAAGCCTTCATAGTGGATGCCGGCTGGTTCTGCCCGCCCGGAGAGCAGATGTCCCGCTGGTACGAGCTTAACGGCGGTTGGATCCCGGATAAAGACCGCTACCCCGGCGGCATAGGCGAGCTTCGGGACTACTGCCATGAAAAGGGCATGAAATTCGGTCTGTGGATGGAGCCGGAACGCCCCGGCACCGCCAGCGCCGTATATAAAGAGCATCCCGAGTGGTTCACCGAACACTTTGATTCCTCCCGCGGCGCCCTGCTGGATTTCACCGTGCCCAAGGCCGCTCAGTGGGCGGAAAGCGAATGCGTGCGCGTAATAGAGCAATACGGCGTTGACCTTTTCCGGGTGGATTACAACATCGTCACCCCCGAGCTTTTCACCGCCCGCCGCGGCGCTCCCGGCGGCACCTCCATAGAGCACACCGAGGCAGTGTACGCCATGTACAACCGTCTGCGCAAGCGCTTCCCCGATGTGATATTTGAAAACTGCGCAAGCGGCGGCGGGCGCTGCGACTGCGGCATTATGCGTTATTTTGACCACACATGGGTCTCCGACGACCAAATCCCCCCCATGTCCCGGCGCATAACCGCCGGCATGACCATGGCGCTTCCCCCCGAGCGGGTGGACCGCCTTGTGGCCGGAATGGGCTGCCACCGTCTGGCCTCCCTTGATTATCACATGCGAAACGCAATCCTGGGGCATATCTCCATGAATGTGCTCTCGCCCAAGGACGCCGCCTTCAACCCCGAACAGCTGGATTTTATAAAGCACAGCATTGCCCTTTATAAAGGCTTCATCCGTCCCTTCCTGCCGGAGTGCCGCATATACCACCACACCGAGCAAAGCCGCGATTATATGCACGGCCGCCCCTCTGTGCTGGAAATAGCCTCCAAGGAGCGCGACCGCGCCGCCGTAACGGTGCTCACCGCCCCAAACGGCGCTGCGGACGAAATAAAAATAATCCCGCGCGGCCTTTCTTTAAGCGGGAATTACGAAGTAACCCTTGATAACACCGGCGATATTCTGCACATGAGCGCCGCCGAGCTTGCCCGAGGCATCACCCTGCGCATCCCCGCCTCCCTCTCCAGCGAGCTCATCCTCCTGCGCCGCCTGTAACCCCGGCCTCTAACCCCGGCAAAGCCAAGCGCGCCCAAAGCATTTTGCCTTGGGCGCGCTTCTTTTTTTTCGTTTCCTTTGCTCCGCTTATTTATCTTCTGCAGTCATCGAATTTCGGCAGCTGCTCTATAAGCTCGTTTATCTCTTTATCCTGAGTATCTTTTTCATATGTCACAATTGCAAACTCATAGTATTGTTTGTCTTTGCAATTCTTAATACCGCCCAATTCATTGCATACATAACATTCGGACATATCATGTTTCTGCGCTATATGAGCGTTATGCTCTATGCCGAATTTCAAAATCTCCACCGCCTGATCCCTGTATTTCGGCAAATGCCGCAATGCATACCGCAGGCAGTTGTTCAAAATAGGATTAACGGAATTATATGTAATAACATCCCTTTTGTATTTTTGCTTATCCCTATTGCCAAGCTTAACATCATACTCTTTTGTATCGAACAATGCCTTAAACAGATGCTCATTATCCATCAGCAGCTCCAAATATTCTCCGGTACAGAAAATATTTTTGTCGGTTGCATAATGGCCGTTTGCAAAAAACATATTGTAGGAATCAAACATCGTATAAAACATATCCGCATCCTTCATGCCCGCAACCAGCCGTGCAAGCGGCATTGCGTTTTCCGCGCGGCTGCATATACCGCCCTTTATTTCCTCAAATTCAAACTGATTGTGCCACCACTTCATTCTGGGCCTGTAATTTTCATAAATGTACCTGATCCCGTTTGATGAGCCGTATTCGGCCGCATAGTCCAAAAAGCTTTTTCCGAACTCATCTCTGTTATTCAATATTGTTTGTCCGTTTATATCAAGAATTTTGTCAAATTCCCTTTCGTACAGCTCAGGGTCATCAGCATAAGCGTAATATCTGAAACCCTTGTCAAATACTGCATTTTCTTTTTCCGGCGGAAGCTTATAAGCATCCTCATTCATAAGGCGTGCAAGCGGTACTCCGAAAATTTTTTCGAGCGGAATAATATATTCATACTTCAGCGGCCTTTCCCCTTTGAGCATTTTTGAAAAGTTTGCTTTTTCCCTTTCGGCAAACCGATACCTCTCCTGCCCCGTCATCCCCAGCTCGCCCGCAATATCCGCAAGCAGATGGCTGTACATTTTGATTCCCTTTAATTCCATGTAGCGATCTATGTTTTTTCTTAAATCCGTCATTTTTATATCCTCCTTTTTACTGTCTGTATTATATCACAGAGGACAGCAAAATGGTAGTCATTTGTGACAACTTTTGTTGTCACTTTTGATTCCTGCAAATAATCCGCCAAATATCGAAATGACAACCTTGTCTTCTTTGGAATAACGGCCTCTTAATGCCCTGAGCCGCCCTCGAAAATATTCGCAAATACTGCGCCGCAAAAAAATTTATCAAAAATAACGCGTTTTTTAACGGTTTTTTAAGCGTTTTTTGCGCCTTTTTTCACGGTTTTTAACCGCTTTTTTGCATTTTTCTTCACCTGCATAAAGAGCGGGGCATAAAATGTAATCGGGGAAAAGCCCGTAATTTCGGGCCAAATCACCCCCACAGGGAGCGATTTTATGGATTTCATGGATATTGCCGCCCTTCCGGCAATAACCGCCGTAGTATATCTTTGCGCCTTTTTTCTTAAAAATCTTTGCCGCAGCGAACGCTTTTGTCGCCTGATACCGCCTGTCTGCGGGCTTTTAGGGCTTGCCTTGGGGCTTGTGTGCTTCTTTTTTATTCCCGGTGCCCTGCCCGCGGACAACTGGCTCAGCGCTGCCGCAACAGGGGCGGTAAGCGGCCTTGCCGCAACGGGTGCGCATCAGGTCTATAAGCAGTCCCGCGAAAAGAGAAGCGGCGAAAACGGCGGTGCGGGCGGCACTTTGAGCGACAGCACCGCGCCAAGCGACAACGCTCATCGGGAGGACGACGGAAATGACTATGCTTGAAAGCTTTATAGCCTATCTTGAGCAGGAAATTGTGCGAGGCAGCATATATGTTCTGGGAGCGCAGGGGCAGCGCGCCCCGTTTGACACCGCCTGGATCAAGGTAAGGGAGCACGGTGACGAAAAAAATGTCCTGCGCTGCCGCAGGCTGCTTGCAAAGCGCCTTGCAGAGGGGTATCCCGAAAAAAGCATAGGCGCCTTTGACTGCTCGGGGCTTGGAATGTACTGGCTTGAGAATGTAAAAAAGCTGCTGCCGCAGGACCTTAATTCCAACGGCATGAAGGGGCTGTGCGAGCCTATACCGCGCGCTCAGCTGCGCCGCGGCGACTGGGTTTTTATTCTCAATGACGCCGGGCGCGCCGTTCATGTGGGCTTTGCGGTAAACAGCCGGCAGGTTATTGAATGTCGGGGACGGGATTACGGCGTGGTGCGCACCGAAACCGATTCCCGTCCGTGGAATTTTTTCGGCCGGCCGAGGCTTTTTATGTATGAAATTGAGGGCTATACCGTATCAAGAAGGCTAAAAAAGGGCGATAAGGGTGAGGATGTGCGCGCGCTTCAGCATCAGCTTATGCTGTACGGCTATACGCTTGAAAAGTACGGAGCGGACGGCGTTTTCGGCACGGAAACCCTGAATGGGCTTCTTAGAATGCAAAAGGAGGCAGGGCTTGAGCAAACGGGAGACGCCCAAAGAGGCACACTGGAGGCGCTTGGGCTGATATGCGCAATACCGGACGAACCCTGCGCTGAGCTGCGGGCCGAGCTGGAGCGGGTTAAAAAGGAGCTGGAAAGCGCAAAGCAGCGGCTGAAAAACGCGGAAAAACAGCAATAAAAGGCCAAAAAACAGTTAAAAAAGCGCATTTTTTGATCAAACGGCAGGCAGCCCCGAGGGTATATCCGGGGCTGCTTTTTTGCTTTGGAAACACACCGAAGCGGCAAGCCCCGAAAGCCGAACCGATAAACGAAGCCTGCGTTTTTACCGCACGAACCCGTATTTAATCTATGCTTTAATATACCGCGCCGCCCTTGCCGCACCGATTATTTTTATCAAGCCGGTTTTAACCATCTCTCCGAGGACGGCTTCAACGGTTGTGGGGCTGACATCGGGGAGGATTTTGCAAATCTCGGCTTTGGATAGCGGCGTCAGGCTGTTCAGGACGGTTGCCTCCACACGGGCCTTCTTCGTGATCTTCTTGCCGTGTACCACAGCAAACCGCTTGTCCAGTTCCTTATAGCACATATAAAGGGTGGAGAGGAAATTCTCGATAAAGGGGAAATAGGAGTTCTCATTCGTTTCCCATCCGGCCGAGGACTGCCGCAGGGCTTCGTAATAATACGCCTTGTAGTTGTTGATTTGCTCCTCAAAGGACACATATTTACCGGCATCAAAACCGTTTTTGTATAACAGCAGTAGCGAGAGCAGACGGGACATTCTGCCGTTGCCGTCCCGGAACGGATGGATGCAGAGGAAATCCAAAATCACACAGGGGATCAAAAGAAGCTGGTTGATATTCGCATCGCTTCGGGCATCCAGATAGGCAAGCTCCAACTGCTCCATTGCCTTCGGTGTTTCGCTTGCAGGGGTAGGACGGAAGCGGACACGGCGGTTTCCGTCTGCGTCAATTTCCAAAATCACATTGTCGTCCGTCTTGTACTGCCCGCCGTACTCATAGCCCGCAAAGCTCATCATCATTTCGTGCAGCCGCAGAATATCGCTCTGCCGGAAGTCAATGTGTTCGTAGCCTAAGTGGATCTCATTCAGCGCATCTCTGTACCCGGCGATCTCCGCCTCGTTGTGGTTCAGCGGGGCGCTGTTCTGATTGACAATGGCGGCGATACGCTCGTCGCTGGTCACAATGCCCTCGATGGCGTTAGAGCTTTTGATGGACTGCACCTTTGCGACGGCTTCCAGCTCCGTGAAGATCTGCGTGTATTCGTCCTTGCGCACGCCTGCCATGGTTTTCAGCGCCGCAATATTGGAAGTGAGGTTCACAAGGTTTGCTGGCAGCAAACCGTTATTCAAAAAAGAGTAATCGAATTTTCTCATACAGCACCAGCCTTTCTGCACATAATTATAGCATATTATATGCAGAAAAACAAGGATTTATCCGTATTATCTGCATATGTTTTGAAAAAATATATGCAGATAATGCATAGGCTTACGGAAATACGGCACAATAGCTGCCGACACTTAAAGCTTATGTAATACAGCACAATTTGCCGCCTTAAGAGGCTTGATATCGGAAAAAGCAAATGCGATTGCGTAAAACGGCAAAAGCCTGCCGCAGGCGGCTGTTGACCGCTGCGGCAGACTTTGTTTTATTTAATTACAGAAATACGCACATACAGCTTTTGTTTTTTGCCCTTGCTCCCGACCTTTACAGCCCTTGCCGCATCAATCCGGCAGGTACAGCACGCTTTCTATGCTTTCGCCGGCCTCCAGCCTTTGCTCAAGAGCATCGTATTCCGGCTTAATTGAGCCGAAATTATTATAGTATGAGCTCTCGCAATGAAAAAATTCCTCTATAAGCTCAAGCTCCCTTAAGGCGGTGTCCGTTTCGCCCTTTTCCATATGCTGCTTTACAATATCCAGCATTTTGTTGCAAAGTATTCCATATCCCGCTTTGCCGCACTCGATATACTGCTTCCGACACCCGCTTCAAGGTCGCTGTTCCAGCGGATAATTACCTCCGCCGCCTGCCGGAGACGGTCGTAGTTCATCCGGGCAAGAGGCTCTCCTGTGGCAATGCTCATGGCATAATCCCGATAAAGCACATACAGCTCGCCGCTTTTTGCGCCCTGCTCGGTTTTGCCGGAGGGGTCCTTTGCCATAAGCCCGCGGTAATCTTCCGCCCTTTGCTGCGCCTGCTCATAGGTAAGCTCCTGTATTTCAACAGGGGTCTTATTATAATTTTCCGCCTCAAGGGAGGACATTTTTCTGCCTGCAAGCACCTTATCCAGCAGCTGCTTGGCCTTTTGCGATTTTGCCTGCGGAACGGTGATATGCTCGTCCTTAGCGCGCTGCGCATTTTTTGCTCTGACAATTTTTCTTTTTAATGCAAGCGACTGCATACCCGCCGGGGCTTCCTTTGCCGGGGTGCTGACCTGCGGAACGGCAGTGCTGCATTCCGCCGTGGGAACGGCAAGATTTTGATTTTTATCCTTTGTATTAACCGTGGAAACCGTGATGCCAACGGTGAATATTATAAGCCCGCCAAACGCAAGCGCTGCAAGCGCCGTAATAAGCCTTTTATTCATGGCTTCGCCTCCCATAAACGCGTATTGCAGTTATAAGCCGTTGCTTTAACGCTAATTACCATACCGGCATCACCCTTTCCTGAATAAAGGGTACCATACGGCACAGGCAATGTCAATATATGCAAGGAAGATTTTGCAACTGTTTTGCATTTGTTTCGTTCAAGGCAGGGTTTGGCTTTAGCCAAGACAAGCAAAAGCCCCCGCACTCCGCAGCAAGGGGCTGCGGGGTACAGAGGCTTTGGGTTATGCATTATGCAAAAGAGAGGTATTTAATGCCCGGCGCGGGTTTGGCAGTATATGCAGCGGTATACGCCCTCGCTGCTGTCGGTAAGACGGAAAACATGGTCAAGCTCCTGCTCGGTGGAGGTTATGCAGCGGGGATTTTTGCAGAAGACCACATTTACAAGCTCCTTGGGAAGCTGCACGCGCTTTTTCTCCGCCACGACGCCGTCCCTTATGATATTTACCGTCACCTCGGGGTCAACAAAGCCCAGAGCGTTTATGTCAAGGTCAAAATCGGAATCTATTTTGATTATATCCTTGCGCACCATGCGGCGGCTGGGAACATTTTTTATAAGCGCAACGGAGCAGTCCAGGCTGTCCAGCCCCAGCAGCTTATATATCTCCATTGCCCGCCCTGCGTTTATATGATCGATGACTATACCGTTTCTTATGGAATCCACCTTCATTGTTTACACCTCCAAAAGCTTTAATATAAGCGCCATGCGCATATATTTACCGTAGAGCACCTGCTTGAAGTAGCAGGCGCGGCTGTCCTTATCAAGGGAGACGCTCATTTCGTTTACACGGGGCAGCGGATGCATTATGCAAAGGTCGCTCTTGGCGTTTACCAGCCGCTCGGGGCGCAGAATGTAGCTGTCCTTAAGGCGCAGATAGTCCTCCTCGTTGAAGAAGCGCTCCCGCTGCACACGGGTCATATACAGCACATCCAGCCCGGGCAGCGCCGCGTCAAGATCGGTGGTCTGCACAAAATCAATGTTGTTTTTCTCCAGGATATCCCGGCGCACATAATCGGGAAGCTGAAGCTCGCGAGGGGATACCAGCACAAAGCGCACGCCCTCGTATCTGGAAAGCGCGGCTATAAGGGAATGGACGGTGCGCCCGAATTTAAGGTCGCCGCAGAAGCCCACGGTGATATTGCCCAACCTGCCCTTTTCTTTATATATTGTGAGCATATCGGCAAGCGTCTGCGTGGGGTGGTCGTGTCCGCCGTCCCCGGCGTTTATAACAGGCACGGAGGCATTCATGGAGGCCACCAGAGGCGCGCCCTCCTTATAGTGCCGCATGGCGATTATATCGGCAAAGCAGGAGATAACCTTTGCGGTATCCGCCACGCTTTCCCCCTTGGAGGCCGAAGAGCTTTGCGCATCGGAAAAGCCCAGAACATTGCCGCCCAGCTCGTACATTGCCGCCTCAAAGCTCAGGCGGGTGCGGGTGGAGGGCTCGTAAAAGAGAGTGGCCAGCTTTTTGCCGCGACAGCGGCTGCTGTATTTATCCGGCTGCGCCATGATGTCGCAGGCGGTGTCGATCAGCTGCTCGATTTCCTGCTTTGAAAGATCGGTTATGCTTATAACGCTTCTCATTTGTTTTCTCCTTTTTTGAATTTTTACCCGGAACATATAGTGAAACGGCGCCCGGTGCGCCTGCTTTTTGCGGTTTATTCCTTTATCCAGCTTTCGTCCGAGGGATTATCACGGAAGCGGAACAGACGCTGCACCGATTCCGGGCTTATAAGCCCCTGCTGCGCCGCCGTATTTACCGTGGTATCAAAATCCGTAAGGCTTATATTGCGCACATTGGCCTCCTTGAGCCGCTGCTTTCCCTTCTGCATGCCGTAGGTGAAGATGGACACTATGCCCAGCACCTCGGCTCCCGCCTCGCGCAGAGCCTCCACCACCTCCAGCACGCTGCCGCCGGTGGAGATAAGATCCTCTATTACCACTACCTTATCGCCCTTTTCCAGCCTGCCCTCTATGCGGTTCTGACGGCCGTGATCCTTATTGGAGGCGCGCACATAGCCCATGGGCAGCCCCAGCATATGAGCGGCTATTGCGGCGTGCGCTATGCCCGCTGTGGAGGTGCCCATAAGCGTCTGTGCCTGCGGATATTCCCGCTTTACCGTCTGCGCAATGGCGCTTTCCACCAGCGTACGCACGCGGGGAGCGGAAAGAATCAGGCGGTTATCGCAATAAATGGGGCTTTTTATGCCGCTTGCCCAGGTAAAGGGCTGCTGCGGGCGCAGCAGCACCGCGCCGATTTCCAGTATTCCTTTTGTTACCTCTGCTCTTATCTCTTCTGTATTGTTTGCATTTATATCATATGCCGTCATTATACTGTTTCCTTTCTTTTAGGCACCGGCAGCATTTACCCTGCCGGTGCGGCTGTATTTATCCGCAGCTTCGGCAAGTGCTTAGCCGGCTGCAGTCGTTTTGCATTTTGCCGTTTACTATTCCTGTCCCAAAACGAACTCCCTTACGCAGCGGGCATATGCCGCAGCGGGGTCGGCAGCGGCGGTTATGGGGCGGCCCACCACTATATAATCGCTGCCCTGCGCGCGTGCCTGCAGGGGGGTCATGACGCGGGTCTGATCGTCCTTTTCGGCGTTTGCAAAGCGCACGCCGGGGGTAACGGTTATAAAGCCGCTGCCGCAGGCGGCATGTACGCTTTCAGCCTCAAGCGGAGAGCAGACGACGCCGTCCAGCCCCGACTTTTCGGCGTTGCGCGCATAGTGCAGCACGGTATCCTGCATGGATTCGTTTATAAGCAGCTCCTCCTTAAGGGTCTGCGGGCTTGTAGAGGTGAGCTGCGTAACGGCAATAAGCAGCGGGCGCGTGCCGTCGGGCCGTGTAAGCCCCTCAAGAGCTGCCCTCATCATTGCGCTGCCGCCGGCGGCGTGCAGGTTACACATATCCGCTCCCAGCCCGGACAGCACCGCCATGGTCTTTTTACGGTGTTGGGAATATCGTGCAGCTTAAGATCCAGAAACACCTTATGCCCGCGCTTCTTTAAGCGGCGCACGATATCCGGCCCCTCGGCATAGAAAAGCTCCATGCCGATTTTGACAAACGGACGCTGCTGCGAAAAGCAGGAGAGGAAAATCCTCGGTCTGTTTGCCCGAAGCAAAATCACAGGCTATAATTACATCCTTACCCATTATGCGCTCCTCCCGTTAATTCGGATAGTTTATTTATTCCAAGCTCCTTCATTAAAAGCGGAAGCCCGTTTATTATATCCCGGCAGGCATAGGGCTGCACAAGGTTTGCAGCGCCTATTTCCACTGCGGTGGCACCGGCCAGCATCATTTCCGCCACATCCCGTGCGGAGCTGACGCCGCCCATGCCGATTATGGGGATATCCACCGCCTCGTACACCTGCCACACCATGCGCAGCGCAACCGGCAGCACCGCCGGGCCGGAAAGCCCGCCCGTGGTATTGGCAAGCACGGGGCGCCGGCGTTTTATGTCTATTCTCATGCCCATCAGGGTGTTTATAAGGCTCAGGCCGTCCGCCCCGGCATCGCGGCAGGCGCGCGCCACTGCGGTTATATCCCCGGTATTGGGGGAAAGCTTCATTATTACGGGCTTTTTGTCGCCCTGCGTACGGCCGCCGTTACCTGCGCCGCCGCTCCCGGATCGGTGCCGAAGGCCATGCCGCCGCCGTGGACATTGGGGCAGGAAATGTTTATTTCGTACCAGCCTATTTGGTCGCACTCCTCAAGACGGCTTACCACGCGGACATATTCCTCAACGGAAAAGCCGCTGACATTTGCCATTACGGGCTTATGAAACACCTTTTTAAGCCGGGGCAGCTCTTTTGTTACCACTGCCTCCACGCCCGGGTTCTGCAGCCCTACGGAATTGAGCAGCCCGCCCGGACATTCCGCAATACGGGGAGTATCGTTGCCAAAGCGCGCCTTTTCCGTGGTGCCCTTGAAGGAAAAGGTGCCAAGACAGTTTATATCGTAAATTTCGGCAAACTCCGCACCGTAGCCGAAGGTGCCGCTGGCGGGGATAACCGGGTTATCCAGCGTTATTCCGCAAAGCGTTACGCGCGTATCCGCCGAAAACGGGCTTTCCGGCTGCGCGGTTTTGTTTTTTACCATATTATCTCCTCCCTTGTAAGCACGGGGCCGTCGCGGCAGATGCGCTTGTAGCCGTATTTTGTTTTGCAGCTGCACCCCATGCAGGCTCCGAAGCCGCAGCCCATGCGCTCCTCAAAGCTGAGCTGTCCGCCGGAAGCGGCGGCGGCGTCCACCGCTTTAAGCATGGGAAGGGGACCGCAGGCATAAATATAGCTGTATTTCATGTTTTTCATGGCATCGGTTACAAGACCCTTTATTCCCATGGTGCCGTCCACCGTGGCCACCGTGAGAGAAGCGCCCAGCGCGCGGAATTCTTCGGTGTAAAAAGCCTCGTCGGCGCTGTTCCAGCCCGCTATTACCTGTACGCTTTTGCCAAGGCTTATAAGCTCCCTGCAAAGCATATACATGGGCGGCACTCCCGCGCCGCCGCCGATAAGCAGCGGGCTTTCCCCCGCGGGGGCGGTATCGTAGCCGTTTCCGAGCCCGATAAGCACATCCAAGCGCGTTCCCGCGGGCAGCCGGCTAAGCTTAAGGGTTCCCTCTCCCACGATTTTATATATTACCGTTACGCTGCCGTTTTCCCCTTTTACGCAGTCGCACACCGACAGCGGACGCCGCAGATATTTATTATCAAGCAATATATTTATAAACTGCCCGGGGCGGGTTATTGCGCTTGTATCGCCGCTTAAAACGGTACGCACGGTGCCGCGGGCGATGGGAGCGCTTTGTGCTATTGTAAGGATGACCTGCTTCATTATTGCTTTCTCCGTTTATATTGTTTTTTGCTTCGGAATGTCCGTGCTGCGGCTCAGGCATCTATTGTGGATACGCGGAAGGTCATTTCCTCCAGCACATCCAGCAGCACCCGCACCGTATCCAGCGAGGAAACATCGTAACTCCGTTCTCCGCCGCGCACCGCCTTATTTCAAAGCCGTCCGACATAACCTTGGAGGAGCTCATATCCCTTGTGTTTATGACATAGCTGACATATCCGCGGCGCAGCTCGTCGGGTATCTCGCCGGAGCCCTGACTGAGCTTTTTAAGCGCATGGGTACGGATGCCGTGCTGCTTGAGGAAGGCCGCCGTACCTTCGGTGGCGCGGATATTAAAGCCCAGGTTATAAAACCGGCGTATAAGGGGAAGCGCCTCCTCCTTGTCTTTATCGGCGATGGTGGCAAGCACCGTGCCGTAGTTTACTATTTTCATGCCGGAGGCCTGAAGCGCCTTATAGAGCGCACGGGTAAGCCGGGCATCGTAGCCTATGGCCTCGCCGGTGGATTTCATCTCGGGCGAAAGGTATGCGTCCATGCCGTGGAGCTTAGAGAAGGAGAAGGCCGGAGCCTTGACGAACCATCGGTCGCTGCGGGGCTTGGGCTGCCCGGTAAGGCCCATATCGCGCAGCCGCTCCCCCAGCATGACCTTGGTGGCTATATCGGCAAGCCCGTAGCCGGTAGCCTTGGAGAGGAAGGGTACGGTTCTGGAGGAACGCGGGTTAACCTCGATTATATACACGCTCTGATCGGGCGCAACAATAAACTGTATGTTGTAAAGCCCCACAATGCCTATGCCAAGACCCAGCCGCACGGTGTAGTCGGCTATGGTGTTTTTAACCTTTTCCGATATGCTGAAGGTGGGATATACGCTTATGGAATCGCCGCTGTGGATACCCGTGCGCTCCACCAGTTCCATTATGCCGGGCAGGAAAACATCGGTGCCGTCGCATACGGCGTCCACCTCCACCTCCTTGCCCTCGATGTATTTATCCACAAGCACGGGGCGGTCGGCATCCACCTCCACCGCAGTGCGCAGATACCGGCGCAGCTGCTGCTCATCCGTGGCTATCTGCATGGCTCTGCCGCCCAGCACAAACGAAGGCCGCAGCAGCACCGGGTAGCCTATTTCCTTTGCGGCCTCCACGCCCTGCTCTATGCTGCTTACCGTTCTGCCCTCCGGGTGCGGAATATTCAGCTTTTTAAGCAGCTGCTCGAAAAGCTCGCGGTCCTCCGCGCGGTCGATGGCCTCGCGTCCGGTGCCGATAATGTTTACTCCGCGGCGCACAAGCCCGTCGCAAAGGTTGATTGCGGTCTGTCCGCCTAAGGTGGCTATAACGCCCTCGGGCTGCTCCAGACGCAGTACATTCATTACATCCTCCACGCACAGCGGCTCGAAGTACAGCTTGTCGGCGCAGGTATAATCGGTGGAAACCGTTTCCGGGTTGTTGTTTATGATTATGGCCTCGTAGCCGCAGGCGCGTATGGTGGACACCGCATGCACGGTGGAATAATCGAATTCCACGCCCTGACCTATCCTTATGGGGCCGGAGCCCAGCACCACTATTTTTTTGTTTTCGGACACGCGGGATTCGTTTTCATCCTCGTAGGTGGAGTAGAAATAGGGAATGTAGCTTTCAAACTCCGAGGAGCAGCTGTCTATCATTTTGTACACCGGGAAAATACCGTTTTTCTCCCGAATGGCGTACACCTCCTGCTCATCGGTGTTCCAAAGGTGCGCCACGGTGCTGTCGGCAAAGCCCATGCGCTTGGCGCGGTAAAGGGTCTGCGCGTCGCGCGGGGAGGCCGTAAGGCTGCGCTCCATGGCCACGATATTGCGTATCTTGTCGATAAAAAGCATATCTATGCCGGTAACATCGCTTATTCTGCCCGGGTCTGCATCCCTGCGGCACAGCTCTGCCACGGCGCAGAGGCGGTCGTCCGTGCCCTGCGCGCAGTAATCCAGCAGCTCGCCGTCGGAAAAGGCAAGGAATTTTTTAAGCCACAGGTGCTTTGTGCCCGCCTCAAGAGAGCGCACGGCCTTAAGCAGACTTTCCTCGATGGTGCGCCCCACTCCCATGGTTTCGCCCGTTGCCTTCATTTGAGTGGAAAGGCGGTTGTCCGCCGTGGTGAACTTATCAAAGGGGAAACGGGGCAGCTTGGTTATAACATAATCAAGCGCCGGCTCAAACGCCGCCGGGGTGTTGGCAAGCTGTATTTCCTCAAGGCGCATACCCACGGCAATCTTTGCCGAAACCCGCGCTATGGGGTAGCCGCTTGCCTTGGACGCCAACGCGGAGGAACGGGACACGCGGGGGTTTACCTCTATTACATAGTAGCCGAAGGACAGCGGATCCAGTGCAAACTGCACATTGCAGCCCCCTTCTATTTTAAGGGCGCGGATGAGCCTGAGCGCGCTGTCCCTGAGCATATGATATTCCTTATTGGTGAGGCTTTGGGAGGGGCATACCACTGCGGAATCCCCGGTATGGATGCCTACGGGGTCGATGTTTTCCATGTTGCACACCGTGATGGCGGTGTCGGCGGCATCGCGTATTACCTCGTATTCAATTTCTTTATATCCGCGGATGCTTTTTTCCACCAGCACCTGATGCACCGGGGAAAGCTTGAGCGCGTTTTCCAGCATTTCGGCGCACTGTGCTTCATCGTCGGCAAAGCCGCCGCCCGTTCCGCCCAAAGTAAAGGCGGGGCGCAGCACCACTGGATAGCCTATGCTCTGCGCTGCCTTAAGCCCCTCCTCCACGGTCTGCGCCGTTGCGGAGGGCAGCACCGGCTCGCCAACCTCGGCGCACAGCTCCTTGAACAGCTCGCGGTCCTCCGCGCGCTCTATGCTGCGGGCGTCGGTGCCCAGCAGCTCCACGCCGCACTCGGCAAGCACGCCCTTTTTATAAAGCTGCATTGCAAGGTTAAGCCCGGTCTGTCCGCCTATGCCGGGCAGCACGGCGTCGGGGCGCTCGTATCTTATTACCCTTGCCAAGTATTCCAGGGTAAGGGGTTCCATGTATACCTTATCGGCTATGGTTGTGTCCGTCATTATGGTGGCGGGGTTGGAGTTGCACAGCACCACCTCATAGCCCTCCTCGCGAAGCGCAAGGCAGGCCTGCGTGCCGGCATAGTCAAATTCCGCCGCCTGGCCTATTACTATGGGGCCGGAGCCTATCACCAGTATTTTATGAATGTCACTGCGCTTTGGCATTGTGTTTTTCCTCCTTTGCCTGCTCCATAAGGGAGAGGAATTTATCAAAAAGATATGCGCTGTCCTGCGGCCCCGGCGCGCTTTCGGGGTGATACTGCACGCTGAAGAGCCTGTCCTTTGCGCACTCCAGCCCCTCCACCGTGCCGTCAAGAAGGTTGCGGTGGGTAACGGTAAGCCCAGTGCCCTCAAGGCTGCTTTCCTCCACGGCGTAGCTGTGGTTCTGAGAGGTTATCTCCACGCGCCCGGTGGCAAGCTCCTTTACCGGATGGTTGCCGCCGCGATGGCCGAATTTGAGCTTATAGGTGGAGGCGCCGCAGGCAAGGGCCAGCACCTGATGCCCCAGGCATATGCCGAAGATGGGATATTTTCCCCGCAGCGCGGCGGCCAAGGCGGCCACCTGCGGCACATCCTGCGGGTCGCCGGGGCCATTGGAGAAAAGCACGCCGTCGGGCTGCATGTTTTCTATTTCCTGCGCGGTTACGGTGTAGGGCAGCACGGTCACATTACACCCGCGCGCCAAAAGGGAGCGCACTATGTTCTGCTTGCAGCCGCAGTCCACCACTGCCACGCTGAAGCGGGCGCGCGCGGTGCGCACATAGCGGCGCTTGCGGCAGCTTACCCTGTCCACCGCGTCATGAGGCGGCTTTATGCGGGCAAGCAGCTTCACCGCCTGCTCCGTGGGGGTGGAGGCGGCGGTTATAAGCACCGGGCGACTGCCCTCATCCCGTATGCTGCGGGTAAGCCGGCGGGTGTCCACGCCGTATATGCCCGGTATTTTATATTCCTGCATTACCTCATCCAGCGTGCGCGTGGCACGGAAGTTGGACGGGCGATCGTTATATTCCCGCACTATGAGCGCGCCTATGGTGGGCACGCGGGTTTCAAAATCCTCATCGGTTATGCCGTAATTGCCTATGAGAGGATAGGTCATCACCACCGCCTGATAGGTATAGGACGGGTCGGAAACTATCTCCTGATAGCCTACGGGCGAGGTGTTAAACACAATTTCGCACACCCGGTCGCAATCGCAGCCGAAGCCGTAGCCGTAGTATTCCGTGCCGTCCCGAAAGACCAGCTTACGGTCGCAGTCCGTCATCAGTTCTCTGTCCATACAGTTTACCTCCGCATACAGTTATAAGGCATTTGCCCTGCACGGTTTTTCCGGCAAAGGGCGTGCTTTTTCCCATGGATAAAAATTCCTCCGGCCGCACCTCAAAGGGCGTCTGAGTGTCAAAAACGCATATATCGCCGCTTTTTTCAATGCCAAAGCGCTCGCGCGGCGCATCGGTCATAAGGCGCACCAGCTTTTCAAGAGGGAGAATACCCGGCTTTACAAGCCCGGTATACAGCGCCGCAAAGGCGGTTTCCAGCCCCGTAACCCCCATAAGGCTGTCCTTCAGCCCGCGCGATTTTTCCTGCGGAGCGTGCGGTGCGTGGTCGGTGGCTATCATGTCCACGGTGCCGTCCAGCAGGCCGTCGATAAGGGCCGTGCGATCCTCCCCTGTGCGCAGGGGTGGGTTCATTTTGAAGCGCCCGTCCTCCATAAGGCTGCCTTCGTCCAGCAGCAGGTAGTGCGGCGCGGTCTCGCAGGTTACATCCAGCCCCGCCGCCTTGGCCCGGCGCAGAAGCTCCACGCTTTCCCGGCAGGAAACATGGCACACATGGTATTTGCAGCCCGTCTGCGCCGCCAGCTCAAGATCCCGCGCTATGGGGCGCCACTCACTTTGCGCGCTTATGCCGGCGTGCCCGTGGGCAAGGGCATAGGCGCCTTTGTTTATGTATCCCCCCTGCACAAGGGCTTCATCCTCGCAATGGGCGGATATTATCCTGCCCAGCTTTTTTACCCGCTGCATAAGCTCCAGCATAAGGGAGCGGCTCTGCACCCCCTTGCCGTCGTCGGAAAAGCCTATGCACAGCGGGGCAAGCTCCTCCAGCGCCGCCGGCTCCTGTCCTTTTTCCCCCACGGTAAGGGCGGCAAAGGGATGTACGCGCACGCGGGCATCTCTTTTGATTATATCCAGCTGCTGCTTCATATGCGCTGCGCTGTCCGGCACCGGGGAAAGGTTGGGCATGGTGCATACATCGGTAAAGCCGCCGCGGGCGGCAGCCGCAGTGCCGGAGGCTACGGTTTCCTTGTAAGAAAAACCCGGCTCTCTGAGATGCACATGAACATCACAGAACGCCGGGAATATAAATTTATCGGTAAAATATTTATCCTCGCCATTATCGGGAATCTCAAATACAAAGGAGGCGGGCTGCTCAAGGCGGCCGTTTGCATATCTGCGGCAGTTTTCAAAATACAGCTTCATAACTCTCCAAAACAAAAGCCCTGCCGCGGTGCGGCAAGGCATAAAAGCGCTATTAAGCACGCCCTCGCGGCGCTGCTGCTTTTATATCTTGCCGATGTCCCGCACCGGCTTAAAGATAATCTTTATGTGCTTATTTTATTACAGCGCGCACTGTTTGTCAATCAAAACCCCATTGTAAATGTTAATATATTTGCCTTTGCTTTAATGCGGTTTATGCACGGATATTAAAAGGCTTCCCGCACGCTTGCGGGAAGCCCTTTTTACTTTTTATGCAATTGATTTTGCCGATTAAGGAGATTATCCTCTTTTCTTAGCAACAACCAGAGCGCCGCAGCCGGTGATGGCAGCAACAGCATAAGCGATTACAGAGAAGTCAGCAGTGGGCTTATTCTCTGCGCTGAACTTCAGCTCATAAACAGCAGTGGAATAATTCCAGTTGTTTCCGTCGCATGTGAAAAGCATGATGTAATAGGTCTTGCCCTCTTCGAAGTTGTAAACGGAGTTTATGCCTTCAGTGCCTTCGGGTCCGACAACACGGCTATTGGTGCACATTGCATTCTCGATACGGTCAAGCATTTTGCCGCCATTGTCATCTTTATAGTAGTTCCAGAACTCATCGGTTCCGTCGGTCTTAGGTTCGGGCTTTTCATTCTCGGCAAAGATTCTCATCTCAGTCCAGACATTAGCCAGATCAGGGGTTTCAAAAGTAACGGTGCCCTTCTGAACATCAACAGTAGCCTTTTTAATCCACTGATCATTTACAGGGGCTGCAAAAGCAGATACAGCTATGCAAGCCAGCAGGCAAGCAACAGCCAAAGAAATTAAAAACTTTTTCATGTTCTCTCCTCCATTTGTTTGGTTTTGCTTTATTTTATCATCAGAACAGGGACAAGTAAATGCACAAAACTATCCTGCAAGGCGTGAAAATCGTAATAAAATCACCGTTTATCCACATGTGATTCACATTATTCATAATTGCGTAATATTAAAGGGCTTCCCGCACACTTACAGGAAGCCCTTTTTTGCTTTTTATGCAATTGATTTTTGCCGATTAAGGAAATTATCCTCTCTTCTTAGCAACAACCAGAGCGCCGCAGCCGGTGATGGCAGCAACAGCATAAGCGATTACGGAGAAGTCAGCGGTGGGCTTGCTCTCGCCGTAGGTGAAGGTTACAGCCTTGCGGTTCCAAATCCAGTCGCTTCCGTTGCTGTCGCAAGCGAAACATAGTAGGTTTTACCCTGCTCGAACTTATAGGTGCCGGTGGCAGGATCGATAGCATCACCGTTTTTGATGTTGTAGGAAAGGTAGCCGGAGCCTTCAACCGCGCCGACATGGCCCGGGCCGACGCGGTAAACGAGGAAGCACATTTACCCTGAGCGCCGTTATCCTCAAACTGAGCCATTTTGCTCTCTGCGGTAAAGCCGGGATCTGCATCATAGACGGAAATGTGCATGTTGGCATGCTGCCAGCCATTCTGAGAAGCCTCGATCTTTTCCTTATCAAAGGAAACGGTTACGCTGCCGTCGGATTCCTGCTTGATTTTGCAGCCCCAATCGTTGTCATAGCTGTTGTATGCAAAAGCAGACACTGCGAGCAGGCTGATCATGCAAACTACTGCCAAAGAAACAAAAAACTTTTTCATATGTTCTCCTCCGTTTAATTTTTGTGTTTATATTTTAGTACATGCAAATCGGTTTGTCAATATGCAAAATCGTACTAAATACCGTATTTTTGTGCAAAAGCGGTTTAGGCTCCGTTATCAGTATATGAAAACCTATGAAAATCGCTTTAATCGATATGATATTTTTCCGGCGCGGTAAGGTAGAGGTTATCCCCCGTGCTGTCGATAACCACTATCACGGGAAGATTTTCCACCTCAAGGCGGCGGATGGCCTCGGTGCCCAAATCGTCATAGGCCACGACATCGGCCTTTTTAATGCACTTGGACAAAAGCGCGCCCGCGCCGCCCACGGCGGCGAAATACACGGCCTTATTGCGCACGATGGCATCCGCCACCTGCTGGGTGCGCTTGCCCTTGCCTATCATGCCGCGCAGCCCCAAATCGAGCAGGCGGGGGGCATATTTATCCATGCGGCTGGCGGTGGTGGGGCCGGCGGAGCCTATAACCTTGCCGGGGCGCGCCGGGGTGGGGCCGAGATAATACACCACATTGCCGGAAAGATCGACGGGCAGCTGCTCGCCGCGGTCAAGGGCGTCGTTCATGCGCTTATGGGCGGCATCGCGTGCGGTATAGACAACGCCTGTGAGATATACCATATCGCCTGCGCGCAGCGCGGCGGCTTCATCAGCCGTAAAGGGTACTTTAAGATGCTTATCCATGGTTTATTTCCTCCTTTATCAAATGGTGCGCACAATGTGGCGGTTGACATGGCAGCAGATGTTTACGCCCACGGGCAGACCGGCGATGTGGGTGGCATAGGTTTCCACATTTACGGCAAGCGCCGTCATGCGGCCGCCCAGGCCCGCAGGGCCGATGCCCAGCTTGTTTATGCTTTCCAGCAGCTCCTGCTCCAGCTGACGCACATAGGGTATGGAGCTGCGCTCCTCGGCGGAGCGGGTGAGCGCCTTTTTGGCAAGGATGGCACACTTTTCAAAGTCGCCGCCTACGCCTACGCCCACCACCATGGGCGGGCAGGCATTGGGGCCGGCCTCCTTAACTGCGGTGATGACGGCGTTCTTGACGCCCTCTATGCCCTCGGCGGGCTTGAGCATGAACACGCGGCTCATGTTCTCGCTGCCGAAGCCCTTGGGGGAAAGGGTGATTTTTACCGATTCGCCGTCCACAATGGAATAGTGAATGACGGCGGGGGTGTTGTCCTTGGTGTTTTCGCGGATAAGAGGATCGCCCACCACGGATTTGCGCAGGTAGCCCTCTGTATAGCCGCGGCGCACGCCCTCGTTTATTGCCGCCTCAAGGGAGCCGCCCACGAAGTGCACATCCTGCCCTATCTCGATGAATATTACCGCCATGCCGGTATCCTGGCAGATGGGGATCATATCCTCCTTTGCGATATCCATATTCTCCTTCAGCTGCTCCAGTATCTGGCGACCCAGCGGGGATTCCTCTTTGCCGGCGGCGGCGCAGAGAACATTTTTCATATCGCCGGAGAGCTCATAGTTTACCGATATGCACATATCGCGCACGGTGTTGGTGATCTCTTCCACATTGATCTGACGCATTGTTTTTTCTTCCTTTCAGCAATATTTATAAAAGCGCAGGCAGCGCCCGCGCCTTTAGTACAGGGTTTCGCCCGGTCGGGGCGACCGTTTTTTTTACAACAGCAGTATAAGCCCCTGGGATATAAGCACAACGGCTATAAGGGCAATGGGATAGGTGGCGGCATATGCCGAAGCCACATCGTCGGTGCCGGCGACATTTATAAGGGTGCCAAGCGCCGGGGTGCTGGTCATTCCGCCCGTTATGGAGCCAAGGTTATTAAGCAGGCTGAGCTTAAGAACATACTTTGCAAACAGATAGCCCACCACCATGGGGAATATCGTCATTACAACGCCGTAGACGAAGTATATGGGCTTGAAGTATTTTACAAAGCTTGCGCCGCCCGCAACGCCCGCGCCTATAAGGAACAGCATAAGTCCAAGCTCGCGGAAGACCTCAAGGGTTTTTTTATCCGGCATGAGGCTGATTCTGCCTATGCGCCCGAAATGCGCCACGATAAGAGATACAAGCAGGGTGCCGCCGGTGGCGGTAAGAGCGAAGGTGGTGCCGCTTAAGCCCTTGGAGGTAAGCGGAATGTGAATGTTGCCCACGATTATGCCCACTATGGCGGCAAGGGCAAACGCGCCTATTCCGAAGGGATCAATGTGTATAAGCTTGCCCTTGGCGGGCTTTCTTGCGCCCTGTCCCACATCCACGGCGGAAAGCTTGGAGCGCTCAAGGCTCATATCCGCCTTTACAAGCTTGGGAATAAGCTGCACAAACAGCACAACGCCTATAACGCCGAAAAGGTAGGCTATGCCGTGACCCACTGTAACGGCATCCACATATTCCGCAGCAACGGTATCCTTGGCCGCAGAAAACGCAGGAGTGCTGGTAAGCGCGCCGGAGAGCAGACCCACAAGCATTGCCACAAACTCCTTGGGATCGCTTTCGCCGCCCTTGCCTATGAAATAGCAGGCAACGCAGGCAATACCGCCGGAGAGGATGATAAGCAGACCCAGAACGATATAGGATTTGAAATTCTTTTTAAGGTTCTTGAAAAAGTTCGGGCCCGCAATAAAGCCCACCGCGGTTACGAACATAACAAGACCGATGTTTTCCACAAGCTTGAGCGCCTGGGAAGCATAGCTTGTCTGATACGCCACGCCCTCCGCGCCCTCAACAGCCGCCGTGCCCTTGATTACAAGCGCATCGGAAATGCTTTGATAAAACAGCGCGCCGAAAAGCAGCGCAATAATGAACACGCCCGCGGTGCCCAGCGAAACGCCCTTTATGGTGATCCGCCCCAGCATATAACCCACGGCGGCAATAAGCATCACTGCCATAACGAAACGCTATGCCGGATACCGAGATCACTCCTCCGAATAATGACATATACCATACCTCAAATTTTTATTAAATGCTTTGCATCCTGATTTTACATATCCCTCTTTTTGCAAAAAAGCAAAAGGTCTGCGGCCGAAAAATCGGCCGCAGCTGTATTTTATGCTTACTTAAAGCGGTTTATTTCACTGCCGTGAGTATAGGTGGGCAGCAGCATCGGGGATTCCTGACCGGTGGCTGCGCCGGAGGCCTCCAGCTCCTGCTCGTACTTTTTGACATGCTCCAGGCTGAGCTTCGCGCCCGGCTCCACGCTGCGGCACTTCTCGCCCGCGTTGCGGCCGGCATTGCGGCCGAAAACGATGATATCCAGCAGCGAGTTGCCCATAAGGCGGTTGCGTCCGTGAACGCCGCCCACGGCCTCGCCCGCCACAAACAGGTTCTCCACACTGCTCATGCCGTTTGCGGATATCTCTATGCCGCCGTTCTGATAGTGCAGCGTAGGATAGATGAGTATGGGGGTGGTGCGCATATCTATGCCCAGCTTTTCGTACATACGCAGCATTCCGGGCAGCTTCTTCTCGATGGTGCCGGGGCCGTTTATTATGTCGATCATGGGGGTATCAAGCCATATTGCGCTGCCCAGCGGCGTAGGCACGCCCTTGCCGTTTGCAGTGCACTCCCTGATTATGGAGGCAGCAGTGACATCGCGGGTTTCCAGCGGATTCATGAAGGCAACGCCGTCCACATTGATAAGCTGTGCGCCCAGAGAACGCACCTTTTCCGTTACCAGTGCGCCGAACATCTGCGCCGGGTATGCAACGCCGGTGGGATGATACTGAATGGTATCGGCATAAAGCAGCTTTGCGCCGGCGCGATAGCCCAGGATAAGTCCGTCGGCGGTCGCTCCGTAATGGTTGCTGGTGGCAAAGCCCTGATAGTGCAGCCGTCCGGCTCCGCCGGTGGCGATAATCACGGTTTGCACGGGCAATGCGGATCTCGCCGGTTTCCATATTCATAAGCACGGCGCCCGCAGCTCTGCCCTGAGTATCCAGCAGCAGCTCCACCGCAGCGGTGAAATCCACTATCTGGATGCCGCGGTTTATTACCTCGTCGCGCAGCACGCGCATTATCTCCGCGCCGGAATAGTCGCGGCAGGCATGCATACGCTTGCGGCTGGTGCCGCCGCCGTGAGTGGTGACCATGGTGCCGTCCGGCTCTTTGTCAAACATAACGCCCATGTCGTTAAGCCACTGTATGCAGTCCGGCGCTTCGGTAACAAGCTTTTTGAGCAGCTCGGGCTTATTGGCAAAGTGGCCGCCGCCCAGCGCGTCAAGATAGTGTATCGCGGGGGAATCGTTGGCCTTGTCCGCCGCCTGTATGCCGCCCTCCGCCATCATGGTGTTGGCATCGCCCATACGAAGCTTTGTTACAATGGTCACCTTTGCGCCCTTATTATCGGCCTCTATGGCTGCCGAAGCGCCCGCTCCGCCGCCGCCGATTATAAGCACATCGGTATCGTAGTATATATCGTCCAGCTCTACATCCTGCCCCAGAACGCGGCTTTTGCCGTGCAGCAGGTTGCCCAGCTCCGTGGGAACCTTATCGCCCTTGTTGGGGCCTACGGCAAGATAAACAAAGCCGTCCTGACGGTAGTCCGGATGAAACCGGCGAAGCAGCTCGTCCTTTCCTGCGCGCTCATACGCTTAAGCTCCGCGCCTATTCTCTGAGGTCTGCTTGCTTCCACTCTTTTTATCGAATCCAGCATTTCCTGTGTCAGCATCTGTTTTTCCTCCCTATTTCTCGATGTCTCTGTGGTTGTACATATCCTGAAGCTCCGCAAGCGGCTTGGCGGCGATCTCGTTTACGGCATCGGTAAACACGCCGTCCTTTATCTCCTGCACGCGCTTTGCCAAATGCTCGCTCTTGGGTGCGATATACTTGCCGTAGAGACGGCGGGCAAGCAGCGACACCATGGGGTGAGTTATCTGCGCGGGGCAGCGGGAGGAGCACATGCCGCAGGCTACGCAGTCAAAGGAGGCCTCGGCGCAGGCGGCATAATCACCGCGCTGAGCATAGGCGATATACTGCATTACATTAAGCCCCTGCGGGCAGGCCTTTGTGCAGGCGTTGCAGCCGATGCAGCTGTATATTTCGGGATAGAGCTGCATCATGATATCCTCGGTGGGACGGATCTGATTTATATCGTATATTTTCTTCTGCGTGGGGAAGAAGGGCAGGGAAGCGATGTACATATCGTTCTCCACCTTGGTCTGGCACGCAAGGCAGAATTTCAGCTCGTTCTGACCCTTGATGCGATAGATGGTAGCGCAGGCGCCGCAGAAGCCGGCGCGGCAGCCGCAGCCGCGTTTGTGCTGATAGCCCGCGTATTCCATGGCGTTCATGATGGTAAGGGCGGCGGGTACGGTGTACTGCTTGCCCATGATATATATGTTTACCATTTCTTCCATTTTCGTTTCCTCCGATTATTAGTATTCGTTGGGCAGCTCGTCGAGCTGATCGAAGCGGAACACCGGGCCGTCCTTGCAGACGTATTTGTTGCCGATGTTGCAGCGGCCGCACTTGCCGAGGCCGCATTTCATCTTCAGCTCCATCGTGGTATATATCTGGGTTTTGTTAAAGCCCATTTCCACAAGCCCCGCAAGCACGAATTTAATCATTATGGGCGGGCCGCAGATGATCGCGGTGCTGGTGGGCTTAAAGCCTATTTCCTTAAGATAGGAGGGAACAAAGCCCACATGGCCCTCCCAGCCCTGCTGCTCTCTGTCGATGGTGAGATAAACGCTGAAATCCTTTTCGTTTGCCCACTCCTGCTGCATTTCCTGATAATCCACAAGGTCATCCGCGCTTCTGGAGCCGTAGAGCACATCTATGTGGCCGTAATCCTCACGGTGAGCCCGGACATAGTTTATAACCGACCTCAGCGGCGCAATGCCGATGCCGCCGGCGATGAACAGCAGATCCTTGCCCTTGAACTCGGTATCCACCGGGAAGGGCTTGCCGTAGGGCCCGCGTATGCCTATTTCCTGCCCGGGCTCCATGGCATGCAGCGCCTCGGTAAGCATGCCGCAGCGCTTTATGGAGAATTCTTTATACTCGGTGTTCGTGGAGGAGGAGGTTATGGAGAACATAGCCTCGCCCACTCCGGGAACTGTAAGCATAGCACACTGACCGGGCATATGGTCAAAGGGTATTTTGCCCTCGGGAGTTACCACGCGGAAGGTTTTTACATCCGGGGTATCGGTGCGTATATCCGTTACCACCGCGGTCTGCGGCAGCAGGACATCTTTATAATCGTTTGCATGACAGGTACAGATATGCTCGTCAGTCATTGTTTTTACCTCCCATAGCTTTCATAACCTTGACAATATTCATGCTTATGGGGCACTTGGCAACACAGCGGCCGCAGCCCACGCAGGAGAATGCGCCGTCGTTGTTGTCCGGGAAGTACACCAGCTTGTGCATAAAGCGCTGACGGAACCGCTGCTTCTGAGTGGGACGGTTCGTGCCGTGAGCCATCATGGTGAAGTCGTTATACATGCAGGAATCCCAGCAGCGATAGCGGCTTACCTTGTCCCCCGCCTTATAGTCCCGCACATCGTAGCACTGGCAGGTGGGGCACACAAAGGTGCAGGTACCGCAGCCTATGCAGGCGGCGGACAGATCGTCCCATTCCGGGCGGTCAAACTTTTCGTGCAGCTTGCCTGCGCCCCAGCCCTCTGTCGTAAGGGAAGCAAGGGGCAGCTTTTTCATGATGCTCTGCGCCTCTTTGCGCTGCTCCTCCACGGGAGCGGGAGTATCATCGGCCTCCTCAAGCAGACCGGCAACGGAATCAAGCAGCGCCGTTCCCTTTTGGGTAAGGGGCGCAAAGTATACATATTCCTCCGTCCAGAAGGCGCGCACATCTCCGCCGGGGGCGGTCATATCAATACCGAAGGTGCCGCAGAAGCAGGTTTCCTCCGGCTGCGCGCAGGCCACGGATATCACGGTGCCGTGCTCGCGGCGCGCGGCGTAGAAGTTATCCACCGGGTCGGTGAGAAACACCTTATCCAGCAGCTCAAAGCCGCGAACATCGCAGGCTCTCACTCCGAAAACGGTAAATTTCTCTTCAAGCGGCGCAACAGGGGTTACCGTGAAGGTCTTATCCTTGGTCATAAACGACACCATGGATTCGCACTGCGGGAAGAACACATCCTTTGCGCTCTTTACCGTGTGCAGCACGGTGGGATCGTATTTTGCACCCGGAGCATATACGCCGAAGTTCACGCTGGAATCATTCTCCAGGGCAGATACAGCCTGCCCTGCGCCGCAACGGCGTCAAAAAACTCGTTAATGCGGGAAGTTTGCAGCTTTTTCATGCCTTGTCCCCCTTATCGCTCACGGCAGTGGGATCGGCGTCTTCCTTATCAAAGCTTATAAGCGGCCCGCGCTGACCGGGCTCAAGCCCCGCCTGATAATCGCCGTAGAATTCGTTTATTTCCTTTATGAACATACGGTTGAGCAGATGCAGCGGTATGTTCTGCGGGCATACCCTGGAGCACTCTCCGCAATCGGTGCAGCGGCCCGCAACATGGAAGGCGCGGATTATATGGAACATCTTCTCCTCGAAGGTGTCGGCATTGGCCTTGGCGGCCACTCCGCTTGCAGGGTTATCAAATATGCACTTGCGGCAGGTGCAGGCCGGGCAGGCGTTGCGGCAGGCGTTGCACCTTATGCATTTGCTCAGCTCGTTCTGCCAGAAATCAAAGCGCTCCTTGGGCGACATGCTCTGAAGCTTCTCCACCATGTCAAAGCGTCCGGCGGGTGCTTCTTCCTCGCCGTCCTGCGCCGGGATCAGCTCATCATAGGCAAAATGCTTCTTTCCCTTGCAGGAGAGGCATTTTTCCAGCAGGCAGTCCGCCTTCTTGCAGGTTTTGTCGCCATGCACCGTGTGCACGGTAAGCTCCGCGCCGTTTTCGGTAACGCCGGTTATGCCCTTTATGCCCAAAGCGCGCACCTTTTCGATATCCGCCATGCCGTCGCAGCCCACACCGATAACATATATCTTATCGCGGTCTATGCGGTGCTCGGTAAGCAGCTGGTTGAAGGAATAGGTATCGCAAGGCTTGAGCAGCACGCAGGTTTTGCCCTCCGCCGCCTTCTATAAGGTATTTGCTTAAATTTGCGCCGCAGAAGCTGTCATAGCAAAGCTTCTCCGCCTTTTCCGGGGCGGTAAACACGGCGGGAGTTTTATCGTAGAAGAACTCGCCCTCCTCCCAGGCAAGAACCCGGTCGCAGGCGCCGCTCTCAAGCAGCTCCGCACAGCGGGAGCGCAGAGTTTTTTCTATTTCTTGCATCTCAGATCCCCCAATCTCACATTTTCGCCAAGCTCGTAAATTTTGGCTACAAAGCTGTTCATAACCGCGGAGAACTTTGCGCCCTCGGCGGCGGAAACCCACTCCACTCGGGTACGCGCTCTTTCCACGCCCAGATAGTCCAGCATGGAGAACAGCATGGTCATGCGGCGGCGGGCATAATAGTTGCCGGTGCTGTAATGGCAGTCGCCCGGATGGCAGCCGCAGAGGATAACTCCGTCCGCGCCCTTTTCAAAGGCCCGGAGGATGAACAGCGGGTTCACGCGGCAGGAGCAGGGCACGCGGATTATCTTTACATCCGCCGGATAGGCAAGACGGCTGGAGCCGGCAAGATCCGCGCCCGCATAGGAGCACCAGTTGCAGCAAAACGCCACAATTTAGGCTTAAACTCGGTTTTTACGGCCTGATTTTCTACTTGCATATCGCGTCCACCTCCGCCATGATCTGCTTATTTGTAAAGCCCTTGAGGTCCATAGCGCCGCTGGGGCAGGTGACCGTGCAGGCTCCGCAGCCCTGGCACAGCGCCTCGTTTACGGAGGCTATGCGGCGGGTCTGCTTGATGCCGTGATCGTTTACCAGCTTGTCGATATAGCTGATAGCGCCGTAGGGGCATACCTTCTCGCACTGAGAGCAGCCGTTGCACAGCAGCTCGTTGCTGCCCGCCACGCAGGGGTTTGTTACCAGCTTGTCCTTGGACAGCAGCCCCACCACCTTAACGGCGGCCGCTCCCGCCTGGGCAACGGTTTCCGGAATATCCTTGGGGCCCTGGCACACGCCGGAGAGGAATATGCCCGCCGTGGGGCTTTCCACCGGGCGCAGCTTGGGATGGGCCTCGGTTATGAAATCGTTTGTATCTATGCTGGCAGTAAGCATGGAGGCTATCTTGCGCGCCGTGGGATCGGGCTCTATGGCGGCGGCCAGCACCACCATATCGGTCTTGTGGATTATCTGCTCGTTTGCAAGCAGGTCCACACCCTGCACCACAAGATGATCGTCCTCCGGGTACACCTTGCCTACCTGACCCTTGATGTAATCAACATCGTATTCCTCCACCGCGCGGCGATAGAACTCATCGAAGTTCTTGCCGGGGGTACGCACATCAATGTAGAAAACATGCACATTAACATCAGGATATTTATCGCGGATAAGCATTGCGTGCTTGGCGGTATACATGCAGCATATCTTGGAGCAGTAGCACTTGCCGCGCCCGCTCGTATCACGGCTGCCCACGCACTGAATAAATGTGATATCGTGCGGATGCTCGCCGTTGCTCATCTTCACCAGCTTGCCGCCCGTAGGTCCTGCGGCGTTCATTATGCGCTCCAGCTCCAGACTGGTTATGACATCCGGGCAGGAGGAATAGGAGTATTCATCGAACTTATCCAGCTTTATGGGGTTAAAGCCGGTGGCCATTACAATGGCGCCGTACTCGCGCTCAATGAATTCGTCCTGCTGCTCATAGTCTATTGCCTTGGCGGCGCACACCGTGGAGCACAGCCCGCACTTGCCGCTTTTGAGCTTTATGCACTGGGTCGGATCGATAACCGCCACATTCGGTATCGCCTGCGCAAAGGGGATATAAATTGCCGTGCGCTTGTTAAGGCCCAGGTTGAACTCGTTAAGCCCTTTCTTGGAGGGGCATTTCTGCATGCACTGGCCGCAGCCCGTGCAGACATCCTCTTTTACATAGCGTGCCTTGCGGCGTATCTTCACCTTGAAATTGCCCACAAAGCCCTTTACCTGCTCGATCTCGCTGTATGTATAAAGCGTGATCTTCTCGTTTGCCGCTGCATCCACCATTTTAGGGGTAAGTATGCAGGCGGAGCAGTCCAGCGTGGGGAAGGTCTTGTCCAGCTTGCTCATCTTGCCGCCGATGGTGGGCTCCTTTTCCACGATGTCCACCTCGTAGCCGGCCTCGGCAATATCCAGTGCCGACTGTATGCCGGCTATACCGCCGCCTATTACAAGGGCGCGCTTTGTCACCGAGCTCTCGCCGGAGATAAGGGGCGCGTTCAGGCTTACCTTGGCAACCGCCGCGCGGGCCAGCACTATGGCCTTTTCGGTGGCCTCCTCTTTGTCTTTATGTATCCAGGAGCACTGCTCGCGGATATTTGCTATTTCCACCATGAAGGGGTTGAGCCCCGCCCTCTGCGCCGTTTTGCGGAAGGTGGCCTCATGCATTCTGGGCGAGCAGGAGCATACCACTATGCCGGTAAGCTTATGCTCTGCGATAGCGCCGCGTATAATGGCCTGACCGGCCTCGGAGCACATATACTGATAATCCGCGGCGTAAACCACGCCGGGCTCCCTGCGTATGGTCTCCACTACCCGTGCTACGTCCACCGTTGCGGCTATATTGGAGCCGCACCAACAAACAAATACACCTATTCTTTGCAAATTCTACACTCCCAACCTATGCCGGATTTTTATTTTCTGTATTTACGGAACGCACTTACCAAAGCCTGCTGCGGCACGGAGCCGTCAATTTTCTCCGGCACCTCGTCAGGAGAAAAATAGGTTCCGCCCTGACGCCGCTCCGCCATGGTGCGTATGGCCTCCACCACTGCCGCAGGCTCTACGCCGCGGGGGCAGCGCTCCACGCAGGCAAAGCAGGACAGACATTTGTATATGGAGGGGGATGCCATCAGCCTGTCGATATCACCCTTGGTAACCATGGCGACAAACTGGTGCGGATGGTATTCCATCTCATCAAAGGAGGGGCAGGACGCGGAGCATTTGCCGCACTTCATGCACTTCCTGGTATCCACGCCGCTTATACGGCGAACCTCGGCCGCCTTTCGGCATTTGTCAACTGCATCGTCAAGCCTCCTTTATTCCCAGCGCCTCTGCAAGCAGCTGAGTGAAATAGTGTACGGGAAGCTTATCCGCTCCGCCGTTTTTATCAAGATTGTAAAGGCACAGCGGGCAGGCGGTAATAAGCTCCTGCGCTCCGCACCGGCGCGCATTGTCCATAACGCGGGCGACATTCTTTTTGGCCGCCGCCTCGTCCTTCATGGAAACATATCCGCCGCAGCACTCGTTGCGCATCTGGTAGACGACCGGCTCCGCGCCCAAAGCACGGATAAAATCCTCCATAATGGTGGGGTTTTCGGGGTCGTCAAAATGCATCGCCTTGGAGGGGCGCAGCAGCATGCAGCCGTAGTAGGCGCCTATCTTCCTGCCCTTGAGCGGGTTTACCACCTTGGCCTTGAGGTTGTCAAAGCCCACGCGGTCCCTGAGCATGGTAATATAGTGCAGCACCTCGGTGCCGCCGTGATAATCAAGCTCAAGGTAGCGGTTTGCGGTATCGGCGATCTTTGCATCGTTTCATGTCGCCGTTTACGCGGGTAAGCACATGATGGCAGGCAGAGCACAGCGTAACCAGCGTGCCGCCCTCCTTTTGAGCGCTTTCCAGCGCCGCGCACGGCGGCAAGACGGGTGGCGATTTCATCTCTGCTCATGGGATAGCAGGCGCCGCAGCACTGCCACTGCTCCAGCTCCTTGAGCTCAATGCCCAAAGCCTGTGCACAGGCGCGTGCGCTTATGTCCAGCTCCTTGGCCTTACTCTTGAGGGTACATCCGGGATAATAGCTAAATGTCATAACAGAACACCCTGAACGGGCTTCCTCCTTTTTGCCGGAAATTTATAACCGTTTTTTTCCTTTTATCCGTATATTCCGACGCCGGAAGCGTATAAAATACACTTCCGGCGGTTCGTTTTTTAACAACGCAGATCAGAATTCAACCTGTCTGATAACATTCTTAAGCACATCGGCGCTGTGCTGCAGCTTTGCCACTTCCTCCTCCGTAAGCGCGGGAAGCACATGGCCCGCAATGCCGCCCGGGCCCACTATGAACGGGATGGAAAGGCATACATCCTCAATGCCGTATTCGCCGTGCATCATGGAGGATACCGTCATGGTGCTGTTGGCGCTGCCGAAGAGCGTCTGCACTATGTGGCACACCGAAATGGCAATGGCATAGAATGTTGCGCCCTTGCGGCCGATGATCTGAGAACCGCTGGTACGCATATACTGCTCGATCTCCTCATAGTTGAGCTCGCCGGGATGCTTGGAGATAATGCAGCGGTTGCAGTCCTGCAGCTTTATGCAGCCCACCTGAGCGATGGACCAGGGCACAAAGGAGCTGTCTCCGTGCTCACCCAGAACATAGGCATGGATGTTCTTCTGGCTTATGCCGATATCCTCGGCAAGGCGGGCGCGCAGACGCGCGGTATCAAGAATAGTGCCGGAGCCGATAACGCGGTGCTCCGGGATTCCGCTGATCTTGCAGAATACATATGTCAGCACATCCACGGGGTTGCTTACGATTATGTACAGGGCGTTGGGGGCGTATTTGGTGATCTCGCCGGCGATCTCTTTTATAACATTTACATTGTTCTGAGCAAGGTCTATACGCGTCTGGTTTGCCTTGCGGGGCATACCGGAGGTTATAACCACGATATCGGAACCCTCCGCGTCCTTATAATCGCCTGCATAAATCTTTATCGGAGCACAGAAGGGGGTGCCCTGCTGAATGTCCATAGCCTCGCCCAGCGCTTTTTCCTTGTTTATGTCGATAAGCACAAGCTCTGAGGCCAATCCGCTTACCGTCATTGTGTAGGTAATGGTGCTGCCGACGCTTCCCGCACCGATAATAGTAACCTTACGACTCATGTTTCTGCTTCCTTTCAGTGTTCACTTAATTTTTATTTTTGTTTACGGCATTGCTTTTTGCCGAAGCGGATAAGGTTCTGCCGGCTCCGCCCTCCCGGAGTGCATATGTTTGCCCTCCGCCGCGGTTTTAGCCCTAAATGCGGCATTAAACCATTTATCCTTTCCAAGTATAACACATAAATCGATATTAAAAAAGCGATTTTGCATAAAAAATCGAAAAAAAGTTACCGATATAATCCCGCGTATGCACTTTTCTGTTTTTCCCTTTCCCCGCGCGGCCTTTTGCCGTTGTAATGCCGCGCGGTTTATGCTATAATACAGTAGTATTAAGGAGCGGAATATGGATTTTTTTGATATGCAGGCGGATATGAACGCACCGCTTGCCCAGCGCATGCGTCCGCGCACTCTGGACGAATTTCTCGGTCAGCAGCATCTGCTTGCCCCCGGCTGCCTTCTGCGCCGGGCAATAGAGGCCGACCGCATGACCTCGTGTATTTTTTACGGCCCGCCGGGAACGGGCAAAACAAGCCTTGCCAAAATAATATCCCTGCGGGGCAACGCCGCCTTTGAGCAGCTTAACGCCGTTACGGCGGGGGTGCCGGAGCTGCGCGGGATAATATCCGCCGCAAGAGAGCGCTCAAAGCTGTACGGACGTGTTACCTATCTTCTGTTGGACGAATGCCACAGGTGGAGCAAGGCGCAGTCCGACGCGCTGCTTCCCGCCATGGAGGACGGCACGGTGCGCCTTATCGGCTCCACCACCGAAAACCCCAACATCGCCATGACTCCGGCCATCCTTTCGCGGTGCATGGTATTTCAGTTCTATCCCCTCTCCCCCGATGATATACGCACCGCCCTGCTGCGCGCAATAAGCGACCGGGAGCGCGGCTACGGCAATACGGATCTTACCGTCACCCCGGAGGCAATAGAGCATTTTGTCTTCAGCGCGGGAGGGGATGTGCGCGCCGCCTACAACGGTCTTGAGCTTGCGGTGCTGTCCCAAAAGCCCGACGCAAGCGGGCGCATCACCGTGGACAAAACCGCCGCGGAGCAGTCGGTGCAGCAAAAAACAATACCGTGCGACGAATCCGCCTTTTATGATATGCTCTCCGCCTTTTGTAAGTCCTTACGCGGCTCGGACTGCAACGCCGCCCTTTTCTGGGCCTGCCGCATGCTGCGCGCCGGCGTTGACCCCCGCACCGTGGCGCGCAGGCTGATGGTGCACGCCTCGGAGGATGTGGGGCTTGCCGACCCCATGGCCCTGCTTCAGGCGCAGGCCGCCCTTACCTCCGTGGAAAAAATCGGCATGCCGGAATGTCTGCTTAACCTCAGCCAGGCCATAGCCTATGTATGCGCCGCTCCAAAAAGCAACAGCGCCCTTGGCATCCATGCGGCATGGGCGGCGGCCGATAAGCCGGTAAGCGTCCCGGCTCACCTGCGGGATACCCACTACCGCGGATACGAAACCCTCGGCAGCGGAAAGGGCTATAAATATCCCCATGATTATCCCGACCATTATACCCCGCAGCAATATATGCCAAGCGGCATGGAAAACGAGGTGTTCTTCACCTATTCGCAGCAGGGCGCCGAGGCGGCAATGGCGCAGCGACAAAAGGAAAGAGAACGCCGCCGTCACGAAGGCGCCGAGGTGACAGACGGCAAAAAAAGCACCGATGGCTGACCCACCGTGCGGATACCTTCATATATCATATTATATAAAGCCCGGCATTTGCCGCAAGCATAACCATAACAAGCATGAAAGCGAGGCAAAGAAATGAAAAGCGACATCGAAATAGCCCAGAGCGCACACCTTGAGCCCATAACGGATATAGCGGCCAAGGCCGGAATAGCACCGGAATACCTTGAGCCCTACGGCAGATATAAGGCCAAGCTGCTGCCCGGATGCGTGGAAAACAAGCCCCGCAAGGGCAAGCTGATACTGGTGACCGCCATAAACCCCACTCCTGCGGGCGAGGGCAAAACCACCGTCAGCATAGGTCTTGCCGACGCGCTTACGGAGGCGGGCGAAAAATGTATGCTGGCGCTGCGCGAGCCGTCTCTCGGCCCCGTGTTCGGGGTAAAGGGCGGCGCAGCGGGCGGCGGGTATTCACAGATTGTGCCCATGGAGGATCTCAACCTGCATTTTACCGGCGACCTTCACGCAATAACCAGCGCCAATAACCTGCTTGCCGCCATGATAGACAACCACATATACTTCGGCAACGAGCTGGGCTTTGATCTTAAACATCACCTGGCGGCGCTGCATGGATATGAACGACCGCGAGCTGCGCAGCATAATAGGAGGCGTGGGCGTGCGCACAAACGGCGTAATGCGTCAGGACTCCTTTGATATAACCGCCGCCAGCGAAATAATGGCAATACTGTGCGTAAGCCGGGATATAAACGACCTCAAAAAGCGGCTGGGCGATATAATCGCCGGCTACACCGCCGCCGGGGAGCCCATACGCGCCCGCGACCTCAACGCGCAAGGGGCAATGTGCGCCCTGCTTAAGGATGCGATAAAGCCCAACCTCGTGCAGACCCTCGCCGGCACTCCGGCGCTTATTCACGGCGGCCCCTTTGCCAACATCGCCCATGGCTGCAACAGCATAATAGCCACCGACCACGCCCTTCGCCTTGCGGACTACTGCGTAACGGAGGCCGGCTTCGGCGCGGACCTCGGCGCGGAAAAATTTCTTGATATAAAATGCCGTCTGGGCGGCTTCTTCCCCGATGCCTGTGTGCTGGTGGCCACCGTGCGCGCCCTCAAGTCCCACGGTGGAGTGCCCAAGGCGGAGCTTGACCGTCCCGATCCGCGTGCATTGGCAGCAGGGCTTGAAAACCTGGGCAAGCATATTGAAAACCTTACAAAGGTATATTCCCTGCCCGTTGCGGTGGCAATAAACCGCTTTGCCTCCGATACACCGGAGGAGATAGCGCAGGTGCAGCAATACTGCATGTGCGCAGGCGTTAAAGCCGTAGAGGCCGATGTCTGGGGGCGCGGCGGAAAGGGTGCCGCAGAGCTTGCCGAAACAGTCACGGAGCTGTGCGGGGCAAAGCATGCCGCCCCGACCTTTGCCTACTCCCCCGATATGTCCCTGCGGGAAAAAATAGAGGCCGTCGCCGTCCGCATTTACGGCGCGGACGGAGTGGACTTTTCCCCTGCGGCGCTCGTTCAGCTTGAAAATCTCGAAAAGCTGGGCTGCGCCTCCATGCCCGTATGTATAGCCAAAACGCAGTATTCCCTGTCGGACAACCCCCGGCTTTCCGCCCGCCCCCGCGGCTTTAGCATAAAGGTAAGCCAGCTGCGTCTGAGCGCCGGCGCAGGCTTTACAGTTGTTCTTACGGGTGATATAATGACCATGCCGGGGCTGCCCCGCGTACCCGCCGCCTGCAAAATAGATGTAACGCCGGAGGGCAAAATAACCGGGCTGTTCTGAGCCTGCGCGCATACGGCAAAAGCACGGCAGCACAAACAAAAAAACACGGCAGCATAAACAAATGTAAACACAAAATATATTCAAACTCATACTCCGCTTTAAGGAGTGAAAGGAAGCAAACATGTCCAAGGTAAGAACCCGTTTTGCCCCGTCTCCCACGGGATATATGCACATAGGCAACCTCCGCACCGCCCTTTACGGCTATCTCTACGCCAAACCAAGGCGGCAAATTCATACTCCGCATAGAGGATACCGATCAGGAACGCTATGTGGCGGATGCCTGCGATGTTATTTTCGGCACCCTTAAGCAGTGCGGGCTTAACTGGGACGAGGGCCCCGATAAGGACGGCGGCTGCGGCCCGTATGTGCAGAGCGAGCGCCGGGCGCTGTATATGCAGTACGCCCTTAAGCTTGTGGAAAGCGGCGATGCCTACTACTGCTTCTGCACCGACGAGGCTTTGGAGCAGCGCCGTGCTGAAATGACGGCGCAGGGGCTTACCTATAAATACGATAAAAAATGCCTCTCTATCCCCAAGGAGGAGGCGCGCCGCCGCGCCGAGGCGGGAGAGCCCTTTACGATACGGCAGAATGTTCCCCTTTCCGGCACCGTCACCTATCATGACGCCGTTTTCGGGGATATAACCGTGGACTGCGCCGACCTTGACGATATGGTGCTTATAAAAACCGACGGTCTGCCCACCTACAACTTTGCAAATGTGGTGGATGATCACCTTATGGGCATCACCCATGTAATGCGAGGCAGCGAGTATCTCTCCAGCACCCCCAAATACACGCTGCTTTATAAGGCCTTCGGCTGGGAGGAGCCAGTATATGTACACCTCCCGCTCATAATGAAGGATCAGCACAATAAGCTCAGCAAGCGAAACGGCGACGCCAGCTATCAGGACCTTATAGCCAAGGGCTATCTTTCCGATGCCGTGCTAAACTATATCGCGCTTTTGGGCTGGAATCCCGGCACGAATCAGGAGATATTCTCGCGTGAGGAGCTTATCGCCGCCTTTGATATCTCCGGCATAAGCAAATCCCCCGCGCTTTTTGACCCCGCCAAGCTCAGATGGATGAACGGCGAATATATAAAGGCTCTGCCCTTTGAGGAATTCTGCCGCATTGCCGCCCCGTGGCTGGATAAATCCGTGGCCTGCGGCCGCTACGACTACACACTTTTGTGCGCGCTGCTGCACAGCCGCACCGAGGTGCTCAGCGATATCCCCGCCATGGTGGAATTCCTTCCCGAGGTGGCGCCGCACGATACCGAGCTTTACCTGCACAAAAAATTCAAGCTCACACCCGAGCTTGCGCTTTCGGCCATAAAGCTGTGCCGGGACGCTTTGAGTGCGCTTCCCTCCTTTGACGCCGCCTCGGTGCACGATTGCCTTATAGGCGTAGCGCAGGAAAACGCAATGAAAAACGGTCAGGTGCTTTGGCCGGTGCGTGTTGCCCTCACCGGGCTTCAAAGCACTCCCGGCGGCGCCGTGGAGCTTGCCGAAATACTGGGACGCGAAGAAACCCTGCGCCGTCTTGATGCCGCAATTGAAAAGCTGTCCGGCTGCTGAGCCCGCAGGCACGCAGGGTAAGGCAGCTCCGGCCGCACTGCCCGGCGGGCAATATTTCAAAAGCGGCCTGCACAATATACAATGCGCATTTAACATTTAATACGAAATAAATACGAAAATCAACGCTATAATGCCTTTGCAAGGTACGGTCCTCCGTCCGGTGCAAACGCAGCGAAAGGAGTTCCATATGATACCGGATAAAACAGCAATAGCCGCCGCTTTGGCCCGCGCAAAACGCACGGGTGCGGATTTCAGCGAGCTTTATTTTGAAGACACGGTAAGCCAAAGCCTCGGGCTTGTAAGCAGCAGCATAGAGGACGCCGTCAGCGCGCGCAATATCGGTGTGGGCATACGCCTGCTCAAGGACAAACGCTGTGTTTACGCCTACGGCAACGATGTAAGCCCCTCCGGGCTGCTGGCCTTGGCCGACAGTGCGGCGGCGGCCCTGAGCGGCAGCGCGGAAATACGGGATATCGTGCTTACGCCGGCATATGTGCCCCGCATGAACCCCATTGTTATTCCCTGTCATAAGGGGGATATCCGCCGCAAGGCCGACCTGCTGCGCCGCGCCGATGCCGCCGCGCGCGCAAAAAGCCCGGAGATAGCGCAGGTCAACGCCGCCGTGCGCGAGCAGTACAAAACGGTGATAATAGCCAACAGCGAGGGGCTTTACGCGCAGGACGAGCGCGCCTACTGCCGCTTCTTCGTCTCCGCCGTTGCCCACTCCGCAGGCGAAAACCAAAGCGGCAGCGCCTCTCCCGGCGCCCATGCCGGCAGCGAATTTTTGGACACTCTTGATATCGATGCCTTGGCCCGCTCCGCGGCGGACTGCGCCGTTACCATGCTGCACGCGCCGCTGTGCCCCGCCGGCATAATGCCGGTTGTAATGGACAACGGCTTCGGCGGCGTAATATTCCACGAGGCCTGCGGCCACTCGCTGGAGGCCACCAGCGTGGCCCGCGGCAATTCGGTATTCTGCGGCAAGCTGGGAACCCGCATAGGCAGCGAAAAAGTAACCGCCTATGACGACGGCACCATCCCCGGCGCATGGGGCTCCCTCAATATCAACGATGAGGGCGAGCCCACAAGGCGCATAAAGCTGCTGGATAAGGGCGTGCTTACAAGCTATATGATAGACAAGCTCGGCTCCCGCCGCATGAATATGCCCTCCACCGGCAGCGGACGGCGCGAATCCTACCGCTTCGCCCCCACCTCCCGCATGACCAACACCTTCATCGCTCCGGGGCAGGACGAAAACTCCGATATAATAGCCTCGGTGGAAACGGGCTTTATGCCGCAAAAATGGGGGGCGGCTCCGTAAACCCCGTAACCTGTGAGTTCAACTTTGCCGTGCTTGAGGGCTACCTTATCAAAAACGGCCGTATCTCCACCCCCGTGCGCGGCGCCACCCTTATAGGCCGCGGCGACGAAATACTCTTCAACATCGATATGGTGGGCAAGGATATGACCATGGGCCAGGGAATGTGCGGCTCCGAAAGCGGCAGCATCCCCGCAAATGTCGGTCAGCCCATGATACGCATAAGCAGCATAAGCGTAGGCGGCAAGAGCTAAGCAAAACCGGAGGCATCATGGTATTCAGCGATCTGAAATTCATATATATCTTTCTGCCGGTGTTTTTCCTGCTGTATTTTCTCATTCCCCGGCGCTTTTCCAACCTGTTTGTGTTTTTCGCAAGCCTGGTCTTCTACACCCTGGGAACACTGGACCGCCCGCTGTATGCCCTGCTTTTCCTTGCCGATATATTCGTAACCTTTTTGGCCGGGCTTATGATACAAGATCATCCCCGGCACAAAAGGCTGCTGCTCGTGCTGGCTGCGGTATACAACTTCGGGCTGCTTTTTGCCTTCAAATATCAGGGCTTTATCTGCTCCGGCATAAACTCCCTGCTGCCCGAAAACATGCAGATACCCCTTCTTAATCTCGTGCTGCCCGTAGGCATCAGCTTCTATACCTTTCAGGCCATGTCCTATGTTGCGGATGTCTACCGCGGCAATATCCGCGCCGAACGCTCCTTTGTTGATTACGGCGCATATATCTCCATGTTCCCGCAGCTTGTGGCAGGCCCCATAGTAACCTACCCCGATATCCGCCGCGAGCTCAAGCGCCGCACCTTCAGCCTTGATAATTTCTCTCAGGGGCTCAAGCTGTTTGCGGCGGGGCTGGGTTATAAGGTAATAATAGCCAACAACATAGGCGGTATGTGGCGGGATGTCACGGGAATCGGCTTTGACAGCCTTTCCACCCCCTATGCATGGCTTGCCGCAATTGCCTATTCCCTCCAGCTGTATTTTGATTTTTACGGCTATTCCCTCATGGCAAAGGGCATGGGGCGCATGATGGGCTTTACCATTCCGGACAACTTCAACGATCCCTACATTTCCGTAAGCATGACGGAATTCTGGCGCAGATGGCACATGACCCTGAGCAGCTGGTTCCGCGATTATGTCTATATCCCCTTGGGGGGCAGCCGCTGCGGGCGCATGCGCACCTTCTTCAACCTGCTTGTCGTGTGGTTGCTTACTGGGCTTTGGCACGGGGCGGACTGGAACTTTCTCATCTGGGGGCTTGTGATATTCGTTATTATCGCAATTGAAAAGCTGGGGCTTAAAAATTTCCTTGATAAGCACCGCATTGCGGGCCACATCTATATGCTGCTGCTTATTCCCCTGTTCTGGTCGATATTTGCCATCACCGATCTTTCTCAGCTGGGCGGCTTCTTTTCAAGGCTTTTCCCCTTCGGCGCACAGCCGGAATTCGTGGTGCACTTGGATGTCGCGGTTTTCCTTAAGCAGTACGGCGTGCTGTTTTTGGCGGGCATACTGCTCTCCACGCCGCTTGGCCGCAAAATATACCTTCGCATAAAGGATAACGCCCTGGGCGCGGTGGTGCTTTGCGCAATATTCGCCCTGAGCGTCTATTTCCTATGCATCGGCCTTAACGACCCCTTCCTTTATTTCCGGTTCTGATCGTCTTTTGTTAATAAAAGCCGGGCACGGCCGAAAAACGCAATTCACAATCGAGGTGTTTATATGCGCTTTATCAAAAAATACTTCTTTCTTTTACTTATGGCAATAGTAATAACGGTGTCCGTGCCGTTTGTCATAAAATCCGCAATAGATAAAAACGCCCGCACCGAGGGCGATGCCGCAGAGGAGCCGTGGACGGAAGAGCCTTGGACCCGGGCGCCGCATACGCAAGAGCCGCACATAACGGAGCCCGCCCTGCCGCAGGATACCGCATCGGCGCTCCCTTCCGACAGCAGTACCCCCGGCAGCGACCTCACTCCCGCGCCCACGCCCTCCCGCGCCCCGGCCGACGCCTCATATTTTGACGACGCGCTGTTTATAGGCGATTCCCGCACATCGGGGCTGGAAAGCTACGGTACCCTTAAAAACGCCGATTATTTCTGCTTTGTGGGCATGAGCGTATACAACATCCGCCAGCGCGAGGCCAATGTAAAGGGGCTTGGCAAAATGACCTTTGATAATTTTATAACGCGTAAGCAGTATAAAAAAATATATATAATGCTGGGCTTCAACGAGATCGGCTATCCCAAAAAGAAAACCGTTACCCGCTATAAGGAGCTTATCGACAGCATACGCGCCCTTCAGCCCGATGCCATATTCTATGTTCAGGCAAATCTTCTTGTCACGGAGCAATGCTCCAAAACCGATAAATATTCGCACAACCCCGATATACTGGAGCTGAACTCCATGCTCTCCGAGCTTGCGGACAACAAAGAGATATTCTATATCGACATAAACGAGCTTTTCGGCGACGGCAAGGGCAACCTCAGAAACGAGCTTACCGGCGACGGCACCCATGTCTATGCCAAGTACTACCGCGACTGGTGCGACTGGCTTATATCCAAGGCGGTATAGCCCCTTCCCTTTCCGACCGTCTTTTGACCCGTCAGCTTTTTTACCGTCCGGCTTGTATGTGCAAACAAAAAAGCACGCGCGCAGGCTTATTTTCGCCTGCGCCGTGCTTTTTATTTTACGCCCCGCCCTTTCGACGCGCATTTTTATGCATAATGCTTTTTCAGTATTCCTTACGCGCTATGTTATGCACAAGGGGCACAAGCAATACCAGCGCCCCCGCTATCCACGCTCCGGGGTCCGCAAGGCACAGCGCGCAAAACGCCCCCAGTGATGCCGAAGAATCTATCGCCGCGCCGTTTACTGCGGCCGGCAAAAACGCGCATATCACAACGCGGGCTATCAGCTCCGCTATTCCCGCACCCAGCACAAAGCCCGCTCTGCCCACGCCCTGCACCGCGCTGCGTATCACTATAAGAAAGCCCAAAATGCAGTACAGGCCGAAATCTATATACACATAGGCGTTTCCGAAGGCAATCGATGCCTGCGACACCTTCTCGCTGCTCATAAAAATATACTGATACGCACCGTCTATCGAAAGCAGCAGCCCGCAGACAAGGCAGGCGGCGTATATTATCATCATAATAATAAGAGATTGCAGCGTGCCCCGGCGTATGTTTTCATAATCCCCCTTGCCGTAGTTCTGCGCGTTGAAGCCCAGCATTGCCGCGCCCAGCCCGTTAAAGAAGGACATAAGAAAGTTTATCAGCTTGCTGGCGGCGCCGAAGCCGTTCTGCGCCGGAGTACCCGCCGCCATGATTCCCGACGGCTCCAGGTCAAACAGCACAACTCCCCCCTGCATTACGATTATGCCCACTGCCAGAATGGAAAACTGAAGCCCCAGCGGTATCCCCTGCTTAAGGTGCGCCGTCAGCACGCGCAGACCGCTGCGGAAATTCTCCCTGGACAGGCGCATCTCCCGGTATTTGGCAAAGGTATAGGCAAAGCACCCCGCCACGCTCAGCGCCTGAGTAAGCACCGTTGCAGCCGCTGCTCCCGCAGGCCCCATCCCGAACACCGTAAGAAACAGTATATCAAGCCCCACATTCAGCGCGGTGGAGATCACAAGAAACACAAGCGGCGTTACGGAATCGCCGTATGCCCGCAGTATTCCGCATATAAAATTAAAGCCCATCTGCATTATAATGCCCAGAAATATTATAAAGCAGTAGGTATATGCCGCGTCATACACCTCTTTGTTGGCCTGCGTAACATTTATTATCCCCAGCATCCACGGCAGCACCGCTACGGATATAACGGTAAGCAGCAGCGATATTATCACCGAAAGATATATCTGCGCCGCAAGGGACTGCCGCACCCCCTTTGCATCCCCGCGCCCCACGCACCCCGCCGTTATAACGCTGAAGCCCGCAGTGCAGCCAAAGGCAAACTGCAAAAAAATAAAGGTAAGCGGAAAAGTATCGTTTACCCCCGCCACCTGCTGTGCGCTCAGCACCTGCCCGCATATTATCGCATCGGTAAGCACATATACCTGCTGCAAAAAATACGAAAGCATTATGGGCGCGCCGTAGCGCAGTATCACCCGCCACGGCTTGCCCGAGGTCAGATCCACCGGGCGCATCATATTGCGTAAAAATGAAGCAATGCCTGTTTTCATGTGTCTTTCGGTTCTCCCGATTCCCTGCTTTGTTTATATTCTTTGTTTCCGTCGTTTTCCGCCGCCCCGTTTTCGGGCTTTTTATGCTCTTTTTTCCTGCCGTGCAGAAGGGGCGACAGCCGCTTGTATATCAAAAAGGTGATTATAACGCTTATGAGCTCCTTGCAGAAGGTAAAGGGGGTATTGAAGCGCAGTATCGCATCCGTCAGGTCCCTTACGCTGGGATCTATCGCCCGATACATGCTGAGTATTACCTCCGGGCTCATTATTTTTTCGTATATGGGATATACAATAAAGCAGTTTGAAAGTATGCTCAGCCCCGCCGCCGCTGCCGCGCCCAGCAGCGCGCTCCACAGCGCGCTTGCACGGTCATGACGGTATTTATATACAATGCCCGCCGGCAGCACGAACGCCGCGCTTATTATAAAATTCGAAAGCTCGCCCACTCCGCCCGTCATGGAGCCCAGCAGGCTCACAAGGTTTTTCACAAGGCATACCGTCACTCCGCTCAGCGGCCCCATGGAGTAGGCGGCAAGCAGCGCCGGAAGATCGGAAAAATCCAGCGAAATAAACGAAGGCATAAAGGGCAGCGTCAGCTTGGGGAAATACATAAGTATGGCTCCCAGTGCCGACAGCACCGCCGTTACCGCCAATCGCCGCAGCTTACCGCCCCCGTCGGTTTTGCATGCGTGCCCGCATTTTGCCCTGCTCCCGTTCCTCCCGCCGCCGTTTACGCAGACCGCGTCCTTGCAGACCGCGTCTTTGCAGACCGCGTCTTTGCGGTCGGTGTCTTTGCAATTCGTTTCATTGATGTTCATATCGGCCTCTTGTAAAGATATGTTTTGGACTTAAAAAACCCGGCATGAAAATATGCAGGGTTCTTTAACATATCCTCTCTCATCCGGACTTTACCGTCGGCATCGGAATTTCACCGATTCGGCGCTTTGATAAAGCGTTAGTGGGCTGTACCACCGGTAGGGAATTTCACCCGACCCTGAAGAATCCTTATTAACTTATCTTCCGGCAAATTATATTCCGCTTTTTTGTTTTTGTCAAAGAAATGCTCCCGATTTTTGCTAATATTCCGCGAACTTTTTTTACGGTGCACGCCGCCTTACCTTCCAAACCGGCTTTTTTTGCCGCCGATTTATGCAGAAAAAAACCAAAAAACGGTATTGAATGCCCTGCCCCTCTGTGATATACTTAACTGTAACGGCATCTGCCGAAAAAAACAGGAGGAATGTTATGAAGCGAAAAGGCAAAAAAAGCGAGCTGTTCCTTGATTGCGGCAGCGGCGATATTCTCTATTCCCTCGATGACAAAACCGTAACGGACCTTCAGGGCAATTATATGCTTCGCATAGATAAAAACACCGTAATGGATCTTAACTCCGGCGCCTTTCGCACGGTGGTTCCCGCCGAGCCGCGCTTTGGCTCTGACGATGACGATGACCCTTTCCGAAATAACTAAGCCCCCGCACAGGACAGCTGTTGTAATTCGGGAACACCTCTTGATTCAGGGACCTTTTTCCGTCAAAAACAAACGCAAAAGCTCCCTGTGCAATAACGAAACGGCAGGTGATTTTTATTAAAGAACAAATAATCGCACGGCTTGGGGAAATCGAAAAAGAAAACAATGTCCGAATTCTGCTTGCAGTGGAATCGGGCAGCCGTGCATGGGGCTTTGCCTCGCCCGACAGCGATTACGATGTCCGCTTTATTTATGTGCGGCCCGAAACCGATTATCTCCGGCTGGAGAAAAAGCGCGATGTCATCGAGCTTCCCGTAAACGATGTGCTGGATATAAACGGCTGGGATCTTCAAAAAACCCTTCGTTTGCTGTACCGCTCAAACCCCACGCTCTTTGAATGGTTTTCCTCTCCCATCGTCTACACGGAAACACCGTTTGCCGGGCAGTTCCGCACTCTTATGACCGAATATTTCTCGCGGAAAAAAAGCCTGTACCACTATCTCAGCATGGCGGAGGGAAACCTGCGGAAATATCTCGCCGGCGATACCGTGCGAGCAAAAAAATATTTTTATGTACTAAGGCCGGTGCTTGCCTGCCGCTGGGTGCTGAACCGGCACACCCCGCCTCCGATGAGGTTTTCCGAGCTTGCCCGGGCGGAGCTGCCCGCCGAGCTTGCAGGGCAGGTGCAGCGCCTGCTTGAGCTTAAGATGAATTCCCCCGAAATAAGGGAAATTCCGCGAATTGACGCCCTTAATGACTTTTTAACCTCCCAAATCGCCGCCGTCAGGGAGGATATCGGTTCCGTAACAGACGAGCGCAGCGGCAGCTGGGAGGAGCTGGACAGGCTGTTTCTGTCCGCACTGCGGTAATTAAAAAAAAAAAGTGCGTAAGTCCGAACCGGACTTACGCACTTTTTGCTGCTCGTTGTGTTTATTATAGCATAAAAAACATATTTTTTCAAGCCGTTTTTTCTTCGGGGCGGCCGTGCAAGCCGCGCCCTCAGCCTTTCTCTCCGGCTTATTTGCTTATAAGCTCCTCGCCCGTTTCCAGCGCCTGACGGTTTACGCCCATAAGATGCTGCTTGTTTTTAAGGGTGTAGGAAAGGCTGGTCATAACATCGTCAATGCTCACAGCCCCCGTAGCCGCTATAAAAGCGCCCAGCATAACATTTCCCGCCACCTTTGAATTGCCCAGCTTTGCGGCAATTTCATTGCAGGGAATATAATACGCCTTTACATCGCTGCGGCTCACCTTTATGTCTATCAGCGAGGAATTTACAAATATCATTCCGCCCGGCACGACATTTTTTTCAAATTTCTCAAGCGACGGCCGGTTCATTGCCATAAGGCAGCTGGCATCGGTCACTATGGGCGCCACCACCGGCTCGTCCGATATAATAACCGAGCAATTGGCGCTGCCTCCGCGCATTTCCGGCCCGTAGCTGGGCAGCCAGGAAACCTCTTTGTTCTCCAGCAGCCCCGCGCGCACAAGCAGCTGTCCCATGGAAAGCACGCCCTGTCCGCCGAAGCCCGCAATTATCAGTTCATGCGTCATTTCCTGCGCCCCCTTGTCCTTGTATACTCCCAGCGGATAGTACGGTATCATTTTTTCCCTCACCCACTCAAGAGCCTCGTTGGGCGCCATGCCCCAGTTCGTGGGGCAGGAGGAAAGCACCTCCACCAGTGTAAAGCCCTTGCCCTCAAGCTGATATTCAAAGGCCTTCTTTATGCACTTTTTGGCGTTTATCACATTTTTCACGCAGTCCACCGACACACGCGCAATATAATATGCGCCGTCCAGCGTGGAAAGCATCTCGCACACCTTTACCGGGTATCCGCAATGGTTCACATCCCGTCCGTAGGGCGAGGTGGTGGTAACCTGTCCCGGCAGCGTGGTGGGGGCCATCTGTCCGCCCGTCATGCCGTAAATGGCGTTGTTTACAAATATGGTGGTAAACTTTTCGCCGCGCGTGCAGGCATGAACTATTTCCGCCGTGCCTATGGAGGCAAGGTCGCCGTCGCCCTGATAGGTAAACACGCAGCGGTCAGGCAGCGACCGCTTTATGCCCGTAGCCACGCTGGGCGCGCGTCCGTGCGAAGCCTCGTGCATGTCGCAGTTGAAATAATTATATGCAAACACCGCGCAGCCCACCGGCGCAACGCCTATCGTCCTGTCCTCCACGCCCAATTCCTCTATAACCTCGGCAACAAGGCGGTGAATTATACCGTGAGTGCAGCCGGGGCAGTAGTGCAGCGGAGCATCCGTAAGCATTTGTTTTACTGAATACCACAGCCATCAGTCCTTACCTCCTTTGAGCGTCTTTTCGGCAGCCTCCATTATCTCGCGCCAGGAGGGCACCATGCCGCCCACGCGTCCGTAGAAATCCACCGGCACCCTGCCGTTTACGGCCAGGCGTACATCCTCCACCATCTGGCCGCAGCTCATCTCTACGGTAAGCATGCATTTTGCATGTCCGCAGGCCTTGGCAAAGTATTCGCTCGGGAAGGGCCACAGCGTTATGGGGCGCAGCAAACCGGCCTTTATGCCGCGGGCGCGCAGCTCCTTTATGGATTTTTTTGCAATGCGCGCCGTTGTGCCGTAGGCGGCGATTATAATATCGGCGTCCTCCGTCATATACTCCTCGCAGCGCGTTTCGTTTGCCGCTATTGTCTCATACTTGCGTTGGAGCCGCAGGTTCACCTGCTCCAGCTCCGCCGGGTCGATATACAGGGAGTTGATTATCCTCCTGCCCTGTCCGAAGCGGCCGGTAGCCGCCCACGGCTTTTCCGCAAACTCGGTCTTTTCCGGCGGCATTACCACCGGCTCCATCATCTGCCCTATCATGCCGTCGCCCAGTATCAGCACCGGGTTTCTGTATTTGTCCGCAAGGTCAAAGGCCTGATAGGTAAAATCCACCGCCTCCTGAACGGAATCCGGCGCCAGCACCAAAAGACGGTAATCGCCGTGTCCGCCGCCCTTTGTGCACTGGAAATAATCGCTCTGCGCCGGCTGTATTCCGCCAAGACCGGGGCCGCCGCGCACAATGTTTACAATAACGCAGGGCAGCTCTGCACAGGCAATGTAGGATATGCCCTCCTGCTTAAGAGAAATTCCCGGGCTTGAGGAGCTCGTCATCACCCTTGCTCCGCTTCCCGCGGCTCCGTATACCATATTGATCGCGGAAACCTCGCTCTCGGCCTGCAAAAAGCAGCCGCCCACCTGGGGCATGCGCCGGCTCATGTATTCCGGAATCTGGTTCTGCGGCGTTATCGGATAGCCGAAAAACTGCCGGCAGCCGGCAAGAACCGCCGCCTCGGCAATGGCCTCCGCGCCTTTCATTAAATGCTTTTCCATACTACCTCTCCTTATTTCCTGTTATACCGCTACTTTTCTACCGTAATAACGCAATCGGGGCACATACGCGCACACGATGCACAGCCTATGCAGGCAGCCTCATCGGTAAGCACCGCGTAATTATATCCCTTGGCGTTAATGGCGTCGGATAATGCAATTATATGCTTGGGGCAAGCCGTCACACATAGCGAGCATCCCTTGCATATCTCCTTCAGGAAGGTTACCTTTGCCAAAAAAATCGCCCCTCTCATGGTATAATACCTTATTTCGAATATTATAGGGTCCGCGGCGTTTTTCGTCAAACGAAAACATATAAAAAAGCCTCCGCGCAAAAACGAATCTTTGCACGAAGGCTCCGTCGCCGCCGCTGCGGCAGTATATTTTTTATCGCAATCTATTTTGCATACTCCACGGTGCGGGTTTCCCTCACCACATTCACCTTTATCTGTCCCGGATATACCATCTCGTCCTCTATGCGTTTTGCTATATCCTTGGCCACTATCACGGCTCCCTCCTCGGAAACCATGTCCGGCTTATGATTATGCGTATCTCTCTGCCCGCCTGAATGGCGAAGCATTTTTCCACTCCCGGGAACGAATTTGCGATCTCTTCGAGTTTCTCAAGGCGTTTAAGATAATTGCTGAGGGTCTCTCTGCGCGCGCCGGGACGGGCTCCCGACACGGCATCGGCCGCCTGTACCAGTACGGCTTCCAGGGTCTCCGGCTCCACATCGTTGTGGTGCGCGGCTATGCAGTGGATAACGGCGGGGCTTTCGCGGTATTTCTTTGCAAGCTCCACGCCTATCTGAATGTGCGTACCCTCCACCTCGTGGTCTACGCTCTTGCCGATATCATGCAGCAGACCGGCACGCTTTGCAATGGTGGCATCCAGTCCCAGCTCTCCCGCCAGCAGCCCCGCAATGTGAGCCACCTCCAGGGAGTGCTTCAGCACATTCTGACCGTAGCTGGTGCGGTATTTCAGCCGTCCCAGCAGCTTTACAAGCTCCGGATGCATGTTGTGAATGCCCACATCGAATATGGCGGATTCGCCCGCCTCCTTGATCTGCACATCCACCTCCTTGCGCACCTTTTCCACCATATCCTCAATGCGCGCCGGATGAATCCGTCCGTCCACAATAAGCCTTTCAAGGGCAATGCGCGCAATATCTCTGCGTATGGGGTCGAAGCTGGAAAGTATAACCGCCTCGGGAGTATCGTCTATTATCAGCTCCACGCCGGTCGCCGTCTCCAGCGCCTTTATGTTGCGTCCCTCGCGTCCGATAATGCGGCCCTTCATCTCATCATTGGGCAGCGGCACCACCGATACCGTGCTCTCCGCCACATGATCCGCGGCGCAGCGCTGTATGGCAAGGGTGATTATGTTGCGTGCCTTCTGCTCACCCTCCTGCTTTGCCTTCTGCTCTATATCGCGCACCAATACCGCGGCATCCCTGCGCGCATCGTTTTCAATGGCCGCAATAAGCTCGTTTTTGGCCTCCTCGCTTGTAAGGGAAGCCACGCGTTCCAGCTCCGCCACCCGCTTTTTGGACAGCTCCTCCGCCGCAGTAAGCTGCTCCGTCAGCTCCTTCTCCCTGCGCGCGCAGTTATCCTCCCGGGCATCCAGAGCATAGAATTTTTTCTCCAGCTGCTCTTCCCGTGCAATAAATCTTTTCTCGTTTTTAGAAACCTCTGCCCGTCTTTCCTTGCACTCTCTGTCGCACTCGCTCCTGAGACGATGGATCTCGTCCTTTGCCTCGGATATGCGTTCCTTTGACAGCAGCTCCGCACGGTTTTTTGCTTCTTCCACTATCCTTGCAGCGGTTTCCTCAGCGCGTCCTATGCGCTTTTCCGTCGCGTTCTTGCGGTAAAAATACCCGGCCAGAATGCCGATAATAAGGCAAGGCACACCCGCTATGACGGCCCATACGAAATCAGGCACGAATAACACCTCACTTTCTCAAAAAATAATTATATAATACCTATGAATTTATTGAATATAATTCTATATAAGCCTTCTAACAATTCATATATACAGTATATTCTTATAGATTATATCCCATCGGCGGTCAAATGTCAATATGCATAAATCAAAAACCCGTACAATGCCTTCGCAAAACAGGGCGGCAAGACCCCGTTTTGCCGTCCTTTGCGCGCAGCTCTCTGCACAGTTTCGCCCTTTTTCCCCCGTTTTCCGTAATTTTTCGCCTCACCGCCTCCGCACTCCGTTATGCTTATTAAACCGCCCTCAATGTTCGCTTTGTGCGATAAAAGGTTAATGCCGTGCATTGAAACGGCGCAGTGCGGATATTATAATATACCCGATAATCTACTAGACAATATGCTCGAAATGGTCCTTGAACCGACCCCTTTATACGAATGATAATGATACGGAGGATAGCGCAAAATGAAAATTTCCGATTATACCGCACAGAACCCCGTCTGCACCCTCTCCGAGCTTATGCTCTGCGGCACGGACCAATTCGGGCGCAGCTTTGCGCCGGTGCCCGCGCTCAATAAAAAAAGCGTTGGAATGTTCTATTTCCTTTGGTTGGGCAGCGAAGAGCGCATGAGCGGCAAATACAACATCACCCGTCTGCTTAAGGAATGCCCCGATGAGCTTTGGGATACCAACGGCACGCCCAACAGCCCGGCAAACACCTTCCATTACTGGAACGAGCCGCTTTTCGGCTACTACCGCAGCGACGACAAATGGGTCATTGCCAAGCATATGGAAATGCTATTCCTTGCCGGAGTGGATTTCCTCTACCTTGACGCCACTAACGCCCTGCCCTATCCCGATGCCAGCCGAGCCCTCTTTGAGGTGCTGAACGCCATGTACGATAAGGGCATCCCCGCCCCCAAAGCGGCCTACTATACAAACTCCCACTCCATACAAACCGCAAAGCAGGTGTATGAGCTTTTTTACAAAAACCCGGAATACGACCGCGTGTGGTACCGTCCCGACGGCGTGCATCCCCTTATAATAGGCAATTTCACTCCCGAAAGCGATGCCGCCGAGGCGGCTCTGCGCTCCGATTCCTATAAGCCGGAGCCCCTGCCCGAGGAAATGCGCGCCTTCTTCGACCTTCGCGTTTCCCAGTGGCCCAATGAGCCTTATAAAAAGGACGGCTTCCCGTGGATGGAATGGATATATCCCCAGCCCGTGCACACCCAGCCCGACGGCACCGGAATAATGAATGTTTCCCTTGCCCAGCATCCGCAGCTGCCCTTCAGTGATTCCATCCTGAACCGCTCCCTGAACATGGGACGGGGCTACGATTTTGAAAAAAAGAAAAACATAATGGAAAATATGCGCCTTGGCACCAATGCCCAAAGTCAGTGGGATAATGTGCTTGCCCGCGGGGACGAGGTAAGCACGGTAACCGTAACCGGCTTTAACGAATGGATAGCCATAAAGCTCATTCTGGACGGCCGCGTGGGCTTTGTGGACACCGCGGACGAGGAATTCTCCCGCGATATCGAGCCGCCCAAGGGCGACGGCTACCAAGACGCCTTCTACCTCCAGCTGTGCGACAATATTCGCCGCTTCAAGGGAATAAAGGGGGATATGCCAAAGCCCGCGCTTAAATCGCTGCCCCTTGCCCCCGACCCGGCTGCATGGGAGGGCTGCGCCGTGTACGCCTCTGCCGCTTTGGGGCTTGCCCGCTCCTCGGCGGGCGTTGGTCAAAACCTGCGCTATGAGCAGCCCGCCCCCCGCAACAAAATAAAAAGCGTAAGGGCGGCAAACAACAAAAGCAGCGTGCAGTTCCTTATAGAATGCGAAAACGCCCTTCAGGAATGCGCAAGTGCGTATTTCATGAACCTGTATATCGGCTGCGGCACCCCGTCCCTCAAGGGCTGGGAGGGCTACTCCTTTGCCGCTTCTCCCTGTGAAAACGCACTGTACCGCCTTGATGAAAAGGGCGCGCGCACCCGTATCGGGGATATTCAAAGCGAAATACGGGATAACTGCATAACTCTCACCGTTTCCCTTGCGGATATAGGCGCTCCCGCGGAGGGGATATATTTCAAGGTCACCGACGGCTTTAACGGCACGGACATAATGGATACCTACTCTCAGGGCTCCTGTCTGCCCATGGGCCGCCTCAGCCTTTGGTATCCTCTGGGGTAAGGGGACATCATATCCCTCTCCGTATCCTTTTTATATCCTTTATATCCTTTAACTGCAAGCATACAAGCATATTCTTTCACCTGCCGGGCTTTTGCCCGGCTTTTTCTTTTCAGCTCTTTGAAGCACATCCCTTGCGCCGGGGGCTTCGCCCCTGGCGGCGCCTGCCGGCGCCGTCCCCGCCTTCGCTCCTCCTTCGGCGCTTCCCGCCTCCGTCCTCCCTCATGCCGCGGCGCAAAAAAGCAGCTGCTCCGCCCGCAGCCCCTCTCTTTTCGCCCTTTCATCGCAAAGTGCATTTTCCGCTTTATTTTTATTCGTTATTGCATTATAATAAAGTATATATATCCGTCTTTACGGATATACAATGCAGAAGCATGGTAGTACGGCAGGGTGCTTCTTTACAAAAGAAGGGTGATTTATGAATTATTACGACCGGCAGATTGAAACTGCCGACAGAGAGCAGCTGCGGCAGGTGCAGCTTGCACGGCTGCAAAAGCAGGTGCGCTTTACCTACGAAAATGTACCCCACTACAAGCAGAAGCTGGACAACGCCGGCTTTCATCCCGACGATTTGCAAACTCTTGAGGATATACGCCATATTCCCTTTTCCACAAAGGCCGATATGCGCGAAAACTACCCCTACGGGCTTTTTGCCGTTCCCATGAAGCGCATCGTGCGCATCCACGCCTCCAGCGGCACCACCGGCAAGCCCACCGTAGTGGGCTATACCCGTGAGGATCTTGATATGTGGAGCCGCTGCATTGCGCGCCTTGCCGTCGCCGCCGGCGCCACGGACGAGGATGTCGCCCAGATAGCCTTCGGCTACACCCTCTTTACCGGCGCCTTCGGCCTGCACTACGGCCTTGAGCGCCTCGGCGCCGCCATAGTGCCCATTTCCAGCGGAAATACCGAGCGGCAGATAATGATAATGAAGGATTTCGGCACCACGCTGCTGGTGGCCACTCCCTCCTACGCCCTGTATCTTGCCGAAACCGCCGAGCGTCTGGGCGTGGCGGATCAGCTCTCCTTAAAAATCGGCATGTTCGGCGGCGAGGGCATGACCGAGGCCATGCGCGAAGAGCTGGAGCGCCGTCTTGGCATAACGGCCACACAGAACTACGGCTTAAGCGAGGTTTTGGGGCCAGGCGTTTCCGGCGAATGTGTATATAAATGCGGCCAGCACATAAACGAGGATTATTTCTATCCCGAAATCATAAACCCCGAAACCGGCGAGGTGCTGCCCGAGGGCGCCGAGGGCGAGCTGGTGCTTACCCCTCTTGAAAAAACCGGGCTGCCCATGCTGCGCTACCGCACCAAGGATATAACCTCCCTTGACTACTCCCCCTGCGCCTGCGGCCGCACCACCGTGCGTCACAGCGCCATACGCGGCCGCTCCGACGATATGCTCATAATCCGCGGCGTAAATGTGTTCCCCTCCCAAATCGAGGAGGTGCTGCTTAAAATACCCTATATCGGCCCGCATTACGAGATCATCGTGCGCCGCGAGGGCTATCTTGACACACTGGAAATACTGGTGGAGCCCGTGGAGGAAAGCATGCTGGAAAACTACGCAAGCCTTGAGGAAATGCAGAACAGCATCCGTTCCCGCCTGCGCGTCACCCTTCAGCTGGATGCGCGCGTGCGCCTTGTGGAGCCGCACACCCTCAAGCGCTTTGAGGGCAAGGGCAAGCATGTAACCGATATGCGCAAGCTGTAACGCGCTTTTGTGCATAAGCAAATACAAATCAAAATCACAGCCCCTCTCGGGGCGTCAGGAGATAAAAAATGTCAACACTTATGATAGGAAACGAGGCCGTCGCGCTGGGCGCTTTGGACGCAGGCGTTGCGCTTTTATCCTCATATCCCGGAACCCCCAGCACCGAGATCACCGAGTTTGCCGCAAAGGACCGCTCCCGCCACATAGAATGGGCGCCCAACGAGAAGGTGGCGGCGGAAACCGCCGTCGGCGCCGCAATAGGCGGCGCACGCGCCATGTGCTGCATGAAGCATGTCGGCCTCAATGTCGCAGCCGACCCCATATTCACCGCCGCCTATACCGGCGTGCGCGCAGGCCTTGTCATCGTGGTGGCGGATGACCCCGGCATGCACTCCTCCCAGAACGAGCAGGACAGCCGCTATTACGCAATGAGCGCGCACATTCCCATGCTTGAGCCCGCCTCCAGTCAGGAATGCTACGATTTCTGCCGCCGCGCCTTTGAAATAAGCGAGCAGTACGACACCCCCGTGTTTCTGCGCCTTACCACCAGAATAGCGCACTCCCAGGGCCTTGTGGAGCGCGCTGCTGCACGCGGCCCCGTCCTCATCCCCTATAAAAAGGAAACCGCAAAATACACCATGATGCCCGGCTTTGCCCGCGCCCGCCACCTTGAGGTGGAAAAGCGGGAAAAGCGCCTTGCGGCGGACTGCAACACCTTTTCCGACATCAACCGCATCCTCCCCGGAGGAAAAACCGGCATCATCTGCTCCGGCGCGGTATACCGCTACGCCGCTGCGGCGCTGCCCGACGCCTCCTTCCTTAAGATAGGCATGTGCTATCCCCTGCCCGACGAGCTTATCCGCAGCTTCGCCGCAGGCGTAGACGACCTTATAATCGCCGAGGAGCTTGAGCCTATTATCCAGCAGCATGTCCGCGCCTTGGGCATCCCCTGCCGCGGCAAGGAGCTCTTCACCCTTCAGGGCGAATACAGCGCCGCCATGATAGCCGCAGCGCTGGGCCGCCCCGTGCCCGAATACGACCAAACCGACGCCCTGCCCGCCCGTCCGCCGGTGCTCTGCCCCGGCTGCCCGCACCGCGCCGTGTTCTATACCTTGGGCAAAATGAAGCTTACCGTCATGGGCGATATCGGCTGCTACACCCTCGGCGCGGCCGCGCCGCTAAGCGCCATCGATGCCTGCGTCTGCATGGGCGCCGGCATCTCCATGGCCCACGGGCTGGACCGCTCCGGGGCCGTCGACCCCGCCCGCACCGTGGCCGTAATAGGTGATTCCACCTTCCTGCACTCCGGCATAACCGGGCTTATGAACATAGTCTACAACAAGGGTCGCTCCACCGTCATCATTCTTGATAACTCCATCACCGGCATGACAGGTCACCAGCAAAACCCCGCAACCGGCAAGGATATCCGGGGCGACGCCGCACCCGCCGTCAACCTTGAGCAGCTCTGCCGCGCTTTGGGCGTAAGCGATGTAAACCGTGGATCCCTTTGATATGCCCGCCCTGCGCGAGGCCCTGCTTGCCTCCCTTGCCTTTGACGGCCCCTCCGTAATAATCGCGCGCCGCCCCTGCGCACTGCTGAGCAAAGCACGCACCGCGCCCCTGCGCGTAACGCAAAGCTGCATCGGCTGCCGCCGCTGCATGGGCATAGCCTGCCCCGCTCTTATTTTTGAAGCCGGCCGCGCACGCGTGGACATATCCCTTTGCAACGGCTGCGGTCTCTGCGCATCCGTCTGCCCCAAGGGCGCCATAGTGAAGGAGGAAATGTAACATGACAGCAAGCATACAGCATACCGGGCTTTCCGCCCCCGCCTCCGGGCAAAGCATAGTGATAGTCGGCGTAGGCGGGCAGGGCACACTGCTTGCCAGCCGTGTCTTGGGCCGCATAGGCAGCGAGCTTTACAGCGATGTAACCGTAAGCGAGGTTCACGGCATGAGCCAACGCGGCGGCAGCGTGGTAACCTATGTCCGCATGGGCGATGCCGTCGCCTCCCCCATCATCGAAAAGGGTCAGGCCGATATCGTGCTGGCCTTCGAGCTTCTGGAAGCTCTGCGCGCCCTGCCCTACCTTAAAGGGCGGAAGAATGCTTATAAATACCCAACAGATACTGCCCATGCCCGTAATAAGCGGCAGCTGCGCCTATCCCGAGGATATTCTCGGCACTCTCAAGGCGAAAAATGTCGATTTTACCGCCGTGGACGCCCTCTCCGCCGCCCTTGAGGCCGGCAACCCCAAGTGCGTAAACACCGTCATGCTGGGCGTGCTTGCCGCCTCCACCGAGGTGGAAAAGGCACACTGGCTGGAGGCCGTGCGCGCCCTTGTCCCGGCAAAAACCGTGGATATCAACCTTGCCGCCTTTGAAAAGGGCTTCGCCGCAGGCTGCAATAAACAGATATAAGCCTCCCCGAAATGCAAACCGGCATACAAACCCACAAGTAAACCTACATAAATCTTAAAGGCACACAAAAGGAGCAATACAACCGTCATGATATGGAACAAAACCGACGAGCTTATGCCGCGCGAGGAGCTTCGCAGGCTTCAAAGCGAGCGTCTTAAAAATACCGTCCGGCGCGTGTACGACAATGTCCCCTTTTATCGCGAAAAAATGAACGCTGCCGGAGTCAAACCGAAGGATATCCGCTCGATAGACGATATCGCCCTTCTCCCCTTCACCGTAAAGGATGACCTTCGCGACAATTACCCCTACGGTCTTTTTGCCGCCCCCATGGAGGATATAGTGCGGCTTCAGGCCTCCAGCGGCACCACCGGCCGCCTTACGGTAGTGGGATATACTCAAAAGGACATAGCCACCTGGGCCGAGGTCATGGCGCGCGCCATGAGCGCAGCCGGAGCCGACCGCCGCGCCGTAGTGCAGATTGCCTACGGCTACGGCCTGTTCACCGGCGGTCTGGGCGCACACTACGGCGCGGAACGGGTGGGGGCAACAGTTGTGCCCACCTCCGCAGGCAACACCGAGCGTCAGGTTCGCCTGATGCGGGATTTCGGCTCCACCGTGCTGTGCTGCACCCCCTCCTATGCCCTCCATATAGCCGACACCATAGAGGAAATGCACATCCCGCGGGAGCAGATAAAGCTTAAAAGCGGCATCTTCGGCGCGGAGCCCTGGACGGACGCCATGCGCCGCGATATCGAAAAGCGCCTCGGCATCAAATGCTTTGATATCTACGGCCTCAGCGAGATCACCGGCCCCGGAGTATCCGTGGAATGCACCGAGCATAACGGCCTCCATGTGGCGGAGGACTGCTTCTTCCCCGAGATCATCGACCCCGAAACCGGCGCTCCCCTGCCCGACGGCCAAACCGGCGAGCTTGTGTTCACCACCATCGCCAAGGAGGGCATGCCCCTGCTGCGCTACCGCACCCGCGACCTCTCCTCCCTCGACGCCTCCCCCTGCCCCTGCGGCAGAACACACCGCCGTATGCAGCGCATAATGGGGCGCTCCGACGATATGATAGTGGTGCGCGGCGTAAATGTATTCCCCACTCAGGTGGAAACCATTCTTATAGAAATGGGCGAGCTTGCTCCCCATTACCTGCTGGTAGTAAACCGCGAAAACAACTCCGACACCCTTGAGGTACAGGTGGAAATGAGCCAGCAGCTCTTCTCCGACGAGGTTCGCCATATCGAAGAGGTGGAGCGCAAAAATCAAGCAGCGCATCCTCACAATGCTGGGCATCTCCGCCAAGGTGCGTCTTGTGGAGCCTCATTCCCTGCCCCGCAGCGAGGGCAAAGCAAAGCGCGTGCAGGATAACCGCAATAAATAATATCATAATGCCGCGGTGTCATGATGTGCAATAACAACAGCAATGCCACGGCAATACAAGCAATACAATATAATGCAATAGTACAATAACGCAGATGCAATAATCAGCAGCCAAACGGCGGCAGCAAGAAATATAAGATATAAGCATAACCGCGGCAACATCGCTTTTCGCCGCATCCCCGCGCCGTGGGCCTCCGGCCTCCCCGTACGCCCCCGCCGGGGCCGTCCGGCCATGCGCCTGCCCGCGCGTCGGCGCAAGCCTCCGCCGCTTTGCGCAGGCGCCTTCACGGCGCAAAAAGCGTCTCCGATGCGGCTCTTTCGCACAAGCGCCGCTTTCCCTGCATAAATATCAAAAAGGAGTGATAATATGTTCATCGATCAGATCTCAGTGTTTATGGAAAACAAAAAAGGACGCCTTTCCTCCCTTACCCGCATCCTTGCCGATAACGGCATCGACCTTGTCGCCCTTTCCATAGCCGACACCGCGGATTACGGCATAATGCGCGCCATCGTAAACGATACCCCCGGCGCGGAAAAAGCCCTGCGCGCCGCCGGCTTCATGGTTTCCACCACCCGCGTGCTGGGCGTCGTTGTTCCCGATACCCCCGGCGGGCTGTCCGATGTTCTGGAAATTTTCTCCCGCGGCGATGTCTCCGTGGAATACCTCTATTCCTTCGTGCGCCATCAGGGCAAAAACGCCCTTATAATGTTCAAGGTCACCCCCGTGGAAAAGGCCGTTGAGCTGCTGGAAAAGGCCGGCATCGAGCTTGTCACACAGGAGCAGGTAAAAAAGCTCTGAGCCCGCCAAGCGGGCGTTTTTCGCGTCTTCGGCGCCGCCCAAGCGCCTTTGCAAAATTTTCAATATCTCAGTCAGGAGATGATTTTATGAGCCGCCCCACCGTTGCTTATGTGGATCTTGAAAGCATCCGCCACAATGTGCGCGCCCTCGGCCGCCATGTGGAGGGTACAAAAATGATGTGTATGGTCAAGGCCGACGCCTACGGACACGGTCTTGTCCCCGTCGCCGAGGCCTGCGCTCAGGCCGGAGCCTACGCCCTGGGCGTAGCCACCGCCGAGGAGGGCGTGCTTCTGCGCCGCGCCGGTATAGAGCTGCCCATACTCTGCGTGGGTGCCTGCTTTGAGCAGAGCGCGGCCGATACCGTAAAATACGGCATAACCCAAACCGTCTACGACCCCGAATGTGTCCGCGTGCTGGAGCACGCCGCAAACCGTGCTCAAACCGATGTAAATGTGCATATAAAGCTGGATACCGGCATGGAACGCCTGGGCGTGCAAAGCCTTGATGAGCTTCGCGAGCTTGTCTGCGCCCTTAAAAACGCCCCTCATGTACACTGCACCGGGGCCTTTACCCACTTCGCCGCCAGCGACAGCTGGGATAAAAGCTTCACTTACCGTCAGGCTCAGCGCTTCGAGGAAATGCTTGCCCTGCTTAAAAGCGCGGGCTATACAAGCCTCCTGCGCCACGCCTCCTGCTCCGGCGCGCTTATAGACTGCCCCGACCTGCGCTACGATATGGTGCGCCCCGGCATAGCCATCTACGGCTACTACCCCTCCCCCGATGTAAAGCACACCCTCTCCCTGCGCCCCGCACTGCGCCTTGAAAGCCGGCTCACGCAGGTAAAGCAGGTGCCCGCCGGGCAAAGTATAGGCTATTCCCGCAGCTTCATCGCCCCGCGGGATATGCGCATAGGCGTGGTGCCCATCGGCTACGGCGACGGCTACCGCCGCGCCAACAGCAACCGCGGCTATTGCATCATATGCGGCCAAAAAGCCCCCATCTGCGGCAAGGTGTGTATGGATCAGATGATGGTGGATATCACCGATATCCCTCAGGCCTCCTCCGGCGAGCTTGTAACCCTCATCGGCGCTCAGGGCGAAACCCATATATGGGCGGACGAAATGGCGGATATCTGCTCCACCATCAGCTACGAAATACTTCTGGGCATATCCAAGCGGGTGCCCAAGGTGTACTGTGGACGCTGAACGCAGGGAGCTCCTGCGGCGCCGCAACGCCATCAGGGAGGACGACCGTATGCAATACTCCCTTGCCATATGCAGCGCCATAGCCTTAGACCCCTGCTTTGACCGTGCCGAAAGCATAATGTTCTATATGCCCGCAGGCAGCGAGGTAAACCTTGAGCCCCTCATGCTTGCCGCCCGGCGCAGGGGTAAGCAGGTGCTGCTTCCCCGCTGCGATAAAAACACCCATGTAATAACCCCCTGCGTCTTTGACGGCAGGCTGTCAAAGGGAGCCTTCGGCATGCTGGAGCCAGCAGGTGAGGCCGCAGTGCCCCAGATTATAATCTGCCCCATGCTGGCCTTCAACCGCAGCCGCTACCGCATGGGCTACGGAGCAGGCTGCTACGATCGCCTGCTTGCCGGCAGCTCCGCCCTGTTCTTCGGAGCCGCCTTTGCCGCTCAGGAGCACGATTTTACACCTAAAGCGCATGATGTGCCTCTGCACCGTATATTCACTCAGGAGGAAATAATCTGAACGGCGCCGTCCGTGAAAGGAATTTGCCATGATAAAGGATACCCTTAAATTTGCCCTTAAGCTCATGCTTATATTTGCCGCCGTGGTGGTGTTCACCCTCATAGGCCTTTCCATAATACTAAGCGTGCAGATAAGCACCCCTCTCAAGCTGGTCGCAGGGGGCGCGTTTATGCTCTTTGAAGCCGGTCTTCTGTGGGATAACTGCGGCCGCTGGGGCGAAAAGGACTGCCGCGCCGTCATAACCTATGTGCGCGGCCGGGGCAGCAAAGAGCAGCTGGAAAAAGCCCGCGCCGAGCTGTATCACCCCTTCAAGGGCTTTGCCGCCGGCATAATTGCCATGCTTATACCGGCTGTTCTCACCGTTGTGTGCACCGTTCTTGCCTTTAACGGCTGGGAAAGCACTGCGCCTCCCTTGCCGACACCCTCTATAATATCCTCTACATGCTTTTCATGGCGGCCTCTCCCCTTTTGCTGCTCCTCTCCCCCGTGGATGCCAATGCCGTGTTCTTCTACGGTATGCCCACCCGCGCCTCCTTCGGCTATTTCGGCGCAGCAGGCACCGTCACCCCCTATCTGTTTTTTATACCCATCCTCCTGTTTATAGCAGTAAGCGGCATATGCTATATCATCGGCTTCAGAAAGCGTGCCTCCGAGGTGCCGGAAAATATGCAGGCACACTATTTCCCCAAGGATCACCGCTATAAGATGCTGCCTCAGGACGAATCGGAAAACACTCCCGCAGGCGAACCGCTTGATTCCGCCCACGATACCCCCGCCGCTGCCCAAGATACCGCCGCACGGCAAGACGATACGCAGCAAGCCGCCGCACGGCCCGAAACGGAGGAAAAGCCATGAGAGTTGCCTCCGGAAAATGGCGCGGACGCAGCCTTCTCTCCCCGCAGGGGCAGAATGTGCGCCCCACCGCCGGGCTTGTAAAGGAAGCCCTTATGGATATGCTGGGCGCGCGCCTGCCCGGCGCTTCGGTGCTTGAGCTTTTCTGCGGCACGGGACAGCTGGGCATCGAAGCCCTCTCGCGGGGAGCCGCCGCCTGCGTCTTTGCGGATTCCTCTCCCGCCAGCTGCGCCCTTACCGGCAAAAACCTTGCCATGCTGGGGCAGGAGGCCGAGGTGCTGCTGTGCGACTGGCAATCCGCCGTCTCCTCCCTAAGCGCGCGGGGCCGCCGCTTTGACATCATCCTTGCCGACCCGCCGTACAGCTCCGGCCTCTATGAAGATCTTGAACGCGAGATTGACCGCTGCGCCCTGCTTGCCCCCGGCGGCGTGCTGGTGCTGGAGCACGATAAGCCCCTGCCGCCCGGCGTGCTTCCCTGCTACGAAATTCTGCGCAGCCGCGCCTACGGACGCCGTTCGCTGCTGCTGCTCACCCCAAATAAGGAGGCATAAAGCCATGAAAATGATAATATACCCCGGCAGCTTTGACCCCATCACCTGCGGTCACCTTGACCTTATAGAGCGCGCCGCCCGCATGACGGACAACCTTGTTGTAGCGGTGCTTCACAACGGTAATAAGCAGGGCTTTCACCATTCCGGAGCGGGTGGAAATGATTAAAAAATGCGTAAGCAACCTGCCCAATGTAACGGTTGACAGCTCCGAGGGTTTACTGGTAAACTATATTCGCCGCAAGGGCGGCAATGTTATGCTGCGCGGTCTTCGCGCCGTATCGGATTTTGAATACGAGCTCCAGTACGCCATGCTCAATCAGAAGCTGGATAAAGGGCTGGAGGCCATCTACCTCATGACCGCCAGCGAGTATTCCTTTCTCAGCTCCTCCATGGTGCGGGAAATAGGCTCTCTGGGCGGCAATATCACCGGCATGGTGCCGGAAATAATACGGCCCTATGTCTCCGCGCGCCTTTGCGGCCTTCACACGGAACAGCTTTGATTTTATGCCGTCTTTCCTGCGGCAAAGCCGCAGCTCCGTCTCGGACGCCGTTTATATTTTGTAAATTTTTTTAAGGAGCGTTATATATGTCCGTAAACGAATTGCTTGATACCCTCTTTGAAGAGCTGGAGGCCTCCAAAAAAAGCTTTATGTCCAGCAAAAAGCTGGTGGACACCGATAAGTGTCTTGATCTCATCGACGATATCCGCGACAACCTCCCCGTCGAGCTTGAACGCGCCGGCAACATAATAAAGGAGCGCCGCCAAATACTTGCCGACGGCGAAAAGGAAGCGCAGCAGTATATCGAAGAGGCACAGCGCCAGGCCGCACAGCTGGTAAGCGAAACCTCCATAATCAAGCAGGCGCAGCAGGAGGCCGAGCGCATAGTGACCGAGGCCAAGCAAAGCGCCAAGGAGATCCGTCTGGGCGCCAAGGCCTATGCCAATGATGTGCTGGAGGAGCTGGAAAACTATCTGGGCCGCACCGGCGAGCAGGTAAGAAAAAGCCGGGAGCAGTTCTCCAAGTAATCCCCTTTAGGCCTTCACACAAAATTCACATCGTTTTTTAAGCAAAAATCGCGTGTTTTTAAGCAAAAAATACGCCGTTTTTGCTTGTTTTTTTACCGTTTTTATGCCCCCCTGCGCAAGCCCTCCCCTTTGCTTCCTCCCCGCGCTCTTTGCCGTAATGCGCCCTTATTCCCCTTTTTTTCCCGTAAAAACGCACAAAAACACAGCACGGCGCAATAACAGCCGCCGCTGCGCCCGCCGCCAGATACGGCGAAGCCTGCGCCGCCAGACCCAAAAGAAGCGAAAACGCCCCTGCCGCCGCCCGGCAAAGCAAAAGCATTTTCGGGCGTATCTCCCCCAAAAAGGCCGTCTCCTGCGCAATTACGCACAGCCCGGAAAAAGAAACAAGCGCCGCCGCCCCGGGCAGCTCCAGCCCCTCAAGCCCGGCGGAAAGCTCCAAAATACGCCATATTTCGGGCATATACGGCTTTATTAGCCCACTTACGCAGCTGAAAAAAACTATAAACCCACCCACCGTAAAGCAGGCCCCCGCTGCCGCGCCGCAGGCATTCCCCAATACCTCTCCAAACCCCGTATTTCGGCATTTTCCGCCGCTTTGTGCTTTCTTTTCGCCTTTGCTTCTCTCTTTTTCACCCTTCAGCCCTCCCTTACCGTAAGGCTCCCCGTCATCGCGAAAAAAGGCCGTGCACAGCGCATTTACCGCGCAGGCAGCGCACAGCACGCCCCCGTAATGGCAGCCGAGCAGCGCTCCTCCGTTTACCCCGGTCACGCCAGAGGCAAAGCCCAAAACAAACAGCGGTCCGGCAGTGTGGCACAGTATTGCCAGCCTTTCGCCCTCCCGCGGGCTTATGCGGCCCCGCGCCGCAAGATCGCCCAGCGTCTTTGCCCCCGCCGGGTATCCGCATAAAAGGGATACCGCAAGTGCAAACGCTCCCTTGGGCTCAAAGCCCAAAAACGCCAGCACCGGCCCCAGTATCCGCTCTACCGCCCTGTCCGCCCCCAGCTCCAGCAGCGCCCGCGCCGCAAAAAGAAACGGAAACAGCGACGGCACCACCGCCGTCGCCCAAAGACGCAGCCCTTCCTGCGCGGATTGCATTATAACGGCAGGATACACTATTGACAAAAACATAAAAATGATAAATAATAATGCCGTGAATATTCTGAGGATGTGTTTACGCTGCATCCTTTTCACCCTTTCTGCCCCAAACGCAGCAGGAGCTACAAAAAAATATGCACCCACGGAGGAACATATGACGGAAAAAGGAAGAAAAAAAATCGGACTTGCCCTGGGCGGCGGCGCCGCGCGCGGGCTTGCCCATATAGGCGTACTGCAGGTTTTTAAGGAGCACGGTCTGCCGGTGGACTGCGTGGCGGGCTGCTCCATGGGCGCCGTTATCGGCGGAATATACTGCGCCGGCGAGGATATGTATGAGCTTCAGTCCACTGCGCTTTCCATATCGGAACGCACATTTCTTGACCTAGGTCGCCCCCATAAGGGCGTGCTGCGCGGCAAAAAAACCGAGGAATATATCGATACCCTCTGCAAGGGCAAAACCTTTGAGGAATGCGTTATTCCCTTCTGCGCCGCAGCCACCGACCTTGTAACCAGCCGCACCGTGCCCCTCACATCGGGCAGGCTCAGCCACGCCATACGCGCCTCCATAAGTGTTCCCGGCGTCTTTGAGCCGGTGGACTGGGAGGATATGACCCTTGTGGACGGCGGTGTAACCGACCGCGTGCCCGTTGACCTGTGCCGCGATGTTCTCGGCGCGCAGTATGTAATTGCCGTGGATGTCGCCTTCCGCGGCTGGAAGCGCTCAAAGCCCACAAACATAATACAAACCATCTATCAGTCCTTTGAAACCTCGGACTGGTGCAATGTGCGCAACGCCCTGCCAAACAGCGATATAGTCATCGCCCCGGATGTCGGACCTTATGACGAGAAAAACCTCCGGGATGCCGGCGCCTGCATTGACGCAGGACGCGAAGCGGCGGAGGCGGCAATAAGCCGCATCAAAAACGATCTTGAGCTTTGGGATGTCATGAAATGATCCCGTTCCTACGGCAAAAGCCCGATGCCCCGCGAAAAAGGCTTCCGCCGGAGCAAAGCGAACCCCGAAAGTCATACGCTTTCGGGGTTCGCTTTTAAGCCGTCGGGCTTTTATTTTATATCCGTATTTTATCCTTCTTTTTTCTCCGTCTGCACGCCGTGCTTTTTATTGTAGAAAAACATTCCCACGCCGGAGGCGCATATAAGCACATACCCAAGCACGCTTAAAATATCCGGCACCTGCTCAAAAAACGCAAAGCCCAGCAGCGCGGCAAATATCACCTGAGTATAATCATAAACCGATATTTCCTTTGCCGGGGCATATATATAGGCCTGAGTTATGCCGAACTGCCCCACGCAGGCGCAAAGCCCCGCAAGCAGCAAAAACAGCACCTGCCGGGCGCTCATGGGCTCAAAATGAATAAGCATAAAGGGCAGGCACACAATGCAGGAAAAAGCGGAAAAGAACAGCACTATCCGCGGCCCCTTTTCTCCCCGTGCCCCCAGCATGCGCACAAAGGTGTAGGCTACCCCCGCCCCCCAAGCCCCCGGCCAGCCCCGCAAGAGCGGGAAAAAAACAGATGCGCTTGCAAACCCCGGCTTTATAATAAGCATGCTGCCCGCCATTGCCGCAAGCACGCCGATTATCTGCACAAAATTCGGCCTTTCCTTAAGCAGCAGCGCGGAAAACACGATTGCAAAAAACGGAGAAAGCTTGTTTAACATATTCGCATCGGCCAGTACCATGTGATCTATGGCATAAAAATTGCCCAGTATTCCCACCGTTCCGAAAAGTGCGCGCCCTATAAGCAGCCCTATGCTTCCCTTTTGCGGAATAAAGCTTATTTTTTTGCGCAGCATTATGCCCGCCACCACAAAAAGCGCCGCAAAATTGCGGAAAAATGCCTTCTGAAACGACGGCAGCTCTCCCGCGCCGCGCACGCACACCGACATCATGGAAAAGCCGAACGCCGCAATAATTATGCATATTATACCCTTTGTTCTGGGCGAAAGCCTTGCAAAACCCTTCATACAATAAAACCCGACTCTGCCTGAAAGGCAAAAATAAAATCCGAAAGCACTCTCTGCCTTCGGAATTATATTATAGCACATATACGGGCGTAAATAAAGCAAAAGCGGCATTTTTTGCCCGTTTTTGTCCATAAAACAATTGAAAATGCTATTTTTTTATACATTTATAAAGGAAATTGCGCCGCCGGTGCCGAATATATAAATACGGATACAATGCCTGTAAAAGGCCTGCCTGAAAGCATAAAATCGCCATTATCCGGGCGTTCCCCCTGCGCCCAGCCGTTACCCGGCGGTGCCGTACCGCCGGGTTATTTTTTTGCGTATGCGCACAAACCGCGGCCCGTTCCCGCCCCGCAGAAGCCCCCTGCCCTCCGCACAGCACCAATGCGGAAATATATTCAAGCTCCGCGCTGCTTTGAGCCTGCTCCAGCAATTTTTCCGCCGTCTCGGGGCAGCCGCGCTTAAGAGCGCACAGCGCCCGCGTTATTTCCCCGAACAATTTATAATAGCCCGCGCGATAATCCATCATTTCCGCCTCCTGCATTATAGTATGCCCGGCTCTGCCGCCCGCTACCGCACATTAAACAAAAAAAAAAAGAGCCTCAAGGCTCTTCTTTATATCCGATACGCCGAAAAAGCATGCTCGGAGCCGGTGCAAAGCGCATTTTTCCCGCCGCACTCACCTGCGCCCGGCTGCACGATGCGCCCCGATGCCCGCTTTATTCCTGCGGCACGGTAAGCATATATACCTCGTTTTTGCTTACCCCGTTTGCTTTGGCCACCTGCTTTACCGCCTCCTTGCGCGGCATTCCCGCGGCAAGCAGCCTCTCCAGCTGCTCCTCCAGGCTGCCCTCCGGCTCTTTGTCCTCCCCCTTATTAAGCACCAATACATATTCGCCCCGCGGCGGATGCTCCTCCAAAGGCAGGATAATCCTTAAGGCGTATTACAACGCATTCCTCGTGCAGCTTGCTTATCTCGCGGCACACGGCAATTTCCCTCTCGCCGTCCCTTTGCGCAAGCTCGCGCAGCGTGCGTTCAAGGCGATGCGGCGCCTCATAAAGCACCGCCGTGCAGCCGATGCTCATTATTCTGTCCATACTTTCCCGGCGCTCCCTGCCCTCGGCGGGCAGAAAGCCCTCAAAGGTAAACCGGCCGCACGGTATGCCGGAAAGCACAAGGGCGCATATCCCGGCGCTGGCCCCCGGCAGCACCGTTACCGGCACTCCCGCAAGGCGCGCCGCCCGCACCGCCGCAAAGCCGGGGTCGCTTATGCCCGGCATGCCCGCATCGCTCACCACCGCTATGCTCTGCCCCTGAAGCGCCCGCTGTGCAAGCTCCCGCGCGCGCTCCTCCTCATTGAATTTATGATAGGAAACAAGCGGCTTTTTTATATCAAAGTGCTTAAGCAGCAGCGCGGTATGGCGCGTATCCTCGCAGGCTATGCAGTCGCATTCCTTAAGCACCCGCAGTACCCGCAGGGTTATATCCTCCATATTGCCTATGGGGGTGGGGCAGATATATATTCCCGCCGTCATTTGCTTTCCTCTCCCGTTTCCGTTATATGATACAGCTCCTTGGCCTGTGGGGTATAGCTGCCGTCCGGGTTGGTAAGCACCAATACCGGCTCCCACAGCATCCCCGGCTTCCCGCCGCGCACCCCTTCAACAAGCAGCAGCTTGGGCGGCTTCTGCGCGCTTGGCTGCACAAGCCGCGCGCGCTTGGGCTCCAGTTTGCAGCGGCGCATAACCTCAAATACCTCCGCCGTGCGCTCCGCCTGATGCACAAGGGCCAGCCTTCCGCCGAAGCGCAGCAGGCGTGCGGCGCACCCCACGGCATCCTCCAGCGTGCAGGTAAGCTCCTGTCGCGCCATTCTTTTCTGCAGGCTGTCCGTTGCCGGAGCGGTGGTGCGGCTGTACGGCGGATTGCAGGTTACCGCATCAAAGCTGCCCGCCAGCCCGTTTCCTCCGAGCAGACGCACATCCGCCTGACAAACCTCTATAATGTCCGTCATGGAATTGAACTCAACATTTTTGCGGCACAGCTGCGCCGCCTCCGGCTGAAGCTCTGCGGCAAGGCAGTACGAAGGGGCGCAGCGCGCCGTTGTAAGCAGCGCGATAATGCCGTTTCCCGCGCATATATCCGCAATGCGCTCCCCTTTTCTTATGCGGGCAAACGCAGCCAGCAGCACCGCATCGGTGCCGAAGCAAAAGCCGTTCGTATCCTGATACAGCTTAAGCCCCTTATACTGAAGATCGTCAATTCTCAGCACGCCGCCGTCTCCCCCTGCCTTTGCATATTATGCCGCAAAAAGCGGCCCTTTTTGCGCGCTTCCGCCGCTCTCCCAAAACGCATATATAAAAAACAAAATTCTTACAGCCCGTAAAGCCTTATCGCGTTGCCGGCAAGCACCCGCTCCCGCGCCTCCCGCCCAAGCCCCAGTGAATCCACAAAATCCAATGTCTTTACCGGATCCTCCCACGGACAATCGCTGCCGAAGAGTATGTTTTCCGCCGGATGCAAATCAATTATCCTGCGCACCTTTTCCCGATTCATATAGGTGCCGCCCATGGCGGTATCAAAATATACATTTGCGCGCCCCGCCAAAAAGGCCAGCACCTCGTCCTCCAGCTTAAGCCCGCCCATGTGGGCAAGCACCATTTTCAGCCGCGGAAACGCCTGCGCCACCTCAGCCGAGGCCTTGGGGCGGGCATGTATCAGCTGCGGGCTGTAACAATCCCACCCGGCGTGAAACACAATCACAAGCCCTAAATCCTGACAGCTTTCATATACGGGAAACCATGCGCGGTCATTTATCATAAAGCCCTGATAATCGGGATGCAGCTTTATGCCCTTTACTCCGCTTTCCTTAAGCATAACCAGCTGATCCCGCCACGAGGGGGAAAGACAATGCACGCTGCCAAGAGGAATAAACCGCTTATCCTTAAGCAGCGAAACCGCATTTTTGTTTATATCCTCCTGCTGCTTCGGCGCCGTGGCAATGCTCAGCAGCACCGCCCGGCTCACGCCGCTTGCCTCCATTCTTGCCGCCGCGCCCGCAAGCGTGCCGTCGGTACAGGGAGTAAGCCCGGACACCTGCACCAGCTTGTCCACCGCCCGCGCGGCAATTTTATCCGGAAAAAAATGCACATGTGCGTCAATTATCATGCTTTGCCTCTTGTTTTGTCTCTTTGCCCTTACGCAGCCGTTCTCATGCGAAAACGCACCCGCCTAAAAAGCCCGTCTATTATAAGTCACGGTCCTTATTCCCGCTTGCAGCGTCAATATCGCTCACCTTGCGCCAAAGCCTGTAATTCTCCGTGCCCTCCAGCGCACCCTTGAGCTTTTGGCGCACATCGGGTATCTCCGCCTCCAGAATATCCAGTATTCTTTCCGCCCTTGCACGCGCTGTTTTGCCGCAGGCAGGACAGGGCGAGGGCACCACCGGCAGGGGCAGCCCCTTTGCAAGGGATATTATATCCTCCTGAGAAGCATACACAAGGGGGCGCAGAACGGTAAGCCCGCATCTGGAAAGCTCGGTCACCGGCTGAAAGGTGTTAAGCCTGCCCTCATAAAAAATGCTCATAAGCAGCGTGTCCACCGCATCCTCGCTGTGGTGCCCCAGCGCCGTCTTATTGCACCCAAGGCGCCGCGCCGCATTATTCATGGTGCCCCGGCGCAGGTTCGCGCACAGCGCACAGGGGTTTTTCTCCTGCCGAAGCGAAAACACTACCTCCCCCGCATTGGTTTCTATCACCTCGTAGGGCACGCCCAGCCGGGCCATAAATTCCCTCACGCCGCTAAGGTCAAACGGGCGCAGCCCGGTATCCACCGTAACGGCGCATATTTCATAATCCTTTTTGGAAAATCGTTTATAAAGCTCCAGGCAGTACACTAACGCAAGGGAATCCTTGCCGCCGCTCACTCCCACCGCTATCCTGTCGCCGTTTTGTATCATGCCGAAATCCGCATCCGCCCGGCGCAGGCAGCCCAAAAGCCGTTTAAGTTCCTTTTTTATAACCGTTGCCTCCGTTTTTTGTTTAAGGTTCGCCGCCGAACCTTTAAGAATCCCATAAAAAGCCTTATACGGGCAGGGAGGCTATCCAGTCCGCCAGCGCGGGGCTTATGTCGCGCACCGCTTCGGAAAGCGCCTGCGCCGTAGCCCGTTTTCCCGCAAGCGCCGCCTGCGCGCGCATTATAAGCTCGGCATCCATGGCATCGGAAAACAGCCTTGCGCTTTCCACCAGCCCCCCGCGCACATTATAGCACAGCTGCACCTCGCCCCAGTCAAAGCGATGCTCGTGCACCGCCTCAAACTGCGGCGTCTGCCCCATTATCCACTCCCATGAGGAATATTTATCTATCAGCTCGCGGTAATCGTTTTTGTCTATCTCGCCCGATTTTATACTTGCGGTAAGGGGCGCGTATATCTTCTGAAAAGCCTCCACCAAAGCGCTGCACAGCGTCTGCGGTGTGATATCGGCGCAGGCATCGGACAGGTTGCACACCCTTGAACGCACCGAGGTCACGCCCTTTGCGTTCAGCTTCAGCTTGGGAGGGGGAAAGATACTTTGCCAAACGGGTCATATCGGTTTTTATAAGCAGCGTGCCGTGCTGCATGGAAATGCCGTGGCTGTGGGAAAACGCATTTCCGGAGAACTTGCGTCCGTCCAGCAGTATATCGTTGCGCCCGGAAAACTCGGCGTGAAGGCCGAAGCTCTCCAGCGCCCGCAGCACCACCGACAGCTGCTTTTCAAGGTTATACAGCTCCTTGGGCGCAATAAAGGTAAAATTCAGGTTGCCGTCGTCATGAAATACGGCTCCGCCGCCGGAGGACCGGCGCACAAGCGTTACTCCGTCCCGGCGTATCGCCTCCATATTGCACTCCCGCCACGGGTTCTGATTGCGCCCTATCACCACGGTGTTCCTGTTCTGCCACAGATACAGCCACACCTCGTCAGAGCGGCAATTGTTGATTATATACTCCTCCAGCGCCAGGTTTCCCGCGGGTCAAAGCCCTCGGACAAAACATAGTATGTGTTCATGCTTTCCCTTTCCTTATGTATGTTAATGATTATAATTGTTCGGGTAACGCAAAGGCGCCTTTCCGCCGCTTCTTACAACAGCTCCCTGCCGGAGAGCAGCACCTGCTTTACCGTCATATCCCGGCTGCAAAGCAGTATATCCGCCTTTGCGCCCACCTTCAGCTCACCGGCGGGAAGGGACAGCATCCTTGCCGGGTTTTCGGTAGCCGAGGCCACGGCCAGCACCGGCGGCACGCCGGAATCCACAAGGCACTTCAGGTTCTCGCTCAGCGTATGCGCGCTGCCCGCAAGCGCCCCCTCGGGCGTGTACATCAGCCCGTCCTTTTTTATCACCGGACGCCCTCCCAGTATATAATTGCCGTCCGGCATGCCCAGCGCTTCTGTGGAATCGCTTATAAGGGCTATTCTGGAGGGGGCCAGCTCAAAGAGCGTACGCAGCCAGAAGGGATGCACATGGCAGCCGTCCCCTATAAGCTCTATGCCGCACATACCGTCCAGTGCGGCGGAAAGCGGGCCCGGCTCCCTTGAATACATGGGCTCCATGCCGTTAAAGGCATGTGTCAGCCACCGAGCGCCCCACCCCAGCGCCTGCTGCGCCTGAGCGCGGGTGCAGGCGGTATGCGCAATTGACATTACATATTTTCCGCTGAAGCGCCGGCAGAACTCCTCGCTTCCCTCAAGCAGGGGGTCAAAGCATATCATGCGCACAAGATTGCGGCTTGCCTCAATGAAGCTTTCGGTGAATTCGGCATCCGGCCCGCACAATAGCTCCGCCGGCTGCGCACCGCGCTTTTTCTCCCCGAAAAACGGCCCCTCCATATTTATTCCCAGTATCCGGGCGCCCCGCCCCGAGCGGCCGCTTTCCCGTGCGGCGTCCGCTATCCTGCCTGCCGCCGCCAGCAGCTCCTCCTTTTTTGCAGTGCTGGTGGTGGCCATTACCGAGGTCACGCCGGCGCGCGCAAACTGCTCAAGCGCCGCGCATATCTCCTCAACGGAGGATTCCGTAAAATCCGCTCCGAAGCCGCCGTGCGTGTGTACATCCACAAGCCCCGGCAGTATATAATCCCCGCCGTGCCGCCCCGAAAGCTCCTCCACCGCGGTTATAATACCGTCCTCCGCGCTTACTGCCGCCTGCACAAGGCGTCCCTGAATAAATGCTTTGCCTGTAAGCTTCAATTCCTTCGCTTCCTTCCGCTGCCCTTTTACCGCCCTACATTCTCTCCGGCGCTTCTATCCCCGCAAGGGAAAGCCCCGTCTTTATCACGGTTTTCACCGCCGCGCACAGGCGCAGATTGGCCGCCGTTTTCTTCTGATCATCGGTAATTATCCTGTGCTCGAAATAGAACCTGTTAAAGGCCTGGGCAAGCGCCATGGTGTGCCGCAGCACTGCGCAGGGCTCGTTCTTTGCACAGGCGCTGCGCACCGCCTGCGGGAAGCCCTCCAGCAGCGACAGCACCTCCTGCGCCTCGGGATTGCAAAGCGCCTCAGGCTCCCACTGCTCGTTGTTAAGCGCCTCCTGCGCGCGAACTTCGCTTTTTGCAAGCACCGAGCAGGCACGGGCATGCGTGTACTGCACATACGGCCCGGTTCCCCCTCGAAGGCCAGCGCTCTGTCCCACCAGAAGTCCACATCCTTGATTCGGGAATTGTAAAGATCGTAAAACAGCACCGCTCCCACGCCCACCTGACGCGCCACGGTATCCTTGTTTGCAAGGTCGGGATTCTTCTGAGCTATTATCTCTCCCGCCTTTTCAATGGCGCGCTCCAGCAGCTCGTCAAGGTATACTATGTTGCCCTTGCGGGTGGAAAGGGTCTGTCCCTCAAAGGATACCATGCCGAAGGGCACATGCACAAGATCCTTGGCCCACGGATACCCCATAAGCTCTATGACCTTGAAAAACTGCCGGAAATGCAGATTCTGCTGATATGCCACAACATAGAGGCATTTGTAAAAATCGTATGTCTTTTTGCGGTAGATTGCCGCGGCTATATCCCGCGTTGCATATATGCTGGCGCCGTCCTTTTTAAGTATTATGCAGGGGGGCATATCGTACTTATCCAGCATTACCACCTTTGCCCCGTCGCTTTCCGTAAGCAGCCCCTTGTCCTCCAGCTCCTTCACCACGGCCTGCCACTTGTCCTTATAGAAGCTCTCCCCCGTATAGGCGTCAAAGCGCACCCCCAAAAGGTCGTAAATGCGGGCCACATCCCTAAGGGTTATATCCTTGAACCAGTTGAATATCTCCATGGCCTCGGGGTCGTCGTCCTCCACCTTCTTGAACCACGCCCGCGCCTGCTCCTCCATGGCCTCGTCCGCCTCGTTGTTAAAGCGCACATACAGCCGCACCAGCTCGTCTATACCGCCCTTTTCTATGTCCTCGCGGCAGCTCCACATTTTATAGGCGCATATAAGCTTTCCGAACTGCGTGCCCCAGTCCCCCAGGTGATTTATCCCCACGCATTTATAGCCCAAAAAGGAGTATATCTTATACAGCGCATTGCCTAACGCCGTGGTGGTAAGATGCCCTATGTGGCACCTTTTGGCAATGTTTATTGAGGAATAATCTATGCAGACGGTTTGGCCCGCGCCCTCGCTGCTGCTGCCGTAGCTTTCGCCCTTTTCCGCCACGGCATCCAGCACGCTTTTTATGCGCTTTGTCGGGTCAAAATAAAAATTCAGATACCCGCCCGCAGCACAGGCGCGCGAAACCGTCTCCGGCAGCTCCAGGCTGCTCTCCAGCTCCTTTGCTATAACGGGCGGCGCCTTGCGCAGGGTGCGCGCCAGCTTAAAGCAGGGCAGCGCCAGATCTCCCATTTCCCTATCCGGCGGAGTTTCAAACATCTCCTCTACCGCCTGCTCCTCCATTGAGCATATTTTTGCAAGCCTTTGCGCCAGCTCCTTTTTTACATCCATATTCCGATCCTCCCCGGGCATACCGTCCCGCCCGTTACGGTTTATTGCCGTTTTGATTTTAATACTTGTTTTTTATATGCTTTTTATATGCAATGTCTGATATCTGTTTGTATTGTTTATTGTATTGTTTATATACTATGCAGCCCGCGTTTCCCCTTCGGAGCGCGGCTTCCTGCCGTATCAGTCTATCTTGTAGCCTATGTTGCGCACGGTAATTATGCGCTCTCCCGCCTTGCCCAGCTTTTTTCTGAGAGTTTTTATATGCATATCCACCGTTCGGCTCTCGCCCAGAAAATCCTCGCCCCACACCGCCGTCATAATGCTCTCGCGCGTAAGCACTCGCCCGCGGTTTTCCATAAGATATTCAAGCAGGCGGAATTCCTTATAGGTAAGCACGCATATTTCACCCTCCACCTTTACCTCGTGGCGATCGGAGTCCAGCTCTATCTCCCCCAGCTCCTTTATGCGCGCGCCCTCTTTTGTGCCCCCCGCGCGTCTTAACACTGCCTTTATGCGGGATATAAGCTCCACCACGCCGAACGGCTTTGCAACATAGTCGTCCGCGCCGCTGTCAAGGCCTATAACGGCGTCCAGCTCCTGCGATTTTGCCGATACAATTATAGCCGGTATGTCCTTGGTATTTCCTGCGCTTTTCAGCTTTTTAAGAATGCTTATTCCGTCCGTTTCGGGCAGCATCACATCAAGGAGTATAAGCTCCGGGCGCACGCTTTTAAGCTCCGCAAACAGCTCATCGCCGTTTTCCATGCCCTTTACCTCGTAGCCGGAATTCCTGATGGCATATTCCTCCAGCTGGCGTATGTTTTCATCGTCTTCAACAATAAATATCATAGCGTCCTCCGTATTATGCTTTTTGCGCCCGCCTGTTCGCCGTCCGCCCGTTGTTATGCGTTCTCTTTTTTCCCTTTGCCTTTAATCAACAAGGGCATATTTGCTGCGGTATTCCTCGTAAAGCTGCTTGAAGCTCTCATCATCCGAGCTTTTAAGGGTGTTCAGATATTTATGGGTATCAAAATTATCCTTGCTTATCTGTATCATGCACACCGCGATATTTGAGCACTGATCCGCCACTCTTTCAAAATTTGTTATAAGGTCGGAAAACACAAAGCCCGTCATGGTGGTGCAGTCCCCCCTCTGAAGCCGCTCTATGTGCCGTGCCTTAAGCTGCGCCTTAAGCAGATCCACCACCTGCTCAAGCGGCTCCACCTTGGCCGCCATTTCAATATCGTAGCGGCAGAACGCCTCCGTTGCAAGGCTTACTATCTCGCACACCGCCCGGCTCATGACCTCCAGCTCGTTGTTTGCCTCCGCCGAAAATTCAATATGCTTTTCCTCTATCTCCTGCGCCGTATGCAGTATGTTTACGGCATGGTCGCTTATTCTCTCTATATCGCCTATTGCATGCAGCAGCATGGAAACCTCACGGCTATCGTGTATGGTCATGCTTTGTGAGGAAAGCTGCACAAGATATGTGCCCAGCTTGTCCTCGTAATGATCCACCTTCTGCTCGTTTTCCTCCGTCTTGGCTGCAATCTTTGCATCGTAATGCCGCACCTGCTGCATGGCGTTTACTATGTTTTCGCAGGAAAGCCGCGCCATTTCATCGGTAAGACGCTTGCTCTGCTCCACCGCCAAAGCAGGGGTTGCAAGAAAGCGCTGGTCCAGCAGCTGTATCTTTTCCTTCTTGCCCTGCCTGTCGGGGATGGTAAGCACAGCCAAATGCTCCAGCCACTTGGAAAGAGGCAGCAGCACCACCGTGTTCACCACCTTCATGGCGGTGTGCAGCAGCGCAATATCAAACATTCCCAGGCTCTTTGTAACAAAGGGCTCCCATACCTCGCCCGGTATGACGGCGCCCAGCAAAAAATACAGCAGCAAACACAGCACCGCGCCTATAACATTAAAATAAAGATGTATTATAGCCGCTCTGCGGGCGTTCTTGTTCGTGCCTATGGCGGAAAGCAGCGCCGTAACGCAGGAGCCTATGTTCTGTCCCAAAATGACAGGCACCGCACAGGCGCAGGTAACGGCGCCCGTGGAGGAAACCGCCTGCAATATGCCCACGGAGGCCGAGGAGCTCTGCACTATCGCCGTCATCACAGTTCCCGCCAGCAGCCCCAGCAGAGGATTGGAAAACTTCAGCAGTATCTGGGAAAACTGCGGATCGTCCTTGAAGGAGGAAAGCGAGCCGCTCATGGTGTTCATGCCGAACATCAGAACGGCAAAGCCCAAAAGAATGGTGCCTGCGTCCTTGCGGCTCTGCTTTTTGCAGGCCATGGTCATAATTATGCCCACGGCGGCAAGAATGGGGGAGAAATACTCCGGCTGAAGCAGCTTCAGCACCCACAGATCGCCGCGTATATCCGACATTGCAAGTATCCACGCAGTTACCGTGGTGCCGATATTGGCGCCCATTATAACGCCCGTGGCCTGAGAAAGCTTCATAAGCCCGGAGTTCACAAAGCCCACCACCATAACGGTGGTCGCCCCGGAGGACTGTATTACCGCCGTTACGCCCAATCCCAGCAGCATACCGCGCCAGCGGTTTGTAGTCAGCTTTTCCAGTATCTTTTCCAGCCTTCCTCCGGCCAGCTTCTGCAAGCCCGCTCCCATAACATTCATGCCGTAAAGGAACATCGAAAGCCCGCCTATAAAGGTCAGAATCTGAAGAATGTCCATGCCTTCCTCCGAATTATCCGTCGAATTACCCGTATATATCGCCGATGCGCATCTGTCCGTTTTCCGGCATCGGCGCGGCCGTTTCCCGGCGCTTCCGCCCCTCTTAAAAAAGCGGCTGCCGGTGCTTTTTCGGCAATCATCCGGCGCGCCGCCCTTCTGTCTGCATCGCGCCAAAATACTCCGCCTTTATCATACCATACATCCCGCCTTATTGCACGCATAAATTCACTTTTTTTGTTTCTTTGCCCGAATATCCGTCACGATTCCTTTCTCTTTGCCCCGCCCTGCGCCCCGTTTTGCCCGTTTTAACCCCGCAAGCGCCCCGTTTTGCTTCAAAAAAACAAAAGAAGCGGCCCCGCCTTATGCGTAAGCCGCCCCTGCATCAATATTTATTTTCGCCGCATCCGCTTTTGCTACTGCAGCTTATAGCCTTCCTTTTCCAGCATTGCCGTCCAGCTCTTAAGCCGCAAAAGGAACTGTTCGTTATCCTGCGTGCGCGCCATGGTGGCTATAAGCTGCTCCGTCGCGTTCTCCTCGTTCTGGGAAAGCAGCTTGCGTATTGCCCACACTCCCTCCAGCTCCTGCCGCGAAAGCAGCAGCTCCTCGCGCCGCGTGCCGCTTTTTGCAAGGTCGATGGCGGGAAAGATGCGCTTTTCCTGCAGCTTGCGGTCAAGGCGTATCTCCATGTTGCCCGTGCCCTTGAACTCCTCAAACACCACCTCGTCCATTCGGGAGCCGGTTTCCACAAGCGCCGTTGCAATAATGGTCAGGCTGCCGCCGTTTCCGTATTTCGCGCCGCGCCGAAAAACCGCTTGGGCTTGTGCAGCGCGCCGGGGTCAAGGCCTCCGGAAAGGGTTCTGCCCGTAGGCGGCACCGTAAGGTTGTACGCCCGCGCAAGCCGGGTTATGGAATCCAGCAGTATCACAACATCCTTGTTCTGCTCCGCCAGCCGCTTTGCCCGCTCCAGCACCAGCTCCGCTATGCGGCAATGGTTTTCGGGCAGCTGATCAAAGGTGGAATATATCACATCCCCCTTTATGGAGCGCTGCATATCCGTAACCTCCTCGGGCCGCTCGTCTATAAGCAGCACGATAAGGTTTATATCGGGATAATTTGCGCTTATGGCGTTTGCCAGCTTTTTAAGCAGTATCGTCTTGCCCGCCTTCGGGGGCGCCACTATAAGGCCCCGCTGCCCCTTGCCTATGGGGCTTATCAGGTCAATCATCCTCAGCGCTATATCCCGCGACTGCGCCGGGTTTTCCAATCTTATTCTTGAATCCGGATATATCGGCACCAATTCCTCAAAGCGCAGCCTGTGCGCCGCCGCCTCCGGCTCATCTCCGTTTATCCTGCTTAAATAAAGCAGCGCGCGGTAACGCTCCCCCTCCTTGCCCGGACGGGTCTTTCCGGTTACCATATCGCCCGTGCGCAGCGAAAACCGCCTTATCTGGCTTGCGGAAACATAAACATCCCGGTTATCTCCGTTGTCGTCCAGCTTGAACTGCGTGGAGCGCAGAAAGCCGTAGCCGTCGGGCATTATATCAAGAATTCCGCAGCAGTCGCCGCAATCGCCGCTTCTGAGCAGCTCGCTTGCCTCGGCGGAAAGACTCTGATGCGCCGCCTCCGTGCGCTGCGGGCGCGCATACTCCCTTGCGCCCTCCGTCCTTGCAGGCCGGGCTTCTCCCGTTCCCTGCTCGAAGCGCTGCCGCCCCTCCCCGGCCGCATACTCCGCTCTTGCGGGCTGAGCCTCAACGGACCGTTTTTTTACAAAATATGTGCCGGGCCGCCTGTAAGGGCGCACCTCTGCATCATCCTGCACGGCGGCTTCCCTCTGCACTTTCTGTTCATCGGCCTTTTCGCCGCCCTCTGCGCCGCTCACGCTGCTTTCCGGCTCGCGCACGGCGGTTTCTCCTGCCCGCGCGCCGTTTTCCTCCGGCTCCCGTTTTTCCGTCTGCACTGCCGTTTGTGCCTCTGTCGGCACTGCCGTCTGCGTTGCCGTATCCGCTGCCTTTGCCTTGGGCGGTCTGCCCCGCCGTTTGGGCGCCGGCTTCTCTGCCGCCTGTTCCTCGGGCTTCTCCGCAGCACGCTTCGGCACGCTCTCCTCTTTCCCCGGCTCCGACGCCTTTTTTGCCGAATCCGCCGCCTTGCCTTCCTTTTCCGCGGCAGCCTTTGGTTTGCGGCCGCGGCGCGCCGTCCGTACTTCCTGTGTTGCAGTAAGGTTTTCCTGTTGGCTCATAAGAACCTTCCTTTTGAAAAAATATTTGAAAATGCCCGCAGGCGCAAAAAGCAAAAATGCCGCCTGCCAAAAAAGCGGGCGCTGCAAAGCAGCGGCAATGCCGCCGCGCGCAATTCTAAGCAGATATTCCTTTATTACTTGTGAAATCCATACTGAAAAAAACGAAGCTGCATCCCGAAAACCGGGCGCTCCCGGCGCTTCGGTGCGTCCGGCAGGCCGTCCCCTCTTCGGGAATTTACCGTAAAATGAGCGGCAGACACCGCCGCTTCCCGTTCACGATTTATTATATTTATATAAATTGAATATGTCAAATGCAAACGCACAACAAAAAGGTGCGCAAAAAAAGCGTATTTGTGCTAAAATATATATAGGTAATGCAAAAAAGCACACACTTCGCCTTCCGGCCGCGGACTTTTTCTCCTGCCCGGAATAAATTATCAAGGAAGGACGCGCCCTTAAGCGCAAAATTTATGAAATATCTTGTTTTACTGCTGGACGGAGCGGCCGATGAGCCTGTGGAGGAGCTTGGCTTCCGCACGCCGTTGGAGGTCGCCAAAAAACCGTATATGAACTTTCTTGCCCAAAACGGCGAGGTCGGCATGCTCAACCCCACCCCCCGCGGCTGCACCGGCGGCAGCGATACGGGCAATATGTGCGTGCTGGGCTTCAACCCCGCCCAATACCTCACCGGGCGCTCCCCGCTGGAGGCCGCGTCGCTGGGCATAAAAATGGAGGAGGACGATGTCGCCCTGCGCGCAAACCTTGTCACCCTTTCGGGGGACGGCCCCTACGAGCAAAAAATAATGGAGGATTACAGCGCGGACGAAATCTCCACCGAGGAAGCCGCTCAGCTTATCGCCTGCCTTGAGCAGCATTTCGGCAGCGAAATGCTGCGCTTCTACCCCGGCTTTTCCTACCGCCACTGCGTTATCATGCACCACGCAACGGCAAACGAGCAGCTCACCCCGCCCCACAACATTACGGGCAGATGCATTAAGGATTATATGCCCAAGGGCGATTATGCCGATATGCTCACCGATATAATGATCCGCAGCAATAAGCTGCTCTCGGAGCACCCGGTAAACCTTGCCCGCGCCGCAAAGGGCAAGCGCACGGCAAACTCCGTATGGTTCTGGGGTCAGGGCACAAAGCCTATGCTGCCCTCCTTCCGGGAGCGCCACGGCTTAAACGGCGCCGTTGTAACGGCGGTGGACCTTGTAAAGGGGCTGGCCTTCCTTACCGGCATGAAAATTTATCCCGTGGAAGGGGCTACCGGCACGCTGGATACCAACTTTGCCGGAAAAGCGCAGGCCGCAATACAGGCCTTTAAGGACGGCTTTGACCTTGTATATCTGCACCTTGAGGCCCCGGACGAATGCGGGCACCGTCACGAGGTGGAGGGCAAAGTAAAGGCCATTGAGGAAATAGACTCCAAGGTGCTGGCCCCCGTGTACAAATATCTCAAATCCCAAGGCGATTTCGGAATACTTGTCACCCCGGATCACCCCACCCCCCTTACCACGCGGGCGCACAGCAACGCTCCCGTGCCCTTCATCATCTACCGCAGCGATGTCGCCCCGATAGCCCCCGCCGAAAACTACTGCGAGGCCGCCGCCAAGAAAAACGCCGTCGTGCTCAATGAGGGCTATATGGCCATTTCCCGCATGATACTTGCCGGAAAGCCGTTTTTATAATATCCGCTCCTTCCTGCGAAAAGCGGCAAATATAAAATAAATATAAAAAACGCTTGCAATTTTATAAACAATCGTATATAATACCCGGTGTTCGGCAGCAAACCGCCAACGCCGGTATAATTGCTGATATGGCTCAGTAGGTAGAGCACGTCCTTGGTAAGGACGAGGTCACCGGTTCGAATCCGGTTATCAGCTCCACAGATCCCGTTCACTTTGTGAACGGGATTTATTCTTATCTCCCTCTTTTGCCGAAATTTCTTACGGGCATTAAAAAATTGCAGAAAACCCCAGTCAGGTGCCACGCAGCCGCAGAATTTGTTTTTCCTGCGGCATTAAGGAACTCTGACCGAACAATAAGAATTAAAGCATCCGTTTTTCCGGCGCAGTTTATTTGCATCGATAAGTTTAAAATACCGAAAAACCGGCAGCCCTTACGAGCTGCCGGTTTTTGCTTTTTCTATTTTTAATATCAGTCTTTCAGCACCGCACGGCGGAACACCTTTTTGCCCCGTCTGAGCTTAACGCCCTTTTGCAGCTCCTGTGCAGTAATAACCCTGCCTATGCTGTCCGCCTTTTCTTCGTTTACCGATACTCCGCCCTGCTGTATCAGCCGCCTTGCCTCGGTTTTGCTTGCGGCAAGCCCGCAGGCCACCATCAGCTCGGGCAGCAGTATTCCGCCGTTTTCCAGCGCCTGCCGGCTTATTTCCGTTGTGGGCATATTGCTGTCGTCGCCCGCTCCGGCAAACAGCGCCCGGGACGCCTCCTTTGCCTTCTGTGCCTCCGCTTCGCCGTGCACCAGCTTGGTCAGCTCATAGGCCAGCAGCTCCTTTTTCTCGTTTATCCTGCTGTCCTCCCATTTTTCTATTTCCGCCAGCTCCTCCAGCGAAATAAATGTCAGCATCCGCAGGCACTTCATTACATCCTTGTCGTCCGTGTTGCGCCAGTATTGATAAAATTCAAACGGTGAGGTCTTTTCGGGGTCCAGCCATACCGCGCCCTTTGCGGTCTTGCCCATTTTCTTGCCCTCGCTGTTCATAAGCAGGGTTATGGTCATTGCGTAGGCATCCTGTCCCGTCTTGCGGCGTATAAGGTCCGTTCCCGCAAGCATGTTGCTCCACTGGTCGTCCCCGCCGAACTGCATATTGCAGCCGTATTCGTTGTGCAGGTGCAGAAAGTCGTAGGCCTGCATTATCATGTAGTTCAGCTCAAAAAAGCTGAGCCCGCGCTCCATTCTCTGCTTGTAGCATTCCGCGCGCAGCATGTTGTTTACCGAAAAGCACACTCCCACATCGCGGAGCATATCGATATATTTAAGGTTCAGCAGCCAGTCCGCATTGTTAACGGCAACGGCCTTGCCCTCTCCGAAGTCAATAAACCGCTCCATCTGCTTCTTGAAGCATTCGCAGTTGTGCTGTATCGTTTCGGCGTTCATCATAGCGCGCATATCCGTCCTTCCGGAGGGGTCGCCTATAAAGCCCGTTCCTCCTCCCAGCAGCACCACGGGCTTGTTGCCCGCCATCTGCAGCCGCTTCATAAGGCACAGCGCCATAAAGTGTCCCACATGCAGGGAGTCGGCAGTGGGGTCAAAGCCTATGTAGAACTTTGCTCCGCCGTTGTTTATCAGCTCCCGTATCTGCGGCTCGTCCGTCACCTGTGCAATCAGGCCTCTTGCCTTCAATTCCTCATAGATCTGCATCCTTTTTTCTCCTTTTTTCGCATATCGGCTTTATATCTTTTTTATAAAATATAAAAAGTCCCTTGTTTCAAACACTGAAACAAAGGACGATTTTATCGCGGTACCACCTTTATTCGGGCATTTTTCGCAAAATACCCCTCATTGTGTGCAGACACACACTAACCGCTGTACCGGGCGTACCCGTCACACCCTACTCGGCTTCCCTTTGGGGCAGCGGCTCCGGAATGTATTCCCGCCGTTTCGCCTGTATCCTTGCACCTGCCGGATACTCTCTGAAAAACTCAATCGGCGCTACTTGCTTCCTTCACAGCCTTATTATTAACCTTTAATCTAATAATATCACAAACAAAAGCAAAATGCAATCGCTTATAGCACTATCTGTCCGCCAGCTCCACTTCGCGCCCGTTTTTAAGCTTAAGGGCTATCTCTTCGCCGTCCTCGCGCTCCATAATAAACAGGTCGCCCTCAATGGAATAGCCCGATATCAGCCCCGCGGAATGGCGCCACAGCTCCTTGCACTCGTTATCCTTTACAATAACGCCCTTTTTGTGCACGATTATCACGCTGCGCCGCTCCTGAATGTATATAAAATCCACAAAATCGCTGGGCAGCGGCATAAGGGTGTTTATCTGATGCTCGTTGTAATCAAAGGCAATGGCAAAGCTGTCGCCGCCTATAAACATCAGGCCATTGTAAAGCACCAATATATGCGGGTCGGCAATGGAGGCGGTAAGCAGACCTATGCCGAAGTATTCGCCGGTTTCCGCGTCGGTAACGGCAATCATATTCCATGCGTTTTCCGTTCCGCGCTTCTGACCGGCATACATGCTGCCCGCCTCGCACAGCGCCAGTGCGTCGTCCAGCGCCTCATAGGATTCAAACTTGTCCACCTTGATATTCACTGTTCCAAAGGACAGTATCATTGTTTTCCCTCCGTTTGTCCGCCCCGGCGAAGCCGCGCGGATGCTGATATTATGGCTTTAATGCCCGTTATCTGCGCCGTGGTCCGCAGGCGTCGGCCGCTTTCTTTGCTGCTATTATAATGCTGCTATTATAATATCAGCACTGCGCAATTATGTCAATACCGCAAAATCACAAGCCCCTTTTGCAGGAAGCGGCTCAGAATTTCGAAGTATCCATACCGTCCAGGAAGCTCATGGCGGAGCGGGCAAGGCCGCTTAGCGCCCCCTCCTCCATCGGCAGACGGAAGCCCACCGCCTTAAGCAGGTCGTTGAAGGTAAGCGTGCCGCTGTAAGAGATAAGCTTCATATATTTGTCCCACGCGCCCTTGCGGTCCTTCTGCGCCGCGTCCCAGAACATAAGGGCAACCGACTGTGCAAGGCAGTAATCTATATAATAGAACGGATCCATGTAAATATGAAGCTGACGCTGCCACCAGCCGCCGGTGCTGTAATGCGGAATGTCCGCCCAGTCCATATCGGGCCGGTACACCTTCTCCAGCTCCAGCCACTTCCCGCCGCTGCGCCGGAGTCATTTCCGGGTGCAGATATACCTCCTCCTGGGAAGTGATCCACCATGCAGCCGTAGGGCAGGAACTTAAGCGCCTCGGAAAGGTGGGCGTATATGAACTTGTCCGTATCCTCCGTAAAGAAATCCTTCATGTAGGGGTAGGTAAAGAACTCCATGGACATGGAATGTATCTCCGCAATATCCATGGTAATATCGCGCTGTGCAAAATGCGGATAATTACGCGCCGACAGATATCCCTCAAAGGCATGGCCGCACTCATGGGTAAGCACCTCGATATCGCCGGAGGTGCCGTTGAAATTGGCAAACACAAAGGGCGCCTTGTAATCCGGCAGCATCTCGCAATAGCCGCCGTTGGCCTTGCCGTCCTTGCTCAGCACATCAAAGAGCTGATTTTCCCGCATAAAACGGAAAAATTCGCCGGTTTTCTCCCCCATGGCTTCATACATATGCGCGCCCTTTTCAAATATAACCTCCGGCGTATCCTTGGGCGCGGCGTTGCCGTGGAGGCATATCAGCGTGCGGTCGTATGCGGTGGGGTTCTTTATTCCGTTGCGCTCGTGCTGACGGCGCAGCAGCTCGTTGTTTACCGGCACTATATCCTTTACCACCTGACGGCGGAAGGCGGCAACCTCCTTTGGGCCGTAGCAGTTGCGCGTTCTGCGGGCATAGCCCACCGGCAGGAAATTGTCATACCCAAGCTTTTGGGCAATGCGGGTACGCACCTTTACCAGCTCGTCATATATGCCGTCCAGCTCCTGTGCGTGCTGCTCCAGAAAGCCGCCCTCTGCAAAAAACGCCGCCTTGCGCATTTCGCGCTCCGGGCTTTCCTTATATGGGGTAAGCTGCGGGAAGGTCAGCTCCCTGCCGTCAAAGGGTATGCGCGCTCCCGCCATAAGCTTCTGGTAAGCGGTCTGCAAACGGCTCTCCTGCGCCAGCTCCTCCATAATATCCGGGGAAAACGCCTTGGCCTTAAGCTCGGCGTTTTTGAAAAACACCGGGGATATCTCCTTTTCAAATTCCTTCCTCCAAGGGCAGGCAGCCAAGGCGGCGTTCACCGCGTTTGCCAGCTCGTCATGCTTGGGCAGATTCATGTCGTAATACTCCACCTCGGCGGCATAAAACTCATCGTGAGTGTTTATGGTGTAGCGGAAGTACGCCAGATTGTACATGGTAAACAGATGCTCGCGGAAGGTTTCGTATTCTCCGTAAAGCTTGAGCGCCTCGTTGTAGTCCGCCGCCTTCTCTATGCGTGCGGGAATGTCGGTTATGTTTTTGTCTATGGGGCAAAGCTGCACCCTGCTGTACTGATATTCCTTAAAGCCCATTTTGTCCTCCGTCCGAGTGTATTTTTGTCACCCGAAAATTTTTTATTCATTTTTAACGCGTTTTTTGCGCGTTTTTACACCGTTTTTTATATGTTTTTTTATCGTTTTTTTACGGTTTTTTTGCGTTTTTGCCGCCGCGCCATTTTCCGTTTGCACTTTATCGCACTATGCGCTACAATATCCGCATGGCCGCGGCGCATTTTGAAAAAATGTGCGCAATACGCCGATTTTTCCGAAAAAAACAGGTGATTTTATGCTTTTTACCCTTTTGCTCTCCCGTGTTTCCGGCTATGCGATAATAGTTGTCGTTGCATTAAGCGTGGGCCTCGGCATCGGTCTGCTTATTTCCTTTTTGCGCCGCAAAAAATAGTTTTTCGGCCAAATTCCATTGTATTTTGCCGTAAATGCACATTTTCCGGCACAGTTCCCGTTTATCTCGGGTTTTTTTACATTTTTAACTGTTTTCTTTGTTTTCCTCCGCCATTTTTGCGCCGGTGTGCTTTTTATACAGCCTGCGGTTCTGAAGCAGCCACTGCTTTTCGGTAAAGCCGCCCTCCTGCACATCGGCCAGCGCCCTTGTAAAATCATACATCCGCGCATCGATTATGTCAAGATAATGCAGCAGCTCCGCCTCCGGGAACATGGGGCGCCGCGGAGAGCCGTATTCCGGCTCATAGTGGTGCGCCGTGACCATATGCTGAAGCAGCGCCACCTTTTCCGGGTCGGCCCCCAGCTCTTTGCCCACCTCGCCTATCAGCACGGTGCACTGTATGATATGCCCAAGCAGCAGCCCGTCGCGGGTGTAATCGCTTACAAGCCCCAGCTCATTGCTGCCCAGCTCCTCAATTTTTTCTATATCGTGCACTATGACCCCGGCATACACCCAATCGGTATCAAGATTTGTATACACCGAGCACAGCGCTTCGCCCGCACGGAGCATGGTAAGGGTGTGATACAGCAGCCCGGAGCGCACTGCGTGGTGGTTGGACATGGCCGCCGGCCAGTACAGCAGCTTTTCGTGATAGCGCTCCAGAATGCAGCCCACTATTGCCGAAAGGTCGCCGTCCTTTATCTTTGCCGCATAAGAAAGCACCTGCGAGAGCATCTCCTCGCCGCTCTGCGGGGCGCTGGGCACGAAATCCTCTATTCTTGCCGGGTCCTCTTTGGTTGCAAGGCGTATTTTTTCAATGCGCAGCTGCAGCACATTCTGCCACACCGTAACCGTGGCGCGCACCTTTACAAGGTCATTTGCCGCTATACGGGAAAGAGCTTCGTAATAATCCCACACCTTGGCGTTTATGGCGGTTTTGTCATCCGCAATGGAGAGATCAAGATAATTTTTGCCGGTAGAGCCGGTGCGCACCGCTGCCGATTTTACCAGCAGAAAGCCCTCAAAGGCCTCGCCGTTTACAAGCTCAGACAGTTTTTTCTGTTTATATTCCATAATTTTATGTTCCTACCCCGATAATATGTGTCGCGGCGGATGCTCCGCCTGTGATATTATATCACGCCCGAGCGAATAATTCCACTCTCAAAAGCAAATAATGCAATAAAAACGGCACGGGCGTGCCAAAAGCACGGCTCAAGACAAAAGGAGGATGCAAAAATGCCGGAAAACAAAAAAGGGAAAGCGGGCAGAAGCGCAAATGCGCAGAAACGGGAAAAAAACAAAACGCGTGCCGCGCTTGCGGCATGGCGGCACAATGCAAAAGGAAAAACCGATATTCTCGGCTCGTATACCGGCGCCGGGGAGCACGGCGGCCCGGTGCAGGATGCCGACGATCTGTAAAAGCGAAAAGCCCGGCTTTTTTGCCGGGCTTTTGCCGTGTATGCTGTTTTATATAGCCTTTACGCCGTTTGAAGCTTTTTCTCAATAAGCCGTCAACGGCGCTTTACCGACCTTGTTTTTTGGTAAAAATGTAGCTGCGGAATATTCTCTTATCCCGCGTGCCCTTTATTCTTGCAACGCCTATCCCGCCGGTGCCGAACGAAACTATCGTTTGTCCCGGCTCGCCGGGTATGACCTCCATATCCACCTTATAATCAAACTGATCGTGATATTTTTGTACAAAATACATGCCTATAAGCGCCACCTCGCGGGGAGAGGTAAGCGAACCCATCTGATAATTCTCGTACCGCGCCAGCTCAAAGCAATAGTTCATTGAGTTTACAAGCGCGATTCCCTCAAAGCTTACTATAAAATAAGTCGCTTCCGGCAGTCTTCCCTCCACCGCCTTTACAAAGGGAAGCTCGCTTAACACAAAGGCATTTGTTTCCTTGCCGGAATACAGCATTTTGTTGGAATTGTGTCTTGCAATGAACAGCGCGCCTATAAACGCCGCGGCCACAACGGCGCAATATATAAGCGCAATAATAAAGCTGCGCATCATAAGGGAAAGAACGGCCTTTATAGCGGGAACCACAAGTATAAAGCTTGCTATCATTGATAAAACAAATAAAATCCACTGCACTGTTTTGAACCGCTTCTGCGACGGCGACGGAGCCACCCTGATGCCCCATATAACGCCCTGCGTGACAAGCTGAATACAGTATCCGGCATAAGCCAGTATAAAAGCTATCGGCAATACCGCCGCCATTACAATAATATCCATCGTTTCAAATCTCATTATTATACCCTACCTTCTTTTTCGCCTTTGTTCCATTGCGCTGCGATCATTTAACGGTTCTCTGAACTACCGCATCGGACACTGCTATATATGGTGATATCCATATGCGCAGCATCTGAACCCCCGTAACATCCACCTCTATTTCATACGGGAGAGTGCTGTTTTTGATTTTCTGATCGTCGTAAATTTTGAAGGCTTTGTCGTAATCTCCCCCGGAACAATCGCTTACCGAAACACCGCCCAGCCCGCTCATGCCGGCCTGCGCGCCGAATACCGTAAATACAAGCTTGTTGTATTTGCCGTCAAGAACATACACAATATAACCGTCGGAGCTGAAATCGGTGCTGATAACATCCGCGTGGGTGTCGCCCTTGGGGTCTTTTTCGTAATCCCAGACATTTACGCAGCGTTTTTCATACACGGTAAGCTGAGCCAGACGCATGGGGGCAAAGGAATTGTAGTAATCGCGCTTGCCCGCAAATTCGGCATCATCGGGGTATTGCTGAAGGCCGGCCTGTATGATGCGCGCCGCTTCCTCATATTTTGTGTAATCGCTGAAGGACTCCTCCGCGCAGCTGATCACATATGCCTTATACTGCTTTTCGTATGTATTAAGGTCTGCGGCCAGAGTTATATCCTCGGGCAGCACCTTCACCGCCTCCTTAAGCAGGGAAACGGCCTGCATGTATTCCTTGCTGTCCGCAAAAGCCTTTGCCTTTGCAATGACATCCCGGGCATAGCTTTCCCCTGCCGTCTTAAGGCGGGACTGTGCATCGGCATAATCCGAATCGTTTGGCAGAACCTTGGAAAGCTCGGCTATCGCATCGGCGTAATTGCCGCTTTCAAAAAGGGAAACACCGCTTTTATAGGCGACCTTGGATTCCATCGAGGCTTCTATGGTTTCGCGCATGGCGGAATACCCGTTTATCTCGATATCGGCCTCATCGCAGAGCCTTTCGACGGTTTTGACCATTGCGGAAGCGGCGGTTCTGTCATACCGGCCCGAGAGCACTCCGTCGTTGACCTGCTTAAGGTATTGGCTTATACATTCCTCCGCTTCGGCCTCCAGCTGGGCGTTGCCCAGAATGTTTTCCCTGTATTCGGCGGCAGCGTCGGCATAAGCGTTGTCCGTCAGGTACCGATAGAACCTCCTGAGCTTTGAGGAAACGGAAATTTCCTGCGTTTGCTCCGCGCGGGGGTCGGCTTTTTCGCTGCTTTCCGGTTTATTGTCCGTACAGGCCGAAAAAAGACAAATTACGGCAAAAATCGCAAGCAGCAGCCCTGTGAATTTTTTCATGGCTTGATTCCTTTCCGAAAAATAAAAAGTGTGTAGCCGAAGCTACACACTGAAAAATGCATAGCTCCGAATTGTTGCTACACAAGTTTTTCCACACAATATAGTTATGCCGAAAAGGAGTATGCATTTTTACCGATGGTAAAACAGCACACCCATACCGTGTGAAAAATTATTAACTTGTGTAGCGAAATTATCATAGCACAGCGGCCGCAATTTGTAAACAGTTTATGAACGATTTTTTCAAAAAAACGCACAAATTAAACAAAAACCGGCGGAGGCAAGCCTCCGCCGGAAATCAGGTTTTGAAAAAAGTAAAAATAATCGCATCACTGTGCGTTTTTGCATTTTCTAAACAGCAGCGATATGCACCACAGGCCGGCTATACCCACTACGGCATAGATGATCCTTGCTGCGACCGTTGCCGCGCCGCCGCATATACCCGCCACAAGATCGTACTGAAACAACCCGACCAGCAGCCAGTTAAGCGCGCCGATTATAACCAGCGACAGCGCTATTTTATCCACCACCATAACAGTTCAGCTCCTTTGCTCCGCGTAAAAGGGCGCGGTAATTTGCTTATGCACAAATTATTATGCCTTAAAACGCGTTCTTTATTCAAAAAAGCGGTTATAAAAATCAAGCGTCGCCGCCCGAACGGTAAAAAAAAGCATACTTTACAGCACACTTTTTTGAAATATCGGAATCTTTATTTTTAATGCACGCCGTGCTTTTTCTTGGGGTGCTCCTCAAAAATTCGCACCTCCATGCGGCTGAAGTTCACATCCTCCATAAAGGAATCGGGCAGAAAGCGCGTAAAGCCGTACTGCGCAAGGTCGTCAAGATGCTTCTGCTGCACGATGGGGTGTGCAAGGTCCAACGCGTAGCACGCCTCCTTAAGCCCGTCGTCCAGCATATCCTTGGTGCTTTTTTCCTCAATATCGCCAAGATGCTGCCGCAGAAGGCGGTTATCCTTTACTAATTTTACCCAGAATTTAAGCATTGCCGTTATATTCTCCGCTGTTTATATTTTTCGCTTTATTCTTTTGCTTTAATTTGTTTGCTGTGCTTCGGGGCGCTCCTGCAGCGCGGACGCAAAGGGCAGACGCACGGGTATATTCATTTCCCGCAGCCTGTTTTTGATTTTTTCGCCGTTTTCGGCACAGAAATTCTTATCGGCAGAGGCGAGCACTCCCTCGCGCGCCGCCTGCGCAAGCTCTGCCGCATCACCGAGATCGCCGGAGAGTATCACCGGGCAGGAAATGCCGGAGAGTATCTGGCGCACCGCCTTTATATCAAAGCTTTCGCCCTTATTGGGTATGGCGCGCAGCAGCAGCCCGGAGGCGCCCAGCCGCTGGGCGTGAAAAGCCCACAAAAACGCATCCTTCCCGGACCCCGAACCGTTTTCCCCGTCCACCAGCACCTCGAAGCTGTCCGTGCCCGGTATGGCGCGGCAGGCAAGGGATACCCCTATGCCGCCGCTGCTTTCGGCGTGCACGGCGCGCTCGATCTTATACTGGGAGCGTATGGAGGCCTTGCCGTAAAAAACGCGGTCGGCGCCTTCATCCAAAAACACGCGCAGCTGGGAGGGATCGTGAATGGCTCCCGAGACATACAGCGGCACAAATACGCGCCCCGCTGCTGCGGCGGTTTGAGCACACAGCGCCGCCAGCCCCGCCTGATCGGTATCCCGGCTGTTGAAAAGTATCCCGTCCGCCCCGGCGTTGTAAAGCTCCTCCGCCTGCATACAGCAGGGTCTGCCGTCCTGCGTGCGACCGTTTATTACATCTATGCGGGCTATAAGCCCGAAATCGGGCAGCCCCTCCACCGTTGCCGCCGTAAGGGGTTCGGCGCCGGCAAGGCTGCGGGGGGGAAGCAGCGCAAAGCGGCGCAGCACCTCCAGCCCTTCCCTGCCGCTTTTATGCGGATAAAAGGCGGTGGCGCACACCGAGCCGGCAACTGCGGCGGCAATAACGGGGCCTATGCCGCGCGCCGAGTTTTTTCTTCTGAGGCTTTCCCTTTCGGTTCCCGTGCCGTCGGCATCCGAGGATGCCGTATTTTCTGCCCGCAGCTCTGCGGATAAGCCGCTTTCACCATTAGCGTGCTGACCGGAGGGCACGGTTTCCCATACATTGACGGCGGGCGCAGGCTCCTCCGCCTGAGCTTCCGGGGCGCTGTTTTCATACGGGCTTACATAAGCGCCGAAACGGTAATAGAAATGCTGCCGTCCCGCCCGGTCAAAGAGCGCGCAGGGGGTTACTTTTGTGGAAAAAAAGCCCTCCGTTTCCCTGTTTGCACCCACGGCGTCAAAGGGAAGCAGCGCCATACCCTTATAAAGCCCGTTCTGATTGCAGCTGCGGCAGGCAAGCAGCATACCGGTGCCTATGAAAAGCACCGGCTTTCCCGCTGCGGCAGCCGCGCGCAGAGTGCGGTCCAGCCTGGTTTTGCGCAGCGCCTCAAAGCCGGAGGCAAAGCCGCCGCCGTAGGAAAGCACCGCATGGCTGCACCGGGATATTTCCTCGGGGCTTGAGGTTATAACCGCCATGAAGCCTGCGGCTTCAAAGGCTCTTTGCAGGCTTTTCAGCCCGCTCTGACCTATATCGCAAAGCGCAATCATTTTTCCTCCGCAATGGACGCCGCATTTCCAGTGCCTATTCTTTCCGCTCCCGCGGCTATCATTTTTTCGCAGTCGGCAAGCGTTCTTATTCCGCCGGCGGCCTTGACGCGGCAGCGGCCCAGCACCGTATCGTGCATAAGGCGCACATCCTCCTCCTTGGCGCCGCCCTCCGCCATTCCCGTGGAGGTTTTTACATACTGCGCGCCGGCCTGCGCCGCTTCGCTGCAGGCGGCGGCTATCTGCTCCTTGTTAAGGAAGCAGGTTTCCACTATCACCTTTACGCACTTGCCCTGAGCCGCCTCCACCACCGCCGCTATATCGTCGCGTACGGCGTGCCAGTTGCCCTCCAGCGCAAGGCCGATGTTTATTACCATATCCAGCTCGTCCGCGCCGTTTTTTACGGCGTCCGCCGCCTCAAAGGCCTTTACCGCCGTGGTGTTTGCCCCCATGGGGAAGCCGATGACGGTGGCCACCTTTACCGGGCTGCCGTTTAACCATTTTGCGCACAGCGGCACATAGCAGGGCTGGACGCATACTGCGGCAAAGCGGTTGTTTATGGCGTTTTCGCAAAGGGCGCATATCTGCTCGGAGGTGGCCGTCTGCTTAAGCAGTGTGGAATCGATTTTTGAGAGAATATCGCTTTTATTCATATTCATAAATATTCATATCCTTTCATCGCCTGCGCCTTTGCGCCCGGGCGCTGTTTGTTTTTTTGTTCGGCGAATTTGCCGCCTTCGGGTTTTGTACGGCACAAGCGGCTGTGCATCGCCGGATTTGAGGTCATTTTCAGCAGTTCTTCCGTTTATGCTGTTCTTTTTATTATATCATCAAACAAGCCGCATTTCAAGCCCCGAAATTTGAACAATTTGTTCCGAATGTCTGAATATCATGAATTAAACAGCCCAAAAAGCAGATGCAAAGAGGGAGGAAGTATAGTATAATCATAAGTGTATACTGAATATCACCGCCCCAGCGGAAAATGAAAAGGAGACAGCCATGAGAATAGTAACTCAGCAGGAGCAGGACCGCAGGAAGGACGGCGCACGCGCCGTTTCCCTCACTCCGGACAGACTACGGCGCTGGACGCTGTGGGGCATTGCCGCATTGGTGCTGCTTATAGCCCTTTTTACCTGTTTTTACACAACAAACGAGCAGGAGACCGCAGTTGTTACCACCTTCGGCAGGGTGACGGCGGTGCAGGAGCGCTCCGGCTTTCATCTTAAAGCCCCCTTCGGAATACAAAAGGTGAGCAAGGTGCCGGTGAATGTGCATCAGAAGATAGAGCTGGGCTATCACACCGTGACGGAGCCGGGAGTGGACTATACCGCAGTAGAGGCCGAAAGCAAGATGATAACCGGCGATTACAACATAGTAAATGTCGACTTTTTGTGGAATACAAAATAAGCGACCCGGTAAAATACCTTTACAGCTCCTATGAACCGGCGGCAGTGCTTAAAAACCTGGTGCAGAGCCAGGTACGCAGCGTTATAGGCGCAACCGAGGTGGATGCGGTGCTTACCACCGGGCGCAGCGAGGTGGAGCGTTTGGCGCGGGAGAGCATAAGCCGGGTGCTTATGCAGTACGATATAGGCATAGTGCTTTCCGACCTTAAGATACAGGACAGCGAACCGCCCACGCAGGAGGTTATCGAGGCCTTCAAGGCGGTGGAAACGGCAAAGCAGCAGGCGGAAACCGTGATAAACGAGGCCAAGGCCTACAAAAACGGCGAGCTGCCCAAGGCGCAGGCCGAGGCGGACAAGCTGATTAAGGACGCGGAATACAAAAAGACCGGGCGCATAAACGAGGCTCAGGAGCAGGTGGCGCTTTTCAACGCACGCTTCGGGGAATATGCCCGCAATCCGGAAATTACAAGAAGCCGTATGTATTACGAGGCGCTTAAGGAGATACTGCCCGATGTAAAGCTGATAATTGACGCAGGCAGCGGCGATTCCACCAAATACATACTTATAGAGGATTTTCTGAAGATCGCCGACGAAAAGGGCTGACGACTCTGATCGCTTCCCCCGGAGCGCAGGCTTCGGGCAGAGAAACGGCTGTTAAAACGGCAAATAAAAAAGCAAAAGGAGAAAACGATGAAAAAGAAAATTCTGCGCGCGCTTCTGCCCGCTGTATTCATAGTGCTGGGAGTAATACTGTGCCTTTGCTGCACATATGTTGTAAAGGAGAATGAATACGCCTGTGTTGTGCGGTTTTCCGCAATAGTGGATACAACGGACACCGCCGGGCTGCACTTCCGCATACCCTTTGTGGACAGCATAAAATACTATAACAAGGCCACAAACCTTTATGATCTGCCGGAATCCGAGGTGCTTACCGCCGATAAAAAGAACATGACGGTAAACAGCTATATTCTTTGGCGCATATCCGACCCCAAGACCTTCTATCAGACTCTGGGCAGCACCTCCGAGGCCGAGGGGCGTTTGGATGTGCTCACCTACAACTCGCTTAAAAACCGCATGGGTACGCTCCAGCAGACGCAGATAATAAACCCCGGCAATGTGGAGGGGCGCGAGGATTTGTACGAGGCGGTGACAAAGGAGGTGGCCGAGGCCACCCGCATATACGGCATAGAGGTAGTGGATATAAAGGTGAAGCGTCTTGATCTGCCGAAGGATAACGAATCGGCGGTATATCAGCGCATGATATCCGAGCGCAATCAGCAGGCGGAAAAGTTTTTGGCGGACGGACAGTATCAGGCTTCGCTTATCCGCAACGATGTGGATAAGGATGTGAACATAACCCTCTCTCAGGCGAGGGTAAAGGCCGCTGAGGAGATTGCCGAAGGGGAGGAGGAATACATGCGTTTGCTCTCCCTGGCCTATGACACGGCGGAAAAGCAGGATTTTTACCGCTACACTCAGGCGCTTGAGGCGCTGAAGGCCTCCCTTGACGGCAGCAGCAAAACCGTTATTCTGGGCAGGGACAGCGAGCTTGTAAAGCTGCTGGAAAACGGCGGCTGAGTATTTTCTCCTGAAATATATACGCCTAAAAGCATAATGTCCGACCGGCTTTGCTTATGCAGAGCCGGTTTTTTGTATGCTGCTTTGTATGCGGCGCCGCCTGTTTTATAAAGTTCACTATTTAGCGTGCATAATAATAAAAGGGGAATTTCAGAAAGAATTCACATTGCCGTTATTTATATTTAACCTTGATGCGGTATCCTTAATATGCCAAAGGGGAAATGCAATAAAGGCATCGGACGGAAACGGCGCCGGCCGCATTCCCCGGGCGGATAAAAAACCGGCGTCCGGGACACGGGCGCGGAAAGGATGGCACGGATGAAAAAGAAAAGGACAGGACTGTATTTCCGCGCGCTGCTGTGCGCGTTTGTGTGCGTGCTGCTTGCTTTGCCGGCGCTGCCGGCAGCGGCGGAGCAGTACGAAGGTACAAGCATTGTTTTTTACGATGACAAAATAGAAGCCGAAAACGGCACTGACGGGTATTCCGCAGAGGGCACGCAGCTTACGATAAGCGCGCCGGGCACATATATCGTTTCCGGCTCGTGCAAAAACGGCAGCATAAAGGTTAAGAAAAACATACAGGATGTCACCATAGTGCTCAACGGCCTTACCCTTAAAAGCGAAGACAGCGCCGCCGTATGCGTGGGAAAATCCTCCCGCGTTACTCTGACGGCTGCGGCGGGTACGAAAAACACGCTGTCGGACACGGAAAAAACAATTCCGATAACCATACCGAAAATGAAAACGCAGAAAATGCCGTTATAAAATGCAAGGACGGCGCACAGCTCACCGTAAACGGCGACGGAGAGATAATTATAAACGCTTCGGGCAAAAACGGCATAAAGACGGGCGGAGCGGACGAAGACAACGCAAGCCGGCTTGTATTGGAGGGCAACCTTGACATAACCGCGGTAAACGATGCGGTAAATGCAGGCGGCGAGCTTATAATTAACTCCGGAACCCTGAAAATAAACGCAAAGGACGACGCGCTGCACTCCGACACCGTGCTTACCGTGGGGCAGATAGGCACGGACGGCCCCGTTATAAGCATTTCCGCCTGTTGTGAAGGGCTGGAGGCGGTAAGCGTTACCGTCAATTCCGGCACGCTGGAGGTCAGCGCAACGGACGACTGCATAAACGCGGCAAACAAGGAGCTCTCGGGCGGAGAATTCAGCATAACAATAAACGGCGGAACGCTTAAAATGTACACCTCGTCCGGGGACGGCTTTGATTCAAACGGCGATATTACAATAACCGGGGGCTTCATAAGCCTGTGGAGCGCAAACAGCGCCGACAACCAGCCTCTTGACGCCGACGGCACGGTGACCGTAAGCGGCGGTACCGTTATAGCCGGAGGCGGCGGCAGCGGCATGGGAATGAAGCTTACCGCCGACCAGCCCTGCGTGATATTTGCCCTAAGCGGCGCGGGCGGACGCCCCGGCGGCAGCGGCGGCTTCCCGGGCGGAAATAACGACGGTGATAAAGGCGGCTTCCGTCCCGGAGGCTCAAAGGGCGACCAAGGCGGCTTTCCGCAGGGCGGTACTTCCGGCCAAGGCGGTGCGAGCGGTTCCGCGCAGCCCCCGGCGAAGCAGGATGAATCCTCGGGCGAGGCCCAAGCGAACGGACCGTCGGGAAGCGCTCAGGGCAGCCTGATAGCGCAGGGCAGCACGCTCACCCTGCGGGATGAGGACGGAAACACCCTTATTACGGCAACGGCCGTGTGCCAAAGCGGATATATCATGCTTTCCTCGCCGGAGCTTGAAGCGGGAAAAAGCTACTCCCTTTATGCGGAGGACACCCTTATAGGCACGCAAAGCGCCGTAAGCGGGCAGAACGCCTCCTCCGGCTCGGGCGGTTCCGGCGGCTTCAACCCGGGGCAGCCGCCGCAGGACGGACGCAGCCCCTCCTCTGCCGATGAACAGCCGAATCAGAACGAAAGCACGCAGAGCGCAAATCTTGTTTGGATAATTGTGTTCTCGGTACTGGCGGCCGCCGCAATAGGCGCCGCAGCAGCCGCCTTCATATGCTTAAGGAGCAAAAAGAAGGCGGAAAAAAACACGAATACCCCGCCGCAAAACGGCGAAAGGGCGCCCGCGCCGACAGAAGCCACGCCTGCTTCGGATAAGCCGAAAAATACGGCAGGGGACGACGAAAAACAGAAGGGCAGCGGAAGCGAACAATAGATGCGCCAAAAACACAAAGGGTCGGGCATAAAAGCCCGGCCTTTATTTATCCTGCGACAAAAAAGCCGCGAATTTGCGGGCAAGGTAACGCCGGAAGCACTGCCGCGCTATCGGCGCAGCTGCCCCGGCGTTATGCCGCGTTTTTTCTTATAGATATTGCAGAAATAGTGCTCATCCGTAAAGCCCAGCATATCGGCGGCCTCTTTAAGCGAAACGGAGGAATTACGGATAAGCTGCTCCGCCGCGCACAGCTTCTGCTCCAAAATATAGGAATATACCGTGGTTTTATATTCTTTTTTGAACAGTCTGCCCGCCTGTGAAACCGAAAAGCCGATAGCTGCCGCCACCGATGCTGCGGTTATTTGGCCGTAGATATTGCTGTTTATATACTGTCTTGCTCTTTCCGCCGGGCCAAGAACGCTTTCCCCCGGCCTGCGGGCAAGCCACTGCACGATGCGATGAAACGCCAGCGCGGCAAAGCCGTTTATATCGCCTGCCTCCGCATGCGCCCCGAACCCCTCGAAAAAATCGTCAAACAGCCCGCCCGCATCCGCCTTTGGAAAACGCACGGTACGGCTTATTCCGTACATTTCCAAAAGGGTACGGCAAAGGGGGCCGGAAACATTCATCCATTTCTTTTCCCACGGGTCGTTTTTATCCGAATAATAGCGGTGCTTCGCACCGGCGGGAAGTATATAGGCATCCCCCGCTTCTATATTGCAGCTGTTCTCATCGCAAATTACGGTACCGCGTCCGCGCACCACATATTCCAGCACATACAGCTCCGAGCATTTGCGGTATATGCCGTAATCCGGGTCCGGATAGGTTATTCCCGCCATTATCAGGCTGAAGGGAGCCGGGCTCTCCGTGCGCGGCGGAATAAATATTTTTTCCATATGCTTAAAATCCTCACATAAAGGCTTAAAATCCATATTTATTTTTGCTTTATATGATGATATTATACAATAAACAATATCTGATATCAAGTAAAGGATGAAGGCTATGAATAAATACGAAATTCCGCGCCCGGAGCATCCGCAGCCAATGATGCAAAGGGACGGCTGGCAGAATCTTAACGGACAATGGCTGTTTGAATTTGATTTCGGCATTTCGGGAGCCGACCGCGGGCTGTTTCTGCCGGAAAAGGCGGCGGAGTACACGCATAGGATAACCGTGCCGTTTTGCCCGGAGAGCACGCTTTCCGGCATAGGGTACAGGGATTTTATACCCGCCGTATGGTATAAGCGTACGGCAGTGCTGACGCACGAACAGCTTCGGGGGCGCGTTTTGCTGCATTTCGGCGCCGTGGACTATGAATGCACCGTGTATATAAACGGTCAAAAAGCGGCAGAGCACTTCGGCGGATACAGCTCCTTTACCGCGGACATAACCGCCCTTTGCAAAGCGGGAGAAAACGACATCACCGTAAACGCGCGGGATGCCCTGCGCTCGGGAGATCAGCCGCGGGGCAAGCAGGCCGGCTTCTATTACTCGCAGGGCTGTGAATACACCCGCACCACGGGAATATGGCAGACGGTTTGGCTGGAATTCGTGCCGCAGGGCTACATAAAAAGCGCAAAATACTTTCCCGATATAGCGCAAGGCGCCTTTGATATTGAGCTTACGCTGTCCTGCGGCGGAAAGATAAGCGCAGAGGCCTTTTTTGAAGGACGCGCGGTGGGCCGTGCGGAAAAGAGCGTCGCCGGAGCATATGCCGTTATACATATTCCGTTAAGCGAAAAGCACCTGTGGGAGCCGGGCTGCGGGCGGCTTTACGACCTGCGCTTCACCCTCGAAACCCAGCACGGCACCGATGTGCTTTTAAGCTACGCCGGGCTGCGCGAGGTGTGCATTGACGGGCTGCAAGTGCTTATAAACGGCAAAGCGTATTTCAGCGCACGGTGCTGGATCAGGGCTATTACAGGGACGGCATTTACACCGCGCCAAATGATGCGGCGTTAAAGCGGGATATAGAGCTTGCCATGCGCCTTGGCTTCAACGGCGCGCGCCTGCACCAAAAAATGTTTGAGCCGCGGTTTTTATATCACTGCGACAAAGCGGGCTATCTTGTGTGGGGGGAGCACGCAAGCTGGGGGCTTGACCCCTGCCGTCCCGGCGCGCTTATGAATTTTCTGCCGGAATGGTGCGAAACGGTAACGCGGGATTTCAACCATCCCTCCCTGATAGGCTGGTGCCCCCTCAACGAAGCCTGGGGCGCTGCCGCGCCGCGGCTGATTAAGGCGGTTTACGATTTCACAAAGCGTCTTGACCCCACAAGGCCGGTGATAGACGCTTCGGGCGGACTGCATGTTATAACCGATATTTATGATCAACATGATTACACGCAGGACCCGGAGGCCTTTCGCCGGGCGTATCAGGGCTACAACGGCAAAAAGGACAGCTTCAGCCTGGCCTTCGGCGACCGACAGGTATATATTGAAGATCTGCCCTTGTTTTTAAGCGAGTTCGGCGGAATAAAATGGGTGCCGGAAAGCAGGCGCGCAGAAGCTGCGGACAACGCCTGGGGCTACGGCAATGCACCGAAAACGCAGAAGGAATTCTTTGCCCGCTACAAGGGGCTTGTTTCCGTGCTGCTGGAGGCGCCGAATATCATGGGCTTCTGCTACACTCAGCTTTATGATGTAGAACAGGAGGTAAACGGTTTGTACACATACGACCGTGAGGATAAATTCGACGATTATTCCGAAATAATTGCCGCGAACCGAAAAAAGGCGGCTATTGAGAAATAGCGCCGGAACAGTAGCAGCCGCGGCCAAAGCGCCCGAAAACGGGGGCTTGGGGCGGCCGCAAGGCCGGCAGAGGGCCCGCAGGCGCAGCCGAGGGGCCGGCCGCGGCGTAAAAAGCGGCGGCGCGACAGGGCTTGGCTTGTGCGAAAGGGCTGCGGGCGAAAGGCGCGGCGACGGCGTATGCCGGCACGGCCGCAGGCCGGGCGGGGGCGCCGGGGGCGCAGCCACGGCGCCCGCCGCGCGCAAAAAAGCATCGCTTTGCCTAGTGCCGGTTTTTCGTAAAAAGCACAGTCGGAACCGCCGCAAAATAAAAAAGCAGGGTGCCGCACACTCTGCTTTTTTATTATACTCTTCTGATAATAACCAATAACGCAAATAGGGCATAGGCAGGAAATCCGATGCCCGCCGGAACAGAGAGCACGGCGGTTATTAAAGTCCTACAACCGCGCGCACGCTTTTTTCCAGCTCCTCAAGCGCCGTTTGCGCCTCTGCGGCATTCTGCCCCTTTACCGCAAGATACACCTTTAGCTTGGGCTCGGTTCCCGACGGCCGCACGCAGGCCCAGCCGCCCTCCAGCTCGTAATAAAGCACATTGCTTTTGGGCAGATCAAGCAGACTTTCGCTGTTATTGCAAAGATCCGTGCGCACGCCGGTATTGTAGTTGCGCACCGCCTTTACTCTGCGGCTTCCGAAGCTTTCGATGCGCTCTGAGCACAGCCTTGCCATGGTGTCCTTTATGCGGGCGATTCCCTCCATGCCCGAAAGGGTAAAGGAAATCGTTTTTTCCTTCCAATAGCCCAGACGGGCATATATATCCTCCAGCCCGTCCAAAAGGGTCTTTCCCTGAGCCGCCAGCCCGCAGGCGGTCTGTGCAAGCAGCATGCAGGTGACCACGCCGTCCTTATCCCGCGCATGCGTGCCCACAAGATAGCCGTAGCTTTCCTCAAAGCCGAACAGATAGGTATGCTCGCCCGTCTGCTCATACTCCTTGATCTTTTCGCCTATAAACTTAAAGCCGGTAAGCACCTCCACGGTCTCCACTCCGTAGCTCTGCGCAACGGCGCGGGCAAGCTCGCTTGTAACTATGGTTTTATGAATACCCCGTTTTTCGGCAGGGTACCCGCCTCTTTTTGGGCCCTTAACAGCCCCTCCAGCAGCACGCAGCCCAGCTGGTTCCCGGTAAGGGGAACATAATCGCCGTTTTTGTCACGCACCGCCACGCCCACACGGTCGCAGTCCGGATCGGTGCCCACAACAAGCCGGGCTCCCGTTTTTTCGGCATAGTCAATGGCCATGGACAGCGCCTCGATATTTTCCGGGTTCGGGCTTTTTACGGTGGAAAAATCGCCGTCGGGCTGCGCCTGCGCTTCAAGCAGCTGCACGCCGGTAAGCCCAAGCTCCTTAAAGGCGCGGCATACCGGCTTGCAGCCCGAGCCGTGGATGGGGGTGTACACGATTTTTATATCCCGGCAGGCGGCGATGGTTTTTTTGTCTATAAGGGGCAGCACCGCCTCAAAATACGCATCGTCCAGATCCTCCCCCACAAGCTGTATCAGCCCCCGGCTCACGGCAGTATCAAAATCCATGCTCTTTATGCCGAAGTAGCTTTCCTTTTCTATGCGCGAAAGCATATCCGCCGCCGGTTCAAGGGAAAGCTGCGCTCCGTCCTGACCGTAAACCTTATAGCCGTTATACTCCTTGGGATTGTGGCTTGCCGTTATCATTATTCCGGCAAAGGCATGATAATGCCGCACCGCAAAGGAAAGCAGCGGCACGGGCCGCAGCTCGCTGCAAAGATAGCTGTGCACACCGTGATATGCCAGTATCCGGGCGGCAAGGCAGGCAAACTCCCGGCTTCTGTGACGGGAATCATAGCTTATGGCCACTCCCTCCCGCTGCTTTTTACAGGCACAGACATATCCCGCAAGCCCCAAAGTGGCTCTGCCCACGGTATATTCGTTCATACCGTTGCTGCCAAGACGCAGTATCCCGCGCATACCGGCCGTGCCGAACTCAAGATCGGTATAAAAGCGTTCTTTTTTCTCCTGCTCGCTCAATGAAAGCAGCTCCTGCTTCTGCTGAGGGGTCACATTTTCAACCCAACGCTCATACTCCCTTTTATAATCCATTTTTCTGTTTCCTTTCCGGATCCCGCGATCCCTTTTGCTGTGTTGCCGCCGTATCGGACGGCCTTAAATCAGAACTGTTTTACGGCTCGGATTTTCTGCGGCCGCATCCTGCCCTCGGAAGCCGTTCTTTCCTTTTCCGATCCGTCGCATTGCCCGAACACGCGCACGGGGACAATGCTGTAAAGGCGGCTTCTGCTGTCCTGAAGCGCCACCTCCACCGGAATATCCGCCCCCGCGCACGCAAGCACTTCCTTTACGGTATCAAAGGCAAGCTGCGCGGTATTGTTCTGCTGGGAAAGGTGGCAAAGCACCGCCTGACACAGCCCCTTATCCGCCAGATGCTTAAGCGCCTGCGCACAGTCTCTGTTGCTTAAGTGGCCGCGGCTTCCCATTATCCTGCGCTTGAGCGTAAAGGGATACGGCCCCTGCGCCAGCATCTGCTCGTCGTGGTTGCTCTCAAGACACACAAGCTGCGCCCCCTCAAGACAGGAAAGCAGCTGCGCCGTCATATGCCCTATATCGGTGGCTATACACACCCGGCACAGCCCGCAGCTTATGCTGTACCCCACGGATTCCGCAGCGTCGTGCGGGGTGGCAAAGGCGGTTATGCTCAGCTCATTGATATAAAGCTGCCCCCCGTGCAAAAAAAGCGTAAAGCGGGAGCGGTCCGCCTTGGGAAAGCGCCTTAGCACCGCCTCCATAGTGGCTTGGTTACAGTATATGCACGCATCCGTGCGCTTAAGCAGCACCTCAAGGGCGGAAATATGGTCTGTATGCTCATGGGTAAGCAATATTGCGGTTATATGGCAGAGATCCACCCCTATTTCGGCAAGCCTTTGCGCAATATTCTTGGCGGTGGTTCCCGCATCCACAAGTATTGCAGTATGCTCTCCCAGTATAAAATGACAGTTGCCCTTTGAACCGCTGGCAATGGAACAGTAAAGCATTGTATTATTTCTCCGCGGCGCACCCGGCGCCAGAATGTTGGTATTTTATGCCGATCATCACTCTTCCGGCTTTGCGGCGTCCTGCCGCTTTTCTCTGCCGGAGCGCTCTTCGTGATCGGAAAGAGAGGGGGAATTGTATATCTCCAAAAGCCGGTTTGCAAATTCCTCCGAGGTGTTCGGGGGCAGCGGAATATCCTCCGAGCGCACACATTCGCCGTAGCCCCTGCTGACATGACAGTTGAGCCGCAGACAGTCGCAACCGCAGCTTCGTTTAAGCTCTGCGTTGTAAAGCGTTCTTCTGCCCGCGCTAAGGCTTATCATGCGTCCTGCCGAAAGCACGCCGCGCCGGGAAAGCACTATGTATCTGTCACCGCCGAAAAGACGGCAAAGGTGATAATTGAAAAACACGCGCACCACGGGCAGCGCAAGAAGAGTAAGCGCGGCAAAAACCCCAAGGGCAATAAAGAAGCCTTCGGCAACCGAGGCAGAGCCCGGAGCGGACACCGCAAGCCCCCCGGCAAGCCCGCAGAAGGCTGCAGCCCCGGCAAAAACCGCAGAGGCCGCCGGTCTTGTGTGTGCCGCCATTTTGCGGTTGAAGCGGTAAAGATAGCGATCATTGTATTCCAGCACCGCCACGGTTTCCTCAAGAAGAGAATTTATTTTTTCCTGCCGCGCAATAAGCACTATCAGCGCGGCGGTAAGCGCCGCCGCCGCTGCCGCCGGTATCAGAACAACGGCGGCAAAGCCGTCCTTGGAAAAAACTATGTAAACATAAATAAGCACGGGGATCATCAGCGTAAGCAGTGCTGCGCACAGGGCGATAAAGAAGCTCCTTTTCCTAAGGGGCGCTATTGACTTATACCGCGCGCGCACGCTTCGGTTTTTTTCGCCTGCCTCCTGGCTTTTTGCCGTGTTTCTCATTTTCCGCACTCCCGTTTTTTGCAAAACCGTTTATTTTTCATTGTCCGCCGTCTGCTCCGGCGCGGCCCCCCGCCCGTCCGCATTTTGTGCATTTGCCGCATTTTCTGCATTCTGCTGCTCAAAATGCGCCTTCAGGCCGGATATAAAAGCTTCCGTTTCTTCTTTTTTATCCTCCGGCACATCAAAGGAAAGCGTATTTATATTGTTTTTAAGCTGAAGCCCCAAAAACAGGCGCGAACCGTCGGGGCTGGTATGTACATCGTATACGGCGTTTTTTACGCCGTCAAGGCGCAGCCCGATGCCCCTTATATACAGCGCGTTATGACAAAGCCTGAAGCCGCGCTCCCCGCCCATATCGTCCCAGTGCAGCGCCGCGCAGTCCAGCGCCAAGGCGCCGGAAAGCAGAAACACAAACGCCGCAATGCATATTGCCGCCTCCGTCTGCGCCCTTGCCCATACAAGCAGCAGCGTGCCTATAAGCGCCGATGCGGCAAAAAGCACGCACAGCGGGCGCACGCAGCTCATAAAAAGCGTGCTGCCGCCCTCCTTTTGAGGAAGCTGCCAGCAAAGCAGCGTAAGCCGCCGGGCAAGCTCCCTGTCCGCCATGAATTTGCGCAGCACCGTAAGATATATTATAAGCGCGGGCAGCACCGTTACCGCCAGAACGGGAACAAGATACGCCGCAGCCTCCTGCGCGCCCACGGGGCGAATAAGCACCGGCAGCACCAAAACTATAAGCGCCGCAAATGCCATGGCTATGCAGTAAGGGCGCACGCGCCTGCGGCCCGACGGGACATCCTTTGCTGCCGTCTTGCCGCCCTCTGCGCCGTTTCCCGCCGCTGCGGATATCCTCATTGCCTTGCGCATTTTCCTGCGCTCCGCTTTTGCCGTCAGTATGCATACACCCCTCCGTTTAATAAAGCGAATTTACAAAGCGATCCAGCCCTGCGCGGCCCGCTTCGTCATCCTTGAACACCGCAGCGTCGCCCAGCAGCTGCACGCACAGCACCGCCAGCTCCTGCCGCAGTGCGGCGCGCGCTTTTTCCGGCTCGGAGCAATCGTATTTATCGCGGAAGCTGTCGGCCCACGGAATATGGGATGCCGCCTTTGTTTCGTCAAAGGGCATGCCGGAAAGATATCTTGCCGTCTGCTCCAGTTCCTCCTTAAGCCTTCCGGGCAGTATGAACAGCCCCATTACCTCTATAAGCCCTATGTTTTCCTTTTTTATGTGATGGCGGCAGGGATGGGGATGGAACACGCCAAGCGGCCGCTCCGGGCTTGTTATGTTGTTGCGCAGCACCAGCTCCAGCACGAATTCTTCGCCGTCCATACGCATTATCGGGGTTATGGTGTTGTGCTTTTCTCCGTTTGTAAAGGCATATATCCCCAAGGCCTCATCGCTGTAATTATCCCATGCCGCGGTTATTTTGTCCGCCGCATCGATAATTGCGCCGGCATCCCGCCCCCGCAGCTGCAGCGCCGGCATGGGCCAGTTCAGCACCGCCAGCCCTACCCCGCCCAAGGCAGGGTATTCCCTGCGTATTCCGGCACGCATCATGGGCATTACATACCGTCCGCCCTGAAAATGCAGGTGGGAAAGTATGGAGCCGCCCGCAATGGGAAGCCCTGCGTTGCTGCCTATGAAATAATGCGGGAACTGCTTTTGAAAATCCGCCAGCCTGCAATAGGTTTTGCGGTTTATCTCCATGGGCGTATGCTGCTGACTGAACGCTATGCAATGCTCGTTAAAATAAACATAGGGGCTGTACTGAAAATACCACTGCTCACCGCTTAGCGTTACGGGAATGGTGCGCAGAAGCACTCTCGGAGGATGATTTATCCGTCCGGCATAGCCCACATTCTCCACGCACAGCTGACACGCGGGGTATGAAGCCGACGGCGCCGAAAGCGCAAGGGCTATCTCCCGCGGGTCCTTCTCCGGCTTTGTAAGGTTTATGGTCACCTCCACCCCTCCGTAGGGTGAAGGGGCACTGTAACGGATGTTTTTTGCTATCTGCGCGGTGCGGATGTAGTTGCTGTTCCTGCACAGCGCGTAAAACCACGCCGTAGCCGCCTCAATACCGTCTTTGTCCCTTATTGCAAAAAAGTGCTCGCTCACCTGCGAGGGCGGCATAAGCATACAGCCCGCGATCTTATTATCAAATATCTCCCGGAAAATCGGGGTGTCGGCGGGCAGCATGCCTTTTTCAGCGGCATAGTCCGTCATTTTTTCAAGTATGGCGGGAAAATCGCCGTTTTTCTCCTCACACGCTCCGGGCGCATCCAGCTCAAAGAGCGCAAGCAGCCTGTTCTGCACATAGTATTTGTCCTGCGGCATGCAAAGACCCTTATCCAGAGCAAAATCCACGCACTGCGCTATAAGCGTTTTTATATCCTCCATCACCGTTTACCGCCCGCCTCGGGGCGCCTTTCTTTTTTGTCGGTTTTAGTGTTTTTGTTTTGGTTGTTTTTATATTTTGAATTTTTTCATCCTTAAGCGTTGCGGACCGGCTTTCCGCAGTCGGTTCGGCAATAGCCCGTGCCGACCGCCGATACGCACATGCTTATCTGTATTATAATAGGAATCGCGTAAAAAAACAATATTAAAATGGCACTTAGGCAAACGCTTTAGACGATATTTATATTTTTCGCACGATATTGAATTGAAAAAATGCGGCTTTGTGGTATAATTTTTCGTGTGATTTCTTTATATGAGGCGGATTTAACCGTCCGTAAAAATATCGCCTGCGGCAGCAACGGGGCGCTTTTGCGTGCTCTGCCTTGAAAATTGCCGCCGTAAAAATAAACTATCTATCGGAGAAGCATATGAAAACCGACCTTTCCAACCTTATCGGCCGCCCCGAACAAAACGAAGCTTTCCGCGCACTGTATGCGGATATACCGTCTGCATGCAGGCGGTATAACGGTATTGCGGAAGCCTTTTCCCGCTTTTTTGCCGGCACCCCCGCATTTTTTTCCGCCTCCGGGCGCTGCGAGGTCATAGGCAACCACACCGACCACAACGGCGGCCGCGTTATGGCGGCGGGCATAAGCCTTGATACCGTTGCCGCAGCACTGCCCACGGACAATATGCGCGTGCGCATGATATCTAAGGGCTTTGACGGCTGCTTTGAGACGGATCTTTCCCGTCTTGAGCCGATAAACGCCGAAAAGGGCACCACCACGGCGCTCATACGGGGCGTAGCCGCGCGCTTTAAGCAGCTGGGGCTTAACATCGGCGGCTTTGACGCCTATGTAAGCAGCAATGTGCTGCGCGGCTCGGGGCTTTCCTCCTCCGCCTCCGTAGAAGTGCTTATCTGCACCGTGCTTTCCCATTTATAATTCCGGCGCCGTAACCCCGGAGGTCATGGGGGAAATATCGCAGTATGCGGAAAATGTTTATTTCGGCAAGCCCTGCGGGCTTATGGACCAGCTGGCCTGCGCCTGCGGCGGCATGGTGCATATAGATTTCGGCGGCGAAAAGGCCGATATAAAACGCATAAGCTACGATTTTTCCCGCCGCGGCTACTGCATGATAATCACCGATGTGCACGAGGATCACGCCTCTCTTACGGACAACTATGCGGAAATAACGGGGGATATGCGCTCTGCGGCGGAGTATTTCGGCGCAAAGCGGCTTATAGACGTGCCTCAAGGCGCCTTTTACGAGGCCATTCCCCAAATACGCAAAACGGCGGGCGACCGCGCCGTACTGCGCGCCCTTCATTTATGAAGAAAATCTGCGTGTGGACAAAGCGGCGGCCGCGCTTGCGGCAAACGATCTTTCCGGCTTTTTTGCGCAGATAAACGCCTCGGGCGAATCCTCCGCCCGCCTGCTTCAGAACCTCTGCATTCCCGGAAGCAGGGCACAGGCGGTGCCCTTGGCTTTGGCTCTTTCAAAAAAGCTGCTGGGCGGACGCGGCGCGGCGCGGGTGCACGGCGGCGGCTTCGGCGGCACCGTGCTGGCCTTTGTGCCCGCCGATCTCAGGGAGGATTACATTTCCCTTATGAACCGCACCTTCGGCGAAAACGCCGCTCTTTGCTTAAGCGTGCGCTCCCTTCCCGCCTGCCGGGTCCTGTAAGCCGAGATGCCGCATAAGCCCCGACCCGAAAAGCAGGGGATGAATGCGCAGCAAAATATCGTCCGCAAGCAAAAGCCGGCTGCAAATGATATGCGCTCAAAAGATCGGATTTTTTGAAGCATATATCATAAAGGGCCGGCTTTTTTGCGCCTTTTGCCGAAAAATCAAGCTGCCGCTTGCCATCGCGGTTATATTATTCTATAATACCATTAAAACAGGTCTTATAATGCGGCGCAGCCGGACTTTAACCGCAAAGCCGCCGCATATCCGCAATATAGCCGAAATCCGTCCCATGTTCTTCGGCTGAAGGGAGAAAAAATGAAGCTGCATATAAAAAACGCAAAGCTGCTCTGCCCCGACGGCGTTTTCCGCCCGGGCGAGCTGCTGATTTCAAACGGGCGCATAGAAAGCGCGGGGGATATGCTCTCCCGCCCCGACTGCGCCGATATTACCGTTATCAACGCCGAGGGCCGCTATGTAACGCCGGGGCTTATAGACGGTCACTGTCATGTGGGCATAATGGAGGAGGGCGTAGGCACGCCCGGTGACGATGCCAACGAAACAAGCGCCCTATGCACCCCGCAGATGCGCGCCGAGGACGGCGTAAACCCCTTTGACCGCGGCTTTGACGATGCGCTGGAGGCCGGGGTGACCGCCGTTGTAACGGGTCCGGGCAGCGCAAATGTGATAGGGGGCACCTTCTGCGCGCTTAAAACCGTGCCCGGCACCATTGAAGATAAGCTGATAGCCGCCCCCGTGGCCCTAAAGGCGGCGCTGGGGGAAAACCCAAAGCGCATGCAGAAGGACCGCTGCGCCACCCGCATGGCAAACATAGCCGCCCTTCGCGCCTTCCTGGAGCTTACGCGCTGCCCGGAGAATGCGGAAAGCGCCGCCGCCCCCGTAGCGGCCGCCGTAGCGCAGGGGCTGCCCCTGAAAATTCACGCCCACCGCGCCGACGACATACTCTCCGCAATACGCCTGTGCCGGGAATACGGCGTAAAATACACCGTGGATCACTGCACCGAGGGCTATAAAATTGCCGATATTCTGGCAAGGGAAAAGGTAAACTGCATGATAGGCCCCACCATGATAACCCGCATGAAGGTGGAGCTTGCGGGGCTTAGCACGGAAAACGGCGCCGTACTTGAGCGGCACGGGCTGGAGGTGGCAATAACCACCGACCATCCCGAAACGCCGGTTTCCCTTTTGGCCGCCTCCGCCGGGCTTGCCGTGCGCGGCGGCATGAGCCGCGAGGCCGCCCTGCGCGCCGTAACCGTAAACCCCGCGCGCATGTGCGCCCTTAAAAGCATAGGCACGCTGGAGCCGGGCAAGGATGCCGATGTGGTAATATTCAACGGTCACCCCCTTGATATATGCAGCCGCGCCGTGTTTGTGGCGGTAAACGGCAGGGTGTATATAAACAGGCTGTAATGTAAACCGCGGCGTCCCTTGTCCGGCCGCCGGTATAAGGAGAAATATGGGATACGATTATCTTTTGCTGGATGCCGACGGCACGGTTCTTGACTTTGACAGGGCCGAACGCACAGCGCTTATTGCCGCGCTTAAGCAATTTTCCGTTGACCCCACGGAGGAAACGATAGCGGACTATCACAAAATAAACAAAGCGCTTTGGGAAAAGCTTGAAAGAGGCGAGCTTACGCGCGACCGGCTGAGCGTGCTGCGCTTTGAGCAGCTTGGGCATCTGCACCCCGGCGCCTGCGCCGAAATGGCGCCGGTTTATATGGAGCAGCTCTCCCGATGCGCCTTTTTCCTGCCCGGCGCTGAGGCCTTTCTCCTTAAGGCCTCAAAGCTTTGCAGCATTGCAATTGTAACAAACGGCCTTACCCGCGTGCAGAAGGGGCGGCTTAAGGGCTGCAATATGAGCCGCTTCAGCCGGGTGTTTGTCATAAGCCAGGAATTGGGCGTAAGCAAGCCCGATGCGCTTATTGCAAAGGCAGCGCTTGAAGGGCTGGGCTGCACCGATCCGGCGCGCGCCCTTGTTGCGGGGGACAGCGTAAGCGCGGATATAATGCTTGCCCGCAACGCCGGACTCCGCTCCTGCCTGATGTTTTCCTCCTCCCCCCTTGCGGATTACTGTGCCGATACCTATGACGGGCTGCTTTCCCTGTTGGGCGGCAAAAAAACCCATGCATAGCGCTCTTTTCTATGCAAATTCAATGCGAAATTTTCGGCTTGCTTGTGCAAACGGCAGGCGTTTGACAGCTCGGCCGTTATGTGATAATATAGTTTACGGAATTTAATCCTCTGCCACCGGGTAGAGATGCATTTTAAGCATCTGCGGCGCGTCGTTAGGTCTTGGAAGACGCGCAACAGGTGCTTTTGTTTTTTTTTAATTCATGTTCCGGAGGAAAAAGCCTTGAGCCAAAACAACGCCGCGCAAGATCACGCAAAGGTTCGGAAAAACACCGCCCCAAAAAGCCGCCTGCTGTCCCTGAGTACCTTTGAGCTTATACTGTGGACAGCCTCCGTGCTTGTAACCTCTGCCGCATTTTTTATCTTTGACCGCCGCAACTGGATGAACCTTGCCGTATCGATAACCGGAGTTACCTCTTTGGCCTTCTGCTCCAAGGGCAACCCCGCAGGGCAGGTGCTTATAATAGTTTTCAGCGTGCTTTACGGCATTATATCCTTTGTACAGCACTATTACGGCGAGATGATAACCTATCTGGGCATGACCGCCCCCATGGCGGTGGCCTCCCTTATTTCCTGGCTTCGCCACCCCCATAACGGCAACCGCTCCCAAGTGAGCGTAAACCGGCTCAAGCCTTTTGATTTTGTGCTGCTGCCCCTGCTGACAGCCGCCGTCACCACCGCCTTTTATTTTATACTTAAGGCCTTCAATACCGCCGATCTTGCCGTAAGCACCGTGTCGGTTGCCACAAGCTTTGCCGCCGTGTATCTCACCTTCCGCCGCAGCGCCCTTTATGCCATTGTCTACGCCGCAAACGATGCAGTGCTTGTGACCCTTTGGCTTTTGGCCGCCTCAAGGCAGATGCAGTATTATTCCGTTGCCGTGTGCTTTGCCGCCTTTCTTGCAAACGACATCTACGGCTTTATAAACTGGCGCAGGATGGAAAAAAAGCAGGCCGCCGAAAATGCCGCCTGCAAAAGCGCCTGATTATTCTCCCGTTCACGCGCCTGCCTGTTCCCGCTCCTTTGCGCTTGGCCGATCGGTTTTTTCGGTCGGCTTTTATGTATCCTTTCTTTTAAGAACATCCTTTTCAAAGCTCCACAGCTCGCTTTTCTGCTCGCCGCGGCAATAAAGCGCATACAGCGCCGCGCTTACCGCCCTGTCGGGCAGCAGCCTTTTGGCAAAGGCCGCCATGCGGTATTTAGCCCCCACGATTATCCTGGGCGGCGGATTTTTTGCCTTTAATGCGCGCAGCACGCATTTGGCTGCGAATTCCACCGGCGCGCCGTGCAGCTCATCCTTTACCATGGAGTTTAACGCGCTGCAAAAGCCCGCCATATAGGGCGTGTTTTCCCCCGTCTGCGCGGTATACCTGCGCGCGGCGGTAAAGCCGGTGCGCGTGTCTCCCGGCAGCACGCAGACCACTCGCACGCCAAAGGGGCGCGCCTCGTTTCTCAAAGCCTCCGCCGTGCCCTCAAGGGCATATTTGCCCGCGGAATAAAAGGCCTGAAAGGGTATTCCGAAAAGGGCGGCCACGCTGCTTATAAACACTATCGTGCCCCGTCTTGCCGGGCGCATAATGCGCATTGCCTCCCTTGCGCAGCGCACCGCGCCGAAATAGTTCACCTGCATCAGCGCCTCCGCCTCGGTATCCGAGGTTTCCTCCACCGCTCCCGCAAGCCCGCTGCCGGCGCAGCACACAAGCCCGTCCAGCCTTCCGGCATCCTCCGTTATAAACTCAAACGCTTCCCTGACGCTTTGTTCCCCGGTAACATCGCATCTTACCCCGGTAACGCCGTCCGTCTTTTCGCCGGTTATACACCTGCGCGAAAGGTCGTACACCCGCGCCCCCTGCTGCACCAGCCTGCGCGCGCACTCCTTTCCTATGCCGGAGGAAGCCCCGGTAACCGCAATCACCGCATTTGAAATGTCCATCCTTTATACCTCACCATTTTCTTTATTTCCGCCGTCCCGGCAGGCAGAACAACTTCCCGCGCATCGGGATAAAGCCCCTCCTCAAACAGGCTCCACGGCTCTCCCTCCGGGCGGCGGCACACAAGGCGCATTTTTTCCTTTTTTATCGGATGCACAAGCTCCAGCACCGCCGCCCACAGCGCAAGCTGCTGCCCCTTACGGTTTACATTAAAGCCGTAGCGCTGATCCCCCCCACAGCGGGCAGCCGATATGAGCAAACTGCACCCGTATTTGGTGCGGACGCCCGGTTTTCAGCCGTACCCGCACAAGGGTGAGCATATTCTCCCCGCTGCCCGCCGTCTTGAGCACCTCATAGGAAAGCTCCGCCTTTTTTGCACCCTCCGTGCCCTCCTTTACCACCCTTACCGTGTTGGTTTTCTGATCCTTCAGAAGATAATCGGTAAGCGTGCCCTTTGTCTTTGCGGGGCGGGAGCGCACCACGGCATAGTATATGCGGTGCATGGTATGGGTACGCACCTGCTCGCTCAGGCGCGCCGCGCTTTGGAATTGCGGGCAAAAACCACCATGCCGCATGCGGGGCGGTCCAGCCTGTGCACAAGCCCTATATACACCTGCCCCGGCTTTGAATATTTTATTTTTATATATTCCTTAACCGTATCAAGCAGACTCATATCCCCGCTTTCATCCGGCGCCGTAGGCTGATTGCAGGGCTTGCGCACGGCAATTACCGAATTATCCTCGTATATGACCTCCGGCTGCACACCGTTCATGTTTTCCTCCTTAATGCCCGCTTTAATGCCCGCTTTTTGCAAAGCCGGCGGGCTTGCGCTCAAAAAGCAACAGCATAAAAAAATCGGGAATGGCAGAATAGTCAAAAGGACGCCTTCCCTGCCGGAAAAGCGTCCATAAAAGCGTACTTAATCGCTGCAGTCCGGCGCCAGCTCTATATCGAACAGCTTCCACGGCGTATCAGTCTGCGGATAGCACAGAAAGGTGCGCTTGTCCCCCTTAACCGGGTGGATAAGCGTGGTGCTCACCCCCCACAGCGCCGTGGGGCTGCCCTTTTTCTCCAGTCCGCCGCCGTACACGCGGTCACCCCATACCGGGCAGCCCATGCCCGCCAGCTGCACCCGCATTTGGTGCGCTATTCCCGTAGCGGGGCGCAGCGCCAAAAGAGTAAGCGTCTGCTCGCCGCAGGAAACGCTTTGCAGCACCTTATATGTAAGCTGCGCCTTTTTTGCCCCTTCGGTGGAACGGGGCGCAATGCGCACCCGCCATGTGGCGGTGTCTTTTATAAGATAATCGGTAAGCTCGCCCGATTTATCCCGCGGGCAGGAGCGCACCACCGCATAGAATGTGCGTTTAAGCTCCCTGCTTTGCACCTGACGGGAAAGCTCCGCCGCGCTTTTTCTGTCCAGCGCCGCCACCACTATACCGCCCGCCTGACGGTCCAGCCTGTGCACCAATGCGGCAAAGGGCTCTGCCTGCGGATTTTTTTCCTTAAGATGCTTTTTTATCTGTCCCAGCAGGGAATCTCCGCCCTCCTGCGCCGAGGTAAGCGGCAGCCCGCAGGGCTTTGCGGCAACAAGTATTGCCTCGTCCTCATAAATAACATCCAGCATAAAATACCTCTTTCGTATCTTCGGCAGTCCCCGCCGTATTAAAAGCGCACATAAAAACGGACAAACGCCGTTTAATCAAACTCCATGCGTCCCGAGGCTCCGCAGGGCAGCAGAATATCCCCCCGCGTTACCGGCAGCGCCACCTCGGCCGCCTCCACCCTTCCGCGAAAAAGCGGCTTTACCGCGCTTGCAAGAATGTTGCGCAGCACAATGGGCTGAAGCCCGGTGGTGTAGCTGTTTATAAGCATAAACAGCGGCTTTTCGCTCAATACCCCCGTGCACAGCTTCACAAAGCCGTACAGCTCGTTTTCCAGCTTCCATATCTCGCCGGACGGCCCGCGTCCGTAGCTGGGCGGATCCATTATTATTGCATCGTAGCGGCTGCCGCGGCGTATCTCCCGCTGCACAAACTTGGCGCAGTCGTCCACTATATAGCGCACGGGAGCGGAGGAAAGGCCGGAAAGCGCAATATTTTCCTTGCATTGCGCCACCATGTTTTTTGCGGCGTCCACATGGCACACCGAAGCCCCGGCTTTGGCCGCAGCCACGGTAGCGCCCCCGGTGTACCCGAAAAGGTTAAGCACCTTTACCGGCCGGCCGCAGGAGCTTATAAGGCGCATCATCCAGTCCCAGTTTGCCGCCTGCTCCGGAAACAGCCCCGTATGCTTAAAGCCCATTGGGCGCACCTTGAAGGTAAGCTCCCTCCAGGAAACCGTCCAGCTTTCCGGAAGGCTTTTATAGTATTCCCACTGTCCGCCCCCGCTTGAGGAGCGGCGGTACTGCGCATCCGGCTTTATCTTTCCCCCGCTGTAACCCCAAATTGCCTGCGGGTCGGGGCGCAGCAGATGTATTCCGCCCCAGCGTTCGTATTTCATGCCCTCGCCGCAGTCTATGCATTCGTAATCCTTCCAGTCCGAAGCAATATACATCCGCTTTCCCTCCTTTTTGCGCTTTTGTTCCCGCCTTGGCGCATGCGCCAAGGCCTATGCGGCACTGCTTACGCTTTTTTGATCGAAAGCGTGCAGTGCTCGCCGTTTATCTCCCACTGCTTGGCATTCTCGCACGGCTGCGCAAACAGCACCGCGTCCGCCTGCGCGCCGGAGCTTATCATATCGGCGCCCTCTTTTGCCGCCTCCAGCAGCTCGCCCTGCGCGGTAATTGTAAGAATGATATGGTCCGTAACCTCAAGCCCTATATCCTTGCGCATGGTCTGCACCTTGCTTATAAGCTCGCGCACAAAGCCCTCGCGGCGAAGCTCCGGAGTTATATGCTCATCCAGTATCACCACGATTTGCCGTCGGATTCCGCAGCAAAGCCCTCTTTATTCTTGGAGGAAATAAGCAGATCTCCCTCCGTCAGCTCCACCTTGGTGCCGTCGATGTCCATGGTGTATACTCCGCCGTTTTTAACGGCGGCCACCACCGCCTGCGCGTCGCACTCCTTCAGGAAGGCGCTTATGCGTCCCAGCAGCTTGCCGTATTTCGGCCCCAGGGTGCGCAGCTGCGGCTTGAGAGAAAAGCTGGTGTAATCGGAGGAATCGCTTAAAAACTCCACCGCCTTGACATTCAGCTCATCCTCTATAAGCTCGTTGAACTGCTCCGGCAGCTTTCTCTCCGAACGCAGCAGCAGGCGGGAAAGGGGCTGACGGTTCTTTATGTTGGCCGCGGCGCGGGCAGGCGCGTCCCAGCACCACCGCCTCAAGCAGCAGCTCCATGTTGGCCTCCAGCTCCGGGTCTATAAACTCCGCGTTCCACTGCGGGAAGCGGCACAGATGTACGCTCTCCGGCGCCGAAGCATCCACGCGCTTTACAAGGTTCTGATACAGCTCCTCCGCCATAAACGGAATAAAGGGCGCGCTTATCTTTGCAAGCGTGGTAAGCACGGTATAGAGCGTCATGTACGCGTTTATCTTGTCCTGAGTCATGTCGCTGCCCCAGTACCGCTCGCGGCTGCGGCGCACATACCAGTTGGACAGCTCGTCCACAAAGGCCTGCATTGCCCGCGCCGGCTCGGTTATTACATATTTATCCAGCGATTCATCCACATATTTCACCAAAGAATTCAGCTTTGAAAGGATCCAGCGGTCCATCAGCGAAAGCTTATCCTTCTCCAGGCTGTACTTTGTGGGATCGAAATTGTCAATGTTGGCATAAAGCACATAGAAGGCGTAGGTGTTCCACAGCGTGCCCATGAACTTGCGCTGCGCCTCGCTTACCGCCTCGGCATAGAAGCGGGAGGGCAGCCACGGCGCCGATGCCGTATAGAAATACCACCGCACCGCATCCGCGCCCTGCACATCCAGCACGCTGAAGGGGTCCACGACATTGCCCTTGTGCTTGCTCATCTTTACGCCGTCCTTGTCGCCCACATGCCCAAGCACTATGCAGTTGCGGAAGGGCGCGCAGTCAAACAGCAGGGTGGATATCGCCATAAGGGAATAGAACCATCCGCGGGTCTGGTCTATGGCCTCGCTTATGAAATCCGCCGGGAAATTATGACGGAATTTTTCCTGATTCTCAAAGGGATAATGCCACTGCGCAAAGGGCATGGAGCCGCTGTCGAACCAGCAGTCTATAACCTCCGGCGCACGGTGCATAACTCCGCCGCACTTTTCGCACTTCATGGTAAGCGGATCAAGATAGGGCTTGTGCAGCTCGGTATCCAGCGGCGCGCCGGTAAGCTTTGCCAGCTCCTCGCGGCTGCCCACCACATGATAGTGCCCGCACTGGCATTCCCACACGGGCAGGGGAGTGCCCCAGTACCGCTCGCGGGAAAGCGCCCAGTCTATAACATTTTCCAGGAAGTTGCCCATGCGTCCTTCCTTTATGGTCTCCGGCATCCAGTTTACGGTGCGGTTGTTCTTTACAAGCTGATCCCTCACCGCCGTCATGCGGATAAACCAGGTGGAACGGGCATAGTAGATAAGGGGGGTGTCGCATCTCCAGCAGAAGGGATAGCTGTGCTGATAGGGCAGCTCGCGGAAAGCAGCCCGCGGGCGCGCAGATCCTCCGTTATCGGCTTGTCGGCATCCTTTACAAAAAGCCCCGCAAACTTGCCGGTCTTGTCGATAAGCTTGCCCTGATTGTCCACCATCTGTACAAAGGGCAGGTTGTTGTCCCGCCCCACACGGGCGTCATCCTCGCCGAAGGCCGGAGCAATATGCACGATTCCGCTTCCGGAATCAAGGGTAACATACGGATCCGCCACCACATACCATGCGCGCTTTTTCTCCTCTTTTGCAAAGTCAAACAGCGGCTCATAATCCATCCCGCAGAGCTGTTCGCCCTTGCAGGTTTTTATTACCTCCGCGCCCTCGCCCAGCACCTCAAGAAGAGCCTTTGCCAGAATATATGTGCGTCCCTCAAGGCGTGCATAGACATAATCCTCCGCCGCATTTACGCACAGCGCCACATTGCTGGGCAGCGTCCAGGGCGTGGTGGTCCATGCCAGAAGATAGGTGTCCTTTTCTCCCTTTACCGGGAAGGATACGAATATACTGGTTTCGGTAACATCCTTGTAGCCCTGCGCCACCTCGTGGGAGGACAGCGCGGTGCCGCAGCGGGGGCAGTAGGGCACCACCTTGTGTCCCTTGTAAAGCAGCCCCTTGTCCGCTATCGTTTTAAGCGCCCACCATTCGGATTCGATATAGTTGTTGTCATAGGTGATATACGGGTGCTCCATATCCACCCAGTAGCCCACCGCGTCGCTCATATGCTCCCATTCTGAGGTGTACTTCCATACGCTCTGCTTGCATTTTTCAATAAAGGGCTCAATGCCGTACTTTTCTATCTGCGGCTTGCCGTTTATCCCCAGCTGCTTCTCCACCTCCAGCTCCACCGGCAGACCGTGAGTATCCCAGCCCGCCTTGCGCTCTATATGATAGCCCTTCATCGTGCGGTAGCGCGGAATGATATCCTTCATAACACGGGTGAGTATGTGCCCTATATGCGGCTTGCCGTTGGCAGTGGGCGGTCCGTCATAGAATACAAAATCCTTTCCGCCCTCATTCTGTGCGGTGGATTTCTCAAAAATGCCGTTTCTTTTCCAGAACTCCGTTATGGCGCGTTCCCTGTCCACAAAATTAAGGGAGGTGTCAACCTTCTGATGTATCATAGTATCAAGCCTTTCCCCGCGCCGATCGAAGCTTACGGCGCAGTGTTATTTTGTCATATGATTTTTGATTTTAATAAAATAAGCCCCGTACTCCTAAAAGCACGAGGCGCTTAACCATTAAGAGCGGCGCAGTAATTTACGCGTTGTGCTGTATCGGGCACTCCCGTATTGCGCTCAGGCCGCAGGGGCGTTCACGCAATCCCTTCACGGGTGATCGTACCGTTTTTCATGCGTACCGCATTGCAGCAGCCGCGGCTCTCTGTAACGCACTTTGTAAAACAGCAGCATCCCGATCGTCAGGTTTATCTGTTTTCCGGTATCTTCCGGCAAGGTATATTATATAAAATAACGGATTGTTTGTAAAGCATAAAAACGGCAAAATTGCAAATCCTGCCGCCCGAAACGGCAGCAAAATACCCTCAGGCTCAAAAAAATGCTTGACAAATGCGCCTCAAGGTAATATACTTGCAAATGTTCAAAATATAAATGTGTCTGTAGCTCAGCTGGATAGAGTAACTGGCTACGAACCAGTAGGTCGGGGGTTCGAATCCCTTCAGGCACACCACAAAAAAGCAATTGCATTTTGCAATTGCTTTTTTGTTATATTCGCCTTACGGCGAGCGATATTGCTGCGCAGTGATATTCGCCTTTCCGCCGAGTGATATTCGCTTGGCGAGGGTGAGATGCGAATATAATATCATTGTGAGCTTTAGCCAACAATATCACTTTTTGCGGCGCGAGGCTTTACAGCGCGGCTTTCCCGGACGCTTTGCCCCCGTTGTTTTCCGCACTCCGTCCTGAGCATAAATCCCCCTTATGCTGTTAATAAACTGTGAATTACGCTGTTAAAAAGTTATCCACAGTTCCCACAGACTTACCCACAATTGCGGATATATCGGCAATTATCTGTCAATAACTCCGGTGAAACAACTTATCCACACCGAAAAAATACTCCTTCCGGCTGTGGATAACCCGCTTTGTGCACACCTTTCTTTGCTTTGCAAAAAAATACCGACCGAAACAAAAACCGTTTCCGTCGGTAACCCTCCGCACGCTCCGGCAGCCCTCGCGGCACGGCGGGCGCATGCGCCGTGAAGCACGCCCGGTATTTTCCCAAAAAGAGGCTACGCCGCGTTTTCCAGCATCAGCTTATCCGCAATCAGGGCGATGAATTCGCCGTTTGTGGGCTTGTCGTTGCGGGTATACACATTATAGCCGAATATATCGTTTATGTTTTCTATCTTGCCCCGCGTCCAGGCTACCTCTATTGCATGGCGTATTGCCCGCTCCACCTTGGAGGCACTGGTGTCATATGTCCGCGCTATCCCCGGATACAGCTCCTTGGTTATGCGGTTTATTATATCCGGGTTGCCTATCACCATCTTTACCGCTTCCCTTAAAAATGTATAGCCCTTTATATGCGCTGGTATTCCCATGGTTATAAACATAGTGCTTATGCGCTCATCCACGCTCTTTTCTCCCATACGCACCACCGTCCTTGACCGCGGCTCTATGTGCCGCCCCTCCTTTAACGCTATGCAGTCCCGCACCCTGTTGCGCACCGATTGCGCATCAAAGGGCTTTGCAAGAAAAAATGTGGCCCCAAGCTCCACCGCACGCAGAACAAAGGCCTCCTGTACCAGTGCCGATATCATTATAAACGCCGGCGCGCCGCTTTTGCCCGCCGCCTTTTCCAGCACCCCGAAGCCATCCAGCTTTGGCATTACAACATCAAGAAGAACCACATCCGGCGACAGCTGTTCTATCATGCACAGCGCCTGGGTGCCGTCGCAGGCCTCTCCGACCACGCTTACATCCTCCTGCCCCTGAAATATCTCTCTGAGCGCACTGCGAACCTGTCCGTTGTCATCTACAATGAGAACCCTGGTCTTTTGTTGTTCCATACTGATAAACCCCTTTCGATATAGCCATATATTGGCAAATCTTTCTTTGTGAGGGTATAATAGCACAATATATGGTATAATGCAATAGGAAATTTAACAGATTATTGTTAAATTATGTTAATTTCGTTTGCTTTTTTTGTCGAATTCGGTTACTTAGCAATAAAAAGCGAAGTCTTTACCCTGCCGCAGCGCCCGGAAGTCCTTCAATGCAAGACCCGCCGGGGCAACAAACGCTTTTCATATCCGCAACAATGTTGTATAATAAAATATCAAAAAGCCGCATTTCTGCGGCCGATATTCGGCATAATGAAGGAATAACGGATAAATATCCGCACGATGCGGAAAATTGAGGACGGTCATGGATATTATAAAGGCGGAAAATGTTCATTATACCTATGAGGACAGCGGTGACAGTATTCTCCGCGGCATAGACCTCACCGTGAAAGAGGGCGAATTTCTTTGCATACTGGGGCATAACGGCAGCGGAAAATCCACCCTTGCAAAGGTGCTGGGCGGCCTTTTTCTGCCAAGCGAGGGGCGGGTGGAGATCTGCGGCATGGACACCGCCGACCCGGAGAGCGCCTTTAATATCCGCCAGCGCGCAGGCATGGTGTTCCAGAATCCCGACAACCAGCTTGTCGCCACCGTCGTGGAGGACGATATAGCCTTCGGCATGGAAAACCTGGGCGTGCCCGCACCCGAAATGAACCGCCGCATAGACGAGGTTCTTGCCGCCGTGGGCATGTCGGAATTCCGCAAAAGCGCTCCCCACAAGCTCTCCGGCGGTCAAAGCAGCGCATTGCAATAGCCGGCATTCTGGCCATGCGCCCGGAAATACTCATTCTTGACGAGCCCACGGCCATGCTGGACCCCCTCCGGGCGCGCCGAGGTCATGAAAAGCGTGGAGCAGCTGCGCAGGGACGGCATGACAATAGTTCACATAACCCATTTTATGGAGGAAACCGTCTCCGCCGACCGTCTGATAGTTATGTCGGAGGGCCGCATCCTGCTTCAGGGCACCCCCAGAGAGGTGTTTTCCCGTCAGGAGCATCTGCGCAGCCTCTCCCTTGATGTTCCGCAGATGACGGCGCTGGCGCACGACCTTATCCGCTTCGGTGCCGATATCCCGACGGATATCCTCACAATAAAGGAGCTTGCCGACTGCATATGTCCGCAGTAAGCCGGGCTTTGCGTTTTTTCCGCCGTTTTCGGCAAAAATGCGTAAAATCCGTTTTTCGTATGTATTTTGTATTTGTTAAAAGATTTTTACCTAAGGAGTCAGCCTGTACAATATGTCCGTAATTATCAAAGACCTTGGATATATATATTCCCCCGGCACGCCCTTTGAGTACCGGGCGCTGCACGATGTCACCCTTGAGATACCCGACGGCCAGTATGTGGCCCTCATAGGCCATACCGGCAGCGGAAAATCCACCCTTATACAGCATCTCAACGGCCTTATCCGCCCCACAAGCGGGTCCATAACGGTGCAGGGCATAGACCTCACCGCAAAGAAGGTGCCCCTTAAGGAGCTGCGCCGCCGCGTAGGGCTGGTATTCCAGTACCCCGAATATCAGCTTTTTGAGGAAACCGTGGCAAAGGATGTGGCGTTCGGCCCGAAAAATCTCGGGCTTTCTCCCGAAGAGATCGAGCTGCGGGTAAAGGAAGCCGTAAGGCTGGTGGGTCTGCCCGAAAGCGTTCTGGAGGCCAGCCCCTTTGACCTCTCCGGCGGACAGAAGCGCCGCGCGGCCATTGCCGGAGTGCTGTCCATGCGCCCCGAGGTGCTGGTGCTGGACGAGCCCATTGCCGGGCTTGACCCGATGGGCCGCCGTGAAATACTTGCCCTTGTGGAAAACTACCGCCGGCACAGCGGCGCCACGGTGGTGCTGGTATCCCACAATATGGATGATGTCGCCGACATTGCCGACCGCGTAATAGTAATGCACCGGGGCGGGGTGGCATTGGACGGCACCCCTCACGAGGTGTTTTCCCAAAGCGAAAAAATGCATTCCCTGGGGCTTGATGTGCCGCAGGTCACCCTGCTTGCCGACGAGCTGCGCCGCCGCGGCATGGATGTGCCCAAAAACATAATAACCCGGCAGGAAATGCTGGAATATCTGCTTTCAAAGGGGGTGGCAGGATGCTCCGCGACATAACCATAGGGCAGTATTACCCTGCCGATTCCTTCGTGCACAAGCTGGATCCCCGCTTCAAGATACTTGCGGTGCTTGCCTATATAATCGCCGCCTTTTTTGTAAAAACCTATATAGGGCTTTTTGTGCTGCTTGCCTTCCTCACTGTCGCCGTGGCCGCCTCCCGCATACCGCTTAAGGTGCTGCTGCGCGGGCTTAAGGCAATATATGTGCTGCTGGGCATAACCTTTGTTTTCAACGCCCTGCTTTCGGGCGGGCAAACGGAATACTTCCGCCTGTGGATATTTCGCCTTACCCGCGAAGGACTGGTGCGCGCGGTGTTTATGGCACTGCGCCTTATAATGCTTATAACCGGCGCCTCGCTTTGACCCTTACCACCGCGCCCATCGCGCTTACCGACGGCATGGAAAGGCTGCTTTCCCCGTTTGCAAAGCTGCATTTTCCCGCCCACGAGGTGGCCATGATGATGACCATTGCGCTGCGGTTTATTCCCACCCTTATGGAGGAGGCCGACCGCATAATGAAAGCGCAGTCCGCCCGCGGCGCCTCCTTTGACGAAGGCGGGCTGATAAAGCGTGCAAAGTCCGTAATCCCCCTGCTGGTGCCGCTTTTCGTCTCTGCCTTCCGCCGGGCCGAGGAGCTGGCAATGGCCATGGAGGTGCGGTGCTATCACGGCGGCGAGGGGCGCACGCGCCTGCATGTGCTGCGCTTTACGCGCCGCGACGCAATAGGGCTTGCGGCCTTTGCTTTGCTTATAGCGTCGGTGGCGTTTGATTCGGCGTATATTTCGGTGCATATGCCCTATTTACTGGGGATATAGCCCATTTTCCCGCGTGTACGGCGCCGTTTGCAGCCCCTTTTGAGCCGGAAGCCTGGCCCGCAGCGCCGCTTATGCCCGCACTGACGGTGCCGTGGCAAGCATGCAAAAACAATAAAAAACGCGAAAAAACCGTAAAAAAACAGCTAAAAAACCGTTAAAAAACGCCTTAAAAACGGGCAAAAAACGAATAAAAAAATAAAACGGCGGCAAGGGAGGGAGCAGCGTGAGGATAAAGGCCATAGTTACCTATGACGGCACGGCATACGGCGGGTGGCAGCTTCAGAAAAACGCGCCCAGTATTCAGGGCGAGCTGGAGAAGGTGCTTTTTTCCCTGTGCGGACACCGCATACCCGTGCAGAGCGCGGGGCGCACCGACGCGGGAGTGCATGCGCTTGCAATGCCTGTGCATTTTGACATTGAAACAAGCGTTCCCGCGGAAAAGCTGCCCTTTGTTTTTAACCGTGCGCTGCCGCGGGACATACGCATGGTTTCCGCCTGCCGGTGCGAAGGCTTCCACGCCCGCTTTGACGCCAAGGGCAAGACCTACCGCTATGCCGTATGGAATGCGCCGCAGATGACGGCGCTGGAGCGGGACCGCTGCATGCACTTTCCCTACCGGCTGGAGCTTGAGCCCATGCGCCGCGCCGCCGCACTGCTTGAGGGAAGGCACGATTTTGCCGCCTTCTGTGCCTCCGGCGCGCAGACCCGCACAACGGTGCGCACGGTAAAAAGCGTGGAGATCACAGGTCAGCCGGGCTCAATGATATATTTTACCGTTACCGGAGAGGGCTTTTTATACAATATGGTGCGGATAATTGCCGGTACGCTTTTAAGCGTGGGCAACGGACGCATGGAGCCGGAGCAGGTGAGCCGCGCTCTGCTTTCGGGCAGGCGCACCGACGCCGGCTTTACCGCCGAACCGCAGGGACTTACTCTTATGGAGGTATATTACTGATGACAGAAAAACAGACAGAGGCTGCCGAGCTGTTCTTGCAGGGCTATAACTGCGCCCAGTCGGTTTGCGGCGCATTTGCGCAGGAATTGGGCATGGATAAGGAGCTGCTGCTTGATATGAGCGCAGCCTTCGGCGGCGGCTTTGCGCGCACGCGCAACCTTTGCGGAGCGGTAAGCGGCATAGGCATGGTGATATCCCTTTCCATGCGGGCCTCCTCGCCGCAGGAAAAAGGGGAGGTGTATGCCGTGGTACGCAGGTATACCGACCGTTTTGAGGAAGAATTTCACAGCCTGAACTGCGGGGAGCTGCTGAAGAGCGTAAAGGGCATAACAAGCACGCCGCAGCCCGATGAGCGCACCGCGCGGTATTATGCCGCCCGCCCCTGCACCGCCTTTGTGGCATATGCGGCAAAGCTGCTGGAGGAATACTTTGCCTCAAGGCAGCAGTAAGGTTTTATATTGCCTTAATTTTTATATTGCTTTAAGTATTATATTGCCTTAAATACCGCTGCCAAAACATTGCCGGCACAAACATTGCCGGCACAAAGAAACGCGAAAAGGCAAAAAAACGGGGGGGTTATTATGGTTCCGCTTTATACGGGAGATTATCACGGCGGCACGCAGTGCAATTACGATTACAACGGGCGTCTGCTTATAATTGTGCAGCCCGAAAAAAGGCGGGCGGAGGTGTGCCCGTGGGTTTGGCGGGCGGAATTTTTTGACGCCTTTCCGGCAGTGGATATAGCTTTGCTTGAAAAGGGCTATGTCATTGTATATTACTGCCTGAGCGATATGTACGGCTGCCCGCAGGCGGTGCTTGAGATGAAAAAGGCGCACGATTTTGTCGTTAAGGAGTTTTCCCTTTGCGAAAAAGCCGATATATTCGGGTTTTCGCGCGGGGGGCTGTACGCCTGCAACTATGCAATAAAATATCCCGACGATGTAAGCTCGCTGTATCTGGATGCGCCGGTGATGGACATACGCTCCTGGCCGCTGTGTCTTTTGCCCTCCACCGAAAAAAATAAGGCGGAGTTTGCCCTTGAGGCGCGGCAGTGCCTTGAATGCTACGGCCTTACGGAGAAAACGGCGCAGGACTTTAGCAACGGCCCGCTTGCGCACCTTGAGGAGCTGTCCCGTTTCCGTGTGCTGCTGGTGGCGGGGCTTGCCGACACCACGGTGCCCTATGAAGACAACGGCAAAAGGCTTGCGGACTTTATGCATCACCGGGGCGGCGATATACTGACGCTGCTCAAGCCCGGGGGCGGGCATTGGCCGCACTCCGTAGACGACCCTGACAAGGCGTGCAGGTTTATAATGAAGGCATAAAGCGGTGATATGACATGACTCAGTGGATACGCATTCTTGAGCTTATAGGGGGCGCCGCCTTTGCGCTTTCGGGCGCGGCGGCGGCAATGGAGCACGGGCTGGATATTTTCGGGCTGCTTGTGCTTGCCCTTACCACGGCGGCGGGGGGCGGCGTGCTTCGGGATCTGCTGCTGGGGCAGACTCCGCCGGCGGTGTTTTCCGACCCGCTGTACATTGCGGTGTGCCTTGCCGCAACGGTGCTGTTTGCCGCGGTTATAAGCGCTGCAAAAAGGGGAAGACGCACCCTTGCGCGCTTTGAGGGCTTTATAAACATAGCCGACGCGGCGGGGCTGGGAATATTTGCGGTGCTGGGCAGCAAGGCCAGCCTGAGCGTGCGCCCTGATTTTATAATGGCGGTGTTCATAGGCACTCTTACCGCCGTGGGGGGCGGTATAATGCGGGATACGGCGGTGGCGGTGCCTCCCCTTGTTTTCCGCAAGCGCATATATGCCGTGGCGGCCATTGCGGGCAGCGCGCTTTACTGCGCGCTTTACGAAATTCTGCCGCAGTGGGCCGTTATCGTGCTGTCGCTCAGCGCGGTTATAACCATAAGGGTACTGGCCTCCCGTTTCCGCTGGGACCTTCCAGTTATACGCTTTGACGGCAAGGACAAGCCCGAAGGCGGGGGTTGACGCGCGATGCAGCGCCGAAAGGGCGGCATAACGGCGCAGCGGCGGGTCCTTCCGGCAAGCGTGCGGCACGGCGCAAAGGGCCGCCGGAATCCGATGCAAAAAAACCTTTGCGCAGCACGCAATATTTCCTTGATATAGTTATGAATCTGTGATAAAATTCACGGGCTGCAAAAATGCGGCAAACATTTTTTTCATGGAGGAATACCCATAATGACGGGCTTTGACGAGGAAGCAAAAAAAGCGCAATTCTGGCTGCATTGAAGGAGGACGGAGTGAAAACGGACGCGCGCCTGATGTCCCGGATAATCACCTTGGCCTTTGCAGCCGAGCTTGAATATATGAAAAAAGCGGGAATACTGGACGAAAACGATGAATTCCGCGACGGCACATACGACGATGACGACGCCTTTGATTACATGACGGAGGCTCTTTCCGAGCAGCTGCCCTCGGTGGACCCCTACAAGCTGACGGACTACCTTGAATACTACTGCGAATATCACGACCGCTACCTTCAGGACAACGGTCTGCTTGCCTGGCTGTAAGCGAAAAAATCAAGCATCCGCGCGATATTAAGCATATACGCAGACGAAATATCCGGACGAAATATCCGATAAATACCGATAAATACCCGATAGATATCCGATAAATACCCGATAGATATCCGATAAATATCCTTAAGCCCCTTAAAAGTTAAAAGGGCGCAGGATAAAACAAAAAAAGCACAAACGGAGGAAGCGGCATGCCGGCACAGGCAGTAAGGGAATTCCTTGAAAGAAACGGGACGGACCGAAAAAAGGTTATCACCGTGGGTTTTTCCGGCGGTGCGGATTCCGTATGCCTGCTTTCCTGCCTTGCCGATGCGGGCTGCAATGTGCGCGCGGTGCATGTGCATCACATGATGCGCACCGAGGAAGCCCGGCGGGACGCTGATTTTGCCCGCGATTTCTGCGCACGGCGCGGCATTCCCTTTGAGCTTGTGCAGGTGAATGTGCCGCAATACGCGCGCGCTAACGGGCTTACACCGGAGCAGGCGGCGCGCTGCCTTCGCTACCGCGCCCTGCGCGAGGCGGCAGAGGGCGGGCTTATTGCCGTGGCGCACAATCAAAACGATCAGGCGGAAACCGTGCTGATGCGGCTTGTGCGGGGCAGCGGCACCGCGGGGCTTGCCGCAATGCAGGAGGTATCCGGGGATATTATCCGTCCGCTATTGTATGTAAGCCGCAGGCGAATAGAGGAATACTGCCGTAAGCACGGGCTTGCTTATGTGACGGACAGCACCAACCTTGAGCCGGACTGCACGCGCAATATTCTGCGCCTTGAGGTGCTGCCGCTGCTTGAAAATAAACCCGGACGCCGTAAAATGCATTGTGCGCACCTCGCTTCTTGCCAAAAGCGACGAGGAATATCTGCGGGCGCAGGCCGGGGCGTGCGCCGAAACAATAATGACGGTGCAGGGCGGCAGCGTTATTATAGACGCAAAGGCGCTTTTGCGGCTTCCGCCCGCGCTGGCGGGGCGGGTGCTGCGCCTTGGCATGGAGCGGGCGGAGAGCACGGTGGATTTTGAGCTGCACCATGTAAGGGCGTGCCTTGAGCTGTGCCGCGGGCAGAGCGGACGGCAGCTGAGCCTTGCGCGGGGCGTTACGGCGCTGTACAGCGGCGGCAGCCTTTTGCTGATACCGCCGGAAAAAGCGGGCTGCAAAACGGAAAATGCGGTGCAAAAGGGCGCGGCGGCTTTGAACGGCAAAGGCAAAGGGGCGGTTTCGCCCGCGGAAGAGGGCGCGGAGCTGCCCTTCCGGGAGGGAAGCTTTTTTCTTGAAGATACCGCGGTGCGGATATCGCCCGCAGGCAGTGCAAATCAGGCAGACCGCAGGGCGGGGTGCGAATATATCTTTCTGCCCGATACCGCCGGAGTGGTGCTGCGCCGCAGGCGCAGCGGCGACAGGATACACCCCTTGGGCGCACCGGGGAGCAAAAGCCTGAAGAAGTTCCTTATAGATAAAAAGGTTCCGCTGCACAAAAGGGATTCCCTTGTTTTGGCCGCGCGCGGAAGCGAGGTGCTGGCCGTCATAGGGCTGACGGTGGCGCAGAGCGCGGCGGTGAAGGGGCAAAGCGGCGGTATATACCGCATTGAGATAATTGACGGCTCTGCCGGGGCTTCCGGCTATAATAAAACAAGCGAGGTATAAAATAATGCAGCTGCATCCGGATTGTGAAAGAATACTTATGAGCAGTGAAGAGATAGGCGAGGTGACAAAGCGCCTTGCTGACCGCCTTAATCGCGATTATGCCGGCAAAACGGTATATATGATATGTATCCTCAAGGGGGCATCGGTGTTTTACAGCGATCTTGTGCGCCTTTTAACCTTTGATGTGCGCTTTGACTTCATGTGCGTTTCCTCCTACGGCAGCGCCACCGCCTCCAGCGGCGAGGTGTGCATACGCAAGGATCTGGATTCCTCCGTAAAGGACGCGGATGTAATTATTGTGGAGGATATTGTGGATTCCGGGCTTACGATGAACTATCTTGTGAATTATCTTGCGGCGCGCAGCCCCCGCAGCATAAACATATGTGCCCTGATGGACAAGCCGTCGCGGCGCAAAACGCCGGTGGAGGTGCGGTACTCGGGAATGGAGATACCGGATGCTTATGTAGTGGGCTACGGGCTTGATTACGCGGAAAAATACCGCAATCTTCCCTACATAGCGGTGCTTCGCCCCGAAATATACGGCGGCTGACCGCTCCCGAGGAGATTGCTTAGGACGGCGTGACAGCGCCGTCTTTTTTTGCATATTTACGCCTGTGCAGACGGCATGATGTGCATCTGTTCCTTCATTTTTAATTTAATGTGAATTTTTGCGTTCACAATATTCAGTAATGTACTATCATTTATGGCAAAATAAGTTAATTTACTGTATTAACATTGACATCATATATGGTATAATACTGATGGCGGCCGCCGAAAACCCGATTCGGGACAACAGGAATTGAATAAGGAGGCAGTGGCATGAAACACAGATTTTCGTGGTTCAGGTCAGTGACTGTATTGCTGCTTATCGCTTTGCTTGCCGGCTGCTCCGTGACCGACGCAGCCCGGACAGAAAGACATAAGCAGGACAATGCGGACACATCTTACGAATCCCTGAGCAAAACGGCGTTTTATCCGCCGGCGCAGAGCAATCCGTCCCCGCCCCGAAGCGTTGGGGCAGAGCCGCTTGACCGTACCTCCGTTAAGGTATTCTGGTCGCCGGCCGAGGGCGCGGACGCCTATTTTGTAAAACGGTACAATCCGTCCTCCGGGCAATGGGATATCATAGCCCAGACCGCCGGACGGTCCTATACCGACAGCGGGCTTTCCCCCGGAGGGAGCTATCGGTATCATGTGGTGGCCTACAACCAGACCGACGGTCTTGTGCATTTTGCGCCCGCAAGCGACGAGGCGGCGGTTGTTACTCCGCAGTACACAAACGCGCCGCTTCAGGTGCACGCAGAGGCGGTAAGCCGCACCGAGGTGAGGATCTCCTGGAGCAAGGCCGCCGGGGCGGACGCCTATTTTGTAAAGCGGTATAATCCGTCCACGGGACAATGGGACATTTTTGCGCAGACTTCAAGCCTTTACGCAACGGATTCCGGGCTTGCTCCGGGCGAGAGCAGGCTTTATCATGTGGTTGCTTATACGATTATAGACGGTCAGATACACTTTGCGCCCGTTTCGCCTCAATCGCAGGCGCAGACCCCGGTTTATGTCGCCGCGCCCGCCGCTGTAAGTGCGCAGGCGGAGGGGCCGCAGACCGCTAAGGTGAGCTGGACGGCTGCTGCGGGAGCGGACGCCTACTTCCTTAAGCGGTACAACCCGGCTTCGGGGCAGTGGGACATCATAGCACAGACAACCGGGCTTTCCTTTACGGATTCAAACAGGACGCCGGGAGAAAGCTATCGCTATCATGTTGTGGCCTACACGCAGTTTGACGGAGCAATACATTTTGCGCCCGTTTCGGCGGAGGCGGCAGTATCCCAGCCGCGGTACATCTACGCCCCGGCGCAGGTGACGGCGCGCGCAATCGGCGCCTACAAGGTGCGCCTTTCCTGGAGCGCCTCGCCGGATGCGGACGGCTATGCCGTAAAAAAATACAACGCCGCCACCGGCAGCTGGGATATTCTTTGCAGACCTCCGCGCTTTCGCACACGGATACGGCCTGCTCGCCCCAAACGCGGTACCGCTATCATATAGTAGCCTACCGCACCGTAAACGGGCAGGTATGGTATGCGCCGGTAAGCCCGGAGGCGGATATCACCACCCCGGCGCTCGGCGAAGCGCCGCAAAACCCCAATGCGTTTGCAACGGCAAGCAGCGTTCGCCTTAGCTGGGACGCCGCCGCAGGGGCGGAGGGCTATGCCGTAAAGCGGTATGAAAACGGGCAGTGGAAGGTGGTGGGGCAAACCTCTGACACCTCGTTTACCGATAAAAATCTGACCCCGAACACAAGCTGCAGCTATATTGTGGTGCCCTATGCCTGCGCCCCGGACGGCACGCATTACGGCGCGTCAACAGAGAGCATAAGCGCCGTAACGCCGGTGGTTTCGGGGCCGGAGCGGCTGTCCGCCTTTACGCAGGGGCGGGATGCCATACGGCTGCACTGGGATATGGGCGACCTTGCCCAAGGGTATGTGCTCAGGCGGAGTCTGTCTGCAAACGGTCCGTTTGAAAACATTGCCGCAACCCAGCAGCGGTCATGGCTGGACACCGGGCTTACCGCCGGAGTTACCTATTATTACGATGTAGTGGCCTATCGTTATATCGACGGCCAAATATGGTATGCCTCCCCGCTGTGCACGGCCTCTGCCTCCACGCAGGAAGGGCAGGCAAAGGCCGGCGAAAGCGGCATGGATTCAAACCGCACGGTGGGGCTGGATGCAAACGGCAGAGCCTTCCAGACGATAAACGGTTATAAGAGCAATCGCGCCGTGGGCGTTATGTACTGGCCGTGGTTCGGCACGGGCGCGCCCTTCTTTGACGATATATACGACAACTCGGTCATTCTGTCAAAGCCGGGCGGATATCAGAAGCTGTTTTACCAAAGCACGGCGGACAGCCCGGCGGGCGGCACGCACTACTGGGGAGAGCCGCTGTGGGGGTATTATCACTCAAGGGATCCCTATGTAATAAGGCGGCAGCTGGAACTGCTGACCACTGCCGGTGTGGACTTCCTGTTTTTGACACCACCAACGCCTGGACCTATACCGAAGCCGTAATTGACATTATGAAGGTGATAGACGAGCTGCAAAGCGAGGGCTGGAACCCGCCGCGGATTGTGTACTACACCCATTCCCATTCCCTTGACACCATACGCACCATATACAACGATGTATATAAAAAGAATCTTTACCCCGGAACCTGGTACCGCACCGGCAGCAAGCCCGTGATAATAGGCTACACCACGGTGGCGGAGGATCTTGCGGAGGCCGCGGTACGGAAGGACACCACATACAATCCCGCGCCGCTTTCCGGCGAGATACTGGATTTCTTTGATTTTAAAATGCCGCAGTGGCCGGACGCGCAATATCTCGGCAACGGCTTCCCGTGGATAGAGTTTACCTATCCGCAGCCGGCGCACGGAACGGTGATGAACGTTTCGGTTGCCTCCAACCCCGCGCCGCCGTTCTCCTTCTCCGTTACGCGCGGGCTTACAAACTGGGGACGGGGCTACAATGTAAGCACCGGCGCCAACAGCTATGCCGATGTATTCACGGGGCGTTTTTCCAAAGCTCATGGGATACGGTGCTTAATGCCGCACAGACGCCCCAAACCGTTACGGTAAACGGCTGGAACCAGTGGGTGGCGGGCAAAAACCATTACGACGGGGAATATTCCTTCTGCGATGTTATGAACATGGAGTATTCCACCGATATAGAAATGATGAAGGGGGGCTACGGCGACACCTATTACCAGCTGCTTGTAAAGAATATAAGAGCCTACAAGGGCAATGCCGCCTCAAACCCCGGATATGTGCGCAAGACCGTGGATATTTACGGCAGCGCCTCCCAGTGGGACAGCGTAAACGCCGTATACCGCAGAATCGGCGCGCAAACCTACGGCAGAGATTATATAAACGCCGCCGGAAACGCACGCTATGTGCAGCCCGAGCCGCGCAACAGCCTTCAGGAGGTGCGCGTAACCTCGGACAGCAGCTATATATACTTCTATATCCGCTGCTCAAAGGATATTGTATCCGCCTCGGACGCCCGTTGGATGAACATATTCATAGGCCGCGGAACTCCTTCTCAAAAGGGCTGGAACGGATATGAGTATGTTGTAAACAGAATGCGCGACGGAAATACCGCAAGCGTGGAGGCGCTCTCAAGCAACTATCTCGGCTCCGTTACGGCAAGCGCCGATATAAACCTTTGCGGCAGCGTGCTGAATGTGCGCATACCGCGCGCAGCTCTCGGCATGAGCGGCAGCGACACCTTCTATTTTAAGGTGGCGGACGATGTGACCGACCCCTCCCAAATAATGAACTATTACACCTCCGGCAGCTCCCTGCCCTTAGGACGGCTGAGCTTCCAGTACAGTTAGGGCTTATTAAAGACCCCGGCGCAGCGCTGCTTACGCTGCGCCGGCTAAAATTTTCAAGTCGTATCTGCCCGCAGATTCCAAATACATCGCTCAATTCAACTATACGATTGAAACGCATGATTTTCCCTTCCCTTAAGAGAATCCATTACATCACTTGCAAAAACACCCGCGGAAAACATATTGTTTATTGTAAATCATTTTTTGATATTTCAATCGATGGATAGTGCTCTAAACTTGTTAAGTCAACATCTAATGGAGTAACGTATTCCATATAAAATTTTTCAGGATTTTTATCTTGCAATTTTTTAAGTTTATTCCTAATTTTTTCCTCCTCTGTAGAAACAAAAACCACTGATACTACTCCTACCTTTTCACTTGGATTCATTCTGCTATCTTCAACATTTCCACATAAAATCATTCTAACCGTATTCATAATAATCCTCCTCCACATATAACTCCCGATTTGTTAATTTATTTTAACATAAAAATATAACTGGTTTGTAGAGAGAAATATATCGTGTTTAATTTTTCATACAAAAAAATTTGTAACACCATGCAAGCCTGAATTTTTATTTCCGTATATAGCCGGCTGCGAAAAAGAATTCTCAAGGCTTTCAAGAATTTCAGTATGCTTATCAATCATGCTTTTTATATCTTTTGAAGTATATTTCCTTGCCATGAAGTCACCTTTTCCCTCACACTATTTCAATATAAAATAATAATTTGTTGCTTTTTAATTAAGAATTTGTTGCAATTTTTTTGCCTGCAGATAATACTATATACTATTTTCACTGTTAATTCAAGTGATATTTATAACTGTTAAATATCACAAAAATTATAAATGGGCGAAACTGTTAAGTTTTTGATATTATATTCGTAGTTTATACTAATAAACACCGCCTTACGGCGGGCGGTGCGCGGGCAGAGCGGGGGCGTTTATTGATGGGAGCGTTGACATTGCGCACCCGGCGCGGTTATAATTAAAGTGCCGGTACGGAATCCGTTATGCAAAATACAAAAGGGAGAGGCTTATGAGCAAATATGACGCACTTTGGGCGTATATACAAAAAAGCGGCTGCCAGCAGCCGACGCTTACCTTTGAGGAAATAGGTCGGATTTCGGGCACACCGCTTGACCATTCCTTTTTGCAGTACAAAAAGGAGTTAATTGCCCTGGGCTATGAGGTGAAAAAGATCTCGCCGAAGGCGCAGACGGTGCTGTTTGAAAAAATCTTAATATATAAAAATATAAACCGCGCTGCATACCGTAATAATAAGGCTTGACATCCGCTGCGGAAGGCCTTTTACCCGATTGCCGTAAAAATCGCGGATATTAATGGCAGCAGCCCCGAAAGCCGACCGTACGGACGGTTTGCGGGGCTGCTTTTCGGAACAACGGCTTAAATGCCACTTCGAAAGCCGCTGTGCTAAGCCTTACGATATGCTGCCGATGCTGTTTCAGGTTTTACAAGGAGGAGAGTTTGGTGAACATATCGTAAAACACGGGGTTGCGGTATACAAAGGCGGCGCTGAGTATGAAATGGCGGGTATTGTCCAAGCTGAAGGTATGCTCCCGCGTAAGTATCGGGCTGTGCATCGGAAACGCCGGCACCCAGTCCGGGCAGATAAGCCGCGCTATGGCGGCAATATCCCATATTTCCTTGCTCCATGCAAAATGGTTTCGGAATAGGCTTCAAAGCGCTCCGTAAGCATATCGCACAGGGAGTTTTTGCCCGAAAGCTCTTTTTTAAGCTCGGCAAGGGTGGTGAGCAGGTGCGACGACACCGTCATGGCAGGAATGTGGACAAGAGCGCAGCCGGAATCAAACAGCACCTGCGCGGCGTAAATGTCCCCGCTGAGATTGAACTCCCGCGCCTGTGGCCAGTATGTCGGATTGCCGCCCAGCCATACTATAACCGTTGTTTTCATTATCTCGGGATCCAGCAAAAGCGCGGAGGCTATATCGGTGGCCGCCGCTATGCCCACAACATAAAGCGGATTTTCCGGGGTATGCGCCCGCGCGCGGCGTATGATATCCCGCGCCGCCGGGCTGTCCACCGGCTCAAGCGGCGCCCGCATATATTGCCGGGAGCCGTCAAAAATCGGCACCCTTCCGTAATCTCCCAAACGCGCAAGCAGCCGCTGTGCCTCCTCGCGGCTTTTATCCACCCCGTCCGAAGGGGAGATAACGCGGTCATTGAAAAACGGGGCGGCATATACGGCCTCCACCTTAAGCCTCGGGCGGGAAAGCAGAGCGTATGCAACGGCAAACTGATCGTCCACCTCGTTGAAGGTGTCGGTATCGATGACAACATCCAAGCATTCATTCCTTGCCTGCAGAAGCATAAGCCGCTGCTGAGGCGTCAATTCAAAAAGCATATGTTTCTCTGACTGCGGGCATACCGCAGCTTCTCCTGATTATTACGGGGACTTCGCCGCAGACAAAGCACGGCTTTCGTCCCCGTACGGAATTATAGCATGCGGAAAAAGCCGCAGTCAACGCTGCGGCTTTAGAGAAAAGCTATATATCCATATAAATATTATATAAACCCCCGTTATAAAAAACAAAACCCCTGCGCCTTGGGAGGGCAGGGGGTAGGCGCCGCGCCGCATGCGCGGATGCTGTGTTTGCGCTGCGGCTTTCAAGCGCCTTTTCACCAATACATCCCCATGGGATAGGTGAGATATTCATTTGGCTCCAGCTGATCGGCGGTGACATACCCGGCAGGCGCGCGCAGCAGACCGGGCAGCCGGTTTACTATGGTAGCGCAGGTGTGCTCCACCGTTGCGGGCTTTACAACATGGAACTCGGTGTCCGGCTCGCCGGAGATCTTCCAGTCGCACATATCGCCGTCGTCGGGGCCGTATACCTTGCCGATGGTCTCCTCTTCAATGGTTATGCCCTGCATGGTCTCTATGGTCACCACGGCGGACATGCCGATGCACCGTCCTGCCTTTATGGTTCTGCCCAGAGTCTGGGAATAAATATCGCTGTTTATAATGCAGGGCACATGCTTCTGCTCAATGGATTTTACGGTAAGCCCCAGCTTATTGCAGAGGGCTTCGCTGGCATTCCATGCATAGGACGGCTCAAATTCCTCGGGATGCGCGATTTTCTGCTCAAACTCCTCCGGGGTAAGATCGCAGCCGTGTGCGTTTGCCAGCGCCAGCCCGTACTCATCGACATTGTAGCTGTATGCGCCCTTTATCTTGGTTATTCTGTTGCAGCCGCCGGCCACAAGAGCCACCATGTTTATCCAGAAGATATCCTGCATGCCGCTTCCGGTAACGGTGCAGCCGTTTTCCTTTGCCAGTGCGTCAAGACGGTTTATCTGCGCAGCGGCGGTGGTCCACGGATAAATTGCCTCCTCGCAGGTGGTTATAACATTTATGCCGCGTGAAACGCATTTTTCCACATGGTCATAGATATCCCCTATGAAGCTGAACAGCGTAACGATGGCCACATCCGCATCGCACTGATCCAGCACGCTGTCGGCATCGTTTGAGATGATCACGCCCGTCTTTACGCCAAGGCCGGCAAAATCGCCGACATCCTGCCCCACGACCGCAGGGTTTACATCGATGGCTCCCACTATCTGAGCGCCGTGCTCGTGAAGATAACGAAGGATATACTTGCTCATTTTACCGCAGCCATACTGCACAACCTTGATTTTTTCCATGAAATACGCCTCCTGACTGATGATGATTTTATTTTTCGGCATTTATGCCCTGTGATTATAGTATAAACTCTCATCATGGTTTATAGTCAAGAAATTTTGAAAACTATTTTATTTATCGAATCTTACCGGAACCTGAAGGCGCAGGAACATGCTGCGCCGGCTGTCGTCAAAAATATTGAATTCCGTCATGATCTCGCAGAAATAATCGCCGCATATTTCCCAGTTCTGCTCTTTGCAATGGCAAAGCAGCCTGCTTGCATAGTCGGTTTCCTCTTCAAAGCTGTCAAGATATATGCAGGCGTACATGCTGCTGTCCACAACCGAGATTTCAGGCATGGCGCGCAGATCGCGGTGGCTTACAAATACAAACACATCCTTCGGCACAAATCTTCCCGATATAAAGCCTCCTTTTCAATGGAGGTGCCTATATTATATGAATGTACCCGCGAAAAGCCGCGCTCCGCAAGCACCTTGCGCAGCGTTACCAGCTCCCCTTCAAACGCTCGCAGCCCTTCTTTATAGAAATCCGTTCTGCATGCCGTTGCGCAAATATACCGACGATCGATATATTCCAGCACTACAACCCCCTTGAGCGGTGCTTTCCGATAGCGCTCTATTGACGCAATGGCGCGCTCCACGGCATCGTGCTGCGAACGCAGGGCGCGCATCTGGCGGTGCAGCTGCTCATTTTTCCGCGCCAGAATGGTTTCTATAAGCACTATGTCCTCCTTTTTAAGCACGCTGCCTATTTCCGTCAGGCTCATTCCCAGCTCCTTCATATAGGCTATCATATCAAGGCGCGCATTCTGCGCAATGTCATAATAGCGATATCCGGTTTCGGGGTCCTTGTACTTGGGCTTTAACAGCCCCAACCCGTCATAAAGGCGCAGCGTTGCCACAGTCAGATGGCTCATTTGCGCCATTTTTCCTATTGAAATCAGCTCCTTATCCATGCTTTCCCTCCCGAAACTCTGTTCCTGCTTTAGAGTTTAACAAAGTAATGCTCCTGCGTCAAGAGGGTAGGCGCGCATTTTTTCACCTTTTCTTAATTTTGCAGCCTGTCCGAATCGTTTTGCCGCAGGCAACCCCCGTTTTGCCGCAGGCAATCCCCGTTTTGCCGTAAGCAATCCCGGCGCCGCAGGCAAAGCGGCGGCAAAAAGCATATCCGCAATTTTTACGGTTTCGTGTTGCATTTCGTGTTGCATTTTTATATTTGTGCTGTCTTTCGTGCTGTCTTTTGGGCAAAAATACTGCTTTTTATGTAAATATTTTTTGTTTTGCGAAAGGATAAGAATCGCCGCAAACCGCGATATACAGGGGAAATAAGCAAAAACGCCGCAAGTGCGGCGTTTTGTGATTGGTGGAGCAGGGGTGCTCAAGGATGAACACCCCTCCGAGGCACCACCGCTGCCTTCAAATACAGATTCTATATCATCCAGCGGGATATTGTCAATACTTAGCGGCTTCTTGCTGGCGTTGATGATGAGGGTAAAGTGGTCGTCATACAGGTAGATGGAATGAACAAAGATATTGATGATGGCCCGGCGCTTATTTACATCGTCAGAGGGCATTTCACAGACATAGTCCAGAAAGGCTAAAATCTGCGCCTCGGTCAGCGTAATCTTCTTGTTTTCCTCGATAGCGAGTTGCGCCTCTAAGTCTGCCTTTTCTGCTATGCGCTTGTTGAGCCGCTCCGTCAGCATCTCCACGGCCCGCCCCTGCTCAATGGCCTTCCAAAGATTTTCAATGGCCGTATCCACCTCTCGGATCGCGTTTTTCAGCGCCTTGGCTGTCAGGTTGTCCGGGCTTTTGGCGCACTCCTCAGCCACCTTCTTGGCAATAAACCGTATCTTCTCCTCGGTCAGCATTTTCAAACACTCGTTGACCACACGGTCCTCAATGTAAGACTTGCTGACGATCTTCTTGCCGCACTTTTTCCTGCGGGCATTCTTGCACATATAGTAGTGATATTGCCTGCCGGTCTTGCTGGTGCCGCCGTAGCCCACCATCATTTCCTTGCAGTGTCCGCAGAACAGCTTTGTGGTCAGCAGATATTCGCCCTCACCGTGAGTTCGGGCCGGCGCATTTTTGTTCTTGTTCATCATCGATTGCACCCGGTAAAACAAGTCATCGTCCAAAATGCGAGGCATTCCGCCGGGTGTTTCCTTTCCTTTGTAAAGATAGACGCCGATATAGCGCTTGTTGCTGAGCAGGTGGCTGAGACTGTTGGGGCTGAATTCCTTGCCGAGAGAGGTCTTGACCCTGCGCCGTTTCAGATCCCGGACGATCTCCGCTTTCGTCTCGCCGCTGGCGTAGCGCTCATAAATCTCACGGACAACGGCGGCTTCCTCCTCATCCACATAGAACCGCCGCTCGGCATCGACCTTGAAGCCTAGGCCGGGGTTGCTGCCATTAGACAGGCACTTTTCGGCATTGATGGCCATACCCCGATGGATCTTCTGAGAAAGCTCCACGGAATAATATTCCGCCATACTTTCCAGAACGCCCTCCACCAAGATGCCGGAAGCATCATCGGTAATATTCTCTTTTGCAGATAATACTCTGACGCCGTTTTTCTTGAGTTTTGCTTTATAAATGGCACTGTCATATCGGTTGCGGGCGAAGCGGTCAAGCTGATACACAAGTACACCCTCAAAGGTGTGTTTATCGCTGTCTGCAATCATCCTTTGAAAATCAGCACGGTTATCGGCGCGCGCGGTAGTATGAACATCCGCATCTCGGATGCTCGAAAACTCCTTGTGAAATTGGTTGGCACAGGCAGTGTTTTAACACGTGAAGACCTATAGGCAGACAATATATGATTTATTCAGAAACAAAAACAAGGTGCTGATTGCTAAACGCTTGTATATGGTTGTTACTGCACCGATTGTTAAAAAGAGTCACTACCGCACCTGTGTTCAGCTTGCCGGTAATAATCGGTTGTGTGCCATAACTTTTTCCGAAAAATGATTTCGAGTTTACTTCCTTTATTAGACTTAAAAGTATAGTACCATTTTGCTTATTATAAATCAATTCTCCCGATATTGGTTCATCTAAAATTTGAAACACTCCCGTGTAATGCCTATCAATATCAATATCAATATTTTCCCACATAAATAGTTCTCCTTATTTCGTGTACACTCAATACTATTCTGTATTTTATTACTACAGATATTGGCTTGATTTTCAAATGACTTGCTTATATGTAAAACCGCCACCTTAGAACCTAATCTAAGATGGCGGTTTCTGTTTCGTATTAGAGCATCACCTTTACGGCAAAGCCGCCGCTGAAGAAATAGGTGTTCGTCCAATACCTGTTTGGTGGAGTAGCCCCATCAAAATCCGAACTCAGTGCCGACGCGATCTCGTCAAGTGAGATCGTCTGCGTCCCGTGCTGATAGTTATAGGTCAATACAAGTTTGTCATCGAACACATACACCGAATTCACGAATGTGTCAATCAGGCGTTTCTGAAAATCCCGGTTTTCCGAATCGCCGTGACGGAATTGTTCAAACCATGCCGTCATCTGTTCGCGGGTAAGCTTCGGCTTTTGCAGCTCGGCAGTCTGGATATTGACGAGAATTTCTTCCTTCTGCGCTTCCAGCTCTTCAAGCCGCTGCTTGGTAGACGGCGTGAAAATGCCCTGCTCGATTGCTTTCAGAATGTTTCCAATGGAGGACTCGGTTTCCGCAAGCTGTGAGCGAAGCGCAGGGGTTGTTGTGTCTTCCTGCTCCTGCATAACAAGAATTGCGTCAATGAGCCTGTTAATCTTCTCTTCATCCATGACGCGCTGCATGGTCAGGCGGACAACAACACGTTCAATCCAGTCTTTGCGAACAGCCTTCTTGTCGCAATCCTTCAGGCGCTTCGCACCGCCGCATTTGTAATAATAGTGCATAGCGCCAGTATGGCTCTTGCCGCTTTCACCAACCATCATGCGCTTACACTTGCCGCAGAACAGCTTTGTTGTCAGCAGATAGTCCTCTTTTGCTTTTGCCATCGCGGGAGCATGGCGGTTCTTCTCCATGCGTTCCTGCACACGGTTGAACAAGTCTTCCGGAACGATAGCAGGAACGCCGCCCTCAATCACAACGTCCTGATAACGATACTCGCCAATGTATTTGCGGTTTTTCAGCAGAGAGCTGAAACTATTGATATTGAAGGGCTGTCCCCTTTTCGTTTTAAGTCCGCGGGCATTGAAATCCTCAACAATAGAACGAACCGATTTGCCGTCAGCATACTTCTCAAATACCTCAACCACTAATGGCGCAGTCGTAGGATCGATCACAAGCTTCTGTGCTTTCTTGTCCAACAGATAGCCGAGCGGAACGCCACCGCCGTTGTTTTTCCCTTTCAGCGCGTTCTCTTTCTGTCCGCGATGGATTTTCTCTGATAGTTCAGCAGAATAGAACTCGGCATAGCCCTCCAGCATTGCTTCCAGAATAATACCCTCCGGGCCTTCGGAGATATGCTCTTTCGCAGAAATAACCTTTACGCCGTTCTTTTTCAGAATGTGCTTGTAGTGAGCGCTGTCGTAACGGTCGCGGGAAAAGCGGTCGAGCTTCCATACAAGCACAATCTCGAACAACTCTTTTGCGCTGTCCTTGATCATGTGCTGGAACTCCGGTCGATCTGCTGTTTTTGCAGATAATGCCCGGTCAATATACGTTCCAACAATGGTCATGTTGTTGCGTTCAGCATATTCCCGGCACTCGCGGAGCTGACCTTCAATGGATTCCTCGCGCTGGCTGTCAGAGGAATAGCGGGCATAAATGACAGCGTTCATTCTTCATCACCCTCGTTGCCTTCGCCGCTTTCCAGCGCAAGCTCTGTCAGTTCACGCAGCTTGTTTGTAGAAGCGTCTTGTCGGGAAGACAAAGCCGATAATCTGCAACAAGTGTGGGCGACATACTGCGGCTTAAAGCATATTCGACAACTGCGTTGTCCTTGCTGGCGCAAAGGATAACACCTACGCTTGGATTTTCATTTGGCTTCTTCACATCACGGTCAAGTGCTTCGAGATAAAAATTGATTTGCCCGATGTGTTCCGGCTTGAATTTTCCGATTTTCAGTTCAATCGGGACAAGGCAGGAAAGCGCACGGTTATAAAACAGCAAGTCGATGAAGAAATCTGTATTGCCGACCTGAACACGGTACTCCTCACCGATAAAGGTAAAGTCCCGACCAAATTCAAGTATAAACTGCTTCAGATTTTCGATGATTGCTTTACGGAGATTCTTTTCAGAAAATTGCTCCGGCAAGTCCAGAAACTCAAGCACATAGGTATCGAGGATGCTTTCACGCACATCATGCGAAACGGATTCAGGCATCGGCTTCTTGGCAGAAATCATTGAACGCTCATAGTACGATGTGCCGATCTGACGCTCCAACTCGCGTTTGGAATAATGTTCCTTCGCACAGAGCGCCATGTAAAAATGCCGTTCATCTGCCGTCTTGGAGCCAGACATAATAAGCAGATGGTTTGTCCAGCTGATTTGTGTCACCAGTGGTGTCACAAATTCATCGTCCTTGTAAGTCTCGTAGAATTGCTTCATACGATAGAGACCGCGACGATTGAAACCTTTGATGTTGGGGTTCTCTTGCGCAATGTATGCGGCAACTTCGTCAATGATCTTATCGCCAAAGCTTGATGCAGAACAAAGCTCTGACAAATACGCACCGACGCTCCAATACATCTGAATAAGCTCTGCATTGACCGCTTTCATGGCGCGGCTGCGGGCGTTATCGATGATATGGATGACCTCGTCAAACTGTCCCGGATTATGGGTTAATTCACTGCTCATGTCTTCGCCTCCCCCAGCATTTTCAGCATCGCTTCTTTCAGTTTTTCGTTCATCGGTGATTCCGGATCGAAGCACATCTCAACGAACTTCCTCAGTTCAGGATTGTTCGCGTCAACCGGAGGTTTTGCCTCATACAGCTTGCCGTGCGGGTCATCGCAGCGGGCAAAAATATAGTCCATTGAAACGTCAAAATAGTCCGCATACTTGCGCAGAAGCTCAACAGTCGGCGTTGCCTGACCGTTTTCATAGCGGTTGATGCTGGACTGCGTAGAGCCGATCACGTCGGCAAATTTTGATTGGGATAAGCCAATTCCTTCCCGCAATGCGCGAAGACGCATACCCAGTTGTTTCATGCTCTTTAACCTCCAATTCGGGTTAAGTATAGTATAATCAAAATCCGAGCAGATGTCAACCCGGATTTTGAAGAACTTGCGCGATTTGCTGTGTAATATAAGTTTATCTTCTTACATATAATAGCTCTGAACTTCATTGAAATCTAAAACCATTTTAAGTCATTGGGAGAGCGTAACAAAGCATGAAATTATATTCTGTTACAATCCGCGGAATAAAATTTTATTTTGAAGCACAGATATCCGACGAACAATATAAACTCGTCGATAAAATGTGTGAAACAATTCAAGAAGAGAGCCAAAAGTACTGTGCAGAAGACATTTTTTCTCTATTTACCAATAGGATATTGACAGAAACAAATATCCCCGTGACTCCAGTTCGAATCAGCCATGTGTTCAGGATAGACTAATTTCCCCTATCGTGATCAATTTGTGATTGATCCGCTAGGGGGAATCATCCTATATGGTAGCAATTATTTCATCTGATATTTGAAAGACTTCGCGCAGAATTTGAGTTGAGAATTTTCGATATTGGCTAGATGTATATTTGAAGCCGTCCTTTGAAAAATCAATCGTCCATCCATTAAAAATGCGATCATAAAAATCAAAACCATTTACCCCATTGATGCTTAACTGCCGCGTCAATGCAATGGTAAATCCGTTGATAGAAATAACAGATAGAAGCTTTGAATCTGTATCATCCCATTGTTTACGCAGATTCTTCTTGATAGCTCCAAAATAGTTTCGGAGAGTCGATGCGCAAAATTTTACATACTCTTCAATGGCGTTTCCATCCATAGCTAAAAGAGCATTCTTATCACCATCCCAGTAATTAAACAGACTTTGTTTGTCTTCGGCAGGAGTTACAGTAACCAAATATCTGAGGGCAAACTTCACAATAGATGCCGTTTTGATTTCCCATTGTCGAGCGTAGAGAGTTGCAAGAGATTCTGAAACACACCTTGTTTGTTAAGATGTTCAACCACAAACTGTGCTATGCTCTCATCTGCAATGGGATTATTGATGCGTTTAATTTGCAGTAATACATTTTGGGGAACGAGCTTTGCATTCGAATTAATATCCAAAAAAATCTCGCTTTGGATTCTTGCCCGTTCTTCCGATGGCATATCCTTTGGAAATATTAACCCAGTGACAAGTAAATGCAGTTGTTTTCTGAGTTCTGCAATTGTTCTTTCTTGTTTAGATGGGATGCCACTTTCGTAATGCGCAAATATTCTATGCTGCCCATCAATTACACAAATGCTATTCATTTCCTTCGGTAAAACAAGCTGACAGTTACCTTCCAACTCACCAATTTCATCTATCGTTTTATATTGATGCGCTTCATCACAAAAGGCTACGGTATCCGGTAATGCAACAATAATGTTATTGTAAAATGCGGCACCCTTTGAGACCAAAAAATTCCGAATATTCTTTATCTTTCCTTTTTCTATTAACCGTTGATATAGCCAAATAGATTCTGACCAATTGTCTTTTCGGAGAACATAGCAAGTGTTTAACAAATCCTCGGCGGACATCATGAATGAGACAATGCGAACGCCATTTTTTTAAGCCCCGTAAAAAGATTTGGGGTAAATAATTGGTGCGGTGATTTTTTTGTATCTGCATTTGAACTTGAAATGTTACCGATATCCGAATTTTTTTAATATTTAAGAATCGGAATACCTCATTCCTCGCCGATAATTTGATACATTGTGAAATCCATTGAAAGTAATTTAAAGTTTTCGGTTGGATGAAAATTAAATTTGAAAACAGTTTATTTTCGTCCTCCGAAAGAGAAACCTCTTCTCTCGAAACGTACAATCCATATACTTTAATACGTCCTGTATCGTACCTGTTTAGTAAGTCGGCTTTATCTGGAAAAAGCTCGACCAATTTATCTCGAAATGAAGATAGATTTTTCTTTATTTCGCCAAACGCCTCATTTTTGGTTCTAATATGTTCTTTGATGTTAACCGACTTAATGGTGTCCTCACATAGCAGCCAGATATTTTCAAAGATAAACAGGGCATCGATTTCTACTTTCCGTAACCCAATAACCATTTCGTGATCATTGGTAGGTACATATGTGAAGCCCATCCCAGTGAAAATATTTCTAATTTTTCGCTTGAACGCAGTTTTAGTCCGCTTATCAATTTGCTCCTGAGTAAGAGGCTTTCTCTTTATAGACTTCTTATTCATCATTTGCCTCCCTTATTCTCCGAAATTCATCGGGCAATTTTGCTACTGCTGCATTCGGGTTTGGTTCTGTGACGGGTTTGTCTTCGCGTATCTTGGCTTTGCCATCGGATGCATCTTTAATCCGTCCCACAGAGATATCAAAGTAGCTTTTTTGAATTTCAGATCCAACAAAGCGTCTACCCTCTATCAAAGCTGCAACTCCAGTTGTACCAGAACCCATGAATGGATCCAATACTAGACCATTTTTATTCGTCAATGCTCTAATTAACCGCCTGGGAATAGCAACAGGAAATTGACACGGATGAGCTGTCTTTTCAATGTGTTTTGCTTTTACATTTGGTATATCCCACACATCAGAAGGGTTTTTGCCCATTGGATTTCCACTGAGTTGACCCTTATTCGGTCCCTTATAAAATCGTTTTCCTGGATACTTTTGAGGAACTCGCACTTCATCCAAATTGAAAACAGTCTGTAGACCTTTTGTAAACCACAAAATCATTTCGTGCCTACCACTAAATCGCGTCGTACTATTTAACCCATGTCCAAATGTCCAAACAATGCGGTTTCTCAATATCAAAGGATTATCTAGCTCTTCACTCATGGATGTAAATATGTCATAAACAATGTAGTCAAGTGGTACAACACATTTATCAGACACATGATAACCGATTTGCCAACAGATACTTCCGCCCAGGTTTTACGACCCTATACAGATCATTAAAAATATCTTGATGCTGCTTTCTAAAGGTTTCGATATCGTCATGAGGATTCTCGTAGGCTTTCCCAATACAATACGGAGGCGATGTTACAACTAAGTCCACGCTTTCGCCAGGTAATCGTTTCAACAGCTTTCTGCAATCGCCATTGTATAGCGTGACATTGTTTGATTCTTTAAAATTTTTATATATGCGCATGATAAGCTCCTTATAAAGCAGCAACGATTTCTACAAATCTACGCATGCTGACAGCACCCTTAAGAATATCATTTTCCTCCTGAAATACCATATAGTACCGGAACCGGCTTCCTGTAAGACTGCTCCATGCTTGACCGAGGGCGATTTTCTCCCGGCTGTCATCGTTTCTCAGGTGTTCGCCCTTGGTTTCCGCACAGATGAGCTTGCCGCTTTGGGTCATAATCAGAATATCGGGGTAGTGCTTGATAAAGCCGTTGATTGCAAAACCCTGACGGGCAATATTCCTGTGCCACCAGCGGACATTCGGCAGGGCGGTCAACTCCACAATCAGCTTTTCTTCCAGCTTGTTCATGTCGCCGTCCTCCGCCGTGTACAGCGAACGGGCGTATATGTCAGTATGGGTGGTGGGATGGATTGCGAGAGGCAGGCGGAACGAGGGCGTGCAGACAATACGCTCCGTTTCCAGCCACTTTTCAAAGGTTTCCCGATAGTGGGCTTCCAGCAGCGTTTCGATCTTGTCACGGATCTTCGCCGCATAGCCCAGCGGGGCTTTCTCCATCGCGGCGAGCTGTGCCTTGTCCATATCGTCCACGATACGATTTATGTAGGCATTCAGTTCGGCGGCGTCCACCATATTCAGCTTGTTAAGCTGATTGAACATCATTTCCTTGCATTGACGAACCCGGCTTTCCGGCGGCAGATTGTTGAACCACTCCTTGAAGTACCGCTGCTCGGCGCTTTCCATCTTGAACACCTTCGGCAAACCGCCGTCCTGCTCCCGCACGTCGATTTCGCGGATTTCATCGTCTGCGGCGGCAAAATCAATGTCGTATGCCTTGCCTTTGAGGGTAAAGCCCTCTGCCAGCATTTCCTTGTCCAGCAGTTCAAAAGAACCGTCCGTAAACAAAGATTGCTCAACTTTCAGGAAAAACTGCGGGATTTGCAGCGTTTCAATATCCTCCCGGAACTGTGGGTTTACCCCAAATGATTTCACTTTATCCCGCACCTCCCACGGAAGATTGTCCATCACCGGATCATTGCCGGTCTGCTGAATTGCGTCTGTATATGCCTTTTCGACCTCTGCGGCAGCGTCCAGCATGGTGTCGGCTTTCGGGGCAGTTTCAGGCGTTTGCGCCTGTTCTCTGCGCCGCTCCAACTCTGCCCCGATAGATTTTCCGTCCAGCCCCGAAAAATCGTCCTCTGCGGTTTCCGGTTTGGAAGCTCCTTGCGGGTCAGGCAGCGTGATTTGCTCTGCTGCCTGTTCGGGAATCTGCGGTTTTGCGGACTCACCGATCCGATAGTCCTTATCGCTGAATCCCGCGCTGTTCAAGCCCTTGACGATATGCGCCACGGTGTTGTTGAAGTCGTTAGAAGAAGTCAGCACATAGGACATATTGAGTGCGCTCTGCGTATGCTGGCTCGTGTGGGGCAGACGGAGAATCCGTCCCAAAATCTGCTCAACGTCAACCTGACTTGTCTTATTGGCAAGGGACGCAAGGATATAGGCGAAGGGGCAGTCCCAGCCCTCTTTCAGCGCATTGACCGTGATGATATACCGAATCGGGCAGCTTGGGGACATCAAATCGGTGTTTTTCAGCTCGTTCACATCGGCGGTACGAATGGCAATTTGCTCGGCAGGAATACCGGCGTCCACCAACTTGTCCCGCAGCTTTTCAAAGGTGGTCGCGTCCTCCTTGCCCTTCGGCTGTGCCTGAAACAACGCGATAGGACGGATATATTTGCCCGTCCTGGCATATTCCACATCCGCAATTTCTTCCAGTTTGTTCCGCAGGTCAATCGCATCAATCAGCACCTCGGATTGGCTGTCCCGGTTATAGACGATAACGGGCAGCTTTACCATGTGTTCGTTTTTAAGCTGCACCGCGTCCACATAGGAAATGATATTGCTCTCTTTTTTCGGCGTGGCGGTCAAATCCAGCACAAAGCAGGGATTGAAGTTTTCCAGCATTTCAAGGCTCAATTCCGACCGGGCATGGTGGCTCTCGTCCACGATGACAAGTGGGTTAAGCTGGTTGATGATTTGGAACAGGGCGGTTTCGTCCGCTTTTTCAATGGGGCTGTCAGGCTTGCCCAGCACCTTTGCAAACTCGGCAAGGTTGCTGTTTTCCTGATAGGCTTTCAAGACCTCCTTGCCGCGCCCACGGAACGAATCGTAGGACAGCACCATAATAGAAAGCTGCTCTGTGACCGCCGTGGGATTGAAGTTCTGCCCGTTCAGAAGCTCCTGCTTGGTGTAGACCTCCACGCGCCCGCCGAAATCCACGTCGATTTTCTGACGGTATGGGTGGGACGTATCTTTCAGGGCTTTCGCCGTCTGCGTCAGAATCGCGTCCGAGGGAACAAGCCACACGACCGCCTTTGTCTTGGTAGCGGGGAGCGCGTCAAAGATAGGGCGAACGGCGTTGCAGGCAATAAAGGTCTTGCCGCCGCCTGTCGGCACCTTGAAGCAGAGGTTCGGGACGCCGGGTATAACGTTTTGGTATAGCCCTAAAGCCGGGGCAGATTTCTCCTGCCAGAACAGACGAAACGCCGCTGCGTCACTCCTTGTTTCGTTCAGCAGTTCCAGATAGCGGGTCAAGTCCGCTATCACCTTTTTCTGATATGATTTCAGTTCCACGATAATTTCAATGCGTAATTCGGAATGCGAAATGCGGAATTACGGCGCTCCTTTCTGAGATTTTGTGATCGTCACAAGGATCTTTATCAGCTCTTGACAATCCTCATAAATACTGACAAATGGTTTTTCTTCAATATACCCGCTTTCATGCAGCAGTTCTAACCAGTATTCTGTTTCACTCGCTTCTTTTAGTGAAATATTCATTTTCGCATAGAAATCGGCCTTGCTCTGCCCGCGAATTGCTTCTTTTGCGTTTGCGCCGATACTTGTTCCACATCGCAGGAGCTGTTTTGATAGGATATACTCGCTCTTTTCACTGCAAAGATAGCGATAGAGCCGAATGATTCGCAGCGCGAACGATTTGCTTTTTTCAACAATAACATTTTCTTTTTCCACGCTGTTATCTCCCTATTCCAAACAATTCCGAATTACGCATTCATAATTTACTTATGTCACGCGGAATTTTCTTGAATGTGACGCCCATTTTTGCCAGCTTGTCCTCGCTGATAGAGCAGCGGTCAGCATAAACCACCGTACCGTCTGCCTTTTCCGCTATAGTGGAGAGAAACGCATAGTCCAGCACCGTCACGTGCTGCGGCTCGTAGTAGAAATAATAGCCCGTGCTGTTGTGCTTGCCGAGGTAATACGGATTGCCGCCGCTGGGCGTGGCGTAGGGCTGCTTGGTTTCCATGAACCAGATGTATTCCCGGATTTTCTCCGGGGCAACCGCTTCATTCAGGCAATCGCCCACAAGCAGCGGCTCGCCCAGATCGTAGAAGCTGAAATTGCCGCCCAAACCGGCAATTTGGTCTTTGGCCTTTGTAATAGCCGTAACAATCAAGTGACCGTCTTCGACTTTGGGTGACTTAACGGAACTATACTTTCCCTTTGCGGCCGCAGCAATATCTTTTGCCTCCTTCAGCAATTCTTCGCCATTAAGCAGATTCTTTTCTGTTATCTCGACATCGTACAGTGTTTCTTCACGGTCTGCTTTGTATCCGGTAATTACACGCTTTACACGCTCAGCTGTAATATTGTCAGCATAATCCATCATTTCAACGAGGATGAACTTACGATTGCCGCCGTCAGTTTTGTTCATATCGAGAACAGCGTGGGCAGTAGTACCAGAGCCTGCAAAGGAATCGAGAATAATGGAATCCTTATCACAAATATGTTTTAGCAGATATCTAATGATTTCTATTGGTTTAACTGTATCAAATCCATGCTGATTTCCAAGAATGCCATTCAACACTTTCTTACCATTTTCAGCAGTATTACTATCCTCTTTATCAACATAGCAATAGAACGGAGAAAATTCGTCATTTTCTTCGTGACGGTAATACTTCAGCATTGGCTCGCCCGTCTGGAAAGTAATTCTATTGCGAGCATATAAATCTTTGATAGTATCTTCGCCAGCCTGCCATCTCTTGGTAGGAGGAGGTACATAACCCGCCAACTCAAATGTCATTGTTTCTCGTTTGCTTTCGCCACGATTGGATTTAAGTATAGTTTGGAGCCTATACTCTCCATCGCAGTCATGGTGCGGATAACTGCGCTCTTTCCCGAGAAAATAAGCTGAAACAGGGTGTTTTTGCTTTTTCCATAGCACAAAACATACTCTGCATCATTCTGCGGTTTGACCTTTGCGGAACCTGTATTTGAAGGTTTCGCACGGCTTTTCCAAACAAAAGTTGCGATGAAATTAGTTGGTCCAAATATTTCATCACAAATTAATGACAGGTGTGATTGCTCGTCATCACCAATGCTGATAAAAACTGCACCATCTTCAGATAGTATCTTCTGCAATAATTTCAACCGCGGGTACATCATGCACAGCCACTTGTCATGGCGGGTCAGGTCCTCGCCCTCTTTGCCGACAACCTCGCCCAACCACTTTTTGATTTTGGGGTCGTTGACATTATCGTTGTAGACCCAGCCCTCGTTGCCGGTGTTGTAGGGCGGATCAATGTAGATGCACTTGACGCGCCCCTCATACCGGGGCAGCAGTGCTTTCAGGGCTTCCAGATTGTCGCCCCGGATGATCATGTTTTCGCTGCCGTTATCCTCATCGTGCTGTCCGTTTTCATCAAAGCTGTACTTGCGCTCCAACACCCGAAACGGTACGTCCTGATGGTGATTGATCACCTTACTTTTTCCAATCCATTCAAGTGTTGGCATGGCTGATTTCCTCCGTAATAGTGTTATCCTCATTTCAAATGAGGGTATTTCTTCCCTGACCCTCAGCAGTAATGAGGGTCACTTCCGGCTATGTCTGTATAGCGGTTATTGTGGTGAAAGACCTTTCCTGTCTCGGAAGGACTAAATTTTTGTCCAATGCTGTCATCGTTTGTCGAATCGACGATTTAGGTAGATTCGTGACAAAGGATATGTGCGCCCATTCGCACCCGCGAGGTGGAATAGACCCCATTATTTCGAGTCAGTCCCGTTATGACCACTTCGATACCGCTCCGTATTTATCTCAACATCAGCACCTCGGAAAACGGGGAGAACTGATGGGGAGAACAAGCAAAAATATTAAGTTAAGAATACCCGAAAAACCCCATAAAATCAAGGGATTCCGGTCAGGGAGCTACCGAGTAGCGACCACGATTTCGAGTCAGAGTCGTTTAACTGCTTATTGACCGTCATCAAGGACAAAATCTTTCTGTGGGTAGAATAAATTAGTGGGAACTCTGTAGAATTCATCCACTGCACATTGCAGAGATTTTTCGATATTTCCTTTGAAAGCAGCAGCTTCGCTGGCATCTATACTGAACTTGAATTTATACTGCTGAGTTTTCGTATCGTTGTACGTAATTGTAAGCTCAATTACGTAGTCATCCGCTTTCCAATAGAAGTTCTGCAAAAGCTCATCTCTAAAAGCTTGGTAGCTGCTTGAATTGGCAAGTGCATATTTGGCTTGATCGATTGTAAAGCTTGGTTGCATAATACGAGCAAGTTCAAGAGCTATCGTGTTATAGATTTCAGTCAGATGATTGCTCTCTTGAATGTTTGTTGAAGCAAATTCTACGAATACCGGATAGAGGCTACCTGCTTCCACCTTAAATGGTCTGGCGATTTCACTGGTTGTTACTGCGTTGCCGCCAACAGATTGAAACACAGGAATCATAAAAGAAGACCAATCCAGCAGCAATTCAGCCTTGTCCTTTTTACGAACAACTTTGACTGCAATATCTTTAACAATGGCTGCTTTGTTTTTGGTTTCAATAACACCACCCAAATAAACATAAGCACCGCTGCGGTTATAGTAAAGTTTTATTTTTGCCGAAGGGATAAAGTTTACACGGATTTTTCGACCAAAGCGATCCCAAAGCTTTATAATCCATGGTTGCAGCAACGCCAATATAGCAATAACTGTCGCAATTATTTCATATGGGGTCATAACATTCGTGGCCTCTTGTGGCATACAACAACCTCCTAAATTGTCATTCTGATTTTTGCTTGATATACTTCCCGTTCTTGATCCTCGCGTCCGCTGGCTTCTCTGCGTCCTCTGGAATCCCCCAGACCGTGCCAATGCGGATCGCACCGGGAACGCGCCCCTCGCCGCACAAAATCTGAATACGGCGGGTGGAAATACCCCAGCGTTCGGCGGTTTGCGCGATAGATAAATACTTCATGGGCAGTACTCCTGTTGCAGTTCCGTTCTGCGTCTGCTTATAAAATCACAGTGTAATTATAATCGTCAAAGCGAATAAAAGCAAGGGCTTTCCCGAAAAGTTCAGGAAGTATTTTCAATTTCGACATGAAAGGGGGTGTGGGGATTCCCCAACAGCAAAATGAGCAGGTCAGGTGCAAGGCTGAACCGCTCATTTTCCGGTGTGTACGGACACCGGATGTGCTTGCTACTCTCTCAAATCTCATATCCGCAGATACACCGCGCTCCCGCTTTCGCAAAAGCAGGAGCGCATATTTTTTGAAAATTTCTCATTTCGATACCTGCGTTTTGAATTAAAAATGTCCGTTGTATTGTGAAAGGAGTGTTTCAATATGCCAGACCGCACACGACCCATCCGCAAGGAAATCTGCCTGAATGAGCAGGAATTGAGCGTAGTTCGCCACAAGATGAATCAACTCGGCACCCGCAACTTCGGCGCGTATGCCCGGAAAATGCTGATCGACGGATACATCATCAAGGTAGACTACACCGAGCAGAAAAAGTTAGCTGCCGCTGTCAGCAGGATTGCCACGAACATCAATCACGTCTGCCGCCGCATCAACAGCACCGGTCACGTTTACAAAGATGACATTGCCGAGCTGAAAGCGCGGCAAGCCGAGATCTGGGAGCTGCTGAAAACGCGGCAGAGAGATGAGCTTTGACCACAGCGGGCTTTTACATGTGTGGATTTTCCGTCACCGGTTTTTCAGACGGTGGACAAGCTGACGCTCCGGAGCGTACCGCAACCGGATTTCAGGACGACGGTTTTGCGCCGTTCATCGGGGCTGAAATTCATCCTCTAACTAATAAGAAATAAATCAAGATACAAAAAATCATCCATCAATCAATCAACGCAAAAATGGATGGATAGGACAGGAGGTCAGATGAAAACTTTTTGCAAGCTCACGACGCAGAGCCCGGCGGCGTCCTATGTACCGCTTCCGAGGTTCCTTCTCCAAGACGAAGTTCTGCGGGACATCAGCAACGACGCGAAGGTGCTCTACGCGCTCCTGCTGGATAGAGCCAGCATTTCCCGGCAGAACGGCTACGTCGAGCCGGATGGCACGATTCGGCTGTACTTTACCTTGGAACAGGCGCAAGCCAAACTCCACCGCAGCCGCCAAAGCGCCACGCGGATCTTCCGGGAGCTGGAGTACAGCGGCTTGATTATCCGCCGCAAACAGGGCTTGGGCAAGCCCGCCCTCATTACGCTGAACTACCCAGCGGACGCAAAGCTGATTCAGCCAAAAGAGGATGGCGCAATATCGCACGAATAAAGGTCGAAAACAAGGTGTTTTCCGCCCTACAAGCGCTGAGAAAACACAGGGGAATATCTTTTCTTATGATCGTCCCCGAATGCACCTAAATGTTCTACAGAAGCGATAAAGGAGGTACTATGTGAACACAGAAAAAGCGAATATTCAAAACAGCATGGATGCAGCCGAAATTCCGGAATACGTCTTTGAATCGCTGGCACGGAGTTTGCTTCCGGTAATTCAGAAGTACTACGAAAGCGAAGATGGCAAAAAGGCATTTGCCGAATGGAAAGCAAAGAAGGAGATTTCAGACAGTGCATCTACATAAAGAAACCGGGAGGATTGCCATGATTGGCAGTCCTCCCGGTTTCTTTATTACCAGTCTTCAACTTCTTCTATAAAAACAATAAATCCGAACCCATGACCAATCGGTACAAGGTTCGGATTATATTGTTTGGTGGAGATGAGGGGGGTCGAACCCCTTACCTCTTGAATGCCATTCAAGCGCTCTACCAGTTGAGCTACACCCCCGAACGATGGTATTATATCAGATATTGCGTCTTTGTCAAGCATTTTATTTTACAGTGCTGCCTATTGTGACGGAAAAAGCGGTCAAAAACGCGGCCGCGGGTATGACGGACGAAATTTCGGCAGCAAATATTTCCGCAAAGCGCAGAAAGGCTCAGCTTTTCTTTATTACCGGCGGTCCGGGAGGGGATTGCAGGCCGCTCAGCACCCTTACTATTTCGCCCGCCGCAAGCAGACCTGCGCAGCCGGGCACGAAGGCTACGCTGCCCGGTGTGGCTCTGCGGCCGAATTGTGCGCAAAGCGGCAGCGGTTTGCGTGGCTCTTCCGGCGAAAACACCGCCCGAAGGGAGGAAATGCCGCGCTTTTTAAGCTCGGCGCGCATGACCCGCGCAAGGGGACAGCAGCGGGTTTTAGAGATATCGCATATTTGCAGGCGCTCCGGCTCCAGCTTGTTCCCGGTGCCCATACAGCTTATAAGCGGCACCCCGTGCTGCGCACAGGCCTGTGCAATGGCCAGCTTTGCCTGCACGGTGTCCACGGCGTCCACGGCATAATCATAGCTGCTCCATTCAAAGCCGTTTATATTCTCCTGCAATACAAAATCCCGCCGGAGGGTAAGCTCAAGCTCGGGGTTTATATCCAGTGCGCGGCGTGCAAAGGCGTCGGTTTTATACTCTCCCACTGTGGAGTGAAGTGCAATAAGCTGCCTGTTTATATTGCTTAAAGCAACGGTATCGTTATCCACCACCGTAAGCCTGCCCACTCCCGCGCGCACAAGCGCCTCGGCGGCATAGGAGCCCACGCCTCCAAGACCCAATACTATAACATTGCTGTTTAAGACGAAGCGTGCCCTCCGGCGTAAGCAGCATTGCGCTGCGCAGTATTTCTTCCTTCATTTGATTTTTTCCCTTTGCAAAGATATTGTATAAAAGATTGTTATAAAAGCATAAAGGAGCGTGCCGTTCATTTCTCCGCTTCGCTTTTCTGCATTTTAAGAGTTTCCTCCAGCCTTCGCTCGTACATAAGGCGCACATCCTCGGGATGGGTTATGCGGCACTGCGGCAGCATGAATACAAAGGAGAAAAACACGGGGGACACGGCGGCATCAAAGCTTGCAAGCAGCCGCCCGTTATCAAGCGGCGTTATAAACGCCTCGCTGCCGAAGCGGTCGATAAGCACCCCGAGGCTGCTTGCGGGAAGCTCTATTTCCACATGGCGCACCTGTCCTGCAAACATGCCGAAGGAACGGGAGGCATAGGCGCGCACATCCTCGGCGCACTCCCTTGCCGGCTCCCCGGTTATGCTTATCAGGCGCATTTTATCCACGCGGAAATTGGAAAGCCCGCCGTAGCGGTCGTGATACGCCGCGAGATAATAGTTTTCATCGTCCCAGCACAGCAGGTACGGGCTTACGGAATACCGCTGTCCGCCCCGGCGCGGCCTTAAGGTTTTATCCGGGGCGTATTCAAGATACTGAAAGGTTATTTTCTTCTTTTTGTCTATGGCCTCATGAAGGGTGTCAAGGTTATAGAACAGCGCCTCGTTGTCGGTTTTGGGGCGTCCGGAAAGATACAGCCTGCGGGAAAGCGCTTTTGCGCGGTATACGCTTGTGAGCTTTTGCAGCTTTTGCGTAAGGGTGCGGCTGGAGGCGCGGCTGACGCTGCGGCTGGCCTCCACGGCATCGGCAAGCAGGGTAAGCTCCGCCGGCTCAAACAGCCTTGTATTTACATAGTATCCCGCCGCCCGGCCGCGTCCGCTGCGTATATCCATACCCGCCTGCCGCAGAGCGGCAATATCCCGATACAGGCTTTTGCGCTCGCATGCAAGCCCCGCCTCCTCAACGGAGGCGATCAGCTTCGCCGCGGTAAGGGGGTGCTCCGGGTCGCTCTTTTCCCAAAGCAGGCGTGCGCACAGCAGCAGCCGTTCCCTTGAAGCGCCGCTCAAGCGTTATCTCCTTCGTCCTGCGGAAGGCTTTCCGCTTCGAAACCGTCGTATGCGCCCGTATCCGTCAGCGCGGACTGCCGCTCCTGCTCAAGCTCGCCCTCGGGGGAATAGCGCTCGGCGTTTTTAAGGCGATCCCGTATGGTGCGGGTGCGGCCTATGGCATCGCTCAGGGTTTCTCCCGCTTCCGATATTTTTTTCTGCGTTTTTTCAAGCAGACCGCCGAATTTTTCAAATTCCTTGGAGGTTTTCTGCACATCCTTCCAAAGCCGGCTTGTATGCTTCTGAATGGCCAGGGTACGGAAGCCCATATGCAGGGAATTAAGAAACGCGCCCAGCGTGGCGGGGCCCATGACCGTTACCCGGTATTCTCTTTGCAGCTGAGACAGCAGCTCCGCATCCCCCGACGCTATGGCGTAAAGCCCCTCGGTGGGCAGATACATAATGGCAAAATCGGTGGTATAAGGGGGAACTATGTATTTATTCTGTATTGTACGGGCATTTGTGCGTATTTCCGCAATAAGCGCGGCGCGCTGACTGCGCACATCGCCCTCGTTGCCCGCCTCCGATGCCTGACAGTAGCGCTGATAGCTTTCCATGGGAAATTTGCTGTCAATGGGAAGGAAAACGCTTTCACCGTCCTGCTTGCCGGGCAGCACAATGGCATACTCCACCACCTCCTGGCTGCGGGGGCGGACATGGGCGTTATGCACAAACTGCGCGGGGCTGAGCACCTGCTCAAGCAGCGCGCCAAGCTGCATCTCGCCCCATGTGCCGCGCGTTTTTACATTTGTAAGCACCCGCTTGAGGTCGCCTACATTCGTGGCCAGCGCCGTCATCTCGCCCAGCCCCTTGGATACATTTTTAAGCTGGTCGTTTATCACGGAGAAGCTTTCGCTGAAGCGCTTGTTAAGCGTGCCGGAGAGCTTTTCATCCACCGTTTCCCGTATGAGCTCCAGCTTTTTCTCGTTGCCGGATGTCATATTGTTTATGCTGTTTTCCATGCTCTGCTGTACGGCAAGCAGCTTTTCGTCCACCGTGCGGCGGATGCTTTCAAGGGCGGCGCCGACTTCCTTAAGCTCGTTTTTCTGGTTCTGCCCGAACTCACCCAGCGTATCCGACAGCTCCTTTCGGCTCAGCGCCAACGACCGGGTAAGCTCCTCGCGGGTCTTATCCGTGCCTGAAACCATTTCGTTGCGCGCGGCTGCCGCCGAAGCCGTTATCTCGGCGCGCAGGCGGGCTATCGCCTCGCCCTGCTCCCGGCGTCCCGCCTCGGCGGAATCCGTAATGCTTTTGTTAATGCGCGCTTCCAGCGACGCAAGCTCCTCTCTTCTCTGCTGCTGCGCAAGCATCAGGCGTTCCGACGCCTGTTTTTGCTGCTCCGTCTGTTTTTGCAGCTCCGCCTGCGCCTTTTTTATTCCGGCAAGCGCCGCCGAAGCAACAAAGGCCGATATTGCAGAAGCAAGAACGGCCGCGGCCGAAAGAATAACCGTCAATATATCCATTTTTCTTTCTCCTTAAACTTTTTTAATGCTTAAAGCACAAATTGACCGGGAACACGGCCCGTTTATGCCTTTTTTGTCAGGAAAGCACCGAATATACAATACACAGCTTTTCGTACAGCTGCACGGCGGCCTGACGCATAAGCTCCAGTGTTTCCAGCACCACCTGCGCGCTGAAGGTATCCCCGGTGGGGATTTCCTTTCGCAGCGTCACTTGCCCCTGCACGGCGTAGGCATTGAAAAAGGCTCTCTCCTCCAGTGCGGAATTGAGTACATCCAGCACCGTATCCGTATCCTTTTCATCGTACTGAAAGAAATCGGTAACGGTTATTCTGATGCCGTGATCGTCATTAAACAGCGCCACATCGGCCTGCGCCTGACTTCCGGCAAAAAAGTCCAGCGTAAAAACGGTTTCCAGCTTGGAGGCGTGCTGACTGCAGGAAAGCCCGTTTTCCACAAGAGCCTTTGTAAAAAGAGCCGCGTTATTTTTCATTTCCGTCCGTCTCCTCTCCGGGCTGCCCGTCCTTATTCTGACAGCTTGACTCTGCGCCGCTTTGGCTATCGGCGCTTTCGTTTTTCGTGCCGGCAAAAACATAATCCGGTATTCCGCAGCAAAGCCGCACCGAAAAAAATATCAGCTCCGTAAGGGTCTGCGCGTCCATAAGCTGAACGGGGTAAACCCCCTGAAGGACAATTTCCCCGTTATTAAGCAGGAAATTGGCAAACGGTCCCGCCGCATTTGCGGTGTTAAGGCGCCGAAGCACCTCTTTCTCTCCGGCGTGCCGTTATAGGGGGCAAACCCCGCGCATATAAGCCCTACGGCACCCGGGATACAAAAATCCAGGCTGACCCGTACATCGGGCAGCTTGCCCGATTCGTCGCTGAATATCATTGCAATGTTTCCGCTGCGGGAATCAAAATCGTCCCGCACCACGCATTTAAGCCCGCGCGAGCGGCAATAGGAAGCAAAGCTTGCTGCATTGAGCATATGTCTGTTCTCCGAAAAGTGATTTGTAGTTTTTTTATAAGCTGTAAAAGGCCCGCCTTAAGTAAATCCGCCGCGGCAGCCCCGTCATCGGCGGCTGAAAGGGCAGGCTCTGTCAAAGCGGTATTTCGGCAGCCCCGTCAGAGCGACTCCATAAAGGCAAAAAGCGCTTTAAGCGGCGGGGAATCGTCCCGCTCAAAGAATACGCCCGCCACAAGATTGCAGTGATAGCGGTTCTTTTCCCGCACCTCCACCATGGTGGCGCTTCCCGGCGAAAGCTCGTTTACCCGGCGAACAAAGGCGCGCTGATTGTCTATATTGCTTATGGGATCAAGGGGGGAATGTATGCACATCACCCGCACGCCCTCATCCCCCTTTACCATATTTAAGGGAGCGGCCAGCGCCCGATTGTAATCCTCGGTAAAAAGATTGTCAAAGAGCTTTTCGGTGGCGTCGGGATATTCAAAGGAAAAATCCATTATTCCGCCCAAGGAGGCAAGCCCCAGAAACCATTCCTGCTTTACCGCATATTGCGCCTGCAATTCCCTGTCGTAAACAAGCACGCCGCCCAAATGTCCCCCGGCGGAGGAGCCGATAACAATTATGTTGTCCGCATTATATCCCTGCTGCTTTACATATTCCCGCGCCTTTATAAAGCCACGGAAAACATCGTGCGCCTGTGCGGGATAGCGGTACCGCGGCGCATGACGGTAGCCCAGGGACACCACCGGGTAGCCTCTTTGGGAAAACCTGCGGCATATGAATTCAAACTCGGCAGGGGAATAGGAACTCCACCCGCCGGCGTGAATATATACCACCAGCCTGTCCTTTACCGGAGTATCGGGCTTAAAAAACAGAAAATACTGATGCCCCTCCGGTCCGTAGGCGATTTTGTCCGAATGTATGACGGGCGCGGTAAGCAGTATCCCCGCCGCCATGGGTATGGCCCTGAACCTGTCCGCCCTCTGGCGCGCCAGCACTATTTTTTTGGTTTTGTCGTCCATAATTCCTCACAATAAACAGTTATATCCAATAAACGCTTATAAGCTTATTATAATGCATATCGCCCCGGAAAACAACCGCAAAATGCTTTTGCACGCCGCTTTGCCGCCGAATATGGTTCTGCTGAACATCCACTCTTGCAAAATATATGGGGTTATACCATTGAGCATCGTTTTGCGATAAAATCAACTGATTCTCTCGGCGGCTGGTTTTGCTGCTGCAATCAGAAATTGCCGCTCCCATATAAAAATACGAATCCAAATGCTCATTTTTCAGAAAAGCATTACTGAGAACTGCGGTTATGATATAACCCTGTTCCGTTTTTGCAAATTTCGTTTTTATTAAAGCATCTCCCAATATCACATTTCTGCCGCTCAGAACATCGCAGGCAATCGCTTCAATTCTCCCGGCGACCGCCTTTGGAAAGAAAAATATGCTGTTATACGAGTACTCCTTTGTACCGCATAACAGCAAATGAACACCGTCGCTTGTTAGCGTATCAAAACTGTTTTCATTGCTGAAACAAAAATCGTCATCAGCCACCGCAAATGAAAGTGATATTTGTTGCAACATGCTTTCCATACAAATTATAACAAAACATGCAGTATGCCCGCCTCCTATTTATAATGTTTAGCCTGTGATTCATATAAAACTCTGTATGATTCAATGCTCTCTAAAAGCTTTTCATGAGTATCGAACCCTTTTATACCGCTGTCCTCCATGAAGATAACTTTATCGGCATATTTTGCAACAGAAAGGCGATGTGAAATATAAAACACGGTTTTGCCCTTAAGGGCAGTGTTAAATGTCCTTATTAATTCGTCCTCAGCTAAGGCATCCAGCGCGCTGGATGGCTCGTCAAGAATCACAACGGAAGAATTTTTGAATAACACTCTTGCCAAAGCCAGCTTTTGCAATTCCCCGCCGGATAACAGAATTCCGTCTTTATCAAAAATTTTCCCCAATTGCGTATTAATTCCCTTTGGTAGGGAATTGATTTTTTCACTAAGCCCCGCCGCATTTAATGCATCTGATATTTTCTTAATTACCTCTTCCGAGCCATCGTACTCATTCATTGCAACATTTTCCGCTATTGATAAGCAATAGTATTTATAATCCTGAAAAACTACACCTATATTATCCCGATAAGATTTGTATTCAAGATCCCTCAGGTCATTATTCATATATCTGATTATCCCCGATGAAGGATCGTACAAACGGCACAACAGCCTTACCAATGTTGTTTTGCCGACTCCGTTTTTCCCTACAATAACATAGAATTTTCCTTTTTCCGCTTGCAGATTCAAGCCCTCAAGCGTCTTTCGTTCAGAACCGGGATATTTAAAGCCGACATCTGCCAGTTCATATATATATCGGGTATCCGGCAGTTCTTTAATGTTCCTTCCTCTGCCCGGAACTGCGATTGTATTTTTCTTCTTCATAAATTCTCTGTAAATCTTTACATATGCACTGTTTTCGCCCAAGTCAATTAAACTGCCCGTTATATTGGTTATCGAATCGGAAAATGTACGCAAGGCGGATGTAGCCATAGTAAAATCCGCAAAGGTCATATTATTGAAAAACATTTGAGAAGCAACAAAAGTATATAAAAAAACCGTTTCTATTCCGGAGAGTACATTGCGGACAACTGTATTTTTAAATATGCCGGACAACAGACCCTCCAACATTTTGTGAGCTTTGGCTATGCATCTTTCATATTTGGAAATAACCCACCGGGAGATGGAAAACATACGCATATCATTTGCGTAAGATTCATCCGCCAGCATATTCATATAATATGAAGTTTCGGCGTTTATCGGAGCCATATCAACCGATATATTAAAATTATGCTTTTTGTCTGCTATGACAGTATATATTTTTATTGAGCTTAAACCAAGCATGACCAAGTATACCCACCATGAAAAAGAGGACAGCAAATATATAATTGAAGCCAATGATATCACATAGGATATGCAGGAAAAAATAATGTCTAAATATCTTATTGCTCTTCCTTCCCGTATTGTTTTGAAAGCCAGTTCCTTCATTTGAATCATCTCAGGTTCAAACAATATCTCATAGTCCATATTGACTACTTTTGAATTGAACTCAAACATCAGGTGGTTTCTGAATAAATCTCCCGTAATGCCCAGTTTTCTATTGATATAGGCCTGCAAAACTCCGTTTGTTAAATTTACGGCTGCAATTATTCCTATTACCGCCAATGTAGAATTCCAATCAAAGACAGTAATTTTCTCAACCAATATTTTAAGAATATATGCATTTAACGGCGCAATAACGCCGTTAAGTATTGCTAACAGCATTTTTTTCCGAAAATAACGATTTACTGAAATTCCATATTACCTTAAACATATAAACGGCATTTGAAAACATCAGTTTAATCTTGCTCATATACTCTCCCCCTCAAACCTGAAATTTGACACAACGGCGCTTACTGCCGTTCCGCCCCGCAGACAGATCAAGAACAACTTGAATTAATGTTATTTTATGAATAAAAAAATCTTCATTTTTTTCTGTAATTATAATATCATGTTGAATAATTAATGTCAATATTCGCTCTCGAGTATTTTTTGCAAAAAGCCCTTTGTGGCATTGCGCCGCGGGTGCAATATGTGATATAATTATGCAAAATCATTTGTTTTTCGGCAAAAGGCGGCTTTGCTGCGGCCGTATATTCTGCCTGCAGGCCCGACGGGAGGCACACAGGGGCGGCGCGGGCGGGAAAAGCGCCGGCAGAATAAAGCGCGAAGCGGAATACCGAAAAAGCGACCACGGAGGAAACATGAAAAAAACCGTGCTTATAACCGGCGGAGCCGGCGGAATAGGCGCAGCGTGCGCAAGAAGGCTGGCGGGGGAATATAACCTTATAATCGCCTGCAACAAAAGCCGGGAACGCGCGCTTGAGCTGCAAAAAGAGCTTTCCCCGCTGTGCGACTGCACGGTAGCCTGCGGCGATATAACGGACAGCGCCTTTGTACGCAGCCTGTTTGCACTGCGGGCGGACGCGGTTATAAACAACGCCGGCATAAGCAGCTTTGCTTTGGCTCAGGAGATAAGCGACGGCCAGTGGCGGAGAGTGACCGACACTAACCTTACCGGCTGCTTCTATGTATGCCGGGAGGCCCTTAAAAAAATGCAGCCCCGCGGCGAGGGCGCAATAGTGAACATATCCTCCATGTGGGGGCAGACGGGCGCGGCGGGGGAAAGCGCATATTCCGCCTCCAAGGCGGGAGTGATAGGGCTTACAAAGGCCTTGGCAAAGGAGGCCGGCCCCTCCGGAATACGGGTAAACTGCATATGCCCGGGCGTTATAGACACCCCGATGAACGCCGGTTTATCCCCGGAAACGCTGGAGAGCCTGCGTCTTGAAACCCCGCTTGGGCGGATAGGCCGTCCCGAGGACATAGCCGCGGCGGCAGCCTTTCTGATAAGCGAGGACGCTTCATTTATAACGGGGCAGATACTGGGCGTAAACGGCGGGCTTGTTATATAGTTTTTTGCGCGAAGGCACAGGAATAAATACACATACAAATAAAAAACATAAAAGCACAGGAAGAGAGGCAGCATATGAAGGATACTGCACGGCTGAACATTTACGGTCTTACGGCGGAACAGCTTACATCCCCCCTCGGAGTGGGGCCGCGCCCCAGATTCTCCTACAAGGTGGACGGAGGGCAGTCCGGCGAATGCCAAAAAAGCGTATGCATACGGGTGTATTCCGGCGCCGAGGCCTATGAAAAGGGCGATGCCGATATGTGGGACTGCACACTGGAAACCCAAAGTGCCACCCTTATTGAATATGACGGCGCTCCGCTTGAGCCGTTTTGCCGCTACTTCTGGACGGCAGAGGTAACATCCGACATGGGCAGAAGCTCCGTAAGCAGCCCCGCAAGCTTTGTAACGGGCGATTTCCTGCCTTGGCGGGCGCAGTTCATGGGGCCGGAGCAGTTCAGCTACGCCCGCAACCGCGCGCTTTACTGCCGTGCGGATTTTACCCTTGAAAAGGAGCCGGAATGCGCCTATGCGCTGGTTTGCGGGCTGGGCTATCATGTATTCAGCATAAACGGCATCCGTCAGGGCGACGCCGTTTTGGAGCCGGGCTTTACCGCCTTTGACAAGCGCGTGCAGTATGTAATGCACGATATAACCCCCTCGCTGCGCATGGGGGAAAACACCCTGGGCATAGTTCTGGGCGAAGGGTGGTACAATAACCGTCACGAGGTGTTTGAGCGCTTTGATTTCCTTAAGCCCCTCACCTGGCTGGGTCTGCCCAAGCTCAGCTATGAGATATATATAAAATATAAGGACGGCAGCAGCGAGCTTCTGCTTTCCGGGCCGGACAGCGGGCTGACCGTGGGCGCAGGCCCCATAACCTACAACGACCTTTTCAACGGCGAGCATTACGACGCGCGCCTTGAGCGTGCGTGGGATGTACCGGGCGGGACGCCCTTAAGAAGCCGCGCCATGATACCGGTTGCCGCGCCCTGCGATACCGTGGAGCCGGAGCTTGCCCAGCCCATACGGGTAACAAGGGATATGGAGCCGGTAAGCGTAAGCTCTCCCGCGCCGGGAATATATGTATACGATTTCGGTCAGAACTTTGCAGGCTGGGTTAAAATCGAAACCGAGCTTCCCGGCGGCAGCGCAATATCCCTGCGCTTTGCCGAAATGCTCTATGAGGACGGCACGGTAAACCAGGAAAACCTGCGCTGGGCAAAAAATCACGATGTATACATCTGCCGCGGCGGCAAGGCAAGCTGGGAGCCCTCCTTCACCTATCACGGCTTCCGCTATGTTCAGCTGGAGGGCTGCACTCCGCAGCAGATAAAGCTCACCGGGCGTCAGGTGCGCTCCGATATAAAGGTAAGCGGCAAATTCTCCTGCTCCGATGAGCTTTTGAACCGCATACAGCAGTGCGTGCTGTGGACGGAGGAAAGCAATCTTCACTCCGTGCCGACGGATTGCCCCCAGCGCGACGAGCGCCAGGGCTGGGTGAACGACTGCACCGTGCGCATAGAGGAGATTATATACAACTTCTCCTGCGGCGCGTTTCTGCGCAAATGGATGAAGGATCTTGCCGACACGCAGGAGGCGGACGGCTCCATAAAGGATGTTGCGCCCCGCGTATTCGGCGCCGACAAGGCCGATCCGCTCTCCAGTATATTCCTGTTCGTGCCCTGGTACAGCTATATGTTCTTCGGCGATGCGGCCATGATAGGGGAATACTATGAGCAGCTGAAGGCGTGGGAGCAGTATCTTGTGTCCCGCTCCCGCTTCGGCATAATGCAGTATTATAATTACGGCGACTGGGCAGGCCCCGTGGACGGCGGCGTAGGCGGCAGAGAAGCCAACAGCGCCCTTTCCGCCATTACGCCCGGAGAATTTGTGGCCACCGTTTTCTTCTATGAAAACGCGCGCCTGCTTGCCCGCATGGCACGCCTGCTTAAAAAGCCCGCGGAGGCGGCGGAATATACCGAGCTTGCCCACTATATACGCGCTGCCATAAACCGGGAATACCTAAATGGCAAAACCGGGCAGTATGCTCTGGGCTCTCAGGCCTCCAACCTGCTGGCTCTGCACTTTGATATAGTGCCCGCCTCAATGCGCAAAAAGGTGCTTAAAAACCTTGTTGATGATATAAAGGCGCACGACTATCACCTGACCACCGGAAACATAGCCACCAAGTATCTTTTTGATGTGCTTTCCGATGAAGGGCTTGCGGATGTGGCATACAGAATTGCAACCAAAACCGATTATCCCAGCTGGGGCTATATGCTGGCAATGGGCGCCACTACCATCTGGGAGCGCTGGGAGCTGGGCACCACCAGCGCCATGAACTCGCACAATCACCCCATGTACGGCACCATAAGCACATGGTTCTACAAGCATCTTGCGGGAATTACGCCCCTTGCCCCCGCGTTTGAGCAGATACGCATTGCGCCCTGCCTGCCGGAGGTGCTCTCAAGCGTATGCGCCTCCATGGATACTCCGCGCGGCACGGCGGCTTCCGCCTGGGAGCGCACGCCGCAGGGAGTGCGCATGGAGGTTACCCTGCCCTTCGGCACTCCGGGAGAGATCGTGCTGCCCGAAGGCTTCCGCCTTTGCCCCGGCAGCCGGTACGAAAGCGCGCAGGACGGCCGCACCCTGCATCTCTGCTCCGGAACATATGTGCTGGAGCTTGAAAAATACAGCAGTAATCATAACGGCATATACAACGCTTAAAAGCGAAAAACAGGAGGTTAAAAATGAAAAAATGCAGCTATTGCGGCGCAGAGGCCGCAGACGACATCAAATATTGCGAGCAGTGCGGGCGTCCCTTTGACGCACAGGAGCCGGCAGGCGTGCGCCCCGTAACCGTGGATATGGCCCGCGAAAGGGAGAACGCGCTGCACGATGCGGAAAACGCAGCAGAGGTTTGCGAGGAAGCCTGCTGCACATGCGCAAAGGCAGAGCCCGCGTGCGCGCCTTCAAGGGAAACGGCGCCCCTTCAGGCATCGGCACCCACCGCTGCGAGCAGTGCAGCCGCTGCCCCCGAGGCTGCCCCCGTTTCCGCCGCGCCGGAGGGCAAAGCTTCCGGAAAGCCCATGGCTGCGGCAGTAAGCACGGGCAGCTATTTCTGGCTTACGGTGCTGTATTCCATACCTGTGCTGGGGCTTGTATGCTCCATAATCGCCGCTGTTTCCGCACAGAACCTCAGCCGCCGCAATTTTGCCCGCAGCGTTCTTATAATAAAGCTCATCTGCCTGTTTGTTTCCCTTGCTCTTGCGGTTGCAGTGCTTTTGGCAAAGGATCAGGCCGTTGCATGGCTCAGGGCGCTGCTGGACAGCCTTGCCGCATAATAAAAAACGGTTCGTGTATTTCGGCATAATTTCACCGTTTCCCCTCAAACCGGCTTAAGGAGGCATATTTTGAACAGCGACACCGTTAAAGGCGAAGCGGGCGAGCAGCCCGTGCTTGCCATCTGCTACGATTTTGACAAGACTCTTTCCCCCGACGATATGCAGGCGCAGGGCTATATACAGTCGGTAGGCTATGACACCGAGGCTTTCTGGCGCGAAGCCAATCTCCTTGCACAGAATAACGATATGGACCCTAACCTTGCCTATATGTACCTTATGGTGCGCGAGGCGGAGGGGCATCTTGTTTTTACCAAGGAGGCGCTGGCGCGCTACGGCGCCGGAGTACGCCTTTTCCCCGGTGTGGAGGGCTGGTTTGAGCGTATCGGGCTTTACGGGCAGCGTGCCGGCGTAAAGGTGGAGCACTATATAATATCCTCCGGGCTGCGGGAAATGATAGAGGGCACCTCCATTGCCAAGGCCGGGGTGTTTGAGCGCATATATGCAAGCTCCTTTTATTACAACAGCCGCGGGGTGGCCGTTTGGCCCGCCATGAATGTGAATTACACCAATAAGACCCAGTTCCTTTTCCGCATAAGGAAGGGCGTGCCCGATGTGACGGATCCCGCCGTGAACGATTACTTCCCGCCGGAGAGGCTGCGCGTACCTTTCTGCAACATGGTATACATAGGGGACAGCGACACCGATATCCCCTGTATGCAGCTGGTCACCTCCGGCGGAGGCTGCTCCGTGGGCGTATATGACCCCGCCAAGGGGGATGCCAAGGTGCTGCGTATGCTAAGAGAGGGGAGAATCAGCTTCTGCGCCCCCGCCGACTACAACCCGGGCAGCGCATTGGACTGCCTTATCCGCGGGGTTATACTCAAAGCCGCCGCCCGACAGCGTCTGGAAACGCTGCACAGAAAGCAGCTGGCATATGCCGACTCCATCGCCGCCGAAACGCCGGATAAATCCGAACAATAGAATCAAATCCCGGCTGTTTGTCCGGGATTTTCTTGACTTTGTGCAGCGCGGATTATAAAATAAAAGCATAAAACGCATCAAAAGCCGTATCGGCTCAGCGCTGTTTGGAGGAATAATTATGACAGTTATAGACGGAAAAGCCTATGCCCGTGAGGTTGAGGCGGAAATACGCGCTCTTGTGCAGGACATTATCGCCAAAACCGGAAAAACCCCGGTGCTTGCCACTATTCTTGTGGGAAACAACCCCGCAAGCGTAACCTATGTGCGCATGAAGGGCAACGCCTGCTCCCGCGTGGGAATGCTCTCCCGCAAGGTGGAGCTGCCCGAAAGCACCACCACGCAGGAGCTGCTTGAGGTTATAAACAGACTCAACCGCGATCCCGAGGTGTGCGGAATACTGCTTCAGCATCCTGTTCCCGCCCATATAGACGAGCGCGCCTGCTTTGACGCAATAAGCCTTGAAAAGGATGTGGACGGCGTAACCACCGCCGGCTTCGGCCGCGCCGCAATGGGGCTGGACGCCTTTTGCAGCGCCACTCCGCTTGCGATTGTATCCCTGCTCAAGCGCTATAATATCCCCCTTGAGGGCAAAGAAGCCGTGGTTATAGGCCGCAGCCCCATTCTGGGAAAGCCGGTGGCCGCGCTGCTGCTTAATGAAAACGCCACCGTTACAATAGCCCATTCCAAAACCCGCAATCTGCCCGATATAGTGCGCCGCGCCGACATAGTGGTGGCCGCCGTGGGCAAGCCCCTTTTTGTAAAAGAAGCTTGGATAAAGGAGGGCGCGGTGCTTATGGATGCCGGCTACAACGCCGGCAATGTAGGCGATATCGATCTTGAAGCCTGCATACCGCATTGCAGCGCCTACACGCCCGTGCCCGGCGGCGTAGGCCCCGTAACCATTGCCATGCTTATGAAGCAGACGGCCGCAGCCGCGCAGAAGCTGCTTGTGCGCTGAGCGTTTCGCATTCGACGCAAAATCAAAACCGGCATACACCAGCCGGTCGGACGCAGACAATTCATTAAAAACAAAAGCCGGCCTCTGCCCGGCGGGGTAAAACAAAATGAGCCTCATAAAAAACGAAATACCGATATTGGAGTTTGATACCGAGCAGACCGCGGTTATCAGCCCCACTCACGAAAAATTGGATTTGAAGCTTCCGAAAAAATGTGTTTTTGCTTTTCTCGGCGAATATATCGACGAATACGCAGACAAGACGGAAACACGAAGGGTTTCCGAGTTTGTCAGCTCAACGAAGCTTTATCCTATATACATAACGAAATATAAAGGCGAAGAAGTCGTGCTTTGCCAAGCTCCCGTAGGAGCTGCCCCTGCGGCGCAGATGCTTGATTGGCTGATAGGCTACGGCGTGCGTGAAATCATCTCCGCCGGGGCTTGCGGCGCTCTTGAAAAGCTGCCCGAAAGCACATTTCTTGTTCCCTGCAAAGCTCTCCGTGATGAAGGGACCTCCTATCACTATGCAGCGCCTTCACGCTTTATGGAGCTTAACAGGCAGGCTCTGCGCGCGGTTAAAGAAACAGTGCTTGAGCACGGAAGGAAGTACAGGGAGGTTATCACTTGGTCGACGGACGGATTTCCGTGAAACTGCGGAAAAGGTCACATATCGAAGGAACGAGGGCTGTTCAGTGGTGGAAATGGAATGTTCGGCGCTTGCCGCCGTTTCCGCTTTCAGAGGCGCAATATTCGGAATGATACTTTATACCGCAGACAGTCTTGCCGATGTTGATAAATACGACGAGCGGAATTGGGGAGGCAATGCATACGAATATGCACTTACTCTCTGCCTTGATGCGGTAATCAAGCTGTAAGGAGAAACACTATGTCAAAAACCGAAGAAGTTGAGCTTACAAATATGTGCATGATTGCCGACGGCAAGGGCAATGTGCTTGTGCAGAACAAGGTGAATCACCCGATATGGCACGGCTGGAATTTTCCGGGCGGTCATGTTGAAAAGGGAGAGTATGTCACCCCATCGGTCATCCGTGAAATGCAGGAGGAAACAGGGCTTACAATAAAAGCGCCGCGGCTTTGCGGCATCAAGGAATTTCATAAGCAAAAGGACGGAAAGCGGTACATAGTTTTCCTTTATGTCGCCGACAGCTTTACCGGCCGGCTTAAGGCTTCAAGCGAAGGCGAAATATTTTGGTATCCTCTCTATGAGCTTGCAAGGTCGGATAAGCTGATTGAGGGCTTTGACGAAATGCTCCCCGTGTTTATAAACAGCAAAATCAGCGAGGTTTACTACGAAAAAATCGCCGATGACTTCAAAACAATATATTGCTGATTACGGAGTTAATTATGGAAGAATTCCTTTTGATACGCCCAAAACGCGAATATGCAGGTCAGATTATTGAATACAGGCAGGAATTTCTTGATGCAGGCGACTCCATGGGCGGAACAGGGCCTCTGCGCAGAATCTCAGACCCGGAAGAATATATACGGATTTGTTCGGAATACGAGGATCCCCTGAAGGTGCCCGCTCGCTTAGTTCCCGCCACACAATTTCTTTTTCTTCGCAAAAGCGATAACAAATTGGTGGGAATGATTCAGGTTCGGCACCGTTTCAACGACTATCTCGAAAAATACGCAGGACATATCGGTTATTCCGTAAGGCCGAGCGAACGGCGCAAAGGCTACGCCAAAGAAATGCTGAGAATTACGCTTCCGTTCTGCCGCGAAATCGGAATCGATAAGGTGCTGATAACTTGTATTGACGGCAATATCGGAAGTGAAAAGACCATTCTTGCAAACGGCGGCATTTACGAATATACAATACATGAGCCTGATGAAAATGTGAATTTGAAAAGGTTTTGGATAACGCTGTGATGCAGTATGCGGGGCAGCATCACACGATGCTTACAGCTTGTAAAGAAAGCTTCCGAAAAAAATAGGAACAGGCATGAAAAATTCTGCCTGTTCCCGAAAATTTGCCCTTTATCGCTTTCCTGCCGCCGGACATTTCCGCCGGCTTTTTCTTTTGCGGCCTAATGCCCTTGCGCACGAATTTAAGCCCTCTGCGCACTTTCGCTGCCGCATTTTGTCGGTTTTATTATCAGAACAGAGCCGCCACCAGACGGTTTACCTCCGCTCCCTCCGCCTTGCCCTTGACTCTGGGCATAAGCAGCTTCATTATGCGGCCCTTATCCTGCGGCGCGGGCTTTTCAATGCCCAGCTCCTTAAGCACCGCCGCTATTTCCGCCTGTATCTCCTGCTCGGAGAGGAACTTGGGCGCAAATTCCGTGTATACCGCCAGCCTTGCCTCGTTTACGGCTATTATATCCTCTCTGCCCGCCGCGCTGTCTATGGACTCGCGGGTCTGCTTTATTTCCCGAAGAATTATATCGTCCTCCTCCTGCGGGGTAAGGGGTGCGCATTTGTCCTTTGCGCCCTTTAAGCGCCGCCATAAGGAGAGAGAGAGAATCCCTGCGCGCCGTATCTTTATTTTTCATGGCTTCTACCCATGCCTTCTGTACCTGTTCCGTTTTGCTCATATTTTTTCCTTTCCCGCCCGTTTTTCGGGCTGTCGGTTTTGTTTGTTTTTATAACCGCCGGTCTATCACCGGGTTATAGCCCGCACTATATTCTGTGCATATACGCGTATGAGCCAGTCGTTGGGGTGGTTTATGTTGTTGCCCGTAGTGGAGCTGAAATCCTTATAGGCAAGTATGCTCTTATGCACCTGATAGAAATCCACAAGCGCCGTGCGCTCCTGCCATGCGGGCATTTGGGCAATTTCCTTAAGCCACTGTCCCTGATGCTTCTGGTTTACATCCCAGCCCACGCGGGGGTTGGGGTTCATGCAGGAAACCAGCACTATTTCAATATCCGGGTTTGCTTCTTTTACCGTTTCCATTATCTTAAGAGTCGCCGCCTTGAACTCCTCCTCCGGGGTATAGGCATTGTTCATACCGTAGGAAAGTATCATAAGGTCGTAGCCCTTGTAGCTCTTGGAATAATCGTGTCCGCCTACATCGCCGAAAAGCGCGTCCCGTCCGTTTTCCACGGTCCAGCCGCCCACAGCCAAGTTGTCCACCTGCACACGCCCAGCGCTTCTTGAGGCCAGTGCGCTTTCTATAAGCTTGTGCATATAGGGCATAAACGGCTCTCTGTTATACATGCTGGAGGCATCGCAGCCGGAGAATATGGAATCCCCGTAGAACAGTACCTTCAGGTCCCGTCCCTCTTTAAGGCGCGCATTTGTGCGCACAAGGCATCCGCTTTGGCACGGCGTGCTTGCAATGCCCTCGCTTTACCTGACTTAAATCATACTCATAGGATACGCATATCTGCTTTTCGTATATTAAATCCGTCACGCAGTACAGGCAGGCACCGAAGCGGCTTCTGCCGTCCGTCCATGCGGGGAATTCCGGAATGAACTCGCCGTTTTCCTCTTTGCCGGAAAGCATTTCTTCCGTAAAATACGGAATATCCGAGCCCTCGGGGCGCACTATGCGGTTTGTGCCCTTTATCCACTGCCAGTCCTTGCCCTCTTTATATTCCTTTTTCTGATATACATCCACCACTGCGTTTATGCGGGTGGGTACAAACAGCAGCCTGCCCCATATGCTGCCGTCCTCCCGCTTCATCATGCCCATGGCTTCGTTGTACATGGTGGAGCACTCCCAAAACGGCTGCATGCGCTGTTTATCGGTGTAGCTGTACAGCGGGTTTGTTATTTTACTGCCCTGACCCGGCATTTCAAGGGGCGTATCGCACATAAGCAGCGCGCGCAGCGTAATATCGCCGCTCCACGCTATATCAACGCTGCCGAAGCTCTCCCTTGCGTTTTTAACCGGGAAAAGCACGCAGCCCTTAAAGCCCTCGGGCAGCACTGCGGCATTTATCCCTTCGCATTTTTCGCTCTGCGCCCTTTCCGGCTCTCCGTTTTCCGGCGCCAGCACCGCCTTATCCGCCTCAATATCCGCATCAAGGCCTATAAGCGCTTTTTTGCCGTTATTGCACAGCGATATCGCGTAATACTCCGCCTCGCTGCAATCAAAATCGAGATTTGCGCCGGTTATTATCCCTCTCTTTAAGCCTCTGCCCGTAAGGCGCAGCCCCTGCTCGCTTTTTTCGCCCGCGGCGGTCTGCCCGTCATTAAAACGGGTAAGCGCGGTGCATTTTATCGAGGCATCACCGTAAGAGAAGGTCTGATCCCACTTGCTCACGGCGGCATGCGCCACGGTATTGCCCGCCTTGGGGTCGGTGGGCTCCACATAATCCAGCTTTATTCCGCTTTTTCCGCTCTTTTTTCCGCAGGGCGAGAAAAATGCGCCGCTTCTGATGTTTTTCATACAGTATCTTCCTTTCAGACAGCCCTCGGGCCGTGTTGCAATCCTGCCGGCGTAATTCCCTGCCGGCTTTTCTTATTATTTTATCACACTTTTATTCTTCGGTGCAATAAAAAGCACTCAAAAATCTGCGCAAATCTTCGCGCGAAATCGCAAAAACACCGCGCCGCTTCAGTGAGAGGCGGGCAGCCGCCCCGCCGTATTTTATGCAAAGGGCAATCCCGCCTTCGCCGCCTTTATGCTTATTTTATCATCGCCGCAAGAATATTCTGCGCATACACGCGTATAAGCCAGTCATTGGGATGGTTTATGTTGTTGCCCGTAGTGGCGCTGAAATCCTTATAGGCAAGTATGCTCTTGTGCACCGCATAAAAATCCACCACCGCGGTATAGGAGGAATATTTGCTCTGCGCCGCTATCTCCTTAAGCCATCCGCCCTGATGCTTCTGGTTTACATCCCAGCCCACGCGGGGGTTTGGGTTCATGCAGGAAACCAATATCACCTCAAGGTTCGGGTTTTCCTTCTTTATTTTATCCACAATGGCCTTGGTCGCGGCAATATATTCCTCCTTGAGGGTATGGGCGTTGTTCATGCCGAAGGAGAGTATAAGCAGGTCGTAGCCCTTGTATTTATCGGAATAATTATGTCCGTCCACCCCGCCGGAAAGCGCGTCCCGTCCGTTTTCCACGGTCCAGCCGCCCACCGAAAGGTTGTCCACCTGCACCTTGCCCTTGGTATTGCGGGAAAGCTCCTGCTGAATAAGACTGTGCATATAGGGCATATACGGCTCCCTGCTGTACATGCCGGAGGCATCACAGCCGGAGAATATGGAATCCCCGTAGAACAGCACCTTCAGTTTCGCCGTTTTTAAGCTTATTCACCGTGTTTTTCAGCTTATCGCCCTGATACTGCGTGTATTTTATTCCCTGCTTTGCCACCTGCGCCGTATCGTAGGTGTAGCTTATGCATATCTGCTTTTCATAAAGGAAGGAGCTTACACAGTACAGCGCATTTCCGAAGCGGCTGCGTCCTCCGTCCGACCATGCGGGGAATTCCGGAATATAATTGCCCTTTGAATCCTTGCCGGAAAGGTCGTTATCCGTAAAATAGGGAATGGAGGAGCCGGAGAGCCACTTTATTTTGTTTGTGCCCTTTACCCATTCCCAGTCCACACCCTCCTTGTACTCCTTTTGGAGGTACACATCCACCACCGCGTTTATCTTGGTGGGCACAAACAGGGTCCTTGCATATATTTCGCCGTTTGAACGCTTCATCATGGTTATGGACTCGTTGTACATTGTGGAATTCTTCCAGAAGGCCGCAATGCGCTGAGCCGCGGTATAGGTGTAATCCTTGTTTGTAATGCCGCCCGCCGCCTCCTGAGGCGCCTTCAGGGCGGAGGAGCAGATAAACAGCGCCGAAACCAGCACCCCCTTGCTGCCGCCGTCGCTTAAATGGAAGCCGGGGCTTGTAATGGGGGTTTTGTCCCACTGCTTTGCCTTGTCCTTTTCGTGACTGTCCGCTATGCGGTTAAGCGGAATAAACACGCTGCCGGAGAAGCCCGCGGGCAGCACTATGCAATAGCGCGAGTTTACGCCGCCCCGGCCGCCCGCCGCCTTTATATCGCCGTTGTCATAAGCAAGAGCTATCGGGTCGCCCTCGGGATAGAGAAATATATTCTTTCTTTTTTTGTCCGTTCCCTGAAGCCCGAAAGCACATCGTGGCTTTCCAGATTTTTAACCGTTATTCCCACATAGCACACTTTGGAATAGTCCGCCGACCCCAAATTCGCCCCGGAATATATGCCGTAGGTATCGGCATAAGCGCCGTTTTTCTGCTTTATTAAAAGCCCGTCGCCGCTAAAGGTAAAGCTGCCCTCGCCGCCGCCCTGCGTGCCGTCGTTAAAGCGGGTAAGCGCAACGGTGCGTATTGAGGCGGAGCCGTAGGTTACATAGTAATCCCACTTGCTCACCGGCGCATGGGACACCGTGGGCCCCGGCGCGGGCGCACCGGTATCTCCCGGAGCGGGAGTGGGCGTGCCGGTATCTCCCGGAGCGGGAGTGGGCGCGCCGGTATCCTGCGGCTGCACGGTTTCGCTTTGCGCCGGAGTGGGGCCGGGCGTTATATCGGGAGTATCGCCGGGAGTTGTCTGCGGAGTTGTGCCAAGTGTAGGCTCCGGGCTTAAGGCGGTATCGGGAGTCTGTGTTGCCTGGGCGCTTGCGCTCTCTCCCGGCGCCTTAATGCAGCCGGTAAGCCCGCAGGCCAAGGCCGCGATAAGCATCGCCAGCATAATGCTCAGCAGTTTTTTTCCTTGCTTCATTTTGTTTTTTTCCTTCTCTTTTCTTTTTGCCGTGCCCGTCCGCTCCCCGAAACGGAACCGCGCATGGGCAGCCGCTGCGTTTTTGATGCGTTTTTTGCACATTTTTGCCGCGTTTTAACGCGTTTTTTTGCTGTTTTTTAACGCATTTTTGCGCATTTTTGTTTTTGCTTCCCCTGCGGCCGCGCCTGCCGGTCGATCGGTTCTCCGGCATACTTATTCAATTATAATAATAACTCATTTTCTTTGCGTATTCAATGTGCAAACTGCACATAAACCTTGCTTTTTGTGTATTTTCGGATGTTTCCGCCGTCTTTTTGACCGTCTCCCCGCGAAAAATCGGCTGCAAACAGCATTGTTTACAGAATGCACATTCTTTTACGGCTTATTTATGATAAAATTCATACCGTAAAAGTGCTGCCAAAGCGCTTTTTATGCGCCCAAAACGGCTTTATTCTTCCTCTGCGAAGCCTTAAGCTTCGGGAAAGCGGTTATAACTATGCACTCTCAGAAGGACTGCAACGGATATTTTTACGAATTCGGACGGCTGTTCCGCGGCCTGCGGGAGGCCTACAAGGGGCGGTTTCTGCGCCTTTTGGGGCTGCTGCTGCTTTTTGCTCTGCCTGCGGCGGCGGTAAACGCGGTAAACTACAACCGTCTTGCTCAGGCTGCGGCAAGTGTGCTGCCGGAGCTTGATTTTGCCTCGTCAAATGCGGCACAGCAGCTGCTCTCCGCCCTTGCAAACGCCTCGCAGCAAAGCGCGGCGGACTATCTTTTATCCCTTCTTACCGCCTTTTTGCAGTGCGCAATGTTTATTTTTGCCGCTGTTTTTACCGGCGAAGCCGCCGCTCACCCGAACAAAAGGCCCGATGCCTCCGTCATGGCCAAAACCATAATACGGCGGCTGCCCGCGGTGTTCCTTATTCTTTATCTTTCCTCCTTTATACAAAGCCTGCTGCTGCAGCTTTCCCTTTCCGTTTGCGTAATAGCGCTGCTGCTGCCCGTCATATACATCGCGTTGCCCGCCGCCGCGCTTTTGGCCTTTGCGCTCACCTCCGTTTCCACCGCGCTTGTGGACAGCTATTCCTCCGCGCTTATAGCCTCCACCGCGCTTGGGCGGGTGCGGTTTATGTTTTCCCTGCTGTATTCCCGCCTGCTGCTGCGCGGAAATTTCATTAAAACCGTTGTTTATTATACAATAATCTGCGCGGTAAGCAGCATTATTTTTGCTCTGCCTGCCGTCGGTGCCGCCGCACTTTCTCTCTCCGGCTCACCCTGGGCCGTTGCGGGCTGGGGCGCCGCCGCGCTTGTGCAGACCATGCTGGCGGGAATAAGCATGTGCATATACACGGGGCGCATGCTTCAGCTGGAGCAAAAAAACGCCGCCGCCCTGAAGCAGTTCACCTTTATTACGGGAAACGGCGGCTCAAACGGAGACGCGGAGAACTGAGCCGCCGTTATCCGCCCGATTGAATTATTTGATTAAATTAAAAAAAGGAAGCGCCCGAGCCGCTTTGCGGCAAAGGACGCTTCCTTTTGTTTGTGCCGGGCTGATCCGGCTTTTTATTGCATTTTTATATTATTCCGGCTGCTTAAGGTCGGCGGTAAGGCCGTTTTCATCGCAGTCCACCTCTATTACGGAGCCGGGAGCCGGGTCGCGCGCAATTATGATGCGTGCAGCCAGCGTTTCCACCTTGGACTGCAAAAAGCGCTTAAGCGGACGCGCGCCGTATACCGGGTCATAGCCGTTATCTATGATATAGGCCTTGGCCTTGTCGCTCAGTGTGATATCCAGCTGCTTTTCGGCAAGGCGTTTTCTGAGATCCTGAAGCTGAAGCTCAAGGATTCTGCCGATATTCTCCTGCGTAAGCGGCTTATAGAACACTATCTCGTCAAGACGGTTAAGGAATTCGGGGCGGAAGCTGCGCTTAAGCAGGTCGCTTACCTCGCTGCGCGCCGCCTCGGATATTTCGCCGTTCTTTATGCCGCCCAGAATTATATCGGAGCCGAGGTTGGAGGTGAGGATTATTATGGTGTTGCGGAAATCCACCGTGCGGCCCTGACTGTCGGTTATACGGCCGTCGTCCAGCACCTGAAGCAGGATGTTGAACACATCGGGATGCGCCTTTCCACCTCGTCAAAGAGCACCACGGAGTACGGCCTGCGGCGTACCGCCTCGGTAAGCTGACCGCCCTCGTCATAGCCCACATATCCCGGAGGGGCTCCTATCAGACGGGACACGGAGTATTTTTCCATATATTCCGTCATATCGATACGCACCATGTTGTGCTCGTCGTCAAATAGCGCCTCCGCCAGTGCCTTTGCAAGCTCGGTTTTGCCCACGCCCGTAGGTCCGAGGAACAAGAACGATCCTATCGGACGGCGGGGGTCCTGAATGCCGGCGCGGGAGCGCAGTATGGCGTCGCATACGCGGCTTACCGCCTCATCCTGACCCACTACGCGCTTGTGCAGTATCTCGTCAAGGCGCAGCAGCTTATCCCGCTCGCCCTCCATAAGGCGGGAAACCGGAATGCCGGTCCACCGCGCCACTATGCGCGCTATCTCCTCCTCGTCCACAGTGTTTCGCAAAGCGTGTTTTTCCTCTGCGGCTGCTCCGCCTCGCAGGCGGCCAGCTCCTTTTGCAGCTTGGGCAGCCTGCCGTATTTAAGCTCCGCCGCCCTGTTGAGGTCGTACTCGTTTTCCGCCTTTTCAATGGCGGCGTTTACCTGCTCGATCTCCCGGCGCAGCTGCTGCACCTTTTCTATATCCTGCTTTTCGTTTGCAAGCTTTGCCTGCATGCCGCGGAAGGTTTCCCGCAGCTCGGAAAGCTGCTTTGTGATCTCGCTGAGGTGCTCGGCGGATATTTTATCCGTTTCCTTCTTAAGGGCCGCCTCCTCTATCTCCAGCTGCATGATTTTGCGCCGTATGTCATCCATCTCGGTAGGCATGGAATTCATTTCGGTTTTTATCATGGCGCAGGCCTCGTCCACAAGGTCGATGGCCTTATCGGGCAGGAAACGGTCGCTTATATACCTATTGGAAAGGGTAGCCGCAGCTATCAGCGCGCGGTCGTGTATTTTTACGCCGTGGAACACCTCATAGCGCTCCTTAAGCCCGCGCAGTATGGAAATGGTGTCCTCCACGCTGGGCTCCGGCACTGTCACCGGCTGGAAGCGGCGCTCCAAAGCCGGATCCTTTTCGATATATTTTCTGTATTCGTCCAGAGTGGTTGCGCCTATGCAGTGCAGCTCGCCCCGGGCAAGCATGGGCTTAAGCAGGTTGCCCGCGTCCATGGAGCCCTCGGTGCGCCCCGCGCCCACAATGGTGTGCAGCTCGTCTATAAACAGCAGTATTTTGCCCTGCGAAGCCTTTACCTCGTTAAGCACAGCCTTAAGACGCTCCTCAAACTCGCCGCGGAACTTTGCGCCCGCTATAAGCGCGCCCATATCCAAAGAAAACAGGGTGCGGTCCTTGAGGTTTTCCGGCACATCGCCCTTGGCGATACGCTGGGCAAGCCCCTCGGCTATTGCCGTTTTGCCCACGCCCGGCTCACCTATAAGGCAGGGATTGTTTTTGGATTTACGGGTAAGTATCCTTATGCAGTTGCGGATCTCCTCATCACGGCCTATTACCGGGTCCAGCTTCTGCTCCCGCGCAAGCGCGGTAAGATCCTGACCGTATTTTTTAAGGGCGTTATAGGTGCCCTCCGGATCGTCGCTGCGCACATGCTGAGTGCCCCGTACCTCCTTTATTGCATTAAGCAGCTTTTCCTGCGTTACTCCGGCGGACTTAAGCACCTCTCTTACTGTGCCGTCGGGGTTCTTTACAAGCGCCAGCAGTATGTGCTCCACCGAAATAAAATCGTCCTGCATGGCCGCGGCCTCGTTCTGCGCCTCTCTTAAAGCGCGGTCCGCGTTTTGGGAAAGATAAACCTCGCTTCCGGCTCCGCTTACCCGCGGAAAGCCGTCCACGGCTCTTTCAAGGCCGGACACCGTAAGGCGCTCATCCGCCTTCATGCTTTTCCAAAGCTCGCCGGCAAGACCGTCCTGCTGACGCAGCAGCGCAAGCAGCAGATGCGCCTGCTCGATGTACTGGTTTCCCTTATCCTTTGCTATGTTGCTCGCATCCTCTATTGCAGAAAGACTTTTTTGCGTAAATTTCCTTGCATCCATAAAAATCACTCCTTAATTTATAAACAGCAGAGCGGTTTATATTGTTGTTTTAACTCTCTGATTCTTCCCGTGCCTGCACTCTCTTGCGCGTATCAAAGCACCAAAGCCGTATACTTACAGCGTTACTCCGCGCCCCAGAATGTATTTGCCGTAGGCGTTTTTTACCGCCGACGCTGCGTCGGCAGATGCGCCTATCGCGCCGAAATAAGCCTTAAGGGCGGCGTCAAAGCCGGTGACATAGGCCGATATGAGCCTGCCGGCTTCTCCGCCCTGCGGGTTTTCCAGCTTGCGCACAAATCTTCCTCCGTCCACCGCATATGACCGTCCCGGCATATTGGCGCTTTCGTTTTCGCTCCACAGCCTGTAAAAGCCGTTCATATAAAGCAGCAGCCCGGAGTTCTGCGTGCGCAGCCACACCTTAAGCTCGCCCAAGTATCCCTTTGCCTCGCGGTAAAGCTCCACACGGTAATGCACATCGGGATTGTATTTGTAATCCAGTGAAGAAACCGTGCGCAGTATTGCCGGGGAGGCCTGCTCTCCCACACGGAAGGCTGCCTGCGCGCGAAGCTGCTCGCCGGCAAGGGCAAGCGTGTTCTTCATGCGCATTTCGGGAGTGACATAGCTGACATATTCGGCAAGTATCTGGTTTATAAGAGCGGACCTGTTGGCTCCGCGCTCCTTTGCCATTCTGTCCACCGCCGCCACGACATTTTCCGAAAGCACCAGTGAATATACCTCTTTTTTCATCTCTCTCCCGCCTTTCAGTGTGAGCAAATTGTACGCCCGTTTATATAATTTGTCAAGCAATTTATATAATCGAAAACACGAATTTTGTAAACATTATGTGTGTTTTTTGTGAACAAAAAATGAGCCGGCGCGGCGCCGGCAAAAAAGCAAGCGGACAAAAAAGCGGCAGCAGGGAAGAAACAGCGGGCACGCAAGGCCTTAAAATGGGGGGTCGGCAAAAGCGCAGCCTTGCGCCTTGCGGGCATACGCCTCAATAGCGGCGCACCGTAAGCTGCACCGTAAGCTGAGAATAGGGGCAGCCGATAACCCGGTCGATAAGCAGGGCGTCGCACTCAAAGCCGGCAAGCAGCTTATAAAGCTCCTGCTCCAGGGCGGCGGAATAATCCTCCGGGCTGCCGGGGGAGGTGAAAAGTGCATCGGCCTCCACGATTATGCACCTGTTTTCCCGGCTGAAGCGGCGCACCGTCTGAAGCTGCGCGCTGATGCCCCCCGCCGTGACGGAGCCGGAGCCGGAGGGGTAAAACAGCATCGCCCACAGCGCTGTCTGCGCCGCATCCAGCTGCTGCACAAGCACGCCGTCCTTCAGAATCACCGCGCCGTCCAGATACGTGCCGTTATTATCCGTAACACGGGGCAGCACAAGGGGAGTGCCGTCATAAAGGGCGGTGAGGCAATCGGACAGCGAGGCGCGGGGGTTGTAGGTCTTTGACGAGGAACTGGCAAGCAGCATGGGCAGAGTCTGATCCTTTACCATTGCCGCAGCGTTGTCGGCGGCGCACAGCAGCACATCGCCGGAGGGCAGCGGCCACTTCAGGAAGGTGAACATGGGGTCGCCTATGCCGTCTGAGAGCACCTCTTTACCAAGCACCACCGCGCCCAGAAGGGAATAGTTTACGGTTTCATAGCTGTATCCCGCCTTTTTGCCGGTGGCTTCCCCGATATTTATCCCCTGCTCCGAAAGCTCCTTGAAGGAAATGCTTTCGCCGTCATACATATAATAAAGACCGCTTTCGGTGTACAGCCCGCTTGACGGGTCAAGGTCTATTCCCACCGTTACGGGATGCGCGCTTTTTCAATGGGCTGAGCGCCGCAGGCGCAAAACGCGCCCGACAGCAGAAAAAGCAGGGCGCACAGTCCCGCCGAGGCAGCTTTTTTCAATGCTCTAATCATATTTTCTCCTTTTTACAAAGCGCGCGCATGCTCACCGGCACGGGGCGGCATATAAGCGGGCGGCGCTGCCGTTTATCAGAGGCTTTGTATAATGCCGCGCATAAGCAGCGCCGCCGCCAGCACGAGGGCGCATATTCCGGGGCGCAGCCACTTGCTTTTTATTACCTCCTCCGCCGAGGCAAGCGCCGCCCAGCCGAGGTTGACGGCGGGCTTGAGCATGACCAGGCTGAAGCTTATGCTTGCAAAAAACAGGCGCATGTTAAGCAGCACCGTGCCGCTTTTAAGCACGGTAAGGGCGGCATAGCTCTCTCCGGCGCAGGCCTTGTCCCCAAGCACCGCAATGCATACGGCGGTAATAAGGGCATAAACGGCGCAGGACAGCACCAGTGCCAGCAGCATGGAGCGTTTTTTTACGCCGCGCCTGGCAAGGGCAGGCACCGTCATTATGCCGGAAAAAAACGGAAGCACCCCCAAAGCCGCCTCAAGCGGCTCCGACAGACTCGTTGACAGCCGCTCCGTGCGCCCCTGCGTCAGGCTGAGCAGCTGCATAAGGGTTATAACGGCAAGACAGGCAAAAAACATAAGATTAAGCCCGCACACGGTATGCTCGGTGGCAATACAGAAATACAGCACCCCCGCCGACACCGCAATAAGCAGCACCGGCTCCGCTCCGGGAAGCATAAGATCCCGGCACAGCACGGACGCAAGGCAAAGCGCACAGGCGGCAAGAAAGGCGCACAGCACCGCATAGGCCACGCGAAGGCACTGCATAAGGGTACCGGGCAGCCTTATAAGGGAGGCGTGGTACAAAAACAGAAATACCGCCGCAAGCAGCGGCAGCACCATAATGGGCACAAGCCATCCGCCGCTTCCCGCCCTTGCGGCAAGCGAGGGCACAAGAAATATGCCGCTTCCCAGCAGCGCTCCGAAAAGGGAAAAGAAGCCCGCTCCGTGTTCTTTCATTTTTCATCTCCGGATATAAATATATAATGTATGGCAGGCACCGTGCGCAGGTATCGGTTCTGCCCGCCGTACGCGTTCCTCCGCCCCGACCCGGCGTACGGTGACGGCGCTCTTTGTCTTTCCCTAACGGCGCGACCCGGTTCTTTTTGACATTTTCAGCGCCAGCTCGTCCGCCGTTACGCAGCCCCGCTTTGCGCGTATGGGCAGATAGGGGTACGATGCCGAGGTAAGGGCAAGCAGGCGCGCAAAAAGCGCAACAAGGGCAAGCCCGGTGCCTATCAGCCCCAGCGCCGCGGAAAACAAAAGCACTATAAGGCTTACATGGCGAAGCGCGATATTAAGCGGATAATTCGGCACGGAATAGCCGCTTACCGACGAGGTTATAACCACCAGCAGCGTCAGCTCGCTTGCCACCCCGGCAGTTACCAGCGCCTGCCCCAGCACTATTGAGCCGAAAATGCCGATGGTGCCGCCCACGGTGGAGGGCAGCGCCACCCCCACCTGAAATATAAGCGCCACCAGCACCCAGGTTATAAGCACCTCCGGCAGCAGAGAAAGCGCAATCTTGCTTTCCGCCTCTATCACAAGAGCGGTGACCTCAGGGGGCAGCAGGGCGCGGTTATAATTCAGCAGCGCCACATACAGCCCGGGCAGAGTTATGCACAAAAGCGCGCCGATAAACCGCAGAAGCGTCATGGCGCGGGCAAGCGTCGAGGCTATGGAGGCATCGTTTGGGGATTCAAACAGCTCCCACAGCGTGGTGGGGAAGCAGACCGCCACGGGCTGACCGTCCATAAGCAGCACCACCCGCCCCTTGGGCAAAAGGGAGCATACGGTATCGGGGCGCTCGGTCAGCTTCTGCGTGGGAAACACCGAGCGCGGGCTTACTGCGGGCAGTATGTCGCGCACGGTAAGGCACAGTCCGCCGTCCAGCTTTTCTATGGTTTTTGTAAGCTTGTCCACAAGCGGCAGCATATCATCGTCCATCCACAGAAGATAGCACTTGGTTTTTCCGCTGCCGGCAAACACGGTGCGCACTCCCAACAGCTCGGAGCGTATGCGCTTGCGGATAAGCCCGAGGTTTTCCCCCACCGATTCGGTAAAGCCGTCCCTTGCGCCCAGTATGGTTTTGTCTATGGCGGGCTCCTCCACGCTTCGTGAGGGCAGCTTTCGCACATCCACCGACAGACAGCCCGCTACGCCGTCCACAAACAAAAGCGTCATGCCGCCCGCAAGCTCCGCAGGCGCCTGATCAAGAGAGGACAGCACGGTTATCTGCCCCGCCGAGGTAGCGCTGCGGCGCACCTGGTCAAGGTCCTTATCCCGCACCGCCATATGCATAAGCCGGGCTATGACATTCTGCTCCAGCAGCTGCTGGGAAACCGTGGTTTCCGTAAAAACCACGGCGCATTCCGTGTTTCCGCTGTATATGCGGCGCAGCTTGCAGTCCGACGCGCGCGACATATACTCCCGCAAAAAGGCAAGGTTTTTGTTTATATCCTTATAAAAGCCCATTGCTGCCTCCGTTATAAATGCTTTGCCGTAAAAGCGTTTGCCGGATATATCCCGGCAGTATTTTTGCTGTAAGGATTATTGTTCCCTTTTTGCCGGTTTATACAATTTATTTTTTCCGCCTACGGAGCCGCCCGCGCGCAGATGCGCGGCGTTTAACGCCCGAATTGCACATAAAACAAAATAAAAATTAATAAAATGTGAAATGTTCCGGCGCCCCCCGAAAATTTCCAAAAAGACGGTTGACATATATTTTCAAATGAATATAATATGCAATGAATCTGTTAGCAAGCTAACATATTTTTACGGAAACAAAATCCGCCCGCACACGGTTTCGGGCAGTGATTACGGGAGGTGACCTTCGTGGAAAGAGAGAACACCGTGGGCTTTCAGGTGCGCACGCTTTCAAACATGATACGGCGCACCATGGATGAGTATTCCTCCAAGAAATACGCCGACGAGCTTACGGGGGTGCACGGCTGGGTGCTGGGGTATATGTACAGCCGGGAGCAGGAGAACAAAGCGGTATACCAGCGCGATATGGAGCGGGATTTCGGCGTGCGGCGCTCCACCGTTACAAAGCTTGTGCAGCTTATGGAGAAAAACGGCCTCATAGAGCGCGTTGGGGTAAAGGACGATGCGCGTCTTAAGCAGCTTAAGCTTACTCCGCGCGGACGGGAGCTGCATCTGTGCGTCATAAACGATATTGAGGATATGGAGCGCAGCATGTGCCGGGGCATTCCTCCGGAGGATATGCAGACCTTTTTCTCAGTTATAACGGCAATACGGGAAAACCTGCGCTCTGCCGGCGTGGCAGAGGACGAAGCTTCGCCCCGCCCCTGCATCGAAGGCCAAAACAGGGGCAAAAGCGGCAAAACAAAAAGCACGCCTTCGGCAAAGGACGCAGATAAAGGAAAGGAGAGATCCGAAAAGGCGGATCGGAAGGCAATATGATAAAAAAACTGGCACGCAGCGTGCGGGAATTCAAGGCCGCTGCAATAGCCACCCCGATAACCGTAACCTTTGAGGTTATAATGGAGGTGGTCATACCCACCCTTATGGCGGCGCTCATTGATAAAGGCGTCGAGGGCGGGAACATGAACTATATACTTAAAATGGGGTTTATTCTGGTGGGCTGCTGCGCGCTGTCCCTTACCTTCGGCGCATTGGCGGGAAAGTTTGCCTCGGAGGCGTCGGCGGGCTTTGCGCGCAACCTCAGGCACGATATTTTCAATAAAATACAGGATTTTTCCTTTTCAAACATTGATAAATACTCCACCTCCAGCCTTATAACAAGGCTGACCACCGATGTTACCAATGTGCAGAACTCGTTTCAGATGATAACCCGCATAGCGGTGCGCTGCCCGATGATGCTGATATTTGCAATGGTGATGTCCTTCAGGATAAATGTGGAGCTGTCCCTTGTGTTTGTGGCGGCGCTGCCCGTACTGGGCGTGGGGCTTTATTTTATAATGACCCGCGTGCATCCGGTGTTTACCCGCGGCTTCAAAGTACGATAAGCTAAACAGCGTGGTGCAGGAGAACCTGCGCGGCATAAGGGTGGTAAAATCCTATGTGCGCGAGGATTTTGAGGATAAAAAGTTCAAGAAGGTATCCGGCGAAATATACACAGATTTTGTGAAAGCGGAAAAGATTCTGGCCTTCAACATGCCCCTTATGCAGCTTGCCGTATACGCCTGCATGCTGCTTATATGCTACTTCGGCGCAAAGCTTATAGTGGGCAGCGGCTCCACCGTTATGACGACGGGTCAGCTTATGAGCCTTATGACCTATACAATGCAGATACTTATGAGCCTTATGATGCTTTCCATGGTGTTTGTAATGATAACCATGAGCCGGGCAAGCGCCGAGCGTATAGTGGAGGTGCTGGATGAACAATCCGATATAGTATCCCCCGAAAATGCGGTAAAAACCGTGGCAAACGGCGATGTGGATTTTGAAAATGTATGCTTTTCCTATTCCAAGGAACGCGACACGCAGGTGCTAAAAAACATAAACCTGCACATAAAGGAGGGGCAGACGGTAGGCATAATCGGCGGCACGGGCAGCTCGAAATCCAGCCTTGTGCAGCTTATCCCCCGCCTGTATGACGCCAAAGAGGGCTGCGTGAAGGTGGGCGATATAGATGTAAAGGCTTACGACCTTGATGCGCTCCGTCACGGCGTGGCGATGGTGCTTCAGAAAAATGTTCTCTTCAGCGGCACCATAAAGGAAAACCTGCGCTGGGGCAATGCGGAGGCTACCGATGAGGAAATAGAGCACGCCTGCAAGGTGGCCTGCGCGGACGAATTCATAAAAGCCTTCCCCGACGGCTATGACACCTACATTGAGCAGGGCGGCACCAATGTTTCCGGCGGACAGAAGCAGCGTCTGTGCATAGCCCGCGCGCTGCTGGCCAAGCCCAAGGTGCTTATAATGGACGACTCCACCTCGGCGGTGGACACCCATACCGACGCCATGATACGCCAGGCCTTTGCAAACGAGCTGCCCAAAACCACCAAGATAATCATTGCGCAGCGTCTTTCCTCGGTGCAGGATGCCGATATGATAGTGGTTATGAACGAGGGCGCGCTTGAGGCCGTGGGTACCCACGACCAGCTTATGCAGAGCTGCGCTATATACAAAGAGGTTTACACCTCGCAGAACAGAGGAGGCGAGCAGAAATGATGCACGGCGGAAGACGGCCGGGCCCCGGCATGGGTGCAAAGGGCAAAAAGGCCGACAAGAAAACAATAGTGCGCCTGCTTTCCTATATGAAGGAATACAAGCTTCATCTGATACTGGTGGCGCTGGGGATAATCATAAGCGCGGTAACCGGCGTTATAGGCTCCACCTTTATCAAAACCATGATAGACACCTATATCGACCCGCTGCTTGACGGAGTGAAACGGCATCGCGCCGGACTACACAAACATGGTGCTTGCCATAATACGCATGGCGTGCATATACCTGATAGGCCTGCTTTGCACCTTCGGCTACAACCGGCTTATGGTAACGGTGGCTCAGGGCGTACAGAAAAAGGTGCGCGACGGCATGTTTGAGCACATGCAGACCCTGCCCATAAAATATTTTGACACCCACTCCCACGGCGATGTCATGAGCTGCTACACCAACGATACCGACACGCTGCGCCAGCTTATATCGCAGTCCGTGCCGCAGCTGTTCTCCTCGGCGGTAACGGTAATATCGGTGTTTATAACCATGTGCATCACCAACATATGGATGACCCTTATCGTGCTGCTTATGACGGCGGGCACAATGTGGATAGCCAAGGTGATAGGCGGCAAGAGCGGCAAATTCTTCGTGCAGCAGCAAAAATCCCTGGGCGATGTAAACGGCTACATTGAAGAGATGATGAACGGCCAGAAGGTAGTAAAGGTGTTCTGCCACGAGGATGTATGCCGCAAAGAGTTTGACGAAAAGAACGACGAGCTTTGCCGCAACGCCACAAAGGCCAATGTATTTGCCAACATTCTTATGCCCATAATGGGCAATCTCGGACACCTTCAGTATGTAATGCTTGCCATAATCGGCGGCGCCATGGTGCTGGGCGGCGCCGGCGGGCTGACTTTGGGCGGCGTAGCGGCGTTTGCAGCTGTCCCGCTCCTTCACGCAGCCCATAAGCCAGGTATCCTCCCAGATGTCCTCCATAATCATGGCGCTTGCCGGAGCCGAGCGTATATTTGCGCTTATGGATGAGCCGTCGGAGAAGGACGAGGGCTATGTTACCCTGTAAATGTCAAAAACGAAAACGGCACTCTTACGGAAACCGCGGAGCGCACGGGTCTGTGGGCATGGAAGCATCCCCACGGGGACGGCACTCTTACCTACACCCCCCTTGCGGGCGATGTACGGCTTGTGGATGTGGACTTCGGCTACACGCCGGATAAAACCGTGCTGCACGATGTAAGCGTGTATGCCGAGCCCGGGCAGAAAATAGCCTTTGTGGGCGCGACCGGCGCGGGCAAAACCACCATCACCAACCTTATAAACCGTTTCTACGATATTGCGGACGGCAAGATACGCTATGACGGCATAAACATAAACAAAATACGCAAGCCGGATCTGCGGCGGTCGCTGGGCGTGGTGCTTCAGGATGTAAACCTCTTTACCGGCACCGTTATGGAAAACATTCGCTACGGACGGCTGGATGCCACCGATGAGGAATGTATTGCCGCAGCAAAGCTTGTGGATGCGGACGGCTTTATCCGCATGCTGCCAAACGGCTATCAGACCATGCTCTCCGGCGACGGCTCCGGGCTTTCTCAGGGGCAGCGCCAGCTGCTCTCCATTGCCCGCGCGGCTGTGGCGGACCCCCCGGTTATGATACTTGACGAAGCCACAAGCTCCATTGATACCCGCACCGAGGCCATTGTGCAGCGCGGCATGGATAACCTTATGAAGGGCAGAACCGTGTTTGTAATAGCCCACAGGCTTTCCACCGTGCAGAACGCCGATGTGATAATGGTGCTGGATCACGGTCATATAATAGAAAAAGGTTCTCACGAAAAGCTGATAGCCCAGAAGGGTCAGTATTACAGGCTTTACACCGGTGCCTTTGAGCTGGAATAAGCCGCAAAAGCAAAAAAACACCCCATTGCGGCAAGGCCGTAAAGACAGCCGCTTACCCCCGGAGAGTATATTCTCTCCGGGGGATTTTGTTTGTATTTACACTGAATTTTTAATTTTTTTGCTTATTTTTTTGCTTATTTTTTTTTTGCTTTTCGCAGGGATGTGTGGTATAATATATATAAATACAGAAGGAGTCCCGGCGCGCATATGCGTGTGCGGGCTGTATTTTCGCCCCGCATCGGTATTTACCGTGCCGCCCCTTCTGCAGAAAATTAAAATTCCAAGGAGGAGCAACAGATGAAAAAGTGGATTAAGCCCGTAAGCCTTGTGCTGGCACTTTGCGTATTCCTGCTTGCCATGCCTATGGTACTGGCGGCTCCCGCTGTACCCGCAACGCAGTGGAAGGATTATGCCGCAGCCGATTTTGCGGGCGGCACAGGTACTCAGGAGGACCCGTACCTTATTGAAACTGCCGAGCAGTTTGCCAAGATTGCCGCGGATGTTTCCAACCGCATCTACCATAACGGTGATTTTTTCCGTTTGGAAAACAATCTTGACCTGAGCGCTCACAGATGGAACCCCATCGGTCAGTACAACTGGCTTTCGGACGGCAGCACCGTAAGCAACTATTTCGGAGGCTTTTTGGACGGAAACAACAAGACCATAACCGGCCTTATTGTGGATGAACGCGAGGATAAATACGCAGCCGGTCTTTTCGGCGCCGTCAGCAACCCCTCGAAAACCCGCACCGTCGGCGTTAAGGACCTTACAATAAGCAATGCCGATATCCGTGCAACCGACGCAGGACAAAAACATCCTATGCCGGTATTCTCATGGCCTTTGCCATAACAAATGACGGCTGCACAATCGAGGTTACCAATGTCAATGTTTCGGGAAAAATCAGCTATGACTACACTAACACTGCCGATGGCGGCGCCCCTGCCGGCGGTATGTTCGGCTCTGCAAACCGCCTGACCGTTAAGAACTGCAATGTTACAAGCATTGAAATCACCGACGCCAACAACTGCGGCGGCTTTGTGGGTATGGACTGCGGCTCCTCCTACGAAAACTGCACCGTAAAGGGCAGCCTTAACGGCATGTGGGCTATGGGCGGCTTTGTAGGCTATGCCAGCACCGCCGGCAGCGGCAAGGAGGACGGCTCTGTTTTCTCCCGCTGCTTTGCCGATGTCAATATTACCGCCAACGACTGGAACGCCGGCGGCTTTGCGGGCCTTGCGGAATATGCCCGCATTGAAAGCTGTGTTGCGGCAGGCAATACGGAAAGCACCGTAAGCGAGTGGGAACCCCGCGTGGGCGGCTTTGTCGGCAATGTTTTTGAAAGCGATGTAAATAACAGCCACTTCACCGGCAGCGTTTCCTCCGCCTCTGTGGATTGGGAGGCCGGCGCATTCCTCGGCTATTACGCAAGCGGCACTCTTACCGACTGCTCCTATGACAAAGCCAAGGCAGACGGCCTTAAAAACATCGGTGCCTTCGACAACGCCGCCCCGGAATTCACCGGCAGCATTAACGGCGAGGAAACAAACACCGTAAATAAAAACATCTGCGAGGATTACTATCAGGGTCACGATTTCGGCACCGAGCTGATTACGGACAGCGATGCAACCTGCACCGTTCCCGGTAAGAAATCGCACCACTGCGTGCGCTGCGACGAAAGCGACGGACAGTATGTGGAATTCGGCGGCGAAGGCCATGTATGGGAGGATCACTACACCGTTGATCAGGCTGCCAGCTGCACCGAACCCGGCAGCGAATCCATTCACTGCGCCAACTGCGACGCCGTGAAGGACGCCCGCGAGATACCCGCCACCGGGCATGACTATCAGTGGGTAATCGACAAGGAGGCCTCCAAAACAGAGGCCGGCAGCAAGCACGAGGAATGCACGGTATGCCATGACAAAAAGGCTCCGGTAGAGATTCCCAAGGAAACTGCCGATAACAACACCGTTGCTGCGGCCCTTGCCGTTGCAGCCCTCTTTGCGTTAGTCACCGTATTTGCGGCAAGCAAGAAGAGAACCGCCCGCATTCGGTAATTTCACAGCATAAAAAGCATATGCTTATGGCCCTGCCGGAAAGGCGGGGCTTTTTTATACATTTTTCCGGCACGCCCGGTCAAAAATATCTTATCGTTTACGGCACAAATATATTATACGGCACAAAACACGCGTTATTGTTTTTTTGTGACTTAGTTTTCCTTGATTAATTATTTCATAAAAGGAGATTTGCTGTATAATATGTTTGAAAATATCAATCGGATGGTTTCCAATATCTTTGCGGCGGCAGATAACGATTTCGTTATACGGGAAAACGAAAGCCCGGAGGATATTGAAACAAGCAGCGGCGTTGCCGCAACGGATGAAAAAACGCGTACCTGCGCACTGTGTGTAGCCCTTAACAATACGGTTTTTCGCAATGACAATAAGCCGGAGTATTATCACCCCCATTGCAAGTGCAAAATCACGAAGTACACGCTGAACAAGGTGGTTTTTGATTTTCCTATAAGAAAAATCACGGAATATTTATTCTTGGATGAAAATAAAAAAGCCATGATGCATTCCATGGGCTATATACCCGATGATTACCGGGAGGTATACCAGCTTATAAAGCGCGAAACGGAAAAAAGCTATTTATCCTCCGGCTACACCCTGAACAGGCTGGACATTCACGGACAGCGTTTTACGGTAAAAATAGTTCTGAGAGGAAAACGGGAGCATCTGGGCGAATACTTTAACTGTCACACCGGCTGTATGGCATGGCCGTACGGCAAGATAAAAATTACCACACCGTTAATAAAGGATTAAGGGGAGGAAATGCATATGCAGTGGTTGGACGCAGTCCGGGTCACTACGGACAAATATGAAAACGAAGGGGTAAAAAAGGGGGACATAGGCGTTATAATTCTGTCCGAAATAAGGGCAAATACCTATGAGGTGGTTTTCAGCGACAAGGACGGCAGGGATTATGCGCAAATCGAAATTTTTGTCGGCGATCTTGAATTTGTAAGAACCACCAATGTAACCGACGAGGATATACTGGAGGATCTGCCGGGACACGACCCGAACTGGTGGTGCAAGGTGGAGGACGGTTATATACTGAACCTTAAAGGGGAGCGAAAAAACAAAATCCCCTACGATTACGATTCCTGAAAAATAAAGCAAAAAGAGCGCGCATGGCTGAAACGCGGCATCCGGCGCTTTGCAGCCGGCTCAAAATTACCACACCGTTAATAAAGGATTAAGGGAAGGAAATGCATATGCAGTGGTTGGATGCAGTCCGGGTCACTACGGACAAATATGAAAGCGAAGGGGTAAAAAAGGGGGACATAGGCGTTATAATTCTGTCCGAAATAAGGGCAAATACCTATGAGGTGGTTTTCAGCGACAAGGACGGCAGGGACTATGCGCAGATTGAGATTTTTGTCGGCGATCTCGAACTTGTCACCCGAAATGACGATATAACCGACGAGAGTATACTCAAGGATCTGCCGGGGCATGACCCTAACTGGTGGTGCAAGGTGGAGGACGGTTATATACTGAACCTTAAAGGGGAGCGAAAAAACAAAATCCCCTACGATTACGATTCCTGAAGCCCGGAATAAAAAGAACGCACCGTGTCTGTACGATAGATACGGTGCGTTTTTGCTGTATTATATTCCCGGCGGAAGCCGCCTGAAAAGCATCCGGCGCTGTTAAAAAAACTTTTCCAGTATGCGCTGCACATCCTCCACCGTTTCTATGGAATTCATTTCGCCCCGAAGCGCGGCCGCCCCCTTCATTCCCCGCGTATAGCTGCACAGATGACGGCGCATCTGCCGCATTGCCGCCTCCCCCTTAAGCTCGCAGAGAGCCTGCGCATGGCGCAGTATTACCTCCTTTTTTTCCTCCGCCGTCGGCGGAGTATAGCTGCGCCCCTCAAGATAGGCCGATATCTCCTCAAAAATCCACGGGTTTCCCTGCGCGGCGCGCCCCACCATAACGGCGGCACAGCCGCGCGAAAGCATATCCTCGGCCGACGGTCCGTCCGTAACATCTCCGTTGCCTATAACCGGTATGTCAAGGGCATGGGCAACCTGCGCAATAATTTCCCTGTCCGCGCTTCCTGAATAGCCCTGCTCCTTTGTGCGGCCGTGTACCGTCACCGCGGCGGCTCCCGCCTTTTGCGCAAGCAAAGCTATCTCCAGCACATTTATGCGCCTCGTCATAGCCCGCACGCAGCTTCACCGTGACCGGCTTTTTTACCGCCGCCACGGTTTCCCTTATTATGGCATAGGCAAGCCTGGGACGCAGCATAAGCGCGCTTCCCTCGCAGTTTCCGGTTATTTTGCGTGCAGGGCAGCCCATATTTATATCTATCAGATCAAATTCTTCAAGCTCCGGCGCCGCGGCCTGACGCGCTATTGTTTCCGGGTCGCTTCCGAAAAGCTGCACTCCGCAGGGATAATCCCCCGATGCCAGCAGCACCCTTGTGTGCCTGTTGCCGTACGCCAGCCCCTTGGCGCTTACCATTTCGCTGTAAACAAGCCCTGCGCCCATGCGCACGCACTCGTCGCGAAACGGTCTGTCCGTCACTCCCGCCATAGGCGCAAGAAATATGTTGTTTTTTGTCTGCAATGTGCCTATTTTCATTTATCTCCCCCGTTTTCCGCCGCATACGCGCCGCAAAACAAACCATACACGGTAAATATATTCGTTATATCACGGTTATATTGTATATCAAAACTGCATATTTGAAAAGCGGCGGCATCGCTTATGCCTCCTCTTAAGGAAAAATTATAACCCCGCGCCCCCGGTTTTCCCTGTTGACAAAGTAACCGTGGTGTATTAAAATCAACATACGGTTTTGTTTTTGTTTTAACGGAAAGCGAGGCTTTTTCATGGGCTATTGCACCAAATGCGGCGCGCCTCTGTCCGGCGAGCGGTACTGTTCCCGCTGCGGCGCACCCGTTTTGCCGAATGTATCCGCGCCCCAAAAGGGGAAAAGAGGGCTCAGCATAGCCGGCATGGTAATAGGCATATGCACAAATGTGCTGCTGTTTACCACCTGCTGCACATACTCCCCGCTGCTTACCGTTTTATTCTTCCTTTGTGCAGTCACCGGGCTTATAATAAGCATTTTCGGTAAGGTAAACGAGCCCGGCGGACGCGGCTTTGCCATAAGCGGAATAATTCTGTGCGCTGTGGCGGTATGTATTTCCCTTGTTATTGTAGCGCTGCTTATTGCCGATATGCTTGACCACTTCGGCATTGCCCCTGCCGACAAGCTGCCCATGATATTTTTTATATCTTAAAGCCGGCAAAGCGTTTTTTCGCATATTCCGGCAAACAGGCTGCCACCGCCCCGACCGCGTAAGAATTGCGCATTTCATAACCCGGCGGTCAGATATATATTTTTCCGTATCATCGGAGAAAGGAATCATTATATGAAATATTGCATACACTGCGGCGCTCCCGTAGAGGACAACGCAAAATTCTGCACCGAGTGCGGAGGCAAGCAGGAGCTTCAGGATCAGCCGGACTCCGCTGCCGGCTCTGCCTATACCGGCGGCAATAACGCTTCTTATACCGGCGGCAACTCTCAGCCGTATACCGGGGGCAGCAATGCAGCCTATAACGGCGGAAATTCACAGCAGTACACCGGCGGAATTCCGAATTACACGGCTCAGCCCTTTACGCCCCCGCAGGCTCCCGACCCCCTGGCAAACAAGGCGCGCTGGACCTCAATAGTTTCCCTTGTTACGGGAATTCTCTCCTTCCTTATGTGCTGCTGCTTCAATGTGGGCAACACATGGGTGGATGTTTTCGTAACGCTGCTGCCGGGCGTTGCCGCCATCGTATTCGGCATACTCTCCGTTCATTTCAAGGCAAAGGGCGGCAGCAAGACCATGGCGGTAATAGGCATTGTTCTGGGTTCTCTTTCCGTGGTTGCCGCTCTTATAGCCCTTATTATGTATCTTACCGGGTTTTCCGACCGCATGAATAATTTCTGGAGCTCCTGGTTTGACCAGCTTCCCATGGAATAAAAATGCACACTGTAACGGATGCCGACTGCCGCAAAAGCCTGTTTTTACGGATATTTGTTATAGCCGTTCCCGTTGCGGCAGCGGCTTTATGCGCTGTTTTTGCGCAGGATATCTGTGCGCTGGGAGCGCTGCTGCCGCAGTGCTTTCTTCGCTCCCGCCTGGGAATCTGGTGTCCGGCCTGCGGCAACACGCGCGCCGTGCAGCATCTGCTTTCCGGCGATATTATCGGCTCTCTTCGTTACAATATCACCCCTGCGGTGCTTATAATAATTGCCGGCTTATTCTGGACGGAGCTTATATTTTTTGCCTTCGGAAAGCGTCTGCGCCTTTATCCGCGAAGGCCTGCATTCAGCTATATCCTGCTGTGCGCCATGCTGGCTTACTATGTGCTGCGCAATTTTATACCCGCAATGCGTCCGCTGTGAATTTTTGTGCATGTGCTGCTTTTTCGTATCTGTTTTTATTTTCAGCGCTTTTGCCGTCCGCCGGACGGCTTTTTGTTTTTCCGTGCCGTATCGGTTTGACCGATCCGGCGCACTGCTTTTTTTGCCTGAAACATCTGCCCGTTAAAAGCGATACGGCGGCATAAGGAGCAGTACAGCCGCTTTATACAGGCGCGCCGCAGGCGCTTTTTCGCCCGAAGCAGCCTTGGCTGTCAAGGCGCAAAAAGCGCATAGCCGGACGGCCGAAACAAAGTGAAGGCCGCACGGCCGGGGCGCAGCCCCGGCGCGCCGGATGCAGCGCAAATGCGGCATTGTTTATTCGCGCACCCGTGTTTTTTTGCGTCCCCGCAAAAGGGTATTAAAAAAGCGAAAAATACAGCGTTTTTTTGCCGTTTTTTTCGCTTTTTATGCTTGTTTTTTACCGTTTTTTTATGCTTTTTTACGAATCCGCATCCGTCACAAAGCCCCTGATCAGCCTACATAGCGGAAGCTCATGCGTCCTATGGGCAGGGAACAGCCGGTAACATAGTAATCCATTATGTCCTCGCTGTTTTCCACATTATCGGCAAGCTTGAAATAGAAGCTGTTATTGTTTGCCTCAAGCCCCAGCACGCTGCGGGCAACGGTTATAAGCATAACATTATCCTTTACCGTAACCTCGGCCTGCCCACAGGAGGTTGTTTTCATGCTTTCGTCCAACTTATCCACGCTGCCCTGAGAGGAACGGTTTATGACATACTCATAGCCCTCCCAGCCCTTTAAGGAAAGCTCTCCCGTGCCGATGAACAGGTTCATCCATGTTTTTTCCTCACGGGCGGTAATTGCATTTTCGCACTTTATCATAAAGTAAATATTGTCTTTGTCGGTTACCACGCGTATTTCCTTTGCGTTATTGCGTGCCGCCGCGGTTACATAGTGTACGGTTTCGGGCTTTCCGTCCTCGTCGCGCGCCTCGTTTACCGCCTCATACTTACGGAACACCGCCTTTACGCCGTTCCAGTCAAAATCCGCGCCGGGGGTGACAGAATCAAATTTTCCGGCAGGCACTTCCGTCTTTTTGTATTTGCGGATGTTGTCCGTCATCTGCATATAAAAGGCATCATTGCAGCCGCCCTTCATGGGCTCTATATCGCGGGAATACTCCAAATTTACATTGTCCACAAACGCATATTCTCCGCCCCATTCCTGCTTGGTCATGGTCCATTCGTTCCAGCCGCCCACAAATATCATATCCGGGTCGCGGTCCAGCGCTCTGTCCCAGTTAAGCTGGAAGAAGGTGCCCTTTTCAACGTTTTCGCTTATGTTTTGTCCGCTCTGAGGATCCCAGCCCCGTCCCCAGTTTGTGGTATGCCCTGTAAGAGAATAGGAGTAGGGGCAGCCCACATGCGCGGAGGGAGAGACCGTCATGGCGCTGAACTTGCTGTGATAGGGTATGGGATATTTCCACTCAACCCAAGCTATGCTGTCGTTGTACATTCTGTATTCGTTGGGCCACTCCGGTCTTACAAAGGTAAAGAAGTTTGCAATTTCATCATTATATTTTGACGGATTGTACGGGCCTCCCGTAGCCTTAATATCATCCTTTGGCTCGGTATAGGCGATTATCATGGGCTTGCCGTCATAGGTATACCAGCCATTGGGACAATAGTTTGCGCTGTAAACATCCTTATAGAGGCGCTTTACCACCTGCATGCTTTTATAGTGCGTATAAAAGGTCAGCCGCGGGGGATTAAAGCCCTCCTTCTGAAGCTCATCTATGCAGGAAAGCACTGTTTTTGCCACAGCGGAAAAGGCTATTCCGTTTGTTGCGTCAAAGCAGATATAATCCACTCCCGCAAGCCCCAGCATGCGCAAATGACGGCGTATTACCCATTTATCCTGGGAATGATAGTACCCGAAAAGGGGCTCATCCCAGTAGTGATCCTGATAAGCAGGGCTGATATCTGGGTTCACATCCTTCAGGCTTGTAAGCAGCTTAAGTCCGTTTTCCATTTTGAGAATCTCGGTGTTGTTATAAACGCCCGTTGTGGATTTTTCGCTGAACCACGGCCAATAGAATATTCCCACCTGCTTGCCCTTGCGATCCTCTCCGCCCGTTTCAAAGGTGCGGCCGAACTGATCGATGCCTATAAGGGTGTTGGTATTATAGCCGCCGCCGTAAAAATCCGCCAGCTTTTCCGCCTCCGTACGGGTATCGGGAGTAGCCGTCGGCTCGTTTGTCGCCGTCTCATCGGCGGCAGTAACGTCGGGCTGCGACGCGCTCTCGGTCGGGGGTTGAGCAGGGGTGCAGGCTCCAAGCAGTACAAATATGATAAGAAGCACCGTTAAAAAACTTATTTTTCTTTTCATTCTTCCTGTGCGGCGCATCTTTCCCCATACGCCGCAAAATCCTTTCCTTTTTTCTGTTCATTAAGCTTTTATTGACGATACGCGGCTATTGTATCATACTTTTTTCCTGCGGTACAGTGTTTTTTTTACAGTCTGTGTTCGAACTTTTCATGTTTGCAACAGAAATATAACATTATATACCGCATGGCCGGAATATGCTTGTTTTTGTTTGTTTGAAGTTTTTTTATTTCAAATAATTTACTTATATACGGGCAATATAAGGCGCCGTCTATTGCTGATTATTAAATACGGAGCGCTTCTCAAAAGCAAGATCATGACAGGGAGTGACATTTTGTGCCGTATTGCGTCGCATTTTTTTAAGCTAACAAATATTTTTTTATCTGTACATATATAAATTTTTCCTTTATTTTTTTGAAGCATTTTTCTGTTAGAATATAGTGTGATATATTTTAATTACGGGTGCATTAAATAAGAAAATACGGACGGTAAGTAACTGATGCTTTACATAATAGCAAATCTGCTCTCCGGCGGAGGAAGAGGCAAAAAGAATCTGACTGTCGTGGAGGCATATCTTAAGAGCGAAAACATTCCTTACCGTTTGCTGATATCTACATATGCCACCGAATCCATTGAGCACGGCAAAAGATGCGCCGCAGATGACGAATGCACGCGTATTGCGGTGCTGGGCGGCGACGGAACCTTTAACGAAGCCGTAAACGGTCTGGGAGAGAGCAAAAAGCCGGTAGGCTTTATAGCGGGAGGCACGGGAAACGATTTTATGCGCGCCTCCGGGCTACCGGCCGACCCCGTGGAAGCAATAAAGGTGGTATTAAACGGCGAAATAAAGCCCGTGGACATTATACTTTTCGGCTCCCGCCGCTGCCTTAATGTGCTGGGAACGGGACTGGATGTGGAAATACTATCCCGTGCAAACCGTTACCGCCGCTTTTTTAAGGATAAAACCTCCTATCATATATCGCTGTTTGTAACGATACTGTGCTACAAAAACCGTACCTGTACCTTTTCGGTGGACGGCGGAGAGAAAAAAACCGTGCAGGCAATGATGGTTTCCATAGCCAACGGCCGTTACTGCGGCGGCGGACTGCCGGTTGCTCCCAAGGGGATATACACGACGGCAAGATAGATTTTGTGGTGATACGCAAGGTGAACCGTCTTAAGCTGCCCTATCTGCTTACGATGTTTTTCAAGGGCAAGCTGCTCACTCTTAAATGCACGGATTTTTATCGCTGCGAAAGGCTGAGCCTTGATGTTGCTCCGAAGATACCCATGAACTGCGACGGCGAGCTTATAGACTGTCTGCCGGCGGAAATATCCATTCTGCCGGGCGCGCTTAACTGCATAATGCCTAAAAAGCAATAATACCGGCGTTTTTTGTAAAAGGGCAAAAAGCGAAGCAGCAGATGCGGCAAATAACGCAGCGGCAATCCCGGCCGCAGAGCGTCCAGAGTACCGTAAAAAGCGGTATCCGCCGCGTCAGAGAATACATATATTCTGCATACATTCAAGGGGTAATATAATTGTCGACATACAGAAGCCGGCGCCGTACCAAGCGTCTTATAAGAAACTGGATAATATTTTCCGTTATTCTTGCTATCGTTTTATCAATAGGGCTTTATTTTTTGCTGCGTCCCAAGACCCATGCAAGAATGGATGACCGCATAAGCCTTACCGATATAAACCCCTCCTGCGAGATAATACCTTTTTCAAAGGGCTGCGTATATATAGATAAAACAAACGGCGAGCTTTACTATATTGATAAAAGCTCAAATAAGCTGTGGGGCTTTTCCGGAGTTACGCAGCAGATGCGCGCACAGGCAAGCGATAACCGATTGGCCGTATATGTTTCCTCCAAGCTGCAGCTTATATCAAGCGAGGGAGAGCTGCTGTACAGCCGGGTTTACGATTATCCCATCCGGGATGTAAGGGTGAGCGACAATGTTGTTGTAATGCTTCAGACCCAAGGCGCACAGACCTGCCTTATTGTTACGGACAAACGGCGATATAAAAGATACCATAGTACAGCAGCCAAATCAGACCTTCCTTACCTACGGTATATTTTCCACCGATAATAAGTCCGTATGGCTGATATATGCCGATACCTCCTCCATAACACCGGTTTACCGTTTTGTTACCTACCGCTATGAGGAAACAAAGCATATAACGGTTTCTTACAGTGAATTTGACCAGATAATTTACGCTCCGGTATTTCTTAAGGACCGCATAAGCCTTTTGGGAAGTCACGAGGTTATAAATATAGATTACACCGGCAAGGTGCTCTCCCGCACCCGCTGCGTGGGCTATGAAAGCAAAAATATTAACTACGGAAATGTTTCCAAAACCCTTATGCTGAGCACGGTTTCCGACTCTTTTGAAGCAAAAAAGCGTGTGCTTTGCATTCCGGACAGCGGAATTTCATATTTTATTGAGGAAAAGGACGAAATAATAGCAACCGCTGTTACCGACAGATATCTTTACACCTTTACCCCGTCCGCGCTTTATGCCTATGATATTTCCTCACATTTCCGCACGGAATATCCGCTGCCGGAAATGGTAAGCTCGGTGTGTGTAAACGGTAAGCTGTGCTATCTTAAGGGGGATAAAGTATACAGACTGGAGCTGAAATAGTTTTTATATCTGTTAAATGATATAAGCCTTACCCTATAAAACGGAAAGGAAAATATACATGATAGTTTTAATTATAATTCTTCTTATGTTAATAGGCTGCCTTATAGGCTATTATAAGGGCTTTCTTAATACAATATGCAACATAGCCTCGTTTTTTCTTGCATGGCTTATTGCCCTTATGTTTTATGTGCCGCTTTCCCGCACTATAATGTCCACCTCCGATCTTGGACAGAAGCTGCTTTATCTCACTGCCGGTGCGGAAAAGCTTTCGGATATGTCGGTTGCAAATGTCGATGCCGCTTCCTTAAGCGCGGAAAGAATACATGAAATAATTTATTCCAGCAATCTGCCCCCGCAGATAACGGGAAAGCTGGAATACAATATACTGAATCAGACCTTTGCTAATCAGGGCATATATACAATGAGCGATTATTTCAATCAGACGCTTATAAATTTTTTTCCATGAACCTTATATGCTTTCTGATAATTTATTTTGCAATCAGAATAATATGTATATTTATTATAGAAATGCTTGATAAAACCTTTATCTTTCCCGTGCTTAAAAGGGGTGATTCCCTTATAGGCGCGGCCTTCGGGCTTATCTACGGTTTTATGATAGTATCAATTGTTTTTTCCGTAGTGCCGGTGGTATTTACGGTGGTGGATCTGTCGTCTATACAAAGCTCCATTGAAAATTCCTGGCTTGCAAACCTGTTTTATTCTCACAATATAATATCCGGCGTGCTTTCGGGAATTGTATAATTGTATAAATAAAAGAGAAACAGCAAACGGGCTGTACCGAATATTTGCTTTTAGCGCAATTTTAATCCGCTGTATTGTATAAAATACTGTATAATAAAGACGGCGAAACGGCATTAAGGCTTTTTTCGCTTAAAGGGAGGAATACATATGAAAGTAATTCTGGATCAGGATGTTAAGGGAACCGGCAAAAAGGGTCAGGTTCTTGAAGTAAGCGACGGCTTTGCCCGCAATTTTCTTCTTCCTAAAAAGCTTGCACGCGAGGCTACCGCAAACAATATAGACACTGCCCGCCAGCAGCAGGCAGCGGCAGAGCACCGTGCCCAGATGGAAAAGGAGCAGGCCTTGAGCCTTGCAAAGCAGCTTAAGGAGCTGAGCGTTACCTGTTATATCAAAACGGGCAAGGATGACCGCGTATTCGGCTCCGTAACGGGCAAGGAAATAAGCGAAGCGCTTGCCGCACAGCACGGAATAAGCCTTGACAAGAAAAAAATATCCTGCCCCTCCATTAAAGCGGTGGGAGAATACACGGCCGAGCTTAAGCTGTATGCGAATGTATCCTCCACTCTTAAGGTGAAGGTGCTGGCAAAGGAAGCCTGATATATTTATTATACCTTAAAAATGCGCGGTAAAAGCTAATCCACATATTATAAAGGGCTTGTCCACACGGTTTTCCACAGGATATGCGGTGTTAAAAAGCCTTTATAACGGCGGTTTTCGCCTTTTTCCGTGTTTTCCACAGGTATTATGAATATTATTAAAGAATAATTATTTATTACTATTATATACGGGGGTTTTTATGAATTTTGCAGCGGACAAGTCTGTTATACTAAACAGCATAAACACCGTAACCAAGGCTCTTCCTCAAAAAACGGCGGTGGCCGTTATAGAGGGCATACTTTTTCAGATACAGGACGGAAAGGTAAAGCTGAGCTGTACCGATCTTTCCATGACGATAGAGGATTCCTTCGGAGCGGAAATATCCGATGATACTCCTATTGTATTAAACGGCAAGCTTATAGGCGAGATAGTAAGAAAAATGCCCAATGGGGAAATACGCATAAGCGGCAATGAGCAGGACGGCGTTGTTATATCCGGGCAGGGCAGCAAAATAAGCATTATGAGCATGAAGGCGGAGGATTTTCCGCAGCTGCCGCATTTTACAAAGGCAAAAAGCTATTCTTTGCCGCAGGGACTGCTTAAGCAGATGATAAACCAAACGATATTTGCCGCAGCCCCGGAGGGCTTTATACGGCAGATACTTACGGGCTGTCTGTTTGAAATTAACGGCAATACCTTTAATATAGTGGCGCTGGATACCGTGCGTCTTGCAATGCGCAGTGCCGAAATTGAAGGGGAAAACGAGCCTTTAAGAGCTGTGGTGCCGTGCAGCGCGCTTAATGAAATAAGCAAGATACTATCCGATGAGGATACGCCGGTTGAGGTTTATTTTAACAAAAGCAATGCGCTTTTTTCCGTGGGCAGCACAAATGTATTTACAAGGCTTTACGAGGGAGAATATCTTAAATATCAGTCCTTTATACCCACCGTGCATGATCTTGAATTTACCGTGAGCCGCGCGGAGCTGCTTGACAGTATAGACAGAGCATGGCTTATGGCAAGGGAAAATGTGCGCAACAATTATATTCTTTTTTCCATTGATAAAGAAAAGCTGGTTATAACCTCCCGCAGCGAAAGCGGAAATGTTTATGAGGTGGTTAATATAAACGGCTGCAATAAGGATTTACAGATAGCCTTTAATGCAAAATATTTTGTGGATTGTCTGAAAAATATAAACGATGAGGTGATACGCCTGTGTATGACCACAAACCGTTCACCTTGTCTTATAAAGCCTGTGGATAACGACAGAAAGGTTTATCTGATTCTGCCGGTAAAAGTCTGATGTATATTAGAAAATTGGAGCTTAAAAACTTCCGAAATTATGAGGCCCTGAGCATAGAATTAAAGGACGGAATTTGTCTGTTTGTAGGCGAAAACGCCCAAGGGAAGACGAATTTGCTGGAGGCCTGCTCGCTTTTGTCCACTGCGAGAAGCCACAGAACAAGCCGCGATAAGGACATGATTGCCTTTGACAGCGAGTATGCAAAGGCGGCTGTGGATTGTGTGGAAAGAGACGGTGTGCATACTGTGGATATCGTTATTTTCCGCAGCGAAAAAAAGAGAATATCGGTAAACGGATTGCCCTGCCGGAGGGTGGGAGAGATGATAGGCCAGATAAAAACCGTAACCTTTTCGCCGGAGGACCTTGACCTTGTAAAGTGCGGGCCGGCCTTAAGGCGCAGGTTTATGGATATTGATCTTTCCCAGGTGCAGCCGCTGTACTTTTACAGCCTGAGCAAATATATGAAGGTGCTGGAGCAGAGAAACGGACTTATAAAGACCTTTGCTTTAGGCAGAGGGGATACGGAAAGCCTTGATGTTTTTGACAGGATGTTAAGCCAGTGTGCTGTTCCCGTAATTAAAGAAAGGCAGGCCTTTGCACGGAGGTTAAGCCCGGTATGCTCATTTGTGCATTATTCCCTGAGCGGGGAAAAGGAAAAGCTGGAGGCGGAATATATTTCTGATTGCGCGCCGGATGAGCAGCGGATATATGAACAGCTGCGCGCTTTAAGAAGCATTGATATAAAGCGGGGAACTACCGGCTGCGGCCCGCATAAGGATGATATTGCCCTTAAGCTCAACGGTACGGATTTGCGGTATTACGGCTCTCAGGGGCAGCAGAGGACGGCGGCCCTTGCGCTTAAGCTGGCACAGCTTGAGCTTATGAAGCAGGATATAGGGGAAAGCCCGGTGCTGCTTTTGGATGATGTTATGAGCGAACTGGATCCTGCGCGGCAAAAGCAGCTTTTGAGCTTTCTTGAGGGGCTTCAATCCATTGTTACCACAACGCATCTTTTGCCGGAAATGCGTCTAAGCGGCTCCGAGGTTTTTAGGGTGGCCTCCGGTACGGTTACGCAGGAGTAAAAAATATAGGCTTGGTTAAGCTGAAATGTCGGAAAACAAATATATTATAAAAAAAATCGGCGCTGATGATACGGCGGATTATAATAAGGTGGAAAAACTGTTTACAGCCTCGTTTCGCCCCTGTGAGCTGCGCGGCGGGCAAGAACAGCAGCAGCTTCTTAAAAGGCCGGAATATGAGCTTTTGGGGGCTTTTACGGGGAATGAGCTGTATGCTGCTGCGGCAGTATGGAAATTTTCGGAATTTTCATTTTTGGAGCATTTTGCGGTTTCGGAGCGTTTGCGCGGCAGGGGCATGGGCAGCACGATGCTATAAAGAAATAGCGGATATGTTTGACCCGGTTATTTTGGAAACGGAAAAGGATATGGATGATTTTTCTGCGCGCCGGCACGCCTTTTATATAAGAAACGGCTTTTCCGACTGCGGAGTTACATATTTTCAGCCGCAGCTTAATAAAGATTGCAAAAATGAAAATGTGGCGCTTACACTTATGTCTTCCTCTGCAATAGATGCACTTCATGCGGTAAAAAAATGGTTTTTTTGAAGGCGTTTATAATATCGATTATGACGAATATATTATAAATGGTTTGTAATTGTAATTTACTGGTTTTTATGGATAAAATTATAGGTACCTTGCTGAAGAAATTTCGGAAATAAAGTTTTTCGAAATTCTATAAGCAGGGTACCTGTTTTTTATATATTTTTTAATGCACTTTTTTTCAGAAAAGCGGCGGAGCGCCCGTTACATTTTCGAGTATACCGTCCAGCTCGTCAGTGGAATAGTATTCAATGGTAATTTTACCTTTTTTAGGCGTGCCGTTGATGGTTACCTTGGTGCCGAGCGCTTTGCGCAGCATATCCTGAGCGGTGTTAAGCTCGGTGAAGCTTTTTTTCTCCTTTTTTTCCTTTTGCGGCTGCTGCATCGCCTTTACAAGGGCTTCGCTCTGGCGGACGCTTAAGCCCTTTTCTATTATTTCCAGCGCGGCCTTTATTTTTTGGTCGTCCGGAAGGGGAATAAGGCAGCGCGCGTGACCGCTGCTGAGTTCTCCGCTTTTGATAAGCTTTATTATGTTTTCCGGCAGCGAAAGCAGCCGCACGGAGTTTGCAAGCGCGGAGCGGCTCATTCCCAGACGCTGGGACAGCTCCTGCTGCGTAAGCCCGAATTCCTGCATAAGCGCGCCTATCGCCGCCGCTTCTTCTATGGGATTCAGATCGCTGCGCTGTATGTTTTCAATAAGCGCAAGCTCCATGGATTGCCTGCGGGATATATTCCGTATTATTGCCGGAATGGTTTCCATTTGCAGGGAGCGCACCGCACGGTAGCGGCGCTCGCCGGCCACTATCGTGTAGCGGTCGCCGTTTTTTGTTACCGTTATGGGCTGGAGCAGCCCGTTTGCTTTTATTGATGCCGCAAGTTCGGCTATATCCTCGTCATCAAAGGTTTTGCGGGGCTGCTCTTTATTTATATCAATGCTGCTTATATTAAGCTCGTGTATGTAGCTTCCGTCCTCGGTTTTTTTTGTTTCCGTTTCCTCAAGCACCGTTTCCGCCGATTGGAAAAGGGCGTCAAGTCCTCTGCCCAAGCCTCTGCTTTTTGCCATTTTTATTTAACCTCAATTTCAGTTTTTTTGCTGTTATTTTTCTGTGCGGTTGCGCTTTATAAGCTCCTGCGCAAGCCTTTTATACGCCTCGCTGCCGCTGCAGGAGGGGTCGTATATATCTATGGGCTGCCCGTAGCTGGGAGCCTCCGCAAGGCGGACATTGCGCGGAATTGCCGTGGAATAAACCTTATCGTGAAAATACTTTTTAACCTCCGCCACCACCTGCGCGGAGAGATTGGTGCGGCTGTCGAACATTGTGCAGACAACGCCGTCTATTGAAAGCCCCGGATTAAGGTGCTGCTTTACAAGCTTTACCGTGTTCATAAGCTGTCCCAGCCCTTCGAGGGCGTAGAATTCGCACTGGATGGGAACAAGCACGCGGTGTGCCGCCGTGAGCGCGTTGAGGGTGAGCACAGTGAGGGAGGGCGGACAGTCTATAAGAATAAAGTCGTAGCTGTCGGATATTGTCGAAACGGCGTTTTTGAGCACGAATTCTCTTTTTTCGCGCGTAAGCAGCTCCACCTCGGCCCCCGCAAGGTTTATACCCGTGGGGAGAATATCGGTGTTTTTGCTGCAAGTGGGAAGAATGGCCTCCTGCGCGCTTATTTTGCCGCTGAGGACATCGTATATTTCATTTTTTACTGTTTTTTTGTCTATTCCGTAGCCGCTGGTGGCGTTTCCCTGAGGGTCAAGATCTATAAGAAGGGTGTGTTTTCCGGCCGCGCCCAGTGCGCTTGCCAGATTTACTGCCGTTGTGGTTTTACCGACGCCGCCCTTTTGATTTGATACCGCAATTATTACAGCCAAGATGCTTCCTCCGTTCTTTTCATCCTCTATATTATAATGTAAAACTCCGTAACGGCAAAGCGAATTTGAGCGTTTTTTTGAAAATGTTTCACGTGAAACATTGCATATTGAAAATACATCGGAATTAAAAAATTTGAGCTGATATTCAATTACTGCAAAACGGTGCGGTGGCGATGCAAAAAGAAAATGTTTCACGTGAAACAAAAAAGCCCGGCCATTCTGCCGGGCGAATAATTTGAAGGAATTATTTATTTGAAAACAATGTGGGTAAAGTAGATATCAACGGTTACAAGCACCCCAAGAACAAATGTATAATAGGCAAAGGGGCGCATGGAGCGCTTTGTTATGAGCTTAAGCAGCCATTTTACCGCAAAATAGCCGCTGATTCCGGCAACAATTGTTCCTATAATTATGCAAGGCCAGGAAACGCCGGCGCTGCCTGCGGAAATGGCGGCAAAGTCGACATCCTTAATATCCAGCACCAGTGCGCCCAGTATTGCGGGGATGCTCATAAGGAAGGAAAAGCGGGCGAGGGCATCGCGGGAAAGGCCGCCGAAGGAGCCGCCCACAATTGTGCTGCCGCTGCGGGATATGCCGGGCAGCGTACCGAAGCCCTGCGCCACTCCCATGGAAAGAGCGTCCTTTACGGTTATTTCCTCAAGGGAGCGCTTGCCGGAGGGAAAAAGCTCCATACAGTAAAGGGCGATGCCGGTTATCATAAAGCCGAAGCCGAGATACGCCCCGTCAAAGGCATCTCCAAGCAGAAGCTTGAACAGAACCGCGATTATCACCGTGGGAACGGTAGCCAGCACGATCATCCATGTCATTTGCCCAAGGGCTTGCGGAAAATGGCGGCAAGCTCCCTGCGCAGTGCGATGCACACGGCGAAAAGTGTGCCAATATGCAGCATTATGGTGAAAAACATCGGAACATCGTTCAAACCGAAGATTTTCTGAAACAGCAGAAGATGCCCGGAGGAGCTGATAGGGAGAAATTCCGCAAGACCCTGTATCAGCCCCAGAAGGATGGCTTCAATAACGGACAAGGCTTATTCCTCCTTTTTCGGTTCGTTAAAGACGAACTTTTTCTGCACGAAATAGTTGATGACAAAGAATATGACATCCACTATGGGCTTTATAAAGCGGGAGGCGTCCTTTGAGGAAATTGCGCCGCCTGCGGCGATCAGCCCGGAAATTCCGGAAATGATAAGAGAGGAAAGCACCATGACCGCCACTACCAGCCCGTAATATTTTATTACGCTGTGCCGGCCTTTATTACGAAAAACCAGCTTGCGGTTGAGAATATAGTTAAGCACCGAGGAGCCGATACGCCCTACGGAATTTGAAAGAACAATTCCCATATCAAGCGATGCGGCAAAGGGCAGCGTGAAGGAGGGAATAAAAAGCATGAGCAGCTGCACAAGACCGTATTCAAAAAGATAGCTTATAAGGGAGGAGGCTATGAATTTGAAAAACGACGCAGCCTGACGGAAAAGAAAGCCGAAAATATGCTTCATAATGCGCCAGGAATCCTTTAAGGGATGGAAATGCGAGCCCTCGTTGTTGTTGATATATATGGTTTCTATGCGGATCTCCAGCGGCGGGGTCTGCCATTTGCGCAGAAAGAGCAGCATATTCATTTCGTATTCGTAACGGTCGCCCTTAAGGGAGAGCAGTTTATCAAAAAGCCGTGAGGGGATGCCGCGAAGGCCGGTTTGGGTGTCGCGCAGCTTATAGCCGGTTGCAAGGCGGTAAATATTGCGCATGGCGCTGTTGCCGATGCGGGAGCGCAGAGGCACATTCTCCTTAAGCGCACGGCCGCCCACTATCAGCCTGTCCGGGTGTTCCTCCAGTGCGGCGGAGATGCGCATAATATCCTTTACGGTGTGCTGACCGTCGCAGTCCGCGGTGACAATGCCGCTTACATCGGTGTAGGAATCGAAAATATACTTAAAGCCGGTGCGCAGAGCATAGCCCTTGCCGTGATTTCGGGATAGGAAATAATTTTTACACCGTCATTTTCCAGAGATGCAAAAATATGGTCAAAGGCAGGGCCGCTGCCGTCATTTACTACGACAATGTCGGCTGTGTGCTGCATAAGCTCTTTAATAAAGGGCAGCATGGAATCGTCGGGCTTGTATGCCGGTATAAGATAAACTATCATAAATATCTCGCTTTCGTAATTGTTTAAGCACATTTTTGGATAATAATTTAACGCGGATAAACGGCAGGCAGAAGGCTGCACAGATAAATATCCACCTTAATTTTAACGCAAGCGGAGAAAATAATCAAGCATAAAGGCGCAACGGAAAACGAACAAACAATAAAAGCGAACAAAAACACAAAAAACAGCGCTATGGCGCGCTGCTTTCATCGGGAACAATTTTATACAGGGTTTCGCCCTTTTTAATCATGCCCAGCTTTTCGCGGAGATAATGCTCAATATATGAGGAGGAGCCGGCAAGCTCGACCTCGCGGTTGATATCGTCTATTTGGGTGAGGAGGGAATCGTACTGGCGCTGAAGGTCGGCTATGCGCTCCCTTTGGCGGCGAAGAATACGCTCTTGCTCCAGCATCTGCACGGCAAGCAGGGCAAAAACCACGGTAAAGGCAAGCACAACGGCGGTTTTAAGCACGCCGGGGCGCTTTTTCTCGGCTTTTTTGCCCTTTGCGCTGCGTTTATAGCCGGAAGAGGCCTTGCTGTCGCTTTGCGATACGCTGCTTTGCGTGCTGACGCGCTGCTGCTTCTCCGTACGATGAGCGCCGCGGTATACGGACTGATCGTCAAAATCGTCATTGTTTATCCTCTGTGCGCTGCCGCTTCTCATGCCTGCTCTCCCTTCTTTTTTGTAAAAACCGTGAGAAAAATCTCACTGTACAGCTTATTATAGGACGCATTGCGGCATATTGCAACAAAAAACCGGCAAAAGCGCAGAAAAAGAGGTAGAAATGCAGCTCGCCGCGGGAGGAAAGCAGAAGAAAGAATATCAAAAGACCTCCGGAGAGCAGCCCGAAGAGGAGGTCAGAGAAAAACAGCAGTATTTTGCTGCGAAAAAGGCGCAAAGGCAGGAATATATCGTAGAGAAAGCCGGTCATAACGCCGCAAAGCAGCATAAGGGCGGCCTGCGCGTTCTGATATATGCCGGAAAACATAATATCAACTCCTTAAAAAGAAGCGTTTCAAAATGCCGGGCGCAAGGGCGGGAGGAATATTGCGGGCGGTGCAAAAGACGCCGGCATGGGCATAAAAGCCTTTATACCCCGCGCAGAAAGGCAAAAAAAGAGCGCTTTTTTTCCGGCTTATGGTATTCGGCGCCCATAATGCAGCCCTCAAGACGCAGCTCGCCCTGCACAAGGTCAAGATGCGTAACATGCAGCCCGGAGCCGAAAACGGTTACCGTGCCCGAGCCTGTTACGGCGGTTATTTCCGCCTCATTGAACCCGTCTACGGCGGAAACCCCGGTGATAACCGCCCTTTCGCGGTTTTCAAGCACCAGGGAATGAGGCTTTTCCGCCTCGCTGTGCCGCTGGATTATGCAATCGTCCTTTGCCATGGTAAAGCCCCCTTATGTTTATCCGGCTGCTGCCGGTGGTTAATTATATGCGCGCACCGGCTTATAAAGAACAGCGGTTTTGCTTTTTTGCCTTATCGAAATAAAGGCGAAAAAATAAACGCGCAAAAGAGGTTGAAATTATCCGGGATCGGTAGTATCATAAATAAGAGTGCCGCACAAATTTTCCTGCGGCGTTGGAGGAATATATGAAAATTGTAGTTGTGGGCTGCGGCAAGATAGGCGCGGCCATTGTGGAAGGGCTGTCTGCCGAGGGCTACGATGTGGTGGCGGTGGACGATGACGATGCGGTGCTTGCCCAGATAAGCAATATATATGATGTTATGTGCCTTTGCGGCAACGGGGCGGACTGCGATACTTTGGCGGAGGCGGGAGTGAAAAATGCGGAGCTGGTGGTGGCGACCACCGGCTCGGATGAGCTGAACATGCTTATCTGCTTTCTTGCGCGCAGCATGGGGGCGCTGCACACCATTGCGCGCATACGCAAGCCGGAATACAACGACCGCAACCTGACCTTTATGAAGCAGCAGCTGAATCTTTCCCTTGCGCTTAATCCCGAAAGGCTTGCCGCACGGGAGATGTGCAATATTCTGCGCTTTCCCAGCGCCGTAAATGTCGAAACCTTTTCGGCGCGCAATTTTGAAATGGTGGAGCTGCGGCTTAAGCAGGACACGGTGCTGGACGGCATGACGCTGGCGGAGGTGCGCAGAAAATACGAAGGAAATTATCTTATCTGCGCCGTGCAGAGGGAGGATAAGGCCTACATTCCGGACGGCAGCTTTGTTTTAAGGGGCGGGGACAGAATAGGGCTTACCGCCGCTCCGAACGAGGCGGCCAAGCTGCTTAAAAAGCTGGGGCTGCTTCAGAAGCAGGCGCGCAGCGTAATGATACTGGGGGGCAGCAAAACGGCGGTGTATCTTGCCCGGCTGCTTATCGCGGGCGGCTGCGATGCAAAAATAGTGGAAATGGATGCCGAGCGCTGTACTCACATAAGCAGCGCCGTGCCGGAGGCCACCGTTATAAACGGGGACGGAGCCTCGCAGGAGCTGCTGCTGGAGGAGGGTCTTGCCTCCATGGATGCCTTTGTGGCCCTTACCGGCATGGACGAGGAGAACATACTTATTTCCTGCTTTGCCTCCCAGCAAAATGTTCCCAAGGTAATAACCAAGGTGAACCGCCCGGAATTTGCGGCCATGGCGGAAAGATTGGGGCTTGAATGCATAATATCCCCAAAGAAGATAACGGTAAACGTGGCAACGCTTTATGCAAGAGCCATTTCAAATTCGGAGGGAAGCAGCATAGAAACGCTGTACCGCCTTATGGACGGCGAAATCGAGGCGCTGGAGTTCAGCGTGCAGCCGGGCTTTACGGGCACGGGAGTGCCGCTTAAGGAGCTTAAGCTGCGCTCCGGCGTGCTTATTGCGGGCATAATAAGAGGACGAAAGCCTATAATTCCCGGCGGCGGCGACTGCATACAGGAGGGCGACAAGGTGGTAGTGATTGCGGCAAAGCAGCACCTCGGCGCTCTGGAGGACATACTTAAGACACGCCTTATCGAGGAATAACGGGCGCTGCGCGAGAAAATTGCGGCGAAAAGCCGCGGCGGGAGAACAGAATGAATCATAAGATGGTTATGTACTCTCTGGGAAGTGTTCTGGGAGTACTGGCGGCTCTGCTGCTGCTTCCGGCGGGAGTGGGCCTGCTTTACGGGGAAAAAAGCGCTTGGGCTTATGTTATAACCGCGCTTATAGCGGGGGCGCTGTGGCTTTGCCTCACCATTGCGGGGCGCACAAAGAACAAGGTGATATACGCAAAGGAAGGGCTTGCGATTGTGGCGCTTGTGTGGGTGCTTATATCGGCGGTGGGAGCGCTGCCCTTTGTGATAAGCGGAGAGATACCCTCATATATCGATGCCTTTTTTGAAACGGTAAGCGGGTTTACCACCACGGGCGCCTCGGTGCTTTCTCACCCGGATGAGCTGAGCCGTTGCTCCATGCTGTGGCGCAGCTTTACCCACTGGGTAGGGGGCATGGGGGTATTGGTGTTTGTGATGGCGGTGCTGCCCAATGTGCCCGACCGCTCCATACATATTTTAAGGGCGGAAATGCCGGGGCCTACGGTGGGAAAGATACTGCCCAAGCTTAAGGACACGCTGAAGATACTTTATATAATTTACATCGCTCTCACCGTTATAATGGCGGGCTTTCTCATGGCGGGTGGAATGTCGCCCTTTGAAAGCACGGTGCATGCCTTTGCCACTGCGGGAACCGGCGGCTTCGGCATAAGGCCGGACAGCGTGGGCTCGTACAGCCCGTATATACAGTGGGTAATTACGGTATTCATGCTGCTTTTCGGCGTGAATTTCAACCTGTACTACATGATACTCATAAAAAGGATAGGCGGTGCATTAAAAAGCCGTGAGCTGTGGTGCTATCTTGCGGTAGTGATAACGGCGGGTACGGTTATTGCCTTTAATATCCGGGGAATGTATTCAGGCACGGAGGAAACGGTGCGCACCTCCTTTTTCCAGGTGGCATCGGTTATAACCACCACCGGCTATTCCACTGCGGATTTTAATATGTGGCCCGATCTTTCAAAGGGTATATTGTTTATCCTTATGTTTATAGGCGGCTGCGCCGGCTCCACGGCGGGCGGGCTCAAGGTATCCCGCGTGATGATGCTGTTTAAGTCGGCGGGGCGGGAGCTTAAGAAGGTGCTGCACCCCAGAACCGTAAGCACGGTGCGCTTTGAGGGCAAGCCTCTGGACGAAAGCACACTGGGCAGCGCAAACGCATATTTTGCGCTGTATATGATATGCCTGGGGGTGATATTCCTGCTGCTTTCCTTTGAGCCCAAGGGGTTGGAAACAAACCTCAGCGCAGCGGTATCCTGCTTCAACAACATAGGACCGGGGCTGGGAGCCGTGGGACCGGCGGCAACCTATGCGGGATATTCGGTGTTTTCAAAGCTGGTGCTTTCCTTTGCGATGCTGCTGGGAAGGCTGGAGATATATCCCCTGCTGTTGGCCCTTATGCCCTCTACATGGATAAAAAAGTAAAAAATACCGCATAAATTAAAAGCGGCACTTCGGCGTGAAGGCGCGGCCTTCCCGCTTTTTTGCTGCCGCCGGGGCTTGTTTTTTGAGCCGCCGCACTTTTGCGTGCTGCTGCCTCGGCGCTTCGGGATTTAAGGAAAGAAAACGGCTTTTGCCCGCTGCCGCGGTTGACTTTTGAGAAGATATAATATATAATTTTTTTGTATTCTTTGCCGCCGTATGCTTATACGGCAAAGGCGCAAAGAGAAAATCAAATATTGATCCTTATACGATACGGTTTGAAAAGTTGTATGCTGAGTAGATGAAAAAGGAAATCAGGTTCGAATCCTGAACAACCGCCATTACTGTATTTCTAACAAAAAGCACGGTTTTTACGCGCTTTTTATGGGTGTTTTCTGCGTTTTTGCGCTTTTGGCAAACGCGATATTGCCCGATGAGTCAGAATACCTGCCGTATTCCGGGTTCGCGCTGTGGTGAGAAGAGTGAGGCCGAGGTCCGTTTTTAAGCAAGAAACGGAGGGCTGCGCTCTTTTTTTGTCGGCGCCGCCGGGATCGGAAGGAGAAAATATGAACAATAAACGCCTGCTTCAATGCACACCGGCAAAAAGAAAACGGCAAAAAAGCGTGAGGACTTTCACGGGAAAGACCGCGGCACTGTTTTTGGTGCTTGCAATGCTGCTTTCGCTGCTGCCCGCAGGGCTTATAAGAGAGGCGAGGGCGGAGGGACAAGGCGGCGCCGTAACCGAGATAGGCTCCTATTCCGAGCTTGCCCGCTTTGCGCAGCAGGTAAGAAACGGGCGCACCTTCGCGGGGGAAACCGTGCGTCTGACGGCAAACCTTGATCTTGGCGGCAGCGAGCATCCCTGGACGCCGATAGGGGATTCCAAAAACCCCTTCAAGGGCACATTTGACGGCGCGGGACATACTCTAAACGGAATGTATGTAACGGGCGGAAACGCAGGACTCTTTGCCCAAATTTCTTCGGCGGAGATAAAAAACCTTACGGTATCGGGCACGGTATCCGGCTCCGGCTCAAATATAGGCGGCATTGCCGGCAATATAACCTCTTCAACCGTAAAAAACTGCGCAAGCCTTGTTGATATAACGGGCAGCAACTATATCGGCGGTATCGGCGGGTATATCGGCGGCAGCAGCGTGATATCGGGCTGCTTTAACGAAGGCAGCATAAACGGCGCAGCCTGCGTGGGCGGCATAGCCGGTTATGTATCCACGGCATCGGAGATAAGCAGCAGCTATAACAAGGGCGCCGTAAGCGGAAGCGCAAGCTCCTCCTCCGGCGTGGGCGGCATAGCGGGCGGACACAAAAGCCAGCAGCCCACGGTTAAAAACTGCTTTAATGCAGGCAGCGTAAGCGCACAGGGCAGCGCAAACAACGGCGGCGCGCTTCTGGGCGCCTGCAAGGCGGGAAAAACGGAAAACTGCTATTTTTTAACCGGCTCCGGCCCCGATAACGGCAAGGGCACTGCGGCGCAGAGCGTAACGGCGCAGATGCTGGGCGACGCCTTTGTTCAGGGGGAGGACGGGCGTTTGGCGCTTGCGTGGGAGGCGCAGAGGGATAACAGCGCCCCTCTGGCGCCCGATTACTTTGAAAAAAGCGAGCTGTCAAAGCAGCTTGCGCAGTATATAACGGACGCTGTGGAAAGCCGCAGAAGCCGCGCAGGCCTTTCTGCGGGGGAAAGCCTGCTTGCAAGCAAGGATTTCTTAAGCGGAGCCAGCTCCACCGGTACGGACTGGATGGCCCTTGCAATGGGACGCTTTGCGCCCGACGGGGCAAGCAGCAACATCCCGGTAATCAAGGACGGCGGCTATCAGGATTATCTTGATGCTATGGCGGCATACACAAGCAGCACCTATGAGAAAAACGGCGGCCTGCTGCACCGCGTCAAGGCCACCGAGTGGCACCGCGCGGCGGTGACCGTTGCGGCGCTGGGCGGCAACCCGAGCGCAATAGGGGAATATCGGGGCAGCAGCATAAATCTGATTGCGGACGGCAGCTATAACTGCAAAGTAAGCGGCGGACCGGGCAAGCAGGGGCTTAACGGCTGGGTATGGGGGCTTATTGCCGTAAATGTGCTTTCAAGCGATATCCCCGACGACGCGCAGTATCCTGCGGAAGACTTCATAAAGGAAATCTTATCCCAGCAGCTTTATGAAAACGGCGTGCTTGCCGGCTGGTCGCTGGGCGGCAGCACCGACCCGGACATGACCGCCATGGCAATACAGGCGCTTGCTCCCTATTATTTTGATGATACCGAGTACACCTATGAGGGCAAAAACGGCACCGTGACCCGGAGCGTGCGCACCTGCGTTGAGGCGGCGCTGGACAAGCTGGGCACCATGATGGACGATCAGGGGCGCTTTGCTTCGTGGGGAACGGTAAATTCCGAAAGCGTGGCGCAGGTGATAGTCGCCCTTACGGAATTGGGAATAGACCCTGCAAAGGACAGCCGCTTTATAAGCAGCAAGGGCAAAACCCTGCTGGACGGCCTTTTGAGCTTCCGCGATACGGACGGCGGCTTTAAGCACACAGCCTCTTCGGGCTGGAACAGCATGGCAAACGATCAGGCCTCCTACGCACTGGCGGCATACTGGCGCTTTGAAAACGGCATGCGCACGCTTTACGATATGCGCTCCGCACCGTCGGAAGAAACGCTTAATGCAATATCCGCAGCGCAGGAGGCGATAGCAGCCATTGCCGACCCTTCGGATAAAAGCTATAAAAGCAGCATAAAGGCGGCTCTGGCGGCCTTTGAACGGGTGGAAAAAAGCGAGCGCCGCTATGTGCGCTCATACGGCAGGCTGGCTGCGGCGCTGGAGCTTATAGGCGGCAGGGGAAATCTTGACAACGACAGCCCGTATCAGATAAAGCTGTTTGTAAAGAAGGCTCCGAATAAAACGGTGTACACCGAGGGTCAGATGCTGGATACAACGGGGCTTGTTGTGTATGCGCGTCTTAGCAGCGGCGAGGAATATGAAGTAAACGATTATGAGCTGTCCGAAAGCGGAGAGCTTAAGCCGGGCATGAGCCGGATATACATAACCCGCGGCGCGCTGAAGACATGGTTTGATATAACGGTAAATGAGAGAATACCGTGGGGCGGCAGCGGCAGCGCACAGGATCCCTATACCGTATCCGATGCGGAGGGGCTTAATTTTCTTTCGGCCAAGGTTTCGGCAGGGAACGGCTATGAGGGCGTATATTTTGCCCTTGCCTGCGATATTGATCTGGGCGGCGCGGCGTGGACTCCGATAGGCACGCAAAAAAGCAACTTTGCAGGCGTGTTTGACGGCAAAGGCTTTGCCGTAAACGGGCTGAAATCGGCAAAGGGCGGGCTTTCGGCTATGCCTCGGACAGCGCGGTGATAAAAAATCTTGCGGTAAGCGGCAGCATAACCACCAATATGCAGTTTGTCGGCGGCGTGCTGGGCTGGAGCAACGGCGCGGATGTTATAAACTGCATAAGCATGGCGGATATCGACTGCATGGGTTACAGCGGCGGCGTTGTGGGCACGGTGCGCGCAGGCAGCAGCGTTATAAGCGGGTGCGCGTTTATCGGCTCGTTGAACAGCCCCTACGGCACGGCATTGGGCGGAATACTCGGCCACGGCGCGGCGGGTATAGAGCTTACGATAGAAAACTGCTATACCAATGTTTCCGGGCTGCGCGCCGGCGCACGCACGGGAATTGCGGGTCAGAGCAGCGTGGGCGGAATAGCGGGAAGAATACAGGACGGCAGCCGTATCGTGTCCTGCTATGCCGCGGGAAGCTTTACGGCATCAAGCAACGCCGCGCCGATAATCGGCATGATCACAAGCGGAAGCAGCGCGAAGAACTGCTATTATTGCAGCGACGGTTATAAATCCGGCATTGCCAGCGGCAGCGGTGAAACCACCGGGCTTACGGCTGCGGAGATGAAAAGCGTGCTTGCGGCAAAGCTGGGCGATGCCTTTAAGGAGGATGAATACGGCCTTGCAAACGGCGGGTATCCGCTGCTTAGCTATCAGCAAAATCCGTCGGCAGAGCGTATAAACGCGGTAAACGGCAGGATAGAGGCGCTCAGCCCCGTAACGGAGCAGAGCGGACAGGCAATCAAGGAAGCAAGGGAGGCCTATAATGCTTTAAGCGAGAAGGAGAAGCCCTTTGCCGCGCTTTCTGCACTGGAGGAGGCGGAAAATGAGTACAAGCGCATTGCGGGGCTTGAGGCGCGCAGGGCAGAGATAATAAAGGAGCTGGAGAGCCTCAAAGGAAAGCGATTACTATGCCGCGGAATGGGCGGAAATAAATACCCTGCTGGAAAGCGCGCGCACGGAAACAGCGCAGGCGCGCACGGAAGAGCAGGCGGAGGGGATACGCACAAAATATATTGCGGCGCTGGATGCGGTGCGCACCAAAAAGCAGGTGCTTCAGGCAAAGGCGCCGGAGATAACCACCACGCTCAGGGACGGCATGACACAGAAGGGCTCCCGCCTGACCTTTGATGTTTGGGCGCGGGACGGCGAAGGCAGCAAAATCGCGGTGGAGGTAACCCTCAACGGGCAAAGGGTGAGTTACACCTGGGACGACAGCGAAAAACCAGCTACACCCTTGTTTTCACAAATCCCGGCAAAAATGTCGTTAAGGTAAAGGCAGTGTCCGCCGGCGGCACGGCAACCGAGCTTACATATAATATAAACTATGAAAAAGCGGCCCCGGGCACCGAAACGGGGACGCGCCGTGTGGAGCGTGGAAATATTCACTTTGGGCGGCGGCTACCTTGTTCAGCCCGTAGAAATGCCGATAATAGAGGGCGAAACGGCGGCTCAGCAGCTGATGCGGCTGCTTAAGATGCACGGCTACAACATATATTACGGCGGAACCCCGGAAGCGGGCTTCTATTGCGCCTATATAGCAGACGGCGATAAAACGGCGGCCCGCTATAACGGCTATGCAAAGGGCGATACCCCGGACGGCGTTTCCCGTATAAGCACCGATATAAATATACCGGCGATGCTGGCGGAGCGCCTGATAAAGGAAGGAAACTTTTTTGACCCGGAGGATATTAAGAACTGCGACGGATATCTGGGCGAGTTTGTTGTAAGCATGGGCTCGGGCTGGATGTATTCGGTAAACAATGTGTTCCCCAATGTGGGCTTTGCCGACTATTATGTTTCGGACGGCGATGTCGTGCGCGTGCAGTTCACGCTGGGCTACGGCGCGGACATAGGCGGCTCCGCTGCAATGGGCGGCGGCAGCGCGGGCTACTGGGACACCGCAGACAAGGGCGAGCTTACCCGGCTGATTGCCGCGGCGGGAAATCCGGCCTTGCCGACCGGGAGAATGTCCGCAGAGCATATAAAAAGGCGCTGGAAACGGTGCAGATATTGGACGCTTCCCAAAAGCAGACGGATGCCGCGGCCGAGGCGCTTAAAAAGGCTTTGGCTTCGCCGGATAAGGCGGACAGCGTGCAGGCGGTAATAAACGCCATAGAGGATATAGGCGAGGTCACCCTTCAGAAGGAGAAAGCGATAATTGCCGCGCGAAGGGCATATGAGGAGCTTACCGATGAGCAGAAAAAGGAAGTAAGCAACATAAACGCCCTTATAAATGCCGAAAAAGCACTGGAGCAGCTGAAAACCGACAGCTGTGTGTACGGCCACGATTTCGGCGAATATGAAACCGTAAAGGAGGCTGACTGCACAGGCGAGGGGCTGGAGCAGGCAAAGTGCCGCCGCTGCGGGCAGACAGAGGAGCGCGTGATACCCAAAAAGGAGCATAAGGCAAAGGATATCATTCCGAAGCATTCCTGCACCGAGGCGGTAACGGCGGAAAAACGCTGCGAAATATGCGGTCTGCTGCTGGAGATGTATCAGGTTCCGGCAAAAGAGCATGACTATTCCCATTGGGAAGAGGAAAACGGTGAGGAAAGGCGCGTTTGCCGCGTCTGCGGGGATGTGCAGCACAGAAGCCTGACGCAAAACGAAGGGCAAAGCGGCACGAATTGGATACCTTGGGCATGCGGCGGTGCGGCGGCGCTTGCGGCAGCGATAATAATCATTATAGTGCTGCTTAAGCGCAAAAAGCAAAAAAGCGAAAAAGCGTAAAAGCAGGCTGAATATGCCCCCGCAGCCCGGCTCTGCCGGGATGCGGGGGTGTAAGAATATATGCACGGGAATATCACCAAGCGGTAAAGGGCCTGGCTTTATGCAAAAATGAGCGCGTACGGGGTTTAATACACAGGGTTTAATATACACGGCGCGCCAAAAGGGCAAAGGGCAGGGGTATGATTGCCCGAGATACGGAGAAAACACATAAGGAGAGGATAAAATGACGGGGCACGGCGGCAAAAAAGACGGGCATACAACAAACGGGGCGGCGCGAAAGAGCGCATCTGCCGGCAAAAAATATCTTTCGTCATTGCTTTTATGCCTTATGCTTGCCCTTTCCTTTGCAGGCTACGCTTTTGCGGCGCCGGACGACGGAAAAGGGGCGGTACAGAGCGGCGCTTCGGCACAGACCGGCGCGGTTTCGACGGAAGAAATGTCGGCCGCCGCGCAGGGCATTATAAACTGGAAAATATCCGATATAGGGGCGGATACCCTGCTTTCGGACAGCTATATAGCCCTTGCCGGCTCCACGCCCGGGGACTGGTATCCGATAGCCCTCAGCCGCCTTGGCTGTAAAACCGATTATTCCGGCTACCTTGCCGTGCTTGAGCAGAATGTAAAGGAGCGCTACGCCCTTGACGGCGGACTCAGCGCCGCCAAAGCCACCGAATGGCACCGCATAATCCTTGCCGTGCTTGCATCGGGGGGCAACCCGCGCGATATTGACGGCATCGACCTTGTGGCGGACGGCACCTATAACCGCGGCAAAACGGCGTCGCTGGGCAGACAGGGCATAAACGGCTGGATATGGGGGCTTATAGCGCTGGACAGCAAAAGCTGGGAGGTGCCAAAGGACGCATATTATACAAGGGACGATATAATATTGCAGATACTCTCCGCGCAGCTTGAAAACGGCGGCTTTGCCCTTACGGGCGAGGCGGCCGACCCCGATATTACGGCCATGGCGCTTCAGGCGCTTGCGCCCTATTATAACAGCGAAACGGTCTATACGCTTCCCGGGGGGACGGCTTCCGAAGAAGAGAAAAAAACCACCGTAAGAAAGGCGGCGGAGGCTGCCCTTGAGTGCCTTTCCGGGCTTCAGAGTGAGCAGGGGGATTTTTTCAGCTGGGGCACGCAGAATTCCGAAAGCTGTTCTCAGGTGATAATCGCGCTGTGCGCACTGGGAATAGATCCGCTTTGCGATGAGCGCTTTATAAAAAACGGCGTTACCCTGTGGGACGGGCTTATGCGCTACCGCAGGGAGGACGGCGGCTTTCTTCACTCCTTCAGCTACGACAGCGATAACCCCACCTCGCTGCCCGATGCTTCCAATTCCATGGCGGGGGAGCAGGCGCTGCTTGCACTGTGCGCGCTGATACGGCAAAAAAAGGGGATGCGCGCCCTGTATGATTTTCTTCCCGATTTCACCGCGGAGCAGGCGGCGGAAATAAAAGCGCTTGAGGCGGAAATAGCGCGCGCGCCGCAGACGGATGCGCAAGGGCTTGCTCTTTTGCTTAAAAAGCATTATGATATGCCTGCGGATATGCGGCGGTATGTGAAAAACTATCCGCTGCTTTCAAAATGCGCATATTCGGCGGGGCTTGACCCTTCAGCTTATGCCGAAGCGGCATCGCCGTCCCGCCCGCCGGAGGAAAACGGCGTCATTACCTTTTTTACCAAGGCACAGCGCGATGAGACGGACGCCCTGCCGGCGCCGGAGGATATAACCTCGGATTATTATGTGGCCGTGCTGCGCCTTATGCGCAGCATTGAAACCTCGGAGGAGTTTGACGGCAAGGCGGAGTATAACGAAAAGCTGCGCCGCGCGATGGAGGCAATAGTGCGTCTGCGCGCGGAAATATCGGCGATAGAGAGCGAAATAAGCGGCGAGCTTTGCCCCATTGAAAGCGTCACCCTGAAAAAGAGAGAAAAAACCCAGGAGCTGTTTGCACGCTATAACGCGCTGCACGAAAGCGACAGGGAAAAAATCCTGCATTATGAGGACTTAATAAAGGCCAAAACAAAGCTGGACGGCACAGTGCGCGCCGTATGGATAACGGCAGGCTGTCTTGCTTTGGCGGCATTGCTGCTTGCAGGGCTTATTATAAGCATCAAACGCCGCAGGCAAAGGCGCGCAAGGGAGCTTGAGGAGCTGGCGAGCATGTATGAGGACGAGGACGAAGCGGATGAAAATATCACAAAACGGACGGATGATTTATGAAAACAGCGGCACGGGAAACGCAGACCGCGCATGAAGGCGCGCGAAAGCGGCCGCGCAGCAGAAAAAAGGATATACTGGCGGCGCTTATAATAATTTTGCTGCTTGCCTTTGTTATAAGCGGCACCAAAATACAGTCGGTAGACGAATATTACCTTACGCACATTGACGATATAACCCCCCAAAGCGCCACCGTGACCCTGAGCATAGAATGTAAAACCGTGCTTGAAAACCTTTCCGTGCTGGATCCTGCGCTGAAGGCGGGGAATTTTGTGCCGGAGGACGGCGTTATTCTGCCCTGCACGCGCTATGTTTTAAGACCGGGCGATACGGTGTACGATATACTCAGCCGGGCGGTAAGGTACAACAAGATACAAATGGAATATCAGGGCGCGGACAAGAATTCCTTTTCCAGCGTATATATAAAGGGCATAAACTATCTCTATGAATTTTCCTGCGGGCCGCTTTCGGGCTGGATGTACACCGTAAACGGCATATTTCCGCAATACGGCTGCTCAAAATATGAGCTTTCCGACGGCGACCGCATTGAGTGGGTGTATACCTGTGACCTTGGGCGGGATGTGGGCTGCATATGGATGCAGAATGCGCAAAATGCCCGGCAAACGGAGGAGCAAAAATGAAAAGATGTGCAAGCGACGGCTTTCATCCCGTTCCGGCGTTTATATATCTTGCGTGGATGATTCTGCTTTCGGCCTTTTCCCGCGATCCCGTAATAACGGCGCTTTCCCTTTTTGGCGCCGCGCTTTTCTGCTCGCGCCTGCAAAGCGCAAGGGAATCGCTTTCCGATCTTGGCTTTTATGCCGCGCTGTTTATAATATTTGCGGCGGCAAACCCGCTGTTTTCCCATAACGGAGTAACTCCGCTCTTTTTTCTCAACGATAACCCCGTTACCCTTGAGGCGGTGCTCTACGGTGTGCAAAGCGCCTGCGCCGCAGTGGCGGTGCTGCTGTGGTGCAAATGCTTAAGCCGCATCTTTACCACGGACAAGCTGCTTTATCTTACGGGCGGGCTTGCGCCAAAAGCGGCGCTGGTGCTTTCCTCCGCCCTGCGAATGCTGCCCCTTATCAAGCGCAGACACCGCGAGATCGTCTGCGCACAGCGTGCCATGGGCTATTACAGCGAAAAAGGGCTTATTCCCCGCCTGCAAAGCCATACAAGAGTGTACTCCGCGCTGATATCATGGGCGCTGGAGGAGGCGGTGGAAACCGGCAGCGCCATGAAGGCGCGGGGTTACGGGCTTAAGGGGCGCACCCGCTTTTCGCTGTTTCGTTTTTGTTCTCGGGATGCCGTGCTGTGCGCTTTTCTTGCCCCCGCAGCCGTTGTTACCGCCCTTATGTGCGCAGGCAGCTTGGATTTCTTCTTTTATCCGCGCATAAGCACAATAACGGCACAGCCGGGAAGATTATGCGGCTATGCCGCCTTTGCGCTTTTTTCGCTTTCGCCCTTTATTTTTGAAATCACGGAGGAGCTTAAATGGAAATACTCGATATACAGGCTCTGAGCTTTGAATACCCGGACGGCAAGCGCGCGCTGGAGGATATAAGCTTTTCGCTTTTTCCGGGGGAGTTTGCGCTTATGTGCGGCAGCTCCGGCTGCGGTAAAACCACACTTATGCGCCTGCTGAAGCGGGAGCTTGCGCCTCACGGCCGTATGACGGGGCAGCTGCTGTACTGCGGGCGCCCCATGGCGGATATGAGCGACAGGCAGGCGGCGCAGGAGATAGGCATGGTAATGCAGCAGCCCGAAAGCCAGATAATAACCGACAGGGTATATCAGGAGCTTGCCTTCGGGCTGGAGAGCATGGGAATAAAGCAGGAGGAGCTGCGGCTGCGGGTGGGGGGAAACCGCCAACTACTACGGCATAAACACCTGGTTTGAAAAAAGCACCGACACCCTTTCCGGCGGGCAGAAGCAGCTGCTGGCGTTGGCCTCGGTAACGGCGGTGGGGCCGCGCCTGCTGCTATTAGATGAGCCCACCGCGCAGCTTGACCCCATAGCCGCCGCAAGCTTTATTGATACCGTGTACAAGCTCAACCGGGAGATGGGGATAACCGTGCTTATAGCCGAGCACCGTACGGAGGAGCTTTTTGAGCGGGCGGACAGCGTGCTGCTTATGGAAAGGCAGGCTGCTTAAAAAGGATACGCCCAGAGCCGTGTGCGCCCGCTTTGCGTCCTCTCTGGCGGCGCAGGGCTTTCCCGCAGCCGCCCGACTATTTGCGGCGCTGGAAAAGCGTTCGCCCGGCGGCTTTGCGCTGAACGGTTCTGCGGCGGATGACTCGGTGTCGGACTGTTCCGCGAAGGATGACGCTTTGCCGGAAAGGGCCGAAAATAATATCCCCATGACGGTGCGGGAGGGACGGGCGTTTATGGCGGAGCTGTTTGATAAAGCCGGCCTTGCGCAGGCAGCAAACTGCGCTGCTCAGGAAAGCTGCGCACCCCGCAAAGAGGAGCAGGCCCTTGAGCTTAAAGGGGCTTGGTTCCGCTATGAAAAGGACAGCCCCGATGTGCTCAAGGGGGTCAATTTCTCCGTCGCCTTCGGGGAGGTATTCTCGCTTCTGGGGGGCAACGGCTCAGGCAAAAGCACGCTGTTCAAGGTTATAGCGGGGTTGGAAAGGGCCTATCGGGGTAAAATTACGGTGCTTGGGCGCAATATAAAAAAATGGGATGCTTCCCTTTGCTGCGGCGGCGTTGCGCTGCTGCCCCAGGATGTTTCCGCCGTGTTTGTAAAGCATACGGTAAAAGAGGATATGGAGGATCTGTGCCGTGCGCAGGGGCTCGCGCCGCAGCCGAAAATTGATGAATTATGTGCTCAAATGGGTATAGAAGACCTGCTTGACCGTGAGCCTATGGATCTTTCCGGCGGGGAAAGACAGAAGTGCGCCCTTTGCAAGCTGCTGCTGACAAGCCCGCAGCTGATTTTGCTGGACGAGCCTACAAAGGGCATGGATGCGGCGTATCGCAGCGGGCTTGTAAAAACCGTGCGCGGGCTTGCGCAAAGGGCGCGGCGGTTATAATCGCCACCCATGACACTGGGTTTGCCGCCGCTGTTTCCGATCGCTGCGGGCTGTTTTTTAACGGCGAACTGCTTTCTGTCTGCTCTCCGCGCCGCTTTTTTTCCGCCACCCGCTTTTATACAACGGCGGCAAGCCGTATAACAAGGGATTATCTGCCCTGCGCCGTAACCGTGCAGCAGGCCGTAACGGAATCGGAAACGCTCCTTGCCCGGGGTACAGAGAAAGGCAGCGGTCAAACGCCGTAAAACGCGCTTTTGCCGGAAAATTCGGGGGAAAATGCATGAAAATAAGCAAAGAAAAAATAAAAAAGTGCGTTACGGTCACGGTGCTGCTGGGGCTTATACCCCTTGCGGTGCTGCTTGGGGTAACCGCCTTCAGGGACAGAGCCTATATCTGGATAGCTCTTTGCGTGTGTCTGCTTGCCTGCGTGCCGTTTTTTCTTTCCTTTGAAAAAAAGGAGAGCGATACAAAAAGGCTTATGATACTTGCCGCCATGACGGCAATTTCCGTGGCGGGACGCGCCCTGTTCTATCCGCTTGCTCATTTCAAGCCGGTGGCGGCGGTGGTTATAATCACCGGTATGTATCTTGGCGGAGAGGCGGGGTTTATGTGCGGCGCTTTAAGCGCGCTTTTATCCAATTTCATTTTCGGGCAGGGGCCGTGGACGCCGTTTCAGATGTTTTCCTGGGGCGTAATAGGGCTGCTGGCCGGTATTATGTCAAAAAGTCTCAAAAAAAGCCTTGTGCTCACCTGCATTTTCGGGGCGCTTGCGGGGGTGCTTTATTCCCTGCTTATGGATATATGGACGGTGCTTTGGCAGGACGGCGGCTTTTCCGCACAGCTGTATTTGGCGGCAATAACGGCCGCGGCGGGGGTTACGGCGGTGTATGCCGTGTCAAATGCCGTCTTTCTTTTGCTGCTTGCCCGTCCCGTGGGCAATAAGCTGCAAAGGCTTATTACAAAATACGGTTTGGAAAAAACAGAGGATACTTCGGAAAGAAACGGGGAAGCGGCAGCAAAAAACAATGAAGCAGCTGCAGAAAACGGCGAAAATGAGGGTAAAAATGACGGCGTTTGAAGAAATATTCAATAAAGAAAGCTGTTTTTATTATGGAGGGCGCGCTGGGGCTGCGGCTGCAAAGGGAATTCGGGCTTCAGCCCGATACAAACGCCGCGCTTGCGCTCACCGTGCGCAGCGAAAGGGGCAGAGCGGCGCTGAATACGCTTTGGCGGGAATACTACGTCATTGCCTCGGATTTCGGGCTGCCCTTTCTTGCGGCCACTCCCACAAGGCGGCTGGACAGCGCCCGTGCCGCAGCGGGCGGCCTTGGCAGGGAACTTATAGCGGAAAACCTTGATTTTATGCGCGGCGTGCTGCGCCGGGCGCAGCATGATGCGGAAAAAAACGAACATCGCGTTGGCGGAAAGGCAAACCCTCCGAGTGGTTTGCAGGCGGAACGGTGGGGTGCTTCGGCGATGCGTATACCGGGCGGGGCTGCCTTGGATGCGGCGAATCGGAAAAATATCACGCATGGGAAATTGAAGCCTTTGCCCGCGCCGGTGCGGATTATATTTTGGCCGCGCTTCAGCCGAGCTCTGCCGAGGCGGCGGGCATAGCAAGATGCGCGCAGGACGCGGGTCTGCCGGTTATAATCAGCTTCTGCATAGACGATAACGGCAGCCTCCCCTGCGGAGAAAGCATAAATGATGCCATTGAATTCACAGACCGTGTTTCGGGGAATGCGCCCCTTTGCTATATGGCAAACTGCGTGCACCCGGATATACTCTTTAGGGCGCTTATGCCGGAGCAAAACCGAACGGAAACGGTAAAACGGCGTTTTATGGGGCTTCAGGCCAATGCCTCGCCCCTGCCGCATGCGCTGCTGGAGGGGGCGCAAAGCGTACAAGCTCCTCGCCGGAACAGCTGGCACAGGGTATGTCGCGCCTTGGACAAATCATAAGCATGAAGCTCTGGGGCGGCTGCTGCGGCACAAACGGGGAGCATATGAAAAGCATTGCCGCTGCCGCCGTGCAGTATTCCCGCGCGCAGCGCTGACTATTTATACTTTTTGTGTGTATTTATTGATTCCTTTTCCCAAAGCGTGAGAACGGCTCCGTGAAGAAAGGGTAATCGCACTGATTATTCGGTTTTTAACCGCTCAAAGCGGTAGCGCGGCTTTCCCGTGCTTTTCTTTCCGTACTCTATGGCTTCCGCGGGGCAATAGCATATGCAGGACATACAGTGGGTGCAGTTTTTCCCCCATACGGGTCGGCCGTTTTTAAGAATAATGTTGTTAAGCGGGCATTTTTCTGCGCATTTCCCGCAGCCTATGCAGGCTTTACCCGCATAAAAAGCGTCGGCCTTTACAAAAAGACGGTAAAACAGCGGGTTTATCGGGCCGCTCATAAAGCGGTCGTACAGGTTGCTTCGGGGCGCGGAAAAGGGCTCGCCGGCTTTTATGCGCGCAATTGCCTCCGTAATGGCGGGCTCGGCTTTTTTAACGATTTTTTCAGCCTGCTCTTCTGTGGGGGCGTTGAACATGGCGATATAATTCTCCGGCATAACTATCTGAGCCGTACCCATATAAAGCAGCTGCTTTTTTTGGGCAAGCCGGCGGTTGTATTTTGCCGCATTGCCCGTTTCGCTGCCGCAGTCCATCACAAACCATATGCGCTGCGCGCCGATAAGCTCGGTTTTTGAAAGCCAATCGGATACTATGCGCGGAATGCGCCAAGCATAGGTCGGGGCGACAATAATTACATCCTGTCCAGTCTGAACGGGGCTGCTGTCATTTTCTTTGATTTTTATGTTCAGATCGGTTATTTCATCCCGTATTGCCTCTGCAATACGCCCTGCGATATACCGGCTGTTGCCGGTTCCGGAAAAGCAGAATATCATAAATCAAAATACCTCCGCAGCGGCTTTTTTTGCATATTGTCTATGGTCGGCATCGCCTAAACCGCCGAATCGCTTTATTTTTACCTTAAATGCTTGCTTTAGTCGGCGGGTTTTATTATACTAAACAGCGTATATAAAATCAAGTGCGCAGATCATTCGTAAAAAGCGCAATTATAATAATAAAAGTAATAATAAAAGCCGATTTTATAAAGGCTCGGAGTAAAAAATGATTGATAAAATGCTTATCCGCGGAGCGAAGGTTCACAATCTTAAAAATATCGATGTTGATATTCCGCTTGGGAAAACAGTGGGGATAGCGGGGGTGTCCGGCTCGGGCAAATCCTCCCTTGCGCTGGGAGTGCTGTACGCCGAAGGCTCGCGCCGCTATCTTGAAGCCCTTTCCGCCTATACCCGCCGAAGAATGACGCAGGCATCCGTGGCCGCCGTGGACGAGGTTTATATGTTCCCGCTGCACTGGCGCTGCACCAGCGCCCCGGCGTGCCCGGCATCCGAAGCACCTTCGGAACGGGAACGGAGCTTTTGAACAGCCTGCGCCTGATGTATTCCCGCCTTGCCCGCCATCGCTGCCCCAACGGGCATTATCTTGCGCCGTCATTGGCCGTTGCTGCGGGAAAAGAGCTTATCTGCCCGGAGTGCGGCGCGCATTTTTATGCGCCTTCCGCCGAAGAGCTGGCCTTTAATTCTCAGGGCGCGTGCAAAACCTGCGGCGGCACGGGAACCGTCCGCACGGTGGATATAAATTCGCTTGTTCCCGACGATTCCCTTACCATTGATGAAGGCGCGGTCGCCCCGTGGAACAGCCTTATGTGGTCGCTGATGACCGATGTCTGCCGGGAGATGGGCGTGCGCACCGATGTGCCGTTTCGCGATCTGACCCAGCGGGAAAAAGATATAGTCTATCACGGCCCCGCCGAGAAAGCATATTTTTTACCACGCGAAGGGCTCAAATCAGGCGGGAGAGCTGGATTTTACCTATTTTAACGCCGTATACACCGTGGAAAACGCCCTTGCCAAGGTCAGGGACGAAAAGGGCATGAAGCGGGTGGAGAAGTTCCTGAAAGAGGATATTTGCCCGGACTGCCGCGGCACACGCCTGTCCGGCGCCGCCCGCGCGCCCAAGCTGCGCGGCGTATCGCTTGACGAAGCCTGCGCCATGACGCTGTCCGACCTTGTTGAGTGGGTGCGGGGCGTGCCCGGCAGCCTGCCGGAGGAAATGCGTCCCATGGCAGAGAGCATCTGCGTTTCTTTCGGCAGCACGGCCAAGCGGCTGACGGAGCTTGGGCTGGGCTATCTGACTCTTGACCGCTCCGCCTCCACGCTTTCCACCGGCGAGCGTCAGCGTATGCAGCTTGCCCGCGCCGTGCGCAACCGCACAACGGGCGTTCTCTATGTGCTGGACGAGCCGTCTATCGGGCTGCATCCGTCCAACATTGCGGGGCTTACCGGCGTTATGCACGATCTTGTTGCCGACGGCAACTCCGTAATTTTAGTCGATCACGATACGCAGATTCTCAAGGAAGCCGACTGGGTAATCGAAATGGGGCCGGAAGCGGGCGCAAAAGGCGGTCATGTGATAGCTGAGGGGACGGTACCCGACATTAAGGAGAATCCCGCTTCGCAGATCGGGCCGTTCCTGTCCGGCAAAGCCGAAACGGTAATGCGTCAGTGTGCCGAAAGGGACAGAATTTTTGAAAACGGCACAATACACCTTTCCGCCTTACAGATACATACCGTAAAGCCCCTTGAAGCCGATATCCCCAAAGGGCGGCTGACCGTTGTAACGGGGGTATCGGGCTCCGGCAAAACCACAATGGTGCTGGAAAGCCTTGTGCCCGCGCTGGAAGCCGGCATTGCAGGCACTGCGCTTCCCGCGCACATCCGTGATATTCGCGCCGAGGGCATCGCGCATGTTAAGCTGATAGACGCAACCCCCATCGGCATCAATGTCCGTTCCACGGTGGCCACCTATTCGGGCGTTCACGACGAGCTGCGCAAGCTGTATGCAAAATCCCCCGATGCAAGGGAAAAGGGCTGTAAGGCAAGCGATTTTTCCTATAATACCGGGTCGCTTCGCTGCCCCGGCTGCGATGGCACGGGAATTGTGAGCCTTGATGTGCAGTTCCTGCCGGATGTGGATATTCCGTGCCCCGACTGCCGCGGCTCCCGCTATGCAAAGGCCGCTTACGATATAAAGCTTACAAACAAGGACGGCGCGGCCGTTTCGCTTCCGGAGCTTATGGATATGGATGTGAACTCGGCAATCGGCTTTTGCAGGGATATGAAAACCGTAAGCCAAAGGCTGAAGGTTCTTAAAAAGCTCGGCCTTGGCTATCTGACGCTGGGCGAGGAGACACCGGGGCTTTCGGGCGGAGAGGCGCAGCGGCTGAAGCTGGCAAGCGAGATGGGCAGAACGCAGGAGGCTTCCGTTTTTGTCTTTGACGAGCCGACCATCGGTCTGCATCCGCTGGATGTCCGGGTGCTGCTGGGCGTATTTCAGGCGCTGCTTAAAAGCGGCGCCACCGTGATTGTCATCGAGCATGACCTTGATGTGATACGCAACGCGGATTATATCATAGATATGGGCCCCGGCGGCGGAAATGCGGGCGGGCGGATCGTGGCAAGCGGAACGCCGCAGGAAATAAAAAACAACAAAAACAGTATTACCGGCAGGTATATCTGAATATCCGTGCGAAAAAGCGAGTTTGCCTCCGAAAAGCCTCGCCGGGGCTTTTACGGCTTACGGACTTGGGGGCGTGGGCGGGAATATCGGCGGGATAAGCCCGCGGACGGCGGCTGCGGCGCGATAAAGGCGCACAATCCGTTGACAACAGGGCGGCGTGCGGATATAATAAACAAAAGCATTGAAATAAAGGCAGCAATGACGGCGACAACGGCTTGGGCAAAGCGCTTTTCAGAGAGCGTCCGGTGGGTGAAAGGACGCAAAGCGCGCCTGCGGCCCGCTCGGTCGCCAGCAGCGGTCGGGCAGGGCATCGCCGTAAAGAGCCGTTGAGTGATCACCTTTTTAGGTGATAAGCAGAGTGGTACCGCGAAACCTTCGTCTCTGGGCGAGGTTTCGCGTTTTGTTTTTTTGCAGTACAGCGGCGCAGTCTTTGCGGTGCAGACGGCGCGGGCTTTTCGGGCTTAGCGGCGCAGCCTTTGCAGCACAGGCGGCAAGGGCGTTGAAAACGGCAAAAAAGCGTTAAAAAACGCGCAAAAAACCATTAAAAAAGCATCAAAAAACGGATAAAAAACGAACAAAATCCGATGAAGTCAAAGGAGAGGTTATATGAGCGAGGAAAATTTTGTACATTCACAGATCGAAAAGAAGTGGCAGGACATATGGGAAAAGGAGGAGGCCTTCAAGGCCAAGGAGGATTATACTCTTCCCAAGTTTTACGGGCTTATAGAGTTTCCCTATCCGTCGGGTGCGGGACTGCATGTGGGGCATCCGCGCAGCAACACCGCCATTGACATAATAGCGCGCAAGCGCCGCATGGAGGGCTACAATGTGCTGTATCCCATCGGCTGGGACGCGTTTGGTCTGCCTACGGAAAACTACGCCATGAAACGGGGTGCATCCGGCAATAGTGACAAAGCAGAATATTGACCGCTTCCGCAGACAGCTTAAGAGCATGGGCTTTTCCTTTGATTATTCAAGAGAGGTGAACACTACCGACCCCAACTATTACAGATGGACCCAGTGGATATTTCTTCAGATGTTTAAGCGCGGGCTTGCCTACAAGGCGGAAATGCCCATAAACTGGTGTACCAGCTGCAAGGTGGGGCTTGCAAACGAGGAAGTGGTGGGCGGACACTGCGAGCGCTGCGGCGGCGAGGTGGTGCGCAAGGTAAAATCCCAGTGGATGCTGCGCATAACCGACTATGCCGAAAGCTGTTGGACGGCCTTGACGAGGTGGATTTTATAGAAAAGGTAAAAACACAGCAGCGCAACTGGATAGGCAAGAGCACGGGCGCGGAGGTGAACTTTGAAATTCCCTGCGCGCAGAAGTCCGTAACGGTGTATACCACCCGCCCCGATACGCTTTTCGGCGCCACCTATATGGTGCTTGCGCCGGAGCATCCGCTTGTGGATGAGCTTAAGGACAAAATAGGCAACTTTGACGAGGTTACGGCCTACCGCGAGGCGGCGGCGCGCAAGAGCGATTTTGAGCGCACCGAAAGCAAGGAAAAGACTGGCGTGCGTCTTGAGGGAATACAGGCAAAGAACCCGGTAAACGGCAGCCTGATTCCGGTATTTATTTCGGATTATGTGCTGTGCACCTACGGCACCGGCGCTATAATGGCAGTGCCCGCACACGATGAGCGCGACTGGGAGTTTGCCCGCCGGTTCTCCCTGCCCATGATAGAGGTGGTGGCGGGAGGCAACATAGAAAACGCGGCGTACACCGACATTGCAAACGGCGTTATGGTGAATTCCGGCTTCTTGGACGGCATGACGGTGCAGCAGGCCAAGAAGGCGATAATCGAGCATTTGGAAAAGACCGGGCAGGGCAAGCCCAAGGTGAATTACAAGCTGCGCGACTGGGTATTTTCCCGTCAGCGCTATTGGGGCGAGCCTATTCCGGTGGTCAAATGCGAAAAATGCGGTTATGTTGCGCTGCCGGAGGATCAGCTGCCGCTGGAGCTGCCGGAGCTTGCGAAATATGAGCCCAGCGGAACGGGAGAATCCCCCCTTGTGCAGTGCACCGACTGGATAAACACCACCTGCCCGCACTGCGGCGGTCCTGCAAAGCGGGAAACCGACACCATGCCCCAGTGGGCGGGCTCATCGTGGTATTTCCTGCGCTATACCGACCCGCACAATGACAAGCAGCTTGCAAGCCCGGAGGCGCTTGCCTACTGGCTGCCGGTGGATTGGTATAACGGCGGCATGGAGCACACCACGCTGCACCTGCTTTATTCCCGCTTCTGGCATCGCTTCCTTTATGATATAGGCGTGGTGCCCACAAAGGAGCCGTATAAAAAGCGCACCAGTCACGGCATGATACTGGGCGAGGGCGGCGAAAAGATGAGCAAATCCCGCGGGAATGTGGTGAACCCCGACGATATAGTGGGTGAGCTGGGAGCGGACGCCTTCCGTGTGTACGAGATGTTCATGGGAGCGTTTGACCAGGCAATACCGTGGTCCACACAGGGTGCACGCGGCTGCCGCCGTTTCCTGGAGCGCGTATGGCGTTTGGGCGGCATGACGGTGCCGGGCGGAGTGCGTGCGGAAATGGCAAGCCAGTATAACGCCATGATAAAAAAGGTGAGCCAGGATTATGAGCGTATGAAGTTCAACACCGCCATTGCGGCAATGATGAGCTTTGTAAACAGCATATATTCCGTGGGCAGCATAACCCTTGAGGAGCTTAAGGGGCTGTTATTGGTGCTTAACCCGGTGGCGCCGCATATAACCGAGGAGATGTTTGAAAAGTTCTTCTCCGAGGGAAGGATATACAATCATCCGTGGCCCGAATGGGACGATGCGCTTATAAAAGAGGATGTTGCGGAGTACGCTGTGCAGATATGCGGCAAGATACGCTCCCGTATAACCCTGCCTGCCGGTGCGCCGGAGGAGGAGGTGCGCGCCGCAGCGCTTGCGGAGGGCGCGGTGGCTGCGCTTATTGCGGGCAAAACGGTAAAGAAGATAATAGTCGTAAAGGACAAGCTTATAAACATAGTGGCGGTGTAATTACGCCGCGTGAAAAAATCCGGGGCTTTATGGAAGCTCCGGATTTTTTATGCTTTATTTGATACCTTAAATATAGATGTGCTTAAAAAAGAAAACCGCCGCATAAAGCGGCGGGAATTTCTGACGCAAAAAACAGACCGGCTGTAAGTCGGCCTGATGCAGGGCAAAACGATTACTTGCTTTCCTCGGTCTGTATAACCTGCTGTCCGTCATAGTAGCCGCAGGCTTTGCAGACTCTGTGGGCCAGCTTGGGCTCCTTGCACTTGGGGCACTCCACTACACCGGGCAGGGAGAGCTTCCAGTTGGCGCGGCGGGAATTGCGTCTTGCTTGGATACTTTCTTCTTAGGTAATGCCATGATTACACCTCCTCGTTGTTCAGCAGCCCTTGCAGTACCGAAAACGGATTGTCTTTTTCCGGCTTGCTCTGACTGCACGAGCACGATACCTGATTTCTGTTTACTCCGCAAACGGGACAGAGCCCCTTGCACTGCGGCGTGCATATTCTCAAAAGCTCCAGGCTCATAAGAATGCTGTTGCAGATGCATCTGTCAATCTCGATGGTGTCGGCGGCGCTGATGGGCAGCGCATCGTCGGACGCTTCGTGGGAGAAGCGCTCCTCAAGAGGACAGATTACATCCTTGATAAAGGGCTCAAGGCAGCGGGCGCAGATAAGCTCGAGCTGTGCGGTTATGGTACCGCTGAGCTCTATATCGCCGCCGACGCAGCCGTATTGCGCGTCAACATGCACCGCACGGAAACCACCTTGCCCTGAAAATCCTCGGGCGTAAAGGAGAAATCCTCACATATGGGGAAAAGCTCTCCCTCGTTTTTCAATGCGTTTTTAACATTTATGACCATACAGTTCCCTCATCTTTGCACCATAATATTATATTTATGTGCATAGTTTCTGTCAAGGTGTTTTCAAAAGCAAAACGCGATTTTGCCGTAAATGCGGGTATTCGGTGAAAAATATGCGGTTTTCTGTGCTGCTTTGATAAAATCACGGTGCGAATTGGGGCACGGCGGCTATTCGGCATCCGTTTCGGAGGGCTTTGAGCTGCGGGGCTGCGCCTTGGAAAAGGGGCATAGGTGCGCTTTTTCAAGGGCGGGACGCAGCAGCGAAACAAGCAGCAGGGCCGCCGCCGCTTTTGCAAGATCGGGCAGGATAAAGGGAAGAACGCCCGCTGCAAAGCATGCGCCGTAGCTTATAGCGCCGCCGTTCAGGTTAAGCACCATATACATATAGGAGGCGCCGGCAAGGTATGTAAAGGCGATGTGGCAAAGCATAAAGGCAGCGCGCAGCAGTATGCGCCGCGTACCGGAAGCGCTCAGGCGTCCGTCCAGAAGGGAAAGCAGCGGAACGGGCAGCGCCATGCCCAGAACAAAGCCGAAGCTGGGGCGCAGAACATAGCCGATGCCGGCTCCGCCGCCGGCAAAGACGGGCAGACCGAAAAGCCCGAGGGCGATATATAAAAGCATGGCTGCGCTTCCGGCGCAGGGGGAGAGCAAAAAGGGCAGCAGCAGGCATACCAGCAGCTGAAGAGTGAAGGGGACGGGCCCCAGAGGGATGCTGAGCTGTGCCGAAACGCACAGAAGCGCCGTCATAACGGCGGCACAGCACATGGTATAAATGCGCTGACGGATTTTATTCTGCAAGGTAAGGACTCCTTTGGTGCTTGCCGTCTGCGGGCGGAATGTGCATCCGCGGGCGGCGTTTGATTTACGGTTTTTGATTTATACAATATTTATACAATTACAATTATACATTGCAATGTATTGTGTATAAATATTGTATAATAACGGTTGGAGCGGCTTTTGCGGATATGTCGTTTGCGTAAGAAGCAAAAGCCGGCTCCGTCCGCCTTGTACCGGGGTGGGCGGGCGGGAGGGAAAAAGGCGGACGGTGTAAAGCGCTGCGGTAAAGCAGTATGCATTACGAGGAGCGTGTATTATAATAATGTATATAAACATAACCGCTGAGTAATTTGCGCTGCCACCATGTGCATTCAGAGGATATAATGCGGTTGTATTCGCCGCGTGGTTATAACGGTGAATTATCGGTTTAATTATATCGGAAAACATCATAGCTATATCCGAAAATATCATAGCTATATCCGAAAATATCATAGCGCATCCGGGAGTTATTTGCAACTCAAAACAGATATTTTCAGACATTTTGAAGCCGTGTCAAAGCAGTATAATTGCTTAAGATGCAATTTGCGGCAGCATATCGGCTTTGGATGTTGTTCGGATGCCGTATAGTTATATTATAATATCCGTATCGGGTCGCAATTTACTTTTCACATGTTATAATATCTGTTCGGAAGGAGAGAACGGCGATGGCGGAGAAATTCAAAAAATTGTGCATATTGTACATTCTTTTTCTATTGATAGGGTGGTACAATCAGGCTGAAACATGGGGCGGCATTGCGTTTGTAAAGTACGCTCGGCAAAGCTGCAAAGAGGTAAAGCATGGGGATTATTAATGAAATTGCGCGCAGAACGGGCATGAGTGCGTATTCGGTCTGCAAATTTTTAAGCGATCCCTTCGGCTTTTCCGATAAAACGGCGGCTACCGTGCGCAGGCTTTATAAAGAGCTGGGCGGCGGCAGCGAGGACGGACGCATGAGCGTGGGGATATGTATTCCCAATCGCCCGGTATATTTCTGGCGCGAAGCCGTTCGCGGGATAAACGCTGCGCACCGTGAGCTTAAGGAGCGGGGCACGGAGCTGAAGCTGGAATTCCGCTACGGCGAGGGCAGCCGTGATGCGCTGGAGGAGCTTCCGGTGTGCGATGCGTATATTATTTATCCCGCAGTGCTGGGGCCGGAGGAAACGCAGGCGGCCGCCATGCCGGATGCGCCGACGGTTATGCTAAACGATATGATACCGGAGAAAATAAGCGATACCGCCGTATATGTCGGAGCGGACGGATATCAGGAGGGGCGGCTTGCTGCGGGAATAGCTGCGCCGTATCTTAAGACAATGAAAGCGGTTGCGGCAGTGAGTCCGGGCAGAGCGGGGCCTTCGGTGGAAAAACGCATAGAGGGCTTTACGCGGGAGATAGAGCGTTTGGCTCCGTGGGTGAAGGTGACGCCGGTGAAGCAGGAGCTTTCGGGCAGCCTTGCGGCATCTTTTCTTGCCAAGAAGCTGTCAGGCGATCCGCCCGACTGTATATATGTAGCAACCGGAAAAACCTGTGTTGCCGGGCTTGCAATAAGCAAGCTGGAGGCAAAAAAGCATATAGTGTGTCTGGGACATGAGCGCTCGGATGCCGACAGACGATATTTGGCCTCGGGGTGCGAGATAGGCTATGTGGCACAGGATGCCTTTGCGCAGGGCAGGGCAGCCTTTGAGCAGATAGCGCGGTGTCTTGCGGGCGGAGAGATGAAAAGCGTGATAATTCCGTCGGAGGCCTTTACAACAGCCGATGCGTTAAAGGCAGAGGATGCCGAAGCAGCATCGAAGGACGGCCCTGAGGAGCGGTAGGACGCTTTTGCGGGCGGCAAAAAAACAACAGCAACAAAAAAGGACAGGAAGAAGATAATGGATTATTTATTGACGGCGGCCTCGGTGTGCTTTTTCTGCCTCAACGGCGCCATGACAAGATTGTTTCAGCTTAAATGAAGGGCGGAAAAAAGGCGCTGCGCCTTTATCAGGCGGGCTTCTGTCTGGTGGCTTCGGTGCTTAACCTTGCGTTTTTCGGCATAAATGCGCTTCCCGGCACAAAAACCGTAATACTGTCGCTGTTTTTCGGCATACTCTTTGCGGCGGCCAGCTTTTTGGGAGCCGAATGCTATGAAAAGGGACCGATGTCGCTGACTTCGGTAATACTTAATCTGAGCCTTGCGGTGCCGCTTGTATATTCCTTTATTGTATTCGGAGAGAGCATAAGCACCACGGGTATTGCGGGGCTTGCGCTTTTGTGCGTGACCTTTGTGCTTTCGGCGCTCAGCGCTTCGGGCGGGCAGAAAAAAATAAACACGGCGTGGATAGTCATGGTGGCGCTGGCCTTTGCGGCAAACGGCACGACCGCCGTGCTGCAGAAGGCGGATGCGGCATCGGGCAGCAGCGACGGCTTTTTCCTGGGCTTTGCCTATTTTGTGGGTGCGCTGTGCTTCCTTGTAAGCTGGGCAGTGGAAACGGGGCGTGAAAAAAGCGGGAAATGTGCGGCGGATGCCGCGGCGTTCGTGTTTCCCAAGGGCGATGCGCTTGCGAAATATCTGCTGGCGGCCGTCATCATCACCGTGGTTTCCGGAGGCGGCAGCTTTGTGGGGAACATGGTGCTTGGCAAGCTCAGCGTGCGCATGGACGCGGCGGTGCTGTATCCTTGTGTAAACGGCGGGCTTGCGGTGCTTACATCCATTGTTTCGGCGGTGTTCTTCAAGGAAAAAATGAGCCTTATAAAAATTATATCCGTAGCGGTGGGCGCGGCGGCGATAGTGCTGCTGGCCATATGATTCTTTTGCGGCATGGGCGAAAAAAGAGCGGCAATACATAACGCGTAATAAAAGTCGATTGGACGCACGCAGCCGTACTTTCCCGCGGCAGCGGACGTTTGATTATAGAATTGCAGAATAAAGACGATACGGAAAGGAAGTATTATCAATGATTAAGCTGGGTGTATTTGGACTGGGCAGAGGAATGTACTATCTGCAGCAGGCCGAGAATGCGGGAGCGCAGATAACGGCAATTTGCGATATGGATCCCAAAAAGCTGGAGGACGCAAAGAAGTATCTGGCGCCGGACGGAGTGGCCTGCACCGATTTTGAGGAGTTTCTCAAGGCCGACATGGACGGCGCGGTGCTGTGCAATTATTATTGCGAGCACGCATATTTTGCGGCGCGCTGCATGGAAAAGGGCATAGCGGTGCTTTCCGAAACGGCAAGCAATGTTACCATGGCGCAGGGCGTTGCACTGTGCCGCGCAAAGGAAAAGACCGGCGCGGTTTATATGCTGGCGGAGAATTATCCCTTTATGCGCTCCAATCTTGAGCTTAAAAGGCTTTACGATGAGGGAAGTCTGGGACGCATTCTCTATGCGGAGGGCGAGTACAATCACCCGGCAAGCCCGCACGATCTGAACGCCATTACCCCCTTCCCCGGGCACTGGAGAGCACATCTGCCCCGCACATATTACTGCACGCATTCCCTTGCGCCCATAATGTATATGACGGGCGGCATTCCCACCACGGTAACCGCAAAGGCTGTATTTGCGCCGGAGGTTAACCGCGGTACGGCGCGTTTGAATTCCGATGTGGCAGCCATTATGCTGTGCGATATGAACGACGGCTCCCTTACCCGCATTACCGGCTGCTCCGCCTTCGGCGGACACGGGCTGTATTACCGTCTGTCCTGCCTTAAGGGAACGGCGGAGACCCTGCGCAATGATATGGAGCATGTGCTGGTACGCTATAACGAATGGGAGAAGCCGGAGGGTGCGGAGGCCACGCAGGTTTATGAAACCAAGTGGGAGGCACTGGGCGAGATAGCGGAAAAGGCCGGACACGGCGGCGGAGATTTCTGGGTGCTGTGGCATTTTGTACAATGCCTTGAAAAGAACGAGGAGCCCTTCTTTGACGTATACCGCTCCGTTGCGATGGCAAGCGTGGGCATACTCGGCTGGCGCAGCATACTGGAGGGCGGTGTTTCCTACCGTATTCCGGATTTCCGCAACGAGGAGGACCGCAAGCAGTGGGAGAACGACGAGCTGTCTCCGTTCCCGGATAAGGACGGCAAGGTCACGCTGCCCTGCTGCTCTCAGCCCTATCAGTACACCGAGGAGGACCTTAAGGCCGCCGAAGCAGACTGGGCCAAGTGCAAATAAGCTCTGCAGGGGGCACAGAAATTAATACCCTTGCGCCGCACGGCAGCCTGCCGTGCGGCGTTTTTGCACCCGAGGCTTCGGTTTGATTTGTGATGCCGTGCGATGACGTGTGATGCCGTGAATTGGGAATGGGCGCGGGGTCGAGCGCGAAATAACGGATATGTTGAAAAATATAATAGTGTATTTTATGCACGGATACATTAGAATTGTCCTAACTGCTGCGCCGTGCGGGATGATATAATATAAACAAGAAATGACACACAGCAGCAGGGCTTAAAGCAGGTAAAAAACGCCTTCAAGGTCTTTTTGTATATGTGTCGGACAAAAATAGAAAGCAGCAACAACAAAGAACGGTAAGGAGCGTTTTTTGAACATTGCATTGACAGGAGGTATGACCTTGAAGAAGCTGATAACGGCAATAATAATGCTGACGGCGGCGGTGCTGCTGCTTTGCGCATGCACACCGGAACAGACGACCGTGCAGCCCACGCAGACACAATCGGGGCAGACGGAGCAGGCAACGCCCAGCGGACGGGAGTTTTTATATGATGAAAACGGGAATGTGATACAGCAGCCGCAGGTGAGGGATTATACCGCCATGTGGTGGAGAGACGGCTTCAACCGGGGCGGCAAATGGCAGATGAACATGCAGACGGGGTATTACGGCATGAGCGTAAGCACGCTTACGGGCACACTTAACACCTTCGGCGCGATAGAGCAGGAGATATCGGAATCGGAGGCGGGCAAGGCCAACAACGAGCTTATAGATTCTCTTGCGCATATACGCACGCGCTTTGCGGTGATAGATGAAAGCGGAGAGCGCTGCGGCTATTCCGGCATGGAAGCGGTGGGGGCGGCAGCATAACCTCCAGGATATTGGAAAGCGGACGGTATATGCAGAGGATAGATGTGATGAGCATGAAGTTCTCGGGCATAGACAAGCTGCGGGGGCGGGTGGAGTATGCGGCGACGCCGGAGCATATGTCCATAGAGTTCTCGCTGTTCTCGCCGGATGAAAAGACGGAAGGCAAGGGGCTGGAGCTGCGTCTGGTGCTGCCGGAGAGCTATACCGAGCAAAAAAGCAGCTGCTCGGGGCGCGCCCTTACGGTGAGTGAGCCGGGCGGCGCGGGGTTCAGCATAATACTGCCCGCAAAGGAGGGCGTAAGCCTTAAGACGGAAGAGGGAGAGATAGTTATAACCTGCACGGGGCTTACTCTGGAAAAGAACACCTTTACGGGGTTTGGAGTGGTGCTGCTGCCGTCGGTTAAGGCAAGCACGCAGGATGCTATAAACTATATCACGCGGGAGGCGCTGGAGGTAAGCGCGGTGGAGGTATCGCCTAACGAAGGCAAGACCCACGAGGCGGCAATAGATACCTCCAAGGGCTATCTGAGCGTGAACATAGACAAGATGATGAACACGCAGACCGGGGAATACAACAGGAACGAAGAGGATCTGCTGAAATATGACCGTCTGCGCTTTACCATAACCAACAGCAGCGCGGCGGACATAAAGCTGCCGATACAGTTTTACAAGGAGAAGAAGTTCGGCGTGGAGGGCTTTGCGCCGATGCTCCGGGACGCGCAGACCGGGGAGCCGATAGGCGTACAGGTGCAGCTGAGCAAGAACTGGCACTCGTATTCCAACAAAAGAACGGACGCGACATATGCGGCAAAGAACGATCCCAAGCGGTACTGGTCGGGGACATGGTTCCACGGGTATACGATGTTGGACATACCGGCGGGTAAGAGCGTAACCTATGAGCTGTGCATAAGCTATGCGACATGGGGCGGAGTATACTCGGCGAGCCATTCGCAGCTGTGCCTTGCGGGCTGGGGCGGCAACTTCCAGCAGTGGGAGACCAGCGCGATAGGCTCCTTCGGGGAATCCTTCTGCTATGACCCGGAAACCGCGCACGGACGCTCCTTTATTGACGATATCCGGCCTCTGGCGGTAAACTCCATGGGCGGAAAGTACGGCTGGACGGCCTGCAACGGCGGCGGCAACATGCTTATGTACAACACGGAAAAGAACGGCGGACTGATGTACTACGAGCAGGTTACCACCCGCTTCAAGAAGCAGGGCCCCAATCTTACCGAGGTTATATATTCCGGCGTTACGCTGGATAACGCGGTGCGCTTTGAGATAAAGGCGTATCTGCCGCGCACAAACGATGTATCCCGCGCATGGCACAGCTTCAGCTATACCTTCCTTAAGGATGTAAGCTTTGACAGAATGGTGTTCTATCAGTTCGGCGCGGACAACTATAACGACAACCGCTGGGATACCATGACGGTGGGCAACGACGACGGGCCCGTCAGCATTACGATGGGGGGCAAAAAGTATTCCGGTCAGTTTGAGTGCCCCACCTCGGAGCAGACGGGCTATGTAGGCAGCGATACCATGCAGCGCATGGAGGTTCCCGGCAGCGGAATGTGGTTTGTGTTCACCGATGCGGTGAAGCTTTCCCACAAGCAGGGGCCGGATGCGGACCGTATGCTCAATGTGGTGGAATATAATGCACAGCTTAACGGAAAGACTTATGATAAGCCCTCCTTTAACCTGCGCAACACCGTAAACGGAGGTTTCCCCTGCCTGCTTGTGGAGCTTTGCCCTGCGGCGGAGGTGGGAAACACTATAAAGGCGGGCAGCACGGTAACGGGCACGGTGGAATATCTTAACCTGCCCGTAAGCAAGAGCGTATATTACGGCCCCAGCGAGGTGCTTAAGAGCATACCGGCGGAGGAATTCAATACCTGGAAGCTGGCTTACCGCTATGCCGTGGGCAGCAAGACGGCGGCAACGGCAAAAATCGGCACGGTAACACAGCAGCAGCCGCTGTTTGTGGAGTGCGCTCAAGGCAGCGATGTGCTGGCGGAGGTGACGGTAAAGGGCGGGATGTCCTATGTACCGCTGACCTTTACGGGAGTGCCCTCGGCTTACGGATATGAGCTGGAGAAATATGAAAACGGACAGTGGGTAAAGGTGGATCAGTCGGTGCAGGGCAACGATTACTGGCAGTGCTGGTTTGATTCCGAAAAGGGCAGCTATGAGCTTACCTTCAATGCGGAGCACAGCGGCGATGCAAACGCGCAGTACAGTTACAGACTGGTAAAAAAATAATTATTAAAGCAAAAAAGCCGGAGCATAAAACGCTCCGGCTTTTTTTGCTTCTGCACAGCGCAGCGTGCGGCGTGTGTGGCGGGATAAGGCGGAAAAGGAAAATCAGATATCCAGCTCCATGCCGTCATAGGCGACGGAAAGGCCGCGCTTTTGGGCTTCAAGGGTCAGCTCGCTGAAGGTCATGGCGTGCCCGTTTACATTAAAGCCGTTGTGGGAAAAATGGCTGCACACAAAAAGGGTGCGCTCATCGGCGGTGCCCTGAGATAAAAGGGCCTCCTTAAGGCGGGTGATGCAGTTTATGCCCATATGCCCGTAATCGGCTTCGGGAACGGAAAAGCTCATGGTGGTATCCAGCGATATCATATCGCAGCGCTTGTCTTTAAGATAGTCCATGGTCTGCGGCAGCAGCCAGCCGGTATCGTGGGCATAAAGGATGCGCTTGGAATCCTTTTCTATAAGGTATATGAAGGCCTGCTCCTCAAAGGCGTGGCAGGCGGGCAGGGGAATTACCGTAAAATCCTGCACCGAAACGGGGGCAAAGGCCGTGATGGTATGAAATTCGGTATGCACCATTTTGAATTCCCGACAGGCTTCGTTAAAGAGCTGCCCCACAGCCTCGTTTCCGTACACATTGAGGGTGTATTGCTCGGAGGGCAGGCAGAAGCAGGGGTCGGAACGGTTGATGAGCTGGTACATATCGCAGTGGTCGGAGTGCGAATGGGTGATGAAAATATCCCGCACGCGCCGTGCGTCAAAATATCCGAAGAGGCACTGCGTGAAAACATCGGGGTTGTAGTCCAGCATCAGGGTGCCGTCTATAACGGCGCCGGAGCGGGTGCGTACCTCCTTTCCGCCGCTCAGGCGGGCGTGGCTGCATACCGGGCAGTCGCAGTAAATGGAGGGTATGCCCTCGGCGGCGGCGGTGCCTAAATATCTGAAGTTCATGTTTCCTCCTGTAATAAGCCGTTTATAGGCGTGTTTTGCTGTTTTTGCAAAAATGCAAGGGACGCAAGGGAAATATATCAATGCGTTTCAAAATATTCCCGGCAGAAGCCCAGCCACAGGCGGCAGTATTCCTCGTGGGGCAGAAGCGTGATATCCCGGGGTGAGAGTATGCCGCGCGCCGCCGCAAGGGAGGCAAAATCGTAAATATAGCCGTCGGCCGGGGAAATAAAGCCGTAAACCTTCTCAAAGCCCAGGCGGGAAGCGACATACAGCCGCGTATGCCCGTCAAGGGATATAAAGCGATCCTCCCGGCGGGTAAGGGGAATGATTATGTCCTTTTCCGATGCGATAAAGGTGGCTACGGCGCTTGCTTTAAGCTCGTCTGCATAAAACTGCGACGGCTGAATGGCGTCAAGCGGCAGACAGAACACCTCGGGTTTAGGAAAGCGGCGCAGAGTATTCCCCTTTTCATCGCAAAAGCAGGAGATGTGCCCCGCATATTCGCGCGCTTGCTCTATGACGGCGTCAAGCAGGCTGGCATCACCGCGCACTATGGCCGTATCGGCGGATATGATCTCCACCTCGCAGGGCTGCCCGTTTGCAAGGTAAGCCCCGTGCTGCCTGAGCACTTTTGGAGAAAAGCGGGGGTCGCTGTAATCGTGTATGCGTTCAACCTTCATGGCTTTGCCGCGCTTGCTTTGCGCGGGAAGAAATCAGGCACACCCATTGAAGAAGGGTGTGCCTCTGCGGTGTTGTTTACAGCTCGCAGGATCCGGTAGTGCGGGGGAAGGGCAGAATGTCGCGGATGTTTGCCACTCCCGTTATATACATAAGCAGGCGCTCAAAGCCAAGACCGAAGCCGGAGTGCTCCACGCCGCCGAAGCGCCGCAGATCAATATACCACTGATAGGCGTCGATATCCATGCCCAGCTCCTTCATGCGGGCGGTAAGCTTCTCCGCATCGTTTTCGCGCTGGGAGCCGCCGATGATCTCGCCTATGCCCGGCACCAGAAGATCTACTGCGGCCACGGTTTTGCCGTCCGGATTCTGTTTCATATAGAAGGATTTTATCTCCTTGGGATAATCGGTTACAAATACGGGGCAGCCGAAGACCTCCTCGGTTATATAGCGTTCATGCTCCGTGGAAAGATCGCAGCCCCAGAACACGGGATAATCGAATTTGCGGCCGCTTTTTTGCAGCAGCTCTATGGCCTCGGTGTAGGTTACGCGCTTGAAGTGCTTCGTTCCCACCACATTGTTCAGGCGGGCAAGCAGGCCGTTATCAAGGAATTTGTTGAAGAATTCCAGCTCGTCGGGCGCCTGCTCCATGCAGTAGTTAAGCACATATTTTATCATGCTTTCGGCAATTTCCATATCGCCCTCAAGGTCGCAGAAGGCCATTTCCGGCTCTATCATCCAGAATTCCGCGGCATGACGGGTGGTATAGCTTTTTTCCGCGCGGAAGGTGGGGCCGAAGGTGTAGATTCTGCCGAAGGCCATGGCGGCGCTTTCTCCCATAAGCTGTCCGCTGACGGTAAGGCCCACCTTGCGCCCGAAGAAATCCTGCGAATAGTCCACGGCGCCTTCCGATGTGCGGGGCGGGTTGTTGATGTCAAGGGTGGTAAGCTGGAACATTTCGCCCGCGCCCTCGCAGTCCGAGCAGGTGATTATGGGCGTGTGCATATATACAAAGCCGTTTTCGTTAAAGAATTTGTGCAGCGCAAACGCGGCCAGGGAGCGCATACGGTAGGCGGCGCTGAGGGTGTTTGTGCGCTGGCGCAGATGCGGCATCGTGCGCAGGTATTCCATGGTGTGGCGCTTTTTCTGAAGCGGATAGTCCGGCGCGCAGGTGCCCTCCACGGTGACCTTTTCGGCACGCAGCTCAAAGGGCTGCTTTGCCTCCGGGGTGGGGATTATGCGCCCGGTAGCCGATATTGCGCTGCCCGCGCCCAGATGCACTATTTGATCAAAATTGTCCAGCTCGTCTTTTACAAGCACTACCTGAAGGTTGCGGAAGCAGCCGCCGTCGTTAAGCTCCACAAAGCCGAAGGCCTTGCTGTCGCGCACGGTGCGCGCCCAGCCGGCAACGGTTACTGTTTTATCATAATAGCTTTCCGGATGAGCAAAGAGTTCCTTGATATCCACACGATCCATATTAAAGGTGTCCTTTCGTTTATATGGCGGCAAAGCGCCGAATATTTTTGCCGTGCTGCCGTGCGCTGCCGGCATTTTTTTGGTGTTTATTGCTGCAATTAAGGGGCTGGTGCAATTAAGGGGCTGCTGCAATAAGGGGGCTGCGGCATTTTAGATTATGCGCACCCCGCATATGCGCTGAGTGCGTGTGCCCACCACCACGGTATTGCCGTAGGCCGCCGGGGTGGCTTCGATGTTCTTGCCCAGGCTTACGGTATCGTAAAGCTCGCCGGTAAGGCCGTCAAAGAGCATCATATTGCCGTCGCTGTCGCACTGAACCACATAGCCGTTGCCCTGAGAGTCGTAAATTCCCAATGGGGAGGACCATACATAATGGTTAAGCCGCACGCGCCATACCTCGGCGCCGGTTTTTTTATCAAGCGCCACAAGCAGACCCTTATTGAAGCCGCCGGTGCGGGCGATGGCAAAATATACAAGCCCGCCGAGGCTTTGCTTGCCCAGCAGCGCCGTGGCCTGAACGCCGCCGGAAACGCCCGCCATGGTGGCGCAGCGGTAGGTGCGCTGCCACAGCTTTTCGCCGGTGCAGGCGTTAATTTTCCATATCGGTATGTCGCCGCAGTTGTTTTCGTCCTTGGTAAAGTGGAGGCTGGTGGAGATATAAATATAAGCGTTTCCGTCCTCCTCCTCCAGCACGGGGGAGGCGTTGGAGTCGTCCACCGTGTCGCAGGACCAGATGAGCTGCATGGTGTTTACATCATAGCACATAAGGTTGCCGCCGTTATCCGCAATGTACATATAGTTTTTCCACATAACGGCGGAGGATTCCATGCCCAGCCAATAGTTTTCCTCGCCGGAACGGCTGTTTGAATAGCGGGTGCGGCTTATTACCTCCGGCGCCAGCTTAAGGCTGCCGTTTTCAAGGGAGGAATTAAGACGCGTGGTGTATATTATGCCGTTTTCGGCGGGCTGAAGAACAATGTCGTTTTTTACATCGTACAAAGGGGAGGAATCGTAGCCGTGGAAGCAGTTGTGATCCTTTCGGGGGGCGAAGGGGTCGTCATATCCCAGCTCGCAGGCGATTTCGCCCTTTACAAGATCCAATACGAAGCTGCGCGCGCACCTCCCGGGCATGGAATCGCCCGCGCCCGCTATAAATATGGGAAGACCCGCCGGATGCAGGGAGCCGGTGCCCTTTATGGGCATTCCCAGTACGATCTTATCCCGCGTGGGGGTGCCGTCCTCAAGGTCGAGAAAATAGACATTGCCGTCCATGGTGGGATATATAACCTCGATAAGATCCTTTTCCTTTTTATCGGGATAAAGGTTCATGAGCCTGCGGGTGTTTTCATCCCAGTTGATAATTATGGGCTGACCCGTCCAGCCGCTTCCCGTCCAGTATTTGCCGCGGCCGTTGGTTTTATCCAGTCTTCCGGTGCGGCAGGTCCATATGTCGGGACTGAAGCGCTTTTTTACAATATCCGCCGTGCCGTATGCGCCGCCGGAGCGGAAATTATCGCCCCGGAAGGTAACCACTCCCCGCAGGGAGGAATAGCTGCCGTCAAAGCTTATGCTGCGCGGCGCTATTTCGCGGTCGTTTTCGCAGACGAAATCAAGGCGTGCGGGGTCGCTTGCGGCGCAGCAGTGCGGCAGCGAGGAGGAAAGCTTGTCCTCGGGGGCGGGCTGCGGCGGAATTGCCTGCGCCGGCTCGCCTTTTTCGGGCTTTGCGCATACCTGCGCGCCGTGGCGGAGCTGGATATATGCCGTTGCCGCTATGAGAAGAAGGGAGCCTGCGCCCTGCGCGATTTTAAGTAAAAGGGTTATGATATCCGGCATTATAAAACCTCCGTTTCACACTGTACCGATATTTATTGCAATTGCTTTTATAAATAAAGCCGCATGCTGCCGCAAAAGCACGGCGGCAGGCCGGGCAATGCGCGGGTATATAATATAATGTATATATTATATATAATGTATGCGACATGCGCCGCAGTGCCGCTCAGACCTCGCTGTCCATAAGATCATCCATATAAACATCGCCCCCGGCAAGGTGATCAAGGCAGGCGCCCGCTCCCAAAGCAACACAGGAAAGCGGATCCTCTGCGATATAGCAATTTACATGGAAGGTTTCGGAAAACAGCTTGTCCAGCCCGAAAAGCAGGCTTCCGCCGCCCGTCATGCATATGCCGTTTACATATATATCGGCGGCAAGCTCCGGCGGCGTGCGCTCCAGAACCGAATGCACGCCCTGCACCAGGGTGTTTAGGTTTTCACTCATGGCAAGGCGCATTTCTTCGCTGGATACCGTTATGGTTTTGGGAAGCCCGGTAAGCAGGTTGCGCCCGTTTATTTCGGTGTACAGGGTTTCGCTGCGCGGGAAGGCGGTGCCTATGTTTATTTTAAGCAGCTCGGCGGTGCGCTCGCCTATAAGCAGGTTGTGCTTGCGCTTGATATAGCGCACGATGGCCTCGTCCATTTTGTCCCCGGCAATTTTAAGGGAGGAGCTTATAACGCACTGCCCCATGGATATGACGGCTATGTCGGTGGTACCGCCGCCTATGTCCACTATCATGCTGCCGCGGGGGCGGGAAACATCAATGCCTGCGCCTATTGCCGCCGCGCGGGGCTCTTCTATAACGAAGACCTCCTTTGCCCCCAGATCGTATGCCACTTTTTTGACGGCGCGCTGCTCCACATCGGTGGCGCCGCTGGGAACGCACACCATAACGCGGGCGTTTTTGAGGCTTTTGCGGCCGCGCCACTTCAGAATGAACATCTGAAGCATTTTAAGGGTTACCATATCATCGGATATTACTCCGTTGCGCAAAGGGCGCACCGCAATAATATTTCCCGGCGTTCTGCCCAGCATCCGCTGAGCCTCGATGCCTACGCCCTTGACGGCGCCGGTGCCTTTGTCCACCGCAGCCACGGAGGGCTCGCGCAGCACTATTCCCTTACCCTTGCAGTATATAAGCACATTTGCCGTGCCAAGATCAATGCCTATATCCACCGATCTGTTGAATCCAAACATATATTATCCCCCGGAACCGTCGGGTTTTGCCCGAATTTGCTGTTTTGCCTGCGGGCTTTGGCAAAAGGCTGCCCGCAGCGGACGGTTCACAAGGCTATTATATCACAACGCGGCAGAATAATCAAAGAGCAAACGCAAAATATAGAAGAATAAAGAAGAAACAGATACTGAAAAAGGAAGCGGCGTTTGGATACGCCGGGCGTGTTTACCGTTAAAAGCCGAAAAATAAAGCCTCCCGGCGGGACTGCAAGTCCGCCGGGAGGAAAAAGTGCATGATATGCGCCGTATTCGCCCCGAAAACCGCCTTTGTTAAAGTCCCGTTAAGGCTTTTCGGACTTTGTAAGCAGATTAAAGGCGCTGCCTGCGGCCTCCTGCTGTGCGGCTTTTTTTGTTTTTCCGCTGCCGCTGCCGCACATTTTTCCGTTTATCCATACGGAAAAGGTATAGCTGCGGTCGTGTGCGGGGCCGTGCTGCGCCTCCTCGCGGTATTCTATCCTTGCCGCTCCGTGCTGCTGCACAAGCTCCTGAAGGCGGCTTTTATGATCCACCGCTTCGCCGCAGTGCGCCGTGATATCCTCCATACGGGCATCCATAAGGCGCAGCACCGCGGCACAGGCGGGCTCAAAGCCGGAATCAAGATATATTGCGCCGAAAACGGCCTCCAGCGCGTCGGAAAGTATGCTGGCCTTCTCCGCGCCGCCGCCGGCCCTTTCCCCTTGGCTGAGATACAGATACCGTCCGAGATTTATCTCCCTTGCCGCCACCGAAAGGGGCTGCTCGGATACGATTGCCGCCCGTATGCGGGAAAGCTCGCCCTCCGCCTTTGCCGGAAGGCGGGAGTACAGATATGTGCTTACCGCAAGCTCCAGCACGGCATCGCCCAGATATTCCATGCGCTGGTTGCTGCTTTGCTCCTTATGCTCGCCAAGGTAGGACGGATGAGTAAGAGCCTGCACAAGCAGGCTCCTGTCTGCAAAGGTATAACCGATAGCCGACTGTAAGGCGTCCAGTTCGTCCATTTACTGTCTTGCCTCAAGATATGCGGCGATGTCGCCCACGGTGCGCAGATTTGCCAGCTCCTCGTCCGGGATCTCGATGCCGTACTGCTCCTCAAGATCCAGCATAAGGGCGGCGATGTCCAGGGAGTCGGCCTTAAGGTCGTCAATAAGATTGGAATCCTTTGTTACTTTGGCCGGATCTATGGCCAGCTGCTCCGCTACCGAAGCTATGATTTTCTCTAACATTGTTTTTTCCTCCAAGATATAAAATAATATATGATGCCTGCAGATTACTGCAAAACCGTCATTCGGTATATGGAAGGCGCCAAACAGGATATGCGCAGCCGCCTGTTCCGGGTTCCGGCGCGGCAATTGCATATGCTGCCTTACGCGCGCCCGGCGCTTCGGCTTCGCCTTCGCGCCCCTGCTGCGCCTGCCGGCACAGCCCCGGCGTACCTTCGGTCCGCCCGGGCGCGCTTTTGCCGCCCGCGGCTTTTTTGGCATAACAGCCGCCTTTTTCGCGCCGCCGTAGGGTTTAGTTAATGCGTTATACTGCGCTCTCCGGCGCTTCCTCGCGCTGAGCCAAAGCCTCCTTTATGGTTTCCACCACGCGGCCCTCCACCATGCGCACCGCCTGACGAACGGTGGCCGCCAGTGCCTTCGCATTTGAGGAGCCGTGCCCTTTAAGCACCACGCCGTTTATGCCAAGCAGCGGCGCGCCGCCGTACTCGGTGTAGTCCATCTTCTTCTTAAGGCTTTTAAGCGCCGGCATGACTAACGCCGCGCCCAGCTTGCAGCGAAGGGAGGAGGTAAAGCCCTCCTTCATAAGATGGGACATATATCCGGCAGTGCCCTCTATGCTTTTAAGCAGCAGGTTGCCCGCAAAGCCGTCCGCCACTATAACATCCGCAGCGGTAAAAACATCGCGGCCCTCCATATTGCCCACAAAGTTAAGGCGCTTATCCGCCTGAAGCAGGGGGTATACCTCGTGGGTCAGCTCGTTGCCCTTTTCGCTTTCCGTGCCCACATTTGCAAGAGCAATGCGCGGGTTCTCCACATGAAGCACCTTGCGCATGTATATATCGCCCATCATGGCAAACTGCACAAGGTTTGCGCTTTTGCAGTCCATATTGGCGCCGCAGTCTATAAGCATTACGCCCTTGCGGTCGTTGGGCAGCACCGGCGAAAGCGCGGGGCGCAGTATGCCCTTTATGCGCCCTACGCGCAAAAGCGCGCCGGAAAGCGTAGCCCCCGTACTGCCGCAGGTTATAAAGGCGTCGCCCTGCCCCGCCTTAAGCAGCTCAAGCCCCTCCACAAGGGAGGAGTGACGCTTGCGCTTTACCGCAAGCACGGGAGGCTCGTCCATGCTGATAATTTCCGGGGCGTGCACAATGCTTATGCGCCCCTGCGTTTCGGGGTAAGCTTCAAGCTCGCGGCGTATTTTTTCCTCATCGCCCGTAAGGGTAACGGTAAGCTCCGGGAATTCCTCAAGGGCCATAGCCGTGCCTTTGATTATCTCCCAAGGGGCGTTGTCCCCCCCGAAGGCATCAATAATTATGTTCATGTTTCTCTCCGCTGTCTGCACGCCGCGGTTTTGCTGCGCGCCGACTCCTTATAAATATATAATAAATACGGGCTTATTATAATATACCTTCAGTTAAAAATCAAGCGGGAAGCGAAACATACGCGCTTTATATGCGCAAATATGTATATATATGCACATTTTCCGGGCGGCTGCGGGCGTAAAGGCGGCGGAGAGCGGCGCTTCCTCCCGCCGAGGGGCGGCAAGATAATGCATAAACCCCGAATATTATACTGAAAAATTTTTCATAATTATGTAATTTGACCATCTAATTTGGGGTATTGACAAACATATTGGCATATGTTACAGTATGATTATGGTAACAACGGCAAACAGGGAGGGCACAAAAGAGGTACAAAAGAAAGGAGTAAAATGAAATGAAACGAGCCATATTTGTTTGCGTACTTGTAATTCTTATGATATGCGGCTGTGTAACCGCCATGGCGCTTACGCAGCAGGACGAAGTTACGGTGGCCTCAAGCACGAATTACAGTGTGGGCGGCTATAGGGATGTAGTAATCGAACCGCTTAAATCCAAAACCTTTTCCGTAAAAAGGCCGATAGTTGAGAAAACATCATATGCGGGTTATCAATGCACATCATATAAAATAATCGGCGAAACACCCAATACAAACAAACAGACTTTTGTATATGTATTGGATGAAAACGGGAGAACCAGGAGCGTGAAGACTCAGTTTACCGGCATAGGAATATATTCGATAAAGTACAATAATGGAAATAAACCGATGAAGCCGTATCCCGAAACCGAAAAAATGAAGCTCGTAGTGGAAAATTACGCCAACGATTACGATTTATCGCTGTTTTTTGATTTCCAATCAACCGCGCTTTGGTCGCCCAATCGACAGGCATTTGTTTAATCACTATGCATTGAAGTATTGCAGTTATTAAGAATATGATCTGACGGAACAACACTCCCTGTTTGCCCGTTAATGCAGATTATTTCTGATTATAAATTAGGAGGGACGATGTTGAAACTAATAAATATCACTCTGATCCCTTTGCTGATACTGTGCTTACTGCTTTGCAGTTGCAATGCCGTTTCGCCGCACACGGTGGCGGTGTCGCTCCCCGACGGGCGCAGCGTGCTTATCCCTTATCTTATGGCGGAAAATAAAACCTATTACAGGACGGGGTATGTTGATTGCGAAGAGTTTTCCCGTATGTTTTCAAGGGATTTTACCCTTGATACTAAAGTGCCGGCGGAGGACAGGCAGGCAGCATATTATATAACCGGGGCAATCGTGTGCGCTCTGACGGATTATGATTTTGTTCACCCGGAGCGCAGCGAGAAGGAGCGCAAAGCGGTTATGGAGCTGCTTACCCCCGGTATGCAAAAGAAAATGGCGGGTTTTGAGGAGCATTGCGAGGAAAAAAAGAAATACGGCGTGACCATAGTTATAGGTTCATCCTATGAACAGTATATAGGGGCAGAGAATGAAGAAGGGCTGGCAGTGTGTGAAAACGGGTTTGCAGTGTCCTTTTCAGTGGATATTTATTCCGACGATGGGGGCAGCGGCTGGCTTGCGGCGCATGAGATAGGCCCGCAGCTGCGTATTATGAACCGCTTTCGGGGCGCCGTGCTTTTTACAAAGGAAAACGGAGTGCTGCTGGCGGACGGCTGGTACGGTCTGCTTTCGCCGTGGGGCACGGGAGCGGCCGTGGGAGAGGAGGCGGTATAATGTTTACTTCTCAGCTTTACCGTGTGCTTAAAAGCCCGACGCTGTGGCTGGGCAGCTTGGTTTATGTTGCAGCAATGCTGTACATGGGCATATCCTCCTGCCTTACAGAGTATGATATGGGCTTTGCCGCTGCCGGATATGCGTGGCTTGATGTGCTGGTTGCCGGCACAAGCTATATGGCCAGCTTTATTACCGCGTTTCTGCCGCCGCTGCTTTGCGTGCTGTCCGGCGCGGGGCTTGTGCGGCAGGATGTGGATTGCGGGCTGTATAAATACGCCGTTATGCGCGCGGGGCATATGAAATATCTTTGGGCAAAGCTGGGCGCTGCGGTAACGGGGGCGTTTATATTCTGCCTTGTATCCTACGGCGCGACGCTGGCAATAGCCTATATCGCCTTTCCTGGGTATGCGGGAATGCCGGGTTTACAATGATATGGTATTACGGCAGTCGCACCCTCGGAAATTATCTTGCTTTTCATGATTATGCGCTTTTGCCCGTTTACACGGCGGCTTCCTCCACCGTGGCCTGTATGAGCTTTGCCGTGCTGGGGATTGCGGCCGCATCGCTTTTAAGGAACAAATATCTCATTTATGCCTCGGGGCTTATATGCTTTATGCTGCGCAATGCGCTCGCGGCATTTATCCCCGGCATACATCCCTGTACATACTCATTTTATCTTAACGCCCTGCCGCTTGAAGTACCGCTTATGCGTATGGTCGCAGGAAACATTCTTATGGCGGCATTGGGCGCGGCGGTTTACTTTGCTGTAAATATAACCGGAAGGGAACGGATGGTATAAAGCATATATTATACTGCTGAAAATTTTTCATAATTATGTAATTTGACTATTTAATTTGGGGTATTGACAAACATATTGGCATATGTTACAGTATGATTATGGTAACAACGGCAAACAGGGAGGCACAAAAGAAAGGAGTAAAATGAGATGAAACGGGCTATATTTGTTTGTGTGCTTGTAATTCTTATGGTATGCGGTTGTGTAACCGCTATGGCGCTTACGCAGCAGGAAGAGGAAGTTACGGTGACATCAAGCACGACTTACAGCGTAGGCGGCTATAGGGATGTAGTAATCGAACCGCTTAAATCCAAAACATTTTCCGTTAAAAGGCCGATAGTTGAGAAAACATCATATGCGGGCTATCAATGTACATCATATTATTTTGTGGATACAGATCCCAATACATATGTAGTGCCCGAAACATATGTATATGTTTTGGATGAAAAAGGCAAGGTGAGAGGCAAAAGAACTCGTTTTACCGGCAAGGGAACATATTCCATAGAGTACAATCACGGCCCGCTGGAGCCGTATCCCGAAACCGAAAAAATGAAACTCGTGGTGGAGAACTATGCAAATGACGGCAATAATTCGAATTTTTTTAGTTTTCAGTCAACCGCGCTTTGGTCGCCCAACCGACAGGCATTTGCTTAATTGTTGTACAGTATAGTCTGACGGCGCATCACTTTATTCCCTGTTTGCCCGTTAATTTCTAATTATGAATTGGAGGGGCGATATTGAAACGAAGAAACATCACTCTGATTCCTTTGCTGATACTGTGCTTCCTGCTTTGCAGCTGCAATGCCGTTTCGCCGCACACGGTGGCGGTGTCGCTTCCCGACGGGCGCAGCGTGCTTATCCCTTATCTTATGGCGGAAAATACGGCGTATTTGGAGTATGACCATTTTTCGGATTCTTCTTTGGAGGAGCTTTCTCTTATATTCTCAAGGAAGTTTACCTTTGATACTCAGGTGCCGGCGGAGGACAGGCAGGCAGCATATTATATAACCGGGGCAATCGTGTGCGCGCTGACGGATTATGATTTTGTTCACCCGGAGCGCAGCGAGAAGGAGCGCAAAGCGGTTATGGAGCTGCTTACCCCCGGCATGCAAAAGAAAATGGCGGGCTTTGAGGAGCATTGCGAGGAAAAAAAGAAATACGGCGTGACCATAATGATATGTCCGGCGTATGAAAAGGATATAGGAGTAAAGGGAGGGCTGCCCGCGTATGAGAACGGGTTCGCGGTGCCCTTTTCAATAGACTTTAATGCCGACGACGGGGGCAGCGGCTGGCTTGCGGCGCATGAGATAGGCCCGCAGCAGCGTATTATGAGCTGTTTTAAGGGTGCGGTGCTTTTTACAAAGGAAAACGGAGTGTTGCTTGCGGACGGCTGGTACGGTCTGCTTTCGCCGTGGGGCACGGGCGCAGCCGTGGGAGAGGAGGCGGTATAATGTTTACTTCTCAGCTTTACCGTGTGCTTAAAAGCCCGACCCTGTGGCTGGGCAGCTTGGTTTATGTTGCCGCAATGCTTTATATGGGCATATCCTCCTGCTTTGCCGAATATAATATGGGCTTTGCCGCTTCAGGCTTTGCATGGCTTGATGTTCTTGTTGCCGGCACAAGCTATATGTCCAGCTTTCTTACCGCATTTCTGCCGCCGCTGCTTTGCGTGCTGTCCGGCGCGGGGCTTGTGCGGCAGGATGTGGATTGCGGGCTGTATAAATACGCCGTTATGCGCGCGGGGCATATGAAATATCTTTGGGCAAAGCTGGGCGCCGCGGTAACGGGGGCGTTTGTATTCTGCCTTGTGTCCTACGGCGCAACGCTGGCAATAGCCTATATCGCCTTTCCGGGCTATGCGGCAATGCCGGATTTTGTAATGATATGGAATCGCGCTTTTCGCACCTTCGGAAACTATCTTGCCTTTCATGATTATGCGCTTTTGCCCGTTTACACGGCGGCTTCCTCCACCGTGGCCTGTATGAGCTTTGCCGTGCTGGGGATTGCGGCCGCATCGCTTTTAAGGAACAAATATCTCATTTATGCCTCGGGGCTTATATGCTTTATGCTGCGCAATGCGCTCTCGGCATTTATCCCCGGCATACATCCCTGCACATACTCATTTTATCTTAACGCCCTGCCGCTTGAAGTACCGCTTATGCGTATGGTTGCAGGAAACATTCTTATGGCGGCATTGGGCGCGGCGGTTTACTTTGCTGTAAATATAACCGGAAGGGAGCGGATGGTATGAAACAACAAAAAGCGCGCTCCGCTGCGGGAAGAGTGTTTATTTTCGGCAGCGCGTCCTTTGCAAGAACCGCTCCGTGGCAATGGGTGCTGGGGCTGCTGCTTCAGCAGTTCAGCAATTTTCTCAATATAGGCGCCTCATTCGGCGGCGGCGATTTAATGAGCTACATAAAAACCTACACTTCATCCTGCATAGTATGGATATCCCTTGGGGCAATGGTGCTTGCAGCCTCTTCGGGAATACTGCGCCGCGACGATGCCGCCCGCTGCCTTGCCACCGGAAGCCGCAGGCGCTTTGCCGCAGGGGCAACCCTTGCTGCGCTGCTTACGGCAATAGTATATGTTTTGCTGCTGGGGCTGCTGCTTACGGCGGTGGGCATGCTGATGCTCAAAAAAACCTATACGCCGGAAAACCTTGATAAAACCCTTATAACCATGGGGCTTACGGCGCTGTACCTTTTCTGCCTTATGCAGCTGTGCCTTGATATAAACCTTGCCTGCCAGTTTCCCTTCGGCTGCGTGGCGGGGGCGGTGCTGCTGTGTCTGCTGTTTTCGCCCCTTGTAAGCCTGAGACAGCTTTTCGGCATTGAGGGGTTCAGCCTGATAGAAATTCTGGACGGCGAAAACGCGCAGCAAAGCGCGATCATAATGGGAGTGATCGCGATCGTGCTTGCGGCGGCTTCGCAGCTTGCCGTTAAAAGGGCGGATATGCTGGCGCGTTCAAGAGAAGGCTCCGCCGAATAGAAAGGAACGAATTGCGCGGCGCCGCTGCGGCTGTGCCGGTGCGCAAAACAGAATTCGGGGGGGAATAAAATGAAGGCCTTTTTCCGGCTTATGCTTTCGGATATGCGGAAGCTGTTCAATATAAAAACAGTGCTGATATCGGCTGCGGCGTTTATTCTTGCCGTGGCGGTGCTTGCCCGGAACGGGGCGGGAGATTCGTTTGTGATATATATTACGGGCGGCTTTTTGCCCGAGGAGCAGGACAATTTGCAGCTGCTTGTGGCGGCGCTGGCGGAGTATACCGGGCTGACGGCCTGCATCGGCTATATAACGCAAACCGATAACGCCCGGCGAATGCAGGTGCTTATGCGCTGCCGAAACAGCGCTCGGCTCTATTGTGCAAACACGGCGCAGAGCGGCGTGCTGTGCGTGCTGTGGAGCGCTGCGGGGTTTATTGTAACCCTTGTATGCTGCATTATTAAATTGCCTTACCGCCGATGCGGTAATAACCGCCGCTTCCGGCGCAGGGCTGCAGCTTTTTGCCGGGTGCGCCCTTGCGCAGCTTATTTTGGCACTCAACTGCGCATCTTTGCGCGTGGAGGCGGTGTGTACAATAAGTATAATTGCGGTGATGCTGCAGCTTTGCTTCGGCGGGGCGGCGCCGTGGCTGCCCATAGCGGCGGCTTCCCTGCGCAGAATAAATGCCGGCACGGTTTCCGCGGGGCTTTGCATCGGGGTGAATTTCGGTGCATGGGCGGCGCTGTATATTTCGGGGCTGCTGTTAAGCGTTAAGCGGGCCGGCGCAAGGTGAAAATTCATGCCGGAGCATTTTTGTGCAATGAAGCATAAAAAACCTGAAACATAATAACAAAATAAATATTTAAGGGGGAACGGATATGTATGCAATAGAGGCGCGGAATGTAACCAAAATCATTCGCGGACGCACAATACTTAACAATGTTTCTCTCTGTGTGGAGCAGGGGGAAGCGGTGGGCATAGCCGGAAGGAACGGCTCGGGCAAGAGCATGTTTTTCAAAACGGTGTGCGGGCTTATTCTTCCCACATCGGGCAGCGTGAGCGTCTTCGGCACGGCCGTGGGCAAAAACGGAAAGTTTGCCCCGGATACCGGCATGCTTATAGAAGCGCCGGGCTTCCTGCCGCAGTACAGCGGCTATGCAAACCTTAAAATGCTGGCGGATATAAAGGGCATTGTAAAAAAGGCGGATATATATAATGTATTGCAGACGGTGGGTCTGGACCCGGCAGACAGGCGCCCGGTGCGCAAATATTCCCTGGGAATGAAGCAGCGGCTGGGCATTGCGCAGGCAATAATGGAAAAGCCGCGGCTGTTGATAATGGATGAGCCCTTCAACGGGCTGGATGCCTCCGGCGTGGAGGATGTGCGGCAGCTGCTTTCCTCCCTTGTTAAGGAGGGCACCACAATGCTGCTTGCAAGCCATAACGCGCAGGATCTGAGCCTTTTATGCGGACGCATATGCACAATGGAGGCGGGAGTGCTCACACCGCCGCAGCCGGAGGACGAAAAGCAGGCGCAGGAGAAAAGCGCGTCAGCTGCGCAGGACACCGCCGATGAGGTGAGAGCGGAGGCTGCGCAGGACACCGCCGACGAGGCGAGAAACGGAGAGGAAAAATGAAAAAAATATTTACGGCGGCAGCAACGCTGCTTTGCCTTGCCCTGTGCGGCTGCAATACCGTAACATCGCCCGAGGCAACCTATTCCCCTACGGTTACGGTCAAAAGCATGGAGTATTTGCAGCGCGGCGAGGTAACGCCGGCAAAAATAATAAACGGCACCGGGCATGCCTCCGGGGTGCGTACCGATTTCCCGAATGACGAAAGCATATTTTGGGATTGCTCCGACCGCATAGAACGCCGCAGCATAATAATAGAAAATTTACGCATGGAATCAAAGCCGGAGGACGACGACTTTCCCGGAAAATGGTACACGCCCAAGGAAGAAGAGCTGGCGGAGGTAAACGCCGTCGCTTCGCGCTTTTTTACAACCCTGTTCAAGGTGTGCTACAAGGACCCGGCCGATCACGAGGCCAACATTGAGGCGGTATACGATAAAACCCTGACGGCGGAGCTTGCACAGCTGATGCAAACAAACGGCGATGCGGGCCGGCTTGCGGCGCTGCTTTCAAAGGGCGAAGCGTTTCTTGATATACCGTGCATCAAGAATGCCTGGGCGGAACAGGCGATTGAGTTTGAAGACGGGCTTGTGCAGTATGAATTCAGAATAACCCTTTCCGTGCAGCCGGATAACCCCAAGGGCGCGGTGCCGCTTATTTACGATATTCTCCCGACAGGGGGCTGGCACCTTGATTATTCCGGAGCTAAGACACGCAATTATGTGCCGCCGGAATTTGACCTTAAGGCAAGGGCGGCTTTGGTAAATACAACGCAGGGGCAGAGGATATCGGAATTCTATGTCTATGCCGGATCCAGAAGTAAAGAAGGCTACAATGATACAATGACACCGGTGCTGCGGGTGGATACGGACGGTGTATATCAGGGCATAGGCATGGATTATCTGCCGATTATAGACGGCGCCGCGCCGGAGGAATATCATGAATACTATGATGAAGCCTCCTTAAGCACCTCTTCTTCGCGGACAAAATTTCTCAGAGATTTTATGGACTTGCTTATAACGGATTATACAGCCGCGGAGCCGGGACATTTTGACCTTGTGGAGCAGGCAGCCTCCCCGGAGCTTAAAGCGGTGCTTGCACAAAGCGGCATACTGGAAAAACTGCGCCTTTTCTGCAGGGAAAACGGGATAAAGCTTACAAGACCGATAAGCAATGAAAACTTGTGCCCATACATTGCCACATATGATAATCCCAAATATCATGTCATGGAGCTTGAAGCCGATGTATTGGCTCAGGCGGAAAAGGATTGCGACCCTACTGCTTACGGCCTTCCCGTGCCCGGCGTTCTGAAGCGTGTGCGGCTGCGTACGCTTACGCGGCTAACCGATGACGGTTTTTGCCTTGTGGGGTTTGACATAGTTTCCTATACCGGCGATCTTGCCATTTATGACCCCGATAATATTATAGATGTTATACGAAACCTCGACGGATAACGGGAAAGCGGTGCTGCAAAGCAAAGAATCCGGCCTTAAGCCGGATTTTTTATCGCTTTGCCGTAAAGCCATACTATTTTGTGCCGTGAATTTTTCTGCGCCGCAAGGTAAACACGATAATTGCGCCCGCTGCCAAAGCGGCGGACACGGCGGCAGCTGCCGCCGGAGCATCATCGCCCGTAGGCTGCGGCTTTTCCTTTTCCCATGTTGCGGTATAGATTGCATTTTCGGTTACGGCTTCGGCTACCTCGGGGCTCCAGCCGGCGAATATATAGCCCTCGCGCGTGGGGGTTGCTGCAGTGTCGCTCTCGCCGCGGAAGGCGGGAGTGGGATCGCCGGAAAGCAGGTTTTCATAAATCTGATCTTCAAAAACCGCGCCCTCTGCGCCGTCTTTATAAATAACGGAGAATTTATCTTCATCCTCGTCGGCGATGCCGTTGTGGTTTCTGTCCTCTTTCCATGCGGCGGTATAGACGGCATTGTCGGTTACGGTTTCGGCTACCTCGGGATTCCAGCCGGCAAATACATAGCCCGTCCTCGTGGGGTTATCGCCGAAAGCGGGAGTTGCGCTGTCCTTGGCAAGGTCAGTGAAGGTTTTATCCTCGAATATTACCTCGCCCTCCGCGCCGTCGGTGTAGATAACGGTGTATTTCACTTCCGGTACATTCTGCTCCCCACACGGCGTAAAGCGTGGTGTGCTCCGTTATTTCAAAGGTGTCGGCGGCAGCGTATACAACGGTTTTTAGCCTCGCTTGAGGTGTCCCAGCCCTTGAAGGTGTAACCCTCCTTGGTTTGACCCATATAATCCTTTACGGTTACGGTGTCGTTCTCAAGATAGGTTTCGTTTGCAAGCTCGGTTGTGCCGTCCATATACTTAAGGATAAGCGCTTTTGAAACCTCGGTGGGGGTCCACTGAGCGTAAAGGTGATAGGTGGCGTTGTTTTTGCACATCATTATCGCATTGACAGCGCTGCCGGTGCCGTCTGCCTTTGTGTTCCAAGGAGGAGAAGCCAGCTTATAGCCGTTAGGAGCGGTAAAGCCCGCTTCGGCAGGGGTGAGCACGGTAATAGATCTGCCGGTATTAATGATATTGTACGATGCATGGACTGTATAGCTCATGGAGTATTGCGGGTATTCCGGGCTGGCCTCACCGGGATAGTTTGCGTGGTAAACAATGGTAAAAGCTTATGGTATAATCGCCGCTGCCTTCCTCATGGCTGCCGGATGTGGGACCGGGCGTGGGCGCAGGATCGCCTGAGCCGGAGGGTGTGGGGGGCACAAAGCCGGGCACCCAGTAGGTCATGGTGGCGGTGGAGGAGTTGCAGCTCCAGTAAACATTCGTTCCGACATTTTGGTCGCCGGTGGGGAAATACCAGTTGCCCGCAACCTTCTGTACGCGGTAGCTGTTTTTCGCCTATGAACTCTGAAAGATCGGGGGATGCGGTATGCATCCGACTGGATTTTTTCATCGCCCTTTGTGCAGTAGTCGGTGCCCACTACCCATACGCCGCCGGTATTGGGGTTAAACACGCGGACGGTGATGGTTATCTTGTCTTCGGGCTTCCAAGAGGCTGCAAGCACCGGCACGGATATGACTCCTGCAAGCAGAAGCAAAGACAGCAGTATTATCAGTACTTTTTTTCTCATGATTTTTCTCCCTTTCCTATGTGATTTACATATCAGTAAAACATTAACATATAAGGGCGCATATCGCAATCGCGATTATTGGGACAAAGCGGCGAAATATAAGAAAGCTGCGAATAAAGCGGTCAACACAGAGCATGAGGCGTGCAGTGAGCCTTTGATATTCAAACGGCGCCCCCGCCCGCCCACCCGGCGCCGTTTGGGACGGGCAGTGCAGAAAAATCCGCGCAACAGAAGGCAAAGGGGCGTATTTTGCTCTCGGATGTTTTTTTGCGTTGACAAATGCGTATTTGAGCGATAAAATTATACAAAACCGATACAATAAACCGTTGCGGGCTTGTCCGAACGATTTACAGCGAGAATAACAGAATAAAATACCGCCGCAGAATTTTGCGGCGCTGCGATGAACAGGTACAGGCTCTTTGTTAAGGCATCAGAGAGAGGGCGGCAGGTGCAAGCCCTTTGCCGCAAAGAGCCGTCCCGCCTGCGAGCTCCGCAAGAAATTGCGGCGGCCCCGCCGTTATACGGGTCAATGAAGTGCGGAGTAACTCCGAATTCAGGTGGTACCGCGGATATTTGATTCCGCCCTGAGCGTAAAAGCTTGGGGCGGTTTGTTTTTTCGGTTAAAAGGGAGGAGAAAAGGGAATGAAGCTTGCAAATCTTGTAGGAGAAAGATTCAAGGAAAGGCCGGCGGACTGCAGCATTGACAGCCAGGCACTTATGGTAAGGGGCGGCTATATAAAGTATGTCGCCAACGGTATATACTCTTCGTTTATGCCCATGAAGAGAATAACAAAAAAGATCGAAAACATAATACGCCAAGAGATGGATGCCATCGACGGGCAGGAGGTGCTTTTCCCGGTGGTAATGCCCGCTTCGCTGTGGGAGGAATCGGGAAGATATAAAAGCGTGGGCAGCGAGCTTGTCCGCTTTACCGACCGCAACGACGGTCAGTATGTGCTGGGCATGACGCACGAGGAGGCGGCGGTGCAGCTGGTGCGGGAGTACGGCGGCAGCTATCTGAAGTATCCGTTTATGATCTATCAAATACAGACAAAATTCCGCGATGAGGCGCGCCCGCGCGGCGGACTTATACGGGTGCGTGAATTTACGATGAAGGACGCCTATTCCTTCCACACCTCACAGCAGGATCTGGAGGAGTATTATGAGCGCTGCCATAAGGCCTACGAGCGCATTTTTGCCCGCGTGGGAGTGCCGGAGGTAGTAAGCGTAAAATCCGATTCCGGAATGATGGGAGGCAGCGTGTCGCATGAGTTTATGCTGCTTACCGGCATAGGGGAGGATTCCATAGTTATTTGCCCCGAATGCGGCTACCGTGCAAACATGGAGGCTGCGGAAACGGTGTGCGCCCGCCCGGAAAGAAAGGAAAACGCCTCTCCGCTTGAAAAGCATGCCACCCCCGGAAGCCATACCATAGACGAGGTGTGCGATACCTTGGGCTGCACTTCGGATAAAACCTGCAAGGCGGTGGTGTACCGCAAGGAAACGGACGATAAGCTGGTGGTGCTGTTTTTGCGCGGGGACTGCGAGGTAAACGAGGCCAAGCTTAAAAATCTGCTGGGCAGCGATGTATTTCCTGCAACTCTCGGGGAGGACAGCGGCCTTGAGGCGGGCTTTATAGGGCCTGTGGGGCTGAATACCGATGCAGTCGTAATTTACGACCGCACGCTTGAAGGCATGCAGGAGCTGGTGTGCGGCGCAAACTGCCGCGGCTATCATTACACCGGCCTTGACATGCAGCGGGATGTGCCCGATGCGGTATACAGCGATGTATCCAAGGTGCGTCCCGGCGGAATATGCCCCGTGTGCGGCAAGCCGGTGCTTACCGTGAAGCGCGGAATAGAGGTGGGCAACATATTCCAGCTGGGTACCAAGTATACAAAGAGCATGAATATGACCTATGTGGACGAAGGGGGAAAGCCACTATCCGATAATGGGCTGTTACGGAATAGGTGTAGGACGGCTTGCGGCTTCGGTATGCGAGGTTCGCCATGACGATTACGGCCCGATATGGCCCATGAGCATAGCGCCCTGGCAGGTGCATCTGTGTGCGGTGCGTGCGGATGACGAGCAGGTGCGTGCAAAAGCGGAGGAGCTGTACAGTGCCCTTATGCAGGCGGGAGTTGAGGTCATATATGACGACCGCAGCGTGAGCGCAGGCATAATGTTCTCCGATGCCGACCTTTTGGGAGTGCCGCTGAGGCTTGTCGTCAGTCCGCGCAATAATAAGCAGGGCGTTTGCGAGCTGGTAAGCCGGGATAAGAGCTTTGATGTGCGCCTGCCTCTTGACGATGTGAAGGAGTGCGTTAAGGCAATAAAAGAAAAAATCGCGCAGATGCTGGAATTCTGAAAAAAATAAGCGGGATAATTATTAAATAAAAATTAAATTCGGATTAAGAAAAAAACAAGCCGTATGCAGCATATACGGCTTGTTTTTTGCGATTATTGCCTGTATTTTATCGGGATTTTTTGACAAAACCGGCGCTTTGGCAAGGCGATGCTTTTTTGCGCGCGGCGGGCGCCGGGGCTGCGCCCCCGGCGCCCCCGCCCGGCCTGCGGCCGTGCCGGCATCCGCCGTCGCCGCGCGCTCTTTCGCCCGCAGCCTTTTTCGCACAAAACAAGCCCTCTCGCGTCGCCGCTTTTTACGCCGCGGCCGGCCCCTTGGCTGCGCCTGCGGGCCCTCTGCCGGCCTTGCGGCCGCCCCAAGCCCCCGTTTCCGGGCGCTTTGGCCGCGGCTGCCATCGCCCGCAGCTTTTTTGCCTCTTATCCCGCCCGTCGCGCCGCCGCTGCGGTATCGTGCCTCTTGCGGCGCTTTTATGGTTACCGTCATAAGTCACATTTTGCCGCTGTTTTTTGTAAAATGCTTGCGGCGTACATTTTTTTCATTACGATATCACATAATTTTCACAATAATATGCTATAATAACCAAAATCGGATAACGGTAAAGGCGCACAGTCGCCGCGAAGAAGGGCATTGCCGGAAGAAACGGAGGAACAGGCATGGCAAAAATACTCATTGTGGACGATGAACCAAAGATATGCGAGCTGATAGCAAAATACGCCGCCTTTGAAGGGTATGAAACGGAAACCGCCGCCGACGGAATGCAGGCGGTGCAGCTTTGCCGGCAGAAGGATTACGATCTTATAATAATGGATGTTATGATGCCGGAGCTGGACGGCTTTTCCGCCACGCGCGAAATACGCAAAACAAAGCAGACGCCCATAATAATGCTTTCGGCCCGCGGTGAGGAATATGACAGAATACACGGCTTTGAGCTGGGAGTGGACGATTATGTGCAGAAGCCGTTTTCTCCAAGAGAGCTTATGATGCGCGTGGATGCCATACTGCGTCGCTTTTCCGCGCGTGTGGAGCAGATGCAGGATGTTTTTCAGGTGGAGGGGCTGTGCATAAACTGTGTTTCCCACATAGTAACCGTGGATGGAAAGCGTGTGGATATGTCACCCAAGGAATATGAGCTGCTGCTTTATCTTGTGCGCAACCGAGGGATTGCGCTTACAAGAGAAAGGCTGCTTAATCAGGTGTGGGGCTACGATTATTACGGGGACGACCGCACGCTGGATACGCATATAAAGCTTGTGCGCAAGCTGCTGGGGCCGTATGCGGGCTATCTTGTAACAATACGCGGCGTGGGCTACCGCTTTGAGGAGTAAAGCGGCGGGGACCGATGCCGTGGATATAAAAACGGAGAGATAATATGCTTTCTGAACATAAAAACGCCGAAGCAAAAGAAAAGGACGGCGCATTTGCCGGCAAAGCGGCGAATAAGAACGGAAAACGAAAAGAAAAAAAGAACGGCGGGAGAGGCTTTTTGGGTCGTATAAGCCTGAAATGGCGTCTTTTTGCCGTTTTTTCCGGCTTTGCGCTGCTGATATTGCTGCTTTTGTGGCTGTTTCAAACCTGCTTTCTTGATACTATATACCGCAGGATAAAAATTGCGCAGATGAATTCCGCGGTTTCGCAGCTTGCCGCCTGTTCCGCAGAGGAGCTGGAAAGCACGCTCAATCAGGCGGCGGAAAACGGCGGGCTGTGCATCCATGTTTTTGATAAGGAGGGCTGGCTGTTGGGGGCCGCCGGCACGCGCCCGTATTGCCTTATGCGAAAGCTGGGCTGGAGGGAACTGGAAATGCTCGCCCTGCGCGCGCAGGAAAACGGCGGAACATATTTTTCGCAGTTTGAGCAGGGTCCGGGGCCTGCGGAGCCGGACGGCTATCTTATGCTTAATAAAACTCCGGAGCGGCTTATAGCCATAGACGCCACCCTTACGCCGCTGGATGCCACCGTGTCCACGGTTCGGGTGACGCTTATAATCACTACGGTTATAACCGTGCTGGGCGCTGCGGTAATAGCGGTGCTGCTTTCCCGCAGGGTGGCCTCTCCCATAGAAGGCATAACCGCCTGCTCGCGAAGGCTGCCTGAGGGAAAATTCGGCTTCGAGGCGCCGGCAGGCGCATATCCCGAAATAAAGGAGCTTGCCGGCACCCTGCAAAGCGCGGCGGTGGAAATATCCCGCACAGACGACCTAAAAAGGGAGCTGTTTGCCAATGTTTCGCACGATCTGCGCACCCCGCTTACCATGATAAGCGGCTATGCCGAGGTAATGCGGGATATACCGGGAGAAAACTCCGCGGAAAATGTGCAGATAATTATTGATGAGGCTCAAAGGCTTACGCGGCTGGTAAACGATATGCTGGATCTGTCCAAGTTGCAGTCAATAACCACCTTCGAGCCGGTAAAATGCAGCCTTACCGCCCTTATAAGCGATATACTGCGCCGTTATAACAAGCTGCGCGAAACTCAGGGCTATGTTGTGGAGTTTTCGCCCTCCTGCGAGGTTTATGTAATGGGGGATGAACTGCGGCTTTCGCAGGTGATATATAACCTTGTAAACAACGCCATTGATTTTACCGGCCCGGATAAAAAGGTTGTTGTCCGGCAGATCTTAAAGACGGACGGCAGGGTGCGCATAGAAGTGCAGGACAGCGGCGAGGGCATACCGCAGGATAAGCTGCCCTATATCTGGGACAGATATTATAAGGTGGATAAGGAGCATAAGCGCTCCCGCGTGGGTACGGGACTGGGGCTTTCCATTGTAAAGGAAGCGCTGGAAAAGCACGGCGCGGACTACGGCGTGATATCGGGCAGCGGCGGCAGCACCTTCTGGTTTGAAATGAAAGCGCTGCCTTCCGGAACGGGCGCGGCCGAAAACGGCTTATCCGATTGAATGCTTTTTGCAAAAGGGTTGATAAAGCAGAAAGAACGGAATTCACAGCCGCAGATAAATCAACTGCATAGATTGCATGCTTCTTTTTGCGTGAAAATGCATATGATGCCGGATATCGGCTCCTCTTTCCGTATTCATCGGGCATGACCGTCCGTATAGAATATAGAATATAGAATTATAGAATAAGCCCCTGCGTTACCGCAGGGGCAATTTGTCCGGCCTCACGCCCGGGCATTATCTTTTTCAAGCGGTGCAAGCCCCGCTTCGGCTCTGCGTGCGTTTTCCAGCTCATACCATCTGTTCTCTATCTCTTTATGAACCGCATCCCCGGTGTCGCAGGTGGGGCACGATGAAACCGCCTCGCCGGAATATACCGAAAGTATCTCCAGCGTGACCCTTGTGCTTCTCCACGGCGCACGCTTTACTATCATATCGCTTCCGTGCAGCACGGCGGACACTACGGGCGCTCCCGCGCGCGCCGCTATCTGAAAAGCGCCGTTGCGGAAAGGAATAAGCCCAGGCATGCGCGAACGGGTGCCCTCCGGATAAATTCCGTAATTTATAATTCCCTTTTTCAGGCTGTCCGCCGCCTTAAGAATGGTTTTTACCGCACTGCGGTTGTTCTCCCTGTCAATGGGAATGCACATGCATTTGTGCATAAGCCTTCCCGCTATCGGTATTTTCAGGTTTTCCGGCTTTGTAATAAAGGCAATGCCGTATTTGCGCAGCGCCCACATGGCAATAAGGGGGTCAAAGTTCGAGCGGTGATTGCTCACAAACAGCCATTTGCCCTCCGCAGGCAGCTTTTCAAGGCCGCGCAGGGTTATTTTCACCCGGCACAGCTTAAGCAAAACGCCTATGGAAAAAACCGTCAGGCGGCGGAAAAACACGCTGTCCTTCTCCTGCGCACGCTTTGGATTTATAAACAGCGTAAGCAAAAAGAGCAGCGCAAAATATACAATTATCAGCCCCGCCGTGTATCCGGGCAGCGCAGCCAACAGCCACAGGGCGTTCAGGGGGTTCTCAACAGCCCCGGGAAGTACGCTTAACAGCGAAAGCGCCGCAGAAACCAGCACAAATGGAAATATCATAGCCCGCCTCACAAAACAGTATCCGGCATTTTGTCCGTAAATAAAAACATCCCTTCCCCCGCTGCGGATATTCTTATATTCCGTGCCGTTATTTAATATGCAGCAAAAAAATCATACTCAGGCGTCCGACCCGCAAAAACGCTTCAATCCGCCCGAAACGGGCGGATTGTGTATAAGCGGCGTGTCCGTATCGCCAAAGAAGCGCGTTTTTTTACAAACGGCCCCTATTCTTCATTGTTATCAAAAGCAACATATTGCTTGTGCACATAGCCCTTGGTTCCGTTGAAATCTATGCAATACCAGTTTTCTTCAAGCGAATATATCGAAACAACATCCTTCTTTTTAAGCGTGCCCAGAATATCATAATTCGTTCCGGGACCGCTGCGCACATTAACGGTGCTGTCCACTCCGTCTATATAGCCCTTGTAGGTGGGCTCGGGAGTATCCGTCACATCCGGCACGGGGGTTGCTGAGGGGCGTACCGTAGGCGTGGGCCGAAGGGAAGCCAGCACCTCCGGCGGCAGTGAACGCTGCGTAGGCTGAACATACGCAAAATCCTCAAGGTATTCCAGCTTATCTATACGCCACTGCCCGTCCGACTTCACCAGCGTCACTCTGTAACGGCAGTTCTGCCACGCCGGCGGATAATATGTGCCGTCCAGCTGCGCGGTTTCTCTGTCCTTTACGGAGGATTTTATGGCGCCGTCTATCATATACACGGCCTCATCCACCGTTATAACCGCCGTTGTCGCCCACGGCCATGTCAGCAGTGACCCGCAGCGCAGCTCATAGCCGAAGGAATTTACGGTGTAGGAGCTGTATTTATCCCGCAGTGCAATATAGGAGTCGTTCTCCATAAAATACGAGGTGTAATACTTGCTCATGCTGGAGGTGTCGTTGTTGTACAATATTACATTTGCCCTCTCCCGCATTCCGTCATTAAGCATAACATACAGGCTGCTGTAATTCATGCTCATGGAAAATCCCGCGGCGCACAGCAGCGCTATAAGGCTCAGCGCCACTATTGCCTTTAATATAAAAACAATCAAACGGGTAAGCTGCTTCACGGTAATTCCTCCGTTATAGTATACTCACACTAAATAATAAATACAAAGTATATATACATCACATAAAAGCAAAATGCAAACGGTAATTAAAACCCGATTGTTATTGTAACATACTTTCGTCGTTCTGTACAGCCCGCATTTTTCTGCCGCGGCTTTTGTCAGGCAAGCGGAGCTATGGGCAAAAAACGGGAAAGACGGCTCAGGTCGCATCTTTCAAACTCAAGGTGCGCCGTAAGCCCGTCAAGAGCGGCGCGCAGTTCCTCCCGCGAAAGCTCCTGCGTCAGGTCATACCCGCTCAATGCAAAAAAACGCTCATACATAACGGTTTCGCCGTCCCGTATCACCCACAGACGCACGCAGCAGTAAATATCGTTATAAAACCCAAGCTCCCGCTGCGTTGCCGCCTTCGGTGCGCACCGTGCCAGCGTTTCGCCGTCTGTATAGGCATATGTGGCGGTAGAGAGCGTACAGCCCCCCGCCTGCGCGCCGAAAGAGGTGCCGTTTATATCGTTGAATGCACTCAAAACAAAGCTTTCGGCATAGCTCAGCTGCACTGCCGTCCCGCCCGCGCACCCGCAAAGCAGCACTGCAGCCGTCAAAGCCGTCAATAATAATGCAGTTATTTTTTTCATACCGTCTCTCCGCCCGCGCTTTCCGGCGTTCTGCCGTTTTCCTGCCGGAATTTCTCCGACTGCTTCCGTATTTTATTATATCCCATTTCCCTAAACATTGCAAATCCGTCGCCGTCCGGCTGCATTTTTGGTGCCGGAGTGACGCCGCGGCCGGCCCCTCGGCTTCGCCTTCGGGCCCTCCGCCGGCCTTGCGGCCGCCCCAAGCCCCCTTTTTCGGGCGCTTTGGCCGCGGCTTTCACCGGCCGCAGCTTTTTGCGCACATAAAAAGCCCGTCGCGTCGCCGCTGCCGGTGTATGCATCCGTTCGCATAAGCGCCGACGCCATAAATGGTTTGACACGGATTTTATAAAAATATATAATATAATGTATATATTAAGCTCATAAAACGGAAGCCTCCGCCCTCTTTTTCGCGCCGCTCCGTTTGGAAAGGAATGCCCGATGGGCAGGGTATCATTATGACAGTGGAAGAATTACGAAACAAATGGTTGGCCTTTTTCAGCAGCAAACAGCATACGATCATAAGCAGCGCTTCGCTGATCCCGGAAAACGATCCGTCCGTGCTGTTCACCACGGCGGGAATGCACCCGCTGGTGCCGTACCTTCTGGGCGAAAAGCACCCCGCCGGCGTGCGCCTGTGCGATGTGCAGAAATGCGTGCGCACCGGTGATATCGACGAAGTAGGCGACGCCAGTCACCTCACCTTCTTTGAAATGCTGGGCAACTGGAGCCTGGGCGACTATTTCAAAAAAGAAGCCATAAGCTGGTCATGGGAATTCCTTACAAGCCCCGAATGGCTGGGCATAGATCCCGACCGCCTTGCTTTCACCGTGTTTGCCGGCGATGAAAACGCCCCCCGCGACGAGGAGGCCTACGAGCAGTGGAGAAAGTGCGGCGTAAAAGAGGATCGCATATTCTTCCTTCCTGCGGAAAACAACTGGTGGTGGGCAGGCCCCACCGGCCCCTGCGGCCCGGATACCGAAATGTTCATCGATACCGGCAAGCCCGCCTGCGGCCCCGCCTGCTCCCCGGCCTGCGATTGCGGCAAGTACCTTGAAATATGGAACGATGTCTTCATGCAGTATAACCGCACTGCGGACGGCGTGCTGCATCAGCTCAGCCAGAAAAATGTGGATACGGGCATGGGCCTTGAGCGCACCATCTGCATCCTTGAGGGCAAAAAGAGCGTGTACGAAACCGAGGTCTTTGCCGACATTCTTGCAAAGATCGCGCAGCTTTCCGGCCACACCTACGGCGAAAACGACAGCGTTACCCGCGCTTTCCGCATAATTGCCGACCATGTGCGCTGCGCTACCTTCATCATAGGCGACCAGCGCGGCGTAACCCCCAGCAATGTGGATCAGGGCTATGTCCTGCGCCGACTCATCCGCCGCGCCGTAAGATACGGCAAGCAGATAGATATGCCCGCCGGCTCCTGCTCCGCAGTGGCTCAGGTGGTAATAGATATGTACAAGGGCGCATATCCCGAGCTTGAACAGAACCGCGAGCGCATTATCTCCGAGCTTGATAAAGAGGAGGAGCGCTTTGCACGCACCCTCTCTCAGGGCCTTAAGGAATACCGCAAGGTGGCGGATAAGCTCTCAAAGGGCGACTGCATCGACGGCGTTACCGCCTTCCACCTCTATGATACCTTCGGCTTCCCCGTGGAAATAACCATGGAGCTTGCTGCCGAGGACGGCCTTAAGGTGGACAAGGACGGCTTTGATGCCGCCTTCAAGGAGCATCAGCAAAAAAGCCAGGTGGGCGCGGAGCAGCGCTTCAAGGGCGGCCTTGCCGAGCAGACAGAGCAGACGGCGCGCCTCCATACGGCCACTCACCTGCTTCATGCCGCGCTGCGCAAGGTGTTGGGCGACGGCGTTGCGCAGAAGGGCAGCAATATTACAAACGAGCGTCTGCGCTTTGACTTTTCCTTTGACCGCAAAATGACCCGCGAGGAGCTGGACGAGGTGGAGCGTCTTGTAAATGAGGCCATAAAGGCGGGCGTGCCCGTAGTGTGCGAGGAAATGCCCCTTGAGGAGGCCAAAAAGAGCGGTGCCATCGGGCTTTTTGAAAACAAATACACCCAGATGGTCAAGGTGTACACCATGGGCGATTTCTCCAAGGAAATATGCGGCGGACCGCATGCCTCCAATACGGCGGAGCTGGGCAGCTTCAAGATAAAGAAGGAGGAAAGCTCCTCTGCCGGAGTACGCAGAATCAAGGCGGTAATAGGTCAACAATGAGAATCTCCACTCTGGATACCACCCTTCGGGACGGCGCGCAGGGCTGCGGCATCAGCTTTTCCCTGCGGGATAAAGAGCAGATAATATACCTCCTTGATGAATTGGGAATAGATATAATCGAGGCGGGAAATCCGGCAGCAAGCCCCAAGGACGCAGAGCTGCTGTCCTCCCGCTTCTCCCTTACCCACGCGCGCCTTGCCGCCTTCGGAGCCACCCGCCGCAAGGACTGTGCTCCCAAGGACGATCCGGCGCTGGCCGCTTTGGGCGCCTGCAATGCCGATATTGCGGTAATATTCGGAAAATGCTCCCTTACCGCCTGCCGCGAGGTCATACGCACCACCCCGGAGGAAAACCTGCGTATGATCTCCCAAAGCGTGGAATATCTTCTTTCCTGCGGCAAGGAGGTCATCTTTGACGCCGAGCATTTTTTTGACAGCTTTAACGAAAACCCGGACTATGCCCTGAACTGCCTGAGGGCTGCGCAGTCCGCGGGAGCGGCACAGGTGTGCCTTTGCGATACCTGCGGCGGTACGCTTCCCTCTAAGGCGGCGGAGGCGGTTGCCGCAGTAACGGAGCGCCTTGACATCCCGGTTTCCATCCATGCCCATGACGACTCCGGCCTTGCAACCGCCGTATCCCTTGCCGCAGTGGAGGCAGGCGCCGTCGGAGTGCAGGGCACTCTTACCGGCATAGGCGAGCGGTGCGGAAACGCCAATCTTTCCACCGTTATCCCCGATATCATGTTCAAGCTGGGGCTTGACTGTATAACACGCGAACAGCTTGAGCGGCTCACTCCCACCGTGCGCGCCGTTGCGGAAATATGCAATACCGCCCTGCCCGGCTCCCTGCCCTATGTGGGAAAATACGCCTTTTCCCATAAAGCGGGGATGCATGTGGATGCCATCATAAAGCAAAAGGGCGCCTATGAGCACATCCCGCCGGAAAGCGTGGGCAACCACCGTCAGATACTGCTGAGCGAATACTCCGGGCGCGGCTCCGTAATAAAAAAGCTGGAAAATTACGACCCCGCCCTTGCCGGGGACGAAAAGCTGGCGCAGCACCTTGCCGCCGCGGTTAAGCAGCTGGAGCATGACGGCTACCGCTTTGACGGCGCCGATGCCTCCTTCGAGCTGCTGGCACTGCGCACAAAAGGGCTGCTTAAGGAATACTTCCGCCTTGAGCTTTTCAAGGTAATGCAGGAGCAGGTGTCGCCGGAGGCCGCAACAAGCGCCTCCGCCATGGTAAAGATAGCCGTAAACGGTCAAAGCGAAATGTCCGCCGCCGAGGGGCTGGGCCCCGTGGACGCGCTGGATAAGGCAATGCGCCGCGCGCTTACCGTTTTCTATCCCTCCATTGCGCAAATGCGCCTTACCGATTTCAAGGTGCGCGTGCTGGATTCCTCCATGGCCACCGCCTCTCAGGTGCGCGTGCTGGTGGAAAGCACCGACGGCGTCTCCTTCTGGTCCACCACCGGCGTCAGCACCGATATAATAAAAGCCAGCACCACCGCGCTTGTGGATTCCATGGTCTACAAGCTATACCGCGACGATAAAGCTGCCGGAAGGTAACACGCCGGTTTATGACTGCTGCGGCCGATGCACTAACGCACTAACGATGAAAAGTGAATCCGACAAGCGGCTCTGATAAGCGCCGCAGTAAATTCCGGCTCAAAATATAATCGTGCGAAACCGCAGACGCCGCAAGCTTAAAATCAGCGCACAAATCAGCGCACAAAACAGAACACAAAATATAATATATACCGCAGGCTTATGAAAAGCTTCCCAAAACATATCCGTCTTTCGGAAGCGCCTTAACAGCCCGCGGTATTTTTAATTATTAAATCAATTATCCATTGATTATTCAGCTATTCATTCGGCTATTCCGCCGATCATTCAGCCGCTGCCGGCTTTGTCCGGCTTTAGGCGCTTGCCGCCGCGCGGGGCAAAGTTCTTTCAAAACAAACCTATCGCGTCGCTGCCACCTGCGCTGCGGCCGGCCCCTCGGCTGCGCCTGCGGGCCCTCCGCCGGCCTTACGGCCGCCCCAAGCCCCCTTTCAGGGTGCTTTGGCCGCAGCTTTCGCCGCCCGCCGCTTTTTCGCACAAAACAAACCCGTCGCGCCATCGCAGCCTGCGCTGCGGCCGGCCCCTCGGCTGCGCCTGCGGGCCCTCCGCCGGCCTTGCGGCCGCCCCAAGCCCCCTTTCAGGGCGCTTTGGCCGCAGCTTTCGCCGCCCGCCGCTTTTGTGCGCAAAACAAACCCATCGCGCCGTCGCAGCCCGCGCTGCGGCCGGCCCCTCGGCTGCGCCTGCGGGCCCTCCGCCGGCCTTACGGCCGCCCCAAGCCCCCTTTCAGGGTGCTTTGGCCGCAGCTTTTCGCCGATCGCCGCTTTTTGTGCGCAAAACAAACCCGTCGCGCCGTCGCAGCCCGCGCTGCGGCCGGCCCCTCGGCTGCGCCTGCGGGCCCTCCGCCGGCCTTGCGGCCGCCCCAAGCCCCCTTTCAGGGCGCTTTGGCCGCAGCTTTCGTCGCCCGCCGCTTTTGTGCGCAAAACAAGCCCGTCGCGCCGTCGCAGCCCGCGCTGCGGCCGGCCCCTCGGCTGCGCCTGCGGGCCCTCCGCCGGCCTTACGGCCGCCCCAAGCCCCCTTTCAGGGCGCTTTGGCCGCAGCTTTCGCCGCCCGCCGCTTTTTGTGCGCAAAACAAACCCGTCGCGCCATCGCAGCCTGCGCTGCGGCCGGCCCCTCGGCTGCGCCTGCGGGCCCTCCGCCGGCCTTGCGGCCGCCCAAGCCCCCTTTCAGGGCGCTTTGGCCGCAGCTTTCGCCGATCGCCGCTTTTTGTGCGCAAAACAAGCCTATCGCGCCGGGCGCGGCTTATTCCTTATCCTGCTTTTCCTCTGTTTTATTGCTTGCTTCCGGCTTTTTCTCCTTTGCGCGCAGTGCCGTAGCGGTAATGCCGCTTGCAAGCCCTAAAAATACCCCCGCATTCATGCTGCCCGATATGCTGCCGAATACAAAATAGCCTATAAGCCCGCCTATGGCAGCACCCGCAAGCAGGCATATAACAAACAGCGAGGTTCCCTGCTCCCGCTTGAGCATAAAGCACCGCGTTTCCTCGTTTTGGCTTTTTTTCTCCACAAAGCCGCATTCCTTGAAAAAATGCGCCTGCTGTGCGTCCCCCGCAGGGCAGACGGCAGTCAGCCTGTTCACACCGCTGCTGCGCAGCGCTTCGCCCGTCACCGCCTTAAGGGCTTCGGCGGCATATGCCCCGTTTTCCCTGAAACGGCAGCACACGGCAACCTCGCCGCGGCAAGGCTCTCCGAGGCGTATATGCCCAAGCACCTCGCCGTCCTTTGTTGCAGCGATTATCACTCCGGGAAAATGCATTTCCGTGCTTTCCTCCGGCGCGCATGTTTCCGCCAGTATTTTTTTCTCACTCTCGTCGGGCACGGGGCCGTGCAGCCCCTTTGCGGCATAATACCCTTGCGTATTTTCGGCATATTCCCGCATTTCTTTTCCGCCCGGCTGTATAAGGCGCAGTTCATTTGTATTAAGCTCCATATTTCTCGGCTCCTTAAAAAATCCGCATTTTAACGCCTTATTCTATCATTCGGCGTATTCTCAGCGGTATTCCTATCGATGCGCACAGCCTCTTGCACGCCTCCTGCTCCTCCGCAGGCAGCACATCCACTATGCTCATTACCACCTCGGGCACATATTCCTTCACGCTTTGCAAACGAAAGCATGGCGTCAAAGCCCGCCTCGCCGTATTTGCAGCGGCAGATGCTCTGATACTCCTTTGCATTTGATGCATTCAGGCTTATGCTTACAACATCCACCCCGGCAAACCGCGAAGCCACATCCACCCCCGCAATGAGGGAAGCCTGCCCGTTGGTGTTCACCCGTACTCTGCCGCCCTTGCTTTTTATGTAGGCGGTGATCTCCGTCATGGCGTCCAGCCTCTCGGTGGGTTCCCCAAAGCCGCAGAATACAATTTCGTCATAGGCCTTGGGGTCGGGAATAAGGGCTATGACCTCCTTTGGCGACGGCTCGCGCTCCAGCCACAGCTCATAATCCTCCATTCCGTCGTGATTGTTGCGCACACAGAAGGTGCAGCTGTTGCTGCATCTGTTTGTAAGGTTGATATACAGGGATGATCCCAGCTGATAAACAAAGGTATTGCTCATAAATTCTCTCCGTTTTGCCTTAAAAATTTTTTTCGGCATGTTTTTGATGCGTTTTTTGATGGTTTTTTAATGCTTTTTAACGGTTTTTTCACCGTTTTTAGCGCTTTTAATTTTTTCAAAACGGCACAGACGGCACATTTTTTGCAATTTCGCCGATAAAGCCTGCATTTTTTCTTTATTTCGCGATTCCGAAAAGCCTGCGCGCGTTTTCGTTTGTAATATCCGCGGCCTCCTGCGGCGATATTCCCCACAGCTCCGCCAGCCTTGCCGCCACCAGAGCTACGCGGGAGGGGTCGTTTCTTTCCCCGCGAAAGGGCACCGGCGTCATATACGGGCTGTCCGTTTCTATAAGCACGCGGTCCCTGGGTGCGAATTTCGCCGCCTCCGGCGCAAGGCGTGCGCTTTTAAAGGTAAGCAGCCCCGTAAAGGATATATACAGCCCCATGTCAAGATACTCCCGCGCCGTCTCTTTGCTGCCCGAAAAACAGTGTATAACACCGTTATTTACTCCGCAGCGCTTTAGCAGTGCCAGCATATCGGGCAGTGCATCCCTTTCGTGCAGCACTGCGGGCAGCCCGGTCCGCCGCGCCAGCTCAAGCTGGCTCTCAAGGGCCGATATCTGCCTTTGCCGCGATGCTCCCTCATAGTGATAATCCAGCCCTATCTCGCCTATTGCAACGCATTTCGGCGTTTTTGCAAGCTCTTCAAGACGCCGCAGTGCCTCCGCATCCATTTTATCTGTATTATGCGGAAAAAAGCCGCAGGCAAAGTATATATATCCGAAGCGCCCGGCATAGGAAGCCGCCTCAAGACTGCTTTCAAGGTCGGTTCCGCACCAGAGTATTCTGTCCACCCCTTTTTGCGGCAGGGAGGCTATAACCGCCTCCCTGTCGCCGTCAAAGGCGGCGTCGTCCATATGACAGTGTGTATCAAAAAGGTTTATCATTGTCTGATTTTCATATCTCCGTCTTTAATCCAGCCCAGCTTTCTGAACAGCAGGGTCAGCGCCCACACCAGCAATCCGGGCAGCAGGAAGTGCAGAATTGCAATTTTTATAAGCACTATCCACCAAAGCTCGCCCGCCTCCGTCATAACGGTAAAGGTTCCGATGCACCCCACCAGCCCGCTCGTTCCCATGCCTGCGCTTATGCCGAAGTTCTTCATCTGGAAAAGCGTGGTGGCAAGCGGCCCCAGCACCGCAGAGACAATAATGACAGGCAGCCATATTACCGGCTTGCGGCAGATGTTGGGCACCTGAAGCATGCTTGTGCCGATGCCCTGCGAAACAACGCCGCTCCAGCCGTTATCCTTAAAGGACGCCACGGCAAAGCCCACCATGTTCACGCAGCAGCCCACGGTTGCGGCGCCCGCCGCAAGGCCGCTGAGCCCCAGCATTGCGCACAGCGCGGCGGAGGATATGGGGGCGGTGAGCACCATGCCCACTATAACGGATATTACAATGCCGTAGAATATGGGGTTGCGCTCACAGGCCATATTTATAAATACGCCAAGCTGTTGGAGCAGCCAGCCGAATACGGGGCTTACAAAGGTTGCAACAGCGCCGCCGGAGAGCAGCACGCCCAGGGCACAAGTATTATGTCCACCTTGGTTTTACCGGCGTACAGGCCGCCGATCTCCGCGCCCACAAGGGCTGCAATAAAGGCTCCGGCGGGGCCTGCCGCCACTGCGGCATCGCCGGCACCGTAGGTGGCTACGCAGCCGAGCGCCCCGGTCACTGCGCTTGAAAAAATGACAAGCGGCTTATGCTTCAGGCCGTATGCAACCGCAACGCCTATGGCTGCGCCCACGATCGGGTTGCTCATGGCCATGTTTTTTCCGCCGCTGCTTACGATATCGTTAATAAAGGAGCAATACGGGATCTTGCCCAGCTGCTGAATTATCGTGCCGATTATAAGGGTGCAGAACAGTCCCAAGGCCATATAGCTCATTCCGTCCAGAAACCATCGGCGCATGAGGCGCACAAACAGGTTTCTTTTTTTGCCGTGCTGTTTTCCGACATAATACCACCGCCAAATAATTTATTTTTCGGTCCGCGTTCCGGCATTTATTATCCGGCTGTCCTTCCGGCGCGGCTGCGCGCAGGCTTTGCAGACCCCCCATATTATGATATTGCGTTTTTCCGTTTAGTCAAGCGGAATCGCCCCTGTTGCCGGGATATATTTTTTAATGTTTCGCCCTCTTTGGCGTAAGAACGCTCACTTTCGGCATTTTGCCGCGGCGGCGCGTTTTTTGCTTTTTATAACTGCGGCCTCGGGCGGCGCGCGCGGCAGGGGAACGGCGTTTCCCGGTGCTGCCGTAAGGCAGGAGGAGGGCGCGAGGCTTGCCGAGGGCCCGCCGCGCGCGTAAGCTGCTTTTTGCCGAAAGGTTTGGCACAGCCCGGTTTACAAAGCGCCGGAATTATAGTAAAATAAGCTTTACTGTTAAGGAGAATGCAAACTATGTTGGAAATTGAGCTTAGAAATCTGTCTTTGGGATTCGGCGAAAGGACGCTGTTTTCCGATGCCCGGTTAAGCATATATACCGGAGATAAGATAGGCCTTATAGGCGCAAACGGCTGCGGCAAGACCACGCTGCTTCGGGCGCTGCTGGAGAAGGAGCCTCAAAACGGAATATACCGTGCGCCGGGGCTGAGCATAGGTTATCTTGAACAGCAGCAGGGGAATTCCTTCACGGGCACGGTAAGGCAGGCGGCATCGGAGGCGTGCAGCGATATTTTTCGCCTTGAGGAGGAGCTGGAGCGTATAAGCGCCGCCATGGCGGAGGCACAGGGCGGCGAGCTTGAGCGCATAAGCGAAAAATACAGCCGTATGCACGAGGAATTTGAGCGGCGGGGCGGTTACGGCGTAAACTCCCGTATATTGGGGGTGCTGCGCGGGATAGGGCTTACAGATGAATATTTTGACAGGGATACCTCCGTGCTTTCCGGCGGGGAAAAGGCTCGCCTTGCAATTGCGCGGCTGCTGCTGTCCGGACATGATATTCTTTTGCTGGACGAGCCCACCAACCATTTGGATCTACGGGCGGCGCAATGGCTTACCGATTTTCTGTGCAGCCTCAAGACCACCGTGCTGGTGGTGTCCCATGACCGTTATTTGCTTGACCGCCTGTGCGGCTCCATTGCAGAGATATATGCAGGGCGTATGTATTCCTACAAGGGCAATTATACCGCTTTCCGCGAAAAGACGCAGCAGCAGCGCAGACTGCAGGAAAAGCAGTATCAGGAGCAGCAGCAGGAGATAAAACGCCAGCAGGAGATAATAAAGCAGTTCCGCTCCTTTAACCGGGAAAAAAGCATACGCGCCGCAGAAAGCCGGGAAAAGGCTCTTGCACGCATGGAGCTTGTGGAAGCGCCGGAGACCGTAAAGCCCATGACGCTGCGGTTTGCGCCCTTTGTGCACACGGGAAGCGAGGTGCTTGCGCTTAAAGATATGACGGCGCAGTATCCCGGCAAGCAGCTTATATCCCCATTTAGTCTTACGCTTTTGTCTGCCTCAAGGGTGTGCATAGTGGGGGACAACGGCTGCGGCAAGACCACGCTGCTGGAAAGCCTTTGGGGCGCAGGGAACATTCGGGCGAGGTAAAATGGGGTGCGGGGGTAAAAATAGGCTATTATGACCAGCACCATCGCGAGCTGGACCCGGAAAACACGGTGCTGGATGAAATATGGCGCGGCGACCGTAGGCTGACGCAGACGCAGGTACGCTCCGCCGCGGCGGCAATGCTGTTTTCGGGGGAGGATGTTTTCAAAAAGGTAAAAACCCTTTCCGGCGGGGAAAAAGCCCGCACTGCACTTTGCCGGCTGGCACTTTTGGGCTGCAATGTGCTTTTGCTGGACGAGCCCACCAACCATTTGGATATGGACTCCCGCGAGGTGCTGGAGGAAGCATTGGGCGCATACGGGGGCACCATTATTTGCGTATCACACGACCGCTATTTTATAAACCGTTTGGCAAGCGAGATATGGCAGATAAAGGACGGGGCGCTTACCCGGTATCCGGGCAACTATGACGATTATGTTGCCGCTGTTTCGCCAAAGGCGCAGCAGCAGGAGCAGGCGCCGGTAAACAAAACGGCGGAAGCAAAAAAACGGGCAGCCCTGAGGGAAACTCGGCAAGCGCAAAAGCAGCTTAAGCAGCAGAAGGCGGCGCTGGAGGGGGATATTGCCGCTCTTGAGAAGGAAAAGGGGGAGCTGGAGAATTTATTTGCCTTCAGTGAAATATACGCCGATACCGACCGTTTAATGAAAAGTCAGGAGCGCTACCGCAGCGTGAATGAAAGGCTGGAGCAGCTGTACGACGAATACCTGACATTGGAATAACGGCCGCTGTTCCGGCTTTGGGGCAGTGCGGTAAAGCCGAACTAAAAGTATTTTAACGCCGTCAATGTGCGTCTTTTGCACAGAGACGGTGTTTTTTACGGTTTGATGGGTTGTTTACCGGGAAATATAGCGGAAAAATACGCTTTTTATGCCTTCTATATGCGTTTTTTTGTAAAAGTGCGGTGTAAAACGGCGTTTTTATAAAGGCGGCCGCAGAGCCGGGCGGGCGCAGCGGAAGAGAAAAAATATATTTTCTTTTGTCGGGCGGGAGGGCGCTGCGGACGCCTTTGGTATAAAGATAGCAGTTTTATTGCGGTTTTTAAGGCTTTTTTTAATTGTATATCATAAATCAAAAACCATATTAAAAAAATCATATCATAAATTATACTATGCCCGCTTTTTTCATGAAGGACTCGGTGTTTACAAGCCCGGAGCGGTTATATCGTCCCAGCAGCCACAGCGATTCCGGGTCCCTTGTTACGGTATTGCTTTTTTCGCTGCAGGAAAGGGATACGGAAAACCCACATTTTTTTACCGTGCTAAGAGAGCCGCTGCCTATTATGCCGAAGGGGTAGGTGTAGCAGACGGGAACGGTTATGCCGTTGTTTTCCAGCTCCTTTTGCAGCTTCATAAGGTCGCCGCTTAAGCGCTTATCGTATTGTGCGTCGCTTTCCCCTTTTTTTCTGCCGCTGCCGCGTATAGGCTCCAGCTTGTGCATATCGTAGGTATGGTTGCCTATTTCTATTTTGCCGCTTGCGTCAAGCAGCCGTATATCGTCATAGGAAAGGTGCGCATAGTTGGGGTTTTTATCACCGCTGTCGGTATACAGGCGGGTAAACTTACCCACCACGGAAATGAGCGCATTAAAGGAATACTCCTCCAACAGCGGCAGAAGATACAGAAGGTTATTGTAATATCCGTCGTCAAAGGTGAGCATTACGCATTTTTCCGGAAGGTCTGCTTCGCCCTTTGCGTATTTTACAAGATCCCGCGGCAATACCGAGGTGTAGCCGTGCTTGCGCAGATATTCAAAATCCGCCTTCAGCTGAGCCGGGGTGGCCACATATTTGCCTGTTCTGGCCGGGTCCTTAAGGATGCTGTGATACATTATTATGTGCAGCGTTTTTCCGCCGTCCGAGGGCAGATAGGCTGCCTGTGTGGTTTCAAAAAGGCTGATGAGCAGCAGCAATACGGCAAGGGTCAATACGGCGGCGGGCAAAAACATACGGCTGAGAAGGCAGTGAAATCTGTTCATTTTTTCCTCCGAAGCGCAGGATAATAATTACGGTTATATCCTTTATACGGCGCAATTATCCCGTTATTTTACTGTTGCTGTTGCTGCGCTGCTGTATTTGGAATTTTTATCCCACGGGCGCTGCCGTGCTTTATTACGGCGGGCTTTAAAACAGCTTTACAGCAATATAACAACAAATATATATGCGGATGGAAGGTCAAATATGCAGTAATAAGCAATAATAATGAATATCCGGCGCGGATAAAACGCGGAAATATAAGCGGAAATATAAAATATAGGGTCGCGATAGGTTCACGCCGCAATCATACGGTGATTATACAAAATGCATAATGCATACATAATACATAAAGCATGCACCGCGGCAGGGTATCCGGCATAAAATGAAAAGCACGCAATACAGAAAATATGTGTAAGACAGAGCCTGAATATTCCTTCCGGGAAACGCTGAGAATGCCGGAAGATATCGGGCCCGGAAAGGAGAAGCGCTTGGAGAACATAGGATATTCATACCGTACAACGGGGCCGGTATGCGCGCTGCTGCAGCTGACGCTTGCGGAGCTGGGCTTTGAGCCGGGGCCGCCGGACGGCATATTCGGCCGGCACACCGAGGCCGCATTGCGCGCATATCAGAAATCCGCCGATTTAACGGCGGACGGCATTGCGGGCCCTGCCACATGGGAAAGCCTTGAGCCGGTGCTGCTGAGCCATGGAGTATATACCTCTATCCCCTATTCCTCGGCGATATTGCAGTTAAATACAGAGGGCTTGCGGCGGCAGTTTCCGTTTGCGCGCACGGATGCAATAGGCGGCTCGGTGCGGGGAGTGCCTATTTGGCGCATAAGCCTTGGGGAGGGAGAAAGGCGCGTAATGATAAACGCCGCGCATCATGCAAACGAATGGATAACCTCCCCTTTGCTTATGCAGTATATTTTTTCGCTGTGCTCCGGCTTTGAGCAGGACGGCGAAGCGGACGGAGTGCCGGTGCGGGAGCTTTTTGCGCGGCTGCGGATGGATTTTGTGCCCATGGTAAACCCCGACGGGGCGGATCTTGTAACCGGAGAGATACAAAAGGGCAGCCCCGTTTATATGGAGGCGCTGGAGATGAACGGGCAGGAGCCGTTTCCGTCGGGATGGAAGGCAAACATACGCGGAACGGATCTGAACCTGAATTATCCCGCCATGTGGGAAAGGGCGCGCGAACTTAAGTTTGCAGCCGGTTATACTTCGCCCGGCCCCCGCGATTATGTGGGGCCGTTTCCGCTGAGTGAGCCGGAAAGCACGGCTATGGCGGCGCTTACGGTGCAAAGCGGCTATTCGCTTTGCGTAAGCCTGCATACGCAGGGAGAGGTGATATACTGGCAGTTTGAAAATATGGCGCCTCTTCCCCGCAGCCTGGAAATAGGCACCGCCATGGCGGAGGCCTCAGGATACAGGCTGGATACGCCGGAGGAATTTTCCTCCTATGCGGGCTTTAAGGATTGGTTTATTATGACCTTCGGCCGTCCCGGATACACTCCGGAGTGCGGGCTTGGAAAAAATCCGCTGCCGATTTCGGATTTTGACGGGATATATGAGCATCTTGCGCCGCTGCTTACCGCCGCGCTGCAGGAGGTCGCCTTCGGAGGAGTATAAATGCTGTTTGCGGGATAATCGGCACGGGCGGCAGGGCATAAAGGAAAAAGCTCCGAAAACTTCGGAGCTTTTTTGATATATTTACTTTTTACGGTTTGCATTTTAACCTTTGCAGGATTCGGAGCCTTACTTATTTAATCGGCTATGGCCGGGGGAGCAAAGCTTTTGAAGGTGAAGGAAATGCTGCTTTGCTGTATTTTTACAAGGGAATTATCCGCCGTGCTGTAATACATATAGGTGGCAGTGCTGGTAAAGGCGGTATTGGGGCGCACTACAACGGCATAGCACTCCACTTCGTTGTCATTGGCATCCTTTATGCTGGTTACCTCGGCGACGGTAAGGCACATGCTCTGTACGGAATCGCGATTGGAGGAGGACAGGGTGAAGTTGAGCTTAAGGTCTTTACGCAGCGACAGGCAGCTGATAACAAAGGGAAGGGTTTCGGAATCGTAATACTGACTGTTTACATTTACGGTGTAATCGCTGGCGGTCATTTCGTTGCTGTTTTTGGGATACTGCTTTACATGAATTTCGATTTTTCCCTGATTGAAGAGATGGTCGACATTCACGGAAACATTCTGCTGGGTGTTGTCGTTGTTTTTATAATCCATGCTGACGGACACCGGCGACATTTCGGTGCGCCCGTTTTCCTTCTGACCAAGAAGGATATTGACGGAATCGATGCTTTCGGCACCCTTTTCGCCGTGGCTTTCTATGCGTATACGCTCCCTGCCGCTTTCGTCGGTATATTTTGAAACGGTATAAACGGTGTCGTAATCGGAGGCGACATCGCCGTTTACCTGTCTTGTGGCAAAGGTGTATTGACCCTCCTTAAGCTTGGAAACATCCAGCTGAAGCATATCGTTCTCGGGAGCGGCGCAGCCGCAGCAAAGCACGAGCAGCGCAGAGGTAAGCAGCGCGACAAGGCCGGTTTTCTTTTTCATACGGATCTCCTTTTTGCCGTGCCCGGTAAGGCGCGCCCGAAAGGCGCTGCCTGCGGTAAAACGGCGGGGAAATTATTTATAATTTTTATTATAGCATCAATGCGGCAAAACATAAAGAGAATTTTTTTATAAACAGTGCATTTTTAGATGCCGGAAAACAGAATCAGAAGCATAAAGCCCGCATTATAAAGCATAAGCCGCGGCGTTTTGCCGCGGCCTGCCATGAAAAGGGCTTGTAAGTTATTTTCTGCGCTTGCGGAAGAACACGGCTATAAGCACGGAGGCGCCGATAACCACCACTGCAATGGGAATAAGCACCCAGTGCAGCCCGAAGGGCACCTGAACCTGCTCTCCCGGCTCGGCGGTAGGCTGCTGCGCCGGAGGCGGCGTTACGGGATCGGAGGATTTTGCAAGCACGCTTGCAGCGTCGGGCTGCCCCACCGCATCATCCACGGTTTTGCGATTGGGCGCGGTGTTGGTGGTTATGAAGGAAACGCCCTTGCGCGCGGTTTCCAGCATGGCCTTGCCGCCGTCCACCGTCCACATATTTACAAGAGCGCCCCTGTGGGCAAGCGCGCGTGTTGCAGCGGCAGTCAACGCGCTGCTGGGGCTGTATGAGCCGCCGGCGGAGGCGGTTTGGATATAGAAGGTTTCCATGGATTTGACGGCGCCGTCGCCCTGAGCGTTTACCAGCAGGGAGGCGCCCACCTCCGGCATTTCCTCGCGGGATTTTTGATCTGGTTAGGATAAAAGCTGATTATTGCTATGCGGTCCAGCATGCCCTTCTCACGGGCAAGCTCGCTTATAAGACGGGCGCATTTTGCCTTTTTGCTTTTTATTTCTATTACCAGCATTAGGTCGTTATTTTTCATTTCGTCAAAGAGCTCGTCAAGGAAGGCGAAGTGAGCGCCGTTGTATTTGCCCACGGTGCGCAGGGTATATTCCTTGAGCTGCTCCCGCGTAAGGCGCTCCACATTTACATTGTCATTAGAGGTGGTATAGCCGCCCGTAGTGCCGTTATGGTTTATTAACAGATGGCCGTCGGAGGTTACGTATACATCGCATTCCACGGCATCGGCGCCGGCTGATGCCGCTTCGCGCATACCCTCAACGGTGTTTTCCGGAGCAAGGGAGGGGACGCCGCGGTGCGCCACTATGAAGGGACGGCGCACAAAGGCCTCGCCCTGATCCACGGAGGAGAAAAGCTCATAGGCCTTGGCGTGGTCGGAAACCACGACATGGTTTGCGCCGCAGTCCAGCGCCGCGCGCACTGCGGAATCGTCGGAGGTGTTTTCGGGGTGCAGCATTACGGAAAGGAAGCGCGCCTGGAAATACTCGGCCTGCTCGCGGGTAACGGAGGACACCACTGCGATGTCGGCGTTTGAGCCGTGTACGGCAAACGCGCCCTCCGCGCCGGTTTTATCGGTTATAAGGCCCTTGCGCACCCCCTTGGCGGATATTTCGCCAAGCACCTCAGCCGATGCGGAAACCACGATGAAATCGGTTTCGCCGTTTGCTTTATGTACTCCTGAAGCTCCTGAGCCTGCTGCGGGCTGTCCAGCTCAAGCACCGGTATAATTCTTAAGCGGCAGGCGGCAAATATATCGAAAAGGGATACGCCCTCAAGCTTTGAAAGGGCAAACCATGCAGCCTGAGTGGGAGCATCCTTGCTGAGGGAGGCTATGCCCTCCTTTGAGGAGATGTATTCCACAACGCTGGGGGGAGCTATAATGCCGGTTTCCGGCTCGTATACCATGCGGACGGTATCGCTTGCAGGCTCCTGACGGTCCGCTATTTCGGCCGTTTTGGAAATGCGCACGGCATACACGCGCAGAACCGCCGCATTGGTTTGCAGCGCAAAGCCGCCGGCATCGGTAAGAAGGGCGGAATCGGTATAAAGCAGCTCCTGCCCGTTTATGCTTTGGGTAATCTTGCTGCCATCGCACACTATTTTGGCCGTATATATCTTATCCGGCGATATGCGTTCCGAAAAAGCGCCCTTGCCGTTATACTGCCAGGAGCCGCCGTTATCCTTGCAGGCGATCTCTACGCCGTTTGCGGCAGCAGCGCCCCGCCGTATGCACATTTGCATATAGGGCTTGGGATCGGCGCCGGCGCCCGCCATTCTGTACATAAAGGATATCCATCTGGTATCCTCGTTTGCGGAGGCTATGGTGAAGTCCACCTCCATGGTGAAATCGGCAAGCTTTTCACCGTCGGGGAGGTTTATGCTTACTATACTGCTCTGCTCAAGCTGCACATAGCCGTTTTGCGCACCGGCCTTGCCCGTAAGCACCGTAAGGGCCGCAGGCAGTGTATCTCCTGCTTTAAGGGAGGTGAAATCGGCGTTAAGACAGTAGTCCTCGTCCTGAGCCGCAGCAGCGAAGCTAAAGCAGCCCAGCAGCATTACCAGTGCCGTCAGTGCACAGAGTAGCTTTGTTTTTCTCATAATTCCGTTTCCTTTCGTGCCGGCCGTCCCGAAGGCGGCTCGGAAAATACGCGGCAAGCGCGCAAAAAGCGGAACCGTTGTTCCGGCAAGATAGTTAATCCTATTATACTACCCGTCAGTCGCATAGTCAATATTGAAAATTGCGGCGGTGCGGACATACCTGCAAAAGAGGCGGCTGTTTCCTGCCCGAGAGCGGCAAAAAATCAAAAGCAAAGCGGGGGCATTATCCCGGGCGCCGCGACATATATTCTAAAAAGCGGCAAGCCGCAAAGGAACGGACGGAGGGCGGAATAATGACACAGCGGGTAAAAACAGAGGAAAAGGACAGAATTACGGAGCCGACCAGCACAAGCAATTATGTACGCATAACCGGGGTTGTGGACGGCCGGGCGGAGTACAGCCACGAGGTTTATGCGGAAAGCTTTTACTGCTTTAATATAAGAACGCGCAGACTGAGCGGCGCGGAGGATGTGCTGCCGGTGACGGTAAGGGCGCACCTGGCGGGGCTTTGCAGGGAGGGAGAGAGGATAACGCTGGAGGGGCAGCTGCGATCCTACAATGTAATGCGCGACGGGCGCAGCCATCTGGTGCTGAAGGTGTTTGCGCGGCGTGTTTTTCCCGCAGCGCCGGAGGAGGCGGACGAAAACCGCGTGCTGCTTCAGGGCTACCTGTGCAAAGCGCCGGTTTACCGCACCACTCCGTTTTACCGGGAGATATCGGATATGCTGCTTGCCGTCAACCGTGCCTACGGCAAAAGCGATTATATCCCCTGCATCTGCTGGGGACACAATGCCAGGCTGTGCAGCAGAATGTCGGCGGCGCAGTACCTGATAACGGAGGGCAGGCTGCAAAGCAGGATATACGAAAAGCATACGCCCGACGGAGCGATTGTGCCTCATGTGGCTTACGAGGTTTCGCTCAGCCGCCTTTTGGCAGTGCAGACGGATGGGGACGCCTCATAAAGCGCGTAAGAAGGCGCGTACGGCGGTGCCAAAAAGCGCTTGCATTTTGCCGCGGCAGGTGCTATAATGAATTTATTGAATAAAAAAAGGGGGCCGATAAAAAATGACCAAAACCGTATTTACCGAAACATATTTTATTGCAGCAGCTTGCTGTGCGGCTCCTTTTCGCAGCGGGAACTGATATTTCCGGTTTTTTATCGGATACGGAGGACTCCTGACGCCAAAGGCGCAGGAGTCTTTTTTTGTTTGCCGCCGCTTTTTGCAAAAAAGCGGCTTCCGCGCGAAAAGGACGCAAAAAGCCGGAATTTAACGCTCGGGGCGAAAAATAACGGCATATTAAAAGACAGAAAGGAAGCTTATGACAAAGGAAATGCCGGGGTCGCTTAAGGCGGCCCTCAAAAACGACGGCTACGAGGCCAAGGCATGGGCGTGCGCAGACCTCGGGCAGGGAACAGACTGCGGGGAGTGCTCCCGTGAAGAAAACATATATACCGTGCTTACGCAGGACAGCCTGCTTATATATAAAGCGCAAAGACGGGAAAAATGCCGTACATATTCGGGATATTTTGAAAAACGGGCGCACATGAAGGCGGCTATACAGCCGGAAACGCCGGTGCTGAGCGCGCGATATATGCTGTCCTCTCTGGGCAATCCCAAAACGGAGAATCTGGTGGCGGGCGGCTGCCTTACGGTGGAAAAGGACGGCGCGCGGCATCTTGTATGCGTGTTTTCCGGGCAGTATCTGCGCCCGATGACCCGCTTTTGCGCCTCCCTTGAAAAGGTATGCGCGCTTAACAGCGCGGAGGATAAGCCCCAAGACGGGGGTGAGCCCCGCCCCTCAATGCCGGAAAGGCACGGCGGCCCCGGCGGCCCGGGAGGACCCGGCGGACCCGGCGGCCCGGGAGAACCCGGCGGCGAGGAGGACGACGAGGTGCCCTGCTGCCCCAAATGCGGCATGCCCTATCCCGAGCGCGACCGCAGGATATGCCCGCACTGCATGGACAGACGCTCGGTGTTTATGCGGGTGCTGGGCTATTTTGCCCCGTTCAAGAAGCAGCTGATAATAATGATGATCGCCGTACTGCTGGGCACGGCGATGTCCCTTGCGCTGCCCTACTTAAGCGGCACGCTGCTGTTTGACCGCGTGCTTTCCGAAAACGAAGCGGCGGCGGCTTTTCTTGAAAGGCTGGGCATTCCCGGGCAGTACATGACCGCGCTGTGGATAGTGGCGGGGCTGATGCTTGCGGCAAAGCTGGTTCAAACGCTGTTTACCATGGTGCAGGGGCGCATTGTGGCCTCCATAGTGCCCAAGGTGATGAAAAACATAAAGACCTCCATATTCGATTCCCTGGGCAGGCTGTCGGTGTCCTTTTTTGCACGCCGTCAGACGGGCGGACTTATGACCCGCATAAACGGGGATGCAAACGAGGTAATGGGCTTCTTTATTGACGGATTGCCCTTTGTGTTCACTCACGGAGCGTATATTATCTGCTCCATGATAATAATGTTCACGCTTTCCTGGAAGCTGGCCCTTGTATCGGTGGTGCTGGTGCCCGCGCTTTTTTATGTGGGCTTTATGATGATGCCCACGCTGTGGCACTACTACGGACGCCGCCACCGCGCCAATCGCTCGCTTAACGCTCAGATAAACGACAATCTTACCGGCGCGAGGGTGGTTAAGGCCTTCGGACGCGAGGAGGAGGAGGTGCGCCGCTTTCAGAAGGGCAACAGCCGCATGCGCAGGGCGGAGCTGGACCTTGTGGATTTTGACAACCGCTACTATGCACTGTTTGTAACGGTGGAGCAGCTGGCGCAGATGGCGGTGTGGATAATAGGCTCGATCATGCTGCTGGGCAGCGGTGAGATAACCTACGGCGTACTGGTATCCTTTGTGGGATATGTTTCCGGGCTTAGCAATCCGCTGGATTTTATGAGCTTTGCAATGCGCTGGTGGACGGATTCCATGAACAGCGCTCAGCGCATATTCGAGATACTGGACGCCGTGCCCGAGGTGACGGAAAGCCGGATGCAATTGAACTTAAGGACATAAAGGGACAGGTGGAGATGAGGAATGTCTGCTTTTCCTACGAGCCCAACAAGCCGGTGCTCAAAAACATTTCCTTTACGGCTCCGGCGGGAAAAATGCTGGGCATAGTGGGGCATTCCGGCGCGGGAAAGAGCACGATAGTAAACCTTATATCCCGGCTTTACGATGCCACGGAGGGGCAGGTGCTTATTGACGGCATAAACGTAAGGGATGTGACCATTGCCTCCTTGCGGCGCAGCGTGGCCATGGTATCGCAGGAGACATATATATTTATGGGCTCGGTTGCCCAGAACATTGCCTATGCCCGCCCCGATGCTTCCGACGAAGAGATAGTGGCGGCCGCCAAGGCGGCAAGCGCGCATGAATTCATAATGCGCATGCCGGAGGGCTACAACACCCTTATAGGCGCATCGGGACGCAGCCTTTCCGGCGGCGAGCGCCAGAGGATAAGCATTGCGCGGGCGATACTTGCAGACCCCAAAATACTTATACTGGACGAGGCCACGGCCAGTGTGGACACGGAAACCGAGCGCAGCATACAGGATGCGATAGACCGGCTTGTGGTGGGGCGCACCACCATAAGCATAGCGCACAGGCTTTCCACGCTGCGTGCGGCGGACAGGCTGATAGTTATTGAAAACGGCGAGGTGGCGGAAAGCGGCACTCATGCGGAGCTGGCGCGCGCCAAGGGCGTATACTTCCGGCTGCTTCAGCTGCAAAGCAAGGCGCTGTCGGTAAGGGGCCTTGACAACAACTGAAAGGGAAGGACAAATTATATGGAACAGAATGATATAAGCACGGAAAATACGGGCACCGAAAATAAAAACACTGAAAACACGGGTGCCGAAAACACGGGCATTTCGCCTGCACGGGCGGAAAATGCCGCGGCGCGGAAAGGCGCCGGGGAGCGGGAGGACGATTATCAAAGCATAATAGCGGCGCAGAACGCCAAGGTGGAGCAGATGTTCAGCATATGCTTCCTTACGCCGGAAAACGCCTCCGTGGAGCGCACGGAGGGCGGGCTGCTGCGCGCGAGGATCAACGGCAAGGACTATCCGCGCATACACCCGGCGCGCTGCTTCCCCTTTACAAGCCCCGATGAATACATATCTCTGCGCGAGGGCACGGGGAATCAGAGCAAGGAAATAGGAATGCTCAGATATATAAACTCATTGGGCGAGGAAACGGCAAAAATCATTAAGGAACAGCTGGACATGATATATTTTATGCCGGTGATCGAGCATATAAAGAGCATACGGGAGGAATACGGCTATTCCTACTGGGATACCGTTACCGACAGGGGCGAGATACGCTTTACCGTGACCATGGGAGGCAACAGCATAATAAAGCTGAGCGATGTGCGCCTGATAATTACCGACCTTGACGGCAACCGCTTTGAAATACCGAATACGGAGCGCCTGAGCGGACGGGAGCTGAAAATGCTGGATCTGTATCTGTAATGCCCCTTGTGCCGTCCGTTTCTGTCCGCCGGACTTGCCGTGCGGACTTGCGGTGCGGACAAAACAAAGGAATGCACATGAAAAACGCGCAAAAATATCCGCGCAAAAACGAAAAAATCGGAGAATATTATGAATTTGCTTTATAAGCTGCCCCCGTGCGAAAGCGCGGTGCTGAGCAGCAGCGGGGAGGAGCCGGTATACTGCATTCCCTGCGATATATCAAACGGCCGCATTGCAAAGGATTGGCTTGCGGTTACAAAAACGCGCGTATTGCTTCTGCGCGGCGGAAAAATCGACCGTCAGGTGATGATAAATACGCTTACGGATGCGCGCTGCGAGGCGGGCAACGACTGCGGCATGCTGGTGCTTACCGATAAAAACGGGCAGGAAAGCCTGTTTTGCTGCATGACCATGCGTCATGTTGCGCGCTGCGCCTATGTGGCGCGGGGCATACGCATGCTTGCGCAGGGAAAGACGGCGCGCATGGAATCCGCGGAAGCGGAAAAGACCTGCCCCATATGCGGCCGCGCGCTGCCCGGAACAAATGTCTGCCCCCACTGCTCGGGCAAGGGGCGCATGCTGCGCAGGATAGGCAGCGTGATAAAGCCCTATAAGGGGCAGTTTATCCTGCTTACGCTTCTGATGCTGGCAGTTGCGGGGCTGAACATTTCCCTGGGCTTTATAAACCGATGGCTGGTGGACGGGGTTCTGCTTTCTCCCGGCGCGGCGGTGGCGGACGCGCTTAAGGTTATAGCCGTTATGGCTGCGGCCACCGCCGCCATGGTGGCGGGCTATATTGTGCGGGAAAAAACGGCGGTAAAGCTGGGGTCGGGCATCAGCCTTGATTTAAGGGAGCGGATGTATGTAAAAATCCAGCGCCTTTCCATAAGCTATCTGGGGCGCAAGACCCCCGGCGCGCTTATGAACCGTATGATGAACGATACGACGCAGGTGCGCGCCTTTATGCAAAACACCTTTGCCTCCATGTTCAACCAGCTTATAATAATGCTTTTTTCCGTTATTGCAATGCTTGTAATGGACTGGAAGCTTACCCTTATGTCGGTGGCGATGGTGCCGCTTGTGTTTGTTATATCCACGGTAAGCCGTAAGTATTTCGGAAGGATATTCCGCAAGCAATGGATTAAAAGCGACGCGGTGGACGGACGGCTTCAGGATGTGCTTTCGGGTATAAGAGTGGTTAAAAGCTTCGGCATGGAGCAGCGGGAAAGCGAGGCCTTCCGCCGCGGCAATGAGGAAATAGCGCGTTTAAGCGAAAAGAACGAAAAGGCATGGAGCACCATTACCCCGCTGTTTTCCTTCTTTTTCTCCATAGGCACGCTGGTTATAACCGTATACGGCGGCGCGGGGATGTTAAACGGCACCTTTACGGCGGGCGAGATATCCATGTTCACCTTCTTTGCCACCTCGCTTTACGGCCAGCTTTTGTGGCTGGGAAACCTGCCCCGCACGCTTGTGCAGATGCTTACAAGCCTTGAGCGCATATTTGATGTGCTGGAGGAAAATGAAGAGCTGCCCCAAAGCGCAGAGCCGGTAAGCAAAAAAATAGAGGGCGCGGTGGTTTTTGAAAATGTGGGCTTTGGCTACAAAAGCTATGAGCCGGTGCTGGAGAATTTTTCCCTTGAGGTTAAAAGGGGGGAAATGATAGGCCTTGTCGGGGCATCGGGCGCGGGGAAGAGCACTCTTATTAACCTTATAATGCGCATGTACGATGTGGACGAGGGGCGTATTCTTATTGACGGCACGGATATACGGGATTTTGATAAGAATTCTCTGCACCGTCAGATAGGCGTGGTGCTTCAGGAGCCGTTCCTTTTTTCGGGAAGCGTGCTGGACAACATACGCTATTCCAAGCCGGAGGCCTCGCTTGAGGAGGTCATGCGGGCGGCAAAGCTGGCAAACGCTCACGATTTTATAGTCAGCTTCCCCGACGGCTACAACACCCGCGTGGGAGAAAACGGACACAATCTTTCCGGCGGCGAGCGTCAGCGGGTGGCCATAGCCCGCGCAATACTCAACGACCCCAAAATACTTATTTTGGATGAGGCTACAAGCGCACTGGATACCGAAACGGAATATCAGATACAGGAGGCGCTTGCCCGCCTTATAAAGGGCAGAACCACCTTTGCCATAGCGCACAGGCTTTCCACCCTAAGAGGCGCGGACAGGATAGCGGTGCTTAACGGGCATACCCTTGCGGAGCTGGGCTCCCATGATGAGCTGCTGCGCAAAAAGGGCATATATTACGGCCTTGTTACGGCGCAGCTGAGTATGGGAAGGGTAAACAGGGACGAGGACCGAAAAGCGGCGGTGTAAAGAGGCAAGCAGACAGCAAACAGAAAAAAGCATAAAAACATGCATTAAAATGAGAGGCGCTCATGAACTCACGGTATAACTGGACGGAGCTGGGTGAAATGAAAGCGGCGCAGGGGAAATATCTCTTTTTGCTGGGCGGCACATATTCCCCCGACAGAGGCTGCCCGGAATGGGGCTCCAACCGGGATGCGGATACTTTTTATCCCGGCGATGAGGGCGGAAGCATAGTGCTTTTCTATACCGACGGTACAAAGACACGCATACCCCTGATATTCGGCTATACGCTTTGGTACGGCAGCTTTTTTGCGCCCCTTGCCGCGCCGTTTTCCGGGCAGGAAAAGCAGGACTGCGCCGCGGAGCTTTTATCGCGCACGCTTATGCTTAAGGGCGGATGCGCATATGAAAGCCCGTACATACTTTGCGTGCGCCCGGAAAAGGCTTTGGCGGGCATAGCGGTGGAGGGGTCGCCCCAAAAGGAGGGAATGCCGCTGTATACGCACTTCTGCCCGTGCGAGGAAACAGACGACGATTTCTTTACCTTCCACACGGTGGACGCCGCCGACCCGCTGCCCTTAAGCAAGGTGCGGGATCTGGGCATTATAAACCGTATTCTGTACACCTATGACCCCTCCGATTTTGTTACCGTGCCCCGGTTTGAATTCCCGAAGGAATATAACGGCGCACAGGTGCGCTTTGACGGGGATCCTCTTGCGCGCATTGCCACGGGTGTATTTTATGAAAACGCAATGCAGATATATAACAAGACTGAGGATAACGGCAAGGTGCACGAAAGCAGCTGCATGGCTCCCACATGGCGGTATAACGGCTTTGGCACATGGCAGCCCGGAGCGGGCAGCTATTACAGCCAAATGTATACCCGAAACCACCACAGCGTATCGGTGCTTTCCCGCCTCGGCTTTGCGCAGAAGGCGGATGCCGCAATAAAATACAGCACCGACTGCATGATGTATTTCCGCCGCGAGGGGCTTACGCTGGGCGGCAAGCCCATACCCGGACACTGGAGCGCGGTATGCGACGATCCGATGTTTTATTCCAAGGTGCTGCGTCATGCCGGGTGGTACACAAAATACACCGAAGAAGCCTTCGGCAGCGAATGTGATAATTTGGGAAATTTTGAGGTGGACGGTCACGGCTTTGCCATGCTTGCAATATACAATGTATGGAAAAGTGAGGGTGCAAGGCCGGAATATGTGACAAAAAACCTTGAAACGCTTAAGGAACCCGTGGATTTTATTGCATGGTGCCTTGATAACCCGGAGCTTTCCTTCAGCGAGCACGGGCTGCTTTACGGCGAAACGGAGGCGGGGCTTGCCGATATACGCTTCGGTGCGGGAATGAAATCACGATGTACGGCAACATTGCCTGCTGCCTGGGCATACGGGCGTATTCCCTTATGGCGCGCGCAGCCGGGCTTTATGAGCTTGCCGGGCAGTGGCTGGCTTTGAGTGAGCGTCTGGAAAAGGCCGTATTTGCCTATTTTTCAAAGGGAGAGGGCTGGGATCTTGAAAACCGCGGCTTTTATCACGATTCCGCGCTGCCCACCTATTCCGATTATGCGGGCTATGACCCGGCGGACTTCCCCGCGAGGTGGTATGAAAGAAGTCTTGCAAGCTATGAGGAGGATAAGGCGGATTACATAGGCGGCACCTTTATAGGCCCGCGCGGAATAGGCTATGACCACTGCATTTACCCAGACCGCGCTGCTGCTGGACAGAGTGAAGGATTACAGCCGGCTTATAAAAAACCTTTGCAGGCTTTGCTATGCCCCGCGGCTGCCTTGGCCCTACATCGTTCCGGAGTGCGCAAGTTACAGCCCGGAAAAGCGGCTGTTCCGCCGTCAGGGCGACCTTGGAAACCTTGCGCATCAGGCGGAGGCCATGCATACCTTTATGACGGTAATAGGCATTTGCGGCAGCGGAAGGAGCATAAAGTGGATTCCGCGGCTGCCGGAGGGCTGGAGCCTTGATGCCCGGAGTTTTCCGGTGCCGGGGCGCGGCTGCACTGCGGATATTCAATGCGCCTTTCCCGCCGACGGCGTGCAGAGAGCGCGTTTTGCTGCAAATGCGGGGGAAAACGGCGCGTGTGAGGAATTCGAGCTTATTTTTCGTGCGGGCCCCTTTGCAAAGGGAAGTGGCACGGTATGCAGCATTAACGGCGAAAATGTGCCGTGCGCGACGGAGGAATACGGAGAAGCGGCATGGGGCAGAATATGCTTTACCGTAAAGCCCGGAGCCGCGTATGAAATATGCGTCCGCAGCGAAACGAAAAGGGCGGCGCGGATTTAAGCGCTGCCGTATAGGAAAAACGACATGGACTATCTTTATCTTGTGAAAAATGAAGAGGAGCTTGCACGCCTTAAGCAACAGACGGAGAATATTCCCCCGCTGCTGGAAGAATACCTTATATTTCTTAAGGAGAATTATCAGGTGTACAACCCTCCGCGCACCGTTGTATGGGCAGATTGCAACTCCGCAACACATGCGGTAAGCGAGCTTCCGCTGCCCGCGTATACAAATGATGTGCGCACGGTGATAACGCCGGATATACAGGTGTGGAAGCAGCTTTATCTCCGACAGCCGGAATGCTGCGGGGAAACCGGCGATGCCGTTTGGCTGCGGCAATACTATAACGGTCTTTCGCAGCGGAATATATTACAGCTGTTAGGGCATGAAATGGCGCACCACAGCGAGCTGTTCATTGACGAAGCATATGAAACCGCCATGTGGTTTGAAGAGGGCATGGCGGAATACATAAGCCGTAAATATTTCTGACTCCGCAGGAATATGCGCTTCAAAAACAGGCAAACGAGCTTATTGTAAAGCTGCATGAGGAAAAACACGGGCCTTTTTCGCTTAAGGATTTTAATCCTTCGTCATACGGCAAGGATATTGGGTATGTTTTTTACTGCTACTGGAAAAGCTTTTTGGCTGTGGATTCCGCCGCTCAAAAGCACGGCGGCAATGCAGCCGAGGTGTTTGCCGAATTTCGGCGCTTTTATGAAGGCGGCGCAGAAGAAAGCCCGAAAAGCTGGCTTAACGCAAACTGAATACGGCTGGCTTTATATAAAACAAAGCCCCGGACTTTTGTCCGGGGCTTTGCGCTGCCGCGAAGGGCGCACCCGCGCGGTTATACGCACATTATCAGTGGCAATGTCCGCAGGAGCACTCCTCGTGTTCGTGCTCATGCTCGCAGCCGCAGTCGTCGTGGTCATGATCCTCGCAGCCGCATCCGCAGCCGCAGGAGGAGCAGGAGCCGCCGCAGGAATGACGCTGCTCAAGCCGATTGATAAGGAAGGGGGTGACCGCCTCCATTTCTTCATCGGTAGGCATGGTGAAATCGGCAATTTCGCCGTCCTGAATTACCGGCTTCATGATGTACATTGCCGGTTCTTCATCCTCGCCCAGGTTCTCCTCGGGAGTAACAAAAAGGGCATAATGATCGTCATTGAAGTCAAAAGCGTCTATCATGGCAAGAGGCAGCTCGTTGCCGTTTTCGTCCTTGAAGTACATTATCTGATTGTCCTGCATTGTGGTTATCCTTTCATAACGGCTTTCCGCCGGAATATTCATTATTGATTATATTATAACCGCATTTACCGCTTTTGCGCAACTTTTTGGAGCGATTTTATTCTTGTTTTACATACGGTTAACATTTTGCCGCCGTTATGTGCCGAAAAGCGGCGCTGCGGGTGCTATTTTTTATCCGCAGTGCTGCCCGCTGCGCCGTCTATTTCCTCCGCGGCACATGTGCAGCCGTAGGCGCACGCCGCTGCGTGTTCCTTACTTTCCTCCGACTGTTCGGCTTGTATGTTTTGCTCCCGCCGCAGCGCTGCGGGCAGATGCTCCCGCGCCGATCTTGTAAGCAGAGCAAAGCCCCTAAGTATCAGCCGGCGGGTCTCGGGGTCGGTCTGCTTAAGGGTACGCAGCATTTTCATAACGCTCTTTCTGCCGGAAAGCTCGGAGAGCGTAACCGCATCCGAGGAGGACAGCACCATATAGCAGGTGTCAAAAAAGCTTTTTCGCTCCTCAATATCCATGCCGGATATCCAGTCGTTAAGCATATTTCCCACAAATTCAAGGTTCAGCGATTCCGCCCGCTCCATCTCTCCCGGAGGGACCACGCGCCAGGAATAAAGATCGTGCTGGCGCAGACCGCGCTCGTCCGACATCACCGCCACCGACTTTTCCCCCGCCGCAAGCAGCCGCCCTATAACCGAGGACTGCGGCACGAATTTATGTATTCTCGGGGCTATTTCAAGATATTGCGCATCGGCGGTTATTTCCTTAATAAAGCCCGGCCCGTCAAATCATATATGCCGTCTATACGGTTTTTAAGCCGTTTTCCGCTGAAGGCCGCCGCATAAACCGCAAGGTTTCCGCCCTTGGAGTGCCCTGCGCATACAAGCCTGTGACCGGGCAGCGCCGCCGCCTTCAGGTAGTGCACCGCCTCAAGCTGAGAGGGCACGCGGCAGAAGCTCATATTGAAATCCTCTTTCCAGCCAACAAGGGTGGCATCGGTGCCGCGATAGGCTATAAAAAGACGCCCGTCCCCCAGAAATACAGTTACGGCGGAAAACTGCTTTTCCGCCGCCGCATCCGTGCTGCGGCAGTAGCCGCACATCTCCAGCTGTGCAAAGCGCTCATGCTCGGACAGCTCCTCCAGCAGCTGCTTATCGTTTTCCAACAGGAAGCGCCGCCCCTGCGGGCTTTCAAGGATGACCTTTGCGGCATCGCGCAGCTTTACGCGGCCGTCAAAGCCCGCAGGCACCGCTCCCTCCATGGGGCAGTATGCAAGGCGGCAGAGTATAAGCGCATCCATCGGGCAAAGCGGCACCGTGCTCATGGGCAGGTCGCCGCGCCATTCTATATAGGAAAAAGATTCATTATATCACCCTGCTTTCAAAAGGCGCGCTCAGTAGCCGCGCTGCCCCAAAAGGGATTCATCCTCGTCTATCCAGCTCTGAACCTCTATTATGCGGTAATTCTGCGCATCGTCCCTTATTATTACCCTTGCAATTCCCGCGTTTATTACCATCCTTTTGCACATGGAGCAGCAGCAGGCGTTAAGCACATAGCTGCCGTCGTTTTCCACCCCCGCAAGGTACATATCCGCCCCCAGCATCTGATGACGGGAGGCGCTTATTATGGCGTTTGCCTCGGCATGCACGCTGCGGCAAAGCTCATAGCGCTCCCCGCGCGGTATGGCCAGCTTTTCCCTTATGCAATAGCCCAGATCCGAGCAGTTGCGCCGTCCGCGCGGCGCTCCTACATAGCCGGTGGATATAACTTCGTCGTTTTTTACTATAACGGCGCCGAATTTTCTGCGAAGGCAGGTGCCGCGCTGGCTGACTACCTGAGCAAGATCCAGATAATAATTTGTTTTGTCTCTGCGTTCCAAGGCCGAGTCCTCCCTTAAACAGGTCATGCGGCAAAATGCATGCCGTTTTGCATATGTCCGTTTATGTGCGGCCGCTTTTGTCGGCTGCGGCGTCTGCGCGGAAATATATGCTTTATTGCGGATATTTTATCACATTGCAGGTGCGATTGCAATAAAAAGCATTGCGCATTCGGCACAAAATGGGTATAATTACGGTAAATTGATATGCAATTACCTTGCCCGGCGGCATTGTGAATACTCTGAGTATGCAGGCCTTTCACACGAAGCCTTGCCCGGGCAATTGTACGGCGCTTGCCGGGAGAGGATGGAATTATGTCGGAAATTCAGGAGAGCAAGAATTTTATCGAGGAAAAGGTCGAGGCCGATATCGCGGCGCACGGCCCCGGCTATACGGTATGTACCCGTTTCCCTCCGGAGCCCAATGGCTATCTTCACATAGGCCATGTGCGTGCGCTCAGCATTGATTTCGGCATCAAGGAGGAGTACGGCGGACGGTGCAACCTGCGCATGGACGATACAAACCCCGCCAAGGAGGATATGCACTATGTGGAGGCCATATGCCGCGATGTGGAGTGGCTGGGCTACAAATGGGATAAGCTCACCTTCGGCTCCGACTATTACGACATAACCTATAAATACGCCGAGGAGCTTATAAACAAAGGGCTTGCCTATGTGTGCGATCTTTCGCCGGAGGAAATAAAGGAATACCGCGGAACCTTGACCGAGCCCGGTAAAGAAAGCCCCTACCGCAACCGCACTCCTCAGGAAAACCTTGACCTTTTCCGCAGGATGAGAGCAGGCGAATTCCCGGACGGCTCCCGCGTGCTGAGGGCAAAAATAGACATGGCTTCCCCCAATATCAACATGCGCGATCCGATAATATACCGTATTCTCCGCGCCGATCACTACCGCACGGGGGATAAATGGTGCATCTATCCCATGTATGATTTGCGCACCCCATTCAGGATGCCACCGAGGGGGTTACACATTCCCTTTGCTCACTGGAATTTGAGGATCACCGTCCCCTTTACAACTGGGTAGTAGAGCATGTTTCGGTGCCCTGCCATCCCGAACAGACCGAGTTTGCCCGCCTTAACATCACCCGCACCATAATGAGCAAGCGCTACCTTAAAAAGCTGGTGGAGCAGGGTGCCGTGAGCGGGTGGGACGATCCGCGTATGCCCACCATTGCCGGGCTGCGGCGCCGCGGTTATACCCCGGAAGCGCTGCGCACCTTCTGCAAGCGCTGCGGCGTGGCCAAGGCCAACTCCGTAATTGAGGCGAGCTTCCTGGAGCATTGCGTAAGAGAGGATCTTAACGAAAAAACTCTGCGCCGCATGGCGGTTATCGACCCCGTTTTGGTGGAAATAACCAACTTTGACGGCGAGCAGACGACATATCTTGAAAATCATAACGCCCATGAGGAGCTGGGCAAGCGCGCCGTAGCCTTTACGCGAGAGCTTTATATCGAGCGCGAGGATTTATGATAGATCCGCCCTCCAAGTTTTTCCGTCTTGCGCCGGGACGCGAGGTTCGCCTTAAGGGTGCCTACATTATAAAATGCACTGGCTGCGATACCGATGAAAACGGGCAGGTGAGCAAAATCTACGCCCAGTACGATCCCGAATCCTTCTCCGGCATGGAGGGGGCAAACAGAAAGGTAAAGGGCACTCTGCACTGGGTAAGCGCAAAATATGCGCTGCCTGCCGAGTTCCGTCTGTATGACTATCTTCTGGACGACCGCGACGGCGAAGGGCTGGATTTTTCCGAAAGGGTAAACCCGAATTCCCTTACGGTAAAGCAGGGCTGGTGCGAGCCGGCGCTTGCCGAGGCGGAGGTGGGCGACACCTTCCAGTTTGTGCGTATGGGCTATTTCCGCAAGGATGAGGACTCCTCGGAGGAAAAGCCGGTGTTCAACCGCGTTGTGGGGCTTAAGGATTCCTGGGCAAAGGCTCAGAAATAATAAATATCTGCTTTCAAAATACAAAACCGGCAGGGAGCACACCGCTCCTGCCGGTTTCGTTTCGGCCGTTTTGATAATAACTGACGGCAAGACGGGTAATTATTAACCCAGTGCGACATCCAGCATCATCATGACGCTGAAGCCCGCAGCAAAAAACACGGTGCCGATATTGGAATGGCTGCCTTGGGACATTTCCGGGATAAGCTCCTCCACGACAACATAGATCATGGCGCCGGCGGCAAAGCTGAGAAGGTACGGAAGCGCCGGTATGATCAGCCGGGAGGCAAGGAGGGTTATGACGGCACCGACGGGCTCTACCACGCCGGAGAGCACGCCGTCCAGAAAGGCGCGGCCTTTTGTCATGCCCTCTGCGCGAAGCGGCATGGAGATAATGGCCCCTTCGGGAAAATTCTGAATGGCAATGCCCAAAGACAAAGCCAAGGCGCCCGCGGAAGTAATCTGCGCGTCGCCGGAGAGAAAGCCGGCGTACACCACACCCACCGCCATGCCCTCCGGAATGTTGTGAAGGGTTACTGCCAGCACCATCATTGCGCTGCGCCCGAGCCGGCTTTTGGGGCCCTCGGTCTGCCCGCTCTTTGCGTGCAGGTGCGGGATGATATGGTCAAGAGCAAGAAGAAACAGTATGCCCGCCCAGAAGCCGGCAACGGCGGGAACAAAGGAAAAGCTGCCCATAGCGGACGAACGCTCTATGGCGGGAATAAGCAGGCTCCATACCGAGGCGGCTACCATAACACCGGCGGCGAAGCCGTTTAACGCGCGCTGTACGGCGTCGCTGAAGGATTTCTTCATAAAGAAAACACATGCGGCTCCCAAAGAGGTGCCCAGAAAAGGGATCAGTATGCCCCAGAAGGCTTCCATGATATTGCTCCTTTGCATTAAGCGTTAATGGGTTTTGATAGATAATAATGCCATGGGTTAGATTAAGCTAACCCATGGCATTATTATAACAGTAAGCCGTGGTATACGCAAGCGTAACCGCGGCTGCGGGATCATTAGACGGTTTATTCTTTGCCGCCGCGGGGGAAGAAGACCCCGCGCATCCGCTCTATGGCCTTTTTCTCAAGCCGGGACACATAGGAACGGGAAATGCCCAGCAGAGAGGCGACCTGCTTTTGGGTAAGGCGCCGGGTGCCCAGGCCGTAGCGAAGGGCTATCACCGTGCGTTCCCTTTCGGGCAGTGCGGACAGCGCGGCGCGCAGCTGATCGCGGTGAAGGAGGTAGTCAATGCTGTCTGCTGCGTCGCGGGAATCCGGGCTCAGGATATCCATAAGGGATATTTCGTTGCCCTCTTTGTCCGAGCCTACGGGCTCCTGAAGGGAAATATCGTTTTTGCGCCGTTTGGCGGCGCGCAGATGCATGAGGATCTCATTTTCTATGCATCTTGAGGCGTAGGCGGCCAGGCGGACGCTTTTTGAAGGATCGTATGTATTCACCGCTTTGATAAGGCCTATGGTGCCTATGGAAATCAGGTCGTCGGCATCCGGGCCGGAGGCGTATTTTTTGGCTATGTGCGCCACAAGGCGGAGATTGTGCTCAATAAGGCTGCATCGGGCTTCGCCGTCCCCCGACTGCATGCGCAAAAGCAGCTCCTGCTCCTCTTTCGGGGAAAGCGGGTCGGGGAAGCCGCTGCGCGTGCCTATCTGCGCCACATAAAAAAGCAGGCGCTCAAAAAGCTCAAAAATCCACATATATCTTACTCCTTTAATATTAAGGTAAGTGCTTAAAAAAACGGAGAAACGGCGGTCGGGGATACAGTAGAGGATATGTCGAAAGAGAAAAAATGTGCCTGTCCCAAGCAAAAATGAGACGAAGGGTCAAATGCCGGCAAAAATCGTTCCTTGAAAAGCAAAACCGGCGGAGGTACAGGAAAAGCGGGGACAAGCACAAAACAATCCTTGTAAGGACTTTTGCCGATATACGGCGCTGTGCCGTGCTTTTTGGTTAATATAGTGCAAGCCTAGAGTAGGATTGTGCATTTTCCCGGCATGGAAAATGCGATATAATCTACTTAAGAAAACATTTAAAACAAGGAGGAGAAACAGGTGAAACTCAGAATTGCGGCAATAGTATTGGCAATTGCGGCTGTTATGCTTGCGGGCTGTGCGCCTGCGGGCACTCAGACGCAGGATACGACGGCTACGCCGGCGCCGACGCAGACGCAGGCTCCGGCCAAGGAAGCCTCTGTCAAGGCGGGCGAGACCTACCGTATTCTCATATGGGACAACTATAATGAGAACGATTGGGTGCTTAACAACAGAAGCGGCCGCGCAGGCGAAATAAAAAAGCGCTGGGAGGAGTTCCAGCAGCAGTACGGCATCAATATAACCTACATTGCCTCTCCGGGTGAAACATGGTTCAATGAGGCCTGCTCCACCGCTGCGGCAATGGAGCCCATGTGCGACATTTTCCATGCGGGCGGACCCTTTGCGCTGGTGACGGCGTACGGCTACGGCGGAGGACAGGGCAGCATTCTGGAGCCGCTGAGCGATTATCCGCAGGCGGGCTCGTTCTCCGATACGGAGTATTGGAATGTGGAGGCGCAGGCAAACAATGCAACCTTCGGCGGAAAGCTGTATTTTGCAATACCGCTTGAGGTGGGCTTCGGACAGGTGGCCTACAATCAGGTTACCTTCTTCAACAAGGATCTGTGCGCCCGTGCGGGCTATGAGGCCGACAGGCTCTACGAGATGAGCAAAAACGGCGAATGGACCTTTGACGCCATGCGTCAGGTGGCCATTGCCTGCAACGATCCCGATAACGGCGTATGGGGCCTGAACTACGGCCAGAACAACTGCGCAATGTTTGCCATGGTGACGGCGAACGGCGGATCGTATTTTGAAGTAAAGGACGGCGTGCCGTATTTTGACGGCCATTCCCAGAATACGCTGGATGCCGTAGATTACTTCGTTAAGCTGGCAAAGGACGACAAAGTCGTGTACATGGAGGGCGCGCCGGGCTACGATGACGATCATCCGCCGTTTGTGCGCGGCAAGCATGCTCTTATGCTTACATATGCAAACCGTGCGGAGAAAATGTACAAGAACAAGAAGCTGTCCTTCGGCATTCTTATGCCGCCCAAGGGGCCGGCTGCTCAGGATTATATTTCGGACAGCAACTGGTTCACTCCCTACTGCGTAATGAAGGGCACAAAGAATCCCGCGGGCTGCGTGCAGGTAATAGAGGAGTACCTCCGTCCGGAATGCGGCATAAATTCCTCGGAGAACCAGGAGATATTCCATGCCGAGTGTACGATGTATACCTCGGACGAGGGCTCGTTTGAAACGCTTTCCTCGGTTCGCAGCAAGACCAAGAGCTCCTCTCTCATGAGCTGGATAAGCGTTGCGACAAACGACAGCTATATCGGCGGCTGTTTCTTCGGCAGCGTGCAGAACTGGATAAAGGGCGAGGGAACTCCGGCTCAGCATTATGCGGCTGTGGAATCTGCCGTGAACGAAACCGTGAAACATGCTGGGCGCGCGATAAAGCGTGCGCAGGGTATGAAACAGCTCGACAGAAATACGAAATAAGGCATCTTAAAAAGCGGTCGAAAGGCCGCTTTTTTCTTTGCATTAACAGCGCCTTACGCGAGCGCATTTGAAATATGCTGCCGGATGCCGAAATATCTGCGGTATAGCGGATGCAAAATTGTGCATGTTGTATATTCTTTTTCTTATACGGACAGTGTTAAAATAGCTGTGATATCGTCGGATATCCGGGTGCTTTTGCAAAAGGCGGTAAGCCGGGGAGCGGCCAAACGGTATCCGATACTATATAATAAGAGAGGTTTGTATATGAAACGGACGGTTGCATTTTGGACGGCGGTGCTTATGCTGCTGTTGCTTATGCCGCTGGGAGTGTCTGCGGAGCCCTTCGGGGATTGGGACACCTCCGGCTGGAAGGCGGCCGGAGACGGCGTGCTGGCAAGCGCGGAAGGAAAGGATCTGAGCGTGCTTTATTCAAAAGGCGCTGCGGGCGGCAATTGCCTGGAATTTGATGTTTATATCAAAAAAGTCACCGGGGATAACGATGCCAATGTGGGCGCAGCCTACAAAAGCGGAGATATACAGTATTTTTTTGAATACAACACAAAATCGAAGCTTGCGCGAATACGGCGGCTGGGCAACGGCATTGACGAACAGGCGGGCGACGGCAAAGCCTGGAGCTTAAACAGAACGCCTGGCATCACTTTATGATAGTATTTGATGTGGGCTGCGTGGAGCTGTATATTAACGGCTCCCTCATAACGGCGGGACGCTATACCGCCGACGACAAAATGACGGGCGGCACCTGCTATATTCAAAGCTATTATACGGATATAGAGCTTAAGAATGTTGCCTTCAGCAAGGTGAAGATTACGCCAAGCGACAACAAACAGGAGAATGCGATGGAATACGATTTTGAATTCACGAAAAAATCCTCCGTGGAGGGCTTTAAGGCCGAAAACGGACGCGTGAGCTATTCCGGCGGCGCGCTTATGTACACGCTGAACGGACAGGGATATCTTGAATCCCCGATAATCAGGGCGGACAAGGGAACGGCGTACAGCGCGGAGATGACGGTAAAGAACACGATATTCATGCGCCTGTGCAATAAAACGGGGGCGGATAAATTCCGTGTATATTTCACAACCGCTCAGGACGGAACCTATAACGAGGAAAAATCCCGCGTTTTTGATGTGCCGGCGGACGGCAAATGGCATTCCTGCTTTTTCAATTTCTCCGGCATTGCCGGGGCAAAAAGCTATCTGCGCGGTTTCCGAATAGAGCCGATAGGCGCAACGGGCGGCAGTATTGCAATTAAATCCGTAACCTTTGAAAGAGAAAAGGAATTTTATGATTACGCCGGAGAGATAACCTACTGCACGGCGGATAAAAACAATGTTGTGGTGCAGGGACGCGCGGCGGAAAAGTTTGAGGGCAAGGAGGTATTTCTCTACGAGCTGGATACGGTGAATTACACCCAGAGCTTTGCAGGGCTTGAGCCCGTTGCAAGCGCAAAGGTATCCGACGGCAGATTTACAATAACCGTGCCGCTCAAGGGAGAAAAGGTGACCCGGCTGTCCTCGCTGTTTCTTGCACAGGTGGACGGAGTAAAGATATCCGACCGCTTTATGGTGGAGAACTGGCGCGATTTACCGAAAACCCCTATGCCTTTACGCTGCCCGATCGGATGGTTAATGTTACCGATAAGGAATTCGGCGCGCAGGGTGATGCCTATACCGACGATACAAAAGCCATTCAGAAGGCGATAGACGCGGTTTCGGCGGCGGGCGGCGGAACGGTTATCGTGCCCGGGGACGATTCCTTCTACGGCAGAAGGTATATCGCAACCAACATAAAGCTTAAGGATAATGTGGAGCTGAGAATAGAAAAGGGAGCGGTGCTGTGGCAGTCTCCCCGCGTTAAGGATTATGCCTATGAGCCCGCGTTCGGGCATGATGTGTCCATCCCCGGCGTCAACTGGACGCTGGCGGCCTCCTGCCACAACTATCCGCTGCTTCAGGGCGACAATGTGAAAAATGTCCGCATTACCGGCGGAGGAACGGTAAGAAGCGTGGATACCGGCGGCGAAAACAGCGATTCGGTGAACAGCAACACCATATGGATAGGCTGCGAAAACCGTTTGCATCTGGTGCCCATCGGTTTTTGGAAATGCGAAAATGTAGAAATATCCGATATTACGCTTGCGCGCACCAACAATTATCATATCAATATGCGCACCAGCCGCAATGTTTATATAGGCAATGTGGAGATGAAGGAGGTAACCTGTGCTTCGGGCGACGGTATTTCCGCCACCGTGGGCACAAAGAACCTTATGATCGACCGCTGCGTGCTTTATACAAACGACGATGCGGTAACCATCTGCTCCACCTATAACGATCCGCGCGGGCTTGCGTGGTGGCATGCAAACCCGGACGGCGACAACTGCGTGGAAAATATTGTGGTGGCGCACAGCAATCTGCACGGCGGACACGGAATAACATTTATTCCCTGGGGAACGGATGCACCCGATCTTTCCAAGCAGGAAATAAGGAATATCGAGGTGTACGACAGTATTCTGGGCGGCGGAATGATGTCGGTGGGCTCGTGGCCGGATAACCCCTACTACGGCAAGCAGCCCTATGACAACAGCGAAAAGGACGACTTTTCGCCCGTCAAGGATGTATATATGCACGATAACTACTACAAGGGATTGTGCGATCTGGAGGCGCTGAAGGCCACAAACTTTATAGCCGACTGCGGGCTGCACAGCGCGGAGAATTTCCTAAACGGAGATTTTGAGCGTAAAAAAGGCAAGGAGGGCTGGGTATCTGGCCTTACGAACTGGTCGGTATCCGGCGATCCCGAGGTGGGCGTAACGGAAAAGGACGGAGGCCATGCCGGCTATATCGCAAGTGAAGGGCAGCTTTTCCAGGGCCTGTACATGCGGCCGGGCAAGCATGTTTTCACCATGGAAGCCACTCTTGAAAGCGGCGCGGGCTTTGTGTTTGTGCGCTCATCGGAGGGAGAAATGTTCCGTCAGGAGCTGAAGGCGGGTGAAAAAACGGAGATATCCTACGAATTCTCCAACATAACGGGCTTTGAGGGGAGGCTCGGCGTGGAGATGACGCAGAAGGGGCGCATTGTTATCGACAATGCAAATGTAAAAACCGAAAAGCCGGAATATCCGAAGTATTTCACGGAGGATTTCCAGACGCGCACGGAGCCGACCTTCGACTACGATTCCTGGAAGCTGGCGACGGAGGGGGACAACACCTATCTCACTCTGCCTACGGGCGAGGTGGGCATACACAGCCTGATGATGAACGGAATTTATCGGGATTTTGATCTGAAGTATGCCATCCGCGCGGGAAAAGTGGCGTACGGCTCTCAGGGCAACATTGCCGTATCTGTCTGCCGCAGGAATTCCGGAACGCAGTACTATGTGGAGTACGATATGGTAACAAGCCTGTTCTCCGTACGCAGGTTTACGGGAAATGTGGAAAAAAAGACGGCGCGCAAATCCCTTAAGCTCAGCACCGGGGAGTGGCATACCTTCGGCCTGAGAAACAAGGAGGGCAAGCTGGAGTTCTATCTTGACGGGCAGCTTATTATGGAGGCAACGGACAGCAAGCCGCTGTCGGCCGCCGCGCTGGGCATATTCAGCTATAATACCGCAATCGATATTGACTGCATTACGCTCTCGGAGGCGGGAACGCAGGATATGAGCAGTACGATAAATGTAAATGCGAAAAAATGGAAGCTGGAGTTTGACGCCTGCGGCGGAGAGCCGACGCCGGATGATCAGTATCTTGAGGCGGGACAGAAGCCGATGGAGGTGGCGGATCCCGTCAAAGAGGGCTATGTATTTGCCGGCTGGGCCTATAACGGTCAGAAGGTAGTGCTTTCGGAGTTTACCATGCCGGAGGGCGATGCCGTTCTGACGGCGCAATGGTCAACGGCGCAGAGTGCAGATAATTCCGGCACGCCGTGGGCGGTTATAGGCGCTGTGGGCGGCGCCGTGGTCGTGGCTTGCGTTATAGTGGCATTGACTGCCGGAAAACGCAGAAAAAAGCCCGATGACAAGCCGCAAGCGTGACGGCTGCTCCCTGCCAGACTTGAGGGCGGGCTTGAAAAAACATTTCAGGGGTGTGCTTTATAAAAAATAGGGCTTACAAAGAATAAGTGTTCGGAGAATAAAGCGGCGGGCGGAACCCGCCGCTTTATATATCCTGAATGTATGTGCGGGCACATTTCGGCGTGCGCCGAAGCATACGGGCACGCGAAGCGGGTTGAAAGCGGAAAGCCGGCAAAGAGGCGCGCGTAGCAGAAGCTGCAAAGAAAAACAAACGAGCGCTGCCGAAAGGCGGCGGAAGAAAGCGAAAATGATATAAATGATATAAATGCAGTGCGTGCTCTGCGGCAACGGGAACGGGCTTCTGCATTTTCCGGCGGATGGAAAGAGAAAAAATAAAAAAAGCGAAGCAAAAGGGCAAAAAGTCGTTGACAAAAGGCGAAAGGTGAGTATAATTAGCAAAGTCAGCCGAGGGGAGAGCGGAGCCGAGAGGCGGAATGTTTGAACCGAGCGGGAACGTTAAGAAAAAAATTAAGGAAAAAGCTTAAAAAACGCTTGACGGAAACGGGGAAGGCTGATATACTAAACAGGCACTCTTGAGGGAGCGGAAGCGACTGAAAGGAGTGGGACAGCTCTTTGAAAAACTGAACAGTGAAGAAAAACAAGAGGTAGAATAAATTTTTCGAATTTATTAACCACAAAAGTAATTCTTTAAGAGACAACAACAATAAAGAAGTCAGCGATGACATTAAAAAAAGAGCCAAGATTTAAACGTAAGAGTTTGATCCCTAGCTCAGGACGAACGCTGGCGGCGTGCCTAACACATGCAAGTCGAGCGGAAGTATTTGAGGAGCTTGCTTTTTTTGGATACTTTAGCGGCGGACGGGTGAGTAACGCGTGAGTAACCTTGGCCTGTACAGGGGGATAACAGTTAGAAATGACTGCTAATACCGCATAAGACCACAGTACCGCATGGTACAGGGGTCAAAGATTTATCGGTACAGGATGGACTCGCGTCCCATTAGCTAGTTGGCGGGATAACAGCCCACCAAGGCGACGATGGGTAGCCGACCTGAGAGGGTGATCGGCCACACTGGGACTGAGACACGGCCCAGACTCCTACGGGAGGCAGCAGTGGGGAATATTGGGCAATGGGCGCAAGCCTGACCCAGCAACGCCGCGTGAAGGAAGAAGGTCTTCGGATTGTAAACTTTTGTCGCCGGGAACGATAATGACGGTACCCGGTAAGAAAGCCCCGGCTAACTACGTGCCAGCAGCCGCGGTAATACGTAGGGGGCGAGCGTTGTCCGGAATTACTGGGCGTAAAGGGCGCGTAGGCGGCCGGATAAGTTAGATGTGAAATCCCCGGGCTCAACCTGGGTGTTGCATTTAAAACTGTCTGGCTTGAGTGCAGGAGAGGAAAGCGGAATTCCTAGTGTAGCGGTGAAATGCGTAGATATTAGGAGGAACATCAGTGGCGAAGGCGGCTTTCTGGACTGTAACTGACGCTGAGGCGCGAGAGCGTGGGGAGCAAACAGGATTAGATACCCTGGTAGTCCACGCCGTAAACGATGAATACTAGGTGTAGGGGGTATCGACCCCCTCTGTGCCGCAGCAAACGCAATAAGTATTCCGCCTGGGGAGTACGGCCGCAAGGTTGAAACTCAAAGGAATTGACGGGGGCCCGCACAAGCAGCGGAGCATGTGGTTTAATTCGACGCAACGCGAAGAACCTTACCAAGACTTGACATCCTCTGACGCATATAGAGATATATGTTCCCTTCGGGGCAGAGAGACAGGTGGTGCATGGTTGTCGTCAGCTCGTGTCGTGAGATGTTGGGTTAAGTCCCGCAACGAGCGCAACCCTTGTGAACAGTTGCCAGTATTAAGTTAGGAACTCTGTTCAGACTGCCGTGGACAACACGGAGGAAGGTGGGGACGACGTCAAATCATCATGCCCCTTACGTCTTGGGCTACACACGTGCTACAATGGCCGTAACAGAGGGCAGCGAAAGGGCAACCTGGAGCGAATCTCAAAAAAACGGTCTCAGTTCAGATTGTGGGCTGCAACCCGCCCACATGAAGACGGAGTTGCTAGTAATCGCGGATCAGCATGCCGCGGTGAATGCGTTCCCGGGCCTTGTACACACCGCCCGTCACACCATGGGAGTTGAGAGCACCCGAAGTCGGTGACCTAACCCGCAAGGGAAGGAGCCGCCGAAGGTGAGATCGATGACTGGGGTGAAGTCGTAACAAGGTAGCCGTATCGGAAGGTGCGGCTGGATCACCTCCTTTCTAGAGTAGAGCTTACCGAAGAGGTAAGCGGATACGAGGTCGATACATCGAAAGATGTAAAACAATACGACGAATTACTTGGACACTTCACTGTGCAGTTTTCAGAGAGTTATCTCTGAGCAGTTCTTTGACAACTAAAGATTACTGAAAGCAAAACGATAGAGATTAGAGAAGTTATCAGAGAGATCGATCCTGAAAAGGAAAGGGTATTGAAGATACTTCACGAAATCATACTACAACAAAATGCTGAGACAATAACAACTATGATCAAGCTACAAAGAGCATAGGGAGGATGCCTTGGCACCAAGCGCCGAAGAAGGACGTGGCAGGCTGCGAAAAGCTACGGTGAGCTGCGAGCAAGCGTTGACCCGTAGATGTCCGAATGAGGGAACTCACATATGGTAATGCGTATGTATCATTACATGAATAAATAGTGTAATGAGTGGGAACCCGGTGAACTGAAACATCTTAGTAACCGGAGGAAAAAGAAAGTAAACACGATTTTTCAGAGTAGCGGCGAGCGAAATGGAAGGAGCCCAAACCGCGGGTTTTTCGGATCTGCGGGGTAAAGGACAGAGGTAAGGAGAAAGCTTTATATAGGAACACGGTTGGAAAGCCGGGCCGGAGAGGGTAAAAAGCCCCGTAGTTTAAAATGAAGCTGATCTGATCTGTATCCGGAGTAGTGCGGGACACGAGGAATCCTGCATGAAGTCGGGGGACCACCCTCCAAGGCTAAATACGACTTGGTGACCGATAGCGAACAGTACCGTGAGGGAAAGGTGAAAAAGAACCCCGGGAGGGGAGTGAAAGAGTACCTGAAACCCTATGTTTACAAGCACAGGAAGAGCGTTAAGGGCTCGACCTGGTACTTTTTTGTAGAACGGACCGGCGAGTTACGTTATGCTGCGAGGTTAAGGTGTAGAGCACCGGAGCCGGAGCGAAAGCGAGTCTGAAGAGGGCGAGAGTAACATGACGTAGACCCGAAACCGTGTGACCTATCCATGGACAGGTTGAAGTGGAAGTAAAAATTTCATGGAGGACCGAACCACACTGCCGTTGAAAAGGTAGGGGATGAGCTGTGGATAGCGGGGAAATTCCAATCGAACACGGATATAGCTGGTTCTCCTCGAAATAGCTTTAGGGCTAGCCTCGGGGTAAAGAGTTGCGGAGGTAGAGCACTGAATGGGCTAGGGGGCCACAAAGCTTACTGAACCTTATCAAACTTCGAATGCCGCTAACTTATACCCGGGAGTCAGACTGTGTGAGATAAGTCTCACGGTCAAAAAGGGAAACAGCCCAGATCATCAGCTAAGGTCCCAAAGTGCAGGTTAAGTGGAGAAGGATGTGTCAGTGCACAGACAACCAGCGATGTTGGCTTAGAAGCAGCCACACATTTAAAGAGTGCGTAATAGCTCACTGGTCGAGTGCTGATGCGCCGAAGATTAACGGGGCTAAAACCTGCCACCGAAGCTATGGATTTGCCGCAAGGCAAGTGGTAGAGGAGCAATGTGTACAGGCAGAAGCCGTACCGTCAGGAGCGGTGGACAGTAAACAAGAGAGAATGCCGGTATGAGTAGCGAGAGTGAGGTGAGAATCCTCACCGTCGAAAGCCAAAGGTTTCCTGAGGAAGGTTCGTCCTCTCAGGGTAAGTCGGGGACTAAGCCGAGGGCGGTAGAGCCGTAGGCGATGACCAGCAGGTAGAGATTCCTGCACCACCAGTGTATCGTTTGAGGAAGCAGTGACACAGAAGGATAGTCAGAGCGCGTTGATGGTAGAGCGCGTCCAAGCAGTGAGGCTGATACGCAGTAAAGTACACGTATCGAAAGGCTGGGCTGTGACGGGGAGTTAAATGATATGAAGCTGATGAATTCACGCTGGCGAGAAAAGCTGCTAACGAGATATACGGTGCCCGTACCGCAAACCGACACAGGTAGGCGAGGAGAGAATCCTAAGACGAGCGAGAGAACCATTGTTAAGGAACTCGGCAAAATTACCTCGTAACTTCGGGAGAAGGGGTGCCTATAGAGATATAGGTCGCAGAGAATAGGCCCAAGCGACTGTTTAACAAAAACACAGGTCTGTGCTAAATCGAGAGATGAAGTATACGGGCTGACGCCTGCCCGGTGCTGGAAGGTTAAGGGAATGAGTCAGGAGCAATCCGAAGCTTTGAACTGAAGCCCCAGTAAACGGCGGCCGTAACTATAACGGTCCTAAGGTAGCGAAATTCCTTGTCGGGTAAGTTCCGACCTGCACGAATGGCGTAACGATTTGGGCGCTGTCTCAACAGTGGACTCGGCGAAATTGTAGTATGCGTGAAGATGCGCATTACCCGCGACTGGACGGAAAGACCCCGTAGAGCTTTACTGTAGCCTGATATTGGATTTTGGTAATGAATGTACAGGATAGGTGGGAGACTGAGAGACAAGGACGTCAGTTTTTGTGGAGTCGACGTTGGGATACCACTCTTTCATTACTGAAATTCTAACCTGTAGCCGTAAACCGGTATGGGGACAGTGTCAGGTGGGCAGTTTGACTGGGGCGGTCGCCTCCGAAAGAGTAACGGAGGCGCCCAAAGGTTCCCTCAGAATGGTTGGGAATCATTCAAAGAGTGTAAAGGCAAAAGGGAGCTTGACTGCGAGACTGACAGGTCGAGCAGGTACGAGTAGGGCTTAGTGATCCGGTGGTAGAGAGTGGAATTGCCATCGCTTAACGGATAAAAGTTACCTCGGGGATAACAGGCTGATCTCCCCCAAGAGTTCACATCGACGGGGAGGTTTGGCACCTCGATGTCGGCTCGTCGCATCCTGGGGCTGGAGCAGGTCCCAAGGGTTTGGCTGTCCGCCAATTAAAGCGGCACGCGAGCTGGGTTCAGAACGTCGTGAGACAGTTCGGTCCCTATCCATCGTGGGCGCAGGATATTTGAGAGGAGCTGTTCTTAGTACGAGAGGACCGGAATGGACGTACCTCTGGTGCATCAGTTGTCATGCCAATGGCACAGCTGGGTAGCGAAGTACGGATCGGATAAACGCTGAAGGCATCTAAGCGTGAAACCGACCTCAAGAAGAGATATCCCATTGCGAAAGCAAGTAAGTCCCCTGGTAGACTACCAGGTAGATAGGTCGGAGGTGTAAGTGCAGTAATGCATTGAGCTGACCGATACTAATAGGACGAGGGCTTGATCAAAGCATAGAGTTGTAGAGCGAGTAAGTAATCTTTAGCTGTCAAGGAGCTGAAAGATGATAAAGCCGTACAGAGATGTGCGTGTAATATTTCCGGTGGCAATGGCAAAGGGGATCACCTGTTCCCATACCGAACACAGAAGTTAAGCCCTTTCGCGCTGATGGTACTTGGCTGGAGACGGCCCGGGAGAGTAGGTCGCTGCCGGATCCCAAACGGAAGCTCCGGATCGAATCCGATCCGGAGATTTTCCGAATTTATTCCTCGTTAGCTCAGTCGGTAGAGCGTTCGGCTGTTAACCGAAATGTCGTTGGTTCGAGTCCAACACGGGGAGCCACGAAAAGCAGGTATCTGTCGATACCTGCTTTTCAGTTATTCAATTAAAACGCAATTTGAAGACTGTACAGCGTTCTGCAAAAAACTTACAAGGTGTTTTTTGTTATTTGCACTCTAAAACCTTTTGATTTTAACTTTCGACGGCTTCGTCGGCGGTTTTGATCCCGAAAATTCGCTTTTGAATTTTGTTGTTTACAAAATTTATTCCGACATCTTGACTAAGCATGCTTCATTATATATAACTAGCACTATGCATAATTCAAATTATATATGGGGGCGGAGATATGCCCGCAAAAGCAAAGGTTACAAAAGCAATGATAGTGGAGGCCGCCTTTGCCGTTGCCCGCGAAACGGGAGCGGAAACATCAATATATCTGATGAAACTGAAAAAGGCATCAAACGGTGTAATGCTCAGAATAGGGATGAATTATATCCGCTTTGCAATTAAGGAACCGCATTTGTTCCGTTTCCTTTTTCAGTCGGATTATTTTAACGGCAGCACTCTGTTTGAGATGATAGATGCCAAGGAGCTTGAGCCTGTTCTTTTTGCTATGCGGGAAGCCGTGGGGCTTGATACTAAGCGGACCAAAGAGGTCTTTTTGACGGTTTTTCTGATTGCTCACGGATATGCAAGCATTATAGCCGATAACGCGCTTAAATATGATGAGGGGGTTATAAAATCTCATTTGGAGCAGGCCTGCAAGGGAGCAATATTGGCGGCGCAGAACGAATGATGCAGACGGACTGTTTTTTACAATTGCATGCAGCGCAGATGAAGGGCGCGAACATGCAGCGCAGATGAAGGGCGCGAAAAGGAGAGAGTATGAATTATATATACATTACCAAAGAAAATATTGACAGTGAGCATATTTGCTGCGCCATGTCAGGCAAGCAAAGCCTTGCCAAAAAAGAATGGCTTAAGCAGCGCTTTGATGAGGGGCTTGTTTTTTACCGCAGCAAGGAGCGCGGAAAGTGCTTTATTGAATATATCCCTGCGGAAAATGCATGGGTGCCGATAGAGGCGGACGGTTGGCTGTATATAAACTGCCTGTGGATAGCGGGCTCCATGAAAGGACACGGATATTCAAATGACCTTTTGCGGGAGTGCATCCGGGATGCCGGGGCACAGGGCAGAAAAGGCATTTGCATACTGTGCGCCCAGGGGCGTAAGCGGGAATTTCTTGCCGATCCGAAGTTTCTGGCATATAAAGGCTTCAAAACGGCGGATATATCCGACTGCGGAATAAGCCTTATGTATTTGCCCCTTGTGCCGGATGCAGAGCCGCCGAAATTCAAAGATTGCGCCAGACATCCCAAGGCAGACGAAGACGGCTTTGTGCTTTATTATACCGATCAGTGTCCCTTTACCTGCTACTGGGTGCCAAGGGTGCAGGAGGCGGCAAGGGAACATGGCATCGAGTTCAAAGCCATTCACATCACCGATAAAGAATCCGCACAGAGAGTACCCGCTCCGGTTACGACCTATGCCCTGTTTCGGGACGGCCGTTTTCTTACACAGGGCATACAGTCGGACAAAAAATTTCTGGCACTTGCAGAAACAAGTAACTGAACCGCCGCCAAAAAATTAAATAACGCAGAAGTAAAGAATGAAAATCGGCGCGCTTGTCGTGATAAACCTTCAGAACGATATTACAAAACACTATAAGAAAATCATTGACAGAGTCAATGAGGCAATCGGACGGACTGCCCAAAAGGATTTGAAGATTATTTACATATTCGATTTTCAGCCGGCCTTCAAACGGTTTTCCCGTATGTTTGAATTAAGCACTGATAAAACCGCAAAAAGCGATATGCCGGTGCAGGACGGGAAGTGACGGGGCATTCCCCGACGGCGCTTGCGGATAATGACGCTTATTTATACGGCGTTTTAATTATCCGCCGTGCCGATATAAAACATAAAAAGCGCGGACGGCCGATTCGGCGTCCGCGCTTTGGCTTTTTGTATATCCTTTTGTATAAAAATATCCCCTTTTTAGCTGTCCGCAAGGGTGTTTATAAGCTCGGAAATGATGTTGTTCCCAAAGAACACGCCGTCGCGCGTGAAGGCAACGGTGCTTCCCCTTACGGTAAGATATCCGCAGTTTGCAAATATGCTCAGCTTTTCTTTGAACAGCTGCACAAGATCGGTGCCGAGGCGCCCGGAAAACGGCGCAAGATCCGCGCTGCCCTTTTGCAGGGCATATATAAGAGCGTCCAGCACACGGTACCGATCCGAAAGCACGCGTCCGCGCGAGCAGATATGTATATCCTGCGAAACATCGCCGCAGGTATGGGTGTTGTGATAAAAATAGTTTTCTATGTTTCCGCCCGCGCCGTGACCAAGGGCAATGCAGCTGCCCCCGCTGTGGCGTATCTCCATATAGTCATAGCGGTCGCGGCCGTCCTTTACAAGCTTTGTAAGCTCCAGCATTCGATAGCCGACGGGCGTCAGCCTGTTCAGGATAATGTCAAACAGCTCCCTTTCGCGCCCGATATCCTGCATGCGCTTTTTTGCGCTGTCGTCAAGCCGTTTGTAAAGCGGCGTTTTTTCGTGCAGCATAAGCGAATAGAAGGATATTCCGGCAGCGTCAAGGGATATGATCGCGTCAAGATCCTTTAATAAAAGCTCATCGGTCTGACCGGGATAATTGTAGATAAGGTCTATGCTTGTGTTCCGAATCCCCGCACTAATCGCCGCAGCCACGCGGGAAGCGGCAAATTCTCCGCTTCCGCGCCGGCCAAGCAGCCTTCTGGCGCTGTCGTCAAAGGACTGTATGCCCACGGATAAACGGTTTACGCCGCCCTCTGCAAGCACCTCCAGCATTTCCTGCGTAAGCTCGGTTGCCGAGGTCTCCACGCTGATCTCCGCCCTCGGCGCAATGTAAAAGCTGCTGTGCAGCCCGGCAAGCACTGCCTTCATCTGCGCGGGGGAAAGAGATGTGGGGGTGCCGCCGCCGAAGTTTACGGCGTCAATGGGCGCCTGCATATAGGGGTATCCCTGCATATGCTGCATCTCATTTATAAGATAATTGTGATACTCCCGCCTGTTCAGCTCATCCGGACGGTGAAAAGGGCAGAAGGAGCAGGTTTTGCAGCAGAAGGGCACATGCAGATAAATCACCCGGCGGCTGCCGGCCGTTTTTGAAAGCACCGCAGGAAGGTAATCCTCTCCTGCGGTGCTAACGGTACAGCGGTTTTTCAGGTTGCGCGAAGCGTCATGGTGGCTTTTATAACGCGTTGAAAACATCATTTTTCGCTCTTGAAGGAAAAATCGGCATCCGGGTAGAGAATCTGAGCCAGCTGCTGATAAGCCTGGGCAAATCGGCTGTTGGGCTTGTTGTGGAAAAGGGATTTTTCAAGATAGAATACCTTCCCGTTTTTAACCGCACTCAGGGACTGCCATACGGGATTGCTGCCGTAGGTTTCTTCCACCTGCACTTTGGCGGCATCGGTTCCGGCGTGACACTGCACAATGATAATGTCGGGATCGGCAGCCAATACCGTTTCAAGGTTTATGGTAAGACGGTTGGCGCCCTCCGTATTGTCCCAGCTGTCCACAATGTTTACCGCCTTCATTGCGCTCACCATTCCGCCCACAACGGTGGAGGAGGTGTTGGCTTCAAGAGTGCTGGCATTTGCAAACATGCTCAGTACGCGCGGCGCATTTCCGTCGGGGATCTCGCACAAAACCTCCGCCACATCGTCAAGAGCCTTCATGGCTATGCTGTCCCACAGCTCGGGATGCCCGGAAAGATTGCAGAATACCTTAAACCATTTCAGATAATCGGAAATCGTCATACCTTACGGCAATAACGGGTATGCCCGCTGCCTTCGCGGGGCTTTCAATGGTGGAATAGCCGCTCATTGCGGTGGAGCAGATGATCAGTTCCGGCTGCAGGGCAATAATGGTCTCGGTGTCCCATTTTTTACCCGAGGAAGAGGCGGCTACAACCGTCACGCCTTCATCGGCGGTAATATCACGGCCGATATATTCCGTGTAGAGCGACTGAGAGCTTTCGCCTCCGATGCAGCCTGTCACGGAGCCGCCCGCTTCGTACCACAGCGTGGTAAAGCTTGCATAAAGGTTTACCACCTTTGCGGGGTTCTTTTTAACGGTAATTTTGCCCTCTGCCGAGGAAGCATCGCTGAAGGTTACGGAATCGTTATCCACGGTCACCTCGTTTGCGGCCTTAAGGAATTCCGCTTTAAGAGCCGCCTTCCGCGCTTCCTTGTCGGACGGCGCTGCGGTGCCGCCGCCTGCGGCGGCAGAGCCGGCGGGAGCGGTGCCGGTGTCGGCCGGCGCGCAGGCGGTAAGCACGCCTGCAAAAAGACAGAAGCAAATAAGCAGTGCAAATATTTTTTTCATGTGTGTTCCTCCAAAATGTGTTTGTTTATATATAATTGTTTAATTATATCTGTTTAATTATATCTGCTGTTCAACCGTGCCGAAGGTCGTTCTTTGCGCAATGAAGTACGGGCAGTCGTGCACCGGATCGCGGTAAACATCGGCTTCAATTTCAAATATACTGCGAAGATTGTCCTTTGTCACCGTTTCCCGGGGCGTACCGCAGGCAAAGAGCGTACCGCCGCGGATTGCCGCCAGGCAGTCCGAGTAGCGTGCGGCAAGGTTTATATCGTGCAGAACCATTACAATGGTAATTCCCAGCGTGCGGTTAAGATGCTTTATAAGCTCCAGCACCTCCACCTGATAGCTGATGTCAAGGTAGGTGGTAGGCTCGTCAAGTATCAGGATCTCCGGCTGCTGAGCCACCGTCATGGCTATCCATGCGCGCTGCCGTTCTCCGCCGGAAAGGGTGGAAAGAGTCCTGTCCTTCAGGCGGGTCAGCCCGGTCAGCTCCAGCGCACGGCGGATAATGGCGCTGTCGTTTGCGGCCGCACCGTGCCCGAAGCGGGAATAGGGGAATCTGCCGTAGGAAACCAGCGTGCCCACATCTATATCGGGCGGGGATTCATGCACCTGCGACAGGTAAGCTATTTCTGCGCAAGCTGCTTTGACGGGTAGGAGCTCAGCCTTTTGTCAAGGTATCTGACCTCGCCCCGCCGCGGCGTAACCGCGCGGGAAACGGTTTTCAGCAGCGTGGATTTTCCGCACCCGTTCTGGCCTATCAGCGTTACTATCTTGGAGCGCGGAATATCAAGGGTAAGCCCGCGCAGAATCTCGTTTTTGCCGTAATTTACGGAAATATCGCAAAACCCGAAATACATCTTCAGCAGCCCCCTTTTCCCTTGCGCGTGCGCAGCAGGTATAAAAAGAACGGCGCCCCTATAAAGGAAAGTATAATGCTCACCGGCACCTCGCCCGGCGGAAGAATAACCCGACCTACCGTGTCGCATATAATCACAAGGCAAAATCCTAACAGTGCCGAAGCAGGAAACAGATACTTGTAATCAGAGCCTACAAGCAGCCGCGCAATGTGCGGCACCACAAGTCCGACAAAGCTGATAAGCCCGGCGGCGGAAATTGCCGCACCCGCAAGAAGCGATGATACCGCTATCAGAAAAAAGCGGAAGGCCTCCGTATGCAGCCCCAGAGAGCTTGCGGTTTCGTCGCCCAGCATCAGTATGTTCATCCGGGAGGGCAGAAAGGCGCATATAAAAACGCCTGTTGCCGCATAGGGCAGAACCATGAAAAAGCTGTCCCAGCCCGCACCGTTCAGCCCGCCCACAAGAAAGCCGGAGGCGTTGCCCAGCGATTCCGCAAAAAAGGTTTTAATTATATCGTTGAACGCGCCGAACAGAGCCGAAACGGCCATGCCGGAGAGAATCATTTTCACCGGGGAAACGCCCTTCTGATACGCCAAAGCGTATATCAGCATGGTGGTGATGAAAGCGCCCAATATTGATCCTAACGGCAAAAGACGGGAATAGGCGGGAAAAGCAACCAGCGTTAAATACCCTATAAAGCTTGCGCCCCCCGTTACGCCTATGGTGGAGGGGGAAGCCATGGTGTTGCGCATAACGCCCTGCAATATGCAGCCCGAAAGCGACAGACATACGCCCACAAGCCCGCCTGCCAGTACGCGCGGGAAGCGAAGGTTCCACACGATCAGGCGCGCCATGCTGCCGTCGTCAATAAACAGCGCCCTTGCAACCTCGGAGGCGGAGAACCTTACGCTGCCTATGCCGGTGCATATCAGCACCGATAAAGGACATAATGCCAAACAGGGTAATAACTATCCAACGCGAGGCTTTTCTGCGCACGGCTTCCTTCCCCGGCGCGGCGGGCACTTCGGAGCGGACGGTTCTGATCATGACTTTTTAAGAAACTCCGCGACTGCCGCGCGGGCCCCCTCCAGCTCCTCTGCGTCCGGGTGTCCCAGAGATTGCTTCTGTTTTTCAAAGCGCTCCATGGAAAGATGCCCCTTTTCCCCCTGCGGAATTCTGGTGCGCGCAAAGGTGCGCCGCAGATCAATGCTTCCCCGGCAGAGGTAGTGCCCCAACAGGGTGTTGTGCTCCGATGCAAGGGCAATAACATTTTCGCATACCTTCGCCGCATGCGCCGTATCCGTCGAAACGCCCAACGAGCCTATAACTATCAGCTTTTTTCCGCGCATTCTTCCGATAAGCTCAATGGTGTCGTCGTCCGCAGTGCCGTGATTGCACCAGTAGCAAAGCACGAAGGTGTCAAATTTGCTTATAACCTCATGTGTGATATATCGGATATTGTACGGACCTACATGGTCGGGCACCGCTTCCGCAGCGGCGGCAGCCAGCTTATAAGCGTTGCCTGTTATGGTGGAAATATAACGGGAACCGTTCCGGCAAGGTCTGGGCGCATCTCACAGCCCTGCATCAGCGCGCGTCCAAGCGCCTCCGCCTCTTGCGGCGTGCCCGCGGGGGAGAGCATTACGCAGCGGGCAGCCTTGCCTATAAGCATAAGGCTTTGTGCGGCATCGCCCTCAATATTGCCGAAAACGGCCGTTTTTTTGCCCTCAAGCGCAGTAAGGCATTGTGAAAAAATGTGTATCACCGCACAATTGTCGCCGTCGCCCGTTCCGAAAGCGGCGGCATCGTACAGGGCAAGCAAACCGGGGTCAAGCGACAGATCAAAAATGTCTGCCTCCGCACCGCATGCACGCGCCCCGGCGGCAATGATCTCCGCTGCGGCCAGCATCGCTTTGTCCTGCGGGCAGATAATTGCAAGTTTACTCATGTGTATATCTCCTGATGAATTATTGGGTTAGCACATGCTAACCCAAACTCTTAAAAAACAGCCTCTTCGGCTTAAGAAGCGAAACACCTGCGTGTTGAATGGGTTAGCAACCGCTAACTGATGACAGAATACCATAATCCGGTGGAAATTGTCAAGCGCCTTTTGCGTATATTTTACTAAGCAAGCAGTTTGGCGGCAAAGGTATGCCCGTTTATTCCGGCAGCGGCCGCGCGGTTGTATCGGGGCGGGATCCGTGATATAATTGCATATAAAAGGAAGAAAAATATATCGGCTTTTAAGCAAAGCGGCAAACAGAGGAGCATCCTATGGGGTTTATTGATGAATATAAAAGGCTGGAAAAGCTGTGCGGACAGGCGCTCGGGGAGGACGGCCGGGTAACGGCATATATTGATGCAATGCGCGCCATACCCGACGGCGGACGGTATGTAAGCACCTGGCAGGAGGATCTGAAGCGCCTGAAGCATTACCGCTGGATGCGAAACAGAATTGTTCACGAGCCGGACTGCAATGAAAAGAACATGTGCGCTCCCGAGGATGCAAAATGGCTTCGGAATTTCTGCATGCGTCTGGAAAAGCATAAGGATCCGCTGACGCTGTACCTAAAAGCGACCGCTGCGGCAGGAAAAAAGAACACCGCAGGAAAAGGAAAACGCAGCAATCCCGCAAAAGACGGCCGTCTTTCCTCCGAAAGCCGAAATGCAGCCCAAAGCAAAGCATACAGCGGAAGCGGCAAAACCGCAGGCCCGCTGCTCGGCCTTGCAATGCTGCTTGCCGCCTTGCTTATGGCCGTATTTATAATCTGCCGTGCCGCCGGCCTTTTCTGACGGCGGCATTTTTCTTCCGAAATATCTTAAGGCCGCAGGCATGCGGACTTAAAGCTTTTATACGGCGTACATAAAAAAGCCGTTAACACCGTTTGGGGCGTTTCCGGCTTTTATGCGTTCCCGTTATTCCGTTTTCGGTGCGCCTGCGCATTTGCCGTCAGCTGCCGCAGCAGTACATGACGGCCCAATGCTTTTCGGCGCGCATCTCAAAATAGCTTTTCAAAACAGCTTTGCATATGCAGCGGCTTATTCTTCCTCAGAGGCGGCCCACTTAGCAAGCTCTTTATCCGACATTCCGTTTACCAGCTTTCCGCTCTTCCAGTTTGCCTTTGGGCATACGGCGGAGAGTACCTTTACGGTGCTGCCCATTCCGCTTCCGCCGGAGGTGGCAAAGGGGATCACGGTCTTGCCCGAAAAATCGCAGCTTTCAAGGAAGGTGTTTATTATATGGGGAGCCACATACCACCATATGGGGAAGCCCAAAAACACGGTATCGTATTTTTCGGGGTGGGGCAGCGGCTCTGCCATTGCGGGGCGGGAGGACGGGTCGTTCATCTCCGCGCTGGAGCGGCTGTGCTTATCCGTCCAGTCCAGATCCGCGCGGGTGTACAAAACGGCGGGACGGATCTCAAAAATATCCGCACCCGTTATTTTTGCAAGCCTCTGCGCCGCGGCCTTGGTAACTCCGCTTGCGGAAAAATATGCTACAAGCTTGTTGCTCATTTTTGTTTCCTCCTTTTTATACAGGGGATTTCCGTCCTTTTTGTTTTCGGTAATTTATCTTTTCGATGTATAAATTATACTCCCGTAAGAGGCGCTTTGCAATATCGCGTTGCATTATATTTGTAAACTTTCTGTGTAATAAGCGCCGCGAAGTTTTTTTCAAGCATAAAAAATTGTTTTTACCTATTGACTTGGAGTACGCTCCAAGGTGTATAATAAACCCGAAAAAGCACAAAGCAAGGGCCGTCGGCCGCGTCGGGCCGAAAGGGCTTACAACAGAAAGGGCAAAATAAAAATGACCATAAGCGAAGTGGGCGAAAAATACGGTATAACCGCGGATACGCTCAGATATTACGAACGCATAGGCATGCTGCCTCAGGTGGGGCGCACCCCCGGCGGAATAAGGGATTATACGCCGGATGATATCAGCTGGCTGGAGCTTATACTGTGCCTGCGCGGCGCAGGGCTGCCCATAGAGGCCATTATAGAATATGTAAAGCTGTTTCAGATGGGGGATTCCACCTTCCCCGCGCGTCTTGAGCTGCTTAAGGAGCAGCGCGGTATGCTGCTTGAGCAGAAAGAAAAAATAGACAGCGCACTGGCCCGGCTTGATTATAAAATATCGCGATACGAGCAGGCCGTAAAAACGGGCAGACTGGAGTGGGATAAGCCGTGCGCGCAGCCTGCCTCGGGGGAAGCAAGGTGTTAAACCGGCTTTGCAAAATATAATGTATAGGCACAATAATAAATAATTTTTCTTAATACAAGGCATTTTGTATGCGGAAAGGGAAAAGTATGACGGGTTTTGAAAAGGTAAAAAAGAACTTCGGCTTTGGCTGCATGCGCCTGCCCATGAAGGGAAAAGAGGTGGATCAGTCAGAGTTTTCCCGCATGGTGGATACCTATATCGCGGCGGGCTTTAACTATTTTGACACCGCAAGGGTGTATTTGGGCGGTAAGAGCGAAACGGCAATACGGGAGTGCATAGCCAAGCGCTATCCGCGCGAGGCGTTTGTGCTGGCGGACAAGCTTTCCGCAAGCCTGTTCAACTCTCGGGAGGAAATACGCCCGCTGTTTGAAAAGCAACTGGAGTCCTGCGGCGTAGAATACTTTGATTTTTACCTCATGCACTCCCAAAACAGGGATGTTTTCGAAAAATATAAACGCTGCCATGCCTACGAGCAGGCCTTTGAGCTTAAAAAAGAGGGCAAGGTGCGCCATGTGGGTCTGTCCTTCCACGATAAAGCGGATGTGCTGGAGGATATACTTAAGCAGTATCCGCAGGTGGAATTTGTGCAGATACAGCTGAATTATCTTGATTATGACGACCCCGCAGTACAGGGCAGACAGTGCTATGAGGTGTGCCGCAAATACAATAAGCCCGTGATAGTCATGGAGCCGGTAAAGGGCGGCAGCCTTGTAAACCTGCCCGATGATGCCGCACAGGTGCTCAAAAGCCTTAAGGGCGGCAGCCCGGCAAGCTATGCAATACGCTTTGCGGCGGGCTTTGACGGCATTTTCATGGTGCTCTCCGGCATGAGCAATATGGAGCAGATGCAGGATAACATCTCCTTTATGCAGGATTTCCGCCCCCTTGACAAACGGGAAACAGAGGCGGTAAAAAAGGTGTGCGGCATATATCAGTCCAAGCGCCTTATTCCCTGCACCGCCTGCCGCTACTGCACCGACGGCTGCCCTAAGCAAATTGATATTCCGAATCTGTTTTCCTGCCTCAATGCCCAAAAACTGCATAACGACTGGAACGCCGATTATTACTATTCCGATGTCTATACCGTGCATAACGGCAAGGCGTCGGATTGCATAGGCTGCGGCAAATGCGAGCGCTCCTGCCCGCAGCATCTGCCCATACGCGCGCTGCTTAAGGATGTTGCAAAGGAGTTTGAAAAGTGATATACAGAAAGCTGCCTCACGGCGAGGAAAAGCTGTCCTGTCTGGGTCTGGGCATGGGCGGCATACAAAGCGCGCCGCCGGAGGAAACAGAAAAAACCGTGCGCAAAGGCATAGAAAACGGTATAAATTTCTTTGATCTCTGCGCGGGCGGCTCCGCCGTTTACGCCCCCTTCGCACGGGCGATAGCCGGTGTGCGCGATAAGGTGCATTTTCAGCTGCATTTCGGCGCCGTCTACAACAAGCAGGGTGAATACGGCTGGTCGCGCGATTTGTCCCGCATAAAGGGAACCTTTGAATGGGAAATGTCCGTCCTGAAAACCGAATATGCCGATTTCGGCTTCTTCACTGTGTGGATGAAGAAAACGATATAAAGGATATAGAGCAAAACGGCATACTTGATTATGTAAAGGACCTAAAGCGCCGGGGCATAGTGCGCCATATGGGCTTTTCCTCCCATACGCCGGAGGCGGCGCAGCGCCTTATTGATACCGGGCTTATGGACATGATGATGTTTTCCGTAAATCCCGCCTACGACATGGAAAAGGGCGACGAATACGGCATAGGCTCCGCGCAGGAGCGGGCGGCGCTGTTTCGCCGCTGTCAGGCGGAGGGCATAGGCATTTCGGTTATGAAGCCCTTCCACGGCGGGCAGCTGCTTGCAAAAAACACCTCGCCCTTCGGGGAGGCGCTTACCAAAAGCCAATGCCTGCAATATGCGCTGGACCGCCCTGCGGTGCTTTCAGCCGTGCCCGGCGTAAGAGGGCTTAAGGATCTTGACGAGCTGCTCTCCTTTCTTCAGGCTTCGGCGGAGGAACGGGATTATTCCGTCATAGGCGGCTTCACTCCGGAAACGGCGCGGGGGCACTGCGTGTACTGCAACCATTGCCGACCCTGTCCCGCAGGCATTGATATAGGGCTTGTGAATAAGTATTACGATCTTTCCCTCGCGGGGGATAAAATGGCGCACGATCATTACGGCAAGCTCACCGTCAACGCCTCCCGCTGCATGAGCTGCGGTCATTGCGACAGCCGCTGCCCCTTCGGAGTACGGCAGTCTGCCCGCATGGCGGAGATAGCACGGTATTTCGCCTCCTTTAAGGCCGAATAACACGCCGAAAATGCAAAAATGCGCGCCTAAAGCGCAAAAAAACAGAGAAACTGATAAAAATACAAAAGACATTATAAAAGATATATAAAGAAAAACACAAAAAGGAGCGATATAAGATGATAGAAAATGCATTAAGATCAAGACAGGTGTCCTTTAAGCTGGGCATCACGGTAAAGGCGCTTATCTCGGCGGGAATAGTGGCGCTGGCGGTGCTGCTTCCGCAGCTTGCGCATCTGGCGCTGGGCGAACAGGCGGGCATGCGCTTTCTGCCCATGTATCTGCCCGTGCTGTTGGGCGGCTGCTTGCTCGGATGGCAGTGGGGCCTTGGCATCGGGCTGCTTTCGCCGCTTGTAAGCTATCTTATCACCGCGGCAGCGGGCGCTCCCATGCCTGCGCTTGCGCGTCTGCCCTTCATGATGGCGGAGTTGGCGGTGTTTGCCGTTGTTTGCGGCGTTTTCAGCGATAAGATCGCCAGGAACGGCCTTATGGCGTTCCCTGCGGTGCTGCTTGCCCAGCTCGGCGGCAGAAGCGTGTTCCTGCTTTCGGCGGCAGCGTTCTCCGGCGTTTCTCCCCTTAATGCCGCCATGGTGTGGAGCCAGATACAAACCGGCTTTGCGGGGCTTCTGATTCAGGCAGTGCTTGCCCCCGTAATCATAATAGGGTTAAAGGCTTTGATGGATAAAAGCGGGAGCGGAAAATGACGGATATAGAAAAGGCGGTTTCCTGCCTGCCGGGGCATACGCTTGCTCTTTGTAAAAACGGAGAGGTGATCCTGAGCGATAAGCGCGGGGTTGCGCCCATGGCGGATTTTCTGCAGGAGGGGCGCGTGCTTGAGGGCTGGAGCGCGGCGGACAGAATAGTGGGCAGGGCGGCGGCAATGCTGTTTATAAAGGCCGGCGTCTGCGCGGTCTATGCCCAAACGCTGTCAACGGGCGGCAAAGAGCTGCTGGAAAAGCACGGCGTCATCGTAAGCTGGGGTCAGCTTACACAGCGTATAATAAACCGTGATAAAACCGGCCCCTGCCCCATGGAAGCGGCGGTAGCAGGGCTGGAGGTTGAGGCGGGCTGCCGGGCAATTTTTAATACGCTTGCAAAAATGCGGGAGCATCGGGGCTGACATACCGTCGCCGTCTTTAGCTAAATACACGAATTTGCGTAAAAAAGCGAAGGGGTCCTTCGCTTTTTTCACAGGCGGCATCGGGCAAATCCCGGAATACTTGCTTTGAAAATCTCTGTGCCTGCCGTTTTGCGCTTTCGGGCGCTGCCGCGTCGGATACTTCGTTTGACACCTTGGGCATTATATGATAAAGTGACGGTTCAGGCGGGTGCTTTGCCTGCGAAGCTTTGCGGCCTTTGGGTTGATAAAGGGCCGATAAAATATATTTTAAGTGTTTTATGCCGCGTTTTTGGCGGCATTATGAAAGAGCGGTATGAAGAAGCTAAAAACAGATCCGGCGCTCAGGCAGCAGATAGCCGCAGTGCTTAAGCTCAGCCTTCCGGCAATACTCACCCAGATAACCACCATAGCCATGCAGTACATAGATTCCGCAATGGTGGGCGCCCTCGGGGCGAAGGCGTCGGCGGCAATAGGCCTTGTTGCCACCTGCACATGGCTGTTTAACGGCGTAACCTATGCCGTTTCGGCAGGCTTTTCCGTGCAGGTGGCGCACTGCATAGGCGCGCAAAGGGATGATAGCGCCCGCGCCGTTGTAAAGCACGGGCTTATAAGCGCCCTGCTTGTTTCCGTTCTGCTGTGCATTCTCGGGGCGCTGATAAGCCGGCCGCTCCCTGCATGGCTGGGCGGAGAAGCGGATATCCGCGCCGATGCCACGGCATATTTTCTGGTTTTTGCGCTGTATCTGCCCTTTTCTCAGATAAATTCGCTCACCTCCTCCTTTTTGCAGTGCTGCGGCGATATGGTCACTCCCAGCATCCTCAATGCCGCCATGTGTCTGTTTGATGTGCTGTTTAACGCCCTGTTTATTCCGCGCTTCGGCGTGCTGGGCGCGGGCATAGGCACGGCCCTTGCCTGCGTAACGGTCAGCCTTGCAATGCTGTGGTGCTGCTGCGTGCGCAATAAGCATCTGCGCCTACACAGGGGCGAAAAATGCCGCTTCGACGGGCAGATACTTAAAAAAGCCTTCAAAATCGGCGCGCCGGTGGCCGTTCAGGAAATAGCCATGAACGGCGCCATGGTAGTATCCACAAGAATAATCGCCCCCTTGGGCGCGGCGGCAATAGCCGCAAATTCCTTTGCCGTCACCGCCGAAAGCCTTTGCTATATGCCGGGCTACGGTATAGGCTCCGCCGCCACCACGCTTGTGGGCAGGTGCATAGGCGCGAATCAGCCCAAGGAGGCCAAGCGCTACGGCAATATCTGCATAGCCTTGGGGGCGGCGTTTATGGGCTGTACCGGGCTTGTTATGATGCTGCTTTGCCCCTATGTGTTCATGCTGCTCACGCCGGATGCCGCCGTGCGGGAGCTGGCAGTGCAGGTGCTGCGCATTGGGCTTATTGCCGAGCCCCTTTTCGGCGTTTCCATAACGGCGGCGGGCGCGCTTCGCGGCACAGGGGATACCTTTGTGCCCGGCATACTTAATTTAATAAGCATCTGGGGCGTGCGTATAGGGCTGGCCCTGCTGCTTGTGGGGCCGCTTGGGCTGCACGGAATGTGGATAGCCATGGCGTGCGAGCTTTGCGTGCGCGGACTTTAATGCTTTACAGGCAGCATACCACAAAATATTACCGCTCAAGAAACAGCGTGCAGCCCCGCGACGCGCAGCAGTCATAAGCATAAAAAGCAAAAACAGCGGCGCGCAGCCGCTGTTTTTATATATCGCCCGCCCGCTTTCAGGTAAGATAGGCGTAGGTGTACATAAGGGTCAGCAGGTAAATTATCAGCGCCGAGCCGCTGGTAACCAGCCAATACAGCCGCTTTCTTTTGCACAGGATTGCCCCGGCCGTAATCAGGCAAAGGAATATAAGCGCAAAAACAACATAATTCACCGTGGAAAATATCACGGCGTTGCCCTGCGCAAAGGTAAGGCAATATATAAGCGAATACCAAAGCGGAACTATCTGCCCCGCAATGCCGGGGGCAAATATCACCGCGGCCGCAATGCCGCACAGCAAGCCTATAATGCTGCCCGGCTCCGTGCCCTCTTGTCGGGTGCCCTGCATTTTTTCGGTGCAGGGGGAGGCTGCTTCCTGCTGCGGGCAGGCTCCGTTTGTGTTTATATCAGGGGAAATGCTTTCGTTAATATTGTTTTCCGACATATTCTTTTCTCCTTTTCAGCAAAAGTGCAGTATCAGCATAAACCCGAAAAACAGCGCGGCGGATATCCCGAAGGTAAGCCACCGGGCAAGCGGCGCTCTGCGCTCAAGCAGCAGGGTGCCGCCCGCGGCCATAATAACGCACAGCACAAGCGCCCACCCGCTCACAAGCCATATAACGGGGTTGGGGAAGCTGAATATCACGGGATAAATCGCTAGGCACAGTATAATTCCGCCCAGACCCTGCATAATAAAGCCTATGCCCTTGCAAAGCGCCAAGCCAAGGCGCGGCTTGATTTTGTGTTTTCCATAAAAATTCCTCCTTACCACGGCTCGCCGTTCATATATACCTTTACGGCGCGGTCGTTTTCGTCAAATTCAATGCAGTAGTACATATATCTGTCGTCTGCTCTGTTTATGCGCTTGTATGCCGCATGATGCTCCGTGCCCGCTATGCGCTTTTCCTTCATGGGCTGCCCGTAGCGCGCCACTATCTCCTCATAGGTTCTGCCCTTTATCCATGCATCGTTATAATACGGGGATATCCTGTGCGTAACACGAAAGGCTATCGCGCCGGCAAACAGCAAAAGCACAAGCACCTGCAAAATGATATAAACGGTTTTCTTTTTCATAATAAGCTCCTTTATTTTTGATTTTTTGCCGCAAAAGCAAAATCCGCCCCTAACGGTTCTCGGGGCGGAAAAATTCACATGCCGATTATAATCCGCAGCAGCACGCCCAGGATAAACAGTGCGCCGGCAATCGGAAAATATTTCTTTGCGCGCATTCCCGTCAGCCGGAAGCCGCCTGCAAAGGTCAGCACGGGGATATACAGGCATACAAGCAGCAGCACTATTCCGAAGGGAACATAAATGTCCGCCATATCCGGCTCCGGAAAGCCCTTTGTAATGCACAGTATGCTCAGCACAGCAAGCTTTGCATACACCGGGAAGAAAAGCCCCTCGGCAATGGTTGCAATCGTAATCAGCCAGCCGGCCGCCTTTGAAAAGGATATTCGTTTTTCGCTTTTAACGGCGGTTTTTTCCGCCTCGTTTTTTATTTCCATATCAGCCGCCTCCTAAAATATAAACGGAATTTGGCGCAAAAATATCCATACGGAGAAAACGCCCAGCATCGGCAGCAGCACCGTCTCTGCCGCAAGCCCCAGTATAAACGCCCCCGATGCCGACATCCAGCGCCAAAATGTGCTTTTCCCTATTTTACGCCACAGCAGCATAACGGCGGCAACAACGGCTGCGCACACAATAATCAGCACAACGCCGGCTATTGCGTTTCCCGCATTCTTGCCCTGTGTAATGCACATTATATCGTAGGTTACGGCAGGCACAAACAAAAAACCGGAAACCACGGTGGCCGCTGCGGTCAAAACGGTATACAGCGCCCCTTTCTCTGCGTGTTTACTCTCTCTCATGTTATCACTCCTTTTAAATTTTTTTGTATTCCCGCAAGAAGATTATACCAAATAAAAAAAGTCGAATGCAATAGTGAAAATGGTTTTTATTGCCGTAAGCGTTTTTATATCGGCGCTGATAATGGCGAAAAAACCCCTCCCGGGGCGGTTTTGCGTCCTGCACTTTTTTGTGCACAAAAATAACTTCCGAGCCGTGCGAAAAAGCGGTACGGGCATGCAACACAAAAACAAGTTAATTATGTGCATAAAACAAGTAGGATAGTGCATTGCAATAAGGGGGAAAGTGTATATAATCATAGCGTAATTATATGGAAGCATATGATTATTGTATGTGCGCAAAAAAATATGCGCGCTATAATTAAAACATAAAATTTAAGAAAGGCGGAGGCGTTATGAAAAAGACGCTCTTTACGGCAGGCTGCACTGCTCTGATTGCGGCAATGCTGCTGTGTGCCTGTGCGCCGGTACAGACGCAGCCGGCCACGGAGGGAACACAAATGACAACACCTACGGCGGGGACAACCCCGGAAACACCGGCTCTCCCGGAGTGGAGATACGATTTTATCAAATCGGAATCGGCACAGTACGATTACGGCAAAGAGGAGCAGTATGTCCCCTTTTGGCAGACAAATGTTATATACAACGAATGCTTCTGCTTTGTGGCAGGGGAAAACGGCGAAGCGCCCACCGGGCGGCTGCGCTTTACCCCCAAGCGCATAATATCCGTGCGCGATTGGACGCTTAAAAAGGAATATGTCGAAGGGCGGGATTACACCTTTGATAAAGGCACTCTCACCTTCACCCGCACCGAAAATTCCTCCGCGCCCTATTTTACGCGCAATTTCCTCTCCGGCAAAAATGAGGACGGCAGCCTTATGGAGGCCTTTGCCGGCTATGATAAAGCCCCGTGGAGCACCCTTGGCTATGCAAGGTGGGATAAAGCCATCTACTGCATAGGCCCCGAGCTTTACCAAAAACAGGTTTTTGTAACCTACGAGTACGATCCGGCGGAGTTTGACGGCCCCGCGCAGCAGTTCCAGGGCGCAAGGCTTAAAAACACCATGGAAAAGCTGCTCTCCGGCAGTGAAATAAGCGTGCTGTTCTACGGCGATTCCATCCCCTATGGCTGCGATTCCTCCGGTATGTACCACCGTCAGCCCAATCAGGACGGCTTCCCCAAAATGTTCACAAAGGCTCTTTCCAATATATACGGCAGCAAGGTCCGCTATAAAAACACCGCAGTGGGGGGCACCACCACCCAGTGGGCCAAGGAAAATGTGGACAGCGAGGTAATAGCACATAACCCCGACCTCGTGGTGCTTATGACGGGCGGCAACGACGGCGACGCCACCGAGCACAGCGAGGAAAACATTGCCGCCGCGGTGCGCAGAATAAAGGAAAAGCTGCCCCGGTGCGAGATCATACTTATGGATACCTTTGTGGGCAATAAGGACGGCGGCTTTGCCAGCAAAATAAAGCCCATGCTGGAGGGCATACACGATCGCATAGCCCAAAGCGAGGAGGGCGTAGCCACCGCCGGCATATTCCGCTTCCATACCTATATGCTGGAGGGCAAAAACTATATCGATTTTTCCGGCAACGGCATAAATCATCCCAATGATTATATGATACGCCTCTACGCCCAGCAGCTTTTAAGCACCGTTGTGGATTTTGATGCCATAAAGGCACGCGGATAAACGGCGCTTTCTGCAAACACCTGCTTTCATAAAACATCGGAATCCTCCGCATTTCGCGGAGGATTTTTCCGTTTCCGTCATGCGGGCGCAATGTGCGCCGCGCCGGCTTTGTAAAGGGACACGCGGTAAGGAATTTAAGCAACAAGTTAGTTTTGTGCTGCAAAACGGCAGTACAGTGCATTGAAATACGCGGGGGAAGTGTATATAATGACCGATAGAGCTTCTTATGCGCTCTGAATGTGCGCAAAGTCGGAAAAATAACATAAAAGGCGGAGGCATTATGAAAAAGACGCTTTTAACGGCGGGCTGCACCGCGATGATTGCGGCAATGCTGCTGTGCGCCTGCACGCCGGCACAGACGCAGCCGGCCACGGAGGGACAAATGACAACATCAACGGCGGGGACAACCCCGGAAACATCGGCAGCTCCCGAAAACCCTGCTCTTCCGGAGTGGAGATACGATTTTATCAAATCGGAATCGGCACGGTACGATTACGGCAAAGAGGAGCAGTATGTCCCCTTTTGGCAGACAAATATAATATATAATGAGTGCTTCTGCTTTGTGACGGGAGAAAACGGCGAGCCCCCCACGGGACGGCTGCGCTTTACCCCAAAGCGCATAATATCCGTGCGCGATTGGTCCCTCAGCAAGGAATATGTCGAAGGGCGGGATTACACCTTTGATAAAAACACTCTCACCTTCACCCGCCCTGAGGGCTCCTCAGTGCCCTATTTCACCCGCAATTTTCTCTCCGGCAAAAACGAGGACGGCAGCCTTATGGACCCGTTTACCGATGCAAACGAAGCCCCGTGGAGCACTCTTGGCTATGCGCGGTGGAATAATGCAGTTTACTGCGTAGGCCCGGAGCTTTATCAGAAGCAGGTTTTTGTAACCTATGAGTACGACCCCGCGGAGTTTGACGGCCCCGCGCAGCAGTTTCAGGGCGCAAGGCTTAAAAACACCATGGCAAAGCTGCTCTCCGGCAGTGAAATAAGCGTGCTGTTCTACGGCGATTCCGTCCCCTACGGCTGCGATGCCTCAAGTATGTACCGCCGCAGACCCAATCAGGACGGCTTCCCCAAAATGTTCAAAAAGGCACTCACCGATATATACGGCGTCAAGGTAAAATATACAAATACCTCCGTGGGCGGCACCACCTCGCAGTGGGCAATGGAGAATGTGGACAACGAGGTAATAGCGCATAACCCCGACCTTGTGGTGCTTATGACGGGGGGCAACGACAGCAGTGACGATGCTGCGGAGGGCTGTGAGAAAAACATCGCCGCCGCAGTACGCCGTATAAAGGAAAAGCTGCCGAATTGTGAAATTATACTTATGGATACGCTCCTTAGCAATAAGGACGGCGGCTTTGCCTTTGAAATAGAGCCTGCGTTGGAGGGTATACACGATCGGATAGCTCAAAGCGAGGAGGGCGTGGTCAGCGCGGGCATATTCCGCATGCATACCTATATGCTTCAGGGCAAGCATTATATTGATTTTTCCGGCAACGGCTTGAATCATCCCAACGACTACCTGATACGCCTTTATGCACAGCAGCTTTTAAGCACCGTTGTGGATTTTGATGCCGTAAAAGCGCGCGGATAGCGGATAACGGAAAGCATCCCCTTGCAAACGCCCGCTTTCATAAAAAACACCCGAATCCTCCGCATTTTGCGGAGGATTTTTCCGTTTGCGTTCCGTATGCCTTTGCAAGCGCCGTTTTGCGGTTGCGCGGCAAGAGAATATGAGTTAAAATAGCATTATGAGAAGTGATAATTTATTTTCCTCGGCAGGCAGACGCCTGCGCGGGCTTGCACTTCGCCCCGGTTTCTGGGCGGCGGTATCCGGTGTGCTTACGGCGGCGGCTTACAGGTTTGAAGCGCTGTGGTGGCTGTGCTTTTTTTCGCTTGTTCCGTTTTGCTTTATGCTGCTTTACCGCGTGCGCAGAACCCGTCGCGTTGTGGGCATAATTTTTTGCTATTGCTTTGCGTATTACGGTGTAACGCTGCTTTGGCTTTTTGAAATGATAACGGTGCTGGCGCCCGTCACCGGGGAAGTCGGTGCCGCGCTTATAATGACGGGCGCAATAGCGGTTATATGCCTTATTATGGCGGCGGCACACAGCCTACCCATGCTGCTTTTCCGCAGGGCGCGCACCGGCAGCGCGGCGGACTGCTTTGTGCTCGGCGCTTTGTATGCGGCGGGCGAGCTGCTTATAGGCGCCATGGGCGATCTGGCCTTTCCGTGGGCGCGGCTTTGCAATATAACGGTGCCGTTTTTGCCCTTTGTGCAAAGCTCCGCGCTGTTCGGCGGCACCTTTGTCTCCTTTCTTATAATGGCGGTAAACTGCCTTTTCGCGCGGGCGGCAGTGGAGCTTATGCACCTTGAGTGGAAAAAAAGCCTGTGGCTTGCGGCGACGGCGGTTATGATATTTACCTTAAACTCCGCAGGCGGGGCCATACGCATGGGAATAACGGATAATAAAACGGCGGCTCTTACAAAAACCGAAACACTTGTGGTGCAGGGGGATTTTCCCAGCAATGAAAAATGGACGGCCACAAGCTCCGATATGCTTTCGGTATACCTTTCCCTTTCGCAAAAAAATATTAAGGAAAGCACGCGCCTTGTCATCTGGCCCGAAAGCGCAATAACCACCGATTTAACCGCATACCCGTCATATATGGAAAAGCTGCGCGCTTTTACAAAGGAAAACGGGGTCTATCTCATAACGGGCGCGCTTAAATACACTTCCGACGGCCAGTACAATGTGGCCTATATGATATCTCCCGACGGCAGCATAAGCGCGCCTTACGCAAAGCAGCTGCTGGTGCCGATGGGGGAGTATATTCCCTTCAGGAATATACTCTGCAAAATACCGGGGCTTTCCGAATTAATGGCGGATACACCCGGAACAGAGCTGCTCCACGGCAGGGAAACGGTCATATTTGATACCCCGTGGGGCGGCATTAACAGCATAATATGCTATGAATCCATACAGCCGGCGCTCCAAAGAAATGCCTGTATGTCGGGCAGCGCGCTTACGGTCATGATAACAAACGATTCCTGGTTCGGCACTTCGGCAGCGCTCAGGCAGCATCTGAGCCATGCGCGCCTGCGTGCGGCGGAAAGCGGGAAATACCTTGTGCGCGCCGGCAACAGCGGCATAACGGCGTTTATATCCCCCTGCGGCAGGGTTGAGGCGGAGCTGGATACCTATTGCCGCGGCACTCTTGAGGGCAGCGTTGCCTTTCTGGACGGAAAAACCGTGTATTCCGCTATTGGGGATATACCCATGTGGCTGCTGCTGATTCCCTGCATTGCGCTGTTTGTGCGCGGGGCGATATTCGGCTTCAGGCTGCGCCTGCGCGCCGCTCAGGGATTTATAGAGGGGAGCTTCGGGGACAATATAAAGCATAAAAAGACAGACAATAAACTGCGTATCGGGGCGAAAAATGACAATAAACCGCGTATCGGGGCGAGAAAGACCGATGAGCCGGGCGGCAGGGCGGAAAAGGCCGATAAACCGTGCGATATGACGGAAAATGCCGATAGATCGGGCGTTTTCAATGAGCCCGCGCCGGATGCTTCCGGCGGCGCCAAGGCGCCGGGAAGGGATGGGCAGGATGCCGGAGACGACGGTGAAAACGCAAAAAACACCTAAAAAAGTGCGTAAAAACACGATAAAAAACGCTTAAAAATGCGCAAAAAAGCTATAAAAAACGAAGCAAAAAATAAAGGGTTGCGTTCCATAGGGAGAATACAAAAAACCGATTAAAAGCGAATGCACAGAATACAGAACAAAGAGATGATTTTTATATGTTTCACATAGCATGGTGCGCTAAGGCTTGAAAAAATAAAAATTTTGTGCTATACTATATTCAACAGTATCCGTACAGAGATACTGAAATATCAGGAACAAGATAAAGAGGCAGAACAAAACCGACAAATTATTAAAACCAAAAACTCTCGACGGGAGGTAACCGCCAATGAAACACAATAAGATTACAAGCGCAGAGAAATGACTTTTCCCTTGCGCTTTTTTGTTATTTTTGAAGGAAGTAACAACGAGGAAATGAATCACAAAAGAACAACGGGCTTAACCCATAACCTATCGCAAGGTTAAAAGCCGCGTGATTAATTATAAACAGACGTCATAAAAAACACAATGACATTGTTGAATCAGTTTAGTCGGTAAGAAAAAAATACAGTCAGCGAGGATGGAATATATGATACTTGAATTAAACAATATAGATAAGTCCTTTGGCGAGAAAGAAGTTCTCAAGGGCGTTTCTTTCACGGCAGAGGGCGGCAAAGCGTTCGGACTTCTGGGCAGAAACGGCGCAGGCAAAACGACATCCATCCGTATTATTATGAATGTGTTTCCCGCAAACGGCGGAGAGGTGCTTATAGACGGAAAGCCGATTGATTATCACAAAATCGGGCTTGGTTATCTTCCCGAAGAAAGAGGATTGTACCCCAAAAAACTAATTATTGACCAGCTTGCATATTTTGCGGAACTGAAAGGCATGGGCGCAAGAGAAGCGGTCAGGGCAGTTGATTACTGGCTTAACAGGCTCGGTATGACCGAGTACCGCAACAAACGGCTCGATACCCTTTCAAAAGGAAACCAGCAGAAAATTCAGCTGATAACGGCTCTTGCGCACAATCCGCACATTGTTATTCTTGACGAGCCTTTTTCGGGGCTTGATCCCGTAAATGCCATGCTTCTGAAGGACGTGGTAAAGGAACAGATTTCGCAAGGGAAAATCGTTTTATTTTCAAGCCACCAGATGGCGTACATAGAGGAATTTTGCGACAGCATCGCAATCTTAAGCGCGGGCAGAGTTGCAATCAGCGGAGATTTGCTTGAAATAAAGAGGAATTATGTGCGCGATAAGTTAGTGGTAAGCACAACAAAGCCCGAACGGATAAAGTCCGATTTAGGAAAGGCTTGCGCCGAACGCGAGGACGGCACATTGCTTATTCAGCTTACAAGCCCCGCCGAAAAGCAGTCTATGATGAAACGTCTTGTGGAATCCTATGATATCGACGAAGTGAAAGTATTTGAGCCTTCTCTCAACGATATATTCGTAGAGTACGCAGGCGCGCAGGTGTAAGGAGGCAGAGCGATGAAACAGTTTGGAAAAATACTCAAATTCGAGCTGAAAGGCTATCTTAAAAACAAAGTCTTTACAGGCGTCACGATCTTTCTTGTAGTCGCAATCGCTGTTGCCATGTTTATTCCGAATATTATATCGGCGCTCAAGTCAGAAACGACGACGCCGCCGACGGCGGAACTTCCCGTAATGCTTGTATATGCCGAAGACGAAACCCTTTCTAAAACCGTAAAGGAATATTTTACGCAAGCCTTTACGGGGTATAACGTAAAGGTTGCGGACGGAACGCCGGACGATATAAAATCGCAGATTACAAGCGGCAGCGTCGAGTGCGCTTTTGTTCTGAACAGTCCGTCGTCTTACACTTATTATGTAAACAATCTCAATATGAGGGATTCCAATCAGGCTGTTGCGAACACGGTATTGCAAGAGGTTTACAGAGTGAACGCTATGATACAAAACGGACTGTCCCCCGAACAGGTGAGAGATATTATGTCGGTGGTTATCGAAAGCGACACGATGACACTCGGTGTTGACCAAATAAAGAATTATTTCTACACCTACATAATGATATTTGCATTATATATGGTGATTATGCTTTACGGGCAGCTGGTTGCGACCAACGTGGCAAGCGAAAAGAGTTCACGCGCTATGGAAGTTTTGATTACAAGCGCAAAGCCGACGAGTATGATGTTCGGAAAGGTTTTTGCGTCCTGTATCGCAGGCTTTTCGCAGCTTGTGCTTGTGTTCGGGTCGGCGTTGCTGTTTTATAATATCAACAAAGCGCAGCTGCAAAATCCGATCATCGCCTCGATATTCGATATGCCCGTAAGCCTGTTTGTTTATATGCTCGTGTTCTTTGTTCTCGGCTTTTTGATTTACGCTTTCCTTTACGGCGCAATCGGCTCAACCGCGTCAAAGCTTGAAGATATAAGCACTATGGTGCTGCCGGTCACCTTCCTTTTCATTATTGCTTTTATGGTTGTTCTGTTTTCGATGATAGGCGGCAACGTAAACTCCGTGTTGATGAAGGTATTCTCGTATATTCCGTTCACTTCGCCTATGGCTATGTTTACGAGAATTTGTATGAGTACGGTTGCATGGTATGAAATTTTCATTTCCATTATAATTTTAATCGGCTCCGTTGTCGGCATCGGAGTTCTGTCGGCTAAGATTTACCGTGTAGGCGTGCTTCTTTACGGCACGCCGCCGAAGCTTACAAAAATTATGAAAGAGGTTTTTAAGAAACAATAGTCAACCGTCGGAAGAACGGCAAACTTCGCAAAAGGGATTTTACCGCTCAATTCGCGGTTGAAACAACCTTTTACATCTTTAACCGTTAATGGCGTTTTGATAACCGCTATATGCGGAATCTCGATTACGGCGATTTTGTTTTTTATAGCGATGGCTGCATTTAATAAAATGAACATAACATAAAAAAAGTTAAACACTGATAACCGAAAAAGCAAAAAAAGTAAGTCCGATTTATATCGGACTTACTTTTTTATATGCGTTTGTGGAAAAAAATTCCCGGCAATTTCTTGTAAAAATTTTTTTGTTAAACACCCTAACAAAACGGCTTACTAAAGGATAACACTTTTCACGCCTGACACCGCGTGAAGAGTTTTCAGGTATAACGGGCGGTACGAAACCAAACGCACCGCCCATTCTGTTCCCTCCCTTCCCTATGAAACATAAAGGAACGGGGGAATTTTAATGAGCAAACAGGGCGCCGCCTTGGGCGGCGCCTGCTTTATGCACCGGCCGCATCCGGCTTATCGCCTTCGCCGCTGCTTGGCGCGCCGGAATCGTCAATGCGGCGGGACAGCTCCTCGTGGCGGGCGATAACGGTGCGGTAGGCGCTGTAACGCGGCTTGACCGGCGGCACAACACAAGGCGAATCGTTTATGCCGGCGCGGTCGGATTGGGGCTGCTCCGGGCGCAGACGGCCGGCGAGATTTGAAAAATTCAGCTTTGTCATAAATATTCCTCCGATTGCATTTTTTTCAGAAATGCTTCTGCGCTTAAGCATATGCGCGCATAAGCGCAAATATACGCGGGCTTTTGCCCCGCCCGCCCACCCGCCCCGGTGCAAAGCCCGCAGCGGCGGCGCGGCGCAGGAGAAGCCGAAGCGGCGCTTTTTGAAAAAAATTAAATTTCAAAAAAATTATCGCCTGCGGGCATTGAAATATGCGGACATTTAATATATAATATAAAAAAAGTATTCCCGCTGTCGGGGGGTGCGAGGCGGATTTTTCGGCTTTTTTTGCCGTCGCTTGTGCGCCTGCGTCTTGGGGGGAAAACATAATTTATACATTCGGGAGAAAACACTTTGGCACTGATACGGAAAAAAGCGGTATGCGCTCTTGCGGTAGTGCTTTGCCTGTTTGCGGGCTGCGCCGGCGTAAAACAGCACCGCCTTCAGGGCGCCCAGCCCGACGCACCTGTGGAATCGCAGGGCGGAACGGCCGTTATACAGGGCGACTGGGTATATTATCTTAACGGCGATAACTACATGCGCGGGGAGGGGCTGCGGCTGCATCAATACCGCGGAGCCATATGCCGTATGCGCAGGGACGGCACGCAGCGCGAGCTGCTGTGCGAGGATGAGGTTTCGCTTTTTTATATATCCGCAGGCCTTATACGCTATGCGGCAAGGGAAGGCTCCTCCTATGCGCTTTACTGCATAAACACCGACGGCACCGGGCGCAGGCGGCTTTGCGGCATTGACAATATATATTCCGGCGGGGGCTGCGAGTTTACGCAGGAGGCAGTATATTATATCCGCGGCGGCTGCCTTTACAAAAGAGAGGACGAAAAGGAAACAAGGCTTACACAGTCCCGCGTGTGCAACATAAAGGCGGCGGGCGATTACATATATTATACCGCTTATGATAACGAAGAGTACGGCAGCGTATGCAGGATAGCCAAAGATGATACGGAGCCGGAGACCGTTTCGCGCGATTCCGGCTATGTGGTGGGCGCTTCGGGCGGGCGGGTGTATTATTATTTGTTTTCAAGCGGCAATTGCTATGCATATGAAAACGGCAGCTCTTCCTCGGTTGCGCACCTCGGGTACGATGAATACTGCTTTTCCGAGGAGACCGATTATATTTTTGCCTCCTATGTAAACGATACCGACGGCGGAGGCGTTTACCGCATAGATACCGCATCGGGCACGAGAAAGCTGCTGGCCCCCGACCGTGCCGAGCGCATGGTTTATTATGACGGATGGCTGTATTATATAAACGATTCGCAGCTTTTTTCGCTTTGGCGGGTAAGCCCGGACGGCGAAAAAAGGGAATGCGTGTGCAGCGATATGATAAGCAGCGCACAGCCCCCGGACATGGCGGACGGATACCTTTATTATTTTAACGACGATGATGAAAGCCGCATATATCGGCTGTCCCTTGCGGATTTCAAAAGCACCTGCGTGGAATATGAGTTTTTGGCCTGACGGAGTAAACATAACAAAATCGCCGCAAAGCGGCGGGATGGGAGAGAAAACATGAAAAAAACAACATTGATCCTTGCAGCGGCGCTGCTGTGCGTTTGTCTGCTGACCGGCTGCGGCTACAGCCTGGAGGGCGGACAGCCCGACGGCGAGGTGGTAAGCAACGACGGCATTGCACTCAGGCAGGGCGATTATATATACTATATAAACGGTTCCATGCCCACGCTGCTTTCCGATGCGCTCTCGGGCAGCGATCAGGCGGCGGTGTTCCGCATGAAGGCGGACGGAACTCAAAAGCAGCGGCTCAGCACCAAAAAGACCTATGCCATATATGTGCACGGCGAATATCTGTATCTGCTTTCGCCGGTTTCCGCCGACAGGCTTGCCATATATGAAATATCCATAAACGGCGGCATGGAAAGGGAAATAATCAAGTTTGAAAATACCGGCTATTATGCTTTTTCCGATTACGGCGTGGCGGCGGAGATGAAAAACTCCGTGCTGGTATACAGCTTTGCCGATCGTAAATCGCGGCGCATAAACGATGTTGAGGATGTTTCTCAGCTTTACGGAGCCGACAGACTGTACTATTATTCCTCCCGCAAGGCGGGCATTATGGCGGTGGATTGGAACGGCGGCGAGCCGGAGCAGATTACCTCGCGCAACGGACGCATAAAGGGAGTAAAGGGCAGCAAGCTTTATTATATTAAGGATGATGAGAAGCTCACATGCCACGATATGAGCACGGGCGAGGAAAGCTTCTTGTCGGCATCCAAATATAAAACCATGCTTTTCTCCGCGCAGAACAATGCCATTGCCGCATATTCCGAGGAAAAGACCGCATTTTACATAATGCGCCTTGACGGCTCCAAGCGCATACAGATAGACAGCGGGGAGGCCGTAACGGCATATGCCATGGGAAGCGACCGTGTGTATTACTGCAAGAACAGCGAGGGCGCAATATACGAGGTGGACTATGACGGCAATAACAAAAAGAAAATAGCCGATATCTCGGCGCTTAACGGCCCCGGCACCACCGATCCGGACTATTATATGGACATAGTGGATAAAAAGCTGTTCCTTTTTGACAGGAGCGACGCAACGGTATACACCGTGGACACGGAAAGCGGAGAGGTAAAGAACCTTGCAAAGGATTGATTCCGTAAAACGCGAAAAACAAAAAAAGACGCGTATTTCGTTAAAAAACACATATAAATCCCGTTTTCTGCGCGTTTTTGCGGCAGCGGCGGCGCTTACAATGCTGCTTGCGGCAAGCGGCTGCACCCGCGAGGGCGCGCTTGTGGAGGGCTCGGCGCGGGCCGTTACGGCAATAGGGGAATACATATATTATATAAACGGCATCGGCAGCACTCCGGGCAAGGGCGCGGAGTTCAGCGTCCGGCAGGGCGCGCTTTGCCGTATGCGCAGCGACGGCACAAACCGCGAGGTTATAGTTCCGGCGTGCGTGGCGGGCTATCAGCTTGCGGGAAATGATATTTTTCTTGTGTGGCTTACAAGCGACAACACCTATTCCGTGGGCGTATGCGGGCTGGACGGCTCCGAGCTTAAGCGCATTGACACAATGGAAAAGGGTGTGTTTCAGTATTATTACGGCTATCTGTACTATCAGGCGGCGGACGGCTTTGTGCGCACCGATTCCCGCGGCGGCAGCCGCCGAGTGGTGGATGAGCGTGCGCCGGGAGAGACGGTATATGCCCGCGGGCGTCTGTGGTGCACCTTTGCCGATGCCGTCAGCGGTGAGGCCTCCTTTGAAAGCATGAAGCCGGACGGCAGCGACAAAAAGGTGATAGCCGATTACGAATGTGCCGTTATGGGCAGGGGCGAGGACAGCATATACTATCTGTCAAGCGCGGATTCCGTATTGTACAGGCTGGATTGCCGCAGCGGCAAATCGGAAAAAATGATATTTACGCAATACGATTATTATCTGGTGGATGATAAAACCCGCCTTGCCTACTGCGCCGGGGGAGAGGCTTCTCCGGGGCTTACGGAGCACAATATGGCAAACGGGGAAAAACGCCGTCTGAACGATTATTACTGCAAGGATCCGGTAAAAACCGAGGAGTACATATATTTTATAAATGCCTCCGATAACAGCTTTTTGTACCGCAGCCGTATAAGCGACGGCGCGACCGAGCTGGTAAGCGCTACGGTGCCGGTGGAGGGGCGCACATATGTGCTGGACGGATATATATATTATATATCTGCAGCGGAAAAAAGCCGTATATACCGTATTGACGAAAAAACGCTGGAGCGCGTGTGCGTGCAGTACGGCGTATAGAGTGCACAACATAAAAAATTAAGGAGCCTCGCGGGAGGCTCCTTTTTATCATATTTTTATCATACGGCTTTATATGAATGTGCAAACGGGCGCTGTCTTATTTATACTCCTCCAGCTCCTTTAATATAACGGGAAGCTCGGAAGCGTCAAAGAAGCGGAAATTTATGCTGTGGGTTATTGTTTCGTAGGGCTGCATAAATTTGAGCTTGCCCAGGCGTCGTGCCTCCGCCCGCCCCGTAACTATGGAGTTGCAGGGCTCCATGCCCAGAATATATTCTCCGCTGCACGGATTTTTCCATTGGATGAAATTATCAAGCACCCCGGCATCAAAATCGTAAACCACGCCGAAGCCAAGCTCGGGATTGAATATTCCCGCCATGCTGCGGCCGTTTTTGCGTCCCAGGGTGTGATAGTAGCAGGTATCGGCCGCGTTGTCGCACGCAGGCTCAACATCAAGGGCGTGCTCAAGGCGCTGTGCGCTGTACGGGGTGCGGGGCGTAATTTCCCGGCTGGGCAGCAGCAGACGGCAGGCGGGGCTTAAAAAAGGATAGCCGAAATTTACATGATACAGCAGCTGAAAGGGCTGCTCGCGCGGGGAGTCGTTGCTTATTACATCCGTCACGGTAAAGCTTTCGTCCGGCCTTATATCGTAGGTTCTGCAAAGACGGTAGTTTTCGGCAAACAGGCGGCCCTGCACCATTTCTCCGCTTATAACGGCTCCCGGCTCGCCGTTCTTGTAGCGGACGCAGAAATGCTCTGCGGGGCAGGCGCCTATGCGTCCGTGCTGCCCAAGCTCCTGCCCGGCGTCGGTGCAGGAGGAGCCGAAGTGGGTAAGCCCGCAGGTGGACATAAAGCCGGCGGTAAAGCTGTATTGGAATTCCGCACCGGCGGGGTCATAGAACTGCGGGGCGCAAAGCCCCATTTTGTTTATAAAGCCCACATTCACTCCGCGGTACATAAGCTCGTAGATATCCATGCAGCGGTCGGCCGCCACGGTAAGCAGCAGCGCGCCGCTCTGCGCTTCGCAGGCAAGCATGCCCTGAGCGCGCCCGCCCTCGCAGCGGAAGGTGCGCAGGCGCATAAGCTGCTGGCGGCTGCCCGTGTAGCGCAGGTCAAAGCCCGGGGTGCGGTTATGATCGTTCATTATGGAAATTCTCCTTTATATCTTATTTATCCGCTTATTTATCCGTGCGCCGCCTTGCCTTTTTAAGCATGCTGCCGTTTGCGCTTTCCGTGCATCAAAGGCCGTGCCCCGTGCGGTGAGAGCTATGTTTGCCGATTCCGACTGCTGCGGTTTATACATCCAGAGTCATGGAGGAAAGCATCTGCTCAAATACCGGCAGATAGGCAGCTTCGGTCTGCCGGGTTCCGGCAAAGGTTATGCTGTAAGAAAGCCCGCCCGAAACAAAGAAATACTGTATCCAGAAATAATCGCCCTCGGTGGCGGTGCCGTCCGCCTTGATATGGCCGCCGAACACCCGTTTTTCCATGGCGCGGCCCGCTACCGTTTCCTCGGTGCTCTGCGTAAGCTCAAGCGCGGGGAAGCGGGCTTTCATCTCGCCGAAGGCGGCGTCGGCCGTTTGGGCGGCGGTGCGCCCCGAGTTGTTCAGCTCAAAGCCGATAACAACATATTCCCGGTAATCCGGGGTGGCATCGGTGAGGGGGGAGGCAAACCGCGCAAGGGACTGCATATCGGAAACGGCGTACCAGGTGTGGGGATATTTAAGGGTTATAAGGCCGTCCTCGGTGCTGAAGGTGCGCAGCCCGCTTTCGGGATTAAGGGTGCGCTGTACCGGGAATTCCGCAATATCGGGCGCTGCGCTGCATCCGGCAAAAACACAGCAGAAGGCAAGCAGGGCGCTTACCAGCAGGGATAAAAAGATTTTTTTCATTCTTCCTCCAAAAACGGCTGTCGGCAATGCCGCGCTGCGGTATCCGGTAAAGCCGGAAGCGTATTTTACGGCTGTATTATACTATAAATTCATGCAGAAAACAATCGGGCGGTGGCCGTTTGCAAAAAGTTATTATTTTAATGCTTTGCAACGGGGAAAAAATACTGTATAATAATGATACAAGGGCGGGGATGCACGCGCAGGGGTATGCCTGCGGCGGGCGGAGCTTACGCATAAAGGAAACAACGAAAAAGCGGCGGCGCAAGAACATGCGCCCGTGTCCGGAAAAAAGGAGAATGCGACTATGGCTGACAGAGGTTCCTCAAAGAAGAAAAACACCAATTCGGCGGCATACATACTGCTTGCCGCGGGCGGCATTGCGCTGCTGATAGTAATAATCGCCATTGTCATAAGGTTTACGGGTAGCCCGGAGCCGGCGCCGAGTGCAACGCCGACACCCACATATCAGAACACGGAGATTCCCGTATACACGCAGCAGAGCACTGTTACGCCGGAAAACACTCAGGCGGTCGATCCGGGCCCCACATCGGATATTGCGCTGGAAACTCTGAATGTGCCGCAGGACAAGGTGTTTGCGGTGCATCTGACGGTGGACAGCGGGGAAATGCGGGAAGAGGATCCCGTATTTGACGAGGAGTATTCCGTTCTGGAGCAGGACGATACCGACTATACCGATGTAAAAATGCTGGTGTTTTTAACGGATTACCGCGGCAACAGCAAGGTGTACCGCTTTGATACGGCGGATGTCACGATACGCCTTAAGAGCTTCCTTTTGCCGGGGGGCGAGCCCAAGGCCATAGAGGAGCTTTCCGAGGTGAACCTGCGCGTGGATGCGGCGCAGAACCTGCATATAACCTGGGCGGGGCAGAAGGCGTACATCGACGGCGAGGGCACGGGAGCAAGCGGTATAACCGCACAGAGCGGCACCTGCGAGCTGACGCTTCAGGCAAGCCGCTGGGGCTTTTGGATAAGAGCCGGTATCAGCACTGAGGCTTGCGGCGCGGAGGAAAGGGTATTGAAAAAATATATACCGTATCTGAAAAAAGCGGCGGTTCTGCTTGCCGTGCTGCTTGTGGCAACAACGGCGCTGACCGAGCTTATATATAACCGCAGAGCAACCCGCATAGGGGACAACCACGCCATTATATTCTTTTACAGAACAAATGTCCCCGGCGGCAGGGCCTCCGCGTGGCAGCAGAGCCTGAAAGAGGCGCACCCGGAGATAGAGCATCTGGAGGTGCAGTGCTTTGATGTTTCGGTGCAGGGCGGCGGAATGGGAGCCGGCGGTACGGTGCAGTCGGGCGCGCAGAGCGGTTGGCAGATTATAACCACCCGCATGGCGGCAAATGAGTGCGATATACTGCTGCTGGACAAGGAAAGATACGAGTTTCTGCTGGCGGGCGGCTATCTGAAGCCCATGGAGCCGGTGGAGGCGCTTTTAGCGCGCGCAAAAAGAAGCGAAGGCCGGATATACGGCTACGAGGTGCAGCAGATGATGTTCCGTGGGCTGGAATTCCCGGGCAGCGCGCTGCCGGATAACAGTATATGCAGCACTGCGGCATCGTCCCAAGTGATAATGTGCCTGTATGTGCGTGCCTCCGAGCAGGGAGAGAAGCTGGCATATGAAATTCTCTCCGGGGCAACGGCGCTGCCAAAGAGTGACGATAGGGAAAAAAATAAAGACAGACTGCCGCATGCGGCTTATCCGCCTGCCCCCGCCCGCCCACCCGGCAGGCGGATAAGCAAAAAGCCGCGCACAAAAGTGCGGGCATTAAAGACGGGCGGAGGGACGCGCGGCGGACAAAAAAACGAAAGGTGCGGAAATTGAAGGCGGAAACAAGAAATCGGCTGCGGCCGCTGGGTGCGCATAAGGCGCTTTATATTGTGACGCTGGCGGTAATGCTGCTGGTTACCGAGTCGGTATACTACTTTATTCAGGCAGCGCCCACTTCGGAAAAGCTCACCGTGTGCTTTGTGGATACGGCCGGCGCAACGCTGGGCTCATATGACAGAATATGCGCGCAGTTCGGCGATAATACCCATGCCGCCTTTGTAAGCCGCCGGAACACCGATGCCTTTGCCCTGCCCGGAAACGAAGGGCAGGCGCTGGAGGACGAGCTGGTGCGTCAGGGCGCGGATGTGCTTATACTGCGGGATGACGACCTTGCGCTGCTGGCTGCGCAGGGAAGGCTGGCGCGGCTGGACCGCACGCCTCTCACCCCCCAGGAGGAACGGCTTACCTGCATTGACGGCGTCTGCTTCGGCATACTTATAGACGGCATAGATTTAACCGGCATGGGGGATGCCTTTTGGGGGTATAAGGACGGCACCGCGGAAAACAACAGGTATATATGCGCAGCTGTTTTGGAAAAGGCGGACGGATGCGCTGAAGCGCTTGCGGCGCTTGCGGATTTTTCCGCGCGCCTGAGCCTGCGGGAAGAAAACGGGAGCAAATAACGGCCCTTACGCACAAAAAGCTAAGGGCTTTTATGGCGGAAACGCCGGAAAGGATAATATTATGGATATGCATAAATATATTGACGAGCACAGGGACGCCATGGTGTCCGACCTTAAGACATTGCTCAGGATACCCTCCGTTGAGGGGGAGCCGCAGCCCGGCGCACCCTTCGGCAGCGAGGTAAGAAGGGCGCTGGACACGGCGCTTGAGATGTGCAGAAAGCTGGGGCTGCACGCGGTGAATGTGGACGGCTATGCCGGCTATGCCGAAATACCGGGCTGCACCGGGGAGCAGATAGGCGTGCTTACGCACCTTGATGTTGTGCCCTGCGGAAAGGGCTGGTCCTATCCGCCCTTTGACGCATATGAGAAACGGCGTTGTATGGGCCCGCGGAAGTATGCGACGACAAGGGTCCGCTGGTGGCCTCGGTATATGCTTTGGCGGCCTATGCACAGTCGGGCGCGCAGCCCAAAAAGAACATCCGGCTGATATTCGGCTGCAATGAGGAAAGCGGCTGGGGCTGCATAGATTACTATTCCGCCCATGTGGGTCTGCCGGAGGTGGGCTTCTCCCCGGATGCGGATTATCCGATAATAAACACCGAAAAGGGAATATATCAGTGCACGCTCAGCCGCGATATCAACTGCGGCAGCTATGAGGTGAGCATTCACGGCGGCGACCGCCCCAATGTTGTGGCGCCGGAGGGCCAAGGCGGTGATAAAGGGCAATACGGATAAGCTGGCCTTTGCGCTGCTGGAATACGATTGCCACTCAAACGGCATTTCCTATACCGTGCAGAAGGATACGGTTACCATTACAAGCAAGGGCGTTCCGGCTCACGCCTCCACGCCGCAGGAGGGCAAAAATGCCGTATGGCCGCTGCTGGAGCTTATTTCCCGCCTGCCCATGGACGGCGAGCTGCCCGCCGCAGCCAAAGAGATATACGAAAAGCTGTGCCGCACAACGGACGGCAGCGGAATCGGACTTGCGCTTTGCGATGAGGTTTCCGGCGCGCTTACCGACAATCTGGGTATAATTGAGCTGGAAAACGGCAGGCTCAGCCTTACCGTTGATATCCGCTTCCCCGTTACCTTCAGCGATAAAACGGTGCGCGAGGGGCTGCTTGCGGCCTTCCCCGGCTATACCTTAAGCGAGGGTCATGTGCAGCAGCCGCACCACACCCCCAAGGAGCATTACCTTGTGCAGGCGCTCAGCCGTGTTTATCAGCGCCGCACCGGGCAGGAGGCGCGCTGCATTGCCATCGGCGGCGGCACCTACGCCCGCGCCCTTAAGACCGGAGTGGCCTTCGGCGTAAACCGCCCCGGCGCGCCGGAGTATGCCCATAATACCGATGAGCGCATGAGCATGGACGAGCTTATGGAGGATGTGCATATGTTCGCCGATGTCTATAAAGAGCTGGCGGATTAAGCCTGCGGGCAGCAAAATAAAGCATAAAAACCGAGAATTAAAAACGGACGCACCCGACAGGGCGTCCGTTTTTGCATGCCGAAAAGCTTTTTCAAAAGGCGTAATATAAAGCCGTGCGGGAAAAACGCTAAACAGATTGACAAAAGCGCCGCGGCAGCGTATGATAGCATTGTATGTGCATACGGGCGGCAGACTTGGGGCAAAAGCTTCGGGCTGCGCGGCGCTTATGCAAACAGGTTCATTTTACTGCATTTTTTACAAGTTTATTCAGGAAGGGAAGGGTGAAAATGGACGCAGGAAGTACGGCGAGTATGCGTGATTCTGTTCGATCGTGCGGCGATGTTCCCTTATGCGGACATTGTTTTACCCGCCCGACGGTTTTCTGAATCCCATACATAACTGACTTTCTAAATCCGTCCCCGGAGGGACGGGGCATTTTTATGCAAAAAAATTTAGGAGGGCATTTATGTCAAAGGAAGAGTTGCTTACAAAAGCGCTTGAATTGCTTGAAAAGCGCAAATATTCCGAATTAAGATCCGAACTGATCGACATGGAGCCGATCGATATAGCGCGCCTTTGCGACGACCTGCCGGAGGAGAAGCTGCCGGTGGTTTACCGTCTGCTGCCCAGGAGCTGGCGGCGGAGACCTTTGTAGAATTAGACCCCGATATTCAGGAGCTGCTTATAAAATCCTTTTCCGATAACGAGCTTCACGAGGTGTTAAAGGAGCTTTACCTTGACGACACCGTGGATATCATAGAGGAAATGCCGGCAAGCGTTGTGCGCAGGATACTCAATTCCTCCTCGCCGGAGGACAGAAAGGCCATAAACGAGCTGCTGAAATACCCGCAGGACAGCGCGGGCAGCATAATGACCACGGAGTATGTCTGCCTTAAGGCGGGCATGAGCGTGGCCGAGGCCTTTGATCACATACGGGCAACCGGCGTGGACAAGGAAACCATATACACCTGCTATGTTACCGATGAAAACCGGCATCTGGTGGGGGTGGTAACGGTGAAGGACATGCTGCTTAGCAGCCCGGAGGCCCGCATAGGCGATATAATGGACGATAATGTGCTCTCTGCCGTTACCCATGAGGATGAAGAAAGCGTTGCGGAAAAATTCAAGCGTTACGACCTGCTGGCTCTGCCCGTTGTGGACAACGAGAACCGCCTTGTAGGTATAGTTACCGTTGACGATGCAATAGATGTATTAACGCAGGAAACCACCGAGGACATTGAAAAAATGGCGGCAATCACGCCGTCCGACCGCCCGTATCTTAAAACTCCGGCGCCGGTCATATTTGCAAAAAGAATTCCGTGGCTGTTGGTGCTGATGATATCCGCCACCTTCACGGGGGGCATTATCAGCTCCTTTGAAGGGGCGCTTGCCGGGCTGCCCATTCTTACCGCCTTTATCCCCATGCTTATGGACACCGGCGGAAATTCCGGCTCTCAGGCGTCGGTTACCGTTATACGCGGCCTTGCCCTAAGCGAGATCCGCCCCTCCGACTTTTTAAGAGTGATCTGGAAGGAAACGCGGGTGGCGCTGCTGTGCGGCATTACGCTCTCCGTTGCGGCCTTCGGCAAGGTCATGCTTATTGACCGCATGCTGCTTGGCAATACCGCAGCGGACGCTTCGGTTGCGCTGGTGGTGGGGCTTACCCTTGCGGTTACGGTGTTGGTGGCAAAGCTTATAGGCTGCACCCTGCCCCTGCTTGCAAAATGCCTTAAGCTGGACCCTGCCGTTATGGCAAGCCCGTTTATTACCACCATAGTGGATGCGGTATCGCTGCTTGTGTATTTTGCGGTGGCCTCCTCCTTGCTTCAGATGCCGTAGCGGCTTTCAAGCCCCGGATACGGCGGCATACGGATTTGCAAGAGAATCAATATAAAAATAAGCGCGCAGGTGTTTCCGGCGCGCTTTTGCATTTTTTTCATGCGGCACTTAGGCTAAAGGCAGAACAGATACGGCTCGACCGAGCCGTTTTTTATGTCCAGACGCGCATACTGCGGCGAAAAGCGGGAAAATGCGCCGGGGCATACCAGCAGCACGCCCTGCTGCCAGGTGATATCGGCAATATGGGTGTGCCCGTAGCAGGCGCAGGCAGCGCCCAGCTCCAGCGCTCGGTAAGTAAGACGCGTAAGGGAATATTTTACCCCCAGAGTATGCCCGTGCACCAAAAGTATCTTTACCCCCTCAAGGGTTATAACCTCTTCATCGGGCTGAACGCTGCCCGGATCGCAGTTGCCCCGCACCAAAGCGGTGAATTTGCCGTTTTTTCGGGCAAACTCCTCGCCGTCCGAGGCGTGATCGCCCAGATGCGCGTAGGCATCGGCGTCCCTTGAGGCGGCAAGCAGCATATCAAAATCGCGATAGCCGTGGCTGTCCGATATTACATAAAGCCTTTTCACAGCCGTCCCTCCGCTCTTTCCCTCTTAAGCCATTTCGCAAGGCTCTGCGCGGCGCGGGCGCGGTGGGATATGCGCATCTTTTCTTCGGGGGATATCTCCGCCGAGGTGCAGCCGTAATCGGGAAGGAAGAATATCGGGTCATATCCGAAGCCGTTGCACCCCGAGGGGCTGTATGCGATCTCCCCCCTCCAGCTCTCCGCGGAATACCGCCTCGGTTTCTCCGCATACATAGGCCATGGCGCACACAAAGCGTGCGCTGCGCTGTTTTTTATCCTTCATGTTTTCAAGCACAAGGCGCAGATTGGCTTCGTCGTCGCCGTGATGTCCGCAGTAGCGTGCGGAATATATGCCGGGCGCGCCGCCGAGTGCGTCCACCACCAAACCGCTGTCGTCCGCCACGCAGGCGCAGCCGCTTATTTGGGCGGTTTCCCGTGCCTTTTTAAGGGCGTTTCCTCAAAGGTGCTGCCGTCCTCCAGCGTTTCATGCTCTATTCCCGCTTCCTTAAGGGAGAGTATTTCATCAAAAAGCCCGCACAGAACGGCCTTCATTTCAACAAGCTTTTTTTGATTGTTTGTGGCGATTATCAGCTTCATACTGTTTGCTGTTTTCCTCCGATTTACCTTTTGGGATATATTTTGCGCTTGCCCCTTTGCGGGATTGTATTTCGGGCACTGGTTGCGGTTATTTCAGCTTTTCGAAGTTCTTGAAATGCAGCTTTGCAAATTCCGAAAGGGAATCCCGCCCGGAGAGCCTGCATATGCCCTGCGCCGCGCGGTCCGCCGCCGCTCCGGCGCCCTTGGGCAGGATAAAGCCCTCCGGCCCCGCAGAGCGCGACAGCCTTTCCATTTCCGTCAGAAAGCGTTCCCGTGCAATAATTGAGGCCGCCGCTACCGCGGTGTCCCTCTCGCCCTTGGGCGTTTGCAGCACGCGCGCGCCGCGTCCCCTTTCCATAAGCGCCCGCTTAAGCACATATTCTCCGGCAAACTGATCCACTATCACATCGCAGCAGGCGCCGTGGCGCTCCAGCAGGTTTTCTATCACGCGGGAGTGCGCCCAGGCAAGCAGCGTGTTCAGGTTGCCTATTTTTTCATAAAGGCGGTTATAGCTTCCCGGCAAAAGGCACAGCACCTCGATATCCTCCTTGGGCAGCATGCTGCGTATGCCGCGCGCCAGCTCAAGGTTGCGCTTATCCGAGGAAAGCTTGGAGTCCTTTACTCCCAGCGTGTCCAAAAGCGCCTCGGAGCGCTCGTTTACATACACTCCGGCCACTACGAGAGGGCCGAAGAAGTCGCCCTTTCCGGATTCGTCGGTGCCTATGCGGCAGCCGGTAAGGCTTATTTCCTTAACGGGGCGCGCCGTAAAGCAGGAAACCTCCTTTGAAGCGCATGCCTTAGCGCCCGCGTTGCCGCAGCACTGCGACGCCAGAAGCTCTGCTAACCCCTGAGGGCCGTTCTGCTGCACAAGCCTTGTGCATATGCCGTTTTTAGAATAGTACAGCACAAGATAAAAGCGCTCCTGCGCCATGCAGGAAAACCTGTATCCGTAGGGTATCTCGCTTTGCGCCTCAACGGCAATGCCCTGCTGCTCAAGCAGGCCTTTAAGCGCCTCTGCACCCTGCGCCTTGGGCAGGGAAAACGGGACGGTAGATGTCATTTGCTGCTCTTTTCCGGAAGCGCCGCCGGGCATCTCAAAAGGAGTTGCCCGTTGACATTTTCCTTTCATTGTGCTATCATTATAGCCGCTTAAGGGCAAAAAAGCAAACGGAACCGTTTGCGTCCGGCCAAACTGCCGCCCACCTTAATATCCCTTACTGTTTTATATTCATTTTATCATTAGTTTTATCATCGATGCTCTGTATGCGTTTGTAGCTCAGCAGGATAGAGCGCTCCCCTCCTAAGGGAGAGGCCCCCGGTTCGAATCCGGGCAGGCGCACCAAAGTCCCAAAGGCGTAAGTCTTTGGGACTTTAACTTTTACCTCTTTACTATTCACTCTTCACTAAAAAACGCCTTTGGGAATTGGAAGTAATAAGTAATAGTGAAAAGTGAAAAAGTATTCTGCAAGGCTTTGCCTTGCTTTTTTTATTAGATGTAATACGAGTTTTCAAAGAATTAAGAGCAGTAAATGTGAAAGCACGCTTATTAATCAGTTTTTGCGCTTTGGAACAAGTATCGGTGCTAATATCAGAGAAGCCTTCTATGCTCACGGTAAAGCTGATTTTATTGCTAAACTTCAAATTGCCTTCACAGTGGCTTTTACATTAACAATCAGGACACAAATTGTTTGTTGCGTAAAAATTAAACTTTTTGTGTTGCTCAACAAACATTCACAGAAATACAATAAATGTAATCAACCGACGGTAGAAAAAGTTAAACCGCCGTGTTGTTGCTCTTAAAAAATGAATATGATATAATTTATTCAGGGGTGATAAAATGGAATGCATCAATACTGTGTTAGCGACAAATATTCTTAAATTCAGACAAATTCAAGGAATGACGCAAAAGGAATTGGCAGAGAAGTTAGGCGTCAGCAATCAATCGATTTCAAAATGGGAGACGGCAAAATCTACTCCTGATATTGCACTTTTGCCGATATTAGCTGATGTTTTTCACTGTTATATTGATCAACTGTTTTCCCGTCAAGTGGTTGTCGAACCGCATTTCGATCTATGCACGGAATTTCCTTGGCCCGACGATACGATTATGCGAGAGGTTTTGTGCAACGGCAGAAAAATTATTAAGATAAATCCAATCGGATAAAATGAGACTTTATATTTTGTGCTATTTTGTCGTGCAGTCACAAAGTCCCAAAGGCGCAAGTCTTTGGGGCTTTAATTTTTATCTCTTCGCCGAAAACGCCTTTGCGGCCTTGGAAGTAATAAGTAATAGTGAAAAATGAAAAAGCATGAGCAGGGCTTTGCCTTGCTCGGTTTGTGAAAAAAGCCCGGCTTTTGCCGTGCTTTTTGCTGTATTCGCCTTGCGGCAGGGGTATTGCGGCAATGGGATATTCGGCTTTCCGCCGAGTGATATTCGCTTCGCGAGGGTGAGATGCGAATATAATATAACTTTCCTTCGCCGCCCTTTTCCGAGCGGCCCCTTTTCCCAAAGCACTGTTTGCAGACAAAAAATAACAGTAAAAACGCGAGTAACGGTGAAAACATAAGAAAAATGGCATATATTAGCCTTAAAGCCCATAATTTCGGCAAGAAATCGCTTATATATGTCAAAAACCCGAACATTCTGTTAAAAAAAGCGGGTTTTACGAGTTTCTGGCTTGGCTTTTTTTATTGCAGAGGTGTATTTTGTAAACAAAAGCGAAAGACACGGGCGAAGCTTTCTGAATTTTCTGATAACATATAAAAAGTTGCGAAAACTTCCGTTTTTCCGCGCATACTGCTTCCCGAAAGGGGGAACGCAGTTAAGAACTGCGGTGTTTGTCATGCGCAAAATAATTCTGTCGGCGGGGCGGCATTACGCCGCCGCTGTGCGCACCCTTTTTGCTTTGTGAAAAAACCGCGCCGGACGGAGAAATGCTGTATCAGAATGTCGAGGTATTTGCCGAGGCAATTCAGGCAGAACCGTCTCTGGCGGTACAGCAGGCATGGAATGTTTCGGTAAATGCAGATAAAAGCATAACGCTGCCGTAATACAAATAAACAGTCTTGAAGGATGCGGGAAAACGCCGCATGCAATTATCCGGGGCAGCTGCATATAAAATATAACAGGGGAGGCCGTCGGCCTCTCCTTGGTCATGCGCATTTGTGCGGGCGTTTGTGTTTTTGCGCATTTACGGCGCCGATACCAAAACCTCCAGATCCTCTTCCGACACCGAAATACATGCAATCTCCGGCAATGCGCCGTATTGGTCAAAGCTGACAAGGCGGCAGCCGTTAATTTGTCTTGGGTCGCATATTATTCCGCTCATTCCCCGGTGTACGCCTTCCTTTGCATACTTTTCTTTTTCCACAGTCAAAACCACTCTGTCATATTCCTTCATATTTTTCTCCTTTTAAGCACATTCGTTTATGTTTGTGTTTTAAGTGCCGACGCAATTACGGCGCCGATACCAAAACCTCCAGATCCTCTTCCGGAACCAGAATACATGCAAGCTCCGGCAAAGCGCCGTATTGGTCAAAGCTTACAAGCCATAAGTCATAAGAATTTTCCGGGTCGCATATTATTCCGCTCATTCCCCGGTGTACGCCTTCCTTTGCGTATTTTTCTTTTTCCACAGTCAAAACCACTCTGTCATATTGCTTCATAAAAGCTCCTCATTCTTCAATTTCCCCGCAATACGGAGTTGCAAGCTGAATAACGCCGTCCGGATAAATCATCCAGCCGGATTTCAGATACGCCTTTTTCCGGATATTCTTACGGGGCAAAACTATTATAACGGTTATCCTCTGCCCGTATTCGTCAATTTTGCCAAGGGTGAAATCACCGTCTGCATACTTCTTTTGTGCCTGTTTGCAATATTCTTCTTTAAGATACTGCGAATCCATTATATCATATCCTGAGTGTAAAACAATGTTTTTTTCGGTATTTACCTTTTGGATGGGACAAAAAACCGCCGGGCAGTGCCGAGCGGTCAATTGCGTATGCGGCCGGTTTTGCGCGGCTATTTTTTATTGATTTGATAGACGGAAATCTTCTTATAAGCCCGCGCAAGTGTTTATAAAACCTTGCGAAAATGGCTTAAAATCAAGGTTTTCCGCGTATCGTCATTTATCTTGCCGTATCTCCGTATAAGATGATTTTGTAAGACCGGGCACCATTTTGGCACCACAGATTATAGGAGGACGACATGAAAAACGTACTTTTAGACAAGGGTATTATACTCCCGTCCGGCGAAATCAGCAAGGATAAGGTAAACCTTGTAACCGGAGCAATCACGCAGCCATTCGCAGAAATGGTATGGGTAACGACAGGCGGCGACATGGAAACCGTAAACCGCTTGACCGACGTACTTGTTACTATGAACACCCCCCGCCGACCGGGGAAGCTGTTCAAAATCATAAAAAAATGCTCTACGGGCTTATGGGCTTGCTCTTTTTCCGAAGAAGCCGAGCCTATGGACGCAGACCCCGCCGTTTTTGGAATACTTCATTTTTTCCTTTACGGCAGACTTTGGCGAAGTCATACAAGACCTCATAGCCGAAGAAGCAGAATAACGCACCGCACAGGCGGCGTTTCTCACTTCCCACAAGGAAGAACAGGAACGCCGCTTTTTTCATGCCCTTTGTTACGCAGTAGGCAGGAAAAAGCCCTTGATTTACGCGGCTTTGCGGGCGCGGTTTTCAGCGGATAAGGGATTGATACCTAAACCCTCAAAATCGCGTTTCTATTGCGTAACAGGTATGCAGCAAAGGAGTGATGAAGCTATGGCAGTTTTCAGAGTGGAGCGCAACAAGGGCTATACGGTTATGAGCAACCACCACTTACGCAATAAGGAGCTATCCCTAAAGGCAAAAGGGCTGTTATCGCAAATGCTGTCCTTGCCGGAGGATTGGGACTATACCCTTGCGGGGCTGTCCTTTATCAACCGGGAGAAAATCGACGCTATCCGGGAAGCCGTTAAGGAACTGGAACGCGCCGGGTATATCGTCCGTTCAAGGGAGCGCGACGAGAAAGGACGCTTGCGCGGCACAGACTATGTAATCTTTGAGCAGCCGCAGACCCCGCCTGTATCGGATTTACCTACATTGGAAATCCAACATTGGATAATCCAACGTTGGAAAAACCTACGCAGGAAAAACCTACGTTGGAAAATCCAACGCAATTAAATAAAGATATACAAAAGACTGACTTACCAAAAAAAGAAAAAATAAATACGGATTTATCAAGTACCGATTCCATTCCTATCCATTCCCTAAATCCCTTGCCTTACGACGGGGAAGCGGCTACGCCGCCGGAACGGAAACGAAAGGAAGCGACAGACGCATACAGCGTTTATGAGGAAATCATCAAGGACAATATCGAGTACGACCATTTTGTACGCTACGGGCAGGTAGACAAAGACCGCTTAGACGAAATTGTTTCGATTATCCTTGAAACGGTATGCAGCAAGAGAAAGGCAATCCGTATCGCCGGGGACGATTACCCGGCAGAGCTTGTCAAGGCAAAGTTTATGAAGCTCAACAGCAGCCACATTGAATTTGTCTTTGACTGCATGAAAGAGAATACCACCAAAATCCGCAACATCAAGCAGTATCTTAAAGCGGTGCTGTTCAATGCGCCGAATACCATTGACAGCTACTATACCGCCCTTGTCAATCACGATATGTACGGCGGCACGATACAACAATCCGCAAGGAAAAAGGGCATACCCGATTATACATTCAACGAGGGCGAAAGCCTGTAAACATCACAACCACAAGGAGGATTTTTTTATGGCACAGAAAAACAGGAGCTTTTGATTTTTTTGACGAACAGACCGACCGCTACGACATTCGCTTTGACATTGCCGACTATTACGGCGGCTTGCATTGCGGGGAGTGTTTCGACGTATTCACAGGCGGCAAATGGAAGCCGACCCGCATTGAAATGAGCGCAGCGCAGGAATGGTACCTTGTGGGTATCCGCGCCGAGGATTTGAACGGCTTGCGCGTCCGTATCTAAAGCCTATGGGCGGCTACCGCAGCGGCGTACCACCCTAACATTATCAGACTACCGCGAAAGGAGGACGGTAAATGCAAGATGAAATCAACGAAAAGACCATAGCCCTTTACATCAAGACCGGGAAACTGACCGCGCAGACGCTTCAAAAGGCTATGAAAACGCTGCTTGCACAGATGAAGAAGCAGAAAGACAAAACGCCGCAGGGCAAACAGACTTTGAAGCAGCTTATGAAGCAGAACGCGGGCGTTTCCAACATTGAGATTACCGAGGGCAATATCAAAGCCTTTGAGAGTACGGCGAAAAAGTACGGTATCGACTTTGCGCTGAAAAAGGACACGACAGAAAGCCCGCCCCGCTACCTTGTGTTTTTTAAGGGACGCGACGCTGACGTGCTGACCGCAGCTTTTAAGGAATTTTCCGCAAAGAAGCTGACACAGGAGAAAAAGCCCTCTATCCGCAAGCTGCTTTCCTCTCTGAAAGAAAAGGCGGCGGGCTTGACCGTGCAGCGGGACAAGGTAAAGAACAAGGACAGGGAGGTATCGCTATGAAGCATGAAGTCAAAAAGCTGCTTATCCTCAATCTGCCTTATCTGCTCTTTGTCTATCTGTTTGACAAGATAGGCGCAGCGGTACGCCTTGCCCCCGGCACAGACGCAAGCGAAAAGCTCTTGCAGCTTGGGACGGGCTTTGCCGCCACCTTTTCCAGTATCGCGCCGAGCCTGCACCCTATCGACCTGTTAATCGGCATTGCGGGGGCGGTCATTATCCGGCTTGCCGTTTACATGAAAGGCAAAAACGCGAAGAAATACCGAAAAGGCATGGAGTACGGTTCTGCGCGTTGGGGCGGCGCGGAGGATATAAAGCCGTATATCGACCCCGTTTTTGAAAATAACGTGCTGCTGACGCAGACCGAAAGGCTGATGATGAGCAGCCGCCCGAAGCAGCCGAAGTATGCGAGAAACAAAAACATTCTTGTTATCGGCGGTTCCGGCAGCGGCAAGACCCGTTTTTTCGTAAAGCCGAATCTAATGCAAATGCACAGCAGCTATGTTGTTACCGACCCGAAAGGCACCGTCTTAATCGAGTGCGGGAAGCTCTTACAGCGGGGCGGGTACAAAATCAAAGTGCTGAATACGATTAACTTCAAAAAATCCATGAAATACAATCCCTTTGCCTATCTGCGGAGTGAAAAGGACATTTTGAAGTTAGTCAATACCATTATCGCCAACACCAAAGGCGACGGGGAGAAATCCGGCGAGGATTTTTGGGTAAAAGCCGAAAAGCTCTACTATACCGCGCTTATCGGCTATATCTGGTACGAAGCCCCCGACGAGGAAAAGAACTTTACGACGCTGCTTGAAATGATAAATGCGTCGGAAGCCCGCGAGGACGACGAGGATTTTAAGAACCCGGTAGACCTCATGTTTGAACGTCTGGAAGAAAAAGACCCGGAGCATTTCGCGGTCAAGCAGTACAAGAAGTACAAACTGGCTGCGGGCAAAACGGCAAAATCAATCCTTATTTCCTGCGGCGCAAGGTTAGCCCCCTTTGACATACGAGAACTGCGCGAACTCATGGAAACCGACGAAATGGAGCTTGACACTTTGGGAGATAGCAAAACGGCATTGTTCGTTATCATCTCCGACACCGACGACACTTTCAATTTTGTTGTTTCCATTCTCTACACGCAGCTTTTCAACCTGTTATGCGACAAAGCCGACGACGTTTACGGCGGGCGGCTGCCTGTTCATGTGCGCTGCCTGTTAGACGAGTTTGCGAATATCGGTCAAATCCCGAAGTTTGAAAAGCTCATAGCGACCATACGAAGCCGCGAAATATCGGCTTCTATTATTTTGCAATCACAGTCGCAGCTAAAGGCAATCTACAAGGATAACGCTGACACGATTGTAGGCAACTGCGACACGACCCTTTTCTTGGGCGGCAAGGAAAAAACGACGCTCAAAGAAATATCGGAAATCTTAGGCAAAGAAACGATTGACAGCTTCAACACTTCCGAAACCAGAGGGCGGGAGCTTTCGCATGGGCTGAACTATCAGAAGTTAGGCAAAGAGCTTATGACGCAGGACGAAATCGCGGTCATGGACGGCGGGAAATGTATCTTGCAGCTTAGAGGTGTGCGCCCGTTCTTCTCTGATAAGTACGACATCACGAAGCACCCGAAATACAAGTACCTGTCCGACGCAGACCCGAAAAACGCCTTTGACATGGAAAAGCACATCAAACGCCGCCCCGCTATCGTAAAGCCGGACGAAGTATTTGACTACTACGAAATCGACATACAGGAGGACGCAGCACCGTAAAGGAGGTGGTAATCTATCCGAACTGTAAACACGGGCTATATGGTACGCGCCCCTACTTGGGAGCGCGGCAGGAAGCCGCAGCGTATCAACCCTTACAAAAATGACAACTGAATACCGCCGCGCCGCAGCAGTTTAAGCCGCGCGGGGACGCAGCCGCCAAACACAGGCGGCTTTTTTCATACCCAAAACCAAAAACAAACAATTTTTATCGCCGCAAAGCGGCAGAAAGTGAGGATATTATATGGCATTTTTCAACAGCGCAGTAGACGTATTGCAGACCCTCGTTATCGCTCTTGGAGCAGGCTTAGGCATTTGGGGCGTTATCAATCTTCTGGAGGGATATGGTAACGACAATCCGGGTGCGAAAAGCCAGGGCATGAAGCAGCTCATGGCTGGCGGCGGCGTTGCCCTTATCGGCATGACCCTTGTACCGCTGCTTTCCGGGCTGTTCGGTTAAGATAAGCGGGTAAAGGCTTATGCAGAGCATACTTGACGCGATTAACGAATGGATAAAGGAAATCCTTATCGGAGCCATAAACGGTAATCTGTCAACTATGTTCGGGGACGTAAACGAAAAAGTCGGCACTATCGCCGCAGAGGTAGGCAGGACCCCGCAAGCGTGGAACGCAAACGTATTTTCCATGATACGCGCGCTTAGTGAAAACGTGATTGTCCCGATTGCGGGGCTTGTCATTACCTATGTCCTATGCTACGAGCTAATCAGCATGGTAACGGAAAAGAACAATATGCACGATATTGACACGTTCATGTTTTTTAAGTGGATATTCAAGGCGTTTGTGGCGGTCTATCTTGTTACGCACACCTTTGATATTACTATGGCGGTGTTCGATATGGCGCAGCACGTTGTTTCCGGCGCGTCGGGGGTAATCGGCGGCAACACAAATATAGACGTTGCCGCCGCCCTTGGCTCCATGCAAGACGGGCTTGAAGCAATGGAAATCCCCGAACTGCTCTTACTTGTCATGGAAACAAGCCTTGTGAGCTTGTGCATGAAATCATGTCCGTACTGATAACCGTTATCCTCTACGGCAGAATGATAGAAATTTACCTTTACTGTTCGGTATCGCCTATCCCGTTTGCAACAATGACAAATCGAGAGTGGGGACAGATAGGAAACAACTACCTCAAAGCCCTGTTCGCTATCGGTTTTCAAGGCTTTCTGATTATGGTATGCGTCGGCATTTATGCGGTTTTGGTAAACAGCATGATTATAGCGGATAACCTGCACAGCGCGATTTTCTCCCTTGCAGCCTACACAGTTATTCTCTGCTTCTCCCTGTTCAAATCCGGCGCACTGGCAAAATCCATATTCAACGCACATTAAAAGACACGCGGGGCTTCTCCCCGCAGAAAGGAGGTTTTCGCTTGGCGTATGTACCCGTACCGAAAGACTTATCCAAAGTCAAAACAAAGGTTGCTTTCAACCTGACAAAACGGCAAATCATTTGTTTTGCGGTTGCCCTTATCTTAGGACTTCCGCTTTTCTTTTTGCTCAAAGACAGCGCAGGCACAAGCCTTGCGTCGGTGGTAATGATTGCGGTCATGCTGCCCTGTTTCTTGTTCGCCATGTACGAGAAACACGGGCAGCCCCTTGAAGTGGTGGCAAAGCACATCATACAGACAAAATTCATTGCCCCCAAAGAGCGACCCTATCAGACACAGAATTTATACGCCGTCTTAGAACGGCAGAGAAAATTGGAAAAGGAGGTATCAGCGATTGCAAAAGGAACCTACAAAAAAGGCAGCGGGAAAAAGAAACGCCGGGGCTAACCCGCCCCGCAAGCTCTCCCGCGCCGAGAAAAAGCAGATTGCCGAGGTTATCCGGCAGGCAAGGGGCGACGGGAAAGCCCACACCGCGCAGCAGACAATCCCCTACCTTACCATGTACCCGGACGGGATATGCAAGGTATCGGAAAAGAAATACAGTAAATCCATTGCCTTTGAAGATATTAACTATCAGCTTGCACAGGCAGACGACAAGACCGCCATTTTTGAAAACTGGTGCGATTTTCTCAACTACTTCGACGCTTCCGTTTCGGTGCAGCTTTCTTTCATCAATCAAGGGACACAGCGGGAACAGGCAGAGAAAGCTATCAATATTCCCGCGCAGGACGACGCTTTCAACTCTATCCGTACCGAGTATTCGGATATGCTGAAAAATCAGCTTAGTAAGGGCAACAACGGGCTTGTCAAGCACAAGTACATCACATTCAGTATCGAAGCAGACAATCCGGCGGCGGCAAAAGCCCGCCTTTCCCGTATTGAAACCGACGTGCTGAACAATTTTAAGGTACTGGGCGCGGCGGCGCGTCCTATGACGGGCTATGAACGGCTGAACGTGCTGCATGGCGTATTCCACCCGGAGGGCGAGCCGTTCCGCTTTGATTTTTCATGGCTTGCCCCGTCCGGGCTTAGTACAAAGGACTTTATCGCCCCGTCCTCTTTTCAGTTTGGCGAGGGACGTTACTTCCGCATGGGTAGAAAAATAGGCGCGGTATCATTCCTTGAAATCCTTGCGCCGGAGCTTAACGACCGTATGCTTGCCGATATTCTGGACTTGGAAACGGGCGTTATCATCAATCTGCATATCCGCAGTATCGACCAGACCGAAGCTATCAAGACTATCAAGCGGAAAATCACTGACCTTGACAAGATGAAGATTGAGGAACAGAAAAAAGCAGTACGCAGCGGCTACGACATGGATATAATTCCGTCCGACCTTGCCACTTTCGGCAACGAAGCGAAAAATCTCTTGCAGGATTTACAGAGCAGGAATGAAAGAATGTTCTTGCTCACGTTCCTTGTTGTCAACATGGCAGACACGAAGCGAAAACTGGAAAATGACATTTTCGCAGCGGCGGGCATTGCACAGAAATATAACTGCGCTTTGACGCGCCTTGACTATCAGCAGGAAGCGGGGCTTATGTCCTCTATCCCTCTTGGGGAAACCTTATCCCTATTCAAAGAGGGCTGACGACAAGCAGCACCGCTATTTTTATCCCCTTTATCACGCAGGAGCTTTTCCAGACAGGCGCAGCCCTCTATTACGGGCTGAATGCTCTTTCAAACAACATGATACTCTGCGACCGCAAGCAGCTTAAAAATCCGAATGGGCTTATCTTGGGAACGCCGGGAAGCGGGAAATCCTTTGCAGCGAAACGGGAAATGACAAATGCTTTCCTCATTACGGACGACGATATTATCATCTGCGACCCGGAAGCCGAGTATTTCTCCCTTGTGCAGCGTCTGAACGGTCAAGTTATCCGTTTGTCGCCTACGGGCAAGGGCATTGACGGGGAAGCCCCAGTATGTGAACCCTATGGATATTAACCTCAACTATTCCGAGGACGACAGCCCCCTTGCGCTGAAATCTGATTTTATCCTGTCCTTGTGTGAGCTTGTCATTGGCGGCAAGGAGGGCTTGCAGCCGATTGATAAAACGGTCATTGACCGCGCTGTAAGAAACGTGTACCGCCCGTTTTTAGCAAACCCCGACCCGGCAAATATGCCGATTTTGGGCGACCTCTACGACGAGCTTTTGAAGCAGCCGGAGCCGGAAGCGGCGCGGATCGCGTCGGCGTTGGAGCTTTATGTATCGGGAAGCCTTAACGTATTCAACCACAGGACGAATGTAGAGCTTTCAACCGCCTTGTCTGCTTTGACATTAAACAGCTTGGAAAGCAGCTTAAAAAGTTAGGTATGCTCATTGTGCAGGACCAGGTATGGAACAGGGTAACGGTCAACCGGGCAGAAAAGAAATCCACACGCTACTATATGGACGAATTTCACTTGCTTCTGAAAGAGGAACAGACCGCCGCTTACAGCGTGGAGATTTGGAAGCGTTTCAGAAAATGGGGCGGCATACCCACAGCCATTACGCAGAACGTCAAAGACTTACTTAGCAGCCGCGAAGTGGAAAATATCTTTGAAAACTCTGATTTTGTCCTCATGCTCAATCAAGCGGCAGGCGACCGGGCTATCCTTGCAAAGCAGCTTAACATTTCCCCGCAGCAGATGAAGTACGTTACCCACACCGAAGCGGGCGAGGGGCTTATCTTCTACGGAAACGTGGTGCTGCCATTTGTAGACCGCTTCCCGAAAGACACCGAGCTTTACCGGGTAATGACGACGAAGCCGGAGGAAGTGAGCGAAGCATGACAGAGGGATTAAAGACGGACATTATCATCAACCGCGACGCGCTCTTTGCTCTTAGGGAACTGCCCGACGAAAGCGTGAATTGCTGCGTAACAAGCCCGCCCTACTATGCACTTAGGGACTACGGGCTTGACGCGCAGATTGGGCGGGAGGACACGCCGGAGGAATACATAGAAAGGCTTGTTGCCGTATTCCATGAGCTAAAGCGCGTCCTACGCTTAGACGGTACCTTTTGGCTGAATATCGCAGACACCTATTGCGGCACCGGGAATAAGGGCTACTATGCCGACCCGAAGAACCCGAAAGGCAGGAACGGACAGCAGACCGCAAAAATGCCCGCGCTCCCGGCTGCAAGCAAAAGGATTTAATCGGTATTCCGTGGCTTTTAGCCTTTGCCCTACGCGCTGACGGGTGGTATTTACGAAGTGATATTATCTGGCAGAAAGAAAACCCTATGCCGGAAAGCTGCAAAGACCGACCGAGCCGCTGCTATGAACATATCTTTTTGCTTACGAAGTCAAAGAAGTATTTTTATGACGCTGCCGCCATTGCGGAGCCTATCGCTTCCACAACAGCGGCGCGTTACCGCACCGGGCGGGGCGCAGGACACAAGTATGCTGATGAAGTACCCGGACAAGGGAAAGTACAGGGTATCAACCGCACAAGAAGCGGCGGCTACTATGACGAAGCCCTCATACCGACCATGCGGAACAAGCGGGACGTGTGGCTTATCAATACTGTACCATACAGCGGCGGGCATTTCGCCGCCTTTCCCCCCGAAGTTAGCGGAAACCTGTATCAAAGCAGGCTGTCCGAAAGGCGGCGTTGTCATAGACCCCTTTTTAGGCAGCGGCACAACGGCGGCAGTCGCAAAAAGCCTTGACCGCCGCTATATCGGTATTGAACTGAATATTGAGTATTGCGCCCTTGCAAGGGCGCGGATTGGAGGTGTGCAGCCATAAAGCAGTATAAGCCGCGTGATAAAATCACGCAGAAAATGACCCGCGACGGGCTTATCGAGGTCAACGAAACCAAAGAAACCGCCGAGCGTGTGAGCCGCCGGGAACGGGAAGCGGATTTTTCAAGACCGCAGGAGCAGCCGGAGCCGGATATGCCGCAGAAGAAACGGCAAGGCTTAAAGCCCGCAGCGCAGGAGCAGCCGGAGCCGCAGGCCGCAAAGGAAGCGGCGGCGCAGAACGCGGCAGAGCTACCCCCTGTTTCTCCCGACGCTTCCCCGCTTCCTCTTGCGCCGGAGCTTCCCCACAGGCAGGACACCGCCACCGCCGAGCGCGTCATGGAACGTATCGACGCAGCCCAGACCCGGAAAGCGAGTAAAGGCAGCGCAGAAAGCACAGCGCGACGCTACGGTAAAAGAGAAATCTTCCCGCTTGCAGTTTACCGAGGAAGAACTATCTACCCCGGAACTTGAAACGTACATCAGGAAATCGGATAAAGCCGCCGACCGTCTGGACGCGGCAAAGGCAGCTATCCCCAAAGAAAAGAAACTTGTCAAGGAACGCACCTTTGACGAAGCCACAGGAAAGGCAAAGACCCGCTTACGCTTTACCGAGCAGGAAAAGCCGATAAACGGCGGCAAAGCCCACCCTAACCCGCTATCCCGCCCCGCGCAGGAAGCGGGTATTTTCGTCCACAACAAGATACATTCCGTTGAAAAGGACAATTCCGGCGTGGAGGGAGCGCATAAATCCGAGGAATTAGCGGAGAAAGGCGCAAAGTACGGGACGCGGAAAATCCGGGAGGGCTACCGCAGCCACAAGCTCAAACCCTACCGGGCGGCGGCAAAAGCTGAAAAAGCGGCGGAGAAAGCAAACGTCAATTACCTGTACCAGAAGACGCTGCATGAGAACCCGCAGCTTACAAGTAACCCCTTATCCCGTTTCATGCAGAAGCAGCAAATCAAGCGGCAGTATGCAAAGGCAGCAAAGACGGGCGGCGCAGCTACCGCAAAGAAAGCCGCCGAGAATACCCGCAAGGCAGCGAAGAAAACCGCCGAGGAAACAAGGAAAGCGGCGGCGTTTGTGGCAAGGCACCCGGCGGGCGTTGGTATCGCCGTTGCCGCGCTGCTCTTATTCATCATGGTATCGGCGGGGCTTTCTTCCTGCGGGGCTATGTTTTCCGGCATGATGAACGGCGTTCTTGGAACGTCCTACACGTCGGAGGACAGCAACCTTGTGGCGACGGAAAACAACTACGCCGCAAAGGAAACCGAGCTTCAGCAGCGGATTGACAATATCGAGCGCGACAATCCCGGCTATGATGAATACCGCTATGACCTTGACAATATCGGGCATAACCCGCATGAACTGGCTTCTTACCTTACCGCCCTTTTACAGAGCTACACGCCCCAGAGCGCACAGACAGAGCTAAACCGCGTCTTTGATAAGCAGTACACCTTGACGCTGACGGAAGAAATCGAAGTGCGCTACCGCACCGAAACCCGGACAGGCACCCGCACCGTTACCGACCCGGAAACCGGGGAAACGAGTACGGAAACCTACGAATACGAGGTTGAAGTACCCTATAACTATTACATTCTCAATGTCAAGCTGACAAACAGACCGATTAACAGCTTTGTATCGGAGCTTTTGACCGCAGAACAGCTTGAAATGTACCGGGTGTACTTAGAAACAAGCGGCAACAAGCCCTTGATTTCGGCGGCGGTTCTCCCGACGTTTCCGCGTCCGAGGATTTAAGCGGCGTACAGTTTGTAAACGGAACGCGCCCCGGCAATACCGCGATTGTAGATATAGCGAAGCGGCAAGTCGGCAACGTGGGCGGGCAGCCCTATTGGAGCTGGTACGGCTTTAACAGCCGCGTGGAGTGGTGCGCCTGCTTTGTGTCGTGGTGCTACGGGCAAATGGGCTTATCCGAGCCGCGTTTTGCCGCCTGTCAATCACAGGGTATTCCGTGGTTTACCTCACGCAGGCAATGGGGAGCGCGGGGCTATGAGAATATCGCACCCGGCGACGCTATCTTTTTCGACTGGGACTTAGACGGAAGCGCAGACCATGTAGGGCTTGTTATCGGCACAGACGGGAGCCGCGTTTATACCGTTGAGGGCAATTCCGGCGACGCCTGCAAAATCAAAAGCTATCCCTTAGACTATGCCTGTATCAAAGGGTACGGGCTGATGAACTGGAACTAACCGCAAAAATGAAAGGAGTATTGACATTATGGCAATGAGTAAAATTGAACGTATCGACCGGGAAATCCAGAAAACCCGCGAGAAAATCACAGAGTATCAGAACAAGCTGAAAGGACTGGAAGCGCAGAAAACCGAAGCGGAAAACCTTGAAATCGTACAGCTTGTGCGCTCCATGCGCTTAACCCCCGCAGAGCTTAACGCTATGCTGTCCGGCGGCGGTATTCCCGGCATGGCTGCCGCCGTTCCCGAAGAAGCCGCAGACTATGACGAAGAACAGGAGGACACCGAGAATGAATAAGAAAATCCTTAGAACGCTGACCGCATTTTGCGCCGCCCTTATGCTTATGGGCGGCTTTTCCGTTACTGCTTTTGCACAAACGCCGGAGCAGCCCGCCGCTGACGCGACCAACGACAGCGGCGTTATCTATGAGGAACCCGAAGAAACCGCACCCCTTACGCCGGAGGGGAACGCGACCCTTGTTGACGATTTCGGCGGTAATAAGCAGCTTATCACTGTTACCACCAAAGCCGGGAACTATTTTTATATCCTCATTGACCGGGACGACGAGGGCGAAAACACCGTCCATTTCTTAAATCAAGTGGACGACGCAGACCTTTTCGCGCTCTTGGAGGACGGGGAAAGCACCGAAGCGCAGACACCTGCTGTCTGCACCTGTACGGAGAAATGCGAAACCGGGAAAATCAATACGTCCTGCCCGGTATGCTCTACCAACATGACCGCTTGCAGCGGCAAAGAAGCCGAGCCGGAGCCGGACGAAGTAACCGAGCAGCCGCAGGAAAAAAGCAATACAGGCGGGCTTGTGCTTTTCCTTGTCGTGGCACTTCTTGGCGGCGGGGGCGCGTTCTATTACTTTAAGTTTATGAAACCGAAACAGAGCGTCAAAGGCGGCACCGACCTTGAGGACTTTGAGGACTACGACGAGGACGAGCCGGACGACGCAGAGGACACAGGCAGCGACGGGGAAACGGAGGACGAGGAAGCATGACGCTTTTTACCGACAATCCCTTTGAAAAGATGATGATACAACGACCATGCGGGCGGCGCGACAATGCGCCGCCTGTTTTCAAATCCCCGGCCTGCGCTTCCTGCCCCTATAAAGGCAAGCCCCTTGTGTGGGCTACTGTCTGAAACAGGTACAGGAGAAACAGGGCGCGGAGCCGGAACGCGGAAAGGAGGAACTTTAATTGATTTTAGTTATCGCTGAAAAGCCGAGCGTGGCGCAGACTATCGCCGCCGCGCTTGGGGCAAAGAAGAAACAGGACGGATATATCGAGGGAAACGGCTACCTCATTTCATGGTGCGTCGGGCATTTGGTACAGCTTGCCGACGCTGCCGCCTATGGGGAGCAGTACAAAAAGTGGAGCTATGACAGCTTGCCGATTTTGCCGCAGAAATGGCAGTATACCGTTTCCGCAGATAAGGGAAAGCAATTCAAAATCCTAAAGGAGCTTATGCACCGCACCGACATTTCCGAAGTCGTCAACGCCTGCGACGCGGGACGTGAGGGAGAACTCATTTTCCGTTTTGTCTATGAAGTCGCCGGGTGCAAGAAGCCTATGCGCCGCTTGTGGATTTCCTCAATGGAAGAAAGCGCAATCAAGGCGGGCTTTGAGAACTTAAAGGACGGGCGGGACTATGACGCGCTCTTTGCGTCTGCCCTCTGCCGCGCAAAGGCTGACTGGATTATCGGCATTAACGCCACCCGCCTTTTCTCCTGCCTGTATAACCGCACCTTGAACGTGGGGCGCGTCCAGACACCGACCTTAAAAATGCTTGTAGACCGGGACGCTGCTATCAGCACTTTCAAGAAAGAAAAATACTACCATGTGCGGCTTGATTTATCCGGCGCAGAAGCCGCAAGCGGGAAGATCTGCGCCGCAGAGGAAGCAAAGGAACTGAAAGCGGCCTGCGAAGCGTCGCGGGCTGTCTGCACTTCTCTTGTGAGGGAAAAGAAAACCACAGCCCCGCCGAAGCTCTTTGACCTTACCTCTTTGCAGCGGGAAGCAAACCGGATTTACGGTTACACCGCGAAGCAGACCCTTGACCTGGCGCAAGCCCTGTATGAAAAGAAGCTGCTTACTTATCCGAGGACAGACAGCGTGTTTCTGACTGACGACATGGAGGAAACAGCGGCAAAGGTTATCGCCCTGTTATGCGGAAAACTGCCCTTTATGGCGGGCGTGAATTTTCGCCGGAGATTGCAAGGGTGCTGAACAGCAAAAAGGTATCAGACCACCATGCAATCATTCCCACTATGGAGCTTGCAAAGACCGACCTTGCCGCGTTGCCGGAAAGCGAAAAGAATATCCTTACCCTTGCGGGGGCGCGTCTTTTGTTCGCTACTGCTGCGCCGCACAGCTTTGAAACAGTTACGGCGGTTTTCTCCTGCGTCGGAGCCGACTTTACCGCGCGGGGAAAGACGGTGCTTGCAGGCGGTTGGAAAGACCTTGAACGCCGCTACCGGGCAACGCTGAAAAACAAGCCCGAAGCAGACGACGAGGACAGCGCAGACGGAACGCTGCCGGAGCTTGCCGAGGGACAGAGCTTTGATAATCCCGCAGCAAAGGTAACGGAACACGACACAACGCCCCCGAAGCCCCACAATGAAGCGTCTTTGCTTTCGGCTATGGAACGCGCCGGGAATGAGGACACCGACCCGGACGCAGAGCGCAAAGGGCTTGGAACGCCCGCCACCCGCGCCGCTGTCATTGAAAAGTTAGTGAGCAGCGGTTTTGTAGAGCGCAAGGGAAAGCAGCTTATCCCCACAAAAGACGGGAATAACCTTGTGTGCATTTTGCCGGACAATCTTACTTCCCCGAAGCTGACCGCAGAATGGGAAAACAATCTGACGCAGATAGCAAAGGGAGCAGCCGACCCCAGCGAATTTTTATCCGGCATTGAAGCTATGGCGCGGGAGCTTGTGAAATCCTATCCATTCCTTTCCGACAGCGACAAGGAGCGTTTCAAAACGGAAAAGCCGGAAATCGGCAAATGCCCCCGCTGCGGTTCCCCCGTCCATGAGGGCAAGAAAAACTACTACTGCTCTAACCGGAACTGCGCTTTTGTCATGTGGAAAAATGACCGTTTTTTTGAGGACAGGAAAGTAGCCTTTTCCCCGAAGATTGCCGCCGCACTTCTGAAATCCGGCAAAGTGAAAGTCAAAGGGCTGTACTCTCCCAAAACAGGTAAAACCTACGACGGAACGGTTATTTTAGCCGATACGGGCGGGAAGTATGTCAACTATAAGATTGAGCTACCGAAGAAGAAATAACTTGAATAGCAAGCATAGGAAGCGGGTACCCACTTCCGTAAATCCCCCGTTTTCGTCTGCCGACGATTGCGGGGGATTTTTCTTGTTGGGAAGTTTCCCAAACCCTCTACATTTTTTCAAAATCTTTGGCAGAACAGGCGGCGCGTTGTATTTAGGAGTGTAACCACTAACGCGCAGCGTTTACGCTGCCATTTCAGAAAGGAGCGAATACATGAGCGAACAATTTTCCATTCTTATCGACAGCCGCACCCGCTTTGAAACAGGCAAACCGGGCGGCGTGTGGCTTTCCATGCCGACCACAACGGAGCAGCTTCACGAAGCTATGAAGCGCGTCGGCATTACTGCGGATAATCCGCAGGACTTCTTTATCAACGGCTTTGCAAACACCGAGCAGCAGCCCTTTGACGTGCCGCTTCCCGTTATCCAGAGCGCAGGGCTTGACGAACTGAACTACTTAGGCAATCTGCTTTCCATGCAGCGCGACGAGGACAGGGACAAGTTTACGGCGGCGGTAGCTCTTGGGGAACGCGCCGGAAGTATCAAAGACCTTATCAACCTTGCACAAAATCTTGACTGCTACTGGCTTTATCCCACCGTACAGAACGAAGAAGATTACGGCTATTACCTTATCGACGAACTGGACGAATTAGAACTGCCCGAAGAAGCAAAAAAGTATTTCATGTATGAGGATTACGGGCGGGACGCTGCTATCAATGACGGAGGACGCTTTACCGAACAGGGCTATATCTACAACAACAAGAACACCTTTACGGAGTGGTACAACGGCAAAGAAAGCGACATACCGAGGGAATACCGCGTTATGAGCTTCCCGCAGCCGCACCGCCCCGACCCGTCAAAGGTAGAAATGGACGCAGCCGCACCGGGACAGAAAACAGTGCAGACCATAGAGCAGCCGCAGGAGCCGCGCCCGGTTATCCCTATTGTGCTGACGAGCGAAAAACCCGCAGAGAAATTGAAAGAGATTACCGACCGTCTGGAACAGGGAATAACAGAACTCTTTGACAGCGAGCGTTACCGGGAATATCTGCGCGTCATGTCAAAATTTCATAATTACAGCTTTAACAATACGCTGCTTATCGCCATGCAGAAGCCGGACGCTTCCCTTGTTGCGGGCTTTTCCGCATGGAAAAATAATTTTGGGCGAAACGTGATAAAAGGGCAAAAAGGAATTAAAATCATTGCCCCGTCGCCTTACAAAGTCAAACAGGAAATGAAGAAAATCGACCCCCACACGCAGCAACCTATCATTGGGAAAGACGGGAAGCCGGTTACGGAGGAAAAGGAAATCACGATACCCGCTTATACGGTAGTGTCTGTCTTTGACGTGTCGCAGACCGAGGGGCGCGAGCTTCCCGACATTGCCGTAAATGAACTGACGGGCGACGTGGAGCGTTACAGGGATTTTTTTCGCTGCCCTTGAAAAGACTTCCCCTGTTCCTATTGGCTTTGAGCAGATACCGGGTAGCTCTCATGGCTACTACCATTTGGAGGACAAGCGCATTGCCATTGACGAGGGCATGAGCGAGATTCAAACCTTGAAAACGGCGATACATGAAATCGCACACGCAAAGCTGCACGATATAGATTTGAACGCGCCGGAGAACGAACAGCAGCCCCGTATTGACAGGCGTACCCGCGAAGTCGAAGCGGAAAGCGTCGCTTATACCGTCTGCCAACATTACGGGCTTGATACGTCGGACTATTCCTTTGGGTACGTCGCCGGGTGGAGCAGTGGCCGCGAGCTTTCCGAACTGAAAACTCCCTTGAAACAATCCGCAGCGCAGCCGCCGAGATTATCAATTCCATTGACGAAACATTAGCGGAGCTTTCAAAGGCGCAGGATAAGGAGCAGACCGCCGGACAGGAGCAGCCGGACAAAGAGGAAAACGCCGCGCCGGAGCAGCCGAAACAGGAAGCCTCCGCACAGGAAAAAGCAGCCTTTATCCCGGAAACAGTTTACCGGGTGCGCCGCAATCCTTACAGCGACAGGAAAGAGAACGCCTATCTGCTGCAAGCCTATGTAACGCAGGAAAACGGGCGGGCAAAAATGGGCGCAGTACTTTTCACAGGAACGCCCCAGAAATGCCGCGAGCTTATGGGGCAACTCAAAAGCGGCGAACTGACCGAGGGACAGGTCAAGGAGCTTTACGCAAAGGCACAGGAAACCGCTAAGACCGCCGAACAGGACAAAGGCACCTTTTCCATTTATCAGCTAAAGCATGGCGACGAAACGCGGGACTTGCGCTTTTGAGCCATACGACCGCCTGCAGGCGACGGGAAATGTGGTTGATAAGGCGAACTATGCGCTTGTCTATTCCGCAGAACTTACGCCGGGGACTTCCCTTGAAGATATTTACACCCGTTTCAATATCGACCACCCCAAAGACTTTAAGGGACACAGCCTTTCCGTTTCCGACGTGGTGGTGCTTCATCAGAACGGGCAGGACGCCGCCCACTATGTAGACAGCTTCGGCTATAAGAATGTGCCGGAGTTTTTACAGGAGCAAAAGCAGCTTACGCCCGACGAGTTGGAAACAGGCGAAACAATCAAAACGCCGCGCGGTACTTTCTATGTAACCGATATGAGCCGCGAACAAATGGAAGCCGCCGGATATGGCTTTCATCATCAATCCGATGACGGAAAATATTTAGTCATGGGAAATGGTACGCGGGCGTTTGCCATAGCAGCCGAGCAGCGGGAAAATCCCTTGAAAGCTGCCGAGCAGACCACCGAGCAAAACGAAAACATGATTGACGGGATTATCAACAACACGCCGACCGTTGACGAACTGGAAGCAAAGGTTAAGGCGGGAGAAACAATTTCCCTTGTTGACCTGGCTAACGCGGTCAAAGCCGATAAGGAGCGCGGCAAGGGCAAGCCGGAAAGAAGCCCTCTATCCGGGCGCAGCTTAAAGCGGATAAGGAAAAGGCACAGAAGAAAGCCGCAGCGAAAACAAAAAATCACGATTTGGAGGTATGAGCATGAACAAATTTACCGTTGAGGAAACAAACCTTTTGAGCATTTACCATGAGGGAAGCAAGGCGCAGCTTACGGAGAACATCAACGCCGCGCTGCCCTACATGGACGCGGATATGCGGGAACTGGCGAAGCGCACCCTTTCCAAAGTGGACGCACTGACCGAGAAAGAATTTGCGGAGCTTGCCATTTACGCCGCAGAGGAAGTATGAGCAGCATAAAGCGGCTTTCGCCGCCCCAAAGCCGGAAAGTCAATTCCCTTGTGCGCCGGGAGTGCTGCAACTGCAATAACGGACATTGTATCTTACTTGACGACGGGGACGAGTGCGTATGCCCGCAGCTTATCTCTTATTCGCTGCTTTGCAAATGGTTTCGGATTGCCGTACTTCCTCTTGATAAGCTCCTGTATGCCGAGCTTTTTTTAAGACCGAGGATAAAAAAAGCGTTGTACCGTATGCGGCGCGTTCTTTGCGTCAAAGTCAAACAGCGTCAAATACTGCCCGGACTGCCGCAAGCGTATCACGAACAGGCAGGCAGCGGAGCGCATGAGAAAACGACGCGCCCTTGTTACGCGATAAGGGCGAAAATAGCCTTGATTTACAGGGCTTGCAGCGCGTGAAAATCACTTAGGCGATACAGAATACCTTTTCCCTTAAAAACAGCTTTCTACTGCGTAACATACCAAAATCAGCACCCACAAAAAGACAGGGCGCGGGAGGTCATTACTGGCTTTCCGCGTCCTGTCTTTTTTTGCGCCTGTTTATCCGCGCTCTGTTTCCTTGCCCCGTTCCGGCTGCTTTCCTGTCTGCAAAATGCTGTCTATGTTCTGCTTGATAACGTCATATTCCCGGACTTTCTTTTTCAGCTTGCCATAATCGGCGTAAAGGGCTTCTTTCTGCGCTTGGAGTGCTTCATATTCCTTTTGCAGCGTGGCGGGATTGGGGAGCTTTGTAATGCCCGCCGTTTTGAGTGCCTTTGCCGCAGCTTCATGGAGGATAATATCGCGCTCATGTCCGGCGCGGTATCGCTCTTTGTTCTTTGCCTTGCGGTATGCGTCATAGACAGGCTTTGTCTTTTGATAAGTGGCGACGTGCTTCATCAGCACCGCCATATCTGCAAGCCGCTTTTCAACGCCCTTTAATACGTCTGCCGCCTGTTCGCTTTCTGCCGCCACTTCCTCAATCCGGCTGACTAAATCCGCGTACTGTTCAATCTTATTCTCCGTCAAGAAATTCATGGTCTTAGCTGCCTGTTTCAGATTGTGGATTTTTCGCCCAGTGTTCATAGCCTTTGCTCTGCGCCGCCTTGATACTGTTTTCAATGTCAATCAGCAGGCTAACGCCGCCGCGATCTGCGCGGGGAGCTTTCGCAGCGCGGGCGCGTTTGCCCTCTATGCGTTCCCTTATGGCTTCCTCTGTATAGTCTGCGCCGAGGGTTTTAAGACGGGTAAAGCGTTCCTGTCCGGGAGCGCGGCAGGACACATATTTTCCCGGCTTTATCTCATAGCCCGCAGCTTGCAGCCGTTGTAACAATTCCTCAAAACTGGACACTTGGGGAATGAGTGCGTCAACGGCGATTTTCAGCTTGCCTTTCCAACTGGTTCCCGTTTTTTCCTCTTGATACTCTGCATAGCTCTTTCCCTTGTTTCCCTTTTTCGGGACAATGACGGATAAGCCGTTTTCCCGGCACAGCCTGTCGCTCATGTTCCGTATGCCGTAATAACTACGCTTATTGGAATTATACTTGTGGTGGTCTACAAAATTGACCGCGCAGAAAATAATGTGATTATGGACGTGTCCTTTGTCAATGTGCGTCGTCAATACATACTCATGCTGCCCTTTTGTTACCGCGTCGGCAAGCTGCTTTCCGATTTTGTGGGCGGTTTCATAATCCACTTCCCCCGGCTCAAAGGACTGTATCAGATGAAAGGCTAAATTGTTGCCCTTTTGGAGAGCTTGCGACAAGGTATATTCAAATTCAATGTCTGCCGTTTCATAGGAGCAGCCAAAAGAGGACACAAGCATTTTCCCGTCCGTCTTATCGGGATTTTGGATATAGTCAAGGGCTTTGCTCAACGTGCTTTTAATAGGCTTAATCTTTGTAACCGCCATATCTCCGCAAGCACCCCCTTTATTTCCTCTATGTCCTCTTGGTAGACGCTGCCCGTACTGTTTACGCGCTTTGCAATCTGGTTGACGTTGACACCGATTTTCTGTATCTCCGCTGTCATGGCTTTTATGTCGGTGTGGTCTACTTGGATAATGTATCCGTCAATGGCAATCTTCCTAAGATATGCCGCCATGTTCCGGGTGGGGACGAGCTTCATTTTTTCAAGAATTAAATCCCGTTCTGCTTCTGTTACTCTGAATTTGATTTGTACCGTTCTTTTGCGTCCGTCCATGCTTTCGCTCCTTTCCATTCCGAGGGTTTGGGACACTTCCCAACAAGCCATTTTCAACCGACGTGCCGCAGCGCAGGAGGGCGAAAATACGGAAGTGGGTACCCGCTTCCTATGCTTGCTACGAAAGTTTTTCCTTACTCCCTACTACAACGGAAAGCCCCGTTTTGCCAACTTTAAGCAAAAGAAAAACGCTGCAATCTCAAAAAGATTACAACGCTTCCTAATGCCTATTCAATTTTCGTTTTCGACTTCTGCAATTTCTTTCGCCGTTGCGGTTACAATCCGTATGCCCTTATCGCTCATGCTGTCAAGCAGCGTGTCGAGCTGCCGCCTTTGCGTCGATTTTTCCGCTGTCTTATCCGGGAAAAAGAATTGGTCTACGGATATGTCATAACGGGTAACAAGCTCATAAAAGATTTGCAGGCTTGGCTGTTGCCCTTTGTTTTTCGATCTTCGCAAGGTAGCGAGGGGAAATGTTCATTTCGTCGCTTACTTTCTTGCGGCTTTCATTCCTGCCTGTTCGCGCTGCTTTTATGGCTTGCCCGAAAGCTGCAAAGTCATATAAAGGTACTGGTCTTTTTGCCATAATAATTCACCCAACTACATTTTTACTGTTCCTTTCTTTGCTTGGATATGTCTGTACAGTTCTTAGTATTAGCCAAAATAATTCATATTATGTGTCTTGAAGATACCAATGGTAATGCGTACAATATAATTGAAAAGCTCTTTTTCAAATTTTCACGGTAGTAAAATGCGAATGTTAATATGTGTTGCTTGCCGCAACGGGCAGGTCTGCGTATAATTTCTGTTGTAGGCGGCACATATTTTTCCTGCTGCCAACAATGCAAAAACTAATAAAGCAGGAGGTAATACCTAATGTTAAGCGAAAATATTAAAACAATCAGAAAATCAAAAGGACTTTCACAAGAAGAACTTGCTGTTAAAGTGAATGTGGTGCGGCAAACAGTTTCTAAATGGGAGAAAGGATTATCTGTTCCTGACTCTGAAATGTTGATTTCATTATCGGAGGCGCTTGAAACTCCAGTGAGCACTTTGCTTGGGGAAACTGTTATTGAAGCAGCGGCTGAGGACTTAAAAGCGATTTCCGAAAAGTTGGAGGTAATCAACTTACAACTCGCCCGAAGAAAGGCTATGCAGCGAAAAGCACTTCATGGCCTATTTATCATAATGTGTGCGTCCATTGTAATAATATTTGCGGTTTTAACGGTGTTAGAAAGCCCTTATCTGGGGTGGAATTTTAGTGACCCAGAAACCGCCGTTATGGGGACAGCCATTCATGCGTTTGAATGGTTATTTGTCCGACTGGCACCAATTATTTTTATAGGAGCAATCGTTGGAATATTCCTGACACGGAGTAAAGACTAAAATGCTTACATTTTCCGAGACCAAGACAAAGGTGTACATGAAAAAATCTCTATTTAGATTAACTGATTTATTAGAACTCTGCCTTGCATATAGTTTTTGTTTTTCTCTAAACTTGCTTATGGATTATGCAAAGACTTTGGATTTGGACGCTTACATTCTAAAGGCTTTTTTGAAGAATTTTATTGATTACCAGCCATTGATTGTTTCGCTGTTTACGTTCATTGTGATAGCATTCCATTATCAAATGCTGGAAAGAAAAAAGGCAGAAATATTTTGCAGAATACTTGTGGGAGGTACTGTGTTTAACATCGCCATTCGATATATGCTGGACTGTATCTCGGTGCTCATTTTTTTGTTTATCTTCTATCGGTTTTGATAAATTTCTATCTTGGTTTTCGATTTAGCTTACAATTTTTTTACTTAGTCCTTATTTTTTTGCCATATACATACTAATTAGCGCGAGGCAGGTACGGAAGTATGAAAATCTTTAAGTTTATTATTTCAAAAAATTTTTTTAAGAAAAAGCCATCCTTGGTATATGTGTAATGCTGCTGCTGTGCATGGCGAATTACATAACCTTTACTGCTGCTCGTTCCATTTTATCAACATTTCAAGGGTATCAAGAAACAAAATATGTAAATCAAGAAGGAGTTTACATCGCTAACTTAGACCCAGATAGTCATATTGATATGGGCATAGTTGGCGAAAATGGAATACAAGCAGTATATGACTATTTGAACAGTAACTTTAAGTATGCGTTTTTACACAGACGGGTTTATTATCTCCGTTCCTAACAGCGAAGATATGGAAATATCATTATGCTATATAAACGAGCAATATTATAGATTAAATGGATTTGAGCTATCGCAAGGGACAGATTTATATTTTGATTATCCATTAGAAGGGGAAATTCCGGTTTTAATAGGAAAAGGGTTAAGTAAAACATATCCTGTTGGTTCGACAATAAAAAAATTGAAAAAAATCTGTTCTTGGGCGACCGCTAACTCTAAAGGTTCAGGGCGTGTTAAAACAAAAATGCCTATCATTCCAATTACTATGCCCTCAATTCCAAGACATATTACAATTTTTTTCAATTCTTTTTTTCCTGTGAATGAGGACTTTATAAATCATGCGAATATGGACATTCAGTTTAATGGCCTTATGGATATTACACTTCTGGACACCTCAAAAGAAGAAATTGAGAATTTGAGTGAGATTATCAAAGACAATTTGGGTTTAAGATTTAACTTCTTTAGCCAAGAGGAAAATTACGACTATTTCAATGAATACTATCTTCATTCATTAAAAATTATATTCATAACAACCCTTATTTTGCTGATAGTCATAACTTGTCTTTCTGTTTGGAACGCATTGGTTAGCGTCCGCTTAATGTTGAAAGATTTTTACAATCAATCTGTTGGTTGGATTAAGCTACCCAAAGCTGAAAAAAATATTTTATGGCTATTTTGGGATACTCTCCCTTGCCAATGTAACACTGATTTTTACATTTACCGCTTTTAACAGATATGGGTGTTGGTTAAGGAAAGACGCCACCTTTGCCACTTACGGATTATTTGGTTTGATAGGAATGGACTGGCTGGCTTTGCTGCTGGTTGTCGTTTCTGATATTGTTATCGGAATGATTGTTGTGGAGAGTATGTTATGGAAAATTAAAAAGGTTCCAATTTCCCTGGGGGTGTTACAATGACGAAAATTATTGATTTAAGCGTTAAGGAGAAAATCTATAAGAGCAAAAAGGCGCAAATTTCAATATTAAATAATTTCAGGCTTGAAGTCGCCCCTGGTGAAAGAATTGCCATTGTGGGAGAATCGGGAGCAGGGAAAAGTTCTTTGCTCAATATTATTGGGCTGCTTGATAGAAATTATGTCGGTGAATACACGCTTTTTTTGGCTCGCCAACCGCTCAGTTACATACAAGCCAATTAGCGCAATGGCGAAATCAACGGATTGGTTTTGTTCTTCAAGCATCGGCTCTTATAAACTCTTTGACGATTGAAGATAACATCAAACTGCCTTTTCTTTATGCAGGTTCTGAAAAAATGGATTTAAGTGAGACCGAGAATTTTTGAAGCTGTTGTTAGTGCGATTGGTATTAAACCCTATACTAAAAAAAGAAACCGCTTGAATGTTCCGGCGGGGAAAGGGCCAGAACTGTATTTGCCAGAGGGATTATTATGAACCCCCCAAATCATTTTTAGCTGATGAACCTACGGCATCTCTCGATAGGGAGAACCGAGAAAGAATTGTAACCTTGCTTTTTAGAATGAACACGGAATTTAACACTACAATTATTACGGTAACTCATGATTTGGAAATCGCCAATCGTCATGATAGAGTAATTCATCTTGAAAGGAGAAAATGAAATGGGATTTTTTGGAATGATTGCGTCATTGCTGCTGGGGGTATTCTTTATTGCTTTTGGAATTTCCCGCAGAAAGCAGAAGGTTTTGCCTATAATCCTGATTGCACTCGGAGTAGTGTTTGTCCTTATTGCACTTTACTTAGGATGGCCAAAATAAAGAAATAAGTTTGTTAAAATAGTCAAATCTTTCTAAACTGAACAATTGACTATCTGCCGGACGACGGCAAAAGAAAAAAAGCCGTCGCAGAGCAGAGATATTTTCACGCGCCATTTCTTAACTACGGCGGCTTTGAGAAAAATCAAGGCCGCCGTTTCTTTTTATCCTCTAAAGGGAATTACGACTGAACGCTGAAAAGTACGGCGGCTAATGGAGGTAGCCGCCATGTTGTATAAAGCCTATCGACAAAAATCCAACACATTTCTACTTATCAAAAAAAAGCCCGACCGCCGCCGGGTATCTTTCTACCCTTAGATATGAACTGTCAAATCATCTGAATACCGCTTTCAATTCCCTTGCGCTTGTCTGCGTCTTGCAGACAGGCGCATTTTGCATTTTCGGGAGGTTTTTTCAAAAAAGTTTCGCTTTCATTCGGCGTTTGAAAAAATCGCCTGTATTATCCCGCGAAAAGGGAGGTACCGCCACCTTTCAACACGAAAGGAGGTTAGAACATGGAACCTAATCGCGTGGAATTTAAGAAGCAATGTATCTTTCAAAGTTTCTGTAAACGGGTGCTGCACAACGAAGCCTGCAACGCCCATGAGGAAATCCGGCGACGCAGAGCAAAGGAAGTGTCGTTTTCCGACCTTGCCTTGCATGAGGAACGGCAGCTTTACACGCTTGATAAGTATTTTCAAGACGAAGAAGCCGAGCCGAGCTATCAGCAGGCGGGAAAGAAAAATCACGCCGAAGCTGCTGCTTGAAGCAATTCGCACTTTGCCGGAAGAAAAAGAGGAAAGCTATCATGCTGTACTATTTCGAGGGCATGACCGACGTGGAGATTGGAAAGTTATTCAATACGTCGCGCAGCACGATACAGTACAGACGGACAAGCTCTTTTGAAATCTTGAAGAAATATTTGGAGGAACACGCTGATGAATGGGACAAATGGTAAACAATCTGACTTCCCGGACGTTGCCCTTGTTCCCTATCCTGTCATTGTGGCAGCGACAAAGGGCGACCCAGACGCTATGAAAATTGTCTTGCAGCACTTTAGCGGTTACATAGCGAGCCTTTCTATGAGAAAGCTCTGCGACGAGCGCGGAAACGTCTATTTTGGCGTTGACGAGGATATTCGTGAGCGGCTGCAAGCAAGACTAATGAGGGCAATCCTCACATTTAGGGCTGAATAACTGCACCGATACCGAAACGTCTCAACCCCTTTTCCGTTTCGTATCAATCCGCAGCAGCCCCGTATGTTCCTTGACAAAGAAAGCGACGCAAGATAACGGCGACGCAGTATAGGGCAAACCGGGTACGTCCTTTTTGCGCCGAGCCATACAGAGGGTGCGCCATGACGCTATTTCCCTATTGGGAAAAGCCGAGCGAGTAACACCGCGACGGGAAGCAAGTTAGCAGCTTGCGGGCGACGACACGCATTGAGGGGAGATAAGCCTTTACAGCCACAGTCCGAGCGTTCAGAGCGTCGCAGGCAATGGGTAAAGCTGCCTTAAATGAGCAGGGGTGCAATTCCCGCGAGGTTGTGCTAACAGCCGCCCGGTTAAAGCCCACTTTTTTTGTAACTTGACTTTTTTTAGCCATTTATGAAAGGGGGTATTTTTCCTATGGCAAAAAAGGAAACAGCAAGCCCCGCTATTCCTGTATTCCCTATGTTAAAGACCGTTGAGCAAATGAGCAAGATTAGCGGTATCGGGGAAAATAAGCTGCGTGAGCTTATGGATAGCGGCGAGCTTGAATATATACAGAATGGAAACCGCCGTTTGATAGCTGACGCTGCAATCTGGGACTGGTATCATAGGGCAAAGACGACAGCGAAGCCCCCGGCACGACAGGGAGGTTAAGCTATGGCTATATCAACAAGGCAGGTTAAGAATAAACGCGACAGCAACGGCGTACTGACCGGGCGGCCGGGTACAGTTTACGACGTGAATATAAAGTACACCGCCCCGAATGGGGAAAAGAAAACCTATTCAAAAAAGGGCTTTCCAACAAAAAAGGAAGCGACACAGCATGAAGCAGAGATGAAAGCAAAGCTCCATAATCCGGGACAGATTGCGTCTATCGCTTCACAGCGGAAACAGACCGTTGCAAGCTATCTGAATGAATGGGTAGAAAGCTATGCAAGAGTGAACTTGCGCCCCTCTACTTACGACGGGTACAAAAAGACGATTGCAAACTATATCAATCCCTATATCGGCGGCGTTGCCCTTAATCAGCTTACCCCCGCTATGGTAGACAAAATGTTTCAGCAGATTATTGACAAAGGCTTGAAACCGTCCACCGCAGCCGGGGCAAAGCGTGTTTTGAGCGTGGCGTTGAGCCATGCCCGGAAATACCGCTATATCGAAACAAACGCAGCAAAGGACACGCTTACGAAGTTTGGAAAGAGTGACAAGACCCCCGACCCTTATACGCCGGAACAGGTAAAAGCCCTTATGCAGCGCGTCGAGGGTACCGTTTGGGAAATGCCCGTTATCTTAGGCGGGCTTTACGGTATGCGCCGTTCTGAAATCCTGGGCTTGCGCTGGCGTAATGTGGATTTGGAAAACAACACCTTTGACGTTTCCGAGCAGCTACCCTTTAAGGTGCCGCCGAAAACAAAGTCATTGAGGAAATGGCACCGCCGAAATCCAACGGGCGAAAGCTGCCTATCACAGAGCTTGCCCGCCCGTTCTTCCTCAAACAGTTTGCTATGCAGGAAGCGCAGCGCGAACAGGCAGAAAAAGACGGAAAGCCATACTATGACAATGACCTTGTTGTAGCGAAGCCGGACGGTTCCCCTATCTCCGCGTCGTGGGTATCTTCCCAGTTTGGAAAGCTGCTTGAAGATTTGAATATGCCGCATATCCGCTTTCACGATTTACGCCATACGGCGGCTACGAATATGCACCAACTGACGGGCGACTTCTACACTGTAGGCGAAGTGTTAGGACATACGCTTGCGGGTATCGGCGTATCGCTTGGGCTGTCTATGAACTTTGAAGCTGTTACCGCCCGATATGTGGACGTGCGGCTTGAACGAAAAAAGGAAGTCTTAGACGCTTATCATGGGGCGGTCACACAGGCTGACCCGGCAAAGGCAGAGAAAGCCGAGCCGAAGAAAGCAAAAGAGCGCAGCAAAGAAAAAAAGAGCAGCGATTTAGAGCTTTAACCGCTGTATCTCTTTACCGCTTCTTATATCGTTTTTATAGCCCCGCGTGGGATTTGGGCACCATTTGGGCACCATTTACCGAAAAAAAGCACCACTAATACAGGCGATAAAAGAAACGCCGAGAACACGCAAAAAAACATAGAGTTTATGCGGGTTTCCGGCGTTTTCTAATCCCTCAACCGACCTAAAATCATCTTGCGGCAGAGAGAAAAATTCTACTATTTTTTATTCCTGCATATACCGGCATCCTTCAGTATTTCCTCATGGTCAAAGGCAAGCGGAAAGGGAATGTCGCAGGGGTAAAACCAGTGCGCCTCGGCGGCATCGTCGCCGCCCTGCGCCGCTGCGTTTTTTTCAATATGCAGGGCGTAGGCCGCGGAAATTATCCACCCCCGCGGATCCCGCCCCGGAGTGCTGTATACTCCCACAAGGCGCGCATTTTCCGTCAAAACTCCGGTTTCCTCCGCTGCCTCGCGCACGGCGGCCTCCGCCGTTGTTTCGTTTCGGTTTACAAAGCCGCCCGGCAGCGCCCAGCAGCCCTTATACGGGTGATTTTTCCGTTTTACAAGCAATATGCGCCCCGCCGGGTCGGATATCACGGCGTCGGCGGTTACGCTGGGGCGGTCATAGGCGCTTATATCGTATGAGGCAAGGTATTCCTCCTGACCGTCCTCTCTTTTTTCGTTCGTACTTTGTTCGCTTTGTGTCATAACCCTTCTCCTTTCCGTGTCAAAACAAAAAATGATGCGTTTTTTATCGTTTTTTACACGGTTTTTTACCGTTTTTTGCACCTTTTTTGCGCGTTTTTTAAGCATTTTGAATAAGAAAAAGCGCAGGCGGCCTCAACCTGCCTGCGCCTTATATCAGAAAAACTGAACTCCGCCGGGAGTGTTGTTTTGACCATCGCCGTCCTCGTTCTTGGCGCCCGTATCCTCAGAAACGCCCGTCTCATGGCACTTTTCGGCCTCAGCCTCGCTGCTATCCTGTTCAGCGCTTTCGCTTTGGGTATCTGCGCTTTCGCCATTGGAGACCGCCTGCTTGCCTTCGGCAGCCGCGTTTTCCTCCTGCGGAACTGCGCTTTCGTCCTGAGCGGCGGCTTTTTCGGCGCTCTTAAGCGGCGGCAGCTCCTTCCCCTCCGTCAGCAGCCGGAATTCCGCGCCGGAAAGCTTTTCTCTGGCTAACAGCGCCTGCGCCACGCGCTCCAGCAGTTCGCCGTGCTCCTTAAGCAGCTCGCGAGCCCGCTCCAGCTGGGTCTGTACTATGTCGTGTACGGCGTCGTCGATGCGGGCCGACCAGTTATCGGAGAAGGACTTCTGCGCCGAGAAATCGCGCCCTATGAACACCTCGTTGCCGTCGCCCAGATATATGGGACCTATTTGATCGTACATGCCGTATTCGGTAACCATGGCGTGCGCGGTTTTGGTTATCTGGCGTATATCGCCGGAGGCGCCGGAGGATATCTCGTGCATTTTAAGCTCCTCGGCAACACGGCCGCCCAGCCCCATGCAGATATCGTCCAGCATATTGGTGCGGCCGATATAATCCCGTTCGTTTTCCGGGCGGGTAAGGGTGTAGCCGCCGGCTCCGCTGCGGGAGATAATGCTTATTTCGCTTACATCGTCGCAGCCGTCCAAAAGGTGCGCAAGCACTGCGTGACCCGCCTCATGGTAGGCGGTAAGGCGCTTGGTTTTTTCGGTGTATTTGTGGGAGCGCTTTTCCGGGCCCAGTATAACCTTTGTTACGGCGTCTTTTATGTCCTGATTGCTTATCTGCTTTTCATGTCGGCGCACGGCCAGCAGAGCCGCTTCGTTTACAAGGTTTTCAATGTCGGCGCCGGTAAAGCCTATGGTAAGCTGAGCTATTTCCGAAGCGTCCACATCGGGAGCAAGCTTTTTGTTGCGGGTGTGAACACGGAATATCGCCTCGCGTCCGCGCACATCCGGCATAAGCACATGTATCTGGCGATCAAAACGCCCCGAGCGCAGCAGCGCGGGATCCAGAATGTCGGCGCGGTTGGTGGCCGCCATCACGATTATGCCTTCGTTATTGTTGAAGCCGTCCATCTCCACAAGCAGCTGGTTCAGGGTCTGCTCGCGCTCGTCGTGACCGCCGCCCAGCCCTGCGCCGCGCCGTCTGCCTACGGCATCTATTTCGTCAATGAAAATTATGCAGGGGGCGCTGCGCTTGGCCTGAGCGAACAGGTCGCGCACGCGGGAGGCGCCGATACCTACATACAGCTCCACAAAATCGGAGCCCGTTATGGAATAGAAGGGCACGCCCGCTTCGCCGGCAACCGCCTTTGCAAGCAGGGTTTTACCCGTGCCCGGAGGGCCTACGAGCAATACGCCCTTGGGGATGCGCGCACCCATATCGGTAAACTGCTTGGGGTTTTTAAGGAAATCCACAAGCTCGCTCATTTCTTCCTTTTCTTCCTCGGCGCCCGCAACATCCTTGAAGCCCAGCTTGTTCTTGCCGTCGTAGGTGCGCGCAGTGGCCCGCCCAAACTGTGCGGCCTTGCCGTTTGCCGCCTGCATCTGCTGGAACATGAAGAACATCAGCCCGCCGGTAAGCAGCAGCATTACAAGATAGGGCAGCAGGGACATGAACCATGAAGGCTCCGGGGTGGGCAGAGTTTCAGGTCCGCCTGCAGCTTGCCCTGTTCCTTATAGTTTTTGAATTTGGCATAGAAATCATCGTAAGAGGTTTCGGTGCCGTTGAAGCGCACTAAATAGTCGTAGCGGCTTTCTATGTTTTTGAAGTTCTGCTCGTGAGCCTTGGTAACGGCAAGAATTACATTTGTGCCGCTCTGGGAGTCATACATGGCCACGCCGTATATTTCTCCGGCCTCGATTTTTTTCTCAAGCTCGGCATAGGAGCTGAGTTCCCTCGTGCTTCTGTCCGTTTGCGTGACGGTGGACCAAAGCAGCGCCACCACGGACACAATCACCACGATGTAAAGCACTTTTGCCAGTGTGTTCTTTTTCAAGCGGAAATACCTCCGTGACGATATTGTAAAGATTGTAAAAAACCCATTATATCAGGCTCGCTTAGTATACCACAACAATGGGATTCAGTCGAATCAAATCGGCATATGTTTACTGATTTTTAATACTTTTTACTGTTTTTTGGGCGCGCCCTTCGGGATTTAATGCCTTTGTTGATAAACAAAAGGATATGTGATAGAATTAAATGCCGAATAAAAAAGCGCAAAGCGGGAGGAAAAATGTACAGGATCACGGTTATAGAGGATGATGACGCGATATATTCGCTGCTTGCACGCAGTCTGTCGGAATGGGGCTTTGAGGTTATGCGGGTGACGGATTACGGCAATGCGCCGGAGCGGCTGCTTTCCCAAATGCCGCATTTGGTGCTGCTGGATGTGATGCTGCCCGGCATAAACGGCTGCGCGCTGTGCGCAAGGCTGCGGAAAAGCTCCGGCGTGCCGGTGATATTTATTTCCTCGGCCGGCGAAAAAAGCAGCGTGCTTACCGCCATAAGCCTCGGGGGCGACGATTTTATAGTCAAGCCCTTCGATTTTGATGTTTTGCTTGCCAAAATAAATGCGCTGCTGCGGCGCACATATGATTTTGCCGCGCCGGAGGAGCTTACCGTGTGCGGCGGCGGACGGCTGCGCGCGCAGGAGGGCGTGTTTGAGGTGAATGGGCGGGAGGTTTTGCTTACCCGCAACGAGCTGCGCCTGCTCCAAACCCTGCTTGCCCGCCGCGGCAAGATCGTTTCAAGGCAGACCCTTATGCAGAAGCTGTGGGAAACCGACAGCTTTGTGGACGAAAATACGCTGTCGGTAAACATAAACAGGCTGAGAAAGAAGCTGGCGCAGGCGGGGGCGGAGGATTTTATCCTTACCAAAATAGGCATGGGATATTATATTCCGGCAGAGGGCGCTGCGGGGGGCTCGGCGGATAAAGAGCAGGAATAAAAGAAAAAATGCGAAAATTCTGCCGGGAGAGGAGAACATGACGGAAAAAGCGGATAAAAATAAGCGGGAGCCGAAGAAGGGCGCTGCGGAAAACCAAAAGAAAAAAAGCGGTGTGCGGCTGTTTTTAACATATCTGTATTCCTGCCGGAGAGTGGCGGCATTTGCGGCGGCGGCAGCGGCGGTGTTTTTTGCGGTGCTGTTTTTATGGCGTTTGCCTACGGAGGCGCTGCTGTACGCGCTGCTGCTGAGCCTGCTGCCGGCGGGGCTGGCGATAGCTGCGGGCTTTTCAAGATTTTTGCGCCTGCACGGGGCGGCGGAGCTGGCAAAGGCATCCGATATGACCCCGGAGGCGCTGCCCTGCGAAGGGACGGAGAAGGAATTGCACGCGCTGGTGCTTCAGAGGGAGGCGGAGCTGAGGCAATGCCGGGAAAAGCTGAGAGAGCGCGAGACAGAGCTTAAGCGCTACTGCACGCTGTGGGCACATCAGATAAAAACGCCGCTTGCGGCAATGCGCCTTCAGGCGCAGGAGCTGGATTCGCCGGAGCTTATCCGTCAATTGCTAAAAACGGAGCAATATGTGGATATGGTGCTGCAATTTGCCCGAAAGGACGGCAGCGATTATGTTTTTTGCAGGGTGAACCCGGCGCAGACGGCGCGTCAGGCGTTAAGAAGGTGCAGCGTGCTGTTTATTGCAAAGCGACTGCGCGTGGAATTCCGGGTGCCGGATTTTTATGTGATAAGCGATGCGAAATGGCTGGGGTTTGTTGTGGAGCAGCTGCTTACAAACGCTGCAAAATACACTCCGGAGGGCGGCACGGTAACCGTTTCGGGGGATGAGAGGGAATGCAGCCTTTCCGTAGCCGACACGGGGGTGGGGATACCGGCGCAGGAGCTGCCGCGGGTGTGCGAGCTGGGCTATACCGGGCTTGCGGGGAGGGACAACGCCCGCTCCACCGGGATAGGGCTGTATCTGTGCAGGGAGATATGCAGTCGTCTTTCCACGCCGATGAGCATTGAATCCGAGGTCGGAAAGGGAACGCGCGTTACGCTTTGCCTGCATAAGGAGGAATACTGAAGGCCGGGGCATAAAACGGTGCTGCGGCTGCAAAATATATGCGCCCCTGCGGGCCTGCCGCCTTTCTTACAAAAGTGTAAGACGGGCGGCGCTTTTTGTAAGGGGGTTGTTATGGGAAAACGCGGGGTAAAGGCGTATAATAGCGGCGTAATGAAAAGGCGCGGCCGGAAACGGCTGCAAAATGAACGGGGGAAACTGTTATGGCATTTCTTGAGGTAAGGAATCTGGGAAAAACATATGTAACAAGGCTGGGCGCCTGCCGCGTGCAGGCGCTTAAGGATGTAAGCTTTTCGGTGGAGAAGGGGGAATTTATAGCGGTGATGGGAGAGTCCGGCTCGGGCAAGACCACGCTGCTTAACATACTTGCCGCTCTTGACCGTCCCGGCTCCGGGGATGTGCTGCTGGAGGGCAAAAGCCTTTCCGGCATTGCGGAAAAAGGGCTGGCCGCCTTCAGGAGGGATAATATCGGATTTCTGTTTCAGGACTTTAATTTACTGGACACCTTCAATGTGCGGGACAATATTCTTTTGCCTCTGGTGCTCAAGCGCACCGGAATAAAGCAGATGGAGGAGCGGCTTATGCCGGTTGTAAAGCAGCTGGGGCTTGCGGAGCTGCTTGATAAATATCCCTATGAGCTTTCGGGCGGGCAGAAGCAGCGCACGGCGGCGGGAAGGGCGATAATAACCTCCCCTGCGCTGCTGCTTGCCGACGAGCCGACCGGGGCGCTGGATTCCCATCAGGCGCAGCGGCTTATGGAGCTGTTCTGCCGCCTGAACGACGGCGGGCAGACCGTAATAATGGTTACGCATTCGGTAAAGGCGGCAAGCTATGCCTCAAGGGTGCTGTTTTTAAGGGACGGACAGGTGTTTCATCAGCTGTGCAGGGGGGACAAGAGCGCGTTTGATATGCAGGGGCAGATATCCGATGCGTTGAGTATGGTGCTGGCAGGTGAAGAAAATGAATAGCTTTTATATGCGTCTTGCGCTGAACAATCTTAAAAGAAATTACCGCACCGGGCTGCCGTATATTTTAAGCTGCGTTTTTACCGTGCAGGCATTTTATATAATGGAATTTCTTGCCCGCAACAGCGCGCTTGAGAATATGCGCTCAAGAGTGACGCTGGGCATTCTTCTGCGCATGGGCTGCATAGTGATGGGCATATTTCCGCGGTACTGCTGCTTTATACAAACAGCTTTCTTATAAAGCGGCGCTATACCGAGCTTGGGCTTTACAGCGTATTGGGAATGGAGAAAAAGCATATTGCCCGCGTGCTTTTGTGGGAGAGCCTTGTCTCGGCGGCGGTGAGCCTGCCCTGCGGAATAGCGCTGGGAACGCTGTTTTCCGTTCTTATGATGAGGCTGCTTGAATATCTGATGGGGTATCCCGCCGGGTTTGCGTTTTATTTCTGTACGACCTCCGCAGCGGTGACGGCGGTGCTGTTTTTGCTTATATTCCTTTTATGCCTTGCAAAAAATCTTAACAGCATACGCCTTGCGCGCCCGGCGGAGCTGTTCAAAATGAGAAAGGAAGGGCAGAAGGAGCCGCGGGGGCGCATTGCGTTTACGGTGCTGGGAATACTGTGCCTCGGCGCGGGGTATGTGCTCGCTCTGACAGTAACATCGCCGCGTAAAGCACTGCCGTTGTTTCTTGTTGCGGTGCTTTTCGTAATAGCGGGAACCTATATGCTGTTTATATCCGGAAGTGCGGCACTGCTTAAGGGGCTTAAGCGCAATAAGAAATTTTACTATCAGCCCCGGCACTTTGTGGCGGTATCCGGGCTTTTGTACAGAATGAAGCAGAATGCGGCGGGGCTTGCAAGCATATGCATACTTTCCACGACGGTGCTGGTGATGCTGTCCTCCACACTGGGGCTGAACATAGGCTTTGACGCATCGGTACGAAGGCGTTATCCCCGTGATATGGAAATTACGGTGCAGCATACGGGAAACGCCGTTCCTTCATCGGAGCAGGTATGGAGTACGGTACAGCGGGTGTTTGAGGAAAAAAATCTGAAAATAAAAAACAGCGTGCAGTATGATTATTATGATCTGACAGTAAACACGGCCGGCGGAAACAAGCATATAAAGGTTACTGTGCTGACGGCGCAGGAGTACGGCCGCTGTACTGGCGCGGTGCCGCCGCTTAAGGAGAACGAGGCGCTTTTTACGCTTTGCGGCACGGATAACGACAACGCGCATACGCTGGACATGGGAGGGGTGAGCCTTGTGCGCACAGGCAGCTTTGAAGCACCGCTTCCCCACAGCGCGGCGGCAGCGGCTGTGGAGTCCGAAGCCGATCGGAACGGAGCATGTGCGCTTGTCGTAAAGGACGAAGCAGTGCTTTTAAGCATATGCCGCGCTCTTTACGACGATAAGGAGGGAGAATGCGGCGTGCTGCCTGAGAAAATCAGCTATTACGGCTTTGATACTGACGGATCGGACATGCTGCAGCTGCGGGCATGGGCGGCATTGACAAATGTGCTCGGGGCCGCACAGGACGGAGAAATAAAGGATTTCGGGTATAGTGTTACGTCGGCGGCCGAGAGCCGTGAAATTCCGCACGGTTTACGGAGGATTGTTTTTTCTGGGAATATTCCTCGGGGTGCTGTTTATTATGGCCACGGCATTGATAATATATTATAAGCAGTTAAGCGAAAACAGGGAAAATCGGCAGGAATACGGCATTCTTTTGCGGGTGGGCATGAGTGCAGGGGAGCTGCGGGGCGCGGTGAATTCGCAGGTATATATAACGTTTTCGGCCCCTCTGCTGTGCGCAGGGGTGCATATGTGCTTTGCCTTTAATATAATATACCGTATGCTGTGTCTGTTGGAGCTAAGCGATCGCTCTTTGCTGCTTTATTGTACCGTGGGTGCCGCAGCGGGGTTCGCGCTTGTATATGCGGCGTTGTATCTTATGTGCGCACGGCTTGCCCTTAAGGGAGCGGGGGAGAAAACGGCGTACAGGGAGCCCGAAAGATAGATTGTGACAGCGGCCTGTTGCTTTTTCAGGCACCAAACAGAACAGGAACCGGCCTTCGGGGCCGGTTTTTGTGCTTTTAGAATATTGAAAATAATGGCGGGAACGCGCCGGAGGAACAGGATAAATGACGAAAATGCTTGCGTGCGCGGGGGGACTGTGATATCATTATATATGAACATTCGTTCATTATTAAACACGGCGGAGCGTTCTGCATACCGTATAAATAAGCGGTCACCGTCCGTATGAAAAGGCGGACGGAGATGCGGGCGGATCGGCAATATGTCTTCAAACGGAGGGAAAGAGATGAAAAACAGCAGTAAATGGTTAACGGGTACACTTGCGGCGCTGTGCGGCGTGCTTTTGGTGCTTTGCATTGTTTTGGCTGCCGGTTGGGGACGGGCGGCAAAAAAATACCGCCGTATTGCCGGAGGTGCGCAATAACGGCACGGCAATACAGTGGAAATATGCAGGGGAGCAGGAATGGCACGACCTTGTGACACTGGAGACGCTTAAAGGCACAGCCGGCGAAAAGGGCGCGGACGGAAGCAGCGGCCGGGACGGCAAAGATGGCGAGAACGGTAAAGACGGCGAGAACGGCAAGGATGGCAAGAACGGCAAAAGCATCGAGGTAAAAAGGACGGATTCCCACATACAGTGGAGGTATGAGGGGGGACAGTGGCAGGAACTCGTGGCGCTTTGCGATATAACGGGCCCCTCCGGGCAGCAGGGCGCGCCGGGTGCCGACGGAAAAACGCCGGAGTTCAGGACGGAGGGAAATATGCTGCAATGGCGGTACTGCGGCAGCGAGATGTGGCTGAATCTTTTTGATCTTTCCGTGCTTAAGGGAAAGGACGGCCAAAACGGAAGCGCCGGGCAGGACGGCGCCGACGGCAATACGCCCTTTATAGGGGAAAACGGCACCTGGTGGATAGGCAATACCGATACCGGCATAAGGGCGGCTGGCACTGACGGCGAAAAGGGCGATAAGGGTGATAAAGGAGATAAAGGCGACCGGGGCGAAAAAGGAGAAAAGGGGGAAGCCGGGCAAAACGGCGCATGCGCGGGATATTTTTATGCAGAGACAAGCTGTGTGTCCGATATTTTGCTGAGCCGAGGCAGTGCGAATATCAGGCTTGGCGAAAAGATCAACAGCGGAGGGCTGATATCTTCCTACAACGACAAGATCACGCTTAAAAAAGGACATATTTACAGCCTGAGCATAAGCGGCTCTCTTGAAGTGACCTCCAACGAGTTCAACAACAGCGGCAATTATTCCGTACAGATGACGGACGGCTATGATAATGACTTTTGCAGGGAAGCTACGCGTATAAAGCGGGACGGCGCAAAAATACCGCAGACAAAGGATCAGTACGCCTTTAATTTTACAAGGCTCTACGATGCATCCGCTAAGGATATAACATTGGAGTTTTGGTTTGAGCAATCCGCCTACAATACCATCCTTCGGGGCTTCAACGGCAACATTGTCGTAACGGCGCTTAACTGAAATCGTGCAAAAAGGGACGGATAATATGAAAAAACGGTTTTTGTGCATAATGCTTGTTCTGCTTATGGCGTTGTGGCTTCTGCCGGCGGGCGCTTTTGCCGCAGAGGGCGGAAAGGCCTTGCGCCGGGGCACGGACGGAATAAGCGGCTATTCGGGCGAGAGTGGATACGATTACATATATTACGGCACATGGAATGGCAGCCCTATAAAGTGGCGGGTGCTGGACGATAAAACAAACATGGGCACGAACGGTCTGTTTCTGCTGAGTGAAGAGCTGCTCGGAAGCGGAAATACCGGCGGCATCAAATTCGGCTATGACGATGAAGATACGTGGCAGGGCAGCAAGGTGCAGGCGTGGTGCAGGGATTTTGCCGGTATAGAGGGCGATTCCGTTCCCGACGCGTTCACGGCGGCTGAACTTGCCGCAATTCTGGAAACATCAAAAAGCGACCCGGAATACTTTACGCCGACAGAGAAGGTCGTTATCGACGGAAGAGAATGGACTCTGGCCGGAGCGCACTTTCTTGCGGTCGAGAACGCGCTGAACGGCGATAAGGTATTCTTCCTTTCGGCAGCCGAAGCAAAAATGCGGTTTACGGACTTGCTGAAGTCGAAGCGAGAGCGGGAAAATACAACGGCAAAGAAGCCTACTGGTGGTTGCGTTCTCCGGCGGTTGACCGTTTTGCCGGACATGTGGATTATCTCGGTTATGTGTATCCGACGCTGAGAAACGACCCATACGCGGCGCGTCCGGCCTTTAATCTGGATGCGGGAGCGGTGCTTTTTGTTTCGCCTGCCGTGGGAGGCAAGCCGGACGGCTTCGGCGCAGTGGGGCAATATGCGGGGAACGAGTGGAAGCTGACGGTGGAGGACGGCGCAAGGAGCGATTTGCCGTAAAGCGGAAGTCGAGCTCTTGGGGCAGCGTAACCTTTGATTACAAAAACGCAATAACGGGAAATAATGAGTATATCTCCGCCATGGTTACAAACGGCGGGGAGGCAAAATACTACGGCAGAGTGAAAAACATAACCGCCGAGGGCATGGAAAGCGGCACGCTGACCCTGACGCTGCCTTCGGACTATGATGAAGAAAAAGGCGATCGGCTGTATATTTTTAACGAGCAGTGCAACGGGGACTGCAAAACCGATTATTCAAGCAGGCTGATAGGGCTTGCATCGGAGAATACGGAGGAGAACCGTGTACAGATACGCATTAATTCCGACACCGGCGAGTGGGAGGTGTCCTATGACGGCGGGGAAACATGGACATCCTTGGGTGTAAAGGCCGAAGGCGATAAGGGGGACAGGGGAGAAAGGGAGATAAAGGAGAAAAGGGCGACAAAGGCGAGAACGGAGAGAAGGGGGATAAAGGAGACAAAGGAGAAGCCGGAGAAAAAGGGGAAAAGGGCGATAAAGGGGAGGCCGGAGCGGACGGCAGGGACGGCGCCGCGCCGCGGCTGAAAATCGAAACGGACGGCTATTGGTATGTATCCTATGACGAGGGACAGACATGGACCGCGCTGGGAGTAAAGGCCGTCGGAGATAAAGGGGATAAGGGAGATCCCGGAAAAAACGGGCAGGACGGCATTGCGCCGCAGCTGAAGGTGGGGAAGGATAATTTCTGGTATGTATCAAACGACGGCGGGAAAACATGGATTTCCCTTGGAGTAAAGGCTGCGGGCGATAAAGGAGAAGCCGGAGAAAAGGGGGAAAAGGGTGACAGAGGGGAAAAAGGACAGCAGGGAGATGCCGGGCAGCAGGGCGCGGACGGACTTATTCCCTGCATAGGGGAAAACGGCAACTGGTGGCTGGGCAATACCGACACCGGGGTTAAGGCTGCGGCGGACAAAGCGGCTTCCGCCGGGGAAGCACCCGCGAAGGACGGCAGCACCGCGGTGGCGGCAGCGGCCGCCGCAATAGCCGGGGCGGCGCTTATAGGGGATATCGTGCTGCTTGCCGTTGTGCTTAAAAGGAGAAAAGGCCGCATCTGACGGGGGAGAACGGCATTTCCCGCCGCTTTAAGTAAAGTGGAGGAAGGGAAATAACGGGCGCGGGCAAAGGCGCCGCGCGAAGGAAAACAAAAAAATCACGCTGGCCGGCATGCGGTTTCATCACGCCCGAAAGAATATATTTTGGGGCGATGAGCCGTATGCCGTTTTTTTGCGCAGGCTGCGGAGCGTGACCTTTGCCGTATTGACCAAAGAGGTAAGTTTTCTGAAAAAACGGTTTGACAATATACGCGCCGGGTGCTACAATTAAACCATAGTAAAAAGGTAGTGTTTAGGGAAGGCTATAAAAAGCGATAACTGCCGGGAGGCGTAAAATGAAATTTACAACAAGGGGGCGCTACGGACTCAGGGCGGCGTTTGTGCTGGCTCAGGGCTGGGGCGGGCCGCCTGTGGCGCTTAAGGACATAGCGGCAAGCCAGCATCTGGCGGAAAAATATCTGGAGCAGCTGCTGTCCGCTCTTAAAAAGGCGGGGCTGGTGGAAACGGTGCGCGGCGCGCAGGGAGGCTATACTTTGGCAAAGCCGCCGGAGGAGATCACGGTGCGCCAGGTAGTGGTGGCTCTTGAGGGCGATATGGCAATAGTGGACTGCCAGCGCGGCGCGCAGTGCAAGGATGCGGACAAATGCGCAACGCACAAGGTGTGGAACCGTATAAGCGATGCGGTAAACGGCGCGCTGGATGCCATAACGCTTAAGGATATGCTTAATGATTATTCCTGCGCGCAGGCGCGGGGCGACTGATATTCAAGGACCCGGGCGAAAAAGCCGGGTCTGCGGGGCAGCTTGGCTGCGGAAAGGCGGAAATTATGAGAAAAGTATATATGGACAATGCGGCCACCACGGCGGTTAAGCCGGAGGTGCTCAAGGAAATGCTGCCGTATTTCTGCGAAATTTACGGCAACGCGCACAGCATCCATTCCTTCGGGCGGGATGCGGAAAGGGCATGGAAAAGGCGCGCGCACAGGTGGCAAGGGCGATAGGCGCGCAGGACAGGGAGATATTCTTTACCTCCGGCGGCACGGAAAGCGACAACTGGGCGCTGCGCGGAGTGGTGAGCGCAAGCCGCAGGGGCAAGCACATAATCACCTCGCAGATAGAACATCATGCGGTGCTGCACACCTGCGCGCAGCTGGAAAAAGAGGGCTGTGAGGTGACCTATCTGCCGGTGGACGAATACGGCACGGTGAGCATAGAGGCGCTTGAGGCGGCTATCCGTCCCGATACCGCGCTTATAAGCATTATGTTTGCAAATAACGAAATCGGCACGGTGCAGCCCATTGCGGAAATAGGCAGGATAGCGCATGAAAACGGCATAGTGTTCCATACCGATGCGGTGCAGGCGGTGGGGCATGAGCACATTGATGTAAACGAGATGAACATTGATCTTCTGAGCATAAGCGCGCACAAGCTGCACGGCCCCAAGGGTATCGGCGCACTGTATATAAGAAAAGGCGTAAGGGTGAACAATCTGCTTTTCGGCGGAGCGCAGGAAAGGGGCAGACGGCCGGGGACGGACGATACTCCCCTTGCGGTGGGCTTCGGAAAGGCAATAGAGATGGCCTGCGCGGATATGGACGCGGTAAACGCGGAGATCACCAGAAAACGGGACAGGATAATAAAAGGGGTGCTGGAAAATATAAGCAATGTGCGGCTTAACGGGCATCCCGTCAACCGTCTGCCGGGTAATGCGAACTTCAGCTTTTCCTATATAGAGGGCGAAGCGCTGCTTTTGAGCCTTGACCTTGTGGGCATTGCCGCCTCCAGCGGCTCGGCCTGCACCAGCGGCTCGCTGGATCCTTCGCATGTGCTGCTTGCCATAGGGTTAAAGCATGAAACGGCGCACGGCTCCCTGCGGGTGACCATAGGGGATGAAACGACGGACGAGGATGTGGATTATTTCCTTGAGCAGCTGCCCCCGATAGTGGCGCGTCTGCGCGCCATGAGCCCGCTTACGGTAAAATAAAGAAAAATACACGAAAAAACACGGAGAGATAAAAAAACAAAAGCAGCGGCGCGGCCGCCGGAAAAAGTTTTAACAGGGAGAAAACAAATTATGTACAGCGAAAAGGTAATGGATCATTTCAGTCATCCGCGCAATGTGGGCGAGATGGAAAATGCAAACGGAGTAGGCATGGTGGGCAATGCAAAGTGCGGAGACATCATGAAAATGTATCTTGATGTGGAAAACGGCATTATAAAGGATGTAAAATTTCAGACCTTCGGCTGCGGCGCGGCCATTGCCACCTCCTCCATGGCTACGGAGATGATAAAGGGCAAAAGCCTCAAGGAGGCGCTGACCCTTACAAACAAGGCGGTGGCGGAGGCGCTGGACGGCCTTCCGGAGGTGAAGATGCACTGCTCGCTTTTGGCGGAGGAGGCGGTAAAGGCAGCCATCGACGATTATCTTGCAAAGAACCCGGGTGCCAAGCTGGAACCGGATGCGGAATAAGCAAAAAGCGCGGCATAAAAATTGCGGTTGACATATGCGCATAAAGCGCGTATAATAGGTACGCTTATTAAAAAGGAAAGGGCGTATGCCCGTTTCAATACCGAATTGAGGTGAACAACAGTGAAGGAAGGAATACATCCCAAGTACCAGAAGGCCGTTGTAAAGTGCGCCTGCGGTGAGACCTTTGAGACCGGCTCCACCAAGAGCGAGCTGAAGGTTGAGATTTGCTCCAAGTGCCATCCGTTCTATACCGGCAAGCAGAAGCTGGTGGACACCGGCGGACGCGTGGACAAGTTCAAGAAAAGATACGGTATGTAATTGTCGCCTCGAGCATGGGGAAGCCCTGCTTCAGGTAAGGGCTTCTGCCCGGCAGAAACGAACCGCGGACCGTTTCAAACGGTCCGTTTTCTTTTTTTACGGTCACTTAAGGCGGCGGGCGTTTTGCTTAAGAGGAGTGCTTTTTGCAAAGGACGGCGGTCAGGAGCGGGATTAAATGTTCACAAATGTTTTCTTGACACTTTGTGAAGGGCATAATATGCTTGTACGGTAGAAATCGGTGCGTGCGCGGCCGTACAGGGGCATCCGCTTGCGCTTAGGGCGCAAAATGCGCATAAAAACACAAAACCGATACAGGGAGGCAGAAATATGCTGGAGCTTAAGGATATTTGCAAAAGCTATCGGGTGGGGGAGGTGTCCACTCAGGCGCTGCGGGGAGTGAGCGTTGCTTTCCGACAAAGGGAGTTTGTGTCCATTCTGGGCGCCAGCGGCTCGGGCAAGACCACTTGCCTGAATATTATCGGGGGGCTGGACCGCTATGATTCCGGCGACCTTATAATAAAAGGCAAGCACACCAAGGATTTTTCGCAGAAGGACTGGGACGCCTACCGCAACAACTCCGTCGGGTTCGTGTTTCAGAGCTATAATCTGATTTCCCATCTTTCCATAGTGGCAAATGTGGAGCTGGGCATGACCTTAAGCGGCGTTAGCCGCAAACAGCGCCGCAGCCGCGCGGTGGAGCTGCTTAAAAAGGTGGGGCTGGGGGAGCATCTTCACAAAAGACCCAATCAGCTTTCGGGCGGGCAGATGCAGAGGGTGGCCATTGCAAGAGCGCTTGTGAACGACCCGGAAATACTGCTGTGCGACGAGCCCACCGGCGCGCTGGACACGGTGACGAGCCGTCAGGTGATGGAGCTTATAAAGCAGGCTGCGGGAGACAGGCTGGTTATAATGGTTACGCATAACCCGGAGCTTGCACGGGAGTATTCGGACAGGATAATTGAGTTTCCGACGGCAGCATTGTTTCGGACAGCCACCCGTACAGCGAAGCGGAGGATACGGAAAAATTCGAGCTTAAGCGCACGCGGATGAGCTTTTTAACGGCGCTTTCGCTTTCGTCCAACAACCTGCGCACAAAAAAGGGGCGTACCTTCCTTACCTCGCTTGCCTCCAGCGTGGGCATAATAGGAATAGCCCTTATACTGGCGCTTTCCGGCGGCTTCAAGGTGAAGATACAGGATTTTCAGTCCGATGTCATGGCGGAATTCCCGGTGATAATCAGCCGGGCGGGTATGAATTCCTCCGCAGAGGAGGCACGGCGGCTTCAGGGCACTTTGCCGGAGCGCTTTGCAGACACCGACCGCGCGCTGATATACGACCCTGCGGAAAATAGAGTGGTGCATCAGAATGTTTTTTCAAAGGAATATCTTGAGTATATAGGCAATATCGATCCGGCCGTATGCAAAAGCGTGGGCAGAACTTATCTTGTAAATATAAACCTTGTGGGCAAAAGGGACGGAAAATATTTTGCCTCCGGCCTTTCGGCCATATCCGCATCTTCGGGCGGGGCATCGGTGTCCTCCGGAATGAGCGCTATGGGGATATCCTCCTACCCCGTAAGTCTTGTAAAGGGGGAGGATTATATAAAAAGCAATTACGATCTTCTGGCGGGGGAATATCCGACGGAGACGACGGATATTGTTCTGGTGCTGGACAGCCGCAACCGCCTGCCCCGCGGCGCGGCGCTGAAGCTGGGCATAGACCCGGACAAGACGGAAGCCATACCCTTTACGGACATAGTGGGAACGGAATACCGCCTTGCGGACAACAACGATTACTATAACGAGGCGGGGGGCTACTATCTGCCTTCAAGTGACCTTGAGGGCGTGTACAACGCTAAAAACAGCATAAAGGTAAGAATAACCGGGGTGATACGGCAGAAGGAAAGCTCCTCCTCGGCGCTGCTTTCGGCGGGGCTTGCATACAGTGATGCACTGGCGCAGCAGGTGCTCAAAAGCAGCACGGATTCCGACATTGTGCGCGCACAGCGGGCATCGGATAAAAGCGTGCTTACGGGGCAGGAGCTTACAAAGGAGGAAAAGGAGCAGCTGCTTATGCTGCTGGGCGGAGACGATACGCCCTATATGCTGATGCTTTATCCTGCGGATTTTGAGGCAAAGAATAAGGTGCTTGAGTATTTGGATGCCTACAACACCGGCAGGAGCGATGAGGACATGGTAATATACACCGACCTTGCCGGCACCATAAGCGGTATGACGGACAGCATAATAAACGGCATTCTCGTGGTGCTTATTGCCTTTGCCGCGCTGTCGCTTGTGGTAAGCGTGATAATGATATGCATAATAACCTACACCTCCGTATTGGAGCGCACCAAGGAAATAGGCGTGCTGCGGGCGCTCGGAGCAAGAAAAAAGGACATAACGCGCGTATTTGTGGCGGAAACCTGCCTTTTGGGCATATTCTCCGGGGTGCTGGGCATTGCGGCGGCATATATTTTGTGCCTGCCGGTAAATGCGATACTGGAAAACCTTACGGGGCTTGCCGGAGTGGCTCAGCTGGATCCGCTTCAGGCGCTGGGGCTTGCCGTGCTTTCCACGGTTATGACAATGCTGGGCGGTTTTGTTCCGGCGCTTATAGCCGCAAATAAGGATGCCGTGGAGGCGCTGCGCAGCGAATAAGCCCCGTTTTACGCAAAAACCGAAAAAAACGGGTATAAAACGGCATTTTCGGCTTTGCCGCAAAAATATGCGTCCGCGCAAACCGTTGACAAACACGGGCGGAGCGTGTTATTATAAGAATGTAAACAATATATGCAATACCTGATATATTTAAAAAGGGGAGTAGCTTAAGCCGGTATGTCAACAGCCGTCGGATAGCATCCGGCTGGTATACCGGGCTCAGCGCAGATGTATGAGCAGCAAGACCTTTCAGTATCTTTTTAACGGAATACTGAAGGGTCTTTTTTGATATATCGGGGGTGCGGGGCATCCGAAGGGATGCGAAACCGTAGCAGCGGGAAAAACGGGCAGCGATGATATGAAAAGCACATTTTCAGAAAGGAAGAGAAGATGAAGTATTATTTATCCGATGTTGCCGATACCTTGAAGGAGCTGGATGCCGCAGAGGAAGGCCTTACGGGCGCTCAGGCAGGTGAGAGGCTGGCAAATACGGCCCCAACAGGCTTGTTCAGGCCAAAAAGAAACCGCTTATAAGAAGGCTGCTGGAGCAGCTTGCCGACCCTATGACCCTTATACTCATAGCGGCGGCGATAGTATCCGGCATAACCACCCTGCTTGAGCATGAGTTCCCCACGGATGTGATAATCATCATGGCGGTGGTTATAATAAATGCCGTGCTGGGCGTATATCAGGAGGGCAAGGCGGAAAAGGCGATAGAGGCGCTTCAGGCGCTGTCCGCCGCCACCAGCAAGGTATTAAGGGACGGCCGGGTGGAGGTTATTAAAAGCGAGGAGCTGGTTCCGGGGGATATTATAGTGCTGGAGGCAGGGGACGCAGTGCCCGCCGATGCGCGCCTGACGGAGTGCGCCAGCCTTAAGACCGAGGAATCCGCCCTTACCGGGGAATCCCTGCCGGTAAACAAAACGGCGGATAAGCTGGAGAGCGTAAGCGGCGATGTTACCTTAGGCGACAGGCGGAACATGGTGTATATGGGCAGCGCCTGCGTGTACGGCCGCGGCAAGGCGGTTGTGTGCGCAACCGGCATGGACACTGAAATGGGCAAGATAGCCGGGGCCATTGCCTCGGCGGGCGAGGGGCAGACGCCGCTGCAGAAGCGGCTGGCGCAGCTGAGCCGGGTGCTTTCCTATGCCGTAATAGGCATATGCATTTTCATTTTCCTTTTCGGAATAGCAAGAGAATATGCGGTGGGGCATCACCCGGACGCAAAATTCTTCCTTGATACCTTCATGCTGGCGGTGTCATTAGCGGTGGCGGCAATCCCGGAGGGGCTGGCCGCCGTGGTTACGATAGTGCTGAGCATGGGCGTTACCAAAATGGCAAAGCAAAGCGCCATAATCCGCAGACTTACCGCGGTGGAAACCCTTGGCTGCGCGGAAATCATATGCTCTGACAAAACCGGCACCCTTACGCAGAACAAAATGACGGTGACGGAGCATTACGCAGGCGATGAAGGGCTGCTGGCGCAGGGCATGACCCTTTGCACCGATGTGGCGGTGGCGCCGGACGGAAGCCTTACGGGCGAGCCAACGGAGCTTGCGCTTGTGAATTTTGCAACGGCGCAGGGCGAGGATAAGCGCGAGCTGGAAAAGCAGCTGCCAAGAGTGGGGGAGGCGCCGTTTGACTCGGTGCGCAAGCGTATGAGCACGGTGCACAAAACCGATGAGGGCTATATAATATTTACAAAGGGCGCGCCCGACGAGGTGATAAAGCAGTGCGATACATACCTTGAAACGGTGAGACAAAGCCCATGGACGATGCGGCGCGCGAGCGCTTTTTGCAGCAGAACAGGGAATATGCCTCCCGGGCGCTGCGGGTGCTGGCGCTGGCGGTGCGGCGCTGCGGGGATATGCCCGGCGATACCCCCCCCGGAGGCTCTGGAGCAGGGGCTTACCATGGTGGGACTTGTGGGAATGATAGACCCTGTGCGTCCCGAGGTAAAGGCGGCCATTGAGCGCTGCCGTCAGGCGGGCATACGGCCGGTGATGATAACGGGCGACCATAAGGATACGGCGGTGGCCATAGCCAAGGAGCTGGGGATAATCACATCGGAGAGTCAGGCTATAACGGGCGCGGAGCTGGACCGCATGAGCGATGAGGAATTTTCGCAGCGCGTGGGGCAATACTCCGTATATGCCCGCGTGCAGCCCGAAAACAAGGTGCGCATAGTAAATGCGTGGAAGGCAAAGGGCTGCATTGTGGCCATGACGGGGGACGGCGTAAACGATGCGCCCTCCATAAAAAGCGCCGATATAGGCGTGGGCATGGGCATAACCGGCACCGATGTTACAAAGAATGTGGCGGATATGGTGCTTGCGGACGATAACTTTGCAACCATTGTAACCGCGGTGGGCGAGGGACGCAGAATATATGACAACATCCGCAAGGCAATACAGTTTTTGCTCAGTGCAAACCTTGCCGAGGTGATAAGCATATTTGTTGCCGATGTTCTGGGCTTTACGATACTGCGCCCGGTGCATCTTTTGTGGATAAATTTAGTTACGGACTGCCTGCCGGCGGTGGCGCTGGGGCTGGAAAAGAGCGAAAAGGGCGTTATGCACAGGCCGCCCAGAAAAGCGGGCGACGGTATTTTTGCAGGCGGAATGGGCGCTGATATGATATGGCAGGGCGCGGTTATTGCGCTGCTTACGCTGGCGGCGTATTTTGTGGGGCATTTTATGGAGTCCGGACGCCTTGAAATTGCGGAATCTCCGGATGGCATTACCATGGCGTTTTTAACAATGAGCATGTGTGAGATCTTCCATTCCTTCAATATGCGCTCGCAAAGGGGCAGCGTTGTGGCAATGAGCTTAAGAGGCAGCCATAACAAATATATATTCGTCTCAATGCTGCTGTCGCTTGCGGCCACTGCGGCGGTAATATATATTCCCTTCCTTGCATCGGCCTTTGAATTTACCAGCATAAACGCGGCGGAATACTTTACGGCAATGGCGCTGGCCTTTGCAATAATTCCGATAACGGAGCTTGTAAAGCTGGTGCAGAGAAAATGCGCCGAAAACAGGCTGCAGAAGAATAACGGAAGGAATGAAAAATAAGCTGAGGAGCGCGGCAAAAAAACGGTATGAGCCGCCTCCGGGGGGATGTTTATTATAAAATTCGGGCGGGTGTGCATAAAGGCATACCCGCCGTTTTAATATTATGTCTGAAAAAAAGAACAAGGCTGTGGGCTAAACCCGCAGCCTTGTCCGAAAGAAAAGATAGGAGATGTATATGTATTCATTACCCGCGTGTGTTCGTATAAGGGCAGAGCCAAACGAAAAGCACGCAGGGGAATACCGTTTTCGCACAATGCGCGTTTTGCAGGAAAAATTGCGAAAAATACGGCATAAAAGCCGTAACAGCGCACAGTATGTGCATTATAGCACCAATATTTTTGTTTTGCAAGTCCGGTTATAGCATTTGATTATCATTTGCCGGTCAAGGTCTGCGATTTTATGCGGAAATTATCACACGGCACGAAATTTGTCTTTCGGCAGAACGATGCTTGCACATCCGGCGCGGTTTTTCGGGACGGGCGGGAGCAGTACGCCCGGACAAAGGGCTTGACATAACCGCCGCAAAATTATAGAATAGCCTATGACTTTGAAACTTTGAGGAATATATTTCAAGGAGCTGTAATATATATGGATATAACCTGCGTTATACTGGCGGCCGGTCAGGGCACGAGAATGAAAAGCGAGCTTCCCAAGGTGCTGCACAGCGTGTGCGGCAGGGCTTTGGTGGAGCATGTAATAAACGCTTGCCGCGGCATGGGCGAGCCGGTGGTGATAGTGGGCAACGGCAGCGGGAAGGTTAAGGAGCTGCTGGGGGACAGCGTGCGCTATGCCATGCAGGAAAAGAGGCTGGGCACGGGTCATGCCGTTATGGAATGCTTCCGTCAGCAGGATATAAACACCGAATACACCCTTGTGTGCGCCGGAGATATGCCCCTTATACAGGCGCAGACGCTGGAGCGCCTTTGCGGCTGTGCGGCGGGCATGGGTGCGTGCGTGCTTTCGGCAAATATGGACAACCCCTTCGGCTACGGCAGAATACTGCGCAACGAGGACGGCACCTTTGCCAAAATAGTGGAGCAAAAGGATGCAACCCCGCAGCAGGCGCTGGTAAAGGAGGTAAACACCTCCGTATATGTTTTCCGCACCGAGCTGCTTAAAGCGGCGCTTAAGGAGATCACTCCGGCAAACGCGCAGGGAGAGTATTATCTTACGGACTGCCTTGAGATAATCGGTCGCAGGGCGCCCATCGCCGTTTACTGCATGGAGGATTCCCGCGAGGCTTTCGGTATAAACGACCGCGTGCAGCTGGCGCAGGCGCAGAAAATAATGCAGCAGGAAATAAACAGGCGGCATATGCTTGAGGGCGTTACGATAATCGACCCCGAAAACACCTATATAGAGGCCGGGGTGTCCATAGGGCAGGATACCGTTATATATCCCGGAAGCTATATCGGCACGGGCAGCGTTATAGGTAAAAACTGTGTGCTTAAGGGCGGAAACAGGCTGGAAAAGGCCGTTTTAGGCGATGCAGTTACGGTAAATGCCTCCGTTTTGCTTTCCTGCAGCGTGGGCAGCGGCACCACCGTGGGGCCGAATGCGTACCTGCGTCCTGGCGCGCAAATAGGCAATAATGCGCGTATAGGTGATTTTGTGGAGATAAAAAACGCGCGCATAGGCGACGGCACCAAGGTGAGCCATCTCTCCTATGTAGGGGATGCCGAAGTGGGCAGCGGCTGCAACATCGGCTGCGGCGCGGTGTTTGTAAATTACGACGGCAAGCATAAGTTCCGCTCGGTTGTGGGAAATAATGTGTTTATTGGGTCCAACGCCAATGTAATAGCGCCGGTGGAGCTTCAGGACGGGGCGTACATAGCGGCGGGCTCCACCGTTACAAAGGATATTCCAGCAGGGGCGCTGTGTATTGCCCGCAGCAGAGAATATATCAAGGAAAAATGGGCTCAGGAGCTGCGGGCCTCCTGGGAAAAGGAGAAAAAATAATGGCGGCGTTTCCGGGCGGGGGCACAACCTTTGCAGTGATAGGCCTGGGAAATCCCGGCACGGAGTACAGGGGAACAAGACACAATATGGGCTTTGACGCGGTGGAGATACTGGCGCGAAGGCTGTCGGCATCCCCGTGGAAAAAGCGCGCAAAGGGGCTGGAGTGCAAGGCGCGCACGGCGCAGGGGACGGTGCTGCTTGTGCAGCCGCAGACCTTTATGAACCTCAGCGGGCAGTGTGTGCAGGAGGTTATGTCCTTTTATAAGCTGGAGCCCTCGGCGCTGCTCATTATATACGATGATATTGATATAGCTCCGGGCACGGTGCGGGTGCGTCCAAACGGCGGCGCGGGGACGCACAACGGCATGCGTTCCGTGGTGGAGCTTATAGGCGAGGGCTTCAGCCGCGTGCGCGTGGGCGTGGGAAAGCAGCAGCACGGCGCGCTTGCGGATTATGTGCTGGGCCGCCCGCAGGGCGAGGAGAGAGCGCTGTTGGACAGGGCTCTTGCGGCGGCGGCGGAGGCGGCCTTATGCGTTATGGAAAAGGGTACGGAGCAGGCGATGCAGAGCTTTAACGGCTTTGATGCGAAAAAAATATAAAAAAATCCGCAAAAAAGGCGTATAAAAGGCGCAAAAAACGCACTGAAAAGCGCAAAAAAACATTATATTTTTTGCAGCGCAAGCGAAGCAGCAAAAAATACAGGCAAAAATACAGGCAAGAGAAAGGACAATATGCATAAAATATTTTCGGCAGCGTTTGAGGCTTCGACCGACATACAAAGGCTGCTTAAAACCGTCCGGGAGGGGGTTACCCCCTGCTCGGTTTTCGGCGTTTCGGACGCTTCAAAGCCGCTGATGGCGGCGTTGTGTGCCGATAAACGGGTGCTGTATATCACCTCGTCGCCGGAAAAGGCGCAGAAAGCGGCGGCGGATATTGAAAGCTATACCGGGCGGCGGTGCGTTTATATAGGCGCGCAGGAGCAGCAGCTGGGGGCAAGCTCGCAATCCCATGAGCAGACGCATGCGGTGATATCGGCGCTCAGAGAGGTGCAAAACGGCGCGTGGGCGGCGGCGGATGCGGCGGCGCTTACGGGCTTTTTTATGCCGCCCGAGGAGTTTGCATCGGCGGTGCTGGTTATAACCAAAGGACAGGAGCTGCCGCCCGAAAGGCTGGCGGCAAGCCTTGTGCGCATGGGCTATGTCCGCGCGGAAACGGCGGAGGCGCAGGGGCAGTTTGCGCAGCACGGCGGGATAACGGATATATTCCCCGTAGGCAGCGATTCCCCCCTGAGGGTGGAATTTTTCGATACGGAAATTGAGTCCCTGAGAGTGATAGACCCCGCGACGCAGCGTTCAGTGTCAAGGCTGGAAAGCGCGCAGCTGCTGCCGGCGAGGCTTTTTTGCCCCACTCAGCGTCAGGCGGCGGAGGCGGGGGAGGCGATGAAGGCTTCCGTGCGCGCGGCGGTGCGCAGGCTGGCGGGCACACCGGAGGCTGCTGCGCGCGCCGAGGGCTTTTCGGAGGCGGCGCAAAGCATTGCCCGCGGGGATGTATCGGCCTTTGAGGACCGTTTTTCCTGCTTTTTGCAGCAGAAAGCCGGCCTGCTTGAGTATTTCGGCAAGGATACGCTGCTTGTGCTGGATGAGCCAAGAAGGCTGAGGGAGCGCTGCGATAACATTCATTTGGAGTTTTCCGAGGGCTTTAAGGATCTGCTTACCGCCGGCAGGGCGCTGGCGGCGCAGGGGGAGCTGGTGCGCTCGGGAGAGGCGGTATTTGCCGATATACTGGCCCGGCAGGTGCTGTCCCTTCAGGGCATAACCATGGCGGGAAGGGATATTTCGCCCAAGGCGGTGTTTACCGTGTCGGGGCGCAATATGCAGTCCTTTCAGAACAAGGTGCAGCTGCTGGCTCAGGAGCTTGCGGGCATGAAGGCGCGCGGATACACGGTTTTGCTGTGCTGCTCCTCCAAGACCCGCGCCAAGACCCTGCAAAACGATCTTGCGGGGTATTCGGTGCATATAAGCTATACGGAGGATACGGACAGCGCACTGCCAAAGGGGAGCGCCTGTGCGCTGCCGGTGCGCATAAGCAGCGGCTTTGAATATCCGGAGCTTAAAATTGCCTTTATAAGCGAGGCGGATATATATGCTTCGCTGCGGCACAGAACGATCAGGCGGGCAAAGCGCAGGGACGGCATAGCCATCGACAGCTTTACCGAGCTTAATGTGGGCGACTATGTTGTGCACGAAAACAACGGTATAGGCGTGTATCAGGGGCTGGAAAAGATAGTTACCGACGGCGTGGCGCGGGATTACATAAAAATTGCCTATGCCGGTCAGGACAGGCTGTATGTGCCCATCGAGCAGCTCAGGTGCGTGCAGAAATACGTGGGGCCGGGCGAGGATACGGTGCCCAAGCTTTCAAAACTGGGCACAAAGGAATGGCAGAATGCCAAGGCGCGGGCCAAAAAGAGCATAGAGGACATTGCGGACCAGCTTATAGAGATATACCGCAAGCGGGAAAACGCCAAGGGCTATGCCTTTTCGCCGGATACGCCGTGGCAGCGTCAGTTTGAGGACGATTTTCCCTATACGGAGACTGCGGATCAGATAACCTGCATAGACGAGATAAAGGCGGATATGGAGCGGCCCAGGGTAATGGACAGACTGCTTTGCGGGGATGTGGGCTACGGCAAAACCGAGGTGGCGCTGCGGGCGGCCTTCAAGGCGGTAATGGACGGCAAGCAGGTGGCTATCCTTGCGCCCACCACTATTTTGGCGCTTCAGCACTATAACACGGTGCTTAACAGAACGGAGCCGTATTCGGTGCGCTGCGAGATGCTTTCGGGCTTCCGCACGGCGGCGGAAAAAAGCAGGATAAAAAAGCAGCTGCTGGAGGGCAAAATAGATATAATTGTGGGCACTCATGCGTTGCTTGCAAAATCGGTGCAGTATAAGGATCTGGGACTGCTGATAATAGATGAGGAGCAGCGCTTCGGGGTGAAGCATAAGGAGTACATAAAGCAGCTTAAGACAAATGTTGACGTGCTTACCTTGAGCGCAACCCCGATACCGCGCACGCTGCATATGTCCCTTGTGGGGATAAGGGATATGTCGGTGCTGTCCACTCCGCCGCAGGAGCGCTACCCGGTGCAGACCTATGTGGCGGAATACAACAGCGTTATGATAAGGGAAGCGCTTACGCGCGAGCTTTCCCGCGGGGGGCAGGTGTATGTGGTTTCCAACCGTGTTCAGGGCATTGAACGGGTGGCACAGGAAATACAGGCGCTTGCGCCCTCGGCGCGCATAGCCGTTGGGCACGGGCAGATGGAGCAGGGCGAACTTGAGCAGGTGATGCTGGATTTCTATAACGGGCAGTATGATATACTGCTGTGCACCACCATAATAGAGAGCGGACTGGATGTGCCCAATGTAAACACCATGATAGTGCTGGAGGCGGACAGCTTCGGGCTGTCGCAGCTGTATCAGCTGCGTGGGCGCGTGGGCAGGAGCAACAGGGTGGCATATGCCTATTTTACCTTCCGCAGGGGGCGCGTGCTGTCCGAAACGGCGGAGAAGCGGCTTAACGCCCTGCGCGAGTTTACCGAGTTCGGCTCCGGGTTCAAGATAGCCATGCGGGATCTGGAAATAAGGGGCGCGGGCAATCTGCTGGGGGGGAGAGCAAAGCGGACATATGCAGAAGATAGGCTATGAGCTGTACTGCAAGCTTATACGCCAGGCGGTATCGGGACAGACGGAGGAACGCCCTGAGGTGAAGTGTGAGCTGAAGATAGGGGCGTATATTGAGGATAAGTATATTCCCTCCGAGCTTCAGAAGCTGGCCGTTTACAAGAGGATATCGGAAATTGACAGTGCGGCGGACCGGGACGAGCTGCTGGAGGAGCTGGCCGACCGCTACGGCAAGCCGCCGGAATCGGTGCGCATGCTGGCGGAGGTGGCATACATGCGCGCGCTGGCCTCAAAGGCGGGCGTGGAGCGCATAAGGCAGAAGGAGGACGCGGTGATCATGAGCTTTGCCTCCGGATACAGCCTTGATTTTGCCCGCGTTACGGCGGCAGTGAACGCCTTTGCGCCCAAAGCGGCGCTTTCCGCCGGTGCAAATTTGGCGATAGTGCTGCGTGTTAAGGGCATGAAGGATGCCGATATCACGGCGCTTGCGGTGAGCGTTTTGGAAAAAATAAATGAATAAAGCGTGAAAATCGTAAAAAAATATTACAGATTCGGAATAAAGGGTTGAAATTTTCCGCAAAGGAATATATAATACTGCTACTGCTGAAATTCTAAGTGCAATGAGAGCATGCCGCAAACATATGCGGACATGGGCGTTTTGCACACAGGAAAGGAAAGAACTGTTTATGAAAAAAATTATCTCTGCGGTGCTGGTTGCGCTGCTGACACTGGGTGTGCTGGCCTTTGCGGGCTGCGGCTACACCGAGATCGACAAGGAGGCCCTGGGCAACAAGGTGCTGGCTGTCGTTAACGGAGAAAACATATTGCGTAAGGAGTGGAGTCAGGTATATTCATACTATGAATATATGTATATAAATTATTACGGCTACACCAAGGAGAAGAACGCGGAAGCCTTTGAAAAGCTTAGAACGCAGGTATTGGATTCCCTGATCAATCAAAAAATATGGGAGCAGAAGGCTAAAGCGGCGGGCTTTTTTGAGTACACACAGGAGCAGCGCGACGAGGCTCGCAAAGAGGTCGAGGAGGAGATGAACAAGAGCATCGAGGACACTGCCAAGACCCTTTACGAGGCGGTTAAGGGACAGGAAGGCGCGAAGGAAATGGATTATTATCGCGGCCTTGCAAAGGAGCAGTATGAGGCCAATCTTGCAAAGAACGGCAGCTCTGTTGACAAGATGATAGAGGATAAGCTCAAGGAGAAGGCGCTGAACCGCTACAAGGAGGACAACCTGAAGGATGTCTCCGTGCTGGAGGCGGATATTATTTCGGCATACAATGAGCTTGTCAAGAAGCAGACCGAGGACTTTATAGGCGACGGTGACGAAAAGGCATACGATAAGTTTGTAAAGGCATGGAATAACGGCGACAATATGGCGCTGATACTGGACGGCTATTCCCTTGTACAGCACATACTTATAAAGTATGACAAGGAAACGGGCGACAAGGTGACATCCACCGCAAAGACCCTCAGCGAGGCCGAGAGCGCAAAGAATACGGCTCAGGAAAAGATGGATAAGCTCAAGAAGGAGCTTGCGGAGCTGACGGACGAAACCAAAAAGGCGGACAAGCAGAAGGAAATAGACGAGCAGGACAAGGTGCTGGAGGAATGCACCGCGAAGTATAACGATGCAAAGCTTGAGCATCACAAGGCAAGGGAGGCCGCCGAGGCTGCCATACGCGAAAAGGCACAGGAGGTGCTGAACAGCGTGAAGGACGCCGACGAGGCCAAGTTCATCGAGGTTATGCTGGATAAGAGCGAGGACACCGGCATGGCGGATGAGGAGACCGCGAAGAAGGGCTATCTTGTGGGCAAAGAGGACGGCATGATGACCGAGTTCCACGACGGTGCCGTGGCGCTGGAGAAGGACGGGCAGATATCCGATTTGGTGGCTACGGACTACGGCTTCCACATCATTCGCAGAATCAAGGCGCTGGAGGAGCGCACCGGCGACAACAAGGTGAGCTATACGGAGCTTAAGGAGGCTCTTCAGAAGGAGCTGACCGACACTGCCAAAAATGAGAAGTGGACCAAAAACCAGGAGGAGTGGCGCACTGCTGCCGATGTCAAGATCAACAAGCAGTGGCTGAAGGATTACGATACCTGATTTAAGCCCGAAAGCAGGACCGCAGGCGAAGACCTGCGGTCTTTTGTATAGCCGGAGGAGCGGACGCGCTTAAAGGCGGGTTTTATACGGAAAATGCACAAAAACGGAGGGAAAACATATAAACTCTTATAACTTTAATGATTTATTCATAAAAATCCGTCATAAACCCCTTGCACAAACGGGGGCATATGCATATAATTGCTGTTAGAAATTCTGAAGTTATGAGGTGCTTAGCAATGCCGTATATAAAATGCCCGCGTTGTCATCTTAATTATATACTGGACACGGAAAAATTCTGCAAGGTGTGTCTTGTGGATATGCATAAGCTTTCGCAGGAATCGGTGATAAGTGAGGATTTCGGCGAGGAAAACGAAGAGATGAGGCTGTGCCCGGAATGTCATGAGAATTATCTTGAAGAGGGTGAGGATCTGTGTTATGCCTGCCGCATGGAGCAGATGAAGGCCGCAGCCAAGGAAAAGATGAATCTGGACCAGGATATGGACTTTGACGAGGACTATTCCGTAAGCTCCGGCAAGGAGGAGGGCGGCGAAGTGCTTATGGACAACATGGAGGTTCTGGACTACGCCGACGGCCGTATCCCCGAGGATGAGGATGAGCAGGAGCAGGAAGAGGAATAAGGAAGCGCCGGTGTCGCCCGGTCTTTTCGCCGCCCGTGCCTGAGGGTACGGGCGGCTTTTGCATAGCCGCAGGGCGGCGGGGCGGCGAATAATTGCGCTTGAAAAGCGCCGGAAAACATGCTATAATGCTTTTGGCGGGAGGTCTGCAAGAGGGACCTTTCATAAAGGATATAATTAAATTGTATGGACAGAATACTTATAGTCGGGCTGGGGCTTATCGGCGGGTCGGCGGCAAAAAGCCTGCCTGCGGAGAAAACCTGCGCCCTGGACAGGGACGAACGGCAGCTTAAGGCGGCGGCGGGGTATACCGGCGCTGTCTATTCGCGCCTTGAGGATATAAAGGAAGAGCCGGACACGGTGCTGATATGTGTTCCGGTGAGCAGTGCGTGCAGCATGGCAGGGGCGCTTGCAAAGATTCCCCAATGCCGTATTTATTGACTGCTGCTCCACAAAGCGCAGCGTACAGCGGGCATATGAGAACGCGGGAGTGATGTATGCGGGCATGCATCCCATGGCGGGCTCGGAGGGCTCGGGCTTTGCAAATGCGCGCGCGGGGCTGTTTCACGGGGCGATAATGTGCATAACCGGCAGCGGAAGGGCGCGGGAGGAAGCAAGAAAGCTTGCACTGCTGCTTGGCGGCTGCCCGATGGAGATATCCGCGCAGGAGCATGACGCGGCGACGGCGGCGGTATCGCATCTGCCGCATATTGCCGCGGCGGCGCTGGTGCGTGCGGCAAGGCTGCGTTCGCAGGAGGCTCCGGCGCTTTTTGATTTGGCGGCGGGCGGATTTTCCGATCTTACAAGGATAGCGGATTCCGATCCGGTAATGTGGGGGTCGGTGTTTGCGGATAATTCGGACGAGATATTGCAGTCGCTGGATGCCTTTGAAGGCGAGATAAAAAAGTGGAGGCAGCTGCTGCTGCGTAAAAACGAGGCGGAGCTTGCGCAGTATTTTGCCGACTGCAAAAGAGATAAAGCGCTTTTCCGACGCGGCGACCGCGGGATATATCCCAAGGACGGGGTAAGAGGCTTTTTTGCATGCCGTCCCCAAGAGCAGGCGGAAAAGGCGAAAACGGCCTTTGAAAACGGCGCGTATGCGATTACGGCAGAGGAAAACGGAATAAATGTGGTGTGCAGACAGCGCGATGAATTTGAAAGAGCGGCGGCTGCGCTGACGGCGGAGGAAAAATGAAAAAATTTGCGCTTATAGGCAAAAGACTGGATTATTCGCTTTCGCCGCTTATGCATAACAGCCTTTTTAAGCTGGCGGGAGTGCAGGCTGAATACGGAGCGCTGGAATGTGAAGAGGCGGAGCTTGCCTCGGTATGCGCGGTATTACGCAAGGAGTATTCGGGAGCGAATGTTACGGTGCCCTATAAAAGCGCCGTTATACCGTTTCTGGACGAAATTACGGGGGCGGCAAAGCGCTGCGGGGCGGTGAATACCGTTATAAACAGCGGAGGACGCCTGATAGGCGACAGCACGGACGGCGAGGGCTTTATGCGCTCGCTGGAGGGCTTCATAACGCCACAGCGGCAGCTGACGGAAAGCGGAGAACGGGCTGCGGGTGCGGCGGAGGCGCTGAAGGGAAAGCGGGTGCTGCTGTTGGGAAGCGGAGGGGCCGCAAGAGCTATTCTATCCTCCCTTTTACAGTGCGGAGCGGTGACGGATGTGCTTAACCGCACGCGAAAAAAAGCGGTGGATATGCTGGAGGAGCTGGCGCATGCCGGGGCGGACTGCTTTTGTGCCCGTGTGGCGGACAGGCCGATGCCGGAGTATTTTCTTACAATAAATGCAACGCCGCTGGGCGGCGCGGGGCACGAGGAGGAAACTCCGCTTGCGCAGGAATATATGAACTCAGGGGCGTTTTACGACTGCGTATACAGCCCGTCCGTGACGCGCTTTCTGCGCGAGGCGGCAGAAAAAGGACACATGTGCAGAAACGGCCTTGGTATGCTGTTTGAGCAGGGAGTGCTTTCCCAAGGGCTTTGGGGATATGAATATACGCAGCAGCAGAAAACCGAGGTGTACGACCGCCTTGTGCGGGAGCTTGCACGGCGGGAACAAAGGAAAGGATAAGAAATGAAACTGCTTATAGTCAACGGACCGAACATAAATCTTACCGGAACGAGGGAGCCGGGCGTTTACGGAACACGCACGCTTGCACAGATAAATGCCGAGGTGGAAAAGACGGCCGGGCGGGCGGGCGTGCAGTGCGAATTTTTTCAGAGCAATTCCGAGGGCGGACTGATAGATTTTCTTCAGAGCAGAATAGGGCAGGCGGACGGTATTATTATCAATGCCGGAGCGTATACTCATTACAGCTATGCTTTGAGGGACTGCATAGCGTCGCTGGGTATTCCGACCGTGGAGGTGCACATGAGCAACATAGCCGCAAGGGAGGAATTCCGCCATACAAGCGTTATTGCGCCGGTGTGCGCAGGGCAGATAGCGGGCTTTGGGTATCTTTCCTATATTTTGGCGGCGGAGTATTTTATAAATGCCGCGGGGCTTGCGCAGGACGGGCAAAAAGGGCAGTGTTGACATAACGGAGCATATAAAGTACAATACTGTAAATATGAATATGCGGGCTTATACGAAAAAAAGAGCGGCAAAGCAGCCGCGCACGGAGAGCTTAACGCAGAATTGACGCAAAAAGCGCCGCCGGGTATTGAGTAGGCCCCGGTATATAAATGCAACGGAAAAAGGTGATAAGATGTTTAACAAGGCAAGCCTTTGCAGGGGAATGAAGCTGCTGGCGGGTATTACCGGGCTGGTTTTATTGCTGTGCTGCGCCATGCCTGTATTTGCAGACGGTATAGCCGAAGAGGGCAGAGTAAGCTATGAGGTTTCGGTAAGCCCCAAAAGGGTGGCACTGCCCCAGGAGGGACAGACGCACAAGGTGACCGTTACGGTGAAGGTGTCCACCAAGCAGAAGGATTTCAGTGCGGGCAATTTCCGTTTTTACCTTGACGATGCGGAGGACTCGATATATGTTGATCAGTCAACGCACATAAGCGAGGAAAACAGCGCAGAAATATCCTTCAGTGCGGATCTGGGAAGAAGCGATATCGGCAGGGAGCATGTTGTTTGGGCGGAATATGATGCCCAGGGCAGCGTAAGCGGGCGAACCGAGCGCCACAGGGCAGGCAGCTTTACCGTGCAGGCGGAGGACAGCCAGGCTTTCGTGCTTTCCCTTGTGCCGGATAAAACGGTGGTGGAAAAGGACGGCAATGTGGATTTTTCCGGAAGCATTACAAACAACAGCGGAAAAGATGCCGAGAATGTGTTTATAAGCTTTGCGGGAGCCTACACCGGGCAGTACCAGGATCTTGGCAAGATTGCGGTTAAGGATGTTGAAATAGGCAGCCTTGCCGCCGGAGAAATGCGCAGCTTTTCTTTTTCGGTGGGATCGGTGCAGGGGGATTTTTCCCTGACGCCCACGGTGGCGAGCAATCACGGCAATGTAAAGTGCGAGCCGGTGGAGATAGAGTTAAAGCGCGCGGAAACACAGTTTTATCTTGTGGCGCGTCCGCAGGCCAGCGGAAAATATAACGAGACGGTAACGATAGTATACAATGTTTTGAACAGCGGCAATGTTGCGCTCAGCGGCATACGGCTGCTGGATGAGAGCAACGGTGAAATACGCACAAATGTTACGGTGTTAAAGCCGGGAGAGACCATAACCGGCAGCGTTACCATGCGCATAACCGGGGATAAGAATGTGCGCTATACCCTTACGGCGCAGGACAGCTTCGGCAGGGAGTATCAGACAAACTCCAACGGCGTGGACATAACGCTGGAGGCCAGCGCTGAGGATATCGTCATGGGTATAACCGCCGTGGCGCGCACTACCGCTCTGACCGGGCCGGGACAGGTGACCTTTGATATAAATGTTACAAACAAAAGCATAATGACGGTATCCAATGTGCGGGTGAGCGACGACCGGGGCGAAGAGATACAGACCATAGGAACGATGGAGCCGGGCGGAAGCAAGAATTTTACGGTAGTGCGCACGGTGGAGCAGACGCAGAATGTGTTCTTTGTGGTTACGGTAACGGACAGCGCGGGGGTGGAGAAGAGATTCGAAACCGAGGTTATAACCGTTACGGTGGGAGAGAACAACGGCACGGCCGCGCCCGTCACGCTGCCTCCGGACGAGCCCACTCCCACGGCGGAGCCTTCAAAGGGAAACGGCGCCGGACGGGCGGTTGTGATTGCCCTTTGCGTGGTGGGCGGACTTATAGTGCTGGGTGTTGCGGCGCTGATTGTTGTGAATATACTGCAAAAGCGCGCTGCCCGCAGGAGCAGAAAAATCAGGAGAAGGATAAAATAGGCTATGGCAAGACTTTTCGGTACCGACGGCGTTCGGGGCGTGGCAAACCGCGAGCTGAGCGCGCAGCTGGCTTTTGATTTGGGGCGGGCGGGGGCATATGTGCTTACAAACCATATAAACCGACCGCGGATATTGGTGGGAAGGGATACGCGGCTTTCGGGCAACATGCTGGAATCCGCCCTTATTGCGGGAATAATGAGTGTGGGCGCGGATGCCGTTACCGTGGGTGTGATTCCCACGCCTGGCGTTGCGTTTTTAACGCGGTACTATTCCTGTGACGCGGGAGTTATGATAAGCGCATCGCACAACCCTATGGAGGATAACGGAATAAAATTCTTCAGCTCAAACGGCTACAAGCTGGCGGATGAGGTGGAGGACCGTATTCAGAGGGTGATAGAGGGAGCGGAGACGCTGCCGCAGCCTACGGGCATGGAGGTAGGCAAGCGCATAAAGGTTAAAAATCCGGCGCAGGATTATATGGACTTTTTGCTTTCCACGGTGGATGTGCGCCTTGACAACATGAAAATAGTGCTGGACTGCGCCAACGGCGCGGCAAGCGAGATAGCCCCGGCGCTTTTTGAAAGCCTGGGAGCCGAGGTGCTGCCCTACTATAATACGCCGGACGGCTGCAATATAAACAAAAACTGCGGCTCCACCCATTCGGAGCGCATATGCGAGCTGGTGGTGGAGCAGGATGCCGACTGCGGGCTTTCCTTTGACGGAGATGCCGACAGGCTTATTGCCTGCGATGAGCGCGGACAGGAGATAGACGGCGACCATATAATTGCTATTTGCGCCCGTCATATGCTTAAGCAGGGGAAGCTTCGGGGGGATACGGCGGTGTGCACCGTTATGTCCAACATGGGGCTTACAAAAAGCGCTAAGGAGAACGGCTTTTTGCTGGAGCGCACTGCAGTGGGCGACCGATATGTTCTGGAGCGTATGCTAAAGGGGGGCTATTCCCTGGGCGGAGAAAAGAGCGGGCATGTGATATTCCTTGATTACAATACCACGGGGGACGGCATGCTTACGGCGCTTCAGCTGCTTTCCGCTGCAAAAAAAGAGGGGGAGAAGCTCAGCCGTGCGGCGGAGGTGATGCAAAATATGCCGCAGGTGTTGCTGAACATGACGGTGGATAACAGCGTAAAGAATACATATATGCAATGCAAGCCGGTGGCCGACGCCATTGCACAGGCAGAGGCGGAGCTGGGGGACAGCGGACGGATACTGGTGCGCGCCTCCGGCACGGAGCCGCTGCTGCGGATAATGCTGGAGGGCAGCAATGAGGAGCAGATAGCGCGCCTGGGGCTTAATGTAGCACAGGCAATGAGAGAGCATTTAGGGGCCAAAAGGCGCTGAAGAAACATAAAAATGGTACGAAAAAGCCGCAAAGAGAGGGAAAAATCTTTGCGGCGGGTTTGTTTTTGCAGACGGGTCTTATTTGTCTGAACAGATACGGACAGGAGGAAAACGGATGAGCCTTCCGCTTATCATACTTACGGGGCTGCTGCTTGCGGCGGCGGGCAGCGGCATATTGCTGCTGCTTCCGCCGGTGTTCAAGCTGCCGTGGAAAACGACGGTAAAAAGGTGTATTTGGTTTACCGTAGGGCTGGAAGCTGCGGTTGCAGCCGTTTTCTGCATTTTTAACGGAGTGCGGCCTACGGTTGCGGGGCAGATGGCGTGGTATATTGCGCGTTTCTTCCAGATATGTGTTCTGGGAGTGCTGGATGCGCAGATAATGAAAAAATACCGCAGTCAGGGCATGACTGCGCTGTATGTGATTGCGGGCTCGCTGCTTGCGCAGGCGCTGCAATACGGAATCATACGCCTGATATACTAAGGCGCGTACTGAGGTGCGCTCGGGGTGCGGGCGGGAATATGATTCGGATTACGGGGGTATAAGAAACGGAGAATATGTGGGAAAAAATTGCCGATATACTGCTTGATACGGTGCTTGATTGCTTAAAGCTGCTTCCGTTTTTGTTGGCGGCGTATTTGCTTATAGAATGGCTGGAGCATCGGGCGGGGGACCGTTTCGGTGCGTTTTTGAAGAGATCGGGGCGGCTTGGGCCGCTTATAGGCGGACTGCTGGGATTGGTGCCGCAGTGCGGCTTTTCCGTGGTGTGCGCCAACTTTTATGCAGGCGGCCTTGTATCCATGGGCACGGTTATAGCGGTAATGCTGGCTACCAGCGATGAAGCGCTGCCGCTGCTGCTTACGGAGGGCATAGGAAACGGCATGCAGATAGCGGAGATATTGCTGCTGCTTGCCACAAAGCTTGTAATAGGAGTGGCGGCCGGCTTTGCCGTGGATGCCGTAATCGGCGCATACAGGCGGCGAAAAGCGCTGAAAACGGCGCCGGATGCGGCAAAAAGCGAGGAAGAGCACGAAGCGCATGTGCACGCGCATACGGAGCGGGAATGTGAAGGCAGGGAGCATGAGGAGCATTCGGAGCACGGGCACAATCACAATACGCTGTGCGAGCATTGCGGATGCGAGGAGCAGCACGGCTTTGTCAGGGGGATACTGCTGCCGGCGCTCAAGCATGTGGGCTCCATTATGCTGTTTATTTTTGCGGTGACGCTTGCACTTAATGCGGTGGTGGAGTTTATTGGAGAGGACAGCCTGAAATCCCTGCTGGGCGGAAGCGCGCTGCTTCAGCCCGTTATCGCCGCGATCTTCGGTTTTATACCCAATTGTGCGGCATCGGTGGTGATAACCGAGCTGTATATATCGGGCGGACTGGGCTTCGGCGCGGCGGTGGCGGGGCTTTGCACGGGAGCGGGAACCGGGCTGCTGATGCTTTTCCGCGCAAACCGCAGCATACGCCAGAATCTGACGATAATGGGCATAATGTTTGCAGTGGCAAGCCTGAGCGGCATCATATTGCAGCTGATCACTGCCTGAAGCCGCAGCGGGGAAAATCGGCGGCACCGATTTAACCGAATATTTACCTTTATATGCTTTTCCGAAGGCGTGTGAAGTGGTATAATAATGCAAAAGGGGTTTCAAAGCGGGTCGTGCCGCATGTATTTGGCTATAACGGCGGCATCTGCAAAAAAATGATGCTGAAAAACCCGTGCCGGCGTTTGGCGGCGGCTATGAAAGGAAATATATGAGCGAACAAAAGAAGACCTCCATAGGAGGACAGGCTCTGCTTGAGGGCATAATGATGCGCGGACCGAAGGTGACTGCCATTGCAGTGCGGGATCCTGAGGGCAGGATGGTGCTGGAGAAATACCCCACCAAGGGCAACGATCGCCCCAAGTTCTGCCGTTTGCCCTTTATAAGAGGAATATTCAATTTGTACGATTCGCTGGTATTCGGCTATAAATGCCTTATGCGTTCTGCGGAAATCGCGGGGCTGGAGGAGGAAGAGACGCCCAAGAAGGGCAAAGCGCCGGTGCAGGAGGCGGACAAGCAGGCTGCGCAGGCGGGTGTCGATACGGAGGGTCAAGCGCCGGAGACGGGCGAAATCGGGGCGGAAGAGACTTCGCAGGCCGGCAGCGCAGGCGCGCAGCCGGCAGCGGCGGAAAGCGCCGAGGCGGCGGACGGCAAAGCGGCGTGCTCACAGGAGCCGGCGGCTGCGCGGGAAGCGGCGGCCAAGGACGGCGCAAAGGATAAATCGGGCAAGGAAAAGGCGCAGAGCGCGGCGATGATGATATTCAGCGTGGTGCTGGGGCTGCTGCTTGCAATAGGGCTGTTCATATATTTGCCCAGCCTGATAACCAAATGGCTCAGCGGCGCCGTTCCGGCCTTTGAAAACCAGGTGCTAAGAAGCGTGGCGGAGGGTGTTATACGGATTATCATATTCATAGGCTACATGGCAAGCATGCTGCTTATGAAGGATATCCGCAGGACATACATGTATCACGGCGCGGAGCACAAGACGATATTCTGCTATGAAAACGGCTTGCCCCTCACGGTGGAGAATGTACGCAGGCAGAGCCGGTTTCATCCCCGCTGCGGAACCTCCTTTATGATACTTATGCTGTTTGTGGGAATATTCATTTCCATGTTCATATCCACGCCCAACCCTGTTGTGCGTACGCTTATAAAGCTTGCGTGCCTGCCGGTAGTGGTTTCGATAGGCTATGAGCTTATAAAGCTGGCGGGGAGATACGATAACATATTTACCCGCATTATAAGCGCGCCGGGGAAGTGGCTCCAGCGGATAACCACGCGCGAGCCGGACGACAGCATGATAGAATGCGCCATTGCCGCCTTTGAGGCGGTAGTGCCCAAGGACGGCAGCGACAACTGGTAAGGGCAGGAGCGCGAGGAAATCGGCGGCGCAGGTTCAAACGGATATTTTTTGAAAAAAGGCGCGGCGGAGAACCGCAGGGCGGCGGGAACGGAATTTTTGCGCGAAGCGGCAGCAAACCGCAGGGAAGGCTGAAATGGAGAATATTACAACGACATATAACTGGGCGGGCTTTATATCCGCCTATTGGTGGGTACTGCTGATAACGGCGGCATTTGCATATCTTCTGGGCAGCGTCAATTTTGCCATTATTTTTTCCTCGATTGCCCGCAGGAGAGATATACGCAAGTACGGCAGCGGCAATGCGGGGGCTACGAATGTGTTAAGAACCTTCGGGCCGGTGCTGGGAGGCTGCACCTTTGTGTGCGATGTGCTTAAGGGGCTTGCGGCGGTGGCTGCGGCGGGAGCGGCGGCATCATACCTTGTTCCGGGAGGGGACGGCGCGCGCGAGGTGGCGGCGATAAGCGGAATGGCCTGTGTTTCGGGCATATGTTCCCAGTGTTTTTCTCCTTCCGAGGCGGCAAGGGCGTAAGCACCACGCTGGGCGTGCTGTTTATGCTGGACTGGCGTGTGGCGCTTTCCTGTCTTGGGGTGTTTATAATAGCGACGGTTTGTTCGCGCATGGTTTCGCTGGGGTCTGTGTGCGCGGCGGTGGCGGTGCCCGTGGCTACGCTTGGCTTTTCCTATACGGAGGGCTTTACGCCGCGAGAAAGGCTGGTGTGCGTTCTTGCCATGGCGGCGGTGTGTATTGCCGTTATAATCAAGCATTCATCAAATATTGCAAGGATAGCGGCGGGCAAGGAATCACGCCTGTCCTTGGGAAGCAAAAAGAAGCAGGACGGCAACGCTGCGCCCCGGGAGCAGGACAAGCGGTAAAAAGGGATAAACTGACGGCTAAGGTTACCAAAGCAAATAAAAAAATATTAAAACAAAAGGAAAGGATGCCCGCAGGGGCAGAGCAGGTGGAGGATATGGAGAAGAAATTTCTGGCATTTGATTTCGGCGCAAGCAGCGGCCGCGCTATTTTGGGCAGGCTGGAGAACGGCAAACTTACAATGGAGGAGATCCACCGTTTTTCAAACGATCCGGTGGAGATATGCGGGCATTATCACTGGGATATTTTCCGCCTGTTTTTTGAGATCAAGCAGGGGCTTATCAAATATGCAAACATGGGCTACGGCAAGCTGGACGGCATAGGCATTGACACCTGGGGCGTGGATTTCGGGCTTTTGGGCAAGGACGGCGAGCTGCTGGGAGCGCCGTATCACTACCGTGACAAGAGAACGGACGGCATGATGGAGCAGGCGCAGAAGCTTATGCCCCGCCGGGAGATATTCCGCCACAGCGGCGTATCCTTTGAATTTTTCAATACGCTTAACCAGCTGCTTGCCATGAAGCTTGCTTCAAGCGCGGCGCTGGAGGGCGCGCAGGAGCTGCTGTTTATTCCGGACCTGTTTGCCTATTTCCTTACGGGCAACAAGGGTACGGAATTCTGCGAGGCCACAACAAGCCAGATGATAGACCCCGAAACCGGCGACTGGTCGGAGGATATCATAAAGGCGATGGGCTTCCCCAGAAGAATATTCGGGCGCATCGAGCAGCCGGGAACGCTGCGCGGCATGCTGCTGCCCTCGGTGTGCAAGGAGTGCGGCTTGGAGCCTACTCCGGTGTATGTTGTGGCATCGCACGATACAAACGCCGCCTCCGCGGCAGTGCCGGCGCAGGGGGAAAACTGGGCATTTCTTTCCAGCGGAACATGGTCGCTTCTAGGCATAGAGGTGGACAAGCCCGTGGTAAATGATGTTACATATGAGCGTAATTTCTCCAACGAGGGCGCTATCGGCGGGCGGTACGATCTGTTAAGCAATATAATGGGGCTGTGGATAATTCAGCAGCTTCGGGCGGACTGGGAGCGTGCGGGCGAGAAGCTCTCCTTCCCGGATATGGTGAAGCTGGCGCAGGAGGCGCAGCCGTTCAAGTGCTTTATTAACCCCGACGATAAGAGCTTTGTGGCGCCCGTCGGCATGGAGGAGCGGATACGCGCCTATTGCGAAAGAACCGGGCAGGAGGTGCCGCTTACCCGCGGAGAGGTTATCCGCACGGCGTATGAGAGCCTTGCACTGAAATACCGCGAGGCCATTGACGACCTTGAAAATAACGGGCAAGCGAATCGATGTGCTGCATATAGTGGGCGGAGGATGTCAGAACCTGCTGCTTAACCGCATGACGGCAAACGCCATAGGCCGCAAGGTGGTAACAGGGCCTGCGGAGGGCACCGCCATGGGCAATATACTCATTCAGGCTATGGGCGAGGGCAGCATAAAGGATGTGGCTCAGCTGCGCGAGGTGGTGCGCGCCTCCGTGGACACCGGAGAGTATCTGCCCCAGGATAAGCAGGCGTGGGACGAGGCCTATGCGCGCTATTGCAGGGTGACCAAATGCTGAAGCTGGCTCTTCGCGCTTCGGAGCTGACCCCGGAAAGGCCGTGCAGGAAAAGCCGCTGGCTTTGGCCTTTGTGGGGGACAGTGTATTTGACCTGTATGTGCGGGAGTATGTGCGCGCAAGCGGGCTTAATACGCATATGCTGCACCGAGAGGCCGTAAAGTTTGTCTCGGCGCACGCTCAGGCGGAGGCGTTTATTGCAATAGAGGCGCAGCTTACACCGCAGGAAGAGTACATATACAGGCGGGGGCGCAATACAAAGCCCACAACGGTGCCCAAAAACGCCGGGGTGAAGGATTACCGCAGCGCTACGGGCTTGGAAACGCTGGTGGGATACCTGTTTCTTACCGGGCAGCTTGAGCGCCTGGATGAGCTTATGGAAAGGATACTTACCGGCACGCGGCAGGATGACGGCGAATGCGAGGGCAAGACCGAAGCAAAGGCGTGCGCGCAGCAGCAGACGGAAACACAAGGATAAATACGGAAAGGGAAGCCGCCGCAAAACGGGCGGCACGGAAATCAGATGGCATACAATAACGGACGCGCGCAGTCGCGCGGCGGAAAAAACGGCGCCCGCGGCAAGGGCGGATATGAAGCAAACGGGCATTCGGGCTTTGACAAAAAGGGCGGGCAGACCGGCGGATATAAAAAGCACGGCGGATATGCGCACGGCCAAACGAACGCTCACGGTGAAAAAAGCAGCGGACGCTTTGAAGGAAAACAAAACAGAAGCCGGAGCAGCTTTGAAAATGACTCCTTCGCCAAAAAGGAATACCGCAGCGCGCGGGAGAATGAAAGCTTCCGCCGTCAGCGGGAGGCCTGCGACAAAGAGACCTTCTTTGAGCAGGAGCAGAGCGCGCAGGAGGCGGAAAACATTCTTGAGGGGCGCAATGCCGTTAAGGAAGCGATAAAGGCGGGGCGCGAGATAGAAAAGATACTTATCTCCAACGGCCCCGGCGACGGCAGCGTCAGGGAAATCGCGGCTCATGGGCGCAAAAACGGAGTTTTGGTGCAGGAGGTGGACCGCATACGCCTTGATAAGCTCAGCCAAACGGGGGCGCATCAGGGGATAATCGCCTTTGTGGCGGCAAAGGAATACTGCACCGTGGACGACATTCTGGAAAGAGCAAAGGCAAAGGGAGAGGATCCGTTTATAATCATTCTGGACGGCATAACCGACCCGCAGAACCTCGGCTCCATTATAAGAAGCGCGGAGTGCGCGGGGGCGCACGGGGTAATAATACCCAAGCGGCGCGCGGTGGGGCTTACTCCGACAGTGGCAAAGGCCAGCGCGGGGGCAATTGAATATATGCCCGTGGCAAAGGTGACAAACATCGCCCAGACCGTGCAGTATCTTAAAAAGCAGGGCGTATGGATATTCGGCGCCGCAATGGACGGAGAGCCGGCAACGCGCACTAACCTTCGGGGGCCTATCGGCATAGTTATAGGTGCGGAGGGGCCGGGATTGGGTCAGCTTGTGCGCAAGAGCTGCGACAGGATAATCTCCCTGCCGGTAAAGGGAGGCATAGATTCCCTCAATGCGGCGGTGGCGGCGGCTGTTATCATGTATGAGGCGGTGCGTCAGCGGGACGGATACTGCGAGAAAGGATAAGGGTTTGACACAGGCGGATTTGTGCTCAATGGAGGAAAACCGCATAGTGCAGCTGGCTCAGAAGGGCGACGATGCCGCCCTTGAGCTGATTTTAACGCGATATAAGGACCTTGTGCGCTCAAGGGCTCGGGCATACTTTATTATGGGGGCGGAAACCGAGGACCTTATCCAGGAGGGAATGTTCGGGCTGTTCAAGGCGGTGCGGGATTATGATCCGGAAAAAAACGCCGGGTTTTATTCCTTTGCCGAGCTGTGCATAAGGCGCCAGCTTATAAGCGCGCTCAAAGGTGCATCACGCCTTAAGCACGGCCCGCTGAATACCTATGTTTCCCTTAACAAGCCCGTGCAGGAGGATTCCGAGCGCACGCTTATGGATGTGCTGGGGGGCAGCCGACTGGACGACCCGGAGACGCTGCTTATAAGCCGTGAGGAATATACTGTGATAACCGGCAAAATTGAGCGCGTGCTTTCGGATTTTGAAAAGCAGGTGCTGGAGGCTTATCTTTCGGGATACAGCTACCGCGATATTGCAAAGCAGACGGGCGCGCAGCCCAAAAGCGTGGATAACGCGCTGCAAAGGATAAAAAAGAAGCTGGAAAGGGCTTTGGGAAGAAGCAGATGATCAAGGCGGTTATATTTGATCTGGACGGCACCCTTGCCGACACACTGAATACGCTTGCGTATTTTTCCAATAAGACGCTTGAGCATATAGGGCTTGCGCCGATAGAAACGGAGCGCTTCCGCTATCTTGTGGGGCGGGGGGCAACGGTGCTTATGGAGCAGATGCTGCTTCTGCGCGGCAAAGAGCCGGATAAGCAGACGGTGGAAAAAATGCTGGCGGATTTTAACGAAATGTACCTTGCAAACACAATGTATCTTACAAAGCCGTATCCGGGCATAGAAGCAATGCTGCGTCAGGTGCGCGCCATGGGTATAAAAACGGCGGTGTTTTCCAATAAGCCCGATGCGGCGGCGCAGAAGGTGGTGCCCGCGCTTTTTGATATCTCCTTTGATTTTGTGCTGGGCAAAAGGGAAGAACTGCCCCGCAAGCCTGCGCCGGACGGCGCGCTTTTGGCCGCAAAAGCCATGGGCGTTACCCCGGAGGAATGCCTGTATGTGGGGGACACCGATACCGATATGCAGACGGGCGCCGCTGCGGGCATGACCACGGCGGGCGTGCTTTGGGGCTTCCGCACGGAGCGGGAGCTTAGGGAAAACAACGCCTGCATTATTGCAAAGGAGCCGCAGGATATAGTTAATGCGGTGCGCCGCTTAAACGGGCAGGATGCAAAATAAAGCGCTTGATAAAAGCGTAAAAAAGGGCCGCAAAGGCGGCCCTTTTTGTGTCTTTTGCCCCTGCATGAGGGAACGGGAAGGATCAGAAGTCTATCCGGGTAAGGCTGCACATATCAAGCAGCTCCTGCTCGGTATAGCTGCCGTTGTATATACGCATTTTATAGTGTCTGCCGTTTTGCAGCCACTGCACATTCTGTTTGCAGCTCATTTGGTAATAGGGGACAAAACAGAGTGTTTCGCCCACAGAGGTAAAATCACAGTTGATAATATAGCGCTGACCGTTATAATCAATGCCGTCGCTTTCAAGCTTTTCCTTAAGCTCATCAATGCCGTAGCTGTAAAGAGAACAAAGCTCCGCCACAGGATTTCCCTGTTCGTCATTAAAGGCTATAAATATCATACCGCGCGAGTTCGCTATGCGAATCTTGCTTATTTGCAGATTTTCCGGCATGGCGGAAGGCACCCAAATACCCATTTCTTTGCTGTAAATCCTGTTGACGGAATCCGACTGATTGCATACGGCCGGCAGTATTCCGTTAACAAAATCAATTTTTTTTGCTTCGTTGTCGGCATAAGCGGTGTGCGCGGCTTGCTTAACAGCATCAATATCAGGGTAATCAGTAAAGGAATTAACGAAAATATCTTCATTTGCGGGAAGTTCGGAAAACGGTTCATCAGAAGCGTTGTCTGAAATGCTGCCCTGTGTATCCCGCGGCGCGGTCAGTGCGTATGCCGAAACGGCAAAGCACATGGCAACCCCTATTGCCAGTGCCAGCAGACCCTTTGTTTTTTTCATTGTGATCATTGGTATCTCTCCTTTAATTATAATTTGGTTTTGTTATGCTTTTTGCATAATATTCCCTATTAACAGTATATCAGATGCTGCGGGTCAAAGTCAATACTCCATATAAAATTTTACAAATGGCGATAATCAAGGCAAAATGATTTTTCCTCTTGATTTTTTGCGGGGCGGAGTGTATAATATTATACTGTATAAATATATCGCGGCTTAGGTCGTGCGAGAGGAGTTGGTTTTGTGGATCCGTCCCCCCGATGTAGGGAGCAGGAAGAAATGATGCGCCGGAATCCGGTATGTGCTTTAAGGGAGCGCGGGCGCCGTGTTATAAGGGAAATGTTTTTCCCGGATAAAAACTGACACGGCGGCTGCAATTGAAACAAAACAGGATTATTCGGAGGTTATCATTTTTATATGGACATTGTCAGACAGCTGCTGCTGCAGCTTGTACTTATTTTAGTAAACGCTTTTTTTGCCGCAACGGAAATTGCGGTTATATCACTTAACGAAAAAAAGGTTCGCGCCATGGCGGAGGACGGCGACAAAAAGGCTGCAAAGATGCTTAGAATAGTGGAGCAGCCCACGCGCTTTCTTTCCACAATACAGATAGGCATAACCCTTGCGGGCTTTTTGGGCTCGGCATTTGCGGCGGACAACTTTGCTCAGAGGCTTTCGGAAACAATATGCCGGGACTTCGGCATAGCGCAGCAATATCAGGGCACGGTAAATACCGTGGCGGTTATAGTCATAACCATAATACTTTCGTATTTCACCCTTGTTCTGGGCGAGCTTGTGCCAAAGCGCATAGCCATGAAGCACAAGGAGAAGCTGGCAAACGCGGTTTGCGGGGTGATATCGTTTTTGGCGGCGGTGCTGCGCCCCATTATATGGTTCCTTACCGTATCCACCAACGCGGTGCTGCGCCTTATAGGCATTGACCCGCGGGAAAAGGAGGAGCCGGTGTCCGAGGAGGACATAGTGCTTATGCTGGATGCGGGCGCGGACGAGGGCACGCTGGACGAGCACGATATAGAATACATAAAGAATGTCTTTAAGCTGGACGGCATGACGGCGGAGGATGTTATGACCTCGCGCAAGTCCATGGTGTGGGTGTCGCTGGACAGCACCGATGCGGAAATAATGGCGCGCATTGAAAAAGAGGGCTATTCCCGCATGCCGGTGTTTGACGAGGAAAACGACAAGGTCATAGGCATTCTTCACACCAAGGATTATCTTATAAAGAGGGGAACGCCGGGCTTTGAGATAAAGGATATCCTGCATGCGCCGGAGTTTGTGCCGGAGAGCGTGGGGCTTGATTCGCTGTTCAAGGACATGCAGACCTCGCACACCCATATGGTGGTGGTGGTAAACGAATACGGCGAAACGGCGGGCATTGTTACCATGGAGGACATTCTGGAGGAGCTGGTGGGCGAGATCTGGGATGAGAGCGACGAGGAAGTAAGCGAGTTTGTAAAAACCGGCGAGAACACCTACCGCGTGCTGTGTACGGCGTCGGTGGATGATTTCCGCGAGTATTTTGCCATTGAGAATGAGGACGAAACGGATGCCTCCACGGTAAACGGATGGCTTACCGAAATAAGCGGGAATATCCCGGAGGTCGGATACAGTTTCGACTATGAAACCTGCATATAACCGTGACCAAGGCCGATGATGTTATGACAAAGGAAATATCGGTGGAGGTAAAGCCACCCCAGCCCCAGCCGGAGCAGGAGGAGAAGGAAACGGGCGGCCTGTTCCGCAAAAAGGAAGACCGCGAGGATAAAAGCGATGACGAAGGCGCCGGGGAACACGGCGCCGGCAAGGAAGCATAAGGGCTTTTTGGGGCTGCAATGCCGTATTTCAGGGCATGGCGGCATAAAATAGTGCTTGCATATAATTGCGGACTGTGCTATAATCTATCAGTCAGTACGGGCGGTCCTCTGTTCCGTCGCGCGAAACTTTGCGCCATAATGGAAGAACGAACGCCTTTGAGGGAAAGGAGTAAGGATCATGACAATCATCCAGGCCATCGAGGCTGAACAGCTTCGTGACAACATTCCTGATTTCAAGGTTGGCGACACCGTAAAGGTTTTCGTTAAGGTCGTTGAGGGAACCCGCGAGAGATTGCAGGCCTTTGAGGGCACCGTTATTGCACGCAGAAACGGTTCTTCCAGAGAGACCTTCACCGTAAGACGCATTTCCTACGGCGTAGGAGTAGAGCGTACCTTCCCGGTTCATTCGCCAAAGCTGGACCACATCGAGATTACTCGCCGTGGCCGTGTACGCAGAGCCAAGCTTTATTATCTCCGTGACAGAGTGGGCAAGGCCAGCAAGGTCAAGGAGTTAATTCAGAACAGATAAGCAAAGAATCAGGATCAAAACGGGTCGCTTGACCCGTTTTTTCTATTTGTACCCGGCGGGCGTTCTGCTTTTTGTTGCGTGATTTTACAAATAGGATTATAATATATCAAATCGGCAGCCGCAAAAGCCCGACATCAGCGGACATTTTGCAAAAACGCGCGAATATGCGCGGGGATGCCGTAAAAAATACCGATATGGGGCATCGAAAAAGAGCCCGAATGGAGGAGCAAATGGAAAACAACGAAAACAAAAACAACGAAAGAACTGAAACGGCTTTGCAGCAGAGCGCGCAGACGGAAAACGGCTCTGCGGCCGTTGCAAAGCAGGACGCGACGTCAGCACCCGGCAATGACAAAACGGAGAACGCTCCGGGAGCGGAGGCCAAGAGCGGCGAGGTAAAAAAATACCGCCGTCCGGCGCAGCGCCGCACGGTAACGGCGCAGGAAAGGCGTAAACGCACGCTGTTTCTTGTGCAGCTTGCGCTGCTTGTTGCAATTGAGGCGGTGTTCTGCTTTACGCCGCTGGGGTCGCTGCCGGCAATAGGGCCGATAGTAATGACCCTTGCAATGATCCCGGTTATTATATCCGCCATACTTTTCGGCACCGGGGTGGGAACGCTTATGGGCTTTATAACCGGCGTTTTCAGCCTTATAGTGTGGACATTTATGCCGCCGAGCCCCGCTACCGCCTTTGTATTTTCCCCGTTTTATTCACTGGGGGATTTCCACGGGAATATCTGGAGCCTTGTTATATGCCTTGTTCCCCGTGCGCTTACCGGCACCGTGACCGGCATGGTGTATAAGGGAATGTGCATTGTGAACCAAAGAAAAGCGAATAAGGCTGCCGCAGCGGTACAGAATCTCCCCCAAGGCGCGGCATTGCCGGCGGCCGAGGTTAAAAAGGCAGACAAGAAGAACAGCTGGAGAAGCATTGCGGCCTGTGCGACGGCTGCGGTTGCGGGCTCGCTTACAAATACCGTTTTGGTGTTGGGCGGAATATATCTGTTCTTCGGTCAGTCCTATGCAGTGGCGGTGAACACGCCCTATGCCATGATATTGCTTGCCCTTTGCGGAACGGTGCTTACAAACGGAGTCCCGGAGGCGGTGCTGGCCGGAATATGCGCCCCTGCCGTATGCCTGCCCGTTAAAAGGTTTGTCTCAAAGAAAAAGGAAGGAAAGGAAGCAAAATGATGCTGCTTGCAATAGATGTCGGCAACACCAATATAAAGCTGGGCCTCTTCAGCGGCGGCAGACTGATAAATTCCTGGCGGCTGGCAACGGATCGCAGCAAGACCGGCGACGAATACGGCGTGGCGCTTCAGGCGCTGCTTATGTCGGCCGGGCTTAAGCGCGGCGATATAGACGGTGTGATAATGTCCTCGGTGGTTCCGGGCATAAATTTCACTCTTGAGCATATGCTGGCGCATTATCTTGATAAAACACCCATGCTGGTAGGCCCGGGGATACGCACCGGGCTGAACATAAAGCTGGATAATCCGCGGGAGCTGGGCGGCGATATAATATGCGACTGCGTAAGTGCCTTCCGGCGCTACGGCGGCCCCTGCATAGTGCTGGATTTCGGCACGGCCACCACTATAAGCGCAGTAAGCGGGCAGGGCGAGTTTTTGGGCGGGGCCATATGCCCCGGAGTGAAGCTGGCGCTGGACGCGCTGGCGGGCAAGGCCGCCAAGCTGCCCAATATTGAGCTTGAGCTGCCGCAAAAGGCGATAGGGCGCAACACCGTGGCCAGCATGCAGTCCGGCTTGCTCTACGGCTATGTCGGGCAGGTGGAATATCTTATTTCCCGCTTTAAGCAGGAGATGGCGCAGCCGGATATAAAGGTTATAGCAACCGGAGGCATGAGCCGGGTGATAGGCAGCGCAACAAAGGCGATAGATACGGCGGATTCGCTGCTTACCCTTGAGGGGCTGCGCCTGATATACGAAATGAACAGCTGACACGGCGTATAGCCGGGCAGAAAAAATATAAACAGTTACCTTCGGGTTTAGCACAAAATTTCAGAAGCACGGTAATTATGCAGGCCGCCGACGGCGGGAAAGGAAAAACGGGCATGACAGAAATTAAGATCGGTTTTTTGGGCATGGGCAATGTAGGCAGCGGAGCATATCGCATTCTGCGGGACAACGCGGAGGTGATAACTCATCGCGAGGGCATGCGCTATACTGTAACGGCGGCGCTTGTGCGCAATAAGAACAAAAGCAGGGGCGATATTCCCGGCAGCATACTTACGGAGAACCCCGATGATGTGCTGGATAATCCGGAAATAGATATAGTTGCGGAGTTTTTGGGCGGAACGGAGCCGGCGCGCACCTATATACTGCGCGCGCTGGAAAACGGCAAAACGGTGGTTACCGCCAATAAGGTGGTGCTTGCCAATTGCTGGCCGGAGCTGGAGGCGGCGGCCAAGGCGCACGGTGCGGGGCTTTATTACGAGGCCAGCGTGGCGGGGGGTATACCCATTATCCGCACGCTGCATTGCTCCATGCAGGCAAACCGCATAAACAAAGTAATGGGCATAATAAACGGCACCACAAACTATATTCTCTCCGCCATGACGCAGGAGGGAAAAAGCTACAAGGAGGCGCTGGCGGAAGCGCAGCGCACGGGGCTTGCGGAGCCGGATCCCACGCTGGATGTGGAGGGGCTGGACGCTGCGTACAAGCTTTCCCTGCTTGCAAGCATAGCCTTTCATTCCAAGGTGCCGGTGAGCATGGTATATCATGAGGGCATAACCGCCGTAACAAAGCAGGATATTGCCGTGGGCAAGGAGCTGGGGCTTACTCTTAAGCTGCTGGCAATAGGCAAAAAGGGGCAGGACGGCATTGAGGTACGGGTTCATCCGACCTTTATTCCGGACGGCCATCCGCTTTCTTCAATAAGCGGAGCCACCAACGCCGTATATCTTGACTGCGATGCGCTGGGCGAGCTGGTGCTTTCCGGTCAGGGCGCGGGCTCACTGCCCACGGGCAGCGCGGTGGTAAGCGATATCATATATGCTTCAAAGCAGAAGGAGCATTCCTACTGCACCTTCCGCAACAGCGACGATGTGCCGCGCGAGGGCTTTAATAACAATTGGGAAAGCGAATACTTCGTTTCCATATGGGCGCCTGACAAGCCGGGTCTGCTTGCAACTGTGGCGGGAATATTTGCTTCGTGCGATATCTCCATAGCCTCCATGATACAAAAGCGCGAGCGCGCCGAGGGCGACCGGGTGCCGGTGATATTCCTCACTCACCGCTGCCGCGAGCAAAGCATGAAAAAGGCAATAGAGGGCATAAGCGCCGTGGACGGACTGTCCTTGGGCGGCATGATCCGCGTGGAGGCCATGAGATAAGCCGGCGCTGCCGCCTTGAAAAACAAAACTCAAAAAGAAAACATTTCGGTGCGCGGCAAAAGCCGCGGAGGTTATTTTTGATGATCTGCAAAAAGGAAAACGCAAAAACGGAAAAACGGGAGGCCATGCGGGGCGGAAACGGCACGGTAATGCTGGAGCACCCGTTTGAGGAGCTGCCGTCGGGCTGCCGGCTTGTAAGCGTACTCACTTTGGAAAAGGGAGCGAGCATAGGCGAGCATGAACACCGTCAGGAGGCGGAGCTGTTCTATGTGCTCTCCGGCGCCGCAATATATACGGAAAACGGAATACCCTTTATGCTGGCGGCGGGGGACAGCGCCATGGTGCGCAACGGCAAGCACTCCGTGGAGGGAATAAGCGACGAGCCCTGCAGGATACTTGCCGTAATAGTAAACGACATACAGTAAAGCCACATATATCCGGGCCGGAAAATAAGGCAAAAATACAACGGCATACGAAAATGCGGCTATTGATAAAACAGTCATAAAAAATATTCCGTCATCGGCGCCTGTGCGCTTTTGCGGAAGAAGGGGATGGATATATATGCAGCAGCAAAAGGGTAATCTGAGCGTCAATACCGAAAACCTGATGCCCATAATTAAAAAATGGCTTTACAGCGACAGGGATATTTTCCTGCGCGAGCTTGTAAGCAACGCCTGCGATGCCGTAAGCAAGCTGAATAAGATAGCGTCACTGGGCGAGGCAAAGCCGGTGGAGAAGCCGGAGGTTCGCGTGCTGCCCGATGCCGAGGCGGGCACAATCACCGTTGAGGACAACGGCATAGGCATGACGGCGGAGGAAATAGAAAAATATATAACCAGGTGGCGTTTTCCGGCGCTGCGGAGTTTATGCAGAAGTATGAAAAAACCGGGGCGGACGGTATAATCGGGCATTTCGGCTTGGGCTTTTATTCTGCGTTCATGGTGTCGGACAGCGTGGAGATAGATACGCTGTCCTATCAGGAGGGCGCCGAGCCGGTGCATTGGGAAAGCGACGGCACGGTGGAATATACCATGTCACAGGGCAGGAGAAAAACGCCGGGCACGGTGATAACGCTGCACATCGCGCAGGATTGCCGCGAGTTTCTGGACAGCGCGGAGCTTGCCAAAATTCTGAACAAGTATTGCTTCTTTTTGCCGTATCCCGTATTATTGGGCGAAAAGAAGGACGGCAAAACCGATTTCCGGCAGATAAACGATACTGATCCGCTGTGGAACAAGCCTGCAAGCGAATGCACGGACGAGCAGTACCGCGAATTCTACCGCAAGGTGTTCTACGATTATAACGATCCGCTGTTCTGGATACATCTTAATGTGGAGTACCCCTTCCGCCTTAAGGGCATACTGTATTTCCCCAAGCTTACCCAGAACATCGACACCATGCAGGGTCAGATAAAGCTGTACAACAATCAGGTGTTTGTGGCGGACAATATAAAGGAGGTCATTCCGGAGTTCCTTATGCTGCTTAAGGGCGTAATCGACTGCCCGGACATGCCGCTTAATGTTTCCCGCAGCTTTTTGCAGAACGATGCCACCGTGCGCAGAATATCGGCGCATATAACCAAGAAGGTGGCGGACAGGCTCACCGGAATGTTTGAAAGCGAGCGGGATAAATATAACGAATACTGGAATGACATCGGGCTGTTTATAAAATACGGCTGCATGAAGGATGAAAAATTCTACGACCGCATGAAGGACTGCATTATATATAAAACCGTGCAGGGCGATTATCTTACTCTGGACGATTATCTTGCGGATGCCAAGGACAGCCACGAAAACAAGGTATACTATGTTACAAACGAAATACAGCAGGCGCAGTATATAAAGCTTTTCAATCAGCACGATATAGACTGCGTGCTGCTGGACGGACCGGTGGACGGACCGTTTATCAGCTTTATCGAAAGCAAGCGTCAGGGCGTCACCTTTACGCGTATAGATTCCGATCTGGGCGCGCTGCTCGGGGAAAGCGCGGGCTTTGACGGCCTGTGCGGCGAGTTTACAGCCATGCTGGACGATGCCAATACAACGGTAAAGGCGGGCAGCATTGCTTCGGATATGCCGGCGCTGCTGTTATTGGATGAGCAGAACCGCCGTATGCAGGATATGAGCCGGTATTACAGCGGCCTGAACATGGAGGGAATGTTCCCCGGCAAGTATACCCTTACCCTGAATACAAACAGCGAGCTTATCAAAAAGCTGGGGCTTATGGCGCCGGGCGAGGAAAAAACGCTTATCATGCATCAGGTTTATGACCTTGCAGCGCTTGCGAATGTTCCGCTTACTCCCGAAAGAATGACGGAATTCTTAAAGCGCAGCACTCAGGTGCTGGATAAGCTGGCCAAGGCGGAGGAAGGCCAAAGCAGCGCAGCGGCGAAGGCACCCGCTGAGGCAGAGGCAGACGGCGGAGCGGAAGCAAAGGCTTAAAGCACCTTATCAAACACGAAAGGAGACAGACTTATGACGGATCAGGTCAAAGCGATAGCCGAGCGTATAAAGGAATTAAGAGAGATATGCGAGTATACTCCGCAGCAGGTCGCAGAAGCGGCGGGAGTGTCGGTGGAGCAGTATATGACCTTTGAAGAGGGCGGACGGGATATCCCGGTAAGCGTGCTGTATGCGCTGGCGGATTTCTATAAGGTGGAGATGGTAACACTGCTTACCGGCGGCGATGCGCATCTGCACACCTACACGCTGGTGCGCAAGGGCGAGGGTATTAAGGTTCACAGGCGCGGCGAATACACCTACAACTCCCTTGCATATAAATTCATGTGCAAAAAAATGGAGCCGCTGCTTGTAACTGCGCCGCTGGAAAACGGCGGGCATATAGATACCTCCAGTCATGAGGGGCAGGAGTTTGAATATGTTCTTGAAGGAACGCTGCGGCTTATAATGGGCGGCAGGGAGCTGCTGCTCAATGAAGGCGACTGCATATATTTTGATTCCACCATTCCGCACGGAATGCGCTCGGTAGGAGATAAGGAAGCGAAAATGCTGGTAGTAATAGTTTGATAAAGCGGCGTTTTGCCGCATGGAAGCACGGATAAAAGGGAGCTATAACGCCCGCAGGGAAATTACGGGGATAATCAGGAAGGTAATACGGTACAGATGAATTTGCACAGAGATATTTGGATACTGACTGCGGCAGCTATGAGGAAATGCAGCAGCGCTTAAAGCTCAGGATCCCGGAAAAATTTAATTTTGCATTTGACATAGTGGACGAATACGCACGGCTCTGCCCGGAAAAACGGGCGCTTGTGTGGTGCAACGATAAGGGAGAGGAAAAGCAGTTTTCCTTCGGCGAGATATCCCGTCTTTCCAAAAAACTTGCGGCTTCCCTTTACAAAATGGGTATACGCAAGGGCGATTTTGTAATGCTCATAATGAAGCGCAGAGCGGAATATTGGATAACCTACCCCGCACTGCATCGCCTTGGCGCAGTGGCAATACCGGCCACTCACATGCTTACAAAGAAGGATGTGGTGTATCGCAACAATGCAGCCGGAGTAAAAATGATAATTGCGGCGCAGGATGAAAACATTCTTGAGCATGTGGACGCCGCCATGGCGGATTCCCCGACGCTTGAGCACCGCGTGCTGCTTGGCGGCGTGCGCGAGGGCTGGGAGAGCTTTGATGAGCTGCTCTCAGAGGGCGATGAAGGCTTTGTTCCGCCGGTGCGCGCGGGCGGGGACGACCCGATGCTTATGTTTTTCACCTCCGGCACTACCGGCATGCCCAAAATGGTGCTGCACGATTTCAATTATCCGCTTGGCCACATAATAACGGCGGTCTACTGGCACAAGGTGCTGGACGACGGGCTGCATATCTCCGTGGCGGACACCGGCTGGGCAAAGTGCGGCTGGGGCAAATGCTACGGCCAGTGGATAGCGGGAAGCGCACAGTTCGTCTATGATTACGACGGCAAGTTCAACCCCATGAACCTGATAACCGCAGTAAGCCGGCACGGGGTAAACACCTTCTGCGCTCCGCCCACCATATACCGCTCCCTTGTAAAGCAGGATCTTTCGGAAATTGATTTTTCCTCCTTTACGCATTTTACAACGGCGGGCGAGCCGCTTAACCCGGAGGTGTTCCGCAGGTGGCGCGAAATAAGCGGACACCGTATATTCGAGGCCTTCGGGCAAAGCGAGGGCACGCCCATACTGGGTACATATTATTTCATGGAGCCCAAGGAGGGCAGCACGGGCAAGCCGAATCCGCTGCTTAATGTCGACCTTGTGGACGAGCAGGGCAATTCCATCGGCACGGGTGAGGAGGGCCTTATTGTGCTGCGCGTGGGGGACGGAAAGCCCGCGGGGCTTTTCTGCGGCTATTATAAAGACCCGGAAAAAACAGCCGAGGTGTGGAAAAACGGGCTTTATTACACCGGCGATGTGGCATGGCGCGATGAAGAGGGCTTCTATTATTTCATAGGCCGCAGCGACGATGTTATAAAGAGCTCAGGCTACCGTATCGGACCCTTTGAGGTGGAAAGTGCGCTTATGGAGCACCCGGCGGTGCTGGAGTGCGCCGTTACCGGCGTGCCGGATATCGAAGGCGACCGCGGACAGCTTGTAAAGGCTACGGTGGCACTGGTGAAGGGCTGGGAGCCGACCGAAGAGCTTAAAAAGAGCTTCAGAACCATGTAAAGCGCATAACCGCGCCCTATAAATACCCGAGAATCATTGAATTTGTGGAAGAGATAGATAAAACCATAAGCGGAAAAATGAAAAGAAAGGCCATACGGGAAAGGGACGAGAAAAAGTGATCGAGCTGCTTTCGCCCGCAGGAAACAGAGAGAGGCTGGAGTATGCGCTGGCTTACGGCGCGGATTCCGTATATATGGCGGGCAGCAGGTATTCCCTGCGTGCCTTTGCCGATAATTTCGAGCCGGATGAGCTGAAGAGCGCGCTGGAGCTTGTGCATTCAAAGGGCAAAAAGGCGTATATTACCGTAAATATATACGCGCATAATTCGGATATAGACGGCATGGAGGACTATTTCCGCTTCCTGTACGATATAGGAGCGGACGCAGTGCTGGTTTCCGACATCGGAGTGCTGGAGGCGGCAAAAAGGGAGCGTCGGAGCTGCCGGTGCATATCTCCACACAGGCAAATGTTACAAACTATGCCGCGGCGCGGTTTTTCTGCAATGCCGGAGCCGAAAGAATAGTGCTTGCCCGCGAGCTGTCAATAGAGGAGATAGCCCTGATACACCAAAAGGTTCCCCAAGCGGAGCTGGAGGCCTTCGTTCACGGCGCTGCGTGCATATCCTATTCCGGCAGATGCCTGCTTTCGGATTATCTTACCGGCCGCAGTGCAAATCAGGGCAAGTGCGCTCAGCCCTGCCGCTGGGGCTATGAGCTTGTGCCGCAGGGGCGCGCCGACAGCTTTCCCATAGCGCAGGACGAGCGGGGAACATATATCCTTAACAGCAAGGATCTGTGCATGATAGATCATCTGGGCGAGCTTGCGGATGCGGGAGTGACCTCCTTTAAGATAGAGGGCAGAATGAAAACGGCATATTATACCGCCGCCGTAACCAACGCCTACCGCAGGGCAATAGACCGCCTTGAGGCGGGGCTGGAGCCGGATTCTACCCTTAAGGAGGAGCTTGCAAAGGCGGCAAACCGCGAGTTTACCACCGGCTTTTATTTCGGACCCGTTCAGAACGGGCAGCGCTACGAAAGCAGCAAATGCCGCCAGAGCCACGAGTTTTCGGCGGTGGTGCTTTCCTCTGACGGGGAGTATCTCACGCTTGAGCAGCGCAACCGCTTCCGCGTAGGGGATGTGCTGGAGGTGCTGTCCCCCGAGCCTTCCCGCTGCGGTCGGAAATTCACGGTGGAAAGCATCATTTCCTCCCAAGGCTGCAGCGTTCAGGCGGCACCCAATCCGCAGGAAAGGGTAAAGGTGCCCTGCACTCTGCGGCTTGAATATATGGATATTTTAAGACGGAAGCTGTAATAAATACAGGCCTTCCGCATGACAAACCGGAAAATTAAACAGCAGCAAAGGGCCGCATATGCGGCCCTTTTTTGATTATAGCGGGCGATTTTCGGCGTGCAGCCTCAAAAAAACTTTCCGAAAGCGTGAATATCAAAGATCGGATATATTGAAAAATATTACAATATCGCTATTGACTTTCACAATCGGATATATTGTGTGAAAGGGGGAGGATACCAATGGGCATCCTTAAGCGGGTATAAGCCCGATAAAAATAATACAAAAGGAGAAATTTATAATGAAAAAGAAAACTATATTGCTGATAGCCCTTGTGATTATGGTGACGGGCGCGGCGGTTTGGGGCGTCAGCGCGCTTGCTGGGCAAAAGGTCAGCCTGAACAGTGCGGATTTTTATGCCGACTGTGCAAAAAGGGCAAATGAAGCCCAGCGCGGGCAGCTGAAGGCGCTGGAAAATGACGAGGGAGTGCTGTATCAACGCTCGGCACTGGAAATAATCGGACAGTTAGACAAATCGGCGCCGCGGCTGAGTGCGGATAAGGCATCGGAGCTTGCGGGCACATTATCCGGCGAAAAGCTCAGTCAGGCCTGCGATAAAATAGCGGGGGCGCCCGATATGCGCAGAGACGGCAGCGGCATAGATGTGCTAATATATAATTTTGATGCTGCGGCAAGCGGACGGCTGGTAATAGTAAACGGTCAGGGCTTTGTAGAACATAAAAATGCTCAGGGAGAGTATGTAACGGTTCAGCCGGACGGCACCGTAACGGCGGGGCCTACGCTCAGCGCGGACTAAAGGCATAAAAAGCGTATAAATGCTGCCGGGCAGCGCCCGGCAGCACGGAAAACCAAGTAAATACGGCATAGCAAAAGCCGCTCTTTTATAAAAAGGGCGGCTTTTCAGCATCAAAATATATTGCAGGCAAGGGCGAGAGCCGGTCTATTCCGAATTACCTTAATACAGCTTCGCGCCGGCCGGAATGTGCGGATCCACCATCAGCAAATGGAGCTTTTCTTCGCCCTCTTCTTCATGAATGGCGGAGGAAAGCATATTAACACCTCTCTAAATTCATTTTTTTACAGGAAATGCTGACAGTTTTAGTAATTGCGCCTCTTCGTAATTAACATTTCGTATTCAGATTTACTTATATCAACACCTAATATAAATTCATTAATAAAATCATCATATGTCGGAATAGAATCTGCAGAAATATCAGTAAGTTTCTCCTCATCCCATATGTTTTCCACATTAGAAATCGCTTGATCCAACAGTTTGCGTGCCTCTTTACGATTCGTAACCTCGGAAAGTCTGATATAATTATTAACGAAACGCTTAGAGTGAGCTACGGACTCTCGCAAATAAGTAGAATATTCTGAAGGATACTTAGTGTCACATCTAATATAAATATCATAAGCCATTAAATAGTATATAATTGCTTTATTCTGGTCATCGGCTTCTACTAAATGTTTATCTAAATAAATTAAAAATTCATTTTCTTGAAAACCAAGCCATGTGGAAGAAAGGTATGACACTAAAATTGCAATACGGATATCTTCTTTTTTTGAATATTCTTCCTTTAAAAAGATCAATAACTAAAAAAATAATCCTCTAACGGCGCTTTCATTTCGAATAAAAAAATGTATTTAAGAAAATCTTCTGTGGAATTACGGCTGTTATTTTTTTCAAATCTTTTTTTCTATAATTGAAACATCCATACTCATTTCTCCTTAATTATAACATTTTTCCTATTATCCCAGATGCCCAACCAGTAAAAGCATCAATAGTTTACTAGATGACATTTTTATAGCTTGCTTTCCTGCAATTTTTAATAATTTAGCCTTGATAGCAGCTCCAACTTTGGCTGACAATTTTGCTACATACGGACCTAAAACCGCACCTAACGCTGCTCCGGCAGCAGTTACTGCAACAATAAACGCTCCACGCCAAAATCCTTTAAGTTTTAACGCATCTGCTAGAATAACTGCAATGACCGCCCCCGCGACCGCTCCAACAATGCCACCAATAATAGCAGAAACAGGAATATGCCCTGTAAGGTCGATACTATTCACCGGATCGCCATTGCAATAAGCATACAGATGCCACGTTTATTTACGGATGTTCTCTTGTTGATGCATACAACTCAAAAACTTCATTTGAATCATTCTCTGCGTTTTCTTCCAAAATTTCGTCAGATTGTTTAACGTCGTTCAACCATTGAAAATAATGCGTAATCTCATGAATAAAGGTATATAATATAGACGCCAACGCATTATCTTGACCTTCTTCATTTAACAATTTCTCATAATCTCCAACCGCCAACCTTATATACGGCTCATCTGTTCTATTATTCGTCCAAAAAAATGTTCCGCATACCATATCTCCATCTTTAGCTTGGATACGATATGTATCCCGAATATAAATTACCAAACGAATAGGAAACTCATAATGCGTACGTGCCCATGCTGCAAATTCTTTGCAAGCTCGACGCACTTCATCGTGTACCCCTTTATCTATTTTTAAATATAAGCCAGAACGAATATCTGAATTTGAACTATTTAAATTTAATTGCCATTCTATCGAATTCCATACATTCATACAAATTACTTTTTCCTTCCTTGCGAATGTATTTTCAGAGCTTTTTCACAAATGAAGTACATCCCGTTTTATAGGGTAAAACGGTACTTCTTAGTAGAGCTTTGCGCCCGCCGGAATGTGAGGATCCACCATCAGCAAATGCAGCTTTTCTTCGCCGTTTTCGTGATGCACGGCGGAGATCAGCATACCGCAGGAGTCGATACCCATCATCGCTCTGGGAGGCAGATTGGTGATTGCAATGCAGGTCTTGCCGACAAGCTCTTCCGGTTCATAATATTCGTGAATACCGCTCAAAATGACCCGATCTACGCCGGTTCCGTCGTCCAAAACGAACTTTAAGAGCTTTTTGGACTTCTTCACGGCTTCGCAGGCCAGAACCTTTACGGCACGGAAATCACTCTTGGAGAAGGTGTCAAAATCGACATATTCTTCGAATAAAGGCTCTATTTTCACATTGGAAAAGTCGATAGGCTCGTCCTTGATCTCAAGCTCAACCGTGCCCTTGGCGCCGCCGATAACGGCAGCCTCTTCGGGCTTTTTCTCTGTCTTGGGGGCGCCCAGCGGCTTCATCGTCGGGAAGAGCAAACAATCGCGGATGCTGGCAGTATCGGTAAGCAGCATTACGAGGCGATCCACCCCTATTCCGAGGCCCCCCGTTGGCGGCATGCCGTATTCCAAAGCGCACAGGAAATCCTCGTCCACATCGCAGGCCTCGTCATCGCCGGCGGCCTTAAGGGCGGCCTGAGCCTCAAAGCGGGCGCGCTGGTCTATGGGGTCGTTCAGCTCGCTGAAGGCATTGGCGTGCTCTCTGCCCACGATAAACAGCTCAAAGCGCTCGGTGTATGCTTCGTTGCCCGGTATGCGCTTTGCAAGAGGGGATATCTCCACCGGGTGCCCGGTGATGAAGGTGGGCTGTATGAGCTTTTCCTCGCAATATTCTTCAAAGAAAAGGTTGAGTATGTCGCCCTTTTCGTGACGCTCCTCATAGGCTATGCCGTGCGCCTTTGCCGCAGCGCGCGCCGCTTCAAGGTCTGCAAGAGTGTCAAAATCCACCCCGGAATACTTTTTAACGGCATCCTTCATGCTCAGGCGCTCAAAGGGCTTGTCAAGATCAATGGCTACGCCGCCGTAGGTAATCTGCGCCGTGCCCAGCACATTTTTTGCAACCGTGCGTATAAGCTCCTCGGTAAGATCCATCATGCCGTTAAAGTCGGTATAGGCCTGATACAGCTCCAAAAGCGTGAATTCCGGGTTGTGCCGTGTGTCCATGCCCTCGTTGCGGAACACGCGGCCTATTTCGTACACCCGCTCAAAGCCGCCCACTATCAGGCGCTTTAAGTGCAGCTCAAGCGCGATGCGCAGGTACATATCAATATCAAGGGTGTTGTGATGCGTAATAAACGGACGGGCGTTTGCGCCTCCCGCAATGGTGTGCAGCACGGGAGTTTCCACTTCCAAAAACCCGCGGTCATCCAGCACGCGGCGAATCTCGCTTATAATGCGGCTGCGCTTTACGAATACATCGCGAACCTCGGGGTTTACTATAAGGTCAACATAGCGCTGACGGTACCTTGCATCGGTATCCTTCAGCCCGTGGTATTTTTCCGGCAGCACCTGAAGGGATTTGCTCAGCAGGGTCACGCTTTGGGCGTGCACGCTGATCTCGCCGGTGCGGGTGGTGAAAACATACCCCTTTACACCCACAATATCGCCTATATCCATGCTTTTGAAGGCGGCATAGTTTTCCTCGCCCAGGGAATCGCGTGAAACATAAAGCTGTATGCTGCCCGAGCCGTCCTGAAGATGGGCAAAGCCGGCTTTGCCCATTATGCGCTTGCTCATAATACGCCCGGCTACGGAAACAGTCATTTCTTCTCCGTCGGTATAGGTATCCTTTATTTGCTGCGCATGATGGGTTTGATCGAATTTTGTTATCTGATAGGGGTTGCAGCCGGCCTGCATAAGGGAGGAGAGCTTGTCGCGGCGGACGCGCAATACCTCCGTAAGCTCGGAAGCCGACGGACTCTGGGTCTGTGACATATGTAAAGATCCTTTCTTTTGGGTGCTATTGTGCATAAAGATTTCCGCCCTCTACGCAGGGAGCGGCCGGACGGGAAAGACGCGCAAACGGTCTGTTATGACCGAATTGATTTATTATGCTTGCTTTTTATTTTTTCTTGCGGCCGTTTTTATCGCCCTCGATAGCGATAATCTTAAAGGCAAGCTCGCCCGCCTTGGTTATTACATGAACAACATCGCCGATGGCCTTGCCGTTTATGGCCTGACCTACAAGCGAAGAGCTGGACAGGCAGTTTTTAAGCGGATCCGCCTCGCTGGTGCCCACATAGGAATAGGTTTCCTCCTCGTTTGCATCCATATCAAGCAGGGTTACGGTGCAGCCCTCCTTTACATGGTCATAATGCGATTCCTTAACATATACCACCGCATGCTCTATACGGTGCTGCATCTCTTCAATTTCCGCTTCAACCTCGGCCTGCTCCTGCTTTGCCGCATCATACTCGCTGTTCTCGGAAAGGTCGCCGTAGCTGCGGGCCTCGGCTATACGCTTGGAGACCTCTATACGCCGTACCTTGAGATAATAATCCAGCTTTTCCTTAAGCTCGGCAAGGCCTTCCTCGCTGATTTTATACTGCATTTGATTGTCCGCCATATGATTCTCCGTTTCTTTGCCGTTTCACCCTGCCGCCACGGTATATAAATGCCATATAAACGCAACGCCTATGGGCATAACAGAGCAGAATAAGCATATTTTATCGTCATATTATATAATCGCGGGGCGATTCTGTCAATTCCCAAAAACATAAACGGACGCGAAAGGCGGCAAAAATCGTTGCAGATCATTGCACATAACCGTAAAAAAGCGCCCTTGAGCAGGTCACAACGGCCGCCGCGGCCGGGCCCGCCCTGCGGGCAGGCCCTCTGCCGGTCATGCGGCATGACCGCCCCGACGCGTTCGCGTCTTGGCCGCGGCAGCTGCGCCCGCAGCTTTGCAGCCGCAGCCGTCCTTTAATCGCGCCGCCGCGCCCGCAGCCTTAATTCAGCAACGCCAGAGCGTAACCCAAAACTGCGGCGGCCGTAAGCCAGATAAGTTGAGGGAAAAGCAGCCATGCCGCCGCCGGACTTACGGGCTTAATGCGCGTAAATGCAAGCAGCAGAAGCACAAAGTATACAAATATTATAATTTCACCAACGGCGGGCAGCGCCAACACAAAAACCGCAAGCACCCAAAGAACATGGAAAACCGCGCACAGGCACAGCATTATCAGAACCTCGGTGCGCTTTTTTGAGGCGGGCGCAGCGGAAAAATACAGTGCGCAGGCGAAAAAGGTAAGGGCGTATATTATTCCCCATGCTATGGGAAAAACAATGTCCGGGGGCTGGAACGACGGCTTTATAAGCTTATCAAACATCGGACGGCCCATAATGCTCAAAGCCGTTGCCGCGCCGGCGGTAATCAGTACGCTTACAAGGGAAACAAGGGTGGGAGCAAGCCGGAATTTTTTATTCATATTCTCCTCCGTATTTTTCAAACAGAATGTGCCGCGAACACCGCTGCGGCCGATATAAATAAGTATATGCTCCGGCGCGCCTTTTATTCCTAAAGCAAAAAAGCGGATTGGCCGTTGCTGCCCGCTTTGCCGGCGGATAAAAAAGACGCCCCGAAAGCGTCTTTTGAAATTGCGGCAATTAAGCAATTATTTAATTATTCCGAATTATTTCCCGGGCGGCGCTGCGGTTTCGCCGCCATTTACTTTTTAAGCTCCGCATACTGTGCGGCAGTCATGCCGTAAACATAACGGTCGGCAAAGGAGCCGTTATCAAGCAGGATATCGTCCGTAAGCATACCTTCTTTGCGGAAGCCCAGCTTTTCGGCAAGCCGCTGAGCCTCGATATGATCGGTATCTATGGAAAGAGTTACCTTGTTGTAACCCAAAGTTTCGAAGCAATTGGCAAGCATTTCGCAGGTGGTGCGGTAGGCAATGCCGCGTCTGGTGAATTCCGGCTGGCCGATAAGAATGTAGTATTCCGCCTTGCGGTTATGCTCATCAATGTTAAAAAGGCCCACCATGCCTATGGGCTTTTTGGTGCCGTCCTCATAAAGAGCGTGGATAATAAAATCGTTCCGGCCGCGGTCTATAAGCGAACGCTGGAACCATTGCGCGCCCGCCTGCTCTCCGGCGGGAAGCTGGGTGTGAAAATGCTTTGTAAGCGCCTGATTGCCGCTCCATGCTATAACAGCCGGAATATCGCTTCTTTCTGCTTTGCGGATACTTAAACGAAAGCTTGCCATGACCTGCACATACCTTTCTGCCGCCGCGGGATGCTTGCAAAAAAACATGTAAATTGCGGCGTGTAAGAATTTATTGACATATCAATGCCCGTTTTACTTTACCGCAGGCTCCTTTGATATTGAATCACGGCATCACACGGTGAAAACGAAGCAATTATAAATATCTGCATGATAATTACTTACGATATTTACTGTATTATAACAAACATTTTTCGGGTTTGTGAATATATATTTTGCAAATTGTTGCCCTTTTTGCGCAAAAAACCGCTATTTTAACGAAAAAAACGGAAAATCCGGCGAGATCGCGGCAATGCACTTGCGGCCTGAGTACGGCAAAACCTTAAAACACGGCATCGGATATTGCAGCAGCTTCGCCGCGCCGGGCCCTGCGGGCCCCGGCGTGCGCCGCCGGCGCACGCCTCGCGCCTTGCCGCCCTTACGCAAGCAGGCTTGCCGGGCGTCGGCAGCGCTTGCGGCGCGGCTTATCGGTTTCGCGGCTGTTTCTCATCTCCGCCCCGCAAATGCCGTATACCGCTTTTCTCCCCCGCAGCTTAACATCGGCACGGCGCAAAAAAGCCGCCCGTCTTACCCGAATGTAAGACAAGCGGCCGTGCTTATATAGATAAGTGTAATTGCATACGGTTCTGAAGGCGGCTATAATAATCATGAGCCTTGGGCGCATGCCTGACAGCCGCATGCCTGTTAAAGAGGAATATTATCCCCGCAGACGGCGGTACACCGTAATGCGGGTGCCCGATTCAAGAATAGCGCCTTCATCAAGGCCGGGGTTCTGCTGCGCAAGCTCCTGCGGGGCAATACCCAATTCCTCGCCCACGGAAAAAAGCGTCTCTCCGCTGCGGGCAATGTATATGCACAGGCCGCAGGGCTTTTCCCGCGGGGCGGTCGCGGTAAAATCGGTAAGCACGCGCAGCGTGCCGGGGGAGGACACCGTAAGCCCCAGCTGCAGCACCATGCGTATTTCGCACTTGCTGCCCGCAAGGGCCGCCTGAAGAGTGTCAATATCCGGGCAGGCAAATACCGTGCTTGCGGGCGTGCAGCTGCAATCGGTGTTAAGCTCAAAATCGGCATAGGTGTCAAAGCCGGTCAGCTCCCCCGTGCCGGAGGCAATGTACAGCACCCGGAAGCAGGCCCGCATCATAAGGCGGACTGTACCGCTTTGCGCCTCTGTGCTCAGCGTCTGCACATAGGCGTTAACGGCGCATATCCGTGCAATCGGCTGTGCGCCCTGCGGCGCGTCCAGCAATATGCGTACGCTTTGCCTGCGCACAAGACATTCAATGCCGGGCAGCTCCGCATTTGAAAGCTGCATTGGGTTTTGTCAACGGTGCTGTATGCGGCGGTAACCGCTTTGACGCTTCTTTTTCGGCTTACGCAGGCGGTGCAGCAAAGGCTTATATCGCAGGCAAGCACGCGCCGCTCGCCCTGCTCGTTGTCCTGTGGCAGCACCGTGCCCTCCTCCGGGGATATATCAAGGCATACCGTGTCATCGGGCTGTACGCCGGGGGCCTCTATTACGGCGGAAAAAGGAATGCGGTCCGCCACCTGCGCTACCGGCTCGTATTCATCACTGCCGGAGTACAGAACGCTCAGCACAACATCTCCCGATACCATAACCGCGTCGGTGTCGGCCTGTACGCCGTTTATGCATACGCTGGGGGAGACCTGAAGGCACTGCTCCACCTCCGGCATGCGCACGCTAAGCTCTATGTTCTCCCGCACGGCGGTGCGCTGCGTAAATATCCCCACAAGAGCGGAGCATTCGGCCTCCGTGCTTAAAAGCTGAACATCGGGGGAGACTATATCCGTAATAACCTCGGTTTCAACAGGCGAAGCGATAAAAAAGCACACCTGAACCGTAACCTCCAGCACCGCGCTGCTGCCCTCCATGCGGCATTTGCACATTGTTACCCGTGCTCTTGCCGCTGCGGCGGAGTTTTCGGCAGCGGGCACGGCTACGGCAAAATCCTGCTGCGCCTGCGAGGTTTCGGGGGTTTCCCCCTCAAGGGTCACTCCGCCCCGCACAACGCCCTCGGCGCGCGCCTCTCCGCCCTGTACGCGGCAGGAAACCACATAGGCCCGTGCATTGCCGCACAGAACCTTACGGTCAGTGCCCGCAAGGGGAAGTATCATGCGCAGGGTCTGCTCTGCGCTTGTCATGCTTACAGTGTCGCAATGAAGCTGCTCTTTATTTATTTCCATATCCGTTCTTCCTCCCTGATATATGCTGCTATACCATACGCGCACGCGGTGGGGATTATTCAAACTTTTTTGGCCCTGCGGGCTTGAAAAAGCAAAAAATACGGCGGCACGCAAAGGAGAAAAGGAATAAATATGCAGATAAAAACCCTTGAAAGACAAGGAGAAGTGCGGTATAATCCGTATCGAGAGCCAAAAGGCACAGGCAAATAAAATTAAAACGGAGAAAAGCAATGCAGTTTTTGATAATTCGCCACGGCGACCCCGATTATGTGCACGATTCCCTCACCGAAAAGGGCTTTCGGGAGGCGGAGCTGCTGGCCCGGCGGCTTAAAAAGGAGGGCGTGGATAAAATATATGTATCGCCCTTGGGCAGAGCGGCGGCAACGGCCGCACCTACCGCAAAAGCGTTGGGGCTTGCGCCGGAAACTCTGCAATGGCTGAGGGAATTTCCCGTTACGCTGGCGCAGACGGGGCATAACCCCAATCCGCAGGGCAAATGCCCATGGAATATTTTTCCCGATGAGTGGCACGCGCAGGAATGCGTGTATGATAAAGACGGCTGGAGGGATTTTTCGCTGTACCGCGATACCGGCATAGCGGAGTATTATGATATGATCTCCGGGGAGCTGGATGCCCTCTTTGAGCGGCACGGCTATGTGCGCGATAACGGCTTTTACCGCATAAAGCCGGGGTATGAAAACAGCAGGGAGACCGTGGCGCTTTTCTGCCATCACGGCGTGGGGTGCGCGCTGCTTGCCCATATATGCTCAGTACCCCTGCCTCAGTTTTGGCATACATTTTTTCTTACCACCAGCAGCGTAACAAGAATCCTTATGGAAAAGCACCGCCCGGACGGACGCAGCGCCGTGGCGCGCATCATTGCCCTTGCCGATACCTCCCATCTTTATGCGGGAAATGAGCCCGTGTCCTCCTCCGGCCTGCATTCGCCCATTGAATAAACAGGGCTGGGAAAACGCATGCGTAATGCGTGCGTAATCAAAGCCTTTTCTGCGGGAAAGTGCATAAAAACCCCTTGACGGACACAAAAACCGATGATATAATACCCGATGTTAATGAAATATTCCCATCTTACCGTAGACAGCAGGTGCTTTTGCGTAAATCCTGCCGAGGCAAGAGAGTCTCAGCTATGTTCTGATTCCCTCATGTCGCGCGGCATGGGGTTTTTTGTTGGCAAAAAACTTACAGGAGGGAAATGCAATGTCTGAAGCTGCAATCAGTGCAAAGAGCGAAATAGTCAGCCAGATCAAGGACAAGCTTTCAAGAGCAAAGAGCGTTGTGATCGTTGACTATCGCGGTCTGACTGTAAGCGAGGTTACGGAGCTTCGCAACAATATGCGCGCCGCCGGTGTGGAGTACAAGGTGCTCAAGAACACCATGATGAGCCGCGCATGCGAGGAGCTGGGCATCACGGGCGTGGAGGAGCATCTTTCCGGCCCCAGTGCTTTCTGCTTCGGTTACGATGATCCGGTATCCGCGCCGAAGATCATGAAGGAGTTTGCCGAAAAGGTAAACAAAACCGAGATCAAGGGCGGTATTATGGATAATGCCGCAATTGACAACAAGGTAGTGGAGAAGCTGGCGTCTACCCCCAGCAAAGAGGTTCTTCTTACAAGACTTATGTGGTCCATCACCGGCAGCGTTCGTTCGCTGGCTATCGGCCTCAACGCAGTCAAGGAGAAGATGGAGGCTTAAGTCTCCAAAGACAAACATTAAAATTATTTAATCGGAGGAAATTATCATGACTATCGCAGAAATCGTAGAAGCTATAAAGTCCATGACCATTCTTGAGGTTGCTGACCTCGTAAAGGCTATTGAGGATGAGTTCGGCGTATCCGCAGCTCCCGTTGCGGTTGCCGGCGGCGCTGCTCCCGCTGCTGCTGCGGCTGAGGAGAAGACCGAGTTTGATGTTGTTCTTAAGGAAGTCGGCGCTAACAAGCTGGCTGTTATCAAGGCTGTCCGTGAGATCACCGGCCTTGGCCTTAAAGAGGCTAAGGACATGGTTGAGTCCGCGCCCAAGACCGTTAAGGAAGGCGTTTCCAAGGACGAGGCTGAGACCCTTAAGGCTAAGCTGGCTGAGGCCGGCGCAGTTGTTGAGCTGAAGTAATCATCAACAAAAAATAAAGCGCAGCTTTTGCCGCGGGATAATTCCCGCGGCTTTTTGTTTTTTACAGCCGTATTTATGCACATTTGTCGTAAAACCGCTTTGCATACATTCGCCGTTTCATTCTTCCGCGGGACGGAACACGGCTATTTCCTCCACCGTTTCCGCGCATATCTCAAGCAGCGCGCCGCCGTTATATTCCGTGCAGGAAAACGATATTCTCTCCGGCGTTATCCCGTCAAGCCGCTCATCAAGCAGGCATCGCAGCCGGGCTTCGTTTTCCTTTAACAGCTCCTGAGGGGTTATACGCACCGTGCGCTTTTGCTGCTCGTAATATGTAATGCTTTCCGATAATACGGGCAGCCCCCGGTACATAATGGGGCGGGATTGCGAAACGGCGGTGTAATTTTCAAATTCCGGCCTTGCACCGAAGCTGCGGCCGAAAATACGCACGCCCTCTATGCGCTGCATTCGCCCCGTGGGCTCGGTAACCTCTTTTTCAAGGGGCAGCTGCATATATACCGAGGTCCACACCCGCGCGCGGCATTTGCCCATGGCGGCAACATAGCCCGCAGACTCGCCGCCGTACATAAGCTCGCCGCTTATCAGCACCTGCCCGGGCAGCACCAGCTGCCCCGTGCGCACCTTGGCCGTGCCCTGAAGCACGGTAAGCTCCTCTATTACCGCCGTTTTTTTGGCCGTAAGGTCGCCGGGCGTCATGTAGTCCGGCATTTCGGGCTCGTTTTTTTCCTTAACGGTTACGGTCACATACGCACCCTGCCCGCTTACGCAGGCCCACTGCACGCGCCCGTCCCTTATAAGGGCGGCCTCCGCTTTTTCCAGCATTTCGCCGCTTGCCCTTGCGCCCGGCACTATGCCGCTTTGCGCAAGCTGCGCCATTACCCAATCGGGGCTTATTCCGCTTATGCCGTATATGCGGAAGAAAAACACCCGCCCCTGAAGCAGTATAAGGGCAGCGGCGGTTATGACGGCAGCCGCGCCCAGCCCCGCGCGGCGGAAAAGTTGCTTAAGCTTTACGGAAATGCCGCCGTTTTCCGCAATGCGCACCGAAAGCCCCGCAGCGCTTATTTTTTCTGCGTCGCCGGGGGTGCAAAGCGCGCTTATGCAGGTGGGGGAGAGGCGGCGCACACGGTGCAGCACAGCCCCGGTTTTCGCTATTCTGCCAAGCTCCCGCTCCGGGGTAAGGCTGCGCAGATATATGCGCACATAGCCTGTAAGCCGTATTTTGTCCATCACTCTTCCTCCGTTTCTCCGCGCCGCTTGTAGGATACGCTGCATATGCGCCCGGTAAGCACGAGCATGCCGCCGGAGAGCTCCTTTGCGCTGAGGTTTCGCCCCTCCAGGGCAATATCAAAATTGCGGCATACAAGGCGCACGAGGCGGTCGCTGAATACGGGCATGGAGAGAAAATTCTCCACCGTGCAGTAGCTGTCCTGTATCAGATGCACCCCCACGCTTCCGAAAACCGCCTCTGGGGGCAGGTCTATAAAGTGCGCTATGCGGGCCTGAGTGTCTCCGTTAAGGTGTTTGCGTTTCATTTTCTTCCCCCTTGCACGGCAGCGGCGGCGCTTTTTATGAAGAAATGTCCGCCGTGACTGATTTGTCCGCGCTTTATTACATGCTTGATTATATGAACGGGGACTTTATATAATTCCGGGGGAGGCGACGATGAAAAGGATGAAGAATATGACGGGCATTTCGGAATTGCTTTTTTTGTTCACAAAACCGACAAAAATTGCCGTTTGAATTGACATTAAAGCAGGTGTCGGATTATAATACAACCGTTATTATTTATATATTATGAATCGGATGCGCCTTGTTTTTTTCCAAGGCACATCGAAAGGAAGTGCGGTTTTCAGATGAATCGGGATGCGGCAAATTCTGCTTCCGGGCAGAAAAAGAACAGGTGGAGTCTCGGAAAAAGGATCGTTGCCGGATGCGCGCTTTTGTTGGCTGTGGTGCTTTTGCTTCTGGGAGCAAGGTGGATATTCTCTGCCTCGGGCAATAAGCCGACACCGGGAGGGGAGGGCGTCATGGCTACGCCGCCTGCGGAGGGCGATCCGTCCATGTACACTCCCCGGCAAAATTTTGCCATGGCCTCGGGCGCGCTTTTGCAGCTGGACGGCTATACAAGCCGCACCACCGGCAATGTAGTAGCGGCTTTGGGCTTTATAAACTATGAGCAGACGGTGTCCAACAAGCGTACCGTAAACGGCAGCGATGTTTTCAGCGAGGCGATAAGCCTTTCCTCTCTTAAAAAGGTGGGGGAGCAGAAATATTTTACCGGCCGCGAGGATGTGCTGGTGCGGAAGGCGGACAGCCTTTCCGCGCAGAGCGTTACATGGTCGGACAGCGCGTACAGGCTCAGCTGGGAGGAGTTTTACGGCGCCTACGGCTTTGACCCGCGCGCCCTTACCTCCTTTATCGTAAACGAGCAGACCGTGATAAGCGAGGAAAGCCTTGACAACGGCGAGGGCAACTATACCTTCCGCTATGTGCTTACTCCCGAGTCGGCCTCCAATTACTGCCGCGAGGTAAAGGTCATGAGCGGGGCGTCGGATTACCCGGTTTTCAGCTCCGTGGTGCTTACCCTTACGGTGGATTCCCTCTGGCGGCCGCTGGTGCTGGAGCGGGAAACCGTATATCAGGTTAATATCCCGGTCATCGGCAAGGCGGAATGCCATGAGCATCTGACGGAGGTGTTCTCCGATTTCAGCAAGACCGAGGAGATCAAATGATGTAGGGGAAATAACCGACAAGCCGGAGGAAGGCAAGGACGATACCCTTAAGGAGATCGCCGATGCGCTGGCGGCGCAGCCCTGCTATAAAGTAAATCTCAGCGGAAGCGTAAACGGCTCCCTTACCGTGTTTGTTGCGCTGGATGCGCAGAAGGAGCCGATAGCTGACGGCATAACCCTTCTTGCAAAGGGAGATATCGGCGCCGCGCAGCTGTTTATGGCCTATAAGGACGGGAAGCTGTATGCAAAAAGCGGAAATGTGAAGCTGGCCATACAGAAGGATTCCGCAGTCGAAGCGGTAAAGGCGGTGTTTGAACTGCTTGGCAGAGAGCTGCCCAGCATAAACACCGACAGTCTTGATATAGACAGGCTTAAGGATAACCTTAAAATTGAGCAGAGCGAAACCGGGCTTACGGCCGTATACAGTGCATCGGGCATAGAGGCAACGGCACAGCTGGATACAGGGGAGGGCTTCCGCCTTGTAAGCGCCGAGGCCAAAATCAGCAGCGGCGGCGTAACGGAGAAGATCACCGTGCGCCCGGCGGAAACGGCTGTATTTGAGGATACTGACGACTGCTGCGATTTTACCGGCGCGGAAAACATCATAAAGGCATGGGCAAAGGCGGCGGGAGCGCAAAGCACCTCCTTTGAGGCCCGGCTTACAAGAAACGGCAAAACCTATAATGCGCAGCTGAGGCTTAATAACAAAACGGGCGAGCTGGAGATAACAAGCAATATAAACGGAGCGGATGTCCGCCTTGTGTACAGGGACGAGCTGTACATAAACATAGGCAATATTGCGGTAAAAGCGCAGAAAAGCGATATTTCCGCGCTTAAGGAGCTGCTTGCGCCCCTTATGCCGGATTCCGATGCGCTGCTTACGCTTATTCCGCAGGAGTATGTTGATTTTATAGTGAAGTTTACTCCGCAGAGCGTGCTTGACGCCGTAAGCGGCCTGACATGGGACGGCAGCAGAATAAAGCTGGCTGCCCGCATGGGAAACGATGGGCTGAGCGCGGAAATAAGCGAAAATGAGCTGATTCTGGACGGCATAACGCTGGCGGGAGCACAGAACCGCGTTGAGGTGCGGCTTACCGGCACCGGCGATAAGCCTGTGTATTTGATACGCAGGGCGAATACGCCGATGTGACGGAAGTGGCGCAGGCCGTAAGGGCAGTGTATAATACCGTTAAAAAGGACAGTATTTCCCTTAATGTGCGCCTGAAGGTGACGGCGGACGGCATTGCGGATTTTGAAACAAACGGCATTGTTACCCTTATAAGAAACGGCAGCAGCCTTGATGCGGAGGTTTCGCTTATAATAGGCGGCCGCAAGCTTAAGCTGGTATATGCCTCGGAGCGCTTTACCGCGGATTATAACGGCATAAAGCTTACCGCCTCCAAGGAACAGGTGCTGGGCGTGCTGGCGGCGGCAAAGGAGCTTACGGGGCTGGACATTCCGCTGCTTGACGGGCTTCTTCCCGAGGCGCCGCCGCTGCCTCAGGGGCTTAAGGAGCTGCTTGAGCCGGTTATAAGCGGCAGCGGCGAAGTGGGCAGGCATATTGCCTCTTTGGATGCCGCGCAGCTGCTTGCGGCAGTGAAATCGCTTAGCGTACAGGACGGCAAAGCGGTGCTTACAATGGATTCCGGGGCGCTTACCGGAGTGCAGGCCGGGGATACTGCGGTAACGCTGGAATACGGCGACGGTCTGCTTACAAGGGCGCTTTTGGAGAATATGCCTGTAAGCGCGCAGAAAACAATTACATTCGCTGCGGAATTTGCATATCCCGAGGCCGCCGAGGCGGTGCTGCCCGGCGACATTGCAAGCTATATTCCCTATGAATTCCTTAAGGAAACCGTGCAGTCCTGGCAGGCGGCGCTTAAAGACAAAAACCGGCTGTTCAGGGTAACGCTTAATGCAGAGGATAAGAGCCTTGAGGCAACGGTGCGCATAAATGCCGAAACGGGCGAGGTGCTGCTTAGTACGGAGATCAGCGGCATAGCGGTAAAGGCGGTATACAGCGAAGGCGTTATATACCTGACCTCCGGCAATATAAAAGTGAAGCTGGCGGCAGAGGATATTTATACGCTGGCGGATAAGCTGGCCCCCATACTGCCGGAGGGCGAGGGCGAGCTTATAAGCGGAGATTATATTGATTTTATTTCCTCAATAAGTGCGGACAGTGTGCTGGAGGCCATAGACAGCCTGACCTATGTAAATGGTAAGGCGGTGCTTAAAGCGCACATCGGCGGCGATAAGCTTACCGGCAGCCTTGACGATAAGCGGCTTACCATTGACGGAATAACCGTGGCAGGCAAGACGGCGGGCATAACGGTGGAAATTGCCGGGATATCGGATACTCCGTTCAGAACGGATATCGCGGGCGAATATGCCGATGCGCTGGAAGCGGCGGATGCACTGGTTGCTGCTTATAATACATACAATAAAAACAGCTTCCGCCTTCAGGTGCAGCTGGAGGGCACGGCGGACGGCGTTATGACCGTTGAGTGCAGCGGCACGATTGAGCTGGTGCGCAGGGGAGACGGGCTGGATGCGCATGTTTATGTAAATATAAACAAAAAGCCGGTGGAGCTGACCTATGCACAGGGACGCTTTGCCTGCAATTACAACGGCCTTAAATTCTCCATTGCAAAGGAGCAGCTTATACCGATACTGGCTTCGGTAAGCGATACAATGGGGCTGGATATAGAGCTGCTGGATAAGCTGCTGCCGGTAAAGCCGGAGGATAAGATAGACCTTTCGGTGTTCAAAAAGTATGCAAAGGAATATCCGGCGCTTGAGCATATGAAGGGGCTGGATGCCAAAGGCCTTTTGGAGGCGGTTGTAAGCCTTGAGGCGGAATCGGGCAGGCTTACCCTTGTGATGGATTCCGAAAAGCTTACGGGTATTGAGGAAGCGGGAGAAAGCACGGTATATCTTACCTATGAAAACGGCCTGATTACAGGCGTGAGCGCGCAGCGGCTGCGCCCGTCGCAGAGCAATACTGCCGATGTTGCCGTAAAGATAACCTATCCTGAGCTGAATATTGCGCTGCCTGACCTTTCCGGCTATATAAACGCCGACAGTCTTAAAAAGCTTATGGGCGAGTTTGCCGCCACGGCGGAGCTGCGGCAGTATAGGCTTACCGGCAAACTCAATGCAAAGCTGCTGCTGTTTAACGAGAACATTCCCTTTGATATGCGCTTTACGGTGGATGAAAAGGACAATGTGCGCGGGTGGGTGAAGTTTGATATCCCGTATGTGCTGGGGCTTACCCAGAGCAATAACGGTACCGTTACCGAGCTGTATCTTGAAACGATGCGGTTTATATTAAACGGGCAAGGAAGACCAAAAAGCTGACATGGAAGGGCTGGCAGTATTCTACGGATTATGACTATATCAAGTTTGTAAACGAGAATTTCACTGCGGACCCGATAAAGTACATTCAGTTTATATTCAACCTTACCGACAGCATAACGGGCACCATAAGGGGTTCCGTAACGGATGCCGGAAGCAGGGGCGAATTCCTGCCGGAGAAGGCGTTAAAGAACTTCTATGCCGATTCGGAGTATCATTTTACGCTGGACGGAGCGTATATAACCGATGATAAGAATTTCTCCGATATAAAGCTGGATATACGCCCGGCGGGCGGATATTTGGACAGCCTGAAGCTGGAAACGAAGATAATATCCATTGTGAATATCAAGGTGGAGGCAGGGCTTGCGGACAGGGGCAAGCCGGTGGATATGAGCGTTATTCCGGGCGGACTGGCTGCGGACGGCCGATACAGATGGTATTAAAAAGCGTTGAAAAAAGCATTAAAAACCATTAAAAAAGCGTTGAAAAACGCATAAAAAACCGTGTAAAAAACGGTGCAAAATGCATTAAAAAACACTGCGGGCGAAAAAGTGCCCGCAGTGTTTTTCTAATGGCAATTCTTTATTGATATTACCAGCCTTGCTCTTGAATATACTCTTTTATTGCAGCGTTGATTTTTGCAACATCAAAATTAGCTCCGCTGGAGGAGATGTAACCGCCTTCTATAATTCCAAAACTGTAAACATAATATGTATCGGATGTAGTGCCGCCCAAACTATTCATTGCTTTATTTCAGCGACATACGCTGTGGTTAAGTGATAATCGACATTTACAACAGAAACGGAGCCGGGATTCTTAAACTGCTTTATTCCCTTAAGAAATGTATCAAAGAAGCCTTTTTCAGCTTTATTCAATTTATTATACGCAGTCGGTGTTTCGACAAAGACAGAGCAGGAAGCGGTTTTTCCGTTTGATGTGACAGCTTCTATTGTTGCGCTCCCGTCGGCAATTGCGTAAATGGTACCGTCAACAACATTTACGATTGTATAGTCGGACGATGTCCAAGTGATTTTTTGATCCTTTGCATTTTCGGGTGAAACTATGACTTGAAGCGCATAACTCTTGCTCGGTTCAAGAGTTACGGTTGTATCTGACAGGGAAATACTATCGACTTTGGCAGTACCGCATCCTGCAAGTAATACTACGGAAGAAAACACTAAAGCTATCAGCAGTGCAAAAGATATTGTTTTTTTCATACTTTTCTATCCTCTTTCTTTTTAATTTGTTTCGGGCATGATGTGCCCTTGGGAATATGCTGCGGGCAAAAAAGTTCCCGCAGTGTTTTTAAGGCAGGGTATCAAAGTGAATACCCTGCCTTTTCTAAAACCGTCCATAGGAAAACTGTGACTGTTACTCTCTTGCCGGATGCTTTGCAAAAACGGATATATAGCCGATTATTGCATAAGGCACAGTATAGGAATCAGCCTGTAATCTTTGCATATTCTTCCGCGAAGTTATTTGTTTCAACGGTGAACAGATAGTTGGTTGTGGTGTGTTCGGAATCGACGATATGGAAGCTGATATTCTCCCCGCTTTTTAATGCCTTCAGAACAGTGCTGTTATAACGGTCATCTATAATTAACCGATCGCCGCCGCAGTAGACTGTTCCGGTCAGTTTGTACACTGTGCCGTCCGCCGTTTTCATGGAGATAGTATATTTATCCTCAAAATAAGAGGAGGAATTCTTAACCTGATGGCGGCCGTATTCATACAGGAAAACGGCAATGTTATCTGCATCGGCCAAAAATGTAACCGAAAGCTTGGAGTTGGTGGTAGCACTGTTAGAGAAGGTGCCGGTGAAGTAGTTTTTGTTGCTTACATAGGCTTCGGAAGTGGGCTGCTGAAAGTCATCCACATAATAGTTGAGCTGCCAAGAGCCGAAGGACTTGCCGCAGCGCTCACAGGTTCCGCTGGAGGTGGTGTGCCCCAAAGCGGGGATAACCTCCTGTGCAGTCAGTATCTCGCCGCAGACGGAGCAGCATTCGCCTTGTGTCAGACCGGAATTGACACAGTCGGGCTCTACTGCGGAAAGAATTTGAACGGTGTGGCCGGTAGCGGGAATGACCTCCTGTGCAACCAAAACCTTGTTGCAGACGGAACAGTGTTTTCCTTCCGTGAGTCCGTCGCTTGTGCATGAAGCGGCAACGGCTGGATCTATGACTTCTTTGTGATTACAAGCGCAGGAGCACAGCAGGGAAAGGCACAGCGCAAGTGTTAAAAGCAAGGTGATTGTTTTTTTCATACTTTTTTATCCTCTTTCTTTTAATTTGTTTCGGGCATGATGTGCCCTTGGGAATATGCTGCGGGCTGGTCCCGGATTGCGCCGCTTTGCGGGCCGTGAATTCCGTTTCACGGCACAGCCGGATGACGGCGGATTGCAAGCCCCTTTTTTCAGAGGCTTCATTGGTGCTTGTTGTTTCTGCCATGTTTTATCCTCCTAAAAATAAAAAGTGCGCCAACCGAAGTCAGCGCACTCAAAAACGCAACTCCGATTGTCGCCAAACAAATCTTACATGCAAAGGGTATCCCCTACTGTCATCCAAGTGGAGCTGCATTTTTAGCAAATTCGTATCGGATGACAAGTAAACGGGTACACTGTACCTGTTATTATAATAATACAGGAAGACCCCGATTTGCAGTATTAAGATTTGTTTGGCATAGTTATTATACCGCTTATTGCAGCATTTTGCAATACAGATATTTCAAAAATCGGCTTTATTCTCATTTTTTCGGCATGCAGGAATATAAAAAATCCCTCAAAAGAGGGATTTTTCGAGTATTATTCGACAAAAAAGGCGCTTGGGAAAGACTTTATGGCTTAAGCATAACGGCTTCAGGGGAGGAGGGTGCCGTCGGCGGTGACGGTGAGGGTGCGGAAGGGGAGGGATGTTCCGGCTTTTTTTGCAATGCGGTTTTTTTGCTGCGTGCTCCAGCCCGCCGCAGCAGGGGACCTGCATGCGGACAACGGTTATGCTTTGGATGTTATTTAATTTGATTATTTCCGCTAATTTTTGAGAGTAGTCGGTATTATCCAGCTTTGGGCAGCCGATAAGGGTGATGTGCCCCTTGATGAAGCGCTCGTGGAAGGGGGGGCATAGGCGTAGGCGGTGCAGTCGGCGGCGATGAGCAGATCGGCCGAGTTAAAGAAGGGGGCGTTTACGGGGACGAGCTTTATCTGCACGGGCCACTGGGAAAGGCGGCTTTGCGGGGCGGAAGCGTTTTCTGCGGGGGGGCGGAGGGAGAAAGCGTTTTTACGCGGGCTCCGGGGCAGAGGGCGTGCGGGGATACGGCGCTTGAAATTTCTTTTTGTTTATGGGCAAGCACTGCCTGTTCGTTATAGGGTGCGGCCTCGCGTTCAGTGAAGGTGATGGCTCCGGCGGGGCAGGCGGGCAGACAGTCGCCCAGACCGTCGCAGAAGTCGTCGCGCATAAGGCGCGCCTTGCCGTTTATGACGGCGATGGCGCCCTCGTGGCAGGCATCGGCGCAGGCGCCGCAGCCGTTGCATTTATCCTGATCGATATGAATTATCTTTCTTTGCATGATAAGCTCCTGCTTTTAAGCGGCCGTAAGAAAATACGGCGGTATTTTTTATAAGAGGGTATTTTTAAGGACAGAGCGGATGCGCCCTGCCCGGCTGGGGGTTTATTCTTTGTTTTTATCCAGCGTGATATTATATACGCGGGTGGGGCGGGCAATGCCGTCCACCGTTACGACATTAAGACCCGTAAGCTTGCCGCCGCAGTTTTCTATGGTGTTTACGGCCGAGACATTATCGGCGCGGCAGGTGAGCAGCACGGAGGAAAGACCCTTTTGGGCGGCGATATCCAGCATTTGTGAGGATTATGGTGCCGTAGCCCTTAAGGCGCATTTCGGGGCGGATCTCATAGGCGATGTTGCCGCCGCAGCGGCGCTGCTCCGGAGTGAGGCTCAGACGCAGATTTGCAGAGCCGATATATTCCCCGTTATCCACAAGCCAATAGGTGAAAAAGGGCTCCTCGGAGGAGGCGCTGACGCAGAGGCGGCGGATCATTGCGCGGGCCTCGGCGGGGGTGGAGATGCCATACAACGGGGTGCCGCTTTCGCGGTAGGCCTTGCAGGCGGCAAGGAAGGAATCCGCATAGCGCTCATCAGGAGTGATCAGAAAAGCGGTGGCGGAGGGGATGCAGGGGCGGGGCAGAGCGGCAAGGCGTTTTTTTATGCCGTGCAGATTGAGCAGATTGTTTGCAAGGGACACGGCGCACACGATGCCAAGCGCCGCTATAAGGCAGAAAAGCACAACGGAGAGCGCGCCGGAGAGACGCAGGGCAATGAGAGAGGAGCAGACGGCGCAGATAAGAAACGATACCGCATCGGAAAGGGCGCTGGAGGCAAAGTAGCGTTTGCGCTCGTTATAGTAGGTGCGTTTATAAAAGGCGCCGGTGTAATAGTGCATGCCCTTTTTGCAGCAGAAATAATGCAGATAGCCGTCGGAGCAGATATAGTTCCAGCCGCAGAGCTGGGTATAGGAAAGGGTTTCGCGCAGGTTGGCGGAAAGATATTCTATATGGTACTCCAGCTCGCAGGGCTCCTGTTTGGCAAAGAAGAAGCGGCAGGAGCGCACCTGCCTGAGAACGAAGCCGCGGCGGCTCATGGCGGAGAGCCAGGAGCAGACGGAGTCAAAGTTCCAGCGCCCCAAGCGAAGGCGGCAGTACAGCTTTTCTTTCAATTGCAGTGCACATCCTTTCCCGACAGCCTGTTGATGGAGCGCTGAAGGCGTATAAGGGGCAGAAGCTCCAGAACGGCAAAGACGGCAAGGGTTACTCCGAACAGCGCCCCGGCTATGCAAAGCCAGCTGCGGGAGGAGAGGTAACGCAGGAATATGGCGGCGGAAAAGCCCACACCCGCACAGGCGAGGATGAGGCGGATTATATGCATTGTGCGCATAAAGGAGAGCTTGACCCGGGTTATATTGGAATCCACCGCCATGGTGAAGGGGGTGCCGGCGGGGGCACTGAGCAATACGAATTCGCCGTAATTCAGCAGCGGGGTCCAGCCGGGAAGCTCCTTGAGGTGATCAAACTCGGTGTTGTTGTTAACGGGGATGATTTTATAATCAAGCTCTGCGGGGTATCTTGTGTGAAATACAGCCTGGCGGAGGTGATTTTTTTTATCATCAGCCCCTGTTTGGCCTGTTGGCTGAGGTAATCGGGCAGCTCCAGAATATCGCAGGTATAATTTTTGGTTACGGTGGACATGGGGGAACCTCCTTGTTTTAAGTTTCCAAAGCCGGAGGCGCTATTTGCCCTGAAGAAGGGAAAGCACGCGCTCCAGAATAAGGGCGGCGGTTTGCTGCTTGGTCATTTCCGCGGTGTGCAGGGCAAAAATGCGGCTGTCGCTCTTTGCCATGGAGCAATAGCCGTCATACACCGCCTGATGAAAGGCGCTGCCGCAGCGTTCGATGCGGTCGGCGGAGTCGGCGCCCCCCTTGCGGGAGAAGGATTGCTCCGGGGGCACCAGCAGCATTACGGTGAGATCGGGGGTAAGGCCGAAGGAGACCAGACGGTTAAGCTGCTCTATAAGCCCGGTATCAAGACCGCGCGCCCAGCCCTGATAGGCAAGGGTGGAATGAGTGAAGCGGTCGCACAGCACGATGCGCCCCGCCTCAAGCGCGGGAAGAATGACATCGTGCACATGCTGAGCCCGTGCGGCCTGACAAAGCAGAAGCTCGCTGATATCGCAAAGATCGGATGCGGGATCAAGAAGAATGCTGCGCATCATCTCGCTTACGGGGCAGCCGCCCGGCTCGCGGGTTACGGTGACGGGGCAGCCCGCGAGCATAAGGGAGCGGGTAAGCAGGTCAAGCTGAGTGCTTTTGCCGCTGCCGTCGGTGCCTTCAAGGGTTATGAAGCAGCCTTTCATAGGGATTACCGATGCCGGGGGACCGGCGTTCCTTTCGTTATTGAGTGAAAAATGCCGCGGCGGCAGTAAAAACAGATGCCGTATTTAATTATACTACTTTTTACTGCCGCATGCAAGCGGGCGGGGGAGGCGGTCAGTCAAGGACGGCGATGCAGCCGTTTTCCATGCCGAAGGAGGCGCCGCGCTCGGCGCACTCGGAGAGAAAGTCGGCGCACTCCGGGCTGATGATCTCGCCGGGGAAAACGCAGGGGAGCCCGGGCGGGTAGGCACCGGCGCACACGGCGCTGATGTGCCCGGCGCTTTTTTTTGCAGGCAGACAGGCACAGGGTGAAAAGGCTGCCCGGCGCATATCAAGCGCGCGCTCGGGAGGGGGAAGAGCGGGCAATACGGAGGGCGCGGCGGCCGGGGAAGCAAGGGGGAGCGCACGGAGAGCGACGGCAAGGGGGGCGTAGTCGTCATCATAGGGGGTGAGGATAAATACGACGGCGTTGGGGTCGGCAAGCTCGGGGACAAAGCCGGCGGCTGTAAGGCTTTGGCTTATTTCCCCGCCCCTTCCCGGCGGGGTAAGAATGCACAGGCGGGTGGGATCAAACAGTGCGGGCTCATAGAGGCTGATGCCGGAATTTTTGAGGCTGCGGCGCAGAGTGAGCACACGGGACAGCCATTGGGGGGCGTTATCGGGATAGCAGCAGGCGGCGCTTTCCATGCTTTCCATTATAAGATAGCTTGGGGAGGAGGTGCACAGGGCGCGGCGGAAGCGCAGCGCGGGGGATATAAGCTCGGCGCGGTTTATATTGAGCAGCGCCGCCTGAGTGAGGGCGCCCATGGTTTTATGCATGGACTGCACGCTTATATCGGCAAGAGCGGAGGCGCAGGGGAGGCCGGGGAGGTCGAGATAGGGCAGATGGGCGCCGTGGGCCTCGTCGACGGCAAGGATCACATTTTTTTTGCGGCAGAGCCGGGAGAGCGCATGAAGGTCGGCTATGGCGCCGAAATAGTCCGGGGAGGTTAAAAAAACGGCGCCGTAATATCCGTCGGGGGCGTTTTCAAGGACGGAAAGCAGGCTGTCGGGGGCGGCAAAATCGGGATTCAGCCCCGCAAACACACAGCCGTCGGAGGCGCTTTTGTGCACGGCGCGGCTCATGAGCAGTTTTTCGCTCTTTGCAAGGCAGGCGGCGAGGGTGCAAAGGATAATGCGTACTCCGGCGGAGGAGCCGTCGGTGAGGATAAGACTGCGGCGGCTGTGCGCGCCTTTTGCAAGCGCGGCTTCAAGAAGGGCTATGGGGCCGCAGGCGCAGTAGAGATCGTCGGTGCAGTACAGCTCGGTGACATCGTGCTGAGCGCAGACGGTTATTTTGCCCTTGTGCCCCGGCATATGGCCGCGCATGGGGGCTTTTTTGCAATAGGCGTTAAGGGCGTCCTTAAGCGGGGTTTTTGGGGCTGTATTTTTTGCATTTGTGTTTTTCATCGGGATTTCGGGCTCCGTATCTTTTATATCTTTCATAAAGCGCTTTAATCAGGCGGCAGCGGGCGTATATTCCGGCCGCGTATTGTGCTTTTATTTATTTTATCCGCTTTATATTTTACTTCTTTATATTTTACTTTATATGCGGGCAAAAGACAATCTTTTTATATTTGCGCTTTCACCCGGAACGCGGAGAAGGAATAATATACAGCAGAGTGGACACAATGCTGTATGAAGGCATTGATTTCTGGAAAGGACGGGACGGAATATGAGAAAATGTGCTATATGCGGAGAGAGAAAAAAGGATAACCTTGTGATTTTGGGAAAGAGCATATGCGCGGACTGCGAATGGCGGATAGTGGTGACAAGGGTGCATGATGAGAGTTACAGAGAGTATGTAAATGCGGTGAGCAAGGCCTTTGCGGCGGAGGGAGAGAAGAAAAAGGCGGAGGCGAAGGGGGCATAGCATATGGGGTTAAAGGGCCGCCGGGGAAAAGGCGGAGGCGAAGAATTACTGCGTGCGTAAGCGGGAGCGTTTGTGCATCGGCGTTTGTGCCGGGCACGGACGCTTTTATTTTTTGGCACGGGCGGCACGAAAAGGGGAGGGGGCAGGGAGGGTGTGTTATGCTTTATCGTGTCGGGAGGTGAAAGGAAATTGAAGGATCCGAGAGACAAGGTGATGCGGGCATTTATAAAGAAGGCCTGCGGCTACAAAAGCAAGGAGGAGGTGAGAGAGCTGCGTCAGGTGCGCGGCAAGGACGGTGAAAACAGAAACGAGATGGTGCTTACAAAGGTTGTAAGCAGGGATGTTCCGGCGGATCTTGCGGCGGTGAAGTGGTATCTGGAGGGCTGCGGGACACAGGAGCAGGAGCTGACGCTTGAGGAGGCGCAGAGGATTCTGGATGAATGAAGAGGGGAAGCGCCTGCAAAAGCGGCATCCCGAGCTTTTCCGCCTGGCGGGGTACAATCACGGCAAGGTGCATCAAAAGCAGATGCTGTTTCATAAATCGTCGGCGAGAAACAGGTGGATCTTCGGAGGAAACCGTACGGGCAAGACCGAGTGCGGGGCGGTGGAGGCGGTATGGTTTGCAAGGGGGATACATCCTTTCCGCAAGATAGAGCATGCGACCTGCGGGTGGGTGGTGAGCCTGACCGGGGAGGTGCAGCGGGATGTGGCGCAGAAGAAGGTGCTGTCCTATCTGCCGCCGGAGTGGATACACTCGGTGGTGATGAAAGGGAAGCAGGGACAATCCGCAGGGCGGGGTGATTGATTTTATTCTGGTGCGCAGCGTCCGGGGCGGGCTTTCCAGCATAGGCTTTAAGAGCTGCGATCAGGGCAGGAGCGTTTTTCAGGGGACGAGTCTTGACTGGGTGTGGTTTGACGAGGAGCCGCCGGAGGAGATATACGACGAATGCCGGATGAGGATACTGGACCGACGGGGGGACATATGGGGCACCATGACGCCGTTATTGGGGCTTACATGGGTGCACGACAGGATATATGCCGACACGCAGGACCCGGAGGTATGGCACGAGACGATGAGCTGGGCGGACAACCCGTTTCTTGATGAGCGGGAGCTGAAGGTGATGGAGCGGGCGCTTACGCCGCAGCAGCGGCGCAGCCGTCAGTACGGCGAGTTTGCCTCGGGGAACGGGCTGGTTTATCCGGAGTTTGACGAGCAGGTGAATGTGGTGGAGCCCTTTGAGATTCCGCCGCAGTGGCAGAGCATGATAAGCATTGATCCGGGCTTTGTAAACCCGCTGTCGGCGCACTGGTATGCGGTGGACGGAGACGGGAATGTGTATGTGACGGCGGAGCATTTTGCCGCAGGAAAGGACTGCGCGTGGCACTGTGAGAGGATAAAGGAGATAAGCAGGCGGCAGGGCTGGAAAACGGACAGCGCAGGCAGATATGCGGCGCTTATTGACAGCGCGGCGCTGCAAAGGACGCTTTCGGGCACAAAAAGCGTGGCGCAGCTGTTCTCGGAGCAGGGGATAGCGGCAAACCCGAAGGTGGACAAGAGCGTATGGAGCGGGATACAGCGGGTGCGGCAGTATCTGGGGCCTCCGGACGGGCGGCCCAAGCTGTATGTGTTTTCCACCTGCAGGGAGATGATAAGGGAATTCAGGGTGTACCGCTTCGGACAGGGGGAGGAGCCGATAAAAAAGGACGACCACGCCATGGACGAGCTGCGGTATTTCCTGGCCTCGCGTCCCCCGGCGGCGGTGCAGCCGGTGCCGGAGAAGACCGATGTGCAAAAGGATATGGAGCGCCTTATGCGCAGGCGGGGGCGAAGGTAGCGCCTGTTTGTTTACGGGAAGCGTCGGGTGGGGGAAAACCGCGGCGGCGGACGCGGTGGAGATATATTTACGGGGGGTACCCCGAAAGCGGAAGGAGAGAGATTGATGAAGCTCAGAGAGGGCATAAAAGAGGGAGCCGAGCGCATAAGGAAGAAAAAGCTTGCGGAGTTTGTGCTGCGGGAGCTGGAAAGGCGGAGCGCGGAAAGAGCGGAAAAGGAGCTGCAGTGGAGGCTGAATATCTGCTTTGAAAAGGGAGATCAGTATTGTGATGCGGTATGGCCCGCAGGGGAGATATACCGGCAGGAGAAGCAGTATTACTGGCAGGAGCGGGAGGTATTCAACCACATTGCGCCGATAATCGAGGCAAGGCTTGCGCGGCTTTCACAGGTGCGGCCCCTTATGATGGTGCGGCCGGCAAGCGGGGACGACAGCGACCGGCAGAATGCGCAGATGTGTACGAATTTGCTGCATTCGGTGTATTACAAGCTGGACATGCAGGAGAAGCTGAAGCAGGCGACACAGTGGAGCGAGCTGTGCGGAAGCGCGTTCTACAAGGTGACATGGGATGCGGAGGCGGAGTGCGGCGGGGTGCACTGCGGCGATATTTCCGTTACGGTATGCCCGGCCTTTGAGATATATCCGGACAGCTGCGCAAGCCCCGGGGTGGAGCGGTGCAGAAGCATAATACACAGCGTGGAAATGCCCTGTGAGGAGATATTCGACCGCTACGGGGTGCGCGCAAAGCCGGAAAAGGGCGCAAGGGTGCTGTGCGGAAGCGGGGCGCCAGCAAGGGAGGACTGCGCGATTGTGGCGGAGTATTACGAGGTGCCTTCCGCAGAATACAAAAACGGGCGCATGCTGACGGTGGCGGGCGGCGAGCTTGTATATGAGGGGGAGCTGCCCTACCGCAACGGAGAGGACGGGGCGCGGTGTCTGCCCTTTATCAGGCAGTGCGCGGTGCCGGATCCGACGGGTTTTTTCGGGACATCGGTGATACAGCGCTGCATACCGGTGCAGAGGGCATACAATGCGGTGAAGAACCGCAAGCATGAGTATCTGGACAGGGCGGCCTTCGGCGTGATAGCCGTGGAGGAGGGGGCTGTGGATATGCAGTCCCTTGAGCAGGACGGGCTGTGCCCGGGGAAGATACTTGTGTACCGTGCGGGCAGTACGCCGCCGCAGATGATGCCGGTGGGGCAGCTTCCCAATGAATTTACGCGGGAAGAGATTCAGCTTTTGCAGGAGTTTGAGATGATCTCCGGCGTAAGCGAGATGATGCGCAGGAGCTATTCGGGCGCGGCCACCAGCGGTGTGGCGCTGTCGCTGCTTAACGATCAGGATAACACGAGGCTGGCAGTGACCAGTGAGAGCATAAGGGATGCGGCAAAGGAGATGGCAAAGATGTGGCTGAGGCTGTACAGGCAGTATGCCACGCAGCCGCGGCTTATGCAGATAGCGGGGGACAACGGCAGTGTGGAGCTGGCCTGCTTTAATGCCAGCATGCTTACAAGCGACGATGTTGTTCACGAGACGGAAAATGAGCTGTCCCAGAGCGTGACGCAGCGCAGGCAGATGCTGTTTGACCTGATGGCGCGGGGAGTGTTCGGCGCCTCGGGAGCGGTGGAGCCCAAGGAGAAGCCGCGGCTGCTTGCGGCGCTGGGGCTGGGCGATTGGGAGAATGTGGATGATCTTCCGGAGCTTCAGGCCAAGGCGGCGCAGCGGGAGAACGAGGGCATAGTGCCGGCGGAGATAGGAGAGGCGGATGATCACGACATACATATGGCGGAGCATGCGCGGTTTATGCTGTCGGAGCGCTTTGAGAAGCTGGAGAGGGAGCAGCCGGAGAGAGCGGCGGTGATAAAGGCGCATTATGCGGCGCACAGGGAGGCGATGGAGAATGGAAACTGATACGGAAAAGCAAACGGAGAAAACGGAAATGCCGGAGGGCGTCTGCGCGGAGGCGGAGAGGAACGAGGGCAGCGGTCAGGAGGCGGAGCTTGCCCGTTTGAAGGAGCTGGTGGCGGAGCTGGGCAGAGAGAACGAACGCTGGGACGCACGGAGCGGGCGCGGCGGCAGACGCAGGAATTCATACTGAAGCATCCGAGGGCAGGAGAGATGCGCAGGGAGCTGGAGGAGGCGGTGCTTGCGGCGGAGCCGGAGAGGGCGGAGGCGGAAATGGAGAGGCAGTATGCCCGGATGCTGGAGCAAAGCTGCAAAACGCCGGAGGAGCTGTTTAAGGACGGGGAGTTTATAAAGCGGTGCGTGCTGGAGGAGCGGATACGAAGCGCGGTGATAGCGGAATATCTCGAAGAGATGCGGCGCATGAGTGCGCCGCGGATACTGGCGGGCGGATATGCGCCGGTGAGAGAGGCAAACCGTGCACGCTCATTGCAGGATGCGGGCGAGATGACAAGGGGACTTTGCGGGGCGGCGCGATAGGGCGGCTTTCAAGGGAGAAAAGCTGCGGGCGGCGGCGCGGCGAGGGGCCGAAGGGCCCCGGCCCTGCCGGAGGCAGGGAGGCGGCGCGCAGCGCCGGCCGCGCCCGGGGCTGCGATGCAGCGATAAAGGTGAGCAGAGCCTGCGTGATGCCCCGAAGAGCGAAAAAAGGACACGGGAAAGAAAAAACAGCCGGGTACGCATGTATCCGGGCGGCGGAAGGCCGAATAAAGAAAGGAAGATTATAATTTATGGCAACAGTAACTATTACAAATGCGGAAAAGGCACTTAAGGACTTTTATCTTGATGTTATTGCGCATCAGATCAACACTCAGAGCAATCCGCTCTATGCGATGATAAAGCGCAACGAAAGCTGCGTATACGGCAAAGAGGTGCGTAAGGCGGCGATATACGGTGTGAACGGCGGCGTATCGGCCGGCACGGAGGACGGAAACCTGCCCGGCGCTACCGGAAACCGTTATGCCCAGTTTGTAAGCACGCTTAAAAACCTTTACGGCACGGTGGAGATAAGCGATAAGGCCATCAGAGCCGGAGAGAATGCATCGGGTGCGTTTGTGAACCTGCTCAACGAGGAGATGGACGGCCTGCTGCGCGGGGCAAAGTTCAATTTTGCGCGTATGCTTTACGGCGACGGCTCCGGAAAGCTGTGCACGCTGAGCGATGCGGCTGCCGATACCGCGGTGGTGAATGTGGATACCGCACGCAACCTTGCGGTGGGCATGGTGGTGGACATATTTACGGGGGCGGCGGCGACCGCGGCCACTGTATCCGGCCTTACGGTAAAGGGAATTGAAAAGGCGGAAAGCGGATATAACATTACGCTTTCGCAGAAGGTGACGGCGGCAAAGGATTCCATTATGACCGTGCAGGGCAGTAAGGACAGAGAGATCACCGGCCTTGAAGCGATATTTTCCACAAGCGGCAGCCTTTACGGTATTGCAAGAAGCGGCAACGGCTGGCTTAATGCCTATACTGCGGCAAGCACGGGCAGCATAAGCGACGCCAAGATACAGGCGGCGATAGATGCGGCGGAGGAGACCTCCGGCAGCAATATTGACATTGCGCTTTGCTCCTACGGCGTGCGCAGAGCGTATGCCTCCGCGCTTGAGAGCAATAAGCGCAGCGTGAATGTGACTGAGCTGGAGGGTGGCTATAAGGCGCTTACATATGCGGGCATTCCGATAGTGGCGGACAGATTTGTGCCCTCGGGAACCATGTATCTGCTGGCAAGTGAGGACTTTGAGCTGCATCAGCTTTGCGACTGGCGCTGGCTGGAGGGGGAGAACGGCAGTATTCTGCGTCAGATACCCGGAAAGCCCGTATTCGGAGCAACGCTTGTGAAGTATGCGGAGCTTATGTGCTGCCGCCCCTGCGGACAGGCAAGACTTACCGGCATTACCGAGGCTTAATGGCTGCGTAAGGAAAGTGTTTTTTGAAAAAGCCGGCTGCCGTTTCCGGCGGCCGGCTTTTTATTAAAGGATTAAAGAGATGACGGCTTTGTTTGGTTTGCGGAGCAAAACAATGCAAGATCGCAAGATCAAAACAATGCAAAGTGAAATCGGGAAACGGGACGGAACCGCCGTGCCGACGGCTTTTGCGGAGGCGCGGCGCAGAAGGACGGGAAATGCAAAACGGAGGAGAGGGCATGCTTAAGGCGGAGCTTGAGAGAATTGAAGGGGATGTGTGCGATATATCGCGCAGGATCCGGGAGGTGGAGCCGGAATATTTTATTGTTTATAACAGAAGGCTTGGGCGCTATGAGCTGCATGACGGCCTGTGCGGCGACACCTTTGCCTGCGTGCTGCCCTTTGATGAGCTGGATGCGCGCAGCTTGCGATATGCGCGGCGCATGAGGGTGGAGAGGATAAACCGGCTGCTGGAGGAGCTGGACCGCGAAAACGGCATGACGGAGCGGGCGTAACGGCTTTGCATGCGGCGGTCGGCTCCGGTTTTGCGGTAAAGGCGCGCTTGCGGCGCGGAGAGGAGAAAAAATGACCTTTAAGGAGATGACGGAGGAGTGTATTGCACTTCTGGGAGAGGAATACAGCGCATCGGAGGAAGAGGTGCGCAGCCTTCATGTGAGGCTGGGAAAATGCGTTAACTATGCGTATGAGCGGATAGCGAGGCAGTATTATCATCCGGTAAAGACGGAAAAAGCGGTTACGGATGAAAGGTGCAGGCTGAAAAAGTCGGAGCTGTCGGAGAGCTTTTGGTATCTGCGCGGGGTAAAATGCGCGGGGCGGGAGGTTGCCGCCTGCTCGGAGGGAAGCGAAATATTTGTTGGGCATACGCCAAACAGCGAGGTGGAAATTACATATTCCTATGTGCCGCATTATATGGTTTCGGATACGGACAAGCCCTGCATACCGCAGGGGGGAGGTATCGCCCACGGCGTATATTTTTGCGGCACTGTGTATTTTTATGGAGTCGGAGGGGCGGCATGAGGATGCGGCTGTATGGAATGCTCAGGCGGAGGCGGCGCTTTCGGGCAGCATTTACCGCCCGGCACACCCGATGCCCGTAAGGAGGTGGCAGTAATGAGGCTGCCCAAGGTGAGCGATTCAAGGCGCTGCTCCTTTATGATATCCACCTTTGCCGGAGGGATAGATCAGGAGCCGGATGAGCAGTGCGCAAGGACGGACAGCAGCCCCGAGGCGTACAATGTGCGCACGGACAACGGTGCGCTGTCGCGGTGCACGGGCTTTGGCGCGGCAAAAAAATACAATGCGGCGGCGGGCAGGGTGCTGCCGGTGCCTGCGCTGCCGGTGCAGGGCGACATTTTTATATACAGAGAAAAGGAGAATGACACCCTGCTTTTACGCGCGGCGGACGGAGAATACCGGGAAAAGTATGACGCGGACAGCGACGGACTGATATTTGAAAAAACATCGGTGCTGGACTGCTCCGGGACGACATATGCGGTGAATTATCAGTCGGACTCCGGGGCGGAGCTGATATGCGGGGGGCCGACGCAGGACATGATGCGCAGCACGCCGCTTAAAACAAGCTTATGTGAGGGTTCGCCCAAAATGTACAGGGCGGTGATATATGCAGAGAGGCTGTTCGGAGTGGGAAACACGCTTTTGCCCAACAGGATATATTTTTCCAAGCAGTATCAGCCCTCGGATTTTACCGTGAGTGCGGAGGCGGGAGGCTATATTGATGTGCTTCCGGATTACGGCAGCGCGGTGGACATTGTGACCTTCGGAAACAGCATATATATTTTCTGGCAGTACGGGGTGACGCGGCTGAAGGCGTTTGGGTATCAGAGCGATTTTGTGCTGTCGGACTGCTACCGCTGCTCGGCGGAGATACTGCGAGGCACGGTTCAGGTGTGCACGGACAGGATAATATTTGCCGCGGCGGACGGCGTATACAGCTTTGACGGAGAGAGTGTGCGCAAGATAAGCCGCCCGGTGAAGAGCTTTTTTGACAGCAGGACGAGCAAGGTGACATCGGCGTGCTTCCGGGACTGCTATTATATTGCCATGTGTTCTCCGGCATATGCGGGGGAAAACGCCAATGTGCTGCTGAAATACGATCTGCATACGGCAAAATGGGAGCTGTATGTGGGGCCGGAGGTAAGGCGGCTGTTCTGCATAAGCCGCAGCGGGCAGGAGCAGCTTATGTTTTTGGGTGCGGGCAACAGGCTGTATGCCTTTGACGGGTCGGACAGCTATGACGGCAGTGCGATAAACAGCAAGTGGGTATCCCCCATGAATGCGCTGGGCAGGCCGGATATGCTCAAGCGCAGCCGGTGCGTGATAATAGGGGCGCAGGGCAGCGGAAGGCTGAAGCTGACCCTTTCAAGCGAGAGGGGCAGCGCATGCAAGCATGTGGTGCTGGGGCCGGAGCGCAGGATATACCGTGTGCCGCTGAGGGTACTGGGGCAGATGCTTTCCCTGACGGTGGAGAACGACGGCGGAAACGATTTTACCGCAGCGGCGCCCATGGTGGTGTTTACGGCGGAGAGAGTGTGACGAAATGACGGGCTTGAAGGAACGGGTAGAGGAGCTGGAAATGCTTATTTACGGCATGAGCCGCCCGGCGCACGCGGTAAATGCGGCGGCGGTGACGCTGGAAAGCGGCGAGAAGGTGCTTTTTACAAGCAGGGCAAAGGCGGCGGTGAGAAGCGGAACGCTTCTTATGCGCATTTCGGCTGCAAGCGAAGCGACGGTGGAGATAAGGCTGCGGGATGAAGCGGGAGCGCAGGCGGGCAGCGCGGCGGTATTTAAGGTGGCGCCGGGAGAGCACTCCTATGTGTTTCCGTTTTATTCCCAAAGCAAGGGCACATTTGCGGTGTGCGCAGGGCGAGCGCGGGCAGCGCGGCAATAGCTGCGGGGGCGGCGGAAATCACGGTGTATGGCGGCGCCTGATGTGAAAAAGGCGGCGGACGCGATAAAAGCAGAAAAAAGGGAGGATATTATGGAATTTACCTATCACAGAGTGGAAAAGGGAGAGACGCTGGAGAGCATATCCAAGAAATACGGCGTGAGCAAGCATGTGCTTGCAAGGATAAACAACGGGCTTAAGAACTCGCAGCTGAGCGAGGGGAAGTATATTATCATCTGCAAGGGCGATGTAGCGGGAGAGGAACAGAAAGACGGTAAAAGCACGGCTGCGGCTGCGGACGAAAAAAAGGACGACAGGAAAAACGGGCATCTGGAACGCAGGGAGCTGACCAAGGAGGAGCTGAGAAAGCTGGCTCTTGAGGAGGTGGGGGACAACTCCAACCGCCTGGAGGGGCTGAGGCTGGGCAAGGAAAGCTCCCTTATGAAGCTGGACAACCGCAAAAAGCGGGAAACTGAGGATCACGAGGCGACGGTGCGCGAGCTGGAACGCGAGCTTGCAAAGGACAAGGGGGATTTTATGCAGGACGCGATAAAGCAGGGAATATCACGCTCAAGCATTGTGGAAAGTGTGGGACAGCAGCTGGAGGAGGAAAAAGGGCAGAAGCAGGAGGAAAGCCGGCGCAAGCTGGACAGCATGCTTTCGGAGCTGGACGGGACGCGCGATATGCTGCTTAAGCAATACCGCAACGATGTTGAGGCGGCGAAGCTTCAGTATGAAAAGGCGCTCAGGGCGGCGCAGGAGAGGCTGGAGACAAAAAATAATGCCGCAAACGATAAAATCGACGCTTACAACGGCGATATTCCGGAGGAAGCGGGGTATGCGCTGGTGCAGGGACTTCTGGGGACCTTAGGCAAAAAGACGGCAAAAGAGTATCTTCAGGGCAATGAAACGAAGCTTCGCGGATCGTGGGGAAACCGGCTTTACGACAGACTTATGGAGAGGTACAGATAAGCGCAGGGGCATCGGTGCTGCGCCGGGGCTTAAGAAGGCAGTGCAAGGTTTGCGCTGCCTTCTTAACTTATGAAGCCTTTCTTGACGGGACGCTTTTGAAAAGCGGCTTTTTGGGAAAATGATAAAAACTCTTGACAGAGCGGGAAAAGAGTGATATTTTATTCTAAAGAAAAAATCAAACCGTTGATGGGGAGATCAAACCGAACAGCGCACTCAAAGAGAGCCGGCGATGGTGAAAATCCGGCAGGAAGCGGATCGGCAAATGGACCCCGAAGGACCGAATGAAAGCATATGCAAGTAGTTGCGGGCGGTTGTCCTCCGTTATAGGGACGGGAATGTGTCGGCATTCACCGGCGGGAGACCGCCAGCCAAGGTGGCAGCAGGAGAATAACACCTGTCCTTGTAAAGGACGGGTGTTTTTGTTTTTAAGTTTAAGGAGGGATGAGCGTGAAAAAGGAAACGATGCGATGGCGCTGCTCGCGCGCAGAGGACGGAAGCATGAAGTACAAAAACAAAAAATATTTATTCCGGCGCTCAGGCTCCGGGGAAGGAAGAGAAAAATGAAAAAGAATATATTGAAAAAAATAACTGCCTTTGCGGCTGCCGCCGTGCTTATTGTATGCACTCTGCTGTTTGCGGGATGTCAGAATGACGGAAAAATAAGGATAAGCATAGCGCAGATTGCGGACCATCCCTCCCTTGACACCATAAGGGACAGCATTGTAAAAACGCTGGCGGAAAACGGCTATAAGGACGGGGAAAACTGCGTGATAGTAACCAAGAGCGCGCAGGGCGACGCTTCAAACCTGAACACGATAATGGACAATTTTGCCGCCAATAAAAGCGATGTTGTTATTGCCATAGCCACCCCCACCGCCATGCAGGCGCTGAACATAGCGGACAAGGTGCCGGTGCTGTTTTCGGCGGTAAGCAGCCCTGTTGAGGCGGGGCTTACAAGCAGCCTTGAGCATCCGGACAAAAATGTTACGGGAACCTGCGATGCAGTGCCGGTGGACAGAATAATCGACCTTGCGCTGCAGCTGTATCCGGAAATCAAAACCATGGGCTTTATATACAATGTGGCGGAGGCGTCAAGCGAGGCGAATGTGCGCGCCGCCAAGAAGTATTGTCAGGAGAAGGGCATAGCCTGCACAGAGGCGACGGTGGCAAACTCCAGTGAGGTGCAGCAGGCGGCGCGGGCGCTTGTGACAAAATGCGACGCGATATTCACCCCCACCGACAACACCGTGGCAACGGGCATGACCTCCCTTTCGGAAATTGCGGCCGAGGCTAAGATACCCGTGTTTGCCGGTGCGGACTCCATGGTGAAGGACGGCGCTTTGGCCACGATAGGCATAAACTACGAGGATCTCGGACGGGAGACCGCGCTTATGGCGGTAAAGGTGCTTACAGGCACGAAGGTAAGCGATATCCCGATTAAGGTTTTTGACGATCTTGATACCTATATCAACACAAAAACGGCGGCACAGATAGGCTTTGAGTTCAGCCCGGAGTTTCTTGCCGGAGAACGGGTAATAGATCTTGCATAAAAGAAAAACGGCAGGCTGCGCTGCCTGCCGTTTTTGATACTTCCGGGGGAGAAAGATATGGATACATTTTTGTACATAGCCCAGGGAGCTTTTGAGCAGGGGCTGATATATTCCTTTATGGTGATGGGACTGTATGTTTCCTATAAAATACTCAACGTAGCCGACCTGACGGTGGACAGCTCGTTTACGCTGGGGGCGGCGGTGAGCGCGGTGTTTACGGCCATGGGGCTGCCGTGGCTGGGGCTGCTTGCGGGCATGCTTGCCGGAGTGCTTGCGGGGCTTGTTACCGGCGTGCTCCAGACCAAGCTGCGCATACAGCCTATCCTTGCGGGGATACTTACCATGACCGGGCTGTACTCGGTGAACCTTATAATAATGGGCAAAAGCACATATTCCACTGCCGGCAAGGCAAATGTGTACTCGCTGCTTTCCTTTTTGCCGGGAAATCAGCAAGGGAATTCTGCTTATTCTGCTTACGGCGGCGGGAGTGGCGTTGCTTGCATGGTTTTTCCGTACGCAGGTAGGAATGTCGGTGCGGGCAACGGGCGACAATGAGCAGATGGTGCGGGCGTCGTCCATAAATTCCGATGCGATGAAGCTTATAGGCCTTGCCATAGCGAATGCCTTTGTGGCGCTTTCGGGCGGGCTTTTGCAGCAGTACAACAGCGCGGCGGATATAAGCATGGGCGTGGGCACGGTGGTGATAGGGCTTGCGGCGATAGTGATAGGCGAGGTGCTTATACGCAGGCGCGGAGTTGTGTTCGGGCTGCTGGCGGCGGTGCTGGGGTCGGTGATATACCGGGCTATATGCGCCCTTGTTTTGCAGATAGGACTGGATGCCAACTACATGAAGCTGTTTACCGCGCTGTTTATAACGGCGGCCATATCGGTGCCTGCGCTTAAAAAGACGCGCGGAAAGTGAGGGAAGGACGATGCTGGAGCTTAAGAATGTAAGCGTAATATACGGCCGGGGCACGGTGAACCAGCGCAATGCGCTGGACGGAGTGAGCCTTAAGGCGGATAAAGGAGATTTTATTACCGTCATAGGCTCAAACGGCGCCGGAAAATCTACTCTTTTGGGCGCGATAGCGGGCTCCTGCCCCGTAAGCGGGGGGAGCATTATTCTGGACGGGGAGGACATTACGCGCAAGCCGGAGCATAAACGGGCGTGCAGCATAGGCCGGCTGTTTCAGAATACGCTGGCGGGGACGGCACCCGGCATGACCGTTGAGGAAAATTTGGGGCTGGCCTACGGCAGGGGCTCGCGCCGGGGGCTGGGCAGATGTATAAGCGCACAGGACCGCAGGCTGTTCAAGGAAAGGCTGGAAACGCTGGGGCTGGGGCTGGAAAACATGCTGGATGTGAAGGTGGGCGTGCTTTCCGGCGGACAAAGGCAGGCTATCACACTGCTTATGGCCACGATGATAACCCCGAAGCTGCTGCTGCTGGACGAGCATACCGCAGCGCTGGACCCCAAGACGGCGCAGCAGGTTATGAACATAACCAAGCAGGTGGTTCAAAGGGATAATATTACAACGCTTATGGTCACGCACAATATTGCGGGAGCGCTTTCGGCGGGAAATAAAACGCTGGTGCTCAATCAGGGACGGGTGCTTACCGTGCTTGAAGGGGAAAAACGGGCGCAGCTTACGCCGGAGGGGCTTATGAGCCTGTACGGCGAGGATGCGGCGCAGGCACTGTCGGACAGAATGCTGCTGTGAAAAACGGCGTTTGGCCTTCTTTGCACGGGCATATGTTTTTATATCGGAATTATTATTGCAAAATCGGTACGGAAGCTTTTTCGTGCCGTTTTTTATTATGTGTTACGGTAAAAATCGGTGCGCCGTAAGGCGTGCGGGTGCGCGGGCGGGCATTCGGCGCTTCAAACGGCGCTTCGAAGAAAAATAATTATAATTAGCATGAGCAAAATTAAAAAAATCAATTCTTGTTTTAATAAAATTAAATATAAATTAAAAATAATTAAAATTGGTATTGACAACGCTGCTGCGGTGTGCTAATATTTAGGCATGATACGGGCGCGCTTTATCATTGATAACACTTTTGTATTCTGAAAGCTTTTCGGAGGTAGAGATTTATGAAGCATGCTGCTCCGGGGAAATGCCCCGTTTGCGGACACGGTTTTAAGGTGACGGAACTTAAATGCGACGGCTGCGGCGCCGTGCTGCGCGGGGATTTCAGCCCGTGCGCGTTCTGCACGCTGGATAAGGAGCAGCTGGCCTTTCTGACGGCTTTTTTGAGCTGCCGCGGGTCGCTCAAGGATATGGAGAAGGCGCTGGGCATTTCCTATCCCACGATAAAAAACCGTTTGGAGAGCCTTATTACGGCATTGGGCTTGCAGGAGGAGCAGGATCGCAGAGAGATACTGCGCCGTGTGAGCCAGGGAAAGCTGAGCTCCCGTCAGGCACTGGAGCTTATGGAAAAAGGAGAGCGGCAGAATAAAAAGGGCTGATTTTATTAAAACGAGGTGCGGCAATATGAAAAACGATACAAAGGAAAAACGAATGCTGGATATTCTGGACAGGCTGGCAAACGGCGAGATATCGCCGCAGAAGGCGGACGAGCTGCTTAAGCAGGCGGATTATGCCGATGAAAACGGTCAGGGCGGCGCGGCGGACGGCGGCAATTATGAAAGCGCCGCGAAAATGAATGCGGACGGCGGCCCGGACGGAGCGGAGGAGGCTCTGCTTGCGGTGGCGGAGGAATACTTCCCCCAAGATGACGATGATGACGACGATGACGAGGAATACGGCGAGTATGAGGAGGCGGAGGACATTATAAGCGGCGTAACGCCGGATAATGTGCTTGCGGTGTGCATGGAGCTTGCGGAGCTGGATGAGGACGCCGCCGCTGCCGGCATTGCGGCCTGCCTGCCCTTTATTAAGGACAATGAAGGGAATTTTGATGCGCTGCTTGAGATACTGGAGGATTTCGGCGAGAACATCGAGTATCCGGTGCTGGAGCAGCTGCTGGGACGGTTCTGCATGAGCCCGGAAAGAATGGGCAGACTGGCTGGCGCCGTGCAGGATATGGAGGACGGAGTGCGGCAGAATGTGCTTAACATATGCGCCGCGGCCTTGGGCACGGGGCGCGGCGCGGGAAACGGCGGCCGGCAGGGCGAAGGAAGGGCGCAGGAGGGCCGCGGGGCGGCGGACCCCAGCTGGGAAAATGTATGGAGAGACGCCATGGCAAAGGATGCCGCCATGGGAAGAAGCGCGGCGGTTCCGAGCTATGAGGCTGTAAGCATAGAGCTGCCCAAGCGGGAATATGAGCATAATTCCGTAAGCATAAACGGCAGATGCGAAGGAAAAACAAGCGCCCGCAGGGTGAGTGTTGAGGACACCTGCCGCGCACAGGACATAGATGCGGAAAGGCTGGAGGTGTCCGGCTCGCTTACCGCGGAGGGCGAGGTGCGCTGCGACAGGATAAATATAAGCGCGGAGGCGGAATTCGACGGCCGCGCATGCTTTGACCGTCTTTGCGTTTCGGGCAAGCTGACGGCGCGGGATCTGCTGGTGGGCAATTCCGTAACCGTAAGCGGACGGGCGGCGTTTGACGATGTGCAGGCAAGAGTGATGCACATAAGCGGAAAGGCAGCCTTCGGCGGAGAGGTAAAGGGCGTATCCCTTACGGCGACGGGACAGGCGGATTTTTGCGATACCGTAAGAATAAGCGAGATAAGCCTCAGCGGACGGGTGAGCACGGCGGCGGATGTGCATTGCGCAAAGATTAATGTAAACGGAGAGTTTACGGCGCAGCGTGAGGTATGGGCGAGCGATGTCATAAATGTAAACGGAAAGGCGGAGTTTGCGCTTAAGCCGGTTTTCAGGCGGTTTAATTCAAACGGCATGCTGCAGCTTAAAAGCGGCGCGGTGTGCAATCGCGGGGTGTTTGTTTCAAACGGAAAATGTATCTGCCAAGGCGGTATAGAGGATGCGGACAGCGTGGATATAAAGGGCAGCATACAGGCGGACTATATAGGCGCCCCGCTTAACTGGACAAGAGCCGTGGATATCAATATGAAGGAGGGCGGCAGCCGCGTGGAAAACATAACCGCGCGCACAACCAGAGTGTCGGCGTTGGACGATTCAAGGCTGAGGGCGGGCACGATAAGCGGATACAGCGTGGATGTGAAGAATACCGATGCCGATTGTCTAAAGGGCAATTATGTCGCCGTGGGCAAGGGATGCAGAATAGGGCTTGTGCAGTATGTCAATGCGGTGCAGCTGGATCCGGCGGCCGAGGTGGAAAGGGTGGAAAAGATATCCCCCAACTGAAAAAGCGGCAGCTTAAACAGAGAGGAAAATAAAAAAGCAGAGAGGCCTTGCGGCTTTTCTGCTTTTTGCATATTTATATTTTGGGTTTTTGTTTTCGTGGGCTGCGGCTTTTTCGGGTTTGCACATATTTACAAAGCGGCATCGCAATAAACGCAGCGGCTGCTTTTCAGCCAAGTGCGGTATCCAGCAGCATCATAAGAAGAAAGCCGGCGGAAAAGGCAAGGAAGGCGCGGGGCTCCTCCTGCGCTTCGCCGCATCGGGGAAGAAGCTCACCCGATGCCGCACCTATCATAGCCCCGCCCGCAAAGGCGAGCATAAAGGGCAGTATGCTTTTGGAGGCTGATACCGCAAAGGCACCGGCGATTCCGGCAATCGGTTCTGCAAGGCCGGAGAGCTGACCTATAAAAAAGGCCTTGCGCTTTGAGCAGCCGCAGGCGCGCAGCGGCAGCGCGACCGCAGCACCCTCGGGAAAGTTCTGTATGCCTATGCCCAACGCCAGCATACAGGCGGCGGCAAAGGCGGCTTTATCGCCCGCTGCGGCGGAGCCGAAGGCCACACCGATTGCCACTCCCTCCGGGATATTGTGCAGAGTGATCGCCAACACAAGGGAGGCCGCGCTTTTCGGGCGGCGCTTATCGGCAAAGCGCTGCACGAGGTCCGCGCAGGGCAGCAGAAGGCAGCCCGCCGCAAACCCTGCGCACAGCGGCAGGTATTCCGGAATACGGATAAGCCGTGCATACTCCGCCGCCGGAGCAAGCAGGGAGAAAAACGCGGAGGCCAGCATCACGCCGGCGGAAAAGCCGAACATGCAGCGCAGCAGCCGGGGGCGTGTATTGCGCATAAAAAGCACGGGCAGGGCGCCCAAAGCGGTTATAAGCCAGGTAAACAGCGTGGCAATAAGCGCCTGAAGGGGCGGGGCCAGCCCGATCATTTGATCAAACATAAATAAATCGCACCTTTCGGTTTGCCTTTTTGCGGCTCTGCCGCCGGGGAAAAGCCGCAGAATAAGGCTTTGCAGTAATATGATATGCGCTTGCCTCATAATGCGACACCCTTTTGCAAAATGTGCCCCGGCGTTTCCGTTTGCATAAAAAAGGCGAAAAGCGCGTACGCGGGCAAAGCAGCGGAATTTCTTTAAGATGAAGAAAATAAAAAGCAAAAAAATATAAAAAACCGTTGACATTTTTATAGGGATTGCATATAATAACACTTGAACGAATGTTCAAATGAAAGAATGAACGAATAAAGGAATGATAGAAATGGCTCAGGAGTGCTGCGAGGTTTACCGTGTACATCAGGACATAGTGGATGCGGTGCGCAAGTCCATGCCGGATGAGGATCTTATATGCGACCTGGGAGAGCTGTACAAGGTGTTCGGAGACAGCACGCGCATAAAGATACTTTATGTGCTGTTTCAGTCCGAAATGTGCGTCTGCGACATTGCACAGCTGCTCAACATGGGGGTTTCGGCGATATCGCATCAGCTTAAGGTGCTTAAAAACTTTAAGCTTGTACGCACACGCAGGGAGGGAAAAAGCGTTATATATTCCCTGGCGGACGGCCATGTGCGCACGATAGTGGATCAGGGTATGGAGCATCTGTGCGAGTAAGGCAAAGATGCGGCGCAATAAAAAGCACGCCCAAAGGGCGGCAAAATTAAGACGGCAATTAAAATCACATATAAATAAAAGCATTGTTTGAAGGGAAGGAAAACATTATGAAAAGAACATATCAGTTAAAGAACCTTGACTGCCCCACCTGCGCGGCACTGATGGAGGAAAGCATCCGCTCGGTAAAGGGCATCGAGAGCGCGTCCATAAGCTTCATGACGGGGCGTATGGTGCTGGAGGGCGATATTGACGCTTCCGTGATAGCGGAGGTAAAGAAGCGCATTGCCAAGGTGGATGCGGATACCACATTCTGATAAATGTAGATGCTTTAATAAATGCGCGCAGGCGCGGTAATGAGGTCTTGTTATGAAGGAAGAAACAAAAAAGATAATCAGGCTGGCGGCCTCGGGCGTGCTTTTTGCACTGGGGCTTATACTGGATAAAACCGTGGGGCTGGGCTATTATTCGCTGCTGTTTTATGTTCCGGCTTATCTTATTGCAGGCTGCGATGTGCTTTGGCGCGCCGTTAAGAACCTTGTGCGCGGCAGGGCGCTGGATGAAAACCTGCTTATGATGGTGGCAACCGTAGGTGCCTTTGCCGTGGGCGATTTCCCGGAGGGCGCGGCGGTTATGCTGTTTTATCAGGTGGGAGAGCTGTTCAACGATATGGCGGTGGAAAAATCCCGCCGCAGCATTTCCTCGGTGCTGTCCATGCGCCCGGATTCCGCATGCGTTCTGCGCGCGGACGGAACGGAGGAAACGGTGGACCCCTACGATGTAAAGCAGGGGGACATAATAATCGTGCGTGTAGGCGAGAGAATACCGCTGGACGGCGAGGTGATAGAGGGCCGGTGCGTGCTGGATACCTCCGCCCTTACCGGTGAGAGCGTGCCCCGCGAGGTGGAAATGGGGCAGCAGGCGGCAAGCGGCTGCATAAACCTTCACAGCGTTATAAAGCTGCGTGTAACCGGCGATTTGAAGGCTCCACGGTAAACAGAATATTGGAGCTTGTGGAAAGCGCAAGCAACAAAAAGACCCGCACCGAAAACTTTATAACCAAGTTTGCAAAGTATTATACCCCCGCCGTGGTAGGGCTTGCAGCGGCGTTTGCGATAATTCCGTCCATAATAGACGGCAACTGGAGCCAGTGGATACACCGCGGGCTTACCTTCCTTGTTGTGTCCTGCCCCTGTGCGCTGGTAATAAGCGTGCCGCTGGCCTTCTTCTCCGGCCTTGGGGCGGCGGCCAAAAAGGGCGTTATGATAAAGGGCGGCAACTATATGGATGTGCTGTCCCACTTGCAGACGGTGGCCTTTGATAAAACCGGCACCCTCACCGAGGGACGCTTCCGCGTGAGCGAAACCGAAACATACGGTGTAAGCCGCGAGGAGCTTTTAAGGCTGGCGGCGGGCGCCGAGTATTACTCCACGCATCCCATTGCCCGCTCCATAGTGGAAAGCTGCCCCGATGCTCCCGTGCCCCAGAGCGTGGAGGAGCAGGCCGGCGGCGGCGTTGCAGCCGTGGTGGAGGGCAGCAGTATAGCCGTGGGCTCGGCGGCTTTAATGGCGGCAAAGGGCGTTAACGAGCTGCCTCAGGGCAAGCCGGGCGCGGTGTTCGTGGCCAAGGACGGCAAGCTTATAGGCAGCATAATAGTAAGCGACAATCCTAAAAAGGACAGCGCGGAGGCCGTGGCGGAGCTTAAGAAAATGGGCGTTAAAACGGTAATGCTTACCGGCGATAACGAGCATACCGCCCGCAAGGTGGCAAATGATCTGGGAGTGGACGAGGAGTATTCGCAATTGCTGCCGCAGGATAAGGTGGCGCGCCTTGAGGAGCTGCTGGAGGAGCGCAGAAACGGCGGAACCGTGGCCTTTGTCGGAGACGGCATAAACGACGCTCCCGTGCTGGCGCGCGCCGATGTGGGTGTGGCCATGGGTCAGCTGGGCAGCGATGCAGCCATTGAGGCGGCGGATGTGGTGCTTATGAACGACAGCCTTTCAAGGCTGCCGGATGCAGTGCGGCTTTCCCGCAAGACCATGCGCATAGCATGGCAGAACATAGTGCTTTCCCTGCTGGTAAAGGCGGCGGTGCTGGTGCTCAGCGCTTTGGGTATTGCCGGCATGTGGCTTGCGGTGTTTGCCGATGTGGGCGTGGCCATGCTGGCCGTGCTTAATTCCATGCGCGCAATGCGGGGTTAAGCGCCTTACATAACAGCGCGCACGGCGGCGTGAAAAAATAAAAACAGTCATATAAATTCGGGCTCGCATACAGGGTGTTCTGCCGGACATTCCGTATGCGGGCTGCTTTTGTGCCGCAGGCATTTGCCTTTATAAAAAAACAGCAGTATACTGTTGCGCCGTGCCGATAATAACGCCGATAATAATAAAACGGAAAGAAGAAAGTACAAGCCATGGAAAGAAAAAAGCAGCTTGACATGCTGCACGGACCAATATGGAGCAAGATCCCGCAGTTTGCACTGCCGGTGGCGGCCACCGCCATTCTGGAGCAGCTGTTCAACGCCTCCGATGTGGCGGTGGTGGGCAACTTTACGGGGGAGGGACGCACTGCCGCCGTGGCGGCGGTGGGGGCGAACAGCCCGCTGATAGGCTTAATAGTGAATTTGTTTATAGGCATTGCCCTGGGGGCAAATGTGGTAATAGCAAATGCCGTGGGTCAGGGCAATAAGGAGGATGTGCACAAAGCCGTGCACACCTCGGTGCTTATGGCGCTGCTGGGAGGCGTTTTCGTGGCAGCGGCGGGCGAGCTGCTTGCCGCTCCGATGCTGAGCCTTCTTAATGTGCCGCAGGATGTGTTTCCGCTGGCGCTTTTGTATCTGCGGATATATCTTGCCGGAATGCCGGTGATATTGCTGTATAATTTTGAAGCGGCCGTGTTCCGCAGCGTGGGACGGACGAGAACGCCCCTTATCGCCCTTGCTCTTTCCGGCGTGCTGAATGTGATACTGAATCTGTTTTTCGTAGCGGTGCTGCACATGACGGTGGACGGCGTTGCCGTTGCCACCGTGATATCAAATGCCGTAAGCGCCGCCCTGCTTTATTTCAAATTGCGCACAACCGCATCGGATATTCGTTTGGAGCCGAAACGGCTGCGCATCGACGGGGGAGTGCTTAAGCGTATTTTAACAATAGGTCTGCCCGCCGGAATACAAAGCGCCGTGTTTTCCGTTTCTAATATAGTCATTCAGTCCGCCATAAACAGCCTTGGCACGGTGGTTATGGCGGCTTCCAGCGCTGCGTTCAATATTGAAATTATAACCTATGACATACTTAACTCGTTTTCACAGGCCTGCACCACCTTTGTAGGGCAGAATTACGGCGCAGGCGAGCTTCAGCGCTGCAGGAAAACGCTGCTGCTGTGCATGGCGCAGGGGGCGGCGGCGCTGGCGCTTGCGGTGTCGGCAATTCTGTTTTTCGGGAAATCCCTGCTGGCCGTTTTCAACAGCGACCCGGAGGTGGTGGAAACGGGTTATATCCGGCTTATGATGATTATGCCGGCCCATTTTTTCAGCCTTTTGTACGAGGTTATGAGCGGCTACCTGAGGGGCTTCGGCATCTCCTTTGTGCCGGCACTGCTTACCACTTTGGGAGTATGCGGCATACGCATAGCGTGGATACAGTTTGTTTTTCCGCAAAGCCCGACTTTTCGCACCATCATGACCGTCTACCCGGTTAGCCTGTCGGCAACGGCGCTTCTGATTTTTATTGCGCTGCTGTGCTATCATCCCGCGCGGCGGTTTGCCGCCCGCGAAAATAAAAGCGGGGCGTAACGGCGGCAAAGCAGTCCGCATTTTTTGCCGGGAAAACGGGAATATACTTTAAGAAAAATGTGCAGGATAAAAACCGATATTTATTTATAATTTTTTTGATTAAACGATAAAAAAAATAACTCATTTCATTTGCCATAACAGGCAAATCGGGATATAATATAGCCATAATTCAGGAAAGAAGGTATACAAAATGAAATTTGAGCTTATGCATCCTGCAGATCAGCTTGTAATGTTCATGGAAAGAATATACAAGAACGGGCTGACCACTACCAGCGGCGGCAACCTGTCGATCATGGATGACAATGGAGATATATGGATAACGCCCAGCGGTATTGATAAGGGCAGCCTTACCCGTCAGGATATCATGCAGGTAAAGCCGGACGGCACCATCATCGGTATTCACAAGCCCTCCGTTGAGCTGCCGTTCCACCGTCATATTTATCAGATCCGTCCGGACATCAAAGCGGTTGTTCACGCTCATCCCCCGGCATGCGTGGCCTTCAGCCTTGTGCGTAAGGTGCCGGATGTAAACCTTGTACCCAATGCCGCAATAGTGGTGGGCGAGGTCGGAGTTGCCGGCTACGAGATCCCCGGCTCCAAGGCGCTGGGCGATCTTATCGCAAAGGAATTTGAAAAGGGACACAACACCGTTATGATGTGGAACCACGGCGTTGTCTGCGGCGATAAAGATATTTTCAACGCCTTTATGAAATTCGAAACTCTTGAGCACTGCGCAAAGCTGCAGATAGACGCTGCCCGTATCGGCACGCCCCGCGTGCTTACCCAGCAGCAGATCGATCTTTCGGCTTCCCGCGTGCTGCCCATACTGGACACCTTCGAAAGCCGCGTTCACTCCAGCGAGGAGCGCGCTGCCCGCAGAGAGATGTGCAAGCTTATTCACCGCTCCTATGCGCAGCGGCTTATAGCCTCCACTCAGGGCACCTTCTCCACCCGGCTTTCCGACGGCTCCTTCATCATCACGCCTTATCAGCAGGACAGAGCCTATCTTGAGCCTGAGGATCTTGTTCTTATCAAGAACGGCCGCTGCGAGGAGGGCAAGCAGCCTTCCCGTTCGGTGCTGCTGCATAAGACCATCTACGAGATGCATCCGGAGGTAAACTCCATCATAATCGCATATCCGCAGTATATCATGTCCTATGCGGTTACCGATGTTCCCTTCGATTCCAGAACCATTCCGGAAAGCTATATTGCGCTGCGCAAAGCAAAGAAGCTGCCCTTCGGCTCCAGCTATACCGACATTCTGGGCACCGCAAAGACCTTCAGCAACAGCTGCCCGATGATCATTATCGAAAACGACAGCGTCATCCTTACCGGCACCAACCTCATCAACGCCTTTGACCGTCTTGAGGTTGCGGAGTTCACGGCACGCTCCCTTATCTGCTGCGCGCAGGTGGGCGAGCCGGCAGTAATCACCGATGAAGAGGTTAAGGAAATCGAAAAGGCCTTCAACCTTACCGACTGATAAACAAAAAAGCAAAGCATTAAAAGCCGTCCCCGGGGGCGGCTTTGCCTTGTCCGTATGCCGCTTCGCGGGCGGCGCGGCGGCCTTTGCGCCGATGCCGCAGTGAACCGCAAACGGATATAACGGATGTGCTGAAAGAAAAAATCACATGAAACTGTACGAAAATGCTGCATTTCAGGCGGTTTCAGGACAAAAAATGACGCGAATAATGCGTATGATCCAAAACACTGTTGACATACACACTCTTTTCGTGTAGAATGATTAACAATGAGGAAACAAGCTGTTTTTTAACGGCTTAAAACAAAACGGAGGTATTTTTAATGAATAAAGCGGATCTTATCAATGCTCTTGCCGAGCAGACCAGCATAACCAAAAAGGAAGCCGAGAAGGCAGTAAGCGGCATGATATCCCTGATATGCGATGCTCTCAGACAGGGCGACAAGGTGCAGATAATGGGCTTTGGCTCCTTTGAGGTAAAGGAACGCGCCGCCAGAACCGCCGTCAACCCCTCCACCAAGGCGAAGATGGATATACCGGCCAGCAAGACAGTTGCCTTCAAGGCCGGCAAGGCGCTTAAGGATTCCGTGCAGTAATAAAGGCGGATGCCGGCGCACAAGCGCATACAGAAAGTTATAATTCATAAAATGCGGTGCAGCCGTGCGTGGCTGCACCGCATTTTTTGCGGTCCGGCGCATGCAATTGTAAACTTTTTTTTGTATTAAGTAAAAAACGCTCGATTTTCGGTACGCTTTTTGCAAAACAGTGATATAGTATAGGCATAACAGCGTTGGTTGCCGGAAATCGTGCAGCGCGGAGGCGTTTGCCGGGGCAATATGCAGGGGGCAAAGCATACAGAAAGTTATGCCTGTAAAAGCAATCAGGGGGAAACACGGTTATTGTCATTGAAAAAATAACAAGGAGGCAATAAACAATGACAAACAGTAAATTCACCAAGCGAGCGGCGGTTTTGAGCGCCCTGACCGTTCTGATGTGCATGGTAATGCTTGCGGGCACTACATTTGCATGGTTTACGGATTCCGTAAGCACCGGCGTGAACAGAATTCAGGCGGGCAACCTCAGTGTGGATCTGCAGGTGTTTGACAGTGCGCAGAACAAGTGGGTATCCGCCGAAAACAAAACCCTCGATTTTATAAAAGCAGAGGGAGCGCAGAACGAAGAGGTTTTATGGGAGCCCGGTGCGACATACAGGCTTCCGGACATCCGCATAGTCAACAAAGGCAATCTTGCGGTTAAATACAAGATCGTAATTACCGGCGCAAAGGATGCAAACCCCGATAACGGCAAGGACGATCTTAAGCTGCTGGAGGTTATCGATTGGACATACAGCATCGAGGGCAGCGGCGGCGACGCCACGGCTGCGCTGGATACCGAGCGCCATCTGGCGGCCAATACCGGTACCGATGTTTATGACACCCTGACTATTTCCGGCAAGATGCGCCCCGAGGCGGGCAATGAATATCAGTGGCTTGCCGTGGAGGGCATAGCAATAACTGTTTATGCCGCTCAGGATACCGTGGAGAGCGACAGCTTTGATAATCAGTACGATAAAGATGCTTCCTATGATGAACCGGGCAAATCAAGGTTTATCCCGTAAGCAGCTATGACGAAATGAAAAAGGCCTTTGATGAAGGCGGCGGCATCATTCTTAACGGCTATGTGGAGGGCGATGCGAAAAAAACCGCTGCAAGCGACCGTTTGACTATTAAATCGCCCGCAACCATTGATTTTAACGGCACCTACTATGTGCCCGGCTCCCTTGAGGCGTCAAGCAACTGGGCTGCATTCTTCATAAACGCCGATACCGTTATAAACGCGCAGGACGGCTGCGGTGTTGCCTGCCTTAATAAGGTGTCGGGCTCCTATTTGGGAGGCCCCTATGTGGCTAACATCTGCGGGACAATATAACCGTCACCGTAAACGGCGGGTCCTACGGCGCGGGCGGTACCGTGTTCAATGTGGAAAAAGGCACTCTTATTGTAAACGGCGGCTTCTTCCATGTATGGCCCGATATAGACACCAACGATTACAGATATACCCTTAACTGTATCGATGCAAACTATAAAAACGGTACGGCGAATATCATCGTCAAGGGCGGAACATTCGTAAACTTCGATCCGTCAAACAACCTTGCAGAGGGCGAGAACACAAATTTTGTGGCACCGGGCTACAAGGTTGTTTCACAGGCTCAGTCGGACGGCGATATCTACTATACGGTAGTTAAGGAATAGTGCCTAAATAAACACATAAAAGCTCAAAAAGGCTGCCGCGGGCGAATACCTGCGGCAGCCTTATATGTTTTGTTCGGGTTAACGGCGGAGCCGATTCGGGCTGCGCCGCATTTATTCCACGCGGAAGCTGTATTTGCCCGAGCCCAGCATAAATGCGGCTTTTCCGTCCTTTATGCCCAAAGGCGAAATTCCCTCGCGGTCTGCAAGCGCCTCTCCGCCCTCGGTGATAAGCCCGTTTGGCAAAAGCAGCTCGGCTTTGGCGCCCACGGGTATCTCAATGTCAAACACTACGGCATCCTCTTCCCGTTTCCATGCGCTGGATACTCTGCCGCGCACGGTATCAAGCTCGGCCGATACCCATTCCAGCCCAGAGGGCATACAGGGCATATCGTAAGGCTGTCAAAGCCCGAAGCGGGAGCAGCCGCTATGCCGGCAAGGTACTTGTAAAAATATGCGCTTATCGAGGCGTACATTGGGTGGTTGTGCGAATTCATGCCCGTGCTTGTGGCGTATTCCCAACGCTCCCATACGGTGGTTGCGCCCATGGAAAGCATATAGCCCCAGCTTGGGTAGGTGGTCTGGGTTATAAGCTTAAACGCAGTGTCGGTATAGCCGTAGCGCGTAAGCTGCTCCGGCACATATTTTGTGCAGAGGTTGCCTGTGGACAGATGATAATCCTTTGCTACAACATCGGCGTTAAGGGCAGCCGCCACATCTGCCTCGCGCCCTTGGGGCACTATTCCCAAAAACAGCGGCAGCACATTGCAGGCCTGCGAGCCGGTGGCATATGTGCCGGTTTCGGGACGGAAGAATTCACGGTTAAAGGCGTCGCGCACCTTATCGGCACGGGCGGCAAAGCCGTCGGCCTCACTTGGGTGAACAAGACGCGCATATTTCTCCATAAGGCGAAGATTGTAATACAGGTAGCCCGTGCTTACAAGCTCTCCGGGCGTTATTGCGCTTATTGCGCCGTTCATCTGTATTGAATTGTATGCAGTCGGGCCCGCCCAGTCGCCCCAATAGCTGTATGTGAGTATGCCGTCAATGCTTTGGCGGTACAGATAATCCACCCATTTTTTATAGCTTTCATACTGGCGCTCCACCGTGCGGATATCGCCGCAGTGGTCAAGCAGACCGTCCGAAACCAAAAGATAGGAGGCGGTGCAGGGGTCGGCGGGACGCTGACCGCGCTTAAGGGGCGCGGTGTCCGGAATGGCGCCGCTTACCGGCTCCTGCGCGTCGGAAATATCCTGCGCCCATTTTTCGTAAATGTGCACCATGTCAAAGTTGTAAATAGCCTCCTCATAGCGCACGGTCATGTCGTTAAGCCAGCCCATGCGCTCATCGCGCTGCGGGCAGTCGGTGGGGATGGAGTGCAGATTGTCGGTCTCGGTGCGAAGAACAATGTCCTGAAGCCGGTTTATCATTTCATCCGAGCAGCGGAAGAAGCCGCGCTGCACAACATCGGAATGTACCACGCAGGCCCAGATATCCTCGGCCTTGGGCTCATAGCTTAACCCCTCTATCTGTACATAGCGGAAGCCGTGATAGGTGAATTTCGGCTCCAGCTCGCATTTTCCGCCTGCGGTGCGGAAATAGTCGCTTTGCATCTGCGCGCCGCTGCCGTAAAGCTCGGCGGCTATAAGATAGCTCTGGTTTACGGTGCCGTCCTCAAAAAGAATTTCGGAATGGCGCAGCGCAAGCAGCGCGTCCTTTTCCGTTTGCGCGTTTATGTGGGTCCAGCCGGCGACATTTTCGCCGAAGTCCGCCACATATATGCCGGGCTTGGGATTTTCGATTTTAACCGGGTGTATGCGGCGCACAATGCGTATGGGCTCTATCGGCTGAGCCTCAAGGCGTCCGCCGGGGGCCTCGGCCTCCAGCGCAATATAGCTTTTGTGATATACATCGTTATAGGATTCGTGCTCATCGCCCGCCGGGCTGGGCATGAAGGCGGCATATACTCTCCAGCCCGCACGGGGGAAGCGCTCCGTAAGGTCGGGGCATACGCGGTCCCAGCCCTCCGCCTCAAAGCGGTAATCGTAGTTTTCGCCGGTATATATGTTGGTATAGGTGATGGGGGCAATAAGCATATCCCATTTTCCCGGCTCCGTGTATACCGAGGTGCAGGTGCCGTCGGTGTAGCGGATGTTAAGCTGCAAAAGCAGGCTGGGATGCTTGTACCAGCCGCTGCCTACGCAGGCGCCTATGCAGTTTTCGCCCTGCACAAGGTTGCTTGTAACATCGTATACCGAATAGAACACCCGCTTTGTATAGTCGGTAAAGCCCGGCTCCATCACACGGTCGCCTATGCGGCTGCCGTTTATGTGCAGCTCGTAATAGCCAAGCCCGGCAACATATGCGCGGGCCCACGCAACGGGTTTATCCAGCGTAAACTCACGGCGCAGCAGCTGTGCGGGGCCCTGAGCCGGCATGCCTATAAAGCAGCCCTGCCAGTCTCCGGGCTGAAGCAGGCCGGTTTCAAAGCAGGAAACCTCGCTTATCGGGCCCTTTTCGCCGTCTGCGTCCTTGAGCTGGACGCTGAAATAATAGCGGGTGCCGCTTTTCAGGGGCGCGCCGTCATAGACGATATTGGCGCAGGCCTTGCTGCGTACAAAGCCGGAATCCCACATATCGCCCTCTCCTATGGCTACTATGTCGTGCATTGTGCCCACCACTATGCGATAGGCGCTTTGCCTGCGGTTCCGTCCCTCCTGAAGGGGAACAAAGGAAAAACGCGGGCTTTGCGCATCCATACCCAGCGGATTTTCAAAATATTCGCATTTTAAGCGCGTTGCAGTTATCTGCTGTGACATTTCAGGTTATCCTTTCAAAGAAAAAATCATGTTTGTTATGCCGCTGTGCACTGCGGCAATACGGAAATATAAGGGATAAAAAAACCCCTTATACCGCAGCAATATTTTAACATTGATTGCGCCGCATAGGAATAGCCTTCAATAACACAAGATAGCACAATCATAACCCGTTGCGGCCGTTTTTAAGGGTTTTGCTGATTTTGCCGCAATGAAGGGCCGCTTCCCCTTTTGCATTGAAAAGATTTCTGTTGCATTTATCGGGCGATGAGTGTATAATAAATCCGTGGCGCATAGTGCGCCTGTATTGGGTCCTGTGCGATGGAGGGCTGTGAATCATGTCAGGTTCGGAAGAAAGCAGCATTAAGCGGATTCCTTCATGTGCCGCAGCAAAGCCGGATACAGGCGCTCTGTGCGCCGTTTTTTAATGTATTTCAGATATTTAAGCCATTGAAAAGCGTTTTTTTCGCGCAAAGCGGATAATAAAGGGAAAGGGGTTTGCGTTTATGTCGGTGGAGTGCGCAGTCACGGTAAAATGCGGGCAGGAAACCGTCAGCATCACGGCCCCGTATAATGAATCCCTTTGCCCTGCTGCTGCGCAGGGGCTTTTTGCAGCACCGGGATACTGCCTGCGGCGGCTGCGGGCTTTGCGGAAAATGCACCGTAAAGGCGGCGGGCCGGCTCAGCAAAATGAACGCCGAGGAGCGCTCGATGCTGGGGGATGAGCTTGTAAGCAAGGGGTATCGCCTTGCCTGCTGCTGTTATATAAAGGGCGACTGCACCATTACGGTGCCCGATAAAAGAGAGGCCTCCCAGAAAAATGCGGAATCGGTGCAGCGCGGCTACGGCATATCCATGGACATCGGGGACTCCGTAGTAACGGCATCTCTTCAGGACCTTTCAAAAAATATACAGCTGGATATCATTTCACAGGCAAACGCACAAGCTGACATGGGCGATGCCGAAAACCGCATCCGTATCTGGACGGAGGGCGGGGCGGCAAAGCTTCGCGCCTTGCTCACCTCGCAGCTTGACAGCATTACGGACGAGCTCATGTTCAAAAACGGCGTAACGGCAATTTCGCGCATATGTGCGGTGGGCAGCACCTGTATGCTGCATATGCTTGCCGGCGTGGATATTTCAGGGCTTCCCCAAAACCCGCTTACCTGCGATAATCTTGCGCTCAGCGGCCGGGAAGCCTCCCTTGCAAAGGCGCCTGAGGCGGCGGTGGAGCTTTGCGGCGCGATATCGGGCTCAATAGGCTCGGACACCGTTGCGGCGGCGCTTGTTACCGGCATGTACAAAAGCCTTATGCCCGTGCTTTTGATAAATTTCGGCGCCGAGGTCAATATACTTATGGGCAACAGCAGCGTGCTGCTTGCCTGCTCCGTGCCCATGGGCGACATTTTTGAAGGCAGAAACATAACCTGCGGCGTGCCGGTGCGTCCGGGCGCCATATATAAGCTGTGGAAAGAAAAATACAAGGTTTGCTATCGTACCGTGGACGGCAAAGCGCCGATAGGCCTGTGCGGCTGTGCGCTTTTTGAGGCACTGGAGCTTATGCTGGATGTGGGCATAATAGACGCTTCCGGCCGTATGCTGCGCCCGGAGGAGCTGCGCCCCAGCAAGCTGCGCATGCTGGGAACGGTGAAGGGCGAGCAGGTGTTTTTCATAGACCGCAAGCACAAAATATATATCACGCAGGAGGATGTATACAGAATACAGCACGCCAAGGCAGCGGTGCTGGCTGCGGTGCGCTGCATGTTTGAGCAGTTTGATATAACAGAGCCTGCGGATATGTCGGCGGTATATCTGGGCGGTATCTTCGGCGGTATGATCTCGCCCAAAACTGCGGTAAATACGGGGCTGCTGCCCGCGCTTTGCGAAAAGATATGCTACGGTATCGGTAATGCGGCAATAGAGGGCGCAACGATAATGCTGCGTTCGGCGCGCGCCCGTGCCACGGCAGAGCATGTGCGCACCTATGCCCGTTTGTTCAATGCCGAAAACACGGCGGATTATTCCCGTATCTTAAAGGAAAGCGAACGCTTTGCAAGGCCGGAATAAAGGCGCGCACGGCGTTAAGGGCATTTGGGCTTCACGGCGGGAGCTTATGCCGCTGCTTTGGCTTGCAGGTGCTTATGGAATTTGCGTTTTTTCGGTTTATTGGCCAAAAAACACATAAAAACAGCGTTTTTTAGCTGTTTTTTTTATTGCATACTTGACAGATGAACCTTTATAATATAGTATATTATCAATAGCCGCTGCGTATTTTGTACGGCGGCGACGGGTGTATATTTATCATTTATATTTTATATTTCGGGAGGAAAATATCATGGCTCATTGCACAAAGTGCGGCGCACAGATGGAAGACAATGCTCAGTTCTGCCCTGCTTGCGGTGCCTCCGTAAACGGCGGCGCTCAGGCTCCCGCTCAGGCGGCCCCTCAGGTTCAGCCCTGGGATCATACCGCTGAGTTTGACAAACAGGACATCTCCGACAACAAGGTTCTGGCCATGCTCGGCTATATCATGGGTTGGCTGGGAATCGTGCTTCAGCTGCTTGCAAGCAACAATTCGCCCTATGTACGCTTCCATATGCGTCAGGCTCTCAAGCTCTTGGTGGTAAACACCCTTATGAGCATCGTTGCTGTGGTGCTCTTCTTCACCTTTATCGTTCCGATTGCAGCAGCCGTTATGTTTATAGTATTTGAGGTTATTGCCATCATCTGCTTCTTCCAGGTGTGCCAGGGCAAGGCTGTTGAGCCTGCCATAATCCGCAGCCTCGGCTTCCTTAAGTAATTCTTAACGAATATCGGACAACATGTTAAAAGCAAAAAAACACCGTCTTGTGACGGTGTTTTTTGCCTTAAAGCAGCCGCCAAACGGCCGTTTTAAGGCATTTTTATTGCGTTCAGCGCGTCTTTTTAAGATATTTTATTGCACTAAGTGCGGCTTTGGCACCCTCGCCTACGGCCACCGATACCTGAAGCACCCCGCCGGTGCAGTCCCCCGCGGCAAAAAGCCCGGGAAGCGAGGTCATTCCTTCGGTGTTAATGATTATATTGCCTTGCACCGTCTCGGCGCCGGCACGGCGGGCAAGCTCAGCCGCTCCGGCTACTCCCTTGGCCACAAACAGCCCGGATACGGCCAGATGCGTGTCGTCCTTGAGCAAAACGCCCTGCAATTCCGTTTGCCCCGAAAGGGCGGCAAGGGGGGAGGTGAAGCATTTTACCCCCGGAGGCAGCGCCGCGGGGACGGGCTCGCCGTCGGTCAGCAGGCAGCAGGAGCCGACAACGGGCAAAAGCGCCTCCAGCTCGTGCAGGGCATATTCCCCCGCACCCAGCACGGCGACATCGGCGCCGCGGTAAAAAAAGGCGTCGCACACGGCGCAATAGCTTACTCCGCGGCCCTCAAGCTCGGCGGCGTTTTTAAGATTCAGCTGCCGGCGCTGCGCCCCGGTAGCCAGTATTACCGCCCCGGAAAGCAGCTCTTTTTCGCATTCGCAGCCCGCTTCAGGGGTGTATTCGGCACCGGCGGCGGGCGTGCCGTTTGCATCCGGCGTCCCCGAAAAGCCCGCTGCCGCGGGGGTTTTCACGCTGTAAACCGTTCTGAAGCCCTGCTCTGCCGGCTCGGTCAGCAGCACCTCGCCCTCAATAAAGGTGACGCCGGCAGCTCGGCCTGACGGCGCCCTCGGTTAAGCAGCTCCGGCCCGCTGCAGGATATGCCGAAGTAGTTTTCTATTTTTTCGGCGCGGGCAAGCGCGCCGGGGGGAAGCGCTTAAAACCGCAGTGGAAAGGCCGGCGCGAGCCGTATAAAGCGCGGCGCTGAGGCCTGCGGGGCCGCCGCCCACTATGATTACGGAATAATCCATGATGCTGTTTCCTTTCGATTTGTGCATTTTGACGGGCTTATGCGCCGTGTTTTCGCCGATTTTTGTGCCATGCGTGCCAAAGCACTGAAAAAGGAAGGCGCAAAAACGCGAAAAAACCTGTAAAAAACCGTTAAAAAGACGCATAAAAACGGTTAAAAAACGCGCAAAAAATTTTTTGAAGTTTTTTTGAAAAAAGCGCCGCGTTTTTGCGGCGCCTTTGTTTATTCTTCGGTAAAGCTTTCGCTTTCGTAGGAGAAGAAGTCGATTATCGGGGACTCGCTTCCGTCCTCATAGGCGGCGGTAAGGTTTATTATGAAGGGGTAGATTTCATCCTCCTCAAATTCGCCCTGCACCGTTACCACGGCAACGCCTTCATCGTTTGTAAGCAGCTTGACATCAAACTGCATGTCCTCGCCGGAGATGGCGGCGGACTGCACGGTAAAGCCGGTTATTTTTTTGCCCTCGTAGCCGGGAGCGTACTTGTATGTGAATTCCACCATGGAGGCGCTCTTTGCGGTTACATCGCGGATGAGGTCAAGGCTTGCAAGGTCCTGGAAATGATCGGGCGATTTGGTCTGACCGTCGGGCAGAGTGGCCTCGGGGGTCTGCGCGGCCGGCTCCTTTGTGACCTCGGCGGTGGGCTGCTGGGTTGTCTGCGCGGTAGAGGCAGCGGAGGAAGCGGGTTCCTTTGTGGCGTTATTTGCGCATGCCGAAAGGGAAAGGGCAAGCGCTGCCGCTGCGAAAAATTGCTATATTTTTTTCATTGCAGTTTCTCCTTTTTTTGTTTGTTTATATATTATATTTGATATTGCCTTTGCCGTCAAATGAACGATATGAAAACCGTTTGTAAACAGGCATAAAAACGCCGCAGGGGAAAATGCGTTAATAATGTTGACAAATACGCCGGGCGTACTAAAATAAACAGGGGAATACATAAAAGGAATAAAACAAAAAACGGGGAGAAAAAGACTGTGTGGGTGCTTTTGGCGTTAGGCTCGGCTGTTTTTGCGGGCATTACCTCCGTTCTTGCCAAATGCGGCATAAAGAACACCGATTCCACGGCGGCCACCGCGATACGCACGGCGGTGGTGCTGCTTATGTCCTTTGTGATGGTGCTTATTGCGGGCTCACTGGGGCAGATAGCGGATATTTCCGCCAAGTCGTGGATATTTCTTGTGCTTTCCGGCCTTGCAACGGGGGCAAGCTGGCTGTGCTATTTCCGTGCGCTGCAGCTGGGCGATGTGAACAAGGTGGTGCCGGTGGACAAATCCAGCACGGTGCTTACGCTGCTGTTTGCCTTTATAGTGCTGGGGGAGCCGATATCCTGGCTTAAGGGGATATGTGTGGTGCTGATAGGCGCGGGCACATACCTGATGACGGAAAAGAAAAAGGACAAAGGGGACGAGGGCGGCCCAAAGAAGGGGAAAAAGGGCGCGTGGCTGCTTTATGCCGTGCTGTCCGCCGTTTTTGCGGCGCTTACCTCCATTCTTGCAAAGATAGGCATAGACCAAGTAGAATCAAACCTTGCTACGATGATACGCACGGCGGTGGTGCTGGTGATGTCGTTTGTATGCGTGTTTGCCACCAGGAAAGGGGGCGCACTGCGCGGGATACCGCGCAGGGAGCTGCTGTTTATATGCCTCTCCGGGCTTGCGACGGGGGCAAGCTGGCTGTGCTATTATAAAGCGCTGCGCGACGGCCTTGCAAGCGTTGTGGTGCCCATTGACAAGCTGAGCATACTGGTGACGGTGGCGTTTTCCCGTATTGTGCTTAAGGAAAGGCTGTCCGTAAAGGCGATATGCGGGCTTGTGCTTATTGCAGCGGGGACGCTGCTGATGCTGGTGCCGGTGTGACGGAAAAGGCCGGGTATTTTGCTTGGCAAACAGGAGTGCTTAGTAAAATAAGACGGGCAATATAATTATCGGGCGGCATAGGCGGCGGCCGGGCTTGCAGTATGCAAAAGGATGCTTTAAGGCGGGGCTTTGCCCCGCCTTTTGTATTGCCTTTCAGAGGGGCGGAAGCGGGATGGGCGCAAGGCGCTTAACGGGCTTTATAAGGCTTTTAATTTGGGCGGCGGCCGTGCAAAAAGGGAAAGCGTGCGCATGCAGGCGGCGCGGCGAAATTGCGCAGGGGGTAATATTGTGCTACAAAAAAACGCAAAGAAGGGCGATATGGTTAGAATTGTGCATTTACCGTCCGGACACGGAGTGATATGATTTTTGCGTGCAGTGAAAACGCACTCGTCGGGTGCACACGCCGAGTACGGGCATTTCATGGGCGGGATGGGACATGACTGCGTATGTTTCCGGGCTGCTTTATGAAGAAAAATGCAAAAAAGCTGTACAAAAAACAGTATAGGAAGGGCCCGCTTTTCGGCTTGAAAAGCAGGATGAAACGGCATTCTTTAAAGCGGGCGGGTAAAGAAAAATGAATTTAAGAAAGCTGTTATCGATGCTTACGGTCATGGCGGCGCTGCCCTGTGCGCTTTGCGGCTGCATTCAACAGGCAGTTACGGGATCGCCGGAAATAACGGGCACCGTCGAGATTTTGCCAACGCCCACCGCTACGGTAAGGGTGGATGAAATAAACGGAATATTCGTGGATGCAATAAACGGAAGCGACGCGGGGGACGGCTCGCGGAAGGCCCCCTTTGCTTCGGTGGAAAAGGCGATGGAAAAGGCGGGACCGGGGAAAACGATGTATCTTGCAGACGGAGTATATTACGGAACGCTTAAGCCGGTAAACGGGACGGAGGGTCAGCCCTTTACGGTGTCCGCGCTGCCGGGCTGCAAGCCGGTGCTTACGCCCACGGTGCCCGTTACGGGCTTTACAAGGTGGAAGGACAGCATATATGTTGCCGATGTTTCGCACATAGCGGACAGCATTGACGCTGAGCGCGCGCAGCTGTTTGCGGATACGGAATCCCTTACCGAGGCGCGCTGGCCCAATTCCGGCAAAAGCTTAAGAAGCATAATGGAGGCGCCCAGAGCGCTTGCGGGCGAGGGCACGGATGCAGAGACGATAGTGACGCCGGAGGCGATGCCGGAGGGCATAGTGGGAGCCAAGGCTGTGGTGTGGCCGGGAGAGAACGGCGTGGCGGGCTGGATATGCTATACCTCCCGCATAAAGAGCGCGCAGGGCTGCGTGCTGAAGCTGGAGGACAAGCTGGACACGCCGGAGAATTACATAGGCATGAACGCCTATTCCCCGGTGAAGGGCAACCCCTTCTTCCTTACGGGGGCGCTGTGTCTGCTGGATGCTCCGGGCGAGTACTGGTATGACGCGGAGAACAAAAAGGTGTATGTTTATATGCCGGAGGGGGACGACCCGTCCGCCCATACAATAACCATGAGGGGCAGCTCCGCAGCGGTGCAGGCAAAGGATGCGCGGTTTATAAATCTTCAGGGCCTGAGCTTTTACGGCGGCGGCATAACCCTTCCTGAGGCGGAGGATTGCAGGATAGAGAATTGCAGGGTACTGTTCTCAGACCATTTCTATGCCTCGGGATATGCCTCCTATGTGCTTAAAAGCAGCAATCATATAACGGGCAAGCGCAATCTCATAACCCGCTGCGAGTTCGGATACAGCGCCTTCAACGGCATAACCCTTGGCGGAGAGGACAATGTATTTACCGACAACATAGTGCATCACAGCAATTACTGCGGCGATGATTTTGCCGGGGTGTATGTGCTTAAGAGCAGCCGGTGCGAGATATCCCGCAACAACATTACATATTCGGGAAGGGTGCATATATATTTTACCATCAATACCGATTATGACGCCTGCGTGATACGGGGGAATTATCTCTACGGACACTCAAGGCTTACAAGCGACAGCGGCGCGTTTTACACCTGGAGCTGCAACGGCGGCGGCACGCGGCTTTACAACAACTTTGTGGACTGCGGCGAAAAGACGGAAAACGGCACCATGAGCAAATGCTGGGACGGGCTGTATCTGGACAATTACTGCTCCAACTTTACCGTGGATCACAACATAGTGGTGGGAGGCACCTGCGGACTGCGCACGAACCTTTCCAACGAAAACACCCTTTATGCAAACAACACGGTGATAGGCTCGCAGTACGGCTACGGCATATATTCCTATCCCAAGGACGATGCAAAAACGGGCAAGACGCGCTTTTACAATAATCTTTTTGTGGCGCTGAAGTCGGTGGATATAAATTACAGCGGCTCGGAGAACGGGCAGAGCGTGGTGTACACCGGCGCGCTTAAGGACGGCACGGTACCCTGCCCGGTGAACCCGGAGCAGCGGATAGAATCCGGCAACAACCTGAGGGTATCCTACATTATTGAAAATGAAGGATATCAGCCGGCGGACGGCAGCCCGGCGATAGATGCGGGGTGCGTGATAGAAGGAATAACGGACGGATACCTTGGAGATGCGCCGGATATAGGCGCAATCGAAAAGGGCGGAAAGCTGTTTGAATACGGAGCCACCTGGAGTCTTGAGGACTGAATAGGGAAGGGCTTTACTTGACGGAGGAGAAAAACATGAAAAACAAAAAAGCGGCGGCGGTTATTGCAGCCGTTGCGGCGGCGGTGCTGCTTTGCGCCTGCAATCCCATGCAGACGGGGCAGACGGAAATGCCGACGCAGGAAAATACGGGCGCGGTGCAGACGGAAACGCCGGAGCAGACGGCGACGGCGGCACCGGAGAGAACGCCCGCGGTTGAGGAGAAATACACCATGCAGACGGTATCGGCAATTGATAAGGAGCATATAAAGATTACGGGGCGCGCCGATTACGGCAAGGATTACGCAGGGCTTAACTGGAGCTATGCGGGGGCGTCCTTCCGCGGATATATGGAGGGAGATGTGACCATAAGCTACACGCATATGGGCGGATACAGCGCCTATATACGGGTGGTGACGGACGGCAAGACGGAGGAGTCGGTAAAGCTGGAGCTGAAGCAGGGTTCGGACACTGCGGTGATAGCAAGCGTGGAAAAGGGCTATCACGAGATAAGCATATACAAGACCAGCGAGCCGGGCAACAGCATAATCCGGCTGCACTCGGTGAGCTTCTCGGGCAATATTGACTTGTCGCCCGAAAAGGGAAGCCTGAATATAGAGTTTATCGGCGATTCCATTACCTGCGGGGCGGGAATACTTACAAACGAGAGCAGCCCCAAGGACGAGGTGTACGAGCGCGCGGGGGACGCCTATCTTTCCTTTGCGGCGCTGACGGCGCGCATGCTTAATGCCGATGCGAACATCGTGGCGGCATCGGGCTGGGGCGTTGTGCAGGGCGGCGACAATCCGGCGGCGAACATTCCCTCCATATACGATTTTACAAACGGAATGTGGAACAATCAGGAAAAGTGGGATTTTGCGGCGCATAAGCAGGATGTGGTGGTGATATCTCTGGGCACAAACGACTATCAGCTGGCATCGGAGCGCAGAGAGGAGTTTTTAAGCGGCGTGAGGGCATTCATAAAGCATGTGCGCGAGCTTAACCCCGATGCGTATATCATATGGACCTACGGGCAGATAAGCAAGGAGTATTCCAAGGATCTTGCAAAGCTGACGGCCGATATGGGGGATGCAAAGCTTTCCTATCTTGAAATGCCGGCAAACGGCAGCGCGGGCTGGGGGCACCCGGACAGGGCGCACCACGAGCAGTATGCAAAGCTGCTGGCGCAGGAGATAAGCCGTCTGACGGGAACGGAAATTAAACGGTAACTATTATATGTTTTAAGCAGCAATACCGGGACTCTGCGGGGCACCCGGTATTGCTGTATTTCGGAGCGGGCAGACAAAGGGGAAAGGCGAAAAAATGCAAAAATTCAATAACGCTGTTGCAAAATGGCGGAAAATTGTTTATACTAATACGAGTAAAAGTTTTTTAGCGGACGGACTGCGGACAAAGGATGCATTTATTAAGGAGCAGTGAATTTGGAGATCGCAAACGGGGCACGGTGGGTGCTGGAATGTCTGGAAAATGCGGGGCATGAGGCCTATCTTGTAGGCGGCTGTGTGCGGGATTGGGTGATGGGGCGGCAATGCGCCGATTTTGATATTGCCTCCTCCGCACTGCCGGAGCAGACGCGGGCGCTGTTTGAGAGTATGGGCGCGCAGGTATTGCTTACGGGAGAAAAACACGGTACGGTTACGGTGCTTGCAGGCGGGCCGGTGGAGGTGACCGCCTTCCGCGAGGACGGGGATTACGCAGACGGGCGGCATCCTGCGAGTGTAACATTTACAAAAAGCATCATTGCCGACCTTTCGCGCAGGGATTTTACCGTAAACGCCATGGCGTACAACCCGCACTCGGGGCTTATTGACCCCTTCGGCGGCAGAGAGGATGCGGTGCGCGGGATTCTGCGCACGGTGGGAAGACCGCAGAGGCGCTTTGAGGAGGACGCGCTGCGAATACTGCGCGGGGTGCGTTTTTGCTCAGTGCTGGGGCTGACGGCGCAGGAGGAAACGGCGCGGGCCATGATAAGGGGCGCGGCGCGGCTGGGTGCGGTATCGCAGGAGCGGAAATACGCAGAGCTTATAAAGCTGCTTAAGGGAAAGAATGTATTAACCGCCCTAACGGAGTATGAGAGGGTAATATCTGCGGTTATTCCCGAGCTTGCGCCGTGCATGGGCTTTGAGCAGCACAGCAGACATCACGATTTTGATGTATACGGGCATATCTGCCGCACCGTGGCGGGCGTGCCCGAGGAAACGCATTTGAGGCTGGCAGCGCTGTTTCACGATATTGAAAAGCCGTCCTGTTATATTAAAGATGAACGGGGCGGGCATTTTCCGGGACATCAGGGAAAAAGCGCGCAAACGGCGGGGGCGGTGCTTGCGCGTCTGCGTGCGCCCAAGGAAACGCAGGTAAGGGTCGTGCTGTTAGTGAAGCTGCATGACCTTCCGCTGCCCGAAGGCAGGGGCGGGATACTGCGCCTTATAAGCCGAACGGGGGCGGAGGCGTTTTTTGAGCTTATGCAGCTTAAGGAAGCGGATGAGAGGGCAAAGCGTGCAGACGGTAAGGACACGGAGCGTACGGAGGCGATAGAACGCACGCGGGAGCTTGCCGCGCGCCTTATACGGGAGGGGGCGTGCACGGACAGGGCGCATCTGGCAGTAAGGGGCGAGGATATAATGAGCCTGGGAATAGGCGGCGCCGGCATAGGCAGGGCGCTGGAGAGGGCGTTTTATGCGGTGACGGACGGGCTGCCCAACGAAAAACGGGCGATAATGGATTTTCTTAAGGGGGAGCAGAGGGGCTGCGCGCCGGAGGGAGCGGCTCTTAAAAATGAAGGGGCTGTGAAAATTAAGGAGGAGAAGGACGGTTTGTCCGTATGAGAAATGAGCGAAAAGAAGGTTCTGATATTATCCTGTAACACCGGGGGCGGACACAATACCGCGGGAAAAGCAATTTTTGAGGAGCTGGGGCGCCGCGGGTGCAGCTGCGCCTTTGCGGACTATCTCGGCCTTGCGGGCAAGCGCGTAAGCAGCGGCGTTTCCAAAAGCTATATAGGAATGGTTACGAAAATGCCGCGGCTGTTCGGCGCTATGTATAAGGTAGGCGGATGGGTGAGCTCAAGGTATATAAAATCCCCCGTGTATTTTGCAAATGTGCTTAACAAGGACAATCTTCGCAGGTTCATTGCGGAAAACGGCTTTGACACCGTGGTTATGCCGCACCTGTTTCCGGCGGAGGCAATGACGGCGATACGCAAAAAGGAAAGCGGCGTGCGCTCGGTGGTGATTGCCACGGACTACACCTGTATTCCCTTTTGGGAGGAGACCAAGCCGGATGTATTCATACTGCCGCACATTGACCTTGTTAAGGAGTATGCTCATGCGGGTATTCCGGAAAGCCGTTTGCTGCCCCTTGGCATACCGGTGTCGGAGCGCTTCAACATGCGCACGGACAAGCGCGAGGCGCGCCGGCAGCTGGGTATACGGGAGGAGCGTCCCTGCGTGCTGATAATGTCCGGCTCCATGGGCTTCGGAGATGCCGGGGCGCTGATACGCGGCTTGACGCAAAGGTATGCAGACAGCATAAGCATAGTGCTGCTGGGCGGCAGCAACCGTCAGCTTAAGGAAAGCGTAAGGATGGAATTCGGCGGGCGGGAAAATGTGACGGTGGTGGATTTTACCCCCCTTGTGAGCCTGTACATGGATGCGGCGGATCTGCTGCTTACAAAGCCGGGAGGACTTACGACAACGGAATTTGCAGTAAAGAATATTCCCGCAATACTTACGCGCCCCATTCCGGGATGCGAAACAAAGAATTCCGAGTTTTTTGCCTCGCGTCATATGGCGGCGGCCTGTCCGGATTGCAAAACGCAGCTGGAATGGATAGACCGTCTGCTTAGCGACCCGGAGGAGGGGCGGGCCATGATAAGCGCGCAGCGCTGCAATATAAACAGGTATGCGGCAAAGGATATATGCGATTATATCATGCGCGGCTGATAAATGAGCTTTTCGGGGGGAATATAAAGCGCGGATAAACGCGAAAAGGTAAGGAGAGGAAAATGTACAGGTATCTGATAGCGGCGGTGCTGGGTTTTTTATCGGGCAGCGTTATGTACAGCTACTATCTGCCCCTTGTATTCTGTCATGTGGATATAATAAAGGAAAGCGAGGATCATAACCCCGGCATGGCAAACGCCACCTTGTACGGAGGGCGCGTGATAGGCGGGATATGCCTTGTATTGGATGTGCTCAAGGGCTTTCTTCCGGTATTTATATCGGCGCGCGTGCTGGACAGTGCAAACCCGCTTTTCGGCCTTGCGGTGGCGGCTCCGGTGCTGGGACACGCCTTTACGCCCCTTATGCGCTTCCGCGGCGGCAAGGCAATAAGCCCGGCCTTCGGAGCGTTGGCGGGGCTGTGGCAGGTGAGCGGCATTATATATGCTTTGGCCTTCCCGCTTATTTTTACCACCTTTATTCTTACGGTGCATCCCCATTCGCTGCGCATGATAATAGCCTCCTGCGCGCTGGCGGTAACCGCGCTTATAAGCGGGCAGACGCCGGGTGTGGCGGCCGGAGCCGTTTGTATAGCCGCTGTGCTTATTTATAAGCATGCAATAAACTACGATAAAAAGCCTTTCAGCCTGCGGCTGTTTGTAAAAATACCGCTTTATCAAAGCAAAAAGACGCAGCGGCAGGAGGAATAGGGCGGGGAAGGCTTTTATATGAGAGCAAAGGCGGATAAAGCGAAACCGGGGGTGCGAAAGAGCGCACATTTTAACAAAATAACGAAAAATGTACGAAAAAACGGGGTATAATGCGGTAAAAATCATAAAACGCAACCGTCAGTTGCGGGAATGAAATGCAGAATAGCTGGTGCAACCGCGGCGGTTGTTGCTATAATCGGGGCCGTAAAAGATGAGCGGAGGATAACGGCCGCAGGAATCGGAGGAAATTCATAATGAACATCGAAACGGCAAACAGACTGGTGCAGCTGAGAAAAGAGAACGGCTATTCGCAGGAGATGCTGGCGGACAAGCTGGGAATATCAAGACAGGCGGTTTCCAAATGGGAACGGGCGGAGGCGTCGCCGGATACGGATAATCTGATAGCCCTTGCACGGCTTTACGGGATGTCGCTGGATGAGCTTTTGGGGTGCTCCGGGGAGCAGAAAACGGCACAGGAGCAGAAGGACGGCGGCGAAAGCACGCAGGACAATGCACGGCAGACAAATGAGCAGGAGCAGGCCGGCGGCGCTCAAAGCACCGGGAAAAAGAAGGCGGATGTACATATAGGCTTTGACGGCATACATGTGGAGGACGGCAAGGACAGCGTGCATATAAGCCGTGAGGGCATATTTGTAAAGGATCACGAGGGCAACGATGTGGAGATAAGCAAGGACGGCGTGGTGCTGGACGGCAGACATATAATGAGCAAGGAGGAGGCAAAGCGCCGTGCGTGCAAAAGAGCGTGGCAGGATTTCCCCTTTGCCGTTCTTGTTATTGCGGCATATCTTGCGCTGGGCTTTGCCTGCTCCTGGTGGCATCCGGCATGGCTGCTGTTTCTTACGATACCGCTTTATCACACGGCGGTAACGGCGGTATACAAGCGCTCGCCCCGGAAATTTGCCTACCCCGTGCTTGCGGTGCTTATATTCCTGGCGCTGGGCTTTTTTGTGCCGGGCGCATGGACATGGTGCTGGGCGGTGTTTCTTACGGTGCCGGTATACTATTACATTTTCCGCAGGCGTAAGCCGGAGCTTGAATTTGAGTATTCCGATGACGACGACGATGACGATGACGACGACGATGACGGCGATGACGATGATGACGATGAGAACCGCGGCGGCAGCGGAAACTGAAATATAAAGCCGAGAATAAAAAATTACGGAGCCGCGAGGCGCACTTTCTTACGGAGTGCGCCTCAGTTATATTCGACCGGCGGCGAGTTATATTGTCCTTCGGACAAGCTTATTATGCTCTGCATAGCATATTGCCTGCGGCGGTTGGCGAATATAATATCATGAAAGCAGGCAGGCTTTAATATCGCTGCGAACAGCACAAAAAGAAGGCGGCACAGATTTTGCGCTGCCTTCTTCCTTACGGAGAGGGCTCCGTTTTTTAATATAATATTATTTGAAATTTTCTATTTCGCCGAGTTCCTCTTTGACGGTTGTTTCTGTTTGATCGATAATAATTCTTGCCTTTTCTTTGGAAAGACTGATTTTTATCTGCCACTGCCAGAAGGTCGGCCTTCTGAGGATTTTTCCCGTTTCCGTTTACCGTTGTTGCATGCTCTCCTCCTATTGAGTTGCTATAGGTTAAATCATATGCCGGGGATACGCACCATTTTTTTGTGTTTTTCCGCATCATATATAAAAGAAAAGTTTTTAGAGTGATCGTCTCTGTTATGTGCAAAAACATTAAAGCACATCAATCGGAACATTTTTTCAACTTCGGAATAATTTTTTGTTAATTTCAATGTCAACGCCATAAGATTATTATAATCAAGATTCGGAATACGGTGCGAAGTCTCCAAAAGGGCTGACACAGATATCATGTGAATGCGCTTTGTATCCCCTTTGGCTGTTTTGCATCTGTCAAACCGCTTCACTCCGAAATATCCGGCGCATTGTACAGAGGGAAACAATTGTGTTTCCGGCATAATAATACCGCATTTTTTGGCACAGAGAGAATACAGATACTCGATTTCTCCTATATTTTTTTTGTCAACAGATGCAGGAAACTTAACTATCCAATCTTCTCCGTCTATTCTGACCAGTATTTTCGGGCGCGCACCTCCGGAAGAGCCGCCCAATGCAAAAAGCATATCCAGATCTTCCGAATATTCGGATTCCAAAATTTTTCGGCATTCCTCTGATATTCGGTCATAGTCATATTGCGCTTGTTCGGATTGTAATTTGTGAACAGGGCGATAGGTCAATGCACCCATTCCGGTTTCTCCGACAATAGCCAGACGGTTTAACATATCGACCGTGAGAGGGTCCATTTGTTCCTGTAACAGAAGCCGATCTACAAGGAGTCTGCCCCATCCATCGGGAAGACTGTCGGCAAATACGCCATACAGCCCATCAAACGGTTCATATTTCGGCAAAAACAATTTTTTTTGCAGCGGGAGACTGAAGGGACTGATGGAAAAACCGTTGTTCAGCCATTGCTGCGAATACTCAAACGCGGTAATTCGGTTTTGATAGGTTGCTAATGTTCCGACTTTCCGGGTGTCAAAGTACACCTCAAGCGCCTTAAATCTCTCCATTTATAATCTCCTCAATCGACATTGGCGTATTATTTGCAAATACGGCAGAAAAATCATCTTCGCAGCCCAAAGCGAAGGCTATTTTGATAACGGATTGCAAAGAAATCTCACCGCTGCTTTCAAAGCGTTTTACAGAGCCCAAGCTTACGCCGGAGGCATCTGCAAGCTGCTGCAGTGTCATTTTTTGTTTTTTACGCAGGCGGCGTTCTCTTTCGGACAATTCCCGCTGTATTTCCTTCGGTGTTTTCATATCGACACTTCCTTTCGGCTAATATTTTAGCTGAAATTATGATAAAAGTCAACTATGAATAATATATTAGCTGTTTTGAGTTTTGCCGATTATTAAAGCTTTTTCAATATTCTTCGTTTGCTTTTATGTCTTTTCAGAAACAGTATTGAGCACACACAAACAAAAAGGGCGGATTGCCTGCAAACGGCCCGCAAGCCGGTTCGTTCGGGGTGCAAAAAACGGGAGAGTATGCTATAATGAAGCAAGTCGGCGCAAGGGGCGGACAGCGGCGTTTGGGCTGCGCGGAGAAGCCTGTTTGCGGCACGGCGGCTTTTTTCGGAGGCGGATATGGAATTTATAGAGTTTGACGGGGTATATAAGTATTACAGCATGGGGCAAAACCGCATAGCGGCGGCAAACGGCATAAGCTTTTGTGTAAAGAAGGGAGAATTCTGCGTTGTGGTGGGGCCCAGCGGCGCGGGCAAGACCACGCTGCTTAACATGCTGGGCGGAATGGACAGCTGCGACGAGGGCAGGATAACGGTGGACGGCGCGGAAGTGTCGGCCTTTAATAAAAAGCAGCTTACGGCATACAGAAGATACGATGTGGGCTTTGTGTTTCAGTTTTATAACCTGGTGCAGAACCTGACGGCGTTAGAGAATGTGGAGCTGGCCTCCGAGATATGCAGGGAGCCGCTGGATGCGGAGCAGACTCTGCGCAAGGTGGGGCTGGGAGAGCGGATGAACAATTTCCCGGCGCAGCTTTCCGGCGGGGAGCAGCAGCGCGTGGCGATTGCGCGGGCGCTGGCGAAAAACCCCAAGATTGTGCTGTGCGATGAGCCTACGGGAGCGCTTGACTATCAGACGGGCAAAAATGTACTGGCGCTGCTTCAGGACACCTGCCGGGATACGGGCAAGACGGTAATTGTGATAACCCATAATGCGGCGCTTACCGCAATGGCGGACCGGGTGGTAAGGGTGCGCAACGGCGCGGTGGCATCGGTGGAGGTGAACCCTTCGCCCGTGCCGGTGGAGGAGATAGAATGGTGATAAAAAGAAATTACCGCAGGCTTATGCTCAGGGGGCTGCGCAGCACCCGCACAAGGTTTTTATCCATTCTTGCAATAATCACGGTGGGGGTGGGCTTTCTTGCGGGGCTGCTTGCCACCACGCCGGATATGCAGCTTACGGCGGATACATATTATAAAAACAACAGGATATTTGATATATGCCTTCAGGATTATGTTTTCGGCTTTGACGACGGGGAGGTGCGCGCCGCCGGGGAGCTGGAATATGTAAAGGAGGTTATGCCGGCGTTTGTGAAGGACGCGGTGGTAAAGACAAAAAACGGCACGGCGACGGTGCGTATTTACGGCATGCCCGCGGGCGAGGGGGAAAGCCGGCTGAACGGCTTTGAGCTGCTGGAGGGGGATTATCCGCAGCAGGGGGAATGCCTTGCGGCTTTTCCCAACGGCTATTCCGAGCATGCCGCCAAGGGGGATGTGCTGGAGCTGTCCGAGGATACATCGGATTACGGCAGCATATCGGACACCCTGGGCTTTACAAGCCTTCGGATATCGGGGACGGTGCGCACTCCCATGTATATGTCGGCGGAAAGCGAGCCCAGCCGCGAGGGAACGGGCGCGGTGAGCATAATTCTGTATGTGCCGTATGCCGCCTTTACAAAGGAGAAATACGACTGCCTTTTTCTGACGGTGAAGGGAGCGGAGGAGCACAATTCCTTCGGAGAAGAATATCAAGGCATTGTGAGTGCGGCAAAGGAGCAGCTTAAGCAATACGGCCAAAAGGAAAATGCGCGCAAGCGGGAGGCGATGCTTAAGGAGATAAACGGGCAGATAGACAAGGCGCGCACGGAACTTGCGCAGAAGCGGCGCGAGGCGGAGGCACAGCTGGGGCAGGCGCAGGACGAAATAGATGCGGGCTACGGGCTTATACGGCAGGGGCTTGAGCAGGCGGAAAAAAAGCGCGCGGCGATAGAGGCCATGAAGGAGGTGCTAAGCCCGCAGCAGTATGCACAGGCCATGGCGGAGCTGGACGCGCAGGAAAAGGAGATAAAAAAGCAGGTTTCCCGGCTGGAAAGCGCCCAAAAGGAGCTTGATGAAAAGAAGAAGGAGGCACTTGACAAGCTGGCGCAGGCAGAGGCGGCGCTTGAGGAAAAGGCGGGGCAGGTGAGCATTCCGGAGATAGCGTGGAGCATTACGGACAGGGCGGACACGGTGTCCTTTTCCAGCTATAAGAGCAATTCCGAGAAGGTGGCGGCGATAGCCAAGGTATTCCCCGTATTCTTCTTTATGGTAGCGGCGCTTGTGGCGCTTACCACGATGACGCGCATGGTGGAGGAGGAGCGCACGCAGACGGGCACGCTGAAGGCGCTTGGGTATTCCGAGAGCGCAATAGCGTTTTATTATGTTTCCTATGCCGTGCTTGCGGGGCTTACGGGCGGCATAGTGGGGGTGACGGTGGGCTTTTACACCCTGCCCGCGGTTATAGGCGGGGCATACGGAATGATGTATACTCTGCCCCGCACCATGTGCGTGTTCTATCCCGGATATGCGGTTATTATTGTGCTTATAGCGGTGGCGGTGACCTCGGGGGCGACAATGTGTGCCTGCTGGGGGCAGCTGGCGGAAAAACCGGGAGAGCTTATGCGTCAGAAGGCGCCGCAGCCCGGCAAGCGCATACTGCTTGAGCGCACTCCGCTTTGGAAGCACATGAATTTCAGCCGCAAGGTGGCGGCAAGAAACATTTTCCGCTATAAAAAGCGCTTGCTTATGACGGTGCTGGGAATAGCGGGCTGCTGTGCGCTGCTGCTTACGGGCTTCGGGCTGCGGGATTCCATACATGATATCGTGGATCTGCAGTTCGGGCAGATATATAAGTATAACCTTACGGCGGCTTTTTTAAGCGGCGGGGATATTGACAAGGCGGCGGACATTCTGGAAAACGGGGAGCTGATAACGGGATATGTGCGTACGCTAAGCGGCAGCGGCAAGGTGGAGAAAAACGGCGTGCGTCAGAGCGTTACGGTTACGGTGCCGCGCGACTGCGCGGCTCTTACGGAGCAGATAACGCTAAGAAACCGCAAAACCGGCAAGGCGATAGAGTTCGGGGAGAATTCCGCGGTGCTTACCGAAAAGCTGGCGGGGATAATAGGCTGTGCGGAAGGGGACAGCGTGCTGCTTACCGCGCCGGACGGAAGCCAGCGGGAGCTGACGGTTACCGGCATATGCGAAAACTATCTGGCGGGGCAGATATTTATAGGCCCGGAGCTTTATAAAAGCCTGTTCGGCGAGCCGGACTACAATGTTATATTTGCAGGTACGGCGCAGCATACAAAGGAATTCCGCGATGAATTGGGAAGAGAGCTGCTTTCGGGCAGGGGAGTTATGCTGGTGCGGTTTTCCGACACCATAAAGGAGAGCTTCTCCAACACCGTAAAGAGCATGGACAGCATAGTGGCGGTGCTTATAATATCTGCGGGGCTGCTGGCGGTGATAGTGCTTTATAATCTTACCAATATAAACATATGCGAGCGGCAGAAGGAGCTTGCAACCCTTAAGGTGCTGGGCTTTACCGAGCGTGAGATGGGCGCGTATGTATTTCGCGAAACATTGTGATGTGTTTTATGGGAATAGCCGTGGGAACGGTGTTGGGAATATTCCTGCACTCCTTTGTGGTGCGCACGGCGGAGGTGGATGCCGTAATGTTCGGGCGCAGCATAGGGTGGCTGAGCTATGTGCTCTCGGCGCTTATGACGGTGCTTTTCACGCTGGCGGTGGATGCCTTTATGCGCAGGAGGATAACCTCCGTGGATATGGTATCCGCAATGAAGGCGGGGCAATAGCGCGGATGCCGGGCGTACATGCGTCGGGCGTATATCGGGTGCGCGTGCAGCGCCTTTTAAGGGAGCGGAAGCAATATTTTTGTTGCAAAAAAACGGTACAGAGTATATAATGAATATAAAGAGGCGGAAAGCCTGATATATTAAGCGTTGATACCGGAGGGCCGCAGGAGCCTGCCGCAAAGAGAACCGCTTGCATGGGTGAAAGAGCGGGGGCGGGGCTGCAGGCCGTGCGCCGGAGGAGCGGGCGGGGCGTGAGTTCCGCACGGCAGCCGCCGTTATCGGCATCAAGCGGACGCCTGCTTTAGCGCAGGGGTCAAGGAGAGTGGAACCGCGGGCAAGCCCGTCTCTTTAATGAGGCGGGCTTTTTGTTTTTTGCGGCGGTGATTATTAACAATGAATGCGCCCTTCCCGTTTTTTTTAGGCATTTAGGGCAAAGCGGGCGGCGGCACGGGCAATTTATATTGCAATTTACATCAAAAGCGGAAGGAACGGATAATTTTGAAACACAGAAAAGCCGATATACAGGCTGTGCTGGACAGGGATCCGGCTACAAGATCGCGCCTTGAGGCGGTGCTGTGCTGCCCGGGCTACCGTGCGGTACGCCGGCATCGCAGAGCGCACTTTTTCTATAAGCACGGAATGCGGCTTATTGCGCGCATGATAAGCGAGCGCACACGGAGGCTGACCGGCATTGATATACACCCCGGCGCACAGATAGGCGAGGGCTTTTTATAGATCACGGAACCGGAGTGGTAATAGGCGAAACCACGGTAATAGGCAAAAACTGCTCCATATTTCAGAACGCTACGCTGGGCGGCACGGGAAAGGACACCGGGAAGAGGCATCCCACGCTGGGCGACAATGTTATGGTATCCGCCGGGGCAAAGGTGCTGGGGCCGTTCAAGGTGGGGGACAACAGCAAGATAGGCGCAGGCGCGGTGGTGCTTTCGGAGGTTCCGCCCAACAGCACCGTGGTGGGCGTGCCCGGCAGAGTGGTGCGCCGGGATAATGTGAGGGTGGACTGCGCAAGCATGGATCAGCGTCTGCCCGACCCCATAAAGGAGGAATTCCAGCGGCTGTGTTCGCGCATAGGGGAGCTGGAGCGCCGGGTCGCGCGGGATGAGACGGAAGCGGCGGCATCGAAAGCGGAAGAATAAATGCGCCAAAGGCGGTCTTGCAGGAAAAGCAAAGAAGAATATTATCGGAAAATTACCGAAACAAACGATAAAACGCTGCGCTTTTAAGCGCGGAAAGGAAGAAAAATGATAGTTTACAATACTCTTCACAAGAAAAAAGAGGAGCTGGTGCCGGTATGCGCGGGGAAGATAGGAATGTATTCCTGCGGACCGACGGTGTATAATTATGCGCACATAGGAAACCTGCGCACATATGTGTTTATGGATATTCTGCGCCGTGCCCTTGAGCATGAGGGCTACAAGGTAAAAAGCGTTATGAACATTACCGATGTGGGACACCTTGTAAGCGATGCGGATGCGGGGGAGGACAAAATGGAAAAGGCCTCCCGCGAGCAGCAGAAAAGCCCCTATGAGATAGCGGAATATTACACAAAGGTGTTTTTTGAAGATATTGCGGCGCTGAATATCAAAAGGCCCACGCTTACCCCAAAGGCCACCGATCATATAAAGGAAATGATAGACTTTGTGGAAAAGCTGGTGGAAAAGGGCTACGGCTACGAAACCAGCGACGGCATATATTTTGACATAATGAAATACGGCCGCTACGGTCAGCTTTCCGACCTTAAGCTGGAGGATCAGAAGGCGGGCGCGCGCGTGGAGGTAAACAGCGAAAAGCGGCATCCGGCGGACTTTGCACTGTGGAAAAAGGCTCCCAAGGAGCACATAATGCAGTGGGAAAGCCCGTGGGGAATGGGATACCCCGGCTGGCACATAGAATGCTCCGCCATGAGCCTTAAGTATCTGGGCGAGGATTTTGACATCCACACCGGCGGCGTTGACCATATCCCGGTGCATCACGAAAACGAAATAGCCCAGACCGAGGCGCTGCTTGGACATCCGTCCGTGCATTACTGGATGCACGGGGAGTTCATGATGGTAAACGGGGGCAAGATGAGCAAGAGCCTGGGCAACACCTATACGGTGTCGGATCTGCGTGCAAAGGGCTTTGATCCGCTGGCGTTCCGCTATTTCTGCCTTAATTCGCATTACCGCAACAAGATGAACTTCACATGGGAGGCTATGGAGGGCGCGGCGGTGAGCTATACGCGGCTGCTGGAGAGCGCGCTTGCTCATTCAAAGGGGGATGACGGAGAGGAGCCTGCGGCCAAGGAGGCGCTTAACGAGTTCTTTGAGGCGATATCGGACGACCTGAACGCGCCCAAGGCGCTGGGAATACTGTGGAAGCTGGCGCGCAATCCGCACAAGAGCCGCAAAATATATGAAGCCATGCTGGAAATGGACAAGATCCTGGCGCTGGACATTGATAAGTGCGAACAGAAGCTGGATAAGCCGCAGGAGATAGATCCCGAGGCGCAGCAGCTTGCACAGCAGCGCAATCAGGCGCGCAAAAACAAGGATTGGGCGCTTTCGGACCAGCTGAGGGACAGGCTGCTGCAGATGGGCTATAATGTGCTGGATACAAAGGAAGGCACGAAGCTGGAAAGAAAATAAGCGCGGGCAGGCTTACATGCACATAAATATGCAAATTTCGCTGTATAACGCAGCATATTGCAGAAAATCGTTCATTTCAGCGGGATAAAATGCATTGTAAACGGCATATTTATAGTAAAAACATTTTACAAATATAAAAATAGTGATATAATGTATGCGATTATCCCGCGGCAGTGAATTATCCGCACGGCTGTTTTTGCAAACGGCGGGCTTATTCGGGCATTGCAAAAGGCGGGACATAAACATATGAGCGCGCAAGCGGCCGTAAAGCGGCGGGCGTGCAGGAATTCCGGACAGGGCAAGGGAGTTCTGCCGCGGAAGAAAAAAGGAGAATGTCATTTGAAAACCATATATGTTATAGAGCAGATACTTGCGGTGCTTTTCATAACCTGCTACGCATATCAGCTGTTCTACCTTGCGTATATGCTGTTTAAAAAACCTGCGCGCGCGCCCATGGCGAGCCGCAAGCACCGTTTCGGTGTGGTTATATGCGCCCGCAACGAGGAAAATGTTATAGGGCAGCTGCTTGCCAGCATAAAGGCGCAGGATTATCCGCAGGAGCTATTGGAAATGTTTGTAGTGGCGGACAACTGCACCGATGCTACGGCAGCCGTTGCGCGCGCGGCCGGAGCTAGAGTGCTGGAGCGCAGCGATACGGAGCATATCGGCAAGGGCTATGCGCTGGATTTCCTCTTCAAGCGTCTGCTTGCCGAGGGCACGCCGTGCGAGGGCTTCCTTGTGCTGGATGCCGACAATGTGCTTGCGCCCGATTACATAACCCAGATGAACAATGTTTTCGATCAGGGCTTCCGTATAATTACAAGCTATCGCAACAGCAAGAATTACAACACGAACTGGATAAGCGCGGGCTACTCGCTGTGGTTTATCCGGGAATCAAAATATCTTAACGAAGCCAGAATGAGCCTGGGAACCAGCTGCGCAATAAGCGGTACGGGCTTTATGGTGCATACGGACATCATCCGCAAAAACAACGGCTGGAAGCACCATTTGCTTACGGAGGATATAGAGTTCACGAGCGACAGCATCATTCACGGCGAACGGGTGGGCTATTCCGCGGGCTCAATGCTTTATGACGAGCAGCCGGAGACCTTCCGTCAGTCCTGGGTGCAGCGGCTGCGCTGGAGCAAGGGGTTCTATCAGGTGCTGGGAAACTACGGCAAGGAGCTTGCAAACAACATTTTCCGCCGGGGCAGCTTTGCCTGCTACGATATGCTTATGACAATATTCCCCGCGCTGTTTCTTACCCTCTTGAGCATATGCTGCCATCTTACCGAGTTCATAAACGCGCTGGTGTCGGTAAACCGCGCGGAGCTGCTGCCCATTGCGCTTATGAGCGCCTGCGCTACGCTGCTTAAATGCTACGGGCTTATATATGTAATAGGGCTTATTACCACCATAACGGAGTGGAAGAACATAAAATGTCCCGCGCTGGACAAGATACTTTACACCTTTACCTTCCCGCTGTTTATGATGACCTACATACCGGTGTCCGTATGGGCGCTGCTGCGCTTCCGCAGCATAGGCTGGGATCCGATAAAGCATTCCGTATGCAAATCGGTGGAGGAAATAAACAACACCGAACAGTAGAAGCTCAGGGAGCCGCACGAGTGCGACTCCCTTTTGGATTTATCTCCATGCGGTATTTTGCACGGCTTTTGCGCGCCCGGCGGCGTATGCGCACGAAAATAACGGGCGATACGGGTAAAAAACCGGTAAAGAAATTGTGTCATAAAGGTAAAATGTTAAAAAGCAGGGGCGCATAAAAGCAATTAGGGCTTTTATTTCGCGGCGGGATATTGTATAATATGAAGTGCATATACATACGGCACACGCAAAAAAGGATAAACAGGCAAGAAACGGAGCGATAAACTGTGAGTTATAAACCGCATCGTGATGAGAATTCCTCAAAGGAGGAGCGTATTCAGAGAAGGCGTATCCGCGCGGGTAACCTGATATACAGCGTTTTTATTGTGGCGCTTGTGTGCGTTACGCTTTTCTGCGGCTTTTTTTATGTGGATAAGCATTTTAACGACTATATAACTCAAAAACGCTATGAGGATTTGGCGGGCACGGAGCCGCCGGTGTCCTCGGCGCGCCCCAGCGGCGGCTTTGTGACGGGGCTGCCCGATATTACCTTTGACCCCAATGGCACGGTGGAGCCGCACCGCCCGACAACCTCTTATGAGCCTACGGACATAGAAAAGGAGGACGGGTATGTAAACCGTCAGAATAAGGTGTGGGATCTTAAGGAGCAGACAAATCCCGATGTTGTGGGATGGCTGTATATCCCGGAGGTTACAAACTATCCGGTGCTTATGGACGATAACGATTATTATCTCAAGCACGATATGTACGGCAACGAAACCGCTGCCGGCGCACTGTTTATGACCAGCTTCAACGAACTGAACCCCTTTGGCTACAATACCATAATTCACGGGCACAACATGACAAACGGCTCCATGTTCGGCAAGCTGAAGAATTATACCACGCTGGGCAGCCAGGCCTTTTTTGACACGCACAGGCGAGTGTATTTTGACACACTGTACGGCACTTACCGTTTTGAGGTATTCAGCGTTTATATTACCAACAAGGAGGACCCGGATTACCGGCGCCACGGCAATTTCGGACCGGGCGAATACGTGGAATATCTCAACCGCTTAAGAGATCGCGGGATGTTTAAGGATGAAAGCGCGGTATTTACGGAAAACGACCGCATACTTACTCTTTCCACCTGCAACTCCGACGAGGGATCCTCAAAGAGGACAATAGTGCATGCGCGTCTTGTATGGCCTAAGCCCGGAAGCGATCAGACGGTTACGCCGAAGCCGGAGGGCACGGTTACCGTTACGCCCGATACCGTCGTGCGGCGGGTGGTGAAGCTGAATGATCCGTCCGTGCCGCTCAAGCTGCGCAGCAAGCCCAGCACCTCCTCGGAGATAAAGGGCACGCTGCCCCACGGAACGGTTCTGGAGGTGACGGAAGATCTGGGCGACTGGATAGGCGTGCGCACGCAGGAGGGGGCGGAGGGCTATGTATACAAGCTGTATACCGTGCCCTATGATGAGTTTGATTTTGATACACAGCCTACGGGAACGGCGGGCAGCACCAAAAAGCCGGACAGCACGAAAAAGCCGGAGCCTACCAAAAGGCCGGGCGGCACCGTGAAGCCGGAAAACACGCCGGAGCCGGAGGTTTCGGGAACACAGGAGCCGGAAAACACGCCGGATATCCCCGCGCCGGAGGTTTCGGGGGAGGAAACCGAAGCGCCGGTGGGGCCGGAGACTTCCGGGGAAGAGTAGAGGGGTGCAGCTTTTTAGGGCGGCTGAAAATGAAGGCCGTAAAGGGGCATGCATGGAATAAAAACATTACATATTTTCGGAGGCAGATAAAGTGAAAAGCAGCGGGCTGTTTGCAGCCGGTATTATCAGCGGCGTTATATTGTTGTTCTGCGCTATTGCGTGCGGCTTTATAATGCGCCCCGAGCAGGGGGGGCAGGGTGCGGATATCACGCAAAGCCCGACGCAGGAGACGCCTGCGCCGACCCCCGTTATAACCCCGGAGCCGGTACACAGCACGGTCTTTGAGGCGGCAGAGCTGCCGGACGATATGCGTACGCCGCGGTATTATACCGCCTTCGGCACGGGCAGGACGAACGGCTACGCCTTTACCGGGGCGGACGGCAGCATATGCTACCGTGTTTACGGTCAGTTGAATATTTATTTCGGGCAGGAGCTATTGGAGCATCTTGTGGGCTTTTTTGAAGCGGACAGCGAGCTTAATCCCGTTTCGGAATTCGTATTGGACCCGGAAAACGAGGTATACGGGCAGCCGGTGCGCTGCGCGCGGCGGCTGTACCGTCCGCTTCGGTGCCCCAGGGGTATAAGAAGAAAAGCGCAAATATATATTATTTTATCGGGGCAAACCGGCAGAAGGTTTACAGAGTATGGGCGTCGTGCGGAAACGGCAGCGCGGCGTTTTATCCCTGCGATGCAAAGGGAAACATTGCTCCCGGCGCGCTTGCGGCGGATATAAAGGCGGATGCGGAGGATATGAAGCTGGGCAGCCGGCCTCTTTCCATAGCAAATGCGCCGCACGAATATCTGGACAGCGTGGGGCCGGAAACGCTGATAAACATGAATTACCGCCTGCGCGAGGATTTCTGCCCGAGGGGCTTGTAAGCGTGAAGGAATATCTTTCCCTTGCGCCCTTTACCCTGCGGGACGATCCCACCATGGCAAACCCGACCGCGCTTTCCGCTTTTATCGAAATGATAAACGCGGCATACAGCGAGGCGGGAATAAAGAGCTATTATCTGTGCAATGTTTACCGCCCGTATTCCGAGCAGATAGAGAACTGGTCCAGCCGCGTAAAGGCCGACCCCAAATACGGCACCGATCCGTCAAAGCCGGTGGGCAGCGCCTATCCCGGCACAAGCGAGCATCAGACGGGGCTGGCCTTTGATATAACCTGCCTTTCCCATAAAACTCCGGGGCCGGGCTACGCCTCCACCTGGGAGGCACAGTGGATGCGGGAAAATTCCTGGCGTTTCGGCTTTATACTGCGCTATCAGAAGGGCAAGGAGCAGAAAACCGGCATAAAATTCGAGCCGTATCACTATCGCTATGTGGGGACGGAGCTGGCAAAGAAGCTGTATGAGAGCGGGCTTTGTCTGGAGGAATACTATGATGCCGCAGTGGTATGGAGCGGCAGGCTTTCGTGAGCGCCCGCAAGGGACAAAATTAAAGGGGCATTATTATCAGACAGGGAGGAAAACAGATGAGCAATATATGGCATGATATGTCGCCCGGCAGAATAGCGCCGGACGATTTTCTTGCGGTGGTGGAGATACAAAAGGGCAGCAAGAAGAAATACGAGCTGGATAAGGAAACCGGAATGCTGCGCATGGACAGGATACTTTATACCTCCACGCATTATCCGGCAAACTACGGCTTTATACCGCTTACCTATGCCGACGACAACGACCCGCTGGATGTGCTTATTCTTTCAAGCCAAAGCATAGATCCCATGGTGCTGGTGCGCTGCTATCCCATCGGGGTTATAAATGGTGGATAACGATTATATGGACGAAAAAATAATTGCCATACCGTTTTCTGACCCCATGTATAATTCCTATAAGGATATTCATGAGCTGCCTGCACATGTTTCGGATGAAATGATGCACTTCTTCTCGGTTTACAAGGCGTTGGAGAATATGTCCACGGCGGTGCAGGAGGTAATGGACGGAGAAGAGGCGCGCAGAATAATAAAGAGGCGCTGAAGCGCTACGGCGTGCATTTTGCACCCGGCGTAAAGGTGTGAACCGCATAAAACAAAGCCGTAAAAGGGGTATTGAAGGATAAAAATGCAGAAAAACAAAAGCAAGGGCATGGCCACAAAAAGCACTGCGGAGATAATACGCGACAATGTATGCACGGTGTTCAACCTGCTGAATGTTATTATTGCCGTTGCGCTGGCGCTTGTGCATGCGTGGTCCAACCTGTTCTTTATATTTATTATTATTGTAAACACGCTTATAGGCATATATCAGGAGATAAAGGCCAAAAAGCTGGTGGAGAAGCTGTCGCTGCTGTCCATGCCGGTGGCGCATGTTTTAAGGGACGGCCGCGAGCTTGAGGTGCATCCCGACAGCGTGGAAAAGGGCGATGTGCTGCTGCTGGAAAGCGGAAATGTGATATGCGCCGACAGCAGGGTGCTTTCGGGCAGCGCGGAAATAAACGAGTCCGTGCTTACGGGAGAATCCCGGCCCGTGCTTAAGCGCGCCGGGGACGATCTGCTTTCGGGCAGCTCGGTAATATCCGGCAAATGCCGCGCGGAGGTTATACATACCGGCGAGGAAAACTACGCCGCAAAGCTGGTAAGCGAGGTCAAAAAGTATAAATCGGCAAATTCCGAGCTTATGAGCAGCATGAAGAAGGTTACGCGCATAACCAGCTTCTTCATTGTGCCTCTTGGCATCATAGCCTTCCTTGAAGCGCTGCTTGTGCGCAATATGACAATAGCCGATGCGGTGATATCCTCCTCCGCGGGGCTTTTGGGTATGCTGCCCAAGGGGCTTGTGCTGCTTATGAGCGTGGGGCTTGCAATAGGCGTTATACGCCTTTCCAAAAAGAATGTACTGGTGCAGGAGCTTTATTCTTTAGAGAACCTTGCCCACTGCGATGTGCTGTGCCTTGATAAGACCGGCACGCTTACCGTGGGGCATATGGAGGTGGAGCAGGTTATCCCCTTGGGGTGCGATAAGGCCCGCGCGCAGCAGCTTTTAGCCTCGTATGTTTCCGCCTCCGAGGATAACAACGCCACCTTCTGCGCGCTTAAGGAATACTGCGCGCATGCAGCGCCGCAGCGCGCCTTTGCGGGGGTGCCCTTTCCTCTGCAAGAAAATGGAGCAGCGTGACGCTGGAAAACGGCGAGTATCTTGTGCTGGGCGCTTACGAGCGTTTGGGTCTTAAGGGCGATATGCCCTTGCAGTTCCGCGAGCAGATGCAGCAGGGCAAGCGCGTGCTGTTTGCGGGCATAACAAGGCAGAAGCCGCAGGCGGACGGCGAGCTTTGCGCAGTGGAGCCGGCGGCGGCGGTGATAATAGCCGATCCGCTGCGCAAAAACGCAAAGGATACCATAGCGTATTTTGAGCGTCAGGGCGTGGAGGTAAAGGTGATATCGGGCGACGACCCCGTAACGGCCTCGGCGGTGGCTGCGCGTGCAGGCATAAAGAATGCACAGCGCTGCATAGATCTTTCCAACGCTGCGCCGGAGGATGTAAAGAATGCGGCGGACAAATATACCGTGTTCGGAAGGGTGAGCCCGGAGCAGAAAAAGCTGCTTGTAACGGCGCTTCAGGAAAAGGGACATTCCGTCGGCATGACGGGGGACGGCGTAAACGATCTGCTTGCAATGAAGCAGGCGGACTGCTCCGTTGCCATAGGTCAGGGCAGCGATGCGGCGCGTCAGACGGCGCAGCTTGTACTGCTGGATTCCGATTTGCCGTGCTTAAGGATGTTATTTCCGAAGGGCGCAGAGTGGTGAACAATATAACGAAATCCGCCGGGGTGTTCTTTATAAAAACACTGTATTCCGTTTTTATAACCCTGTGGTGCGTGATATTCAACCTGCCCTTCCCCTTTATTCCCATACAGATAACCCTTATAGACCTTGTTATCGAGGGCTTTCCGTCCTTCTTTATGTCCCTTGAGAGAAACGATAAGCCCGTAAGGGGCAAATTCCTGCCAAGCGCCATAGGCGCAGCGCTGCCCAACGCCGTAGCCGTAACGGTGTGCTGCATTGTGCTTACCATGGCGGGAACCTCCCTGGGCATAGAGCAAAGCCAGATAGGGCTTGTTACCTACCTGACATTGGGAGCAATAAGCGTTATGGGAGTGGTAAAGGCAAGCCTGCCCTTCAATTGGCTGCGCGGCGGGCTATGCGCGGTGTCGGCGCTCGGATATGTCGGCGCGGTGGCAATACTGCCCAATCTCTTCAAGCTGCCGGCGCGCACTCCCGGACTGTTTTCGCTCTTAAGGCTGGAGCGCTCCTCCGTGCTGCCCCTTATAATGAGCATCCTTGCGGGAATTATAATAACCCTTGCCTGCGAGCTTATTATAGCGGCCGTAAGGCGCAAAAAAACAGAAAAACGGCCGAGGCGTAAGACCGTTTTTTGATGAATGTAGTCAGGGCATACCGCCGCACGGCGGCAAAAAGCACGAAATACGGCATACGGGCGGCAAAAGTAAAAAAATGCTTGCATTTTAACGCCCGGTGTGCTACAATCAGTCTGCTTATGTTTGGGAGGTAGTGGATATGACGACTATGCAGATCGTGGCAATAATTCTGGCGAGCCTGCTTATTATAGACAGCGGCGTACTTATCTGGGCGGTTATGAAACAGAAGGGTACCACCGAGGGGCTCAGCAGCATTATGGGCGGCAGCAACAGCGACAGCTTTTTGGGACGCAACAAAACCAAAAGCGCGGAGGGCAAGCTGGCCCTTGTTACCAAGATCAGCGTGGGCATAATCGTTGTGCTGGCGCTGGCACTTGCGGTCATCGTCTCCATTTGAGAATACAGGCTCATTTTATGACGATTGCTGATAATGCACCGTTCGGACGCCCCGCACAGGGGCGTCTTATTTTTTAATACAGGGTGCGCTGCGGCAATAAAGAGTAAAAAAATTACAAGGAGAAGCATTTTGAATATACAGCAGAGAATACTTGATATACTGGCTTCGGGCGGAGTATATACCCCGGAGCAGATTTGCCGTGCGCTGGGGCTGGAGCGCTCCGACAGGGGCATGATAATCCGTGTGCTCAAGTGCATGGAGGAGGTAGTGCAGACGGGCGGGGGCTTCGGTTTGCCCGGAAGCGCCGGTATCCTTGAGGGCACGGTGCAGGGCAGCCGCGGGGACTATTGCTTTGCCGTTCCGGACGACCGGGAAAACGGGGAGGATCTTTATATTTCCGCCGCGAACTCCATGGGCGCGATGCATGGGGACAGGGTGCGCTACCGGCCGCTGGACAGCGTACACGGGGAGCGCTATATTCCCGACAGACAGGATAAAAACAGGCACGCAAAAGGCAGAAAGCCGCCCGTTAAAAGCGATACGCGCAGGGGCGGAGAGGGCGAGATAACCGAGATACTGGTTCATGCCAACGAATATATAGTGGGCGAGCTTATAAAGCAGGGCGGGCGGTATTATGTGCTGCCGGACAACCCGCGCCTGCACCGCCCGGTGCATATTCCTTCGGGCAGGCTGGAGGGGGCAAAGCCGCAGCAGAAGGTGCGCTGCCGCGTAACGGTGTTTACTTCAAGCGGCGCGCTGGAGGGAGAGATAAACGAGGTGCTGGGCTATCCCGGCGATAAGGGCGTGGATATGCTGGGCGTAATACGCGAAAAGGGGCTGCGCGACGCATTTCCGCCGGAGGTTACGGCACAGGCCGAGAAAACAGCGGCGCATCCGCCCAAAAGCGATGGGCGGCGCGACCTTCGCGGCGAAACGGTGTTTACCGTGGACGGCGAGGACGCACGGGATCTTGACGATGCCGTAAGCGTAACAAGGGAGGAAAACGGCTGGCTGCTGGGGGTGCATATAGCGGATGTTTCCGCCTTCGTGCGCCCCGGCACCGCGGTGGACGAGGAGGCATACCTGCGCGGCACCAGCGTGTATTTCCCCGACAGGGTGCTGCCCATGCTGCCCAAGGCTCTTTCAAACGGCGTATGCTCCCTCAATCAGGACTGCGACCGCCTTACCCTTTCAGTGCTTATGCACATAGACGAATCGGGCCGGGTGACGGACAGGGAGATATTTCCTTCGGTTATACGCAGCGTGCGCCGCTGCACCTATGAGCAGGTAAACGAGCTGTTTTCCGGCAAAAGCGTGCCGTTTTTGGCGCCGATAGCCCATCAGCTGTTTCAGGGGCGGGAGCTGTCTTTGGTGCTGGAGAGCATGCGCCGCGGGCGCGGGGCCGTGGATTTCGAGCTTCCGGAGCCGGAATTCACGCTGGACGAGCAGGGGCGTGCCGTGGGTTTGCGCGCGCGGGAGCGCGGCGAGGCAAACCGAATGATAGAGCAGTTTATGCTCCAGGCAAACGAATGCGTGGCGGATTTTATGCTGCAAAAGGGGATCCCGTCCATGTACCGGGTGCACGAAAAGCCGGATCCGCAGCGGCTGGAGGATTTCAACACCCTTATAGCGCCCTTCGGGCTGTCGCTGCCTGCGGACGCCTCCGCAAAGGATTGCTGCGCGCTGCTTGCGGGCGTACAGGGCACGCAGGAGGAGAAGCTGGTTTCCAGAATGCTGCTGCGCAGTATGAAAAAGGCGCGCTATGACGGTGAAAACATGGGACATTTCGGGCTGGCGGCGGCGGAATATCTGCATTTACATCGCCGATACGCCGCTATCCCGATCTTACGGTGCACCGCATGCTGCACTTCTTCTTTGAGGGCAATGACGCGGCGCTTAAAAAGTACAAAAAGCGCATGCAGGAAACGGCGGGGCATTGCTCGCAGTGCGAGCTTGCGGCGGCGGAGGCCGAGCGGGCTGCGGACGATATAAAAAAGGCGGAGTACGCACAAAACCTTGTAGGGCAGTGCATGGAGGGTGTTATCTCCGGCGTGAGCGCCTCCGCATTCTGGGTGGAAATGCCCGATACATTGGAATGTACCGTGCCCCTTGCCTATTTAAGGGACGATTTTTATAACTATGATGCACAGAACTGCTGCCTTACGGGGGAGCGCAGCGGCAAACGCCTGCGCATGGGAGACGCCGTGCGCGTGCGTCTGCTGAGCGCCGATCCCTCTCAGGGCAGGGTGGAGGCGGAGCCGGCAGAGGAAGAAGGCGGACGCAAAAAGAGCGGCGCCTTCGGACAGGGAAAAAAGCGTGCCGGCTCAGGCAGGAATGTAAAAGCGGATAAGCCCGAGAAAGCCGGCAAGCCGGTAAAGAAGGAGGAATCCGCGAATACGGACGCAGAGCCGGATAAAAGCCGGGATAAGAATAAAGCCGCGCAGAGCCGGGGCAAAAAGGCTTCCGTGCAGGATAAAAACGGAAAAGGCGAAAAGAGCAAGCCGTTATCCGGGGCAAAGACGCCTTCCGAGAACGGCCGCAAAGGGGAGCGGGACGGCGGCAGAGCCGACAGCCCCCGAAGCGGCGCGGAGAAGGGAAACGGCAAATCCCGCCCGCGGGAAAAATCGCGCAAAAGCAAAGGGAAGCGCAAAAAGCGCCCCCGAAAACACTGCTGCGGGGAAAAACCGCACCCCTGAAGGGCCAGGCCGGCAGCAGGAAAAGCGTGAGAAAACAGGCAGGCAGGATAAAAACGGACAGAACAAAAGCGTAAAGCCGGCAAAAAACGGGAAAGCAAAAAACAGCGCGCCGGCGGAAAACGCCGCCGTGCGTAAGCCGGGCGGGCAAAACGGAGAAAAGAGAAGGCCGCAGGCTGCGGCAGAGAGCGGAAAAACGGCACAGGCAAGGGGTGCCGTGCGCGGGCAGAGCGTAAAGAGGGAAGGACAGAGCAGGAGAAACGGACAGCCGGCAAGGGCCGAAACGGACAGGAGGGAGGCAGGCGGCAATGGAAAAGGGAAAAACCGTAGCACAGAATCGTAAGGCGTGGCATGACTATTTTGTGGAGGAAACCTACGAGGCGGGCATTGAGCTTTGCGGCACCGAGGTAAAATCCATCCGTCAGGGCAAGGCGAACCTGAAGGATTGCCACGCCGGGGTGCATAACGGGGAGATGTTTGTATATGGCATGCATGTCTCGCCCTATGAGCAGGGCAATATTTCAATCGCGATCCGCTGCGCACCCGCAGGCTGCTTATGCATAAAAAGCAGATAAGGGAGCTTGCCGGGCGCGTGCAGAGGGACGGCTATACGCTGATTCCCGTTGAGCTGTATCTCAAGAACGGCAGAGTAAAGGTGTCCCTTGCGCTGTGCCGGGGCAAAAAGAATTATGACAAACGGGAGGCCATCGCGCAGAGAGATGCAAAAAGGGATATCCAACGCGCGATAAAATCCGGGGAAAGATGAGAAGATTTTTCGTAAGCAGCCTTCCGACGGAGGGCGTATGCTGCCTTGACGGCAGGGAAGCGCACCATATATCGGCGGTACTGCGCCTTCGAGCGGGGGAGCATGTGCTGCTGTGCGCCGGCGACGGCAGCGAGGCGGAGGCCGAGCTTGTAAGCGTGGAGCACACGCAGGTTACGGCGCGCATTCTTTCAAGGTCGGCAGGAAAAAACGAAACGGCCTGCCGCATAACCCTGTATCAGGGCATACCAAAGGGGGACAAGCTGGAGCAGGTGTGCAAATGCTGCACCGAAATAGGCGTATCCGCCTTTGTGCCGGTAAGCTGTGCGCGCTCGGTTTCCAAATGGGAGGAGCAAAGCGCAAGGCGCAAATGCGAAAGGCTGGGAACAATAGCGGAGCAGGCCTGCAAGCAGTGCGGCGGGAGCGTTCCGCCCAAGGTGCATATGCCGCTTACAACGGCGCAGGCAGCGCTCGAAGCGGACGGGCTGCGTTTTTTTGCATATGAAAACGAAAAATGCATAAGCCTTGTTGAGGCAATGAAGCAGGCGGTGAAAAGCGGAAACGCGAGGGAAGTAAGCCTGTTTATAGGGCCGGAGGGCGGCATTGACGCACAGGAGGCCGAAATGCTTTTGCGGTGCGGCTGGCAGAGCGTGTCCCTCGGGCGCAGGATACTGCGCACCGAAAACGCAGGCTTTGCCGCGGCGGTGCTGATACTGGGCATTGCCGGCGACCTTGATGCGGCGCAAAGCGCCGATGATTTGCATATCGCGGAGGAAAAATGAGAACTGTTGCTTTTATAACGCTGGGCTGCAAGGTAAACCAGAGCGAAACACAGGGAATACAGGAGCGCTTTGAGCAGCAGGGCTTCAAAACCGTGTCCGCAAGGGAAAAGGCCGATGTATATGTTATAAACACCTGCGCGGTAACCGCAATGAGCGAAAGCAAAAGCCGTCAGATGATATCCCGCGCATACCGTCTGAATCCGCAGGCCTGCATAGCCGTAACGGGCTGCTATGCCCAAAGGGCAAAGCAGCAGCTGCTGGAAATTCCGGGGGTGTGCATTGTGGCGGGCACAAACCATAAATCCGAGCTGCCCGATATGTGCATAAGGTATCTTCAGGACAAAAAACGGGAAAGCGCGCTCAGCGAAACGCGGGAGCATACCGCCTTTGAGGATATTCCGCTTTCCGGGCACGACGGTCATACCCGAGCATACATGAAAATTCAGGACGGCTGCAACAGCTATTGCAGCTATTGCATAATACCCTTTCTGCGCGGGCCCATGCGCTCACGAAGCCTTGATTCCATAGCCGCCGAGGCACGCCGGCTTTCCGCAGCCGGTTTTCGCGAAATAGTGCTGGGCGGCATACATCTTACGGCATACGGGTGCGATAACGGCTCCACGCTGGGGCAGGCGGTGCTGGCATCGGCGGTTCCCGGAATACGGCGCGTTAGGCTCGGTTCCCTTGAGCCTATGGGAATAACGGAGGATTTTCTGGGCGAGGTGGAAAAAACGGAGCAGCTGTGCCCGCACTTTCATCTCTCTCTGCAATCGGGCAGCCAAAGCGTGCTTGCAAGGATGAACAGGCGCTATACGCCAAAGGAATATGCTTCCGTTGCGGAGGGGCTGCGCCGGCGCTACCCGGACTGCGCCATATCCACCGATGTAATCGTGGGCTTTCCCGGCGAAACACAGGAGGAATTTGAGCAGACTCTCCGCTTTGTAAAGCAGATGGGCTTTGCGTTTGTGCATGTTTTTGCATATTCCCCGCGCGAGGGCACGGCGGCGGCTGCGATGCCGGAGCAGATAGCCCCGCAGATAAAAAAAGAGCGGGAGCATATCCTCATGCAGCAATGCGCCCTTGATAAGGAAAAATATCTTTCCGGCTTTGTGGGCAGGCAGGAGGAGGTGCTTATAGAGCGCGCGGGCAAGGGGGTAAGCCGCGGGCTTACGGCGCGCCATGCCGAGGCGGTAATAAAGGGCGAGCTTAAGCCGGGAACAATGGCGCGGGCGGCCGTGGAGTCGGTTCGGAACGGGGTGCTGCAATGCACCCTGATAAAGGCGGATATCTGAAAACGCCCGTGGTACTGCGTAAAAATTTTAATGGTTGAGTGTTTATTTATATGCCTTCTGAAAATAACAGGTCGGTAAGACGCACGACGGCGGAAGCCTACCTTGGAAAAACCGTGAATATTGCAGTTGATCATCCGAAGGGATGCGTGCGTGCATCGGGGGAGCGCACGGTCAGATATCCGATAAACTGCGGTCATGTTCTGACGGAGGAGAAAACAGGCAAAAAAACCGAGGTTTATCTGCTGGGCGAGGAGGCTCCGGTAAAAGAGTATACAGGCAGGGTAATCGGCATTGTGTACAGGAACAGCGGCGCCCGTTACAGGCTGGTTGCGGCGCCGGGAAACACCGTATATACACAAAATGAAATAGCGGAAAGAATCGGCTTTAAGGAAAAGGCGTGCTCGGCGCGCATAGAGGCACTGTATCAGAAGTCCTGCGGGGCGGTGGTTTTCCGCAAAACGGCGGAGGGCTTTAAGTATCTGTGCCTGCTTCAGTACCGCTCGCATACATACAGTGTGCCCAAGGGGCATATGGAGGCCTTTGAAACCGAGGAGCAGACGGCAAGGCGGGAAATACGGGAGGAAGCGGGAATAACGGTGGATTTTATCCCGGGCTTCCGGCAGAGCGCGCAGTATGAAATGCGCGGAGGAAAGCGCAAGACCGTGGTGCTTTTTCTTGCACGGTACATGGGAAATAAGGAAGTATGCCCCCGCGGCGCGCACGGCGTAAAAAATGAGGTGGAGGATTATACTTGGCTTTGCGCCAAGGCGGCAAAGACGGTGCTGCCCCGATGGTATGCACCCGTGATAGACAGTGCGGAACGGCTGCTCAGACGCAGATTCGGGCTGCCCTGCGAGGGCGCACCGGGGGAGGAAAACGCATAAAAGCCTTTTTGACGGCGCAAACAGGTGACAGGTGCGCGCAAAGCGTGTATAATACCGGCAGGATAACACAGCCGACGGCAGGAAAGAAAATGTGCGCCGCAGCGGTGCGGCGGGAAACATAAGCATAAAACAGACAGGCAAAAGGAGAGATATTATGGAGGACTGCATTTTCTGCAAAATAATCAAGGGCGAAATACCCTCGAACAAGGTTTTTGAAAACGAATATGTCTATGCGTTTCGTGATATAGCGCCCTGCGCCCCGGTGCATGTGCTGGTGGTGCCCAAAAAGCATATAAGCAGCGCCATGCAGCTTACGCAAGAGGATGATGCGCTGCTTGGCAAAATTTTTGAGGCGGTAAATGAGGTTGCACGCATCTGCGGCGTGGATAAAAGCGGCTACCGCGTGGTTACGAATGTCGGCAGGGACGCCGGTCAAAGCGTTCTGCATCTGCATTTTCATGTTTTGGGCGGCCGCCCGTTCATGAACGATATGAGCACCCCCAATGCCGGCTGCGAGGAGCACTGAAAGACTTAAGCGGCTGCACGGCAAAATGCGGCGTTATTGAGGGTATTCCGAAAATCCGTACATTGAAAAATATGCATAAGAAATATGTGCAACCCTGTTGACATGAGGACAAGATTATTGTATAATTACTCAAACGAAAAAATCGGAACAGTTTTTTCCTTTTCCATTGGTTAGCGAGGTGAGTTCGATGTCCGAGATTCGCGTTGGCGAAAATGAGTCGCTGGAGAATGCTCTCAAGAGATTCAAGCGTAAATGCGCCCGTGCCGGTATTATGGCCGAGGCAAGAAAAAGAGAGCACTATGAGAAGCCCAGCGTCAAGAGAAAGAAGAAGGCTGAGGCAGCAAGAAAGCGTAAGTATTGATGCTTCCGGCCCAAACGGCATACGCCGCAGGGCGGGCTTAAGACTTTAGCTGTAAACCACCGCAAGGTGGTTTTTTCTTTTTTCTCTGCTGCAAGATAGGGCTCTTTTTTCCGGTTCAAGGCTGCGTTTTTGCAAAAAAAGCGGGTTATTGGGGCATAACGGGCGTATATCGGGCAAATAAGGTTGTGAAAAAGATCGGAATGCGTTATAATAAACAGGGTTTTGAATAACGGGATTCGGCACAAACCCGCCATAAGCCCGTGCGGACGGCGCAATATGCAAAGCGCGGCCCAATAGCGGGAATTTTGCGGCAAACGGTTTGAGCCGCTTTGGGAAAGGGAGGCAGAAATGGCATATAAGGCACTGTATAGGGCTTGCCGCCCTACCTGCTTTGATGAAGTGATAGGGCAGGAAATAACGGTAAAAACGCTCAGGGCGCAGGTAAGCAGCGGCAGAATAGCGCATGCGTATCTGTTTACCGGGCCGCGAGGCACCGGCAAAACCACCGTTGCCAAGATATTTGCCCGCGCCGTAAACTGCCCTGAGCCGGTAAACGGGGACGCCTGCGGCAAATGCGAGGTGTGCAGGCAGCTTTCGGCTCCCAATGTTGACATAATCGAGATGGACGCGGCCAGCAACAACGGCGTGGACGAGGTCCGCTCCATACGCGACAATATAGTTTTTCCGCCGCAGTGCGGAAAATACAAGGTTTATATAATCGACGAGGTGCACATGCTCTCCGGCGGCGCATTTAATGCGCTGCTGAAAACCTTGGAGGAGCCGCCGGAGCACGCGCTGTTCATTTTGGCCACCACCGAGGTGCACAAGCTGCCCGCCACCATACTTTCCCGCTGCCAGCGCTTTAATTTCCGCAATATTTCCACCTCGGACATAGCGGCGCATTTGAGCGATATACTGTCCTCGCGCGGCGTCACTGCCCAAGAGGAGGCGGTGGAGCTTATTGCCCGCACGGCGGAGGGCGGAATGAGGGACGCGCTTTCCATAGCCGATACCTGCCTTGCCTACTGCGGAGACAATATAACCTATGAGGATGTTGTAAATGTATTGGGAACGGCGGATTCCGAATTTATTTTCAATGTTGCCGACCGCCTTATAGCAAGGGACAGAAGGGCGCTTATCGCCTCCGTGGACACCCTGCTCGAGCAGGGACGCGACCCCGGAGTGTTCCTCAAGGACCTTATAGGGCATTTTTCCGATCTTTTGGCCGTTTCCGCCGCGCCGGAGAGCATCCGCTTTGAAAGCGTAAGCCGGGAAAAGCGGGAAAGGCTGGCGCTTGAGGCAAAGCAGGCCGGCGACGAAATGCTGCTGCGCACGGTGGAGATACTTTCTCAGGCCGAGGGGCCGATGCGGGTGGGTACGCGCCCGCGCATTGCGCTGGAGGCGGCCTTTATGAGGGTGTGCGCGCCGGCGCTGGAAAGAGATGCCGCCGCCTTGACGGACAGAATAAATGTGCTGGAAAAGGAGCTTGCCGCCCTTCAAGCGGGAGGCGCCGTTATAACGCAGGAGCCGCCGCAGCCTGTGCCGGAGCGTAAGAATACGCCCGTTGCACGGCCGGCGCAGGCGCCGCAAACGCCGCAGCAGAAGGAGACGGACGGCGGCGCGAAGACACCCGCGCAGACGCCGGGAGGCGATTCCGAGCTGTGGCAGGCGCTGCTGGGGCGCGTGAGAAAGAGCAATCCGCTTGTGTATTCCGCGCTTTCTCAGGCCGTGGGCGGGGTGCTTTCGGGGGGCAGCTATACCGTTACCTTCCCGGAGGGCAACGATTCCAAAATGAATTTCTGCAAAAAAAAGCAGGAGCTTATAGCTCTTGAGCTTTCTGCGCTTGTTCAGGGCAAGCCGACGGTGCTGTTCCAAAGCGGAATAAGCACAAAATCGGCCGATGAAGAGCAGGAATTCCGGCAAAAGGCGCTGGATATCTTCGGCAGCGACGCGGTAAAATTCACATAAATCCGCGCACAGAGCCGGCATACGGCAAAAATGCACCGGTCAAAACGCCGGAAAAAAACAGGCAAAAACACTGCAAAAAAACGATTAAAAAAACGATAAAAAAAACACTTAAAATCAAGTAAAAAAACACATTAAAACGAAAAGGAGAAAATCAATTATGGCAAAGGGCGGTTTCGGAGGCTTCGGCGGAGGAGCAAATATGCAGCAGCTTATGCGTCAGGCGCAGAAGATGCAGCAGGATATGGAAAAGGCACAGCAGGAGCTGGCGGATACACAGCTTGAGGCCAGCGCGGGCGGCGGAATGGTGATATGCACCGTTACCGGCATGAAGGAGATAGTATCGCTTAAGATCAATCCCGAAATTGTGGATCCCGAGGATGTGGAGATGCTGGAGGACACCGTGCTTGCCGCGGTGCGCGAGGCTGTTGCCAAGGCCGAGGAGCTTTATAAAAACAAAATGGGCGCCATCGCGGGCGGCATGGGAGGCCTGTTCTGAGCATGGGCGTATATATCGAGCCTCTTGCGCGGGCGGTAAACGCACTGAGCAAGCTTCCCGGAGTGGGGGGCAAGAGCGCGCTGCGGCTTGCCTATCATATAATAGATATGGATCCCGCCCAGGTGCGTGAGCTTTGCGAGGCCATCACGGCGGCCAAGGAGGAGATACACTACTGCAGCGTATGCGGGAATTTCTGTCAGGGCAGGGTGTGCCCGGTGTGCGCCGATACACGGCGCGACCGCTCCGTTATCTGTGTGGTTAGGGACCCGCGCGATGTGATGAGCATGGAGCGCATGCATGATTTCAGCGGCGTATACCATGTGCTGCACGGAACCATTTCCCCCATGAACGGCATCGGCCCGGAGGATATACGCATACGGGAGCTGCTGGCGCGTCTTGACGGCGTGCGCGAGGTGATAATTGCCACCAACCCGGATGTTGAAGGGGATGCCACCGCAATGTATATAGCAAGGCTGATAAAGCCGCTGGGCATAAAGGTCACGCGAATTGCGCACGGCATACCGATTGGGGGCGACCTTGAATATATAGACGAGGTAACGCTTTCTCGCGCCATGGCGGGCCGGCGGGAGATGTGAGCATGATAAAGCCGGGAGTATACAGGCACTTTAAGGGCAAAAGATACCGGGTGCTTTTTGAAGCCGTAAATTCCGAAACCGGGGAGCGGATGGTGGTATATCTTGCGCTCTACGGTGAGGGCGGGGTGTGGGTGCGCCCCGCCTCCATGTGGGAGGAGCAGGTGGAGGCAGACGGAGTGACGCAGCCCAGATTTGCCTTTGAAAGCGACTGAAGCGCGAAGAATGCGGGCGAAAGCGCGCATTTATTCCTGTTTTACGGGCAAAGCGGCACAATAAAATAAGCAATATACAAAAATCAGATATAAATTAAAGCCGCGTTTTACGGCGGCGGAAGGAGAACAGTATGAAAAAGAGCATAATGCAGAAATATGCGCGCCTTGCGGTGCGTAAGGGCATCAATGTGCAGAAGGGTCAGGGCGTGCAGATAAATGTCGCTCCCGAGCAGTATGAATTTGCACGCATGTGCGTGCGCGAGGCCTATCGCGCCGGCGCCGCGTGGGTAACGGTGGAATGGAGAGATCAGACAGCGGAAAAATACGCCTTTAAGTATCAGACCGTAAAGCGCCTGAGCACCGTGGAAAAGTGGAGACAGGAAAAGCTTGCGTATTTGGGCAAGGAGCTGCCGTGCCGTCTGCATATCCTCTCCGAGGATCCCGACGGAATGAAGGGGGTTAATCCCGAAAAGGTTACAAAGGTAAGAAGAGCGCAGTGGCCGTTTATCGAGCCCTACCGCAAGGCTATTGAAGGGCATCACCAGTGGTGCATAGTGGGCGTGCCCGGTCCGGAATGGGCAAAGAAGGTGTTCCCGGATATGAAAAAGCAGGCGGCGGTAAACGCGCTGTGGGAGGCCATTTTGACCACTGCGCGCGTGGACGACGATCCCGAGGCGGCATGGGATAAGCACAATGCCGAATTGCAGAGCCATGCCGACCGCCTTAACGAGCTGCAGCTGGAGAGCCTGCACATACAGAGCGAGCTGGGCACCGATCTTACCATAGGCCTTATGGAAAACGGCATATGGATGGGCGGGGGCGAATATACCGACAAGGGAGTGTATTTCAACCCCAATATGCCCACGGAGGAAGTGTTCACCACCCCCCGCTCCGGCTGCGTTGAGGGCGTTGCGGTGGCAAGCAAGCCGCTGTCCTGCCAAGGCAAGCTTATAGAGAACTTCTCCGTTACCTTTAAGGACGGCCGCGCCGTGGCGCACAGCGCCGAGGTGGGCGATGAGGCGCTGGAGCAGATAATATCCGCCGACGAAGGCTCCGCTCGCCTGGGCGAGGTGGCGCTGGTGCCGGTATCCTCCCCGATAAACCGCTCCGGAGTGCTGTTCTACAACACCCTTTACGATGAAAACGCCGCCTGCCATCTGGCGCTGGGCTTCGGCTTTGACAACGCCGTTAAGGGCAGCGAGAGCATGGATTACGATCAGATAACCGCAGCGGGAGTAAACCGTTCCATGATGCATGTGGACTTTATGATAGGCACCCCCGGCACAAAAATCACCGGCAAGGGCAAAAACGGCGAAACCGTTATCTTTGAAAACGGCGAGTGGGCCATCTGATAAACCGTATGCCGCATAATGCGCGCATATAAAGGCGGCGGCAAGCGCCGCGCAAAACAGTATAGTAAAAACGCAGGGGCGGCCTTTAAGCGCCCCTGCGTTTTTGTCTGCTGTTTTGAATTCCGTTACAGCGGCGGGAAGCATTCGCATTTTATTTCCGGCGGCAAAAGGGAGGCAAAGCGCACGGCGGCCTCCTTTTTCGCAACGCCGTCAATATCGCCGTAATGGGTGGGGATTGCAATTTTGGGGCGAATGCGGCGTGCAAGCGCCGCGGCCTCATCGGCATCCATTGTGTATTTGCCGCCTACGGGCAGGGCGCATATATCGCAGCGCACGCTTTGCGCTTCGGGGGTAATGTCGGTATCTCCGGCCACATAAAGCACGGCGGTGCCGTCGCTTACTATATATCCCACGCCGCCGTCCTCCCTTTGTGGAAGGGCTTGCCGATATTATAGGCCGGAACGGTGCTTATTTCCAGCCCGCGCACGCTTTTTACGGTTACTGCAAGCCGGCAGCATTCCTTCATAAGAGAGGGCGGGCATACTATGACCGTGCCGGGCTTAAGGCAGCGCTTTATGTCCTCCGGGCTGAAGTGGTCGTAGTGTCCGTGGGTGATGAATATCACATCGGCCTTGGGAGCCGCTTCCGGAATAAGAAAGGGGTCAAACAGCATAAGCCCGGCTTTGCCGGAGGCCAAAACCGTGCTGTGGCGGAGCCTTACAACCTGCATTTATCTATCCTCCTGCGTATAAAATACCGCTTATCGGGCGGCAATACCGCTGCACCTATTATATTGCGCAACAGGCTTTGGGTCAAGTGTTAGAATTGTGCTTGAAAAGGTTGAAAAAATCCCTTTTATTTATGCGCACCTTGTTATATAATACAGGCTGTATATAAAGCGGCGTATTGCCTTGCACGGGCACGGGCGCCGGAGAACAGACGAATAACAAATACAATATGAAATATTTACGGAGGAATTCATGGCTGATTTCAGAATTTTTTGCGAATATACCGAAAATCCGCTGGGCATAGGAACCGCGCATCCGCGGCTTTCGTGGCGGCTTGACAGCGGCGCCGATCAGACGGCGTATGCAGTGGAGGTAAAAAACGAGCAGGGCACGGTGGTTTTTGAGCGGCAGTGTCAAAGCGCGGAGAACCTTTGCCGGGTGGAAACGGCGCTGGAAAGCAGCGCGCTGTATACCTGGCGCGTGCAGCTTACCCTTGCCGACGGAACAAGCATAACCTCGCCGGAGGGACATTTTGAAACGGCGCTGTTGGACGGGCTCAAGGGCGATTACATAGCCTTTGCCGGGTATGAAAAGCGCAAAAGCCCCTATTTTGTGCGCAAGGCGGAAATAAACCGCCCCGTAAAGCGCGCGCGCGCATATATAAGCGGCCTTGGCTATTACGAGCTTACCTTAAACGGGCGCAAGGTGGGGAACACCTCCCTGTGCCCCGGCTGGACCGATTACAACAAGCGGGTGCTGTATGACACCTACGATATCACCCCATTCCTGCATCAGGGCAAAAATGCCGTAGGCGTGCAGCTGGGTGAGGGCTGGTTCGGGCACGAGCACATTTTCTTCCAGCAGATATTCGGCACAAATCCCTCCTGGTATAACGATCCCTGCCTTAAAATGACCGTGCTTATAACCTATCAGGACGGCACGCAGGAAACAATACTTACCGCGGCGGACGGCACATGGCTGTGCGCTCAAAGCCCCATTATCATGAATAATGTCTTTGACGGCGAAACCTATGACGCCCGTTTGGAAATTGAGGGCTGGAACACTCCGGACTTTGTGCCGGACGAGCGCTTCACGCCGGCCGTGTGCGCAAAGAATCCGCCCAAGGGGATATCCGATACCACGGTAATGCCCCCCATCCGGGAGCATGATCTTATGCGCCCCACCGAGGTGCACCGCCCCGGTGTATATACCGTAACCTACGATTTCGGCCTTAACATTGCCGGCTGGGTAAGCTGCGCGTGCGCGGACCCAAGGGGGCAAAGGTGGTAGTGCGCTACGGCGAGAGCATGAAGGCGGACAAGACCGTAAACCAGATGAACCTGCGCGAGGCGAAATCCTGCGATACATATATTCTCAAGGGGGAATATATTGAGGAATACTATAAGCCCCGCTTCACCTATCACGGCTTCCGCTTTGCCGAGGTCACCATCGACGAGGGCGTGCATCTTCTGGGCTGCGAGGCATACCGCGTAAACAACAGCCTGCACAGAGCCGGACACTTTGAGTGCTCCGAGCCGATGCTTAACAAAATATATCAGGCAATAATCAACACCGAAATGAATAACGAGCACTCCCTGCCCACCGATTGCCCGCAGAGGGATGAGCGTTTGGGCTGGATAAACGATGTAACGGTGCGCTACGAGCAGACCATGTTCAATTTCGACGCACAGCTGTTCTTTGAAAAGTGGCTCAACGACATTGCCGATTCCCAAACCCTTCAGGAAAGCGGCGCCATCGGGGATACCGCGCCCTTCTTCTACGGCGGCTTCCCGGCCTGCCATATTTCCAGCGTTTATGTGCAGCTGCCCTACCGCATGTATCTTTTCAACGGCGATAAATCGGTGCTGGAGCGCTTCTATGACGGCATGAACCGCTATGCGCGCTTCAAGCTTACCACCCTTGACGAAAACGGGCTGGTGCATGTGAATTACGCCGGAGATTGGGCTCCGCCGCTTATGGAAAGCGAGTTCGGACACTCCTGCGACGCCATGCCGGCCAACATCGGCAAGCAGATAATATCCACCGGCTATGTGTACTACGATTGCCTCACCATGGCAGAATGCGCGCGCATAATGGGCAAAGAGGAAGAGGCGGAGTTTTATCTTGCCAAGGCGGAGGAGGTAAAGCAACATAAACAGCCATTGCCTTGACCGTGAAAACGGCTGCTATATTCCCTGCTCTCAGGGCTCCAATCTCTTCCCGCTGTTTTTGGATATAGTGCCCGAGGATCAGAGGGACAGGGTTGTAAAGCATCTGCTGGACGACCTTATGATAACCAACAACGGCCATATCACCACCGGCAATCAGACCACAAAATATCTCTTTGCCGTGCTTGATAAGCTGGGGCGCAACGATATAGGCGTGGAGCTGCTCAAAAAAGAGGATTATCCCTCCTTCGGCTATATGTTTGCCTGCGGCGGCACCACCATATGGGAGCGTTTTGAGAATTCCACGGGCGTAGGAATGAACTCGCACAACCACCCCATGCACGGCTCCTTCTCTGTGTGGTATTATAAATCCCTTGCCGGAATAGACCCCGCAAGGCACGAGGGCAATGTATATATCATACAGCCGGACTTTGTGCATAACCTCGATTATGTATCCGCAAGCCATGAAACGGTGCACGGCGTTTTGGCATCGCAATGGAAGCGGGAGGACGGCCGCATTGTGCTCAATGTAACGGTGCCGTGGTCCTGCAAGGCGGAGGTAGTGCTTAAAAAGGGCAGCGTTGCCGTGGCGGACGGCGCGCCTGCTCAGGAAAAGATACTGCTTTCCAGCGGCAGACACGAAATAATCGTTATGTAATCAAAGCCGGGGCGACGGGATATGTCGGCTCCGGCTTTTTTCAAACGGACTTTTTTCAAACAGACTTTTCAAACGGACTTTTGCCCGCTGGAAAAACTGCGGGCGGGGAAAACAAAATGCCGGCATACAGCCGCACGGAGAGGAAAAAATGCGCATTACCGATATTACCGTTGAACATCTTAAAAGCCCGCTGGGCATAGACGAGCCGCAGCCGCGCCTGTCATATATAATTCAAAGCGAAGACGCGGACACCGTGCAGGTTCGGCGCGAGATAACCGTCAGTCAGGGGGACGGCGGCATCGTATGGCACGAGGCAAGCCGCGCATCCGCAACGCAGCTTATTCCCATAACGGGCAGGCTTGCCCCCTGCACACGGTACGAAGTCAGGGTGCGGGTGCTGGACAATCACGGGCACCGCGAGGAGGCCGGAACATTTTTTGAAACCGGGCTTTTCGGGAATTTCGGCTCCGCGCGCTTTATTGCCGCGCCGAAGGAGACGGAATGTCCCGTAATGCGCAAGGGGCTGCTGGGCTGCGCCATAATGTCAAAAAAACACGGCGGAGTGGCGCGTGCAAGGCTGTATATTACCGCCCTTGGGCTGTACAGCGCATATATCGGCGGCGAGCGCGTGGGCGACAGCTATATGACGCCCGGCTTTACGGATTACAACCACCGCCTGCAATATCAAACCTACGATGTAACGCAGCAAACGCGGCGGGCACTGGAAAAAACGCTGGAAAATGCAGACAGCGGCGGAGAATACCTTGAGGTCATGCTGGCGCAGGGCTGGTATTCCGGGGTGTTCGGCTGCGTGAACAAACGGGAGGTATACGGGCAGGGCAGCGCGCTGCTTTGCCGGCTGGAGCTGCGCTTTAATAACGGGCAGAAATATACCCTGTGCAGCGACGGCTCTGGCATTGGGGTACCGGGCGGCTGCTTACCTCCGGCAGAGAGGCGGGGGAGGATTGGGACATGCGCCGATGCTATGAGGATAAGGGCACGGTGCGCATGATAAAATACGACGCCTCCCGCCTTGTGTGGAGCGTGTGCCCCCCCGGTGCGCATAATAAAGCAATTGCCTGCAGTAAATAAGATCATCACCCCCTCCGGCAAGCAGGTGCTGGATTTCGGGCAGAACCTTACCGGCTTTGTGCGCTTTTCCTGCCGCGCGCCCAAGGGGCGGCGCATAACGCTTAGGCACTGCGAGGTGCTGGGGCAGGACGGAGAGATATACACTGCCAATCTGCGCACCGCGCGGGCGGCGGATACATATATATCAAACGGCAGTGCGTCGGTGCTGGCGCCGGAGTTTACCTTTCACGGCTTCCGCTATGTTCAGGTGGAGGGCGTAGAGGCAAAGCCGGAGGATTTTACCGCCTGCGTGCTGTGCAGCGACCTTGAGCAGACGGGCAGCTTTGAATGCTCCGACCCCGATGTAAACCGGCTGTGGCAGAACATACTTTGGGGGCAGCGGGGAAATTTTGTGGATATTCCCACCGACTGCCCGCAGAGGGACGAGCGTCTGGGTTGGACGGGGGATGCGCAGGTGTTTGCTCCCACCGCCGCCTGCAATATGGATGTATCTGCGTTTTTCACCAAGTGGCTTGCGGACCTTTCCTGCGAGCAGACAGCGCAAAAGGGCGTGCCGCACATGGTGCCGGACCTCTTTGACGCCGCCGGCGCAGCGGCATGGGGGGATGCGGCAACGGTGATTCCGTGGGTGATGTACATGTGCTACGGCGACAGGCGCCTGCTTGAGCGGCAGTACCCTTCCATGAAGGGGTGGGTGGACTATATCCGCTCAAGAAGCCGCAATCTTCTTTGGCAGGGGGATTTCCAGTACGGCGACTGGCTGGGAATGGACAGAGAAGGGGACAGCTGGACGGGGGCGACGGACCCGGATCTTGTGGCCACCGCCTGCTTTGCAAGGTGCGCCCATATTGTATCCCTTGCGGCGCAGGAGCTTGGAAAGGCAGGAGGCGCTGGAATATCAGAAGCTGAACACCGACATAAAGCGCGCCTTCCGCAGGGAATATGTAACCGCCGGGGGCAGAGTTGTAAGCGATACGCAGACAGCCTGTACTTTGGCGCTCAGCTTTGACCTTGTAAGGCGTCAGGACCGCGAAAAGGTGCTTGCGCGTCTGTGCGAAATCTGGAGCGCCACGGGCGGCATATGGTAACCGGCTTTGTGGGCACTCCGCTGCTGTGTCCCTGTCTTACGGAAAACGGGCGGCACGATCTTGCGGCGGCGCTTTTAATGCAGCGGGACTATCCCTCGTGGCTGTATGAAGTAAAAATGGGGGCGACTACGGTGTGGGAGCGCTGGAACGGCATCAAGCCGGACGGCAGCTTTGAAACCGCCGATATGAATTCCTTCAATCACTACGCCTACGGTTCGGTGGGGCAGTGGCTGTATCAGAATGTGGCGGGAATAACCCCGCTTGCGCCGGGCTACTCCGTTATAGGCATGAAGCCGATGCCCACGGACGGGCTTTCGCAGGCGCGCGCCTGCATAAAAACCCCCTACGGCCAAACGGAATGCGGGTGGCAGCGCACGCAGGACGGCATCCGGCTTGCATGCTGCGTGCCCTGCTGCACAACGGCACAGCTTACTCTGCCTTGGAGCGGCGAGACTCTTGTTTTGGGCAGCGGTAGCTATTGCTTTGACGAGGGCGGGGATTATTCATGTTTTCTTAAGTTGCAAAAGGAGCCTGTCCCGAAAAAGCGCAGCAGCAAAGAGAAGCGGGCATAAGGCAGCAAGCGCCCCGCCGGGGCTGAAGCACGGAGGCGCGGCTGTATACAAGCGATAATAAACGATAAAAGTCCTTCCGCTGCCTCAGCGCAGGGGGAAGGACTTTTATTACAGCCTGTATTAAAGTACAGCCTTTATACATGGGTCGCCTTATTATTATCAGCGCAGCTTTCGCTTTTTGCTTAAAAGCGGGAAGCATTTATCGGCAGCCGTATCACAAAAAGGCATCAGTCGCCCAGAAAAGCACCCTGCTTTATAAGCTCTGCACGCAAAAGGGCAAGGTCGGCGTCGCGAAGCGCTTTGTCGCCGCCCGCGAACAGAGCCGCCGCCGTTCCCGCCGCCTGCCCCGTGGCGCAGCATATGGGCATTATGCGCACCGAGGCCTGCGCTTCGTGGTCGCAGGAAACGCACCGCCCCGCTACAAGCAGGTTGTCGGCATCCCTTGCCACAAGACTGCGATAGGGAATGGTGTAATACTCTCCCGCCGGGAAGTAATAATGCGAGGTGCCGCTGCCCTCCGGGTTATGGATGTCTATTTCGTAGTTGCCCGCAGCTATTGCATCCGGGAATTTGACCGTATCCACAAGCTCCCGCCCGGTAAGCAGATGCTCGCCGGTTACCATGCGGCTTTCCCGCACGCCTATTTCCGGCGCGGAGGATACTATATGCAGGTTTGCATACATCAAAATTGGATTTCAGAAAATCCGCAAGCTCCACCATCTGCGCGCGTCCCTCCACCTCGGCGCGGCTGAGTGCAAAGGGGTCGGTTGGGTCCAGCTTAACCACTCGGGTGGAATTGAGGTGTATTATGTTTTCATCCACGGTGCGGAAGGCCAGTATGTCCTCGCGCACATTGCGCAGGCGTCCGGCAGCAAGATATTCTTTATACAGCTGCTGCATTTTGGGCAGCTCGCGCTCAAATTCCGCCATATTAACGCCCGAAATGCGGAAGCAAAGAGTCATGGGCTGACAAAGATGATCGCCGCTTCGTCCCAATGTAAAGCCGCAGCCCGACATACAGACAAGGTTTGCATCTCCCGTTGCGTCAATAAAGCAGTCCGCGCCGAAAATGCTCTTGCCGCCCCTTGAGGCGGTAACGACCGATTCCAAACGGCGGTTGCGCACGGTGACATCGGTTATGCGGCTGTGAAAAAGCACCTCTGCCCCGCTTTGAAGCACAAGATTGTCCAGCACATATTTAAGATAATCGGTATTGAAGAAATTCACATCGAATTCATCACGGTCATGCAGCTTTTCGGTTATCTCACGGAATATTCCGCGCACGAGATATTTCATTTCCCGTTTGCCGTCCGGCCGGTTTATAAAGGTGTAATAGGGCATAAAGGGCAGCACCAGGCTATTGGCCGCCGCGCCGCCGAGACAGCCCTTTTCTTCAATAAGCAGAACGCTGCGCCCCATACGCGCAGCGGCAACGGCGGCACCCACTCCGGCAAAGCCGCCTCCGGCCACTATAATATCATAATGCTTCATAATTTCTCCGATTAAATATGTATTTATTGCTTTGGCTCAAGCCGTAACTTCCGACCGCTTTGCCGCTTGCACAAGGCAAGCGCAGCGGCAGGAAAAGGCCAACAATATAAATTCGCCGTCCGGGCGGACATTCCTTTTTGTTTGCCTGTATTTTGCAAAAAACGCAGAAACGCCGGGGTGCGGCAGCAAAGGGAGAGGGTGCCGATATCCGCCTTGGACAGCGTCATTTTTCTGCTGCAAAGACGGACTTTACATGCTTTTTACAATATGCTGCCTGTAAATTTTACATGGCTGTGGTAGCGTAAAGAATGGATAATAATGAAGTAATATTTACGAAATGCGGGCTTTAATTATGAGTATTTTTGATTTTTTAACCATGATAGGCGGATTGTGCCTGTTTCTGTTCGGCATGAGCGTTATGGGGCAGGCGCTGGAGCGCAGAGCGGGCGGACGGCTGCGTCAGCTGCTGGGCAAGATGACGGGCAATGTGGCGGCGGGCTTTTTGACCGGGCTGGGGGTAACTGCGGTAATACAAAGCTCCTCGGCCACCACGGTCATGGTGGTGGGCTTTGTAAACTCCGGGCTTATGACGCTGCGGCAGGCCATAAATGTCATAATGGGAGCAAATGTCGGCACTACGGTAACGGCATGGCTTTTAAGCCTTGCCGGTATTGACGGCAGCAGCCGGTGGCTTCAGCTGTTAAAGCCCTCCTCCTTTACCCCGGTGCTTGCCCTTATAGGCATTGTGCTGTATATGTTTTGCAAAAGCGCGGGGAAAAAGGATACAGGCGCCATTCTTCTTGGATTTGCAACCCTTATGTTCGGCATGGAAACCATGTCCTCCGCCGTTGCGGGGCTCAGTCAGGTTCCTGAGTTTACCGCGCTGTTTACCGCCTTTGAAAGCCCGGTTCTGGGTGTGCTTGCGGGCGCTCTGCTTACGGCCGTGATACAGTCAAGCTCGGCATCGGTGGGCATACTTCAGGCGCTTGCCACCACCGGGGCGGTAAGCTACGGGGCTGCCATACCGATAATAATGGGGCAGAACATCGGCACCTGCATAACCGCTATCATTTCCTCCGTGGGAGCCAATAAAAACGCCAAGCGGGCAGCCGCCGTGCATCTTATGTTCAATGTGATAGGCGTTGTTATACTTCTGACGGTTTTTTATATAGTCCGTGCGTTGTTTGCACCGGCAATCCTTGCCTCCGCCGCCACTCTTTCCGGCATAGCCGTGTGCCATTCGGTGTTTAATATTATATGCACCGCCATGCTGCTGCCGGCAGGGGGGCTGCTTGAAAAGCTGGCAATACGCCTTGTGCCGGATTCCAAGCGCAGCGAGAAGCGCACCGAGCTGGACGAAAGGCTGCTTGCCACGCCCTCCGTTGCTCTTGCCCAAAGCCGCAGGGTGGCCGGTGAAATGGCACACAGGGCGGCAGAGGCGTTAAAATGCGCCATGAGCAGCTATAAGAGCTATTCGGCGGAGCTTGCCGCAAAGGTGAGAAAAAACGAGGAGATCTGCGACAGATACGAGGACATGCTGGGGACATATCTTGTGCATTTGAGCGCCTGCAAGCTTACCCCGGAGGAAAGTGTGGAGGCGGCGCAGCTGCTTAAGGCTATGGGGGATTTTGAGAGGATATCCGACCACGCAGTAAATGTGCTGGAGGCCGCCGAGGAGATGAAAAACAAAGGCCTGCGCTTTTCTGCCGATGCGGAGGCGGAATACGGCGTGCTGGAAAAAGCGGTAAGCGATATACTGGATACCGCGTTGGAGGCCTTTATTAACGGAAGCACGGAGGCGGCGCTTAAGGTGGAGCCGTTGGAGCAGGTGATAGATATGCTTAAGGAGCAGATGCGCACCCGTCACATACTGCGCATGCAAAAGGGCAATTGCAGCATTGAGGCAGGCTTTGTGTGGTCGGATCTGCTTACGGATCTTGAACGCACATCGGATCACTGCTCAAACATTGCAGGCAGCGTAATAGATGCCGCGCATGACGGCTTTCAGCCGCATCAGACCCTGCGCAGCGCAAGGGAGGAAAGCACGGAGTACCGCCGGCTGCTGCGGGGCTATGAAAGCCTGTACAGTCTGCCGTCCGAAAGCAAATAAAGCAAAAAAGGCGTATATTCGATAAAATATGCTTAAAATACGAGAAAAAATATTACATTAAGCCGTGTTTATGATATAATACCTTTAATAAAAAAAATGTGCGCTATGCTTAATAAAGCACATAAAAACGGAGGGTAATATTATGGCGAATTGTGCAAAATGCGGTCAGCCGGTAGAGGACGGCGAAAAGTTCTGCAAGTCCTGCGGAGCGGCAGTGGGCGCGGAGGAAAACAATCAGCAGGATCTGGGCGCTAAGATTGCGCAGCTGAACAACACTGAGGACACCACCAAGGATTATGACAACTCCGATATCGAGTCCAATAAGGTAATGGCAGTGCTTGCCTACATCGGAATTCTGGTGCTGGTGCCCATTCTTGCCGCAAAGAATTCCAAGTATGCGCGTTTCCATGCAAATCAGGGTTTGGTTCTGTTTATCGCGGAGGTAATATACAACATTGTCAGCGCGATCATCAGAGCTATTCTGCCCCTTGCGGTTGTAAACATCATTCTTTGGGTCATCAGCGTGCTGTTCCTGGTGCTGAGCATTATCGGAATCGTAAACGCTGCTACCGGCAAGGCCAAGGAGCTGCCTGTTATCGGCAAGATCAGAATCATAAAGTAATAATTTTTCGGCATAAGAGCGGCGGCGCGACCCGTCGCTTTTTCTTTTTTGAAAACAGGCTGCGCAGCCGTTTTATGCATCGGCACGGCAGTGTGCCGATGAAAAGCAATGAAAGCGCGCAAAAAGACATTTGTCCGTTGCAAAATTGCCTGTCAGATGATAAAATACTGTAAAAGCGGCTGCCGGGAAGCGCGGCGCCGCGGTTTTCCGAGGTGATATTATGGCCAAAATACCCATAGACGAGTTTTCCCGTGCGCTGGGGCTTACGCTGCTGGAATCCGGCGGGAAGGACTATATAGACATAGATACAACCGAGGTCACGCGCCCCGGTCTTCAGCTTGCGGGCTTTTTTGATTATTTTCCGCATAACCGCGTGCAGGTTTTCGGAAATGTAGAGCGGGCCTATACCGAGAAAATGACATCGGAGCAGCAGGAGCTTGCTTTTGACAGGCTGTTTTCCTACGAGATACCCTGCGCGGTGGCCAGCTGCAAATTCAACCCCTCCGAGATCATGCTTAAAAGCGCGGCGCGCCACGGCCGGATAGTTCTCAAGAGCGAAACGCAGGTGACGAGCAAGGTGGAGCACGCGCTGATAAATTACCTTTCCGACAGGCTGGCTCCGTGCATAAGTATGCACGGAGTGCTTATGGATGTTTACGGCGTGGGAGTGCTGATGGTGGGGGTATCCGGCATCGGAAAGAGTGAAACGGCGCTGGAGCTTGTGAAAAGAGGGCACCGTTTGGTGGCCGACGATGCGGTGCTTATAAAGCGCGTGAACGAAAACAGGCTGGTGGGAGAGCCGCCCTCCATGCTGCGACACCTGATGGAGATACGCGGCGTGGGCATAATAAATGTGGAGCATATGTACGGCGTGGGCGCGGTAATATCCTCAAAAAGCCTGGATATGGCGGTTCAGCTGGAGGAATGGCAGGACGGAAAGCAGTATGACAGGCTGGGGGACGAAAGCGACAGCATGGAGATATTGGGAGTGACCATTCCCAAGCTGTTTATTCCGGTGCGCCCCGGGCGAAATCTTGCGATAATAATAGAGGTGGCGGCGCGCAACAGCAGACTGAAATCCATGGGGTACAGCGCGCTGGATGAGCTGAAGAAGAACGCACATCTGAAATAGGCGTAAATGTATAAATATGCAGCGATAATGAATATTTATGCATTATTAGACAAAACGAAAGAGACAAAAAGTGCAAAAAAACCGTTAAAAAGGCGCAAAAAAACGCTAAAAAACGGTGCAAAAACGGTTAAAAAACATGCAAAAAACGAAACTGTTTTTTGGGACGGGAGAGAAGAATGTACAGGATAGGAATTGATCTGGGCGGAACGCATATAGGAGCGGGGCTTGTGGAAAACGGAGTGCTGAAGGCAAAAAAATATGTTGATACTCCGTCCGACCGTGAATTTCATGCTACGGTAAAGGCGATGGCGGAGGCGATATATGCTTTGCTGGCGGAGAACGGCGTAGAGCTTTCGCAGTGTGAGGCCATAGGAATAGGTTCTCCCGGAGTGGCGGATGAGAAAACGGGAAACATTGTATACAGCGCGAACTTCGACTGGCATGATGTGCCTTTGCGCAGGGAGCTGTATTCCCTTGTGCCGCTGCCCATAGCCATTGCAAACGATGCGGATGCTGCCGGATGGGCGGAATATGCTGCGGGTGCGGGAAAGGGCAGCCAAAGCTGCGTGACCATAACGCTGGGCACCGGCGTAGGCGGCGGAATAGTGTTGAACGGCAAGCTTTTCTCCGGCGGCATGGCGGGCGGCGGAGAGCTTGGGCATGTGACGCTGGTGGCGGAGGGCCGGGTATGCGGCTGCGGCAAGAAGGGCTGCGCGGAGGCATATACCTCGGCAACTGCCATTATAAAGCGGGCGCAGGAGCTGCTGGGCAGCTATCCCGACAGCAGCCTTGCGAAAATTGAGAGCATAAACGCCAAGGCGGTGGTGGATGCTGCCCGTCAGGGAGATAAGCTTGGCTGCTTTGTTTTTGAGGAATATGTAAACTATCTTGCGCATTTGCTTGCAAGCATAATAAATCTGCTGGCGCCGCAGGTTATTGCCCTGGGCGGCGGAGTGGCCGGAGCGGGGGATTTTCTGCTGGAGCCGCTGCGCAGACGGGTGGATGAGCTGGTGCTGAATAAGGCGCTGCCCAGAGCCAAGATAACCCTTGCCACGATGGGCAGCGACGCGGGAATAGTGGGAGCGGCGATGCTGGAGGGCTGAGGCGCGCTTAAAGGAAAATATAAGAATATAAAAAAGGCGTTCGCGGGACTGTACTGCGGACGCCTTTTTGTATAGTCGGATGCATGTATTATAAGCAGCGTTATAAGCAGCCGGCGGCAATGGAGTCAAGATAGCTGTCCGCCTGAGCGCGTAAGGAAAAAATAAAGATTTCAAGGGACGGCCTTTTTTGGCTGTATACCTCTAAAAGACGCAGTATTTCGGGACGCTGAAGAGTAGGAAAGACCTTGATGTATTCGCGGAATTCGGGGTCGAAGCAGGTTTCAACCCACGGCATATCCTCTCTTTTTTTGCCTATACGCTTTTGTGCGCCTTCAAGGCATAGGGACAGCGGGTAATCAAGAAAGAAAACGGTATCGCATACTTCAAGCCGGGCGGGAAGGGTTTTCAGATAATTGCCGTCAATAATGAAGCGGTCGCGTGCAAGCAGAATATCAAGGGAGTGGGAAAATTCCTGTCGTGAAACATGCGAACCGTCCGGAAGATGCCAGAGCATATCAAGGTAGAATAAAGGCAGCCCGGTTATTCCGGCAAGCCTTCGCGCAAAGGTGCTTTTTCCGGCGCCGGGGCAGCCTATTACGGCGACTTTATTCATATTTTTCAAAGCCTCCTTTGTCGGCTGTTTGCCGCAAAACGGCATAGTGCCGCTTTGGCGGGAGGTTTGTTATTTTTCGCAGGCGGAAAGGTCGGTGGCATAGCAATAGCGGGCGGAGGTGAGCTTGCCGAAGATATATTTGTTGCTTGCGGATTCGCACATGGTGTACAGTCTGCCGTTTGCAAACACTATTTCCTCGGACATGGGCGGAATTTTTATATCAAGAGCAAGGCAGGAGGAGTCGAGAAAATATAACGGCACCTTTTGTCCCAGCACCTCGGCATTGCCGCCAGGCACGGGAGAGGAATAAATATATATATGAGAAAAGGCGGCGCCGTAGGAGGCGGAGAGGCATATGCGCCCTTTATCGTCAAGGCACATGCCCTGTATGAGCCCGGGAACGGAATAGGCGCAGAGGATATCGCCGGATATGCCCAAAGGGAGCGTTGCTGCTTAGGGGGAGCACCGCAAGCAGGGCGGGGTTCAGCTCGCCGGAGGGGAGGTGAGCTTATGGCTGTCGCTTGTGGGATAGTTTGGGTCGCGGTAGAATTCGCCGATATAAAGGAGACCGTCCTGAGCGTGCAGGAAGGCAACGCCCATGGAGTCTTTGTCCGTGCGGGTGGAGAAAAGCCCCAAAGCATTTACCGAGGCGCCGTTTTCGGCGGAGTTTATTTCGCTGCGGGAATAGGCAAGCACGCCGCGGCTGTCGGCTATGTAGACATAATTTCCGTAGATGGTAACTCCGCCGACATGGCCGGTGAAGGGCGCGCCGTCTGCATCGCAAAGGGAAAGTCGCTTGGTTTGGCTGCCGGTCTTTTCGTTTACTATGCTTAAAAGCGAAGCCTTGCCGCCGCTGCGGTAGCCGGTTATGAGAAATTCGCCGTTTTCGGAATCATAGGCAAGCCCCTGATGTATCATGCCATCGCTTATGCCGGGAATGGTGAAGGCGCGCACCGAGGCGGCGTAATAATCCCTTACGGGCAGCATGAATATGCAGCGCGCGGCAATGAAAACAAGCAGCAGCACGGAAATGATACATATAAGGACGCGAAGGGTGATTTAAGGGCACGATGAGGCTTGGGGCTGCGGGTCTGCTGAGATATTTCGGACATAATGACTCCTTGTTTTTGATTTATATTTATGATTGCAAAGGGTTTGACGACACATTGCATTTTAACATATTATTCAGGCGGAAGCAAGGGGGAGGACAAGGGCGATGCCAATAAAAACAGCTTTACTTTGCAATGGCATAAAGTAAACTGTATAAAGGGAGATACCCATTAAAGGAGATGCGGGGTAATGTATATGGACATTGCAGGAAGAATAAAAGAATTCCGCAGCGAAGAAAAACTGACACAGGCGAGGCTTGCAGAGCTGCTGAATGTATCGCGGCAGACGGTGGGAGCGTGGGAGCAGGGTCGCGCGCTGCCCGATGTGGAGATGCTGCGCGGCATAAGCGAGGCGCTGCACCGTGATATGCTGTGCTTTTTCGGCACGCCGCAGGGAGAGGATGAACAGCGATGCAGCTGTATAAGAATGATAGAGGATCTGTGCGGCGAGAAGGTCACGGCGCATTTTGCATGGCAGGAGGATGTTCCGTCGGGCGCGGATTATCAGGGCGGAATATATGTATCGGGCAAGGCGATGCGCTTTGACGAAAACGGCGCGGATTATCAGGGCGTAGCGGTAACGGCGGAGGCTTACCGCGAGAACGGGTTTTATTACTGCATTCCCTTTATTAAAAACAACGGCAATGAAAACAGCGGGCAGATAACGCTTATGCGCTCGCTTGACATATTGCTGCCCGAGACGCATCTGCAATATGAAAGCATAAATGGGGACAGCGCGGACGGGGCATCGTTTTTCCCGGTATACAGGGAGCTTAACACGGGGGACAGCATAAGCGTGTGTGCGCACACCGGCCGCCCCAGCGAGGGGGTGTTCCCGGTGTTTGCCCTGCGTTACGGCACGGTAAAGCAGCTTTTTGCCATAGGCTGGGCGGGCAGATGGAGCTATGAAATTCATGTTACGGAAAAAGGCACACGCATTACGGCGGGAATTCCGCAGGCGGATTTTTATCTTAAGCCCGGCGAGGAGGTGCGTATGCTCTCGGTTATATGCATAACCGGCACGGGCGAGGAGGTTTACGCCCGTTTCCGCAGCTTTTTGAAGAAAAAACAGACAGCTTTATGCGCGGGCGGTGTCTGCCGATAGCTGCCTCCCCCTTTGACAGGTATTTTTGGGATAATCCGAGGCATGAGTGCTTTTCGCGCAAAGGGCAGATGAGAGTGGCGGATGCGATGAAGGAGATAGGCTCCTTTGACACCCTGTGGCTGGATGCGGCATGGTTCAGGGATGCCGAGACCTTTCCCCTTGGGGTGGGCAATTACAGCGTGCGGGATGTATTTGATTACACCCTTAAGCCGGTAAGCGATTATGCGCATAAGTCGGGCTTTAGGTTTCTGGTGTGGTTTGAGCCGGAGCGCGTATGCCGGGGGACGGAATGTATGCGTCGCACACGGAATATATGCTTAAAGGGGAGAGCGGCGACAGCTTCCTGTATGATCTGTCCGCGCCGGGAGCGGCGGAATACCTTGCCTCTGCGCTGCTTGACGCCATGGACAAAAACGGGATAGACATACTGCGGATAGATTATAATATAATTCCGATTGCCTACTGGCAGCAGCATGATGAGCCGGGGCGCAGGGGAATAACGGAGCTGGGATGCGTGGCGGGCTGGTACAGGCTGCTGGACAGGCTGCACGCGGCAAGACCCGACCTTATAATAGACAACTGCGCAAGCGGCGGCAGGCGGCTGGAGCCGGAGACCCTTATGCGCACCGTGTCGCTGTGGCGCAGCGATATGGGCTGCCATCCCGATACCCCGACAAACCGTGTTACGGTATGGAAGCAGAACTGTACGCTGTCCCTTAGCCGGTATCTGCCCTATCATTGCTCCGGTTCGTGGGATGCGTGCGGATATGAATGCCGCTGCGGCTGCACCAGCGGCGCCTGCTGTCAGTTTGATTATTTGGGGAAGGAGTATGACCCCGATATTACGAAAAAAGCGGTGGCGGAGATAAAGCGCCTGCGCAATTACTGGCTGGGAGATTTTTATCCTCTTACGGAGATCACGACGGACGAAACGGTATGGGCGGGCTACCGTCTTGCAAAAAACGGAAACGGCGTGTTTTATCTGTTCAGGCGGGAGCAGGCGCAAAATGACAGCATGATCATAAATGTGCCGGAGGCGGCAGAGGGGAAATATTGCATACGGGTGTCGGATGAATTTTATAATACCTGCGAATTCACCGTGGAGGGAGCCGTGCTGCGCACGGGCATAAGCATAAAAATACCGCACAAAAGGCAGAGCGCCGTTGTTGAATATATTGCTTTGTAAGAGATAAAATGCAAAAGGGAGCGCAGGATTGCGGCCCTAGGCGAGAAACGGCAGCCTGCCGGAAAAAACGAAAGAAAAAATAAGGAGCTGTTCTTATGAGAATTGCTCCTTATTTTTTGGTGTACCCGGCGGGATTCGAACCCACGGTCTTCAGAGTCGGAGTCTGACGCGATATCCAGCTTCGCTACGAGTACATATATTATATATAACATTTATTATATATAACATTACAGGGTTAATTATATGTATCGGGAGAGAATTTGTCAACCTGATATTTAGATGCCGTGAAATTCGGGAAAGAGCCGCACGCGCTGAAAGAAGGCGCAAAAAACAGCCGCAAAAGCGCTTTTTGCGGCTGTTTGCAATGACGGATTTATGCGTTTTGCAGCATTTCCAGCAGGGATTCCTTGCTGCGTCCGCCTACGGCGGTATCCGTTACGGTGCCGTTTACCATTATAACTATAAAAGGTATGCTGCGCACCATGAAGCGGCGGGCAAGCTCCGGCTGCTCGTCTACATTGACCTTGCATATTTTATAATCGGTGCACTCCCGTGCAAGCTCCTCGATGGTTGGACCCAAAGCGCGGCAGGGCGCGCACCAGGGCGCCCAGAAATCTATAAGCACCGGCTTATCGCTTTTAACGGCTTCGACATCGAAATTTTCGTTTGTAAGATTGATAAGGGACATGGCGTACCTCCGTTTGCTTTTTATTCCGCCGCAGCTGCGGCGTTATTTTTATTATCGGATATATTATAGCATTTTTTGTCCTGTTCGGGGGGAATTTTTTTGATAAAAAGCGTGTACGAAGTGTAAATTTACATCTTGCTATGCACGCCGCACAAACAGAACGCTGCCGGTGAGGATATCCTCATAGGTGTAGGCAAGGCTGCGCTTTGTGCCGTCCAGCATGCAGCAGAGGGTGAAGATATTGGGATACGCTCCGGTGAGAAGCCCGGTATATTCGTGCTCGCGGCGGCGGCCGGTGTTTGCGCGTATGGTGACATTCTGCCCCACGCGCGCCTGAATTTGCAGCCTGATATGAGAAACGGGATCCAAAAAAGCACCTCCTGACGGTTTAACGGAGTATATTTTACAGGTATTTTGCCCGTAAAAGGAATTTGTATTCCTGATTTTTACAGTATAAATACCGAAAAACAAGGCAGAATAACAGTGAAATCAACGCGGAGGATAAAAATATGAGCGTTATAAAATGTGAACAGAGAGGCTGTGCGCACAACAGCGATTGCAAATGCGCAAAAAAGCGCGTGGATGTATGTACCGGAGGCAGAGACTGCAAAACGGTGTTCTGCGCTTCTTACAGACCCAGACGCCGGATTGAGGCGGGCGAGCTTGCAAACGAGATCGGAAGCCTGGAGCTGCCCTGCCGTGACAATTGCATCTGCTGCGATGCGGCGGGCTGCGCGCACAACAAGGACGGCGCATGCATGGCGGAGCGTGTAGATATAAGCTGTGCGGATATGACGCCTAAGGGCAAATGCCTGTGCAGATCCTTTGAGCGCGATTTCAGGGCTGAAAAGCGTTTTGAGGCGTGCTGGCATTTGAGCGGAGATTAGCAGGAAAACGGCTTTGCAAAAAGCGGGCTGCGTGCTTAAAAACGAAAAATCAGAGAAAAAAGACCCGGAGGCGTTTATCCGTAAGAATTCGGAAAAGAGCGCTGAATGCGGGTCTTTTTTCGTATATATGGTGTATAATGCTGATGTACAGATATTACTGCGGAAAAAGACCTTCGGAATGAAGGCCTTTTTCTGTTGTGTAGGGATGTCGTAGCGGACGGGGAGGCGGCGGATTATTTATTGTAGCGGTGCAGCACCGTGCCGTGTCCGAAGGAGAGCACGCGTCGTCCAAGCGGAGTTTTGGCAAGGGAATCGCATACGGCGTTCAGGGCGCGCATGCGGATGCGGTAGCAGCTGCGGCGGGAGCAGCGAAGCTGCTGTGCCGCTTCGTCCACGGAAAGCCCGTGCCGGAAGCGGAGCTTAAGAAAGGTATATTCGCGCCCCGGACGCAGGGAGGCAAGATCCTCTTTCAGGGTGCGCAGCATACATACAAGGGCATGATAGCGGCTGCTGAGACACTCAAGGCGCTGTGCAAGCTCAAGGGCGCTCATATTGAGGCTTTGCGCGCTGCGGGAGCATTCCGCACTGTGGCACACATAGCCGTCCGGGCCGGAGGCGCGAACAAGAGCGCCGTATTCCCGCTGGAGTTTTATAAGGGAATAGTATACCTCGTCCAGGTCGGCAAGCATTTCCTCGGCATTGCGCAGCTCGTCCGGGGTGTAATTGCCCGCGGAGCCTTCCTGCTCGGGGAGAAGGGGAGCTTCCGGGAGGTGCGGTTCGGTCCGGGTGCGGCCAAGGCTGCCTGAGGCGGTGTTGTTTGATTTTATCATAGGTGATCCCCCTTTTATTCTCCGCGTGATGAAGCGGAGATATTTTATAATGTGACAAATTGTCACATATGAAGTCAAAAAAATAAACTGTTCGCCTTACGATTTTTATTATATGTGACGAAATGTCAAATGTCAACGCAGTGTGCCATAAAAAACCAATTATTTTTTTCATACATATTGCTGCATAAAAACAAAAGGCGGGTCACAAGTGCGGGCGTGTAATCAGGGCGCGGAGAAAAGGCGAAGCATTTCCGTTTTGCTGTCACACCTAAGCGGAATACGGCGGCGGGTACCGTCATAGGCTTTACCATATTTATATGGAGGGATAATTTATGAGGATACTGTTTATGAGGCGCTCGGGAATAGTGGCGGTGCTGGCATGCCTGATGCTGATAGTGTGTGCGGCGGTGTTTTCCTCCGGCGGTGAGGAGGCGGTGACGGCGGCGGCTCACAAGCCCATATACAGCGTGGACACGGCGGAAAAGAAGGTGGCGGTGAGCTTCGACGCGGCATGGGGGGCCGACAAGACGGACGGAATAATGGACATATTGGATTCCGCCGGGGCAAAGGGAACCTTCTTTCTGGTGGGCTTTTGGGCGGAGAAATACCCCGAGAAGGTGAAAAGCATAGCACAGAGGGGCTTTGAGATAGGAAATCATTCGCAGAACCATCCCAAGATGACAAAGCTGACCGCAGAGCAGATGCGCAGCGAGCTGGAGCAGGTGAATGACAGAATAACGGAGCTGACGGGCAGCACACCCACGGTGTTCCGTCCCCCGTTCGGGGATTATAACGATGCCGTTGTGCAGACGGTGCGCGGCATACCCATGCACTGCGTGCAGTGGTCGATAGATTCTCTTGATTGGAAGGGGCTGAGCGCGGATGCGATAGTGGAGCGCACCACAAAAAAGGTGAAGGCGGGGGATATAATACTGTTTCACAACAATTCCGATCATATACTGGAGGCTTTGCCGCGAGTGCTGGCGGCGCTTAAAAAGCAGGGGTTCAGCGTGGTGTCGGTATCGGAGCTGATATATACGGGGGAATATACGGTGGACAATAACGGCGTGCAGCACGGAAACAACTGAAAGCGAACCGTCAAGAAAAGGGCTGCGGGGTAAAAAGGCGGAAAATGCCGGTATGCGCACCGGTCGGAAGCGGTGAAGCACCGTTCGGGCGCAAGTGCGGGGAAAACGGATGAAAATATAATGTGAGTAGGGATGCGGTGTTTGTCAGATTAACATATGCGATGCGGTTCATATGTTAATAATAGGGATAAAATAAGTCCCGCGAGGGCGAAAAAACGGCATAAATCGCGCTGATGTGCGTTAAAATTCACATAGCAAAATCGCCAATTATATTGACATTAAGGGGGATATTGAATTATCATAATACCGCTATAATTAAAGGGGGATAATATCCTCTTGAATGTAGCGGGATAAAAGTTGTCCCAAAAAGACGACATATCCGAGTTTTCCCAATTGCTTTTTGCGTATAATGTTTAACGGAGGGGATTCTATGGCTATCGGGAAGAAGATAACAGCGGCAATGCTTGCATTGCTTATGGCTGTGTCGGTTTGCGGCCTGACTGCGTTTGCGGACGGCAGCGACCCGGCAAACCCCGATGCATCCGGAAACGGAGGCAATACAAATCAGGAACAACAGGACAGCGGCACGGAAAGCTCAAAGGACAGGCTGGAATACAGAGCCTATCTGGAGCAGTATGCCTCTGCGGCTAAGCCGGATGTAAATATATCCGCGCCGGCCTCGGAGCATCTTGTGCTTAACAGCGATTTTACCGTAAGCGAGGATAAGCTGCCCATGGGCAGCTTTGAGGGCGTTGAAGCGGTGGTATCCACCGATGACAGGATCATCGGCTGGAAGGTTACGGTGCCGCAGACGGGGCTTTACAGCTTCCGTTTGCATTACTACACCTTCAAGAGCTTCAAAGTCGAGAGCGGCAGCACGGTTACGGAGTATACCTCCAAGGGCTCTGCCGTTTCGCGTGCGGTATACATTGACGGCAAAATGCCGTTCTATGATGCCCGTCAGGTGCAGTTCACCCGTCGCTGGGTCAATGAGACGCCGGTAAAACGCGACGAAAAGACGGATAACGATCTCCGCCCCTTCCAGATAGAGAAGGAAGCGTGGCAGACGGGCGAGTTCCGCGATTATTTGGGATACTATCCCGAACCGTTCTCGTTCTATCTGACCGCAGGGGAGCATATAATCGCGCTTTCTCCCGTGAGCGAGTGCTTTGCCATATCCTCCCTTGAGATATGCAAGCGGGCCGAGGCTCCCACCTATGAGGAGCTTAAGGCGCTTTACGGACAGAAGGGCTATGCCGCGGTGCCGGACAATGACGACACCTATATAAAGATACAGGCCGAGGATCCCTCCGACAAGAGCGATCCTACCCTTTATGCAATAGCGGACCGCTCCACCCCCACCATGGAGCCCTATCACAACAGTAAGATCCGTCTTAACTCCATAGGCGGCGATAAGTGGCAGGATGTAGGCTCATGGATGGAGTGGGAGATAGATGTAAAGGTTTCCGGGCTTTACAAGATTGCCTTCAAGGCAAAGCAGAATGTGCTGGGCGGCGCAAACGCTCATCGCCGTATGCTTATTGACGGCAGCGAGGTATGTCAGGAGACTCAGGACATCAAATTCCCCTATTCCACAAGTTACAGCGTGCAGCCGGTTCAGAAGGACGGACAGGATATGCTGTTCTATCTGGAGGCGGGCAAGCATGTGCTGCGCATGGAGATAACCCTTGGCGATCTGAGCCGGACTCTCCAGAAGACCGAGAGCAGCCTTACGCAGCTTAACGCCGCATACAGACAGATACTGATGCTTACCGGCGCATCCCCCGATGTCAACCGCGACTATCAGTTTGCCAAGGTGGCGGGAGAGGCGCTTCAGATATTTAAGGAGCAAAACGCCAACCTTAAGCAGATCGAGCAGGAGGTAAAGGACGCCTACAACGGCAAGACCAACGAGCAGTCCAGCGTTCTGCGCAAGCTGATACTTATTCTTGACGAGATCGAGGTGCGCACCGATACGCTTAAGGAGCGCTTCAGCGATCTTAAGGACAACATCGCCGCGTTGGGAACATGGATAAACACCATGCGTCAGCAGCCGCTGCAGATGGACTATATTGTGGTATGCTCCCCCGACCGCGAGCTGCCCAAGGGAGATGCAACCTTCTTCCAGAGCTTTGTTCACGAGATAACCTCCTTTATAGCTTCCTTTATCGAGGATTACGATACCATCGGCTCCGTAACGACGGACGGCGATCAGAAGCCCGTGGATGTATGGGTCGAGACCGGCGCGGGCAACGCGGGCAACCGTGACAACGCCAATGTGCTTAAGCAGATAATAGATTCCCGCTTTACGGTTAAATACAATGTTGCGGTAAACCTCAAGCTGGTGGCTGCCGGCGCGCTGCTGCCGGCGACCCTTGCGGGCAACGGACCGGATGTGTGCCTCTCCAGAGGCTCCAGCGATGCGGTAAACTATGCATTGCGCGGAGCGGTGATAAACCTTAACAGCGATGAGTTTGAAAACCGCGAAGAGGTGTTCAGCCAGTTCCACGAAAGCGCGCTTACGCCTCTGCGCTTCAGAACCGCAGTTTACGGCCTGCCGGAAACTCAGGACTTCCAGATGCTCTATTACAGAACGGACATCATGGAGGAGCTGGGAGTAGACCCCGACACGCAGCTTAACACCTGGGATGATATTTACAAGCTGCTGCCGCTTCTGCAGAACAAGAACATGAACTTCGGTATGCCGGTTCCCGTTCTGGGCGTTGTGGGCGGCACGCTGGGACTGTATGCAACCATGCTTTACCAGCGCGGCGGCGAGCTTTACAAGATGAGCGACGAATATCCCTACGACGGCATCACGGGCAACCTTGATTCCGATGAGGCGCTGGACGCCTTCAAGATGTGGACGAACCTGTTCACGGTGCACAGGCTGCCCAACAGCTATGACTTCTCCAACCGCTTCCGTTCCGGTGAGATTCCGGTGGCTATTGCCGGATACAGCTCCTACAACCTTTTGAGCGTATTCGCTCCCGAGCTGGACGGACTTTGGGAATTCAAAAAGGTTCCCGGCACCGTTCGGGAGGACGGCACAATCAACTATTCTACGGCGGGCACTGTTACCGCCTGCGTTATGATTTCCACCTGCAAGGACAGACAGAGCGCATGGAAGTTCATGTCCTGGTGGACGGGCACCGAGGCTCAGGCGCTGTTCGGACGCGAGATAGAGAGCTTGCTTGGCAGTGCGGCCCGTTATCAGACGGCAAATGTCGCCGCCGTTGAGCAGCTGCCCTGGGATAAGAAATCCCTTGAAGCCATAAAGGATCAGTGGCAGCATGTTATCGGAATTCCTGAGGTTCCGGGCTCCTATTACATGGGAAGAAACATCGAGTTTGCATGGAAGGAAGTAATCGGAAGCAATTCGGACAGCAACCTTGTGCTTCTTGAGTATTCCAAGCAGATAAACGATGAGATAGCACGCAAGAGAGCCGAGTTCCAGGAGAAGCTGGACAACAAGGATTTGTGGTAAGGAGGCAGAGGATGACAAACGAAATGCAACCCTCACAGTTTGCCCCTAAAAAGCAGAGCTTTTTGGGACATTACATGAAAACCAAGCTGCATGAGGCGTGGAAGAACAGAATACTGTATCTGTTCATGCTGCCCTTTATGCTGGTGTTCATCACTCTGACCGTGCTGCCTGTGGTCACGGCCATATATTACGGATTTACCTATTTAACATTCTGGAGCAGCCCAAGTTCATATTCTGGGACAACTATACCAGAATGTTTATAGCGGACGACCTGTTCATGACGGCTCTTAAAAACACCATGCTTTTTGCGGTGGTGCTGGGACCGGGCGGATATATCCTGTCCCTGTTCTTTGCATGGCTTATAAATGAGCTTACTCCGAAGGTAAGGGCGTTTATGACGCTGATATACTATGCGCCTACTCTTGCAAATGTATATGTTGTATGGAAGCTGATATTCTCCTCCGACACATACGGCTACCTGAACGGTAACCTTATAAAGCTGGGGCTTATAACATCGAATATTCGATGGCTTGAGGATGTCAATTATATAGTGCCCTGCGTTATGATAGTGCTGCTGTGGTCGTCGCTGGGAGTATCGTTCCTGACCTTTATAGCAGGTCTTCAGAATGTGGACAAGACGCTTTATGAGGCGGCGGCGCTGGACGGCGTAAAGAACCGCTGGCAGGAGCTGTGGTATGTTACCTGCCCTATATGCGGCCGCAGATGGTATTCAGTGCCATTATGAGCATAACAGGAGCGTTTTCGGTGGGCGATCAGATAACCGCGCTGTGCGGTTATCCTACGCAGGATTATATTGCGCATACGCTTATACTGCACATACAGGATTACGGCGGAAGCCGAATGGAGATGGGCTATGCCTGCGCATTGGCAACGGTGCTGTTCTTCCTTATGATAGTGTGCAACAAGCTGGCGCAGAAGCTTATAAGCAAGGTGGGTGATTAAGATGGCGCGGATAAAAAGAAGAAAAGTCAACCGTTCTGTCGGCGGCGATATACTCACCGTGCTGTTCCTTGTGCTTATAGGCGCATTCATGGTTTTGCCGATGCTCTTTGCAATCGGCAGCTCCTTCAAGCCCACGGACGAGCTGTACCGCTTCCCTCCGACGATATTCCCCAATAACTGGACAACAAAGAACTACTCCGATCTGTTCGTGCTTATGAACACCTCGTGGGTGCCCTTTACCAGATATTTCTTCAATACCATATTCATAACCTTTGCCGGAACCTTCGGACAGATCGTGTGCTGCTCGCTGTGCGCATTTGCACTGGCGCTGCACCGCTTCCCCGGAAACAAGTTCTTTACAAAAATGATAGAGCTTGCGCTTATGTTCAACGGCACCGTGCTGTGGATTCCGTCCTACATGATAATGTCGGGGCTGGGCTTTGTGGACAGCCAGTGGGCGCTGATTGTGCCGGTATTTGCTTCGGCGCTGGGTCTGCATCTTATCCGCAGCTTCATGCTGCAGATACCGATGGCGGTGGTGGAGGCGGCGCGTGTGGACGGCGCAAGCCACCTGAGGGTATTCTGGTCCATAGTAATGCCCAACATAAAGAGCGCATGGCTGACGCTTATGATATTTGCGGTGCAGGGCTTGTGGAACACCGGCGCTTCGATATATATACAGTCGGAGAGCCTCAAGACGCTGTCCTATGCGCTTCAGCAGATAACCTCGGCGGGTATTGCCCGTGCCGGCGTAGGCAACGCGGTTACCGTGGTAATGATGTCGGTGCCGATAATCATGTTTGTGGTTTCGCAGAGCAACATCATTGAGACCATGGCTACCTCGGGTATGAAGGATTAAGGAGGTAAGCAGACGAAATGAAAAGAAAGCTGACAGTCTTTATAACAGTCCTGCTTATGGGACTCCTGTGTGCGGTTACGGCTTTTGCCGCGCCGTATCAGAACTACAACTATTATAAAGGCCTTGTTTCCACGGAGCCGCAGGCATATGTTCCTACAAGGTGATCGATGCCGTTTCCATGGGAGTGCAGACGAACATGGACGACGGCTTCAAGAACCCGGAGGATATGGATACCTCCGCCGTGAATGGGGATATGGCCATTGCGGATACCGGAAACAGCCGCGTGGTTATAATTGATAAGAGCTATAAGCTCAAGCAGTACATTTCCAATAAAACCGTGCAGACCGTGCAGGAGCCGGTGCTGGATGAAGAGGGCAATCCCGTTCTTGATGAAAACGGCCAGCCCACATATACCGAAACAACGGTGGAAATATCGGGCTTTGAGTTTAACGGAAAGAATTACACGCTTTCCTCCCCCTCCGGCGTAACCTTTGCAAAGGACGGCTCGCTGTATATATGCGATACCGGCAATGCAAGAATAATACGCTTTGAGGCCGATGAAAACGGGCAGTATGTCTGCGTGCGCATTTTTGAAAAGCCTGCGGGGCTGGATGAGCTGCTGGCTTCGGACGATAACTCCGGCAGCATAAGCGCCGATACGACCGCCGCTCCCGAAGAGGACGACGGCTCCGACGATTCCGAGGGCGGCGGTACGGGCGAAAACAAGGACAATGACAGCCAGTACAAGCCGCTTAAAGTGGCCATTGCCGACGGCGGCAATATGTATGTTGTGTCAAAGGGTAACCATAAAGGACTCATAGAGCTCAGCTCCGACGGCTCCTTTACAAAGTTTACCGGCGCCACAAAGGTTAAGCAGACCCTGTCCAACCTGCTGCGCAGAATACTCAGCGACGCGCAGAAGGAGGGCCTTACGCTGAACCTGTCCACGGAGTACAGCAATGTTACCCTGGACGGAGACGGCATGATATTCGGAACCATAAACGCTTTGGAAGCGCAGGATCTGTGGGATCACTTCAACAGCGGCAGCGAGCTGGGCGCGCCTATAAAGCGTATTGCGCCTACCGGCTCGGATATTCTTAAGCGCAACGACGATTATCCGCCGTCCGGAGATGCAAGTTACAGCGCTCTGGAGCGCAAGCAGTTCTCCTCCATGGTGGATATTGCCGTGGCGAGCGACGGAATATACAGCGCGCTGGATAACAATAAGGGAAGAATCTTCACCTATAATAACGAAGGCGAGCTGCTGTTCATCTTCGGAGCCAAGGGCAGCAGCGAGGGCGCGTTTACCACTCCGGTGGCCATCAACCTTCTGCCCTTTGCAGCCATTGAGGACGGAATAGTGACGGCGGACGACCCGGAGGCGGAGACATATAAGCAGATGATAATGGCGGTGCTGGATTCCACGACGGCGCAGATAACCCTTTTCAAGCCCACGGAATACGGAAAGCTTATCCGCAGCGCCACTATGTGTCAGCAGAACAGACAGTATGACGAGGCTGTGGAAAAGTGGAACAAGGTGCTGGATCAGGCATCGAATTCCCGTCTTGCCTATAAGGGAATAGGCCGTATACAGTATGTACGCGGTCAGTACGAAGAGGCGTGCAAGAGCTTTGAGCGTGCTTATGACCAGAGCGAGTACGGCACTGCCTATGCCAAGCTGCGCAATGAGCGCATGGAAACTGCAATGCCGTGGGTAATGACGGCGCTTGTGGTGCTGGTGGTGTTCTTCCTGGGCAAGGCGCTGTTCAATAAGATCAGACGCTTTATCAAGACGGGAGGTAAGAGCAATGGCTAAGGTGCAGGCTGCGCTTTCGCAGTATTTCAAGGATTTTAAGTATGTATTCTACTGCATGCTGCATCCGTTCAAGGGCTTTGGGAGCTTAAGCACGATAAAAAGGCGCGCACGGCCGTTTCGGTAACGATGTATATATTGCTGGTGCTGTCTCAGCTTATAAGCAAGCAGTTTACGGCATACAGCTTCAACGAGCTCAGGCTCAGACCGGAGGCCATAAATATTTTCTCGGATATCGTGGTTTTCGCGCTGGCGATATTCCTGTGGTGCTATTCCAACTGGGGCATTACAACGCTGTTCAACGGCGAAGGCAGCGTCAAGGATGTTTTCCACTATACGGCATACTCGCTTATGCCCTATGTGCTCTTTACACTGGGGCTTACGGTGCTTTCCCAGATAATGACCGTGGATGAGTCTTCGATTTATACCTTTCTGACCTTCCTTGGAACATTCTGGTCGGCAATGCTGGTTTATTGCGGAACCATGACTACGCATCAGTACGGAGCGGTGGGTACGATATTTGCCATTATCGTGATACTTTTCGGTATGCTGCTGATACTGTTCATAGGTATGCTGTTCTTCTTCCTGCTGCAACAGATATTCGGTATTATCTATACCATATATCGTGAGCTTACCATGCGTTATTGACAGGAGGTAGCAAAATAATGGTTAAAAAGATCACGGGCGTTATCCTTGTGCTGATGCTGATGCTTGGCGTGCTTTGCGGCTGCGTTCAGCAGGCAGACTCGGCTTGGGCGATCCCGGAGGACAAATACACCGGCTTGGAGGAATTCAGGCTGGATGAGAGCAAGGCTTATTCGCGCGATATGGGCAACGGAGAAACCGTTGACTATGCATTGGCGCAGGAAACCGCCAAATATGCTCTGTATATCAATAAGGACCGGCTGGACATTGCCTTTATGGACAAGACCAGCGGCGAGGTATGGTTCTCAAACCCCACCGATGCCGTTATAAAGGCCAGCGGCAAGAGCTATGAGATGATGAGCCAGCTTCAGCTTTCCATCGTCAACAAGAGCGACAGCAGCGTAAGCAACATGGACAGCTATACAAACTCCATAAGCAAGGTAAAGCTTGCCCAGGAGCAGGGCTTTAAGATCAATCCGTTCTATCTTACCTATAACGATCAGGGCGGACTGCGCGTAAAGTATGTAATGGGTGACTTCGTTGCGGATTATGTTATGCCTGCGGTAATGCCGGAGGAGGTATACAACGAGCTGTGCGCCATTGCAAACGATATTTACAGAAACATAATCTTCCCTGTGGATAAGAGCGGCGATGCCGAACAGATAGCTGCGGCCAAGGAAATGGGGTGCGCTTTATCAGATTAACAAAATGGTGGTTCAGAGCTATTTTGAAACGATAGATAAAGCGACTTTTGATGCGGCGGACAGTGATACCAAGGAAAAATTCACCGCAAATGTCCCCGGCATTGTAAACCTTGAGGAGGGCAAAACGGTAGCCTGCATGAAGCAGCGCTTCAGCCCCCTTGCCGGTAACGGCATGCAGGCGCTGTTTGATCTGTGGTTTAACGGCGGCGAAAAATACGGTTATACTCTGCCCAATGACGATAACGGTCAGCCGATAAAGCCGGGTAAGGAACGCTATACCGATTATGAATCCGCATCGCTCCTGCGCGAGGCATGGGACGCGGAGTACGAGGTAAAGGAGGCCAGCGGCGACCTGTTCATGATCCCGGTGGACTACATTATCCAGGACGACGGGCTTAAGGTTCAGATTAAGCAGGAGGAGGTTTGCTATAACGAAAGCAAATATGCCATCAGCGGTCTGAGCGTAATGAAATATTTCGGCTCTGCCGACAACACCGAAACAGGCTATATGCTGGTTCCGGACGGCAGCGGTGCCATAATCAACTTCAATAACGGCAAGATAGCGGTTACAAGCGAGCTTAAGGTTCAGATATACGGCCTTGACCGCGGCAAGAATTACAGCACCAAGCCGGAATATTCCGAGCAGGGCTATCTCCCGGTGTGGGGCATAAAGAAGCAGAGCAGTTCGCTGTTTGCAATAATTGAGTCCGGTGAATCGGCGGCAACCATTATAAGCGATATTCCGCGCGGCTCAAAAAACAGCGTAAACTATACCAATGCTTCCTTCAGGCTTTGCGAGTTTGACGAGATGACCCTTTTCGGCAACAGCAAGAAGCTGCTGACCTATCAGGAAAAGAGATTTTCCGGCGATATCGCCATTAAGTATCAGATAATGAACGGCGATGTCAACTATTCCGATATGGCGGCAAATTACCGGTCATACCTTATAAACAAAGGAATGCTGAATTCCGAAAAGCTGGATGCAAAGGATATAAATTTCAACCTTGAGCTCTTCGGCGCAATGTCGGATACCAGCGCAGTTATGGGTATTCAGTACGACTACCTGAATTCCCTTACCACCTATGAGGAAGCGCAAAAATACTTGAAGAGCTGGGCACCTCTGGGGTAAAGGGTATTAACCTTCGCTATCGCGGCTGGTCCAATAACGGGCTTATGAACCAGGCATACGGCGCCGTGAGCCCGCTGCGCGAGCTGGGCGGCTGGAACGGCTACCGCAAGCTTGAGGAGTATGCTCAGGCAAACGGCGTAAAGCTGTATCCGGAGTGTGAGATCGTAAAGGTATATACCGACAAGCTCTTTGACAACTACATGCAGTATCTGGACGCATCCCGTATGCTGTCCCGCTCCAATGCGGTATATTATCAGTACGATCAGATGCAGAGCAGCGCTTATGTGCATCAGGCGTTTATAACCCGTCCGCAGAAGGTGGATTCCATGGCGGACAGCCTTATAAAGGACCTTGCAAAGAATAATATCAGCAGCATTTCTCTGGGCAGCATCGGTGAGATGCTTACGGCCGATTACCATGTGGGCGCCACCTACGACCGTGATATGGTGCAGAAGGTGTACGCTCAGGTGTACAAAAAGTTTGCCGATGCCGGTATAAGCATTGCCTCCGTTGGCGGCAACGCATATGCCCTTGCGGGTACGGATGTTCTGTTCGAGCTGCCCAACCAAAGCTCCGAATACTATGTGACCGACGCTGCGGTGCCGTTCTATCAGATGGTGCTGCACGGCTATGTGCAGTATTCCGGCGAGGCTGCCAACCAGTCCGGCGACCCGGAGAGAACGCTGCTCAAGGCGGTGGAATACGGCGCAGGCCTGTCCTACCGCTGGATGTATGCCTCCAACCGCGATATAAACAACATATACTTTGAGGATCTTTATTCCGCAAACTATTCCTCCTGGATCAACGATGCCGCTGCCTTCTACAAGCGCTATAACGAAGAGCTTGGACACACTGCGTCGCTGACCATTGCTGAGCATAAGAACATAACCAAGACGCTCAGCTGCACAAGATACAGCGACGGCACCGTTGTGTACGTCAACTATGATGAGGTTTCCGCAGAAGTGGACGGTCACAGAGTGCCGGCTATGGACTACCTCGTTGTTAAGGGGGTATGATAAATGTACAAACCGCGTAAGAAAGGTTTGGATCTGATGACCAAGCGCTCGCTGGCTGGGTGGCTGTTCGTGCTGCCCTTCCTGCTTGGCTTCCTGTTCTTCATTGCTTCCCCGATGTATACGGCGTTTATGATGAGTATACATTCGCAGGGAATAGTGGAATGCACCGAGCTGACTCCTGAATATGAATTGGTGGATCCCGCATCCTCCACCCGCAGCTATTATGTGCGCGTAGTGGACGGCGACAAAAACCCCGTTTTGAAAAACGGCGAATACCAATATGTTGAGGAGGGCGGAGAGCGCAAGGTAGTTACACAGGCGGAGTTTTATGTGCTTAAGCTCAACAATGCCGGTGAAAAGACCTATGATGCAAACGGCAATGTTCTCTATGAGATGGTGACCGGTGACGATGGAAAACCGACGAAGAAAGTTGTTAACTCCATTTCGACGGTGAACACACTCACATATGTGGGCCTTGAGAACTACAAGAAGATAGCCACCACCAACCTCGGCTTTATAAACAGCATAAGCAGCACGCTGCCCAAGCTTGTATACATTCCAGCAATACTGATATTCAGCTTTATGATAGCCAACCTGCTCAATGCAAAATTCCGCGGCAGGACGGTTGCGCGAGTGATATTCTTCATGCCGGTGGTTACGGCAAGCGGCGTTGCGGCAAAGATCAAGGAAGGAAGCTGGGAGGTTGCCCGTGTAGGCTCCTCCGTAAGCGGAGCCTCAGCAATACCGACTTTGATATAACGACCTCTATCAAAAACATTCTTTCGGATATGCCGTTTATGACCCCGTTTGTTGACCTTATAACAACGGCGTTTGACCAGCTTTCCAATATAGTGCTGATGTCGGGAATTCAGATACTGATATTCCTTGCGGCGCTTCAGACCATTTCTCCGTCGCTGTTTGAGGCCTCCGATATGGAGGGCGCAAGCAAGTGGGAGGCCTTCTGGAAGATAACCTTCCCGATGGTATCGCCCATGATACTGGTGGCTACGATGTACACGATGATCGATGTGCTCACCGGCTCCGGCAACCCGATGATATCCTATCTGTTCGGCACGGTGGGCAGCACCTCGCTGTCGCTGTCCGACCGTATGACGATGGGCTGGCTGTACTTCATATGCGCGGCGCTGCTTATAGTGATCGTATCCGCTATCATCTCACGCTTTGTATACAATGAGAATGATGTTACTACCAAGAAAGGGCAGGAGGTGATAGATAATGGCAATATCCCTGAAAAAGCAGAAGGCAGTAAAGCAGGTAAACCGGGTGGGCGCTGCCGAGGTGGATCAGTACCGTGCGGAAAAGCTGCACGGCTGGGCAGCCGTAAAGGCCTTCTTCAAATCCAAAAAGACCCGCAGCTTCCTGTGGGGCATTATCAGAACCGTGCTTCTTGTCGGACTTTGCTGGCTGATCCTGTATCCGATGCTGGTGCAGTTCTCAGCATCGCTTAAAACGGCGGAGGATATATACGATCCCACTGTTATATTCATTCCGCGTCATGTGACTCTGGCCAACTATACGGCCATGTGGAAGTATATCGATTATCCCACGCTGTTCCTGGGCTCCGTGGCTTCGTCCCTGGGTTTGGGCTTGTTGCAGATGGCGTCCTGTACGCTGGTGGCCTATGGCCTTGCCCGCTTCAAGTTCAAGGGCAACGGAGTGGTGTTCTTCCTGGTTATAGCAACGCTTATAGTGCCCATTCAGCTTATAGCGGACACCATGAAGCTGCGCTTTGCCAACTTCAACCCGCTTACAATGTTCTCGATAGGACCGGAGCTGTTTGATACAAAATCGGGCAGCGGAATAAAGCTTACGGGCTGGCCGGTTATGATCATTATGAGCGCAACCTGCGTTATGTTCAAAAACGGACTGTTTATCTTCCTTTTGAGACAGTATTTCCGCGGGCAGCCCAAGGAACTGGAGGAGGCTGCGTACATTGACGGCGCGGGCACCTTCCGTACCTTCTGGCAGATTATGATGCCCAGTGCACTGCCCATTATGGTTACGGTGTTCCTGTTTGCCTTTGTATGGCAGTACAACGACAACACCTATCTTGCGCTTATTTATCCGCAGGCAAAGGTGCTGTCCATGAAGATTACAACCGCAGCCAGCGCATATGTAAACAGGCTGTCCAATATGACGGGCGGAAACAATGCCGTTATGGATTCCTACAACGGCGCATTGGTTATCCTGCACATTCTGCCTCTGCTGCTGCTGTATATCTGCTGCCAGAAGTTCTTTGTGCAGTCCATCGAGCGTTCCGGTATGGTAGGATAAAAACAGATTGCAATTATTTGCGGGCGTCGCTTCGGCGGCGCCTGCTTTTGTATGTATTGAATACGGCAAAAAGCGCAGCAGCCGCTTTGCAAAATAGCAACATTTTAAAGCAAAAAATATAAAACTATCGCAAAAAACTGCAAACAAGTGATATAATCTATATAGAATGTCGGTAAAAGCAATGCCGGATAGGTATAGGCACATAAACTGGGCGGAGGATAGCAGCACGGATGGACAAGGCAGATCGCAGAAGAGAAGCACTTTATGACGAAACGGATATCGGTGAAATTACGGTGCGCCGCAGCCGGAAAAGCATAAAAGCCGAGGGTGCGGCATGCGTGCAGGAGACTGCTGCGGAGCAGACGGCGGCAAAGAGCCTGCGAAGCAGAATCAGGACGAAGCCGTCGGCTTCAGCATAAGGCGGGCGGATACAAAACGCCGGGAAAATGCCAAGGAGCAAAAAACAGAGGTTTTTGAAAGCAGCGCACAAGGGGAGCAGTTTGATATTGAACAACAACAGGCGGCTATTGAACAGCAACAGGCGGCTATTGAACAGCAACAGGCGGCTATTGCGCGACAACAGGCGGCTATTGCACGGCAGCAGGCGGCGGATGGAGGCCTGCCGTTTAGCGTTTTCCAAGAGGAGCAGCAGGAGAAAAAAGGCTTTTACAAAAGCGGCGCGGCGGATATATGTCCGCCGGAAAGTGAAGAGCAGCCGGTAAGCGCGGCGCATCCGGGAGTGTATGCAGACAGAAGAAGCGTCAGTGCAATAGGCGTAAGCTGCGCGGGGGGAGCAGCGGTGTTCCGCGAGGGCGAGCCGGCGGTGTTTGCCGTATCTGCGCCATCGCACGACGGCGTAATTAAATATCGGGTGCGCAATACGCTTAACGGCCAGACCTTTCGCGGCAGCATCGAGGCGGAGCGCAGCGATAACTATTTTGAGCTGGATTTTGCGCGGTGCAGGCTGCGGGCCGGACACTATGAGCTTAAGCTGTGGGTAAAGGGGAATGTGTTTAATATCAGCTTTGCCGTTATACCGTGGTCGCGAAGCGAGCATCCAAGCGGAATACTCGGAGCGGAAATAACCAAGGAAAGCCTGCTCCCCGTGCAGGAGCCGGAGAATTATATAGCACTTATGGCTGCCGCCGGCGCAGGCGCGGTGCGCCTTAATGCAAACGGCATTTTACTGGGCGGGGACGAGCGTGCGGAGAGCATGCTTGCATGCGCCGCCGAATACGGGATGTACACGGTTCTTACGGCGGAGGCGGACGAGCTTGCGCAAATTGCGGCAGACAGCGGCTTTGGCGAGCTGTACAGAAAAATAAAGTATTCCGCCGAGCGTATAGGTAAAATGTGCAGCATGTGGGAGCTTAAGGGCGGCACTTGCGAAAAGGAGCAGGCCGCAAGGGAGGATTTTGCCGATTTTCAGTCGGGCGCCGGCGCAAAGGAGGATGCAATAGCCCGCTGCTTTATATGCGCACTGGAGGCAGCGGACACTGCGGCGGCAATAAACGGCATAAAAACGGAAAAAAGCACGGCGGAGCTGTTTGAGGCTGCGGATATTGCGGAGGATTATTATTTATCGGATACGGAAAAGGCGAACGGCGATGCGGCATCCGAAAGCCGAAATACAGCCTCTGTCAGCGGAAAAATAGCCTACTGGAGCGGAAAAACCGCCGCAGGCGACGGCTATGCAAAAAAATACGGTCAGGCATGCGGAATATGTGAGGCCCTTACCTCGGCGGGGGATGCTTTGCGTATATTTGACGGCGCGGAAATGTTTGAAACGGAATATCCCTCCCTGCTTTCCGGCATGGGGGTGCCGCTGCAGCCGCAGCCGGCGTTTTCGGTGTTTGCGGCGTTGGCACATAATTTAGGCCGGGCAAGGTATATCGGACGGGCGGAGCTGCCCGTGCGCAGCGCGGCGTTTTCCACCGGCGGAGATGAGGTGCTGCTGCTTTGGAACAGGGAAAGCACGGAGGTTTGCCTGCCGGTACGCCTGCCCACGGTGGTGGCGGATATATGCGGCGGGGAAAGCTGCCTTGTGCCGCAGCGTGAGGGGCTGTATATCACCGTCGGCCCTGCGCCGGTAATGGTGCATTTCGGGCGCATACCGCAGGGGCTGCTCAGAAGCGCGGGCGCACGCAGGACGGCCTGCCGCAGAATGCCGGAGGACAGCGACGGGCTTTTCGCTTCCGTTATGGTGCCCTCCTCCGGCAGAGGCGGTGTGCACGGAAAGCCGGGGCTTGGGGAAAACCCGGTAACGCTGGAATGCTGCAATTTTACCAAAAGAGAGGTAAGCGCACATATATCGGCGCAGGTCAGGGGCGCGGAGCTAAGATGCCAGGAGAGTATAAGCTTAAGGGCGGGCGAGGTAAGAAAAATACCGGCCTCGCTTATAGTTTCCTCAAGGGACGGGCTGGAGGTGCGCATAGAGCTGCGGCAGGAGGAAACGCAGTTTTAACACTATTGCGGAATAAAGGCGGATATAAAACAAAGGACGCAATTATGCGTCCTTTCAGTCTGTCAGCCGTTTTTAATAAACCTGCAAACGGCAGACCGGGAAGCGTGGGCAATATCTGTTTAAGTGCGGTATAAAAAGCACGGTATAAAAGCTTGCGGGCGCTTACTTGTTTGCAGCGGCTTTATAATAGCTTCCGAATTCCGCAAGGGCGTCAATAATGGGCAGCATCTGCTTGCCAAGCTCGGTAAGCCCGTATTCCACTTTCGGAGGCATTTCCTGAAAATCGTGACGGCAGACAAGGCCGTCCCGTATCATCTGCCGCAGGCTGTCGGTAAGCACCTTTTGAGAGATGCCGTCAAGATCCCGTTGAAGCTCATTGAACCGCCACGGGCGCGATTTCAGGTTGCGCAGTATCAGCAGCTTCCATTTTCCGCCTATAAGGGCTACGGCGGTTGCCACCGGGCAGGCCGGCAGCTCGTCCTTTGTTTTCATGCTTATCACCTCACAGCAGCATTATACTATACATTCATAAATAAGTGTACAGTTATAAAAAAGTGCGTACTTGTTTTTACCGATGCGGAGTGATAATATGTGTGCAAGCAAAGAGAATTTGCAAAACCTCAGGAGGAAAACACTATGAAAAACTATGCAAAAGTAAACGCAGGAAATGAAGGCAGAAATGAGCTTCATGAAAAGCTGGGGCTTACCGGAGCGGAGGTAAGCATAAACAGGCTGCCCGCCGGAGCGAGTGTTCCGTTTGTTCATTCCCATAAGGCAAATGAAGAAATATACGGCGTTATTTCCGGCAGCGGCAAAGCGGAAATAGACGGAGAGGAAACAGCGCTTGCGGCAGGAGATTGGCTGCGGGTAGCCCCCGCCGCAAAGCGGCGCATTTGCATCGGACAGCGAAGGCATAACCTTTATATGCATTCAGGTAAAGGAAAACTCACTGGACGGCTTTACAGCGGAGGATGCAGTGGTATACTGATTTGCGATGACGAAAAAAGCAAAAGCACGGCAAAACCGTGCTTTTGCTTTTTAGGCTGCTTGCTTGCAGGAAAATGGGGTAAATTCCGAAAGGTCAGGCGCTTTTACGCCTTTTTTTCGACTTGCTTCTTTTTAAGCCGGCATTTTGACGGCAGCAGCAGGTATACCGCCAGAAACGGCAGGGTAGCCTGCCCGAGGCACATCACTATCGGAAAGAGAATTCCGGGGCAGGCGTTGTAGATAAGCTCTATGGGCGTGCCGGGAAAGTTGCGGCTTATAAACATCAGGTTGCTGCCGCAGGGAATGTTCACCGCAAACGCCGCGGCGCATACGGCAAGCACGATTATGCCGTAGGGAATTATATCGCAAAGACAAAGCCGCACGGAGCCTGTTATCAGCAGGGCAAGCCCCATGAACACCATGACGGTGTGCAGCAGTATGCTGTGAAAGGTAATAAAATGAATTGCCGGGTAATTGGGCAGAGAGGTAAGCGGCATCAAAAGAAAGCATACCCCGCCCACAATGGAGCCGGTGCAAAGGAAAACATCCCCTGCATGGCGTATGCGTCCGTGAAAAAAGCTGCTCATTATTCCGGCATAAAGCACAAGGCTGCAATAGTAAAACGGCACATAGGTGTTGGGGTTATCGCCGTTGCCTATTGCGAGATTGAAGGCTATCCTGGCAATTTCCAGCACCCAAAGCAGCACGGTGAGCCATTTGTTAATTTTCCGAAGCAGCACGGAGGACTTTTTTACGCGCATGAGCAAAGCAAGGCTTACCGTAATTGCAAGCACGGAAAAGGCAAGAAATACAAAATGAGCCGGGGAATACATTCCGGCGGGGGGATACATTCCGGGCGGTGCGAAAAAAGCGCATCCGGCTGCGCTTGCCGGTTTGATAAACGACAAAGGCGTTCCTTTCCGCGCCCGCATATTATGGGCGGCACTGAAATTCCCCGGCATCTGCCGGGCGGCATGCGGATAAATTCCGACTTCGCGAAAAAGGCGCATTGCGGCGGGAGATATTATAGAAGTACTGCTATTTTACACCAACGGAGGGCTAAAGTCAACGCCGGAAAAGCATAATGCCGCCATGCGGGCAAACACGGGCGGCTGCATTATACTTTTGCGTTATAAAATTTGGCATTGAAAACACATTGCGCTTTATGATATAATATGGAAAAAGGAGCGCGCGCACTTTTGAAAAAGCGCCCACAGGAAAAAAGAGGGGGGAACAAAAATGAAAAAGAAAATATCACTTATAACGGCGGGCATTTTGCTTATAGCGGCTGTTGCTTTTTTTGCTTTTAATGAGATCGGTATGTATATTGCTGTTGGCGGTAAATATTTCCGCAGTTTTTTGTTGGAAACGGCGGTTTATTCGTTTCCGCCCTTTGTTATGGCCGTGTCGCTTTTTTGCCTTGCATTCAATGCAAAAAAGACGGGGAATGTGCTTTTCATTATCGGCTTGGCTTTTTTGGGCGGCGTTGACCGTAAAAATCGGTATTTCTTACCTTGATAATAGCTTTATTATCGGCATAATTGAAACGGCGGCGCTGCTTCTCTTATTGATATGCCTTGCTGTTATCAAAATAAAACCCGTCAAGGGTCTTGCTGTTGCGGGGGCGGTATTTCTGACGGTTTTTGCCGTAATGAGAGTTCTTCAGGAAGTAAGGAGCTATTCCTACGGCTATGTAACGGCGATGGACATTGCGCAGAGCATCGGAGATGTACTTCTGATATCCGCTTTCATTATTATATTGCTTAATTTCGGCAGAGCCTGCTTTGTAAAAAGCAAGCCGGTTGACGCAGGCCCGTCAAAAGAGATAGAAGCCCTTAAACAGCTTTACGAACAGGGTAAGATATCACAGCAGGAATATAAAGATAAAAGAACGGAATTGCTTAAAAGAATATAAAAGCGCAGCAAAAAGGCCGCCCAAGCTTGCTTACTTGGGCGGCCTTTGCCGTACTGATAAGTTTACGCATATGTTTATATACCTTGCGAATTTATATATACTTGCGTACGCGGCTAATGCGGCTTGCCTGCGCCCTTTATGCTATGCGGCGGTTATGCGTATTGCAATGGCGGTCATATCGTCTCTTGCCGTGCCGTCGCTTTTGGCAAGGGCGCGGCGCACCAGCTCCCCGGCAATAAAGCTTACATCGCCCCTGCAAAGCTCGGGCAGCATAAGGGCAATACCGTCCTGACAGGAATCGGTAAGGGCGTCGTATATGCCGTCGGAAAGCAGCACAAGCAGGTCGCCCTCCTTTATTACACGGTCGCTTATGCTGGGTTCGGGGTCGGACAGCACACCCAGGGGCAGCGCGCTTCCCGTAACGGTGGTAACGCGGCCCGAGCGCACGAGATATCCCGGTACGGCGCCTATTTTGCCCCAGGAGCATATACCCCGGGAAAGATCCAGTATACAGGCATCCATGGTGGAAAACACCTCGGCACTCTTTCGGCGCAGCTGAAGCAGCTCGTTTACCGTATCATATGCCTGACGCACCTCCATGCGGCCAAGGCAAAGGGTTTCCAGCAAAGCCACGGCGTTTTCACTCTCGCAGGCAGCCTGACTGCCGCTGCCCATGCCGTCGCTCAGGGCGGCAAGGTATTTTCCTCCGGGCAGGTGCATCAGGGAGAAGCTGTCGCCGCAGACATTCTGACCGTTTTTGATCTTGCAGGCGGCGTGGCACCGCGCGCTCAGGCGGGGAACGGGCGTAAACACGCAGCTGCACCCGCCGTTTTCAAGGGAGCAGTTTCTTTCGTCGCAGGCAAAGTCACAGTTAAAGGCGCGTTTCAAAAGCTCCGGCAGCAGGTTAAGGCAGGGCTTGTCCCCGCGGCAGGTCGGCAGGCTCAGGCTTACGCTTTCAAGGCCGCCTTTATTGCAGCGGCACACTATATCCTTTGCGCCTATGCCGTTTTCGCACAGCACGGCGCTTAAGCGCTCCTCTGCGTCAAAATCATACTGCACGGCATTGCGCTGATTTACAAGGTCGGTCAGCAGGTCGGCTATACTGCGGCACTGGCGGGACATCATCATGTTTCCCTTTTGCTCGTGGGACTGCTCTCCGGGCAGGGCGTTCTGCGCGTTCATATCAAGCAGCACGCCTATCCAGTCCGCGCAGCGGGCCTTGAAGTCCTTGCTGACATCGTAGGGGGAAACGCTGCCCGCAGCGCATATCATGCCCGCCAGGGCCTTGAAATCGGAATAAGTATCGCAATAGCGCATCCTCCAACAGTAATCGTACTTGCTGCACTGGCTGCATACCCGGCTTGCGGCATGGGAGCACAGCTCCAACCGTTTTGAGCGCTTGTTTTCCTTTTCTTCGCAGAATATCTGGGAAAGACGGTTGAAAACCTCGGCGCAGCCCTTGATGCGGCGGTCGGCTTCAAAGGCGCTTCTTGCCGCCAGCTCCTTTTCCGACGAGGTGGGAATAAGCACGCTGCCTCCAAGCCCGCGAAGCAGCTCCAACCGGCGCTTGTTGAAAAACAGGGCGGGAAGGGCGGAAAGTATTGCGGTCTGTATCGGAATAAGGGGTACAAACGAGCCGGCAATAAGCAGCGAGGCAAAAAAATCGCCCGCTATATAGCCAAGCAGCACTCCCACGCGGCTTATGCGGCGCAGGGCGTATGCCAATAGCGACATTATCACCATTGCAAGCCCGGCGGCGGGGGTCTGCCCCTTCAGCAGAAACAGCGCGGCGCATATGCCGCTAAAGGCCGCTCCGCCGGAGGGCAGCGAAAGGGAGCATACAGAAATGCAGAAAAGGGCGCAAAGCTGTGCGGGAGATATCCCCATAAAGCCCTCAAACGGCAGGGAAAGCAGCACGCCGCAGACGGGAACGGCAAGACAGGCAAGCTCGCCGCGGGTAAGCGCCGAATGCTTGCCCAAAGAGTCAAAGGCGCTAAGGGCGCCGCTCAGCAGGGGCAGCAGCGCGCACCCGCCTATGCAGGACAGCGCCGCCATTATTATATCGTACATCCGGGCCTCCGGGCTGCAGGCAAGGCCTATTCCGCTGCACAGAACCAGCGCTCCCATGCGCCAGGGCATGGCGGTGAGGCTTTTATGCTTCAGCAGCCGCACGCAGAAAAAATACAGCAGCACCGGTATGCACCAGGCGGTCAGGCTGTAAAGGGAGGGCTCCAGTACAACGGCAGCAGCGGCAGAGCCTACGGCGGCAAAAAGCGCAAGGGGGGAATCAATAAATATCCCGGGCAGACACACGGCGAAGGGGGCAAGCCCGGCTGCGGGACGGCAGGCGGCAAGCAGGGCGCAGGCCGCCGTACATACAGCCGCCGGACCGAATTTTGCATACAGCGCCCGCAGCTTTCGCATCGTTTCGGGGCGGTAGGGTCGTCTGAGTGTAACGCGGTTTTCCTTCTGCATGGCTTTATCCTCCGTTTTGTGTTGAATTTTTCATGCGCGAAAGTTTTTTGCCGGTGCGCCGGCTTGCTTATCGGCAGGGAATAATATCTTCAAAGGCAGGCGCATAAGCTTTATTGCAAAGGCGATGCCTGCGCTTTTGCATCAGTATACATATATTAACACGCGAAAAAAGTTGAAGCCGTCGGGCTTTCGTGCGCGGTCTTATTGCTTTTTGGGGCAAAAAAGCACAAAATAATGCATTTTTCCGCGTGCTTTCGGGTTCTTTTCAATTAAAAATGACGATATTTGCCGCAAATTGCGTCCGAAAAATATGCATGCCGGCATAAAAAACGGGAACGCGCATACAAAGAGCGCAATAGAATAAAGAGAAGCGGGGAAAATGTTTTTGTGCAAAAGCCGTCGGAAGGGCGGATAATACGCAAAAAAGGAGGCGAAAAAGCTGTCCGGCGATGATTTTCATCTGATTTTCAGCAGCGAAGCAAAACTAAAACGCGCGCAGCGGTGCAAAAAACGGCAAAAGCCGTGCAAAGGGGGCGGATTCGGCGATTTTTCAGGCTGAATATACACAGCGGAGGTTGCAAAATATGTGCGTTTTTTTAACACAATCTTAATATTGTGCAATAAAATTGTGCGAATTGTATATTCACAATGTAAAATGAGTATGTTAAAATATAAAAAAACTTTGGAGGAGATTATAATGAAGAAAAAGCTTTTGGTGTTCGTCATTATCGCGGCTTTTGTCTGCGCTATGATGGGAATCACCGCATCTGCAGCTCCTGCTTTTGATAAGAGTGTGCTGCGTACATTTACCGAAGGCTTCAGCGTTAAGGAAGTTATGAACATAAGCGGCGAAGGCGATTTTGAGCAGACCGAGAACAAAACCTTCCTGATCGATGTTGTGGAAGGCACTGCCGCCAGCGTTTCCTATGCCTGCACGGGCGATCGTGCCGACGGTCTTGGCCCGGGCCAGTGGTGGGAGTCTTACCTCGGCCATGAAAACGATATGTACGATCTTAAGTACATGGTTCTTCAGGTAAAGAACGGCAGCGAAGAGGTTGGCATCCGTCCCTCTCATGTTGCGTTTGATTCCACCGGCTCTACCACCGGCATAAGCATCAACGGCAGCAACGAGTTCCCCGTTGTTCTGGCTAACGAGTCCGACGGCGCATACAGCCGCGCTACCGTTGAGTACAGCGTTGACGGCTGGTATATAACCATTCCCGCTAACTTTGAAGGCTATGCAATCATTCCGGTTGAGCGTCTTACCAGCATGCCCGACGATGAGGAAGCCACCAGCGGCGCCGGAGATTTCATTTCCTTCCATGAGAATGACGGCTACCGTTACTTCTGGGGCATCGGTATGGGCGTTGAAAACCACAGCAACACCAACCATGCAACCATCGAGTGGATAAACATGTTCACCATCGCCGATACCCTTGATACCGGTATCACCGGCGAGGTTGACGAGCCCACCGCCGCTCCCGACAACACCGTTGCTCCTACCGAGGAGCCCGCAAATGAGACCACCGCTCCGGCTGCGTCCTCTACCGTTGCTCCTTCCGCCGGCAATTCCTTCCCCACTGGGCTTGGATCGTTATCGGTGTAGCCGTTGTTGCTATCATTGTTGTGGTTGTGGTTGTTGCCACCAAAAAGAAGAAGGACTGATTAAAAAGCAAAGCTCTTGAATAGGCCTTCTAAGGGCGCCGCGCAGCGGCGCCCTTTTTATGTTTGTGCGTCTGTCTGTCAGCAGCAGTGCCCTTTTTCCGTTCGTGTGCCTGTGTCTGTCCGTACCGACGGCGCTTTTTTCGGTTTTATTTCTGCCGCGCATAAAGCGGGCCTGCGGGAAAGCTTTGAAGCAACGGACTTTATAAAACGGCTGATATACCCGCACGGAATAATCCTCACGGGTATATACGGAATACAGGTAAAATAAAAGCCGTGCGGCAGTGGCCGCGCGGCTTTTGTCAAAGCTGATTTATAAAATTATTTAATTTCCAACCTTCTGGAGGAGGGCTTTTCCGCTTCGCGCTTGGGCAGATTCAGCTTAAGCACGCCGTCGGTGTATTCCACGGAGATATCCTCCGTTTTAATGCCGGAAACATCGAAGCTTCTTGCAAAGGAGCCGTAGCTGCGCTCCCTGCGGACATAGTTGTTTTTCTCGTCCTTTTCCTCTTTGTTACAGTTGCGGCTGGCGGTAATGGTAAGATAATCGCCCTCCACATCCACATGAATATCTTCCTTCTTGAAGCCCGGAAGGTCAGCCTCCAGCTCGTAAGCGCTGCCTACATCTTTGATATCGGTCTTGAATTCGGCAAGCTCATTCTTTCCGAAGAAGGCTTTTTCCCATTCGTCCATCTCACGGAAGGGATTAAATACAGCTCTGCGTTTATTACTTTCAAAAGGCATAATTTCAAACATAAAACTCACTCCTTATAACTTGCATGTTCAGTGTGTCGCAAGGGATGCCGGATGCCTTGCGGCATCTGCCCGGGCCCTTTCTCATGCCCTTAGCTTTCCCTTTCAACGCGTATATAATAACACCTCTTTATTACAATTTATACCTGATTTTGTTATCATTTTGTGAACTTTAGCACTCGGCAATTGAGAGTGCTAAAACGCCGGCGATAAAATCAATTGACCGCCGGGGAGAAGTGTTATAAAATCTATCCGTAAGGCTTGTATCCGCCGCCGTAAAAATGCAAAGGATATTTCCGGGGCGGATCATACGGAGAGAAGGAATTTTATGCTTAAAGGCGTTATAGACATCGGTACAAACAGCGTGCGTCTGGGAATACAAAGCGGCAAGACCATGCAGAAATATGTTATAACCACGCGTTTGGGGCAGGGCAGCGCGAAGGGGCAGCTTCAGCCGGAGCCCATGCGGCGCACGGCGGAGGCGGTGTGCTCCCTTTTGCAAAAGGCGGCGCAGCAGGGCGTAGGGGAGGCATATGTATATGCAACCGCAGCGGTAAGGGAGGCGGAAAACAGTGCGGAGTTTGAGCGTATGCTTGCCGATTGCGGCGTTTTGCTTCAAATACTTCCCGGCACCAAGGAAGCGCTGATTGCTTTTGCCGGGGCGGCAAGCGGCGAGGGCGATGCGGTGATAGATATCGGCGGGGGCAGCACCGAGGTTATGGTAAAGCATATGCAGGTGCGTGCACTCAGCCGCCGTTTGGGAGCCGTGCGGCTTCAGGAACGCTTTGACGGCCGCATGGGGATAGACGAAAGCATAAAGCGGCAAACGGAGGCGCTTATTGCGCCCGTAATAGAGGAATACGCTCCGCTGCACCCCGAACAGGCGCAAAGGCTTATAGGCGTATCGGGCACGCCCACCACGCTGGCTTCCATGAAGCTGGGGCTTGAGCGGTACAGCACCGCCGTGCAGGACACCGTGCTTGAGCTTGACGAAATAAGAAGCATGGAAACGCAGCTGTTTGCACCCCTTGAGCAAAGGCTGTGCATTAAAGGCATACAAACCGACAGGGCGGATATTCTTCCCTTCGGGGTTATTATACTGGAGCGCTTTATGACGCGCTTCGGCTTTGAGAGCATAACCGTTTCCGACAGGGATTCGCTGGAGGGCTTCCTTACGCAATGCGATGCGCCGGATTTCGGGGCAAAGCCGTTTGACCCGCACAGCATAAAGGCATAGCGGCATAAAATCGCAGCGGTGCGGCTGTTTGGCTGCACTTGGCAGATATCCGCAGAAATTTCGGGTTGACAGCAGCCAAACGGGGCATTATAATTATATATACAAAAATAATATCGGCAGTGAAACAATGAGTACGCGGTGCATACTACCCTATAAGAGAGCCGGAGAAGGTGAAAGCCGGCGGGCAGGGGCGGCGGAATATGGTTGCGGAGCCTGCACGGGCCAACAGTCCGTGCCGCAAGCCCTGCGTTACGGGGGCGCATGAGTCCGTTCGGTTTTTTATATTCAGGCGGAGAATCAGGGTGGTACAGCGGTTTTGTCGCCCCTGGGCGGCAGGGCTGCTTTTGTTTTTCCCTGCTGCGCCTGCCCATGCATTATGGACGCCGTATTGCTTCACGAATTTTACGCTGCCTAAAACTTTCAGGAAAGGGAAGCCCGCAGTGCGGGCGGAAAGAAAAATGAAGGAGAAGTATTATATCACCACACCCATTTATTATCCCAGCAATAAGCTGCATATCGGTCACAGCTATTGCTCCGTGGCGGCCGATACCATGGCGCGCTACAAGAAAATGATGGGATACGATGTGTTTTTCCTTACCGGCACCGATGAGCACGGGCAGAAAATAGAGAAAAAAGCCGCCGAGGCGGGCGTTACCCCCAAGGAATATGTGGATAATATCGTGGCCGGCATAAAGCAGCTGTGGGAGCTGATGGATGTAAAATACGATAAATTCATCCGCACCACCGACGAATACCATGTAAAAGCCGTTCAGAAGATATTCAAACAGCTTTATGATCAGGGGGATATCTACAAATCCGAATATGAAGGATGGTACTGCACTCCCTGCGAATCCTTCTGGACGGAAAGCCAGCTTAAGGACGGCTGCTGCCCGGACTGCGGCCGCGAGGTAAGCAAAACGCGCGAGGAAAGCTATTTTTTCCGTCTTTCCAAATATCAGGACAGAATAATACAGCATATACAGGAGCATCCCGAGTTCCTGCAGCCGGTAACGCGGCAGAACGAAATGCTGAATAACTTTCTCAAGGCCGGTCTTGAGGATCTCTGCGTTTCCCGCACCTCCGTGTCGTGGGGAATACCCGTTACCTTTGACGAAAAGCATACGGTATATGTATGGATAGACGCGCTGAGCAACTATATAACCGCGCTGGGCTATGACAGCGATGACGATTCCCTCTACAAGCGCTTCTGGCCGGCCGACCTGCATCTTGTGGGCAAGGAAATAGTGCGTTTCCATGCCATCATATGGCCCGCAATACTCATGGCGCTGGGGCTTCCTCTGCCCAAGCAGGTGTTCGGACACGGCTGGCTGGTTATCGGCGGGGAAAAAATGAGCAAATCCCGCGGTAATGTCGTGGATCCGGTATTTTTGTGCAGCCGCTACGGCGTGGACGCCATAAGATACTATCTTATGAGGGAAATGCCCTTCGGTTCTGACGGCAACTTTACAAACGAGGCCCTGCTTTCCAGAATAAACAGCGACCTTGCCAATGACCTTGGAAACCTGCTCAGCCGCACCGTGGCAATGATAGAGAAATACTTTGACGGCTCCGTGCCCGCCATGGGCGAGCCGAACGAGCTGGATAAAGAGCTTGCCGCACTTGCAAAGCAGGTGCACGGGGCGTATTGCGAAAACATGGAGGCGCTGCGCTTTTCCGTGGCGCTTAGCGAGGTGTGGAGGCTGATTTCGCGCTGCAATAAGTATATCGACCAAAACGAGCCGTGGCTTTTGGCCAAGGATGAGCAAAAACGCGAACGGCTGGGCAGCGTTATGTATAATCTGGCGGAGTGTCTGCGTATAGTATCCGTGCTTATATCTCCTGTTATGACCTCCACCTGCAAGGCCATCGCCGATGGGCTGGGCATTGAGGACGAGGCACTGCTCACCCTTGAGAGCGCGGGCTGCTACGGCATGCTGCGCCCCGGCAGCCGGGTAAAGAAGCAGGAGGCGCTTTTCCCCAGAATCGATATGGCAAAGGAGCTGGCGGAGCTGGAGCAGCTTAAGGGTGCACCGCAGGAAAAAGCCGAAAAAGCCGAAAAAAACGCACAGAAGGCGCAGAAAAATGCGGATAAAAAAGCAGAGCCCATGCAGGCGGAGGCCGAGATAGGCATTGATGATTTTGCCAAGGTTAAGCTTTGCGTGGGACGCGTGCTCAAATGCGAAAAGGTGGAAGGCTCCGATAAGCTGCTTAAATCCGTGGTCCTGTGCGACCGTGAGCGCACGATAGTTTCCGGCATTGCCAAACGGTACAGCCCCGAGGAAATGGTGGGTAAAAGCGTTGTGGCGGTTATTAACCTTAAGCCCGCAAAGCTCAGGGGCGTGCTTTCGGAGGGCATGCTGCTGTGCGCGGAGGATGAGCAGGGCCCGGTGCTTATTTCGCCGGAGCAGACGGTGCAGGCAGGCTCGCCTATCCGCTGATGCCGCTTCCGGCGGCCTCTTTACAAGGCGTTACCGTTCAAAGCTGCGGGTCTGCTGTTTTTACAAAGCCGCAGATATGCAGATATATAAATAAACATATAAAAAATGCCCCGAAAGCCATGCTGCTTCGGGGCATTTTTCTGTTCTTCAGGCCTGCTTTGCGGCTTTTTGTTTCTTTGCCCGTGCTTTTTTGCTTACGGGAAGGGAATACAGGCTGCCCGCAAGGCACAGCAGCATAACGGGCAGAAAGTTCGTAACATAGCGTGCGCTGGCCTCCCAAAACATCAGAAATACCGCCAGTCCGAACAGGCACAGCACCGGCATAAAGGCTTTTGTCTGCCCGCACAGCGCGCCTTTAATAATTCCGGCTGCGGCAAGCAGCATGAAGCCTATATAAATTCCCCTGACAAAGGTTTGCAAATATATTGTAATATCGGCCCTCCTTGAGCACGGTCTGCTGCACTGCGGTATCGTATGCCGGGCTGTCGTCCAAAAAATCCGAGGCGGAAAATGTGCCGTTTCCGAAATCCCGCATAAGCTTGCCGCTCCACAGCTTCAGCGTGCCGCCTATGCCGTTTTCATTATATCTCTTTTTAATTATTTCAATGTCCGCCTCCTTGCGGGCCTGCTTGTCCGGGCGGGCCTTTGCGGCTTCGTAATCATACGGATCATACAGCCCCGAACCGTGCGCGCTCATGGCCACCCAGTGCGTCCACGGTATGCCCTTGGCCTTTGCAAGCTCCGCCGGCACCGCGCCGGAAAGCAGCGGCAAAGCCAGTGCAAGGGTAAGCGCAAACGCCGGTACGGCGGTAAGCACGGCGGCTGCGCGGCGCAGCCGGCGCGCACCTATAAGAAGATAGTCAATAATAACGGCAATCAGGCATATTGCAGCCGTTCCCTTTACGGTGGCTCCGGCGGCAAGTATAATGCCGCAAAGGGCGGCTTGCAGCAGGGAGGAGCGCAGTGCGCCCGCAAGCGCGCTTTCTCGGGCCTTAAGATACATTAAAAGTCCGCCCGCAACAAAGGGCATGGAGAGCACATCGGTGTAAAAGGCCGCGCCTAAAGTGGGGAAGGAGGGCAGCAGCAAAAAGACGATAAGCGCCGTAAATGCGGGTGCCGTGCCGAACAAGCGCCGCGCGGCAAAAAACATGGCCGCAGCGGAAAAAACAGTGCAGAATATGCCCAGAAGCAGGGCCGGAATGTACATATCGCTTATGCCCAATAAAGAGCATATATAAGCAAGCGCCGTAAAAATACCCAGCCCGCCCAGATTGTTCGAGAACATGGCAAAGTATTCGGTGTAGCTGCCCAGGCTGCCGGTCTGCGCAAGCTCGCGGCCGCCGTAATATATTGCGCCGAGGTCATAGGCGGGGGTAAAGCGGGCAAATATTCCTACCCCGAGGCTTATGCATGCAGCAGCGCCCAGCAGTACAAAAAGCAGCGCGCGCAGATTTTTTTCAAGAAAATCCGTGCTGCGGCACAGCAGCCTGTATAAAAAATAAAGGGCGCATATCACAACAAGGGCAAGAGGCAGCACAATATATGCCTTGAAGCAGGAAAATGCGCTGTTGTATACGCTCAGCACGGCGTAGAGCAGCAGGAAGAACGCTCCGCATATAACCATAAATATCTGCTTTAACCGCTCGGAGGGCGCGGGCGTTTGCCGCGTGCTTTGCATGTCTTTGCCGCGCTGCTGCGCAGCGGTGCTTTCCGGGCTTGTATCCGGCATAAATATCTCCTTCCTTTGCATGAGCCTCTGATGGTTGATGCATATGATAACAAAGTTGTTTTTGGTATAACCCGTATAATAACCGCACAACAGCGCATCAATGCATATATGAATATATATGCATTGATGTTCATTGCGCCGTATGAACGCTTGCGTATTCCGCAAGCAAGGGTAAAACCGCAGGCAGAATCATGCGCAGTGCAATGCGGAAATATACACTTTACTTCATTATAACAACGGCGCCGGGCAAAGTCAATGCCCCCCTTTATATTTTGCAGCAATTTTGCATTTTCGGAATTTCAAAAAGTAAATGCTGCTTATAAAAATATCCCGACGGATATGTCATCTGTCGGGATATATCGTTTGTTCATGTAAACCGATATAAAAGCCGTTTATGCTTATTTTTGCACAATGCTTTCATTTCATTCCGATAACACGGCGGATATCGGCGGCATCAACATCGCGCACAGATATGCCTTTTTTCACGGCCAGTGCGGCGGCAACACCGGCAGCCTGACCCGTGGCCATGCAGTCCCCGGTCACGCGGTAGGAGCCGTTGCTTTCAAAGGTGCCGCTTATGCAGCGTCCGCCCACCAGCAGCCCGTCGCGGTTCTCCGGGATCAGGCAGCGATAGGGTATCTGATAGGGAGCCTTTATATATATGTTCTCCTGCTCGTTCTTGTCCGGCAGGTGCAGATCCATTGCAAAGTTTGCATCGCATATGGCATCCGGGAACTGCGTGCCCTCCACAAGCTCCTCGCATGTAAGCACATGCATGCCGTGAATATGACGGGTTTCGCGCACGCCGGTCTGCGGCGCTATGGCTATAAGCTCAATATCCTTGAACTCCGGCACATAGGTTTTAAGATAGTGCATTATGGCGTGTATCTCTTCGCGGGATTCCAGCTCCGCCTCGCTGAAGGCAACGGCATCCGTAGGCGGCTTTTTGCGCACATGGTTCCACATAACAACACAGCGGTCGGAGTTGGGCAGCTGAAGCATGAACGGGCGCTTGTAGGAAAACGGGAATTCCACTCCGCAGCGCCTTGCGGCATCCATAACTATGTCGTGTACATGATAGGGGTGCAGCTGATGGAATTTAAGCCCGCCTATCATAAACATGCAGGTTACGGGCTGGCAGAGATTGTCGCTTTCGCGGCCCATTGTAAAGGGCACGCCCGCAGCGGCGGCAACATCGCCGTCGCCGGTGCAGTCTATAACTACCTTTGCCCGTATTATGCTGCGTCCGGACTTGTTCTGCACAATAACGCCCGCCACCTTGTCGCCCTCAAGATAAGCGCCGGCAAGGAAGGTGTGAAAAAGAATCTTGCATCCGGAGCCGGTTACCATGTCGTCCAGCACCTTTTTCATAACCTCAAAGTCAAAGGCAATGTCGTAATAGCCGCCCCAGCCGCCGCGCTTTTTTACCTCGTCCACTATCTCGGTAACAATGTACTGCTTGTTTGCAAAATCAAACAGCGGAATAATAAAGCCTGCGGACCACATGCCGCCCAGAAAGCCGTAGCGCTCCACAAGCAGGGTGCGCGCGCCGCCGCGGGCAGCGGCAATGGCGGCGCATACTCCGGCAGGGCCTGCGCCGGCCACTACAACATCATATTGCGCGGATACCGGCGTATCAAGAGTTTCTTTTATATACTCCATAAGATATCTCCTTGAAAATTCAACTTGCTTTTCACAATGCGGCATCTGCCGGAGCATGCGCGAATGCGCACATAAAACGCGGCAGGGCAAGGCAAAAAACCGTAATCATATTTTACCGTTTATTGCCCGCCGTGTCAACAGTCAATGTCCGGCTTTTGGTAAGCGGTGCAAAACAGGGGCTGTCTGCATTGTAAAAAGCGTATCGCATGCCTTGCGCCGCCGCCATAGGCGCGGGCGGCGGAAACATATTGCTAATAACGCGCAAAGGTGATAAAATAAACAAAAACAGCGCCGATCAGGTCGCCTGCCCGGTATTTTGAGGATATAACTGCGTTTATGAAGAAATTGCTTGTTTTTATGAAGGATTATAAAAAGGAGGCCGTTGCGGCGCCGGTGTTCAAGCTGCTGGAGGCCTCCTTTGAACTGCTTGTACCCCTTGTGGTGGCGGATATTATCGATAAGGGCATAAACGCCCCCGGCGGCGGAGATTCGGGCTATATAGCGCTTATGTGCCTGCTGATGGTGGGCCTTGGCATTGTGGGGCTTGCAAGCACCGTTGCGGCGCAGTATTTTGCCGCCAAGGCCAGCGCCGGGTTTGTGCGCGGCATCAGGGACGCGCTTTCAGGCACATAAACAGCCTTTCCTTTGCCCAGACCGACGCCATGGGTGCCTCCACTCTCATAACCCGCATGACAAGCGATGCAAACCAGGTGCAGACCGGCATGAACCTTACCCTGCGCCTGCTGCTGCGCTCCCCCTTTATCGTGCTGGGCGCGGCAATCATGGCCTTCACTGTGGATGCAAAGGCGGCGCTGGTGTTCGCCGTTGCAATACCGCTGCTTGCGGTTGTGATATTTGCAATAATGCTTGCTTGCCTGCCCATGTATAAAAAGGTGCAGCAAAGGCTGGATAAAGTGGTGCTTTCCATAAGGGAAAACCTTGCGGGAGTACGCGTGCTGCGCGCCTTCTGCCTTGAAAATAAAGAAATACGCGCCTTTCGCGAAAAAAACGGCGCCCTTGCGGCGGATCAGCGGCGCACCGGCCGCATAGCCGCGCTTTTGAATCCGCTTACCTTTGTTATAATAAATCTTGGCATAGTGTGGCTTATATACAGCGGTGCTCTCCGCGTGGAGGCGGGGCTGCTTACGCAGGGCGCGGTGATAGCCCTTTATAACTATATGTCGCAGATCCTCGTTGAGCTTATAAAGTTTGCAAACCTTATAATAAATATCACAAAGGCGCTGGCCTGCGCAAAGCGTATTGAAACGGTGCTTCAAACACAGCCGCAGCAAATACAAACGGACATCCCGGCGCAGCCTTCGGGCGAGGCCCCGGCGGTGGAATTCCGCGCGGCAACGCTTGTTTACTCCGCAAACGGCAGCGATGCCGCCGCCCGTCAGGAAAGCGGCGGCGCAGCGGTGCAGAATATAACCTTAAGCGTGAAAAGGGGCGAGCATATCGGCATTATCGGGCCTACGGGCAGCGGTAAAAGCACCCTTATGAGCCTTATAACACGCTTTTACGACTGTACATCCGGGCAGGTGCTGGTGGAGGGCGTGCCCGTGGAGGATTATCCCGCGCAGCAGCTTACGCAAAGGATAGCCCTCGTGCCTCAGAGGGCCACGCTTTTTACCGGCACGGTAAGGGAAAACCTGCTCTGGGGGCGTAAGGACGCAACCGACGAGGAGCTTATGCAGGCCTTGGAGCTTGCCTGCGCCAAGGATTTCGTTATGGAAAAGGGAGGGCTGGATTTCACCGTCACCGCGGGCGGACGCAACCTTTCGGGCGGTCAGCGGCAAAGGATTACAATAGCCCGCGCAATAGTGCGCCGCGCGGATATCATGATACTGGACGATTCCTATTCGGCGCTGGATAATCTCACCGATGCCCGTGTGCGCTTGGCCGTCAATTCGCTGGGGGCTACGGTGTTCACGGTGTCCCAGCGTACCCGCAGCGTGCAGAACTGCGACCGAATACTGGTGCTGGATAACGGCGAAGCGGTGGGCTTGGGCGATCACGAAACGCTTCTGCGTTCCTGCGCGGTGTACCGCGAGATATATCAGTCACAGGAGGCGGCAAAGGCATGAAAGAGAATTAAAAACAAAAGCGCATGGCGTGCCGCGCTGGGCTATATCGGAAAATACAAGCTGCTGCTGGTGCTCTCTTTGCTGCTTAGCGCCTGCTCTGTTGCGGCAACGCTTTATATCCCCATTCTTGTGGGCGGCGCCATAGACGATATGCTGTCAATGGGGGCGCAGGGCATAGTGGGCAGGCTGACCGTAGCTGCGGTGCTGGCCGCTGCCGGCGGGCTTGTTACCTGGCTTGCGGGAATAATCAACAACAGAATATGCTACAATGTTGTGCGCAATGCCCGCAACGAGGCCTTTGAGCATCTGCAAAGGGTTCCGCTTTCCTATATCGATTCCCGTGAGCGCGGGGATATAATCAGCCGTATAACCTCGGATGCCGAGCAGCTGGGCGACGGTCTGCTGCTTGGTTTACGCAGCTGTTTACCGGCGTTCTCACCGTTGCGGGCACTCTGGGCTTCATGCTGGCGCTGGAACCCGTTATTGCAGCGGCGGTGGCGGTGCTCACTCCGATCTCCCTGCTTATAGCAAGGTTCATAGCCCGGCGCACCCATTCGCTGTTCATAGGGCAGTCCAAGGCGCGGGCGGCGCAAACCGCCTTTGTGGAGGAAATGCTCACAAACCGCAAGGTGGTGGCGGCATTCTCGCAGCAGGAGCCGGCGTGCGAACGCTTCGGGGAGCTTAACGAACAGGTGGAAAAAACCTCGCGCACGGCAGCGTTCTTCTCCTCCCTTGTAAACCCCTCCACCAGGTTTGTAAACGCCGTGGTGTACGCCGCGGTAACCCTTATAGGCGCGCTTGCCGCAATAAGGGGGCAGATGACGGTGGGAACGCTCTCCTGCCTTTTAAGCTATGCAAATCAGTATGCCAAGCCCTTTAACGAAATATCCTCCGTGCTTACCGAGCTTCAGAATGCGCTGGCCTGCGCGGAGCGGCTCTTCGAGCTTCAGAATGCGCCGCTGCAAAGCGCGGACGGCCCGCTTGAGCTTAACGGCCCCGCACGGGTCAGCATGGATAATGTATGCTTTCCTATGTGCCCTCGCAGCCGCTTATACGGGATTTCTCCCTTGAGGTCCCCTGCGGCAGCCGCGTTGCAATAGTCGGGCCCACGGGCTGCGGCAAAACAACGCTTATAAACCTGCTTATGCGCTTTTATGATCCGCAGAGCGGCAGTATTTCCATGAACGGCATCAACGCAACGGAAATCTCCCGCGCCTCGCTGCGGGGCAATATCGGCATGGTGCTTCAGGATACATGGCTGTGCAGCGGTACGGTCAGGGAGAATATTGCACTGGGCAGACCGAATGCCTCCGATGAAGAAATCGAGGCGGCGGCGCGCTTTTCCCATGCGCACGAATTCATTGTAAAGCTGCCCAAGGGCTATGATACCGTTATAAGCGATGACGACAGTATATCTCAGGGTCAGAAGCAGCTGCTTTGCATAAGCCGCGTTGCTCTGGCGCTGCCGCCCATGCTGATACTGGATGAAGCCACCTCCAGCATAGATACGCGCACCGAAATGAAAATTCAGGATGCCTTTGCCCGCATGATGCAGGGGCGCACCTGCTTTATAGTGGCCCACCGGCTTTCCACCATACGCAATGCGGATATCATACTGGTTATGAAGGACGGCAATATCGTGGAGCAGGGCACGCATGCGGAGCTTATGGAGCGCCGCGGGTTCTACTATCAGCTTAACAATGCGTAAAGCAGCCCGCTGTTGCTTTTTGCGCAGTCAGAGGCTATAATATACTCAATATCAGCATATAGGCATTGCCGGCAAAAAAATGCGCAAGCGGGGCTTGCCGCCGTATGCCGGAATATGAGGGGAATATGAGAATAGATAAATATCTCAAGGTAAGCAGAATAATAAAACGGCGTACGGTTGCAAACGAGGCCTGCGACGCGGGCAGGGTGTGTGTGGGCGATAAGCCCGTTAAGGCGGGCTACGAGGTAAAAACAGGGGATATAATCTCCATACGCTTCGGCGATAAAACCTCGCGCTTTGAGGTGCTCGGCACGGAGGAACGCGTGCAAAAGAGCGGAGCGCAGGATATGTACAGGGTGCTGCAATGAAAAAGCATAAGGATACACAGGCGGTTGCTGCCGTTCTGGCAGCGGCGGGCAGCTCTGCGCGCATGGGGCAGGACAAGCTGTTTATGTCCTTCGGCGGCAAAAGCGTCGTGCGCCGCGCGGCGGAGGCAATAGCCCCCTTTGCGCAGGAAAAAATCGCCGTTTGCGCGCCGGAAAGCCTGCAAAGAATGTCGCGCGAGCTGGAGGGCACGGGCTTTCGCGTAGTGCCGGGGGGCAGCAGCCGGGCGCTCAGCGTGGCGGCGGCCCTTAAGGAGCTGGAGGGCGGCGGCATTGTGCTGGTGCATGACGGCGCCCGCCCGTTTGTCACATCGAGTGTCATAGAAGGCTGCATAGAAACAGCGCGCAGGCACGGCAGCGCCGTGGCGGCGGTGCCGTGCAAGGACACCGTGCGCAGGTGCAGCTTCGGGCGTGCGGAGGCTTCCTTTAAGCGCAGCGAAATGTATCAGATGCAGACGCCGCAGTGCTTCGGCCTTGAAAAACTCAAACGCGCTTATTCGCATATGGACGCAAATGCGCTTGCCGCCTGCACCGACGATGCCGCCGTGTATGAGGCAGCGGGTGAGGAAATATATCTTTCCCCCGGCGATTATGCCAATATCAAAATTACCACGCCGGAGGACGCCGTATTTGCGCGCGCCCTGTGCCAAGGCAGCCGTTCGGAGGAGTCGGTCTGTCAAGCCGGCGCGGACGGCGGGCAAGCCCGCGAATATAAGGCATACTGCGGCGCCGCCGATACAGGTGTCGCCAATACATATAACGGAGAAAACAAAATGCGCATAGGCAACGGCTTTGATGTACACGCCCTTGTAAAGGGGCGCAGATTGGTGCTGTGCGGGGTGGAGATTCCGCACGAAACAGGGCTGGAGGGCCATTCCGACGCCGATGTCGCCCTGCATGCGCTTATGGACGCAATGCTGGGCGCAGCGGGGCTTCCCGATATAGGGCAGTGCTTCCCCGATAACGATCCGCAGTATAAATGCCGATTCAATGAAGCTGCTTGAAAGGGTTGCGGATATGCTGAAAATGCGTGCGCTGCGCGTAAGCAGCGCCGATATAACCGTTATCGCGCAGGCACCCAAGCTAAGCCCGTATATTTCCGATATGCGCGCAAATATTGCAAAGCGCTGCAATTGCCGCAGGACAGAGCAAATGTCAAAGCCACCACCACGGAGAGGCTGGGCTTTACCGGCAGAAAAGAGGGCATAGCGGCCATGGCCGTCGTGCTGCTTTCGGAGGATTGAATGTCAGATACCCAAAATAAAAACCGCAGTATACTTAAAAACAGCGCAGGCGTTGCCGTCACGGTAAAGGATGCCGTTGTGCTGGGCTGCATGCTCATCATATTTGTTGCGGCAATAGCTGCGGCAGTGCTTGTCGGCACTGCGGGAGCAGCATCGTGAAGGGCGATAGAAGCGTGTTCGTATGCTCCGGCTGCGGCTACGAGTGCGCAAAATGGCTGGGCAGATGCCCCGGCTGCGGGCAGTGGGGCACGCTGGAGGAAACAAATGCAAAGCCGGATAAAAAAAGCGCCCCGGCTTATTCCTCCCGCAGCAGCGCCATACCCTTTTCGCAGATAGACAGGCAGTCCCAGCCGCGTTTTTCCACCGGCATTGCAGAGCTGGACGCAGTTACCGGGGGCGGAATTGTGCCCGGCTCCCTTGTCTTGTGCGGAGGAGATCCCGGCATAGGCAAAAGCACGCTGCTGCTTCAGCTTGCCGGAAATGTGGCATCGGGCGGAGACACCGTAATATATGCCTCCGCGGAGGAATCGGCACAGCAGGTAAAGCTCAGGGCGGATCGTCTGGGCGTGGGCTGCGACAGCCTGCTTATGCTTGCTCAAACCGAGCTTTCGGACATAATTGCGGAAATTGACAGAGTAAAGCCCCGCCTTGCCATTGTGGATTCCGTGCAGACGGTATATCTTGAGGAGGCAAACGGCACGCAGGGCAGCGTAAGTCAGGTGCGGGAATGTACCTCGCGGCTTATGCGCTATGCCAAAAGCAGCGGGGTGGCAATAATCCTTGTGGGGCATGTAACAAAGGAGGGCGTCCTTGCCGGGCCAAAGGTGCTGGAGCATCTTGTGGATACGGTGCTGTATTTTGAAGGGGATAAAAACGGTGCCTTCAGGATACTGCGCGCGGTAAAAAACCGCTTCGGCTCCGTAAACGAAATAGCCGTGTTTGAAATGACGCAGCAGGGCATGAAGCCGGTAAGCAACCCAAGCGCGCATCTGCTGTGCGGCCTTACGGCAGCCGGCAGCTCGGTGCTGTGTACCGTGGAGGGCACCCGCCCGCTTATGTGCGATGTTCAGGCGCTTGTGTGCAAAACGGCGTTTCCCGCTCCCCGCAGGTCGGCAAACGGCTTTGATTATAACCGCACCGCAATGCTGCTTGCGGTTTTGGAAAAGCGGGCGGGCTATGTTCTTTACGATAAAGATGTGTATGTAAACGCCGCAGGAGGAATACGCATAGACGATCCCGCTGCGGATCTTGCCCTGCTTGCGGCGGTGGCCTCGGCATACAGAGATATTGCCATTCCCGCGGGCACCGTTTTTATGGGCGAGGTCGGCCTTTCGGGCGAGCTTCGCAGCATAAGCGGGACGGCGGCGCGCGTGTCGGAATGCATGAAGCTTGGGTACAGGCGCATCGTGCTGCCGGCATCGGGCGCAAAGGAGCCGGATATCGCAGGGGCGGAAATCATGCGCGCCGACACGCTGGAACAGGCGCTGGGCTTTTTCGGTTTGGGAAAAAGAAAAGGCCGCCCGGCGGATGATTGACAGCCGAAAAACAGACAATCTGCGGCATATCAGAGCAACTGATAATGCGAATATAAAGCATATAATGATTTAATAATACGAAAGGGCGCAAAGCGCAAGGTAAAATAATATGTGGAAAAAAATCGTAAGAATACTGGCATTTCCGTTGGGTGCGGTATTCGGAGTGGGCATAGTGGAGGCGCTGGAGGGCTTTGCAAATGCACATCCCGAATGGGGCATAGCCCTTACGCCGCTTGCCACCGGCGTTATTTACGGCGCGGCGGCTGTCGTGTTCGGGCTGATATTCTTTCTTTTAAGCGCCGGGTTTGTAAAATGGCTGAGCGATACCCTTTCCGGCATGGAGCGCGGGCTTTCCAAAATGCCCTTCAAGGAGCTGCTTTTATGCGTGTGCGGCTTCATGGTGGGGGTAATAATCGCCTTTTTGCTTACGCTGCCCTTTATGCTGTTTTTGAATGCCCCCCTTATCACCCTGTCCATATGCATAGTGCTCTATGCCAGCTTTGCGCTTCTGGGTGTGCGTGTGGCGCGCTCCCGCATAAACGAGGTGCGCTTCAGCGATGACGGCGATAAGCCCGCGCCCTGCCGCTATGTGCTGGACAGCTCCGTAATAATCGACGGCCGTGTGGTGGATATAATCGAGCTTGGCTTTCTCCGGGGGGAGATCATCATTTCAAACATGGTGCTCTCCGAGATACGCCGCATCGCAGACAGCGACGATATCCTCAAGCGCGCCCGCGGCCGCCGCGGCCTTGATATGCTGGCACGCCTTCAGGGCATGAAGGATGTGAATTTAAGCATCGATGAAACGGCGCAGTCGGAGGAGGATATTGATTCCCGCCTTGTAAAGCTGGCCGGGAAGCTGGGCGCCGATCTTGTAACAAACGATTATAATCTCAGCCGCATCGGTAAAATGCAGAATGTGCGGGTGCTCAATCTCAACGACCTTTCCAATGCCGTAAAGCCGCTTATGCTGCCCGGCGAGGAAATGCGCCTGCAAATAGTCAAGGAGGGCAAGGAGCCCGGTCAGGGCGTTGCATATCTTGAGGACGGCACCATGATAGTGGTGGAGGGCGGACGGCGGTTTATCAGCCAGGAGGTGGACTGCGTAGTTACCAGCGTGCTTCAGACCAGCGCCGGACGCATGATATTTGCAAAGCTTAAAGAGGCATAACACAAATACGGCGCCCCTTTGCGGCGCACCGTCATATAAGCACAAACGCCGCGCATAAAGCCGTTTTCGGTTTTACGCGCGGTGCCTTTATACACCCCGTCCATATGAGCCGCGGGTGTTTTTTATCGGCGAAAAGCAAGATAAAGGCAAATATATTCCGTCACTGTATTGATTTTCAAAAAATGCATGTTATAATATACAAAAAGCGTCATTGCAGTACATTTTCCGCAATACGGCAAAGCAGCGCGGCAAAAGATAAAGGAGGCGGATGGATGAAAAAGTGGTTAAGTAATTGCAAACGGGTTATAAACAACACATTTTTTATGCTCAAAATATTGTGGAACACCGATAAGGCGGCCTTCTTTGTAGAAATTGCCGTATCTGCCTTTTCAAAAGTTGTTGAGCCTATATCCGTGCTTTTGACAAAAGCGGTCATTGACAATATTACTACGGTAAGGCAATTTGATACCGTGGTTTATATCTTCCTTGTATATATTGCCTTAAAAAGCATTTCGCTATTTACAATGAACTGGCTCAATAATACATATTCCCCCAAAAAAATGCTTAAATATAACAGCAGAATAAATAATATTCTGCTTAATAAAATGAAAGAAATAGATGCCGAGTGTTTTGATCAAAGCGATTTTTACAATAAATACACGCGCGCGTTTAATGAAGCGGAGAGGCGGGCGGTATCCGTTTTCAGTTTCATAATAGGCCTTCCGGGAACGATCGCGGCACTGGTGCTGCTCATATGCTCCATAAGCATCATGAGCCCCCTTATATTCGTTTTTGTATTGCTTTCCATGCTGCTCAGCCTTGTGTTTAATCTTAAACAATAACCTTATGCACAAAGAAAATGTGGCAAATACGGGAGTTTATCGTATACAGGCATATGTAAAACGCATTTTCTATCAGCCGCATTTTATAAAGGATCTTAAGCTGGATTCCGGCTTGTCCGATTTGTTTTTGGACAAGTACAACAGCGCCGTAAAATTAAAAGAGGAAAATATAAAAATATACGGCAGAAAAACACGCCGTCTGTTCAATGTGCAGGGGCTTATATCCAATATCCTGCTTAATGTTGCAATACTTTTGTTTCTCACCTATCAGGTGATCTACAATAATATGAGCCTTGGCACCTTTTTGGCATTAGAGAGCTTTCAGGCCATGCTGCCGGGGCAGCTGGAGAGCTTTTTCCGGCTGATATCCAAGGCGCATGAGAACAGTCTCTTTATTGACGATTTAAGAACGGTACTGGATTATAAATCCAAAATCGAATCCGATACCGGTCTGCCTACGGTGCAGGGGGAAGCGCCGGAGATAGTCTTTGACGATGTTTCCTTTTCCTATTTTGAAGCGGAAAACAATGCGGTGGATCATGTCAGCTTCAAAATCGGTAAGGGCGAAAAAATAGCCGTTGTGGGCTATAACGGTGCGGGAAAAAGCACCTTGATAAAGCTTCTTTGCAGGCTGTATGATGGTAAAAGCGGCACAATAACAGTAAACGGGAAGAATATAAAGGAATATAATGCCGAATCATATAGGAACAATATATCCTGCGTGTTTCAGGATTATAACATTTACGGCCTTACAATTGCGGAAAATGTTCTCAGAAAAGCAAGTACGGATAAGGAAGAGAAGCTCACGGTGTCAGACGCGCTGCGGCGCGCGGACCTTTCACAAAAGGTCGATACCCTGCCCAATGGGCTGAATACGATACTTTCCCCCGAATTTGAGGGCGGAATTACGCTTTCGGGCGGAGAACAGCAAAAAATGGCAATTGCACATTCCGTCATAAAAAAGGCGGGGCTGCTGCTGTTGGACGAGCCGTCCAGCAGCCTTGACCCCGAAGCCGAATACAGAATCTTCCGAAATCTGCTGGAGCTTGCGGAGAATAAAACCGTGGTTCTTATCTCGCACCGCCTTTCAAATGTTACCTTTGCCGAAAAAATAATTTTTATGAAGGACGGCAAAATTGCGGAAATGGGTTCACATCAGGAGCTTATGCAGCATAACGGCGAGTATGCGCGCCTGTTTACAATGCAAAAGGAAGGCTATGAAAATAAATAATTATTCAAAGGAGCAAATATAATTTTTATGTATTCTTTTTGAACAGTGCAGACAAGAACTGCTTAACTATCTTACGCGAAATAGCATTAGCGCAAGAGATGTAATCAAAAAAATCTTTTTTTGTTTACTATGAATGATGTATTTATTAATTATATTGAAGAAAAATTCAAAAAGTATACTACGATTTAAGTGTGCGAAGAAATACTTATGAAAGAGCAAGGCACAAGGCTATATTAAAACTAATTGATGAACTTAATAATTTGTTTAATATTTACGGAATTAAAGTAGTGTTTTTAAAAGGCGTTCCGTTGGAAAATGATTTATATCCAGATGGAATTATTAGATATATTTCTGATATTGATGTATTATTTCAGTATAAGGATATTCCTATTGTCATAAAAATTTTAGACGAGTTAGGATGCAAAACTCAAAACAACGAACCATATACGGAAAAAATACTTATTGAATATCAGCATGGTCGTGATAATCATTTGATTCCTGCTATTAAAAAGATTGATTTTGACAAAAAAGAGTTTTATATAGGGGTTGAGCCGCATGTCTACTTTTCTAAAAGTTGTAATGTAGCCAAAATTGAAAATCAGACTAATCATTTGAATGAATTTGCAACGGACTACTTTACACAGCAAGTAATATTCAGAAGCAGTATTACACAAGTATATGGGAACAGTATTCGTACATTGGATGCCATTGATAATCTGATATATGTTGCACAGCATTTTGCCAGTCATTTTTTAGATTCAATATTTACATCAATCTGTCATGAGACAAATCCGTATGGTCCAGCTAATCTGCGTGGTGTTTTTGAAACTATGCTTCTTGTGAACAAGTATTTATATATGAATGAAAATGTGTTTTTCGAGAGAATAAATGAACTGGATGAACAGGCGAAATTAAGAGTATGTTTAACCATAATTTGCGGAAATCAAATAAGTAAAGAAATTATTTCGGATAGTCTTGTTAATAGATGCATGGACTATATAAACAACGCAACAATTGATGATATTCGTACATCAATTCTTATGGCTGCAATTAGAGAACCAAACAAGGTATTATTACCTTGCATCGATAATAATGAGAAAATTATTAATGAAGCTGTAAGAATGTATGCACAAAGAATAACTCCGGTTAAGAATAGTGTTTTTAATAATCAAAATTGTGTAGTTAGGGCGTTTGCTTCAGAAAGGAAATTGACATCATATGATGACACCGGTAAGTTGAAAGCCGAATTAGAAATAAAAATTTGTAATGGCGGTGCATATTTTAATATCATTTTCAACCAAAATGATTACAGAGAGTATAGCAATAAACTAATGCGCATAGATTTGAATTTAATTATGAGCGGAACGACAGATATTAAGCATAGATTAAATAGTTTAATGATAGTTACGGAAGGAAAAAAATAATTTTTGCTTTAGTTAATAATAGCTGTAAAATTTCGCAAGCACCAAACTTCACATTTGTTTCTAGTGAAACAGGATTTAAAGCATGTGTGTTTTGCAAATGGGAACAATTTGATATTATGACCAGTTTGCCAGAACGAATATTCGCATCGGTTACTATGGTTCATTTTAACGCAGAAGGAGAGGCGGATTATATGATAGCTCCTTCTGTTAATACATACAGTATTGAAGATTATAAAATGTATATATAATTATAAATACATAAAAGCCCGCCCGGAAGCCTTTCTTCCGAGCGGGCTTTTGCGTCAGTTTCAGTCTGCCGGCTTAGTTTTCGCCCTTAAGGCTGCAAAGCCTGCCCATAAAAACGGGAAAGCTGCCGCGATGCATTTTTAAACGAACCGTAAGAAATAACGACTGCATCTCAGGCGGGAGGGAAAAAGGGGCTGCCGTTGCCGACAGCCGCCGCATGATTCAATTCGTTTTTGTTAGATGTTGTACTTTTTCCTTCTGCTTACAAGCATTGCACCGATGATCGCGCTGCCGCCGATAAACAGCAGGGCAACCCACGAAGCAAGGCTGCTTTCGCCGGTCGGCGGATTCGGATCGGGCTTTCTCTCAAGAGCGGCTATTGCCTCCTGAATAGCCTTGGCCATTTGGTCTACTTCTGCCTGCTGTGTAATGTTTTTATCCCGTACAACGGCATTAATCGCATTTTCCACCGCAGTGAAGTCCTTATAGTCGTCCTTGTTCAGAGCCTCTGCCTCGGCGATGGCTTCATCAACCTTGGTATAATCGGCAGGCAAATAAGTCATTACAATAGTCTGAGTGTGGGTTGCCGTATCGGCAGTAATCGTTATATTGTTGCTGTATACCTCGCAGTTATCTGCCGTAACTTCAACGGAATGAGTTCCCGCCGTCAGGCTCACAGAGCCGTAAATCTCCTGTCCGTCCACTTTAATAACCACATTGGTCAGCCCCTCGGGGGTTACAACAAAGGTAACCGGATAGACGGCCTTTGTTATGAAATGGACATTCTTATAAAGTGCAAAGTACTGAGTACCGCTGGAAAGCAGATCAATTTCTGTTTCTTCAGAATCTACAGCTTTGCATAGGTCAGAATATAACCGTCTGCAATTACGGGCACGCATTCATCGAAAATTGCAGGAATATTGTTTTCATTCGTATTCTTTGCATCAATCTCCGCTTCTTCTACGGTGAAGGTACCGTTACCGCCCATCGGGTATTTACCGTCAGTGGTTACTTTGGCGCCTCCTTTAATCAGAATATCGCCTCGTGTCCATATTGCGCTGTCCGCAGTAGAGGTGCATTTTACCTCGCCTCCGTTAACCGTCAGATTGCCCTCGGTAAACAAAGCGGGATAATAGCTTGTTGCTTCCACCTTGGAGTTGATAATTTCAATTTTGCCCGCGCCGTTTCATTGCCCATATACACTGCGTTAAATTGATCCGCGTTTGCTCTCAAAACAACTTCGCTGTTATTTTTAATCTCCAGCTCCTTGGCGTCTGCGGCAGTGTAATACGAAGCAACCATGACCTTTGCGTCGTCAATGGAAATTCTTCCTTTATTATAAGAAGTAATTCCGCAGCCCTTGGCAGAAGTTATATCAAGCTCTGCGTCTTCGGATATGCTGATGTTGCCGTTGAGCGTGTAGAGAGCGTCCCATTTTACATCTATTGTAAGCTTACCGTCGCCGATAATGTTGTAATTAACACTGCTGCCGTCTGCAAAAATTCCGCCGCCGTTATCTAAAGTAATGCTGTTTGTGCCGACAAGCTTTATCGTCAGATCGGCATCCCCGACCACTCTGATTCCGTATTTGGGGTTCTCATCGCTTTTGCCCCCGTTTGTAATTACTGCATTGTCAAGGGTAAGGATTTTTGCGGCCGGGTCGTAGGCTGCACTTCCCTCTCCGCAGGCAATGGAAAGCTTTTCACTTGTAAACTGTTCGCCGTTTACATACAAATCATAGTTTTCCGCAGCAAAGGCTACGGTCGGTAACAATCCGATTACCATTACAAGACAGATTGCAAGCACCGATAGTTTTTTCTTCATAAAAGTCCCTCCGCTCTGTTATGATTTCGTGTTTGTTTCTTAAAAACCGTATAAAATATGGCTTAACACGGTAAAAACGGCATTATGCCGATGCCGATATGACGGCACCTGTTGCATTACCGTTTACAACAGTCACCCCCTTCCTCACATCGCACAATTAATTATATCAGATATTTTCACGCATTGCAATAGGCTTTAAAATATTATTGCATATTTTTCCTTTTAGCAAGGCGAATTTGCCTTGGAAGCTTACCGAAAAACCAAAAAAGGCAAAAAGTTTCGTTTCATCTTGCTTTTTCATAATTTGTATTAAATAAAACAGAAAAATGATATTTTGTTGATATATATTAGGAGCGACGAAGCGCCTCGTTCGTAAAAAATTTACGTTTCCGCAATTTTCCTTACGAATGGGAATCGACAGTAGCCCCTATGCAAAGAAAATGATGCAGAGAGGCGGATCGGGAAAATATAAAAAGAAGCCCGCGGGCTTCTTTTTATATGAAAGATTCGGTTTATGAGCCGCCTTTTTACGGGCGGATGCATGTGCAAATCAGAAATCGCCCTCGTCGCCGTTATCGCCGGGGGATGCCGGGCAGCAAATCGATTATGGGAGGAAGCTTTTTCCTGAAGCGCGGCAAGAAGCTGTGTGTATTCCTCTTGGGAAAGGGAGAAAATATCTTTATATTCCGGCATCTGCGGCATGCTCTCAAGCTGAGTGAGAGTAAGACTGAGGTTGGGCTCAAGCTTGAAAAGCGGCTCCGCAGAGGAGTCGTTTCTGACGGTTATATCGGCAATGGTCATGCTGAAGGAATTTTCGCTTACGGCGGCGGTGCCGGTTATGCTTAACTGATAGGGATGGCTTTCGGCGCGCAGCACCATTTCGCCGGTAGTCCGGTTAAGGGTGAACTCGGCCGTCAGCGCGGCAGTGAATTCGCCGTCGGGCTCGGAAGCCGTTTTAACGGTAAGCTTGCGCGAAATAACGCCGTCGGCATTGCTGCTGCGCTCAATTACGGCGTTTATTGAGGTGTAGAAGGCATCCTCGCCGGTAGCCTGAGCTGTCACGGAGAAGATATAGCTTTCGCTTTTGGCGGGGTCGGTTCCCATGTTGAAATCGCCCGAAAGGCTGAAGGTTTCACCCTCGGCGCTGCCCTGACAGCTGAAGGCAATGTAGATGAGCTGACGGGACTGAGCGTTTATAACATAATCTATTTTTGCAGAGGCATCGGTAAGGGAGGCCAAGCCTTCCTCAAGGGCTTTAAGAGCCTTGTCAAATTCGGCGGCGTTGATGCTGCCGGAGGCGGAGCCCAAAGATGTCATGAATTCCTTAACTGTATCTATAATTTTTTGAGAAACGGCGAGCAGCTGTTCTTTATTGAAGCTTACGGTGATAACCACGGTGTCCGCCTGACCGTCGGCAGCGGAAATTGTGCAGTTGTTTTCAATGGCCTGACTGAGCCTTTCCGTAAGCTTTGTAATATCGAAAGCCGCGGCGTTTTTAAGGGATTCAAGCACAGGCTCAATCATGGACTTCACATCGTTGTAAGAAACGCCCAGCATTTCCCAAATAGCCGAGGCGGGAACGGTTTTTGAAAGATTATTAAGATTCAGGCCGTAAACGGCATCTCCGAAGAGATAATTGCTGCCCACCGCACATTCGGGGGAGCGGTCATAAAGGGAAAGGTCGATGCTTTGACCGTCAAGAGTCAGAGTAAGCAGGTTGGCATAGCTTTTGTTTTCGAGGTCGTAATAAAGCTCGTTTTGGAGCATATCGGGAATGCTTGCGGTGAGCTTGCCCTTTTTAAGGAAGCCGGACAGGGAAGCAAAGGGGGAGGCCTCCGACACGCTCTGTGCGGTTTTGGTATATGCGCTTAAAAGCGCGGCTGACGGATCCTGCTGCACCTGAGCCGCTGTAAGAGCGGAAGGCGTGGGCTCCGCAGAGGGGACGGTTGTCTGCGCGGGGTCTTTCTGACATCCGGTGCAGATAAGCACGGAGCAGACCAGCATCAGCGCAAGAAGTGCCGTGAACAGGTTTTTCTTTTTCATTTTGATACTGCCTTTCTTTAATGTCCATCGGCATCTGCGCATCAAAAGGTCACACCTGAGCCGTGACGGGCGGGTGCGGCGGCAAAGCCGATACGGGACATATTTTTTTATATTCATTATATAGGTATTTACAGTATAAATCAAGCCCTATCGGCAAAAAAATGCAAAAATATACCGTACAATTGCACAAAGGAGCAAGGCGTATCCGAAAAATACAAAATATGATAAACAATTATTTGCAGTATTGACTTTGATACCCCGATACTTTATAATGATAGCGTAATTACATTTGATTCCGGAAAAAGCCGGGGCGGAGGCATGAAAAGACGATCGGGAAAAAGCATACGGCATAATAATTTAAAGGGGAGTATTATGAAGACGAAAGGGACATCATCGGGGCGGGTACATTATGCGTTTTGCATAAAAGCAGTTGCCGCGTTGCTTGCGGCAATGCTGCTTGTGCTGTGGATGCCGGAAAACCTTCGGGCAGCGGCGGAGGCGCTGGAGCAGACACCGAAGGCACAAGAGGCGCAAGAGGCACAAAGCGGGGAAGAAGCGCAGGAAAAGCTGTACGATGTAATAGGGGAGGACACGGACAAGCGCGATGCGGTAAGCAAGCACTTTATACTGCGGGATAAAAGCCGCGTGGCGGTGACCTATGCCTCGCCGGTGCATTTTATAAAAAACGGTAAGTGGGTGGAAAATGAACCCGGACTTGTGCAGAAAAACGGAAGGCTGCACAATACGCAGGGGGCTTTTTCCGCCTCTTTTGCGCTTTCGGGGGAGGATGAAGGCGGCAGCGTAATACAGTGGGAAGGAAAAAGCGTTTCCTTCCGCGCTCTCGGCAACAGGGTGGGGGGCACATCACAGGCGAAGGTGAGCAGTGCTTCACCCGAGCGAACGGGCCTGCTTTCGGCACAGGAGCTGCTGAAAAGCAATTCCGGTACGGTGAGCTATGACGGAGTGTTTACCGATGCAAGCCTTGAATATAAAATTGCGTGGAACGGCATAAAGGAGGATATAATCATATCCTCAAGGGGAGGACAGTATAAATACGGCTTTGTATATACACTTTCGCACGGCCTTACGATGAGCTTAAACAGCGCGGGAGATGCGGAGATAAGCGACAGTGAGGGCGTGGTGTTTGTAATTCCCGCGCCGTACATATGCGATGCGCTGGGCGATATATATTACGATGCGTTTTATACTCTGCGGGATGCGGGAAACGGCGTGTACGGCCTTATCGTGAATGTGGATGCGGAGTATATGAAAACCGCCGCGCTGCCGGTGCGGGTGGACCCGGCAATATTCATAAAGCGCATTACCGATGAAGGCGGAATAAAGACGGCGTATCTTGCTTCGGGCAGCAAGAACGGCGAGGATTATTCCGGCATGACCAACCTGGGCAAGGATAAAAAGATACTCTACGCAGGCTACGAATCCTCGGCGTACAAATGGTGCAGAACCTATATATCGGTGGAGCTGCCGCAGCTTTCGGGCAGCGATACGGTTACGGGCGCCTATATAAAGCTTATGCAGAAGCAGGGGCGCTATAACAGCGACACCGCTGCGGAGGAAGCGATAGGCATAGCGCAGGTAAAGCGCACATGGAATGCGGAAACGCTTACCTGGAATATGCAGAAAAACGACAACTTCGGCGCATTTTTGGACTATCAGTACGATGTGAGGTCCAAAAAGCCCAACAGCCAGTACTATTATGATGTGCCGGTGGAATGGAATGTGACCGAGGCGGTAAAGCAATGGTATGCGGCGGATGAGCTGGTTTCCTGTGCGGAGGGCAACAGCAGCAATTTCGGTTTTGCGCTGCGGGGAGTGCGGGAGAACATAAGCGCCTCCTCGCCCACGGCGCACGCAATTTACTATAACGACAGAACCACTACGCAGTATGCGCCCTGTCTTATAGTGGAATACAGAAACGCCAAGGGGCTGGAGGATTACTGGAGCTTTCACAGCCAGAGCGCGGGGCGCGCCGGAAGCGCAAGGGTGAACGATCACACGGGCAACCTGGTATTTGTGCATCCCGATGCTTCCACGCCGGGAGGGCGCAACCCGGTAAGCGTAAGCCATGTGTACAACAGCTATGATGCAAACCGCGAGGACGGCGTGATACCCTGCGGCAAGGGGTGGCGGCTGAATATTGCGCAGACGGTGAAGCCGTCGCCTGCGGCCGTGGCGACGGATTACCCCTATGTATATACGGATGCGGACGGCACGGAGCACTATTTTATAAAGGACGGCGCGCTTCTAAGGGATGAAGACGGGCTGGGATACAGGCTTTCGGTGTCGGCGGACGGGTACACGCTGCAGGACAGCGCGGGCAGCAGGCTTACCTTTGATGCTTCGGGCAGGCTTTCCGGCATTACGGATACAAACCAAACACCTCAACCGTTACATATTCGCAAACCGGCATAAGGGTGCAGGATGCGGCGGGAGCATATATAGACATAATGCTTTCGGGCGGAAGAGTGGCATCGGTGCGCCAAACGGACGGGAAAAGCATAAGCTATTCCTATGACGAAGCAGGACATTTGACGGGCATAACCTATCCCGACGGCAAAACCAGCCTGTATACATATATGGATACGGCTTCGCAGGCGGACAATGCAAACCCGCTTGTACGCGCCGCCGATCCCTTCGGCTATTGTATAGAATACTCCTACACCTCCGACAGGGCGCTGCGGGTAAGCGGATTTTCGGAAAAAGCGGGGCAGACTCCGGGTGCGGAGGTACGCATAAGCTATGGGCTGGACGCCTCCACAACCTTTACATCGCCGGGTGCGGACGGAGAGTTTGACACCGAGGACGATGTAATATCGGTATTTCAGTTTGATTCATACGGACACACCACCGCCTGTTACAGTCGGCTTTCGGGCAGCGTAAACCGGGTGCTGGGCGCGCAGAGCTATGGCTATGACTGCACCGATTACAGCCGGTATACCGCAGCGAACAACCGTATAACCTCGGTTTGCGCCGGCAGCACGGGCGCCGTGAATCTGCTTTTCAGACCCGGCTTTGAAACCATGAGCGGCATTACCACCACGGACAGCGCGGGGGCGGTGTTTGCACTGAATACCGCTTACAGGCTGCAGGGAGCCTCCAGCGGCGGCATAACGGGAGCATCGGAAAGCGGGCTGAGCGCATATGTGCAGAGCTTTGCGCGCATGCGGCCGGTAAAGGCGGGAAGAAGCTATACGGTGTCGGCATATGTTCGCACGCTGGGCACGGTGAGCGGCAGCGGCGGCATACTTGTAGGCATTGCTCCGGCGGACAAGACGCTGAGCGCTTCATATTATAAAATCATATCTCCCGATGAGCTTACGGGGGAGGCGGACGGCTGGTCGCGCGTAAGCTTTACCTACACCTGTTCGCAGGACAGCAGCGCAAACGAGGCGTATAAGATATATTTCGGAAAATATAATCTTGCAGGAACGGTGCTGTTTGACTGTGCGCAGCTGGAAGAGAGCGAAAGCGCAAATCCGTACAGCGCGATAGGCGCTGGGGATTTTGACTGGCATGTTTCGGCGTATCCGTGGACGGAAGCCGGAATAAGCGCCTACAAGGCGATGCCCGTATGGGGTGCGTCGGCAAGCGGCGGCACGGAGAGCGTATGCACGATATCGCAGACGGTTGCTCTGACGCAGAAGGACACCTTTACCTTAAGCGCATGGGCGCGGGCGGCCAATGCCGTGCCGGCGGGCGTGAAGATAAAAAAGGTGCAGAAGGCTTCGTCGGGGTATAGCGTTGCGGCCTCGGTTATGCCGTCGTTTGCGTTGGTGGCGCAGGTGAATTACAGTGACGGCACCAAGGCGGAATACCGCTATGATTATAATGCGGCGGTGGACGGCTGGCAGTACGGCGCGGTGTCCTTCAACACGGCAAGCGGAGATAAGTCCCCGGTGTCGGTTGCGGCAAGGCTGGAGTACAGCCATGAGATGGGGCAGGCGAATTTCGGCGGGGTAAGCCTTGTTTCGGGCACGCTGAATTCCTATACCTATGATGCAAACGGGTTCATTTCGGGGCAGAATGACGGAAAGAGCACAAGCAGCACCGTGGCGGACGAAAAGGGGAATATCACCTCCTCCACCGATGAAAACGGGCAGACGACATCGTATGTATATGACAGCCGCAGCAGGCTTATATCCTCGGTAAGCCCGTCGGGGCTTAAAACGGAATACACCTATGACGGCTACGGGAATGTGCTGTCGTCAATCGGTACGGGAGGCTCTTTCCCGGCGGCGTCCGGGCCTTTAGAGGGCAAAACCTATTTAATACGCAACCGAGGCGGAAACAAGTATTTTCTGGACAGCCAAAACGACTGCGTTATGCCCTACACCGGCAATGCGGAGCAGCTGTACACCCTGGAAAAGGCAGGGGATTACTGGAAAATAATCGCCTCCGACGGGCGGGCGCTGGTGTTTACCGGGGTCACGCTGCCCATGCCTACCTTTGCCTTTGCACAAAAGGACTCGGTAAGCGAGGATAATCAGCTGTTTACAATAAACAGCTCGGCGGGGGTTACAAGCTTCCAGCCCAAAAGCGTTGCAAGTACATTTTATCTTACTACATCAAGCTATAACGGCAAGGATGTGCTTATGGCGCTGCCGACCATGGGCACATTAAGCGGGCAGTACACATGGGAGCTGCTGGATACGGCCTACGGGCACCCGGAAAGCATAAGCTCGCGCTCGGAGTATTCGCAGGACGGGCGGTATCTTGCCCTTACGCGGGATTCGCGGGGCGGCACGGTGCAGTATACCTATGACCCAAACACCGGCAGGCTGCTTACGGCGACGGACTGCACGGGAACGGTAAGCTACACATACAATGAAAAGGGCGAGCTGACCGGCGTGAGCAAGAACGGCGCTTCGGTGCAGTACGCGTATGAAAACGACCGCCTGAGCAGCATTACAAGCGGAAGCACGCAGTATACCTTTGAATATGACGGCTTCGGAAACCGCACAAAAACCAAGGTGGGCGGGGCGCTGCTTTCCCGCAATGTGTACGATAATGTCACCGGGCTGCTGCTGGAAACGGGCTACGGCAACGGCACGGAGATAACCTTTGAGTATGATAAGCTGGGGCGCGCCGTAAGCTCAAGCGTGAACGGCGTAAAAACCTACGGCTATGAATATGACAGCGCTGGGCGGATGCTGCGCAGTTATGAATATGGGAGCAATCGTGCATATGAGTTCGTATACGATATGCGCGGGCGTTTGGCGGCAAAGAAATGTACGGACGGCAGCAGCGTAATCTTCAGCTATGACAGCAAGGATTACCTGAAGAGCAGCTCGGTTATGCTGCCGGGGCAGAAGCTCGGAACCATGTATCATTACGGCAGCGGCAGCAGCAATCAGCCGTATAAGAGCCGGGTGTACGGAGTGACTATAACCGATGCAACGGCTGCGAAAATGCTGCTTAACACAAGCAGCGCAAGCGACCGGCTTAATCGGCTTGCTTCAAGAAGCATAAACGCCGTGGGCGGGAAATCCCTTGTTTACGGGTATACCTATGAGCGGGGAACTACGCTGCCGCTTACATTGAGCGCGACGGTGGGGGATATAAGCAGCACGCTTGTTTACACCTACGATGCGGCGGGGAACATAACCTCGGTGACCGACGGAGAGAGGGTTACGCGGTATTGCTATGACAACATGGGTCAGCTGATACGGGAGGATAACCCGTATTCGCAGAAAACCTGCGTGTATGCCTATGACAGCTGCGGAAACATACTTTCGCGCACGGAGTACGGGTATACCGATGATGAAACCCCGGTGGGCGGCACGGTGACGGTATATGAGTATAATAATGCCGCATGGGGAGATCAGCTTACCTCATGGAATGGGGAGAGCATAACATATGATGCAATAGGCAACCCGCTTTTATACCGGGGCAGAAGCCTTACATGGACGCAGGGCAGAAGGCTTGCGGGCGTTTCTTCGGAAGGCTTGACGGCCTATTATACCTATGACGAAAGCGGAACAAGAACGGGCAAAACCGTAAACGGCGTAAGCACGCAGTATTACATAAACGGCTCGCAGATACTTGCGCAAAAGAGCGGAGAGGATATATTATACTTCCTGTACGATGAAACCGGGTCGGCGGTAGGATTCAAGTACAATAACAATCTGTACTTATACCGCAAGAATTTGCAGGGAGATATTCTTGCGGTGCTGAACGGGCAGACGGGCGCAGTGGAGGCAAGCTACACCTATGACGCATGGGGCAGGGTGATATCCGCAACCGGCGCGCTGGCAGAAATAAATCCGTTCAGGTACAGAGGGTATTACTATGACAGCGAAACGGGGCTGTATTATCTCCAATCCCGCTACTATGACCCCGAAACGGGAAGATTTATAAATGCGGACAGCATAATTGACGAAAGTAATCTTAATGTGAATGGATTTGTGTATTGTTACAATAATCCAATAATGCATAGCGACTTTGACGGTATGTTGCCCGAATCTATTTGGAAAAAACTAATTAAAGAATTTGTTGCTGGGACATGTAGAGTCGGCGGTAAAATAATGAGTTTTACAAAGCCTATGAAGTATATTAAGTCTGTTGGTAATGCGGGGGTATGTAAAACTCTTAGGGCAAAAGGATACAAATTGTCTGCGATGATGTTCCAACATGCTATGTATGGTTATGGAGGAGCAATAAGCTCGGAACTTAGAGGAGCGTTGATTATTAGAATTAGGAGTGATCAGAAATTTCTTGATAGAATAAGAAAAGAAGTAACAAATCCCTCGTCGGATCAAACATATGAATTTGGGTTAGGAGATGGGGAACGGGATTTATATTTGGCTGTACACCGTGCAAATTATCAGTTGCGGTACATAAGACGAAAAAACATAGTACGGATAACAGTATCTGATGTATTTGATTTTTCTGAACTCTGGTTTCTTGAGAAAGAGGATGCTAGTTTAAAAAACAAAATACTGAATGATATTGGTTTTTGCCTTGAAAACGCAAGAGTATTATATAAATTTTCGTGGAGAGTCAGCTTCGATATTCCGTACTGGGGGTGAATAAATGGCTAAGGGTGTTTTGAATTCTTTGGTGTTTTTTGTATTGCTGGTTTTTTGCGTAGGCTTTGGCGGCTGCACATATAAGCCGCTTGTTTCGGAAGAAAGAGAAATGGCTTGGAATTATGATTGGAATTGTTATCAAATGATGAAGCAAGTCGTTGAAGAAGAAAAATTTGTACTTGAAACGGATAAAAGAATTGACAACAGTGATAAAGCGGTGCATGAGTACCATATTGATGTGGATGACGGCGTTATACACATAGGCAGTGTTCCTATTACGAAGGAAGGATATCCCACGGTATCTATTAAGTACACAAGGGAGCTTAACAGTAAACCGTACTTAAAATGCAACGGAATGAATATCGAGCTGTTTTTCTAAAAATCATAGAGATATATACGGGCATAGAGATTACGGAAGATATGTTTGGCGAGCTGTTTTATAATCCCGAACATCAATATAAGGACTCCGGAATTAAGGGCGATAATGCCTATTATAATCGCATGGCCATTCGGCCCGTAGGTATAAAGTATGCTGGTTTTTTCCGATTAGGTGCGCTTAATTACTGGCTGCATGCAACATATTCAGGGGGTAAAGCAATCGGATATACAGAGGATTTATATTATTCAGGCTATCATGGCTGCTGTATTGAGGGCATGAATAAGGAGGTGAAATACTGAGCGGAGTTTGTATGTATTACTGTGACGCTTAAGTATTGCAGTAATACAGCGCGGGGCGGATGCTGCGCAGTTATGAATATGGGAGCAATCGTGCATATGAGTTCATATACGATATGCGCGGGCGTTTGGCGGCAAAGAAATGCACGGACGGCAGCAGCGTAATCTTCAGCTATGACAGCAAGGATTACCTGAAGAGCAGCTCGGTTATGCTGCCGGGGCAGAAGCTCGGAACCGCATATCATTACGGCAGCGGCAGCAACAATCAGCCGTATAAGAGCCGGGTGTACGGAGTGACTATAACCGATGCGACGGCTGTGAAAATGCTGATTAACACAAGCAGCACAAGCGATAGCCTTAATCGGCTTGCATCAAGAAGCATAAACGCCGTGGGCGGGAAATCCCTTGTTTACGGGTATACCTATGAGCGGGGAACAACGCTGCCGCTTACATTGAGCGCGACGGTGGGGGATATAAGCAGCACGCTTGTTTACACCTACGATGCGGCGGGGAACATAACCTCGGTGACCGACGGAGAGAGGGTTACGCGGTATTGCTATGACAACATGGGTCAGCTGATACGGGAGGATAACCCGTATTCGCAGAAAACCTGCGTGTATGCCTATGACAGCTGCGGAAACATACTTTCGCGCACGGAGTACGGGTATACCGATGATGAAACCCCGGTGGGCGGCACGGTGACGGTATATGAGTATAATAATGCCGCATGGGGAGATCAGCTTACCTCATGGAATGGGGAGAGCATAACATATGATGCAATAGGCAACCCGCTTTTATACCGGGGCAGAAGCCTTACATGGACGCAGGGCAGAAGGCTTGCGGGCGTTTCTTCGGAAGGCTTGACGGCCTATTATACCTATGACGAAAGCGGAACAAGAACGGGCAAAACCGTAAACGGCGTAAGCACGCAGTATTACATAAACGGCTCGCAGATACTTGCGCAAAAGAGCGGGGAGGATATATTATACTTCCTGTACGATGAAACGGGTGCAGCGGTAGGATTCAAGTACAATAATAATCTGTATATCTACCGCAAGAATTTGCAGGGAGATATTCTTGCGGTGCTGAACGGGCAGACGGGCGCAGTGGAGGCAAGCTACACCTATGACGCATGGGGCAGGGTGATATCCGCAACCGGCGCGCTGGCAGAAATAAATCCGTTCAGGTACAGAGGGTATTACTATGACAGTGAAACGGGGCTGTATTATCTCCAATCCCGCTACTACGACCCGGAAACGGGAAGATTTATAAATGCGGATGATGAAACAATACTTGATTATGGCCTTTGCGATATAGGACAGTATAATGTGTTTGCTTACTGTTTTAACAGCCCGCTGAAGTTTACGGACAGCGGCGGAGGATTCCCGGTTTGGCTTGATGTGGCGGTGTCTGTTGCAGTGCCGACCGTGATAACGGCAGAGATAGTTAAGGGAAATAATTATAAGCATAACAAAGAGATACAGAAAAAAGCATCAACAACTCCGTTTTTACGAGATCAGGATGAGTGCAAAGATATCAAATTTGGTTTTAGCACTTCGGATCAAAATGGCTGTGGATGGATAGCGGCATATAACGCCATGATTTTACTGGGGCATCAACAGCAGATAGCCGATGTGGTAAAATACTTTGATGGTGCATTCAGAACGATACTTTTCGGAGTATTCGGAGTAGCACCGCATGCAATAACCGGATATTTCAGAAGTATGGGCTTCAGTGTAAGCGCGAATGTATTCTTTTTCGTCAGACCTAGTGACATGGACGAACGATCTAAGATATCAAGGGCGTGTATATTGCTGTATGCTCACAACAGGGGTGCGCATTATGTAGCACTTAAATGGGAGGGTGAGCAGTACAGAATATATAATGCTGGGAATAACAATGACACGGCCATAAAGATTAATGATTTTTTGAGTAGTGTTGGCGGTACATTTATGATGATATGGTTTATTAATTAGGAGGGCAATATGAATATGAAAAAGATATTGCTTAAATATACAGCCGTTGTGTGTTTATTGATAATATTTGTGCTGTATGCATCGTCATGCTATTGGCCGTATATTTATTTAACCGGCAGATGGGAAAGCGAATATCCCCGTATGTATATTGATTGCGGACATGAAAAGGTCGGGCTATTATGGAATGCGGACGGTACGGTGACTAAAATTCATATTCAGTACTTGGGCGGAAGTTTTGGAATCGGCAGCATGGAAACCGAGGAAGATAGTAAGCCCATATATTGGGGAACGCAGAGCCTGAAAGGGAACACGCTGATTATGGACCTTCGCTACGGAGGCAGAATAGTGATGAGGCGGGTTGGCCCGGCGACAGTGGACGGGAAGGAGTACCCGTGAAAGGAGAAAGTATGAAAAAGATATTCAGTATAGTTTTTGTTATTGCAATGCTGCTTGTTGTGGTGCTGTGTTCGGCGTGTTCGGAGTCGTCCACGGAAGTGCCAAAGGGCAGATGGGAGAGCATATGCCCGCATATGATCTTTGACATATACGGTGAAATGACGGTAGTAAACAAAACGGAAAGAGAAGAGATAAGGATGCCCATTGACGATGGGAAGATATGGAACAGCAACGGAACCGTAACGCGGCTTCAGATATCGATGTATGACGGAAACTTCAGCATACGCATACCGGATGAGAGCAAGGAGAGCTTTATTGAGTATGATGTGCTGTATCGCGGCACCTATCATATGGAAAAGAAGGAGCTTATTCTGGACATGCCGGACGGGGGCAGGATAGTGATGAAGCAGATGACGGTGGCGGAGTAGAGGCTTGATGCTTTCTGACCGGCGGCACGGTAACGGCTTATGAGTATAATAATGCCGCGTGGGGCGATCAGCTTACCTCGTGGAACGGGGAAAGCATAACATATGACGCAATCGGCAATCCGCTTTTATACCGGGGCAGAAGCCTTACATGGACGCAGGGAAGAAGGCTTGCGGGCGTTTCTTCGGAAGGCTTGACGGCCTATTATACCTATGACGAAAGCGGAACAAGAACGGGCAAAACGGTCAACGGCGCAAGCACGCAGTATTACATTAACGGCTCGCAGATACTTGCGCAAAAGAGCGGAGAGGATATATTATACTTCCTGTACGATGAAACGGGTGCAGCGGTAGGATTCAAGTACAATAATAATCTGTATATCTACCGCAAGAATTTGCAGGGAGATATCCTTGCGGTGCTGAACGGACAGACGGGCGCGGTGGAGGCAAGCTACACCTATGACGCATGGGGCAGGGTTATATCCTCAACCGGCGCGCTGGCAAACCTGAATCCGTTCCGCTATCGCGGGTATTATTATGACAGCGAAACGGGGTTCTATTATGTATCCAGCCGTTATTACGATCCTGAGATCGGTCGGTGGATTAATGCAGACAACGTTATAGCTGGTGTTGGTGGAGATTTAAAAGGATACAATCTTTTTGCATACTGCTTTAACAATCCAGTTAATATGGATGATCAAGCTGGAAACTGGCCTAAGTGGATAAAGAATACTGTTAAATGGGTAGCAAAGAATGTTGTTAAGCCAGTCGTAAAAACTGTTCAAAAGACTCTTTCAAAGGTTGACTTAACATATTCTACTGGTGTCAATGTGAGTGGAACACCCAGTGCATGGATTTTCAATGGTCAAATTGGCGTATCTATGGATACTAAGGGAAATGTTGCGATCCAAGCTTCTGGCGGAGGGGGTATTACCGGAGGCGATCCTGGTATATCTATAACGCGCTATCAAAGTGTAACAAATGCTCCCAACATTGACAAATTGAATGATGCCTATTATCAAGTAGGTGGCTCAATAGCTGTGCCTATTGAGGGTGTTCCTGTCGCGGCTGGTGGAGACGTAATGTTTATGCCAGACCCAGCATTAAACACCGGATACTTCGGATTAACTGGAAATGTTGGATTTGGTACACCTGGAAAGGAGTTTCATGTTGAATGGGGAACAACGGTTACGCTACCGTACACCCAATTTAATGTTTATGAGGTTGCGAGATCTGTGTACATTAAAATTATGGAGTGGTAGATATGAAATTAAAACGAATTTATCTGCTTCTATCATTTGTATTATTGATTGTTATTTCTACAAATGCAATAAAGGTAAATGCAATGAATACAGGATTTTTTACAGAAGATCTTTCTGATGAGACAAAAACTACATTTGTGGCAAGTATCAATGTATCACCATTAAGTGCCGAACCTGAAAAAAGAGGAGTCCTATGCTTCGATGTAAATGAACAGGGATTGATTGCGATTGGACAAACGGGTTCCCAAGACAAAGAGATTTGCGTATATACGTCTCAAGGAGAGTTCTTGTATGGATATACGTTCAATTGTACTCAAAGTTTTTGTGTTGAATGGGATGAGCAACACGTTAATATTTATTTCATTCGTAGCGATGTGATAATATCGCTTGATTCAGACGGCAATATATTAGATATTAAGGCAGTACAAGATACGATCGATAACAACTCATACAGAAATTCGCTACTGTATTCAACAACTCGGACAGTTGGTAATACTACATATCTAATTAGAAATGATATGGGAATATTTAACTGGATTGCTACGTCTTATTCTCAAATTGTCACCATTGATGCTACAGGTTCGGAATCTATTATATATGATGTGAATTCAATGCAACTTACGAAAACAATAGTAACCATCAGCCTTATTTGTGTATTTGTTTTTGTTGCTGTCGCAGTTGTCATTTGGCAATTCATTAAGTTGAGGCGCGGTAATTAATCATACCAGCAAGCATCGCGTTTGGTCACCCAAACACAGACTTGTCAGGAATATTCCTGAAACCTTTAAGGGCTTGGGATTATTCCAACAACCTGCCTTTTGTCCCCAAAAGGCGATGCTTGCTGGTACATAACAGTTTCCTTCCCCTTTTGCGGTAGGTTATTAACGATTTTCTAATCTTACGGTTACAAAATTGTCTTTTAGTGAGGAAACAGTTGGAGGGTATTTATCCTCTAACTGTTACTCTCACGAAGAAGGAGGCAATTATGCGTAAGGTGAAATTGATCGTTCACGAAACCTACCAAGGTAAACGCAAAAGAGAGGATGTCTTTGCGGCGGTGTTTCTGTCAAATGCTGCCGCATTGACTCCGAACACACATTCTGATATCATAAAAGACACCGAACGATCTCAGGATTCACTTTGTTCCGAGAAAGGAGCAACCGAAAAAGCTACTTTTTCAGAATTGATAAATCAATCAAAAGGAATGGAAAAAGACGAATTGGTAGTGTACTATCGGCTTGCGATACTTGCGGAGTCTATATTGATTCAGTATAGGCAATAACCAATACGGCAAACGGCGCTTTTTGGGGACAGAAGGCAGAATGCCGGGATAATCCCAAGCTCTTAACGATGAAACCGGGTTGGCAGTAGGGTTTAAGTACAATAATAATCTGTATATCTACCGCAAGAATTTGCAGGGAGATATTCTTGCGGTGCTGAACGGGCAGACGGGCGCTGTGGAGGCAAGCTATACCTATGACGCATGGGGAAGGGTGATATCCTCAACCGGCACGCTGGCAAACCTGAATCCGTTCAGGTACAGAGGGTATTACTATGACGGCGAGACGGGGCTGTATTATCTGCAATCCCGCTACTATGACCCCGAAACGGGAAGATTTATAAATGCGGATTCGGCGGTTGGTCAAGTTCAGAATATACAGGGTAACAATATGTATGCATATGCATTTTGTAATCCGGTTATGTATTCTGATTATACTGGTAACTGGCCCAAATTGAGTTTAATCTTTACAGTAATTGCGGTTACGGCGCTTGCGGTGGCTGCTGTTGCTGCTACAGTGGCAACCTGTGGGGCGGCGGCACCGGCTTTGGCATTGGTTAGCAGTAGTATAGCAAGCAGCTGCGTTGCTGCTTCTACTGCGACAGCGGCTGCGGCGGTAGCGACAACTGTGGCTACGGATGCGATGATTGTTGCAGGAGTTTCAGCAGTTGCCGGAATAGCATCAGCTGTGACGGAAAGGGAAATTGAGCGCAGGACACAAGGTAATAATACTGTATATAAATTGGTTGATGCAAATGGACAAGCTCAGTATATTGGCAGGACGACGAACATTGAAGCAAGAGAACGCACACATAAAAGAAGTACATACAGGGGCGGATTAAAAATGGAGATAATAGCAACAAATCTGGATTACTATGAGGCGCGGGGGTTGGAACAAATTGCGATGTTAGAATGTCATACAATAAACACTTCCAACCGTATGAACAATCGTATTAATGGTATTAGCCCGCGCAACAGAAAACTTGCGTTGTATATGGAAGCAGGAAGAGGTGTTGCGGGATATCTTGACAATGTGATTTCCGATGAAATATTATATTGGACGGGAAATTAGGAGTTGATTGCTATGGGAACATGGGGACCACTGCTGTATCAGAATGATATGGCACAGCAAGTTAGAGATTATTATAAAGAACAGCTGCGTAAAGGAAAATCCGGGAAGGAAATTACGCAGGAGTTAATAGAGCAAAATGAATATTGCCTGTCGGATTCTGATGATGCGGCGATATTTTGGTTTGCATTGGCAGATACACAATGGAATTTCGGAAGGCTGGAAGAAGCGGTTAAAGAGAAAGCATTATATTATATAAAGGAAGGAAGCGATATAACACGGTGGGAATGTGAAGGCTGCGGAAGTGCGAAAATCAGGGAACAAGCATTGAAAGAACTGGAACAAAAAATACTCTCACCTCAGCCGGAAGAGAAAAAAGTGAAGAAACATAGGCTGTATCGTTGTGAATGGAGAACGGGAGATATATATGCGTATCAATTGAAAAGCAATTATGCCGAAGAAAAAGGAAAGCTTGACAAGTTCGTGCATTTCATAAAAGTGGATGAGGCTCAATGGTATCCAGGGCATACTGTGCCGGTTGTGTATGTTTACGGTGTAATCTCGGATGAAATACTGACGCCGGAAAAACTAAAAACGGTGGGGTTCATTCCGCAGTTTTTTGTTCCCGCTGTATATGAAAGGGAGAAAGGAAGAAAAATGTTGTATGCGCTGGAACTCCTGAGTACCTCGGCTAAAGTAATACCGGGAAAACAATTGACATTTGCGGGGAATATACACGATATTAAACGAATAAAGGACGAAGATCCTAAGCCTTACGCTGTTGCGTGGAAAGAGTTTGAAAGGTATATAATTGATGATTTTGCAAATTGGGATTTGATGTGATTTTTTGGGGATGTGAGCAGCGCCCTTGTTTACACCTACGATGCGGCGGGGAACATAACCTCGGTGACCGACGGAGAGAGGGTTACGCGGTATTGCTATGACAACATGGGTCAGCTGATACGGGAGGATAACCCGTATTCGCAGAAAACCTGCGTGTATGCCTATGACAGCTGCGGAAACATACTTTCGCGCACGGAGTACGGGTATACCGATGATGAAACCCCGGTGGGCGGCACGGTGACGGTATATGAGTATAATAATGCCGCATGGGGAGATCAGCTTACCTCATGGAATGGGGAGAGCATAACATATGATGCAATAGGCAACCCGCTTTTATACCGGGGCAGAAGCCTTACATGGACGCAGGGAAGAAGGCTTGCGGGCATAACCGCAGAGGGGCTGAATGTCACATATACCTATGATGAGAGCGGCACAAGAACAGGGAAAACGGTAAACGGCGTAAGCACGCAGTATTATATTAACGGCTCGCAGATACTTGCACAAAAGAGCGGGGAGGATATATTATACTTCCTGTATGACGAGACCGGGTTGGCAGTAGGGTTTAAGTACAATAATAATCTGTATATCTACCGCAAGAACTTGCAGGGAGATATCCTTGCGGTGCTGAACGGACAGACGGGCGCTGTGGAGGCAAGCTACACCTATGACGCATGGGGCAGGGTGATATCCGCAACCGGCTCGCTGGCAAACCTGAATCCGTTCAGGTACAGAGGGTATTACTATGACAGCGAAACGGGGCTGTATTATCTGCAATCCCGCTACTATGACCCCGAAACGGGAAGATTTATAAATGCGGACGGCATCATAGCTGGAGCTGGCGGATCGGTAAAAGGCTATAACCTGTTTGCGTATTGTGTCAACAACCCTGTAAATATGTCTGATAACTCGGGACATTGGCCACAATGGATAATGATGCAGCAAACTGGGTAAACAACAATATTTTTCAACCTGTTGCAGACTTCTTCAGTACAGGCACTAACACTATTAGCGGTAGCTTCCAAGACGGAGTATTTAGAGGCTCAGGTTCATTAACCGGTGGATATAGTGAATTCAATTGGCGACTGGATGATAAGATCAAGAGTTCGGGAGCTCAGGATGGTTGGATAGGTGGTTTTGGCAAAGCGTCTGTTGGCAATGCAAACGGAAAGATCGGTATAGGAAATGATAATTTATCGGCTACTCTAAAGGGTGTTGCTGATGGACTTGTCGCTACTGTTCAAGCCGGTTTGCACTATAACGATGGATTCGGAATCGGAGCCAAAGCAAAAGCTTCTGTTTTGTCAGGCAGAGCTACCGCGGAATTCAATATCTTTGGTTGGCAAGTTGAATTAGGAGTTAATGCAGATGTGTTATCAATCGGAGCTGAAGCTACTATCGGTATATTTCCGACAGAAGATGGTGGTAAACAATTTGATGCACGAGCCGGAGTTTCACCCGGCATATTTGGTTGGGGCTTTATTGTTCGAGTAAAAGTCCCGGGTTGATAGGAGATATATATGATAGTTGGGAAGAAGTATATCAATAATGCTATTTTTTACACAGTATTCAAAAAGCATTATTGCCCGGTATGCGGAACTAAATTAACTCGTATTAAAACTTCAAAAATAGTTAATTCAAAGTCTCCTGAAGCTAAGAATTATGATTTTACATTAGGTGATTCGTTTATGGTTGGCGATGTGGAATTTATTTGGAAAGAGTTTTATTGTCCGACATGCAAAAAAAGAATTTCGATCGATGAAATGAGACGAATTGAAAAGAGTAAAAGGAAAGATAAATGAAAAGTAATGGTGCAATAAAATACATTTATGATGCCAGTCCGTTTTATGTGCACTGGAAAAAACACTTTTGCCCTAAATGCGGGGGGAAATTAGAATTACGGTATATGAGTAAAATTGTAAACTCTGATTCTCCCGAAGCAAAAGATTATGATTTTTCAGTAGGAGATACTTTTTTTGTGGGCGATGTTGAATTTAGAACAAGATATTTCCATTGTCCCAAATGTCTGTTAGATATTTCTTTTCAAGAAATGAAGAGATTCGAAAAAGACAAGCGAAAAGAGTAATGTTATCATACCAGCAAGCAACGCCTTTTGGGGACAGAAGGCAGAATGCCGGGATAATCCCAAGCTCTTAAAGGTTTCAGGAGTACTCCTGACAAGTTTTGTCTTTGTGGTATCACAATGGCGATGCTTGCTGGCACTTGGTACAGAGCAGTCACATTCGCTTTTTCGGCAGGTACCGCCCGAAAGAGCAGGGCGCAGGAGGGTGATAACCTCTCCTGGGCACATAGCAGAATCCAGCCGAAACGGGGCTGTATTATCTGCAATCCCGCTACTATGACCCGGAAACGGGAAGATTTATAAATGCGGATGATGAAACAATACTTGATTACGGCCTTTGCGATATAGGACAGTATAATATGTTTGCTTACTGTTTTAACAGCCCGCTGAAGTTTACGGACAGCGGCGGAGGATTCCCGGTTTGGCTTGATGTGGCGGTGTCTGTTGCAGTGCCGACCGTGATAACGGCAGAGATAGTTAAGGGAAATAATTATAAGCATAACAAAGAAGCGCAAAAAAATGTTTCGTCATCGCCTTTTTTAGAAAAGCAAGAAGAGTATACAAATATTAAAATCGGCTTTTATACTTCGGATAAAAATGGCTGTGGATGGATAGCGGCATATAACGCCATGATTTTACTGGGGCATCAACAGCAGATAGCCGATGTGGTGAAATACTTTGACGGAGCATTCAGAACGATACTTTTCGGAATGTTTGGAGTAGCACCGCATGCAATAACCGGATATTTCAGAAGTATGGGCTTCAGTGTAAGTGCGAATGTGTTCTTTTTCGTCAAACCGCGCGACATAGACGAACGATCTATGATATCAAGGGCGTGTATACTGCTGTATGCTCACAACAGGGGAGCACATTATGTAGCACTTAAATGGGAGGGAGAGCAGTACAGAATATATAATGCCGGGGATAACAACACAGCCATAGATATTGATGGGTTTTTGAGGAGTGTTGGCGGTACATTTATGATGATATGGTTTATTAATTAGGAGGGCAATATGAAAAGGTTCCTATATAAAATTGTAACAGTTATAAATGTATTGATTGTGCTTGCGGTGATGTTGACATCGTGTGTACGGGCGCGTGTGTATTTGACCGGCAGATGGGAAAGCGAATATCCCCGTATGTATATTGATTGCGGACATGAAAAGGTCGGGCTATTATGGAATGCGGACGGTACGGTGACTAAAATTCATATTCAGTACTTGGGCGGAAGTTTTGGAATCGGCAGCATGGAAACCGAGGAAGATAGTAAGCCCATATATTGGGGAACGCAGAGCCTGAAAGGGAACACGCTGATTATGGACCTTCGCTACGGAGGCAGAATAGTGATGAGGCGGGTTGGCCCGGCGACAGTGGACGGGAAGGAGTACCCGTGAAAGGAGAAAGTATGAAAAAGATATTCAGTATAGTTTTTGTTATTGCAATGCTGCTTGTTGTGGTGCTGTGTTCGGCGTGTTCGGAGTCGTCCACGGAAGTGCCAAAGGGCAGATGGGAGAGCATATGCCCGCATATGATCTTTGACATATACGGTGAAATGACGGTAGTAAACAAAACGGAAAGAGAAGAGATAAGGATGCCCATTGACGATGGGAAGATATGGAACAGCAACGGAACCGTAACGCGGCTTCAGATATCGATGTATGACGGAAACTTCAGCATACGCATACCGGATGAGAGCAAGGAGAGCTTTATTGAGTATGATGTGCTGTATCGCGGCACCTATCATATGGAAAAGAAGGAGCTTATTCTGGACATGCCGGACGGGGGCAGGATAGTGATGAAGCAGATGACGGTGGCAGAGTAGAAGTTTGCTGATTCCCGGCGGGCGGCACGGTGGCGGTTCCATTTATGATTATTAAAAGGCATAAAAAGCAATGGAAAGAAGCGCTGACGGGAACACTGTGCTGATATAAACGGCAAAAGGGGCGGTTTGGCTGCTTAAAGTCTAGTTTTATGCCGCATATGGCGAGGTTTATTGTGTATGACTAACTGCAATCGCTATAAAAGCGATATTTGCTATGATTTGCTTGTTCCGCCGTTGGGGCTTGATTATTACAATATGTCATCAAAGCAGGCGAGGGAGAATTTTGAGTGGTATATTTCGAAAATTCCCGAAAGGACGGAGTATTTTCAAAAACGCTGTGCGACGGATTTGAAAGTACCTGTTAATGAAATTGATTATTCGGCAAAGTCGTTGATTATTGTTTGGAGCTGGTTTTTGAATATGGCACGGACTGAAAAAGTATCCAAAAGTGAAATGAAGGCTATGAAAGATATGGCTGAGTTGTTTGGAGAATCTTTCATCAATAAAGATAAGTTTACGGTTGTCACTCATTTTATAATGCGGGATATAGGCATGTATGTCGGTCAGACTTTTATTAAGAATTATCCGCAATTGTATTGGACATATTACACGAAACCCAAGAATGAGGTAAATGTCAAACAGCCGGTCATTGCAGGTTTTTATTATAAAGACGAGTTGACGGAAGGGAAAATGACAATCAATCCTATGAATTTGGTTGAGGGCGCGGCTGCAAATATATTCGATAAGACTTGCAAGCAAACTGATTTGTATAATTCTTATATAAAGACTATGCGATGGGTACCTGAGCTGCGGTAGAGCGATGTAAAATTTCTTTTTGGGGATGTAAGCAGCACGCTTGTTTACACCTACGATGCGGCGGGGAACATAACCTCGGTGACCGACGGAGAAGGGTGGGATATAAATTGCCTTTGGAGAAACGAGGAATGACGGATGCAGAACTATAGCAAAGTGTTAATTGCCAGTATTGAGCGTGAAAAAAAGGGGCTGGATTATATTTATCTGAAGGCGGACAAGGAATTGCTGCATAAATTATTAGATGAGATCAATCGCTATGCAGGTACTGATTATCACTATCTTGCGGAGTTGGATGCGTTCAATATCCCCGGCGCCGGAAGTATTGTTGCTAAATACATCACTGGATTTTCGTCAGAAGGTGTGAAAGGATATTTGATTCCGCAAATGGTATCGGATAAAATAAAAGACTGTGATACGCTGGTCTTACAATTGTATATGCAGTTCAAGTCGTCCGATTAATATATCTCCAAGCCCGGAGAACCGGCACCGGCACATATTTATATTAGATATGATGATGCATTTAGAAAATTGAAACCGAAAAGACTTGCGAAAGATCTGATGGAGCTTGCACATAGCCCGCGGGATGCATTTTATTTACCTTTCACGATGCGGATGCTTGCCTCTTGGATGATGCCGGAAATGAAGGATTTGTTATTATCCTATTGTGCCAAAGATTCCTTTTCGGCACATGATGTTGGAATTTGCGATGATGAACAACAGTATTTTCCGTCATTGGAATTTATGAAACGAGAACTGACATTTACGGCTATCTATGGATTGAAGTATTATCCATCAGAAGAAGTAAGGGATATTATCGCATCTTTGGCAACTAGCGCGGATAAAGACATTAAATCAGCTGCCAAACGCACTCTAATAGCGCTAACAAATATCACCAGCAAGCATTGCCGTTGAGATACTAACCCGTATTCGCAGAAAACCTGTGTGTATGCCTATGACAGCTGCGGAAACATACTTTCGCGCACGGAGTACGGATACACTGATGCGGAAACCCCGGCGGGCGGCACGGTGACGGTATATGAGTATAATAACGCCGCATGGGGAGATCAGCTTACCTCGTGGAACGGGGAGAGCATAACATATGATGCGATAGGCAACCCGCTTTTGTACCGGGGCAGAAGCCTTACATGGACGCAGGGCAGAAGGCTTGCGGGAATAACCGCAGAGGGGCTGAATGTCACCTATACCTATGACGAAAGCGGCACAAGAACAGGCAAAACCGTAAACGGCGTAAGCACGCAGTATTACATTAACGGCTCGCAGATACTTGCTCAAAAACGCGGGGAGGATATATTATACTTCCTGTATGATGAAACCGGGTCGGCGGTAGGGTTTAAGTACAATAACAATCTGTATATCTACCGCAAGAATTTGCAGGGAGATATTCTTGCGGTGCTGAACGGGCAGACGGGCGCTGTGGAGGCAAGCTACACCTACGATGCGTGGGGCAGGGTGATATCCTCGACCGGCGCGCTGGCAAACCTGAATCCGTTCAGGTACAGAGGGTATTACTATGACGGCGAAACGGGGCTGTATTACCTGCAATCCCGCTACTATGACCCCGAAACGGGAAGATTTATAAATGCGGACGGCGTAATTGACGAAAGCAATCTTAATGTGAATGGATTTGCATATTGTGGCAATAACCCGGTTTTGAGAAGTGATAAAAGCGGATATGCATACTGCAATACAATATTACCAATCAATTGCGGTGGATATGTTTCTAATGAAGTGGAATTTCTAAAAGCATTCAGTAGCAATTATGGATTTGACTTTGAAAATTTCCCGTCGTCTGATGCGTGGTTATCTAGCAGAATCACGGATATACGAGTAGCAAAACTGCGGTATGAAGAGGATTTGGGTAGCAGAATAAGAGATATAATATATGACGGAAGTGATTATGCGTTAGCACAAAGTGTAATTGATTTAATGACAATTGACAGAAATACGATTATTTCCAAGGCGTTATCGTTAGTGCAGATTGGTGATTTACCATATGCGACAAGTATCAGGACCGTATATGTTGTATATTATACAGAGGTATTGGATCGATTTGAAACTTTTATTTCAGCATTATTTAACTGTGAGATAGAAATACAAAGACAGTGGGTAGCGATGTTTTATGTCGGGGCAGGCACATTGGAAAACGGGGATATGTTTTTTGAACATCATTACGCAACTCATAAAAAAAGCGTCTGCAGGAAGATATATATTTTTATTTTAAGAGGTGAAGGATATGAAGAGAATGTATAAAATATTGTCGGTGATTTTCATACTTGCGCTTGCGGTGCTTGCGGCCGGCTGCGCAAAAGAGCAGTCCGAGCAAAATGTAAAGGATATGGTGCTGAAAACACTGGAAATGCATGCAAATACGGAGGATTCTGAGCCGCTGTATGCATCGTATATTCAGGGGTTTGAGAATGATAATATGTCGGATGCGGAAAAATTCAAGGCTGATGTAGGGGACAAGCTGCTTGTTGTACATAACGGAAACAGAAGCATATATGCTCTTAACGGCGCGATGACAACGGCATACAAAGATCAAAGAGCAACTGAAGAAGCTGCCGGCGATAAGAGCAATTATGCGCGGAATTATGCGGCAGTGATGCTGCGGCTGCTTGAGGGCGGCGTAAAGCAAGAGAACGAGGGAAAGGCTGATTTTGCGCTGGGCGAATCTGTTTGTGAAGGCGATAGCATAATGTGCTATATGGCGCTTATTGATGCAGACGCGATGACGGAGGAAGACAGGGAGCTTCTTGGCGGCGCCGGTCAATATATGCTTATTGCGTATGTCTGCTTTCCGGGCAAGGACAATGAAAGCATGAAAAAGCCGACAGTGCTTTATGTGCAGGTATATGCCGATTCGGTAAGCGGGATAAAGTTTTACGGGCACAGAAAGCCGCCGTATGGGATATCCGACAGCGCAGACCCCGATGTAAAAAACGGTATAGGTGAGGTTTGGGAGAAATAAGAGGCTGTTGAGCATATAAGCGGAGAGAAAAATGTTGTTTTTCAGGGGGGGATGAGTTTTGAAATGGAGGGCAGCTTTAGCTGCGGGCGTTTTAATTGCGGTGTTTATCTGTTCAGGATGCGGGATGAATGGGAAAATCACGCGGGAACAGGCGGTAAAAAGCGCCGAAAGGTGCAGGACGGATATAGAAAGAATTGCGGATAAGTACAATGCGGGATTTTATTACGAAGAGTGTACGGAGCAGTTTTTTGAAAAGTATAAAAAGCACAGCGAATTTGACTATCTTTCGTCCGTTTCGTATAACTGTGCGGCATATTACAGGCTTATGCTGGACGAGCTGCACGGCGCAGAGGTGTTTTTTGCATTGAATGATAAAAATGAAAGCAGTTTAACGGTGCTTTACAGCAATATGAATATGCAGGGTAAGGATGAGGGGGAAGGCTTTGATATCGCGTTTATAACGGAACTTGTAAATTTAACAGCAAAGTGCACCGTAAGAGAATCTGACTGGACTGGAATGCTGAAAAACGCAAACATACAGGGAACGGAGTTTATGCCGCAGGCAATATGCGTAAAAAGCCGTACCATGGTCGGGGCGGTGTTTGCTCCAGGAGCAGAGCTTGTCTATTATCGCCCCATACATGATGAAGAATACCTGATATTTCGGGGCGGCTTCATGGAGGTGCGATAATTATGAAGAAGTGCACAAAGAACGGCTTGAGTGCTGCGGTCATGGGCTGTTACGGTGTTATTGCGTTGCTTTTTGTTGTTATATTGCTGGGCGGCTGCAATGCGGAGAGTACAGTGACGCCGGATGCTGCCGGTGCTGTGCAGTGGAAGTATTTGTATTATAACGGCAGCAGGCAGGAAATAGAGATTACAGACAGCAATATTGATAACGATCATATTGTCGTGCCGGAGAATATAGGTGGCGCAGCCGTGACGGCAATAGGCGCCAATGCATTTCACAAAAAGAGGATGTCATACATTACTCTTCCGGGAACAGTAAAAGTTATCAGGAGCGGGGCATTCAGCGGTTGTCAGAATTTAAGAAAAATTGTGCTTCCCGGCGGGGTTGAAAAAATTGAAACTACCGCATTTTATAACTGTTTAAGCCTTGAAAGCATTGAAACGGAAGAATCTGTGCATTTCAAAAGCGAAAACGGAGTGCTGTACAGCAAAGATATGACTGTATTGATTGCTTATCCCGAAGGCAAGTGGGACAGAGAATACTATCTTCCGCAGAGTGTCGAGAAAATAGAAGCGGCGGCGTTCGGATGCCGTCCGCGCCTGCGTGATATTTATGTGCTTAATAATAATCTTGAATTTCCGCAGGCGGCGCTGTGTACCCAGACGGACGGCATAACGCTGCATGGCAACGAAGGCTCAACGGCGCAGAAATATGCCTGGCAGTGGGGACTTGCCTTTGAAGCGCTTTAAGCAAAATGCATAAGGCGAAAAGACGGACTGATAAATTTCAGAATATGAAAGGCAAGCATAAGAATGTACGGCATTGATGAAATTTTAGATATGTAAATGTGTCGGAGGGATTTTGAACAATGCATTGGTTTTTGCCTTGAAAACGCAAGAATATTATATAAATTTTCGTGGAGAGTCAGTTTTGATATTCCGTACTGGGGGTGAATAAATGTCTAAGGGCGTTTTGAATGTTTTGGTGTTTCTTGTGTTGCTGGTTTTTTGCGTAGGCTTTGGCGGCTGCACATATAAGCCGCTTGTTTTGGAAGAAAGAGAAACGGCTTGGAATTATGATTGGAATTGTTATCAAATGATGAAACGGGCTGTTGAAGAAGAAAAATTTGTACTTGAAACGGATAAAAGAATTGATAACAGCGATAAAGCGGTGCATGAGTACCATATTGATGTGGAGGACGGCGTTATACACATAGGCAGTGTTCCTATTACGAAGGAAGGATATCCCACGGTATCTATTAAGTACACAAGGGAGCTTAACAGTAAACCGTACTTAAAATGCAACGGAATGAATATCGAGCTGTTTTCTAAAATCATAGAGATATATACGGGCATAGAGATTACGGAAGATATGTTTGGCGAGCTGTTTTATAATCCCGAACATCAATATAAGGACTCCGGAATTAAGGGCGATAATGCCTATTATAATCGCATGGCCATTCGGCCCGTAGGTATAAAGTATGCTGGTTTTTTCCGATTAGGTGCGCTTAATTACTGGCTGCATGCAACATATTCAGGGGGTAAAGCAATCGGATATACAGAGGATTTATATTATTCAGGCTATCATGGCTGCTGTATTGAGGGTATGAACAAGGAGGTTAAATATTGAGTGAAGTTCGCTTTTATACGAAATCGGTAAGAAGCATGGAATGTGCTTGCAATACGGGGGACAACCTTCAGACGGTGCTGAGCGGCGCGGAGCGGACAGTATGTTCAAAGAAAGTGCAAAGGCAGGTTGAAGCATTGCGGAGGCTTTGATAATTACGCAGTTAAAGAGGCAAAAAACATGCGGGCCGGTTAGGTTGCCGGCAGAGCATTTTATAAAAACAAGGAGCGGGAATATGCTGGATATTGATTATATAATGGATTTGCTGCAATGGGACAGAAGCAGTGAAGAGCAGGAGCGGGGAATTGAGCTTGCAAAAAGGATAAGATATATAAATGTTTTCTTGCAGCCGGGCTTCCCTGCGGGCAAAAGTACATGGGATAACTGTGCAAAGGTGCTGTCCATGAAAACAAATGCGGAGCTTGAGCCATACATGATAGAGCTTATGGAATGGATTCAGGATATGAACTGGCCGGGGGCATTTTGTATACTGGAAAGATTGGAGGCAATGCAGACAGAGCAGCTTTTTGAGCATGATTACAGAATATGCATGAAATGCGCCCGTGCACTTGGGGACAAGGTGTGGGTGAACAATCTTAAAATGATAAAGAAAAAATAGGGGCTGCGGGGGTGAAAAATGATGAAAGGCCGCAGAATAACGGCGGTATTGTGCCTGATGGCGGTTATAACCGTTTTTGTCGGCTGCACATATGAGCCTACAACCGCTCAGCGGGCTGAAACGGCCGGGCAGGAAAAGAGCCGCATTGAAAAGCAAGAAGAGAACGGGGAGGCAAAAGAGCTTATGACGGATTTACGGGCATATCTTGAAAAAAAGCTGCGCGGAATCATTTCGCAGTGGGACGAGGAAGACATTTACGCTGTTTCGTTTTTGTTTATGCAAATGAGGAAAATGAATATGGCGGATATACGAATGTTCCGGAGTTTTTCGTGAGCTATAATACGCAAAGCGATTGCGCCGGCGCTGATGAATTATCGGAGGAGCGCTGGAATTACGCCTTTTGGCGTCAGGACGAAATACCGGTAATTCAGGCATCTGAGGGCGATGAGGGGATGCAGGTGCTGTTTAATTGGTATAAGGAAAACGGCATAGACAACATCGGCTATGAGGACTATGATGCCGACTATGACAGTCAGATGCGGTACATAGGCAAGGGGCCTGCGGGATATTACGAATTGCTTGGCGAAATAACGGCAGTTGCAAATAAGCTGCAAAGCAGCGGATTTATCGAAGGCAAATTCGGAAGGCCGATCCCGATAATCATTCATGACCTTGAGTATCCGTGGTATATTATCGAGGCAACAAGGAAGGCAAATCCGGGCGGTGAAGCCGACACCTTTCTTGCGGCGATGAAGGAGCTTGGCTTTGCGGAGTGAAAAACAACAAAAGCACCGTTTTTACATAGGAATGCTTTCATTAAGTGCTTTTTCAAAAAACAGAAACGGAATACGGATGGATAAAACTCGGGAAAGAATTATTGAGCTGTGCCTGCATTTGTTCGGCGAAACGAAAGCCGAAGTTAAACGGAACAATAAGAGCGTGGACAAGCTGATGCAGATATTTGAGCAAATAAAAAAGCAGGACGGGTATGCGGAAGCTGTATATACGGATCTGCTGAATTATGATGATGACAGGGTGCGCTTTGAAGCAGCCGTTTGCTGCCTGAAGCTTAAAAAGAAGGTTCGGGAGGCGGAAACGGTGCTGAAATGTATATCCCGACAAAATGCAAATCCGCTCATCAGTTTCAGTGCGGAAACGGTGCTGAACAAATGGAAGGAAGACGGACAATTATGATGCAGAAAGCGTTATGAGCTTTGTATAGGTTAAAAATACGGCGCAGAATGTAAATGTATAGGTGAAACGCGGCGGACGGGAGGGTAAGAAGCAGTGCTTAAATCGGGTATTTTCAAAAAAAGAAAAAGGCGGGCGGCAAAAGGCTGAAGCATAACGGATATTTGGATTATGAAATACCCTTGCATTGGATAGCAGAGGAGGACAGCGATACGCTGACTGTTTACGATCCGGACGGCGAGGGGGCAATAACGGCTTCATTTTATAATATGCTGGCGGATAGGTCGATTGATGAGCAGATAACGGTTATGGCAAAAAAGTTTACTGAACAAAATGCGATAACGGTGGATAAATCCATGTTTTTCATACATGGCGGTGAGGAAAAAACCGTACTGTGTGCTGCCGGCATAACGCAGGACAAATGGTTTGTAAAGCTGTGGGTGGCGGCAAAAAAACCGAAAATTGTGATGATAACATATCATAGTCAAAAGAAAACAAAGGAAATCGAAATATGCGATGCAATTATCGAAAGCATGCATTTTAATGTTTGACCCAAGGCCCTGAAATGCAGCTTGCTTTTGCATGGAGAACGGTATGAAAAGGAATGACAGAAAGGGAATCGGCGTTTTGGAACGCGAACCCGATATAGAGGCAGTATTTGAATTCTGCGGCGTTAGGAAAGCTCCCGCCGCTGACGGATACAGGCCGGGACATCTGATAAAAGAGGGCTATATTACATCGGGAGTGCATCACTATTACAATCAAAATTCGGTGCAGCCTGACGGAACCGCAGCTGGAACCGTTACCTTTATAACGCCTGAATACTATCCCCACTGCCTTTGGGAGGGGAAAAGACTGCCCATAAAGGAGGGCGCGCGTACGGTGGGATATGTGACGGTAACCAAGGTACTGAACCCCTTGCTAAAAAAACAGGAGCGGAATTGAAGCCTGCGGGTTGATTTCGGATTTTTTTATGTTATAATAGCCCTAAGCTGCTGCTTTGGCGGTTTTATGGCTGTATGTAAATTTGAAAACAATGCGTCGGAGGGAAATATGGATATTTCGGCATACATAAAAAATGAAAAGGAAAGGCCGCTTGATGTTATTAAGCCGGACGGCGGCTTTTTCGGCATATTCAGAACGGTGGCCTGCGTGGGGGACAGCCTTGCTTCCGGGGAATTTCAGACGGTTAACCCGCATGGGGGCTATGACTACTATGACCGCTACGATTATTCCTGGGGACAGTTTATGGCAAGGGCGACCGGATGCAAGGTGTATAATTTTTCGCGGGGTGGAATGACTGCCTCGGAATATGTGGAAGCCTTTGCTGACTGTCAGGGCTATTGGAACCCAAAGCTGGCCTGTCAGGCGTATATAATTGCTCTGGGCGTAAACGATATTGTAAATCAGCGTCAGGAAATGGGGGAGGCAGGGGATATATACACGGAAAAGAAAACCTTTGCGGCGTATTATGAGGAGATTATCAGGCGGTATGAAAAAATATCGCCCGGGGCGTATTTCTTTCTTACGATTATGCCAAGGGACGGCTGGAACGGCTTTTGCCTGGAGCAGTTCGGCAAGCTTATATATGACATTGCCAAGGGGCATGAAAGATGCTATGTTATAGATTTTGCGCAGTATGCGCCGGTATACGATAAAGAGTTTGAAAAGAATTTCTATCTGAACGGGCATCTTAAGCCGCAGGGATATCTGATGACTGCGCATATGTATATGAGCTATATTGATTATATAATCAGGCAGAATCCTGATGAATTCGATATGGTGGGGCTTATGCCGCAGGCAACCCCGTAACGGGAAGACGGGCTTGCGGCGCCGGCGCATTTGAAGCATCTGGCATAAACGGATACAGAATAATTTTTTCGGATCGTAAAAACGGGGTATGACCGCGCACGGCGGAGCATTCCCCGTTTTTATTATTATTGCATATATGCGCATGCGTGCAATAATATGATTATATCAGCGCGCCAGAACTTTTTTTATAAATGAGGAAACCGTTTCAAGATATTTTTGTGTATCCGTCATATAGCTCATGCCGTGTCCGGCTCCGGGAACCGAAAGCAGCTCTTTTTCGGGGCAGCGGCAGCGGCGGTAGTTTTCCAGGCTCATATCAAAGGGCACAAAGCGGTCGTCCGTGCCGTGAATGAACAAAACGGGAATATCGCATTTGTCCATTGCCTCGGCGGCGGAGGCGCTGTCAAGGCGGAAGCCTCCGAAAAGCAGGCAGCCCAAATAAATCAGGGCATACAGAGGAAATACGGGATAATGCCGCTTGCGCAGTACCGTTTATAATGGCGCAGGGCGAGGTGTACCCGCAGTCCGCAATAATTCCTTTAACGGCATCGGGCAGGCCGAGCGCTGCGGACATCAGCACGGTGGCGGCGCCCATGGACACGCCGTAAAGCAGAATCTGTGCATTCGGATAGCGTGAAAGGAGAAAGTCCACCCACATGCGGCAGTCACGGCGCTCCTTTATGCCCATTGAGAGATATTTCCCCCGGCTTTTGCCGTGAGCGCGCTGATCGACCAAAAGAACATTATAACCCGATTCCAGAGCAAATTTAAGTCCGCCGCAGAAATCGCGTTCGGCACGGCTGCGGTAGCCGTGAAGCATAATGATCCACGGCGCGGATTCGCCGGAAAAGCAGCACTTGCCGCAGAGCTTAAGCCCGTCATACGAGGTTATGCTTTCTTCCCGGTAGGGAACGGACAGCGCGTCCAGTATCAGCTGCCTTGTTTTTTGGGCATAAGGGGTGTATTGTTCGGTATCCGGCAGACGGAAAAATTCCTCCGTGCCGCGCCTTGGCACGCGCATGGCAATGCGATAGCACAGATAGGCGGCAATTGTAATAAGAAGCATGACGGCGATAAGTATGTACAGTATAAGCATCGGCGGCACCTTTTTCGATTTTAAGAGTTTGTTTTGCCTTTATGGAGCATATTGATTATACCGCATTTTTGTGTTTTCTTCAATAATACACGGGCGCATTTTTGCAATCATGAGGCGGTCGACAGCAGCTGCTGCTGCCCGATGGCCTCTCTTGAGCCAGTAAAGCGCCTTTTTCAAAAACACGAACAATAAAACAAATCAATAAAAAATAATTCGCATATTTCTTGACCTTGACACGGCTTTGCGGTAACATTGGCGTATAAAGCATTAAAAAGATAAACATAACGGCTTTTTTGCAGGGAACATTCAACACTAAACACGGAGGTACTGTTGTGAAAAAGGTTGCAGTGGTAATGGGCAGCATATCGGATTATGATACGGTAAAAAAATGTATTGATACCCTTAAGGAATTCGGAGCGGAATATGAGGCTAAGGTGATAAGCGCGCACAGAACTCCGGCTTTGGCGGCGGAATTTGCTGCCGGGGCAAAGCAAAATGGAATAGGCGTGATAATCGCCGCTGCGGGCAAGGCGGCGCATTTGGGCGGGGTATTGGCTGCGTATACCACGCTTCCGGTTATAGGGCTGCCGATAAAATCAAGCCTGATGGACGGCATGGATTCCCTTTTATCCATGGTTCAGATGCCCTCCGGCGTCCCGGTTGCCTGCGTAGCCGTAAACGGCGCGGAAACGCGGCCCTGCTTGCGGTGCAGATGCTGGCTCTGTCCGACGAGACTCTGGCGCTCAGGCTGGAGGAGCATAAGGAAAAAATGAGGGCGTCGGTTGAGGCGGCTCAGGAAAAGCTGGAGCAAATGACGGCGGAGCAATAAAAGCGGCCATGCACTGGGCCGGGCAGAGGAAACAGGCGGCAAAGCGGACGGAATAATAAAACAAAAAGAATAAGCGCGATTATCGGAATTGTGAAAGGCGGTAATAAAAATGGCGATAAGCTACAAGGATGCCGGAGTGGATGTGGAAAGAGGCTATGAGGCGGTAAGGCTCATGAAGGAGCATGTCAAAAAAACCATGTGCGCAAATGTGCTTGGGGATCTGGGCAGCTTCGGAGGCTTTTACGAGCTGAACGGAGAGGACTGCGCAGAGCCGGTGCTGGTGGCGGGCACTGACGGCGTGGGTACTAAGCTCAAATACGCAATAGTGCTTGACAAGCATGATACAATCGGCATTGATGCCGTTGCAATGTGCGTAAACGATATAGTCTGTCAGGGCGCGCGGCCGCTGTTTTTCCTTGATTATATAGCCTCCGGGCATATTGATCCGGCAAAAACCGCACAGATAGTAAAGGGCGTAGCCGAGGGCTGCGTGCAGGCGGGCTGCGCGCTTATAGGCGGAGAAACGGCGGAAATGCCCGGTTTTTATGCGGATGGGGATTATGACATTGCGGGCTTTTCCGTGGGCGTTGTGCAGAAAAGTCGGGTGATTAACGGCAAGAGCATCAAAGCGGGGGATGTGCTGGTGGGGCTTGCGTCAAGCGGCGTGCACAGCAACGGCTTTTCCCTTGTGCGCAGGCTGTGCACAACGGATAAAGAAACGCTGCTCAAATACAGCCCGGAGCTTGGCGCGGGCTTGGGAGAAACGCTGCTTACCCCCACAAGAATATATGTGCGCCCCGTGCTTGAGCTTATCAAAAAATACGAGATAAAGGGTATTGCTCATATCACCGGCGGAGGCTTTATAGAGAATATTCCGCGCATACTGCCGGAGGGCCTCGGCGTGCGCATAAGCTTGGGCAGTTGGGAGAGCTTGCCGGTATTTGATATGCTTGCGCGCCTTTCCGGGCTGGAAACGCAGCAGCTTTACAACACCTTCAACATGGGCATCGGAATGGTTATGGCGGTGGAGCCGGCCTTGGCGGACAGTGTGACGGCAAAAGCCAAAGAGCTGGGCGAAAAGGCGTACATAATAGGCGAGGTTATACAGGGCGAGGGAGTGAAGCTGGACAAATGACGGATATTGCGGTATTTGTCTCCGGCGGCGGCTCCAATATGCAGGCGCTGCTGGACACAATAGAGGACGGAAAGATAAAAGGGCGCGTGCGGCTTGTGCTTTCAAGCACTGATAAAGCCTATGCGCTGCAGCGAGCGCACGCGGCGGGCATAAGGACGCTGGTGCTGCCCAAAGAGCCCAAAGAGCGGGAGAGGGTAACGCTGGAGGAGTTAAGGGAGAACGGCATATCCCTTTGCGTTCTGGCCGGATATCTGGGGATCATATCGCCCGAGGTGGTTCGGGAATATGAAAACAGGATAATAAACATACATCCCTCCCTTATACCTTCCTTTTGCGGCAAGGGCTACTACGGGCATTTTGTGCATGAGGCGGTGCTGGAATACGGAGCCAAGGTTAGCGGCTGCACCACGCATTTTGTTGCCCAAGGGATAGATACGGGCCCCATTATAATGCAGCGCGCAGTATATGTTAAGCAGGAGGATACCCCACAGACGCTGGCGGACAGGATACTTGAGCAGGAGCACATTATTCTGCCGGAGAGCGTAAGGCTGTTCTGCGAAGGAGCCATAGAGGTAAACGGACGGAAAGTAATCATAAAGGAGAGAAAAGAATGAAAAAAAGAGCATTGATAAGCGTATCGGATAAGACGGGCATAACGGAGTTTGCTTCAGAGCTTGTAAAACTCGGGTATGAGCTGATCTCCACCGGCGGAACCTACCGGGTGCTCAAGGCGGCCGGCCTTGAGGTTATGCAGATAGATGAGCTTACCGGCTTCCCGGAGTGCCTGGACGGCAGGGTGAAAACGCTGCACCCGGCGGTTCATGCGGGCATTCTGGCAATGAGGGATAACCCGGAGCATATGGCTACCCTTGAAAGCTTGGGAATAAACACAATAGATATCATTGCGGTAAACCTTTATCCGTTTAAGCAGACGATACTCAAGCCGGGGGTAACGCTGGCCGAGGCTATTGAAAACATTGATATCGGCGGGCCGACCATGATCCGCGCGGCGGCAAAGAATTATAAGGATGTAGCCGTGGTGGTAAACCCGGAGGACTATGCCGTTGTTATAAACGAGCTTAAGGAAAACGGCGAGGTTTCCCTCAAGACAAAGCTGTATCTTTGTTACAGCGTGTTTGAGCATACGGCGGCGTATGACGCGCTTATCACCCAATATCTGCGCACTCAGACCGGGGTCGAGGGCTTCCGCAGCAGCTTTACCCCCACATTCGAGCTGGTGCAGCAGATGCGCTACGGCGAAAACCCTGCGCAGCGGGCGGCATTCTATAAGGAAATCGGTTCCTGCCGCGGCGCGCTGCCTTCCGCCGTGCAGCTGCACGGCAAGGAGCTTTCCTTTAACAACATAAACGACACCGACGGCGCACTGGGTCTGCTTAAGGAGTTCAGCGCCCCTACGGTGGTGGCGGTAAGCACGCAAACCCCTGCGGCGTGGGCAGCGCTTTGTGCATAAGCGAAGCCTTCAAAAAGGCGTATGAGTCCGATCCCGTATCGGTGTTCGGCGGAATAATCGCCGCCAACAGGGAAATTGACCGGGCTACCGCGGAGCAGATATCAAAAATATTCATTGAAATCGTGGCGGCGCCGGGCTTTACCGATGAGGCGCTGGAAATACTCACTCAAAAGAAAAATATCCGTCTGCTGCGCATTGACGGCATAAGTGAGCCGTGCGTAAGCACATATACGGCAAAAAAAGTGGACGGCGGCCTGCTGGTTCAGGAGCCGGACAGCCTGCTGCTTGACGAAAGCGAGCTTAAGGTGGTAACCAAGCGCGCCCCCTCAGAGCAGGAAATGAAGGACATGCTCTTTGCCTGGAAAATCGTCAAGCATGTAAAATCCAACGGCATTGCAATAGCCAAGGACGGACAGTCCTACGGCATGGGAGTGGGACAGGTTAGCCGCATATGGGCGGCGCAGCAGGCCATTGAGCACAGCCTTAAGCCCTGCACGGGGGCGGCCATGGCGTCGGATGCGTTTTTCCCGTTCCCGGACTGCGTTGAGGCGGCGGCCAAGGCAGGAATAAGCTGCATAATCCAGCCCGGCGGATCAAAGAACGATCAGCTCTCCGTTGAGGAAGCGGACAAACACGGAATTGCCATGGTGTTTACCGGATGCAGGCATTTCCGTCATTGATTAAAAAACAGCGGTGAAAAATATGAAAATACTTGTTGTGGGCGGCGGCGGCCGCGAGCATGCTATTGTGTGGAAGCTGGCGCAGAGCCGGCATAAGCCGGAGCTTTTCTGCGCTCCCGGCAACGGCGGCATTGCAAAAATTGCAAAGTGCATACCCATAAAGGCGACGGATATCGACGCCATGGTGGATTTTGCGGTAAAAAACGATATCGATCTTACGGTCGTGGCCCCGGATGATCCGCTGGCAATGGGAATGGTGGACGCTTTGCAGGCGGCGGGCAAGCGGGCCTTCGGGCCCACCGCAGCCGCAGCGCTCATTGAGGCCAGCAAGGGCTTTTCCAAGCAGCTTATGAAAAAATACGGTATTCCCACGGCGGATTATCGAATTTTTGATAATTATGCGGCGGCGGACGAATATCTTAAAAGCGCGCCGATGCCCATTGTGATAAAGGCGGACGGCCTTGCTTTGGGCAAGGGAGTTATAATCGCCGAGAATTATTCTCAGGCATCGGCGGCGGCCAAGGATATGCTGGAGGGCGGAGCCTTCGGCGGGGCCGGCAGCACAATAGTTATAGAGGAATATATGACGGGCCCGGAAATGTCCATGCTGTGCTTTACGGACGGCAAAACCGTGGTGCCCATGGTTACCGCGCAGGATCATAAAGGGCGCTTGATAACGATATGGGGCTTAATACCGGCGGCATGGGCGCCTTCAGCCCCAGTATGCAGTATGACAGCAGCAATGATAAATGGCTTATGGACAATGTGCTGCTGCCTACCGTCAGAGCCATGGAAAAAGAGGGGCGTCCGTTTAAGGGAGTGCTGTATTTCGGGCTGATGCTTACAAAAAACGGCATAAAGGTGCTGGAATACAATGCGCGCTTCGGCGACCCGGAAACGCAGGCGGTGCTGCCGCGGCTTAAAAGCGATCTTGTTGATATCTTTGAAGCGATTATTGATGAGCGATTGGACGAAGTAAAAATAAGCTGGAGCGATAAGGCGGCGGTGTGCGTTGTGCTGGCTTCGGGCGGATATCCCGAAAAGTATGAAACCGGCTTTGAAATATCCGGCATTGAGCAGGCGGAAAAGACGGGGGCACTGGTGTTTCATGCCGGCACGACAATAAGGGACGGCCGCACGGTAACCTCCGGCGGACGGGTGCTCGGCGTTACGGCGCTGGGGGACAGCGTTCAGCAGGCCCGCAGGCTTGCATATGCCGCAGCAGAAAAGATCAATTTCCAAAACAAGCATATGCGCTTTGATATCGGAGTAAAATAGCATCTTAAACCCGCCCGGCATCCGCCGGGCGATTTTAAGATAAAGCACAGCCGTTGGGATTGAAAAATAAAAGGCATTAAACTTTTTTCATCACTCTAAAAAAAGCAGTTGACAAACAGGTATTTATTGAATATAATACAGAAGTCGCAGCGGATAAGATAATCCAAAGCGCTTAAGTGGGAGCATAGCTCAGCTGGGAGAGCATCTGCCTTACAAGCAGAGGGTCATAGGTTCGAGCCCTATTGTTCCCACCATTCTTTTTGGTCCGGTAGCTCAGTTGGTTAGAGCGCTAGCCTGTCACGCTAGAGGTCGAGGGTTCGAGCCCCTTCCGGATCGCCAGCCTTTGTAGCTCAGTCGGTAGAGCAGGGGACTGAAAATCCCCGTGTCGGTGGTTCGATTCCGCCCGAAGGCACCATTTGCGGGAGTGGCTCAGTGGTAGAGCGTCGCCTTGCCATGGCGAATGTCGCGAGTTCGAATCTCGTCTTCCGCTCCAACGGCGCCATAGCCAAGTGGTAAGGCACAGGTCTGCAAAACCTCTACTCCCCAGTTCAAATCTGGGTGGCGCCTCCAGAAAAAAAGCACTTGCAATCGCAAGTGCTTTTTCAATTTTTCATAGTTTTGCCGCGCGCTCACCGCCCTTTTTTGCATGCGGCAGGGGCGGTCAGTCAAGATAAATACAGCGGATAATATCTTCGGCGGTAACGCTGTCGCGCCCGTACAGCGTGCCCGCGCGGTGCCCGGCGGCATTGTGAATCAGTGCCGCTGCGGGGATTTGCCCTCCGCGCGCAAGCACGGCTGCGCATATACCGGCAAGGCAGTCGCCGCTGCCGGCGGTGGCCAGTGCGGGCGTGGGGGAGTTGAGTATCCACACTCCGTCTGAAACGATTACGCTGTACCAGCTTTTAAGTATCACATCGCAATAATATTTCCGGCTTATGTGAAGCGCCGCCGCGACGGGGTTTGCTTCAATTGCCGCAGTATCCGCAAAAAGGGCGGGGTCGTCGATAAGATGCAAAGCCTCGCCTATGTGCGGGGTGAGTACGCAGCGAAGGCCGCGTTCTTTTCTTTTTTTCAGCATATCGCGTGCGGAGTGCAGCGCCCACAGCGCGTCCGCATCCAGCACAAGGGGCAGCTCGCTTTGAAGAAGCATGCGGGCGGTGTCCGCCGTATGCTCCGTGCGGCCCGCGCCCATTCCGAAGGCCGCAGCGTCCAGCCCGCGTAAAGCGTCATTGTCCGGCTCGCAGGGCATAAGCAGAAGGTGCGGGCTGCGGGCGGCATAATAGGGAAGGGGGGAAAGAATGCGCACCTTGCCCGCCCCCGCCTTTGCCGCCGCTTCCGCGCTCAGCATGGCCGCGCCCTCCATACCGGCGCAGCCCCCTATTATACCCACCGCACCGAAGCTGTTTTTGTGGCCGTACGGGCTTTTGCGCGGCAGAAAGGTGCGAAGATCGCCATGCTCAATAAGCTGCGCTTCCGCTCTTACGCCCGGAATCAGCGCGTCAATTGCCGCCGGGGCTCCGCAGGCGGCGGCAGGGGTTCCGCAGGCGCAGGCAAGCTTTACCGCCTGCACTCCTATGGTTATATCGGGATGCACCTTAAACTCGCTGCCCAGCCCGCTGGGCACATCGGCGGAAAAAACAACGGCGCCCTTTTCATGAAGGCAGTTTATGAATTCTATTGCTTCTTTTTCCCGTCCCTCTGCAATGCCGTGAAAGCCGATGCCGAATATTGCGTCCAGCACCGCGTCGGCGGGGGAAAGGCCGCCAAAAAGCTCCCGACACTGCTCCATGCAAAAGGCGGCGGGAGCGCTTTTTTTGCCGGCATCCCCCACAAAGACCACGCGGACATCCAGCCCGGCTTTTTTCAAAACGGCGGCGGCCGCCATGCCGTCAGCGCCGTTGTTGCCCTGCCCGCATACGGCAAGCAGACTTTTTTTATTGCGCATAAGCGGGGAAGCAAGAATATACTCCGCCATTTTTTCTCCCACCGTAAGCACGGTCCGCAAAACATCGGCACTGCCGAAATATTCCGTTTCCGCGCGGCGTATCTCGCTTACAGAGGCAACAGGCAGCATGGTCATTCTCTCCCTTCAATAATGCATTGGGCAACGGCGGCAAACTTCACATGAGATATGCTTATATGCACATTCGTTCCATTGAGGCTCTCAAACAGCTCCTTTGCCTTTCCATGAAGAACAACATAGGGCTTTCCGTATTCGTTGTGAAAAATTTCTATATCCTTCCACGAAAGATGGTCAAAGCCCCGTCCCAAAGCCTTTGCCGCCGCCTCCTTAACCGAAAACATTCCCGCGGCGGTTGAGGGATTCAGCTTGTGCAGGGCAAGATATTCCCGCTCGTTTTTAGTATATATTTTTTCAATAAAGCTTTCCCGCCGCAGCATAAGCGATATGCGCGGTATATCGATAATATCCGTTCCTATGCCCAGTATCAATTCAATACCTCCGATTTTTTAAGGCTCGCCTTACCGCCCGTGCATGCCGTCTGCGGGCTTAGAGAGCGTTGCTTCGCCGGAGGATATATGATAAACCCTCCCGCCGCAAAGCACCAAAAGCGCGCCGTCATCATCCACGCCTTTTGCTGTGCCGCTTATGCTTTTGCCGCAGCTTGTAACCGTTACGGGGATGCCCACGGTTAAAAGCAGAGGACGGTATAGCCCCAGCAGCTCCTCCCTTTTTCCTTCCTCTGTAAGCGTCAGGGTGTGCTCCAGCGCGCAAATAACGCGCTTAAACAGCCCGTCCGCGCTGCCGCCGGTGCAGGCGGAGCCTTCAATGGGAGCGCAGACAACATTTATTCCTATACCGATTATTATATCCATATTTTCGCTGTTGCTGGCGCAAAGTATCCCGCACACCTTTTTTCCGTTCAGTATAATATCATTGGGCCATTTTATGCCGCTGCCCGGTATGCAGGAGGCCACGGCCACGGCAGCCGCTTCGGTAACAAGGCTGCGCAGGCAGGGGTTTGGTATTTTCACCGAAAAATAAAGCCCTCCCGCCGGGGAAATAAAGCTGCGTCCCAGTCGCCCCCGCCCCGCAGTTTGCGCAAGTGCCCTCACGCAGCTGTAAACCGGCAGGCTTTTAATGTATTCGTTTGTGGAATCCACACATTCCAGAGTAACCGTATTGCAAAATTTCATATTTTCGTCCTCAGCGTAAGGGTATAATTATAACGGCATCAGATATCATCACAGTACAGGTCTTCCTCCGCATCCTCTGCGGGCAGCAGCTCAAGGGTCTGCCGTATAAGCTCGGAGGAAAAACCGCGCCGGGCAAGATAGGCATAGGCGCGGGCGCGCTGCTTTGCCGCCGGCTCGCCCGTTTTTTGCGGGAAGCGCTTTAATGCGTTTGCAGCCGCCTCTTCCTCCTGCTCGGGGGATATATCATAAAGCGCCTCCTGTATCAGCGCCTCCGGGAGCCGCTTTTCGTACAGCCGCTTTTTAAGCATAAAAGGCCCTTCACCGCTTGCAAGCCCGCGCTTAACTATCTGCCCAGCCAAGGCCGCATCGTCAATGTAGCCCAGCTCCTCCATGCGCTTAACGGCGGCCTGCGCGGCCTTTTCGGGGAAGTCCGAAAGCCGGGCAAGAAATTCGCTGCGGCTTTTGGCATTTGTGCGCGAGGCATAATCCAGCGCGGCGTTAAGCGCAGCCGGATATGCGTCGGCGGCGGAAATGTCATTAAGCTCCCGGGGCGAAAGCTCCCTGCCAGGAGCCAGCCCGAAATCCGCCGCCGTTTGTACGCAGAGCCCGCAGCGGAATTCACCGTCGATATAAAGATTCACCCGTTCCGGGTCGTGCTTTTGTGCCGTAACAGCGGTTATGCGCATTTTTCCCCCGTATTTTTAATCATTTTTGCTTTTTTAATGCCGATTTTTATACAGAAAATCATACTTCCTACGCTATTATACAGCATACACGCGCTTTTTCGTAATATTTTTGCATAATAATTAACAGAAAATTTACGCCAAACCGCATCGTGGCGCCCGCCCTTGCCTTGACTTTATATCCGTTTTGGGCTAAAATCAACGCATAATTACAATTCGGAGGGATAGGTTTGAAAAAACATCTGATTATTTGCGCCGCTGTAATGCTTGCAATGCTTTGGGCGGGGTGTACGCCCGCAGCGACGGAATCACCTTCTCAGTCCGCAGGCGTCGGTTCCGGCACTGCAAATTCGGAAAGCTTCGCGGGCGACAGGAAGGATACGGGTATAAAGCTTACCGACGGCTCTCTGAGTAGTGTGGAGGAAAACGGTATGGAACATCCCATAGCAAAAATCGTGCTGGAAAACGGCGGCGAGGTGGAGCTGGAGCTCTATCCCGAAAAGGCCCCGGAAACGGTGGCGAATTTCATCTATCTTGCAAATGACAAAAAGCTCTACGACGGTCTGACCTTTCACCGCATAATCGACGGCTTCATGGTTCAGGGCGGAGACCCCAACGGCGACGGCACGGGCGGCCCGGGCTACAATATCAAGGGCGAATTTGCTGCCAACGGCTTTTCGCAGAACGATATAAGCCACAAAACCGGAGTTATCTCCATGGCGCGCCGGTCCTTCCCCATGGACAGCGCAGGCTCTCAGTTCTTTATCTGTGTGGACGATGCCGAGTTCCTGGACGGACAGTATGCCGCCTTCGGCAAGGTCATAACGGGGCTGGATACGGTTTTGGAGCTGGGCAAGGTGCCCACCTATGGCGGGAATTCCGGCACGCCGAAGCAGCGCCAGGGCATAAAGAGTATACGAGTGGATACAAGAGGCAAGGTCTACGATAAGCCCAAGGACGCAAAAATAATCGGGAATGCATTAAATAAAGCATAATAGGGGCGGCGCCGCGGCCGCCCTTATATTTATTCCCGGCGGCGGTATGCGCTTAAAGCACGGCCGTATCCCCAAAGACCTGCGGCAAACAGAGTGGCTTATATTATAAAACCGTTGACAAAGCCGTGCCGTTTTAGTATAATACACCGTGTCAAAAGAATATGGGGATATGGCTCAGCTGGTTAGAGCGCTTCGTTCACATCGAAGAAGTCGGGGGTTCGAGTCCCTCTATCCCCACCAAAAACCTTCTCGGACGAAGTTCGGGAAGGTTTTTACTTTTTCACTATTCACTCTTCACTTTTCACTTACATGCGGGAGTTTTGGCAGGGTAATAGAAAACATGCAGCAGCCGAGGCGTGGGCAGATAAATAAGAGAGGAACGGAAATTGCATATAACATACATGCAGCGCCCTCAAGCGCTGCATTTTTGCCGTTACGGGCGGAAACATATTGCAAAATGCAGCATATTATTGTTAGCAAAGCGGTATTATCTGCTTTTTTGAAAAAACGTGCAAAAAACGGAGCCTGTGCTCCGCCCTATTAAAACGGGAGGAATCTCAATGGCAACCTTCACTAATGCTGCAACCTTGTCCTATAACGGAAACACTCTGGTATCAAATACCGTCACCGGCACCCTTCAGGAGTTGCTTACGGTGTCCAAAACCGCCGTGGGCGGCACCTATGCACCAAACGGCGAGGCCGTCTTTGCCGTATCCCTTGTAAACAGCGGCACCGCCGCTCTCACAGGTCTTACGCTTAATGATAATCTCGGCGCGTATGCTTATAACACCTCCACGCTCTATCCGTTAACCTATATCGATGGCTCAATACAGTATTATATAAACGGCGTGCTGCAGGCGGCTCCCACGGCAACAGCAGGGCCGCCCCTTGTGATAAGCGGTATAAATGTGCCGGCGGGCGGGAATGCGCTGCTTGTTTATAAAGCAAAAGTAAACGAATATGCGCCCCCGGCGCAGGGAAGCACAATAACCAACACCGCCTCCGTAACGGGAGCCGGAATAAGCACCGCCGTTACGGATCAGGCCGTAATAACCGCGCAGGCCGCGCCGGAGCTCAGGATCATCAAATCGCTTTCGCCAACCACCGTTTCCGATAACGGCGAGCTGACCTATACCTTCACCATAGAAAACATCGGCAGCGGCGCAGCGGATGCGTCGGCAGGCATTGTGCTGGCCGATACCTTCAATCCCATACTGAACCCCATAGCAGTAACCTTTAATTCCGCTGCATGGGCAACTCCCGCCAACTACACCTACAATTCCTCCACGGGAGCCTTTTCCACGGTGGCGGGGCAGATAACGGTGCCCGCCGCCACCTATACGCAGGATGCCTCCGGCAAATGGACGCTGACACCCGGCAGCAGCACCCTTGTCGTAACCGGGACGGTTTAATTAAAATAAAAGGGTAGGCCCGTAATATCCGGCCGCAGCAGTCCTGCTGCGGCTCTGCTTGTATTTTCGGGTGCCGTGTGATAGAATAAAAGCATATTTGTGATAGGAGCGGTGAAAAAATGCTGCATACACAACGGCTTATATTAAGAAAATGGACGCAGGCTGATGCCGACAGCCTGTTTGAATATGCAAGCAGCCCGGAGGTGGGCCCCATTGCGGGCTGGCCTGCGCATAAAAGCGCGGAGGAAAGCAGAAATGTAATAAAAAATGCCCTTAACGGGGCGGAGTGCTATGCAATTTGCGAAAAGGGAAACAACATAGCCATAGGCTCTGCGGAGCTGAAGCTGAACGGGCATACGGATATGACGCAGCGTGAGGATGAGTGCGAGCTGGGGTACTGGCTGGGTAAGCCCTTCTGGGGCAGGGGCTATATGCCGGAGGCTGCGCAGGAGCTGCTTAAGCATGCCTTTGAGGATTTGGGCATGAGGGCAGTCTGGTGCGGCTATTACGACGGAAATGAAATCAAAGCGCGTGCAGCAAAAGCTGGGCTTTGTCTTTCATCACACCTGCAATGAGGTTTTCGTGCCGCTGCTTAACGAGGTGCGCACAGAGCACACCAATGTGCTTACAAAGGAGCACTGGCTGGACATACATAAGCAGGGCGGTTAATGCATCAAGGCAGGGATAGCTTTCTTTTTGCACAGCCCCCGGGTGCGCTTTTGACGCAAACAGAGTATAAGCCGCGGCAGCTTTATCCGCCTTGCGGGGCGCAGCACAGAGCAGGGGTGCCCTGCGGGCGGTGCCGTTTTTGTTCATGTTTCGTCACTTAAAAAGATCCGGCTTCATTTTTTATCGGTTTTTTATCGATTTTTAAGCGTTTTTTGCCTATTTTTTATCGTTTTTTTGCAGCTTTTTAACGCATTTTTCAATATTTCACGCATCCGTCCACGCTGAGTATAAAGGCGGTAATGCCGCCGCAGGCCACCTTTGTGGGCATTGCGGGCATGCCTATCATGCCGGCGCCGGTAAGATAGGTGGTTTCCATTCTTGCCCCGCATGCTTCTTGAGAATGCTCAAAGCCTCCTCCAGACGGGCTTTTTCAAGGCCTATCATGAGAGTTACGCTTTTTTTGCGCAAAAAGCCCCCGGTTGAGCTTAGAAGGGTGGCGTAGAGACCGTTTGAGTTAAGGTCGGCTACAAGCTCGGAAGCGTCCTCGGCGGACAGAACGGCGAATATCATTTTTTCACAGTTTATTTCCATAATTACCTCCCGATACAAAAGCGTTTTTGCTGTTACGGGTATTATAGCGCGCCGCGATAGGGCAAGTCAACAGAAAAAGCGGGCGAGGGCGGCGCTATATAAAGCATAAGCATCGTCCCGTAGGAAAACGGCCGGGACAATGCAACATTGTAAAAGCGATATTAACACCGGCTTAAGCATACAAGCATTTATGCATATATGTTCATATACGCATAAATGCTTAATTAGGCGGCGGTTTCGTCAAATATCCATAAACATCAGCCGAATAATTTATTTGTTTTCCGGGCGCTGGAATATAACGGTGGCGGTAGTGCCCTTGCCCAAAACGGAGGAAAGCTTGACCCGTGCGCGGAGCACTGCGGCCGCATGCTTGACAATGGACAGCCCCAGACCGGTTCCGCCGGAGGCCTTGGAGCGGCTTTTGTCCACGCGGTAAAAGCGTTCAAATACGCGTTCGAGATCGCGCTCCGGGATGCCTATGCCGGTATCCTTTACCTCAAGGCGTATATCCTGCCCGGTATCGCTTACATTTACGGTCACGCTTCCGCCGTCCACATTGTATTTAACGGCGTTTTCACATATGTTGTACACCATTTCGCGCATGAGCGGCCGTATGCCCTGTACGGTAACGGGAGCGCCGGTAACGCTGAAATGTATATTGCGCAGGCGGCATTTGGGCTCAAGGGATTCGGCTACATCCTTTGCAAGGCTGAGCAGCTCCACAGGCTCGGTGCGGGGAAGAGTGCGGTTCTCGTCAAGATAGGAAAGCTGTATTATATCCTCTACAAGGGCTATAAGACGCGCGGCCTCGGAATATATTTTTCCGAAAACAGCTCCACGCTTGCGGGATCGGCCTGCCCGCTTTTAAGCAGCTCGGCGTAGCCGGAAATTACCGTGAGGGGAGTTTTAAGCTCATGGGAAACATTTGCGGAAAATTCCTGTCTGAGCCGTTCGCGGGCTATTTCCTCGGTGGCATCCAGCATAAGCAGCACGGCTCCGCCGCCGCTTACGGGGCAGACATGCACCTTATAGGTACGCCCCTCCATTACCAGCGCCATGCTGCCCTTTTTGCCGCCGCAGGCTGCGGGAGCAAGCCTTGCAAGCTCGGGGTCGCGGCTGAGCTCCAGCAGGTTGCGCCCCTTTATATCAGCGTTTTGTATGGACAGAATGCGGCAGGCGCTGCGGTTGGCGGTAAGCACCTCGCAGTTGGAATTGAGCATTATAAAGCCCTCGCGCATGTTGTCCGAAAGTGAAGAGAATTCCTGCTCCTTCTTGTTAAGCTCCTCCATTTGGGCGTTTATCTCTTTTCTCTGCGCCCGTATGCGCTCCAGCAGCGGCGCCAGCTCGTCATAGGGAACATCCTGCGCGTTTTCAAGGTCGATGCGGTTGATGGGCTCCACTATGCGGCGGGTGAGCAGCGCGGATATGGCTATGGACAGCAGCAGAGTTACCGCGGCGCACAGCAGCAGCCAAGGCAGCGCGGAGAGGTAGGAGGAAAGGATGCTGTCGGTGGTGCGCCCCACGCGCAGTACGCTGCCGTCTGCAAGCCGGACGGCACAATAGTAGGTTTTTTGTGCCAGAGTATCGCTTACACGGGTGCTTTCGCCGTAGCCGTTTTCCTTTGCGGCGATAAATTCCGGCCGTTTAGCGTGACTGCCGAGCTCTGCCGGATCGGCATCGGAATCAAGCAGCACCGTGCCGTCGGCAGAGATGAGGGTTATGCGGTCGGTGGCGGTGTGCAGTATCTTTGCCGGATAGTCCTGCTCGGCGTTGGAAGCGACCGCTATATAGTCGGCCTCCTTGCGGAGATCGTCCTTTATACTCTGGCTGTAATCGTTATACAGCAGAGTGGTTATAACAAGCGCCGTAAGCAGCACGGTCAGGCTGCATAACAGGCAGAAGCTTAGGTTTATCTTGCGTTTCATGACCTTTTCCTTTCTTTGGGGCGCTGAGTATGTTTTTTTGCAGCTGCGAACAGTAAATATGCGTTAAGGGCGCAGTGTGCCGCTGCTGCACGCTCGACAGCTGTTCTTTGCGGAGGCGGCCGGATTACTGCTCGGGAAAATCGGCATCATGGCTGCCGGTAATGGCGTAATCCACCCATTCCGCAACATTTACGGCATGATCGCCTATGCGTTCAAGGTATTTGGCTATCATAAGGTAGTCAAGGCAAAGCTCGCCGTCCTCGTTATTCTTAAGCAGGCGTACTATTTCCTGCTTTATTTCGATAAACAAATCGTCCACGGCGTCGTCCATGCGGTAGACGCTGCGGGCCTTTTCAAGATCCCGGCGCACAAAGGAATCTATGGCGCAGGTGACCATTTCCGCACTGCGGCGCGCCATGGCCTCTATGTGGGAAATGGGGAGGGAGCGCCCCTGCATGAAAACGGTTATCTGGGATATATCGGCTGCCTGATCGCCTATGCGCTCCATATCCGATATCATTTTAAGAGCGGAGGATATAAGGCGCAGGTCGCGGGCAACGGGCTGCTGGCGCAGCAGCAGGCGCATGCACAGAGCTTCTATATCCCGCTCCTTGCGGTCGATGCTGCCGTCAATGGTGTCCACCAGCCTGCGCTGTTCATCGCTGTTTTTAAGCAGGGCGCCGATTGCACCGCTTATTATCTGTTCGCACAGGGAGCCCATTTCTATAAGCTCGCGGTTAAGTTCTTTAAGCTGTTCGTCAAAGCTGTTACGCATATATACAACATCCTTTCAGAGTGATTTTTATAAAGGCAAAGCGAAAATCGGCTGCCTTTTCAGCCGAAGCGGCCGGTGATATAATCCTCGGTGCGCTTGTCCGCAGGAGCGGAAAACAGCTGCTCGCTGGGGGCGTGCTCTATGACCTCGCCAAGCAGGAAGAAGGCGGTGGTATCGCTTATGCGCACGGCCTGCTGCATATTATGCGTTACGATGATTATAGTATAATCGTTTTTGAGCCGCAGCGCAAGCTCTTCAATTTTTCCGGTGGATATTGGGTCAAGAGCGCTGGTGGGCTCGTCCATAAGCAGCACCTCGGGCTGCACGGCCAGTGCGCGCGCTATGCACAGACGCTGCTGCTGCCCGCCCGAGAGCCCCAGAGCATTCTTTTTGAGGCGGTCCTTTACTTCGTCCCATATGGCGGCGGAGCGCAGAGCCTCCTCCACCAGCTCGTCCAGCTGCACGCGGCTGCGCACTCCGTGCGTGCGCGGGCCGTAGGCAACATTGTCGTATATGCTCATGGGGAAGGGATTGGGCTTTTGAAACACCATGCCCACGCGCTTACGGAGCAGGCTTATATCGGTTCCTGTGTAGATGTCCTTTCCGTCAAGGAGCGCCTTGCCCTCGATGCGGCAGCCCTCTACAAGATCGTTCATGCGGTTAAGGCATTTAAGCAATGTGGATTTACCGCAGCCGGAGGGGCCGATAAAGGCGCAGATTTCGTGTTCCTTTACGCCCAGGTTCACATTTTTAAGGGCGTGGAAGGCGCCGTACCAAAGGTTTAGGTTCTGCACCTCCATTTTGTATTCCGGCTTTTCACATACGGCGGCAGGGTTTATATCGGTAGTTGCTTGCGCTTTTTTCATAATAAAACCATCTCACTTTCAGTATTCGGAAGCTGCTGTGGGGATTCTGCTGTTTTTGCGTATTTTGCAGAGGCTTTTGCCGCGATTATTTACCTTGGGCGCGGGAGGAAATTTTATGCGCGACAAGGGAGGAAAGGGCGTTGATGCCCACTACAAGCATCAGCAGCACCACGGCGGTGGCATATGCCTGGTCTATATAAAGACCTTCGCGGGACAGGGAGTACATATGCACCGACAGCGTGCGCCCCGACTGCATAAGGTCGGTGCAGATCTCGGTATATGTGCCGCTTGTATATATAAGGGCGGCGGTTTCGCCCACTATACGGCCTATCGCAAGTATCACGCCGGAGAGAATGCCGGGCACGGCGGCCGGAAGCACTATTTTCATTACGGTGCGCAGCCTGCCGGCGCCCAGACCGAAGCTGCCCTCACGGAAGCTGTCCGGGACGCTTATAAGTGCTTCCTCGGTGGTGCGCATTATAAGGGGCAGCACCATTATTGTAAGGGTGCAGGCTCCTGCCAAAAGGGAATAGCCGAAATGCAGCGTTACCACAAAGCAAAGGTAGCCGAAGAGCCCGTACACTATGGAGGGGATGCCGGATAGGGTTTCCGCCGCCATGCGGACTATGCGCACAAGGCGGCTGCCGCGGCGGGCGTATTCCGTCATGTAAACGGCGGCGCCTATGCCCAGGGGCACCGCCATAAGCAGGGACAGAACCGTCATAAATACGGTGTTAATAAGGGCGGGCAGCAGGGAGTTGTTTCCGAGGTGAATTTGGGGGAGAACAGCTCCGGCGTAAGATGCGGCAGACCCTTTACAAGGATGTAGCCTATGAGAAAAAGCAGAATACAGGAGGTGATTGCGGCGGCGCCCACTGTGAGCACCCGCAGAACGACCGAGGAGGCGCTTCGGCGGTAGCTTACGGCGGCGTGAGCTGCGTTTTTCGTTAAAGAGGTGTTGCTTTTCATATTATTCCTCCTTACATTTTACTGCGGTTTTTTATAAGGGCAAACACGAGGTTTATAAGCAGTATAAAGGCAAACAGCACGGCCGCGGTGGCGATGAGCGCCTGACGGTGCAGGTCGGCGGCGTAGCCCATTTCCATTACAATGGTGCCGGTAAGGGTGCTTACACCGTTGAAAAGCCCGGTGGGCATACGGGTCTGGTTGCCGGCCACCATTATTACCGCCATGGTTTCACCCACGGCGCGGCCCATGCCCAGCACGGCGGCGGCAGCCACGCCGCTTTTGGCGGCGGGGAGCACGGCGGTAAAGACGCTTTTTTCATGCGTGGCGCCAAGGGCGAGCGCGCCGTAGTAGATATCGTCGGGGACGGCGTTTATGGAGGCCTCGCTTACGCCTATCACGGTGGGCAGTATCATAATGCCCAGCAGCAGCGCTGCGGTGAACAGGGAAAAGCCGCTGCCGCCGAAGAGATCCCGCACGAGGGGAACCAGCACCACCAGCCCGAAGAAGCCGTATACCACGGAGGGAATGCCTGCAAGCAATTCAAGGAAGGGGTGCAGCAGGCGGTAGAGCTTTTTGGGGCAGAAGCGGGACATAAATACGGCGGTAAGCAGCCCCAGGGGCACACCTATAAGCATTGCGCCCAAGGTTACAAGAATACTGCCGCATATCATGGGCAGCAGACCGTAAACATCGTTTTCCGGCATCCACTGCGTACCGGTGAGAAAATTCCAAAGGCCTATTGCCTTTATGGCGGGAGCGCCCCCGCTGAAGATGAATATAATAATTACAAGCAGAGCGATAATGGTTACGCAGGCGCATATTAGGAATATGAGCCGGCTGCATGTTTCCGAAAGCTTTGCCTTCATAGCTGCTCCTTTCCCCGCAAGGAAGCATCCTTTCGGGAAAAATATTTATGGTCAAACCGATTTGCCGGCGTTTGCCGGGCGCGGTGTGCAGGTGTAATTATACGGCGAAGCCCGCGAGGCACTTTGTGCCTGCGGGACTTTGCCGATGCATTCGTTTGTGTTTACTTAAGCTCCCAGGTTTTGGTTTCACCCATGAAGATGGAGCCTACCTGTGCGGAGGTGAGGGCATCGGTGGGGTTTTCGTTGTTTACGATTACCGCAACGCCGTCCAGCGCGATTTTTACATCGGTGAGACCTTTTTCCTTTTCGCTGTCCTTAAGTGCGCGGGAGGCCATGCCCAGCTGGCACACTCCGTCAATGGCGCCGTTGATGCCGGTGGTGGAGTCGGATTCCTGAATGATGATCTCGGCAGAGGGATTGACGGCGGCATAGGCCTCCTTGAGCTTGTTCATAACAGGGGTAACGCTGGAGGAGCCGCCTACGGTTATGCGGCCTGCGGGCTTGCTTCCGGCATAGGGGGCAGCGGAGGCATCGGAGGCTATATAGCCGGCTTTTTCGATGACGGCCTGACCCTCGGCGCTCATGATGTAGCCCAGGAAATCCTTTGCAAGCTCGTCAAGCTCACCCTTGTATACTACATTAAAGGGACGGGAGGCCTTGTAGGAGCCGTTTTTGACATTTTCCGCCGTAGCTTCGGCGCCGTCTATTTTGAGAGCCTTTACGGTGGAGTTCAGAGAGCCCAGGGAGATATAGCCGATAGCGTATTTATTGCCTGCGACGGTCGTAAGCACTACCGAGGTGCTGTTGGTCTGCTGGGCTTCGCTGCTGGTGCGGTCCACCTTGTTGCCGTTTGCGTCCTTTTGTTCAATTCCGAAAAGCTCAATGAAGGCTCCGCGGGTGCCGGAGCCCTTTTCGCGGGAGATGACGGTGATGTCCTTTTTTGCATCAAAGGCGCTGCTCTGACCGCAGGCGGTAAGCGTAAGTGCAAGCACGCAGGCGGCTGCGCCTATAAGAAACTTTTTAATACCTTTGTTCATATCTGTTTCCTCCTTAGAAAACATTTTTTATATATCTTTTTTCTACGCTGCCATTCTACGGCGGCAAGGTAAAATCCGCATGCGTTCAAAGGAAAAATAATCGTAAAGAAATGTAAAATCTGTGTATCGGCCGCAGCGGCGGACAGTGCCGAGGGACAAAAAATAAAGGCTTCGGGCGGAAGGCATTGGCGGATATTGCTGCTGTTAGTATTTGCCGATATCCGGATTTATTTGCGCTTTTGCACGGATTTTATTTATTGCACATTGACAATTCGGTCGAAATATCGGATAATATATAAGGAGTATAAGACTTGTAAGCGATTTTGTGTAAAGGGCATATTATGAAGCATAAGATTACGGCCGTAGAGGAAAACTCAATAGCAGAGGAGCTGGGGATAAAACCGGGAGATTATCTGCTTGCCTTTGACGAGCAGCCGGTGGAGGATATACTGGATTACGAGTATTATCAGTCCAAGGAAAGCTTTTCCATGTCCGTGATGGATGCTTCGGGCGAGGTCACGATATACGATATTGACAAATACGAGGATGAGATAATCGGGCTGAGCTTTGAAAACGATATGATAAAGCTGCGGCACTGCTGCAACAAGTGTCTTTTCTGCTTTGTGGATCAGCTTCCGCCCAATATGCGCTCCACCATGTATGTAAAGGACGACGATTGGCGGATGTCCTTTATAATGGGAAACTATGTTACCCTTACGAATCTTCGCAAGGGGGAGCTGGAAAGAATAATAAGGCAGAAGATAAGCCCGCTTTATATTTCCGTGCATGCCACCGATCCTGAGCTGCGTGCAAAGCTGCTGGGCAATCCCAAGGGCGGCGAGATAATGCCGCTGCTTGAGAAGCTTGCGCAGGGAGGAATTGATTTTCACGCGCAGGTGGTGCTGTGTCCGGGATATAACGACGGCTTCCAGCTGAGGAAGACCTTTGAGGATCTGCTGGTGTTGCATCCGCACTGCAAAAGCCTTGCGGTGGTGCCGGTGGGGCTTACCTATCACAGGGCAAGGCTTGAAAAGCTGCGCCGGGTAATGCCGTCCGATGCGGCGTACATTCTTGCGGAGATAGAGGACTGGCAGAAGCGGTGCCTTGAAATGAAGGGGACGCGCTTTATATTCGCGGCGGATGAGATGTACCTGATAGCGGGACAGGATGTGCCCAAGTACGAAACCTATGAGGATTTCTGCCAGCTGGGCAACGGAGTGGGCATGCTTGCAAAGATGGAGCGCGAGGTTACGGAAACGCTGGAGGATCCGCTGCTGCCGCCGTGGATTACCGACAGGAAAATATCCATAGCCTGCGGGGTATCGGTGGCGCCGTTTATCCGCAAGATGGCGCAGAAGGTGCAGGAGCGCTTTCCCAACCTTTCGGTGCAGGTATATCCGGTGCGCAATTTCTTTTTCGGCGAAAGCGTTACGGTTACGGGGCTGCTTACCTGCAAGGATATTGCCGTGCAGCTGGAGGGCAAGAAGCTGGGCAGTGAGCTGCTGCTTTCAAAGAGTATGCTTAAGGAGGGTAAGGACACCTTTTTGGACGATCTTACGCTGGAGGATCTGAAGGGGTGGCTGAATGTGAATATACGCCCCACCGATAATGACGGGGAGAGCTTTGTTTATTCCCTTATCGGGCAGGAAAAGCCGCAATAGATGCGCAAGTGACTGCGGCATAACCGAAAAACGCATTGTTTAACGATATTTTTCGCTGTCTTTACGGTTTATTCTTAATTTTACGGTACAATTTTTGTGTGAAACCGTCATGGCACGGGTGATTCATGCAGAGATTATGAAAGAGGTAAGTATGAAGGGCTTGGTGGCCATAGTAGGCAGACCGAATGTGGGAAAATCCACATTTTTCAATAAATTGCTGGGCAGACGCATGAGCATAGTGAAGGATACGCCGGGAGTGACGCGCGACCGTATATACGGAGATGCGGAGTGGCTGGGCAAGACCTTTACCGTGGTGGATACGGGGGGCATAGAGCTTAAAAGCGAGGATGTGTTTTTCCGCCAGATGCGCCGTCAGGCGGAGGTGGCGGTGGACACCGCCGATGTGATACTGTTTTTTACCGATGCAAGGGCGGGGCTTACCGCGGATGATGCGGATATTGCACAGTATCTGCGCAGGCGGCATCACAGGATAATTCTTGTTGTAAACAAGGTGGATAGCCCGAAGCAGGAGCATGATGTATACGATTTCTATTCCCTGGGCCTTGGCGAGCCCAGCGTTATAAGCGCGCAGCAGGGGCTTGGAATAGGCGATTTGCTGGACCGCATTGTACAGCTGCTTCCCGCAGAGCAGGAGACGGAGGAAAACGGCAGCATTTCCATAGCGGTTGTGGGGAAGCCCAATGCCGGGAAATCCTCGCTTGTAAACAAGATACTGGGGCAGGAGCGCACGATAGTGAGCGATATACCGGGCACTACGCGGGATGCGATAGATACAGGCTTTATATGGCAGGAGCGCCCCTTCAATATAGTGGACACGGCCGGGATACGGCGCAAGCGCAGCGTGGATGACGACAGCATTGAAAGATACAGCGTTATACGCTCGCTGGACGCCATAAGACGCTGCGATGTGGCACTGATAGTGGTGGATGCGGTAAAGGGCGTAACCGAGCAGGATGTAAAGATAGCCGGATATGTACATGAGCAGGGCAAGGCGTCGGTGGTTATTGTAAACAAATGGGATGCTGTTGAGAAGGATTCCAAAACGGCCGATAAGTTCAAAAAGAAGCTGGAGGCGGATCTTGCCTTTATGGATTATGTAAGCGTGGAGTTTATATCGGCGCTTACGGGTCAGCGGCTAAACCGCATATTGCCCGATGTTGTGGCGGCCTATGAGCAGGCGACGCGCAGGATATCCACGGGCGTACTGAATGATGCGCTTCAGGATGCAATGGCGGTGATGCAGCCGCCGTCCGACAAGGGGCGCAGGCTGAAATATTCTACTGCACGCAGGTTGCGGCGGCGCCGCCCAGCTTTGTACTGTTTGTAAACGATGCATCGCTTATGCATTTTTCCTATCAGCGGTATCTTGAGAACTATTTCCGCAAGACCTTCGGCTTTGCGGGAACACCGATAAGGTTTATGTTAAGAGAAAAAGACGGAGAGGAAGGTTGAGCTATGTTTCTGAAGATCGTTATTTCACTTATAATCGGGTTTCTTTTGGGATGTATTCCGGGGACGGTCATTGCCGGTAAAATTGCGGGCAGAAAGCTGGAAAGCACCGTTACCGTAACCGGCGTGCTCCGGGAGCTTGGTGTGAACTATGCGCTTATTGCGCTGGGCATTGATGTGCTCAAGGGCTTCCTTGCGGCGCTTTTTGCAACCCTTATAATAGGCGGGGATTCCGGACTGGGCATTGCGATAGGCGGAATTGCGGTTATGCTGGGGCATACCTTCAATGTGGCTTTGGGCTTCCGCGGCAGCCGCGGTATAGCGCCGTACGGCGGAGTGCTGATAATGTCCTGCTGGTGGCTTGGGCTGCTGATGCTGGTATTGGGCGTGTTGATTTTTGCGGGAATTAAGCTGTATAAGCCGCTTGTGATAATTACCTGCCTGCTGGCTGCAATATTTGTGAGTGTTTTTGTAAAGGCGGGCTGGAGCATAGCCTATGCATGGGTTATGTTCGGGTATGCGCTGGTGCTGGAAAGATCCGTGCTGACCGGGATATTTGCTTCAAGAAATGGCGGCTTCGGCAGCTCGGGAACGGGCAGACGCCTCAGATGATTCCGGTTTTTGAATAATACATTTGTTTTGAAAGCGGGCCGGGGCGGCCGGAGGCCTTTTTGGCTCCGGCCGCCTGCGGTTTTTGCGCTTTATAGGGCGGTTCTATGCCTGCGGCGCGATAAACAATAACGGCGGTGCAATCGCCTCCGCGCGAGAGCGCAGGAGAGAAGCCCCGAGGGGAAGGTATGAAATGAAAAAGGTTCTGACGGCCCGGTCCGATAACTTCAGCGGAACCGTGAGAGATTTTGCGCGCTCGGTAATGGGGGTGTCCTCCGGGCTGCTCAAGCGTACAAAGCATCCGGGAAGGATGCTGGTAAACGGGCAGGCGGTGTTTGCTGATTTTCGCATGAAGCCCGGGGATGTGCTGGAGCTTGTAATAGAGCAGGAGGAGGACTGCTCCCCCGGGGTGGAGCCGTCGCCGGGGGAGACGGATATAGTATACCGGGATGAGGATATACTGGTGCTCAATAAGCCCGCGCCGCTGCCGGTGCACCCTTCAAAGGGGCGCAGGGATGATTCCCTTGCGGGAAGGGTTACGGCGTATTTCTTAATGAGGGCGTAAATTATGTTACGCGCATCGTGAACCGACTGGACAGGGGAACGAGCGGACTGACGGTTTTTGCCATGCATGCTTTTGCTCATGAAAAGCTGCAAAAGCAGCTGCACGGGGAATTTATAAGGGAATATTTTGCAGTGACAAAGGGCGTTCCCCATCCGGCGCAGGGCACCGTTGACGCGCCCATAATGCGGGCGGAGGGCCCCACGATAAAGCGCATTGTTGCACCGAATGGTCAGCGTGCGGTGACGCATTACCGCGTTATTGAGGAAAACGGGGATGCGGCCCTTCTGCGGCTGCGGCTGGACACGGGAAGGACGCATCAGATAAGGGTGCATATGGCGCATATAGGGCATCCGCTCATAGGGGATTTTCTCTACGGCTGTGAGGATGAACGCATAGAAAGATGCGCGCTGCATTCCTGTTATATAAGCCTTGTGCATCCCGTGAGCGGCAGGCGCATGGAGTTTTTTCGGGATATGCCGGAGGATATGCAGGCGCTTATCAGAGAAAAACGGAATGTGCGGGAGCAAAAGCACACCTGATACGGCCGGAAAATCAAATAAGAAGCGGCGGGCTTAACAGCCTGCCGCTTTGAATTTAATATATCTGTTTGTGAAGTGTTTTTATCATCGGAATTTTATGAGCACCGGGAAAAAGGCCGCGCGGAAAAATCAGACATTGAAGCGGAACAGCACAATATCGCCGTCCTTCATAACATAGTCCTTGCCCTCGGAGCGCACAAGCCCGGCTTCTTTTGCCGCGTTATAGCTGCCGCACTGCATAAGAGCGTCGTATGCGACAACTTCGGCGCGTATAAAGCCGCGCTCAAAGTCGGAATGTATTTTACCGGCTGCCTGCGGCGCCTTTGTGCCCTTTGTTATGGTCCATGCGCGCACCTCCTGCGGGCCGGCGGTGAGGAAGCTTATAAGCCCCAAAAGGGAATAGCTGGCCTTTACAAGACGGTCAAGCCCGGATTCCTTAAGCCCCAGCTCCTCAAGAAAGGCCGCTGCTTCCTCTTTATCAAGCTGGGAAAGCTCTTCTTCAATGCGGGCGCTTATAACAAGCACCTCAGCACCCTCGCGCGCGGCGACCTCGCGCAGGCGCTGCACGGCGGGAAGCGTGTCGCCGCAGGCAATATCATCCTCGCTTATATTGGCGGCATATATAACCGGCTTTGAGGTGAGCAGGAATTGCTGATCCATATATTTTTTCTCGTCTTTGGTGAGCTGCATGGAGCGTATGGGCTGTCCGTCTTCCAAATGCTTATATGCACGCTCGAGCAGTTCTGCCTCGGCAAGGAAGCTTTTATCGCCGCCGCGGGCGTTTTTCTTAGCGCGGTCAATACGCTTTTCCACGGTTTCCATATCGGCAAATATCAGCTCAAGGTTTATGGTTTCACTGTCGCGCACCGGGTCGATGGAGCCGTCCACATGGATTATGTCCGGGTTTTCAAAGCAGCGTACAACATGCACTATGGCGTCCACCTCGCGGATATGGGACAGAAATTTATTTCCCAGCCCTTCGCCCTTGCTTGCACCCTTTACAAGGCCTGCGATATCTACAAACTCGATTACGGCAGGGGTGTATTTTTCGGGGTGGTACATTTCCGCAAGACGGTCAAGCCGTTCATCCGGAACGGCCACTATGCCTACATTAGGCTCAATGGTGCAGAAGGGATAGTTGGCTGCCTCCGCACCGGCATGGGTTATGGCGTTGAAAAGCGTGCTTTTGCCTACATTGGGCAGGCCTACGACTCCGAGTTTCATTGTTTTCCTTCCCGTCCGTGCGCAGGACACGGCCTGTGCACGGACAATAACAATATTTTGTGTTGTATTGGGCTGTTTGCTTTTTGTGCCCGTGCCGACCCACTGCATCGTTAAGGGGCAGGGCGAAGCATTTTCAGCAAACGGGCTTTTCCGGCTGAGAATCGGACTTTTTGGGCAGAGGATGAACCGTGCCGTCCGGCTCCTTTATCTTGGTGTTGTCAAGAGCGGCGCGTATTTGCACGCGCATACGGTTAAGATATTCTTTGCGCAGCAGCGCCTGCTGCCCGAGCTGCTCCTGAGTAAGGGCGGCGCTTTTTTTAAGGCGGGCATAATGATTTATAAGCCGTATAAGCGCGTCCTCCGTGAGGGCCTTTGCACTTTCTTCGGTTACAAGCTGCACCTCGGCGGTTTCGGCGGCGCTGCTGCTCACTGCCGTATTATTGATATCCGCTGTCGTACTGTTTTCGGCATTTGCAGCGATATTGTTTTTATCGGTTGAGGTATTCATGATATCACCGGCTTTATTTATATTTAATTTGTGTATTCCGCGCCGCACGGCACTTTTTTAAGAAATGCGGCGACTGCTGCGGGTGGGATACAAGCCGTATAATAATACAATAAACCGCGCGCTTTGTCAATAATGGCATGGGCGACGGGATATCGCATCGGAATTTCCCGAAAAAATGAAAGAATTATTTTTCGGACCGAGTGCTATCGTATATACAGCTGTTGTCGACGCTTTTTACGGCAGCGGAGGTGCGGGCATCCCAGAGAAAGAGGGAAAAGCGGAGAGCGGAGGGGTGAGTGTCAAGATATTCAAATATTGCGTTCATGGCTTTTTCCTTAGCCTGCTGCCCGGTGTGACGGTCAAAGCGCAGCACAAAGGCATCGCAGAAGATATCGCGGCTTATTACTTTGCGCACCAAACAGACCGATTCGATACGGCCGTTTCCAGCTTTGAGCATATAGGCGAGTATATCGTCAAGCAGCTCCTTGGGCAGGGGAGAGGGTACAAGCTCGTCCGATGCGTCAAGCGTTTGTGTAAGATCAAGCTCCTCCTTTTCCCGAAGCAGGGCGGCGCTTACCTGACGGTAATGTGCAAGCTCGGCTTCCAGCCCGCATTGACAGCAGAAGGTACCTATAAGCTCAAGGGCCTCGGGGGTGCATTCGGGATCTTTCTCAATGGCGTCATAAAGCAGAGCGATGCCGGAGGGGTCGTAACGCTTAAGCAGAATGGAGCCCTTTATAAAAAGGGCATATGCGGATGCGCCCGTAAGGGCGGGGTCGGAAAGAGTGCGGTCGCAAACGGCGATGGCCTGATCAAAGCGGTCGAGGGCAACAAGGGAGGAAATGATGCTCTTGACGGTTTCGTGGCTGAGGGGGCAGCCGTTGTTTTCCCAATCCGTAATTTTTTTCAGAGGCTCAAGGTAGGATTCGCTGCGCATGGCTTGATAATCGTTAAGCAGCATTTCGTAAACGGTGTTATCGCAGGTGTCCAGGGCGCGCCGGCATTCTGCGGTGAAGGTGTCGCTGCCGGAGGGAAAGCTGATGTCAAGGACGGGATTGCCCAGCATTTCAATGCGGCGGCGCAGTATGGGCTGCGCGTTGCGGGGCTGTATTTCGTTTTTGTCCAGCCCTTCCCAAAACTCCCTGCGGGAGGGCAGCACCTTAAGGAAAAGCTCAAGCCGGGAGCGGAGATAGCTGCGGGGAGGGTTTTCATAGGCAAATTCGCTTTTGGGCATAAGGAGGCAAAGCTCCTGTTCAAAATGAGCGTAGAAGCTGATTTTTGTAAGGGCTGCTGCTGCGGCTGCCCGGCCGTTTTGCGTGTTATCGGCAGAATCGGAAGGAGCGCCCTGCACGGCGGCGTTTTCCTCGATCAGTTCAGAGCTGCATTTGCGGAAAAGCTCGAATTCAAGCATGAATTCCGTTTCCGGGCCGCAAAACAGAAGGGAGAAGAAGCCGCCGGTATTATCCAGCATAATAAACAGCGTTTGGCAGCTTTTTGCAAGCAGATTATAGGAAAGACGGGAAAACTCGTGCAGCAGCACCTGATACAGCTCGTCACGGTGCAGCAGATTGAGAAGGGGGGCGCCGAGCTGAAGCGTTATGCGCCCGCAGGCGGTTACGGAGGTGCCGCAGTCCGTCTGCATGCCTATATCAAAGCGGCGGCGGCATCCGGCCGCCGCTGCGGCGCGGCGGGCAAGGGCGAAAATTTCCGGATAATCATGCCTGCGAAGCTGCATTTTTTTGTTTTTCGGGAAAAAAGGCGGAATGATTCGGCTGAAAACGGCCGAAAGCACAAAAACGGATATAACGGCAACGGGAATTGCGGCGGCTGCCGATTTCGCGGAAAAGAAGGCGGCGCCCAGTGCAACGGTCGTATAGGCGGCGTAGCAGCAGCGGCACAGCCTGCCGAGCCGGGCTAATTTGGCGGCGGCTGCGGCGGGGGAGGCGGATATTTCTTCTTTTTTGGCACGATACAGCTCTTCGCGCCGGGTGACATCAACATCGAGAGCGCGTTTACAGCGCAGCATATGCACAAGACTTATGGCCGTCAGCGCGGCAAAAAGCAGGCCCGACAGCAGCAGTGCGGGAAGCGCGGCGCTTTCATTTGCAAAAAAACAGACCAGCAGTGTCGGCGGCGGTGACAAGCACAAGGGCTGCAAGAAAACAGAGGCTTTTATAAAGCACGGAATATGCAGAGTTTTTTTTGTTTGGTTTCATAAAGCGGTATCTGGAAATTCGCCGGGTAGTTTTTATGCCGGCGGCATAGCGGCGGAATCCGTAAAAATGCGTTTTTTATGCGGTTTTTACTGTTTGCCGAATTAGCTGCGGCGCTGTTATGCGCATTGGATGTGCGAAAAATGTAAAGCTAACCGTCGGCGCTGCTGCGAAATTCGGACTTACTGCATTAAGCAGCATGTATTATAATAGCATAAATATCCGTTAAATGCAAGTATTTGCATGTGTGTAAAAGGAAGTGCCGGGTTATGAATATGTTGACTTTGGAGGGCGGAGGAATTATAATAAAGAAAATATGAATATCAGGGGGTATATTATGGGCTTTGTTTATGTGATCATAGGTATTGCGGTGCTTGCGATTATTATAGTGCTGGCAAACTTACGGGTAGTGCCGCAGGCAACGGAGTTTGTGGTGGAGCTTTTGGGAAAATACAGAACCACATGGAAGGCGGGGCTGCATTGCAAGATACCTTTTTTTGAGCGCGTGGCAAAACGGGTGACGCTCAAGGAGCAGGTGCTGGATTCACCGCCGCAGCCGGTTATTACAAAGGATAATGTTACCATGCAGATAGACACCGTGGTATATTACAGAATATTTGATTCAAAGCTTTACGCATACGGTGCGGTAAACCCGATAGGGGCGCTGGAAAACCTGACGGCAACCACGCTGAGAAACCTTGTAGGCGAGCTGGAGCTGGACGGCACTCTTACATCAAGAGACACCATAAACGGCAAAATGACCGCTATTTTGGACGAGGCCACCGATCAGTGGGGAATAAAGGTGGGACGCGTAGAGCTTAAGAACATCATTCCTCCCGCGGAAATACAGCGTTCCATGGAAAAGCAGATGAAGGCGGAGCGCGACAGGCGCGAAACGCTGCTTCAGGCAGAAGGGCACAAGGCGGCGGCCATTACCCGCGCCGAGGGTGACAAGCAGGCGATGATACTTGCCGCAGAGGGCGAAAGGGATGCCCGCATAGCCCGTGCGGAGGGTGAGGCAAGGGCGATATATCTTGCCAAAAAGGCGGAGGCAGACGGCATACGCGCAATAAGGGAAGCGGGTGCCGATGCAGCCGTATTGGAGATGAAGAAATATGAAACGCTGGTTGCCATGGCAAACGGACGCGCTTCAAAGCTGATAGTGCCTACGGATGCGGTGAATGCCGTTAAGGCAAATGTGCTGTTTTCCGAGACGACCGGCATAGGCGATGTTACAAAGGAAGCGGAGCCTGAGCCGGAACCCGAGAAAACGGATGCCTGCTGCGAACGCTTTGCAGAACACGACACGGACGCGGATTAATACGCGAGCTTAAAACGCGCTTGAGGCTTTGCGAAAGGTTGCGGCAAATTGAGCCTGAGGTTAAATATCGGTTGATACGCGGAAGCCGAATTATCAGCGTGAAATGCGGCTTGCGGTTAATGAAAGAACGGACAAATGCCAAAGCATTAAAAACGCCTGCGGCGAGATTCAGACATGAGCATTAAACATGCGGGAATGCAATTTGTTTTGAATCAATCAGAATCGACGATATGAAAAAGAGGCGCGCTGTTCAAAGCGCACCTCTTAATTTTTTATTACTGATTAAACAACTGTATTTTTGCGGCGCATAATAGCTATAACCGCTGCCGTAAGCGCTGCCGCGGCCGCTATGCAATATGCGAAGACGGATACATCGGCGGTTTGGCTGGAACCTTCGGAATAAACGGCAATTTCGCCGAAGGCAACGCCGGGAGCACCGTTTCCCACCACATAAATGGGGGTATTGGGCTGGCTGACGCTTACATCAAAGGCCTTGTTTGAGCCATTGTTGGCGACATATGCGCTAAAGGGTATGAACACGGTGCCGTCAAAGCCGGCAGGAACATTGATGACTCCCTGATTGAAGCCGTCGTTCCACTGCGTGGTTATTTTTTGTTTGCCGTCCTTATCGTAAAGGAAGCATTCGGCATCTTTTTTGAGGATGTGGTTTGTTCCGTCGGCAGAGTTGTCGTTAAAGCCCAAGGTGATAACGGCGGTATTTTCGGTTCTGAAGCTGAAGGCTATACCGGAAGCGGTTTTGAATTTTGCCTGCGCTTCATTGCTGAAGTTTCCGAAGGCGCCCCACACATTTTTTGAAAAGATTACATAGCCGCTCTTTACGGTGACCTCACAGTCGCCGCCGCCGGTCCAAAAGCCCAGAGCGGAGGCTGCTGCGGTCTGGTCCCCGAGGCTTGTAAAATCATACACGACTTCGGTTTTGCAGTTTTTCGGCGCAGCCGGCGCGGCAAACGCGCTTACTGCCGTAAGCATAACAAGCAGTGCAAGAGAGATGGCAAGAATAACTTTTTTCATATAAATTCCTCCTTGTAATATTTGTTTTTTACTATTATTATTGCAAAAAAAGCAACATAAACAATTAAGGTATACAACGGTATACAATTTCAGCACGGCATGACTATTCGGCCGGGGCGAGACAGAAATCACTAAGGGAAATGCTTTGTGCATCGGCAGCATTTGAAAACCGTATATCAAGGCTGAACCCGATTACATGGGCAAGCTCGCCGTCCGTAACCGTTCCCTCCCACCACGGCACCTGACCGGTAAGGGGATAATATGCAAAGCCGCTGAAGCCCGCAGGAATGCAGAGGTGAGTTTCCCCAGTGTGGTTTGCGGCATCGACATCGGCGGAATCGTCGGTATATACCGCTTCTTTTTTGCCCGTAAGGGTTATAAGCTGTGCGCCCGAAGGATTAAGACAGCCGCTTTTGCCGTCGGCGGTAACCAAAAGCACGGCGATATTTGCATCGGATTCACCGGTGTTTTCGATGCGTATACGCATATAGCCGCTGTCGGAGGCCCGGCTCATTGCATTTTTTATCGAGTCCCCGGCCGAAAGCTGCATGTTAATGACGCCGTACGACATTTCGCCGCTTATGTTCAGCACAAGCGTGTTATCGGTTACGGAATACTCCGGTGCGGCAAAGCCGTAGGCGCTCAGATCGAAATGAGACGGAAAGAGCGGAAAAATCAAACAGTGAAGTGCCTGCTGCAGGCGAAAAGCCGGGTTCCGGCGTTAAAACCGGATCAGGCGTCACGGTATTTTCCGCATCTCCCCCTGGAGACTTCCGGCAGGGCGGAAGGAGTGGCGGAAGGACTGCTTGGTGTGCAGCCGACCATGATTACGGCCGTGAGAAGTGCCAATAAAACAAGAAAGGGCTTTTGCATGTGCTTTCTCCTTGATTGGTATTATTGTGTTGCTGCATATCAATCGGGGCAATTCAACAATACTATTTTAGCATAACGCCTTTATTAAGCAAAGAGCGGCGGTTATATCAAATAGAGATGCCATCATATGATTTTTATATTATAACCGATAACGCCGCAAAGGTTAAATGAAGGCGAAAGCGGTTATCGGAGCGCGGAGAACGACGCATTTCAAGTCTGTATGCCGGCGCGGAGACTGCCGCTTACGGGTGTGAAAGAAATTCCCGTATGAATTCCTCCGCAACGGGAGAGGCGATGCGGTCTGCGCAGGAAAGCACCATGAAGGAAGTGTCCATAATATTTTCGTTCAGCATTGCGGTATGCATTCGGTGCGCTTCAATTGCACCTATTGATACGGCAAGCGAGGGCAGCGAGGGGTTTATTATATGCACGCCCAAATAGCGGCTTTGCCCTATGGCGGGTATAAGCTTATTCTTAACCCAATCGGCGCGGATATGGATATTGTCTACATACTGACCGTTCTGGGGTACGGTTACGGTAAGCGCACGCGGGGTATCCGCAAACGGGCGTATGCTGACATCCGGCAGCAGCTGCCCGTAGAGGGACATATCCTCCGGACGGTAGCCGTTGATGCCGTCGGAAAAATCCTCAAGGGGCGGGGTATCGGGCAGATTGTCGGTAAGGCAGAAGCCGCCCACGGCGTACTGCTGCCCCTTCCGTGCGCCGTCCAGCCTGAAATCCAGTATCAGGGAGGTAAGATCGGCAAGAGAGGAGAGCCCCACCCGTGCATCCCCCTGACGGGATATGGGCAGAGTGGCGCCTGTTTCAAGCGGACACAGCAGCCAGCCGTCAAAGCCGCCGCGCAGCACTACGGAGACATTGCCGCGGTGCCCCGTGGCGCTGCAGGCATCGCAAAGCTCGGGGAAAATGCGTTTGCCGTCGGAGGTATATATGCGCATGCGGCTTGCGTCAAAATACGAACGCTTATCCTCAACCGCATAGGAGGCATACCGCAATGCCATTGCATGCGGGATTATTGCGGCGCCCCGTCCGCGCACGGCAAGGTTTGCCGCAGTTTCATACTGCTCGCAGCAGGCGGCGATGTGCGTTTCGAAGCCGTGCATGGCGCAAAGATGCCGCCAGATGGACAGGCTGCGCCGGGTGATGCATACGGGAAGCTCCCTGAGATCGGGAAAGACGGCCGTATCGGGAAGGGAATAGCGGCCGTCGTAAAGCACTGCCATGGGCTCGCGGTTTTTATAGTGCACCCGGATATCGGAGCCGGGCACGGCGGAGGAGCTTATTATACCTACATCGATGATCCCGGAGCGCAGGGCTTCGAGAACCTCGTTGCCGGAGCGTTCATAAAGCTCGTAGCGCACGGCGGGGAAACGGCGTCCGAAGGAGTGCAGCTGATTTTCCAGCACCGAGGAAAGGCAGGAGGAGCTGACGCCCAGCCGCAGTATGCCGCCCGAGCGGGCATCTTCATACAGGCGGTCCTTCATTTCGTTTTCCAGCCCGAGTATTCTTTTGGCGTATCGGTAAAAAAGCTCTCCGCGGTCCGTAAGGCACACGCCCTTGCGGCTGCGCACGAGCAGCGTGCAGCCGGTATCGTCCTCAAGAGCCTTAAGCTGAAGAGACAATGCGCTTTGCGCTATATGCGCTTTGCGCGCCGCTGCCGATATGCTTTGCTCTTCTGCGACCGTTATGAAGTTTTTAAGAAAAGATGTATTCATTTTATACTCCGTTTTTTTGACCAAAGGCGGCTGTTCGCTTTTTTCTATACGATCATATGAAAAACTTATGTTCCGTGTGTGCGCAGGTATTATAAAATAAATGCGAGGCGGCGAAAGAAAAAGCAGCGGTGCAAGTGTGCGGCGTATATGCCGTTGCATAATACAATACCAATATGTATTACAATATATATTACAACATAATCCGTCGGATTGCAAGATGCCGGCGATATAAAATTGAGCACAGGCAATGCAAAAAGCATATTGCCGGCTTATTAAAGAGGGCGTTATACTGAAGATGCATTTGAAAAAGCGGTAAAAAGGAAAAACAGGGATGAAAAAATATGTTATGGCAGTTATATCTGTTTTGGCGGCGGCATCCGTAATGGGCGGCTGCGATGTGCCGGTACAGTCTACGGAACCAAGCACAAATCCGGAAAGCACGCCGGGAATAATCGAGCCCGTGGGAGAATATGTGCAGCAGCCCGGAGCGCGCGATTATTCCTATGCGTGGTGGCAGGACGGCTATAATGCCACCGGCGGGGCGCAGTACAATATACAGACCGGATATTACGCGCTGACCGCAGAGCCTTCGCGGGGAGGGATCACGCGCTTGGGCGCAATAGAGCAATTTTACAGCCAGCAGCAGGCGGGGCGATGTCGGAGGAGATTGTAAGGACGCTTCCCAAGGCGGAAAGCACTGATTTTTACATAGTGACGGGCGGCAAAAAGCGCCCGCTGCAGGCAATAACCCCTATCGATGCGGACGGCAGGGACGATATATCCCATGTGGCAAACGGAGGGCGGGCGATATCCAGAATAATTGAGTCCGGGCGGTATATGCAGCGCACGGATATAATGAATCTTTGCTTTGCAGGGGAAAAGAACATATCCGGCAGGGTGGAAATAGCGGCGATGCCGAGGTATCTGTCGTTGGAGCTGTCACTTTGGAGCCTTAAAGACGATGCTTCTGTGCAGGCGGGGTTTTCGCTTGTGCTGGACAAGAAGTATACCCGCTTTGAAAAAAACGAAAACGGCAGTGCCGTAACGGTGAGCGGTCAGGACGGCGCGGGCTTTACCGCAGTTATTCCGGACGGAACCGGGGTTGAGCTGGAAACGGACGAACAGGGGCACAGGCTCAGCTTCAGCGCGGAGCTGCCGGCGCTTAAGAAGCATTCCTTTACGGGCTTCAACATAATAATCATTCCGTCGGCAAAAGCAAAGCCGGAGGATGCGCGGCTTTATACCGATGCTGCCGGAATAACGGCAGGCGCGGTGCAGATACATCCCAAGGCGGGCAGAGAACAAAAGGCGCAGTTTGATAAAAAGGGCTATATGAATATATCCCTTAACAATATGCTGCAATACATGGGCTCTGATTTTGCGGCGGAGGAAAAAAGGCTGGATGAGGCCGACCGATTGAAATTTACACTGGAAAACTCTTCGGATGCCGCCGTAAAGCTGCCTGTGCTTTTTGAGAAATCGGGCAAGCTCGGGGTGCTTGGATGCTGCCCGATGCTTAGGGATGCGCAGACGGGGGAGCCCATAGGCGTGCAGGTGCAGCTGAGTAAAAACTGGCACGAGCCTGTCAATTACGATGTTTCGCAGCCGCGCTGTTACCTTGCGGGCACCTGGCTGCACGGCATAACGGTGATAGAAATACCCGCACACTCCAAGGTTACCTATGAGCTTACCGTTACTTACGCGCAGTGGGGCGGAGTGTACGCGGCAAGTCATTCGCAGTTATGCCTTGCGGGCTGGGGCGGAAACTATCAGCAATGGGAGTCAAGCTCCATAGGCTCCTTCGGCGAATCCTTCTGCTATGACGCGGAAATGACACATAACCGCGGCTTTATTACGGACATACGCCCCTTGGCGGTTACATCGATATACGGGGGCAAATACAACTGGACGGAGAATGTCGGCGGGGGTAATTTTCTTACCTATTTCCCAAGGGCGGGCGGCAGCATGCAGCAGCTTAAAAGGGTGCGTACACAGTTTCGCAAGCAGGGACCGAATCTTACGGAGGTGATATACCGCGGAATAACTCAGGACGGAAAAATCGAATGCGAGTATACGGTGAACCTGCCCAGAACCAACGATGTTTCCCGTGCATATCACAGCTTCAGCTACACATTCCTTGAGGATACTTCCTTTGAGCGATTGGCCTTTTACTCCATGGGGTCGGATGAGTACAACGACAATCATTATGACACCATGGCGGTGGGCAATGCGGACGGTACCGTGGCCTTTGAGGCGGGGGGCATGAGTTTCGGCGGAGAATTTGCGCTGCCTGTCGGGCAGACGGGGTACATCGGGGGTGCAATGCAGCGCGCAGAGGTGCCGGGAGACGGACTGTGGGCGGCGTTTATGGGGTATGCTCCCGTGCTCTATAAAAAGACGCCGGGGGCAAACAGAATGATGGTGCTGCACCGCTATCGGGCGGAGATAAACGGAGAAGTGTACGACAAGCCGGCCTTCAGCCTGTATCGCACAAATAACGGCGGAGTGCCGTGTGTATCCCTTGAGCTGAGCCCGCCGGCAAATGCGGGAAATATCATCAAAAAAGGCAGTGTCGTGTGCGGTACGGCGGAATGGATAAACCTTCCGGTGAAAAAATCGGACTATTACGGAAGCAGCAGCGTGCTTGCGTCAATTCCGCAGGAGTATTTCAACACATGGCGTGCGGCCTATGCCTATGCAAAGGGGAGCTTATATAAAGTAAGCGCAAACAGGGGAAGCGTGATAAAAAACACTCCGATATATGTAAAATGCGCGGAGTCCGATCAGCAGGGAGTGCTTGCCGAAATAACCGTAACCGGGGGCATGGGGTATGTTCCGCTTACTTTTACAAATGTGCCGCATTATTCCGGCATACGGCTGGAAACAAAAAAGGGCGGCAGCTGGGAGGCGGTGGACCAGTCCGTTACGGGAAACGATTACTGGCAGGCATGGTACGATTCGTTAAGCGGAACCTATGAGCTTACCTTCAATGTTGAGCATACGGGTAAGGATTGCCGGGAGGATTACAGACTGATACGAAGATAAGAATAAAACAGGAGGTATTGCAATGAAGAAAATAACAGCACTTATTGCGGCGATGGCGGTGGTTTTGACGCTTGCTGCCTGCAAGCCGGGAGCAACGGAGCAATCGGCGACGCCTGCACCGACTCAGACAAGCGAGCAGGAAAAAACGGTGGCTATGAAGCCCGGGGACAGTTATACTATATTTTTCTGTGAGACCACCACGGAAAACCTGTGGGTGGACGGCATAACGGGCTCTCGCGCCAAGGAGCGCAGGGAACGCTGGCAAAAGTTCCAGGAAAAATACGGAGTAAAAATCACATGGCTTGCAAACACCTTCGGCGACGGCTGGCTGAAGCAGGTTCCGGCAGCGGCGGCGGCAGGGGAGCCGTTATGCGATATCTTTGATATAGGCGGGCCGTTTGCCGTGCCGCAGGCCATGACCTACGGCGGCTCAAAGCCGGAAAACTATTATGTTGATCTTGGTTTGTACAGCGAATATACGAATTTTGACGATCCCGGGTATTGGGACATTGAAGCGTCCAAGAGCGTAGGCTATTACGGCGGCAAACAGTATGTTGCGGTGCCGCAGGAAGCAGGAGCCGGCGGTGTACTGCTGAATCAGGTGTGCTTTTTCAATAAAGAGCTGATAAAAAGAGGCGGTCACAGTGCGGAGGAAATATATGCTCTGTATGATGAGGGAAAATGGGATTTTGAGCATTTCCGCACCATGGTAATCGACTGTACGGATCCCGACCGCGGAATATACGGCATGGCGGCCTCCAGAAATTACATGTCCGTATACAGCCTGATATGTGCAAACGGCGGCTCGGTGCTTACAAACGACCAATCGGGAATGCCGCATTTTACGGCGGATTCAAAGCAGGCGCTTACGGCGGTTAATTATTTTATAGGGCTTTGCCGCGACGATAAGGCAGTGCAGTGCGAAGGCGATTTCTGGCAGGAGGAAGCACCCTACTTCCGCAGAGGGCAGGTGGCGTTTATGCTTACCTATGCAAACCGTGCGTGTGAAAATGAAAACACGGGGTCGGCTATTTATCAGGATGAAAGTCTGGATTACGGCATTGTGCTGCCGCCCAAGGGACCGGACGCGCAGGATTACCGCTCCGACAGAAACTGGTTTACGCCGTATGCCGTGTTCAAGGGGCATGCCAATATCGCCGGTGTTGTACAGATGCTGAGTATGTACATAGCGCCGGAGTTTGCACAGGACAGCTATGAAAACTATGAAATAATGAAAAGTCAGAGTATTCAGTTTTTCAGGGATGAGCGCTCGCTTGACATACTGAAGGACGCTGCAAAGAAGAGTGTTTCCACATCTTATATGGCGTACTGGGATATCGGCGGCAACGGCACGGGCTGGCTTACCACAATGCCGATGGCAAAATGGATAAGCGGTGAATCCACCCCGGAAAAGGATTATGCTGCGGCAAAGGATGCGCTGGATCTTGCTATTGCCAAGCTGTTGGGTGAAAAAAATAGCTTTTTGCGAAAAAAACACGCCTTCCCGTTTTTTTGAGAAAAACGGGAAGGCTCACAAACAAACGCAGCTGTCGGTGCGGCGATTTTTATAACCGCCGCACCTCTTTTTTTGAGAAAAATCGTACATTCGAAAGGGAAAGACAGCAGCTTGCCTGTTGCTTCGGAAACGCGCGTGTGTTATAATCCGCTTAATCCGCCGTGACGCAAGAAAAAGGGCGGAAGAAGACTTGCAGGCCTAAGGAGCCGGCGGATACGGTGCGTATGCCTGCGCGGCGGACGGCACCGATGCCGACAACGGAAAGGATAAAAGGGTAATTTGCATATGAGAAGAAATATAAAGGGCACATTTGCGCTGATATTTGCCTTTATGCTGCTGTTTTCCGGCTGCAGCCCGGAGCAGACAACACCGGATGCTTCGGCGGGCGCTGCGGCAGGGCAGGCGGACGGGGGGCGGAACATTCTGTCCGTCTGCGGGGTGGATCAGTTCGGCAGAGCCTTTATGCCGGTGTCGGGCTTAAACGAAAAGCAGGTGGGAATATATTATTTCCTTTGGCACGGCAACGATGCCAAAATGACGGGGCAGTATAATATCACAAGCCTGCTGAAGGAACACCCCGATGACCTTTGGAACCCTGAGGGAACAAAAAACAGCCCGCTTAACACCTTCCACTACTGGAACGAGCCGCTTTTCGGCTACTACCGCAGCGACGACAAGTGGGTCCTTGCCAAGCATATGGAAATGCTCACCCTTGCCGGAGTGGATTTTCTCTACCTTGACGCCACGAATGCCGACCCGTATTCAGAGAGCTTCAAGAATCTTGCGGCGGTGCTTAAAAGCATGTATAAGGCGGGCTGGAATGCGCCCAAGGTGGCGTTTTATACAAATTCCTACTCCATTTTAACAATAGAGCGCATATATAAGCTGCTTTATAAATCCGGCAGATACGATGAAGTGTGGTACCGCCCGGACGGCGAGCATCCCATGATAATAGGCAATATAACTCCGGCAAGCGATAAGGCGGAGGCAAAACGCAGAGGCGACACGGAGTATGACCCGCAGCCGCTTTCCAAGGAATTAACGGAATATTTTGATCTTCGCGTTTCCCAGTGGCCGGATGAGGCCTATATGACGGCCGGCTTCCCGTGGATGGAATGGAGTTATCCTCAGCCCATTCATATTCAGCCCGACGGCAGCGGAATGATGAGCGTTTCCCTTGCCCAGCATCCGCAGCTGCCGGTAAGCAACTCCATAAAAAACCGTGCGCTCAACCGCGGACGGGGTTATGATTATTCAAAGAAAGTGAATGTAAGGGATAATGTCCGCCTTGGCACCAATGCTCAAAGCCAGTGGGACAATGTGCTGGATAAAATAGATAAGGTGGATTTGGTAACGGTTACGGGCTGGAACGAGTGGGTGGCCATAAAGCAGGTTTTTGACGGCCGCGTGGGCTTTGTGGACACGGCGGACGAGGAATTCTCCCGCGATATCGAGCCGCCCAAGGGCGACGGCTATCAGGACGCCTTCTACCTTCAGCTGTGCGACAACATCCGCCGCTTCAAGGGAATAAAGGGGGATATGCCAAAGCCCGCGCTTAAATCGCTGCCCCTTGCCCCCGACCCGGCCGCATGGGAGGACTGCGCCGTGTACGCCACCGCCGCTTTGGGGCTTGCCCGCTCCTCGGCGGGCGTTGGTCAAAACCTGCGCTATGAGCAGCCCGCCCCCCCGCAACAAAATAAAAAGCGTAAGGGCGGCAAACAACAAAAGCAGCGTGCAGTTCCTTATAGAATGCGAAAGCAGCCTTCAGGAATGCGCAAGTGCGGATTTCATGAACCTGTATATCGGCTGCGGCACCCCGTCCCTCAAGGGCTGGGAGGGCTACTCCTTTGCCGCTTCTCCCTGTGAAAACGCACTGTACCGCCTTGATGAAAAGGGCGCGCGCACCCGTATCGGGGATATTCAAAGCGAAATACGGGATAACTGCATAACGCTCACCGTTTCCCTTGCGGATATAGGCGCTCCTGCCGACGGCATATATTTCAAGGTTACCGACGGCTTTAACGGCACGGACATAATGGATACCTACACTCAGGGCTCCTGCCTGCCCATGGGCCGCCTCAGCCTTTGGTATCCTCTGGGGTAAGCGGGACGGGTGCAAGACGGATGCAAACGGAAAAACCCAATCCTTTATAATTAAAAAGATAAGTGCAGGAAAACCCGGCGTACACATAGCGTGCGCCGGGTTTTAATAATTACGGAAATTTGCGCGAAAAACGCGAAATGCATTCAGCGGAAGCGGCGGATATTTTCAAGCGGACAGCCCCAGTAGGTGGCGCTTACAAAGTAGCCGTCGTATATTTCACAGCTTTGCCAGGGAGAAAATTCCGGCTCCTCGGCATTGAGCATAACATGAGCCTGCACGGCGGGCATGCTGCCCTGAACGGTGATAAAGCGCTTTTCCCCGGTGGTTTTGTTTACGATCATATCGGCTACTATTACCACATGCCCGGGAAAGCCGGGCACTATAAACAGGTCGCCTATGGAGAGATCGGCATATTCCACCTTGTCAAGATCGTATTTGAAAAGGGAGGCGGTATTGGCATAGAGAAAGGTCTGCTGAAGATACAGGTCGTATACCCGCCGGGAATCCCCCGTCCAGTAATCGTCCTGAGTTTTCCAGCCCGTTACGGCATCGTTGGGGCGATAGCCCTGCATATAGTGCTCAAAATCACATACAAAGCCGTTATTGAAGGTAAAACGAAGCTTGTCATACTGCTTTGTGGAATAGAGCCAGTCGGCATACAGATGTATGACGGTATCGGCGCACTGCTCGTAGCGCTGGGGCATGGGACGGTCAAGCACGGCGGCGTGGGCGGGGTTATCGTTGGGCTTGCCGTCCCAGTAAAGCAACGGCTTGCCGTCTGCCTTGAGCGGAAGCTCGCGCAGATATTCCGCAAAGCTGCCCTGAACCACCTCGACGCGCTCCCAGCCCTTCGGTACGGCAAAGCGTGTGCGGATAGTGCTTCCGGCAGGGTTCACAAGATTGTTGAAGGAGCCGGCAGGGGTGACGGCAGGAGTGGCTATGACGCTGGGGGCAGGGGAAATATAGGGCTTTTTGCCGGCTGACGGCGAGGAGGTTATTACCGGAAGCCCGGAAGACCGGGAAGGTACCGTGGCTGTCGGCGTAACGGCGGGCGTCGAAGACGGACCGGCGCCGGCGGAACCGCCGGGGCGGGATCCGAATGCAAGCAGAATTGTCATGCCTGCAAGCGTCAGACATATAAATGTAATAAAAAGGATTCTGCGTGCATGCTTGCGCTTGAGTTTTTGCAATCTTTGCGCTCGGTTGGTATTTGCTGTCATATGCTGCCTCCGGATCATAAACTTTGTAACAGTAATTATACAGTACAATGCGTACAGAGTCTAAGCGGAATGTGTCAGAAAAGTAAAATACGACAAAGCTTGTGCATTTTCGCGGCACGGATTATTATTATTTTGTGAGCAGTTTCATCTGTTCCGGGCTTAGGGCGCATAAGGAAATGCTGCTTACCGGTTTGTTACTGTATACCAGAAGGTATACGGTGCGGTTTTCCAAATAAATGCTTTTGCAGGCCAGCAGTGAATAGTGTTTCGGCGTAACGACGCCTGCGCATACGGGAAGCCGGAAGTCTGCTTTTTGATTTAGAACCTCCGGTATATCGCGGTGATCGGACAGACGGGCTTGTTCGTCTCCCAGAGCGTTCGCAAATGCGGCCAGAGAATGCCGGATGACAGAGGAATAATCGGTTATTTTTTTGTAGGGATCGTCCAGCGTTATAACATAAGGCTGCAATGTGTTATAGTCCAGCATTAAGCTTATTCCGAATTCCAATAAGCCCCCTTAAGCTTGGTAAAGGCGTGACAGTGGCAGTGCAAAAGCTTAAAGCCGGTTCCTGCACTTTTGCTGCGCATGACAAGAAGCTCGGTATAATCGGAAAGACTGAAACCGTCCATGGACAGCCCCAAGGCCTCCAGTGTCGGCTGCAGTACGGACTCGGCTATATTCCCTGCGGCATCGCGTATGTTCTGCGAGGTTTCTTCCGATACTTCCGATTTGACAAAATCAAAGGTTACATCGGGATTTATTGCTGAATCAAACCACAGCCCGCAGCGCTCGGCGTATGACGGAAAAAGGTCGGAGGCTGTGACGGCGGGAAGGGTGAGAAGCGATGCGGGGGCGGTGATGCCGCGGACGGAAAGCAGGCACGCACAGGCGGTGATAACGGCGGCTGCCGCTATGGCCGCAGCGGAGAAAACGGCTTTATACTGTTTCTTCATTTTGCAGCTCCTTTTGCTTTGGGATTCGTTTAAGGGTAAAGGAAACGGTGGTGCCCTCGCCTAAAACGCTTTGAAATTCAAGACCGGAGCCGTGCAGCACCGCTATGCGCTGTGCAAGCGCCAGCCCCAGCCCGGCGCCGGGCTGGGCGCGGGCGCGGGATTTATCCACCATATAAAAGGCTTCGGTTATACGGCTGAGCTCCTCGGGAGGAATACCGCGTCCGAAATCCTGGATGCTGATGCGGTATCTGTCGCCCTGAACAACGCCGCGCAGTATTATTTCCGCCGTTTTCCGAAGCCTTGCGGGCGTTATCCAGCAAATTCATCACAAGAGTGGTAAGCAGATCACGCTCGCCCTCCACACGGGCTGCCGCTGCGTGAAACTCCAATGTAAGCTCGGCGGTGGAAAGCATGGGACGCACGGTTATGGCTATGTGCTGAAGCAACTTTCCCGCCGGAAGCGGACGAAGGGGAAAATCCTGTTTTTCCAGCACTATCATATCCATAAGCTTTAGAGAAAGAGACCCAAGACGCTTGCCTTCACTGAAAATATACGAAGCGGCGGTAAAGGCGTCCTCGCCGTCCAACTCGGCGGAGCGCATCAGATCGGCATAGCCGATAATTGCGGTAAGCAGAGTTTTAAGCTCGTGGGAAAAATTTGCGACAAAATCCTTCTGTGCCTGAGCGGCGCGGCGGGTCTGTACGACATTATCGTTTATTGCCTGCATCATGGAATTGAACTGTTCGCACAGAGGGCCGCGGGAAACGCGCACGGTATAATCACCCTGTGCCGCTGCATCCATGGCATCGGCAAGACGGCGCTGCGAAAGAGCGCGGGGAAGGATAACGGCGATGCTTGCTGCGGCGCAGAGCAGAAAGGCAAGCAGGGTTATAAGCAGGGTATATCGGGCAAAGCTGTCTGCACGAAAGGCAAGAGCGGAATAGCAGCAGGTAAGCAAAACGGCATATGGAGTGCGGCTTATAACGGTGATGTAATCGCCGGATGAGTAAAGCAGCGGGCCGCTTTGGGCATCTGCGGGATTAAAGCCGTCGGGCAGCAGGGAATACGGAAAATCGTCGGAGGGCATTTTGCTTTCGCGGCTGTCGGAGGTTTCGGCGCTGTTTTTTGCCGAAGCGTCCGCCCGCACGGAAGAAAGATCGGTTATGCTTCCGCGGCATATTACATTGCCGCTTGTATCAAAAAGCGTATATGTATCCGAAAAAACGGAGGCCAGCTCCTCGCCGGACGGGGGAGCGCCGTATACCTCCAGCTGTGTTCTGCACAGCCCCTCTACGCGCGCTGCCGCTAAGTCATGCAGGGAGCGGGCAGCAACTTGCGCCAAGCGGCTGCGGTATTCAAGCTCGGCGCGGAAGCAAAGGGAAGCCGCTGCGGAAACGCCGCAGCAGATAAGGCATGTTATAATACAGGCGGCAATAATTCTGCGCAGCATTTATTCACCTCCGTGAGGATCAAAGCGGTATCCCACCTTATATACGGTGATGATTTCTTATTCCAGTCAAGCTTGCGGCGCAGGCGCTGAATGTGGGAATCCAGAGTGCGCGTCTCCCCTATATAATCATAGCCCCATACTCTGTCAAAAAGGGTTTCGCGAAAAAGGGCAATGCCGGGGTTGCGTACAAGCAGCAGAAGCAGATCGTATTCCTTAACGGTCATGTCCACGGGATATCCGCCCTTTGTCACGGTGCGGGCAACCGTATCAAGGGTAACATCGCCGAAGCTGATTACGGTGGCGGTTTTTTTATAGCGGCGCAGAACCACCTCTACGCGGGCCAAAAGCTCCACAATTTCAAAGGGCTTGACGATATAGTCCTCCGCGCCCAGCTTAAGCCCCTTTACACGGTCGTTGAGATCGCTTTTTGCGGTAAGAAAAATAACCGGAATCTCAAGGGGACGGATATACTCTATAAGCTCGTAGCCGTTGATTTTGGGAAGCATTATATCAAGCAGAATAAGGTCGTAGACATTTTTCGAGATTAAATCGGCAGCCTGTTCGCCGTCAAAGGCACAGTCGCAGTTGTAGCCGCTGCGCTTGAGATTCATTTTAATAAGGCCGGATATGGCCGGTTCATCCTCGACAATCAGTATGCGTATCATGTGCTTCCCCCCGTGGTTAAAGTGCCGCAGCCAGCGACTGTGCATATATATTATAACAAAAATTCGTAGGAAATGTAAAATAATCGGGGCGGAGAACAAAAAATATGAAATTATATATTGTTCGTGTAGGTGCTGCGGCATTGCCGGGTATAAAATACGGAATTATCGATAAATAAATATGAAATTTATGAATTTTTTTCTTTAAGACAGCGAAAAAAAGCTGTTGATTTTTGTTCGGGAAACATCGTATTATATAAGTGGACAACAATGGGCTGCGGGTCTGCGGTCAAAGGTTGTTTCAAAGGCAAACAGTTATCAATATGTTCATTCGTTTATTCAGGCGAATGGGTAAAGGAAAGAGGTATATCCAAATGGTTGAAATCGATCTGAAGCAGTACGGTATTACCGGCGTTACCGAAATTGTGCGCAATCCTTCTTATGAAATGCTCTTTAAGGAAGAGACGAAGCCCGGTCTTACCGGATACGAAAAGGGTCAGGAAAGCGAGCTGGGAGCCGTTAATGTCATGACCGGCATTTATACCGGCCGTTCCCCCAAGGACAAGTATATCGTTGTTGATAAGAACTCCGAGAACACCGTGTGGTGGACCTCCGACGAATATAAGAACGATAACCACCCCATGAGCGAAAAAACATGGGAAGCGGTAAAGGACATTGCAAAGAAAGAACTGTGCAACAAGCGGCTGTTTGTTGTGGATGCCTTCTGCGGCGCCAATAAGGACACCCGTATGGCTATCCGCTTTATCGTGGAGGTGGCATGGCAGGCGCACTTTGTAACTAATATGTTCATAAAGCCCACTCAGGAGGAGCTGGAAAACTTCAAGCCGGACTTTGTTGTTTACAACGCCTCCAAGGCTAAGGTTGCGAACTATAAGGAGCTGGGTCTTAACTCCGAAACCTGCGTTGCCTTTAATATCACCTCCCGCGAGCAGGTTATAATCAACACATGGTACGGCGGCGAGATGAAAAAAGGCATGTTTTCCATGATGAACTACTATCTGCCCCTTAAGGGCATAGCCTCCATGCACTGCTCTGCCAACACCGATATGAACGGCGAAAACACCGCGATATTCTTCGGGCTTTCCGGAACCGGCAAAACCACGCTGTCCACCGACCCCAAGCGTTTGCTTATCGGCGACGACGAGCACGGCTGGGATGATAACGGCGTGTTCAACTTTGAGGGCGGCTGCTATGCCAAGGTCATAAACCTTGACAAAGAGTCCGAGCCCGATATCTACAACGCCATCAAACGCGACGCATTGCTTGAGAATGTCACCCTTGATGAAAACGGCAAGATCGATTTTGCGGATAAGTCGGTTACCGAGAACACCCGCGTATCCTATCCCATAAATCACATCAAGAACATCGTTCGCCCCGTTTCCTCCGCTCCTGCGGCAAAGAATGTAATATTCCTTTCAGCCGATGCTTTCGGTGTGCTTCCGCCCGTATCCATACTTACGCCGGAGCAGACTAAGTACTACTTCCTTTCCGGCTTTACCGCAAAGCTTGCGGGCACCGAGCGCGGAATAACCGAGCCCACTCCCACCTTCTCCGCCTGCTTCGGACAGGCCTTCCTGGAGCTGCATCCCACAAAGTATGCAGAAGAGCTGGTTAAAAGAATGGAAAAGAGCGGCGCAAAGGCGTATCTTGTAAATACCGGCTGGAACGGCACCGGCAAGCGCATTTCCATAAAGGATACCCGCGGCATTATAGATGCCATTCTCAGCGGCGCTATTCTTACCGCGCCCACCAAGAAGATACCGTATTTCGACTTTGAGGTTCCCACCGAGCTTCCGGGCGTGGATTCCGGAATTCTGGATCCCCGCGACACCTACGCCGATCCGTCCCAGTGGGAGGAAAGGCAAAGGATCTGGCTTCGCGCTTTGTGAAGAATTTTGTAAAGTACGAGGGCAACGAAGCTGGCAAGGCGCTTGTAGCTGCCGGCCCCAAGGTGAAATAATTCATTTTACGGCAAAACAAAAAAATAAAGACGGTGCCAAACCATATTTTATAGTTAAAGGCAGTTTGGGCATCAGGTCTGTACGGTGCAGCCCGTTTGGGCTGCGCCGTTTTTATTATACCCGTACACTTGCACCGGTTAAAACAGCAGGAGCAGCCGGTATACGGCAAACGATACCGCATAGGCCGTAAGGGTTTGGAACAGGGCGGCGGCAGCGGCAAAGGCTGCCGAGCCCAGCTCCTTTTTCATGGCGGCGCAGGCGGCTATGCACGGCGAGTAAAGCAGGCAGAACACCATAAAGGAAACGGAGGAGGCGGGGGTAAAGCAGCCGGAAATAATTGCGGGCAGCGCCTCCGGCGCACCGGAGGCATATACTACCGTAAGACAGGAAATTACGGATTCCTTGGCGGCGATGCCGGATAAAAGGCTTACGGCCGCCTGCCATGTTCCAAAGCCCAACGGCGCAAGCAGCGGCGCAATAAGCGCGCCGGCGCGGGCAAGAAGGCTCTCTGCGGGCTCGGAGGCGGGAACAAAGGCGGGCGTAAAGGCGTTCAGTGTCCATATTATTACGGAAAGACAGGCGATAAGCGTTCCTGTGCGCAGGATAAAGCTGCGGCATTTCTGCCACAGATGAAGAAAAAGAGTGCGGATATCCGGGATGCGGTACGGCGGCAGCTCCAAAAGAAACGGCGCACTGCCCCCGCGCAGCACGGTTTTGCGCAGGATTGCACCGTAGATTACTGCGGCAGCAACGCCCAAAATATATATCCCTGCACTTACAAAGCCGCCGGAGAGCGGGAAGAAGGTACCGGCAAATAATGCATATATGGGCATTCGTGCACAACAGCTCATAAATGGGGCAAGCAGCACGGTGGCCGTCTTTTCCTGCTGCGAGGAGGCGGTGCGTGCGGCGAAAACAGCGGGAACGGTGCAGCCAAAGCCCATGAGCATGGGTATAAACGCTTTCCCGCTCATGCCGATACCGCGCATCGGACCGTCCGCAAGGAAAGCAGCCCGCGCCATAAGGCCGCTGTCCTCAAGCAGCGTAAGGAAAAGATACAATAAAGAAAGCTGGGGAAGAAAGGCAAGCACCGCGCTCACGCCGCCCAGCAGCCCTTGGGAAACAAGGCGGCACAGCCATACCGGAGCGTTCATGCCGTTCAGGGCGGCGGATATCAGCCCCGCAAGATGTATATTCACGGCGGTTGACAAAAGCTCGCCAAGATATCGGCCCGGAGCGCCGAAAACAATAAAACACGCTGAGCAGCACGGCCAAAAGCAGAGGGAACGCCCAAAAACGGTTAAGTACAAGGCGGTCGAGACGGTCGGTAAGAGGCTCCGAGGGGTCTCCGTTAAAATAGCGCTTTATCAAAAGCCCGATATACTCATATCGATCGTGGGCAAGGGCGGCAAAGCTGTCGCCGTAAACGGAAGCAAGAGAGGAAATAAAGCTCAAAAGCTCACGGCGCACTCTGCCGTCTTCGGGGAGGGCGGCGGTATCGCCGCAGGAGGACAGAATATCGGAGGCAAAAGCGGGTGCATTGTCCGGACAGAAGGAGCCGGAAATGCGCAGCACCTCCCGGACGGAGGGCAGCGCGCGTATAAGATTTTCGGTTTTCGGCGTTTTGCCTATGCAAAGGAAAAGCTGCCCCTTCAGCTCCTCAAGCCCGGTTTTTTTCTTTGCGGAAATCGGCAGAGCGCCAACACCCAGCTCCTGCGCAAGACCTGCACAGTCTATATGAACTCCGCGCTTTTCCAGCTCATCGGACATGTTTACGGCAATAAGCATCGGAAGGTGCAGCTCACAAAGCTGAAGAGTTAAATAAAGGCTTTTTTTCCGGGCAGGTGCCGTCCAGAATGTTGATTATAACATCGGGCGGCTGCTGCTCAAGATAGCTTTTTGTGATTTTTTCCTCGATAGAGTAGGGATAGAGCGAATAAATGCCGGGCAGGTCGATAAGACGGACGGTTTCTCCGTTTGCGGAAAATATCCCCTCCTTTTTTTCCACCGTAACTCCGGCCCAGTTGCCCACATATTGCTGCTGACCCGTAAGAGCGTTGAAAAGGGCGGTTTTACCGCAGTTCGGATTGCCGATAAGAGCGGCTGTAATCATAAAATATCCTCCTGATTTTCGCTGCTGTCCTTAATAGCTGAACCCAAGGCGGGATGCGCGGGCGCCGCATCCGAAATACTATTGCGGCTTTACAAGAACGGAGGCCGCATAGCCGTGCCTTACGGCAAGGCGGTATCCGCGCACCTTTATAAGCACCGGCCCGCCAAAGGGCGCGCGGCGCAGCATGCGTATATGCGTGCCGGGAGTCAGCCCGAGCTCACATAGCCTGTGCCCGGTGCCGTCGCTTTTTTTAATGGGCAGCACGGTGCCCTCTTGCCCGGAGCGGAGCGCGCAAAGGCTTATTGCGCCGGATTTTATCGTCATATATTTTTTCTCCTTTTTTATTCTCTTAATGTTATTCGGGTTGAGACAGCGGCAATATAACTGTTGCTAATTGAATAATGCGGTTGTATAATCATATAAAACGGAGGAGGAAAATATGTATCCTGTTATACTGCCGGATGATGTAAAATGCAAATGGAGCTATTCCGATGTTTTCAACGGAACATCGCGCTTGGTTAAGGCGTATACGCATGAAAACTTTCATATGCTCATGCACTGCCACGATTTTTACGAGCTTAATATTGTGCTTTGCGGCAGAGGAATGCACTATTTCGGAAACAGCAGGCGGGCATTTCTGCCGGGCGATGTGTTTGTTATACCTCCGGGCAGCAGGCACGGCTATTATCCGAGCCGGCCGGAGGAAAGGGTGGATATTTTTCACATTCTGCTTCATGAAAATTTCTTTATCCGTTACAGGGCCGAATTGTCCGGGCTGCAGGGGTATGTGCTGCTTTTTACGCTGGAGCCTACGCTGCGAAGCCTGGACAGAAGCCAAAGATACAGCCTCAGACTGGGCGAACGCCTTGAGGGAATAAGGCCGTTTATGGATAAAATGGGGGCGCTTTATTATAACGACTACGCCGAGGCGGATGTTATGCTCAATGCATCGGCGCTGTATATAATTGCATGGCTGTGCGGTATATGCAGGAATAACGATGCCCAAAAGCAGGAGCTGCAGGTGCTCAGCGACTGCATAAAGGCCGTTGGCGCAGCGGAGCCGGGCAGTCTGACAACGGAAATGCTGGCAAAGGCGGCATCGGTTTCAAGGTCGACGCTTTTCCGCAGCTTTCGCAGGGGGCTGGGGATGACACCCGGAGATTATATAAGGCTTTGCAGGCTGGACGACGCCGCTCTCAGGCTGCGTTCCGGTGAGGAAAGCATTGCGGATATAGCGCAGAACTGCGGCTTTTTTGACAGCTCGCACTTTATAAAGGCGTTTTCCGAGCATTTCGGAATCACGCCGGCACGGTACAGGCGGGCGGCGCGGGATAATGAAAATCCATGAAAACGGCGCAAAAAAATTTTAGATATTGACAATTGAAAATTTTATGATAAATTATATATGAAAACGATTTCAGGCGGTGAGATGAGTGGTTACAATCAAGGATATTGCCCGGGAAGCGGGGGTGTCAGTGACTTCGGTATCACGGTTTTTCAATAACCGTCGGCTGCTCAGCGCGGAAAGCTGCTCAAGAATAGAGGCCGTGGTCGAAAAGTACGGCTACACGCCCAATTCAATGGGGCGAAGCCTGCGTCTGGCACGGTCCGGCAAGGTGCTTGTGCTGCTGCCCACGATGGAAAACCCCATGTATCTCAAAATCTTATCCGCCATTGAAAACGAATGCTATCAGTACGGGCTTACCGTGCTTGCCTGCGATACTCATGACGACAGCTTCAAGGAAAAGCATTTGCTGGCCATGCTCACAAATCACTATGCCGACGGCGCAATACTGTTTTCCTCCGCGCTTGCCAGTCAGGAGCTCAGCATTGCGGCCAAGCGTCTGCCATTGGTGCTTTGCTGCGAGCAGCGGGAGGATGCGGCGGTAAGCAGCGTGTCCATAGACGACCGCGCGGCGGCGTTTGAGGCGGTGGAATATCTTATACGCAAGGGACACAGCAGGATTGCCATGGCCTCCGGCAGGGAAAACTACGGCTCTACGGCACTGCGTGAGCAGGGCTATGCCGAGGCGCTTAAAAAATACGGGCTGAATGTGCGCAAGGATTATATCCTGCGCGGAGATTACGGCTATCGCAGCGGTATGGCGGCGGCGCAGAAGGTTTTCGGCATGGAGCCCATGCCCAGCGCGCTGTTCTGCGTTTCGGACGCGGTGGCGGTGGGCGCGGCAAGAATAGCGGTGCTGGAAAAAAAGAGCCTGAGCATTATCGGCTTTGACAACACATCCATAACCGGCATGTTCCTTCCCGGCATTACAAGCGTTGCCCAGCCGCGGGCGGAAATGGGAAAGGCTGCGGTGGAATTGCTGATGGCACGAATGGAAAACATAAAGCAGCCCCCACAGAAGCGCTTTTTGCCGCACAGCCTTGTGGTGCGCGAAAGCACCGAGGGCATGCAGCAGGAGTATTTCCGGGCATTTTTCCGTGCAGGAATAATCAACTTAATCAGTATAGAATCCCTTCGGGGTTTTATAATAAAAAGAATTTTATGAGGTGAAACTTATGGCAAAGATTAAAGCAGGCATTATCGGCTGCGGCGGTATCGGAACAGGCAAGCATCTGCCCGCGCTCAAGGCGCTCAGTGACAGAGTTGAGGTTGTAGGATTCTGCGATATAATTGAAGAGCGTGCGCAGAAGGCCTGCAAGGAGTTTGGCGCAGAGGGTGCCAAGGTGTATACCGATTATAAAGAAATGCTTAAGGACGAGAGCATTCAGACCATTCATGTCTGCACCCCCAACCGTTCTCACAGCTTTATTTCCATTGACGCCATGAAGGCAGGCAAGCATGTTATCTGCGAAAAGCCCATGGCAAAAACCTATGCCGAGGCCAAGGCAATGCTGGACTGCTCCAAGGAAACCGGCCGCATTCTTACCATCGGCTATCAGAACAGATATACCAAGGAATCAATGTATGTAAAGCGTTTCTGCGAGTCCGGTGAGGCCGGCGACATCTACTATGCAAAGGCTCACGCCATTCGCCGCAGAGGCGTTCCCACATGGGGCGTTTTCCTCAATGAATACGAGCAGGGCGGCGGTCCGCTTATCGATATCGGAACCCATGCGCTGGATCTTACGCTTTGGTGCATGAACAACTACAAGCCCAAGGCAGTGCTGGGCACCACCTTCAAAAAGCTGGGCGATCAGAAGGAAACCGGCAACCCGTGGGGCGATTGGGATCAGTCTCAGTTCACTGTTGAGGATTCCGCCTTCGGCCTTATCGTAATGCAGAACGGAGCCACCATTCAGCTGGAGAGCAGCTGGGCGCTCAACACCCTGGATATCGACGAGGCTAAAACCTCTCTGTGCGGCACGAAAGCCGGTATCGATATGAGGGACGGCGTTCGCATAAACGGCGTTAAGCTGGGCAAGATGTACACTATGAAGCCCGACCTTTTCGGCGCAGGCGTTGCCTTCTTTGATGCTGCGGGCGGAGAGAATCCTTCCGTAACCGAGCTCGGTCTGTTCCTTAACGCGGTCGAGGGCAAGGGCGAACTTGTTACAAAGCCGGAGCAGGCGCTGGTGGTAACTCAGCTGCTTGAGGCCATTTACACCTCTGCCAAGACCGGCAAGGCCGTATACTTTGATTAATCAAACACTGTAATGCCGCACCGCTTCGCGTAGATAAAGCGCGCGGCGGGGCCGCACGGCACGGGCGGCAAACGCTGCTTTTGTCCGTGCGGCGGCGGTAAAAATTCAGGAGGTTGCAGTTATGAATATAGTTATCTATAATGAAGGCATTCACGATAAAGAGGAATTCATCAAAAAGGTTTATCCCGAGGGCATTCACGGCCAGCTTAAGCATATTCTGGATGACGGCAGCAACAATATTACGGTGGTTACGCTGGACAATGTAAACGATATCACCGAGGAGCTGCTTGCAAAAACCGATGTTATGCTGTGGTGGGGTCATGTAGCTCATCATATGGTGCCGGACGAGGTTTCAAACCGTGTTGCTCAGGCCGTGCAGAAGGGAATGGGGTTTATTGCCCTGCATTCGGCTCATATGAGCAAGCCCTTCCGTCAGCTTATGGGAACATCGTGCACCCTTAAATGGAGAGATGACGATTCCGAGCGCCTGTGGGTAACGGCGCCGTCCCACCCGATAGCGGAGGGCCTGCCCGAGCATTTCGAGCTGCCTCAGGAAGAAATGTACGGCGAATTCTTTGATATTCCCAAGCCCGACGATGTGGTGTTCATGGGTTGGTTTACCGGCGGCGAGCTGTTCCGCAGCGGCGTCACCTTTAACCGCGGTCTTGGCCGTGTGTTCTATTTCCAGCCCGGACATGAGGCGTTCCCCACCTATTTCAACGAGAATGTGGAAAAGATAATCCGCAACGCTGTTAAGTGGGCGGCGCCGACAAAGCGTCTTGAGAGACTGGATTGCCCCTGCTATCAGAAGCTTGAGGCCGTAAAATAACAAAAGTGCCGATAAGTGCCGGGCGGGCAGCGCGTATGCTGTCTGCCGGCGCATACGGTTATATGCTGCACCGCGCATATGAAAACGAAAGGAAGGTGTAAAACATGAAATTAGGAGTACTTACCGTTGCACTGGGAGATCAGCCCTTTGACAAGGCGCTGGATTTTCTGGAGGAACAGGGTGTAGAAATGATAGAAGTGGGCTGCGGCGGACATCCGGGAACAGCGCACTGCGACCCCGAAATACTGTTGCACGATGATGAGGCGCTGAAGAAATTCCGCAATACCGTGGAAAAGCACCATATGGAAATATCCGCACTCAGCGTGCACTGCAATACCATTCATCCCAACAAGGAAATTGCGGCCAAGGCCGATTATGACACCCATCGCGCCGTGCTGATGGCGGAAAGCTGGGCATACACCAAATAAACACTTTTTCCGGCTGCGCCGGCGATTGCAGCGAAAGCAAATATCCCAACTGGGTAACCTGCGCATGGCCCGATGATTATACCGAAATACTCAAGTATCAGTGGAACGAGTGCCTCATTCCCTATTGGCGCAGCTTTGTACCCTTTGCAAAGGAACACGGCGTAAACAAGATAGCCTTTGAGCCGCATCCCGGCTTTATGGTGTACAATCCCGAAACCGTGCTGAAGATTCGTGAGGCAGTCGGTCCCGAGATAGGCGCAAACCTTGATCCCAGCCATCTTATCTGGCAGGGAATAGACCCCGTTGAGGCAATAAAAGCCCTTAAGGGAGCAATATTCCACTTCCATGCCAAGGATACCAGACTGAATCAGCGCAATATCGCCGTAAACGGCGTATTGGATACCAAGCCGTACAGCGATGAGATGGGGCGCTCATGGATATTCCGCACCATAGGCTACGGAAACGGTGAATCCTACTGGAGAGATATTATAAGCGCGCTGAGGCTTGTGGGCTATGACCATGCCGTAAGCATTGAGCATGAGGACAGCCTTATGAGCAGCCCGGAGGGTCTTAAGAAGGCCATTGCGTTCCTTAAGGATATCATTATCCGGGAGCCTGCGGGCGAGATGTTCTGGGCATAATCAACCCGGCGGCATCGGCGCGGGAAAAAACTCACTTGAAAGTGAATAACGAAAGGAAAACCCTTTATGCATAATATATGTGTTGTTGGCTACGGCGGAATGGGCGGCTGGCATGTGTTTTATATAACGCATGACCTTACTGATGTCCTGCACCTTTCCGGCATTGTGGACATCCGTCCCGAGCGCGAGGAAGAGGCGCGCAAAAACGGTATTCATGTTTATGATTCCTTTGAGCAGATGCTGGAGGATCCTTCGGTGGATATCGTGCTGCTTGCCATTCCGAACAATCTGCACAGGCCCTATGCCGAGCGCGCTATGAGAGCCGGAAAAAATGTTATCTGCGAAAAACCGGCTACCTTGAGCGCACAGGAATTCCGTGAGCTTATGGCCATTTCAAAGGAAACCGGAAAAACGCTTACGGTGCACCAGAACAGACGGTGGGACCGCGATTACCGCATGGTAAAGGAAGTATACGATCAAAAGCCGATAGGCGATATCTATATGCTGGAAAGCCGCGTGCAGGGCTCGCGTCAGGTGCTTAACGGCTGGCGCGGAGCAAAGGAAAACGGCGGCGGCATGGTATACGATTGGGGCGTGCATCTGATTGATCAGTACCTTGATATGATAGACAGCCCCGTAACCCAGGTGTATGCGCAGCTGTTCAGCTTGTATACCGATGAGGTGGATGACAACTTCAAGGCCATGCTGCGTTTTGAAAACGGCGTAAGCGCACTGATTGAGGTTTCCATGAACTGCTTCATACTGCATCCTCGCTGGCATGTGTCCGGCAAGGTCGGAACCATGGTGATAAACGATTGGGACTGCAACGGCAAAATGGTGCGTCTTGCCGATGACGGTGAAATGGAGTGGGATGAGAAGATTGTCTACACCTCCGCCGGCCCGACAAGAAGCATGGCGCCCAGACCCGTTGAAACCACCCGCGAGCTGCCTCTGCCGGAGGTTCAGTGCGACCATCTGGACTTTTACCGCGGCCTCTGCGCACATCTTGACGGCAAAGCGGAGCTTCCGGTAAAGCCCGAAAGCGTGCTGCGTGTGCTGGAGGTTATGGATGCGGTGTTTGAATCCGGCAAAACCGGAGAGTGCATTAAGTGCCGTATCTGATAACGGTAAATATCAATAAAAATCCGTACCCCATGGGTACGGATTTTTATATCCGCGCCGTGCACCCCGCCATTTGACAGGGCGCGGCGCGGTCAAAGTGTCACAGCGAGAAAATTTGTCTGTCAAAATGGTGATTTTATATGCTTAAAAGGGCAATAAAGTGCACAATTCAATGCATTTTGTTCATTTTGTGTATTCCGTTTCGGCGGCGAATATGTTATTATATAAAGGAAATATTAATACTGAAAATATGTGCCGCTGCGCTTGGCAGTAAGGCACCAAAGGATAAGAGGAGGCCCGGAATGAGCATTTCATTTGAATTTTCCGATACTACCCTTGAAAGAATGAGCGGCAAGGGTGTTTTTTTAACAGTGGGCGAGGATAAGCCCAATACCATGACCATTGGCTGGGGCAGCATATCGGTATACTGGAACAAGCCGGTATTCATAGTGCCGGTGCGGCACAGCCGCTATTCCTATTCCATTCTTGAAAAGGGCAGCGGCTTTACGGTAAGCGTACCTCCGCAGGATGAAAGAATGCTGCGCGCGCTTACCGTATGCGGCAAAAATTCCGGCAGGGATATGGACAAATACGCCTACGGCTGGATAACCCCGGTGGCCGGCGTGGCCGGAAAGGTGCCGATAATCGCAGGCTGCGATTATTATTACGAGTGCAGGGTAATATATTCTGCCGATCTTAAATTAGAGGAGCTTCCCCCGGAGATAAAAGCAAAATGCTACCCCTCGGACGATGCCCATAAGCTGTACTTCGGCGAGATACTGGCTGCCTATAAGGGCTGAGGTGACGGATATGCCCTTTGTAAAAGGCAGATATGTGCCGGAATCCGAAATGCAGCCCGCCGCGGAAAATGAGCAGGAGCAAAATAAGCCGGCTGTGCGGGAGAAAAAGCGCGCAAAGGGAAAGCGCTTTGGCAAAAAGGAGGCTCCGGCGCCTGAGCTTACCCCCGAGGAGCTGGAGGCGCGGCGCCTTGAGGAGGAAAGAAAAATTAAAGAAAGCGCAGAGCGCTTTGAAAGGCTGATATCCACCGATACTCCGGATCTTACGCAGCTTAATCTGCTTATAGAAAAGGAAAAAAAGAAGGAAAAAAGCGCATGGCGCAAACGAGCGGGGTCGGTAAAGATTATGCTTACCGTGCTGCTGCTTGCAAGTCTGGGGCTGATGATAATGGCTATCAGCTTTGCTTCGGCAACCCTTATGGTCATAAGCCTTGCGTCCATGGCCGTACTGTGCGCGGCATATTTCCTTACGGTGCCGCGGCGCTGAAATCACCGTTTTTGTTCGCAAACGCCTAAGCCGGGGAGCGGTGTGTATGCTGCACCCGCCGCAGGCGAAAAATAACGCGCGATATCGACATACATTTTTATATAAAGACTAAATTGTATTTATTCCGGGGAAACCGGATATTATATAGGAGGTTTTTATGAAGAAAGCATTGGCGGTGCTTATGTGCATTATCGCACTGCTTCTGGCGGCGTGTACGCCCGGAGCAACCGGCGTAACGACTCCGAGTGCCGGAACGGAAAGCACGCAGGATCCTCAGGAGGGGAAAAAGGACGCTTATGCGGAAAACGGCGGCATGAATGTCAACTATCTGTGCGGTATAGATATGTTCGGCCGCAGCTTCGGCCCGGTTTCCGGCATGGACGAGAACAAAAAGGTCGGAATGTTCTATTTTATTTGGCACGGCGAGAGCGGCAAGACCACCTTTGACAACACAAAGCAGCTTGCCGAGGACCCTGACACCTTCTGGGACATGACAAAAAATGTCGGCTCCTTCCATTACTGGGGCGAGCCGCTGTTCGGATACTATTTATCTTGGGATAAATGGGTTATTGCGCGCCATATAGAAATGCTTACATCGGCCGGGGTAGACTATCTCATATTCGATACCACAAACTCCGTTACATATAAGCAGGCCTATACGGCGGTATTCAAGGTGCTTCAGGATTATAAAGAAGCGGGCTGGAATGTGCCTAAGGTGGTCTTTTACACCAATTCCTACTCCGTGGGCACCATGCGTAACCTTTATGAGCAGCTTTATTCCAAGGGGCTTTATAAGGAGCTTTGGTATTGCCCGAACGGCGAAAAGCCCATGATAATAGGCAACCCCGACGATAAGGATTACAATGGCGACAAGTCCTTTTTGGATTTCTTTGATGTGCGCCTGTCTCAGTGGCCGGATGCGGCGTATAATCCCGACGGCATTCCGTGGATGGAGTGGACATATCCCCAGCCCGTGCACAACGGCTTTATGAATGTGGCGGTGGCGCAGCATCCGCAGCTGCCCTTCAGCGCCTCCATCACCGACCGCAGCCGCAACTGGGGCCGCGGATATAATTTTGAAACCAAGGAAAATGTAGAGGCGGACAGCCGCAAGGGCACAAATTTCCAGAGCCAGTGGGATACGGTGCTTGCCAACAAGGATAAAGTGGACAATGTGTTTGTTACGGGCTGGAACGAATGGATAGCCATAAAGCTGGATCTGGGCGACGGCAAGCCGTGGTTTGTGGACTGCGCAACGGAGGAATTTTCCCGCGATATAGAGCCCATGAAGGGCGGCTATGAGGATGCCTTCTATTTACAGCTTTGCGATAATATAAGAAGATATAAGGGACAGCACGATGAAGTGCGTCTGCCCGATAAGAAAACCGTGGATATAAACGGCGAGGTTTCGCAGTGGGACGGTGTGACCAGTGTTTATAACTGCGTTACGCAGCAGTCTGTAAAGCGTACGGGCAAGAGCGTTGACCGCCGCACAAATTATGCTCTTGATGCCGCGCGCAACAATATTCAGCAGGTTAAAATTGCAAACGATGCCGATAAGCTGTATTTCTATATCAAATGTGAAAATGCCGTTACGGATGCCGACAAGGTGGACTTTATGAACATATATCTCGGCACAGGCGAGCTTGCGCTCAAGGGCTGGAACGGATATGAATATGTGCTTAATTGCGGTGACGGCAGCCTCAGCAGCCTTGATGCACAGGGCAAACGCACCCGTATAGCAAATATTGAAGTTAAGGTTTCCGGAAACACCGTGCAGGCCTCGGTAAGCCGCAGCGATATTGCCGCTATGGAAGCAGCGGGCATATATTTCAAGGTTGCGGATGCCGTAAGCAGCACCGATATAATGGATACCTACACATACGGCAAGAGCCTGCCTATGGGACGCCTCAGCTACTACTATTATTTCGGATAACGGCAATAAGGCGGCAACAGTGAAAAAGTGCATATGTGAACACAAAAGCATATATAGCTTATACCGTCCGGGAATTCTCCCGGACGGTATTTTATCATTCTTATTTTCAAATTACAGCCGGCGCGGAAATGCCCTCTTGCTGCCGTGCGGCCTGCTTGCGGGAAGGCTGTAAATAAAAATACCGCAGAGCCTGCCCTGCGGTATAAACATATGCCGTATTGCTTTTAATATGTCCTTTCAGCTGCCGGGCAATTTATTCCGGCTGCTTTTTTCTGCGCTTTTTGGCTATTATCGCTGCCGTAATGCCGCCTGCAAGCACAGCTGCACCGGCACAAGCGCCGATAATTACACCTGCCATGCTTTTTGTACTGCCTGCAAGCTGCCGCAGCGCTTGAGCATTTTCATTGCTGCCCGCCGGCATACAGGCGCGCTCTCCGTTTGAAAGCGCGTCATAGCGCTCAAGCAGCCGGGCGGCAGCATCTTTATCACCGGCAGAAAGGGCGGCGGCCATATCGCGGTTTAGCTCGTCAAGCATCGCAGTGTTTTCCGTTATGCTCTCGCGGTTCATGCGGCTCAGGCGGTAAACATTAAGGGTGAGTATCTTCACCGGGGCATCGCAGAAAAGGGCACATTCCTGACCGTCTGCGGAGTTATAGGCCATGCCGCCGTGATACACCTCGCCGTTATACCATACATCCAGAGCGTTTGCATCCAGTATAACGCGCAAAGTCACGGTATCGCCGCTTTTTGCAGCTTTGTTTTGTATACAAAGGCACAGGATTCATCCATGCGTGATTTATCGGTGCATACCGTGCCCGAGGCGGCGTCATATTTAAGCTCGATATACTTACCATCCCCAATGCAGAGGCGCAGGCCGAACTCGGAGGCGGTTTGCATATCAACTTCCGCCTCAATATCAAGCAGCGGACCCGTTATTCCTTCAAGCGGATTTTCTGCGGGCGAAACAACGCGGTCCTTAAGCTCAAGCAGAGTCTCGCTGCGCTTTTGCGCAAATTCCTTTATCGGGTGATAGGTTATCCGCGGCTGACCGTTTATGTTTTCAAGCCTCAGTTCGGTGGGCAGGGAAAGACCGTTCCACCAAGTCTTGCCCTGATATCCGCCGAAATCGCGCATCCAGCTCATTTGTATCCGGCGTCCGTCCTGCGTGCAGTAGAAGGTCTGCGAAGCATAGTTTTCGCAGAACAGCCCGTAGCTTTCGGCAGATCCGGGCCAAAGCTCCTTTACGCCGTCCACCGGGGTGATTTTATCGCTTGCGGGGGTAAAGCATATTTTTCCGTTTGCATTTTTGCCGAGGTCCCCCAGCATATACCATGCTCCGGCAGCATAAAGCACCCAGTAGCGCGTTCCGTCAAGCTCCATGGGGAAAAGGTCGGGGCACTCCGTAACCAGCGGTCTGCCGTCCTTTCTTATTGTGGAATTGTAGGTCCAGTTTATAAGGTCGGGGGAGGTGAACAGCATCGCCCTGTCGCCGCAGCCGATAAGCACCCATGTGCCGCCGTTTTCCATGGAGGGATCATCATACCATATAACCTTGGGGTCGCGGAAGCCGGCGGAATACATATTGTTCGTATTGGGAATTACCGCCTCTTTATATTTATTAAAGCTTACGCCGTGATCCGCAGACCATGCAAGCCCTACGGAACACTGGCCCAAACCGTTTTTGCCACCGTAGTAGGTGTAGAGAAACACCATGCGAGATTCCGGCGGCACCGATTCGTCAAACAGCCCGCTTGTGTTGTTTTTGTCAATCACGCCGCTGCCCGACCAGCAAACACCGTTTTCGTCGGGGGTTATCGCAAGCGCCGTTTCCTCCCAGTCTATCAGATTGCGGCTTACCGCGTGCCCCCAGCTTTTGGTTTCTCCGCCCCCCTGATAGCCGCGAAAGGCATAATCGCACTGGAAGAAGAGATGATAAAGCCCTGTATACTCATCATATATTAGCCCGTTGGGATCGTTTATCGAAAACGCCTCCGGGGAAAAATGCAGCTGCATACGCCGCCGCTCGTTGTAAAGCAGCGAAGGGTTCTGGCGGCGCACGATGTTTACCTTCACGGTGCGGGTAAGCCCCTCGCGGCTTGTGACCGTTATCGGGATTGTATTTAGCCCCACATTCAGCGAAACCTCGCATGTATTGCCCGCAGACCCGTTTATTGCAACGGTGTTGTCGCCGTTTGCTTCGGCGGATATCATGGTGTTGCTTATATCAAATTCAACATTTGCCCAATAATCGGTCTGCTCTGCATCAAAGGGCACATCAAATTCAATATCGGATGCGTTCAGCGAGGTAAGACAGGGCGTTTGGGAAAGCTTAAGGGATATTTCTTCAAATTCAGCTTGGGCACCGCAGCACATAACGGCAATATAACCTCCTTGATAATCATCTGTCTGATATGTATAAGTAACAGCACCGTTAACATAGCCGGTTATCGTTTTTCCGGCATCGCACTCCACGCGGATGGTAAGGTATGCGGCCTGCTTTTCGCTTTCGCTCAGCCCGCGGGAACGGATGTAGTCGTTCTTGGCGTTAGTTTCGCGAAACATTGCGCTGTACCCGCCGCTTTGGCTGAAGTTTACGCAGTGCCAGCGTGCGGCGGGGTTATCCGGCTTGGGTATTCCGAAGGCAAGCCCGGCGGCATTGCCGGAGAAAATGCGCACCTTGGCGGAAAAGCACCAGCTTTGGCCCTTTTCAAGGAATGTATCCGAAACGCAGAAAACATTTCCGTCTCCGCCGCCGGCAACACGGCCGTTTTCGGTTTCCCATTTCCCGCTTACGCTTCTGAAGTGCAATTCAGGGTCAGCCTGCGCTTCGGCGCTTACGGAAAAGCCCATGCACGCAGACGGCATAAGCAGAAGCAAAGACAACATGGCGCAAACAAGCTTTTTCATACAGTGTCATTCCTTTTTTTGTGTTTTATGCCCTGTAAGGGCCTCTTTGACGCAGCCGGGCGAAAAACATTTTTTTTCACATAAAATGCAAAACAGTCGTGCCCCATACAACAGCGCCGTATTGAATTATAAGCCTTACAGCAGGTGGAATGTCAATAGCTGTATTTTGTTTTTTATAAAAAATTTAATGCCGTAAAATTTCTTTTGTCTGCGGTATCTGCCGCCGCAAACGGAAAGCAGCCTTTCTTACTGACGGGCGGGGCGCTCGTCATAGCCCGCAAGAAGAATGTCCGCCGATACGGGGTCTATATGCACAACACAGGTGTCCAGCTCCGGCTCTGCTGGTATAAGCGATGTATCGTAAAAAACATCCCGGTATATTCCGTCCTTCATGCCGGATATATCGGCGGGCAGGGGAGGATACAGCGTCAGATTGCATTTTTCCTCTCTGAAATATATTTCCGGCTCGCCGGCGATTATCCCGGCCTCATAAAGCCGGGCGGTCTGAAGGGAAAAATCGGGATTATCTCCCGCGCGGCGGAGCACTATAAGGGGCAGCCCGTATACCGGCTCCCTTTTAACGGTAAAGCTCTCTTCAAGATATACGGCGCTTATTTCCCCTGCTTTGCACTCCTCCGCAGCGCCTATCGGCTCGGGACGCATGGAAAGCACGGGCAGTACGGTTTTGTCATGCAGCGCGGGAATGCGGTAAAAGCGTGAAAGCCGCGGATTAAGCCCGAACATGCGCGCGCACACTACCGCCTTGCGAAGCGCTTCGCGGTTTATAAGGGGCAGCATGCCCGGTATACAACGGCATACGGGACAGCTTTCCTCCATGCGGCAGGAGCAGAACAGCTTTGTATTAAGCTTTATCGGGTAGGCGGCAACGGCGTCCACGGCGTACCATCTCCTTTGTCATTTGTGGCCTGTTCGTATATGTTTCCAAGGCTCAGCAGAGTGCTTTCCGAAAACATGCGTCCTATTATCAGCAGCGCAATATTCTTTCCCTCCGGGGTAACGCCGCAGGGAAGGCTCAGTGCGCACAGCCCCGCAAGAGCCGGTATAAACTGAATGTCCGTCGGTGTTCCGGCGTCCGTGACGGCAGGCGCGATAACTGCGTTCACATCGCATAAAGCGCGCTCAAAGCCCTGTATCGTGCTGCTTCGGAGCCTTCGGGCATCCGTCAGCAGCCTTTCATTTTCCAATAGCAGATGGTGACGGAGTATCTCTCTGCGCGCATCAAGGGGCAGATCGGAAAAATCAGTCTTTCCGCTGCGCCGCCCTGCGGTGTCCTCAATTTTGCATTCGGCGGCGGCTATAATGGAGGCAAGGGCGGCCTCGCAGCCGCTTGTGGGCATTGCGCGGCGCACTACCGTTGCACCGAGCAGCTCAAAAAGCTCGGCGGCCTTGTTTACGGCGGCGGAAACGGCGGGGCCGGCAGTGTCGGCGCAGTCGGCTATTCCTATGGTATATGTGCGAATATCAACGGCGGAAAGCGCGCCGTACCAGTCGGGCAGCTCCTGCGCAAAGGAGGTGCAGTCCCTGCGGCTGCCGGTGAATATCGGGCGCAGCGCCATGGTAAGATCCCGTACGCAGGAGGCATGAAGCTGTACAATCTCCATCGATGGGGCGCGGCACAGCACCCCGAAGCGGGAGCACAGCCCGTAGGTGGTGCGCAGCGATGTCACGCCGCACGCAGCGGATTCAATAAGAGAGGAGCCTACGCCCAAACTGAAGGGCACGGCTCCGCATGCCACCGCATGCGCGGCGTTATCCGGCTCCAAATTGTAAGGCAGGGAGCGGATATAACCAAGCGGCATTGCCCCGTCATCCAGCAGGTTCCGTACCGTATCGGCATCGGCAGGGGGCGCGGCTTCTGCCGCAGGGCTTTTGCAGCCCCGTACATATATGCTTTCGCTCACTCCGAACGGCACGCCCAGACATGTGGAAACGGCGTTGCCGAAGTTTGCACGCTTTGCCGTGTCCTCACCGAAAAGCACGCTGAACAGCCCGCTTTCTTCGGCAAGCTGACGCCTGCGGCGGAAAATATCAAGCGGCGAAACCGTTTCCGTGCGCACCACGGAGCTTATCTGGGACATATCCATTCCCATTGCTATCATGCGGCTTTTGCGTATCTCTGCGGGGGAGGGCGGCGGCTTTTGCCGTACAGACTCTCCGGAATGAACAGAGGCGTGCACGGCGTCGGTATCGTTTTGGGCCTGTGAGTCTCGCGGCTCGTCCGGACGCAGATGGTTGTTGCAAAGGGGCAGCGGCTGAAGCGCCGCGCCGGCGTTTGCAGGCTGCAATACGGCTTGGTCAAGCTGCTCGCGCACGGCATCCAGCACATCGGGCGCAAGGCCGAGCCTTTTAAGCAATTCTCTTTCCGCTTTGTTCAAAAAATTCACCCGCCCTTTCGGTTTTGGGCCGCGCATTTTTAACGCCTTCGCCGTAAACTCGGCTTTTGGCACACACGGCTTCACAGCTGCCGTAATCACAGAGAAAATTATAGCATACTGATATTTACAAAGGCAAATAAATAAATGCTATGTTCCGCATTTGTGTTAATTTAGTGCGAATAATTGTTATAACCGTACTACTGTATGTTAATATTTTGTCTTCAAAAACAACAGGCAGAATGATATCATTATACTGCCTGCTGCGGCTAAGGGCTTTTATTGCCGACAGCATATTATTTTGGCTGACTTAACAACAAAACGGAGGTTGCATCCAATGCGTTTACTTAAAAAATATATAGTGTCCGCTGCGGCAGCGGTGCTGCTTGCTTTTCTGTGCGTGCCGGCAAGCGCGCTTGAAACGCCGTGGGATTCAAAGGATATACATATAAATGTTGCCGAAACCTTTTCCGATATGCAAAACGGCGAGGTGGTATGGGATCAGGGAATATTCTGGACCGGCACTCCCTTTTATGAGTGGCCTGCGGCCAAATGGCAGGACGGCCAGCTTGTTTACCGATTTTATGGGGCTTGACAGCGGAGAGGATACGCGCATGACCTTCCGTATCCAAACAAACGAAATGAGCCTTTCAGAGGCTTCCGGCAGCATCGGCATGGGCTTTTATGTAGAAAACAATACCGATAAAGAGCAGAGCGTCGGGTTTTATATGGTGGGCATGGGGTGCTGCCTTAAAAATAAAAACGGCACATCAATATATTTCTTCTCCGTTGACGGCAGCAGAACAGAAAGCGTTGTCGGCGATGCCGAAATGGCCATAATACCGCCCGGACAGAAGGGCTATGTAGTGGCGTTCTATGAGGATTTTACAAATCTTTGGTCATCGGATGCCTATAATCCCGATACCGATCCCGTGCGCATGCCCGGCTTTGAGCTTACAAACCTGCGTGTGGACGGCAGCAAGGGGGAAACCGTGGTGCTGGACAATGTTTTCTTTTTCGGCAGCGGCTGTATTGATAACAATAACGGGATAATCACCGTAAACACCGAGCCCGGTCAAAAACACGCCGGGTGCGGAAACTCCGGCACCGGAGGAAACACAATCCGCGCAGCCGGAGCAGACCGAGCCTGCGCAGCCCTCGCCCGATGCTTCTGCCCGGCCGGAAAAGAGCGGCATTAACGGCATGTATATAGCTGCGGGCGTCATAGCGGTGCTGGCTGTGGCGGCGGTGGTCATTGCCCTTATTGCGGGAAAAAAAGAAGGAAAAAAATAAAATGAGATATAACGATACCGACAACCATGCTCCGCTTGTTAATGCGGTGTGGGCGCCTCCGGCAAAGCCCGTTGTGCTGGACGAAAAAAACGGCTGGCATCAGGGGCCGACGGTGATGGACGGCTTTTACAGCATGTATCAGCCCGAGGTCATATATGTAAAGGAACAGGATGTTCCGGGCGGTTATCCCTACCGTATGTGGTTTTTTGCCTGGGCATATACTCAGGAAAACGATCCCGCTCCCGGCTATGCGGGCTATCCGGGCGGCGATGCGATATTCACGGCGCGGGCAAAAAGCCTTGACGACCCGTGGGAGGTGTATTCACAAAACGGGGACGGCTTTTTTTGGGATGACAGCCGCCGTGCGCAGCTGTGGTACCCGGTGCTTACCTGTGATGACAAGTGGTACGATTCCTGGCATGTGGGGGATCCCAGCATAGTGCTGGAGGACGGCGTATTCTATATGGCGTATTCCTCCATGGGCTGTGATGAGGACGGGATCCCGTATCATAAACCCGGTGATACCGACGGCAACGCCAGCTGCATAATGGGGGCTGTCAGCACCGACGGCATACACTGGACGCGTTCCGAGCGGCCGCTTATTGTGTGGGATAAGGAAAAAGGCTTCAACGAGCGCGAAAACAAGAAGGATTATTACGGCGGGCATCAGCGCCCCAGCCTTATGCGCGAGGACGGCATATGGAAAATGTGGTACGATTACCGCGAAAGCTACATAGGCTATGCCGAATGCAGCGGGGATTTCCTTACGGGGCCGTGGCAGGAAAAATACTGCGGCCGGCACAGCCTGCACCACAGCGTGGATTTTGATGTTATCCGCATAGGCGATATTTATTATGCATGGGGAGATCCGTACCTTTGCTGGGAGGGAATACAGGATGAAAGAGTGCCCTTTTACCCTGATGATCCGGCAAACTGGTGCGGCCGCCAGATAGTGGAGTATCAGTCTCGCGACGGCTTTGCGTGGCAGGCAACCGGATATTTTCTGCCCGATGACGGGTATGACGCCATACAGATTCCGCAGGCATTTATAGACCACAAACGCAGACGGGTATGCATATTCTATGCCACCCAGCGCGGCAAGCGCGGGGGAGATCAATACGATTGGCGATGGGATACCCTGCGTTACAGATGGAAAGCTTTGAGGATTTTGCTCTGCCGGAGCATTGACGCACATTATACAAAAGCCGGCACAGCCGGGAAAGGAATAATATTTTGACATTAAACAATAACTTCAAGCATATAATTTCTATGCTGCTCAGCCGTTCAAAAAAAAAAATGACAGCTGCGGTCATATGCCTAATAATCGCGGTTTCCTGCACGGGCTTTGCGGCGGGAGTGAGTGATACGGACAATCACATTGCCTGCGATAACGCGTCGCTTTCCATTCCGACGGACGGCCCCGTGCGCCTTGACGAAACCTACGGTTGGGTCCGTTCGGGCAAACCTGCTTACTAACTTTTACAGCATGTATCAGCCCGAGGTCATTTATGTAAAGGAGCAGGATGTCGAGGGCGGCTACCCCTACCGTATGTGGTTTTTTGCATGGGCATATACTCAGGAAAACGACGCTACTCCGACATATCCGGGTTATCCGGGCGGAGATGCGATTTTTACCGCCCGCGCCCGCAGTTTGGAGGGGCCGTGGGAGGTGTACAGCCTGGATTATTCCACGGACGAATTCTTCTGGGACACCAAAATGGACCCTTTTTACTGGTACCCCGTTGTAACCTGTGATGACAAATGGTATGATTCCTGGCATGTGGGGGATCCCAGCGTTGTGTATATGGACGGCACCTTCTATATGGCATATTCCGCAATGGGCTGCGATGAAGACGGAATTCCTTCGCATAAGCCCAAAGACACCGACGGCAATGCCAGCTGCATAATGGGGGCCGTCAGCACTGACGGCATACACTGGACGCGTTCGGAAAAGCCGCTGCTTGTCTGGAAAGGGGAAAAAGGCTTCAACGAAAAGGATTATTACGATAAATACTACGGCGGGCATCAGCGCCCGAGCCTCATGTTTGAGGACGGCGTGTGGAAAATGTGGTACGATTACCGCTACAATCGTTTGGGTTATGCCGAGTGCAGAGGGGATTTCCTTACCGGCAGCTGGAAGGAGAGCGCAACCGACCTTAACGGGCTGGGGCTCGGAGTGGATTTTGATGTGGTGAAAATCGGGGATATTTACTATGCCTACGGCGATCCTTATGTGAACTGGGTGGGAATAAAGGATACTGATATTCCGTATTATCCCGACGATTCCTCGCTGTGGAGCCAGCGCCAGATAGTGGAGTATCAGTCCCGCGACGGCCTTTCGTGGACGGCAACGGGGTATTTTCTGCCCGATGAGGGCTATGACGCCATACAGATCCCGCAGGTGTTCCTTGACCACAAGGAAAACAGAGTTTACATTTTTTATGCTACGCAGCGCGGCAAAAGGGGAGGCAAAACCTATGACTGGCGGTGGGACAATATCCGCTGCATGAGCCGTGACGCGGCGCTTTTCGCCTCTGCGGCGGCGCCGGTGTATACGCCGGCCCCCAAGCCTACTGAAACCGTGAAAGAGGAGGAGACGGAGCCTGCGGAAACGACGGAAAACACAGCTTTGCCGCAGGAGAGCGCGGAAACGCCGGAAAAACCGGATAAATCGGATGAAAACGGGGAGGTATTGCCCGTAATTGTCCTTGCAGGCAGTATTTTGCTTGCAATAGGGGCGGTTTTTGCGGTTATTGCAATTTGCAAAAAAAGAAACGGCAAGTAAGCGCGCGGCTTAAAACGCGCAAAAAAGGCGCAAAAACGCGTAAAAAATGCATAAAAAACGCTTAAAAAAGCGTTAAAAAACGCCTGAAAAAGTGCAAAAAAATGCACACGGAATTTTTGGGAATAAATTTTAGGAGGATTGCAGTATGTTTGGGAAGAACAAAAAATGCGGGCTGCTTGCCGCGGTGATAGCGGCTATGCTGCTGATGCTTATCTTTGCGGGCTGCACGCCGCAAGAAACAGCTTCGGCTGCTACTCCCTCGCCTACGCCGGAAAACAGCGCGGTGCAAAAGGAGAACGCCATCAAGGCGGGAGATGTGTACAGATATTATCTCTGGAGCGTTACGGATGAAAAGGATCCGTTCAAGAACGCGGGGCCGCGAGCCGATTCCATGCGCAAGCGTTTGGCGGAGTTTGAGCAGAAGTATGACATTACCGTAAAGTATGTTGCTTCTACCGGAGGATATGAGTGGTATGACCTGCCCCTTTCCTCTGCGGCGGCGGGAGAGCCTATATGCGATATATTCAATGTAGGCGGCCCGTATGTGGTGCTGGGTACATATTTTTACGGAGGTCAGGCGGGGAAATGCATTCTGCCGCTGTCGGATTATTCCTCCGTGGCGGATTTCAGCGATACGGAGTATTGGAATGTTGAATCGCAGCGGTTCTGCACCTTTTCCGGCAAGCTGTATTGCGCGGTTCCGCTGGAATGCGGCGGCGATTCGGTATCCTCAAACACGGTTACGCTGTTTAACAAGGATATGATGGTGAAGGCCGGCTATGAGGCCGACAAGCTTTATGAAATGAGCCGCAACGGCGAGTGGACATGGGAACGCTTTGAAGAGGCGGCGGTGCGCACCACCGATATTGACAACGGCATATACGGCACCACCATAGGCGACAATGTGGCGCTGGGCTCTGCGCTGATAGTAACAAACGGCGGCGCTTATTTCAAAAACAACGGCACCACCGATGTGTTTGTGGGCAACAGTGACAATGCGATTGCCGCATGGGATTTCATAGTGGGTCTTGCAAAGAAAAACTGCATTGATTATTCCGGCACGACCGAGGCCAACCTTTTCGGTACGGGCAAGGTGGCGATGATGGTTACCACCATTTCCCGCCTGGTGTCGGTATACAAATTCCTTAAGTGCGATTACGGTATTATAAATCCGCCCAAGGGACCCATGGCAAGCGATTATCTTTCCGAAATGAGCTGGTTTACCCCTATAAGCGTTATGCGCGGCGCCAATAACCCTGCGGGCTGCGTACAGGTGATAAACGAGTATCTCTCTCCGGAATATGCGCGCAGCAGTGCGGAGAATCAGGAGCTTATGGATGCTGAGCTTACGGTATATCTTAAGGATGCCGGAAGCGTGGAGACGGCCAAGAACATAACCAAGTACACCTCCAACCAGAATTATTATCTCTACCAGCAGGTGAGCGACGGCGATACTAAGATGCTGTCCTACCTTTACGGCAATGTGTGGAACTTTATTTCGGGCGAGACTACTCCCAAGCAGTTCTATGATTCGGTGACGGATAAGATAAACTCAATGGTGGCCTCCGTAAGATAAAAGCAAACGGAAATACACAGTGTGAAAGCAGAAAGGAGCCGCGGCGTACAGCCGCGGCTCTGTTGCATCGCCGGGGGTATGTATGATATAATAAATTAGACAATATTTGCATTAAGGCGGCACAAAATGCCCCAAAGAGGTATGCGATGATATATAATAAAACGGTAAGGCTTAAGGACGGCAGGGAGTGCTGCCTGAGAAACGGGGAGGAAAGCGATGCGCAGGCGGTTATTGATAATTTTAATCTGACCCATGCGCAGACGGATTATCTGCTTTCCTATCCGGAGGAGAGCGGCTTTGACCTTCAGCAGGAGAGCGGCTTTTTGAGAAAAAAGAAGGAAAGCGCGGATGAGATAGAAATTCTTGCATTGCTCTCCGGCGAGGTTGCGGCAACGGCGGGAATAGACAGAGTGGGAAGCCGGTACAAGGTGCGCCACCGTGCGGAATTCGGAATAAGCGTGGATGAGAAATACTGGAATTTGGGCATAGGGCGGGCGCTGCTGAAGGCATGTGTTGAGTGCGCGCTGAAGGCGGGTTATGAGCAGCTGGAGCTGGAGGCGGTGGCGGAGAATGAAAGGGCGGTTGCGCTTTACAAAAGCGAGGGCTTTGAGGAATACGGGCGCAATCCCAAGGGCTTTTTATCGCGTTATTCCGGCTTTCAGGAGCTTGTATATATGAGGCTTGACTTGCAGAAAATCAAAAAGAACAATTAAAAGCAAAGGATGAAAACAGGCGGGCAAACGGCAGATACGGTAAGCTTTGCGGTTTGATAAAAGGAGGCAGAAAAAATGAAATGTGCGGTGATTACGGGGGCGTCCTCGGGATTGGGTGCGGAATTTGCGCGCCAAATGGCAAAGGGGGGCAGGTATGAAAGAATAATCCTTATTGCAAGACGGGCGGAGCGGCTGGAGAAGCTGGCAAAAGAGATATCCGCGCCCGGAATTACCGTCTGCGTGCTGCCGCTTGATCTTACCGCGCCCGATGCGGCGGAGACGGTGGAAAAGTGCATAGGCGCAGATGAGCTGTGCCTGCTGGTAAACTGCGCGGGCTTTGGCAAAATGGGGGAGGTGGTATCGCTCGGCAAGGTTCAGCGGGATATGACGGAGCTGAACTGCATTGCGCTTACCTCTCTTTGCGCAATGGCGGCGGGAAAAATGCATGAAGGGGGCAGGATAATCAACATTGCCTCCATTGCGGCCTTTGTGCCTACGCCGAACTTGGCCGTGTACGGAGCAAGCAAGGCCTATGTGCTGTCCTTCTCCAAGGCGTTAAGCCGGGAGGTGCGCAATAAGGGAATAACGGTTACGGCGGTTTGCCCCGGTCCTGCGGATACGGAGTTTTTTGCCGTGGCGGGCATTGAGCACTCAAAGCTGTTTGACAGCCTTGTGCATCTTTCGCCGGAATATGTTGTGCGTGCGGCGCTTAAGGCATCGGATAAAAAGAAGTGGGTATGCACGCCGCATCCGCTTTACAAGCTGTACCGCGTGCTTTCCAAGCTGCTGCCCGACCGCTTTTTTATCCGCTTTACAAGGGCGTGATAAGGCCGGCAGCCCGGCGCTGCGGCTTTGAGAGAAACGGATATTTACAGGATGTTTACATAGGGGACGGAATATTTCATTATACCCGCTTATACCGGCGCGGCAGAAGGTACGCCTTTTGCTGCGTTTTTTTGTTGACATTGCGGGGAAAAGGATATAATATAATAAAGAAACAAGTGTTGCGCTACTTATGTTGCCTAACGGGGAGGGCGGATATGCCACGGAAGTTTTTATTTACAAAAGAGCAAATAGTGAATGCGGCCCTGGAGCTTACGCGGAAAAAGGGCATGGACGCCTTGACCGCGCGGGCGCTGGGGGAGGAGCTGGGAAGCTCGGCAAAGCCGATATTCGGGCTGTTTGAAAATATGCAGCAGGTGCGTGCGGCGGTTATTGAAAGAGCCGACGGCATATATCAGCAGAGACTGCGCGAGGATATGGAAAAGGGGGAATATCCGCCCTACAAGGCCAGCGGCATGTCCTACATACGGTTTGCCGTTGAAGAAAGCGAGCTTTTTAAGCTGCTGTTTATGCGTGACCGCACGGGGGAGACGCCGGCACCGGCGCCGGAGCTTGAGCCGATAATTGCAATCATTTCAAAAAATACGGGGCTTGGCCGCGAGGAGGCGCTGCTTTTCCATACGGAGATGTGGATATATGTGCACGGCATAGCGGCAATGGCGGCGACGAATTATTTGAAATGGGACAATGATATGATAAGCAAAAGCCTGAGCGATGTTTATACGGGGCTTAAATATCGCTTTACCGAAGGAAGGCGTGCCGAGGAAGCGGACGGGACAGACAAGGGAGTTTGAGGAAGATATATGGAAGCAATAAGAACGGAAAACCTTACAAAGCGCTATAAGCAGACGGTGGTGGACGGGCTGAGCTTTTCGGTGGAGGAGGGGGAGCTTTTTGCGCTGCTGGGCGTGAACGGAGCGGGAAAGACCACGACGGTGCGGATGCTTTCCTGCCTTACAAGGCCAAGCGCCGGTGATGCATGGCTGCTTGGAAGAAGCGTGGTTTCCCAAAGCGGCGGGGTAAAGGAGATAATAGGCGTATCGCCGCAGGAAACGGCGGTGGCGCCCAACCTGAACGCGAGGGAGAATCTGCTGCTGATGTGCGGAGTTCACGGCTTTTCCGGCAGAAAGAGCCGGGAAAGGACTGAGGCACTTGTGAAAAGGATGGGACTGGAGCAGGTGCTTGACAAAAAGGCGGGAAAGCTTTCGGGCGGATGGCAGCGCAGGCTGAGCATAGCCATGGCGTTGGTAAGCGGACCGAGGATACTGTTTTTGGACGAGCCGACGCTGGGACTGGATGTTATTGCCCGCAGCGAGCTGTGGGAGGTGCTGAAGGAGCTTAAGGGGGAGGTTACGATAGTGCTGACCACGCATTATATGGAGGAGGCGGAGGCGCTTTCGGACCGTATAGGAATTATGAAGGCGGGGCGTATGCCGGCAATGGGGACGGCGGAGGAACTTAAAAGGCTTACGGGGCAGGAACGCTTTGAGGATGCCTTTATAAGCATTGTAAGGGGGGAGAGAAAATGCTGGCGTTTGCCCGAAGGACGGGCAAGGAGATACTGCGCGACCCGCTGACGGTGCTTTTCGGCCTTGGCTTTCCGGTGATACTTATTTTGCTGCTGAGCGCAATACAGGCGAGCATACCGGTGCCGCTTTTTGAGCTGGACAGGCTTACTCCGGGCATAACGGTGTTCGGGCTTGCGTTCATGACGCTTTTTTCCGCAACGCTTATAGCGCGGGACAGGGAAAGCGCACTGCTGGAGCGGCTTTATACCACTCCGCTTACTGCGGGGGATTATATTATGGGCTATGCGCTGCCCATATTTCCCATAGCGGCGGCGCAATGCGTTATATGCTATGCTCTTGCTGCGGTTTTGGGGCTGAGGCTTACTGTGAACACGGTGTATGCCGTATTGTTTATGCTTCCGGCATCGGTATTTTTTATAGCGCTGGGGCTGCTGTGCGGCAGTGTTATGAATGTAAAGCAGGTGGGGGGAATATGCGGTGCGCTGCTTACAAACCTGACGGCGTGGCTGTCCGGCGTGTGGTTTGATATTGACCTTGTGGGGGGAGCTTTCAGAAAAATTGCCGATGCGCTGCCCTTTGTTCATGCGGTGGAGCTGGAACGAGCGGTGTTTGCGGGCAATTTTGCCGGGATATTTCCGCATTTATGGTGGGTGCTGGGGTATGCGGCGGCGGCCGCCGTGCTTGCGGTGCTTTTGTTTTTGCGGCAGATGAAAAAGCGGTGAAGGGCGGGAAGCGCGTTCGTATAGAGATGGGGTTATTCGTTAAGGGCGGAGCCCTCCATTGCTATAAAGCGTATGCCGTTTCTTGAAAGAATCCCCGACATATCCTTAAAGCCGGCCTTGCGGTAGAATTCCGCCGCAGAGGGGGTGGAGTTTACGGTGATTTTTTTATATCCGAGTGTTAAAGCATACAGACGCGCCTGTGCAACAAGGGCCTGACCGATGCCGGAGCGCCTGTATTTTTATCCACGAATAACATGCTTATATGAGCATCGGTGCATACGCAGACTCCTGCAAGTCTTTTGCCGATATAGGCGCATATAAAAACAAAATATCCGGGGAAAATACGGGCGGTGCTTACCGCCTGACGGAGCAGAGTGTTAAAGGCGGCGCGGCCCTGTTTGCCCTGATCGCTGCCAAGGGAGGCAAAGCCGCGCTTTATAAGCCTTGAGGCGCGGGAGAGCTCTTTAGCTGTTTGGGCATGCCGAAAGGAAAGGGGATGACTCGTGCCGGCGGGAGGCGTTTGCTTATCTGACAATGCTTTTTATATCCTTTGCAAATATTGATTCGCCGCAAAGAATAGGCGGCGCTTTAATTATAGCATAGGATGGGATACAGCGCAAAGGAGGCATCAGAACACATTCTGAAGGCTGAGGCGTGAACGGTCCGGGATAAGCTCAAGCATATGCTTAAGAGCCTGCTTGTACTGCTGGAAATCCTCATCGGAGCAGGCATACATATTGTAATAGAGCTCGCTGAGACTGTCGACCTCCTCGTGGGGCATGATAAGCAGCCAAAGGTCGGTTATGCGGTCGAAGCTTTCGTCAAAGGCGTCAAGATCCTGCGGAGATTCCACCTTTTCAAGCTCCTGCTCCAGCTGACGGCAGGAGATGTTCAGATAAAGCTCGCTTAGCAGGCAGATTATCCCCAGCAGAAAAAGCAGGACAAGCATTATAAGAATGTGCTTCAGCTCACCTTTAATGTGCAGCATTTTTCGCCTCCGTGTGTTTGGATATAGAGAGTGTCGCCGTCCAGCTGGGCGATGACCAGCTCGCTTTCGCCGCGGATGCCGACACCGCGGAGCTTGCGCCGGAGCCAGACGGGGTCGTAGCCGCTGCGGGTAAGGTTCTTCTTCATAATTTTGCCGTCGGACACAAGCAGAAGGGGAAGCTCCTGCTGCGCAAGATCAAGGCCGAGGTCGCCTGCCGTGGGGGAGGCGGCTTCTTTTTTCATAAGCACGCTGAGCTCGCCGTTGGTTTCCAGCATGGCGTACCAGACCTGGGATACATCAAAAACATCCTTGGAGCGCAGCTGCTCCAGAAGGTCGTTTACATTGTAGCGCTGGGAACGCAGTGCCTGTTCGTTTATGACCCCCTTTGATATGACTACGGTGGGTTCGCCGCAAAGCAGGCGGCGGGCGCGGATGCTTTTCATGGAGGCGTAGGACACCGCAACCTGCATGAAAAGCAGCACAAGCAGGGAGATGACGCCCCAAAGCAGGGGCATGCCGAGATTGCCCATGGGCTGGGTGGCGAGGTCGGCCGCCATAAGCGCCACGACAAATTCCACGGGCTGAAGCTCGCCCACCTGACGCTTGCCCATAAGGCGGATGACGAGATACACAAGCACAAACAGTATAAGTGCGCGCAGAACTACATTAAGCATAAAAACTCCTTAAAGCGGGTATTGATGCGATATTTGATGTGCGGGTGTGCGATTGCGCCGCTGTGTTAGTATGCCTTAAAAATAAAATTATTATTTGCCGCGTTGTGCGGCGTTTGTTTTTCGGAGGTAAACGGCAAAATATGACCGGCCCGCGCCGGGTGGGCGGGCGGGAGGCACGGGCCGATAAGGGAAGGCGGTATGTGCGCCGGAGTTTTACGGCGGGCATATGCGGCATATGCTGTTATGGTGAAATATAACCGTAAGGGAGAAGAAAATGAAAAGGAAGAATAAAAGCGGCGGAGCTGCGGCGATTATGGCGGTGTTTATGTTTGTGCTTATGCTTTCGGGCTGTGACGGGGAAAGCGTGCGTGAGCAGCCTACGGACAGGGAGAATTATATGGCGCGCTTCTGCGTGGTGCTGGACGCGGGGCACGGCGGCGTGGACGGCGGTGCCTTGGGGATATCCACAGGGGCAAGGGAGGCGGAGATAAACCTTGCGGTGACGCTTAAAACGGGAGCGCTGCTTGAAAGCGCGGGGGTGAGAGTGGTGTACACGCGAAAGGGGGAAAAATCGCTGTGCCCGGATGAACAATACAATAAAAAGCAGGATATGCGCCTTAGGGGGCAGGTGATAGATGCGGCAAGGCCGGATATAGTGGTATCGGTGCATATGAATTCCTATCCGGATTTGCGTGTACGGGGTGCGCAGACCTTTTACTATCCGGATTCGGAGTGCGGCAAGGAGCTGGCCGAAAGCATACAGAGGTCGCTGAAAATGGCGGACCCGGACAACAGGCGCACGGTGAAGGCGGAGGATTTTTCCTTTTGCGCACATATGCGGGGCCGAGCGCGCTTGTGGAGTGCGGGTTTATGACTTGCCCGGAGGAAGAAAAACTCCTGCAGGAGCAGGAGTATCAGGAAAAGCTGGCTTATTGCATTTTTGACGGCATAATGAGGTATCTTATGCGGCCGCAGGGGTGAGAGCATTAAAAATTGATGACACCCAGATGCTCAAGGAGAATTTTTATGCCTATGAGGATAAGTATAATGCCGCCGGCAATCTCGGCGCGGGCCTTGTATTTGGCGCCGAATACGCTGCCTACTTTAAGCCCGGCGGCGGATATGAGCGCGGTGGTTACGCCGATTATTGCAGCGGCGATGAAGATATTTACCTCCATAAGGGCAAAGGTTATGCCGACTGCCAAAGCATCAATGCTGGTGGCTATGGCAAGAAGCAGCATGGATTTGAAGCCGAAGGAGGTGTCGGTTTTTCGTCATCGTTTTTTATGCCGTCATAGAGCATTTTGCCGCCGATAAGGCCAAGGAGCACAAAGGCTATCCAGTGATCCACGGCGGTGATGTATTTTTCAAACGCACTGCCCAAAAGATAGCCGAGGGAGGGCATGAGCGCCTGAAAGCCGCCGAACCACAAGGCCACGCAAAGATAGTGGATGGGCTTGGGCTTGCCGGAGGCCAAGCCCTTGCAGACGGACACTGCAAAGGCATCCATGGAAAGCCCTATGCCGATAAGCAATATTTCCCATATACTCATATTATCACCCCGCGCCAAGCGCTGCGAAATTTTGTGTTTGTGCCGCCGTACTGCGCAGAACGGTGTTTGTTTTATAGACTTATTACCGCATGCATTGCAAAAAAATGAAGCTTTCAAAGGACATATGCATAAGCAATCATATACGCATATGTGCCGTAACACCGCAGCAACCGCCGAACATGCGTGCGGCGGTTGCTTGACTTGCGGTATTGAAATTATTTATCGTTTTTTTCGGACGATTTCTGTGCCGCATGTTTTTGCATGGCAAGAAAGGTTTCGTCGCTTATGCAGTGCTCGATGCGGCAGGCGTCCTTTGCCGCCGTTTCGGGAGACACACCGATATATGTGAAAAAGGCGGTGAGCATCGTGTGGCGCTCGTAGGTTTTTTGGGCGATAGCCAGCCCGGAATCGGTGAGGTGAAGGTGCCCCAGTTCATCCACGGTGAGATATCCTCCCTTTTTGAGAAGCCCCACTGCGCGGCTTACACTGGGCTTGGAGTAGCCCATTTCTTCACATACATCAATGGAGCGAACGCTTTTTCCGCTTTGGGAAAGGATGTATATGGTTTCAAGATACATTTCGCCGGATTCCTGAAGATGCACGGGTATTACCTCTTTTGAATTATTCCGAGCGCGTTTGCCCCTATTGCAAGGGGAGTGCGGCGTGCCCGGGGCGTATATTGCAAAGCCGTAAAGCCGTTTACAGGTATTGTACACCTTTGCAAATATATTTTATTAATTATACCATGCGGGTATGACAAAGTCAATAAAGGAAATGTAAAGAGAGAAAAAGGGCGTTTGAAAAGGCCGCAAAAGCGAAGGCGAAGTGAAAAATTCAAGGAGATAACAGCAAAAACGAAAAAAACTGTGACAATATAAGCCTTGTTTGATATAATTTCGTACAGAAGTGCGGATTTTTACGAGCCGGCGTTTTTACCGGCGGCTTTTGGCGTTTCGGACAAGGGTGTACGGCGCAAAATAAAGGAAAACAGCGGTACGGAGAAAGACAATGGATAAAAAATGCGTAAATACGGAAGCGGAAAACAGCGGCGAGAAGAAAGCGGGAATTAAAAGAAAAACGGGGTGGCTTGACCGTGTTCTGATTGCGGTCGCGCTGCTTTCGGGGGCGGCGGGAATGGTGTGCGCCGTTTATTACTATGACATATATCCGGTTTTTCATGCGGCGGATGCGGTGATAATCGCTTCGTTCTGCGTGCTTGCGGCGGTGCTGGCGGCGAGTATTTTCCGCCTTATTGTGCATATGAGCTCGGGCAGGTTCCGTGCAGGGGTGCTGATACCGGCGGCTGTTGCGATAGTGCTGGGTGCGGTTTCGTTTTTTGTGTGCAGCAGTGCGGACAGATGGACCGTGGTGAACGGCTTTGATAAAAACCGGGCGCGCTATAATGCGGCGGCGGAATATCTTGCACAGCAGCCTTACAGCGCAGAGACCGAGCTGCCTGCGGAGTATGCCGACCTCAGCCGCGGGAGCGTTAAAAGAGTGGAATGTGCGGGGGGAAAATATATTTGCAGCATATTTACGCTGCTTGAGCATGAAAACCGCTTTGAGGGTATACTGTATGTTCCCGGCAATACGCCGGTGATATACTATGAGATAACAAACGGCTGGAGCAGCTATGCATATGAGGATCTGGGCGGGGGCTATGCGTGGATAGTGCTGTATAAATAGCGGTATTACGGGATGAGAACGGTAAGCGCGGATTCGGACGCATTAAAGAGAGCGTTTCCGTGCGTGCTTAGAGATAAATAATCGGAGGATAAGAAAAATTGAATTTTGAGGAATTGGGGGTTACGGGCGGCATTGCCCGCGCCCTTAAGCAGATGAATTACAGCACATGCACGCAGATACAGCAGGAGGCCATTCCCGCGATGCGTGAGGGAAGGGATGTTATAGCCAAGGCTCCCACGGGAACGGGCAAGACCTTTGCCTTCGGCATACCGATACTGGAAAAAATAAACGGCGACAACAAATGCGTGCAGGCACTGGTGCTTGCCCCCACAAGGGAGCTGTGCATACAGATAGCCCAACAGCTGCGCCTGCTTGCAAAGTATATGCAGGGTGTGCGCGTGCTGGCGGTTTACGGCGGGCAGCCGATAAACAAGCAGATAGAGGCGGCAAAGCACTGCCCCAATATCGTAGTGGCAACTCCGGGGCGGCTGAGCGACCTTATGCACCGGGGGGCGCTGGATTTGAACGCGGTTACAACGGCGGTGCTGGACGAGGCCGATGAGATGCTGGATATGGGCTTTGTAAAGGATGTGCGGGCGATACTGGACCGTTTGCCTGCAATGAAGCAGATGGCGATGTTTTCCGCCACCATATCCCGCGAGGTCATGGACATAGGCTGGCTTTATCAGCGGGACCCCGCAGAGATCACGGTGGAGCCGGAGGCGGAGAGCATGCCCCTTATAAACCAGTACGCCGTGGAATGCTCGCTTGGGTCAAAGCTGGGGACGCTGTTAGATATTATGGAATACCGGCGCTTCAGAAGGGTTATTATTTTCTGCAACACAAAGAAAATGACGGAGCGGCTTTATATTCAGCTTGCTGCAAAGGGCTTTTGCGCGGACTGCCTGCACGGCGACATAAAGCAAAGCTCGCGCAACAGGATAATGCAGGAGTTCAAAAGCGGCGATATCGATATGCTGGTGGCCACCGATGTGGCGGCGCGGGGCATAGATGTAAGCGGCATTGACGCGGTGTTTTCCTATGATGTGCCGCAGGAAAACGCCTACTACCTGCATCGCATTGGGCGCACGGGGCGGGCGCGCAATGTGGGGGATTCCTACATATTCTATACCTTTGCGGAAAAATTCCGCCTTGAGGATATAATACGCCTTACCAAAAGCAATGTGACCTTTATAAAAATAAACGCACAGCACGCCATAGAGGAGCTGCCGCAGGAGCAATAGGCGTTTAATTATTAAAATTTAACAGGCAAAGCACACCCGAAGAGCTTCGGGTGTGTTTTTTTACTTTTCGGGCGCCCGGCTTTTGCGAATTTGCTGCGGATTCGATGCGGCGGAAGCGGATATTATCTGCTCGATTATAAGAAGGGCTTCGGCCTCCTCCTCGATAAGCCGAACCAGCTCATACGGGTGCATATCAAAGGCTGCGGCAATGCGCCAGACGGTTTCAAAATTTGCCTGCTTGCTGCCGCTTTCTATCATTGCAAGATGGCTTCGCGCAAGCTGCGCAAAACCGCTGAAAACCTCCTGAGAAAGCTTTTTGCTTTTTCGTATTCTTCGCACCACTCGGCCGACGGCGTAGTTGTTGAATTCTGTCATCGCAGACACCTCCCGCGTTCCAATTTATAGGAAAAATGCGGACTTGCGGTCTGCGATAGCAGACAAATGCAGCGGCGAACAATGCTAAAATGGATAAAAATACATTTATATTGTTTAATTTTGTAAGGAGGGCGATATATGAGTCGGACGGCAAAAATTTTTCGGATAAGGATGGGGAATCGGTAAGAAAGGCGGATTCGGGAATACAAAAAACCGCGAAGCATGCTTAAGAAATAACAGGTGAACAGGGAGGAAAGAAAATGTACGATAATGTAGGTAAAAAAATAATGACGCTGGCAAAGGTTTTGGGGTGGATATTTCTTATAGCCGGTATAATAACCGCCATAGTGTTTATGTCATTTGGTTGGAAGCTTTTTATCGTAATAACTCCGTTAATAGGCGGCGCAATATTATATATTTTAACTTGGGTTTTATACGGATTCGGTCAATTGGTGGATGATATAAATGCTATGCGCTATGCTGCAAAAGAAGCGGACCGGGACACGGTGTCCGAAGAGCTCCCCGAATTATAAGGAGAATTTTGAAATGAGCGAAAGGTATAAAAGGCTTTTTGCTTTGCCTGAAAACCTTCATACCGAGGACGCGCCTGTTGTTATTATGGCGGGCGCGCTCTTAAAGGATAATCAGACGGGCAGAGTGCTGGCACAGCTTAAATTAAAAAATGTATCGGAAGAAACAATAAAATCGGTTAAGGTATCCATACAGGCTTTCGGAAAATCGGGAGCTGAAGCAAAAGAAATTCATTATGAATATGCGAATATTTCCGTAAAAAGCGGTGAGGAATTCGGAAGCAAGACCCCAATCGAGATGAATAATAAAATACTTTATTATTCTGCCGTTATTACAGAGGTGCTGTTTGAAAACGGCACGGCTTGGAAAACAAATATTAACGATTCGGACAAAAAAGCTTTATCCGAACGGGTTCGGCAAGCTTTAATGAATAACAGCAGAACAAGCCTGAAAAAATCAGCTTTTATTCCGCTTATTTTAGCTGCTGCGGGAATACTGTTTTCCGTAAGCGATATCACAGTGTATTTCGGCCATAATGCCAAATACCTTGATGACCAATGGCTTCTTGCAGTATTGAGCGGCAGCATGACTGAGTATCTGATTTCACTAATATTTCCGATAGCCGTTTTCGTGCTGCCGAAGACTAATATAATGAAAACATCAAGAGTGATGATGTATATCGGCTTTGCATTGCTTGGAGTTCAGGCACTTGCGGCTATTTTGTATTATTCAGCCGGATTGGGCACTGTGTTGGCAAACTTGCGTATTCCCGGTTATGATTTTTTAGGCAATATATCCAATGTGCTTGCGTGGATCCGGGGAGGGTGGGGCTTTGATTTGAGATGGCTGCTGCAGCTGATGAGCTCCCTGTGCTTCTTAGGAAAGACTGTTGCCGGCATAATAATATGTAAAAAAGCGCAAGTTTAAAATAACGAATTTGGCCTCCCCTTGCGGGAGGCTTTTTTATATTTGTCCGAGGGATAATGAGGGGCGGGGAAAGGGAAAAAATACACCGCACGAGAGGTTCGTGCGGTGCATTAAAGGCTGAATACAGGGAATCGCGCTTAAAGCGATTACTTCTGAGCCTCTTCCACGGCAACTGCCACGGCGACGGAAGCGCCCACCATGGGGTTGTTGCCCATGCCGATAAGACCCATCATTTCAACATGAGCCGGAACGGAGGAGGAGCCTGCAAACTGAGCATCGGAGTGCATTCTGCCCATGGTGTCGGTCATGCCGTAGGAGGCGGGGCCGGCAGCAACATTGTCGGGATGCAGGGTGCGTCCCGTGCCGCCGCCGCTTGCAACGGAGAAGTATTTCTTGCCGTTTTCAACGGCCCATTTCTTGTAGGTGCCAGCAACGGGGTGCTGGAAGCGGGTGGGGTTGGTGGAGTTGCCGGTGATGGAAACATCCACGCCCTCGTGAATCATGATAGCCACGCCCTCGGAAACATCGTCCGCGCCGTAAACCTTGACCTTGGAGCGTTCGCCGTCGGAGAAGGACTTCTCGCTTACGATGTTGAGCTTGCCGGTGTGATAGTCGTACTTGGTTTCCACAAAGGTGAAGCCGTTGATGCGGCTGATGATATAGGCCGCGTCCTTGCCGAGACCGTTAAGAATTACGCGCAGCGGGGTCTTGCGGACCTTGTTGGCGGTTTTGGCAATGCCGATAGCACCTTCAGCGGCGGCAAAGGATTCGTGACCTGCAAGGAAGGCAAAGCAGCCGGTTTCCTCGCGCAGGAGCATGGCGGCCAGATTGCCGTGGCCAAGACCCACCTTGCGCTGGTCGGCAACGCTGCCCGGGATGCAGAAGGCCTGAAGACCGATACCGATGGCCTCTGCGGCGTCGGCGGCGTTTTTGCAGCCCTTCTTAAGAGCGATGGCGGCGCCCAGGGTGTATGCCCAAACGGCGTTTTCAAATGCGATGGGCTGGATGGAGCGGACGATGGTATCCACATCCATGCCCTTCTCCACGGTATATGCCTTGACCTGATCCAGATCGGTGAAGCCGTATTCCTTGAGGCAGGCGTTTATTTTGTCTATTCTTCTTTCGTAACCTTCAAAAGTAGCCATTATTCGCACCTCCTATTACTGCTTTCTGGGATCGATCACGGTTACGGCTTCGTTGTAGCGGCCGTAGGTGCCGATGAACTTGTTGTAGGCTCGGTGGGATCCATACCCTTGCGGATGGCCTCCATCATTTTGCCCAGGTGTACAAACTTGTAGCCGATGACCTCGTTATTGGCGTCAAGGCCGATGCTGAGCACATAGCCCTCCGCCATTTCCAGATAGCGAACGCCCTTTGCGCGGGTGGAGTACATGGTGCCCACCTGAGAACGCAGGCCCTTGCCCAGATCCTCAAGCCCTGCGCCCACGGGCAGACCGTTTTCGGAAAAAGCGGTTTGCGTGCGGCCGTAGACGATTTGCAGGAAAAGCTCTCTCATAGCCACATTGATTGCATCGCAGACAAGGTCGGTGTTAAGGGCTTCCAGAATGGTTTTGCCGGGCAGCACTTCGGCGGCCATAGCGGCGGAATGGGTCATTCCGGAGCATCCGATGGTTTCCACCAGAGCCTCCTCGATTATACCCTTTTTAACATTAAGGGTGAGCTTGCAGGTGCCCTGCTGGGGTGCACACCAGCCTACGCCGTGAGTAAGACCGGAAATATCGGTGATCTCCTTTGCGCCTACCCACAGACCCTCCTCCGGTATCGGGGCGGGTTCGTGCTTTGCGCCTTTTGCAACGCAGAGCATTTCTTCAACCTCATGGGAGTATTGCATATACGGTTGCCTCCTTGTAATATTTCGTTTTGTTTCCGTTTTATTATACACTTTTTTTTCTCTTCCGACAACCGAAAACAAAAAACACGCCCGCAGCCTTGCGCGGGACGGCATATTAGGCGCGCGCACGGCGGGATTCTTGCTTTTATGCGCTTTTTCCCTTGAATTTTCCCGGCGTATAAGCTATAATATATATTGAATTCATATATAGCTTTATCAAATTTTATTATTTCGGAGGATGCAATGTATCAGCTTTTCTGCGATTCAAACAGTGAAATACCGTACTGGTATGCAAAGGAGTACGGACTGTCCGTTGTTCGTATGCCGTATGTGATATGCGATGAGGAGTATTATTACGACCTGGGCGAGCATACGGATTTCAAGGATTTTTACGCCAAGGAGCGGGCGGGCAACATGCCCACCACCGCGGGGCTTAACTGCCAGAACTATACCGAGATATACGAGCCCACTCTGGCCGCGGGCAAGGATATACTTATGATAAGCTTTTCTTCAGCGCTTTCGGGCACGCACCAGATGCTGGAGCAGGCGCGTCAGGAGCTACTTAAGAAGTATCCGGAGCGCAGCTTTGATGTGGTGAACACCCTGAGCATTTCCATGGGGGCGGGGCTTATTGTGTATTATGCAGCAAAGATGTGGAAGGCGGGCGCCACTCAGCAGGAGATAATCAAATGGGTGGAGGACAACCGTATGCGGGTGAACCACTGGTTTTCCGTGGACGACCTGTATCACCTGAAGCGGGGCGGAAGAATAAGCGGGGCGGCGGCGCTTATGGGCACGATGCTGGAGCTTAAGCCCATACTTACCGTGAACCGGGAGGGCAAGCTGATAGTAGCCGAAAAGGCAAAGGGCAGGAAGCGCGCGATAAACGCTGCTGGATAAAATGGAGGAAAACATAGAAAACCCGGAGGAGCAGCTTATTGTGGTGCTGCATGCCGATGCGCCGGAGGATGCGGCGTATCTTGAAAGCAGGATTAAGGAAAAATACAACCCCAAGGAGCTGTGGGTGAATTATGTCGGCCCGGTTATCGGCACGCATTGCGGCCCCGGCACCATAGCGGTGCTGTTTATGGGTAAGGAAAGGGCACAGTAATGCGCAAAAAGGGAAGGCCGTGCATAGGCATAAGCGTAAAGCCGCAGCATATAACGGAGGCATGCAGGGCGCTTGATATGTTTCCCTGCATAGAGCATGTGCAGATAAAGCTTGCGCCGAAGCGCGATGAAAGAAGGAAGCTGGAGGAGAATGTGCGCCTTCTTAAACGGGAGCACCCCGATACGGAGCTGTCCTTCCACGCCTACGGTCAGGCAAACCCGGCGGAGCCGGTGCAGAGCGTGCGCAGGGAGTGGCTGGCGCTTATAGAGGATGCGGTGCTGCAGGCGCAGGACATGGGCGGAGAATTTGTTGTGCTGCACGGCGGCAGCGTGCAGGGGAAGAACCCGGTCGCGCTGCGGCAAAACGGGCTTAACACGCTTTGCGATTCGCTTGAAGAGCTTTCGGAATTTGCGCAGCGGCACTCGGCGGAGCTGCATCTTGAAAATATATATCCCGCGCCCTTTCGCAGCGAGCTTGTGCGCTTTATGGACAGAGCGGAGGATTACCGCTTCATGCTGGACGCCGTGAACGCGCCGGGGCTTAAATACTGCTTTGATTTCGGTCATGCCATGATAGACGACCGCGGAATGCCCATACTTTATGAGTGCATGCCGAAGCTGGGCAGCGTACATATACATGAAAACGACAGGCAGAATGACCTGCATATGCCGCCCGTTGGTCTGTTTGAGTGGGAAGGGCATATAAGGGCGATAACGGATTCCGGCTTTGACGGCCCCTTTATAGCGGAGACTGCGCCGGAGGGGCTTATGCAGTGCGTAACATGGCTGATATCGATGCTTGAACAGGCGGGTGCGCCTCGGGAAGCGCTTTGAACGGGACGGATTGAGGGCGGAACGGGCAAAAAGACCGGGCATAGGTTAAAAAGAAAAGAGGAGAACAAATGGGATATTTTATACTGTTTTTATGCGTGGCCTTCTGCATAGGCACGCTGATATACTGCTGCTGTTCCGGTCAGCAGGAAATAATTGTGGATGAAGACGGTGTATGTATTCTTTATACCGACGGGGACGGCGTTGTAAAACGGCAGGATGCGGACAATGCGGCGAAGATGCCGCAGATGCAGTGCGAACCGAAGCAATAGCGAGCGGACATTATCATTTCGGCGGTTATTCCGCACTTGCCTGTACGGCTGCGGCAGCCGGGATATCGGAGGTCAACTTATGAAAACAGAGGATTTTATTTTCTTGCTTTTTGAAAAGGCAAAACAGGCGGGCTTGGAGGAATATGAGGTATATTGCTCCATCGGCAAGAGCTTCTTTACCGATGTGAACAACGGCGAGCCGGAAAAATACACCGTGAATGATTTTACCGGCATTTCCTTCAGGGCAAAAAAGGACGGACGCATAGGCTACTGCTCCACCACGGCAAAGAGCCCGGAAACGGCGGATTTTCTTATAAAGGGAGTGACGGAAAATCTGTCGGTGCTAAACGGGGAGGACGAGCAGTTTATATTCGAGGGCTCGCCCCGCTATGAGCAGGCGGAGGATTATTCGCCGGAGCTTGCAGACATGAGCGACGAAGCCAAGATAGAGCTTGCGCGGCAGATTGAGGCGGAGGCGAAGGCGCAGCCGGGAGTGGCAAGGGTTATGCATGCGGCAGCCGCCTATGGCAGCAGCGAAATATTTATAAGCAATTCCAAGGGGCTGAAGCTTCATTCGCGGGATAATTATATATATGCATATTGCATAGCCATAGCGTCGGACGGCAAGGTGTCAAGCGACGGCATGTCCTATGCCTTTGCAAGGAGCGCAAAGGATATAGATCCCAAAGCGCTTGCAAGGGAGGCGGCGCGCAAGGCGGCGGACGGGCTGCATCCGGCATCCCTTGCAACGGGCAGCTATAAGGCCATAATAAGCGGAGAAACGGTTACTGATCTGCTTTCCACCTTTGCGTCGGTGTTCAGCGCGGACGCTGCGCAAAAGGGGATATCGCTTCTGGGCGGCCAAGAGGGCGAAGAAGTGGCCTCGGAGGCGCTGACGCTTTATGATGATCCGCTCTATGAGGGGGCTATGCTGCATTCGACCTTTGACGATGAGGGTGTGGCCACCTTCAGCAAGGCCGTTATTGACAGGGGCGTGCTCAAAACGCTGCTGCACAACCTTAAAACGGCGCACAAGGCAGGGGTGCAGAGCACCGGCAACGGCAGCAAGGCGGGATATTCCTCCGGCATATCGGTGGCTCCGCGCTGCTTCTTTATAAAGCCGTCGGAGATTACGCCCGATGCGCTGCTTGAGCGTATGGGAGAGGGCGTGTATATCACGGAGCTTAACGGCCTGCACAGCGGCGCAAACCCGGCAAGCGGCGATTTTTCCTTAAGCGCAAGGGGCTATGCCGTTCGCGGCGGAAAGAAATGCGAGGCGGTTGCCGATTTTACCGTAACGGGCAATTTCTATGAGCTGCTTAAGAATGTTGAGGCGGTGGCCTCGAAGATCGTATGGGCGCTGCCGCCGGAGATAGGCTCTCCCGATATTCTTATAAGCTCCATTATGGTATCGGGAAAAAAGTAAAAGCGGTGCGGACGCCGGTAAAAGAAATCGTGCCTAGCGATAAGCCTGCTTTCGGCGGTTGGGGTATGCTGCATCCGTTTGCTTTATAACCGTTTTTGCAAGATTTATATTGTAATCGGGCGCACGGTGTGTTATAATACCCGGGATAACTGTAATGAATTGAAGGGCAGCTGCACATAAACGCTGCGCACAAACAGAAAGGAGCATTTTTATGATAGCCATAGGTTGTGATCACGGAGGCTATTCCCTTAAGCTTCATATTATAGACTATTTGAAGAAAAAGGGATTTGAATATAAGGATTTCGGATGCTATGATACCGCAAGCGTGGATTATCCTGATTATGCCCTGCCCGTTGCGGAGGCCGTGGCCTCCGGAGAGGCGGAAAAGGGAATAATTATCTGCGGAACCGGCATCGGGGTGAGCATTGTTGCCAACAAGGTGCCCGGAGTGCGTGCCGCGCTTTGCTCGGACTGCTTCAGCGCACAGGCTACCCGCGAGCATAATGACAGCAATGTTCTTACCTTCGGCGAGCGTGTTATAGGGCCGGGGCTTGCGGTAAAAATAGTGGATATATGGCTCAATACTCCGTTTTCCGGCGATCCGCGGCATATGCGGCGTATAGAAAAGATAACTCAGGCGGAAAAGAAGTATTCAAAATAAAGCTGCGTTTCAGGCAGAACCGACAAGTGCGGGAACAATTACAAAACACAATTTACATATGAAAGGACGCCCCAAGGGCGAAAGAAAGAAAATGTCTACTCTTCATGTTATGGATCACCCGCTTATTCAGCACAAGCTTTCCATGATCAGACAGGAAAGCACCAGCGCAAAGGATTTCCGCGAGCTTATCAATGAGGTCGCGCTTCTGATGGCCTATGAGGTAACGCGCGATCTGCCCCTTGAAAGCCGCATGATCAAGACCCCGATATGCGAAACCGAGAGCAAATTCCTTGCCGGCAGAATGATTGCCGTGGTTCCCGTGCTGCGCGCAGGTCTTGGAATGGTGGAGGGAATACTTACCCTGGTGCCTGCTGCAAAGGTGGGACATATAGGCCTTTACCGCGACCCCAATACGCTTGAACCTGTGGAATACTACTGCAAGCTTCCCGTTGATATCGAGCAGCGCGATGTAATAGTGGTGGATCCGATGCTGGCTACGGGCGGCAGCGCTGCGGCGGCTATCGGCTTTATTAAAAAGCGCGGCTGCCGCCGGATAAAGCTGATGAACCTTATCGCTGCTCCCGAAGGCGTAAAAGCGGTGCAGGAAGCGCATCCCGATGTGGATATATTCGTTGCGGCGCTTGATGATCATCTCAACGATCACGGCTATATCGTACCGGGCTTGGGTGATGCGGGCGACCGTCTTTCGGCACTAAATAATTTGTGATTCACGAGTGATTGCGGCTGCAAATAGCACTTATGCATAAATGTGCATGTGAACATTATGCCGCTTTGATGCGGATTGCCGCCGTGTTTGCTTTATTGATTCAAAAAAGGAGATGCACAATATGATGAATTTGGGCATACAGCTTTATGCAGTGAGAGAAGCATATATGAAGGACATGGCGGGCACCTTTGCAAAGCTTGCCGAAATGGGCTATCAGGAGGTGGAGGGCTTCTGGGTGTATCCCTGCCGCGCCGCCGAATATGAAAAGGCGCTTAAGGACAGCGGCCTTAAGATATGCGGCTGGCACACCGGGATAGAGCACCTGGAGGGCGACCGTCTGTTTCCCACCCTTGAGTATCATGACCGTATAGGCAACCATATTCTCGGGCTGAACGCGGGCCCGGACATGCTGGATACGCCGGAAAAAATAAAGCAGCTTCGCGACCGCATGACAGCGGCGCAGGAAGCCCTTGCAAAATACGGCTTTGTGCTGGAGTATCATAATCACTGGTGGGAGTTTGAAAGCGGAGCCTATACGCCGCTCATGGAAGGCAGCCCCGTTTATGCGCAGTTTGATATAGGAAACGCTCTTAAAGCGGGCGTTACGGCGCAGGATTATTTTGCAAAGTTTGATTCCCGGCGCGTGGCTGTGCATGCAAAGCCGTATAGCCTTACTTCGGGCTTTGAGTGTACCATAGGCAATGACGATGTGCCGTGGCAGTGGTTCATAAAGCATTGCAGGGATATTCAGATTGAGCATCTCACCGTGGAATATGAGCAGCCCGAAAACCAGATGGAGCTGGCCAAAAAGAACATAGATGCCCTTAAGGCCATAATGGCGCAGGTATAATTGCGTTTCGCGGCCGGAATACCGGATAAAGCCGGTATCCGGCCTTTGCTGCTTATAGCATAAAAAATATAAAGAGTATTCATCCCGGTGCGGCGTTTCGGCTGCGCAGGGGAACGGAGGAAGATAATGAAAATAAAGCTGACGGCGCTTGCGCTCATGACGGTGATGGTCTGCACGGTGCTGTGCGGCTGCGAGCTGTTTGAACAGGGCACGCAGCAGCCGGGGCCGCAGGGCAGCACATCCTCGGTGTATATAACGGAGATAGTCAGCCGTAACGAAAGCACGCTTGCGGACGACGACGGGGAATACAGCGATTATATCGAGCTGTACAATTCGTCCTCGAGCCGTGTGGCGTTAAAGGGCTATTATCTTTCCGATAATGATAAAGCCGCAGAAATGGGCGCTTCCCAATATATATATTGAGGCTAAAAGCTATCTTGTGATATTTGCTTCCGGCAAAAACCGCGGCAAAAACGGCTATTATCACACAAATTTTTCTCTTTCGGCTTCAAAGGGGGAGACGGTGTCGCTGGTGGGTGCAGACGGAGCATATGCAAGCAGGGTGGAGCTTCCGGTGTGCCCCACGGCGGATATTTCCTACGGCCTTGTGCAGCAGGGAGAGAATGCCGGGAAATATATGTGGTTTGCAACGCCGACGCCCGGTGCGGAGAATTCCGGCGAGCATGCGGCTTCTGTTACCGAGCTTAGATTTAATACGGTAAAGCTGATTATAAACGAGTTTGTTACAAAAAACAAAACCGTAAAATATGATGCGGACGGAGATTACAATGATTTTATAGAAATCTACAATCCCGGAGAAGAGGAAATAAGCCTTGAAGGCATGTATCTTTCCGATAATCTTACCAAACCGGACAAATGGCGTTTCCCGGCAGGGTGCAAAATCGGTGCCGGGGAATACCTGCTGATATATGCATCGGGCAAGGATAAGGTGTCGGGCGGCGAGATACACACAAGCTTCAGCCTTTCGGCTAATGACAGCGGAATTGTGCTCTCCGATTCCCGTATGCATCCCATAGATTCCGTGACCATGGTGCAGCTTCAGGCGGATGTTTCCTACGGCAGGGATGAAAGCGGGCAGTGGAAGTATTATCCAAAGCCCACTCCCGGAGCGGCCAACACTACGCCCGGCTTTGAAAAACTTAGTGCTGCATACAACGGTGTTATTATAAGCGGCGCCGCAGCGGCAAGCGGAGGCGGCACGGATACCGTAACTCTTAAAAACACTTCGGACAAGCCCGTAAGCCTCGCCGGCTGCGGGCTTGCCGCTTCTCACGGCGGAAATTATGTTTTTGATGAGCTTACGCTTCAGCCGGGGCAGAGCATCACGCTGTTTGCATCGGGCAGCGCAAAAAAAGAAAGCGGCAAATATTATCTTCCCTTTAAGCTGAGGCGCAGTGGAACCGTGCTTACATTAAGCGGAGCGGACGGCGTGCTTTTGACGCAGTTTTCAACGGGCAAGCTGAGAAGCGGAGTGAGCGTAAGCAATACCGAGCAGGGCAGAAGGTACAGCCAAGGGGAAGAAACCGATTGTACGGGCTATACGGAGCCGCCTGAGGTGAACAGCAGCGGCGGCTACACTCAGGCGGGCACGCAGGTTAGCGTGACCGTGCCGGAGGAAACAGAGGTATATTATACGACCGACGGCAGCAAGCCGGATAAAAACAGTAGGCGTTTAAGCGGAAGCATTACGGTTACAAAAAGCATGTCCCTGCGCGTTGCGGCGCTGTGCCCCGGAAAGCTGATGAGCGATGTTGTCACCCGCACCTTTTTGGTGGAGGAAAAGCATGATCTGCCCGTTATATGCTTAAGCGGCGACCCGGACGGCTATTTCAGCACGGGCAGCGGAATATTTTCAATGGGGGCAAACCCCGGCGAGGCGCCCATGTACCGCGGCGCGAACTTCTGGAAGAACTGGGAGCGGGAAAGCTTTGTGGAGTATTTTACGGCGCAGGGGGAGCGCGGTACCGATTTCAACGCCGGCATAAAGATACACGGCGATTATTCCCGCATAGAAAAACAGAAGTCCATTGCGGTATATATCCGTGATATTTACGGAACCGGCAGCATATCCTATCCTTTTTTTGAAAATAACGAGGTGACGCGGTTCGGGTCCTTTATTCTGCGAATGGGCGGGCAGGATTGGAGCCGGGGCAAAATACGCGATTCGTTTATTTCCCTGGCGGCAAAGGGGGCAACGGAGCTTGCGATAATGGATGCGGCGCCGGTGGCGGTGTATATCAACGGCGAATACTTCGGGCTGTATTTTATACGGGAAAAGCTGAATGAAAAATACTTTGAAACCCATTACGGCATAGCTGAGGAGAATCTTGAGGTGATAAGGGCCAATACAAATGCGCGGCACGGCTTGGCGCAGGGCTATAAGGAGCTTATTGCATATGTTTCGTCCCATGACCTGTCAAACAGAGAATATTACGACTATGTATGCTCTCAGGTGGATATAGATTCCTATATTGACTGGTGGGTGTTTGAAACATGGTTTGTAAATACGGATTCGGGAAATATCAAATTTTTTAGGGATGCAAAGAACGGCAAATGGAAGTGGGCACTGTTTGACATGGATTGGGCGCTGTTCCCCACAACATATACGCACAATTATCTGTCCAAGGTGTATGCAAACGGGCACGGAGTGGGCGGTGCTTTTTCCACTGTTTTAATACGCGGCTTGCTTAAAAACCCGGAATTCAAGCAGCATTTTATTGAACGCTATTCCTATCATGTAAATAATACGCTAAACCCGGACCGGCTTTTTGCCGTTATGGATGAGCTGTGCGCCAAAATACGCACGGAAATGCCCAGACAGGCGGCAAAATGGGGCGCGCCGAAGCCGGAGAACTGGGAGAGAAACATAAAGCGCATGAAGGAGATGTGCCTTGATAAAATTGAGCTGACAAAAAAACAGATGCAGTCGGTTTTCGGGCTGTCGGCAAGCGAGGCGGAGCGCCTGTTTCGCCGGTGTATTCGGTGTCGGTGCAATAAATAAGGCTGTGCCGCAAAAAGGCCGCGGAAAAAGAAAAACGCAGTCAGCAATAAAAAACAAAATTAAGACCGCCGGCAAAACCCGGCGGTCTTTTGTAAAAGGAGTATTGTGAACGCGGCATAGGCCGCGCGGGCAATTACTTTTTGCGTCCGTAGGAGCGCAGTGCCGAGTTGTCCAGCGTACCGGCGGAATTGATTTCCTTGAAGCTTTCGCGAATCTCATTAAGACGGCCGCAGGAGATGGCATAGGAATACTCAAGCGGCTCAAAGTTTACAAGCTTCATCTGACGCAGGGGAGCGATATAGGAGGTGGGGTTGCCCTTGGAGGGATCGGTGCCGACATCCTTGCCTTCATTGTAGATGCCGCCGGTAACATAGCCTACGCCCTGAACATAAAGGCCGATGCCGAAGCCGTTATCGTCGCCGTTGACCCACGCCCACCAGTTTTCGGGGCTCTTGAAGGTGGGCCATATGCCGTTCCAGAAGGGCAGATTGTCCTTGTAGGTAAGCTCGCCGTCGGTCCATGCTTCCTTGCCTTCGTAGTATGCAAGGCGTTTAAGTGGCTCAATTACATAAAGCGCGGGAAGCTCCTGATTGGCTTTTACATGCTTGTAGGGGCTGAAGTCCACAAAGCGGTTCTGTACGGACAGCACGCGGCCGGAAACGGTATAGGTGGACTCCATGTAGCTTAAGGTGGGCTCGTTGTCTTTTGCCCAGTCCATAGGACGGCACTTTACATAAATGTGGTTTTCGGTAAGCTCAAAATCGATTATCTTGCTGGAGTTTCCGTGCTGGTCGCCGCCCATAACGGGGTTATAGTTCCACTTCATGCCGCTGAATTCGCCGCACTCATAGGGCGGGAGGTTGGAGCCGTAGTAGGACTGCTGCACCAGACGGCCGGTGTCATGGTTATTGAACATGTTTACATGCTCAGTAATCACGGGGTCGGAGGTTTCGCCCAGAACAATTTCCGCTCTGCCGTTGCGGGTTACCATGGATACCGGTTCCTTGATATATTCAAGATAGGAAAGTCCGCCGCCGAAAACAAGGTCGGCGCCGATTTATGTAATCGTTCTGAAGGTATATTTCCTTTTCGATATTGTCGCGCTTTGAGGTGTTGAGCGCGGAGATTTCCACCTTGGCATTCTCTTTACCGCGGTTTGAAAAGCGCAGGCTTACAAGGCCGGAGGCTGTGTTGCTGTTCATATAGCCGTCCACGAAGCTCTTGAAGGTGCTGTTCTCTCCCGCCTCAAGGAAGCAGAGCTCTTCATAAACGGCGCCTTCCTTGGTGTAGCCGACATACATCCAAAGGGGCTGGGTGCTGCTGAAGGAAAGGGTGTAGTAGTTGAATTCCTCGCTTACGGGGGAGGCAAGGGTAATTGTGCCTTCCTTTTCGGGAGCGAGAGTAAAGGTGACATTTTTCGCCGAAGCATCGGTGGAATCGGCGGTGACGGTGATTTCCGCACGCGCGCCGTTCACATTGGCGTACTTACCCTCCCAGCTTTCGCCGCTTTGCGTGGGAGTGGCGGAAACATCGGTGCCGGGAGTGCCGGTGCCGGTTACATCGCCGGGCTGGCATGCGGCGCACAGCAGCAGACTGCATGCGAGCATTATAACTGCAATTTTCTTCATATAATCCTCCTGAAAGATTATTGTTTCTTGAATAATAATAACACATTCCGTGGGCAAAAGTAAATAGTGAAAATGCGCATGAAAGTGTAATTTGTGAATTTTTGACGGATAAAAAAACGGGGAAGCGGTACACGGCGTGGGGCTTGGCGGCGGAATTGAAGCCTGTAAAATGCGCGTGTGCGAAAAAAAGCGGGCAAAAAAATGCGCGTGCGGGGTGGGCGGGCAGGGAGCACCGCGCTTTTTTTGCCCGAGGATTTGATACTGGACATTGGGTGCTACATATGGTATAATAATACGGATAAAGCACTAAATGCGGAGGTGGAAGCGGATGGAATACGGTGCCGAAAATATACGCATTCTGGAAGGGCTGGACGCGGTTCGTATGCGCCCCGGAATGTATATAGGTACTACCGGTTCAAAGGGAATGCATCATTTGCTTTGGGAGATAGTGGACAACGCTATTGACGAGGCAGCCAACGGATATGCCGATCAGATATGGGTCACACTGCACAGGGACAACAGTGTAAGCGTGGAGGATAACGGGCGCGGCATGCCGGTGGGAATACATCCGCAAAAGGGAATATCCGCAGTGGAGGTCATTTTTACCCAGCTGCATGCCGGCGGTAAATTTGACGCATCAAATTATAAATACAGCGGCGGTCTGCACGGTGTAGGCGCATCTGTGGTAAATGCGCTCAGCAGCTGGGTGACGGTGGAGGTATATCACGATTATAAAGTATACCGCTGTGAGTTTGAAAGCCGCTATGACGCATCGGAGCAGAAAATAATTTCCGGCGCAACCAAGTCGCACCTTAAGGAAGTGGGAAAAACTCACAAGCGCGGCTCCAAGGTTACATTTCTGCCGGATGCACGGGTGTTTGACTCGGCAAAATTCAACTATGAGGTAATAAAGCGCAGGCTGAAGGAGCTTGCCTTCCTTAACGGAGGGCTGCGTATCACCCTGACGGACGAACGCCAGGTGGAAGACGGCGAGGTAAAGACGGTAGAGTTTCATTACGAGGGCGGCATTTCGGATTATGTGGAATATCTTGATGCCGATAATGAGCCCAAGTTCCGTCCTCCCATTTATATTGAGGGGGAAAAGGACGGCATATTCTGCGCCGCGGCCATACAGTATACCGATGCCTACTCTACGGAGAATATCTTTTCCTTTGTAAATAATATCCCCACATCAGAGGGAGGAACTCATGAAACCGGGTTCAAATCCGCTCTTACAAAGGTAATGAATGATTATGCCCGCAGAAGCGGCGTGCTTAAGGAAAAGGACGATAATTTCCAAGGGGAGGATTTCCGCGAGGGTATTACGGCCGTGCTTACCGTAAAGATGCAGAATGTGCAGTTCGAGGGGCAGACCAAGGCAAAGCTGGGCAATGTGGAGGCGCGCCCGGCGGTGGAAGCGGTGGTTACGGAAAGCTCACCGCATACCTTGACGACCTGAAAAACGCCGAGATCGGGCAGATAATGCTGGAAAAGGCGGTACAGGCGGCACGGGTGCGCATGGCGGCGCGTAAGGCCAAGGATATAGCCCGCAAAAAGAGCGCGCTGGAGGGAGCACCGCTTGTAGGCAAGCTGTCCTCCTGCACCGGCAGGCGCCCGGAGGAGAACGAGCTGTTCATAGTGGAGGGCGATTCCGCAGGCGGAACGGCAAAGCAGGGCAGGGACCGCCGTTTTCAGGCAATACTGCCTCTGCGTGGCAAGCCGCTCAATGTGGAAAAGAAGCGGCTGGATCAGGTGCTTACAAATGAGGAGTTCCGCTCCATAATTACGGCGCTGGGCACCAGTATTGATGTGGATTTTGATATATCCAATCTTAAATATCACAAGGTGATAATCCTTGCCGATGCCGACCAGGACGGCGCGCATATACGCTCCATACTGTTGACCTTCTTTTACAGATACATGAAAAAGATGATAACCGAGGGGCATGTTTTTATAGGCGTGCCGCCGCTTTACAAAATAGAAAAGGCCTCCACGAAGGAGGTAGTGTATGCCTATACCGATGAGGAGCGCACGGCGGCGTGCCAGAAAATGGGGGGCAGGCCCACGGTTTCGCGTTATAAGGGGCTGGGCGAGATGAGCGCCGAGCAGCTGTTTGAAACCACCATGAACCCGCGCACACGCACTCTTGTACAGGTGACCATTGAGGACGCCGTGGAGGCGGAGCATCTGGTAACGGTGCTTATGGGGGACAGAGCGGATGTGCGCAAGCAGTATATAATTGACAATGCAAACTTCAACAAGGTAGACCTGTTTGCAAAGGAAAAGGGGGTGCAGTAAATGGCGCGCAAGGACAAAGGCGACAACTATTTTGTGCCTCTTGAGCAGCAGCATGTGCTGTGTCAGACCATGGAGGATGTTTTGCACAACAGCATGCTGCCCTATGCCGAGCATGTTGTGCTGGAGCGCGCTTTGCCGCGCGTGGAGGACGGGCTTAAGCCGGTTCAGCGGCGCGTGCTTTATGCCATGTATACCCTGGGGCTGACCCCGGACAAGCAGACCAAAAAAAGCGCGCACATAGTGGGTGAGTGTATGGCAAAGTATCACCCGCACGGCGATTCCTCCATATATGACACCATGGTGCGTCTGGCGCAGGATTTTAACCTTCGGGCGCCGCTCGTTTACGGACAGGGCAATTTCGGCTCCATAGACGGCGATCCGCCGGCTGCCTTCCGTTATACCGAGGCCAAGCTTGCACCCATTGCCATGGAAATGCTGGCGGATATTGATAAAGATACGGTGCCGTGGTCGCTTAACTTTGACGATTCCACAAAGGAACCAAATATTCTGCCCGGAAGGTTCCCCAATCTGCTTGTAAACGGTTCCTACGGAATAGCGGTGGGCTTTGCTACAAATATCCCCACACATAACCTTGCCGAGGTTATAGACGGCGTGATTGCGCAGATGGACAACCCGCGCATTACAACGCAGGAGCTGTGCAAAATCGTAAAGGGACCGGATTTTCCCACCGGAGGCTATATCCTTAACGGGGAGGATATTGCGGATGTTTATGCAACAGGCAAGGGCAAGCTTACGGTGCGTGCAAAAACCGTTATTGAAAACGGCACCGGCGGAAAGAAGCTTATAGTAATTACGGAGGTGCCCTACGGTGTAAACAAGGCGCGGATGCTTTCGGAGATATTAAAGCTCAGCGAGGATAAAAAGGGCATACTTACCGCCGTAAACGATATCCGGGATGAATCGGATATGAATACCGGGATGCGGGCGGTTATTGAGCTTAAAAAGGATGCCGATCCCGAAAAGGTGCTTAAGTATCTTTATAAATACAGCGATTTGCAAACCACCTGCGGTGTCAACATGGTGGCTATTGCCGACGGCAAGCCCAAGCAGCTGGGCCTTGCCGAAATAAACAGATATTATATTGAGCACTATCGCACCGTGGAGCGCAGAAGAATACGCCACGATCTTGAAAAGGCGCGTTTGGAGCTTGAGATACAGCAGGGGCTGCTTATTGCCATTAAAAACATTGACGAGGTGGTGCGCATAATACGCACAAGCGCCAATGTAAAGGAGGCAAGGGAACGCCTGCGGGAGCGCTTCGGGCTTACGGAGCGGCAGGCAAATGCCATTTTGGATATGCGCCTTGCACGGCTTACGGCGCTGGAGGTGCATACCATAGAGGAGAGAATATCGCAGCTGGAGGCGCTTATTGCGGAGCTGGACGGTATGCTGGCAAGCAAGCAGAAGCTGAATGAATACATCAAAAAATGCCTGCTTGAGGTAAAGAAAAAATATAAATCACCAAGGCGCACGGAGATTTTGTGCAATGCGGCGGAGCAGCCCATTGCAAAAGAGGAATTCAAGGTGGTGGAGGACTGCGTCATCGGCCTTGACCGCGCGGGGAACTTCAAGCGGGTGTCAAAAAAGAATTACAGCCGGTCCGCAAGGGGCGATGTGAAGTCGGCATCGGAGCTTGGGCGCTGCGTTTTATTCTGCCGTACGGACGACAGACTGTGCTGCTTCAGCGATGCGGGAAATTGTTATATGCTGGGCGCAGAGGATATTCCGGAATGCAAATGGCGGGATAAAGGCGCGGCAAAGGAAAAAATCATCTCCGGCATTGATAAAAGCGAAAGCATAATAGCGATGTTTACCTGTGCCGAGTTTGCGGCGGGAACGCTGCTGCTGTGCACGGCGCAGGGGCTTATAAAGCAGACGGCGGGAAGCGAATACATTGTTAAGAAGCAGCGCTTTGCAGCCATGAACCTCAAGGACGGCGACAGAATAGTATCGGTGGAGAAAAATAACGACTACCCCGGTGTGCTGTTTATTTCAAAGGGCGGAATGAGCCTTAACATGACCAAGCAGGAGCTGCCGGTTACGGGAAGAGCGGCCGGCGGAGTCAAAGCAATGGCGCTGGATGATGGGGATGAGGTGATATTTGCCTCTCAGGTAAATGACGAGGGTGAGATAATCACCGTTACTGACAAGGGCTATGCCAAGCGGTCGCTTGCACTTGACTATGAAATAAGCCTTCGCAACAGAAAGGGGCTTAAAACCTTTGATTTCCGCAAGAACGGCAGCAATGGCAGCTGCATTGCGGGAGCGCTGTGGGTAAGGGAGCCCTTTGACGCATACCTCGTGCATCAGTCCGGGCAGACAGAAACGGTAAATACCGATTCCATAATGATAGAAAGCCGTCTCTCTCCCGGAAAGCCGTATGCGCTGGTGGTTATGGGAGATGTGATTACGCAGCTGCTTGCCGACAACAGTTAAAGGCAACACTCGGTGAATGCATTCAAAGCATGGAAATAACGGCGGGAAATGCGGATATATGCAATAGCGTGCATATATGCATACAAGCTGCGTTCCTGCAATCGGCATGGCTTTGCTTAAAAAATCAAAAACGCTTGAAAGGTGAGCAGGGCGGACGCAGTAGGCGTCCGCCTTTTTATACGGCGGCGGATACAGGGGGCGGTCGCGGCGGGGCGAAGCAGTCGCCCGCGGTCGCCCCGGCCCCCCGGCACGGGATTATTCTGTACATAAATAAAAAACGGGGCAGATGCTGAATAAATACAGGCATCTGCGGGGATAATTATTCATGATAAATAAAAGCGGGGGCGATATAATGATACTGACCGATAAAGAAAAAAGCTTGCTCAAGGAGCTTGCGGTGCAGGAAAAAACCTGCGCAAAAAAATATCTTAACGCTTCACAGGCGGCGTTTGATCCGCAGCTTAAGAACCTGTTTTCTTCCCTTTCGCAGGCGGAGCAGAAGCATCTGGAGATGATAAATTCCATTCTCTCGGGCTCCCTGCCGCAAATACAGGCAGGAGGCGGAGAAACGGCCTTTACGGCTGTTTATAACGGCAGCGAAACACAACAGAAGCTGGAGGATGCGTTTTTGTGTACTGATCTGCTGGCCGCGGAAAAATATGCGTCAAGAGAGTATGATACAAGAGTGTTTGAATTCGGGGATGCCGGCGTGCGCAATATACTGGGCGCAATACAAAGGCAGGAGCAGGGACACGGAAAAGCAATATCGGATTATATGAAGGTAAATGCAATGTGTACCGCAGCGTAATGCATAAAGGTAAAGGCAAAAATAAAATAAGGCGCCCGAAAGGGTGCCTAATATGTTTTTCAAAAGCCGTTTTGAAGCAAGCCGAGAGTGTGATTATTTTTTGGGCACCAGCTTTTCCTTGCCGCCCATATACGGACGCAGGGAGGCCGGTACGCGTACGCTGCCGTCGGCTTCAAGATTGTTCTCAAGCAGTGCTATAAGCATACGGGGAGGAGCGGCAACCGTGTTGTTCAAGGTATGTACAAGGAATTTGCCGTTTTCGCCGTTTGCACGAATCTTAAGCCTGCGAGCCTGCGCATCGCCCAGATTGGAGCAGGAACCCACTTCGAAGTATTTCTTTTGACGGGGGGACCAGGCCTCAACATCTACCGATTTGACCTTAAGGTCGGCAAGGTCGCCGGAGCAGCATTCCAGTGTACGCACCGGAATCTCCATGCTGCGGAAAAGGTCTACGGTATTGCGCCAAAGCTTATTATACCATTCCATGCTGTCCTCGGGACGGCAAAGCACGATCATTTCCTGCTTTTCAAACTGATGGATACGGTATACGCCGCGCTCCTCCAAACCGTGTGCGCCCTTTTCCTTGCGGAAGCAGGGGGAATAGCTGGTGAGGGTAAGAGGCAGCTGTTCGTCGGGGATTATGGTATCAATAAAGCGGCCTATCATGGAATGTTCGCTTGTGCCGATAAGATAAAGATCCTCGCCCTCAATCTTATACATCATGGCATCCATTTCGGCAAAGGACATAACGCCGGTAACAACATCGGAGCGTATCATGTACGGAGGAATGCAGTAGGTAAAGCCGCGGTCTATCATAAAATCGCGCGCATAGGAAAGCACGGCGGAGTGCAGACGGGCAACATCGCCAAGCAGATAATAAACCGTTGCCGGCCACGCGGCGTGCGCTGTCAAGGTCAAGCCCGCCGAGGCTCTCCATGATCTGAGCATGATAGGGAATTTCAAAATCAGGAACAAAAGGCTCGCCGAAGCGCTCCAGCTCCACATTGCAGGAATCGTCCTTTCCTATCGGAACGCTCGGATCGATAATATTTGGGATGACAAGCATTATGGAGCGTATTTCCTCTTCATACTTGTGCTCAAGCACCTCAAGCTCGGCAAGGCGGGCGCTGTCGGCAGCCACAAGCTGCTTAACCTCTTCCGCCTCCTGACGCTGACCCTTTGCCATAAGCGCACCTATCTGCTTGGACAGACGGTTGCGGTTGCCGCGAAGGGTGTCGGCTTCGGCAATTGCGGCACGGTTTTGCTTATCCAGCTCAATAACCTTGTCCACAAGCGGAAGCTTGCTAAATTGAAACTTGTTTTCAATATTCTTTTTTACAAGCTCCGGATTTTCGCGGAGAAATTTAATATCCAGCATTATTGTATCCTTTCACGGCACGGGGCCGGTTGATATGATTTGCAAAAATCGGTGTCAGCCGTTTTATGCCTGTTCCTTAGCGGCAAGATGCTTGTTAAGCTCGGCAACAAGAGCATCGGCGTCGATGCCATGCACGGCGCAGGCCTCCTCTACCGTTTCGGCCTGTGCACTGGGGCAGCCTACGCAGAACATCCCGAAGCCGGCAAACACGGCGGCAAGCGAGCTGTCAAGATTGATTACCTCGCCTATGGTATCGTTTTTTTCCACACTGTTTTTTTTGTTTTTCTTATTAAAAAGCATAATGACCTCCTCAATTAAGGCGGCGAAAAGTCTGTATACATTCCTGTCGCCATTCTTCTTTATTATACACCATTTTGTGTATATTTAACAATGACTTTTTTCGGAACAGCGGGCGGTATTAACGCATAATATCGTAACTGAAGCCGGGAACGGGCAAAACACCCTGAAGGGAGAGAAAGCGTTTGAGATTTTTCGGAATAAGGCAATACATACGCATAGGAGATGAGGTGGGAGAGCTGTGTGTTGCGGCAACCGCCGAAAACGGAGGAAGGCTGCTTACCGACCTGTCGGTGGAGCACGGATGGGAGGAAGGCGGCGCAGAGCCGTCAGACGGCATGTGGGTACGAATAAGCGCGGAGGGCTATGTGCGCGCCCTGAAGCATAATGTGATGGTATATCCGGGCAAAACCACGCTTTTAATGCTGGAGCTTGCGCCCTCTGCCGGCTGAGAAAAAAGTGAAGACATGCTGACAGACGCTTTTTTGCAATACGGCAGCATTGCAGGCCGCGCCCGCAGTGAAGGCCGCTTGGCGGCCGAGAACGAAAGTGCGTTTTGACAAAAGGCAAAACGCACACGGGGCCGACGGCGGAGGCCCGGCGCGGCGGGAAAAATATGCGGCCGTTGCATATCGGCAAGCACTAAAATAAAAGACAAACGAAAAAAACATGCGGCTGCTTATGTATAAAGGCGCGGTAACAGACAGTATAAAAAGCAGCATAAAAAGCAGTATAAAAAATCACCCGGCATAAATAAGCCGGGTGATTTAATGCTTAACAGGTTAAAGCCTAAGAGGCTGATGCTCAGACGCCCTTCTTGTTGTTGCGAATCTTCTCCTGAGTGGTGAAGTTCGTGGTGGCAACATAGCCCGGTATCGGCATGATCTTCTCATGAATGGCATCGATAATCCAGGAAGCCTGCGGGAAGAAGTAGTTATCCAGCTCGTAGGCAGGGGTAATCCAGTTGCGTGCGCCCACAACAACGGCGGGTGCATCAAGATAATCAAAGGCCATCTCGCTTACATTCTCGGCAATTTCCTTCATGATGGAGCCGCGGTCGCAGGCATCGCCCACAACTACCAGCTTGCCGGTCTTCTTAACGGACTCCAGCACCTTTTCATAGTTGAAGGGAACGATGCTGCGTGCGTCGATGATCTCGGCGGAAATGCCGTATTTCTCCTGAAGCTGCTTTGCGGCATCCATAGCGCGATAGAGCACTGCACCGATGGTAATGATGGTAACATCGGTACCGGCGCGCTTGATATCGGGCTCGCCGAAGGGAATCTCATAGCTTTCGGCAGGTACGCCGCCCTCATGGAACTGCTCGCCGAAATCGTAGATGCGCTGGCTCTCGAAGAATACAACCGGGTCGGTGCCGTTGAGAGCGGTGGTCATAAGACCCTTGGCATCATAGGGGGTAGCCGGGAAGCAGACCTTAAGGCCCGGGATATGAGCAACCATAGCGGACCAGTCCTGAGAATGCTGTGCGCCGTATTTGGAGCCTACGGAAACGCGCAGCACCATGGGCAGCTTGAGGGCGCCGGCAGTCATTGCCTGCCACTTGGCCATCTGGTTGAACACCTCGTCGCCGGCACGGCCGATGAAGTCGCAGTACATAAGCTCAACTACGGAGCGGCCGCCGCACATGCCGTAGCCCACGGCAGAGGCCACAATGGCTGCCTCGGAAATAGGAGCATTGAACAGGCGGTGATAGGGGATAGCCTCGGTAAGGCCGCCGTAAACCGCAAACGCGCCGCCCCAATCACGGTTTCTTCGCCGTATGCAACCAGAGTGGGATCCTCATAGAACTTGTTGATTAAAGCCTCAAAAATACCGTCTCTGTACTGATATACCTTGTTTTTGGAAACCGGCTTGCCGTCCTTGTCAAAGCCGAAGCGCTCCTTGCGTGCAATCTTCTGCACACGGGGATCCTCAGCCATGGGGATAAGCACATCGGGTGCGCGGTCAGGCTCCATGGAAACAATGTGCTCATTGGAGAACATAATGTCGGCAATGGCATCGGGGCAGCCGTTGAGATCCATATAGGGAGAAATGGCGGGATCGGTGGCAATTTTTACGGTATGGGTCATTACCTTTACGATATCGGCATAAATCTCGTCGAACTTCTCATCCTTTGCAACGCCTGCATCAACAAGCGCGGCGCGATAGGTGATCATCGGATCGATAGCCTGCCATGCGGCAACCTCTTCCTTTGTGCGGTAGGAGGAAGCATCGCTGGGGGAGTGTCCGGAATAACGATAGGTGAGTACATCCAGCAGCACCGGCCCCTGACGGTCCTCGATAAGCTGCTTCTTGCGCTTGTAGGCTTCAATTACGGCAAGCGGATTGTAGCCGTCTACGCGCTCTGCGTGCATCTGGCTGGGGGTAACGCCCGCGCCCATTCTTGCAAGGATATTGTAGGCCATGGTTTCGCCGTTGGTCTGTCCGCCCATGCCGTACTGGTTGTTGAAAATATTGAAGATGATGGGCAGTCCGCCTTTGTGAGCTTCGTCCCACAGCTGGGTGTACTGATCCATCGCAGAGAAGTTCATAGCCTCCCAAACAGGACCGCAGCCAAGGGAAGCATCGCCGATATTTGCAATGACAAGGCCTTCCTTGCAGTTTACTCTTTTGTAAAGAGCGGCGCCCGCGGCAATACCTGCGCTGCCGCCCACTATGGCGTTGTTGGGATAAATGCCGAAGGGCAGGAAGAAGGCGTGCATGGAGCCGCCCAAACCCTTGGAGAAGCCGGTTTCACGGGCAAACAGCTCGGCTACAACGCCGTAGAGGAAGAAGGCGCGCGCCATTTCCTTAACGGATTCAAACTTGCCGTTGTTTTCCACAACACGAAGGGTGGCGCCGTCCCAGGTGGACTTCATGATGCTCATCAGCTCTTCGTCGCTGAGCTTTTCAATGCAGGAAAGCCCTTTTGCCAGAATGTCGGCATGGGAGCGGTGAGAACCGAAGATAAAATCGTTTTTGTCAAGAAGATAAGCCTGACCTACTGCGGCTGCCTCCTGGCCGATGCCAAGGTGAGCGGGGCCGGGATGGCTGTAATGGATGCCGTTGTATTCGCTGGTGGTTTTGATGAGGTTGATCATGGTCTCAAACTCGCGGATAACAGCCATATCGTGATAGATACGCAGGAAATCCTCGGTTGAGTAGTTGGCCTTTTCCTCGGCGATAGTCTTGTTATAACGGTTTACCGGAATGTCTTCAAAATGTACGAAGCCGGGAGCCCGCATAACGCTCGGGTCGATAAATTGGGACTTAGGCATTATAAATACCCTCCTTAAAAAAAATTATGTTTATTTCATATTAAATGCCCCGCCGGGAACGGCCGAAAAGCTCGGCGTTCCCCGCGGCGGGAAATGCAGATTTATTTGTACTGGAATATGCCCTCACGGATTATCTCGCATACGGTGGGATGCGGGAAGATAAGCTCCTTGATGTCCTCTATGCGCATCTCGGTCTCCAGCATTGCAACGGCGGAAACGATGATCTCGGAGGAATAGTTGCCTATCATGTGTACGCCCACAAGACGATTGTTCTTTTTGTCTATAACCAGCTTGCATATGCCGTCGCCGCCCTCGTTTTCGGCAACATAGCGGCCGGAATACTTCATGGTAAGGCTTATGCAGGCAACATCCATGCCGGCAGCCTTGGCAGCTTCCTCGGTAAGGCCGACAAAAGCCACCTCGGGGTTGGTATAAATAACGGAGGGAACGGCGGTGTAACGCATGCGGTCCTTTTTGCCCAGCATTGTGTTCACTGCCACCTCGCTTTCGCGGTAAGCCACATGGGCAAGCATCATCTTGCCGTTGCAGTCGCCGGTGGCAAAAACGCCGGCAACATTGGTGCGGCACTGCTCATCGGTAAGAATGGCGCCGCGGTTCATTTCCACGCCGATGTTTTCAAGACCGAGGCCGTGAGTGGCGGGGCGACGGCCGATGGAAAGCAGAACCTTGTCGGCCTCCACGGTTTCCGTTTTGCCGTTAAGCTCGTAGTTTACGCCCTTGTCGGTAACGGAGGTCACCTTTGCGCCCAACAGGAAGGTAACGCCCTTCTTTTCGTAGTTTTTCTGGAGTATCTTGCTGATTTCCGCATCGGTGGGGCCGGCGATCTTGTTCATCATTTCAATAACGGTGACCTTGCTGCCGGCCGAGCAGAAGTAGCTGGCCATTTCAAGGCCGATAACGCCGCCGCCGATCACAACAAGGCGCTCCGGCACCGCTTCGATATCCAGTATCTCGCGGTTGGTCATAACAAAGCCGGAGGCCAAGTTTTCCTTAAGCCCCGGAATCGGGGGAACGGAGGCCTCGCTGCCGCAGGCAATAAGCAGGCGTGCGCCCTCGTATACGGTGTCACCCACCGAAACGCGGAACTCGGCGCCCGTGCGCTTTTCAATGTGGGCGTTGCCGTCCACAACGGTTACTTTGTTTGCCTTAAGACCCATTTTGATGCCGCCCACCAGGGTGTCCACAACCTTGCGCTTGCGGGCGATTACCTTGGCGTGGTCAAGCTTTATGTTTTCCACGGTGATGCCGTATTTCTCGCCGTGTGCCGCTCCGTCGTAAAGCTTTGCGGAATACAGCAGTGCCTTGGAGGGCACGCAGCCCTCGTTGAGGCATACGCCGCCGATGAAGCGCTTTTCGATAAGCAGGGTGTTGAGCCCGGCTCCGCCGGCACGCTCTGCGGCAAGATAGCCGGCGGGACCGCCGCCGATTACAATCAGATCGTACATATCAGAATACCTCTTATATTAATTTTATGCGGCCCTTTGCGGCAGGCGGCCTTTGCTTTGATGCAAAAGCGCGCCCGCTGCAAGGTGCATTATTTTGCAAGCAGTGCAGAGAAGTTCTCAAGATTGGTGCAAAGCTCCTTCAAGAACTTGGCCGCCGGAGCGCCGTCGATAGCGCGGTGGTCAAAGGTGAGAGAAAGCGTCATGCAGGGATAGGTCTTGAGCACGCCGCCCACCTCGCGCACGCGGTTTACAGTGGTGCATACGCCCAGAATACCGGTCTGCGGGGGGTTGATAACGGGGGTGAAGCTTTCAATGCCCAGCGAGCCCAGATTGCTCACGGTGAAGGTGCCGCCGGAGAGCTTGTCGGGGCTGATGGAGCCCTTCTGGCAATCGGAGGCCAAACTCTTTGTGGCAGTGGCTATCTCGTTGAGAGAGAGCTTGTTGCAGCCGAAAATGGTGGGCACCATAAGTCCGCGCTCGGTGTCTACCGCCATGCCGAGGTTTACATCGGTGAAATAACGCATGGTGTCATCCAGCAAATGCGCATTGAGCGCCTTGTGGTTAAGCAGCGTGCGGCTGACGGCATAAAGCACTATATCGTTCAGGGTGATGTTGGCAAGGCCGAGCTTTTCGGCGTTTTCCTTCATCTTCTTGCGGTATGCCAGTATCTCGGTGGCATCGAAGGATGCATTGAGGGTCAGCTGAGCCATGCCCTGAAGAGAACCCATCATGCTCTTGGAAATAACCTTGCGGATATTGGTGAGCTTGACATCGGTATATGCAGCCTGCGGTGCCGCAGCTTCTGCGGGAGCTGCAGCGGCGGCGGGAGCCGGACCTGCTGCAAGATCGGCAAGGCTTACGCGGCCGCCGATGCCGGTGCCGGAAAGCTGCTTGTCGCCGGACATATAGCCTGCGGCGGCAGCGCCTGTTACCATAACGCCCTGTTCGCGCAGAAGCTGAACATCGCGTTCCATTATGCGGCCTTCTGCTCCGGTGGGAACCGCAAAGCGGTAGTCAACGCCGGTTCTTTCGGCATAGTTGCGGGCGCGCGGGGAAATTTTTATATCTCCCTGAGCAGCCTCTGCCGGTGCGGCAGCAGCCTGAACCGGAGCGGGAGCCGCAGCGGCAGCCGGTGCGGCAGCTTCCGCCGCGGGAGCGGGAGCCTCGGCCGGAGCCTCCTGAGCGCCTGCGGTAAAGGAGCTTACATCCTCGCCGGCAGCGCCTATAACGCATACATTTTCAAGGCAGGGCACATCGTCGCCCTCCTGGTGAAGGATGGCAAGCAGCACGCCGGCATCCTTTGCCTCCTCGTCAAAGGTGGCCTTGTCCGTCTCGTAGGTGAAAAGAATGTCGCCTACCGCTACGGTATCGCCTACCTTTTTGTTCCATTTTGTGATGATGCAGCTTTCCACCGACTGTCCCTGCCGGGGCATAATTACGGGAATCGCCATATTTTGAACCTCCTGTGCCTCTGGGGCTTGATATATAAAAACTGTTCGTTTTTAACACGGGCGTGTGTGAATAGAACACCCGCACCTTTAATTTTATCATTATCAGGGTAGTATGTCAATTATAATAATACATTTAATAATATATTGCGCCGCCTTTTTTGAGTATTTTCGCCACGGTGCAATTAAAATCCGAAGCCAATGTCGAGGATGCAGACGAGCCGCTTTGCCGCTTAGCGTAAAGCGTTTTTCCGCGCGCTGAGAGTAAAAGCTGCCTGACGGATAATTTATATGAAAGCATACACGATATGAAAGCATACACGATATGAAAGCATACACCGCCCTTTGACGGATTGATTTTTAATTGAGTTAAGTCATAAAATCAAAACTGTTCTTGAAAATATAACAGTTTTATGCTATACTAATAATAAACGAACGGTCGGTACAAACGGAAGGGGCTGAGCAAAATTAAAACGACGGAACAGCAGCACAACGAGAGAAAGCAGGCGCTTATGGAAAAGTGCTTTGAGTGTTATGCCGAAAACGGATTGACAGGCACGGGAATTCAGGCATTGGCCGATGCCTGCGGCTGTACAAAAGCAAATTTGTATACTTATTTCAAAAATCTTGATGAGCTGATTATTGAGTCAACGGCATATTGCATGGCAAAGGTTGAGGGCGACTTTATGGAAAAGGCCCCGACCGATCCGAAGGATGTCATGCGGTTTATTGAGGAAGTACCGTATTGGACGGCACGGCAGCACGGCAAAAATATCGGTTGATGTATCAGATATATACCCATCCAAAATATATAGAATACGGCAAGAAATTTTTCGAGGGTGTAAACGAGCGCTATACCCGGTATGCAAAGCTGCTGGAGCCGAAGATAGGAATTCCGTATACGACTATCACGCCGTTGATTTTTATATTCGTGCGGGCTTGCGTACACTATGCCATGTTTGAGGACGAATATTATTTGAAATCCCAAATGGAGGTCTTAAAACAGGGGGTCGCGCTGTTTGCGGATAAATTTAAGAATAAATATAAAGCAGAAGAAGCGGACAAGGCATAAGCCGGTTAACGCCCGTTCGCGGCGTTAGCATCGGTGCAAAATTCTGCCGTAATCATATTTTGAAACATAGGAAATAAGATGAAAACGGGAAAGAAGCTGTTCATATGCGTTCTTTCGGCGCTTTGCGGTGCGCTTTTGGTGCTTTGCATCGTGCTTGCCGCAGGATGGGGCAAGGCGGCGAAAACCAATACAGCGCTGCCTGAGGTGCGAAACAACGGTACGGCCATCCAGTGGAAATACAGTGACGAAGCCGAGTGGCGCGACATTGTGGCGCTTGACGAGCTGAAGGGCGCTGCCGGAGCAAACGGCAATGACGGAGCCGACGGAAAAGACGGCATCAACGGCGTTGACGGCATAAACGGAAAAGACGGAATCAACGGCAAAAGCATAGGAGTGCAAAGAACTCAAACCCACATACAGTGGCGTTATGAGGGCGAGAAATGGCAGAATCTTGTTGCGATAGCCGATATTACGGGCCCTGCCGTACAGAGGGGCGCAGACGGTGCAAACGGAAAAACACCGGAGTTCCGTGTGGAGAAAAACACCCTGCAATGGCGGTATACCGGCGACGAGGTATGGCTCAACCTATATGATCTCTCCGTGCTTAAGGGGCTTGACGGTAAAACCCCCTTTGTCGGCGAGAACGGCAACTGGTGGATCGGCATGACCGATACAGGGGTGAAAGCAGCGGGCGTTGACGGCGAAAAGGGTGAAAAGGGAGATAAAGGCGACATCGGTGAAAAGGGCGAAAAGGGCGAAAAGGGCGAAAAGGGCGAAAAGGGCGATAAAGGCGATAAAGGCGATAAAGGCGATAAAGGCGATGCAGGTCAGAACGGAGGGTGTGCGGGGTATTTTTATGCGTCAAACAACAGTGTCGATGGATTCGGCGTCCCGCTCGTATTTTGGGAAAAAATCAATTACGGCAACCTGATCACATGGAGCTTGAATAAGCGAACCATATACTTGAAAAAAGGTCATACATACAGCATCACGCTTGACGGCTCCTTCGGTATTTATGCCAGAATGAAAGGTCGGTACGCGGCGGAGTTGGATGACGGCGGTTTTTCAAGAGAAATCGGCAATGCTACATTTTGTTCCATGTATACAAATGACAGTGAAAATTCAGAGGTGTGGACACCGTTTTCCTTCACCTATATCTTCAAAGCGGAGGAGGATATTGCGCTTCAATATAATATCAGAAAGATGTCTCCCATCACAATGCTGCGAAGCGCAACATATAATATCGCAATTATTGCTTTTGATTAACAAATGATTTTTGAACCGTGTCGTTCAAAGGGGACGAAATAAAAAAATACAAAAGATCATACATAAATGCGGGGGAAACAGAATATGAAGAAACGAATACTCGGCATCCTGCTGACACTGTGCATGGCGTTAGGACTGATGTCACCGGCGGTTTTTGCCCAGGACGGAACGGTCAAGACCGCCGCGACCGAAGCGGAGCTTCTCGCCGCGCTGGCGGACAGCGCAGCCGGCACCGTCCGGCTGACGGCGGATATCAAACTCAACAACACATTGAGTATCGGCCGGGCCGTTACGCTGGATCTGAACGGCCGCGTGCTTGGAAAATTTTACAAAAGCGCCGGTTACGGCCCCTCAATATGCGTGGAAAGCGAGGGCGCTCTGACGCTGATTGACGGCAATCCCGCCGTCGAACACCGATTCAGCTCCGGCTACAACAGCCTGTGGCGCCTTGATGACAGAGGCGATAAAATCGTAAACGGCGGAGTTATTACGGGAGAAGCTGTGTACCTCGAAAGCGGTGTGCATGTTAAAAGCGGCGGAAGCTTCATAATGACGGGCGGAAATATCGTCGGATGCCTCTCTTCAATGTTTAACGGTGCGGGTGTGCGCGCGGAAGGCTCGTTTACCATGACGGGCGGCAATATCATGGGCTGCCGTACCGCAGAGCTCGGCGGCGGGGTGTATGCCTCGGGTGTGTTTACCATGACAGGCGGCAGCATCAGCCAATGCAAAGCAGACCTTGACGGCGACGGCATATATCTGAACGGTTCCGGTGTTATGTATGCAAACGGCGGCGAGGTGGGCGCGCAGGTGGCTTTATGCCCGGCAGCAAGGTCGCATCTGACGATTCTTTAAGCGGAGTTACCCTTTTTAAGGACAGGGTTGAAAACAAAGGAACCATCGAGCACGGTACCTTCAGCGGCGAGATAAACAGCTTTGGCACTATATCCGGCGGCACCTTCGGCGGCAAAGTGACAAATACCGGCGTTATTTCGGGCGGTATATTTTCCGATACCGGTTCGGTAGCAAATAAAATAGGCAGTACCATATCCGGCGGCGCTTTTAACGGAACGGTTACGGTTGAGGTGGTTATCGATGCCGATAACGGCAGTGAAAACATTATCAGGGACATTCCCAGAGGGCAGACATTTCCGAAGCTCGACGACCCCGAAAAGGCGGATTGCTCTTTTATCGGCTGGTATATCGGCGACAGGGCGTTTTACTTTGATGAACCCTTGCTTAATGCCGCTGTTATCAAGGCGAGATGGGTTGAAGGCCCCCTTCAGTTTCAGCCGCGGATTCGTATAAATCCGCAAACCAAAGAGTGGGAGGTTTCCTATGACGATGGTTATAGCTGGACATCACTCGGCGTAAAAGCTGTCGCCGACAAGGGCGACAAGGGCGATAAGGGTGATAAGGGGCAGCCCGGTAATGACGGCACTACCCCGCAGCTTAAAATCGGAGAAGATAACTTCTGGTATGTTTCCTATGACGGCGGTCAAAGCTGGATTTCTCTTGGTGTTAAAGCCACGGGGGAGAACGGTAAAGACGGCACCGACGGTAAAGACGGCACCGACGGTAAGAACGGCACCGACGGTAAGAACGGCACCGACGGCGCAGACGGCAGGGACGGACAGAACGGAAAAGACGGTCAGAACGGCACAAACGGTGTCGATGGCAAAGACGGGAGGGACGGCATAGGTATCGCCCAAGCAAAGATAAATGCGGACGGCGAGCTTGTTATCACTTATACCGACGGCACAACGGTAAATCTCGGCAAGGTTGTCGGTGCGGACGGTAAGGACGGTTTGTCCCCCTTCATCGGCGAAAACGGCAATTGGTGGATAGGTGAGAAAGACACCGGCGTTAAAGCGGCGGCAGCCGTTCCCGCAAGCGCCGAAAACATATCCGCAAATTTGCCTGCTTTGATTGCCGCTATCGCTGCGGGGCTTGCGCTGCTTTGCAGCCTCGGCTTAATTTTTATATATTGTACTGAAAAAGAAAAAAGGCCTTGTTTAAGGATAAATACCAAACCAAGCAGCTGCGGCATGAGCCTGTTTATCGCTGCCCGTTCACGGCGTAGGCAACGGTAAGATTTTTCCGTAATAATTCCGAACGGAGGAAGAAACGAATACTAAGTATCCTGCTGACGCTGTGTATGCTGCTATGCATTGTACCGACGGCAGTGCTGGCGGCGGATGAGGTCTCCGCGAAGGTCAACGGAATTGCCGTGCCCGCAGCGGGCGGAAGCATCACGGGCGAGGGCACTTCGGGCAGCGTTGTTTTTGACGCGGCAGCCAAAACGCTGACGCTTGAAAACGCCACCATCAGCGTGACGACCGAAACAAGAGCCATAGACATTCGCAGCGGCATTGACACGCTGATCCTTAAAGGAAAAAACGAGATCAAATGGGCGGACGAAAGTGATAAGAAGACGAGCATTTATGCGATCTCCGCTTCAAGCAGTTCCTTTCTTATCAAGGGAAACAGCCGTGAGGACAGCCTGACGGCCACGCTTCCCGGAACGACGGGTGGGTATAAGTACGCTTATGCCATTTCAATGGGAAAATGTGAAATCCGCAGCTGTTCGTTAGACATCACGGTGATCGGCGGTATGCAAAATGCCGGCGACAACGTTGCGATCCGTGTGTCCGACTTAAAGGTGAAAAACGCGGCGCTGGATCTTATCGTCGGCAAAGACCGCCAAGGAAATGTGCAGAAAGCGATGCAGGGCGGGTGTGTTTATGCCACCGGTAGAATCTCGATCGAAAACTCGTATATTAATGCGGGAATCTATTCGTCTTTAGATGCTCACCTTGCCAGCTTTTACGCAGTTTTGCAGGGCCAAGGCGGAACCACCTGCACAGACAGCGTGGTTTATGCAGAGGCGGATGTTTTGCAAGTGGGAAGAACAATATGCTTAGACGGCGTAGACACGACTTTTTCCGTTAAAAACAGCATATTCAAGGCAAAAAGTAATCAATACGCATTCTCTGGCTACAAGTATGCAAAACCGACTTTCGAAAGCAGTCTGGTGGAGCTTGAGTCCAAGGATATCGTGATGCGCGGTCCCACCTTCGGAACTATAAGCGGTTTTACGAAAATCACCGCCACCGACAAGAACGGCAAGGACACCACATATAAGCCCGGAGACGATCTCAGCACACTCAGCACCGATTCACGCAAGGTCGTGATCGAAAGTCAGATCCACTCTCATTGTGTCTGCGGCGAAGAAAATGCGTCGGAGGGGCATACGGTGCATACTCCGCTTATGTGGACACCTTGGACAAAGACAGATTCTCTCCCGACCGCGGCAGGAAACTACTATCTGACGGGCAATGTGCTTCTGAAATCCAACTCCGATTATTTTATGCCCGACGGGGTGCAGATCTGCCTGAACGGATACGCCATCCGCGGCGTGGGCGGAACGAACAAACCGACACTTTATGCAAACGGCGGCACGCTGACCGTAACCGACTGCGACACACGGGGAGCCATCGGGGATATCAAGATGTCGTCCGGTGAGCTGCTTGTGTACGGCGGCAAATTTGTCCGGGAGCTTATCATCGGAGAAACCGGGGTTTTACCGCGGCGGACAGAGTCGGTATCGGCGCCGAGGTGACGAATAAAGGCTTCATTTTCGGCGGCATATTTGACGGCGCTGTAATCAATGACGGCGGAACCATAAAAGGCGGAACCTTTAACGGCAGGGTCAATCTGAAAAGAGGCAATGTGATCGGCGGCATTTATTACGGAAGGGTGACATACGGCGGAGCGGTTATCCATGACAGCGCATGCCGTTATCTGACCTTCGACACCGACGGCGGCAGCGCGATGGATGCGCAGAGAGTTTTGCGCGGACAGAAGGCGACGCCCCCGACCGAAAACCCCGTCAAAACGGGATATATTTTCAGCGGCTGGACAGGGTTTGATTATACGAAGCCGATGCTTGAGAATGCCAAGGCGACGGCAATATGGACGGTGTGCGACCATTCAGGCAACACCACGCAGCTCTCCTGCACGGATCCCGTAGCCTGCACTGCCTGCGGCGGCACGATTGCGGCTTTGGGTCACGATTTCTCCGCATCCGTATGGCATCACGATAATTACACCCACTGGAAAAATGCTCCCGCTGTGATGAAAGGAACGAGGAGAATCCCCATGACTGGGACAGCGGCAGGGTGACCGTGCCGTCTACCTGCCTGACGGAGGGCAACAGAGTATTTACCTGTGACGAATGCGGCGCGACAAAAAACGAGCCGATTCAGGCGAGCGGTCACAGCTGGGATCAGGAATGGCAGCACAATGCGACGCATCATTGGCATGAGTGCCTCAACACCGATTGTGATGTGAAGAATAATGATTCCGCAAAGGACGGATACGGTGCGCACACCGGCGGCAGTGCTACCTGCACCGGAAAAGCGAAGTGCGGGGTCTGCGACGAAAGCTATGGCGAACTTGACGCAGAAAATCACTCCAACCTCAAGCATATCGACGCAAAGGCAGCAACCAAGGACGCCGAGGGTAATATTGAGTATTGGCATTGCGAAGGCTGCGGTAAGTATTATGCTGACGCAGCTGCATCCAAGGAAATTACCGAGGCGGAAACCGTAACGGCTAAGCTTCCGGACGATCCTCGCCCGACCGGCGATAACAGCGGCTTTGCGCTGTGGAGCGCAATGCTGTTTATCTGCGGCGGCGTTGCTATCGGTATGACTGCAATCGGCAAAAAGAAAAAACGCTCAGCAAATTAAGAAGCAAGAAGGCTTTTCAAAAGTGTCCATTGCCACTTCCGAAATTATACTGAATTTCGACTCTGTGCATGATATAATTATCATGTATAAATATAATTTAAGGAAAAATCAAACTCCGACAGAGTTTTGCTGCGGTCGATTCCGCAGAAAGGAGCAAAACCATATGCAAAAAGCAACCATAAAAACCAAACTGCTGACAGCCTTGCTTACGCTGTGTATGGCGCTGTCGCTTGTGCCGATGTCGGCATTTGCGGCAGATTCGACAGTCAGCACTGAAGCGGAACTGAAGGCGGCGCTTGAAAATGCGGACTGCGCAGTGATTAAGTTAGGCGGAAATATTGAGACCACTGAGGGGCTCGATGTGGAGCGTACCGTAACGCTTGATCTTAACGGCTATACCCTGAGCTGCAGCTCGGCGGATGAGGATATCATTTGGGTGCGCAGCAGCGGAAGCCTGACAATAAAGGACAGCGGCACCGGCGGCAAAATCGACGGGCAGAACAAGAACTGCGGATTTAATGTCAAAGGCGGTACGCTGACGCTGGAGAGCGGCAGTATTGTGAACTGCAAGACCGACGGTGACGGCGGCGCAGTGGATGTTTCCAACACCGGTGTAACGGAAACGCCGATTAAGTACGGCAAGTTCATTATGAACGGCGGTGCTATCATGGACTGCACGGCCGATGATGACGCCGGAGCGGTGGATATTGGCAGCGGCTGTACTTTCATTATGAACGGCGGCATTATTGGTAATTGCAGAGCCGATGATGACGGCGGCGCGGTATTTATTAAGCAGAGAGGTTACTTTGAGCTGAACGGCGGTGTCATTCAAATTGCTCTGCCGGTAATAACGGCGGCGCGGTGAATATTTACGTGGACGGCCGCTTCACCATGACAGGCGGTACTATAAAAAGCTGTAAAGTAGATATGGGCGGGCTCGGCAATGCGGTGTACGGCAGCAACAATAAGGCCGTGGTCACCATGACCGGCGGAACCTTTGAAGACTGCGGCGCATCTCCTTATTCCTTTGATGAATTCACCGTGACCTTTGATTCTGACGGCGGCAGCGCCGTGCCCGAGCAGAAGCTGCGGAATGCTCCGGCAGTAAAGCCTGCAGACCCGAAAAAGAACGGCTATGATTTTGCAGGGTGGTATCTTGGAGATGTGCAGTATACCTTTGATTCCAATGTCGCCGCGAATATTACCCTTAAAGCCCATTGGACGCCCACATCTGCGCCGACCGTCATTGATGTGGTGGAGATAAACGATGTTACCGTCAGCTTCAAGGACGGCGACAAGCCCGTGTTCACCGGCAAGGTGCCTGATGGTGCAAACTATGCATATCGGTGTGAGTGGTGGGAGCTGGACAGCAAGACCGGCGCCATGTCTACCGACTTCGGCAATTTCTATGAAAACAAATTCACTGCATTTGAAGCCGGAAAGACCTATCATTACGGTGTGTATGTAACGACTATTTATGGCGACCGCTATGTATTCGGTCCCGACACCAAGCTGAAAATCAACGGCGAATTTGTGAATTACAAGCGTTACGAAGGCGATGCGAGTGATGGCTCTGACGGCATCATGTGGGTAATTACTGACCTTGCCATGACGCCGGATAAGAATGATCCCAAACCGACCGGCGATAACAGCGGCCTTGCATTGTGGAGCGCAATGCTGTTTATCTGCGGCGCTGCTGCCATAAGCGCAATGGCTATATGCAGAAAGAAAAAGCACAACAGCTGATAAAGCGAATGCAAACAGCGGCTATCGGAAACGGCAGCCGCTTTTTTTGCTGCCGAAAACGCCGGCTGCGGCACGGACAGCGGATAATTTCATTTGTCTTCCTGCATCTGTAAGGGGCAAAAGGACGATGCCGAGCGCCGGAATCAAAAAAATATACGGGATATGCAGCGGGCGGACAAGCTTATATACCGTCAATACAAGCCGGTTTACAAAAAACCGGCGAACAGGCAGCGAATAAGCATTACCTGTTCGTCGGCATCCCGATTAACAAATGTGTCTTATGAAAAAATGTCGGTTTTGGTTTTATGAATGCATCTGTAATTATAAAGCTGCGGTTTGCCTTTTGTGCCCAAAGGCGTAAGGGCCCGCTGCCTGCTCACAGCAGCTTTTTGCGGTCCTCGGCCTCAAAGCCCAGCCCGTTCACCTCGCGGGCATCCACCACATATACAAACGCCGCCGGATCCTCCGTGCGCACAAGCCTGCGCAGCTTTGCAACCTCCGAGCGCAGCACCAGACATACAAGCATGGTTTTTTCTTCATTGGTATAGGCGCCAACCGCTTTGATTTTCGTGGCGCCGCGGGAAAGCTCACTGTTTATGCGGGCGGCAATTGCATCGCCGTGCGTGGTGATAATATAGTATACCTTGGCGCTTTTTACACCGTCCTGAAGAAAGTCGATGACATATCCGCCTACGAGCATGCATATAAGAGAGTACAGCACCACATTTGCCGAGTTATCTCCCGTAAAGCCGTTCGCCGCAATTATGATTATATCCAGTATCATCACATAATTACCTATGGAAAAAGACGGGAAATAGGTGACTATAAGCTTTGCAATAATGTCGGTGCCGCCGGTGCTGCCCGTGTTGCGGAAGGCCACACCCAAGCCGAAGCCCAGCATTGCTCCTCCGAATACCGCGCCCAGCAGCGGTTCGTTTTCGATTACCGGCTTTACCGGAATGTAGTCTATCGCGCAGGACATGGACAGCATGCCCAGCACCGATTTAAGCCCGAAATCAAGGCCCAGCTTGCGCCAGGAAAGAATGTAAAGCGGAATGTTTATGGCAACTATCAGTACGCCCATGGGCAGCTTTGTAAAGCGCGTAATAATGGCGGCAATACCGCTTACTCCGGCGGGGGCTATGTTGTTGGGCAGGATCAGCATGTTATAGGAAAGTCCTGCGATGATTCCGCCGATTATTATTGCTATGCAATAGCGCGTTTCCAGTAAAAGTCGTTTTTTATTGAGCTTCATACTGCCGTCCTTTTATAGATTTTGTTTGTTGATTTGAATCAAAAAAGCGCCGCTTCAAAACGGCTGCATACGGCGCCGAAAACGGTTTTTCCCTGTAAAGCAAAGGAAAAAATGCAGCGCTTTTTTGCAAAAACAGTATACTCTTTTGCAGGGAAAATGTCAACAATTGCAGAGGAATTGCAGGAAATATCCGCAAAACGGCGCGGTAAAATTAAAACCGCCGGCGGGCCGGCGGTACGCGGTTATTTTGCTTCCGGGAAGCCCAGGCTTATAAGCAGGGCACGGTTTATCCTCTGCATATCAAGGGCGGAAAGCTCTCCGATCTTATCACGCAGACGCCGTTTATCAATGGTGCGTATCTGTTCCAGCAGCACCACGGAATCCCGTGAAAGCCCGTGCTCCCTTGCATCCAGCGCTATGTGGGTGGGCATACGGGCCTTATCCAGCTTCGAGGTTATCGCCGCAGCTATGACGGTGGGGCTGTAACGGTTGCCCACATCGTTCTGCACCACCAGTACGGGACGAATTCCGCCTTGCTCAGAGCCTATAACGGGCGACAGATCCGCGTAATAAATTTCACCACGTTTTACCATAGGTTGTTCACGCTCGCTTTTACTTTGGTTTTTGAAAATGCGGCAATGCGGCTTTGATCTGACGCATTTTCATATTATGCATTTTTTCGGGAAATGACACGGCAGAAATAATGTATCTGCTGCTATTATGCGCCGCAAAGCCGGAATAATTCAGAAAGGATGACTGTAAGCAAAAATTATTGCGGATATGAATTGTCAACTTCTCCGGCAAAAAGACATTTGTGGATTTCCTTCCGGGTCTTTGCTGGAGCGGCGGCAGGATAATTCGGGAGTTAGCACCCGGCGGCGTTTACTGCCGTCGTGTGCGGATAAACAAAAAACCGATCGGTTATGCGATCGGCATTTGTGTGTAAAATATGCTTTGGAATCATATAAGTGCATATATGCTCATAAAAACATACATCGGTTATGCGTGCTTCAGTACAATAAAAACCAGCTCCGGGCGATTGTTTATTCTCAGGCGTACCGGCAGCACGCTGCTGCCCAGCCCACGGCTTACCGCCATTACGGTTTGCCCTTTTTCAAATGTGCCGGCGGTATATTGAGGAAACAGCCCCTGACCGGGAGCAATTATTCCGCCTATAAACGGCAGGCGCACCAGCCCGCCGTGAGCGTGGCCCGAGAGAACAAGGTCAACTTTTTTTGCGGCATAGGTCTCAAACAGCTCCGGACGGTGAGAGAGCAGCACCGTGTATTTTGACATATCGGCTCCCGCAGCATCCAGCTCCTGCGCCGCGATAACATCGGGCGATATATCCTTGCGGTGCGCCATTGCCGGGTCGTCAATGCCGATAAGGTTTATAAAGCAGCCGTCTTTTTCAAGCAGCACCGTTTTGTTGTCCAACACCGCAACGCCGTTTTCCGCAAGCCGTTTTTTTATTTGCGGATATTCCTCAAGACGCGATTCGTGATTTCCGGCCGCAAAATATATCGGCGCAATATCCCGTATGCTTTGAATAAAATCCATTGCGCCGTCAACATCCGTGTGTCTGGAGTCGATAAAATCACCCGTTAAAACTATAATATCGGGCTTTTCGGCTTTAAGGCTGCTGACTATGCTGTTTCGCAGCCGTGAAGAGCCGGTGTTGTGAAAGTCGGATACCTGAGCAATCCTGAAGCCGTCAAAGGCCGCCGGCAGGCGCACGGAGGATATATCGAATTTACTGCTTTGCAGTGTATTGTTTTCAAAATAGATATAGATGCCGCAAATAATAAGCACAGCGGCAATTATAAGCGCAGTTATCATGCTTTTCACCGTTGATTCCCTGTTTGTTGTGGAATAATGCTGTTTTTTATATTATATCAGATTGTTTCGCTTAAGGCAATGCATCAATATCGGAGCAGAACCGAAAAAAGAAGGCGCGGCAGATATGCCGTGCCCTCCGTGCGGTGTATTATATATGTATGCGCCGTCAGTTCAGCGCAATAACGGTTATGCTGTACCGTGCGCCCGCAAAAGCCGTATCCTGAAATGTCATGTTATTAAACATGAAGGTAAGAACCGTATCGCTGTCTTTAGCCGTATATATCGTATTGTAGGCAATGGTAAGCTTATTGGTTTGCCCGTTTTTTGCGGCGTTTACAAAAGTCTGAGTTGTAAGCATGACATCGGCGTTGTTTTGCCCGTCAATGAGGGCGGCGCCGCATATCGTTTCATCCTTTTTTGCACTTACGGATACTGTGCCGCTGAATACAAGGCTGTATGAGTGTCCTTTGGCAAGAATTATCTGCTTGTTTGAGGCATTGTAGGAGATAAGCTCTCCGCTTTTGCTGCCCGCGGTGAAGGGAAGAGGGGAGTTCCAGCTATTAGAGAATACTTCGCCGCTTGCGGCAAAGTAACCGGCACACATACCGTCTTTGCCGTCAGCGCCGTCTTTGCCGTTAATGCCGTCTTTGCCGTCAGTGCCATCTTTGCCGTTAATACCGTCTTTACCGTTAATGCCGTCTGTTCCGTCCCTTCCCTTAAGCAGCGAAAGGTCATAAAGGTTAAGCCATATGCTGTCGGAGGTGTATTTCCACTGCAATGTGCCTGCCTCCACGCGGAATTCCGGGGTTTTGCCGTCATTACCGTTTGCACCGGCGGGGCCGGTGATATCGGATATTGCCACAAGATTCTGCCATTCGCCGTTGCTGTATCGCCATTGAATGTGAGAATCGGTTGCCCGTACTTCAATTTCCCTGCCGTCTTTGCCGTCTTGCCCGTTGATGCCGTCCCTGCCGTCAGTACCGTTTGTACCGTCGGCGCCGTCTTGTCCGTTAATGCCGTCTTTGCCGTCAGCGCCGTCTTTACCGTCTGTTCCGTCCTTTCCCCTAAGCAGCGAAAGGTCATACAGGTTAAGCCATATGCTGTCGGCGGTATATTTCCATTGCAGCGTGCCTGCCTCCACGCGGAATTCCGGGGTTTTGCCGTCATTGCCGTTTGCACCGGCGGGGCCGGTGATATCGGAAAGAGCCACAAGATTCTGCCATTCGCCGTTATAATACCGCCACCGAACATATCCGTCGGCACGGCATATTTCTATGCTTTCGCCGTCTTGTCCGTTAATGCCGTCCCTGCCGTCAGCGCCGTCTTTGCCGTCCTTGCCGTCTGCACCGTTTCTGCCGGTCAGTGAGGAAACGGAAACAAGATTATTCCACTCGCCGTCGGCATAACGCCATTTTATATAGCCGCCGCTGTTTTCAATTTCAATGCTTTTTTGACTTATGCTGCTGCTTACGGAGCTCGTAATTTCTTTTATATCAACTAGATCGTGCCATTGCCCGTCGCCGGTTGTCCATTGAATGTATGGGCCGTTGTTCCGCACTTCAATACCGCCGCTTTGCTCTTTATTCCGGCTGCCGCAGCCGGAAAGAAGCAAAAGCAGTGAAATCAATATAACGGATACGGTTGCTGCGGTTTTTTTCATAATAACCCCCTCTTATTTTGATGTATTACAGGATTTTTATTAAACAATCGTTCATCTTTAATCATTATATCAGAGAATACAGGAAAAAGCAACGGTGTTTTGCCGGTAAATTCCATGCTATGAACGGGTATAACGGCTGTTTTGCTTTTATCGGAAAGCGACGATGTGAGAAGGAAGAATAAAAATGGAATAACCGAAAAAAGAAACGATAGAAAAGGAAAGAGCGAAGAAATAAAAATCAGCAAGCATCAAACGATGCTTGCTGATTTTTGGCGGAGTTGGAGAGATTTGAACTCTCGCGCCGGTAACCCGACCTACACCCTTAGCAGGGGCGCCCCTTCGGCCAACTTGGGTACAACTCCATGCTATAACCGAATTAAAGAAATATCAAATTTGGCGGAGAGAATAGGATTCGAACCTACGGTGCCTTTCGACATCACTGGTTTTCAAGACCAGCTCCATAAACCACTCGGACATCTCTCCAAGCAGGCATTACCGCCCAGCATTTTTCAATGCCTGCTTATAATATCAGAAAAGAAATGCTTTGTCAAGATAAAATTGCCGGTATGCCGTAAAAACAGATGCAGGGTATTAAGGGATTCGGTCAAAGCGGAGGCGTCTGCGAAATTCCCTGCTTTTTATGAAAAAACAGCTGCAATAACAGGCAGACATTTTGAGATGTGAGCGTATATTTTTCGGCAAAGATGAAGATAATACAATCGCAAGGAGGTGACGCAAATGGATAATAGAGGCGTAAAATGCGATGTATGCGAATGTCTGCATAACACTCAGTGCAACGGCTGCACATTGGATAAAATCGAGATAACTCATCAGAAAACCGGCGATAACGCCATAAATACTCCTCACTTCTGCAAGAGCTTTACAAAGAAATAAAGGATTGTAAAATACGACAAAGCGGAAGTGTCAAACATCGGCTCAAGCCGGATACAAAAAACAGAGATGCTTTTTATATCTCTGTTTTTTGTATTCCGCTTATAATTTTCCAAAAGCAGGAGCACAGAGAATACAAAGCCGCCATTCCCTGCACGGCAATTTAATGAAAACACGAACAATCTGCATTTTCATATCAAAATATAGCTTGCTTTGTTGACAATATATACTACATATAGTATCATAGCTGTGCTGAGCCGAGATAAAAACAAACAGATACGGCGTTTGGAGACAATACTTATTCGGAGGGAAAAACATGCAAAACACACCCCAAAGCTTTAACGGCGGAATATGGGAAACGGAAATAAATGTACGGGATTTTATACAGCGCAATTATGTGCCCTACGAGGGAGATGACGGCTTTCTGGCGGCGGCCACAAAGCGCACCAAGGAGCTGATGGGGCGCCTTAATTCCCTTTTTGAAATTGAAAGACAGTTCGGCGGAGTGCTGGATATCGATACCGAAACGGTGTCCTCCCTTACCGCCTATGCACCGGGGTATATTGATAAAGATAAAGAGCTCATAGTGGGTATGCAGACAAACCGCCCGCTCAAGCGCGGCGTAAACCCCTTCGGCGGCATACGCATGGCGCGTCAGGCCTGCCAGGCCTACGGCTATAAGCTAAGCGATAAGATAGAGGACGAGTTCAAATACCGCACCACCCATAACGACGGCGTATTCCGCGCTTACAGCGACGAAATGCGTCTTGCGCGTCGCAGCCACATAATTACCGGTCTGCCCGATGCCTACGGCAGAGGACGCATTATCGGCGACTACCGCCGTGTGGCTTTGTACGGCATTGACCGCCTTATAGAGCAGAAAGCAGGATAAAGCGGCATTGGCGCAGGGGAATTTTGATGAAGAACGCATACGCCTTGACGAGGAGCTGTATAAGCAGATAGAATTTCTTGGCTATATGAAAGAAATGGCGCAGTCCTACGGCTATGATATTAGCAAGCCTGCAATAAATGCCCGTCAGGCCATTCAGTGGACATATTTTGCCTATCTTGCCGCCATAAAGGAGCAAAACGGCGCTGCAATGTCACTTGGAAGGGTAAGCACATTTTTTGATATCTATCTGCAAAGGGATATTGAGGCGGGAGAGCTTACGGAAACTCAGGCGCAGGAGCTTATAGATGATTTTGTAATGAAGCTGCGCATTGCACGCCATCTGCGCACCCCGGAATACAACGAGCTTTTCGGCGGAGATCCGATGTGGATAACCGAAAGCGTAGGCGGTATGGGGGAGGACGGCCGCACGCTGGTAACCAAAACCAGCTACCGTATGCTTAATACTCTCTATACCCTCGGTCCGTCGCCGGAGCCGAACCTTACGGTGCTGTGGAGTCAAAAGCTTCCCGAGCCCTTCAAACGCTTCTGTGCGCGCGTTTCCTGCGATACGGATTCCATCCAGTATGAAAGCGACGATCTCATGCGCCCCATCTACGGTGATGATTACGCTATTGCCTGCTGCGTTTCGGCAATGCGCATAGGCAAGCAGATGCAGTTTTTCGGTGCGCGCTGCAACCTTCCCAAGCTGCTGCTGCTTGCGTTAAACGGCGGCTACGATACCGTAAGCGGGCTGCATGTGGGGCCGCAGATGCCGGTTATAAACGGGGAGGTGCTTGATTATAACGCCGTGTGCGAGCGCTTCTTCAGCTATATGCAGTGGGTGAGCGGGCTGTATGTAAACACCATGAATGTAATACACTATATGCACGATAAATATGCCTATGAAATCCCAAATGGCGCTGCACGACACCGATGTCCACCGCTTTATGGCCTTCGGTATTGCCGGGCTTTCGGTTACTGCCGATTCCTTAAGCGCAATAAAATATGCCTCCGTGCGCCCCGTAAGGGATGAAAACGGCTTCATAACCGATTTTGAAACCAAGGGTGAATTCCCCAAATTCGGAAACGATGACGACCGTGTGGACAGTATAGCCTGCGAGCTTGCCCACAGAATGATAACCGAGCTTCGCAAGACACCGGCCTACCGCGGAGCCGAGCATACGCTTTCCGTGCTTACCATTACATCAAATGTCATGTACGGCAAGCATACGGGCGCTACTCCGGACGGAAGAAAAGCGGGCGAGCCGTTTGCACCGGGCGCAAACCCCATGCACAACCGCGAGGTAAACGGTGCGCTGGCATCGCTTAATTCCGTAGCTAAGCTGTCCTATGACGATTGCCGGGACGGCATATCCAATACCTTCTCCATTACGCCGGATACCTTGGGCAAAACCCTTCAGGAGCGGGCGGACAATCTGGTATCGGTGCTGGACGGCTATTTTGCAAAGCATGCGCATCATATAAATGTAAATGTGCTCTCCCGCAGCACGCTTATTGAGGCGTATAACGACCCTACGGCCTACCCCAACCTTACAATCCGCGTTTCGGGCTATGCCGTCAATTTCCACAAGCTTTCCCGTGAGCAGCAGCGCGAGGTCATAAGCCGTACCTTCCACGAGGCGTTCTGATATGTGCGCAGAAAAGCAGCAGCTTAACGCATCAGGCGGCGATACGGTGATAGGGCGTATAAGCTCGGTGCAGACCATGGGCACGCTGGACGGCCCCGGGGTAAGGTTTGTAGCCTTTTTGCAGGGCTGTCCGCTCAGGTGCGCCTGCTGCCATAACCCGGAAACATGGGATGTTGAGGGGGGCAGTGCGATAAGCGCCGGAGAGCTGTCGGAACGTGTGCTCAGATACCGTGAATATTTCGGAAAGGTGGGCGGAGTGACGCTCTCCGGCGGAGAACCGCTGCTTCAGGCGGAGTTTTCCGCAGAGGTTTTTTCGCGCTGCCGCCGAAACGGCATAAACACCTGTCTTGACACCAGCGGCTGCATTACCGGCGCAGAGGCGGAAAAGGTGCTGAAATATACCGATTTTTGCCTGCTGGATATAAAATATACGCGCCCGGAGCAGTATAAAAAATATGTGGGGTGCGATATAAAAAAGCCGCTTGCATTCCTTGAAATGCTGCAAAGCCGCGCTATTCCGACAAGAGTGCGTCAGGTTACGGTGACGGGGCTTAACGACGCAAAGGACGATATGCGGGCCCTTGCGGGCATAATAAATGCTTATCCGTGCGTGTGCGAGGCGGAATTGCTGCCCTTTCATAACCTTTGCCGCACAAAATACGAGGCTATGGGGATAAAGTTCCCGTTTGAAGGGGTGGAGCAAACCGATCGAAAAACAGTGGAGGTGCTGGGAGAAGAGCTGGAAAAGTGCCTTAAATACGCGCATGTGCTGTTTAGCCGGTCGTGAAAAAGCGCATAAACCCGCATAAAAAACGATATAAAAAATTCCGCAGCCGTACTGCGGAATTTTTGCTTTGAAACAGGAGAGAATATGTGTCGGAGCTTTTGAACCGGGGCGGAGTCGGGACAAAAACGAGAAAAATATGCGCAAAAACCGCAAAAAAACCGTTAAAAAACGCATCAAAAATGCATCAAAAACGCATAAAAAACGATATAAAAAAATTCCGCAGTTACGGCTGCGGAATTTTTGCTTTTGAAACGGGAGCAAATACAGGAAATTATTTTTTCTGCGCCGAGGGCGGAACGGCCTGAGGGTATGAGCATACCCATGCGGCAGTTGAAGCACCGCACTCAAGAGAGGATAAAAGAGATTTTCCGTTCAGAAGAGAATAAATGAAGGCGGCGCTGAAGCTGTCGCCTGCGCCCACGGTGGATACCACAGGAGTCTTTACTGCATTGCAGCGGAACATGCGGGCGGCTTTGCAATCAAGCACTGCCGCGCCGTCGGCTCCGCAGGTAAGCAGGATAAGGCGGAGGTTATTAAAGCGGCGGGCAAGAGAGAAAAGGGCGGCCTCTGCCTGCGATGGGGTATCGGTGATACAGGGCATATCCAGCGCGCGCAGAACCTCGGGCAGCTCCTCAAGGCTGATTTTTGCAATGTCGGCATTTTCAAGACAGAACCGAATTACATCGCGGCCGTAATACGGGGCGCGCAGATTAAGGTCGCAGAATTTAAGACCGGACACGCGGGCAAGCAGCTGCCGCAGGGAAGCGGTGTTGCGCCCCTCCCGCAGAGCAAGGGTGCCGAAATAGAAAACATCGCAGCGGGTGCCGTCAACGCCCTCAGCGGGTATGCGGTCGTATGCGGTATCGGAAATGAGATCGTATTTCGGCACGGCATTGCCGTCAAGGGTTACATCGCAGCGCCCGGTTTTCCGGCCGGGCAGGACGGAAACAAAGCGGGTATCCACGGAAAGCCTTTGAATTTCGCAAAGAGCCTGCTGTCCGAGCGTATCATCGCCCACGGCGGATATAAGGCGGGCGCTGCCGCCCTTTAAGGCAAAGTGCGCCGCAAAGTTGAGTGCTGCGCCGCCCAAAGTTTTCTTTTCCGGATACACATCCCAAAGCACTTCGCCGAAAGCAAGCGCGCATTTATCGGACATTGAGTACACCTCCGCAGAATTTATAATTATAAGTCTTAAATATGCATATATGAACATTTGCGCAAACATGCGCCGTAAAGCCGAAACACGGCGGTTAAGCGATGCTGTGAGCATAAAGGCTTTATAGAGGCGTTATACACCCCAAATAAGCCATATAAAGGCGTAGCCCACAAGCACTGCGGCGGCGGTGAAGGGAACGCCGATGCGCAAAAAATCGCGGGTGGTTACGGTTTCGCCGTTTTTACGCAGTATGCCTATGCCGGCAATGTTGGCCGAAGCGCCGATGGGGGTAAGGTTGCCCCCGAGGGTTGCGCCTATGAGCAGGCCGAAATAGAACACCTCCGGCGGGAAGCCCTGACCGCCGTTCATAAGGGCGGCTATGCTTTGCACAACGGGCAGCATGGTGGCAACATAGGGGATGTTGTCAATAAAGGCGGACAGCAGCACCGATGCAAATACAATAAGAGTGTACAGCAGGAACGGGCTGTCGCCGGCCACGGAATAAAAAAGTCCGGCGGCGGCATCTATAACTCCGGCGCGCTTTATGCCCTCAATTACTATAAACAAACCGAAAAGCAGCAGCAGCGTGTCGGTGTCGGTTTCGGCAATCACATGCCTGAACGGCGAAAAGGATTTGTTTTTTATGCAGCTGCGCACAACGCCTATTATGCAAAGGATTGCGCAGATAAGCCCGCTGCGCATATCGTAGACCGAGGACCAGAAGCTATTTTCGGGACGGGGGAGGAAGGAGGCAAGAATGAGCAGCACCACGGTGCCTATTATCAGCACGGTGGGAAATTTGTCCTCCACCTTGGTTTCCACCTTGCAGGAGATGGGTTGGCGGTCCTTGCGGAAAAGAAAGAGCAGTATTGCAAGGGCGGCAAAGGCGCCAAGCTCCACGGCCCAGAATATGCCGGGGCGGCCGTTCATCCAGAAAAAGTCAAGGAAATTCATGTTTGCAAAGCCGCCCAGCAATATGCTTGTGGTATCGCCCACAAGGGTGGCGGCGCCCTGAAGGTTAGAAGAGACGGCTATGGATATTATAACGGGAACGGGGGATATTTTAAGCTTTTTTGATATTGCAAGCCCTATGGGAGCCACCATGAGCACGGTGGCGACATTGTCCACAAAGGCGCTTATAACCCCGGCAAAAAGAGCCAAAACCGTTACTGCCCATTTTACATTGGGTACCTTGGAAATAAGCACCTCGGAAAGGCGTGCGGGCATTTTGCTGTCTATAAACAGGGTAACGATGCCCATGGTGCCTCCTATCATAAGCAGAACATTATAGTCAACGCACAAAAGGGCATCAATCGGGGTGAAATCGTACAGTCCGCACAGCCCGAGAATTATAAATACCGCTCCGCCGCCCAAGGCTATATAGGGGCGGTATTTTTGGAAGGCAAACATAAGCACATAGAGCACTATGAAAATTATTAAAGCTGCTGTCAAGGGGAAATCCTCCGTAATTCAGGTGTGTGTTGTTTTGCGCGGAAGCGTTTTGCGTTTGCGGCAAAGAGCGCAGCCGCAAGGCGCAAAAGAGAGAACCGTGCGCGCTTTCCAAGCCTTTGCAGCCGGAAAACGCGCACGCGCTGGCGTATGGCCGCATAAAGAACAGGGCGGCCTTAAAAGAATATTATCATTCCAGGATGTTGGTGGTTATGTAATCCACGCCCAGATCCAGCACCCGTGCGGCATGCTCGGGGGTGTCCACCGTCCATACATTTACGGTTATGCCGTTTTTGTGTACGGCGTCCGCCACCTGCGGGGTATAGTAGCCGTGGAAGATATCCATGCCCAGATTATACTTTTTGAGTCTTTCCGTTGTTTGGGCTATTGCCTCCGGGGTTTCGCCCGCCATGAGCATAAGGTGCTGGGCGTTCTGGTGCGGATAACGGCTGCGCAGGGCGATGAGGTTATTGAAATCAAAGGCTATTATTATTGTGCCGTCAAGATAATCCTGCTCCCTGATAATATCCATAACACGGTAAATATCCTCCGGCGCCATGGCGTTTTTAAGCTCCAGCACCGCGGTTTTTCCGTATTTTTTGCAGATGGATATATACTCCTGCGGGGTGGCCGGAATAAGGTCGCCGCGGGAGGGCGCGCCGTTTATATCGTTGAGGCGGATGGAGCGCAGCTGCTCAAGCGTGGAGGATTCCACATGCAGGTTTTGGCCGGAAATGCGCCCGGTATCGTCATCGTGGAAGATGACAAACTGCCCGTCCGCAGTGCGGTGAACATCGGTTTCAATGCCGAAATAGCTGCGGTTTCCCGCTGCAACAAAGGCTGCGGCAGTGTTTTCGCACTCAAGACCGCTTACCCCGCGATGGGCAATCATGCCTACGCCGTCATGCTTTATTTTGCAGGTATCCATAATTATTCCTCCGTTATAATCGTTGTGTTTTTTGCGCGCTTTTTGTACCGGGAATATAACCTGAAGTCTGTATAAAGTATAGCGCAATACATTAAAAACCGCAACAAAAACCTGCAGCCGAAATTCGGCTTAAATAAAAATGCAGGCTGAGGCGGCATGTGTATGCAAGGGCGAAATATATGCATTGCGAGCTTGCGGGGGCAAGATCAGACAAAGCCCTTTATAAGCTGGCAGAAAACAAGCAGCACGGCAAGAAAGCCGAAATTATAGGCGGAGAATTCCGCGATATAACGCCCGGTCCGGCCGGGGTTATGAGAGGTGTACTGACGGAAGGTTATAAGGCTTGCAAGGGAGGCGATAAGCGTGCCGGCGCCGCCTATGTTTACCCCCATAAGCAGCTCGCGCCAGTTATCGGTGAACTGCGACAGCAGTATTGCCGAGGGGACATTGCTTATGAACTGGCAGGACAGGGCGCTTACAAGCAGGGTATTCCTTTTAAGAAGGGCGGAAAAGAAGGAGCGCACCCCCTCGATGCGGGACATATTGCCTGCGAATATAAAGAAGAAAACAAAGGTGAAAAGCAGGGGATAATCCACATCGCGCAGAGCCTTGCGGTCGGCAAAGAGCAGCACGGCGGGAATGATTATCAGCCCGATATAATAGGGGATGCCGCGAAAAACTATTACCGCGGACAGGGCAAAAAGCGCAAGATACAGGGCGGTGCGCCGCCGCGGCAGGCGGATGGGCTCACCCTTAAGCTCAAGGGGCTCGCGTTTTACGGCAAATATGCAGCAAAGGGTTATAAGCAGCACGGAAAGCACAAAGGGCGGAGCCATGGTGAGCATAAATTCACCGTTCGGTATGCCGAAGCGGGAATAGAGATACAGATTCTGCGGGTTGCCGAAGGGGGTGAGCATACCGCCGAGGTTTGCCGCGATATTCTGCATAATGAAGGTGAAGGACATATATTTTTCCCTGCCGGTGGAGGAAAGCACAAGATATCCAAGGGGCAGGAAGGTGAGCAGCGCCATATCGTTTGCAATGAGCATGGAGCCGATGAAGGTAATGTAGACAAGGGCGAGCACGGCCATGCGGGCGCTGCTGCAAAGCCCTACGAGGCGGCGGGCGACGGCATAGAAAGCCGATGTTTTTAAGGGCGCATACAACGGCCAGCACGCAGAACAGGCAGGTGAGAGTACGAAAATCGAAATAGCCGGCGTATTGGCTGTCAGGAGGGATTATGACGCAGGTTATAACGGCGGCGGCAAAAGCGACGGTTAAAACCGTATTGCGGCGGAAAAATCCCTCGATGGTAAAAAAGAATTTTTTTATCGTCATATGAGAAAGCCTGCTTTCAGAGGGCTGCGGCGCTTAAGCATAGCGCCGTAAGCGGAAATACCGAACAATTATATCACCGCAGCGCGGCAGGGGCAAACGCTTTATTTGCATTCGGCGCTTTAGGGCATAAAAAATATGCCGGATGCGGCGGCATCCGGCAAACGATGAAAGGAAAGATGGGCAAAATCAGTCTGCTGAGTATTTTTTCAGCATATTGCGTTCAAAATTCAAAAGATATGCGGCTTCGGCGTCTATTACGGCTTCGCAGGGGTTTTCCACAAGGTCGCGGAAAACATGGATATCCCTGCCCACTTCGCCGCCCTGCATTACAAAGGGCTCGCTTACTATCGGCCCGCGGTAGCCTATTTTTGCAAGGGAGGAGAATATCTCATCCCAGTTTATATGTCCGCGGCCGGGTGCGGTGCGGTTGTTTTCCCCGGTGTGGAAGCTTTTGAGGCGTTCGGGACCGACGGCCTCGATGGCCTTGGCAAAGCTTGTTTCCTCTATATTCATATGATAGGTGTCCAGCAGCACGCCGATATTGGGGCTGTCCACGCGGGCGATATAATCAAGGGCCTCGGCGGCGGTGTTTATAATGCAGGTTTCAAAGCGGTTTACCGCCTCAACGCAGTAGGTTACGCCGCAGTCCTCCGCCGTTTTGATTATTTCTTTCATGCTTTTGACGGACTGATCGAGATAGGGCTGTTTATTATCCATGATTTTCCCGGGAACGCCCCAGCCCGCATAGCTCACGCCGGAAAGCAGGGTGCCGCCCGCGATGTGCATTTTGCGCACTATATTTTGAAGATATTTTACCCCGCCGGTGCGCACGCTCTCATCAAGGGAGGAAACATCGTAGCGCGGGTCCAAGCCGAGGCTGTATGTAAGGGTTATGCCGGCATCGTCGGCAAGCCTGCGCAGGGAGCGAATGTGCTCATCCGTCATTTCCAGCAGCGGCTGAGCCTGGAATTCCAAAATGTCAAAGCCGATATTTGCCGCTTTTTTTATGTATTTTGCGTGATCGGCATCCCAGTTTTTCTCCCAGAAGTTCATAAAAATACCCAGCTTATTCATATTACACTCCTTAAAAAAATTATTTATAATAACGGTGTTTTTATTGCATAGACAGGTATGTGTGCTGTTCAGATAGCGTCGATATCAAAATCAAGGTAGTTTTCAAACGCCTCATTTATTGCGCGGCTCCAGCTTCCGGGGGCTATTGCCACATGGTGGCGGTAGCCGTTTTTGCACATATAGCGGAGCATGGCTTCGGCATCCGGCCTGCGGAAAACGGCGCTGCAGCCGAAAAAGCCCTCGCCGGTGCTTTCCCCGGTAAGCTCGCCCTGCGTTACAAAGGCGCAAAGACGGCCGTTTTCGGTTTTGAAGCTGCCCAGCGTGACATCGCCCGTGTACAGCTCGCCCTTGTTTATTCCCACGCCGCTGCCCGGCCCGAAGGTTTTGCGGAACATAAGGTGCTCCTCTATATGCCCTTTGCCCTTCATCATGGAACGGGGGGCGGGGCCGCAGTGGAACAGGATGCAGCGGTTCGGGTCGGAGCCGTAATTGTTGTTTACATCCAGCAGCATTACGGGGTGATCGGAGGCAAGATAAAGCGCACGCATCATAACGGCGTTGTTTATATCCAGCTCGCATGCAGCGGCAATGCCGCGCTCGTTAAGCTCGCCCAGCACAAGGCAGGGGGCGATGCCGTATCGGAGCTGAAGCTCGTTCCAGCAGCGGAGCGCTACGGCGTGAAGGTCGAATTCCTTTATGATTTCGTCCACGGCAACGCCGAGGCGGGCTATGTTTTCCAGCTTCTCCGGTGGATAGCTGCCGAAATCCGAAAGGGCGGCGTACAGCTCGGCTTTTTCTCTGACGGCATCCGCAGGAGCGGCATCCATCCGGGAAAAGACATCGGAAAGGTCGATGCTTTCCACATTTATGCGGTGATTGGCCATGGCTATTTCGTCGCAGCGCACGGTTTTGAAGGCGGTGGTGCGTGCGCCCAGAGCGCCTATATTGAAGCGGGAAAGACCGCTGACCGCGCGGCATACGCCGCCGAATATGCGGAGATCCTCGGCAAAGGAGGGGTCAAGCGGGGATACGGCGGTTTTCTGCGTGAGGGTGTAATGTATGCCGAGCTGGCGCAGCACATTGCACATGGCTATCTTGCCGCACAGAGCGTCGCGGCGGTGGGAAAAATCCATATGGGAAAGCTCGTCGGGATAGGCCTGCACAAGCACGGGCACATCGGCGTATTTAAGAGCCTCGGAGGCGCCGTTTTCGTCGCCGAAATTGGGCAGACACATGATGATGCCCTGATATTTTCCGCGATTTTTCTCAAGAAAATCGGCATAGAGCTTGCCTTCGGCTATGGTTTCGACGGCGCCGAAGCGGGTGAGGCTTTCCTCCATGGCAATGTAATCAAAGCCGGCGTCGGTGACGGCCTTTTCCATTTCGGCACGGGCGGCGGCAATGGATTCGCCCGGAAAAAAGCCGCGGTTTGCAAAATAAAGCGCAAAAGTGATTTTCATTCCGTTCCTTTCCTTGTTGTGCAAGAGCGCATGGAAAAAATGCTTATTGCACGGCAAAAGTGCGCATAGCAGCGCAACATTATCGTTAATGTGACCTGCAGATTTATTTTACTGTTTTTAAGAGCGTATGTCAATATTTTTTTGAAAATTTTTTTGAAAAATTTGCAGGGAGAGCCGCAGCTGCAAAAAGGCGCAGGCTTTGAGGGAGGCGGCTTCGGGGAAGCGGGCAGCGCGACTGTGCTGCAATGCAGAAATTGATAGAAACCAAATCGGAATCGCAGCGGCGCTGACTTGGGATGTTTTTTCTGTTGCTTTTGGGTGACGAACCAAAAAAGAGACACGGTCGAGAAGATAAAAACAGGTTTTTGATTGGAGGTGTGCTTTCTGTTCATTTCCGGCATGACACTTTTTTGCCCGAGGCACTTGAAAAATTGCCATATTTATGGTATAATAAAAATGCAATTTGATGAAACTGAACCTTTTCGATGGAACGCCATTGAAAACGAACCGACTAATCTTCTGTAACGCTATTATGAGGATTGCCCTTTGAGGCTTATAGCAATAGGTCGCCCTATGGTCGGTTACATGCTTTTGTTGAATTGACTTCATCACAGGAGGCAATTGGCATCTTTCCGTATATACACAAATGGGAAAGAGCAAACAGCAGTTCATGGACTTGAATAGGGAAACCGCCATGCGGCTTTGGAACAAGTCCTTTGGTAAGGATACGAAGGCAGCGGATTTTGCCGGAAGGATCATAGCCAAGGGGGCTTATAATGACCGCAACAGCGAGTTCGGATGGAATGTGGATCATGTCCTTCCGCAAAGCAGAGGTGGCGTTACGGCAGACCATAATTTGGTTTGCTGCCACATCAGTACGAACGATGAAAAGGCAGATAAATTTCCGTGCTTTACCGCAAACGGGATTGCTTTTGAAATCATAAAGGTGCAGAACCATTACGAGATTCGGGCAAAGAGCAAGAAAAAAGAATCTGTCGAAGGGACCAAATCGGAAGAATTGGATTTCTTCGATTCTGCATCCGGCATCAGATTCTTTAAAAAACTGAAAGGTATTCAGAACAAGGAAAGATTCGTCGGAACCGTCTTCATCAGACTCCGGGGGCTTGCCAACACGGCGGTTGTTGATTTCATTGAAGAACTGATGAGTGCTGAGGACATTTTTTTCAAGACGGAGCGTTCTTATAACGGCAGTGAGTTAATCATCGTTGCAAGAAATTATGATATGCCGCTTAAGGATGATACTTCGGAATTGCTCGATAAGTGTATTCTTCTCAATACCTATCTTGGCAAATATTTTGTTCCCTGTGACTACATTACGACTTACGATATTTATTACAGAGTTGACCGCTTTGACGATAAGGCATCCATGTACGGACAAATTGAAAACATCGATTGGACGAGTATGACATATCGTAATTCTTATTGTTGTGTATTTGCACTTTCTTATCAATATGGCGGGAGCAATACCTTATTTGTTAACGGGCTTGTGTTGGATAACACGGAGGCCGGCAAAAAGGTGGAAAAAAGCAGCGATGCTGGGTACACGGAGTATAATTATATTTACACCCAATTATCTGAAAATTTGAAGAAGGAGGTAAGCGGAAAGTAAGATAGCCGTTGCCTCTATGATGGAAACTATGAGGGAGAATGACGGGCGACAGTCATTTTTCCCCTTTTTTATAAAATGATAATCGGAATTACATCGAATTGAAGTATGAAGAGCTTTTCAGAACGATTATGGGCGGTCGGGAGCGGAAGACTGTAATCGATGAAGCTGCGCCGTAATGATGGATTTTCGCAAGAACCGTTCCAATAAAATCAATTTCCGAGATTGTTACCATTCTGCCCGAATAGCGGTTTTTATTTGCAAAAAAGCGGGCGGCTGCGGGAAATCGTGAGGCGAAAAAGGAAGGAGGGATATAAAGGGCGGAGAAGGGATATAAAAAAGCCGCGCTTAAAAACGCGGCAAAATGATTTTTAGGATTTCGGGCGGCATTTGGCATTATACGGAGCTGCGCGTTACCATGAACGGGGGCAGGAGCTCGTCCGGCTGCTGTACGCCCGCAATAAGGGAAAACAGCTGGGCTGCGCTTTTGCTGCCCAGCTCTCGTGCGCGGATATCCACCGTGGTAAGCGCCGGGGTTATAAGGGCGCCGCTTTCCGTATTGTCATAGCCCATGACGGCAGTGTCTTGGGGAATGCGTATATCAAGCTCGCCAAGAGCCTTTACCGCTCCTATTGCCATATAGTCACTAAGGGCAAATATTGCCCTGCCGCGGCAGCGGGAGGCAAGACGGTCTTTTATGAGCGTGCGGGCGTCCTCAAGGGTGGGAGAGATCTGAAATATTTCGGCGTGCTCCCGGCTTATGCCGTTTTCGTCAAGGCAGCGCATAAAGCCTTCGCAGCGGTCGGCAAAGGAGGAAATTATGTGCGGGCCGCTGATTATAATGAAATCCCGTTTGCCCTTTTCCAGCATATGCCGGCATGCCATATATCCGCCCAGAAAATCATCGCTGCCGGCAAAGGGCTCGCCGCAGCCTGCAAGGCGGCGGGCAAGGAACACAAAGGGCAGCTTTCGGGCGCGCATAAGCTCTATTCCGGGCAGACTGTCGCCGGAGGGAAAGAGTATAATGCCGTCCGCACGGTGACACAGCGCGGTGTTTATTGCGTCCAGCTCGTATTCGGCCTTTTCGCTGCTGTTGAAAAGGAAAGCGGTGCAGCCGTGCTTTTGGCAGACGGCTTCTATTCCGCAGTAAAAGCTGCCGTATACCGGGTTGCGGATATCGGGGATAATAACGCCTATGCTGTCGGTTTTTCGTGCGCGCAGAGCGCTTGCGGGGATGTTTTTCTGATACCCCATTTCCGCCGCGGCGCGCCGGATGAGAGCCTTTGTTTCCTGGGATATATCGGGCTTATCGCGCAGCGCGCGGGAGACGGTATTGGCGGAAAAGCCCGTTGCCTGTGCAATATCGTTTATGGTGATGTTATTCATACCGAGCTCCTTTTCGGATGTGCTTGAAATGCGGGAAAATGCGCCGTATGCGCCGCTTATCTGTTAAGGATGGCAGCTTCCGCAGGGTTTGAAGCCGTCGCTTATAAGCGCATCCCGCGAGCCGGTGAAGTTTTTGCGGTTTGCGTCCTTTATGCTGCTTACATGGCGGCAGGAGGCATAGTGGAAAACATGGGTGTTGGTATTGAGCACATAGCTTTGCGCCTGAGCCGTAGAGGAGGGTTAAGGCTTGGGCGTGGGCTTAGGCGTGACGGAGGGTTTGGGTGTGGGGGTCGGGGCGGTGTTTTCGTTCTCAAGGCTGCTTTCGCCGGTAAGATAATCGATTTTTACTCCGGGCTGCACATTGAAGATGAAAACATTGAAGCATATGCCGTCCCCTTTGTCCTCAACGGAATAAGCCTCCAGATGCACGCCGCGGGCCACCAGCTCGTTTCCGGCAAAGACCGGGGTGCAGCGGTACATTACATGATTGCCGGTATCCTTTATATAGTCGGCAACCATGTTTTCAAAGGGCAGCATGCCTTTGGTGTTAAGGTACCGGGTGCCGGTTATGAGATTGCGCTCATTGGCGTTTTCCCCGGTAAGCTGGAAGCCTATAAGATGGCAGCGGTTATAGAGATATTTGCCGTCCACAAAATCGTACTTTGCGGTGTGCCAGCCCGTGGGCTTTATCTGACCTATGGGGCCGCGGGTCAGCGTGGGCATGATGTCCCTCCCGATGCAGGCTTCGGCCGCGGTGCAGCGCCCGAGACGGTCAAGCTCGCCGTAGCGCTCCCATGAAGCGGTGCCGGTTTGCGAAAACGACGGGATACCGCCGTTTACAACGGCATACGGCTTGCCGGAATATTTTAAAAGCGCAAGGTCGGCTTCCGTGTTTTCCGTGTTTTCCGTGTTTGAGGAAGCGGAAGGCGTGGGCGAGGCGGAGACGCCGGAGGAGGGGGATTCGGTTATATACGGCTCGGGCGTGCGGTTTGCGGCCGCAGTGTATGAGGCAGCGGCGGAAAGCGAAGGTGCGGCGGAAGGGGCGGTGCCTGTAAAGTAGCATCCGGTAAGACACACAAGCGCCGTAATAAGCGCGCAGGCTGCAAACGCAAGGCTGCGTTTAAGTGTTTTTTTCGGGAAAGAGGTCATTTTGTTTCTCCTTAATCTGCGTTGTTATCTGTGCTGCGGCGCTTCCTTTTCCACAGCTCGCAGGTGATTCTGTCGTGGGAAAAGCCGGCAAAGTCGCGGGCGGACACCTGCTTAAACTCGGCGGCAAGGTCGGCATCAAAGTATACATCGGCGGGATAAAGCCGATTCCAGCGGTATACGGTGACAAAATCCGCACGCTCCATAAAGCCGGAGGGGGGCAGCAGCTCGTCAAAGAATATACCGTTTTCCGGCACCTCGGAAGGCGCGGCGGCAGCCGCCGTAAGACCTGCCTCCTTAAGCAGGGGAAGCGAATAGGGAAGGGCATAAAGCGGGCCTTCGCAGTGCGCGGCAATATCACCGGGCAGCAGACGGTCCCGGCTTTGGCGCCTGCCTAAACGCCATTCCGTTTTCATCGTCAAGACAAACAATAAGATGCATATGTTCCTTTCCGCAGGCAAAAAAGCCGTGCATTGACAGGATTCATTGAAGGAATACCGAATAATTATACTTTATATGCAGGCTATTATAGCATATTCGGCAGGGAAAGTCATACTTTTTTCAAAACCGACACCGCAAAGCAAAAGGAGGCTTCGGTGTTTATGTTGCAAAGGAGTGCACGGTCTGCTATAATATATATGTGCTTTAGGCTCAGGCAAAACGGCACAGTATAAAACACATGCTGCTGCGCGGCATATAAAGAGAAAACGGCGAAAAACGCCGTAAAGAGGATAATAATGAACAGGGAAAACGATATCCGCACTCCGCAGGGTGAAACCGGCGAAAAGATTCCGCAGGCCCCGGTTTGCGTTTATTATTGCGGGCATGAGCAATGCGCGCCGGGTCATCGCTTCGGTCCGGCTACGCGCAACCATCATCTTCTGCATTTTGTTGCGCACGGCAGCGGAGAGCTGAAAAATGTACACGGCAGATTCCGCGTTGAGGCCGGGAGCGGCTTTTATATAGCGCCCGGAGAGACCACGGTGTACGGCACAGGCACGGACGACCCGTGGGAGTATTGCTGGATAGGGCTGGGGGGAAGCGACGCTTCCAGACTGCTGGCGCTTGCCGGCATAAGCAGCGCGCACCCGGTATTTGAATGCGATTACGATGCCGTAAGGGAAATTACGGAGAGAATAAACGCCCGGCAGGGCATTGACAACAGCATGCAGCTGCGCGTTATAAGCGATGTATACACGCTGTTTTCGCTTTTGTGCCGTAACAACAGGACACCGGCGGTGCAGTGCGGCGATGATTATGTAAACAAGGCGCTGGCGTTTCTGCGCGAGGTGGCATATTATGATGTAAAGATAGATCAGGTGGCCTCGTATGTGGGGTTAGACCGTTCGCATCTGTACCGCCTTACGCAGGCGCGCACGGGCAAGAGTCTTAAGGAGCATCTTATACAGTTTCGTCTTGACCGGGCAAAGGAGCTGCTGCAAAGCACGGACTTCGGGATAGCGCAGATAGCCTCTGCCTGCGGCTTCAACGACAGCAATCACTTTGCAAAGCTGTTCCGCAGCCGGGTGGGGGTATCTCCGTCGCAGTACAGAAGCAGCCGCCGCTTGGGCGAGAGCGCCAAAATATTTAACGGCACAGGAGCCTGCGCAGGAGGACGGCTGAAAACAAAGCGCACAGGAGAAGGAATTATCCGTAACGCCGGCGTTGAGGCGCGAATAGTATAAAAGCGGGATAAAATCGGGCGGCGCAGTTATTTTATCACCTGCCGACAGGCGGGCGGCGCCTGCACGCGCGTGCAGCAGGTGAGCATTGCCTTTGGAAAATAAAAGCTGTTGCTAAAGAGCAATAAAAATGATAAAATATCGTGGAATTCTTTGATGATACTTATGGTTTCGGAGGTAAAAATGCCGATTCTTGATTTCAAATGCAGCCGCTGCGGCTGTATTTTTGAAGAGCTTATAAGATCCGCTTCCGCCGACCTTGCCAAGGTGCGCTGCCCGGAGTGCGGCGCGGAAAAGCCCGAAAGGGTGTATCAGGGCAAGTGCTTAAACGCGGGGCATGCATCGGGCTGCACGCATAACTGCGCCACATGCCCGGGCTGCGGCAAGTGAAAGAGAGCTGTGCAGCCGCTCCGCAATGCGGCCTTGGGCGTTGCTTTCGGGGCGTATATTAAGGTGCAGATGTTAAAAATTTCTCATTCGTCGGGGGTTGTTGATGGAAAGGCTGATAATAAACGGCGGGCGCAGGCTGCGCGGTGAAATATCCGTAAGCGGTGCAAAAAATGCCGGGCTGCCGGTAATGGCGGCGGCGGCGCTGTGCGACGATGTATGCATAATAGATAATCTTCCCTATGTAAAGGATATAATCATAATGGCGCAGCTGCTTCGGGCAATGGGAGCAGAGGTGGAGTTTTCGCCTGCCGGACGGGCGGTGATAGACCCACGCGGCATAAGAAATGTGATACCGCCGGAGGATATGGTGGCAAAGATGCGGGCCTCCACCTATCTTATGGGCATATTGCTTGGGCGCTTTAATGAGGCCTGTGTTCCTCCGCCCGGGGGATGCTCTATCGGCGCACGCCCGATAGACCAGCATCTGCGCGGCTTTGAAGCGCTTGGGGCAAAGGTGAGCGAGGGGGAATACCTTACCCTTAAGGCGGATAAGCTGGTGGGGAGCGATGTGTACCTTGAGGCCAGCGTGGGCGCTACAATAAACATCATTCTTGCAGCCGCCAAGGCGGAGGGAGTGACGGTTATTCACGGCTGCGCCAAGGAGCCGCATGTAGTGGATGTGGCGAACTTTCTGAACAACATGGGGGCAAGCATACGCGGAGCCGGAACGGACACCATAAGAATACGCGGGGTTAAAAATCTGCGCTCCACAAGCTATACCATAATTCCCGACCAGATAGAAACCGGTACATGGATGATCATTGCAGCGGCGACAAAGGGCGATGTGGTGATAAAAAACTGCATACCCACCCATATGGAGGTGGTGTCGGATAAGCTGCGCAAGGCGGGAGCCGAGGTAATAGAGGGCGACGATTATCTGCGGGTAAGCTGCGACGGTGAGCTTACGGCAACAAACATACGAACAATGGTTTATCCCGGCTTTCCCACCGATCTTCAACAGCCCATGAGCGCCATGCTTACGGTGGCACGCGGGCGCAGCGTTATAACCGAAACAATATACGAGCAGCGCTACCGTCATCTTGAGGAGATGCGCCGCATGGGAGCAAAGGTGCAGGTGGAGGACCGCGTGGCCTTTATAGACGGCGTGGATAAGCTTTACGGACGCACGGTGGAGGCAAGCGACCTCCGCGCGGGAGCGGCGCTGATAGTAGCGGGGCTTATTGCCGAGGGAACCACCACAATAGGCGGGGTAAATATATCGACAGAGGCTATGAGCGCATAGAGGATAAGCTTATCGGCATAGGCGCCGATGTGCGCAGAGAGCTGTGATTTTTAATATAATGTATTGATTTTCGAATTCAAAAACGGAAGGCCGACGGACGGTCTTCCGTTTTTTGATGCGTTTTTTGCCGTTAACTATGTAAAACGCGCAGACAGGACAAATGCGGCATTGCGCCGTGTGCATGTTTACGGGCGCCGAAGAAAGGATCAGCGCACGGGGGTGATATAGCTGGTTTTGGGAAGGTAGAGGCCGCGGCTGAGATCCACGCCGAAAAAGGTTATGCTGTCCTTTCCGATGCCGGCAATATAGGCCTCGCTGCCGTTTTCGGCGGTGGTATTGCCCTGAGAATCGTAGCTTATGGACCCGGAGGAGGTGTAGGAGCGGGGCTGGGATATTGAGCTGTTGTGGATCATCCGTGCGCAGCCCGGTTCATCGGTGAAATTAAGACCCTCGCCAAAGCCCAGATGAGTGTGGCCCGTGAGCACTATAAGCTCGGGATGGGAGGAGAGCAGATTCCTGAAGCGGGTATTCTGCGGGAATTCCTCACCGAAAAGCATGGGCTGGGAATAGGCGCCGTTTACACGGTCGCCGGGGCCGAAATTGCGCATTACGGCGTGCTGAACCACGAATATGTTGGCCTTGCCGGCATAGCGGTTTACAAGCTCCTCCAGCCAGTCCATCTGGGCGGCGGAGAAGTTATCCTGCTTGCTTGTGGCGGCAATTTCGGTTATTTCGCTTGCCATCATGATAAAGAGATTGTCCCGCCCGGCATCCTTTCGCAGGACATAATAATAGGGCTCACTGCCGCTGCGGATGCCGTCGGAGGTTACCTTAAGGAAGCCCTCGGGATTGGGAATGTCATGGTTGCCCATGGCCTCAAGAATATCGGCGTTGGTGTATCCGGCGCGGGTGATGCAGGTTTCATATTTTTTATACTCGGCAGCGCTGCCGTTTTGGCCGATATCGCCGGAGGAAACAACAAAGGGAATGTTGTTCCGGCGGAACCATTTAAGGGCGTTTGTCCATTTTTTCATAGCGCCAAGGTGGGTGTAGTTGAGATGAATATCGGATACGGAGGCAAAGGAAACATCGGGAGCGGAGAGAAGCTTGTAATCGGGCAAAGGAAGCAGCTCGCGCGAGCCGTTTCGGTCTTCCAGCAGCAGGGCGGAGGCACCGTAGGGAATTGCCGCGCTGCTGCCGAAGCTGAAGGAGGGCGTGGAAGCGCTTAATACCGCTATGCTGTCCCACTGCTCAAGCGGGGCGCTGCCGTCGCTCCAGTACAGCGTATAGCCGCCCTGGGGAGCGTTCTGCGGCTGAGTAAGGCGTATTGTGCCGCAGGCATAGCCGGCAGTGCGTGCGTTATCGCCCTCAAAGGAATATTCCGCAAGAGGCGTTTGGGCGGTGGCGCAGACTGAGGCTTCGGGCTGAGGGGAGGCGGCCGGGGCGCAGGCGCAAAGGAGGAGTAATACGGCGGCCGTTATAATGACGGCGGCGGAGCGCAGAGAAAAAAGGCTTGTTTTGTTCATAACGGTACTCCTTAAATATTTATATTATTATATTATTCAAAGATGTCATGACGATTTAGAGCAGCGCATGCTTTTGCAGCGGCACATGCGGCGCAAAAAAACCGAAGGATGCGGTTTTTTTGACATATAATAATATTGCAGACGGGTTGGTTTTGCTTTTTCGTGTCATCTGTTACAGTGTAGCATGAAGGAGCGCTGTATTCAAGATAAAACCGAAGTTTTCATATATTTTCATTAAAACGGGCGGAAATAGGGCGGATAAGTAAAATTATGGGGCTATTATCGTGCGGTTTTTGGTTTGTTTTGTGCATTGAAGCGCAAGAGAGTATGATATATAATAAAAAAGAGAAAGTGTATTGCAGGTCTGCAATACGGGAAATACGGAAGGAGGATTCCGCAGGGATTGCGGAAAACGGGAAAATGAAATTTACCAAACAGACGGCACTTGCATGCGCCTGCGCCTGCGCGGCGCTGCTGTGCGCCTGTGCACCGAGCGGGACGCAGCCGACTGCGACACCGCAAGCGACACAGGATACGGCGGGGCTTACGCAATCGCAGCTGCGCCAAAAGGGCACGGACTACACATATTTTTGGTGGGATTACGGCATTGCAAACACAAAACGCAACGCCTATGTGCAGACCGGCAATTACGGCTTTATGCTGGATGCGCGTACGGCAAAATTCAAGACGCTGGGAGGATTGAGCGGTATAAGCCGCACCGAGGCTGCTTCGGGCACGAATGACGCGGTGGACGCGCTGCCGGCGGTGAAGGACATGAGCTACGGCATAAAATACGACGGCAAGGAGGATGTTGTCGGTTCGGCATCGTATGTGCACAACGACAGGTTTCCCATGTCCGGCGCATGGCAGGAGGGAGCAGGCAAGACAAACGCGGTGCGTATAATAAGCAGCGGAACATATATTCAGCGCTTTGACGTTATGCAGCTGCTTTACAATGAAACGGAGGATATTACCGCAAGGGCGGAGTTTTCCTGCGTATCGGATTATTTGACGCTGACCTATGACGCCAAGAATACGGCATCGCGCAAGCGGGATGTGGAGCTAAGCTTCAGCCTGGAGCTGGACGAAGCCTATTCGACAGTAGCGTATTCCGATGAACGCTCGGTGGTGCTCAGGCGGCAGGACGGACAGAGCGTAGGCTTTGTGCTGCCGGCGGGAAACACGGGCAGCCTGAAGTTTGAAGGCAGCAGAATAACGGCGACGGCGGCTGTGACCGTAGGCATGAAGGACTGGACGGGCTTTTCGCTTGTGATAATACCGGGCAAGGAGCTTGGAGAAAATTGCGTTAAGGACTATTATGCCTCGGAGCAGGTGAAAATAGAGGCGGAAAACACGGAGCCTACCCGCAGTGACGTGACTCCGGAGCGCAATGCGCTGAATTCCGCTTATGAGATACTTATGCCGTCCTCGGCGAAGTACACGGATTATTCGGTGGCGGAAAACCGCACGGCCTACGAGCGTACGCCTTTTACGGTGTCCAACCCCACGGACAGGGACACACGGGTGACGCTGTGCTTCAAGAAGCGGCTGATATATCCGTATGCCAACTACGGACTGTGGGGTATGAGCCCGATGCTGGTGGACCCCAAGACAAACGAGCCCACGGGCATAGCGGTGCAGTATTCCAGAAACCCGCATAATTATACTTCGTACAATGACATACTTTACGGTTCGTGCTGGGTGAACTGCTATGTTTATCTGGATGTACCGGCGGGGGGCAGCGTAAGCTATGATTTTGTATGCGCATTCTCCTGCTGGGGAGAGACCTATGCCTCCAGCATTGCACAGATGTGCCTGGTGGGCTGGGGCGGAAACCAGTGGTGGCTGTCGGCCTCGATAGGATCTTCTACGGGCTACGGAGAAACTTTCGGCTTTGACCCCGAACGCGGATGCGGACGCAGCCTGATCGACGATACACACCCGCTGTTCTCAAGGGCGGGCGGAGGTCCGGGAGGGGGCGATTGGCTGGCTCTGTTCCAAAATGGGTCGTACAGAAACATCACAAGGCAGAAGATCACTATAAAAACGGTGGGGCCGAATGTAAGCAGCATGACGATAGGCGGTTATTTCGATAACAAGAAGGCCTATGCAGAGATGACCGTTACGGTTTGCCGCAGCAATGATTACGCAAAGATGATAAATTCCTTCAGATATGAATTTCTGGATGATGTAAGCTTCAACCGGGTGGCGCTGTACCAGCTGGGCGCAGACAATTATAACGGGATACGCTTTGCACAGGTTGCATATGGCGATGCGGACGGAGTGAAGGAGATTCTGGAGGTGCCGGCGGAGGGTACGAAATCGGCCTACGTAAAACAGTATGTTGAAATGCCGGGAAAGGATGTATGGGTGGCGCAGTACGGCAGCCCCGATACAAGCTGCAATGCCGATAAGGGTATGGCGGTACGCGAATACAGCGCGGAGATAAACGGCAAAGTTTACAGCACGCCTACGCTGTCGTTTTACATAACAAATAATTACTGCACAAATCTTGCGGCAGAGCTGTCCTTGCCTAAGGAGATTGCGGATACGGGGATAATTGAGAAGGGAAGCAAGATTTCCGGCACGGTGGAATATCTGGTGGTGCCGCGGAACAAGTCGGATTATACCGGCACATCGGAGTATATAAAATCGCTGCCTGCGGAAGTGTTCAGCTCTGCGGAGATCATAAGACGATATGCCGTGGACGGCGCTGTTGAGGTGACGGCGGCCGTGGGAAGCGTGGAGCAGAGCTATCCGGCAACGGTGAAAACGGAAAACGGCACGGCGGAGGTTACAATAAAGGGCGGTATAGGCTATACGCCCATTACCTTCAGGGGGCTGGATTCGTACAGCGGCTATCGCCTGTATAAGGTGGAGGACGGAAAGGAAACCATGGTGGACCAGTCGGTGCGCGGCAACGATTATTGGCAGGTTTACAGGGATCCGGATACCGGGCTTTACGACATTTCCTTTAATGTTTATCAAATAAAGGATAGCGGCACATACCGTTTGAAAAAGGCGTAATAGCAAAAAATACGGACAAAAAATGTATAAAGAGGCGGCGCTCGGGGCTGTAATGGCTTTGGGCGCCGCCTTTTTGTACGGCAAAAGCCATGAAGCTTTTTCAGGTGATGTCGGAAAAGGGAGAAATGCTGCCGTTTGCGGACGGTTTTGCAGGAAAAATAAATTTTTATATATAAAAATGCGTATATTGCCCGTTAGTAATGCGCATAATGATAGTGTCGCCGGAGAGCTTTATAAAAGTGACGCTGTGCGCAGGAAAAACAAAATACAAAAATTTCCGCGGATAGGCGGAGAAAATACGGTGATACTAACGGTGCAAGGGAGGTGAAACAGGATGGCAAAGAAGATAGCGGTGCCTGAGGCGAAGCAGGCTATGGAAAACATGAAGTATGAGGTGGCAAATTCGCTTAATGTAAACCTTAAGAAGGGCTATAACGGAGATCTTACCGCGCGTGAAAACGGAAGCGTAGGCGGCGAGATGGTTAAGCGCATGATACAGCAGTATCAGAACAGCCACAAATAAGACTGTACGGATATAAAGAATATATCGGATAAACTGATAAGGAGATGAAAAGTAATGAACGGTAAGCTGGTAGTACCCGAGGCCAAGCAGGCCATGGAGAACCTGAAGAACGAGGTTGCTCAGAGCGTCGGCGTGACCCTGAAGCAGGGCTATAACGGAGAGCTTACTTCCCGTCAGGCCGGAAGCATCGGCGGCGAGATGGTTAAGCGCATGATTCAGGATTACGAGAACGGCAGAAAGTAATCGTAATAAAATAAACACAAAACAGGCGGCTTTGTCTATACGGCAAAGCCGTTTTCGTTTCAAAAGGAATATATGCATAAGTGCGGCAAGATGCATATGTTTGCGGCATCCAATTATCGGCAGGAAAATGCAGGGGATTAAGCATATAAACACCATTAAAATGCGGAATAAAAACGAAAAAATGCAGGATTGGATGCAGGAAGTTTTTCACACGGGGAGTAATTCACAACTGTGGATAACCTTGTGGATTTCGGTGAATAAACCGGAGAAGTCCGAAGCTTCGTGAAACGAAATTGTGGATAACTTTGAGGGTTAATTCACACTTTGCACATATATTGATAAAAAGCGCGGTATTTCGGGTTATATGCAGCGGCGAGCATATTATTTTTTTATCAACAGGAATATATGAACAGCCATTCATATTGCAAGAGGGAAGAAGGCGGGGCTGCAAAAAGGGAGAAAGGAGCGGAAAAAAATCGCGGGCTGCGGACAAGAAAGGGGGAAAAAAATAAAGAATTGATTGTAAATTTATAAAAAGCAGAGGGCACAACGGGTGGACAAGCGGGAGGGTTTATTGTAAAATATAAATATATGTTTCGCCGTAAAAACGGATCGGTGAAAAAATGCGGGTCAAGGCCGTGCGGCACTGCGCAGTGCTCGGAGGTACAAATGAAAAAAAGGCTTGTGAATATATTGGCTGCCGCTGCGGCGCTTGCGGTGATAATTATTGCGGTACTGCTTTGCGGATGCGCACAGAAGGACGACTATGAGAAATGCGCGGAGGAATTTTTCAGCGCTTTGCAGGCAAAGGATTACGACGCGATATACGACATGATGACGCCGTCCTCTCAAAGCAGCATAAGCCGGGAGAAGCTTAAGGAATATTATGATAAGGTATATTCGGCTTTAGAGGTGACGGGCATTGAGGCATCGGAGTTTGAGCGAGTGAACCAGGACAGGGACGCCGTTTTCAATTACAGCCTGAAGCTTACAAGCCAAAGCTGCGGAGAGCTGAGCTTTGATTCAAGCGTTACCGTTCGGGCGCTGCTGGGATTTTACCTTGTGGAATGGACTCCGGGAAATGTGGTGCCGGGGATGGATTATTACGATACGGTGCAGGTGCGGACCCTGCGCGGCATACGCGGAGAGATATTTGACAGCAGCGGAGCGGTGCTTGTAAAGAACGCATATGCGGTGACTGTGTATTTCAATCTTAACAAAACGGCGGATTTCGCTGCATCGGCGCAGGAGCTTGCCGGGATATTGGACCTTGACGCCGACGAGCTTGTGCAGAGCATGACAAAGGCGGCAGCCGGCGGCAATGACACGGTGGTGGCGGCGGTGTATGTGCCGGGCGCTTTGGAGGCGGAGAAGGAGGAGCGTGCGCTGGCGGTGGACGGCGTGAGAGTGGACAGAAGCAGCATAACCCCCATAAGGCAGGCGGTGTACGGTTCGGCGGCGGCGCATCTTATAGGGTATTCCACTCCCGTTACAAAGGAGGATAGGAGCAATGAAAAATATGCCGGCTTATCGGAGGGCACGCGCGTAGGAAGAATAGGCGCGGAATATGTATATGACGATATTCTCAGGGGCACGGACGGTGCGGAGATAGCATTGCGCTCCGCGGACGGCAGCCGCAGGACGGTGCTTTACAGAAAAGAGGCGACGGCGGGGCAGGATGTGGTGCTGACCATAGACATAGGGCTTCAACTGGAAGCGGAAAGTCTTATGCAGGAGAAGTATTCCCAGAACAAAAGCACGGGAGCGGTTATAGTGAACGATCCCAAGAGCGGCAGAATAAAGGCGATGGCAAGCTATCCGACATTTGATCTGAACCTTTATGCGGCACCGGCGGCGGCAAAGGGAGCCGCCGACCTGATAAAGAATGAGGCGCTGCCGCTTTTGAACAGAGCGACGCAGGGGCTTTATCCTCCGGGCTCGGTATACAAGACCGTTTCCGCGATAGCAGGGCTGGAAACGGGCACGGTGAGGGTGGATACGGCTTTTCCGTATGAGGACGAGATAGTTAAGGTGACGGACAAAACGGACGGCTGGAGGCCGAAAGGCAGCCAGTGGTCGCATATGATAATAAGAGAGCATATGAAGTCCTCCGCGTCATACGGAAAGCTGGATATGAAGCGGGCGCTTGTGTTTTCCGACAACATTTATTTCGGCTGGATGGGCATGAAGGTGGGCGCAAAGGATATGATAGCCTGGTCTGAAAGGCTGGGAATAGGGGAGCAGATACCCTTTGAGCTGAGCGTAAAGAAATCACAGATATCAAATGACCCGGAGAATGCAAAGCTGTATAAAAACGATAAATTCCTTGCGGATACGGCGGTGGGACACGGAGAGCTGCTGATAACGCCGCTTCAGCTTTCGGCGATATTTTCCCTTTACGGCAATTCCGGCAGCATAATGCAGCCCTATTGCGTGGAGAGCATATGTACTACCGATGAATTGGGGCGGCATACTGCGGTTTCGGTTACAAAGGAGCAGGTGTATAAGGAGCAGGTATGCTCAAAAGCCACGGTAGAGAAAATCAGCGCCTGCCTTGAGAAGGTGACGGTGGACGGAACGGCAAAGGCGGCGAATGTGAAGGGGATGACGCTGGTTGCCAAAACCGGCACGGCCCAGAAGAACGATACGGAGGAGATAGGCTGGATAGCGGGATATATCAAAGAGGGCGGGGAGCATTATTCTCTGCTTGTGTGCGTGGACGGGCCCAAAAACGGCACCGGCGCAATAAAGACCGCGGTTGCCAAGGGACTGTTTACTTTTTTGAAGGATGAGGCTCAGAGCTGACGGCAGATACGGAGAAATTCTATAATAAACTAAAAAACATCCGCAGAGGTATTGAAATGCGGGTGTTTTTTTGTTATCATATATAAGCTATTAAAAAACTGTGCTTTTGCACATACTGTCGCCGGCGCACACAGGCGCGGGCGGGGAGGACGGTTTATATTATGAACATGCGAAAATATGCGGCGGTGCTGCTGTGCCTGCTTTTATGCGGCTGTATACCGATTAAACCGGCCGTGACGCCGCAGCAGAGCGAGCCGACGCAGACGGCAGGAACAACGCACGGCACGCCGGGAGTGACGGAGGAAAGCACGAAAACGGCGCCGGCGGACACGGGCGGCCCGACGCAGGAGGTTACTCAAGAGCCTGCGCTGACCCCTACGCAGGAGGTTACTCAAGAGCCTGCGCCGACCCCGACGCAGGACATAACCCCGGAGCCTACCAAGGGCTTTGAGATTATAGGGCCGCAGGCGGGCAGCGTGGATATTTACGCCGACGGCGATTCCTCAAAGCTGCTTGTGGGTATGGATCAGTTCGGGCGCACCTTTGATGTTCAGACGGGAACGCGCAAAGCAGGTGGGAATGTTCTTCTGGCTGTGGCAGGGCTATCATTATGCGCACGGACAGATGAACGATGCCTATGATGCAACGAAGATATTGGAAAAATACGGTATGGACGTACTGTTCCGTAAAGACAGCAGCGTAAGCCCGGCCGGGCAGTTCCATTTTTGGGGAGAGCCGCTGTTCGGATATTACGATCAGGCGGACGAGTGGGTGATACGCCGCCAGATGGAGCTGCTTACGGATGCAGGCGTTGATTTATTGTGTTTGACACCACAAATGCATGGACCTATGAAACGGTGTATTTCAAAATATGCGCGGTTATAGAGGAGATGCAGAAGGCGGGGCTGAATCCGCCCAAGGTGGCGTTTTACACACATTCCATGTCCATTCAGACGGTAAACAAGATATACAGGGAATTCTATAAGCCGGGCAAATACAAAAGCACCTGGTATTACATGAACGGCAAGCCCATGATAATAGGCTATACCGAGGCAGCGGATGATATAAAGGAGGCTAAAAGCCGCGGGGACAACTCGTATAACCCGTCTCCGCTGTCGCAGGAGGTGCTGTCCTTCTTTACCTTCAAGCGGCCGCAGTGGCCCAGCGATCCGTTCTATGCCGACGGCTTTCCGTGGATAGAGTGGAAATATCCGCAGCCGGTACATAACGGCATAATGAATGTATCCGTGGCGTCGCATCCGCAGGTGCCCATGAGCTTTTCCATAACGCGCGGTCATAAGAACTGGGGACGGGGCTACGATGTGGAGGCAAAGGTGAATATATCGGAGGATGCAGACAGGGGGACATTCTTCCAAAGCGAATGGGATCAGGCCATAAAGCAGGATCCGGACATGGTATTTGTGGACGGCTGGAACGAGTGGATAGCGCTTAAATCCCTCTGGGACGGCGAATATATGCTGTGCGACGCTGCAAGCAAGGAATTCTCGCGTGATATCGAAATGATGAAGGGCGGCTACAACGATGCGTTCTACATTCAGCTTATAAAGAATATCCGTGCCTACAAGGGGGTAAAGCTGACGGGAAAGGTGGCCTCCACCGAAAAGAGCATAGATATAAACGGCGATATATCGCAGTGGGACACGGTGAATTCAAAGTATACCGCGAATATAAAGTCGGTGGAAAGAGATCACAGGGGAATAAGCCCCAAGCAGCATTATAAGCAGGAGGCTGCAAGAAACGATGTGCAGTGGGTGAAGGTTACAAGGGATAATGAAAATATCTATTTCCTTATTGCCTGCCGCAATAAGATAAAGGGCAGCGGAAGCGGATACATGAACCTGTTTATAGGTACGGGCAGGGTTTCCGACAAGGGCTGGAACGGCTATGAGTATGTGATAAACCGAAAGCTTAAAAACGGGGTATCCGAGGTGGCGCGCCTTAACGGAAGCTTCGGGCAGACAAAGTGCGGACAGGCGCAGGTGAGCGTGAGCGGCAAATATATGCAGCTGGCGGTTCCGCGCGCGGCCATCGGGCTGGAGGGGTCAAGCGAGTTCTACTTTAAGGTGGCGGACAATATTGCAAGCCCGGAGGACATAATGGATTATTATGTATCGGGCAAGAGCTTTCCGCTTGGAAGGATGAGCTATCAGTATTTGGGATAAGATAAAACGAGGCGGTGTCCGCTAAAAGGGTGCGCCCCGGAAGCAGAAGCTTTCGGGGCGCATTTAATTTCCGTGCGTTTTTGGGTTCGGGGCTTAAAAGCGGAATGCGAAACCGACGCAGGGCTAACGGAGGCGGACATTGTCCGCGCCGAAGAGAGCCTCAAGATCGGCTCGGGCGCTTTCGTAGCTTATCCTGCGGGAGAGCACCTTCTTGCTTCCGCCGGAGAGGTTGGGAAAGTACAGCACTGCGGTGTCCGTGCCGGGGAAGCGGTCAAGCAGGGCGTCGAGGGCGCCGCTGAAGGCGGAGTTGTGATCCGCAATGCGGATAAACACGGTGCGCGTTGAAGCGGCGGGCTCGGCGGTGCTTGGCGTTTCGGCTTCGGGGGAGTGCGCGGCCGGTGCGCTGCAAGCTTCTTCGGCACTTACAACGGAGACGGAATCCGCAAGCAGCTTTGGCATTTCGTCCTCCTTTGCGGAGATTCTGCCGCGCACGCGCACGATGGTTTCGGGCTGGAGCATATGGCTGTACTGCTCATATATTTTTGGGAAGAGCATGACCTCGACGGTGCCGTAGAGATCCTCCAACACGGCAAAGCCCAGCATGTTCCCGGCCTTGCTGACCTTTGTGCGCATGGAGGAAACGATACCCACACATTCCACGACGCGGCCGTCAAGCGAGGCGCCTGTTACGCCTTCATCGGAATCGGATTGGAGCATGGCGGTGTTGAAGCCGGCGGCGCGCATGAGATGAGCGTATTTGTCCATCGGGTGGCCGCTTATATATACCCCAAGCATTTCTTTTTCCATGGTAAGGATGACGGGAAGCTCGTATTCCGGGTATTCCGGCACGGTCTCTTTGGGTGCGGGCTGGGCATCCTCCATGGAGAAGAAGGATATCTGCCCCTCTATCTGCTGCTTGGCTCCCGTGGCGGCGGCATCAATAACATCCTCATATGCCATGGCCAACGCACGGCGGGTGCTGCCCAGATTATCAAGGGCGCCGGCCTTTATGAGACACTCCACGCTGCGCTTGTTTACCTCGCTTAAGGAAACCGTGCGGCTGACGAAATCGTGCAGATCCTCAAACAGACCGCCGCGGCGGCGTTCCTCGGCTATGGCGCGGGCGGCGGAAACACCGACATTTTTTACCGCTGCCATACCGAAGCGGATGGCGCCGTCGGCTTCAACGGTGAAATTCTCACCGGAAAAATTTACATGCGGGGGAAGCACGCGTATGCCCTGATCCCGGCAATATTGGATATACAGCGCGGCACGGGCGCCGTCGCCCAAAAAGCTGTTGAGCATTGCGGCCATGAATTCGCTGGGGTAGTAGTGCTTAAGGTAGGCGGTTTGGTATGCAACCACCGCATAGCAGGCGGCGTGGGCTTTGTTGAAGGCGTAGGCGGCGAAGGAGGATATCTGATCAAACACCTTTCGGCGGTGGCTTTATCAACGCCGTTGTTTACCGCGCCCTTTACCACCGTTACGCCGTTTTCCGTAAGACCGTTTATGAATATTTCGCGCTCCTTTGCCATGGTGGCGGCTTCCTTTTTGCTCATGGCTCTGCGCATAAGGTCGCTGCGTCCGAGAGAATAGCCCGCCATATCGCGCACCACCTGCATTACCTGCTCCTGATACACCATGCAGCCGTAGGTGACGGCAAGGGATTTTTCCAGTATGGGGTGCAGATAGGTTACGCGCTCGGGGTGCTTTTTGCCCTCGACATATTTGGGTATGCTCTGCATGGGGCCGGGGCGGTAGAGGGCAATGCCGGCTATGATATCCTCAAAGCAGGAGGGCATAAGCTCCTTCATAAAGGAGCGCATGCCGCCGCTTTCCAGCTGGAACACGCCGTCGGTATCGCCGCGGGAGAGCATTTTGTAGACCTCGGGGTCATCAAAGGGCATATTGTATATATCCGGCGCAGTATTAAAGCGTCGGCGGATAAGCTCAAGGGCGTCGCGCACAACGGAAAGGGTGCGCAGACCCAGAAAATCCATTTTAAGAAGGCCCAGCTTTTCCAGCGTTTTCATGGTGAACTGGGTTACCGGCATACCGTCGTTGACGGCCAGGGGTACATATTCGTACACTGGGCGCTCGGTTATAACAACGCCGGCGGCATGGGTGGAGGTGTGACGGGGCGCACCCTCCAGAATTTTGGAGTAGTCGATGAGATGCTTTATGCGCTCATCGGAATCGGCAAGGGCGCGCAGCTCCGGATTCTCCTTAAGGGCCTTGTCCAGCGTCATATCAAGGGAAAAGGGAATGAGCTTTGCCACGCGGTCACATTCGGCGTAGGAAAGATTCATTGCTCTGCCCACATCGCGCACGGCAAGACGCGCCTTCATGGTGCCGAAGGTGACTATCTGCGCGACATTTCGCTGCCGTATTTGGCGGTGACATAATCTATTACGCGGCCGCGCCCTTCCGGCTCGAAATCCACATCAAAGTCGGGCATGCTGACGCGCTCGGGGTTCAGAAAACGCTCAAAGAGCAGGTTGTAGCGTATGGGGTCAAGGGTGGTGATGTCCATACAGTAGGCCACTATGCTTGCAGCACCGCTGCCCCGTCCGGGGCCCACCACTACGCCGTGGGTCTTGGCGTAGTGGACATAATCCCACACTATGAGATAATACTCCACATAGCCCATTTTTTCTATCATGGCAAGCTCGTACTCAAAGCGGTCCAATACTTCCTTAGTGGGGCTTGGATAGCGGCGGCGCAGACCCTCCTGTGCTATCTTGCGCATATATTGGGGGGCGGTGAGCCCCTCGGGCAGCTGATAGTAGGGCAGCTTAAGCTGGCCGAAAATAAAATCGTAATTGCAGCTTTGGGCTATTTTGCAGGTGTTTTCCAGTGCGTCCGGCACATAGGAAAAGAGCTGCTGCATTTCCTCGGGGCTTTTAAGATAGAACTCCTGGGTTTCAAAGCGCATACGGTCGGGGTCTGCCAGCGTTTTTCCGGTTTGTATGCAAAGCAGGATATCGTGCGCGGCGGCGTCCTCGCGGTTTATATAGTGAGCGTCGTTTGTGCAGATAAGAGGAATATCCAGCTTGCGGGCAAGCTTTATAAGCTGGGGATTTACCGTGTGCTGCGGGGCAAGGCCGTGATCCTGAAGCTCAATATAGAACCTTCCGGGAAACATGGCGGACAAACGCTTGGCCAAAGCCTCGGCGCCGTCCCAGTCTCCGCCCAGAAGCAGCTGAGGGATATCGCCGCCTATGCAGGCGGAGGTGCAGATAAGCCCCTCGCTGAAGCGGGAGAGCAAATCGTAATCGATACGGGGCTTATAATAAAGCCGCGGGTGAAGCCCTCGCTTACAAGGCGGATAAGGTTCTGATAGCCCTGAGCGTTTTGGACAAGCAGGATAAGGTGAGCATAGTCCTTATCGGCGCGGCCCTCCTTATCGGTCATGGAACGGGGGGCGACATATACCTCGCAGCCGATTATGGGCTTTATGCCCTGAGCCTTACATTCCTTATAGAATTCCACAACGCCGTACATTGCGCCGTGGTCGGTGATGGCAAGAGCATCGCAGCCCAGCTCCTTTGCACGGGCTACAAGGGGCTTGATGCGGCAGGCGCCGTCCAGAAGCGAATATTCGGTATGGACATGAAGATGGGTAAAGCCGCTCATGGTTTCTCCTTCGGCGCAGGGCTGCGCCGTTTATACGGTGTATTTTGTGTTTTGTGTTTTGTGTTTTGTGTTTTGCGTGTTTTCAAATGCGCTGCGTATGTAAAAAATCAGCGCTCGGGCGGCTCGGTGACGCCGCTTGCCCGCATTTGGGCGGCGCGCTCCCGGAGGGCGCGCAGGCGGTTGTTCATTGCGGAGCGGGAAATCCCGGCAGCGGCGGCAAGCTCGGCGAGGGAATAGTCGCTGTGCTCAAGGCGCAGCCGCGCCGCCTGAGCCAAGGGCTCGCTTAGGGAAGAAAGCCCGCAGGTACGGCTGAGAAAAAGTATATCGTCGGTTTGCTGCACCGAAGCGTTTACGGTTTTGCCGATATTGGCGGTATCACAGTTGGTGCGGCGGTTTATGCGGTTGCGCACATCCTTGAGCACGCGGGCGTTTTCCAGCTTCAGCAAAGTGGAGTAGCCCTCCATAAGCCCGGTGAGGGTTACAAGGGAATCAAATTCCTTTATATATATTATTTCTTTTTCTCCCCGTTCCGTCCAGGAGCAGGATATTCCGCTGCGGGCAAGAAGCTCCACTACCTCCTCGGCGGCGGTTTCGCCGCTTAAGGAAAACTCCATAAGATATTGCTTTTCGGGGTCGGATATCACGCCGCAGGCAAGAAAGGTGCCGCGAAGTGCGGAGGCAATGCAGCAGTCGTCCTTTATAAAGCCGCCAAGGGGCGTGGGAAAAGCGCCGATGCCCAAGCGGTCAAGAGAGGAGGCGTCATCAAGAAAAAGGCTGAATATGCGCTTGGGACGGGGCTGACGCTTGCTTATCAGGGCGATATCCGGGGCAAAGCCGAAAAGCCGGCGGCAAAGGGCGGCCATGCGCAAAGCGGTGGGCTCGTGCTCGGTGGACAGGGTAAGGCCGAAGCGGCCGCCGCCCAGCAGGGACAGCTCACCCATGCCGCGCGCGGCGGCCGCCAGCTCGGCTGCTGCGCAGCATTCCTTCTGCGGGTCAAAACGGGCAAGCTCATCCTTAAGGGCGGTGGTGCAGGACATGCGGGCTCCTTTCCTTGCAAAAAGCGGACAGATCCGGGAAGCAATTGCAATTATAAATTACGGGCGTATGTATTAAAAAAGGCGGCTTCAGCGCAGGCCCAGCCGCTCAAGCTCAAGATCGCGGTGTTCAACATAGACATTGCGCCCCTGCGCGCGAAGGCGGGAGGCAAGGTTTTCAGCGGCGGCTACGGAACGGTGCATACCGCCGGTGCAGCCGATTGCCACCACAAGATTGCGTTTGCCGGAGCGGTGATACAGCGGCAGAACAAAGGAAATAAAATCGTAAAGGCGGTCACAGAACTCGTGAACCTCGGGAAACTGGTCGAGATACAGCTGAATTTCCGGCTCGGTTCCGGCGTGGGAGCGCAGCTCTTCAACATTATATGGGTTGGGGAGAAAGCGGGCGTCAAACATCATGTCGGTATCGCCGGGAATGCCGCGCTTAAAGCCGAAGGAAACTATGGTAAGGCGAAGATTTTCGGGATCGGAGGCAGAATCGCCGTAATAGCGGTTTATAAGCTCGCCCAGCTCCTTGAGCTTGAGGTTCGTGGTGTCTATTTTTACATCGGCGCGGGAGGAAAGCTCCATTAAAAGCTCCTTTTCCCGGCGTATTCCTTCAAGCAGGCGGCCTCCGGCAGCCAAGGGATGGATGCGTCTTGTGAAATTGTAGCGGCGCACAAGCTCCTCCTCGGAGGCAAACAAAAACAGAACCTCAAAGGCGTAGCGATGCTCGTCCATATAGCGGAAAGCGTCCCGTATGCCGGAGAAAAATTCCCGTCCGCGTATGTCGATGCCCACGGCCACCTTTTCCATGGTGCTGCCCGTAAAGCACATATCCGCAAAACGGGGAAGCAGGGCGGGCGGAAGGTTGTCCACACAGAAATAGCCCATATCCTCCATGTATTTGAGCGCCCCGGTTTTTCCGGAGCCGGAAAGACCCGTTACAATTACAAAACGCATTTTATCCTCTGTTTCCCGAATCCGCACCCCGGATCCGCGGGGGTCAGTCGTGCCCGATGATCTTTACTTCGGGCTCCAAATGAAAGCCGCTTTTTTCATATACGGTGTTCTGAACAAGCTTTATAAGGGCAAGCACATCCGCTGCGGTGGCGCCGCCCGTGTTCACAAAAAAGCCGGCGTGCTTGCAGGATACCTGCGCTCCGCCCACGCTTACGCCCTTGAGTCCGGCGGTATCTATAAGGGCGGCGGCAAAGGCGCCCTCCGGGCGCTTGAAAACGCTGCCTGCCGACGGATAGTTAAGGGGCTGGCGTTCTCTGCGGCGGCGGGTAAAATCCGCTACGCGCGCCGCTATATCCTGCGGATTGTCGGGCGAAAGGGAAAGCACGGCGCTTACGACCGCAACATCGCGTCCGCTTAGGGCGGTATGGCGGTAGGCAAAGCCCATTTCCTCGCGGGATAGGGTGACAAGCTCCAAACGCTCGTTTATTACGGTGACGCTTTTTACTATGGAACCGATCTCGCCGTTATAGGCTCCGGCGTTCATATATACTCCGCCGCCGAGGCTGCCCGGAATGCCGCTTGCAAACTCAAAGCCCGCCAAACCCGCACGAGTGCATACCTGTGCAAGTGTGCTCATGAGGATGCCGGCCTCAGCCTCAACCTCATTACCGGTTACGGAGGCTTTGGAGAAGTTGGAGCCAAGCTGCAGAACAAGGCCGTCGATGCCGCCGTCCCGCACAAGAACATTGGAGCAGTTGCCAAGCAGCGTTACGGGAAGCCCGGCATTGCGTGCAAAAAGAAGCAGGCGGGATATCTGCTCCGCCGAGGAGGGAAGAGCAAGGTATTGTGCCGGTCCGCCTATGCGGAAGGTGGTGCGCCCCTTCATGGGAGCGTTTACAAGAAGAGACGGACATATTTCGCGAAGGCCGTTTACTGTTGATTCATCCTGCATTGGGTTACATCCTTAAATAAGTATTTATTATTCCTGTGCCGCGTGTTTTGCTGCGGCATGCAGGCGCATTTTGCTGCGGGCGGCGGGGCTGCGGCAGTGTGTTTGCCATGCGGCCGCGCCGCGGATATACCATAATTATTATAAGCTATTATATAATAGATTCGTCCTTTTCGCAAGCCCATTATACTGTTATACTGTATGTATGCAGCGCGGCGGTTATGCTTTACGGGCCGTACAGAGCCAAGAGAAAGCCCTCGGCGCTATCACCTGCGCCGGTAAGGCGCTCAAGCAGCGCCTGCTGCGGATCATCCTGATAAAACATGGAAACGGTGCGCACGCCGGTTACAAGCAGCGAGGAGCGCACGGTGTCAAGACCGGGGTTATCGTACACGGCGTTTTCAAGAGCGGAGAGCTGAGCGGGGAACATTCCTATGCGGGGTACGGCGCACTGGACCTCCGGCGAGGAGAGAAAATCCAGCACCGAATAAAGCACGCGCAGCTTCTTTTCATCGGCGCCCTTGACAATGCCGATGGCCTGAACGCAATCGGAGTATCCGTTAAGCGGTATAACGCGGGAGGCACGGGCACGGTTCTGCTTTTCGGCGGCGGCAAGGCGGCAAAGCTGACGCTGGGAGCACAGCGCCGTAAGAGCGGTGCGGGAGTAGTTGTAGCTGTCCCACAGTGCGTCGGGTGCCAATGCGGCGGGTTGGACGCTTAAGGGGCGGTCAAGGGTGAGAGCAAGCGCGGCGGAGGCGCTGCCGGACAGCACTGCAAGGGAGGAAACGGGCAGACGCTGCCGGCCGCTTGTCACGGTGCCGCCGGGGCGGGAGAGAAGGGAAAACAGGTCGTCATATTCCGCGGCGGCATCGGTAAGCAGGCAATAGGCGCCGAAATACAGGGGAACAGCCAGCCCCTGCGCGCATTGCGCAACGGCGGGCACGGGCACTCCGGGCGGGTCTGCGGCTTCCAGAAGCCCGGCGGCGCTCTCCCGGCTCAGCAGTCCGGTGCCGAAGCAAAGCATATCGGGGCGGGAGCTTTTAAGCAGCTGCGGAAAAAGCTCCGGGGACACGGTTTTTACATCAAAGCGCACGGAATACTTTTTTTCAAACGGAGCAAGAACGGAGGCAAGCCATGCGGCGCGGCTGCCCACGCCGCCGGGAAAGGAATCCACCTGCCAGATTACTATGACACCGCCGAAGCGTTCGTTTTTCCTGCGTTCCAGCTCCTGGCCGAGTATATCGCGCTCCAGCGCGTTTTTAAGGTGCGCAGGAGCAAATATGCATAACAGAAGCAGCAATGCGCTTATAAGCGCGGAAAACAGACGGGTTTTCTTTTTCATAAAAGACTCCTTTGACAATTTGCATTGTGCGGCCGTTGCAAAAGCAAAAACGCATAAAAGCACCTGTCTGCAATGATATGCGGACAAATGCGTAAAAAGAAGGCATAAAAAGTGCAAACGGTTTTTTTACGGTGAAGAAAACAGGTAAAATGGGGTTGCTATCGGCAAAGGAGTGTGATATAATACACAAACAATCAAAGGAGCTTGAAAAAAGTGGATTATAACGGACGAAGGCTGCGTCACGAGCAGAAATACTATATTTCCTACGGCGAGTATTATAATCTTGTCTCCAAGCTTTCCGCAGTGCTGAAAAGGGACGGGAATTACGGGGACAAGGGATATTTTATCCGTTCGCTTTATTTTGACGATATGTATAACTCCTCCTATTACGAAAAGGAGGCGGGCAATTTTACAAGAAGCAAATATCGCATACGGATATACAACTATTCCGACAAATACGGGGATATAAAGCTGGAGCAGAAGTGCAAGATAGACCGTTATATTGCCAAAAGCTCGCTTGTTATAAGCAAGGATCAGTTCTACGATATCATTGACGGGGGCGGCGAATTTTTGCTGGACAACCGCAAGAAGGTGGCCAAGGATTTCTATATTGCAACGCGCTACCGGCTGCTGCGGCCCAGTGTTATTGTGGACTATTACCGGGATGCCTTTACCATGGAGGAGGGCAATGTGCGCATTACCTTTGATAAAGAGCTGCGCGCGGGAGTGAACACCTTTGATGTGTTTGACCGCGAGGCGGTTACGGTAAATGCATATCCGCCGGGGAAGCTGGTTATGGAGGTAAAATACGACGATTACCTTCCCAGAAAGGTGCAAAAGCTTATACAGCCTGATTGCAGCGAATACATGGCCATTAGTAAATATGTTCTGTGCCGCAAGGCCAAGGACCTGATGCAAAGAAAGGAAATACTGGTATGATGCTTCAAATGTTGAAAATCGGCTCTTCCGATGTGATAAACGGCGCCATTTCGGAGATATTCAAGGTGGGCGACCTGAACTTCTGGCAGGTGCTGCTTGTACTGCTGCTGTCCTTCCTTATGGGATTGGTCATCTACTTTACCTACCTTAAAAGCTTCCGCGGGGTGGTTTATTCTCAGCCCTTCAATGCTTCGTTAGTGCTTCTGTGCATGATAACGGCGCTGCTTATTGTAACAATAAGCTCCAATGTGGTGCTGGCGCTGGGCATGGTGGGTGCGTTGTCCATTGTGCGCTTCCGTACTGCAATAAAGGATCCGCTGGATATAGTGTTCCTGTTCTGGAGCCTTTCCACCGGCATGATAGTGGGTGCGCGGCTTTATGGTGTTGCGGTGGTGGCGACAATCATCATTGCGTTAGTATTCTTCCTTATGCTCAAGGTTTTCCGCGGCCGCAAGCCGGTGTATCTGTTTGTGTTGCGGTTTGACTCCGATATACAGTCCGAGATCGGCAGGGTGCTTGCCAAGCTGGACGGCACGGTGCGCAACAAGACCGTTGCGGACGGAGTTACGGAAATTACAATAGAAATGCAGCTTAAAAACGGCAACACGGGCTTTGTGGACAAGCTGTCCCAGGTGGAGGGCGTACACAGCGCGGTGCTGGTAAGCTACAACGGAGATTTTGCCGAATAAACGGCCGTTTTACGGCGATATGCGTAATAAATATCCACCCGCTATGCGGGTGGATATTTATTTGTATAAGGAAAAGCGGCGCAGCCCGTAAATGGCTGCACCGCTGCGATAGATATTTGTGCGCTTGGGCGGCTTTATTCAGTTTATATCGTCACCGGGCAGCAGTTCGCGCAGACGGGCATTGGACACGCGGAATGTATTTTTCAATTCCTCAACGGCATATTTGCGCCTTGCGGATATATTATGCCGCAGTGTTTTCACATTTTCCTCCCATTTAGAAAGGCTTTCGGGATATTTCCAGCGCTCACAGTTGCGCGCCATTTCCGGGCGTACAAGCTCGGTCATGGAATCAAAAAGCGCAAGCAGATTTTCGGTGCGCAGCGTGGTGTTAAGCAGCTCACAGTAACGCAGCGTGAATTTCCCGCCACCCGGCGTTTTGATAAAAGGCGTTGAACAGCACCGTTTCCACGCGGAAGCCGCTGGGGGTAAAAATGCCGGCCTTGGTGAAAAAGCGTTTGAGTATAGCGCTTCTGTAACTGTTCAGCCCGCCGTCAAGGTCATAGAGAATGGGGGACCACTTCACCACTCCGTCCATGGAGCGTATGCTTTTTTGGTTGTAGGCATCCGACAGAATAAAGAAGGAGATGCATATAAGATAGTCGGTGTAATAATCCTCATCTACCCATTGTATGTATTTCTGATAGTTTTTATCATCGGACATATCGGCGGTGGCGGCAAAATCAATCAGCGCTTTTATATCGGAGTTGTCGCCGATGCCGTTATAAACATTTGTGTTGGCGCGCACGATCTGCACGGTATTACGGTCGCAGCCGGTGTGCGCGGCCAGATAATCTTCGTTTTGATTTTCCTTGAATTCATACAGGCCGTGATATTTTCCGTTAAGATATACCACTACCATCTTTGACTGCGCATTGTATACCTTCATGCCGTTTGTTGCCATGCTTACAAAGGCGTCGCGCAGCCGCGTGCTGTATGCGTCCTGCCCGCTGTTGCGCAGCGCGAGCGAGGAATAGGTACAGAAGCCGGTGTTATACTCAAAGAAAGGATAGCTTACCGAGCTTTGACCGTAGGCACCGCGCAGATGCAGATTAAAGGTTTTTTGCGGGTATTTGCGGGTGCCGTTGCCGCCGATGGTAAACCCGGCGGGAAATCCGGTCTGACGCGTTCCGTCTGCGGCGTAGCATTCCACATAGCCCGCCCTTTCCCGCACATCCAAACGGCTGGCGCTGCTTGTTACATAGTTAAGGTCGCTTTTTGTCATGCTCAGGCATATTACGGGCAGCAGATGCTCGTCCTTCCCGGTGCGGAAGGTGGCCACGGTTTCGGCGCTGTCCGCATAGCCGCTTTTTACGGCAACGGCGCGCACCACCGTTGTGCTTTTTATCTCTATTGTTCCGTTAAGCACGGGGGAGGAGGAATCCGGCGTGGAGCCGTCCAGGGTATAGTGTATCTCGCTGCCGTCCGCGGAGGTTATACTGAGGGTCAGGCCGTCCTTGTAATAGCCGCCGTTTTCGGAGAACACCGGGCTTGCGGCATATCCCAAAAGAGTTTTTGAAGAATTCCGGCTTCCCGGTGTGGGGGGCATAAGGTATATTGCGGCGGAATCCGTTCTTCCTGCGGTGTATTGCGGCAGAAGCTTCGGCGCGGCGAAAACATCGGTTATGTATTCGTCATCCGAGAGATATACATTTTCTCCGGCGGCGGCAATGCGAAGCGAGCTGTTTCGTATTACCTTGTATCCCTTTGCCGCAATGGTTCCGGAAAGGGCGCAGCGCGTAAGATCGTTTTTGCTGTCGGAAAGGTACAATCCGTCAAGGCTTATATCTGTGTCGGTGGGGTTGTACAGCTCCACCCAGTCGCCCGTTTTGCTTTGCTTCCTGTACCGAGCACACCTCGTTTATGATTATATTGCGTTTGCTTACGCCGCCGTCATATCCGGGTGAGGGCATTTCCAGCAGCTTGCCGGAGGCATCCTGCGATATGTTTTCCCCGGCCTGAGCATTTATGCTTATGCACTGTGTTGTCATGGTATCGGTGTCGGTGATATACAGACCGCCGCTCAGCTCCGTAAGCTTAAAGGTAACCTCCGTGCTGCCCGCTTTTGCCTTTTTCCCCGCAAAAAACACTATAATGCGCCCCTTTGCGGGCAGCACCGTGTCGGGCAGGGCAAACATAAGCGGGTTTTCCGCATTGCTTGAAAGGTAAATTCCGCCAAGGGAAACATCGCTGTTCCCGGGGTTATAAAGCTCTGCCCATGCCGTGCGTTTGCCGCTTGGGGCGACAAGGGACAGTGTGTTGTGTATAAGCAGCTCGCTTACGGTTATCCGTCCTTCGCCCTGACGGAAGCTTCCGGAAAACAGGGGAGCGGAATTTTCCGCGCCCGGAGTGGCGGGAGCATAATAAACCGTCCGGCCGTCTTGATACCCTACGGACATATTCGCGGGTACGCTGCCGTTCCAGAAAACCGTGCTTACGGCACGCCCAGAGCGTACAAGGCAGAGCATTTTTCTGTTGCATTTAACGGTAAGATCGTAATGTGAAAAGCCGTCTGCGCGAAAGGAAAGCGTAAGATATTCGCCCGCGGCGATGCTGCGGCCGTTTAGAGATGCGAAGGCCTTCCCTGCAAGATCCGTATACACGGTGTAGCCGTCCAGAGCAATTGTGCTGTCCGATGTGTTATGCAGCTCCACCCAACCCTGAGTACCGTTCCCGGAGGGACAAACCTCGCTGATAACTATCGGGGAGCTGTTATCGCACAGAGCCTGCTGCGCATTGTCCCAGCCGTTTGAGGGGTCGCGCTCAAGCCCGGTAAAATACCTCCAGCCCTTGGATGTGCGCTTTATGGTAAGCCCTTCGGGAAGCTCCTGCAATACGACGCTGTCGGAGGCTTCCGCCCCTTCAAGGGAAACGGTGTCCCCCTGCGAGGCGGATATGGTAATGGTGCTTTCCTGCCCTGCGGGAAGCTCGCCTTCAAGGGTATAGTCCTCCCCGGAGCACACAATGTGCAGGGTGCCGCCCTCTATTGTGTTTTTTGTGCCGTTGTATATGTATACCTCCACGCCGCTTTCCGTGCGCACTATGCGGCTTATATGAACAGAGGCCTCTTGGGCAGGCAGAATGTCTGTAATATCGCATCCCGATAACGCCGGCGTTAGAGCCAACGCCGTGAATACGGCAAGCACCCGTATGAATGCTTTTTAATGGTTTTAATCAGAAAAATTCCCCCTTAAACGGCGGCTTCGCCGGATAATGTCAGTCTGTAAAAAGCGTGGGCTTGCCGTCCGTGACAACGGTAATCAGATCGATTATGGAAGGCACGCCGCACAAAGCGGCGTTTATGAATGGCCAGATAAGGCCGACAAACATCCCCTGCTTTGTGCCGGAGCAGAAGCGGTATACCGCGCCGTAAAGCCCGCCGGAAAATATACAAAGCACTATTTTCATCCAAAGTGCAAGGGAATTCAGATTCTCTCTGATTTCATACATGGTTGTTGCCTCCTTATTGCGGTTTGCCGTATACGCGGCGGTGTTACGCTGCTGCGTATATTGATTCACATATCAAAACAGCATGTGATGATATTTTTATGTATTACCTTCTTTATTATACTATAATTCGACCTTGCACACAAGAAAAATAATTAAGCCGCAATTACGGCTCAATTATAAAACGTAAATGTGTTGTATTTGCGTATAAATTGTATATGTTAAAGCCTATACTGCCTTTAGGGAGCGGGACGAAGGAACAAAAAATACGGTAAGGAATTAAAGCGGAGGGATTATCAGGCGTTTTCGGCTTGCGCTTAAATGTATGCCCCCGACGGAAAACGGCATCGCTGCGGTTGCAATAAAAAATCCGCCCTGCCGTTGGGCAGGGCGGAAGTCACTTAAATAAATATTCCTTTGTTGTTTTGCCTGTCTGCCTGACGGGGAGCAGGCTCAGTCCGTTTATTTAATGTGTCTGCGCTTTCTTGCAATAATAAGTCCGCCCATAGAGGCAACAGCCGCTGCCGCATAGGCAATAACGGAGAAATCCGCGGTGTCCGGAATACTCGTGAAGATCGCATATATGGTCATGCGAGAATCAAGCTGCTCGGGGCTTTCGATCTTGTTGCCGCTTCCGTCGCGTTCGGAGTTCCATTCCTTAAAGACTTTTCCTTCGGGAGCATCGGGAGTCGGGGGCATTACAAATTCGCCGTGCACGGTTTTAATAACCAACTGTTCATCGCCGACAACCGCATAGTATTCAAGCTCTGCATCGGTGTATGCATGGACGGTTATGTCCGCGGGCCCCAGCTGAGTTTCAGAGGTGATTTTCTCTCCTTCACCGCCGACTTGGGTAAACCAGCCCACAAGATAGGTGTTCTCCGCAGGGGTAAAATCGGGCAGCTCGACATGTCCGTTTTCGTCAATGCTCTTAACGCCCACTTCGTTGTTGCCGTCCATAAAGGTAACGGTCCACGAGGTGTCCTTCTGATTATATTCGGGCAGCTGCGCGGCGGTGTAGATATTGTCTATTTCAAGGGCGGAGGCGTCGCCGCTGAGCCTTTCGACAAAGAAGCCGAGAGTCCAGAAATATATATAGCCTTGGGCATCGCCGGTGTTCCAGTCGCCCTGTGCGTTTTCCGCATTGCTTGTGGAAAGACGGGACAGAGGAATAATGCAATAGCCGTCAAAATTCTTCGGCAGTATGAGCTCGCTGCGGCTCCATGCGGAATATCTCATTTTCGCAGCGGAGGCAAGGCCGTTTTTGTCAATAAGCATTATATCGTCCTCGCCGCTCATGGTAAGGAAGTTACCCTTGGCTGTGCCTTCGTTCCATCTGTGGCCTTCAAAGCTGAGGCCTGCCGATTCATCGGTGCGCAGGCGCAGCACTATGGCCTTGGTATCCTGCGTAAAGGCGTTGTAACGGTTATTAATAAAACCGTTATAGCTGCCGTCATTGTTATTGGGGCTAAGTGAGGCAGAGTTTATACCGTCATTTGCAGTGGTGACAATCAGCCTTTTAACATTGTCCAGCCCGTCGGTTTTAACGGCGGTGACGGAACCGGTGCCGTATGCACCGCAGCTGGAATCGACAGCCGCTTGGAAATCCTCAAGCAGGGTAAGCTCAATTTCGGTGCCGCCCTTGGCAGCGGCCTTGTCGCCGGTCATGCCGTTCTTTGAATAAACAAAGCTGTACAGGTTGTCCGACCATGTCCAGTTGCCTCCGCTGAGGCCGACAAGTCCGGCATAATAGGTATGCCCCTCAACAAGCTTTTCGGCAGGAACTGTCTGAACACTGCCGCTGCCGTTCTGGTTGCCCCATGCGACATTCTGTCCGTTGCCGTTAAAAATCTGCCAAAAGCCGTTGTCATCGGAGGGCAGCTGCGGGTCGCCGTCAAAAACCGCGATTCTGTAACCGTTTGCGCCGTTTGCGCCGGTAAAGCTGCCGCTGATGCCGATTTTCACCGAGCCGTCCGCTTCAAGCGTTGCGCCGGTAAACCATTCCGAGCCATCGACATTGTCATATGCAAAGGCCGTAACGGATACCGACATAATGGCGGCTATGACAAGCATGGCAGCCATCAGCAGGGAAATTCTTTTTTTCATTTTTATGAACAGGATTGCAATACTTCAAATGCAATTATTTCTGCAAAAAAAGAAAAATAATATATTTTATGCGTTGTATGCGTGTGATAACACGTTTTGCGTGTAAAGCAATATTGCAAAAGCAAAAGAAACATGCTCGGAACGGTTATGGTTGCGTGCATAAATGAGCAGATATAAATGTGATTTTCCCGACGGCTTTTTCGCTTTGCAGGATAGATGCTGCACAATAACAGATGCTATACAATAATTACTCCGCGGGTAAAATCCTGCCCGCCGCGTGCAAGCTCAAGCGCTGCACGCAGATCGGTGGCAAGACATTCCGCACGGAAAGCCTCGGCGGCTTCCCTTGGGCTGCGGCGCAGGAATTCTGCGCTTTTTACGCAAACCGGCACGGCGGATTTTTTGCAAAGCAGACTCAGCAGCGGAAGAGCCTCTTTCCGCAGCGCCAGCACACGCAGATAGTCTGTCCGTTCGGCGGCGCGGGCAGACATTTCCTTTGTTATTCCCAAAAAAGCGCAGCACAGCGCCCTTGACAGCCGCGAGTAGGTGTATCGCTTGCTTTTGCAGGCCAGTATCAGCTCATCAAGACAGGCGCAGCTGCGCGCCGCCTGCGCAATGCGGTATTCCAGCCCCTCGCTTATCTGCGATATCCCGGCCAGCTCCTGGGTGCTCATTGTGCGCAGACGGCACAGAAGGGGGATTATCATGCTTTCCGGGTCTAAACCTTCCGCCGCTTACAAGACATTCATCGGGGCTTTGGTTCTCCGCAAGCAGCTGCCGCAGCCCCGTGCCGCTTTTGTGTTCGCGCCCTTCCAGCTGCCCGTGTCCGGCGCCGCGGCGGGGAATTCCTATAAATTCCGGGTGAAAGCCGACGGCCTCTGCTGCGCGCATGTATTCGGCTCCCAGCATTGCGTTGGGAGTCTGCGCACTGCTTTGTGATGCCGCGCGGCTGTACGGCAGACCCGCCTGCAAGCGGGCGCGCAAAAGAGAATCTTCAGTGCGGGCAAACAGGGCCTGCGCCGCGCCTTGGGCATTTTTGCTTCCTTCCGGGGCGGGCAGCGGGGCCTCCGTACCGAAGGACAGATGGGTGATCAGCCCGCAGGCGGCCAGCCTTCTTACCGCGCCGAGGGCAAAGTATTCGGCGCTTTGCAGGGAAGCGGCGGCGGGCAGCGCCAGCACTATATCGGCGCCGTTTTCCGCAGCCGCGCGTGCGCGCGCGAATTTGTCGAAGCAGGCGGGGCGTCCGCGCTGGACAAAGCTTGCGCTCATAATGCATATTACCGCATTGGCGCCGCAGCGCATACGCGTTTGTTCAATATGATATTTGTGTCCCGTGTGAAACGGGTCATATTCTGCGATAATTCCTGCAATAATCAAAAAATCACCTTTTCTTTTCCGAAAGAATGAGTTATAATACCAAAAGATTCGGCATCCGTGCGCATTTACGGGAATCCCGCGCAGGCGGACACGCCGGAAGAGTGCATAAGCACAGGACTATTCTACAATACTTTTTCATATATTGAAAGGAGTTTTTAACTATGTCTTTGTTGGAGCAGATAAAAAACAAGGCGCGTACCGACAAAAAGACCATTGTACTGGCCGAGGGTCACGATCCCAGAACCGTAAAGGCGGCGGCGATCGTCCGCGATGAAAAAATTGCCGATATCGTAATTCTGGGCAATGAGGAGCAGATAAGATCCTTCGGTGAGGATCTTACCGGAGTGAAAATTATAGATCCCGCCAAAAGCGAGTGGCTTGAGGATTTTGCCGACACCTATTATGAGATGCGCAAGGCAAAGGGCATGACCCCGGAAAAGGCCATGGAGCTTATGAAGACCGATGTGCTGGTGTTCGGCGCAATGATGGTTAAAAAGGGTAAGGTGGACGGAATGGTGGCAGGCGCCGTTAATTCCACCAGCAATGTTATCCGCGCCGCCGTAACCATAATCAAGATGGCTCCCGGCATCAAATACGCCTCCTCCTGCTTCATTATGGAAAGCCCGTATCCGGAATTCGGCGACAACGGTAAAATGGTTTACGGCGACTGCGGCTTTGTTATCGATCCCGATGCGGATCAGCTCTCCGACATAGCCATTGCTACGGCCAAAACCGCCCACGATGTTGTGGATATCGACCCCAAGGTGGCCATGCTTTCCTTCTCTACAAAGGGCAGCGCAAGCCATCCCTGCGTGGATAAGGTCATTCAGGCTACCGAGCTTGTACGCCAAAAGGCGCCCAACCTGCCTGTGGACGGCGAGCTTCAGGTGGATGCCGCTCTGGTGCCCTCCGTGGGCGAATTCAAAAGCCCCGGCAGCCCCGTTGCGGGGCATGCCAATGTGCTGATATTCCCCAACCTTGATGCCGGCAACATCGGCTACAAGATTACCCAGCGTCTGGGCAAGGCATGGGCTCTGGGCCCGATCCTTCAGGGCCTTGCAAAGCCGGTAAACGACCTCTCCCGCGGCTGCACTGCCGAGGATATCGCGGGCGTAGTTGCGGTTACCTGCGTTCAGGCTCAGAATGTAGGCAAGTAATACGCCTTGTTATACAAGCAGACAGTAAAGCAGCATCAACACGCCGCGCGGCGTAATAATTAAATATGCCCGCGGCAAAGCTTCCGCGCGGCAAAAACGGGGGTTTTACAGATGAAGATTCTGGTTATCAACGCAGGCTCCTCCTCCCTTAAATATCAGCTTATCGATATGGCGGATGAGTCGGTAATATGCAAGGGGCTTGTGGAGCGCATAGGCATTGAGGGCTCCAATATCGCCCATAAAATAGGCGGAGAGAAAATCGAGATCAAAAAGCCGCTTAAAAACCATGTTGAGGCCATTCAGCTGGTGCTGGAGGTGCTTCAGGACAAAAAATACGGCGCTGTTTCCAGCATGAGCGAAATAGGCGCAGTGGGACACCGCGTGGTGCACGGCGGCGAGAGCTTCTCCCGCTCCGTGCTTATCGACGACGGCGTTATGGACGCCATACGCGACAACATCGACCTTGCGCCGCTGCACAATCCGGCAAACATCATGGGCATAGAGGCCTGCCGTGCGGTTATGCCCGGCACTCCAATGGTGGCGGTTTGATACCGCCTTCCATCAGACCATGCCCAAAAGCTCTTATATCTATGCTCTTCCTTACGAGGTGTACGAAAAATACAAGGTGCGCCGCTACGGCTTCCACGGAACCAGCCATAAGTTTGTTGCGCAGCAGGCCGCCAAGATGCTGGGCAAGCCGCTTGAGGATATAAAGCTTATCACCTGCCATCTGGGCAACGGCTCCTCCGTAAGCGCCATTAAGGACGGCAAGGTGCTGGATACCTCCATGGGTCTTACTCCCCTTGAGGGCGTGCCCATGGGCACCCGCAGCGGTGATCTTGATCCTGCCATCCTCGGCTTCCTTATGAACAAGCTCAATATGAATATCGATGAAATGACCGCATATCTCAACAAAAAAAGCGGTATTCTCGGTATTTCCGGCATAAGCTCGGATTTCCGCGATCTTATCGCCGCCGCCAAGGAGGGCAATGAGCGCGCGCAGCTGGGGCTTGATGTGTTCTGCTATCGCGTGCGCAAATATATCGGCGCGTATGCAGCCGCCATGGGCGGCGTGGATGCGGTGGTGTTCACCGCCGGTGTGGGCGAGAACAACAGCGGCCTTCGCAAGAAAATCATGGAGGGCATGGAGTATCTGGGCTTCGAAATAGACGATTCTCAGAACGAAAACGGCTCCGGCGCTTTTGCCATGACCAAGCCTTCCTCCCGCGTATGCGGCCTTGTTATTCCCACAAACGAAGAGCTGATGATAGCCCGCGACACCGCCGAGCTGTGCTCTTAAGCCGTATATAAGCATTTACAGCAAAACCGCCGTTAAAACGGCGGTTTTTGCACATGCGGTGGCGGATATTACCGTATAACGGTAGCGGTGTAAACGGGTTATAGCCGGCAATTACAGCCGTTATAATGTGCAAATATTTGCAATTCGCAAGCAATTGCGACATAATTAAAGTATATAATAAGGCATAAAGGGAGCGTGATACCATGAAAGAAAAAATAACTCAGACGGCCGGACGCGAACAGCTCGGTGAATTTGCACCGTTGTTTGCCCAGCTTAACGATGATGTGCTTTTCGGGCAGGTTTGGAATGAGGGAGCAACCGATATTAAAACAAAGTGCATAATTACCGTTGTCGCGCTTATGTCATCGGGCATAACCGATTACTCCCTTGTGTACCATCTGCAAAACGCAAAAGCACACGGTGTTTCCAAAGAAGAAATAGCCGAGATTATCACTCATGTCGGCATGTATGTCGGCTGGCCCAAGGCGTGGGCGGTGTTCCGCCTTGCAAAGGATGTATGGAACGAAGAAGCTGCCGCAGCGGACGCAAAGGGAAAATATCAAAGCAGCATATTTTTCCCCATCGGTGCACCGAACGATGCCTTCAGGAACTATTTCATCGGGCAAAGCTATATTGCCCCGGTGTCAACGGCGCAGATCCCCGTTTATAATGTCACTTTTGAACCCGGCTGCCGTAATAATTGGCACATCCACCGGGCAAAAAACGGCGGGGGACAGATGCTTATCTGCGTGGGCGGCAGAGGCTTTTATCAGCAATGGGGCGAAGTCCCCGTTGAAATGCTTCCCGGAACGGTAATAAACATTCCTGCGGGTGTAAAGCATTGGCACGGCGCCGCTGCAAAGGAATGGTTTTCGCACCTTGCCGTGGAAATTCCCGGCGAGGAAACAAAAACCGAGTGGCTGGAGCCCGTGAATGATGAAAGCTACTCAATGGCCGTAAGAGAAAACGGGGCAGAATGAGCGAGAAAGCATAACAATGTGCCTGAATCGATTGATTGCTGCTGTGTGTCGGAGAATGAGCGGCGGCAGAAAAAATGATGAAAGAGAGTACATAATTTATGCCCCGCCGAAAACGGTGGGGCAGTATTTTTTATTCCTGACGGAGCAAACTGTGAGAACAGCAAAATAAGATGCCCTTATTTTGCACCGTATTTTAAGGGAAACTGAATGGAAATAAGGGAAGGCCTTTGTTGGCATCGGTTTTCGCGGTACAAAACCGCAGCCCCACACCTCATTCAAAAGGTGCGGGGCTGCGATGTTTATTTATAACGGCATTTTAATCATCCTCATCTTCATCATCCCATGACGAAATAATGTGAAGCTCTCCGCTGTCCATGTCCATAGCCGTGTTGTCGCCCATGTGTATAAGAACAGATTTTTCGAGTCAAGTGGCAAAAACCGAACCTGGCGGAATTTGACGGAAGATAACGGCAGACGCGAGAACCCCGAAAATGCCGTGTTAACAAGGTTTCCATAAAGACACCTTTGTTAATCGGGGAGCCAGCGGACAGGTGCTGCTTATGCGTTGCCTGTCCGTTGGCTTTTTTCGTTATAATCCGGCTGTATTGCCGATATAACGGAAATAAATATCAATTTGCTGTTCGGTGTTTTGCTTGAACCGCTCACGCCGCTCGTGAATGACTATCTTTGAAACGAAGGTGTGCAGGATTTCGGGTGTAAGCTCGGTTATGCGTGTATACTTTTTAGCGAGACCTATGAACTTATCCACATCGCTTGCCGCCTGCTGCAAATTTTGTATCTGCTTTTCCAACTCCGGCAGCTTGGCGTCTATGCTCTTTTGCTCATCCGTATAGCCGCAGGACAGCATACGGAACTGCTCGTTGTTTATCCTGCCGAGAACATTGTCCTCATACAGCCGCTTAAATAATGCATTAAGCTCCGCCGTCCTTTTAGACAATCTTTCATATTCACGCTGCTTGGCGTTAAGCTCCCGTCGGTTTTCCGTGGAGCTTTTTTTGTTGATGAATTCCGCAAACTGCCGTTCCTTTGTTCTTGCCGTGTAAGTAATACGGCGCAGTTCCTCCAAGAGAATCTCATCCAGTACCACTTCCCGGATTCTGTGCGGCGTGCATTTTTCTTTCGCATTATTGCGGTAATGCGAGCAGTTGAAGGAATAGCTTTTCGGATCATCCGCACGCTTGTGACTAAAATACAATTTCGAGCCGCAGTCGGCACAGAACAGCAGACCGGAATACTTGCTTGTTTCACCTATGCTTGTCGGTCGGCGTTTACCCTGACGCAGCTTTTGCACGGTTTCCCAAGTCTGCATATCAATTATCGGTTCGTGCGTATGTTCAAAACGGATATGCTCGGACGGATCACGCTTCATCTTACGCTTGTCCTTGTACGACGGCACGGTAAACCGACAGTTAACGGTGTTGCCGATATAATCCTCTCTCGAAAGGATATCCGCAACCGTCTTTGCGTTCCAGTCATACGGTCTGTCGGTATCAAGCGCCGTAACCGCTGTTCCGGATTTGCGGTATTCATACATCACGGGCGTCAGTATCTGCATTTCTTTCAGCCTGTTTGCGATCATCGTCGGGCCGAGCCCCGCAACGCACATGGAAAAGATTTTTTGAACCACCGGCGCCGTTTCCTCATCCACAATAATATGATTTTTATTATTTGGGTCTTTAACATAACCGTAAGGCGGTCTTGAACCGATGCGTTCTCCTTTTTCCGCCTTTGCCCGTTTTACGGCGCGGATCTTTTTGCTTGTATCCCTCGCAAACCATTCGTTGAACAAATTTTTGAACGGGGCAAGCTCATTTCCGTCCGTATACATTGAATCGAAATTATCATTGACGGCGATATACCTCACATTGTTTTTCGGAAAGTATATTTCGGTATATGAACCCACTTCAATATAATTCCTTCCGAGTCTGGACAGATCCTTTGTTATAATAACGCCGATTTTTCCGTCCTCAATCAGATCGAGCATACGGCGAAAGGCGGGTCTTTCAAAAGATGAGGTTAGATAACGATACTTTTTGAAATACAGTAAAATCAAGGTTTTTCGGACAACGGACAAGCATGGTTTGTACTACAACTAAATATTGCACCGCACAAGCGGCGTTTCCCACTTCCACACGGAAGAACAGGAACGCCGCTTTTTTCATGCCCTTTGTTACGCAGTAGGGGCAGAAAAAGCCTTGCTACAAGCGGCTTTGCGGAAGCAATTTTGACAGGGCAAGGGGTTTATACCTTTTCCCTCAAAATCGCCGTTCTACTGCGTAACAAATCCAAAGCAAAGGAGTGATGAAGCTATGGCAGTATTCCGCGTGGAGCGCAACACAGGCTACACCGTAATGAGCAACCACCACTTACGCAATAAGGAGCTTTCCTTAAAGGCAAAGGGGCTGTTATCTCAAATGTTGTCTTTGCCGGAAGATTGGGACTACACCCTTGCGGGGCTGTCCTACATCAACCGGGAGAAAATCGACGCTATCCGCGAAGCAGTCCGGGAGCTTGAACGCGCCGGGTACATCAAACGCAGCAGGGAGCGCGACAGCAAGGGACGCTTGCGGGGAGCTGATTATGTTATCTATGAACAGCCGCAGCCCTCTGATGAAGGAGCTGCACCCGCTGACAGGCAGCCGCCTATATCGGAAATGCCTACGTTGGAATTACCTACATTGGAAAATCCAACATTGGATAATCCTATGTTGGAAAAACCTACGTTGGAAAATCCAACGCAATTAAATAAAGATATATCAAGAACTAACTTACCAAAAAAAGAAAAATCAAATACGGATTTATCAATTACCCATTCCATTCCTATCCATTCCCTAAATCCCTTGCCTTATGGCGAGGACGAAGCGGCACAGCCGCCGGAACGGAAAAGAACGGAAAGGAACGACGCTTACCGTGTGTATGAGGAAATCATTAAAGACAATATCGCCTATGACATTCTCTTGCAGGACAGAAGCCTTGACCGCGACCGTCTGAATGAGATTGTTGACCTCATGCTTGAAACCGTCTGTACGGCAAGAAAGAAAATCCGTATTGCCGGGGACGATTACCCCGCCGAGCTTGTGAAGTCAAAGTTTATGAAGCTGAACAGCGAACATATCCGCTTTGTGCTTGACTGTATGCAGGAGAACACCACGAAAATCCGCAACATCAAGCAGTACCTAAAGGCGGTGCTTTTCAATGCCCCGTCTACCATTGACAGCTACTATACTTCCCTTGTCGCTCACGATATGGCAAGTGGCGCACTTGCACCGAGGAAGCCGAAGTACGGCGACCCGGACTATTATACCTACAAAGAGGGCGAAAGCCTGTAAACGAAAAAAGGAGGATTTACCACATGGCACAGAAAACAGGAGCTTTGATTTTTGACGAAACCGCTGACCGCTACGACATTCGCTTTGATATTGCTGACTATTACGGCGGCCTGCATTGCGGCGAGTGCATTGACGTATTCACAGGCGGCAAATGGAAGCCGACCCGGATTGAGTACGGGGACAACTGGTATCTTGTAGGTATCCGCGCCGAGGACTTGAACGGGCTGCGGGTGCGGATTTAACGGGGCGACGTGAAGAACGGACGCCCTTTTTTCACGCCCAAAAGCGGCGTACCACCTTAACACTATCACTACCGGGAAAGGAGGACGGTAAACATTGCAGGACGAAATCAACGAAAAAGTGGTTGCGCTCTCGGTCAAGGGAGCAAAGCTGACCGCTGAAATGCTGCAAAGACAATCAAAGCCATGCTTGCACAGGCAAAAAAGCAGCAGGAAAAACAGCCCCACGGGAAGCAGACCCTAAAGCAGCTTGCGAAGCAGAACGCGGGGCTATCCAACATTGAGATAACCGAGGGCAATATCAAAGCCTTTGAGCAGACGGCAAAAAAATACGGTATCGACTTTGCCCTAAAGAAAGACAGCACCGAAACGCCGCCCCGTTATCTCGTCTTTTTCAAGGGGCGGGACGCGGACGCTCTGACCGCAGCCTTTAAGGAGTTTTCCGCAAAGAAGCTGACACAGGAGCAAAAGCCCTCTATCCGAAAGGCACTTGCCACATTCCGGGACGCGGCAAAACAGCTTAACGCAAACCGTCAAAAGACAAAGCACAAGGACAGGGAGGTATCGCTATGAAGCCGAATATCAAGAAGCTGCTTATCCTAAACGCCCCCTATCTGCTCTTTGTGTATCTCTTTGATAAAATCGGACAGGCGGTGCGGCTCTCTCCGGGGATTGACCTCTCCGGCAAGCTACTTTCCATTGGCAGCGGCTTTTCTGCCGCCTTTTCAAATGCCCTGCCGAGCTTTGCCCCTATGGATTTGCTTATCGGCATTGTCGGGGCTGTCGTTATCCGGCTTGCGGTCTATGTGAAAGGCAAGAACGCAAAGAAATACCGTAAGGGCATGGAGTACGGCTCTGCACGTTGGGGCAATGCCGAGGATATAAAAGCCATATATCGACCCCGTATTTGAAAATAACGTGCTGCTGACGCAGACCGAAAGGCTGATGATGAGCAGCCGCCCGAAGCACCCGAAATATGCACGAAACAAAAACGTACTTGTAATCGGCGGCTCCGGCAGCGGCAAAACGAGGTTTTTTGTAAAACCCAACTTAATGCAAATGCACAGCAGCTATGTAGTCACTGACCCGAAAGGAACGGTTTTAATCGAGTGTGGGAAGCTCTTGCAGCGGGGCGGGTACAAAATCAAGGTGCTAAACACCATCAATTTCAAGAAATCCATGCGGTACAATCCCTTTGCCTATCTGCGCAGCGAAAAGGATATTTTGAAACTGGTAAATACCATTATCGCCAACACCAAAGGCGACGGGGAAAAAAATCCGGCGAGGATTTTTGGGTGAAATCGGAACGGCTTTTTTACTGCGCCCTTATCGGCTACATCTGGTACGAAGCCCCGGAGAACGAGAAAAACTTTACGACGCTGCTTGAAATGATAAATGCGTCGGAAGCCCGCGAGGACGACCCGGAATTTCAATCCCCCGTTGACCTCATGGTGGAACGCTTGGAGGAAAAAAAGACCCGGAACATTTTGCGGTGCGCCAGTACAAGAAGTTTTTTTGCTGTCTGCCGGAAAAAAACAAGAAGCTCTATCCTCATTTCCTGCGGTGCGCGTCTTGCCCCCTTTGACATTCGGGAACTGCGCGAGCTGATGGAAACCGACGAAATGGAGCTTGACACCTTAGGCGACCGAAAGACCGCGCTTTTTGTTATTATCTCCGACACCGACGACACCTTTAACTTTGTTGTATCAATCCTTTACACACAGCTTTTCAATCTGCTTTGTGACAAGGCAGATGATGTGTACGGCGGGCGGCTACCTGTTCATGTGCGCTGTCTGCTTGACGAGTTTGCAAATATCGGGCAGATACCGAAGTTTGAAAAACTCATTGCCACGATAAGGAGCCGCGAAATCTCCGCGTCCATCATCTTGCAGAGCCAGTCGCAGCTAAAGGCTATCTATAAGGACAACGCCGATACCATTGTCGGCAACTGCGATACGACCCTGTTCTTGGGCGGCAAGGAGAAAACGACCCTTAAAGAAATGTCGGAAATCTTGGGGAAAGAAACGATTGACAGTTTTAACACTTCCGAAACGCGAGGACGGGAACTTTCCCACGGGCTGAACTATCAGAAGTTAGGCAAGCAGCTTATGAGCGAAGATGAAATTGCGGTCATGGACGGCGGGAAATGTATCTTGCAGCTACGCGGGGTGCGCCCGTTCTTCTCCGAAATACGATATTACCAAACACCCGAAGTACAAGTACCTTTCCGACTTTGACAAGAAAAATGCCTTTGACATGGAAAAGCACTTGCGCCGCCGTCCTGCAATCGTAAAGCCGGACGAGGTATTTGACTATTACGAAGTTGACGAAGCAGATTTGCAGGAGGATACAGAATGAATAAGCGTATCAGAAAGAAAAAGGCAAAACAGCAGCTAATCCGAGCTATCAGCGGGCTTGTGGAAGCAGCCGAGGAAATGCAGCGGGAACAGGAACGCAGGACAAGACAGGCAGGTATTTCCTATATCAAGTATATCGAAGCTGTCCGGGAACGGCAGTACGGCATTATGCCTGTCTACACACCACTTTTTGAAAAGGAGGGAGCTTAAAGTAAAAACAATAAACACGGGCTACATGGTACGCGCCCCTACTCCTTGCGCATATCGCGGCAGGAAGCCGCACCCTTACAACTGAATACCGCCGCGCCGCAGAAACATACGCAGCGCGGGGACTTATGACCGCGGCAGTTATGAAAACTGACCGCCGTTTTTTATGCCCTTTTTCGGGCAGCCGCTTTAGCGGCAGAAAGGAGTTTTATTATGGCATTTTTCAACAGCGCAGTAGGAGTTTTGCAGACACTCGTTATCGCCCTCGGAGCAGGTCTTGGCATTTGGGGCGTTATCAACCTCTTGGAGGGTTACGGAAACGATAATCCGGGTGCCAAAAGCCAGGGCATGAAGCAGCTCATGGCGGGCGGCGGCGTTGCCCTTATCGGTGGCACCCTTGTACCTCTGCTTTCCGGCCTGTTCGGTTAAGCGGCGGGTATAGCTTATGCAGAGCATACTTGACGCGATTAACGAATGGATAAAGGAAATCCTCATTGGAGCCATTAACGGTAATCTGTCAACTATGTTCGGGGACGTAAACGAAAAAGTCGGAACTATCGCCGCAGAGGTAGGACAAACCCCGCAGGGGTGGAACGCAGGCATATTTTCCATGATACAGGGCTTGTCGGAAAATGTGATTGTACCCATTGCGGGGCTTGTCATTACCTACGTTCTATGCGTGGAGCTTATCAGCATGGTAACGGAAAAGAACAATATGCACGATATTGACACGTTCATGTTCTTCAAGTGGTTTTTCAAGGCGTGGGTAGCAGTGTATCTCGTTACCCACACCTTTACTATCACTATGGCGGTGTTCGATATGGCGCAGCACGTTGTTTCCGGCGCGGCGGGCGTGATCGGCGGCGATACGAATATCGACGTTGACGCCGCCCTCTCGTCCATGCAAGCCGGACTTGACGCTATGGAAATCCCCGAACTATTGCTGCTCGTTATGGAAACAAGCCTTGTGAGCCTTTGCATGAAAATCATGTCGGTGCTTATCACGGTTATCCTGTACGGCAGAATGATAGAAATTTACCTTTACTGTTCGGTATCGCCTATCCCGTTTGCAACTATGACTAACAGAGAGTGGGGACAGATAGGCAACAACTACTTAAAAGCCCTGTTCGCCCTCGGTTTTCAAGGCTTCCTCATAATGATATGTGTCGGCATTTATGCGGTTTTGGTTGGCAGCATGATTGTAGCGGACAACCTGCACAGCGCGATTTTCTCCCTTGCAGCCTACACCGTGATTTTGTGCTTCTCCCTATTCAAAACAGGCGCACTTGCGAAGTCAATCTTTAATGCCTCGTAAAAAATAAGACCGAAAGGAGGTTTTCACTTGGCGTATGTACCCGTACCCAAAGACTTATCAAAAATCAAAACGAAAGTCGCTTTTAATCTGACAAAGCGGCAGATTGTATGTTTTGCGGCAGCCCTCGCTATGGGACTACCGCTTTTCTTTTTGCTCAAAGACAGCGCGGGAACAAGCATGGCGGCATTTGCAATGATTGTCGTTATGCTTCCCTGCTTCCTCTTGGCAATGTATGAAAAACACGGGCAGCCCCTTGAAGTCGTGATAAAGAACGTCATTCAGACAAAGTTTATCCGACCAAAGGAACGCCCCTATCAGACGCAAAATTTTTATGCCGTCATAGAAAAACAACGAAAACTGGAAAAGGAGGTATCGGCTATTGTCAATGGCAGAACGAAAAACACAAAGCTGCGCGGTAAAAAATCCCGTGAAGCGTAAGCTGACCCGCGCAGAAAAGAAAGAAATCGCCGCCGTGATACAGGCGGCAAAGGGCGACGGGAAGCCCCACACCGCACAGCAGACCATTCCCTACTTACAGATGTACCCGGACGGGATTTGCAGGGTAACGGAAAAGAAATACTCGAAAAGCCTTGTCTTTGAGGACATCAACTATCAGCTTGCACAGGCAGATGATAAGACCGCCATTTTTGAAAACTGGTGCGATTTTCTCAACTACTTTGACGCTTCCGTTTCGGTGCAGCTCTCTTTCATCAATCAAGGCGCAAGAAAGGAAAAGGCACAGGCGGCTATCGAAATTCCGGCGCAGGACGACGCTTTTAACTCTATCCGCAAGGAGTACGCGGATATGCTGAAAAATCAGCTTGAAAAAGGCAACAACGGACTGGAAAAGTGCAAGTACATTACCTTTTCCATTGAAGCGGACAATCTCGCAGCCGCAAAAGCCCGCCTTTCCCGTATCGAAACCGACGTACTCAATAATTTTAAGGTGCTTGGCGTAACAGCCCGCCCCATGAACGGACAGGAACGCTTGAACGTACTGCATGGGATTTTCCACCCGGAGGGCGAGCCGTTCCGCTTCTCTTGGGACTGGCTTGTACCGTCGGGGCTTTCTACAAAGGACTTTATCGCCCCGTCCTCGTTCCGTTTTGGCGACGGGCGCACGTTCCGCATGGGGCGAAAACTCGGTGCGGTATCGTTCCTTGAAATCCTTGCGCCGGAGCTGAATGACCGTATGCTTTCGGACATTCTCGACCTTGAAAACGGGATTATCGTCAATCTTCATGTAAAGAGTATCGACCAGAGTGAAGCAATCAAAACTATTAAGCGCAAGATTACCGACCTCGACAAGATGAAGATTGAGGAACAGAAAAAAGCGGTACGCAGCGGGTATGACATGGATATAATTCCGTCCGACCTTGCTACTTTCGGCAGCGAAGCAAAAAATCTGTTGCAGGATTTACAGAGCCGCAACGAGCGAATGTTTCTGCTGACGTTCCTTGTGGTAAACATGGCAGACACAAAACGGAAACTGGATAATGACGTATTTGCTACGGCGGGCTTTGCACAGAAAAACAACTGCGCTCTGACCCGCCTTGACTATTTGCAGGAAGCGGGTTTTATGTCCTCTATCCCTCTTGGAGAGAACCTTATCCCCATTCAAAGAGGGCTTACCACATCAAGCACTGCTATTTTTATTCCCTTTATCACGCAAGAGCTTTTCCAAAAGGGCGCAGCCCTTTACTACGGGCTGAACGCATTAAGCAATAACATGATACTCTGCGACCGCAAGCAACTGAAAAACCCCAACGGGCTTATCCTCGGAACACCGGGAAGCGGTAAATCCTTTGCGGCAAAACGGGAAATGACAAACGCCTTTCTCATCACCGACGACGATATTATTATCTGCGACCCGGAAGCAGAATATTTTTCCCTTGTGCAGCGATTGGGCGGGCAAGTGATACGCCTGTCACCTGCCGGAAAAGGCATGGACGGCAAGCCCCAGTATGTGAACCCTATGGATATTAACCTCAATTACTCCGAGGACGACAACCCGCTTGCCTTGAAATCCGACTTTATCCTTTCCCTCTGCGAGCTTGTTATCGGCGGCAAAGAGGGCTTGCAGCCCGTGGAAAAGACCGTCATTGACCGCGCCGTTAGGAATGTGTACCGACCTTTCCTTGCAGACCCCGACCCGGAGAAAATGCCTATCTTGGGCGACCTTTACGACGAGCTGTTAAGACAGCCGGAGCCGGAAGCTGCCCGTATTGCGGCGGCATTGGAGCTTTATGTTTCGGGAAGTCTGAACGTCTTTAACCACAGAACGAATGTAGAGCTTTCTAACCGCCTTGTCTGCTTTGATATTAAGCAGCTTGGAAAGCAGCTCAAAAAGTTAGGTATGCTCATTGTGCAAGACCAGGTGTGGAACCGCGTTACCGTCAACCGCGCCGAGAAAAAAGCAACCCGTTACTATATGGACGAGTTTCATTTGCTTTTGAAAGAGGAACAGACCGCAGCCTATTCCGTGGAGATTTGGAAGCGTTTTCGTAAATGGGGCGGCATACCGACGGCAATCACACAGAACGTCAAAGACCTTTTATCAAGCCGCGAAGTCGAGAATATCTTTGAAAATTCTGATTTTGTCCTCATGCTCAATCAGGCACAGGGCGACCGGGCTATCCTTGCAAAGCAGCTTAATATCTCCCCACAGCAGATGAAGTATGTGACCCACACCGAAGCGGGCGAGGGACTTATCTTTTACGGAAATGTGGTGCTGCCGTTCATTGACCGCTTCCCGACGGACACAGAGCTTTACCGTCTGCTTACGACAAAGCCAGAGGAGGTTGGTAACGCATGAAGCAATTAACACATTTCAGTTTATTTACGGGCATTGGCGGAATTGACCTTGCGGCGGAAGCGGCGGGATTTTCCACCGTCTGCCAGTGTGAATGGGCGGACTACCCAAACGCCGTACTGGAAAAGCACTGGCCGCTGACGCCCCGTTTTCAAGACATAACCACAGTAACAAAGGAGGCATTTATTGAAAAAACAGGACAAAAAAACATTACCCTCATATCCGGCGGTTTCCCCTGCCAGCCTTTTTCCTCTGTCGGACCAAAGCGGGGATTTGAGGACGCCCGCTATCTCTGGCCGGAAATGTGCCGCGTCATTAAAGAACTGCGCCCCCATTGGGTGCTTGGCGAAAATGTTGCTAACTTCATCAATATGGGGCTCCACAAAACGCTCTTTGACTTGGAACAGGCGGGATATGCAGTTTGGACATTCGTACTTCCTGCTTGTGCCGTCGGCGCATGGCATGAACGCAAGCGGACTTTTATCGTGGGGGTTGATATTTCCCACGCCCCTTGCTTCCGACACCGGGACACGGCCGCGTGTATCACGGGTAATCGTTTCCCCAAACGGAGCATTCCGCAGGAGGAAAGAACGGCAGCTATTGGACGGTACACCTATCAGAAGCGGTCTACTATTTGGAACAGGGGGCGGAGGAAAGCCTGCGTTTCAACCCGGAATGGGTGGAGTGGCTCATGGGCTTCCCTCGGAAGTGGACGGAAATTTCCTCTGGGGAATAGAACCCACAGATATTCCACGGCTCGATAAAGACAAGAAAGACCGTAGCAAACGGTTGAAATGTCTTGGGAATGCCGTTGTGCCGGCACAGGTATATCCTATCCTGCGGTATATCGCAGATATTGAACTTGGACGCTGCCGGGAATGGTGCGTCTTTTCGGAGAAAGGAGGTGCAAAAACATAAAACAATACAAACCCCGTGATAAAATCACGCAGAAAATGACCCGCGACGGGCTTGTAGAAGTAAACGAAACACAGCAGACCGCCGAACGTATCAGCAAGCGGACGCAGGACGCAGATTTACAGAAATCCCCGGAGCAACAGACAGCACAGGACGCAGCGGCACAGCTTAACCCGGTATCTGATACAATCCCGCTTCCCCACGCGCCGGTGGCTACACCAAAAGCAGACACGGGCAAAACGGAACGCATCATGGAGCATATCGACGCCGCCCATACCCGCAAAGTGTCTAAAAAAGCGGTACGCAGGGCACAGGCAGAAGCCGAAGCCGGGACGAAATCTTCCCGGCTGCAATTTACCGACGAGGAACGCGCTGCCCCGGAGCTTGAAAAGCATATCAAGAAATCCGATAAAGCCGCCGACCGCTTGGATAAGGCAAAGGCAGCTATCCCCAAAGAAAAGAAACTTACGAAAGAGCGCACCTTTGACGAAACCACCGGGAACGGCAAGACCCGCCTGCACTTTGAGGAAAAGGACAAGCCGCCCGGATTTAAGGAGAAGCACAACCCGCTATCCCGCCCCACACAGGAAGCCGGGATTTTGGTACATAACAAAATCCATTCTGTCGAAAAGGATAACTCCGGCGTGGAGGGCGCACACAAGAGCGAGGAAGCCGCAGAACGGGGATTGAAGTACGGGGCGCGGAAAATCAAGCAGGGCTACCGCAGCCATAAGCTGAAACCCTACCGGGAAGCGGCAAAGGCAGAAAAAGCGGTTTTTCGGGCAAATGTGGATTTTCAGTATCACAAGACCCTGCATGAGAACCCGCAGCTTACCTCTAACCCCATTTCCCGGTTTTGGCAGAAGCAGAAAATCAAGCGGCAGTATGCAAAGGAAGCCCGCAATACCGCAAAGGGTATAAAGAGCGCGGCAGAGCGTACCCGCAAGGCGGCAGCCAAAGCCGCCGAGAAAACAAAGCAAACCGCAGCATTTGTGGCAAGGCACCCGGCGGGTGTGGCAATCGCTGTCGGGGTGCTGCTGCTCTTTATCATGGTTATGTCCGGGCTGTCCTCTTGTGGGGCAATGTTTTCCGGCACCTTAAACGGCGTGCTTGGAACGTCCTATACCTCCGAGGACAGCGACCTTGTGGAAGTGGAAAACAGCTACGCAGGATTGGAAAACGAGCTGCAAAGCAGGATTGACAATATCGAGCGCGACAATCCGGGCTATGACGAGTACCGCTATGACCTTGCAAATATCGGACATAACCCACATGAATTAGCGTCTTATCTGACCGCAAAATACCAAAGCTACACCTGCGCCGAGGTACAGAGCGAATTACAGCGGATTTTCAATCAACAATACAAGCTGACGCTGACCGAGGAAGTGGAAATACGCTACCGGGAGGAAGAACGCACCGACACATGGACAGACGAGGACGGCAACGAGCATACGGACACCTACACGGTACAAGTGCCTTATGAGTATTACATCTTAAACGTCAAGCTGACGAACACCCCGCTATCCACCATTGCGAAAACAATCTGACCCCGGAACAACTGGAAATGTACCGGGTGTACTTGCAGACAAGCGGGAACAAGCCCCTTATCTTTGGCGGCGGCTCTCCCGACACTTCCGCGTCCGAGGATTTAAGCGGCGTGGACTTTGTAAACGGAACGCGCCCCGGCAATACCGCTATCGTTGACCTTGCAAAGCAGCAAGTCGGAAATGTGGGCGGCTACCCTTATTGGAGCTGGTACGGCTTTAATTCCCGCGTGGAATGGTGCGCCTGTTTTGTATCCTGGTGCTACGGGCAAATGGGGCTTTCCGAGCCGCGCTTTGCCGCCTGTCAGTCGCAGGGTATTCCGTGGTTTACCTCTCACGGACAATGGGGTGCGCGGGGCTATGAAAACATTGCCCCCGGCGACGCTATCTTTTTTGACTGGGATTTAGACGGAAGCGCAGACCATGTAGGGCTTGTAATCGGCAGGGACGAAAGCCGCGTCTATACCGTTGAGGGCAATTCCGGCGACGCCTGCAAAATCAAAAGCTACCCGCTTGACTATGCCTGTATCAAAGGCTACGGGCTGATGAACTGGAACTGACCTATTTTCAAAATCGAAAGGAGAACAACATTTATGGCTATGAGCAAAATTGACCGTATCAACAAAGAAATCCAAAAGACCCGTGAAAAAATCACGGAGTACCAGAACAAGCTGCGTGGACTGGAAGCGCAGAAAACCGAAGCGGAAAACCTTGAAATCGTGCAACTTGTACGCGCCATGCGCATGACCCCGCAGGAACTTTCCGCTATGCTTTCCGGCGGCACTATCCCCGGCATGACCGCCGCGCCCGCTGAGGAAGCCGACTACGAAGAACAGGAGGAAACCGAGAATGAAGAATAAAATCCTTAGAAGCCTTACCGCACTTTGCGCCGCCCTTGTCCTTGTGGGCGGCTTTTCTGTTACCGCCTATGCACAGACCCCGACAGAAGAAACCGACGACAGCGGCGTAATCGTGGAAACCGAACCGCAGCCCCTTACCCCGGAGGGCAGCATGACCCTTGTGGACGACATCGACGGCAAAGCTGCCGAGGATAAGCAGTTTATCGTCGTGAAAAGCAAAGGCGGCAACTATTTTTACATTATCGTTGACCGGGCAGCCGAAGGCGAAAATTCCGTCCACTTCCTAAATCAAGTAGACGAAAGCGACCTTATGGCGATTATCGGGGAGGAACAGACCGAGCAGCCCCCGGCTGTCTGCAACTGTACCGAGAAATGCAAGGCGGGCGAAGTAAACACCGCCTGCCCCGTCTGCTCTGTCAACATGGATAGCTGCACAGGCAAGGACACCGAGCCGGAAGCTTCCGCAGAGCCGGAGAAACCGAAAAACAGCATGGGCGGGCTTTTGATTTTCCTTGTTGTGGGCTTGCTTGGCGGCGGCGCAGCCCTCTACTACGTTAAGTTTATGAAACCAAAACAGAGCGTGAAAGGCAGCACCGACCTTGACGAGTTCGATTTTGACGAATACGACGAGGACGAGCCGGAAGAAGCTGACAGCGCAGACAC